>WJYB01000002.1 GCA_009668015.1 Enterobacteriaceae bacterium RIT714
AAACACAAAATGCCGAAGCGGGGTTAAAGCGGATCGATTTAGAGAGTTTTGTGGAAAAAACGGCAATAAATAAAAATTTATCACTCATTGTGAGTTTCAATGCAGAGATATACCCTATACACGTCAATAAAACCAACCTAAAGCACCAGTCGCCGAAGGTCAAATTTCCCTGTAGTGTTCTTCTCAAGGAGTTCGGACATGTTCTCACCGCAGTCTCGCCTGCGTCACGCAGTTGCAGACACTTTCGCGATGGTTGTCTACTGTTCCGTAGTGAACATGCTGATCGAGATATTCCTCTCCGGAATGTCTTTTGAGCAGTCGCTTTCTTCCAGACTGGTGGCTATCCCCGTCAACATCCTTATTGCATGGCCGTATGGTTTTTACCGTGATGCGGTGATGCGCGTGGCGCGTCGCGTCGGCCCGTCGGGTTGGATCAAAAACCTGGCTGACGTATTGGCCTACGTCACTTTCCAGTCACCGGTATATGTGGCGATTCTTCTGACCGTGGGCGCAGACTGGCATCAGATTGCCGCTGCGGTCAGCAGCAATATTGTGGTGTCGATGCTGATGGGCGCCGTGTATGGCTACTTCCTTGATTACTGTCGTCGACTGTTTAAAGTCAGTCAGTACCATCAGTCCCGGGCGTGATTCAAAGCGACTGGCCCGGTGCCAGTCGCGTGCTTATTGCGGTTCGCCAAACAAACCTGTCAGAAATCGCTCCAGCGCCATGCGGGAACTAAAACCGTGCGGTATACCATAGTGTTGGTGCCTCTCCCCGGCTAAATAGAGGGGAAACTCCTGATAATGATCGCAGGTTTTGATATCCGTGGCGGGTTCAGCAAACGACAAACTTCTGTCTTTCAGCGTGGGATGAATAATCAGCGCAGTGCGTCCCATTCGGGCTTCGCGATTAACGTAAACATAATTATCACCACGGCGATAACCGTATGTTTTTTGAGTCACTGCATCCATGATGAAACCCGCTTTTTCAAGAACGCGCGCCACCTCATCGGGTCGTAAATACATATTTTATCCTCGTTATCTTTTCCTGCGGGCCAACCTTACAATATTCAGCATTAGCAACGCTTTCAGATAAATCCACAAACGACCAGATAAGTCGTGACTCGCTTCAGATATTAAAATCCTGAGCTAAACTGAATGTGAACGCAAAATTATGGAGGATCGTATGTTTAACAGACCGAACCGAAACGATATTAATGACGACGCTCAGGATATTCGTAACGATGTCAGCCAATTAGCAGACACGCTGGAGGATGTTTTAAAATCCTGGGGTTCTGATGCAAAGGACGAGGCGGATGTCGCCAGACGTAAGGCTCAGTCTTTGCTGCGCGAAACCCGCGCCAGAATGCATGGCCGCTCGCGCACGACGCAAGCCGCCTGTGATGCGATTGGCTGCGCCAACACTTTTATTCGCGAAAAACCCCTGTACGCAGTGGGGACTGTCGCGGCTGTAGGGATATTTATCGGCGCCCTGCTAACCCTGCGTAAATAATCTGTCACGCGCATCATCAAGAGCCCCCGTTCGCCCCTGCGGACGGGGGTTTTTATTTTTCTGGCTAAAAATCAACCACACTCCGCGTACACTCTGGCCTTGCCCGTTATCGTCATCACCCGGGCAGAATTAATCTATAAATCCCATATCTTGTATGGTTGAAAATTACATCAACTACATCTAGTATCCTCATTAGCAAGACACACACAATCTGACGCGTTCATTCGCGCCGTTCTCTCATTTTAGATGGAAATACGAATCATGCGCATTACTATTTACACTCGGAACGACTGTGTTCAGTGCCACGCCACCAAACGCGCGATGGAAAGTCGCGGCGTGGAGTTTGAAATGGTGAATGTGGATTTAGTCCCGGATGCTGCCGATACCCTCCGCGCTCAGGGCTTTCGTCAGCTTCCGGTGGTGATCGCCGGTGATACGAGCTGGTCAGGATTTCGTCCGGATATGATTAACCGCCTGCACACTCAGGCCATCAGCGCATGAGTGTGCTCGTCTACTTCTCCAGCAGCTCGGAAAATACGCTCCGCTTTATTGAGCGCGTCGGGCTGCCCGCGGTGCGTATTCCGCTTAACGAGCGCGAGCGGATTCAGGTAGACGAACCCTATATTTTGGTAGTCCCCAGCTATGGCGGCGGAGGAACGGCGGGGGCAGTGCCTCGTCAGGCGATCCGCTTTCTGAACGATCCGCATAACCGGGCGCTGATTCGCGGCGTGATCGCGGCAGGCAATCGCAACTTTGGCGATGCATTCTGTCGCGCCGGGGATGTTATCTCTCAAAAGTGCGGCGTGCCGTATCTCTATCGATTTGAACTGATGGGGACACAGCAGGACGTAGAGAATGTGCGTAAAGGAGTGAACGAATTTTGGCAACAACAACCGCAGAACGCGTAATCCAGGGATCGACTGATTATCACGCGCTAAACGCCATGCTTAACCTCTACGATCGCGAGGGGCATATTCAGTTCGGCAAAGATCATGAGGCGGTAGAAGCCTTTTTTGCCGCTCATGTCCGCCCTAACAGCGTGTCGTTTGCCAGCCCTGAGGCGCGGCTCGACTATCTTATTGCAGAAGGATATTACGATGAGCGGGTGTTGACCCGTTACGCTCGCGCGTTTGTAGTAACGCTTTTCGAGCGGGCCCACGCCAGCGGTTTTCGCTTCCGGACGTTTCTCGGCGCGTGGAAGTATTACACCAGCTATACGCTTAAAACCTTCGACGGCAAACGCTATCTGGAAAGTTTCGAAGACCGGGTCTGTATGGTGGCTTTAACGCTGGCGCAGGGTGATGAAGATCTGGCGCAGCAGCTCACCGATGAGATCTTATCCGGGCGGTTCCAGCCTGCGACGCCGACGTTTCTGAACTGCGGTAAAGCGCAGCGCGGCGAGCTGGTCTCCTGCTTCCTGTTGCGCATTGAAGATAATATGGAGTCGATTGGCCGCGCGGTGAACTCCGCCCTGCAACTCTCCAAACGCGGCGGTGGCGTGGCGTTTCTGCTGTCGAATCTGCGTGAATCCGGCGCGCCGATCAAGCGCATCGAAAATCAGTCTTCCGGGGTAATTCCGGTGATGAAAATGCTCGAAGATGCGTTTTCGTATGCCAATCAGCTTGGCGCACGCCAGGGCGCGGGCGCTGTCTATCTGCACGCGCATCACCCGGATATTCTGCGTTTTCTCGACACCAAACGCGAAAACGCCGACGAAAAAATCCGTATCAAAACGCTCTCTTTGGGTGTGGTGATCCCGGATATCACTTTCCAGCTCGCCAAAGAGAATGGCGATATGGCCCTCTTCTCGCCCTATGATATTGAGCGCATCTATGGCAAACCGTTTGGCGATATGGCCATCAGCGAACGGTATGACGAGCTGGTGGCTGACGATCGGATCCGCAAAAAGTACATTAACGCCCGCGACTTTTTCCAGACGCTGGCCGAGATCCAGTTTGAATCCGGTTATCCGTACATGATGTTTGAAGATACGGTGAACCGCGCCAACCCGATTGCCGGGCGGATTAACATGAGCAACCTGTGCTCCGAGATTTTGCAGGTCAACAGCGCCTCTGCCTACGATGAGAATCTGGACTATGCCGATATCGGCAAAGATATCTCCTGCAATCTGGGCTCGCTGAATATTGCCCACACCATGGATTCACCGAATTTTGGCCGCAGCGTGGAGACCGCTATCCGCGGCCTGACGGCGGTGTCTGACATGAGCCATATCCGCAGCGTGCCGTCGATTGAAGCGGGTAACACCGCCTCTCATGCCATCGGGCTGGGGCAGATGAACCTTCACGGCTATCTGGCGCGCGAAGGAATTGCCTACGGCAGCGCCGAGGGGCTGGATTTCACCAATCTCTACTTCTATACCATCACCTGGCATGCCCTTAATACGTCGATGAAGCTGGCGCGCGAGCGCAATCGGCGTTTCGCCGGCTTTGAACAGTCGCGCTATGCCAGCGGAGAGTATTTTGATCAGTATCTGGAAAGCGACTGGCAGCCGAAAACGGAGAAAGTGCGTGCGCTGTTTGCCCGCGCCGGTATCACGTTGCCGACCCGCGAGATGTGGCAGCAGCTGCGCGACGACGTAATGCGTCACGGCATTTATAACCAGAATCTGCAGGCGGTTCCGCCGACCGGGTCAATCTCGTATATCAATCATGCGACGTCCAGCATTCACCCGATCGTCTCGAAAATCGAAATTCGCAAAGAAGGTAAAACCGGACGCGTCTATTACCCTGCCCCGTTTATGACTAACGAGAATCTGGCGCTGTATCAGGATGCGTATGAAATCGGACCTGAAAAAATTATTGATACCTACGCCGAGGCGACCCGCCATGTGGATCAGGGGCTGTCGCTGACCCTGTTCTTCCCCGATACCGCCACCACCCGGGATATTAACAAAGCGCAGATCTATGCCTGGAAGAAAGGTATCAAGACGCTGTATTACATTCGCCTGCGCCAGCTCGCGCTGGAAGGCACCGAAATCGAAGGCTGCGTGTCCTGCGCGCTGTAAGGAGAAAGGATGAAACTGTCACGCGTCAGTGCCGTTAACTGGAATAAAATTCAGGACGATAAAGATCTGGAGGTGTGGAATCGCCTGACCAGCAACTTCTGGCTGCCGGAAAAAGTCCCGCTGTCGAATGATATCCCGGCGTGGCAAACCCTGAGCCATGCAGAGCAACAGCTGACGATCCGTGTTTTTACCGGCTTAACGCTGCTGGACACCATCCAGAATACCGTCGGCGCGCCCGCGCTGATGGCTGATTCCCTCACCCCCCATGAAGAGGCGGTGATGTCGAATATCAGCTTTATGGAAGCGGTGCATGCCCGATCGTACAGCTCTATTTTTTCGACCCTGTGTCAGACCAAAGAGGTGGATGCGGCATACAGCTGGAGTGAAGAGAGCCCTTCGTTGCAGCGCAAAGCCCAGCTGGTGCTGGAATATTACCGGGCCGATGAGCCGCTGAAGAAGAAAATCGCCAGCGTATTTCTGGAATCGTTCCTCTTCTATTCTGGCTTCTGGCTGCCGATGTACTGGTCGAGCCGCGGGAAACTGACCAACACCGCTGATTTGATTCGCCTGATTATTCGCGATGAAGCGGTGCATGGATACTATATTGGCTATAAGTATCAGAAAGGACTGGAGAAAATAAGCGAAGACAAACGCGAGGAGCTGAAAGGTTTTGCCCTCGATTTGCTGATGGATCTCTATGATAACGAACTGAGTTATACCGAAGAATTGTATGCCGGAACGGGCTGGGTTGAGGATGTGAAAGCGTTTCTCTGCTACAACGCCAACAAAGCGCTCATGAATCTCGGCTATGAGGCTTTATTCCCGGCAGAAATGGCGGAAGTGAATCCAGCTATTCTGGCGGCGCTCTCTCCTGGTGCCGACGAAAACCACGATTTCTTTTCCGGGTCCGGGTCATCATATGTCATGGGAAAAGCGGTAGAGACCGAGGACGAGGACTGGGATTTTTGAGCAGTAATATAGCGCTCATTAATTTAATGTAAGTTCGATAATTCCTCACATCTATTTCCTCATCATCTACACTGTCATTTCAGCTTCAATTTCACCTGAATCATTGTGATTCAGGTGAAATTGAGCTGCGCGCTGACAAAAATCTCAGAAAAATTCGACCTGCGCTCAGCCCTTATCTCACGGGAAATTCAGCCGTTTCGCTTACCGCAAAATTCACACCGCAAACCCTGCAAGGGTTGTCTCAGATTCTGAGTATGTTAGGGTAACGCCAGACAATTATATCCACTGGTAATCATATCGACGTAAATTAATAACAGGAACCACTCTATTGCATGGCAATTAAATTAGAAGTTAAAAATCTCTATAAAGTATTTGGCGAGCATCCACAGCGCGCATTTAAATATATTGAAAAAGGGCTTTCAAAAGAACAAATCCTGGAAAAAACAGGGCTATCGCTTGGCGTTAAAGACGCCAGTCTGGCAATTGAAGAAGGCGAGATTTTTGTCATCATGGGGTTATCCGGTTCGGGTAAATCCACTATGGTTCGCCTTCTCAATCGCCTGATTGAACCCACCCGCGGACAGGTGCTGATTGATGGCGTGGATATCGCCAGAATATCGGAGACCGAACTTCGTGAGGTGCGCAGGAAAAAGATTGCGATGGTCTTTCAGTCATTCGCGCTAATGCCACATATGACGGTGCTGGATAATACCGCCTTCGGTATGGAATTAGCGGGTGTCGCGGCTCAAGAACGCCAGGAAAAAGCCCTGGATGCGTTACGTCAGGTTGGTCTGGAAAATTACGCCCACGGCTACCCGGATGAACTTTCCGGCGGTATGCGTCAACGCGTTGGTTTGGCCCGCGCATTAGCGATTAATCCCGATATATTATTAATGGATGAAGCCTTCTCAGCCCTCGATCCATTAATTCGCACCGAGATGCAGGATGAACTGGTAAAACTGCAGGCAAAACATCAGCGCACCGTGGTCTTTATTTCTCACGATCTCGATGAAGCAATGCGTATTGGCGATCGTATTGCCATTATGCAAAACGGTGAAGTCGTACAGGTGGGAACACCGGATGAAATTCTGAATAATCCCGCTAATGATTATGTGCGTACGTTCTTCCGCGGTGTGGATATTAGCCAGGTGTTCAGTGCTAAAGATATTGCACGTCGTTCACCGAATGGCATTATTCGCCGCACGCCCGGTTTCGGCCCGCGTTCTGCACTGAAATTGTTGCAGGATGAAGACCGTGAATATGGTTATGTCATTGAACGTGGCAATAAATATGTTGGCATTGTCTCCATCGACTCCCTGAAATCCGCGCTCAGTGAAAATCAGGGAATCGACGCGGCGCTCATCGACTCTCCGCTTGCCGTCGATGCCGAAACGCCGCTCAGCGAGTTGCTCTCTCATGTCGGTCAGGCCCCCTGTGCGGTCCCGGTCGTCGGAGAAGAACACCAGTACGTCGGCATCATCTCAAAACGAATGTTGCTGCAGGCTTTAGATCGCGAGGGGGCAAACAATGGCTGATCAATCTAATCCGTGGGGAACCACAGAGGCGGCGGATAGCGCTGCACAATCGGCAGATGCATGGGGGTCTTCAACTCCGGCACCGGCTGACGGCAACGGCGCTGCCGACTGGCTCACCAGCGCTCCGGCGCCGGCTCCAGAGCATTTCAATATTATGGATCCGTTCCATAAGACCCTGATCCCGCTGGACAGCTGGGTGACCGAAGGGATCGACTGGGTCGTCACGCATTTCCGCCCGCTGTTCCAGGGCATTCGTGTGCCCGTGGATTATATCCTTAACGGCTTCCAGCAGCTGTTGCTGGGGATGCCCGCGCCCGTCGCGATTGTGTTGTTTGCCCTGATCGCCTGGCAGTTCGGTAGCGCAGGAATGGGGATCGCCACGCTGATTTCACTGATTGCGATCGGCGCGATTGGCGCCTGGTCGCAGGCAATGATCACGCTTGCACTGGTGCTGACTGCGCTGCTGTTCTGCGTGGTGATCGGTTTGCCGATGGGGATCTGGCTGGCACGCAGCCCACGGGCGGCAAAAATCATTCGGCCGCTGCTTGATGCGATGCAGACGACTCCGGCGTTTGTCTATCTGGTGCCGATCGTCATGCTGTTCGGTATCGGTAACGTGCCGGGCGTGGTGGTCACTATTATCTTCGCCCTGCCGCCGATTATTCGCCTGACCATTCTGGGGATTAACCAGGTGCCGGCCGATTTGATTGAAGCCTCCCGTTCGTTTGGCGCAAGCCCACGACAGATGCTGTTCAAAGTCCAGCTGCCGCTGGCCATGCCAACCATTATGGCCGGGGTGAATCAGACGCTGATGCTCGCCCTCTCTATGGTGGTGATCGCCTCGATGATCGCCGTTGGCGGGCTGGGTCAGATGGTTCTGCGCGGGATTGGCCGCCTCGATATGGGGCTGGCGACCGTGGGCGGCGTGGGGATTGTGATCCTTGCCATCATTCTCGATCGCCTGACTCAGGCTGTCGGTCGCGATTCACGCAGTCGCGGCAATCGTCGCTGGTACACCACCGGCCCAATAGGGTTAATCACTCGCCCTTTCATTAAGTAACGATGTAGCTTACCCGGCGGCGACGCGCTTGCCGGGTCTACAAAGTCCCCCCTAAAATTAAGGAATAACGATGCGACATAGCGTACTTTTTGCCACAGCGTTTGCCACCCTTGTCTCAACCAGCACATTTGCAGCCGATCTGCCAGGCAAAGGCATCACCGTTAAACCGGTTCAGAGCACAATTTCCGAAGAGAGTTTCCAGACCCTGATTGTCAGCCGCGCGCTGGAAAAACTGGGTTACACGGTCGATAAGCCAAGCGAAGTGGATTACAACGTTGGCTATACTTCGATTGCCTCTGGCGATGCCACGTTTACTGCCGTTAACTGGCAACCGCTGCATGACGATATGTATGCTGCTGCGGGCGGTAGCAAGAAATTCTACCGTGCAGGGACCTTTGTGACCGGCGCGGCGCAGGGTTATCTGATTGATAAAAAAACCGCCGATCAATACCACATTACCAATATTGAACAGCTTAAAGATCCGAAAATCGCCAAACTGTTCGACACTAACGGCGACGGTAAGGCCGACATGATGGGTTGTTCTCCTGGCTGGGGCTGCGAAGCGGTAATTAATCACCAGAATAAAGCCTTCGATCTGGAGAAGACCGTTGATGTGAGCCACGGTAATTATTCCGCGATGATGGCCGATACCATTGCCCGCTTTAAAGAAGGCAAACCGGTTATCTATTACACCTGGACACCGTACTGGGTGAGCGACGAGCTGAAACCGGGTAAAGACGTGGTGTGGCTGCAGGTTCCGTTCTCCTCACTGCCTGGCGAGCAAAAAGATATCGACACCAAACTGCCAAACGGCATGAACTATGGTTTCCCGGTGAATACGATGCACATCGTCGCCAATAAAGCCTGGGCTGAGAAAAACCCGGCTGCGGCGAAGCTGTTCTCGGTGATGAAGCTGCCGCTGGCGGATATCAACGCGCAGAACGCCATGATGCATGAAGGGAAATCGTCTGAAGCCGATGTCCAGGGTCACGTTGATGGCTGGATCAAAGCCCACCAGCAGCAGTTTGACGGCTGGGTAAAAGAGGCGCTGGCTGCGCAGAAATAAAATCGGAGGGTTTCCCCCCTCACCCTAACCCTCTCCCTCAAGGGAGAGGGGACTGATTAGCGCTGTCGTTTCGCTTTTTCCCTCCAGCGAGAAGGAACTGATTAACGCACTCGCTTCACTATTCTCCCTCCAGGGAGAAGGAACTGATTAGCGCTGTCGTTTCACTGTTCTCCCTCCAGGGAGATGGAACTGATTAGCGCACTCGTTTCACTATTCTCCCTCCAGGGAGAGGGAACTGATTAGCGCTGTCGTTTCACTGTTCTCCCTCAAGGGAGAGGGGACTGATTAGCGCTGTCGTTTCACTGCTCTCCTTCAAAGGAGTGGGCGTCAGACCGCACTTTCCCTAAACCGCACAAACCACTACGTAACAACTCCCCAACATTCACAGACATCCGTTATGATTGTTCTCTGAAAAATAATCACTCAACTGACGATTCCTGCGAATAATGACCAAAAATACTCAGGGGCTTAGCCCCGCGCTCATTCTGTTAATGTCTGTGGCAACGGGGCTGGCGGTGGCCAGTAACTATTACGCCCAACCCCTGCTCGATACTATCGCGCGGGCATTTTCACTCTCCGCCAGTTCGGCGGGCTTTATTGTCACCGCCGCGCAGCTCGGCTATGCCGCTGGCCTGCTGTTTCTGGTTCCGCTGGGCGACATGTTCGAGCGCCGTCGCCTTATCGTCATCATGACCTTACTGGCGGCAGGCGGGATGTTGATCACCGCCTCCAGCCAGTCGCTGACGATGATGATCCTCGGCACCGCCCTTACCGGTTTGTTCTCGGTCGTCGCGCAAATACTGGTGCCGCTGGCCGCCACCCTCGCCGCTCCGGAAAAACGCGGCAAAGTGGTCGGCACGATTATGAGCGGCTTACTGCTGGGGATTCTGCTGGCGCGAACGGTCGCCGGACTGCTGGCGAGTCTTGGCGGCTGGCGCACCGTTTACTGGGTGGCCAGCGTTCTGATGGTATTGATGGCGTTTGCTCTGTGGCGCGGTCTGCCAAAAGTGAAGCAGGAAAATCATCTCAATTACCCGCAGCTTCTGGGGTCCGTTTTCAGTCTGTTCACTCAGGATAAACTGCTACGAACTCGCGCTTTACTTGGCTGTTTCACCTTCGCCAACTTTAGCATTTTGTGGACGTCGATGGCTTTCCTGCTGGCGGCTCCGCCATTTAATTATTCTGAAGGAGTCATCGGCCTGTTTGGTCTGGCCGGTGCCGCTGGTGCGCTGGGCGCGCGTCCTGCCGGTGGGCTTGCAGATAAAGGTAAATCCCATCTGACCACCAGCGCCGGGCTGATTTTACTGCTGCTCTCCTGGGCCGCTATCTGGTACGGACATATCTCCGTACTGGCGCTGATTGTCGGTATTCTGGTGCTCGACCTGACGGTTCAGGGCGTGCATATCACCAACCAGACGGTTATTTATCGTGTTAAACCCGACGCGCGTAACCGCCTGACAGCCGGTTACATGACCAGTTATTTTATTGGCGGTGCGGCGGGCTCGCTGATCTCGGCCTCTGCGTGGCAGCATGGCGGATGGGCGGGCGTATGTCTGGCGGGGACGGTTGTCGCTGTGCTTAACCTGTTCTTCTGGTGGCGCGGATATCATCTTCAGGAAGCGATTCATTAAGCTTTACATCGCTTTGGGGCTTCTTAGGGTGTTAAGGAGCCCCTCAGTCTGTTAAGGTGAGGGGGAAATCATTTATCCCAGAAATTTTAATGTGGGTGACATATTTAATTGCCGCATGAATAGTTCAGACTTACTGGCCGCTCCAGATTCCATCAGATTGTTACATTCCCTGCCCCGTTTGAAACTTCATGCTGTTTCCCATCACCCGACTCTGTCTTCCGCGGGCGCTTGCCCTATCGCTTCTGTGCTCACCGGGTCACGGATTCACCCGGCACTTTCTGACAGTGACATTCATATGACGGATATAACCGCACAAATAATTCATTTACATTATTTGTCACTGTCGTTACTATATCGACTGTAATTAATGAGGTCATGCCCAAATGGATAGTTCGTTTACGCCCATTGAACAAATGCTTAAATTTCGCGCCAGTCGTTACGAGGACTTCCCGTATCAGGAGATCCTGTTAACTCGCCTGTGCATGCACATGCAAGGCAAGCTGCTGGAAAATCGCAATAAGATGCTGAAAGCTCAAGGGATTAACGAGACATTGTTTATGGCGTTGATTACGCTGGAGTCTCAGGAAGATCATAGCATTCAGCCGTCTGAACTGAGCTGCGCGCTGGGCTCGTCCCGCACCAATGCCACCCGTATTGCGGATGAGCTGGAAAAACGCGGCTGGATTGAGCGCCGTGAAAGCGATAATGACCGCCGCTGCCTGCATCTGCAATTGACCGACAAAGGTCATGAATTCCTGCGCGAGGTGCTTCCCCCTCAGCACAACTGTCTGCATCAACTCTGGTCTGCTCTGAGTACTGCCGAGCGCGATCAGCTGGAGCATATCACTCGCAAGCTTCTCACCCGTCTGGATCAGATGGATGAGGATGGCGTCATTCTTGAGGCGCTGAGCTAACGCGACAACACGCTCAAACATCCAGATTTCAACCCGTCATGCTTTCCGTTGCAGGCACAAAACGCCACTGCAACCCGAAGCGTGCCGGGTATAAAAGTAAACTGACAGGCCAGCACGTCACACTGCTGGCCTTTCTGACAACAGGTCGGCCCAGCCGATGTGAAAATAAGAAGATCGTGGAGAACAACAATGAGCGCAAATGCGGAGAACATTCCCCCGCAGCAACCGGTCAATAAGAAAGGCAAACGTAAGAGCGCCCTTCTTCTGCTGACCTTGCTCTTTATTATTATTGCAGTGGCATATGGGATCTATTGGTTTTTAGTACTGCGTCATATTGAAGAAACCGATGATGCCTACGTGGCAGGGAACCAGGTTCAGATTATGGCGCAGGTCTCGGGCAGCGTGACCAAAGTCTGGGCTGATAATACCGACTTTGTGCAAAAAGGGGATGTGCTGGTTACGCTCGATCCGACCGATGCCCAGCAGGCGTTTGAAAAAGCGCAGACTGAGCTGGCCTCAAGCGTGCGACAGACTCGCCAGTCGATGATTAACAGCAAGCAGTTGCAGGCAAGCATTGACGTGCAAAAAACGGCGCTGGCGCAGGCGCAAAGCGACCTCAACCGCCGCATACCGCTGGGTTCCGCCAACCTCATTGGCCGTGAAGAGCTGCAACACGCGCGTGACGCCGTGGCTAGCGCACAGGCACAGCTGGATGTGGCGATTCAACAGTACAACGCCAACCAGGCGATGATTCTGGGAACGAAGCTCGAAGATCAGCCCGCCGTTAAACAAGCCGCGACCGAAGTTCGTAACGCCTGGCTTGCCCTTCAGCGTACCAAAATCGTCAGTCCGTTGACCGGCTACGTGTCGCGTCGTGCCGTCCAGCCTGGCGCGCAGATCAGCCAGACCACCCCGCTGATGGCGGTTGTTCCGGCCAACAACCTGTGGGTGGATGCCAACTTCAAAGAGACGCAGCTCGCCCATATGCGTATCGGCCAGACCGCGACGATCGTCAGTGATATTTACGGCGATGATGTGAAATATACCGGCAAAGTGGTGGGTCTCGACATGGGGACCGGCAGCGCGTTCTCTCTGTTGCCTGCGCAAAATGCCACCGGTAACTGGATCAAAGTGGTTCAGCGTCTGCCTGTCCGAATCGAGCTGGATCAAAAACAGCTGGCAGATCACCCGCTGCGTATCGGTTTATCGACGCTCGTCACCGTGGATACGGCTGACCGTGAAGGCCAGATGCTGGCTAATCAGGTTCGCACTAACCCGGCCTATGAAAGTAACGCCCGTGAAATCAGCCTTGATCCGGTCAATACGCTGATTGACGACATCGTGAAAGCGAACGCCGGTTAATCCGAAGGTGAGCGTTATGCAACAGCAAAAACCGCTGGAGGGGGCGCAGCTGGTCATTATGACCATTGCGCTGTCGCTGGCGACATTCATGCAGGTGCTGGACTCCACCATCGCGAACGTGGCGATCCCGACTATCGCCGGTAACCTTGGCTCGTCACTGAGCCAGGGGACGTGGGTCATCACCTCTTTCGGGGTTGCGAATGCGATCTCGATTCCGATTACCGGCTGGCTGGCGAAACGCGTCGGCGAAGTCCGGCTGTTCCTGTGGTCAACGGTTCTGTTCGTTATCGCCTCCTGGGCATGCGGCATGTCCAACAGCCTGACGATGCTGATCTTCTTCCGCGTGCTTCAGGGGATTGTTGCCGGGCCTTTAATTCCGCTGTCGCAAAGCTTGCTGCTCAGCAACTACCCGCCCGCCAAACGCTCTATCGCCTTGGCGCTATGGTCCATGACGGTTATCGTTGCGCCCATTTGTGGCCCGATCCTCGGTGGTTTTATCAGCGATAACTACCACTGGGGATGGATATTCTTTATCAACGTGCCTATCGGGGCGGTGGTGGTGCTGATGACGCTGCAATCCCTGCGCGGTCGGGAAACCAAGACCGAGCAGCGGCGCATTGATGGCGTGGGCCTGGCGCTTCTGGTGCTGGGGATCGGTAGCCTGCAGATCATGCTGGACCGGGGCAAAGAGCTGGACTGGTTCGCTTCGCAAGAGATCATCGTGTTGACCGTCGTGGCGGTGGTCGCGATTAGCTTCCTGATTGTCTGGGAGCTGACGGACGATAACCCGATAGTCGATTTATCGCTGTTTAAGTCGCGAAACTTCACCATCGGCTGCCTGTGTATCAGTCTCGCTTATATGCTCTACTTTGGCGCGATTGTTCTGCTGCCGCAGCTGTTGCAGGAGGTGTATGGCTATACCGCGACATGGGCGGGTCTGGCTTCAGCGCCGGTCGGTTTAATTCCGGTCTTGCTGTCGCCGATTATTGGTCGCTTCGCCCATAAACTCGATATGCGCAGGCTGGTGACATTCAGCTTTATTATGTATGCGGTGTGCTTCTACTGGCGTGCGTACACGTTCGAACCGGGCATGGACTTTGGCGCGTCGGCGTGGCCACAGTTTATCCAGGGCTTTGCCGTGGCGTGCTTCTTTATGCCACTGACCACCATCACACTCTCTGGCTTACCGCCTGAGCGTCTGGCGGCGGCATCAAGTCTGTCGAACTTTACCCGTACGCTGGCAGGCTCCATCGGTACGTCGATCACCACCACACTATGGACCAACCGCGAGTCGTTACACCATGCGCAACTGACCGAATCGGTTAACCCGTTCAACCCAAACTCGCAGGAGATGTATAGCCAACTGCAGGGAATGGGGATGACGGAGCAACAGGCGTCAGGCTGGATTGCACAGCAAATCACCAACCAGGGTCTGATTATTTCTGCCAATGAGATTTTCTGGATTTCGGCAGGGATTTTCATCCTCTTGCTGGGGCTGGTGTGGTTCGCTAAACCGCCATTCGGTGCGGGCGGTGGTGGCGGTGGCGCGCACTAGCCACTAGCCTCACCGGGAAAGTTGTCCATTTCGCTACGGCTTCTGTCAGTCCTGATAAAGCAGCGCTCCTGAAATCGCTTCACGCCAGTGAATAGACAACAGGAGCGCATCATGCTGAAACAACCCGCACCCAACCCTCTCCCGGAAGAAGAGGGAAAAGGTGTACTAGATGTGCAGTTCCTGCAGTGTCTCTTTCGGCAGAGCCAGCTCTTCATTGCTGTTCACGCGCACATCACGGTCGATAATGTGACGGGCGATTTCCTGCGCTTCTTCCAGAGAGTGCATCTGATAAGTGCCGCACTGGTAAACATTCAGCTCAGGGATCTGGTTCTGCTCTTTCACTTTCAGCACGTCGGCCATTGCCGCTTTCCAGGCATCGGCGACACGCGTTTCGTCAGGCTGACCAATCAGGCTCATGTAGAAACCGGTACGACAACCCATTGGGGAGATGTCGATGATCTCTACGCCGTTGCCATTCAGGTGATCGCGCATAAACCCGGCAAACAGGTGCTCCAGAGTGTGAATGCCTTTCTCCGGCATCACTTCTTTATTCGGCACACAGAAACGCAGGTCAAATACGGTGATCGTGTCGCCGTGCGGGGTATGCATGGTTTTCGCCACACGTACTGCAGGTGCTTCCATACGGGTATGGTCGACTGTGAAGCTATCTAATAACGGCATACGTCACCTCCGATAGTGATTTTTTTAAAATAAAATGAACTCTTTGTTCATCTGCACGTCTGACTATATGAAAGACGCGCATTTGTTATCATCATCCCTGATTTCAGAGATGTATATTTTGGCCACAGCGATGTGGCCTTTTTCTTTTGTGTCAGGCGTTCTTCGCCAGAAATGCTTCAAATGATTCGGTATCTGCCGCTTCAACTTCTTGCTGGCGCAGCACTGATGCCTCGCGCTCCGCAACAAAATCCTCTTCGCTCAACACTTCCAGCGGCTCTTGCTGCAGCATGTCACGATACTGCGCGGCGAGCGAACGACCCGTTCCACCGATACCTTGATCAATCATAGAACGCAGAATGCGGGCAGAGAACGTCAGTTCAGGATTATCAAAAGATTCGACCAGCTGATCGCACACTTTCTGATACTCCTCGCCGCCGTAGACGCTGTCCATTGTTTGCGCCACGCGCCTGAGATCGCGGAACAGATCTTTACCCACTTTTGCCAGCGGGAACTGCGCGGTTTCGCAGCCAATGCCTAATGTCAGGCCGGGTTTGCGTCCTTCCAGAATCACGCGATTCCAGTTTGTACGCGTACACAGCAATTCATCAGCGCTCATCTCTGGCGCATCCGCCAGCACGCACCAGACCATAAACAGATCGAGGAAACGCACCTGCTGCTCGTCCACACCAATCGGTGAGAACGGGTTGATGTCCAGCGAGCGAACTTCAATGTATTCAATTCCCCCGCGTTCCAGCGCATCCGATGGCGCTTCGCCGCTGCGGGTGACGCGTTTCGGACGAATCGGCGCATACAGCTCGTTTTCAATCTGCAAAACGTTGCTGTTGATCTGCAGGCGTTTGCCGTCTTTTTCGAGGCCGATTTTTTCGTACTCTTCCGACGGCGTTTTGATCGCCCGCTTTAAGCCTGCCACATATTCGTGCAATTCGTTAAACGTAATTCCGAGATTGCTTTGCGACTTATTGGTATAACCCAGGTCGCTCAGGCGCAGAGAGGTGGCGTACGGCAGGTAATACATGCCGCAGTCGGTTTTCTCAAACGGCAGCGTGGTCGGTTTGCCCTGCAGGAACGACGAACAAATAGCCGGTGACGCGCCAAACAGGTAAGGGATAACCCAGCCAAAGCGATAGTAGTTGCGGATCAAACGGAAGTAGCCCGCAGAAATCGCTTCTTTATCGGTTTCACCGCATTTCGCCTGCCAGAACGCCATCGGCAGCGAGAAGTTGTAATGCACACCGGAAATAGTCTGCATTAGCGCGCCATAGCGATTTTTCAGGCCCTCACGATAGAGCGTTTTTAACCGACCGATATTCGACGTGCCGTACTGCGCCAGCTCAATATCTTGCCCCTGCTCAATATAGCAAGGCATGCTGAGCGGCCACATACGTTCATCGCCCAACTGCCGGGCAGTGAAACGATGAACGTCACGCATCAGAGTGAGCATGTGGTCAATATCGCCGTCGACTGGCGTGATGAACTCAAGCAGCGCTTCAGCGAAATCGGTAGTGATCCATTTATGTGTCAACGCTGAGCCTAACGCCTGAGGATGACCTGTTGTCGCCAGGCTACCATCTTCGTTTACGCGCAGTGTTTCGCGCTCAAGCCCACGCTGAATACCCTTCAGGACCTGAGGGTGTTTTTCCAGCCAGGCCAGCGCCTGTGATACGTCCGGGATCAAATTGACCTCCCGCCTGTCAATTAATAGTTATCCAGCATAATTGTAATGGTTGACGATTGAAGGTCGTTTTATCACTCCACCAATTAGTGCCACCACGTCATGCCCTGCAGTGTCGCCCATGCCACAAGGACATAGCGAAACGCCTTGCCAAGGCATAAAAAAAAGAGCACTGGTCCCCAGGAGATGCGCATCCATCCCGCCAGCAGACACAGTAAATCGCCTATTACAGGCATCCAGCTTAGTAAAAGCGTGGCAGCACCATAGCGTTTAAGCCAGCCTGCTGCCTTTTCCTGCCAGCGTGATTTTTCACGAAGCGGAAAGAAACGCCCAAGAATAACGTTAGTCAGCCCTCCAAGGCTATTACCCATTGTTGCTATTAATACTAACAACCACGGTTGACTGACGCCCGATAGCAGCATCGCGACCAGCACAACTTCGGAGTTACCCGGTAGAAGTGTGGCACTTAAAAAACTGCTGGCAAATAATGAAGCAAGTGACAGCAGGTCACTCACAGCAGACGCACATCCACGGCGTCCATACCGGCTTCGCGAGCCGCCTGAATACCAAAGTCTGCATCCTCAAAAACCACGCACTTATGCGCAGGCACACCCATTAGCTCTGCGCAAAGCAGAAAGGTGTCCGGTGCAGGTTTATGGTTTTGGACATGATCGGCGGCAACCACCGCGGAAAAATAATGGCGTAAGCCCAGATGCTGAAGCAGTGCTTCTGCAACCGCACTTTCACTGCCTGTCCCAACCGACATTGGGCGACGGCCATGCCACGCTTTGACGACGTCAATCAGCGGAAGAGGACGAACAGTATCTAAAAGCATCGCTTTGACTGCATCGGTTTTTTCGCGCGCAAGCTGATGAGGATCGAGATCGGACTGATTCAGTTCAATCACCGCCTGAGCGATTCGCCAGGTGGGCGAGCCGTTAAGCGCAATCATGGCCTGCAGATCGAAGCGCATGCCATAACGACCAAGAACATCACTCCAGGCTTTACGATGCGTGGGTTCGGTATCGAGGATGGTGCCATCCATGTCAAAGATCAAACCGTCATACTGTGCGTACATCGTGCTCTCGCCAAACGATTAACAAGACATTACTTTATCGTAAACGAGGATTTTTGTCGCTGATTCTGGTGGTAATACAAAGGGGATGATGAGTAATTGAACTGTGGGGGAGATCCTGAGAAGAAATGGTGCATCCGGGAGGATGACTCGAGTGCGCCTCGCCCTGCGGGCCATTGCTAAAGCAACGTTTCCTCCCTGGTACTCGCGAGCATCTCGCAGACCTTGAAACAACAGCGTGGCTGTTATCTCGGAGAAGATGGTGCATCCGGGAGGATTCGAACCTCCGACCGCTCGGTTCGTAGCCGAGTACTCTATCCAGCTGAGCTACGGATGCATCAGGGGTACTGCTAATGGCATAGTAAATGGTGCATCCGGTAGTATGACTCGGTTGCGCCTCACCCGACGGGCCGTTGCTAAAGCAACGTTATCCTCCCTGGTACTCGCGAGCATCTCGCAGACCTTGAAACAACAGCGCGGCTGTTATCTCGGAGAAGATGGTGCATCCGGGAGGATTCGAACCTCCGACCGCTCGGTTCGTAGCCGAGTACTCTATCCAGCTGAGCTACGGATGCATCGGGATTTACTATTTTACTGCTTGATACGTCATATCACTTCTAAAGCAATATGAAGTAATAGATGGTGCATCCGGGAGGATTACTCGGTTGCGCCTCGCCCAACGGGCCGTTGCTAAAGCAACGTTATTCTCCCTGGTACTCGCGAGCATCTCGCAGACCTTGAAACAACAGCGCGGCTGTTATCTCGGAGAAGATGGTGCATCCGGGAGGATTCGAACCTCCGACCGCTCGGTTCGTAGCCGAGTACTCTATCCAGCTGAGCTACGGATGCATCAGGGGGGTACTACTTTTACTACTGATTCAATGTCACTCAACAAGCCGCAACACTGATAATGATGGTGCATCCGGGAGGATTCGAACCTCCGACCGCTCGGTTCGTAGCCGAGTACTCTATCCAGCTGAGCTACGGATGCAAAATGGCGGTGAGGCGGGGATTCGAACCCCGGATGCAGCTTTTGACCGCATACTCCCTTAGCAGGGGAGCGCCTTCAGCCTCTCGGCCACCTCACCACACAACGCCTCTTTCGAGTGCTTCGGAGAACTTGTTAAGAGCTCTTCGTCGCTGCGTGGCGCATATATTACTTTCTGGGACTTATAAGTCAAACAATTTTCCACAAGCTTTTATCGTTTGCACAAATCGCAGTCAATTCGCATGGAAAACCCACAAAGAGGGTGTTTTATAAACGGATTTTGCGGACATCAGCACAGAAATCCTCAGGCAAAATTGCGGTCTTTGAGCGAGATAAGGTTTGCAGAGTGACAAAAAACAGAAGGAATGAAATCGAACGGTAACTTTATGCAGGAAAAATGACGAGAGCGTTGCGTCTCGCCGGGCGGCGAGACGCGATAATATCAGTAACTGGACTGCTGGGATTTTTCAGCCTGGATACGCTGGTAGATCTCTTCACGATGGACAGAGACTTCTTTAGGGGCATTCACACCAATACGAACCTGGTTACCCTTTACCCCTAAAACTGTCACGGTGACCTCATCCCCAATCATGAGGGTCTCACCAACTCGACGAGTCAGAATCAGCATTCTTTGCTCCTTGAAAGATTAAAAGAGTCGGGTCTCTTGTATCCCGGCATTATCCATCATATAACGCCAAAAAGTAAGCGATGACAAACACGTAATGTGTAAGCAGTCACGGCATCACATTCTGTTAAACGTAAGTTTAGCCGATATACACAAACTCAACCTGACTTTATCGTTATCGATAGCGTAGTGACAAATACGCCATAACCTTGTGGTTATGGCGTCTGGTTACGCTTTGTAATTATTACAGTTTAGCGCTTACCCAGCTTTCTACACTGGCCAATGCCGCTGGAAGTGCCGCTGCATCCGTACCACCGGCTTGCGCCATGTCAGGACGACCGCCACCTTTGCCACCCACCTGCTGAGCGACCATGCCAATCAGTTCCCCTGCTTTCACGCGGTCTGTCACATCCTTAGAGACACCCGCAATCAGAGAAACCTTACCCTCAGCCACTGTCGCCAGGACAACAATCGTTGAACCAAGCTGGTTCTTCAGATCGTCAACCATCGTACGGAGCATCTTAGGTTCAACACCTGCCAGTTCGCTGACCAGCAGTTTAACACCTTTAATTTCAACCGCTTTGCTGGAGAGATTAGCGCTCTCCTGCACTGCCGCCTGCTCTTTGAGCTGCTGCAGCTCTTTTTCCAGCTGACGCGTACGTTCCAGCGTACTACGCACTTTGTCACCCAGATTCTGGCTATCGCCTTTCAGCAACTGAGCGATGTCGTGCAGCTGATCGCTTTCAGCGTGCAGTCTGGCAATCGCACCCTCACCGGTCACCGCTTCAATACGACGAACACCTGCCGCCGTACCCGATTCAGAAACGATACGGAACAGGCCGATATCACCCGTACGGGAGGCATGAGTACCACCGCACAGTTCGGTCGAGAAATCACCCATGCTGAGTACACGAACGCGCTCATCATACTTCTCGCCAAACAGCGCCATCGCACCTTTCGCTTTTGCTGCTTCGAGATCCATGATGTGGGTCTCGATTGGCAGGTTACGGCGAATCTGTGCGTTAACCATATCTTCCACCGCGCGGATTTCAGAAGGTTTCATCGCTTCAAAATGAGAGAAGTCAAAGCGCAGCACTTTGTCATTCACCAGAGAACCTTTCTGAGCAACGTGCGTACCCAGCACATCGCGCAGGGCGGCATGCATCAGGTGCGTTGCAGAGTGGTTCAGACGAATGCGCGCGCGGCGAGCTTCATCCACTTCGGCTTTCACGCCTGCGCCGACTTTCAGGGAACCTGAAGCCAGTTTGCCGACGTGGCCAATTGCCTGGCCGTATTTCTGGGTGTCAGTGACGGTGAAGGCAAAATCGCTCCCTTTTAGCTCGCCTTTATCGCCCACCTGGCCGCCAGACTCCGCATAGAACGGGGTTTTGTCCAGAACAACAACGGCATCCTGGCCTGCGCTGATGCTGTCCACGGATTTGCCGTCAACAAACAGTGCGGTGACTTTACCGGTCAGTTCAAGATGGTCGTAACCCTGGAATTCAGAGGCGCTGTCAACACGGATCATGGCGTTATAATCCGCGCCAAAGCCGCTGGATTCACGCGCACGACGGCGCTGTTCTTCCATCGCGACTTCGAAACCGGCTTCATCTACTTTGATGTTACGCTCACGGCAAACGTCAGCCGTCAGGTCAACCGGGAAGCCGTAGGTGTCATACAGACGGAAAGCCGTTTCGCCATCCAGCGTATCGCCGGACAGTTTAGAGAGTTCTTCATCCAGCAGCGCCAGACCGCGCTCAAGGGTACGCGCGAACTGTTCTTCTTCGGTTTTCAGAACCTGCTCAACCTGCGCCTGCTGGCTTTTCAGTTCGTCACCCGCTGCGCCCATGACGCTGACCAGTGGCCCCACCAGTTTGTAGAAGAAGGTGTCCTTCGCGCCCAACATATTGCCATGACGAATGGCGCGACGAATGATACGACGCAGAACATAGCCACGGTTTTCGTTCGACGGGATAACGCCATCAGCAATCAGGAACGCACAGGAACGAATGTGGTCGGCAATGACGCGCAGGGATTTGTTGCTCAGATCGGTTGCACCGGTCACTTCCGCAACGGATTTAATCAGCGTGCTGAACAGATCAATGTCGTAGTTGGAGTTAACGTGCTGCAGAACAGCGGCGATACGCTCCAGGCCCATGCCGGTATCAACAGATGGCTTCGGCAGCGGCTCCATGGTGCCATCGATCTGGCGGTTGAACTGCATGAAGACGATATTCCAGATCTCAATGTAGCGATCGCCGTCTTCTTCTGCGCTTCCCGGAGGACCGCCCCAGATGTGGTCGCCGTGATCGTAGAAGATCTCAGTACACGGACCGCAAGGACCGGTATCGCCCATCTGCCAGAAGTTATCAGACGCGTACGGCGCGCCCTTGTTGTCGCCGATGCGGATAATGCGCTCACGTGGGATACCAACTTCTTTTTCCCAGATTTCGTAAGCTTCGTCATCGGTTTCGTAAACGGTAACCCACAGACGCTCTTTCGGCAGGTTGAACCAGTTTTCACCGGTCAGCAGTTCCCACGCGAACTGAATGGCGTCGTGTTTGAAATAGTCGCCGAAGCTGAAGTTACCCAGCATTTCGAAGAAAGTGTGGTGACGTGCGGTGTAACCGACGTTTTCCAGATCGTTATGTTTACCACCCGCACGCACGCAACGTTGTGAAGTCGTGGCGCGGGAATAATTACGCTTATCGAGACCAAGGAAAACATCCTTGAACTGGTTCATCCCGGCGTTGGTAAACAGCAGAGTCGGGTCATTGTTCGGTACCAGGGAGCTGCTGGCAACAACCTGGTGTCCCTTACTATGGAAAAAATCGAGAAACGCCTGACGGATCTCAGCGGTGCTCTTGCTCATAATTATCCTGAAATCAAGCTAACGAAATGTCGTAGCCAGCCTGTACCTGTGAATACCTGGACGGACTCGCTACTGGAAAAAGTGGGAATAAGATAAGTTTTCTTTAGAGGGAAGTAAAATCCCGCATGCGTTCAATCGGCAAAATTACGCCATATATCCTGAATATCTTCCATCAGGAAGCCGCGGTACAGCAAAAATCGCTGGATTTTGACTTTTTCTGAAAATTCACGCGACAGCGGTTCACCATACTTACGAATGGCCTGCTCCCGCGCCAGTTCACACCAGTTGATATCGCACTCACGCATCGCTTGTTCGATGGACGCGCGCGCAACTCCTTTTTGGTTTAGCTCCTGGCGAATACGCGCGGGGCCATAACCTTTGCGGCTACGGCTGGCGATATAGCGGGTTACAAAACGGGTGTCATCCAGATAGCGGTATTCGTAGCACCAGGCAATGACGCGATCATAGTCTTCGGCCGTAGCATCTATCTGTTCCGGGCCGTTTTTACCCATCACCGGTGCCGAGAGTTTGCGGCGTAGCTCCTGCTCACTGTGATCGCGTACTGCCAGAATTCGTACTGCACGATCCAGCAAACGAGCATAGGCAGGGCGACGCTGGGGAGTTTCGCTCATAACAAACCTGCTGTTTTACAAATGCAAAAAGGGCCGCAATCGCAGCCCTTGTTTTTAGACGAAGATATTAGAAATCTTCTTTGGTTTCTTCAACGTCAGCGCTATCGACGACGAAGTCAGGCTTAGAGTCCTGGTTGTTGAGAAGCAGCTCACGCACTTTCTTCTCAATTTCTTTTGCTGCGGCCGGGTTGTCTTTCAGCCAGGAGATTGCGTTCGCTTTACCCTGACCAATCTTCTCGCCGTTGTAACTGTACCAGGCACCCGCTTTTTCAATCAGCTTCTCTTTCACGCCAAGGTCAACCAGCTCGCCGAAGAAGTTAATGCCTTCACCGTAGAGGATCTGGAACTCAGCCTGCTTGAACGGAGCAGCAATTTTGTTCTTCACCACTTTGACGCGGGTTTCGCTACCGATGACGTTATCGCCCTCTTTCACCGCACCGATACGACGAATATCCAGACGAACAGAAGCATAGAACTTCAGGGCGTTACCACCGGTAGTGGTTTCCGGGTTACCGAACATCACACCAATCTTCATACGGATCTGGTTGATGAAAATCAGAAGAGTATTGGATTGCTTCAGGTTACCAGCCAGTTTACGCATCGCCTGGCTCATCATACGTGCCGCGAGGCCCATGTGAGAGTCACCGATTTCGCCTTCGATTTCTGCTTTCGGCGTCAGCGCTGCAACGGAGTCAACAACGAGAACATCTACCGCACCTGAACGGGCCAGTGCATCGCAGATTTCCAGCGCTTGCTCACCGGTATCCGGCTGAGAACACAGCAGATTGTCGATATCAACACCCAGTTTACGGGCATATACCGGGTCCAGCGCGTGTTCGGCGTCGATAAACGCACAGGTTTTACCTTCGCGCTGCGCGGCAGCAATAACCTGCAGCGTCAGGGTCGTTTTACCTGAAGATTCCGGCCCGTAGATTTCTACGATACGGCCCATTGGCAGGCCGCCCGCACCCAGTGCGATATCCAGAGAAAGCGAACCGGTGGAGATGGTTTCCACGTCCATGGAACGGTCTTCACCCAGGCGCATGATGGAGCCTTTACCGAATTGTTTTTCAATCTGGCCCAGTGCTGCCGCCAACGCTTTCTGTTTGTTTTCGTCGATAGCCATTATTACTCCTGTCATGCCGGGGATGTGCGCCGGATAGTGAATTCTGTTCTGTTGGTGCAATTATACTGTATGGTCATACAGTATCAAGTGTTTTGTAGAAATTGTTGCCAGAGCGTTTTTAACGCATATTCCGTCGCCTGACGGCGCACGCTTTCGCGGTCACCGCTAAAGCATTCCCGGCGCGTGATCCCCTGGCCTTGCGCCGTGGCAAACCCAAACCACACGGTGCCCACCGGTTTGACATCGCTGCCGCCATCCGGCCCGGCAATACCGCTGATAGAAACCGCGTAATCTGCGCGAGCGGCTTTGAGTGCCCCGATTGCCATTTCAACGACCACGGGTTCACTGACAGCGCCGTGCTGTTCCAGCGTGGCCTCTCGTACCCCAATCATCTGCGCTTTTGCTTCGTTACTGTAGGTCACAAAACCGCGTTCAAACCAGGCCGAGCTACCCGCGATATCCGTTATTACTTTTGCCACCCAACCGCCCGTGCAGGATTCCGCCGTCGTCAGCGTCGCTCCACGCTGCTTCAACGCCAGCCCTACCACTTCGCTAAGCTGCATCAGTTCATGGTCAGTCATCATCGCTTCCGGCTCCTGAAAAACATGCAGCACAAGATAGCACTTTCTCAACAGATATGGGGATGGCGTTTGGTTTTTACGAGGAGGCTTCAGAAAAGGCCGATAAGAGGCATCGGCCTTTAGGGAAAAATTACTTCATGCTGTCTGCGATAGTGTTGACGTTATGGCGAAACGCTTTGACATAGGTATCCGCAGCACCGCCCTTCGCGGTTAACGCTTCTGGATAAAGCTCACCGCCCGGCTGTGCACCTGTGGCATTCGCAATCTGTTTCACCAGACGGGGATCCAGCTGGTTTTCCATAAACCAGGTTTTCACGCCGTCGGCTTTAATCTGATTAATAATGTCAGCCACCTGCGCGGCACTGGCCTCGCTTTCTGAAGAGAGCCCCTGCGGCGCGATAAAATCCACGTCATAGGCACGGCTGAAATAGCCAAATGCGTCATGGCTGGTTAATACCTTACGTTTTTCCCTCGGGATCTGACTGAAACGTGATTTCGCCCAGCTGTCGAGTTGCGTCAGTTGTGCAATATAGGGTTGAGCCGCCGCCTCAAAAGCTGTTTTATCCTCAGGGTCCGCCTTCACCAGTCCTTGCAGAATATTTTGCGCATACCGTGCACCATTCGCGGCGCTGTTCCAGGCATGAGGATCGGTAACCGTTTTACCCTCCTCTTCAAGGGTGTGCGTTTTCACACCTTCTGACGCCACCACCAGCGTGCCTTTAAAACCCGATGCCTTGACCAGTCGATCGAGCCAGCCTTCCAGCCCCAGACCGTTAACCACCACCACGTCGGCCTTGCTGAGTGCTGCACTGTCTTTTGGCGATGGCTCAAAGGTATGCGGATCGCCATCGGGCCCTACCAGCGTTGTCACTTTCACACGATCGCCGCCAACCTCTTGCGCCATATCGCCCAGGACAGAAAAACTGGTCACCACATTCAGCGTTTTTGCCAGCGCCCCGTGCGACATGACTCCCAGCACAAGCGCAATCACTACCCCGGTATGTTTCATCGTTTCCCCTTGCGTTAAAAAAGCGCGCGCAGACTGCCAGCCAGCCTGCTACGCGTGCCAAATAAAACTGAAAAAAAGAACCAGACGCTGGCGGTGAGAACAATGGATGGCCCGGCGGGTAGGCTTGCTGTCCACGACAAACTCAAACCAAGCCAGGCGCACAGAATGCCGCTCAGTCCGGCCATAAGGAGCAATCCCGGCAGGGTGCGCATCCAGCATCGTGCTGCCACAGCAGGCAGCATCATCAACCCCACCGCCATCAGAGTGCCGAGCACCTGAAATCCGGCGACCAGGTTAAGCACCAGAAGCGAAAGGAAGAGCCCGTGCAGCAGTCCGGGAAGCCAACGCGCATTGACCTGTAACCACGCAGTATCAAACGCTTCAGTGACCAGCCCTCTGTAGAACAACGCAAGCATCACCACGGTCAATGCACATACGCCTGCCACAAACAGCGCGGCGTCGTTATCCACCGCCAGAATCGAGCCAAAAAGCAGATGCAGCAGGTCAACGCTCGACCCGCGCAGCGATACCAGCGTGACGCCCAGCGCCAGCGATCCCAGGTAGAGCCCCGCGAAGCTGGCATCCTCTTTGAGCGGAGTCCGCCGACTGACCAGCCCGGCCACCAGTGCGACAACAATTCCGGCGATAAACCCGCCAATACTCATCGCCAGAAGTGACATCCCGCTCAGCAGATATCCCACGGCAACGCCGGGCAAAATGGCATGCGACAACGCATCTCCCATCAGACTCATGCGACGCAGCAGCAAAAAGACACCCAGCGCGGTCGTGCTCACCGAGAGCGCGAGGCACACGACCAGCGCACGGCGCATAAAGCCGTATTCAATAAACGGTTGAAAAAAGAGATGCCAGATCATGCCACCCTCACCCGCTCGTGATGCCAGTGTGACCGATCGCCATCAAGCCGCAGGGTTTGCGGGAAGTGACGCGACACGCGTTCGCTGTCATGCAATACCGCCAGCACGGTCTGCCCCTGCTGATACATCTCCATCATCAGGGACATCAGCACGTTGCAGGTCGCTTCGTCCACACCGGTAAAGGGCTCATCCAGCATCACCAGCGGGGCGTTTTGCACTAACACTCTGGCAAACAGCATGCGCTGAAACTGGCCCCCCGAAAGCTCATCAATCGTGGAGGCGGCCATCGCCTCCAGCCCAACGCGCTCGAGCGCAGCGGCAATGCGCTGGCGTGTTTCTCGTCGATAAGACGCCAGCAGCGAGATAGCAGGCCAGCAGCCCATACTCACCACGTCTCCAACGGTAAGGGGAAATTGCGCCTCCAGCTCATGGCGTTGCGCCAGCCAGCCGATTACCGGGCGCTTTTCGCGCCAGCGAAACTCACCGCTAACCGGAGGAATAAAACCCGCCAGCGTTTTGAGTAAGGTCGATTTTCCGCAGCCATTCGCCCCGATAATCGCCGTCATACTGCCGCGCTCAATCACACCGTTAAGCGCCTGAGTCACAGGCTGGCGGTCATACCCCGCCACCAGATTTTGTAGTTCGATCATCGAAGAATTACCGCCCAGTGCACGGCAACACTCATTAGCAAGATAAGCGCTGCGGCCAGCAGCAAACGCGCGAGCGCAGAAAGAGAGAGAAAGGAGAAAGGCATTATCACACCATCAATAAATGTTATAACGTAACAATAATAAAACGAGACGACGATGTAAATGCAGGGCGTTGAGAGGAGTGTGGCAAAATGTTACAGCGGCGATAGCCCTCTCCGTGTCGAAGAGGGCTGGTATGAAGGCATTAGCCCACTGAATGGTTTTTTACCGGGAAGCAAATGGGCTTTCCCGGCTGAAATGAGGCTACTGACTAAACGGCGAAGCCGCAGGGACCCGAGCCAGCGCGACTGCCTGGCCGAGCTGCCATACCGCCATCGCATAGTGCGTACTGTGGTTATAGCGAGTGATGGTGTAGAAATTCGGCAGACCATACCAGTATTGATAACCTGTGCCGATATCAAGTCGCAACAGGCTGGCCGTTTGATGGTTACCCAGCGGCTGCATCGGCGTTAATCCTGCCGCCGCGAGCTGCGAAACGCTGTAATTGGTTTTAAAGCCATTTGCCAGCCCTGGAGCCTGCCCGTTCGCCTGCACCGCTACCGGATCGCCTTTCACCCAGCCGTGCGCCTTGAAGTAATTCGCGACGCTGCCGATCGCGTCCACCGGATCCCACAGGTTAACGTGGCCGTCGCCATTAAAGTCTACGGCATACTCTTTATACGAGGACGGCATAAACTGGCCGTAGCCCATTGCGCCTGCAAAAGAGCCTTTCAGATCAAGAGGATCGTCCTGCTCGTTACGCGCCATCAGCAGGAAGGTTTCCAGCTCGGATGAAAAATATTCCGCACGGCGTGGATAGTTGAAGGAGAGCGTCGCCAGCGCATCAAGAATACGCGTTTTACCCATTACGCGGCCCCAGCGGGTTTCCACGCCGATGATGCCGACAATAATTTCCGGTGGCACGCCGTAAACCTGCCATGCACGCGTTAACGCATCTTCATACTGATTCCAGAACGCCACGCCATTTTGCACGTTATCAGGGGTGATAAACTGTTTGCGATAGCGAAGCCATGCGCCGTTTGGCCCCGTCGGCGCCTGTGCGGTAGGCGCCTGCCTGTCCATCAGACGCAACACGTAATCCAGCCGTTTTGCCTGCGACAAAATCTCCTGCAACTGCTGCCTGTTAAAACCATGCTTGCTCACCATCTTATCGATGAACTGTTCAGCAGCGGGGTTGTTAGCGAAATCGCCCCCCATTTGCATCACATTGTGCTGCGGCTCCAGCAGAAAACCGCCGGAAGGCGCACCAGCCGTCTGTTGAACTTCCTCTGTTTTCGGTTTGCTGCTGCAGGCAGCAAGCATAATCAGCGCGGGTAAGAGCGCTGCATAACGACGCTTGACCATGAGACATCCATTTAACGAATTCGATAAGTGGCAAGTATGGTAAAGCATCCCCGACACCTCAAGGAAGCGGTTCTGTGGCCGTAAGCAAAATCTTTCATCATTCCTCATGATGAGGAGTAACAGAATGCACTATCATGGGCGAATTCACCCTTCTGTTGTTCTGCCATGACCAGAAGAGAAAGGAATCATAACCGGAGATAAAGATGAGTGATTTTCTGCTAAACACAGGCCGTCAGACATTATTGCTGGAGCTGCAGGAAGCCAGCCGCCTGCCGGAAAGACTGGGCGAGGATTTTGTTCGTGCGGCGAATACGATTATCCAGTGCGAAGGCAAAGTCATTGTTGCCGGTATCGGCAAGTCCGGTCATATCGGTAAAAAAATTGCCGCCACGCTTGCCAGCACCGGTACCCCGGCATTCTTCGTTCACCCGGCAGAAGCCCTGCACGGCGATCTGGGGATGATTGAAAGCCGCGATGTCATGCTGTTTATCTCCTACTCTGGCTCGGCAAAAGAGCTGGATTTAATTATTCCGCGCCTGCAGGAAAAATCGGTCGCCCTGCTGGCGATGACCGGTAAATCCCGTTCGCCACTGGCGCTGGCAGCCAAAGCCACGCTGGATATTTCAGTCGAGCGCGAAGCCTGTCCGATGCATCTCGCCCCCACTTCCAGCACCGTCAACACCCTGATGATGGGCGATGCGCTGGCGATGGCCGTCATGCAGGCACGCGGCTTTAACGAAGAGGACTTTGCCCGTTCTCATCCGGCGGGTGCGCTGGGCGCGCGTCTGCTCAATAAAGTGCATCACCTGATGCGCACTGATGATGCCATTCCGCAGGTGAAACTCGATACCAGCGTCATGGACGCCATGCTCGAACTGAGCCGTACCGGGTTGGGACTGGTCGCCGTGTGTGATGATAAGGGCCTGGTGAAAGGGGTCTTTACCGACGGCGACCTGCGCCGCTGGCTGGTTGGCGGCGGCAAGCTCGAAGCCATTGTCAGTGAGGCCATGACCACAGGCGGCCTGACGCTCAACGCCGACAGCCGCGCCATTGAAGCCAAAGAGGTGCTGATGAAACGCAAAATCACCGCCGCTCCGGTAGTGGACAACAGCGGTAAGCTTTGCGGCGCTATCAACCTGCAGGATTTTTACCAGGCCGGCATTATCTAGCCCTTCAGACCCAGACGCTTCGCCAGCCGGTGCAGGTTGGCGACGTCTGTCTGCAGCGCCCGCGCGCACGCTGCCCAGCTGCCGTTATGGTGTTCCAGCGCGCGGGTAATCATCTGCCGTTGAAATGCTTCCGTTGCTTCACGCAGGTTTTCGTTGGCGATTGCAGGCGCTTGCCGGGTCACTACCGCTGGCGCATCGTCATGCAGAGCAAAATGACGCGCATGGATCACCACTTCATCACCGGTTCGCGCCGCGCGCGCCAGGACCACCGCGCGGTGAATCGCATGTTCCAGCTCACGCACATTTCCCGGCCAGCCGTAACTGAGCAGATGATGACGGGCCCCCGGGCTAAGGACCACGCGCGATAACCCCATCTTGAGCCGGCACTGTTCGCAGAAATAGCCCGCCAGCAGCACAACATCTTCACCACGCTCACGCAGCGGCGGTACGGAGAGCGGAAACACGCTTAAACGATGGAACAGGTCGGCGCGGAAATTCCCGGCCAGCACCTCCTCGCGCAGATCGCGGTTCGTGGCCGCCAGCACGCGGACATCGACCCGCAGGCTGCGGTCATCACCCACTCGCTGAATATCGCCGTACTGCAGTACGCGCAGCAGCTTGGCCTGTAACGCCAGCGACAGCTCGCCAATTTCATCAAGGAACAACGTGCCGTTATCGGCCATTTCAAACTTACCGCTACGGTTGCTGATCGCCCCCGTAAACGCCCCTTTGACATGCCCGAACAATTCGCTTTCCGCCACGCTCTCCGGCAGCGCGGCGCAGTTCAGATACACCAGCGGATTCACGGCGCGCGGCGAGCCTTCATGAATGGCCTTCGCCACCAGCTCTTTTCCGGTGCCCGTTTCGCCGCTGATTAAAACGTTAAGGTCAGAAGCGGCAACGATCTCGATCTCTTTTTTCAGCTGCGCCATTCCCAGCGACAGGCCGATCATTTCCGTGTGCGCCACCTGCTCAAAGGCCGTCGGCGTACCCGGCAAAATATTCTGGCTTTCCAGTTGCTCAATCAGTAACGCGTTATTTAGCGCGCCGGAAGCCAGCGCAGCAATCAGGCGTAACTCTTCATCGCTAAAGGTATCGAACTGATCGGGCAACAGGCCGTCGAGCGTCAGCGCGCCAATCAGGTTTTGTCCGGCAAACAGCGGCAAACCAATACAGGCGTGCACTTTCAGGCTCTCTTGCCCCGGAATCAAACCATCATAGGGGTCGGGCAAATCACTGTCCGCCGGGAAACGGACGACATCTCCCGCACGGGCAATCGTTTCGAGGCGCGGATGCCCCTCCAGCGTAAACCGCCGCCCCAGGACATCCTGAGCCAGCCCGTCGATCGCCAGCGGAATAAATTGTCGCCCTTCGTAGCGCAGCAGCGCTGATGCATCGCAATCCAGCACATGGCGCAGCGTGGAGATCAGCCGCTGGAAACGATCCTGATGGCCGATACCGGTCTGTAACTCAATGGCAATCTTAGCCAGCACGTCTACGGAAAAACTCATGTTCGCCTCACTGTCATTTTGACAATGCACAATGTCATATTGACAACAAACAGTACAGTCATATTGACTACTCACTTTGGGTGAATATTTTTAAATACACATAAAATCAATAATTTAAAAGTTGGCACGTAACTTGATATAGCAAAGACATCTTTTTTTAAAACACCGTGTTCATTAGAGGTTGCTATGTCTATTCTGGTTAAAAATAACATTCATTGGGTTGGCCAACGTGACTGGGAAGTGCGCGATTTTCACGGCACCGAATATAAAACGCTGCGCGGCAGCAGCTATAACAGCTATCTCATCCGTGAAGGCAAAAATGTGCTGATCGATACCGTCGATCATAAATTCAGCCGTGAGTTCGTGCAGAACCTGCGCAGCGAAATCGATCTGGCGGATATTGATTACATCATTATTAACCATGCGGAAGAAGATCATGCCGGCGCACTGACCGAACTGATGTCGCATATTCCGGATACCCCGATTTACTGCACCACTAACGCTATCGACTCCATTAACGGTCACCATCACCATCCTGAATGGAATTTCCACACCGTAAAAACCGGTGACTCGCTGGATATCGGTAACGGCAAACAGCTGATCTTCGTAGAAACGCCGATGCTGCACTGGCCGGACAGCATGATGACTTACATGACCGGCGATGCGGTGCTGTTCAGTAACGACGCCTTTGGCCAGCACTACTGCGACGAACGTCTGTTCAACGACGAAGTCGATCAAACTGAGCTGTTCGAACAGTGCCAGCGCTACTACGCCAATATCCTGACGCCGTTCAGCCGCCTGGTGACGCCAAAAATCACAGAGATCCTCGGCTTCAACCTGCCGGTCGATATGATTGCCACCTCTCACGGTGTGGTATGGCGCGAAAACCCAACCCAAATCGTTGAGCTGTATCTGAAATGGGCGGCGGATTATCAGGAAGATCGCATCACGTTGTTCTATGACACCATGTCCAACAACACCCGCATGATGGCCGATGCGATTGCCCAGGGCATCAACGAAGTTGACCCGAACGTGGCGGTGAAAATCTTCAACGTGGCGCGCAGCGATAAAAACGAAATTCTGACCAACGTCTTCCGCTCCAAAGGTGTGCTGGTGGGGACCTCCACGATGAACAACGTGATGATGCCGAAGATTGCCGGTCTGGTCGAAGAGATGACCGGCCTGCGCTTCCGTAACAAACGCGCCAGCGCCTTTGGTTCGCATGGCTGGAGCGGTGGCGCAGTGGACCGTCTCTCCACCCGACTGCAGGATGCCGGTTTCGAAATGTCGTTGAGCCTGAAGGCGAAATGGCGTCCGGATATCGACGCACTGGAAATCTGCCGCCAGCATGGCCGTGATATCGCTCGTCAGTGGGCGCTCGCTCCGCTTCCGCAAGCCGCAGTCAACGAGACAGCGCAGCCAGAAGTCGCGGCTAGCGCCACCGTTGCCACAGCCGATCTGGGCCCTTGCATGCAGTGCAGCGTTTGCCAGTGGATCTACGATCCCGAACTCGGCGAACCGCTGCAGGACGTCGCACCCGGCACGCCGTGGAGCGAAGTACCGGATAATTTCCTCTGCCCGGAATGTTCACTTGGTAAAGACGTGTTCGACGAACTGGCATCGGAGGCAAAATGAGCCACGGTATTGTCATCATCGGCTCGGGCTTTGCCGCCCGCCAGCTGGTCAAAAATATCCGCAAACAAGATACGACGGTGCCGCTGACGCTCATCGCCGCTGACAGCATGGACGAGTACAACAAACCGGACTTAAGCCATGTCATAAGCCAAAATCAGCGCGCCGACGATCTCACCCGCCAGACAGCAGGGGAATTTGCTGAACAATATGATCTGCGCCTGTTTCCGCATACCTGGGTCACGGATATCGACGCCAGTGCGCATGTCGTAAAGAGCAAAGATAAAACATGGCAGTACGATAAGCTGGTACTGGCAACGGGGGCTTCAGCGTTTGTGCCGCCGGTTGAAGGCCGTGAACTGATGCTGACCCTGAACAGCCAGCAAGAGTATCAGGCCAGTGAAACCACGCTGCGCGATGCGCAGCGGGTCATGATCGTCGGGGGCGGATTGATTGGCACCGAGCTGGCAATGGATTTCTGCCGTGCCGGAAAATCAGTAACGCTGGTCGATCACGCCGCCAGTCTGCTCTCTGCCTTAATGCCGGCAGAAGTAAGCAGTCGCTTACAGCATCGCCTGACGGATATGGGCGTTCATCTGGTGCTGAAATCGCAGCTGCAGAGTCTGACGAAAATGGGTAATAGCATCTGCGCCATGCTCGATCGCAATCGTTGCGTTGAGGTAGATGTGGTTGTCGCTGCAACAGGTCTGCGCCCGGAAACAGCTCTGGCGCATCGCGCCGGGGCTGAAACCCAGCGTGGTGTGAAAGTGGACAGCTATCTGCAAACCACGCAGCCCGATATTTTTGCTCTTGGTGACTGCGCAGAAATTAACGGCCAGGTCCTGCCGTTCCTGCAACCTATCCAGCTGAGCGCCATGTATCTGGCTAAAAATCTGCTCGGTGCCAGCGCGCCGCTGAAGCTGCCAGCCATGCTGGTGAAGGTCAAAACACCAGAACTGCCGCTGCATCTCGCAGGTGAAACGCAACGACAGGATTTAAACTGGCAAATCGCGATTGAACCCCAGGGAATGGTCGCCAAAGGCGTCGATAATGACGGTCAACTGCGCGCCTTTGTGGTCAGCGAAGATCGGATGAAGGAGGCTTTTGCCCTGCTGAAATCGTTAACAATTTAACCCTCACTCTCTTGCCACGCTTACTTAACCTTAGGATTTTTTTATCCGCAGCCCCGATGTCCCGGGGCTTTTTTTTGCGCATTACATTCACTAAATAAATACATATAAGATAAATCATCAATTAATATCCTTTTTGATTACTCACATCAATGTTTGAGACAGCGGAGTATTTTTTTGGACTCATTACCGCTTTATCAATTCCCGCTAAAAAAGTATTTCTAATTAGCCCGCAATATCGACATCGAATTTTATTCACTTAACGCCAGCCACAGATAAATATCGCGTATATCGCTTAAAAGCAAACGCCCGCCACTCCATATAATGGGGAATGCATCAAAATTCCAGATGTCATCTGATGTGAACGCAAATATAAAGGAATTTATCTTTAATAAGTATATTTATTTGAAGGATGAGTTCGTTTACTGGAAATAGCCAGCCATCATGGTTTGCGCCTGTGCCCGCAACGTCCTGATTGTTCTGGAACACCTGCGCGAGTTGAACAAAAAGATGAATCTGCAAATAATCAGCGGATAAATAATTGTGAACCCGGCATTTCCGGGACCATTATTTATCGCGCCAGATAATGCCCCTCCCTCTCAATAAAAAATTAATTCCTCCATTAACAGACCAGCAAAAAAATGACCGCGAGCAAAACCTGAAATGAAAATCGTCGCGTATATCTCTTCATTTACAGTCAGATAGCGTGTATTCGCGCGGCGGCCACCACCGCCTGTCCAAAGGAGATTGCCCCGTCGCCCGCAGGCAGATGAGAGGGAAAAAGAAGTTGATAATCAGCCAGATAATATTTCAGCCGCGCGCGCAGCACGCTGTTATGCATCACACCACCGCTAAAGCATAACGTCTGCAGAGAGAGTCGTCGGGCGTGATGGCGCATTAACTCCGCCAGCCCTTTTGCCAGCGCATCGTGGAATGCCCACGCGCGCTCGCACGGCTGTGCCTGCCAGTCGAGCCACTGCTGCCAGAACAGGGGCATAACCAGCGTATTATTTTCGACAGGAAGCGTCACCGGATGGTGAATCCCTGGGCATTGCGCAGCGAGGGCTTCCAGTTTGCAGGCGGCCTCGCCTTCATAACTTTGCCGCTCCGGGGCGATATTCAGCGCGCAGGCCACGGCATCGAACAGACGTCCGCAGGAAGAGGCCAGCGGCGCGTTGATCCCCCGCTCAATGGCTGTCGCCAGCAGCGGCCACTGTTGTTGCTGCACGGCGCGGGTTTCCGCGCGCACTTGCCAGTCAGGAATAAATGCCAGGCATTGCGCCAGCAGATTGCGCCAGGGTTGTCTCGCCGCCAGATCGCCTCCGGGCAGCGCCACCGCGGGCAAGCCCCCCAGATGCTCACATTCGCGATAGTTGACCCGCAAACATTCACCGCCCCACAGCTTGCCCTTCTCTCCCATTCCGATACCGTCCAGCACCAACGCGATCGCATCGCCCGCATCCAGCGCCCAGCCGTTTTCAGCCAGGCAGCTTGCTGCATGCGCGTGGTGATGCAACACCGTCTCTTTAGGCAGAGCCAGTTCATTGGCCCACTGTGCCGAGCGATAGCCGGGATGAGCGTCCGTCACGATACGCTGTGGATGGAAATCATACATTTGCTGAATCACCGACAGCGCCCCGCGCCACTGACTTTCGACGCCGTCGTCACTGAGATCGCCAAAGTGCTGACTCAACACCGCCTGTTCACCACGTACCAGACAAAAAGTGTTTTTCATCTCCGCCCCCAGGCAAAGCATGGGAGGAATATCGGTAAATCCGGCGGGTAACGCGAGGGTATCAGGCACATATCCCCGCGCGCGCCGCATCATTGCGCCCTCGGCATCCACCACGGAATCATCCATTCGTTGCAGAATCTCGCGGTTATGCAGTAAGAATCCGTCAGCAATATCGCGCAGCTCATCCAGCGCTTGCGCATTGTCGAGCGCTGGCGGTTTGCCGCTGAGATTGCCGGAGGTCATGACCAGTGGCCGGGCAACGTCGTCCATCAGCAAATGTTGCAGCGGGTTGGACGCCAGCATCACACCAATAGTCTCCAGACCCGGAGCTATGCCCGGTGGCAAGGCGGGCAACACTCTTTTTGGCGTGAGCACAATCGGCGCTGCGGGGGATTGCAGTCGCTGCACAATCGCAGAGGGAAGGCCATCGGGATGAACGAGCATCACGGCCAGCGGCTTTGTCGGGCGCTGTTTACGCTCGCGTAAGCGGGCAATGGCCTGGTCATTTTGTGCATCGCAGGCCAGATGAAAACCGCCTAGCCCTTTGATCGCGACGATCCCGCCTTGCTTGAGCATTTCAACAGCTGCGGCTAGCGCGGCGTCTCGTCGCAGATGAGATTCACCTGCGCGCCACTCCAGCTCGGGACCGCAGTCCGGGCAGGCTACCGGCTGGGCATGAAACCGGCGGTCCGCCGGATTGCGATATTCGCTTTCGCACGGGGCGCAGAGCGGGAACGCCGCCATTGCCGTATCAGGTCGATCGTAAGGCATGGCCCGAATAATGGTAAAGCGCGGACCGCAGTGGGTGCAGTTGATAAACGGATAGCGATAGCGACGCTCACGGGGATCGCGCATCTCGGCAAGGCACGCGGGGCAGGTTGCGGCGTCTGGCACTATTTGCGTCGCCATCGCCCCACCCGCGCTGTGCCGGATGGTAAACTCACCCGGCAAAACCGGCCAGGAAAACGGCTGCGACTCAACCTCATCAATGCGCGCCAGCGGCGGACAGCGCTGCAACAGCAGTTCCGTGAAGGCCACCGCATCGCCGGTTAGGCGCACCAGCACCCCCTCGGCGTCGTTACAGACATCGCCGCACAGATGAAGCTGATTAGCCAGTTGCCAGACAAACGGGCGAAACCCCACCCCCTGTACTTTTCCGCGTATCCGAAGCTGTACCCCCATGCTGCTCATCGTGATTTAAAACAGCATGGATGAGGAGGTATCGAACGCCGCGCGACGGCGTTTTTCTGCGCTCATCTGTTCAAGCTTATTGCGATCGACACAGACCAGCGCGTGTGTAGGACAGACTTCCATACAGGCAGGACCGCTTTCACGGTGATGACACAGGTCGCACTTGTTGGCTTCGGCTTTGTCGGCGCGCACGCTCAGGCCGGTACCGCTGTTGCGAATCACCGGACGAACAACGACTTCCATCGCCCCATACGGGCAAGCCACCACACAGGTTTTACAGCCAATGCAGCGCTCCTGCATCACCTGTACAAAGCCGTTTTCACGGTTGATAGCGCCGTTCGGGCAGACATTAGCGCAAGGCGCATCTTCACACTGACGACAAATCGCCGCCGTTGAGATATTCACGCCTTTAATGACATGAATGCGAGGCAGGAAAGCCTCCGGTGTCAGGGACGCACAATCCTGCTGCGCCTGATGCGATACCACGCAAGCCACTTCGCAGGTACGACACCCAATGCACTTACTGGCATCAGCCATAATAAAACGGTTCATTTGCTTCTCCGGCATTTCAATGATGCGGCGAAACATACATAAACCGTGCCATGTTTTAATTAACTGATTTAACTATATTTAATTCGAAGCTACAGGTGTCATCGACAGATGTGACGATGACACCTGACGACGTCAGGCATGGGGTCCAGGGATCACCGAGTCACGCAGGATGAGCTCACCCGGGAACGTTTGCTGGAAGGTAAACTCGCCGCCATCGAGCATAAAAATCAGCCGGCTGATGGTCTCTTTAATCATCCCGGTGACCGGAATGCGCACGCTGGAGAGCGAAGGCACGATGTAAGGCGCAATAGACACATCATCGAAACCAATGACAGAAACCTCACGCGGCATGGCGATTCCGCTATCGTGCAGCTGCTTCACCGCGCCGATCGCCATATCGTCGTTGCTGGCCACCAGCGCGGTAAATGTCTCGCCGCGCGAAAGCAGCGTCGAAACCCCCGCGGCCCCGCTTTCCGGCGTCCATTTTCCTTCCACCATCAGCTCATCACGCAGCGGGATTTGGTGCTGCGCCAGCGCATCTTTGTAACCGGAGAGACGCTCGCTGCCGGTGGGCGAATCCAGCGAGCCGGTGATAAATGCAATATCCCGATGCCCCATCTCAATCAGCTGCGACACCGCCGCCTGACACGACACTTTATGATCTGACCAGACGCAATGGCTGCTGTTTTTGCGTAAACGACGGTTCAGCACCATGATCGGCTGTTCCTGTTTTTCGACGATCTCATCCATCTCCTCGACGCTTAAAAAACGCGGGTAGATGATGATCGCATCGCAACGCATGTCGAGCAGATACTGAATCGCCTTGCGCTCTTCATCAGCGCTGTGTTTACCATCCGCCAGAATCAGCTGACGTCCTTTTTCTTCCGTCATTCTCGCGGCGTGGAACAACAGCTCACTGAAGTAAACCCCGTGATACAGGGTGTTTGTCACCACCAGCCCGAGAGTTTGCGTGCGTTTGGTGGCCAGATTCCGCGCCAGCAGATTGGGCCGATAGCCGCTCTCTTCAATGGCCTGAAACACGCGGTCTTTGGTCTCCTGGCTCACGTAACCATTGCCCGACAGCACCCGGGAAACCGTCGCCTTCGAGACCCCTGCCCGCTTCGCAACTTCCAGCATCGTGGTCATTTGAATATTCCCTCTAAAACTGATGTGCCGCAGTTTACTGCACCGCAGGAAAATTGTCGCAGCGCGAATCTCACGCAGTGAATTGTTCAAAGTGATCGCCATCACGAATATTGAAAATGCATAAATTGTGATCTTGTTTCGTTCGAAGAAACTCATCATGATTTTGTGGAACCGGTTTCCTACATGCTCTCACAACTACAACAGGATCACTTCCGATGGCCAAAAATTATGCTGCGCTGGCAATTGATGTCGTCAGCGCGCTAGGCGGTAAAGACAATATTGTCGCCGTCACCCACTGTATGACGCGCCTGCGCTTTGTCGTGCAGGACGAAAGCCACATCGACAGCGCCCGACTGAAAAGTATCAGCGGTGTGCTCGGCGTCGTGCGTAACGACAACCAGTGCCAGGTGATTATCGGCAACACGGTTTCACAGGCGTACCGCGAAGTGGTGAATGTGCTGCCTGCCGGGCTGCGTCCCGCCGAGCCGCAAGGCCCGCAGAAACTGACGCTGCGCCGCGTGGGAGCAGGTATTCTTGATGCGCTGATCGGTACCATGTCCCCGCTGATCCCGGCGATCATCGGCGGTTCGATGGTGAAACTGCTGGCGATGATCCTCGAAATGACCGGCGTCCTGCCAAAAGGGGCGCCGACGCTCACCATTTTGACCGTCATTGGTGACGGGGCGTTCTTCTTCCTGCCGCTGATGGTAGCCGCGTCTGCCGCCGTTAAATTTAAAACCAATATGTCGCTGGCGATTGCCATCGCCGGTGTCCTGGTCCACCCAAGCTTTATCGAACTGATGGCGAAAGCCGCGCAGGGTGAGCATGTCGAGTTCGCGTTCATCCCGGTGACGGCGGTGAAATACACCTATACCGTCATCCCGGCGCTGGTGATGACCTGGTGTTTGTCGTACATCGAACGCTGGGTGGATCGTATTACCCCGGCGGTGACCAAAAACTTCCTCAAGCCGATGCTGATCGTGCTGATTGCCGCCCCGCTTGCCATCGTGCTGATTGGGCCGCTGGGCATCTGGATCGGCAGCGCCATCTCTGCGCTGGTTTACACCATTCACGGTTACCTGGGCTGGCTGTCCGTCGCGATTATGGGTGCGCTTTGGCCGCTGCTGGTAATGACCGGGATGCACCGCGTCTTTACGCCGACAATCATCCAGACGATTGCTGAAACCGGCAAAGAAGGGATGGTTATGCCATCCGAAATCGGTGCCAACCTGTCGCTCGGCGGCTCGTCTCTGGCGGTCGCCTGGAAAACGAAAAACCCGGAACTGCGCCAGACGGCGCTCGCCGCAGCGGCATCGGCCATTATGGCTGGGATTTCTGAGCCAGCGCTCTACGGCGTGGCCATTCGTCTGAAGCGCCCGCTGATTGCGAGCCTGATTAGCGGCTTTATCTGCGGCGCGATTGCTGGTATTGCCGGTCTTGCCAGCCACTCTATGGCGGCTCCTGGGCTCTTCACCAGCGTCCAGTTCTTCGACCCGGCGAACCCGATGACTATCGTTTGGGTATTTGGCGTGATGGCGCTGGCGGTTGTGCTCTCCTTTGTTCTGACGCTGATTCTCGGCTTTGAGGATATTCCGGTTGAAGATGACGCTGAAAAAGCACGCGCACTGCAAACCGCACCGGTTCAGACACAAGAAGCACGAGCATAAATGAATAACGAGGTAAAAATGTCTGTTTTTCCACAAGGATTTTTATGGGGCGGCGCACTGGCCGCCAACCAGAGTGAAGGCGCTTACCGTGAAGGCGGCAAAGGGCTAACCACCGTCGATATGATCCCCCACGGCGCGCATCGCCTGGCGGTGAAGGTCGGTAAGGAAAAACGTTTCTCGCTGCGCGACGACGAGTTTTACCCTAGCCACGAGGCGATCGATTTTTATCATCGCTATAAAGAAGATATCGCGCTGATGGCGGAGATGGGTTTTACGGTTTTTCGTACCTCCATTGCCTGGAGTCGCCTGTATCCCAACGGCGATGAGCCGCTGCCGAATCAGGACGGCATCGCGTTTTATCGTGCGGTATTTGAAGAGTGCAAAAAATATAATATCGAGCCGCTGGTCACGCTGTGCCACTTTGATGTGCCGATGCATCTGGTCACCGAATACGGCTCCTGGCGTAACCGCAAAATGGTCGATTTCTTCGCCCGCTACGCGCGCACCTGCTTTGAAGAGTTCAACGGTCTGGTGAAATACTGGCTAACCTTCAACGAGATCAACATCATGCTGCACAGCCCGTTCTCGGGCGCGGGGCTGGTGTTTGAAGAGGGCGAAAACGAAGATCAGGTGAAATATCAGGCTGCTCACCACGAACTGGTGGCGAGTGCACTGGCGACCAAAATTGCCCATGAAGTGAACCCGGAAAATCAGGTGGGCTGTATGCTGGCGGGCGGCAATTTTTATCCGTACTCCTGCAAACCGGAAGACGTGTGGACGGCGCTGGAAAAAGATCGCGAAAATCTGTTCTTTATCGACGTGCAGGCGCGGGGACGCTATCCGGCCTACTCGGCGCGCGTGTTCCGCGAGAAAGGGGTGGTGATTATCAAAGATCCGGGTGACGACGCTCTGCTGAAAAACACCGTCGATTTTGTCTCGTTCAGCTATTACGCCTCGCGCTGTGCGTCGGCGGATATGAATGCCAATAACACCAGCGCGGCTAATATCGTTAAATCTCTGCGTAACCCGCATATTCAGGTGAGTGACTGGGGCTGGGGCATCGACCCGCTCGGCCTGCGTATCACCATGAACATGATGTACGACCGCTACCAGAAACCGCTGTTCCTGGTGGAAAACGGACTGGGTGCAAAAGATGAGCTGGATGCCAACGGCGAGATCAACGACGACTACCGCATCAGCTATTTGCGCGAACACATCCGCGCCATGGGTGACGCGATCGAAGATGGCGTTCCGTTGATGGGCTATACCTCCTGGGGCTGTATCGATCTGGTGGCAGCATCCACGGGCGAGATGAGCAAGCGCTACGGGTTTGTGTATGTCGATCGTGACGACGCGGGCAACGGTACGCTGGATCGCAAACGCAAGAAATCGTTCTGGTGGTATAAGAAAGTGATTGCGAGTAACGGGGCAGATTTGGCGTAGCCTGGGCTTTCCCCTCACCCTAACCCTCTCCCCAAAGGGGAGAGGGAACTGTTTAGTGCGGTTTTCACTCTCTCCTCTCCGGAGGGAAAGGGAACTGTTTAGTGCGGTTATCACCCCTCCCTCTCCGGAGGGGAAGGGAACTGTTTGGGGCGGCTTTCACTCTCACCTCCCCGAAGGGGAAGGGAACTGTTTAGGGCGATTTTCACCCTCGCCTCTCCGGAGGGGAAAGGGACCTGTTTTTCACCCTCTCCCCTCTGGGGAGAGGGCCGGGGTGAGGGGTTCAAATCCCCCGTCCCCAACCCATCCCGCAAGCCGTGCATAAACCACTTCCACCGCCTCTTTCACCGGCGGCGTCATCGGATAATAAAAGCCGACAATATCAGGCTGGATCCCCAAAAAAAGGACCTCGCCCACGTCGTCTTTGATCTGATCGACCAGATAATTCAGCGGCATATTGTGGGTCGTCATCATGAACATCTCAGCGATATCGTCCGGGTCAATCAGACGGATTTCGCCAGGGTTGAGCCCCATATCGGTTGCATCGACAATCAGCAACCGGTCAGGACGCAGTTCGCGGATCGCCACGACATCGTTCTCCGGCGCGCTGCCGCCGTCAATGACCTGCCAGCTTCCCTGAGGATTTGCCAGACACATTTCCGCCAACAGCGGGCCTGCGCCGTCGTCACCCATCATGCTGTTGCCTACACACAGTAAAACGTCAGTCACGTAATCTCCTCACCATCAGGTAGATGGCGCTCTCCTGATGAATATCGTGCAGCATACTGAGCAGCGTTTTGCTCCACGCCTGCTGCGCGGGGGTTTGCACGGCCAGTGCGGCATCGAACGCATTTGCCAGCATAGCGATATGGTTGCTGTCGATGACGATCTCGCCATATTTCGGCACGCCTTCCATTTTACGCCGCGCCGTGCTGCCCGCCTCCAGCGTACCGATCCACTCAAGATACGCCTGCCACGGGCAGCTCAGCGCCGCCTCAAGACAGTCGATCACCCCGAGGTGATGCCCAATCGCCAGGCTGTAATAGACCACCTGCTGGGCCGCATCCGGCGTCGCATCGTTCTCATCAATAAACTTACGGCTGAGCTGACTGAACACCACCTGTTCACTCATCGGATGCGCGCCTCATCAACCACCTGATTCAGGTTTGCCACAATCTCGTTCAGACGCGGATCGTTTTCCGCTTCGAGCCAGCGCGCGACCTGATGCTCACCCTGGCTCAGCAGACGCAAATAATCATCGGCAATCTGACGGCCATAGCGATAACCGGCAAGGCGACGCGCCATACGATCGACCTTCACGCGCAGCGGTTGCACCATATCGGGATGTAAAATCTCCGCAGGCTGATTGTCGAGATCCCCCGGCGCGCGGGCGTGGATCTTCTGCTCCAGCAGCCCCAGCGCCATCGCAAAACCGTACAGCGTGGCCGCAGGCGTCGGCGGGCAGCCAGGAATATAAACATCCACCGGCACAATTTTGTCTGTCCCGCCCCACACGCAGTAAAGATCGTGGAAAATACCGCCGCTGTTGCCGCAGGCACCGTAAGAGATACAGATTTTCGGATCGGGGGCCGATTGCCAGGCACGTAACGCGGGTGAGCGCATCGCGCGCGTCATCGCGCCGGTAAACAGCAAAATGTCCGCATGGCGCGGCGATGGCACCACTTTGATGCCAAAGCGCTCGGCATCAAACAGCGGTGAAAGCGTGGCGAAAATTTCAATTTCGCAGCCGTTGCAGCCGCCGCAGTCCACACGATAGACGTAGGCAGAACGTTTGATTTTTTTCAGCAGCGACGCCTTCATCGTGGCGATGGACTCATCCACCGTCATCGGCACGGGGATGCCGTTATCGTCGCGTGGGCCGAGTAGCGTGTTCATCAGCTGGCCTCTCTCATATGACGGGTGATATCAATGCGGTCGGATGGCAGCAGGCATTTCTGACGTTTGCACTCCGGGCAGGTTTCAAAATCCTCCCGGCGCTGCTCCGCACGCGCATCGCCATTATGTTTGAGCAATGCGATGGCGTAATCGATCTCTTTTTGCACGGCGAAAGGATGGCGGCAAACGCGGCAATGGCACAGGGCAAATCGCGACTGCTGCAGGAAATCGTCTTTCTTCCACACCGCCAGTTCGTACTCCTGCGAGAGCTTAATAGCGGCCGTCGGGCAGACCTCTTCACAGCGACCGCAGAAAATACAGCGCCCGAGATTAAACTGCCAGGCCAGCTCTTTTGTCGCTAAATCCGTCGCCACCGTCAGGGCGTTGGACGGACAGGCATTGACACACGCGGCGCAGCCAATGCACTGCTGCGGGTTATGTTCCGGTTTGCCGCGAAAGTTTTTATCGACCGGAATGGGCTCCAGCGGGTAACGGCTCGTTACCGTACCGGTTTTGACCACTTTTTTGATAAAGGTGAACATTTTTACTCCTGCTTTCATGCGGTTTCTGCCCCTCACCCTGGCCCTCTTCCTGAAAGGAGAGCGCCGGGATGAGGGGTGACAGACCGCACAACATCAACTATTTCAGCGGCGAGTTCTTGCGCTCAATGCTGTAGCGCTCAAGCTCTTTGTACGGAACCACCTGACTTTTCTTCTTGCGCACGTCCACCACCGTCATGCGGTCGGTACAGGAGTAGCAAGGATCAAGGCTGCCGATGATCAGTGGGGCATCAGACACCGTGTTGCCGCGCAGCATGTAGCGCAATGTCGGCCAGTTAGCGTAGGTCGCGGCCCGGCAGCGCCAGCGATACAGCTTCTGGTTGTCGCCGGTCATACTCCAGTGGATATCATCACCGCGCGGCGCTTCGGCAAAACCAAGGGCAAAACGGTTCGGGATATAGGTAAAGCCTTCCACCGCCAGCGGACCGCCCGGCAGGTTATCGAGACCAAAATCGATCATATTCAGGGCGGTAAACACTTCGTTGATGCGCACTTTAAGACGCGAAATCACATCGCAGCCCTGCTCGCTGTGAACGGTCATTGGCAGCAAACCGTAACCCACAAACGGGTGGTCAGAGCGGGTATCGCGGGCATGGCCGCTGGCGCGAACCATCGGACCCACGTTGCTGAAGTCGCGGGCAATTTCCGGCTCAAGACGCCCAATCCCCACCGTGCGCTGTTCGATGTTTGGCGTACTGAGCAGCATATCCACTAGATCCTGAACATCGCGGCGCATCTGCTGGGCCAGAAGTCGGGTCTGGATCATGTCGTCTTTCAGCAGATCGCGGCGAATCCCGCCGATCAGGTTCAGACCGTAGGTTTTGCGCGCGCCAGTCAGGATTTCCGCCATCTTCATCGACGCTTCGCGCACGCGGAAGAACTGCATAAACCCGGAGTCAAAACCAACAAAATGGCAGGCCAGGCCGAGATTCAGCAGATGTGAATGCAGTCGTTCCACTTCCAGTAAAATGGCGCGGATCATCTGCGCACGCTCGGGCACCACAATCCCCATGCCGTTCTCGACCGACGTGGTATAGGCGGTACTGTGGGCAAAGCCACAGATCCCACACACCCTGTCTGACAGGAACGTCACTTCGTTATAACCCATGCGCGTTTCGGCCAGTTTTTCCATACCGCGATGGACATAGAACAGGCGATAATCGGCGTCGATAATGTTCTCGCCATCGACAAACAGGCGGAAGTGGCCCGGTTCGTCAGAGGTAACGTGCAGCGGGCCAATCGGCACCACGTTGTTCTTTTTGCTGCCCAGTTCGTTGATGAACTCGTAAGTTTCGCTGTCGGTGGTTGGCGCAGGACGCTGGCGATAATCCATGCTGTCTTTACGCAGCGGATAGAGTTCGTCCGGCCAGTCATCTGGCAGCACCAGACGACGTTCATCCGGCAGCCCAACCGGCACCAGACCGTACATATCACGCACTTCGCGTTCACCCCACACGGCAGCGGGCACGCGCGGCGTTACCGAAGGGTACTCCGGTTTATTCGGATCAACTTCGACGCGCACAGTGAGCCAGCACTTGACGCCCTGTTCCATCGACAGCACGTAATAAACGGCGTAGTTGCCGCACAGCTGGCGTTCATCGTTGCCGAACAGCACCGACAGCCACCCGCCCTGCTGGTAATAAAGAAACTCCACCACTTCCGGCAGATAGTTCACCTTGATAGTGACGGTGATCTGGTCTTTGGTCTGCCAGCTCTCCTCCAGCACTACGCCGGGAAACGCCTGATGCAGTGCGGCAAGATACTGTTGACCTGTTTTTTCTTCAGACATGCTCTGACTCTCTTTAATCACGCCACCAGCAAGGAGACGAATGCTAAAAATGCAAACCCAAAACCAGCCCAGGTAATACGTGAGGTGGCAACAAAACGCAGTCGCGCCATGCTGTTTTCAAACAGGGCGATAATCAGTACGCCCACAACCAGCTTGATCGCGGCAATAATCACCGCCAGCACCAGCCCCACGACCGAGAAGTGCGTCATCTGTCCCCACGGGAAAAAGACCCCGACAAACATCTGTAACACCACCAGCTGTTTGAGGCTGATTCCCCATTTCAGGACAGCGAAACCGTAACCGCTGTACTCGGTGAGCGGCCCTTCCTGTAGCTCCTGCTCCGCTTCCGCGAGATCAAACGGCAACTTGCCCATCTCAATAAACGTGGCGAATGCGCAGGCGCACAGCGCCAGCAGCAGCGGTATAGTGCGCGCTGCAGGCCAGTGATAGACGGTGTCAGCGATAAAGCTGATATGCGTGGAGCCTGCAACCTGTGCGGCAACCCACAGTCCGAGCAGCAGAATCGGTTCGACCAAAACGCCGAGCATGGCCTCGCGGCTGGCCCCGATCCCGGTAAACGGACTGCCCGTATCCAGCCCTGCAATCGCAAAGAAAAAGCGCGCGATCGCGAAGAGATAAATCAGGGTGATCAGATCGCCCAAAACCGGCAGCGGTGAACCGACCGTCACCACCGGCAGGGCGGTCGCGATGGTCAGCATCACGCCGGTCATCACAAACGGCGTCAGGCGAAAGACCCAGCCGGATGCGTCCGGTGCGATGCTCTGACGGCTCATCAGCTTGAAGAGATCGCGATACTCCTGGAGGACACCCGGACCGCGACGGTTGTGCATCCGGGCGCGGGCCACGCGAGTGATGCCGGAGAGCAGCGGCGCAACGGCGAACAACACCAGCGCCTGAAGTAATGCCATTAACAGACTCATGTCAGGCTCCTCGTGAAACAACAATCACCACCAGCACCGCCAGCTCGATCAGCGCAAGGCGACGGAACAGCGCAGGTGCCGCGGTACTTTGCCAACCGGGGATCCAGCCGACCGGGTTCAGCGTGTGCCGCAGTTTCAGGATAAAGGCGAAGTTTTCCTTCACCGGCATCGCAAAGCCGTGCGCGGTGATCACCATGGATTGCTCGTGTTCATAGCCGCATGCCCATGCCGTTCCGCGCGAGCGGGCTGACAGACGATCGCGTTTGAAAAACAGCATCAGGATCAACGGCAGCAGCGGCGCGCCAATCAGCAGCAACGCAATCATCGGCTGAGAAACGGTGGTGTGGGCGGTCATCAGCGGTAGCGGAACGGCACTGCCCAATAGCGGCAGCAACCACGGCGCGGCAACGCCGCCGACGATGCAGCAGAGCGCCAGCAGAACGACCGTTGCAGTCATTAATGGTGGTGCGCAACGCGCCTCTTCGGCTTCGCGGGTGCGCGGTGCTCCCAGGAAAGTGACGCCGTAGACTTTGGCCATACACATCACCGCCAGCGCGCCGGTTATCGCCAGCCCGACGGCCAGCATTGGCCCGAGCAGACGGGCAATAAAGAGATCGCTCTGCCCGAGCGCAAAGAAGGACTGATAGATCACCCACTCGCCGGCAAAACCGTTCAGCGGTGGCAGCGCAGCCATTGCCATCAGCCCCACCAGCATCGCCAGTGAAATCAGCGGCATTTTTTTGCCGATACCGCCCAGCTTTTCGATATCACGATGGCCCGTGCGGAACCAGACGCTTCCCGCGCCCAGGAATAGCGTGCTTTTAAACAGGCTATGGTTGACGAGGTGATACAACCCACCGATAAATCCGGCAGCGATCAGCGCCGGGTTGTTCAGCGCCAGGCCCGTTATCCCTGCGCCGAGACCGAGCAAAATAATGCCGATATTTTCCAGGGTGTGGTAAGCCAGCAGACGCTGAATATTGTGCTCCATCAGCGCATAGAGTCCCCCGACAAAGGCGGTGATCATCCCTGCGATCAGCAACACGACGCCCCACCACAGCGGCGGCTGGCCGCCACTCAGCGACAGCGTGAGGATGCCGAACAGACCGACTTTCATCACCACCGTGGAAAACAGCGCGGCGGCCGGGGCCGAAGCATTCGCATGCGCCTGCGGCACCCAGCCGTGCAGCGGAATAATGCCCGCCAGCAGACCAAAGCCGACCACGCCCAGCAGCCAGATATCCGCGCCTAACGGCAGAAGCCGGGCGCGCGTATTCAGCACATCCAGCTCCAGGGTGCCGTAGCGTTGCCACACCAGCCAGCAGGCCAGCGCCAGCAGCAACGTTCCCAGGCGTCCAAGCGCAAACCACAGCTTGCCGGATGCGCGACAGCCGGTCAGGAAGACTCCGCACAGGGCCATGATTTCAGCCATCACCACCAGCGCCGCGAGGTTGCTGGCCACCACGGTACAGACGGCCGCGGCGAGCAGCAGATTGACCAGCAGACCGTTCGGTTTGGTCTGCGGGTGGCGGTGCCAGTCGATATTAAACAGACTGACGAACAGCCCGCACAGCCCAAAAGTGATAAGCCAGACAGCATTCAACGGCGTGAGCAGGACGCTGTGATGGATAACCGGCATCACCGCTTCAATATTTAGCCCACGCGTCAGGACCATAATCCCTGCCGCCGCGGTCATCAGGCTACCAGCCGCACCACCCAGCCCGGCGATCGCGCCGCTGAATGTTTTATGCCAAGCACTGACCAGCGCGAGAATGGCGGTAGCGGCAAAAATCGCCACGCCACTGTTGATCAACATCACTGCATTCATTTCGCCCCCTCGTGTTGCGCCTGAAACAGCGAAAGATCGCCAAAATCAGAGTTAATCGTGAGCTCGCGCTTACGCTTGCTGCTGCGCGCAATGTCGTGAATGTTGACCAGAATCAGCGCTTTGGTCGGGCAAGTGCGTACGCAGGCCGGGCCTTGTTCATCAAAACTGCACAGATCGCACTTCACGGCGATAGCGCGTACGCCCGGCACCCAGTCCAGCAGCGTACTGACGCGCGCAGGCGCAGGCGGGGCTGGCGGGGCTTTGGGTGAATTGACGTTGGCGGGAATATGCAGCGGTCGGCTGCCGGAAAACTCAATCGCGCCAAACGGACAGGCGATGCCGCACAGTTTGCAGCTTACGCACAGGCTCTCATTCAGCTGCACAGCGCCATCGACTCGAGTGATGGCATTGACGGGACAGACGCCCGCGCAGGGGGCATCCTCACATTGATGGCAGAGCTGCGGGGCAGACTCTTTTTCATTACGCATGACGTGCAGGCGCGGCATTGACTGCAGCCCGTGCTGGCGGTGCGTTTCCGAACACGCCGCTTCACAGGTGTGACAGCCAATGCAGACCGTCGAGTCAGCAATTACAAAACGGTTCACCGGGGAGTCCTCAGGACATAGTCATTTTTGACGAAATTCGTGCCATATCGACACTTCTCGACACCTAAACATCAGGCGGTGCGCTGCTCGCTCACCAGCTCTTTCAGATTCACCGGGATATCGTGTTCAACCGCTGAATAGAGGTTGTCGTAAACAGGTGCGATTTTTTCCAGATAGTGCTCAAGCACCTGATGGCGGTCGCGGGTGCTGACGTGACCGTCAACCATGCCGTCTGTCATCAGCTGTGCCTGCGCAATCCGCTCTCTTTCGCCCTCTTTCGTCTCGACGTAATACTCAATGATGTGGCTATTGAAGGTGTCGGCCAGGGTCACATAGATAGTGAAATGGCCGAACAGCACAAAGCACAAATCCTCCTGTGCCGCGCAGCTCATCGCATGATGAAGATGCGCTTTTGACAGCGTGATCCCCTGAACTAATGAATTGCAGTACTGGTGCCACTGCTCCTGTAATTTTTGATGGCGCTGCGCAATGTAATCCGCCTTTTCGCTAATTTCCCAAATAGTCATCTCAGATATCCGGTTAATGGAGATAGCGGCTGTTAAGCAGATTCCGTGCCAATTTTTATTTAATTGAAAAATATACGCTTTATGCCTTTTCATGCTGACGCTGACAGCGTGTCGACGTGTCATTTCGTCAGCGCCGACATCGTCACGCGCTCATCCAAATTAAGCTGGCATCGTTATTGCATTAATGGCGCAAATCATTGAGGAGGCGTCATGCACGAAATCACCCTCTGCCAGCGGGCTCTGGAACTGATCGAACAGCAGGCAAAGCAGCACAATGCAAAACGGGTCACCGGCGTGTGGCTAAAAGTTGGCGCGTTTTCCTGCGTCGAGCCCAGCGCCCTCACCTTTTGCTTTGAGCTGGTGTGTCGCGACACCCTGGCGGAAGGCTGCACGCTGCATATAGAAGAACAGCAGGCCGAATGCTGGTGCGAAACGTGCCAGCAATACGTCACGCTGTTGTCATCGCGGGTGCGAAGCTGCCCGCAGTGCCAGAGCACCGGGCTTCGCATCGTGGCGGATGACGGTTTGCAGATCCAGCGCCTCGAAATAGACCAGGAGTAAATCATGTGTAGTACCTGCGGTTGCGCTGAAGGCAACCTGTATATCGAGGGCGATGAACATCGGCCTCACTCCGCGTTTCGCTCCACGCCATTCTCGCCCGCCCCACGGCAGGCTGCGGCCTTAACAGGTATAAGATTCGCGCCAAAACAGTCAGACGACGGCGATCTGCATTATGGTCACGGCGCGGCGGGAACCCATGCACCGGGTATCAGCCAGCGTAAAATGCTGGAGGTCGAAATCAACGTACTGGACAAGAACAATCAGCTGGCCGCCCGCAATCGCGCCCGGTTCGCCGCCCGCCAGCAGCTGGTGCTTAATCTGGTTTCCAGCCCCGGCTCCGGTAAAACGACCCTGCTGACGGAAACCCTCCGGCGCCTGAACCACAGCGTCTCCTGCGCAGTGATTGAAGGCGATCAGCAAACCGTCAACGACGCCGCGCGTATTCGCGAAACCGGTACGCCCGCCATTCAGGTCAATACCGGCAAGGGCTGCCATCTGGACGCGCAAATGATTGCCGACGCCGCGCCGCGTCTGCCGCTTAACGATAACGGCATTCTGTTTATTGAGAACGTCGGCAACCTGGTTTGTCCGGCCAGTTTTGATCTCGGTGAACGCCATAAAGTCGCGGTGCTGTCGGTGACGGAAGGCGAGGACAAACCGCTGAAATATCCGCATATGTTTGCCGCGGCCTCGCTCATGCTGCTCAATAAAGTCGATCTGCTGCCGTATCTGAATTTTGATGTCGATAAATGTCTGGCGTACGCCCGCGAAGTGAACCCGGACATTGAGATTTTGCTGGTGTCCGCCACCAAAGGCGACGGCATGGAGAGCTGGCTGGCCTGGCTGGAGAATGAACGATGTGCATAGGCGTTCCGGGACAAATTCGCGCCATCGACGGTCAACAGGCCAAAGTGGAAGTTTGCGGCGTGCTGCGTGATGTCGATTTAACGCTGGTGGGTTGCGTTGATGAAACCGGGGCAACGCGCCTCGATCAGTGGGTGCTGGTCCACGTCGGTTTTGCGATGAGCGTGATTAACGAAGAAGAGGCCCGCGACACGCTGGCGGCGCTGCAAAATATGTTTGAAGTCGAGCCAGACGTCGGCGCGCTACTGTTTGGTGAGGAGCGATAAATCATGCGCTATGTTGATGAATATCGCGCGCCGGAACAGGTGATGCAGCTTATCGGCCACCTCAAAACGCGTGCAGCGCTGCTGAATTATACCGCGCAGCGCCCGCTGCGTATCATGGAGGTCTGCGGCGGCCATACGCATGCGATCTTTAAATTCGGCCTCGACCAGCTCCTGCCCGACAACATCGAATTTATTCACGGCCCCGGCTGCCCGGTGTGCGTGCTGCCGATGGGGCGAATCGACACCTGTATTGAGATTGCCAGCCAGCTGGATGTCATTTTTTGCACCTTCGGCGACGCCATGCGCGTGCCAGGAAAAAAGGGATCCCTGCTTCAGGCCCGCGCGCGCGGCGCGGATGTACGAATTGTCTATTCGCCAACGGATGCCCTGAAGCTGGCTGTTGAAAACCCTTCGCGCAGAGTGGTGTTTTTCGGTCTGGGTTTTGAAACCACGATGCCTGCCACTGCGATCACCCTGCAACAGGCGAAAGCAAAGAAACTCAGCAACTTTTTCTTTTTCTGCCAACACATTACGCTCATCCCCACGCTGCGCAGCCTGCTCGAAGAGCCGGATAACGGCATTGACGCATTTCTGGCCCCGGGACACGTCAGTATGGTGATTGGAACCGAAGCCTATGGCTTTATCGCCGCGGACTATCATCGCCCGTTAGTGGTCGCTGGTTTCGAACCTCTTGATCTACTGCAAGGCGTAAGCATGCTGGTTGAGCAGAAAATAGCAGGCCAGAACATTGTGCAGAATCAGTACCGGCGGGTTGTGCCGGATGTGGGAAACGCGCTGGCTCAACAGGCTATCGCCGAGGTGTTTAGCGTCGAAGGCGACAGTGAATGGCGCGGACTTGGCCTGATTAGCGAATCCGGCGTGCATCTGACCCCGGCTTATCAGGAATTTGACGCCGAGAAGCATTTCCGTCCGCAGCCACAGCAGGTCTGCGACGATCCGCGCGCCCGCTGCGGCGCGGTCTTAACCGGTAAATGCAAACCGCATCAGTGCCCGTTATTTGGCACGACCTGCAATCCGCAAACCGCGTTTGGGGCGCTGATGGTCTCTTCCGAAGGGGCCTGCGCCGCGTGGTATCAGTATCGCAATCAGGAGTGTGACGCATGAACACGATTGAAATGGCACACGGCAGCGGCGGCCAGGCGATGCAACAGCTGATTGGTCGGCTCTTTATGAACGCCTTCGATAATCCGTGGCTTGCAGAGCAAGAAGATCAGGCGCGCATCGCGCTTTCGTCACTGACAGCACAGGGTGACCGGTTAGCGTTTTCTACCGACAGCTATGTCATTGACCCGCTGTTCTTCCCGGGTGGAGATATCGGCAAGCTGGCGGTGTGCGGCACAGCGAATGATGTGGCGGTCAGCGGTGCGATTCCACGCTACCTCTCCTGCGGCTTTATTCTCGAAGAGGGGCTGGCGATAGAGACATTAACCACCATAGTAAACAGCATGGCCCACACCGCGCGTGAAGCGGGAATTGCCATTGTCACCGGCGATACCAAAGTGGTACAGCGCGGTGCGGCGGATAAAGTGTTTATCAACACCGCCGGAATAGGCGCGATTCCGGCAGACGTTCACTGGGGCGCGCAGCAGCTCGCAGCAGGCGATCTGTTGCTGGTGAGCGGCTCGCTGGGATGTCACGGTGCGACGATTTTAAATCTGCGAGAAGGTCTCGGACTGGACGGTGAATTGCGCAGCGACTGCGCGGTTCTGACGCCCCTCATTCAGACGCTGCGCGGCTGTCAGGGTGTCAAAGCGCTGCGCGATGCCACACGCGGCGGGGTGAATGCCGTTGCCCATGAGTTCGCAGCGGCCAGTGGCTGCGGCATCGAATTGGTTGAGCGTGATTTGCCGGTGAAACCGGCGGTGCGTGGACTTTGCGAGCTGCTTGGCCTGGATCCGCTAAACTTTGCCAACGAGGGCAAACTATTGATTGGCGTGGCACGTCACGCCGCCGACGCCGTTCTGGCACAATTGCGCGCGCACCCGCTGGGTCGGGATGCGGCTATTATTGGCGAAGTGGTTGAGCGCAAAGGCGTTCGTCTGACAGGCCTGTATGGCATCAAACGGACTCTGGATTTGCCGCACGCTGAACCGTTGCCCCGAATTTGCTAGAATCGCACAAAAAGCGGTCAGCACTGTTTCTCTTTTTTTTGCCAGTTTCTTTGGAAGCGATATGTCGTATACACCAATGAGCGATCTTGGACAGCAAGGGCTGTTCGATATTACGCGCACACTTTTACAGCAACCCGATCTGGGTTCACTGAGCGATACACTGACGCGCTTGGTCAGGCAATCTGCGCTGGCTGACAGTGCCGCCATTGTGCTGTGGCACAGCGCTAACCATCGCGCCAGCTACTTTGCGACGCGCGACAATGGCAAGACCGTCGAATATGAAGATGAAACTGTGCTGGCGCATGGCCCGGTGCGCCGTATTTTGTCTCGACCGGACGCCCTGCACTGCAACTACGCTGAGTTTCGCCAGGCCTGGCCGCTTCTTGCTGACGGCAATTTATATCCGCCATTTGGCCATTATTGTTTGCTGCCTCTTGCCGTTGAAGGCCGTATTTTTGGTGGCTGTGAATTTATCCGTAAAGCAGACCAGCCGTGGACCGAAGCGGAATATGAGCGTTTGCACACCTTCACGCAGATTGTCAGCGTGGTCGCCGAGCAGATCCACAGCCGCGTCACCGATAATGTCGATTACGATCTGTTGAGTCGCGAGCGCGATAATTTTCGTATTCTGGTTGCGGTCACGAATGCGGTGCTTTCGAGGCTGGATATGGACGAGCTGGTGAGTGAGGTCGCCAAAGAGATCCATCACTACTTTAAAATTGATGCCATTAGCATTGTGCTGCGCGGCCATCGCAAGGGCAAACTCACTATCCACTCCACGCATTACCTTGATGAAACGAATCCTGCGCATGAACAAAGTGAAGTGGATGAAGCTGGCACACTCTCTGAACGCGTGTTTAAAAGCAAAGAGATGCTGCTACTTAACCTGAATGAGCGCGATGAACTGGCCCCCTATGAACGCATGCTTTTCAATTCATGGGGTAACCAGATCCAGACGCTGTGCCTGCTGCCGTTGATGTCCGGCAACACGATGCTCGGCGTACTGAAACTGGCGCAGTGCGAAGAGCATATCTTTACCACCACCAACCTGAAGCTGTTGCGCCAGATCGCCGAACGTATCGCTATCGCGCTGGACAATGCGCTGGCCTATCAGGAAATTCATCGCCTGAAAGAGCGGCTGGTGGACGAAAACCTGGCGCTGACCGAACAGCTTAATAATGTCGACAGCGAATTTGGCGAAATTATTGGTCGCAGCGATGCCATGTTCAGCGTGCTGAAGCAGGTTGAGATGGTGGCGCAAAGTGACAGTACCGTGCTTATTCTCGGTGAAACCGGGACCGGAAAAGAGCTGATCGCCCGCGCCATCCATAATCTCAGCAACCGTAACAGCCGCCGGATGGTAAAGATGAACTGTGCGGCGATGCCTGCGGGTCTGCTGGAGAGCGATCTCTTTGGCCATGAACGTGGCGCATTTACCGGGGCCAGCACCCAGCGAATCGGCCGTTTTGAACTGGCGGACAAAAGCTCGCTGTTCCTCGATGAAGTGGGTGATATGCCGCTGGAGTTGCAGCCGAAACTGCTGCGGGTATTACAGGAACAAGAGTTCGAGCGCCTGGGCAGCAACAAGCTAATTCAAACCGACGTGCGGCTGATCGCCGCGACAAATCGCGATCTGAAAAAGATGGTCGCCGACCGTGAGTTCCGCAACGATCTCTACTATCGCCTGAATGTCTTCCCAATCTGCCTGCCGCCGCTGCGCGAGCGTCCGGATGATATTCCCCTGCTGGTGAAGGCGTTTACCGCCAAAATCGCCCGCCGTATGGGGCGTAGTATCGACAGCATTCCGGCAGAAACACTGCGCACACTCTCCGGGATGGAGTGGCCCGGGAACGTTCGTGAGCTGGAAAATGTCATTGAACGCGCGGTGCTGTTAACGCGCGGCAACGTGCTACAGCTCTCGCTGCCGGAAGTGATGATTGCAGACACTCCCATGCCGGTGGCAGAAACGGCGCAGGAAGGCGAGGACGAGTACCAGCTGATCGTTCGCATTCTGAAAGAGACCAATGGCGTGGTCGCCGGGCCAAAAGGCGCGGCGCAGCGACTGGGGCTGAAGCGAACCACGCTGCTTTCGCGCATGAAAAGACTGGGTATCGAAAAGGATATGCTGGTCTAGCGATGTCACGCCATGCGGGGCATGGCGTTATTTTTTAGGACGATATTTTTCCGGTAACTCAGGTACGGGGCGACGATCGTCAATCAGATGACGAAGGGTCAGGATCGGATGCCGCCACAGCATACGCGGCCCGGCCCAGCGCATCACCTGTTTCATTTCTTCGCGTTTTGCAGGCTGATAACAGTGAACCGGACACTGTTTACAAGCCGGTTTCTCTTCACCAAACACACACTTATCCAGACGCTTATCGGCATATGCGTTTAACGCCTGATAGTGCCCGTCCTGTCGCGTCGCCTGGGGACAGTGCCTCTCATACAGCGCAATCATTTTGCTGATGGTCTCTTTTTCTCGCGAGATACGTTTTCCAGACATGGACAATCACCGATTAATAAGATGCATTAATAATACATTTTCAGATGCGCTTTTTCAGCCAGATTTCATCATTTGCATTCCATTTTCTGAAGCCAGCTTCCAGTTATACATTTGTCCCCCACGCATTTTACTGGCATTTTATACAGGTATTTTTGATATCGTCTTGCTCATCATTACGGGAGTCTGTATGTCTGACATGGATCTTGTTCAACCGCATCGCCATCTTAAAGTGGGCTATTTCAGAAAGCGCCACGAAGATCGTAAAACCAAAATTCCACGGCGCTATAGCGTTCATGCCGCACTAAGTCTGAAAGGCGACTGGCTTGAGAAAGCGGGATTTAAAACAAATTCGCAGGTGAGAGTGGTGGTCGGGCAAGGAAAGTTGCTGATCGAACTGATAGACGAAGAGGCGACGTAAACTCGCGACATTTTACTGCGTCACGCCATTTTTTCATGCGACAATAGAGGAAACTGACGACCAGCGAGTCGCTTAAAACGCAACAATTTCAAAGAAATGGATATCATAACTCCATGAGCACACTTGATAATTTAAACGCCCACACGCCAATGATGCAGCAGTACCTGAAGCTAAAAGCTCAGCATCCTGAAATTCTGCTGTTTTATCGTATGGGCGATTTTTACGAGCTTTTTTATGACGATGCGAAACGGGCATCACAGCTACTCGACATCTCCCTAACCAAACGTGGGGCGTCGGCTGGCGAACCGATTCCGATGGCAGGGATCCCGCATCACGCGGTAGAAAACTATCTGGCGAAGCTGGTGAATCAGGGGGAATCCGTCGCTATTTGCGAGCAGATTGGCGATCCGGCAACGTCAAAAGGTCCGGTCGAGCGCAAAGTCGTACGTATCGTCACACCGGGAACTATCAGTGATGAAGCGCTGCTGCAGGAACGCCAGGATAATCTGCTGGCTGCGCTGTGGCAGGACAGCAAAGGCTACGGCTATGCGACGCTGGATATCAGCTCAGGGCGTTTTCGTCTGAGTGAACCCGCCGATCGCGAAACCATGGCTGCAGAGCTTCAGCGTACCAATCCGGCAGAACTGCTGTACGCGGAAGATTTTGCCGAGATGGCCTTAATTGAGGGCCGTCGTGGTCTGCGCCGCAGACCGCTGTGGGAATTTGAAATCGACACCGCGCGTCAGCAGTTAAATCTGCAGTTTGGTACCCGTGATTTAATCGGCTTCGGCGTTGAAAACGCACCGCGCGGCCTGTGTGCTGCGGGCTGCCTTTTGCAGTATGTGAAAGATACACAGCGCACTACCCTGCCGCATATTCGCTCTATCACAATGGAGCGTCAGCAGGACAGCATCATTATGGATGCCGCCACGCGCCGTAACCTGGAGATTACTCAAAATCTGGCGGGTGGCGTGGAAAATACGCTCGCTGCCGTGCTCGACAGTACCGTCACTCCGATGGGCAGCCGAATGCTTAAACGCTGGCTGCACATGCCGGTTCGCGACACGGCTGTCTTAAAAAGCCGTCAGCAAACGATAGGTGCGTTGCAGGATCGGTATACCGAGTTGCAGCCGGTGCTGCGTCAGGTGGGCGATCTTGAGCGCATTCTTGCGCGTCTTGCCCTGCGTACCGCTCGTCCACGAGATCTTGCCCGTATGCGCCATGCGTTCCAGCAACTTCCTGAACTGCGTGCGCAGTTGGCAGAAGTGGACAGTTCGCCAGTGCAAAAACTGCGCGAGAGCATGGGTGAATTTACAGAACTGCGCGAGCTGCTGGAACGTGCGGTTGTAGAAGCCCCTCCTGTGCTGGTTCGGGACGGCGGTGTGATCGCCCCGGGTTACAGCGAGGAGCTGGACGAATGGCGGGCATTAGCTGACGGAGCAACGGATTATCTGGATAAACTGGAAATTCGCGAGCGCGAACGCCTGGGCCTCGACACACTGAAGGTCGGGTACAACGCCATTCATGGCTATTATATTCAGATCAGTCGCGGGCAGAGCCATCTGGCACCGATCCACTACGTCCGTCGCCAGACGCTCAAGAATGCCGAGCGTTATATTATCCCTGAGCTTAAAGAGTATGAAGACAAAGTTCTGACCTCCAAAGGCAAAGCTCTGGCGCTGGAAAAACAGCTCTATGAAGAGCTGTTCGACACCCTTATGCCTCATCTCGCGGATTTGCAGATCAGCGCAAGTGCGCTGGCCGAACTGGACGTTCTGGTTAACCTCGCAGAGCGAGCTGACACCCTGAACTACACCTGTCCGACGTTCATAGATAAACCCGGTATTCGCATTACCGAGGGCCGGCATCCGGTTGTTGAGCAAGTGCTTAACGAGCCATTTATCGCAAACCCTCTTCATCTTTCTCCACAGCGTCGAATGCTGATTATCACCGGTCCGAATATGGGTGGTAAAAGTACCTATATGCGGCAGACCGCATTAATTGCTTTGCTCGCCTATATCGGTAGCTACGTCCCGGCACAGCAGGTCGAAATCGGTCCAATCGACCGGATCTTCACCCGCGTCGGTGCTGCGGACGATCTGGCAAGCGGTCGCTCAACCTTCATGGTTGAGATGACCGAAACCGCCAATATTCTGCACAACGCCACCGAAAACAGCCTGGTGCTGATGGATGAAATTGGTCGGGGTACCTCCACCTACGATGGCCTCTCGCTGGCGTGGTCGTGTGCTGAAAGTCTGGCGAATAAAATCAAGGCGCTGACACTGTTTGCGACCCACTATTTTGAACTGACACAGCTGCCAGAAAAAATGGAAGGCGTAGCAAACGTCCATCTGGATGCTCTGGAGCATGGCGATACCATTGCCTTCATGCACACGGTGCAGGATGGCGCAGCAAGTAAGAGTTATGGCCTGGCCGTTGCAGCACTGGCTGGTGTGCCAAAAGATGTGATTAAACGCGCACGTCAAAAACTACGAGAGCTGGAAAGCTTGTCTCCGAATGCCGCGGCAACGCAGGTAGATGGCACGCAGATGTCGCTGCTGGTGCCTGCGGAGGAGACTTCTCCGGCAGTGGAAGCACTGGAAAATCTTGACCCGGATTCGCTGACACCGCGTCAGGCTCTGGAGTGGATTTATCGCCTGAAAAGCCTGGTGTAGGGCTTCGTTACCATCAACTGCTCTCGCCCTCTTTCTCAGAAAGAGGGGTAAAAAGTAAAAACGGCAACCTTCTGGTTGCCGTTTTGCTTTAGCCTCACCACCCGGCTTCTGTCTTAGCGTTTATCTTCTGCTAACAGCGGTGGAATGGTCGGCACCTGCGGTGCATCGTCAATATCCTTCTGCGTCATGCGGAACGCTTGCGGATAATGTTCGCGGCTGGTGCGGCGCAACGGTTCGGTGTCGCGCCAGGTATAAAGACAATGCTGGCACTGATAAACGGTCCAGACATCTTTTACCGGCGATGTCGCCATCACTTCAATGTGCTCATCAGCACAACGTGGACAGATCATGTTCCCCTCCTTATTTACGTGCGGCCAACATAGCGGTCAGTTTTTCAGCCCAGGCTTTGGTTTCAGGTAAATCCTGTACCGGCTGGCTATAGTGACCACGGTTATCCGGCGCAACCGGCGTGGTGGCATCAATAATCAGTTTGTCGGTGATCCCTGCCGGACTGGAACCTGGATCAAGCTCCAGTACCGACATATTTGGCAACTGCACCAGATCGCCCGCTGGATTGACTTTGGATGACAATGCCCACATCACCTGCGGCAGGTTAAAGGGATCAACATCTTCATCCACCATGATCACCATCTTCACGTAGCCCAGCCCATGTGGGGTGGTCATCGCTCGCAGACCCACCGCGCGTGCAAAGCCGCCATAGCGTTTTTTAGTAGAGATAATGGCGAGCAGACCGTGGGTGTACATGGCGTTAACAGCCTGAACTTCCGGGAATTCGGCTTTCAACTGCTGATAGAGCGGTACGCAGGTTGCCGGGCCCATCAGATAGTCGATTTCAGTCCACGGCATGCCTAAATAGAGCGATTCAAAAATTGGTTTGGTGCGGTAAGAAACTTTATCAATACGCACTACCGTCATGTTGCGTCCACCGGAGTAGTGGCCGGTAAACTCACCAAAGGGTCCTTCGATTTCACGTTTACGTCCTTCAATAACCCCTTCCAGGATCACCTCAGAACCCCACGGTACGTCGAATCCGGTCAACGGTGCGGTAGCAATTGGGTACGGGCTTTCACGCAGCGCGCCCGCCATTTCGTATTCGGATTGATCATATTTGAGCGGCGTGGCACCCATCAAAGTAATAATCGGATCGTTGCCGAGCGTGATGGCAATCGGCAGATCTTCTCCGCGCTCTTCCGCTTTATGCAGATGCAGCGCGATATCGTGCATCGGTACCGGTTGCAGGCCAAGTTTGCGCTTGCCCTTCACCTCCATACGGTAGATACCCACGTTTTGCTTGCCGAAATGAGCCGGATCGAGCGGGTCGCGGGAAACCACACAGGCTTTGTCGAGATAAAAACCCCCGTCCCCGTCGTTTAAACGGAACAGCGGCAAAATATCAAACAGGTTGATCTCTTCTCCATCCACCGTGTTCTCAGCCCAGGCCGGATTTTCGCGACGCTCCGGCGCGACAGGGAATTTATCCCAGCGACGAATAAACTCGTCAATCTGGCTTTTCACTGGCGTATTCGCGGGCAACCCCATTGATATGGCATGGTTTTGCCAGGAGCCAATAGTGTTCATCACCACGTTTGCATCAGTAAAACCGCGAATATTATCAAACCACAGTGCGGGCGCGCTGTCGCCAATCCGCCCGGTGGCGTTAGCCGCCGCCGCCAGATCCGGTTCGGCGTTTACCTCTTCCTCAATTTTCAGCAGCTGCCCTTGTTCATCGAGCGCCTGCAGGAAGCTTCTCAGATCATCAAATGCCATTTTTTTACTCCTGTGAAAAATGCTTTGCCGCCTGAAGTCCACTCCAGCGACGGGCTTTTTTATGTTCCAGACCAAACTGATCGAGCACCCGGGTCACAATATGCTGGGTGATATCGTCAACGGTTTGCGGGTGGTTGTAATACGCCGGCATAGGCGGCACCATCGCCACGCCCATGCGGGAAAGTGCGAGCATGTTCTCAAGATGAATGGTGCTAAGCGGAGTTTCGCGGGGCACTAACACCAGCTTACGTCTCTCTTTCAGCACCACGTCGGCCGCGCGCCCCACCAGCCCTTCGGCATAACCCGCACGAATACCCGCCAGCGTTTTCATGCTGCAGGGAATGACAATCATCCCGTCGGTGTGAAACGAGCCCGATGAAATAGTCGCCGCCTGATTCGCCGGGTTATGCGACACATCCGCCATCGCGGCGACTTCCTGAACGCTGTAAGGCGTCTCGAGTTCAATGGTGGTTTTGGACCATTTCGACATCACCAGATGCGTTTCGACTTCCGGCATTTCGCGCAGCGCCTGAAGCAAGGCAACGGCCAGCGGCGCACCCGTTGCCCCCGTCATTCCAACAATCAGTCTCATTCACCACCTCAATCATTTTGTTCGTGTACGAACATTAAAATTAACATACGCCAGATCGTTTAAACTCTCAATCTCGTTCGTACACGATCACACTTATTGCAAAAAAATGGGGCGCTATCAATCCGGGCAAGAGCGGTTATCATAGAGACGAGATTTCTACACCGGAGTATTCATGGAGCTAAGACAAGAGGCGTTCCATCTGTTACGTCAGCTTTTTCAACAGCATACAGCCCACTGGCAGCAGGCACTGCCGGAGCTGACAAAACCACAGTACGCGGTCATGCGTTCCGTTGCAGAAAACCCGGGAATTGAACAGGTCGCGCTGACCGAAGTCGCGGTCAGCACCAAAGCGACACTCGCGGAAATGCTGAGCCGACTGGAGGCTCGCGGTCTGGTCAAACGTGAACACGATCAAGCGGATAAGCGCCGGCGTTTTGTCTATCTGACACCCGAAGGCGAAGCGCTCCTCGCCCACTGCAAACCTGTCGGGAACGAGGTTGATGGCGCCTTTTTAGGGCGGCTAAGCGAAGAAGAGCGGGCGCAATTCTCTGCGCTTGTCCGAAAAATGATGCGCGATTAGCCCACGCGCGCGCGCAGAAAATCGATAAAAGTCCGTACCTTAGCAGGAACATGCTGCGCATCAGGATAAACCGCATAAATCCCCTGTTGCGCAAAGGTCACGCCGGGCAGGATGTGCAGTAGCGTCCCCTCTTCAAGAGCCGTTTTCACCAGCCACTCAGGCAGCAACGCCAGGCCGCTGCCGGCAAGCGCAAAGGCCATAAGGGCCTGCGCACTGTCTGCAAATACACGCGGCGCACGTTTAATCTCAAGCGTTGAACTTCGCCCGTGCTCATCGCTGACCTGCCAGCGAAGCGGCGTGGACAGGCGCTCATGAACAATCCATTCCGACTGCGCAAGCGCCTCCAGTGAGTCGACTGCGTGATGCGCCTGCCACTCCGGCGTCGCCACCGGCAGGATGGTAAACCGGGCGATTAGCGCGGCGTGGTAACGCGAATCGGCCAGCGTACCGAGACGAATGGCCACATCAAAGCGCTCTGAAATGAGGTCTGCATGATGCGAAGAGGAGACATGGCGGACCCGCAGCCCGGGGTGTTGCTGACTAAAGGCCGCGAGGATTGGGATCACCACCTGCGCCCCGTATTCCGGCGTCGTAGTGATACGTAGCTCGCCGGTTAGCCCCGCGTGGTTTGCACGCACGTCATCCTGCAAACTTTCGGCCTCTTTCAGCAACGTAACGCCACGCTGATAGAAGAGCTGCCCCGGCTCGGTTAGGGTCAGACGCCGCGTGGATCTCAGCAGCAACGTCACTCCCAGCTCGTTTTCCAGCTGGCGAATATTGAAACTGACCACCGCTTTGGTCAGCCCTAACACGCCAGCGGCAGCCGTCAAACTTCCGCTATCCACCACCGCCACGAAGATCGTGATTCGCTGCAAATTGAGCATTACCGCTCTCTCACTGTCAAAATTATTTTGACAGTATATCGCCACTGCCGCCGTTTATCCGAGGATATCGGTCAGATACATTAGCGCTCCTCAACGGAGGAACGAAAATGACGTATCGCAGTAAAGTCGCCACGGTGTACCTGCTGGGCTTTTTTCTCGACCTGATCAACATGTTTATCGCGAGTGTTGCCTTTCCGGCGATGGCGGTTGCGCTGCATTCATCGGCGTCCGCGCTGGCATGGGTCAGCAACGGCTACATTGCCGGCCTGACGCTCATCATTCCTTTTAGCGCAATGCTCACGCGGATCCTTGGCGCCAGGCGGCTGTTTATTGTCTCCTTGTCCCTCTTCGCCCTCGCCGCGACGGCGGCCGGTTTCTCGCCGTCGCTGGAAAGCCTGATCTTCTGGCGAGTGATCCAGGGGATGGGAGGCGGGTTACTGATCCCGGTGGGCCAGGCGCTGACCTGGCAACAATTTAAGCCTCATGAACGTGCAAGACTCTCTTCCGTCGTCATGCTGGTCGCGCTGCTGGCTCCGGCGTGTTCCCCGGCGGTGGGAGGATTGCTTGTACAGTCATTCAGCTGGCGATGGATTTTCTTCGCGACGTTGCCCATCGCCGCCGTGACTCTGCTTCTGGCATGCCTGTGGCTGAAGCATGAGACGCCCCCCGCGGGCAAAAAACGCATGCTCCATTTACCGCTGCTTGCAGATCCCTTGCTGCGATTCTCGATGCTGGTTTACCTCTGCGTACCGGGGATGTTTATTGGTGTTAACGTCATCGGGATGTTTTATCTTCAGACCGTAGCCAAACTGAGCCCCGCCACGACGGGTGCGCTGATGCTGCCCTGGTCAGTGGCCTCGTTTATCGCCATTACAACCACCGGAAAATTGTTTAATCGCATCGGTCCCCGCCCGCTGATTATTCTCGGCTGCCTGCTTCAGGCGGCGGGTATTTTGGTGCTCACTCATGTCAGTCCGGCAACGACGCACAGCATCCTCATCGCCGCCTTCGCGCTGATGGGAGCAGGCGGAAGTTTGTGCAGCAGCGCCGCCCAGAGCAGCGCGTTTCTGACCACATTTCATGATGATATGCCCGATGCCAGCGCGCTATGGAATCTTAATCGTCAGTTGAGTTTCTTTATCGGCGCAACGCTACTGGCGCTGCTATTGAGCATGCTACAGCATTATCTTGCGCCGCTTCCGGCGTGGCACTGGACCTTTATCGTAGCAGCAGGTATTACCCTGCTTCCTGTGTTCGCAGCGTTTTGTCTTAACAACCAGAAGGTGACTGTGCACCTTCAAAAGGAGAAACCATGACCCCCTACGAAGCAGAAATCATCGACGCCCACATCGCCATTGAAAACTGGCTGGGACGGGGTGAGGGCCAATTCGACGCGTTGACCGCGCGTTTTGCCCCTGATTTTACGATGATTGCCCCGACGGGCAGTGTGCTTGATTATCCAGCCCTGCTGCACTTTTTCGAAGCCCAGCGCGCAGGTCGTCCAGGGCTGAGCATCCGCGTTGATGATATTACGCTGGTGGATACGTGGTCTCACGGCGCAGCGCTGCGCTATCGTGAGACGCAATATTTGCCCGGACAAGCACCAACGGCTCGTTGGTCAACGGTGGTGTTAAAACAGGAAGGTGACAAAATCGTGTGGCATCATCTGCAAGAGACGGCGCTGCCTGCTGACTAAAAAGAAAAAGGCCAGTCTCTCGACTGGCCTTTTTGATGAAAGGTTGCTTACTCGCGGAACAGCGCTTCGATATTCAGTCCCTGCCCCTGCAGAATTTCACGCAGACGACGCAGACCTTCAACCTGAATCTGACGAACACGTTCACGGGTCAGGCCAATTTCACGGCCGACATCTTCCAGTGTCGCAGCTTCATACCCCAACAGACCGAAACGACGTGCCAGCACTTCACGCTGTTTGGCGTTCAGTTCGAACAGCCATTTAACGATGCTCTGTTTCATGTCATCGTCTTGCGTGGTGTCTTCCGGGCCGTTGTCTTTTTCATCGGCCAGGATGTCCAGCAGCGCTTTTTCGGAATCGCCACCCAACGGGGTGTCGACGGAGGTAATGCGCTCGTTGAGACGAAGCATACGGCTTACGTCATCAACCGGTTTATCGAGTTGCTCGGCAATCTCTTCCGCACTTGGCTCGTGGTCCAGTTTATGGGACAACTCACGCGCAGTACGCAGATAAACGTTCAACTCTTTGACGATGTGAATCGGCAGGCGAATCGTACGGGTTTGGTTCATAATTGCCCGTTCGATAGTCTGGCGAATCCACCAGGTAGCGTAAGTAGAGAAGCGGAACCCGCGTTCCGGGTCAAACTTCTCAACAGCGCGGATGAGACCTAAGTTGCCCTCTTCAATCAGATCCAGCAGTGCCAGACCACGATTGCTGTAACGACGAGCAATTTTCACGACCAGACGCAAGTTACTTTCAATCATGCGGCGGCGTGAGGCAACATCTCCACGCAATGCGCGACGCGCGAAATACACTTCTTCTTCGGCCGTTAACAATGGAGAATAACCAATCTCTCCAAGGTAAAGCTGAGTCGCGTCAAGCACACGCTGTGTGGCGCCCTGCGATAACAGCTCTTCTTCAGCTAAATCGTTATCACTGGGTTCCTCTTCAACCAAGGCTTTTTCATCAAAAGACTCAGCTCCGTTCTCATCAAATTCCGCATCTTCATTTAAATCATGAACTTTCAGCGTATTCTGACTCATAAGGTGGCTCCTACCCGTGATCCCTGAACGAGACACCCTGAAGTGGTATGTCCCGCCAATTTATCGCTGCGGTAAATATTGCAGCGGGTTTACGGATTTCCCCTTGTAACGAATTTCAAAATGCAAGCGTGTAGAACTGGTGCCGGTGCTACCCATGGTAGCGATTTTTTGCCCCGCCTTGATTTCTTGTTGCTCCCGGACCAGCATTGTATCGTTATGGGCGTAGGCACTCAGGTAATCATCGTTATGTTTGATGATAATAAGATTACCGTAACCGCGCAGAGCGTTACCGGCATACACAACGCGTCCGTCTGCGGTCGCGATGATAGCCTGTCCTTTACTCCCTGCGATATCGATCCCTTTATTTCCCCCCTCGGAGGAAGAGAAGTTCTCGATAACCTTGCCATCAGTTGGCCAGCGCCAGGTAGAAATTGGCGCACTGGTATTTTGACTGCTGGCAGTCGGTACGGTAGAGCTAACCACAGGTGCCGTAGTAGGTGCTGTGACGACAGTCGCAGACGCCTTATTATTCGGCAACATTTTGTTAGCACTCTGTTCACCTGAGTCTTCAGAATACGTAATTGTCGGTTGCGAAGCAACAACTGCGCTTGAATTTTGCGCAGGTTTAACGCTGTTATTTTGCGCGGTAACATCCGCCGCTGAAACAGAGTTGCCAGGAGTCAATGGCGTACCGGTCGCATTGCCGACCTGGAGCGTCTGGCCAACTTCCAGACCATACGGGGCCTGAACGTTATTTCGCTGTGCGAGGTCACGGAAATCGTTCCCGGTGATCCACGCAATATAGAAAAGGGTATCGCCGCGTTTCACGGTGTAGGTGCTGCCACCGGTATAGCTTCCTTTCGGAATGTTCCCATACTTGCGGTTATAGACTATGCGGCCATTTTCGGTCTGCACAGTTTGTTGCACTGGCTGAATCTGAGTTGACTGCGTGACAGGCGGTTGAACCGGCTGGATCTGCGGAGTTTGTTGCGCATTCGCCGTGCCCATTTTGGGCGGAGGAGTAATTAGCATTCCACTTGAAGTATTGCCCGCGCTGCTATTGCCACCGACAGAGCTAACCGGAGCAGGAGCGTTATTAGAACTTGTACAACCTGCCAGCCAAAGCGAAACCAATGACAATGCCGCGACACGGCTGATGGTGAATGTTGGGCTTCCCGCGCTCATTTATCCCCCAGGAATGTGTTAACTACCAGTGACTTAAAATTAACCGTTATGCCACGAACCTTTTGCGCCTCACCATACTCTGAATTTTACCGATTAACCCTGGAAAATTCCGAGTGTTAAGCCAGTTCTCCCTTCACGAGAGGCACAAAGCGTACGGCTTCTACGGTATCGATAATAAACTCGCCGCCCCGTCGACGCACCCGCTTCAAAAGCTGATGTTCGTCTCCCACAGGCAACACGAGAATCCCGCCCTCATCCAGTTGCGCCATCAGCGCGGATGGAATTTCAGGGGGAGCTGCCGTCACGATAATGGCATCAAACGGCGCGCGGGCTTGCCAGCCCTGCCAGCCATCGCCGTGACGTGTTGAAACATTGTGCAAATCCAGCTGTTTAAGACGACGACGGGCGTGCCACTGTAAGCCTTTTATCCGCTCGACTGAACAGACGTGATGCACCAGGTGAGCAAGAATGGCCGTCTGATAACCGGAACCGGTGCCGATTTCCAGCACACGAGATTCCGGAGTCAGCTCAAGCAGTTCCGTCATTCGCGCAACCATGTAGGGTTGCGAAATTGTCTGCCCCTGGCCGATCGGTAAGGCTACGTTTTCCCACGCTTTGTGTTCAAACGCCTCATCCACAAATTTCTCACGAGGGACCTGCGCGATGGCCTCAAGCACATGCTCATCGGCAATACCCTGAGTGCGTAATTGATTCAGAAGAGCTTGCACACGTTTGCTTACCATTGTGTGTTCACTCCGGCGCGTTCAAGCCAGCCTGACACCACATCCTGCGCGTTATACGCGGTCAGATCGACGTGCAGCGGCGTGACGGAAACATAGCCCTCATCCACTGCCGCAAAATCCGTATCCGGCCCGGCATCGCATTTATCGCCCGGCGGACCAATCCAGTACAGGGTATTGCCGCGCGGATCTTGCTGCGGGATCACCTGGTCTGCGGGATGGCGGCTGCCACAGCGCGTCACGCGAATGCCTTTGATCTCTTCAAGCGGCAGATCGGGAACGTTGATATTGAGAATACGTCCGGTACGCAGCGGTTCACGGCTGAGTGCGCGAAGCAGAGAACAGGTCACGGCAGCCGCGGTATCGTAGTGTTTGTGTCCATTCAGAGAAACCGCCAGCGCGGGAAATCCGAGATGGCGTCCCTCCATCGCCGCCGCAACCGTGCCCGAGTAAATCACATCATCACCCAGATTAGGGCCTGCGTTGATACCTGACACCACCACATCCGGGCGCGGGCGCATCAGGGCGTTGACGCCCAAAAATACGCAATCAGTCGGCGTGCCCATCTGCACCGCAATATCGCCATTTTCATAGGTAAAAGTGCGAAGCGACGATTCCAGCGTTAATGAGTTGGACGCCCCACTGCGGTTACGATCGGGGGCTACGACCTGCACCTCGGCAAACTCGCGAAGGTGTTTAGCCAGCGTCTGAATTCCAGGCGCATGTATCCCATCATCGTTACTCAGCAATATTCGCATAGTCACCCGACGTGTTGATAAGTTCCCTGACAACACTGGTGGCGAAGCTACCTGCCGGCAGCCAGAAACGTAACTCGACGGTCACGTCATCCCACCAGTTCCAGCTAAGCTGCTGCGGGTAGAGCAGCATCGCGCGGCGTGCCGCTTCGACTTTTTCCCGCACCAGCAATGATTGTAATTCTGTCGCCTCTGCCACGGCAGCCTGTTCAGCCGCCAGCGCTTCGCCCTGCGTTCCCCATTCTCCCGAGCCCGGCAGCGCGGCGGTGATCATCAGCGATTTAGTATCGACGCGCGTTTGCAGATCAGCGATTTCTTCGCTTGTGGCCACAAACCAACTGCCGCGCCCCGCTAATTGTAGCGCATCGCCGACAACAACTTGATTCGCGTCCGTTTTTTTCAGTCGTTCGCTCACAATCTGATTAAACAACGCACTGCGTGCCGCCGACAACCAAAAACTGCGTTTATTCCTGTCACGCACCGGCGCTGCGTTTTGCGCCCAACGCAGCGCGCCCAGTAAATTGCTGCCGCCGAGGCCGAAACGCTGGGCACCAAAATAGTTTGGCACGCCCTGTTCGTTAATGGCGCTGAGTCGTTTTTCCACATCTTCACGATCGGTCACTTCACGCAGCACCAGCGTAAAGGCGTTACCTTTCAACGCGCCCAGACGAAGTTTGCGCTTGTGGCGCGCATATTCAAGTACCTTACAGCCCTCAAGCTCAAATTTGCTTAAATCAGGCATGACATTGCCAGGGACTCGCGCGCACAGCCACTGCTCCGTGACCGCGTGTTTATCTTTCTGACCGGCAAAACTCACTTCGCGGGCATGTATTTTCAGAAATTTAGCCAGCGCATCGGCAACAAAGCGCGTGTTGCAGCCACTCTTCAGGATCTTAACGAGAATGTGTTCACCCTCGCCGTCCGGCTCAAAACCGAGATCTTCCACCACCACAAAGTCTTCAGGGTTGGCTTTTAACAGCCCCTGGCTCTGAGGTTTACCGTGCAGGTAAGTCAGATTATCAAAATCGGTCATTTTACCGCCTTCACCAGCAGCGCAACCGCTTCACACGCGATGCCTTCACCGCGGCCGGTAAAACCGAGTTTTTCCGTGGTGGTCGCTTTGACATTGACATCATCCATATGACAGCCGAGATCTTCAGCGATAAACACGCGCATCTGCGGGATATGCGGCAGCATTTTTGGCGCCTGGGCGATGATCGTCACATCGACATTGCCCAGGGTGTAGCCTTTGGCCTGAATACGACGCCAGGCTTCGCGCAGCAGCTCGCGGCTGTCCGCGCCTTTAAACGCCGGATCGGTGTCCGGGAACAGTTTGCCGATATCGCCCATTGCCGCCGCGCCGAGCAAGGCATCGGTCAGTGCATGCAACGCAACATCGCCATCAGAATGCGCGAGTAGCCCTTTCTCGAAAGGAATGCGTACCCCGCCAATGATAATCGGGCCAACGCCGCCAAAGGCGTGTACGTCAAAACCGTGTCCAATTCGCATTATGCCTTCTCCTGATGGGTCGTACGGGTAAGATAAAATTCCGCGAGCTGTAAATCCTCCGGACGCGTCACTTTAATATTATCAGCGCGTCCTTCGATAAGTTCAGGGTGGAAACCGCAATATTCCAGCGCCGAGGCTTCGTCAGTGATGGTCGCGCCTTCATTGAGCGCACGGGTTAAGCAGTCGTGAAGCAGTTCGCGGGGGAAAAACTGGGGCGTCAGCGCATGCCATAAATCAACGCGCTCAACGGTATGGGCAATAGCGTGCAAGCCGGGCTCCGCGCGCTTCATGGTATCGCGAACGGGCGTCGCCAGAATGCCGCCCACAGAGCTTGTTTCGCTGATACTGAGCAAACGGGCTAAATCGGCCTGATGTAAACACGGGCGGGCGGCGTCATGCACCAGTACCCACTGGGCATTGCCAGCGGCGCGAAGCCCCGCCAGAACGGAGTCGGCGCGTTCAGCACCACCATCAACGACGGTGATTTGCGGATGATTCGCGAGCGTGAGCGCAGCGAAACGGGCATCGCCCGGGCTGATAGCGATAACAACACGCGTCACCCGCGGGTTCGCCAGCAGCGCCGCCACGGAGTGTTCAAGGATCGTTTTATCGCCAATTGAAAGGTATTGCTTAGGACACTCTGTCTGCATGCGTCGACCGAAGCCAGCGGCCGGTACAACGGCGCATACATCCGAAAAAGTCACTGCCATGTCGTAATCCTGGGCCTGATTATCGATTGTTTTGTGCTGAGCCCTGGTTGCGTTTAGACGCATCCGGCACCAGACGATAAAACGTTTCGCCCGGCTTGGTCATGCTGAGTTCATTGCGTGCGCGTTCCTCAATCGCCTCTTGTCCGCCATTGAGATCGTCAATTTCGGCAAAAAGTTGATCGTTTCGCGCTTTAAGTTTTGCGTTCGTTGCCTGCTGTGCTGTTACGTCATCATTGACGCGGCTGTAGTCGTGAAGACCATTCTTACCGAACCACAGCGAATACTGCAGCCAGACCAGCAAAGCCAGCAACAGCAGCGTTAATTTACCCATCCTGCCCCCTGAAAAACGGCATCATCATCCCATAACTTTCCGTTGGACTCTACTCTGGGGTTTTAATTATGTCTTAAGTTAGCCTATCAACCATAAAAACAGCAGGCCGAATATCATGACGACCGTTGCAATGGTGATCAGAGTGCTATAGAGCAGTCTGCCATTCAGCAATGAGTGCAGCGCGATACCCACCATCACCGCAACCGGCATCAGCGCCAGAAAGAATGGCCAGGTGTAGAGGAAGAAGAACAGCGTATTAGGGCCATAGCTCAGGAAGGGGATGCCGAGCGCCAGCAGCCACGAGACGAAACCCACCGCAGCCCCGGGAAGGGACCAGGTTGTCTCGTCCTGGGTCGATAACGACTCCGACCCGGTGATAATGTAATTCTGACTGTTGCGCATCGCGGATCCTGTAACCATGGCTTATCACTCGGGCCGTGAGCGACCCGATCGATACCGTCTCAGGATCTGATAATATCGCCCTGTCTCAGCAGGTCTAATAATTGACTAACCAAATTTGTTACCAATTGTTGACCCTCAAGATGAATGTCAGGCGATTCAGGCGCTTCATAAACCGAGTCAATGCCGGTGAAATTTCGCAACTCACCCGCGCGGGCTTTTTTATACAGTCCTTTCGGGTCGCGCGCTTCGCACACCGCCAGCGGAGTATCCACAAACACCTCGATAAACCGCTCATGACCGACGCGTTCGCGCACCATCTGGCGCTCGGCGCGATGCGGAGAGATAAAGGCCGTCAATACCACCAGCCCCGCATCGGCCATCAGGCTCGCCACTTCGCCCACGCGGCGAATGTTCTCTTTGCGATCGTTATCGCTAAATCCCAAATCGCTGCACAAGCCGTGACGCACATTGTCACCATCGAGCAAATAGGTGCTGACGCCCAGCTGATGCAAAGCCTCTTCCAGCGCGCCAGCAACGGTGGATTTACCGGAGCCGGACAGCCCGGTAAACCACAGTACAACGCCGCGATGCCCGTGCAATTGTTCACGCTGGGCCACCGTCACCGGATGAGGATGCCAGACGACGTTCTCATCGTGCTGCGCCATTACTTGCCTCCCAGCAGATCGCGAGCGCCCCAGTGCGGGAAGTGTTTACGAACCAGCGCGTTCAGCTCCAGCTCAAAAGCGCCGAATTCGGACGGCACTGCGCTGGCCTGCTCGTGCGGTTCACGTACCATACCCGCGCCGACGGTCACGTTCGTCAGGCGATCAATAAAGATAAGCCCACCCGTCACCGGATTTTGCTGATATTTATCCAGCACCAGCGGCTCATCGAAGGTCAGATCCACCAGCCCGATACCATTGAGCGGCAGCTCGGAAACGGCGTGTTGAGCCAGATTGTTAATATCCACCTGATACTGAATGCCATCCACGCGGGCACGGGTTTTCTTGCCCGCGATTTTAATGTCGTAGCTTTGCCCCGCCGTCAGCGGCTGTTCCGCCATCCATACCACGTCCAGCGACGCGCTTTGCACCGCGGGCACGCTCTCCTGCGCATCCAGCAGCAAATCGCCACGGCTGATATCAATTTCGTCTTTCAGCACCAGCGTCACCGCTTCGCCCGCGCCCGCTTCCTGTAAATCACCATCAAAGGTGACGATGCGAGCGATGGTGGATTCCACGCCAGACGGCAGTGCCTTCACGCGCTGGCCGACGCGCACCACACCGGAGGCAATGGTCCCGGAGAAGCCCCGGAAATCGAGGTTTGGACGGTTCACATACTGCACCGGGAAGCGCATCGGCTGGCTTTCCACCACGCGCTGAATCTCGACGTTTTCCAGCACTTCCAGCAGCGTCGGGCCGCTGTACCACGGCATATTCGCGCTCTGCGATGCGACGTTGTCGCCTTCCAGCGCGGAGAGCGGTACAAAGCGAATATCCAGATTCCCCGGCAGCTGCGCGGCAAAGGTTAGATAGCTCTGGCGGATCTCCTCAAATTTCTCTTCGCTGAAATTCACCAGATCCATTTTGTTGACCGCTACCACCAGGTGTTTAATGCCCAACAGCGTGGAGATAAAGCTATGACGACGGGTTTGATCCAGTACGCCTTTGCGGGCATCCATCAGCAGGATCGCCAGCTCACAGGTTGAAGCGCCGGTCGCCATATTGCGGGTGTACTGTTCGTGCCCCGGGGTATCAGCGATGATAAATTTGCGTTTCTCGGTGGAGAAGTAGCGGTACGCCACGTCGATGGTGATCCCCTGCTCACGCTCGGCCTGTAGGCCATCAACCAGCAGCGCCAGGTCGAGCTTTTCGCCCTGCGTGCCGTGGCGCTTGCTGTCGTTGTGCAGCGTGGAGAGCTGATCTTCATAAATCTGGCGGGTATCGTGCAGCAGACGTCCAATCAACGTACTTTTACCGTCGTCTACGCTGCCGCAGGTCAGAAAACGCAGCAGGCTTTTGTGCTGCTGGGCGTGCAGGTAAGCTTCAACGCCGCCTTCATCAGCAATTTGTTGTGCAATAGTGGTGTTCATGGCGGCTCCTTAGAAATAACCCTGACGTTTCTTCAGCTCCATAGAGCCGGCCTGGTCGCGGTCAATCATGCGCCCCTGTCGCTCACTGGTGGTAGAGACCAGCATCTCTTCGATGATCTCCGGCAGCGTCTGCGCGTTTGACTCTACCGCGCCGGTCAGCGGCCAGCAGCCCAGCGTACGGAAACGGACCATCTGCTTTTTGATCACCTCGCCCGGCTGCAAATCAATGCGATCGTCATCGATCATCATCAGCATGCCGTCACGCTCCAGCACCGGGCGCTCTGCCGCCAGATACAGTGGAACAATTTCGATATTTTCCAGATAGATGTACTGCCAGATATCCAGCTCGGTCCAGTTGGAGAGTGGGAAGACGCGAATGCTTTCGCCTTTATTAATCTGACCGTTGTAGTTGTGCCACAGCTCAGGACGCTGGTTTTTAGGATCCCAACGATGGAAGCGATCGCGGAAGGAGTAGATACGCTCTTTCGCACGGGATTTCTCCTCGTCGCGGCGCGCACCGCCAAAGGCCGCATCAAAACCGTATTTATTCAGCGCCTGTTTCAGCCCTTCGGTTTTCATGATGTCGGTATGCTTGGCGCTACCGTGGACAAACGGGTTGATCCCCATCGCCACCCCTTCCGGGTTTTTATGCACCAACAGCTCGCAGCCGTAGGCTTTGGCGGTACGGTCACGGAACTCGTACATCTCGCGGAATTTCCAGCCGGTATCGACATGCAGCAGCGGGAAAGGCAAGGTCCCCGGATAAAACGCTTTACGCGCCAAATGCAGCATCACGCTGGAATCTTTGCCGATGGAGTACATCATCACCGGGTTCGAGAATTCGGCAGCCACCTCGCGGATAATATGGATACTTTCCGCTTCAAGTTGCCGCAGGTGGGTCAGTCGTTTTTGGTCCATAACCATTCCTTAAGCCAGATTTACCACAGAAGAATCAAAGGCTTCTGAGTTTGTTGGATTTTGAAACCAGGCGAGCGTCTGATGCAGCTCCACCACCTCTCCCACCACGATCAACGCGGGCATGGGGGCATTTTTCGCCAGGTTTTCAAGTTGTTCTAGTGTTCCGGTCGCGACATGCTGGTCGATGCGCGTTCCGCGTGAAATGACCGCTACAGGCGTCGCTTTATCACGCCCGTGACGAATAAGCTGTTGGCTGATGTCAGCGGCTTTCATCGTGCCCATATAGATCGCCAGCGTCTGGCGGCTTTGGGCCAGATGTGACCAGTCAAACGGTGTACTGTCGGCTTTGTAGTGTCCCGTTACAAAAGTGACGCTCTGGGCGTAATCGCGATGCGTCAGCGGGATACCGGCGTAAGCCGTCACCGCAGAAGCAGCCGTGATCCCAGGCACCACCTGAAACGGCACGCCCGCTTCGGCAGCGGCCTGAAGCTCTTCCCCACCGCGACCAAAAATGAACGGATCGCCGCCTTTCAGACGCACCACAGTTTTGCCCGCTTTGGCTGCTGCTATCAGCATCTGATTGGTATCGTGCTGCGGCACTGAATGCTCACCCGCTCGTTTGCCGACGCAAATTTGCTCGGCATCGCGACGAATCAGCTCACGAACGCCATCGCTTACCAGATGATCGTAAAAAACCACGTCTGCCTGCTGGATAACCTGCAGGCCGCGCAACGTCAGTAGCCCCGCATCGCCCGGCCCCGCACCGACCAGAATAATTTCGCCCTGCGCCTTATCTGGCGCGGTGAGCGATTGCTCCAGTACATTCGCCGCTTCGGCTTCATTTCCCGCCGCCATCAGACTGGCGAAACGTCCGCGAAACGCTTTTTCCCAAAAACGACGCCGTTCGACGGTCGTGGTCAGATGGGTTTTCAGGCGTTCACGAAAACCGCCGGCCACCTCAGCCATACGTCCCAGGCTGACGGGCAGCAGCGCCTCAAGCTTTTCGCGCAGCAGACGCGCCAGCACCGGCGCATTACCGCCGGAAGAGATCGCCACCAGCAAGGGAGAACGGTCGACGATAGACGGAAAGATAAACGAGCACAGCGGCTGATCGTCCACCACATTCACCAGGCGGTGACGGGCATTGGCCGCCTCAAAGATCCGACGATTTAGCGTGCGGTCTTCGGTTGCGGCAATCGCCAGCACAACGTGATCCAGCTGCGATTCGTCGAATGCTTCCCCGGTCACGACCTGCACGCGCGCCCCTGCACGACGCAAAAATACCATTTTGCGCTCGGCGATCTCACCCGTCCCCACAACCAGCACCGGACGGTCTTTCAAGGAAGCAAACAGCGGCAGATAGTCCACGTGGCTACAACTCTCTAACAAGCAGGAATAGTGGGACTATAGGGGGCGGCTTAGAGTGAATGAAATTACGAATTGGAATGAGTAGTTACTGAATGGAATAACGACCTGAAAAAGCAAATGACAAAAAGTGCTTAACGCGCGAAATATCGGGCATTTAAGAGCAAATGAAATTGTGTAAGCGCGGTCACAGTTTCATACTAGGCGAGCTAAAATTATGCTCCGTTTTTAAGGACTCACTATGTTTCGCGCAATGCGCCACCGTATCGCTGCCCTGGCGTTCGGCGTTTGCTTTATCCTGCCGGTTCAGGCAAAAGATCACCCCCTTGGTGACATCGCAAATACTCAGGCCCGCCATATCGCTACCGTTTTTCCGGGAAGGATGACCGGTACGCCAGCAGAAATGCTGTCGGCTGATTATCTGCGCCAGCAGTTTGCCGATATGGGTTATCAGAGCGATATCCGCACCTTTCACAGCCGCTACATTTATACCTCGCGCAATAAAAGTAAAAACTGGCATAACGTGACGGGCAGTACGGTGATCGCCGCGCATGAAGGCAAAACAGCCCAGCAGATTATTATTATGGCGCACCTCGATACCTATGCGCCGATGAGCGATGCGGATACCGACAACAATCTTGGCGGTCTGACGCTACAGGGTATAGACGACAATGCGGCAGGTTTGGGCGTGATGCTTGAACTGGCTGAACGGCTGAAAGATATCCCGACGGAATACGGCATTCGTTTTGTCGCCACCAGCGGCGAGGAAGAAGGGGTGCTCGGCGCAGAAAACCTGCTTAACCGCATGAGTGCGGCGGAAAAGAAAAACACGCTGCTGGTGATCAATCTCGACAATCTGATCGTGGGCGACAAACTCTATTTTAACAGCGGCAAAACCACACCCGATCCGGTACGCAAACTCACCCGCGATCGGGCGCTGGCGATTGCGCGCAGCCAGGGTATTCAGGCGGCCATCAACCCCGGACGTAACCCTCATTATCCAAAAGGCACAGGCTGCTGTAATGACGGCGAGACGTTTGATAAAGCGGGTATTCCGGTGCTGTACGTAGAGGCCACCAACTGGTCTTTAGGCAAAAAAGATGGCTATCAGCAGCGCGCCAAATCCAAAGCGTTTCCTGAGGGAACAAGCTGGCACGATGTGAGACTGGATAACCAGCAGCACATTGATAAAGCACTGCCGCAACGCATTGAACATCGCAGCCGTGACGTCGTGAAAGTGATGCTGCCGCTGGTGAAGGAGCTGGCGAAAGCGGGGAAAGTGTAATACACGTTTTGATTCTTTCCCCTGCCGGGGCGACGGGCTGTATGCGGCTCACGAGGTGTATGCAGCCGCCTGTTTTCACGCCCCTCTCCGGCAGGAGAAAACCTTACCCTTCGTGCAGCCCGCACTCACGCTTCAAGCCAAAGAATCGCGTCTCTTCTTCCGCCATTCCCGGTTCCCATTTCCGCGTGGTGTGTGTATCACCGACCGACAGATAGCCCTGATCCCACAGCGGATGATAGCTAAGCCCGTGCTTTTGCAGATACTGATAAACGGTACGATTATCCCAGTCGATAATCGGCAGCACTTTAAATACGCCGCGCTGAATCGCCAGCACCGGTAAACTCGCCCGGCTGCCGGATTGCTCGCGGCGCAGACCAGCAAACCACGTCTGCGCATTCAGTTCTTTCAGCGCGCGGTTCATTGGCTCGACTTTGTTGATCTCATTGTATTTCTCAATGCCCTCAACGCCCTGCTCCCAGAGCTTGCCGTAGCGCGCCTCCTGCCAGGCCGCGCTCTGCTCCGCGCGGTAAATTTTCAGGTTCAGCTTGAGCTTGTCCGTCAGCTCGTCAATAAACTGATAGGTTTCCGGGAACAGGTAGCCGGTATCGGTGAGGATGACCGGAATGTCCGGTCGGATTTGATTCACCAGATGCAGGCTCACCGCCGCCTGAATACCAAAACTCGACGAGAGTACATACTCTCCCGGCAGGTTTTCCAGCGCCCACGCCACACGCCCTTCGGCGTCCAGCTTTTCCAGTTGGCCGTTGGTTTCCGCCAGAGCCAGAATGCGTTCGACTTTTGGTAGTTCGTTAAGGGCGTTCAGATCGAGTACGGACATAAAGACCTCGTTTGTGTGTTTCCCTTCACCCCGGCTCTCTCCCCTGGGAGCGAGGGGGAAAACCAATAGTCCCCTCTCCCCCACACGGAGAGGGTTAGGGTGAGGGGAATAGTGTTACTCCCAGAAATCCCGCGCGGGATCGAGCACTGGCCGAATGATGCCCGCACGCACCGTAAAGTCGCCGAAGCCTTCACCCGCTTCACGCTCTTTCGCCCAGCGCCCGACAAGCTCGTCGATAGACTCGAGAATTTCAGGTTCTGTAATATTTTCGCGATACATGCGTGGAATACGCGTCCCGCTACGATTGCCACCAAGATGAACGTTGTAGCGGCCTGGCGCTTTACCCACCAGTCCCAGCTCCGCCAGCATCGCGCGGCCACAGCCGTTCGGACAGCCCGTCACACGCATCACAATATGCTCTTCGCCGATACCGTGTTTTTCCAGCACCGCTTCCACTTTGTCCGTGAAAGATGGCAGAAAACGCTCGGCCTCGGCCATCGCCAGCGGACAGGTCGGGAATGAGACACAGGCCATCGAATTTTCGCGCTGCGGTTTCACCGCATCCATTAACGCATGCGCGCGAGCCAGCTTTTCAATCTTCGCTTTCTGGCTTTCCGGCACGCCGGCGATGATCAGGTTCTGATTGGCAGTAATGCGGAATTCACCTTTATGAATCTTAGCAATTTCCAGCAAACCGGTTTTCAGCGGACGGCCCGGATAATCCAGAATACGACCGTTTTCAATAAACAGCGTCAGATGCCATTTATTATCGATTCCTTTCACCCAGCCGATGCGATCGCCGCGACCGGTGAATTCATACGGGCGGATCGGCTCAAATTTAATGCCCGCGCGACGTTCCACTTCTGCTTTGAACGTCTCGACGCCGACACGCTCAAGGGTATATTTGGTTTTCGCATTTTTACGATCGGTACGGTTGCCCCAGTCGCGCTGCGTGGTCACCACCGCTTCAGCCACTGCCAGCGTATGCTCCAGCGGCAGATAACCAAATTCGCTCGCCGTGCGGGCGTAGGTTTTTTTGTTGCCGTGTTCGATGGAAAGTCCACCGCCTACCAGCAGGTTAAAGCCCACCAGCTTGCCGTTTTCAGCAATCGCCACAAAGTTCATGTCGTTGGCATGCAGATCGATATCGTTCTGCGGCGGGATCACCACCGTGGTTTTGAACTTACGCGGCAGATAGGTCTGACCGAGGATCGGTTCTTCATCGGTGGTCGCGACCTTTTCCTGATCGAGCCAGATCTCCGCATAGGCGCGCGTGCGCGGCAGCAGATGTTCAGAAATCTTTTTCGCCCATTCGTAGGCTTCGGCGTGCAGTTCTGATTCGTACGGGTTAGAGGTACATAACACGTTACGGTTCATGTCGTTGGCGGTCGCCAGCGCGTCCAGACCGACGGAATGCAGCATCTGGTGAACCGGCTTCACGTTCTTCTTCAGAATACCGTGGAACTGGAAGGTCTGACGGTTGGTCAGACGAATGCTGCCGTAGATCGTGTTGTCATGCGCAAATTTATCAATCGCCTGCCACTGTTGGGTGGTGATCACCCCACCCGGCAGACGACAGCGCAGCAGCATCGCGTGACGCGGCTCCAGCTTTTGCTCGGCACGCTCGGCGCGGATATCGCGATCGTCCTGCTGGTACATACCGTGAAAACGGATCAGCAGGAAGTTGTCGCCTTTGAAACCGCCGGTCAGACCGTCATTTAAATCTTCGGCAATAGTGCCGCGCAGGTAGTTACTCTCCACCTTCATGCGCTCGGCATCAGTCAGTTTGCCTTCGACCACCAGGGGGCCAGGGTGTTTTTCGCTCATTAGTAGACATCTCGCTGATAACGGCGCTCTACGCGCAGCTCACTTAAAAATTCGTCCGCCGTTTCGGCATCCATACCGCCGAATTCGGCAATCACTTCCAGCAAAGCCTGCTCGACGTCTTTCGCCATGCGATTTGCATCGCCGCAGACATAAATGTGGGCACCTTCATTGATCCAGCGCCACACCTCTGCGCCCTGTTCGCGCAGTTTGTCTTGTACGTATATTTTTTGTTTTTGGTCACGTGACCAGGCCAGATCGATACGGTTCAGCACGCCCTCTTTAACGTAGCGTTGCCACTCAACCTGGTAGAGAAAATCTTCTGTGAAGTGAGGATTGCCGAAGAAGAGCCAGTTTTTACCTGACGCATCATCTGCCGCTCGTTGCTGCATAAACGCGCGGAACGGGGCGATACCCGTTCCCGGGCCAATCATGATCACCGGCGTTTCGGGGTTGGCTGGCAGACGGAAGTTGTCGTTGTGCTCGATAAAGACGCGCACTTCGCCTTCCTCTTCCACGCGGTCAGCGAGGAAACCAGATGCGCCGCCTGTGCGCGCGCGGCCTTCGATGTCATAACGTACCGCACCGACGGTGATGTGCACTTCGCTTTCCACTTCCGCCTGTGACGAGGCAATTGAGTAGAGGCGCGGCGTCAACGGACGCAGCAGGCCGATGAGCGCCTCCGCATCCAGCTGCGCGGGCGCGAAACGGACCATATCCACAATCGGCGTAGTCGCGGCGTAGTGTTGCAGTTTGGCTTTATCGCCCACCAGCGGCAGCAGGGATTCATTGCGGGTCAGCGTAGCGTAATTCTCAACAATGTTTGCGGTGTTCACCGTCAGTTCAAAGTGCCACTGCAACGCCTCAGACAACGGCAGCGATTTGCCGTCAACGGTGACGGACTCGGTGCCTTTTAACCACAACAGCTCAACCAGCTCTTTTACCAGCTGAGGATCGTTTTGATACCAGATACCCAGCGCATCACCGGGCTGATAGCGCAAACCGGAATCGCCGAGATCGATTTCGATGTGACGCACATCTTTGTCGGAATCACGACCGGTGATTTTTTGATTAACGGAAAGGCTCGCCGTCAGCGGCTCTTCTTTAGTATACGGGCTGGTGAAAACCTCGTTGACCGCCCCTGATGCGGTCACAGCCGCCTGTGCAGGGGAATCTTTCGGTACGCGTGCTTTCAGAACCTCGACAATACGCGCCCGCCATTCTGCGGCGGCAGGCTGGTATTCAACGTCCGCATCGACGCGATCCAGCAGGCGCTCTGCGCCCAACTCTGCCAGCTTGCTGTCAAAATCTTTACCGGACTGGCAGAAGAACTCATAGGACGTATCGCCCAGGCCGAATACGGCGAACGCTGTGCCATCGAGTTTCGGGGCTTTTTTCGAGAACAGGAATTTATGCAGTGCGACCGCTTCTTCCGCTGGTTCACCTTCACCCTGCGTCGAGGCCACCACAACCACCAGTTTTTCTGACGCGATTTGCTTAAATTTATAATCCCCGGCGTTCACCAGGTTCACGTTCAGTTTGGCGGCGAGCAGATCGTCACGCAGTGCTTCCGCCACGCGGCGCGCATTTCCTGTCTGAGAGGCGGAAATAAGCGTAATGGCCGGGATTTCAACGGCGGCAGGCGTTGCTGCAACCACAGCCCCTGGCTGTTGGTTGAGCATTCCCCAGAAATAGCCGGAGACCCAGGCAAGCTGGGTGGGTGAAAAATCAGTGGTGGCCGCCTGAAGGCGCGCCAGTTGCTCCGGGTTCAGGGGAAGCAAATTTGAAGGTGGGGCCTGTGTTGTCATGCGTTGTTATGTTCCAGTAGCAAAGCGGAATTTATGCAAAAAGACCAAACTAGAGATAAGGTTAACGGCGGGGATAATAACAATTAAAGAAGGGATGGAAATAATAAATAACCAAAAGAACTAACCTGTTTTAGTCATGGTTCTTAACAACAAAACCGATAAAGCAACCTGTTGAATATTAACAATTAAATCAGTCAAATTCTTTTGAAATAGCCTGACGCAAGCAGAGGGCCGTTTTAGTTAATGCTAAAAAATGTACTTTCCGGTACTATGCGGCGGTTTTTTCCGCATGACTGAGAGCACATGATGTCCACCACACTGTTTAAAGATTTCATCTTCGAAGCCGCCCATCACCTGCCGCATGTTCCAGAAGGACATAAATGCGGTCGTCTGCACGGACACTCGTTCATGGTGCGTCTTGAAATTACCGGTGAAGTCGATCCGCATACGGGCTGGATCATGGACTTTTCCGAGCTAAAAGCGGCCTTCAAGCCGACCTACGATCGTCTGGATCACTACTATCTGAATGACATCCCTGGGCTGGAAAATCCGACCAGCGAAGTGCTGGCAAAATGGATCTGGGATCAGATGAAACCGCTGGTACCGCTGCTGAGCGCGGTGATGATCAAAGAGACCTGTACGGCAGGCTGCGTTTATCGCGGCGAATAAGACAAAAAAGCCCGGATATCCGGGCTTTTTTATATCAGGCAATATTCAGATACTTGTGCGTCTGCATCGACAAACGCCAGTTGCGCGCGATACAGGTTTCGATGCACAGACGCGTCGCATCATCTTTTTGACTGATTGGCTGCAGGGCAATGATGCGCTGCTTTTCATCGGTAAGCGTCGCCAGTAATTCGTCCAGCGCTTCGATATCACGCACTCGCCCGACGGGATGTTTAATCTCATCGGCACGTTCAAGCGCCTGAGACAGCACATCATATCCACCACGCATATTCACTTTCGGCGATACCGTCACCCAGGTGCTATGCGAGCACCGCACTTCATGCGTGCCGCTGGTTTCAATCTGACAGCTGTAGCCGTTCTTTTCCAGCAGATCGGTCAGGGAAGTCAAATCGTGAATGCAGGGTTCACCGCCGGTAATGACCACATGGCGGGCCGTCCAGCCCTGACGACCAATGATCGCCAGCAGGTCTTCTGCGCTCCCGGCTCCCCACTTATCGCTCTCTTTCGTTTTAGCCAGAATACTAAACAGCGACACTTCCCGATCTGCGAGTTTATCCCACGTATGTTTGGTATCACACCAGGCACAGCCGACCGGGCATCCCTGTAAACGAATAAAAATAGCAGGAACGCCGGTGAAGTAACCCTCGCCTTGCAGGGTCTGGAACATCTCGTTAATCGGGTACTGCATAGTCATCTCAATTTAGGGATAAACGTTAATTATCGCAGATCCCCGCCCAAGTATCATGCCCGATCGGTGCTTTACGCCCCCATTGCCGCCACAAAGCGTGCCGTGATCTGCTGTGGACGGGTGATCGCGCCCCCGACAACCACCGTGTGAGCGCCCAACGCCAGGCATCGCGCAGCTAGTTCTGGCGTTTCGACGTTGCCTTCGGCCACAACGGGAACAGTGACAGCGGCCACCACCGCGCGCAAAAACTCGCAGTCGTTTTCAGGAAGCGAATGACCAGCTGTATCCGCGGTGTAACCGTAAAGTGTGGTTCCTATGCAATCAAATCCCAGGGCCTGCGCTGTTTTTGCCTCGGCAAGCGTGGCAATGTCCGCCATCAGCAGTACCGACGGATACCGGGCGCGAATCTGTGCAACCAGGGTCTCCAGCGTTTCTCCGCCCGGACGCGGGCGCGCGGTGGCGTCGAGGGCGATAATTTCCGGCTTCACCGTCATCAGTTCGTCGATCTCTTTCATGGTGGCGGTGATAAACACCTCGCTGTCCGGATAATCACGCTTAATGATGCCAATCACCGGCAGAGAGACACTCTCTTTGATGGCGATGATGTCGACAACGCTGTTAGCACGAATGCCAGCCGCACCACCCTGCGCCGCCGCCAGCGCCATGCGCGACATAATAAACGGGCTGTGCAGCGGTTCGTTTTCCAGCGCCTGACAGGAGACGATCAATTTGCCTTTCAATACATCCAGTATCGTTTTCATTACGCTAAACTCTCTTCGACTTCGTTTTTAATAATGGTGACGTGCGGACCGTAAATCACCTGAACGCCGTTCCCGCGCACAATCACCCCGCGCGCGCCTGTCGCTTTTAGCGCCGCTTCGTTGACCTTACCGCCGTCCTTCACGGTGACGCGCAAACGCGTGGCGCAGCAGTCCACCTCTTCCAGATTTTCCCGACCGCCTAATCCTGCAATCACCGCCGCTGCGCGTTCGCTTTGTGGAAGCGCACTCTCAACCACGGCCTCTTTCTCACGGCCCGGCGTGGCGAACCGGAAACGGATAATCAGGTAACGGAAGGTGAAGTAGTAGAGGAAGAACCACGGAACGCCGACCAGCGGGACATACATCCAGTGGGTTTTAGCTTCGCCCTGCAGAACGCCAAACAGGATGAAATCGATAAAGCCGCCCGAGAAGGTCTGCCCGATGGTGATGTGCAGAATATGGGCGATCATAAACGCCAGCCCATCAAAGAACGCATGGATGACGTATAACACCGGCGCGACAAACAGGAATGAGAACTCAATCGGCTCGGTGATCCCGGTCAGGAAGGAGGTCAACGCTGCCGAGAGCAGCAGCCCTGCCACGCGCTTTTTGTTCTCCGGTTTAGCCGTGTGGTACATCGCCAGACAGGCGCCCAGCAGGCCGAACATCATGGTGATAAAGCGCCCGGACATGAAGCGCGAGGTGCCGATATAAAACTGCTGGGTATTCGGATCGGCGAGCTGCGCAAAGAAGATGCGCTGCGTGCCTTCCACCAGCTGGCCGTTGACGATTTCGCTCCCGCCCAGTGCGGTTGTCCAGAACGGTAGATAGAAGATATGGTGCAGACCAAACGGGCCGAGCATGCGCAGGATAAAACCGTACAAAAACGTGCCGAAATAACCCGTCGCGTCCACCAGCCCGCCCAGTCCAAATATCATTTTCTGGAAATGAGGCCACACAACCGTCATCAGCGCACCGACCACAATTGCCGCCAGCGAGCTAATAATCGGCACAAAGCGGGAACCGCCGAAGAATCCGAGGAACTGAGGCAGAGCGATTTTATTAAAGCGATGGTGTAGCGTGCAGGTCACCAGGCCAATCACCACGCCGCCAAAGACGCCGGTTTCCAGCGTCTGGATCCCGAGCGTCATCCCCTGCCCCACCGCGCCGGGATTTTCATGAGCCAGCGTGCCGGTGAGGATCAGCAGCGCATTGATGGTGGCATTCATCACCAGGAATGCGAGCAGCGCCGCAAGCCCGGCGGTGCCTTTATCCGTTTTCGCCAGCCCGACCGCAACACCCACCGCAAACAGCACCGAGAGGTTGGAAAAGACAATCGATCCGGCGCTACTCATGATGGTAAAGATGGCCTGAAGCCAGCCGACATCCAGGAACGGATATGCCGTCAGCGTGTTGGGGTTGGACAACGCCCCGCCAATGCCCAGCAGCAAGCCCGCCGCGGGTAATACCGCTATCGGCAGCATGAACGATTTACCGAACCGCTGCGCCTTTTCGAACCACGCCCCTGAAGAGGCACCACTAAACATCTGCATCATATTTTCACTTCCCTCGTGTAATGATGAAAATTTTTACCATATAAATGGTAGAAACTGAAAATTATCACCAAAGATCGGGAAGCGGATCATACTTTTTTAAAATGACTGGCATCTCTCCCCCGCTTTCCGCCACACTAGCCGCAGAGAAACGCATTAAGGATCTTGCATGTCAGAAAATGAAAATCTGCTGCTGAGGCTGCGCCAGAGCGTCTCGGGATACAGCCCCACTCAGCAAAAACTGGGAGAGTTCGTCTTAAACGATCCCGCGAAAGTGCTTTATCTGACGATCACCGAACTGGCGCGCGAAAGTGAAACCAGTGAGGCGAGCGTGACGCGCTTATGCCGCGCGCTGGGCTGTAAGGGATATACGGAATTCAAAATGGCGCTGGCGCTGGATATACAGCGGATCCAGGCACCTGCCATAAAAGGCGATGAGATCGACGAGGTGGTAGAAGAGTCGGTGCAGGCGCTGCGCGATACCGCCCAGTTGCTCGACAGAGAGGTGCTACTGAAGGCGGCGCGGGCGCTGCATCAGTCGCGCTCGGTTTTTATCTACGGCGTCGCGGCCAGCGCGATCGTTGGCGACTATCTGCACTACAAATTGCTTCGTCTCGGTAAACCTGCGCAGCTTTTTAGCGATATGCATCGGGCCTCGATGAACGCCGCAACGCTAACAGCCGATGACCTGGTGGTGGCTATTTCAAGTTCGGGTTCGACCCGGGATTTATTGCATGTGGTAAAGCTGGCGCGCAAACGCGGGGCAAAAGTGCTGGCGCTGAGCAACACGCCGCGCAGCCCGCTGGCATCAATAAGCGAAATGCTGCTGGTAGCAGCGAAACCCGAAGGCCCGCTCAGTGCCGGGGCGCTTAACACAAAAGTTGGCGTCATGTTGCTGGTGGAGCTGCTCGCCACAACTCTGCTTACCCTTGACGATCGGTACAGCGATATCAGCCAACAAACGGCGAGCGCAACACTCCCCTTACTGCTGTAAATCTGCCATAAAAAAACCCGCCGAAGCGGGTTTTTTCTTAAGAGTGAAAGCTCAGTAAATTACTGACCTTTGATCTCTTTACGACCGTTGTACGGTGCTTTTTCGCCCAGTGCTTCTTCAATACGAATCAGCTGGTTGTATTTAGCAACGCGGTCAGAACGGCTCATAGAACCGGTTTTGATCTGGCCAGCCGCAGTACCTACCGCCAGGTCAGCGATGGTTGCGTCTTCAGTTTCGCCTGAACGGTGAGAGATAACGGCAGTGTAGCCAGCGTCTTTCGCCATTTTGATCGCAGCCAGAGTTTCGGTCAGAGAACCGATCTGGTTGAATTTGATCAGGATGGAGTTAACGATGCCTTTGTCGATACCTTCTTTCAGGATCTTGGTGTTGGTTACGAACAGATCGTCACCAACCAGCTGGATTTTGTCGCCCAGAACTTTAGTCTGGTATGCGAAACCATCCCAGTCAGATTCGTCCAGACCGTCTTCGATAGAGACGATTGGGTACTGTTTGGTCAGGTCTTCCAGGAAGTGAGTAAACTCTTCGGAGGTGAATGCTTTGTTGCCTTCGCCAGCCAGAACATATTTACCGTCTTTGTAGAACTCAGATGCTGCACAGTCCATCGCCAGAGTGATGTCAGTGCCCAGCTCGTAGCCTGCCGCTTTAACAGCTTCAGCGATAACAGCCAGTGCTTCAGCGTTGGAACCCAGGTTTGGCGCATAGCCACCTTCGTCACCAACAGCAGTGTTCATACCTTTAGCTTTCAGAACTTTAGCCAGGTTGTGGAACACTTCAGAACCCATACGTACCGCTTCTTTCAGGGATTTCGCGCCAACTGGCTGAATCATGAATTCCTGAATATCAACGTTGTTGTCTGCGTGCTCACCACCGTTGATGATGTTCATCATCGGAACCGGCATAGAGTATTTACCTGGGGTGCCGTTCAGTTCAGCGATGTGCTCATACAGCGGCTGACCTTTAGAAGCAGCAGCGGCTTTGGCGTTAGCCAGAGACACAGCCAGGATTGCGTTCGCACCGAAGTTAGATTTGTTTTCAGTACCGTCCAGGTCGATCATGATTTTGTCGATGCCAGCCTGGTCTTTGGCGTCTTTGCCAAGGATTGCCTGAGCGATAGGACCGTTAACCGCGCCAACAGCTTTGGTTACGCCTTTACCCAGGAAACGGGATTTGTCGCCATCGCGCAGTTCCAGCGCTTCGCGGGAACCAGTAGAAGCACCTGACGGAGCAGCAGCCATACCAACGAAACCACCTTCCAGGTGAACTTCGGCTTCAACGGTCGGGTTACCACGGGAGTCGATGATTTCACGACCGATGACTTTAACGATTTTGGACATTAGATTTTCCTCAGTACAAGTTAAACTAAAACTCCAGACAAACAACGCGTACCGATGGTACGCGTTGCCGTTCTAACTTTTTTTACTTCGCCTGACGCTTCTGGTACTCGCTGGCGGCTTTCACGAAGCCTGCAAACAGCGGATGTCCATCACGCGGCGTTGAAGTAAATTCCGGGTGGAATTGGCAGGCAACGAACCACGGATGGTTTGGCACCTCAATGATCTCGACTAACTGATCATCCCCGGAACGGCCCGCAATACGCAGACCCGCAGCTTCAATTTGTTTCAACAGCATGTTGTTGACTTCGTAGCGGTGACGATGGCGCTCAGTGATGGTTGGTGTGCCATACATCTTGCGAACCAGGCTATCGTCAGAAACCTGGCAAGCCTGTGCGCCAAGACGCATCGTGCCACCCAGATCGCTCTTCTCAGAACGGACTTCAACGTTACCGTCTTCGTCACGCCACTCGGTAATAAGCGCCACAACAGGGTACTTACAGTCTGGCACAAATTCCGTAGAGTTCGCGTTTTCCATCCCGACTACGTTACGAGCAAACTCGATCAACGCCACCTGCATACCCAGGCAAATGCCGAGGTAAGGAATATTGTTTTCACGCGCAAAGCGTGCGGTAGCGATCTTACCTTCTACACCGCGGTAACCGAAGCCACCCGGGATCAGAATCGCATCCAGATCTTTCAGAATTTCAACGCCGCGCGTTTCAACATCCTGCGAATCAATCAGCTTGATGTTGACGGTAACGCGATTCTTCAGACCACCGTGTTTCAGCGCTTCGATAACTGACTTGTAGGCATCCGGCAGTTCAATGTACTTGCCGACCATACCGATAGTCACTTCGCCTGCCGGATTCGCTTCTTCGTAGATAACCTGTTCCCATTCTGACAGATTAGCTTCCGGACAGTTCAAGCTGAATCGTTTACAAATATAATCGTCCAGACCCTGTGATTTCAACAGGCCCGGGATTTTATATATGGAATCGACGTCTTTCAGAGAAATAACAGCCTTTTCAGCAACGTTACAGAACAAAGCAATTTTCGCGCGTTCGTTGGCCGGTACGGCACGATCGGAGCGGCAGATCAGGATATCTGGCTGGATACCGATAGAGAGCAGTTCTTTAACGGAGTGCTGAGTGGGTTTGGTTTTTACTTCACCGGCAGCGGCCATGTACGGCACCAGCGTCAGGTGCATAAACAGCGCATGTTCACGGCCAATATCAACCGCCAGCTGACGAATCGCTTCCAGGAATGGCAAGGATTCGATATCACCCACCGTGCCGCCAATTTCAACCAGCACAACATCATGGCCTTCGCCACCAGCGATGATGCGCTCTTTGATAGCATTAGTGATGTGCGGGATAACCTGAACGGTTGCGCCTAAATAGTCGCCACGACGCTCTTTACGCAGAACGTCAGAATAAATACGACCCGTAGTGAAGTTGTTGCGACGGCTCATTTTGGTGCGAATGAAGCGCTCGTAGTGGCCTAAGTCCAAATCGGTTTCAGCGCCGTCTTCTGTAACGAACACTTCACCGTGCTGGATAGGGCTCATGGTACCCGGATCGACGTTGATGTACGGATCCAGTTTCATCATGGTCACATTGAGGCCACGGGCTTCAAGAATGGCCGCGAGGGAGGCTGCGGCAATGCCTTTACCCAGAGAGGATACAACCCCGCCGGTCACAAAAATATAGTTCGTTGTCATGCTGAACCTGAGAAGTTAGGTTGGAATGATGGAATAACCAGGACGGGAAAGTAGTATACCCGAACACGGCGAGCGCCACAAACTTTCATTCTCCGTCTCCTGACTCAGCTTTGACAAACATAGGGAGTGAGAAAATAGCCCCTTTTGGGTAAATGTTTTTGACGCAAATCAAGCGCTTGTCATTTAAAAAATCACACAAATTGCGCTTGATCGCAAAAATCCGTTAGAGATCATGTTCCTGGCGTTTTACTTCCTGCCACACTTCCTCCATCAAATCGAGGTCAACCCCGGTCATTTCCAGGCCCCGTGCGGCGACAATGCGTTCGACTTCGCGGAACCGACGCTCAAATTTCAGGTTCGCTTTTTGCAGCGCCGTTTCGGCTTTGACGCCCAAATGACGAGAAAGATTCACCGTGGCAAAAAGCAGATCGCCCATCTCCTCTTCTAGCCTGGCCTGGTCCACAACGGCCTGTTTTGCTTCGTCCATGACTTCGTCGATCTCTTCGTACACTTTGTCCAGAACCGGGCCAAGCGATGTCCAGTCAAACCCTACGGTCGAGCAACGTTTCTGGATTTTATGCGCGCGCATGAGTGACGGCAGGCTATGAGGAATATCATCCAGCGCTGAATGCTGTGATTTTTCAGCCCGCTCAGCGCTTTTGATCTGTTCCCAGCGCACGAGCACTTCTTCACTGTTACCCGCCGTGGCATCGGCAAAAATGTGCGGATGACGGCGTTCAAGTTTGTCGCTGATGGCCGCACAAATATCATTGAAATCAAAACGCCCTTCTTCCTGCGCCATCTGGGCATAGAACACGACCTGGAACAAAAGGTCACCCAACTCTCCGCGCAGATCGTCAAAATCCTCTCTGGAGATCGCATCCAGCACTTCGTAAGTCTCTTCAAGGGTATAAGGCGCGATGGTGGCGAATGTCTGCTCTTTGTCCCACGGACAGCCGTTTTCCGGGTCGCGCAGACGTTTCATTATGCCGAGCAGGCGGTCGATTTGAGTCATGGGAATTCCTTGCGATAAGCCCCCTCTCCGGTACCGGAGAGGGGTAAAGAGGGGTTGTATTAGCCGCCGTGCAGACGGCGTGCGTCTATCACGTCTGGCACCTGATTCAGTTTACCGAGCACGCGGCCCAGCACCTGCAGGTTGTAGATTTCAATGGTCATATCAATGGTGGCAAGCTGCTCACGGGTATCGCTGCGGCTGGCCACGCCCAGCACGTTCACTTTCTCATTGGCGAGGATGGTGGTGATATCACGCAGCAGACCGCTACGGTCGTTGGCGGTCACGCGCACCACCAGCGAATAACCGGCTGAATAGCTCTCCCCCCAGACGGCATCCACGATGCGTTCCGGGGCATGGGATTGCAGCTCGGCGAGCTGGTCACAGTCGGAGCGGTGAATGGAGATCCCTCGCCCCTGAGTGATAAAGCCGACGATATCATCACCTGGAATGGGCTGGCAGCAACGGGCAATATGGTGCATCAGGTTACCGACACCTTCGACGACCACACGGCCATTGTCTTTGCTGCGGTGTTGCGGCGTATAGGTTTTCTGCTGAAGCTGTTTCAGCGCCGCCGCATCCTGTTCCGCCGCGCTCGGTTTATTAAACTGCGACTGCAGGAAGTTCACCATCTGGTTGAGACGAATATCGCCGCCACCAATTGCTGCTAACAACTCATCAAGCTCATTGAAGTTGTAGCGCGGCAGCAGATATTTTTCCGCCTCTTTAATGCTGATACCGAGATGTTCCAGCTCATCATCCAGAATCTGGCGACCGGCAAGAATGTTCTTGTCACGATCCTGTTTACGGAACCAGGCGTGAATTTTGGAGCGTCCACGGCTGGTTGTGACGTAGCCCAGGTTTGGGTTTAGCCAGTCGCGACTTGGGTTCGGCTGTTTCTGGGTGATGATTTCAATCTGGTCTCCCATCTGCAGCTGATAGGTAAAGGGTACGATGCGTCCGCCGATCTTCGCCCCGATGCAGCGATGCCCGACATCGCTGTGGATGTGGTAAGCAAAATCAAGCGGCGTGGATCCCGCCGGCAAGTCCACTACATCCCCTTTCGGGGTAAAGACATAGACCCGGTCATCAAAGACCTGGCTACGCACTTCGTCGAGCAGTTCGCCCGAATCGGCCATCTCTTCCTGCCAGGCGATGAGTTTACGCAGCCAGGCGATACGATCTTCGTGCCCGGTACGCGTTCCGGTCGATGGACCTTCTTTGTACTTCCAGTGTGCCGCGACGCCGAGCTCAGCGTCTTCATGCATCTGCTTGGTACGAATCTGAATTTCAACCGTTTTACCGCCGGGCCCCAAGACTACGGTGTGGATCGACTGATAGCCGTTCGGTTTTGGGTTCGCGACGTAGTCGTCGAATTCATCCGGTAAATGGCGGAAGTGAGTATGCACTATCCCCAGCGCGGCGTAGCAATCCTGAAGACGGTCAGCAACAATTCGTACTGCGCGCACGTCAAACAGCTCATCAAACGCGAGATGTTTTTTCTGCATTTTGCGCCAGATGCTGTAGATGTGCTTCGGACGCCCATAGACTTCAGCTCGCACATTTTCTTCTTTCATCGACTTGCGCAATCCGCCCACGAACTCATCAATGTAGTGTTCGCGATCGATACGACGCTCGTGCAGGAGTTTGGCAATGCGTTTGTATTCAGCCGGATGCAGGTAGCGGAAGCAGTAATCTTCCAGCTCCCATTTTAACTGACCAATACCTAAGCGGTTGGCCAGTGGTGCATAGATATTGGTACACTCTTTCGCTGCCAGTACGCGCTCGTCTTCCGGCGCATCCTTCACCTCGCGCAGGTGCGCAATGCGCTCTGCCAGTTTGATGACCACGCAGCGGAAATCATCGACCATCGCCAGCAGCATACGGCGGACGTTATCAACCTGTTCGGAGGAGACCGAATCCGTTTGGGCGGCTTTAAGCTGACGAATAGCGGCCATATCGCGTACGCCGTGGATCAGCGAAACGACGGGTTGGCCCACGCTTTCCCGCAGGACATCTTCGCTCACCACTTCCGCATCCGCCAGCGGGAACAGCAGCGACGCCTGCAGTGTTTCGATATCCATATTTAACATGGAGAGGATTTCGACCATCTCGATACCGCGCCAAAGCAGCAGATCGGCATCCGCATGGCCCTTCGTGGTACGCAGACAATAGGCCCAGGTTTCGGTTAAGCGTTCACACGACTGCTGGCTGGAAATCCCCAGACTTACGATCCATTTTTGTGGGTCAAACTCACCAGCTTTATTCAGATGTGCACTTCTTACCGCAACCATCGTCCTCTCCTTTAGGGACCAGGGCCTGTCGAATTCGACAAGCCAAAACTAATTAGATGTGCTCAAACAACACCATTGATTCCAGATGCCCAGTGTGCGGGAACATATCCAGCATTGCCAGACGCTGAATCTGGTAACCCGCGCGCAATAATGCTTCGCTGTCCCGCGCAAGCGTGGCAGGGTTACAGGAAACATAGACCACACGTTTTGGAGCGAGTTTAATTATATGCTGCATTACGCCAGGCGCACCCGCGCGTGCAGGATCGAGCAGAATTTTATCGAACCCATGCTTTGCCCATGGTTGCAAAGTGACATCGTCCTCCAGATTTTCATGAAAGAATGTCACATTGTGCAATTCGTTCTGAAGCGCATTTTGCTGGCCTTTCGCCACCAGCGCCTCAACTCCTTCAACCCCGACAACGCTTTGGGCTCGTTTCGCCAGTGGAAGAGTGAAATTTCCCATCCCACAAAACAGATCGAGCACCCGGTCAACAGGTTGAACATCGAGCCACTCCACCGCTTTGGCCACCATCTGCTGGTTTACACCATCGTTCACCTGGATAAAGTCGCGCGGACTGAACATTAAGCGTAGCCCGTCAGACAAATACCAAGGCGCGTCTCCCGTCACTTGCTCAAGTATCTCGCTTTGTGGCGCGAGGAAAAGCGCCAGCTCATGAGAATGCGAAAAGCGTTCCAGTTTTTCGCGATCTTTGACAGAGAGAGGCGCAGTGTGGCGCAGCACCATCAGCGGGCCATTGTCGGCCAGCACCAGCTCCACATGCCCCAGCGATCGGGCCCCCTGTAAATCGGCGAGGCAACGACGCACTTCCGGAAGCAGCGCCTCAAGACGGGGCACCAAAATGGGGCACTGTTTGATATTCACAATGTCATTTGAGCCGGATTGACGAAAGCCCATCTCCAGCGTGCGCGTTTTAGGCTGATAGTTGAGACTCAGGCGCGCCCGGCGGCGGTAACCCCAGGGTTCACCAGAAATAATTTCGTTCACATCATGCTTGATCAGACGTGCCAGAGCGGTGCTTTTACTGCTCTGCTGTAGGGCAACGCTGGCGTGCTGCTGCTGGCATCCGCCGCAGACGCCAAAATGCGGGCATGCAGGCACCACGCGTTCGGCGCTATCATTAAGACGGCGTTTTACCAGCCCACGCCCATACTGACGTTTATCTTCCGTTAAGGTGACTTCGGCGCGCTCATTGGGTAATAATCCGGGGATAAACAACGTTTTGCCATTGTGATGTGCAACGCCCTGGCCAAACGGATCCAGGTCTGTGACATCAACAGTTATGATCTGACGCGTCGTCACGCGTCGCTTTGCAGAGTAGAATTGCGCCATCGCCGAGAATTTTCTCAAATAAACATAATGACCCTAATTGTCCCATAACGGAACTCCATGACCAACTACAGCCTGCGCGCGCGCATGATGATTTTGATTCTCGCCCCAACCGTTCTTATCGGTTTACTGCTGAGCATCTTCTTTGTTGTGCACCGTTATAACGACTTGCAGCGTCAACTGGAAGATGCGGGAGCCAGCATCATCGAACCGCTCGCCGTCGCCAGCGAATACGGGATGAATCTGCAAAACCGCGATCCTCTGGGACAATTAATTAGCGTTCTGCATCGGCGTCATTCAGATATCGTGCGAGCCATCTCGGTATATGACGAAAATAATCGCCTGTTTGTCACGTCGAATTTTCATCTCGATCCGACCGGGCTGAAAATTCCCGATGGCGCGCCCTTCCCGCGTCGCCTGAGCGTGCTCAGGCATGGCGATATTATGATTCTGCGCACGCCGATTCTGTCGGAGAGTTATTCACCTGATGAATCGGCCACCTCCGATGCCAAGGCCAGTACCAATATCCTGGGATATGTGGCGCTGGAGCTGGATCTCAAGTCGGTGCGATTACAGCAGTACAAAGAGATTTTTATCTCCAGCGTGATGATGCTGTTCTGCGTTGGCATTGCACTGATCTTCGGCTGGCGATTAATGCGTGACGTCACCGGCCCGATTCGCAACATGGTGAATACCGTTGACCGCATCCGGCGCGGTCAGCTCGACAGCCGCGTCGAAGGGTTCATGCTCGGCGAGCTGGATATGCTGAAAAACGGCATCAACTCAATGGCGATGTCGCTGGCGGCGTACCACGAAGAGATGCAGCATAACGTCGACCAGGCCACCTCCGATCTGCGCGAAACGCTGGAGCAGATGGAGATCCAGAACGTTGAGCTGGATCTGGCGAAAAAACGCGCTCAGGAAGCGGCACGCATCAAATCTGAATTCCTTGCCAATATGTCTCACGAGCTGCGTACCCCGCTGAACGGAGTGATTGGCTTCACGCGGCTGACGCTAAAATCAGAGCTTAATCCTACGCAGCGCGACCATCTGCACACCATTGAGCGCTCCGCCAATAACCTGCTGGCGATTATTAACGACGTCCTCGACTTCTCAAAACTGGAAGCGGGTAAGTTAATCCTCGAAAGTATTCCGTTTCCCCTGCGCAGCACGCTGGATGAAGTGGTGACTCTGCTGGCCCACTCTTCACACGACAAAGGGCTGGAGCTTACGCTGAACATCAAGAACGATGTGCCGGATAACGTCATCGGCGACCCGCTGCGTCTGCAACAGGTGATCACCAATCTGGTCGGCAATGCGATTAAATTTACCGAAAGCGGCAACATTGACGTTGTGGTCGAAAGGCGTGCGATCAGTAATAACAAAGTACAAATTGAAGTGCAGATCCGCGACACCGGCATCGGGATACCTGAACGCGATCAGTCGCGACTGTTCCAGGCATTCCGACAGGCGGACGCCAGTATTTCTCGCCGCCACGGCGGAACGGGTCTGGGACTGGTCATTACCCAGAAGCTGGTCAAAGAGATGGGCGGCGATATTTCCTTCCACAGTCAGCCTAATCGCGGCTCGACCTTCTGGTTCCACATCAATCTGGATCTGAATCCCAACGTGGTGACCGACGGCCCGATAACGGATTGTCTGCGTGGCAAGCGCCTGGCGTACGTTGAGCCCAATGCGGCTGCAGCACAGAGCACCCTGGATGTGCTTAGCACCACGCCGCTTGAGGTCATTTACAGCCCGACGTTCTCTGCGCTGGCCGTCGATCATTACGACATTTTACTGATGGGTATTCCGGTGACCTTTACCGGTGAGCTGACGATGCAGCAGGAGCGGCTGGCGAAAGCCGCGTCCATGACCGATTTCCTGCTGTTAGCCTTGCCGTGCCACGCGCAGCTTAACGCTGAAGAGCTTAAACACGACGGCGCAGCGGCCTGCCTGTTAAAACCGCTCACCGCCACGCGTCTGCTGCCTGCGCTAACAGAGTATTGCCGGCTTAATCATCAGGCGCTGCCGTTTGATAGTCAGGACCATAAACTGCCCATGAGCGTTATGGCCGTGGATGACAATCCGGCAAACCTGAAGCTTATCGGCGTCTTGCTGGAAGATCAGGTGCAATATGTGGAGCTGTGCAGTAGCGGTCCGCAGGCGGTTGAGCATGCCAAACAGATGCAGTTTGATCTGATTCTGATGGATATTCAGATGCCCGGCATGGACGGCATCCGCGCCTGCGAGCTCATTCGCCAGCTCCCGCACCAGCAGCAAACACCGGTGATTGCCGTAACGGCCCATGCTATGGCGGGGCAGAAAGAGAAACTGCTGAGCGCCGGAATGAATGATTATCTGGCTAAACCGATCGACGAAGAGAAACTCCACAGTCTGCTGTTGCGTTATAGGCCCGGTTTCACTCTCGCGAACTACCTCACCCCACCAGAGCCAGTGGAAATCACCGTCAACCCGAACGCGACGCTCGACTGGCAGCTGGCCCTGCGTCAGGCCGCCGGTAAAACCGATTTAGCCCGCGAAATGTTGCAAATGCTGGTCGCCTTCCTGCCGGATATTCGCAATAAAGTTGAAGAACAGCTGGTGGGTGAAAATCCGGACGAGCTGGTGGAGGCCATCCATAAACTGCACGGCAGCTGTAGCTACAGCGGGGTTCCGCGCCTGAAAAACCTGTGTCATTTACTGGAACAGCAGCTGCGTGCGGGAACGCCGGAGTCGGAACTCGAACCGGAGTTTCTGGAGCTGCTCGATGAGATGGATAACGTGGCGCGTGAGGCGCAAAAAATACTGGGAGGCTAAGGGCGGCCTTGGCCCCTCACCCCAAAGGGGCAAGGGTGAAGGGAAGTTAGGTGTTCATTCCCATTTTCAAAACCGCCGCGATATTTCTCGCCGCCATACGCACGTTTTCTGCGGCGTTGTCTAACGCCTCTTCCAGAGAACAGACGGTGTAGATCACGCTGAACACCGCGTCGATGCCGTGATGGTGTACCACGCCAACATCCGCCGTCAGGCTGCCCGCAATCCCGATGACTGGTTTATTGTAGCGTTTAGCGACCTTTGCGACGCCAACGGGAACTTTGCCGTGGATCGTCTGGCTATCAATGCGTCCTTCACCGGTAATCACCAGATCGGCATCAGCGACGTGCTTGTCCAGCTGCAAAGCGTCCGTCACGATCTCGATCCCCTGGCGCAGCTGCGCGCCACAAAACGCATAGAGCGCCGCCCCCATCCCGCCAGCCGCACCGCCTCCTTCAAGATTGAGGACATCAATATCCAGATCGCGGGCAATAATCTGCGCATAGTGCTCCAGCGACCGATCCAGCCGGGCGATCATCTCCGGCGTCGCCCCCTTTTGCGGGCCAAACACTGCCGAAGCGCCTTCTTCACCGATGAGCGGATTGGTGACATCGCAGGCCACTTCAATCCGGCAGTCCGCCAGACGCTTATCCAGCTCGCTTATATCAATCCGCGCCAGGTTTTCCAGCTCACCGCCGCCCTGCCCAATGGAACGGCCGTGGTTATCCAGCAGCTTTGCCCCCAGCGCCTGCACCATCCCGGCTCCACCGTCGTTGGTGGCGCTGCCGCCAATCCCGATAATAATATGCTGCACACCCGCATCCAGCGCATGGCGAATCAGTTCTCCCGTGCCCCAGGAGGTGGTTTTTAACGGATTGCGTAAGGAAGGCGCGACCATTTCCAGGCCACTGGCCGCCGCCATTTCGATAAATGCACTTTGCTCATCGCCGGATAGTCCATAGAAGCCTTCGACATTTTCGCCTAACGGCCCCGTGACCCTGACCTTAACTATTCCGCCCTGCGTGGCAGCAACCATTGCTTCAACCGTACCTTCACCACCGTCGGCCACCGGCAGTTTGACGTAGTGCGCTGAAGGGAAGATCTCGCTGAATCCTTGCTCGATCGCTGTTGCTACCTCAAGCGCACTCAAACTTTCTTTATAGGAGTCTGGTGCGATTACAATTTTCATAAGCCATCCTTACGCCTGTTGACTACATTGAGCATACACCCGCATTGATTGCAAAAATGCCGATTCCCGCAGGAACCGGCATTGATGCTTATCGCACCATGCAAGGACGTTTATTGTTGAAGGTCCATTCCGGGATTAAATACTGCATCGCCATCGCGTCGTCGCGCGCGCCCAGGCCGTGCTTCTGATACAGCTCGTGCGCTTTCATCAGCTGATCCATGTCCAGCTCGACGCCCAGACCCGGCGTTGTCGGTACCTGGACCATTCCGCCTTTGATTTCGAACGGCTGTTTGGTCAGACGCTGATTGCCCTCCTGCCAAATCCAGTGGGTATCAATGGCGGTAATGTTGCCCGGCGCGGCGGCAGCCACATGGGTGAACATCGCCAGTGAAATATCAAAGTGGTTGTTGGAGTGCGAGCCCCAGGTCAGCCCGAATTCATGGCACATTTGCGCCACGCGTACCGAGCCCTGCATCGTCCAGAAGTGCGGATCCGCCAGCGGAATATCGACAGATTGCAGAGAGAGCGTATGGCCCATCTGACGCCAGTCGGTGGCAATCATGTTGGTGGCCGTCGGCAGGCCCGTTGCACGGCGGAACTCCGCCATCACTTCGCGGCCCGAGAACCCCTGCTCGGCACCACACGGATCTTCGGCATACGCCAGGACCCCTTTGAGATGTTTGCCGATACGAATCGCTTCTTCGAGCGACCACGCGCCGTTCGGATCCAGCGTGACACGCGCCTGCGGGAAACGTTTCGCCAATGCGACAATCGACTCCGCTTCTTCTTCACCCGCCAGCACGCCGCCCTTCAGTTTGAAATCGTTAAAACCGTACTTTTCGTAGGCCGCTTCCGCGAGACGCACGACCGCATCCGGCGTCATGGCTTCATCGTGACGGATTCGATACCAGTCGCATTTTTCGTCTGGCTGGCTCTGGTACTCCAGCGGCGTGAGTTTGCGATCGCCGACAAAAAACAGATACCCCAGCATTTCGACTTCGCTACGCTGTTGGCCCTCACCGAGCAGCGAGGCGACATTGACGCCGAGGTGTTGCCCGAGAAGATCCAGCATCGCAGCCTCGATCCCGGTCACCACATGGATGGTGGTGCGCAGATCAAAGGTTTGCAAACCCCGGCCCTCCGCATCGCGATCGGCAAACGTGCGGCGCACGCTGTTCAGTACGTTTTTATATTCACCCAGCGGTTTACCGACCACTAACGGAATCGCCTCTTCCAGCGTCTTTCTGATTTTTTCGCCGCCCGGAATTTCACCCACGCCGGTATGGCCGGAGTTGTCGTTAATGATCACGATATTGCGGGTAAAGAAGGGAGCGTGCGCTCCGCTGAGGTTCATCAGCATACTGTCGTGACCGGCGACGGGAATAATCTGCATGGCGGTCACGATCGGGGTAGAGAAAGTGCTCATCGTTCAATCCTTTTTTATGAGTGGCGACCGAACGCCGGGCGTTTACGGTCAAATGTCCAACCGGGCACAAGATACTGCATCGGACCGGCGTCATTTCGCGCACCGCCGGGCAGCGTCTTGTACAGTTCATGCGCTTTGTGGATCTGATCCCAGTCCAGTTCAACGCCCAGTCCCGGCGCATCCGGAACGGCAATCTGACCGTTCTTAATTTCAAGCGGATTTTTGGTCAGGCGCGAGTCGCCTTCCTGCCAGATCCAGTGGGTGTCGATAGCGGTGGGGGTACCCGGCGCAGCAGCACCAACGTGGGTGAACATCGCCAGCGAGATATCGAAGTGATTGTTGGAGTGGCATCCCCAGGTTAAGCCCCAGTCGTCACATAGCTGCGCGACTCGCACTGCGCCGGAAAGTGTCCAGAAGTGGGGATCCGCCAGCGGGATATCCACGGAATTAAGCATCACCGCATGCCCCATTTCTCGCCAGTTGGTGGCAATCATATTGGTCGCCACCGGCAGGCCTGTGGCGCGGCGAAATTCGGCCATCACTTCGCGACCGGAGAAGCCTTGCTCCGCCCCGCACGGATCTTCCGCGTAGGCCAGGACGTCGTTCAACCCTTTACAGAGTGAGATCGCCTCATCCAGTTGCCATGCACCATTCGGATCGACGGTGATTCTTGCCTGCGGGAAACGTTTTTTGAGCGCTCTGGCGCTGTCGATCTCCTGCTCGCCCGGCAAGACGCCCCCCTTGAGTTTGAAATCCTTAAAACCGTATCGATCCTGTGCGGCTTCAGCCAGCCGGACAATCGCTTCACCGGTGAGCGCCTCCTGGTGACGCAAGTGATACCAGTCATGATTGCCGGACGTGCTGGACAGATAGGGCCAATCGGTTTTCTTGCGATCGCCTATGTAGAACAGATAACCCAGAACCGTCACCGCATCGCGCTGTTTGCCTGGACCGAGCAATTCGCAAACCGGTACGTTCAACGCCTTACCGAGCAGATCAAGTAGGGCGGCCTCCAGCGCCGCCACGGCGTTTACCCGCAGCTCAAATGTCCAGGCGCCTTTCCCGAATGTGTCGAAATCAGCCGCCTGGTTGCCTTTATGAACGCGCTGCACCACGCTATTCAGACGAGCGATCTGCTGGCCGACAACCATCGGAACGGCGTCCAGCAGAGTCTGGAGAATCACCTCACCGCCAGGCGCTTCACCGACGCCGGTATTCCCGGCGTTGTCCGTGAGCACCACGATATTGCGGGTAAAATGCGCGTTATGTGCGCCGCCAATATTAAGTAGCATACTGTCGAAGCCGGCCACCGGAATGACCTGCATATCGGTAATGATCGGACTCGATTGTGTATTCATCCTGCGCCCCCCACGACGGGTTTCAGCTCAATACGTTTGATATCGCCTACCAGCACCAGATAGCTCAGAACGGCCACCAGCGCGTGGACTCCAACGTAGATCAACGCTCCGTTAAAGGATCCCGTCGTGCCGACGATGTAGCCGATAGCAATCGGAGTGACAATGCCCGAGATATTACCAAACATATTAAACAGCCCACCGCTCAGGCCGCTTATCTCCTTCGGTGCGGTATCCGCCATCACCGCCCAGCCCAATGCGCCAATTCCCTTGCCGAAGAAGGCCATCGCCATAAAGCCGATAATCATCCACTCCGCGTTCACATAGTTACAGAACACCATTGACATAGAGAGCAGCATTCCAAGGACAATCGGCGTTTTGCGTGCGATATTGAGCGAGCCGGTCCGCCGCATCAGCCAGTCGGAAATCACGCCTCCCAGCACACCACCAATAAAGCCGCATACCGCCGGGATAGAGGCCACAAAGCCCGCTTTCAAAATCGACATCCCGCGCGCCTGGACCAGATAAACCGGGAACCAGGTGATAAAGAAATAAGTCAAAGCGTTGATGCAGTACTGACCGAGATACACACCGATCATCATGCGCGAGCCCACCAGCTGCTTGATTTGGCCCCACTTCTGGCTGAAAGGCACTTTTGCTTTGTCACTCTTTTGATCCATGTTGATCAGCGCACCGCCCTCTGCGATGTACTCAAGCTCTTTCTTGTTAACGCCAGGATGTTGGTTCGGTTCGTGGATCACTTTCAGCCAGACAAAGCTGATGACGATCCCAAGCCCCCCCATAAAGAAGAAGACATGCGACCAGCCCACTTCATGCGTCAGCCAGCCCATGATCGGTGCGAAGATAACCGTGGCGAAATACTGCGCGGAGTTAAAAATGGCGACAGCGGTGCCCCTCTCTTGCGCCGGGAACCAGGCCGCAACAATGCGGCTGTTACCTGGAAACGAAGGCGCTTCTGCCAGCCCTACCAGGAAACGTAATGTGAAGAGCGCCACGATAATGCCGAAACCATTGAAGATATCGACAAAGCCCTGCAACAGCGTAAACAGGGACCAGATAAAGATGGACCAGAAATAGACACGTTTGGATCCGAAGCGGTCTAGCAGCCAGCCGCCGGGAATTTGGCCGATCACATAGGCCCATGAAAATGCGGAGAAAACGTACCCCATACCGACCGGATCGAGGCCAATGTCTTTCGCCATTTCTGAACCAGCAATCGACAGCGTGGCGCGGTCACCATAGTTGAAGGATGTGACGATAAACAGCATCACCACTATCCAGTAGCGAGCATTCGTGCGCTTCTCAGCGCTGCTCGCCGCGTGGCTTAATGTACTCATTGTTGCACTCCTGAATCATAGCTTTCGCCAGGTTCATTCTGTACGGCACAACCTGTAGGGTAATCAGAATGAGCGGTTAGTGTTTTGCAGTTTTAGTACGGCATTTCTGGTACGGATGGATGCCGTTTTATGTTTCTGACTGCCTTTGTAGCAACTGACCGGAAAAGTATAAGAAAGGGATCAACAGCGCCTCACTGTGCAGGAACACAACATTGTGAGAGCGGTTTAAGGTTGTTTCTGGCATAAGCCCAGACAAGTGGAAGGTACTTCACGAAAACGTGATGACGGGTCGAAGCCGGGGAGATGAAACAAAAGAGTGTGAGACAGGTCGCTTGACGCCGGGGTATACGCCCTCCGCGAAAGGAGGGCGGGAGATTATTTGATTAACGCGCCCCACTGTTCAACCCAGGGGTTAGACTCGCTTTCCGGTTCAGGATGCTCGCTGGCGTCAATCATCAACATTTCGCCGACACGCTGGGCGCTTTGCTCCTGCAGGAGCGCATCGAACTGCTTACCCCCACCGCAGAAATGGGTATAGCTACTGTCACCGAGGGCGATGATGCCATAGTGAACATTGGGCTGGTAACCTAAGGTGTCTTTTATGCCCTGATAGAGCGGAACAATACTCTCCGGCAGATCGCCTTGTCCCGTTGTCGAGGTCACCACCAGCACGTACTGATCTTTGTATTTTTCCCAGTCAGCCAGTTCAGGATCTTCATAAACTGTCGCTTTATGGCCCATGCCGGACAGGATCGCCTCGGCTTCTTCGGCCACCAGCAGCGAGTTACCGTACATCGTGCCGACAAAAATTCCCACTTCAGCCATGCTTAACGCCCTCTGTTATCGCTATTGCCGATCATCCTGACCGTTGCTCGCCTCAAACTCAACCCTTTCATTTTCGGGGAGTTGTCCCGTCCAGCCAAACTGTGACAGCGCCTGCATCCACACCTCATCCAGCCCAGCGCGGATCACCAGCGGTTCACCGGTAAAAGGATGAGTCAGGCTAAGCTGGCTGGCGTGCAGCATCAGACGGTTACAACCGAAATGCTCCGCCGCACTGCGGTTCTGGCGTAAATCGCCGTGCTTGCTGTCGCCGATAATAGGATGACGCAGATGGGATAGATGGCGACGCAGCTGGTGTTTGCGTCCGGTTTTTGGCTCCAGCTCAACCAGCCCGTAGCGGGTGGTTGGAAATTTACTGGTCGCAACAGGCATTTCAACGGTCGCCAGACCGCGATAGTCGGTCACCGCTGGCTGCGGTTCTTTGTCATCGCGGGCGAATTTATCAGCGATTTTATCCAGCTCTTCGACCAGCGGATAATCGAGCGTCGCTGCATCCATCAGCCAGCCACGAACAATGGCGTGATAACGCTTTTGAATCTGATGTTGTTCAAACTGCTGCGACAATAACCGCCCCGCCTCACTCGACAGCCCCATCAGCAATACGCCGGAGGTCGGCCTGTCCAGACGATGAACGGTATAAACGTGCTGACCAATCTGGTCGCGCACGGTTTGCATCACCACCACTTTCTCGTCACGATCCAGCCAGCTGCGATGAACCAGCCAGCCAGACGGTTTATTCACCGCCACCAGCCATTCATCCTGATAGAGGATCTCAATGGTCATGCTTTATCACCGGCAAACAGCGTGTCCAGCCGCTGCAGTTCGACAAGCACCACATCGCGCGCCGGGTGCTGCGCATCAAGCGCCATTTCATAATAAGGCGTGACCGCAAAATCGTGCGGCAGAGGATATGCCCCATCCAGAAGCGCATGCAGACGTGGGATCAGCACCCATTGCAGCCACTCGAAAGGTTCAAGGGTGTCCAGGCAGAAGGGCTGGGTGCTTGCTAAAGCCTCAGGCTGCGGCGCGGTTTCTTGCCACAGCTGATGTTTGCGCAATAGTGCTTCGATGGCGTGCAACTGAGCACGAACGCTATCGTTATGCGTCATAAAAACCTCACCTGAGAAACTGAAAGGCGCGCAGCATAGCATTGCGGGACGCAGAAATAAAAAAAGGGAGCACTGTATAAACAGTGCTCCCGGTTCGTTCCGCAGCAATCCAGCTACAATTTGTGCTCCCTGCTCGTCCGTGACAACTTTTCCTGCGACCCAAGGGTCTGGTTATCCGTAACCGCGCATCCTGCTCACATCGCCCTGATGTGATTGTTTCATCCTGAAACGTCCTGGCCTTCCTGACCCACCGGGCATCCTGACCGGCTCTCTTTCTCCTTCCTGGAGGTGTCCCTTACGCGTCCTGCGTTATCCTTTTGCTTCATCCTGAAGCCTTCCTGCAGCGCCATCCTGACGTATCCTGTGTGAGAAGCGTCATCATCCTGATGTTCGTCTCTCGTGTCAGCATCCTGTTGACGGACATAGAATCCGCTATTCCGCTCCGTCTTACAACCCACCGGTGCAGGCTTACAACAGTCTCACGCTGAATAAAAATAAGAAATAATCAAGTTAACCATTTGAAATAATTAGTTTTTAGAATAATTAAATAGTTAGCTTCTCGCTATGCGTTGCGGCGATCTCTCACAAACATGTAAGAGATCTCTCACAAGCGTTGTTGCGCGATGGATTACAAATCGGGTTCAAGCTGATTGAGGAATTCCGCAAGTGAGGGCGCGAGAACGTCGCGTTTGCGGGTACCGAGCGTCTCTTTAATGACTTCGCCATGCAAATTACAGACAGCGATCACGTCAAGTTCACTGTCGAGCGTGGCGATAAACAGCGTCGGCGAAAGTTTCAGGCGTTTTTGCGTCACCAGATGGCCAATCAGGTTTTCCTGTACACGCTGGAAATCCTGCTCACTCCAGGTCTGGAGCAACGTCAGCGTTTCACTGGCGAAACGGGCGCGCATATCCCCGGCAAACTGTGTGGTGTAAAAGGCATGAACAGCTGGTTGTACCACGATGTCCATTGCGCGTTCAACCGCATTTACATTCTGCCCGGCCGTAAACGGCTGAGGCTGCCAGATAATCCTGTCGTCCAGCGTCGTGATGATGCACGGTGACGGCACGCCGTATAACTCTTCACTTTGCGGCCAGGTTTCATTCTGTTGATGCCATGCATCGCAGTAGCGCGTCGTGAACGCCGTCAGGGCATTTGCAGTCTCAATATCCACCGATTTCTCTCTTCACGTAAGACAGGATAAACTCTGCCTATAGTGTACCTGCAAAGTGGCAACGAAACATGTCTTACGAAAACCATCAGGCGTTAACAGGCTTAACGCTCGGCAAATCTGTCGATTACTGCGACACCTATGACGCAAGCCTGCTGCAAGGCGTTCCCCGCAGCCTTAACCGCGATCCGCTCGGATTGCACGCCGACGCGCTGCCTTTCACTGGCGGTGATATCTGGACGCTGTACGAACTATCATGGCTCAACGCCCGCGGACTGCCGCAGGTTGCGGTGGGTCATGTTGAACTTGATTACGCCAGCCTGAATCTGGTGGAGTCCAAAAGCTTTAAGCTTTACCTCAACAGCTTTAACCAGACCCGCTTCGACAGCTGGGAAGATGTGCAAAGCACGCTTGAGCGTGATTTAAGCGCCTGCGCGCAAGGGAAAGTCACGGTGGCCCTGTACCGTCTGAACGAACTGGAAGGCCAGCCTGTCGCCCATTTCCACGGCACTTGCATTGATGACCAGGATATTACCATTGAGAGCTATGAATTCAGCACGGCATATCTTGAACAGACCACTGACAGCAAAGTGGTTGAAGAGACGCTGGTGAGCCATCTGCTGAAATCTAACTGTCTTATCACGCACCAGCCCGACTGGGGATCGGTACAGATCCAATATCGCGGACCGAAAATCGATCGGGAAAAACTGCTGCGCTATCTGGTCTCCTTCCGTCATCACAATGAGTTTCACGAGCAATGCGTGGAGCGCATCTTTAATGATATCCAGCGTTTCTGCCAGCCCGAGAAACTGAGTGTCTACGCGCGTTACACCCGTCGCGGCGGATTAGACATCAACCCGTGGCGGACCAATACGGACTTTGTTCCGGCGACAGGGCGCCTGGTTCGTCAGTAATCAATAGATAACATCATTCGGGCTGCATCAAGGTGAGCAGGTGCAGCCAACGCAGTGACAGCATAAAGGATGAGATATATAAATATTTTCACAATATGCGGGCGGTATTCCGCCTCTGAGGTTGTGAAACGTCATAAGCCAGGGCTATTGTAATCTACAGGGAAAGAAGATCTTTATCCCGTAAGGAGCTCACTTGATTACACATATTAGCCCGCTTGGCTCAATGGATATGTTGTCGCAGCTGGAAGTGGACATGCTTAAACGCACGGCCAGCAGTGACCTTTATCAACTGTTTCGCAACTGTTCACTTGCCGTTCTGAACTCCGGAAGTCTGACCGATAACAGTAAAGAGTTACTGTCTCGCTTCGAAAGCTTTGATATCAACGTGCTGCGCCGTGAGCGTGGCGTAAAGCTTGAAGTCATCAATCCGCCGGAAGATGCCTTTGTCGATGGGCGAATCATTCGCTCACTGCAGGCAAACCTGTTCGCCGTTCTGCGCGACATCCTGTTTGTAAACGGTCAAATTCACAACGCAGGGCGTTTCCAGCACCTGAATCTGGAAAGCTCGGCGCACATGACCAACCTGGTGTTCTCCATTCTGCGTAATGCCCGCGCCCTGCACGTGGGTGAAGCGCCAAACATGGTGGTCTGCTGGGGCGGTCACTCGATTAACGAAACCGAATATCTGTATGCTCGCCGTGTAGGAACCCAGCTGGGTCTGCGCGAGCTGAACATCTGTACCGGCTGCGGCCCAGGCGCCATGGAGGCGCCAATGAAAGGCGCTGCAGTGGGTCATGCCCAGCAGCGTTATAAAGAAGGCCGATTCATTGGTATGACTGAACCATCGATCATTGCAGCGGAACCACCTAACCCGCTGGTGAACGAGCTGATCATCATGCCGGACATCGAAAAACGTCTCGAAGCATTTGTTCGTATCGCACATGGAATCATCATTTTCCCGGGCGGGGTCGGCACGGCAGAAGAGCTGCTGTACCTGCTGGGCATTCTGATGAATCCGGCAAATAAAAATCAGGTACTCCCCCTGATCCTGACCGGTCCAAAAGAGAGCGCAGATTACTTCCGCGTACTGGACGAGTTTATTGTTCATACCCTGGGTGAAGCGGCCCGCAGCCACTACCGCATTATCATTGACGATGCGGCTGAAGTGGCGCGCCAGATGAAAAAGGCGATGCCGCTGGTGAAAGAGAATCGTCGTGATACGGGCGACGCTTACAGTTTCAACTGGTCAATTCGCATTACGCCGGACCTTCAGAAACCGTTCGAGCCTTCGCATGAAAATATGGCGAACCTGAAATTGTACCCGGATCAACCGGTTGAAGTGCTGGCCGCCGATCTGCGTCGCGCGTTCTCGGGTATCGTGGCCGGGAACGTCAAAGAAGTTGGCATTCGTGCCATTGAAGAGTTCGGCCCGTATAAGATTCACGGCGACAGCGAGATGATGCGCCGTATGGACGACCTGTTGCAGGGCTTTGTCGCGCAGCATCGTATGAAACTTCCCGGCTCAGCTTACATTCCTTGTTACGAGATTTGCGCTTAACGGCCTCTTCGCTTCCCCTCATAAGCCGGGTTTAACCCGGCTTTTTAATTTCCGCTGACAAATCATAGATCTTACTTATGTTATTTACATTTACCACTCATACGCAAACGATTACCTGTTTTTTCTAACCGTGATTTATCAGCCTTAATCGAAATTAATCATCAGAAAAAACTAAAAACCGCCATCTTTACAGCCAAACTCACGTATCTCGCTGTCTGATCTTTCAGGTCGCATGTCGTTAATGGTAGCCTTCGCGCCCGTAAATTCGCTTTGATGTTTTATTAACAGTTTTTTGGTCTAATAATGCCCACATCGAAAGTGGATTATTGCATTTGGGATCAGGATCACTGATACATTCATTACTTAAATGTATCTTTCCGCCCGCAAATAGTTACGGGGAAAAATTATAAAAAAACCGTCTCTAAACGAATTTCATATTACCGTCAGGCCTTTTTTCATCAGAATTGACCAGAAACCTGACAAATTGCTTCCTCCAGGAGAAATAGATGGAAACCACTCAAACCAGCACCATTGCTTCGACAGAATCCCGAAGTGGATGGCGCAAAACGGACACCATGTGGATGCTGGGCCTGTACGGTACAGCGATCGGCGCGGGCGTTCTTTTCCTGCCAATCAACGCCGGTGTAGGCGGTCTGATTCCGCTGATCATCATGGCAATCATTGCTTTCCCGATGACTTATTTTGCACACCGCGGTTTAACCCGTTTTGTGCTGTCCGGTAAAAATCCAGGCGAAGACATCACTGAAGTTGTTGAAGAACACTTTGGCGTGGGCGCAGGTAAACTGATTACCCTGCTCTACTTCTTCGCGATCTACCCGATTCTGTTGGTTTATAGCGTGGCGATTACCAACACCGTAGAGAGCTTCATGGCGCACCAGCTGCACATGACGCCTCCACCGCGCGCCATTCTGTCTCTGATTCTGATTGTCGGCATGATGACCATCGTGCGTTTTGGCGAGCAGATGATCGTTAAAGCGATGAGCGTTCTGGTGTTCCCGTTCGTGATTGCCCTGATGGTGCTGGCGTGCTATCTGATCCCACAGTGGAACGGCGCAGCGCTGGAAACTCTGTCCTTCAGCAGCGCATCGGCTACCGGTAACGGTTTGTGGATGACCCTGTGGCTGGCGATTCCGGTGATGGTGTTCTCCTTTAACCACTCCCCAATCATCTCCTCCTTCGCCGTGGCGAAGCGTGAAGAGTACGGTCAGGACGCTGAGAAGAAGTGCTCCAGCATTCTGGCTCGCGCTCACATCATGATGGTTCTGACCGTAATGTTCTTCGTCTTCAGCTGCGTACTAAGCCTGTCCCCGGTGGACCTGGCAGCAGCGAAAGATCAGAACATCTCGATTCTGTCTTACCTGGCTAACCACTTTAACGCACCGGTCATTGCCTGGATGGCACCGATCATCGCGATTATCGCTATCACCAAATCCTTCCTGGGCCACTATCTGGGCGCACGTGAAGGCTTCAACGGTATGGTGATTAAATCTCTGCGCGGTAAAGGCAAAAGCATTGAAATCAACAAACTGAATAAAATCACTGCGCTGTTTATGCTGGTGACCACCTGGGCGGTCGCGACCATGAACCCGAGCATCCTCGGCATGATCGAAACGCTGGGCGGCCCGATTATCGCGATGATTCTGTTCCTGATGCCGATGTATGCGATTCAGAAAGTCCCGGCGATGCGTAAGTACAGTGGCCATATCAGCAACGTATTCGTTGTGATTATGGGTCTGATTGCCATCTCCGCTATTTTCTTCTCCCTGTTCAGCTAATACCTCCTGCGCCGTCTTCGGGCGGCGCACTCCTCCTCTGACTGATAGCAATGGACGCATCATGATTAGCGTATTCGATATCTTTAAAATCGGTATTGGTCCTTCCAGCTCTCATACTGTCGGGCCAATGAAAGCCGGTAAACAATTCACGGATGACTTGATTTCACGCGGCATTCTGCACGACGTCACACGCGTGGTTGTCGATGTTTACGGCTCCCTGTCACTGACGGGTAAAGGCCACCATACTGACATCGCCATTATTATGGGCCTGGCGGGGAACCTGCCGGACACCGTTGATATTGACGCGATCCCTGGATTCATTCAGGACGTAAATACTCATGGCCGTCTGCTGCTGGCAAACGGTGAACATGAGGTCGAGTTCCCGGTTGATAAATGCATGAATTTCCATGCTGACAACCTCTCCCTACACGAGAACGGAATGCGTATCACCGCGCTGGCAGGCGAAAAGGCGATCTACAGCCAAACCTATTACTCCATCGGCGGCGGTTTTATCGTCGACGAAGACCACTTTGGTCAGGCCAGCGACTCATCCGTTGCGGTGCCCTATCCGTATAAAAACGCTGCAGATTTACAGCGCCATTGTCAGGAAACCGGTCTGTCACTCTCCGGCCTGATGATGAAAAACGAGCTGGCGCTGCACAGCAAAGAAGAGCTGGAACAGCACTTCAAAAACGTCTGGGATGTGATGCGCGGCGGTATCGAGCGCGGTATCACCACGGAAGGCGTACTGCCAGGCAAACTGCGCGTGCCGCGCCGTGCCGCAGCGCTGCGTCGCATGCTGGTGAGCGCGGATAAAACGACTACCGATCCGATGGCCGTGGTTGACTGGATCAACATGTTCGCCCTGGCGGTGAACGAAGAAAACGCCGCTGGCGGACGCGTCGTCACCGCACCAACCAACGGGGCATGCGGTATCGTTCCGGCGGTTCTCGCTTATTACGATAAATTCATCCGCGAAGTGAATGCCAATTCGCTGGCTCGCTATATGCTTGTGACCAGCGCCATAGGCTCTCTTTACAAGATGAATGCCTCCATTTCAGGTGCAGAAGTCGGCTGTCAGGGTGAAGTGGGTGTCGCCTGCTCAATGGCTGCGGCTGGGCTTGCGGAACTGCTGGGAGGAAGCCCAACGCAGGTCTGTATCGCGGCGGAAATCGGCATGGAGCACAACCTTGGCCTTACCTGCGACCCGGTTGCCGGACAGGTTCAGGTGCCATGCATCGAGCGTAACGCCATCGCCTCCGTTAAAGCGGTCAACGCCGCGCGTATGGCCCTGCGACGTACCAGCGAGCCGCGCGTCTGCCTCGATAAAGTGATCGAGACGATGTACGAAACCGGCAAAGATATGAACGCCAAATACCGCGAAACATCACGCGGCGGACTGGCAATGAAGATCGTCACCTGCGATTAACCCTACAAAGAAGCCTCGTTTTGCGAGGCTTCTTCCCATTTCCCCCGCCTTTGATAGTTTCCACCTGTCTGCAGTGTTACCCTTAGTCAACAGGATATAAGGGAGATTGTCTGTGGCTGTTCATTTGCTGATTGTTGACGCGTTAAACCTCATTCGCCGTATTCATGCGGTACAGGGCACCCCCTGTAAGGACACCTGCCTGCACGCGCTGGAACAGCTGATTCGCCATAGCGAACCGACCCACGTGGTGGCGGTGTTCGACGACGAAGCGCGCAACACAGGCTGGCGCCATCAGCGTTTACCGGATTACAAAGCGGGACGTGCGCCGATGCCAGATTATCTGCACGCAGAGATGCCCACCATTCGCACAGCCTTTGAGCAGCGCGGCGTTCCCTGCTGGGGCTCACACAGTCACGAAGCCGACGATCTGGCCGCCACCCTGGCGATGAAGGTCGCAACTGCCGGGCATCAGGCCACCATTGTTTCGACGGATAAGGGCTACTGCCAGTTGCTCTCCCCGACCATTCGCATTCGCGATTATTTCCAGAAACGTTGGCTGGATGCGCCTTTTATCGCCAATGAGTTTGGCGTTTCGCCACAGCAGCTTCCTGACTACTGGGGCCTTGCCGGGATCAGCAGTTCAAAAATACCGGGAGTGGCGGGCATCGGACCAAAAAGCGCGGCGCAACTGTTGACTGATTTTCAGGATCTGGAAGGGATTTACGCTCATCTGGATAACATCCCAGAGAAATGGCGCAAGAAACTGGAAGCTCACAAGGAAATGGCGTTTATCTGTCGGGACGTGGCGCGATTGCAGACAGATTTACAGCTGGACGGGAATTTACAGCAGCTAAGGCTGGGGCAGTAATCACCCCTCATCCCTGAAGGATGAGAGGCCGATCGTTTATCGCTCGTCTCTGCGGCCACCGACGGCAGCCCACCAGCGACGAACATGCACCGTGACTTCTTCACGGTCGTGGTAAAGCTGACGCGCCTGAATTTCCGCGTTAATCCCCTGCGCGTTCAGCTGTTCCTGAATATACGCCAGGTTTTGCGATACCTCTTCATAGCGCTTTTTCATCGGCAATTTGAGGTTGAAAATCGTCTCGCGGCACCAGCCGTTCACCAGCCAGGTTGCCATCAGCGCGGCCACTTTCGCCGGTTTCTCCACCATATCGCACACCATCCAGGTGATATTATTACGGGTTGGGCGATAGCGGAAACCATCTTCACGCAGCCAGGTGACCTGCCCGGTATCCATCAGGCTTTGCGCCATTGGGCCATTGTCGACAGACGAAACCCACATGTTGCGCTTCACCAGTTGATAGGTCCAGCCGCCAGGGCAAGCGCCTAAATCAACGGCATACATCCCGTTTGCCAGACGCTCATCCCACTCGTCGGCCGGAATAAAGACGTGGAACGCCTCTTCCAGTTTGAGCGTAGAACGGCTTGGCGCATCGGACGGGAATTTAAGACGCGGGATACCCATATAAAACGGCGAGTTGTTCGTCGTGTAAGAATAACCGGTGTAGCAGCAGCCTGGCGCAATAAAGAACACATGCACGACAGGACGCTTTGGCGTTTCGTAGTTGGTCAGCACGCCCACTTCACGCAGCGCAGCGCGCAGTGGAACGGTGAATTTACGACAAAACTTCATCAGCTCTTTGCTTTCGTTGGTGTCAGCGACTTCGACACGCAGATCGCCGCCCTTCTCCACCACGCCCTGCAGCATGCCGGAGACAGGGGAAATACGGTCTTCCGGCGGCAAATCGGTCAGCAGTTCGCCCGCTGCAAACATCTGACGCGCAAAAATCAACGAGTTGAACGGTAACTTGCTAACGATCTTATCCGCATCATCAGGCTGATAGCATTCGAACACCACATAGCCCGAGTGCTCTTTAACACGGGCAAATCCGAAGACTTCCATACGTGACGCTTTGTCAGTAATTTCCGCGGCGCACTCTTTCTCAAACCCCGGGCGACAATATAAAACAACCTTACTCATGAACAACGCCCCTGCGTTTCAGACGGATAGCTCCGATAAACATCAATACCCACCCGGCGAGGAAACTGACGCCGCCGACCGGTGTAACAAACGCCCACAGGCGTAAATGTGAAAGTGCGAGGCAGTACAAACTGCCGCTGAACAGAACGGTCCCCAGTGCGAGGAAAACGCTGCTCCAGTAAAACCAAATGCTGATTCGGCGCTGCATCGCGACGGCAAGCCCAAAGATAGCCAGCGTGTGGAACGCCTGATATTCAAGGCCGGTCTGGATCCAGCCCATTTCAACAACACCTAACGTCTTACTCAGCACATGTGCGCCAAAAGCACCCAGTGCGACAAAAATAAAGCCACTCACTGCGGCAAAAATCAGCATGAAACGGCTGGTCATGTATCTGTCCTAAAGTTATGCGTGCCCGGCACACAAAAAAAAATGATTACTCATACCGAAAGCGGAATTTTTCTTGCTCATGCGCCGCCTTGGCCAGTATCCACTGCCGGAAGGCGGCTATTTTACCCAGTTCTGCCTGACTGTCATGACAAACCAGATAAAACGCATTCTTACTGACCAGAACATCATTAAACGGGCAGACCAGGCGGCCTGCCTCAATTTCGGACTGCGCCATCACGTTGTTCGCCAACGCCACGCCCTGTCCGTGAATGGCAGCCTGTAACACCATCGCACTGTGGCTAAAGATGGGGCCATGCTGCACATTAATATGATTTAGACCTAACTGGCGGGTATAAGTTTGCCAGTCACGGCGAGAAGCATCGTGTAAAAGCGTATGTTGCGCCAGATCAGCAGGCGTTTTCAACGCTTTGTCTCCCGTCAGCAAGAGCGGTGAACAGACGGGCAGGAGATATTCTGCGTATAATTTTTCAACACGCAAGCCCGGCCAGTTGCCGCGACCATAAAAAATTGCCACGTCGACATCGTCCGCCAGTTTGTCTTCCTGACGGTCGACCGCCTGGATTCGGACATCAATTCCCGGATAAGCTGAGTTAAAGCTTGAGAGTCTTGGCACCAGCCAGTGAATGGCAAAACTGGGCAATAAACTGACCGTCAGCGCGCCTTTGGCACTGCGGGCCTGAAGTTTGCGAGTAGCTTCCGTCAGCTGGGAAAAGATATCTTTGATATCCTGAAAATAGCTCTGCCCTTCTTCCGTCAAAAGCAACGAACGGTTACGGCGACGGAACAGCTTAAGCCCCAGGAAATCCTCAAGAGACTTGATTTGATGACTTACTGCGGCCTGTGTCACAAAAAGCTCATCGGCCGCCCGAGTGAAACTCAGATGGCGCGCTGCAGCGTCAAAAACACGTAATGCATTTAAGGGTGGTAATCGCTTAGACATGGTTATCTGGCTTAGATGTTAACGGCGTTTAACAGATAGGAAACAACGCTTAACCTATTAGTTTTTTTTATCTGAGCCATTATAATTTGTCCGTTGAGGAACTACCAGCAAATACCTATAGTGGCGGCACTTCCTGAGCCGGAACGAAAAGCTTTTTTTGGAATGCGTGTTCTGAAGGGCTTTTGGCTTACGGTTGTGATGTTGTGTTGTTGTGTTTGCAATTGGTCTGCTATTCAGATCACGGTAGCGAAGCTACCCTTTTTTCACTTCCTGTACATTTACCCTGTCTGTCCATAGTGATTAATGTAGCACCGCCTGTTTGCGGTGCTTTTTTTTGGTCAAAAATCTGTTACTTATCCAGTTCAACCATCTCTTTCACGTCGGTCCGGTTGATCTGCTGCTTGTTCCCGTTCGCATCCTTGTAAGAAATCATCCCGGTTTCATCGTCAGTTTTAGGTTTCCCGTCTGACACGATGGTTCGACCATCATTGGTATGCATAACATAGTTATTACCGGAACACGCGCTCAGTGCGAAAGTAAAAACACAGGCAGAAATGATTGCGGCAGTCTTATTCATAATTTTCTCCTTTAGCAATTAATGCTATTCAAATCTCGATTTAGAACAGGCTAAATCATTCTCCTAACACTATTCAGCATAACCTGCTTCTGCCAGGTTGCCAGGATAAACAGACAATTCCGATAGCGATCAACTACCTTGCCCTGCCGCCAAAATTGCGCGACGATCCCTGAACAGAGATGAGGAATTCCATGAACGCTTTCAGTCCTGCGCATTTTCGCGCACAGTTTCCGGCGCTTGCCGATGCCGGTGTTTATCTTGATAGCGCCGCTACAGCCCTAAAGCCTCTGGCGGTTATCGACGCGACGGCGCAGTTCTATAGCCTGAGCGCTGGCAATGTCCATCGCAGCCAGTTTGCGCAAGCTCAGCGTTTAACCGCACGCTATGAGGCCGCCCGCGATCAGGTGGCCCACCTGCTGAATGCCGAAAGCGGTAAAAACATCGTCTGGACGCGCGGCACGACAGAGGCCATCAACATGGTCGCTCAATGCTACGCCCGCCCTCGCCTGCAGGCCGGTGACGAAATTATTGTCAGCGAAGCGGAGCATCACGCCAATTTAGTGCCGTGGCTGATGGTGGCGGAACAAACCGGCGCACGAATCATTAAACTGCCGCTGGGCGCCGATTTACTCCCCGATGTAGCACTTTTAGCGGATGTGATCACCCCACGCAGCCGAATTCTGGCGCTTGGCCAGATGTCGAACGTCACCGGCGGTTGTCCGGATCTCGCCCGCGCCATTGATATCGCTCATGCAAGCGGCATGGTAGTGGTTGTGGACGGGGCACAGGGCGTGGTGCATTTCCCGGCCAATGTCCGCAAGCTGGATATCGACTTTTACGCATTCTCCGGACATAAACTCTATGGGCCAACCGGCATTGGCGCACTGTATGGCAAAGCGGAGCTCCTGGCGCAAATGACCCCGTGGCTGGGCGGCGGAAAGATGATCACTGAGGTCACCTTCGACGGTTTCAAAACCCAGCAGATCCCGTACCGCCTCGAAGCCGGTACGCCAAACGTGGCGGGCGTGATAGGGCTGAGCGCCGCGCTGGAGTGGCTGGCTGACACTGACGTCGAACAAGCGGAAAGCTGGAGCCGTGGACTGGCTACACTCGCGGAAGAAGAGTTGAAAAAACGACCGGGTTTCCGTTCATTCCGGGTACAGGATTCCAGCCTGCTGGCGTTTGATTTCGCCGGTGTTCATCACAGCGATATGGTTACCCTGTTGGCGGAATACGGTATCGCCCTGCGCGCCGGGCAGCATTGCGCACAGCCGCTACTCGCCGCACTCGGCGTGAGTGGAACCCTTCGCGCCTCTTTTGCCCCTTACAACACGCAAAACGACGTCGCAGCACTGGTTGCCGCCGTCGATCGCGCTCTCGAACTTTTGGTGGATTAATGACAAGTGCAGCTTTGGCCGGACATCCCTTCGGCAGCGTTATCACTGAAGAGACGTTAAGAAAAACCTTCCTGCCGCTGACCCAGTGGGAGGATAAATATCGCCAGCTTATTCTGCTGGGCAAGCAGCTCCCGGCCCTCTCAGACGAGCTAAAAGCGCAGGCGAAAGAGATTCCAGGCTGCGAAAATCGCGTCTGGCTTGGCGTCACGCCGGCTGACAACAAGCTTCATTTCTTTGGCGACAGCGAAGGACGCATCGTCCGGGGGCTGCTGGCGGTCCTGTTAACCGCGGTGGAAGGGAAAAGCGCGGAGCAACTGCTGAAGAGCGATCCGCTGGCGCTGTTTGATGAGCTGGGGCTGCGCGGCCAGTTAAGCGCGTCACGCAGCCAGGGGCTTACCGCACTCAGCGAAGCGGTGCTGAATGCAGCGCGTCAGATTTAGCCCTGACGGTTCGCTTTCGCCATCATTTTCTTCAGGGCGTGTGAGACGGCAACAAAGCCAAAGGTCGCGGTGACCATCGTTGCCGCGCCGAAACCGGATGCGCAATCCATTCGTTTGGGCCCTTCGGCAGTGCTTTTCATCGCACAGACGGAGCCATCAGCCTGCGGATAGACCAGCGCCTCGGTCGAGAAAACACAATCCACGCCCAGCTTGCCTTTACTGTTTTTCACCACGTTGAAGTCACTTTTCAGCCTTTCTCGCAGCTTCGCCGCCAGCGGATCCTGGATCGTTTTCGCCAGATCGGTCACCTGGATCTGCGTCGGGTCGATCTGACCGCCCGCCCCGCCCGTGGTCACTAATGGGATCTTATAGCGACGGCAATAGGCAATCAGGGCCGCTTTCGGGCGCACGCTGTCGATGGCATCAATCACGTAGCTAAATCCTGCGCTCATATATTGCGCCACGTTATCCACAGTGACGAAATCATCAATCACCGTGACGCGACACTCCGGGTTAATCAGACGGATTCGCTCCGCCATCACTTCCGCTTTCGCCAGGCCAACGTTATCGCGCAGGGCATGGATCTGGCGGTTAGTGTTAGTGACGCAAACATCATCCATATCAATAAGAGTAATGGCACCAATACCCGTGCGCGCCAGAGCCTCAGCCGCCCACGAGCCAACACCGCCGATGCCGACGACGCAGACATGTGCATCCGCAAACAGTTGCAGGGCTTTTTCACCATATAAACGCGCTGTGCCGCCAAAGCGTTGACGCCAGGTATCGCTGATAACCGCAGACATAAGACCTCAGATGTAAAAAAGGTGAGAGTTTTCCCTCACCCCTACTCAACTATTTCAGACCCGGCAGGCATCGCGCTAACGGGTCACAAGACGCTCAGAATACCATAATCAGCCGCTGAATACGTTGCCAGCGCCTGGCGCCGCCTTCAGTACCCACACGCGCCCGTAATGGTTGTACCAGCCCGCACGGTGTCCTGCATCAGCTCCAATCCCCTGATAGATATCGAAGTGCTGGCCTTTAATCGCTCCGCCGACATCAAGGGCGACCATCAGGCGTAACTCATACTGACCGCTGAATTTGCCGTTGTTGTCCAGGGTCGGCACTTCTGCCAGCAGCGTGGTGCCCGGCGGAATAATAGAACGATCGGAGGCCACCGACGCACGGCCAATCAGAGGCACGGCGCTTGCCCCTTTCACCGGGGCGTAATTCTGCGGCTTGAAGAACACGAAGGACGGGTTCTGCTCCAGCAGTTCGCGTACCTCGGCTTCGCTATGTTTTTCGCCCCACTCACGAATCGCCTGCATCGACATATCTTCTTTTTTCACTTCACCGCGATCGATGAGGACTTTACCAATGCTGCGATAAGCATGGCCATTCTTACCGGAGTAGCTAAAGAAGTTGAGCGGGGAACCATCACCAAAATCAATGTAGCCGCTGCCCTGAACATCCATGATGAAGTTGTCCATCAGCGAGTTACTGTAGGCCAGCACATAGGTTTCGTTCAGCGCACCAGCATAGATGTCAGCGCGAGACGGCAGGCGGCCACGTTTTGGCGGCATGCGATAAATAGGATACTGGAACTCGCCCTGGCGGGTGTGTCGCGCCTGAACCACCGGCGTGTAGTAGCCTGTAAACTGGACGTTACCGTAGTTATCGGCCCCTTCCATCTGCCAGGCGTCAATCCCGTACTGGCGCATGGTGCGCGTATCACCACCGGCGCGGAGCCAGTCCTGTACCGCGTTATAAACGCTGTTCTGCGAGCCATACAGACGAGGAGAGGCGGTGCGGATCTGACTCACCTGTTCAGCAAAGTCGCCTGCGTTAATAGGCGCACCAACGGCATCGGGCTGGTTAACTAAAGAGAAAGGCTGGTTGAATTTCCCGTCTTTATATTGTTGACCGCGATCGGTCGGTTTAGAGGTGCAAGCCGCAAGAATCGCTACCATTGCGCCCGCCATCAGATACTTCGCCCAACGTCCTTTCATTATATCTCGTCTTTAAGTTGCCCGGTTCTTCATCAAGAAGATAACAAACCGCCAGGGCTAATGAAATCTGATAGCGCAACCTAAGGCTCATTTTGCGCAAGAAATAGACCATTTGGCACGATGTCGTTCAATTTACATACTAATTTAGCTATTTACGTGAAAAAGGGTTGCATCAAAAAGTCATCCGAGTATAGTGCGCATCCACGGACGCGGGGTGGAGCAGCCTGGTAGCTCGTCGGGCTCATAACCCGAAGGTCGTCAGTTCAAATCTGGCCCCCGCAACCAATTAAAATTTGATGCAGTAAATTTCTACGATGTTTTTGCTCAGTAGAAAGACGGACGCGGGGTGGAGCAGCCTGGTAGCTCGTCGGGCTCATAACCCGAAGGTCGTCGGTTCAAATCCGGCCCCCGCAACCAATCAAATTTTAAGAAGTAGATGTAAAAAATGAAGAAAGACGGACGCGGGGTGGAGCAGCCCGGTAGCTCGTCGGGCTCATAACCCGAAGGTCGTCAGTTCAAATCTGGCCCCCGCAACCAATTCTTCGAACAACATTAGACACCCTCAAGGGTGTTTTTTTGTATCTGCAGTTTGTGAATTGGCCGGGTGTAAACCCGGCTGATGAAACTATCCTCTGCGGGCCAGCGTCGCGCCATCCGAGAAATACGCCTTTATCCCTGCCAGAATCGACTCCGCCACTTCCTGCTGGAATTTCGCCGTTTTGAGCTTACGCTCTTCTTCCACATTGCTGATAAACGCCGTCTCGACCAGAATCGACGGAATATCCGGCGCTTTCAGCACCGCAAACCCCGCCTGCTCAACGCTATTCTTATGCAGTTTATTCACATTGCCGAGTTTGCCCAACACGGCCTTACCAAATTTCAGGCTGTCGGTGATGGTCAGGGACTGCACCATATCGAACATGGTGTGATCAACATAGCGATCGCCGCTCTTGCTCACCCCACCAATAAGGTCAGAGGCGTTCTGCGAATCCGCCAGCAGCCGCGCCGCGGTACTGGTCGCCCCTTTGGTCGACAGCGCAAAGACCGATGAACCGCTCGGTTGCCGGCTGGTGAACGCATCCGCGTGAATGGAGACAAACAGGTCAGCGCGCTGTTTCTGCGCTTTTGCGACGCGGACTTTCAGCGGAATGAACACATCTTCATTACGCGTCATATAGGCCCGCATATTGGCTTCTTTATCAATAAGCGCCTTGAGCCGTCGGCCAATTTGCAGCACCACGTCTTTTTCGCGCGTGCGATATTTGCCCACCGCCCCTGAATCTTCCCCACCGTGCCCCGGATCGAGCATGATCACAATCGGACGATCGCGCCCGGCTTTGCCAGGCTTGGGACCGCTTTGCGCTGGCGGAACCTGTCTTTCGAGATCGCCCTTGTTGTAATCCTCCAGCAACGCAAGCAGCGGATCCTGGATATCCGTCGCATTTGCCGGATAGAGATCCATCACCAGACGCTCTTTGAAACCGGCCACCGGCGCAAGCGCAAACAATTGCGGCTTAACGTTCTGCTTCAGCTCAAACACCATCCGCACGGTTTGCGGATCAAACTGGCCAACGCGGGCTGATTTGATAAAAGGATCATCGCCACGGATCTGCGCTCCCATACCTTTCAGCACGGAGTTCAGATTGACACCTTCGATATCCACCACAACACGTTCAGGATTACTGAGAGCAAACTGCTTGTATTTCAGTACCTGACTGGATTCTACCGTCACGCGCGTATAGGTCGAAGACGGCCAGACGCGCACAGCCACGACCTGGCTGGCAGCGGCGAGTGCAACCTGGCTGACGCTAAGCAACCACATTGCCCCGGCCCCTTGTAACAAACGGCGGCGGCTTATTGCTGATTTGGATCCCGACATGCCTCTCCCGAGCAAGAAATCTAATTTATATACAAAACGTCCAAATTGACCGAAAACTTTAACGAATGACGCATAACCTGTCATCTATAAAAGGGTAAACAATCATACGTTAACGTTCGCATCACTTATTAAATTCTCAGGTTTGCAGAGAATTTAGACTTGCGCAGGTGGCAATAATCGAATAAAAATACACAAAATACGAATAAACATTCATTAAGGGGTTGTGCCGTGGTAAAGGAACGTAGAACCGAACTGGTCCAGGGATTCCGCCATTCGGTTCCCTACATAAATACCCATCGGGGAAAAACGTTTGTCATCATGCTGGGTGGCGAAGCCATTGAACACGAGAATTTTTCCAGCATTGTCAATGACATCGGCCTTCTGCACAGCCTGGGGATCCGTCTGGTTGTGGTCTACGGTGCGCGTCCACAAATTGACGCCAATCTCGCCGCTCACCACCACGAACCGATTTATCATAAGCACACCCGCGTGACTGACGCCAAAACGCTGGAACTGGTTAAGCAGGCAGCCGGGCTTTTGCAGTTAGATATCACCGCCCGTCTGTCGATGAGTCTCAACAACACGCCGTTGCAAGGGGCGCATATCAACGTGGTCAGCGGTAATTTTATTATCTCGCAGCCACTGGGCGTGGACGATGGCGTGGATTACTGCCACAGCGGGCGTATCCGCCGTATTGATGAAGAGGCCATTCATCGTCAACTGGACAGCGGTGCGATTGTGCTGATGGGGCCGGTTGCCGTCTCCGTGACGGGCGAAAGTTTTAACCTTACTTCCGAAGAGGTCGCCACTCAGTTGGCCATTAAACTGAAAGCCGAGAAGATGATCGGTTTTTGCTCTTCTCAGGGCGTCTTTAATGAACAGGGCGATATTGTTTCCGAGCTTTTCCCGAACGAAGCCCAGGCGCGCGTCGAATCGCTGGAAGCAGAAGGTGATTACCACTCCGGCACCGTGCGTTTCCTGCGTGGAGCCGTAAAAGCCTGTCGCAGCGGTGTACGCCGTAGCCATTTAATCAGTTATCAGGAAGATGGTGCGCTGCTGCAGGAGTTGTTCTCCCGCGACGGGATCGGTACGCAGATTGTCATGGAGAGCGCGGAACAGATCCGTCGCGCAACGATCAACGATATCGGCGGGATCCTGGAGCTCATTCGCCCACTGGAGCAGCAAGGAATTCTGGTCCGTCGCTCACGCGAGCAGCTGGAAATGGAGATCGATAAATTTACCATCATCCAGCGTGACAACCTGACGATCGCCTGTGCGGCGCTCTATCCTTTCCCGGAAGAGAAAATTGGTGAGATGGCCTGCGTAGCCGTGCATCCGGATTATCGCAGTTCCTCGCGCGGAGAAGTCCTGCTTGAACGCATCGCAGCCCAGGCGCGGCAGAGCGGCCTGAGTAAACTGTTTGTACTGACGACGCGCAGCATTCACTGGTTCCAGGAGCGGGGCTTTACGCCAGTGGATATTGATTCGCTGCCAGAGAGCAAAAAAGAGATGTACAACTATCAGCGCCGCTCAAAAGTGCTGATGGCGGATTTGAGTTAAGGTTTTAGGACGGTGCTTGAGTCTTATTGCTTCCGCTTTATCAGGGACGGGCAGGTGTAATATCCCTTTAAACCTGCCCTGACCGCACGGCGATCCGGTCTTCAGAAAACGCCAGACGATTTATGGCCGGGCCTTCGCATCGCTGTCACACCTGAATTTCATGAAGTTTTTCCTTTTGCCCTCTTCATAATGGAGAAGGCAAACAGCATTACGCTGATTCAAATATCGCGCTTAATCCACTACGACGCTCGGTACGGGTGGTAACGGCCTGCGCCAGCAGACGATCGTCGGCGTACAGCGATAAACGGCTACGGGCGCGGGTGATGGCGGTATACACCAGCTCGCGGGTGACAACCGGCGAGAGCTGGGCCGGCAAAATCAGCACCGCATGGTCAAACTCAGACCCCTGGGATTTATGCACCGTCATTGCCCATGCCGTTTCATGTTCCGGCAGACGGCCAGGAAGAAACGATTTCACACTGCCATCCGGCATCTGGAACCACACACGTAGCCCCTGACCGCGATCGAGCGCAATGCCAATATCGCCGTTAAACAGCCCGAGCGCGCTGTCATTACGGGAAATCATCACCGGGCGGCCTTCATACCAGCGCGAATGCGGCTGACGGACAATTTTACGCCTCTGCGCCAGCGTTTGTTCCAGCCGTTCATTCAGCCCTTTTACGCCAAACGGCCCTTCCCGCAAGGCACACAGCAGCTGATATTCCCCGAAAGCGGCAATGACCGCTTCCGGCGCATCATGTTGCTGAACACTGAGCAGAAAACGCTGATAGCCCTGTAAGGCATCATTGAGCATCGCAAGATACTCTTCACCCGTTTGCAGCTGTTTTTTCTCGATATCTTCAAAAGCCCCGCTCAATACCGCCCTGATCCCCTGGCGATCGCCGCGGTTAACCACAGCGGCAAGCTGCCCGATACCCGAGTCGCTGCCGAAGCGATAGCTTTGTTGCAACAGGCAAAGGCTGTCGCGCAATGCCCCCGCCAGCGCATCGTTATTGCCTTCAATCACGCAGCCCGTCAGCTGCGACAACTCGTGCGCGCGTTGGGCGGTATAGCCTTGACTGGCATAATGACAGATATCACCCAGCACAGCGCCTGCTTCTACGGAAGCCAGCTGATCGCGGTCGCCGAGGAAAATGACTCTCGCATGCGGTGGCAACGCGTCAATCAGTCTCGACATCATCGTTAAATCGATCATCGAGGCTTCATCCACCACCAGCACGTCAAGGTGCAACGGATTGCCCGCATGATAACGCAAGCGCTGGCTGCCCGGCTGCGCGCCCAGCAAACGGTGTAACGTGCTGGCTTCACTGGGGAACAGTTTGCGCTGATCGTCGGTAAGCCCGAGTTTTTGCAGGGCTCCGCCCAAAGACTCCGTTAAGCGCGCCGCCGCTTTTCCGGTCGGCGCAGCAAGACGAATGCGGACTTTTTGCTCTCCCTGCATCTGGATCAGCGCCGCAAGCAATTTTGCCACGGTGGTGGTTTTACCCGTCCCCGGCCCGCCCGAAATCACCGCAATACGTCGCGTCAGCGCCACTGCTGCCGCCACTTTTTGCCAGTTCACCGATTCAGCATCACCAAACAGGGCATTCAGCGTTTGCCTGAGCTGCTCCGCGTCATAAGGTAACGGCTGGTTTATGTCAGTGAAGAAACGCGCAACAGCCCGTTCATTACGCCACATCCGATTAAGATACAGTCGCTCCGCGCACAGAATAAGAGGAGACGGGATATCACCGGTGCTGACGGCAGGTGAGCGCCGCAATTCGTGCGCCCAGTCCACGGCATCGCCCAGCAGGGCAAAGCAGGCCTGGAGCGGGGCCGCCGTTTTATCATCCACGGTCAAACGGGAGAGCGGCAGGCAAACGTGCCCTTCTCCGGCATCCCGGCTCAGAAGCGCCGCAGCCAGCATAACGGCAGGTTCATCGTCGCTCGCGACCATCATGGCAAACTGCGCATCCAGACGGCGCAGCACGCGCTGCTCTACCGCCTCGAGTAAGAGTTGTTGCATCGTCATCAAGCCACCTCGTCCATGCTTGCCGCAAACAGCCGGTCCATTTTATCGATCAGTTCAGGATCAGGGCGCGTGGTAAAGATCCCCGACAGCGGATCGTTGCCATCGACGCCACGCAAAAACAGATAAATGACGCCACCAAAATGGTCGTCATAGGTATAACCTGGAAGGCGATGACGCAAATAGCGATGAAGGGCTAACGTGTACAGCTGATACTGCAGATCGTAGCGGTGCGACTGCATGGCTGCAGCCATCGCCTGCCGGGTATAGGCTTCACTGTTTTCACCGAGCCAGTTGGATTTATAGTCCAGCAGGTAGTAGCGGCCATCATGGCGGAAAACAAGATCGATAAAGCCTTTCAGCATCCCGCTCACCTGGCGGAAATTAAGCGGTGGGCACTGCGCCGACAACGGATCATATTCCCGGATAAGCGCATCCAGAGCCTCCGCCGTCAATGGCCCGGCAATCGGGAGATAAAACTCCATCTCCACCTGCTTTTCTTTGGCGGTGAGCTGGCTAAGAGACACGCCCGAGGGCGTTAGCGGCGCCTGCAAAATTGACGTTAACCATTCACTGAGAATCGGCTGCCAGTGCGCGTCATAGCCGCCCTTTTGCACCATCTCCAGCACCCATTCCGCGGAGATCGGCTGCGTAAAGTCCAGCTCTTCAAACAGGCTGTGTAAAAATGTCCCAGGCGATGCACCACGTGGGAACTGATGCGGCGTGAGTTCAGGTTGTTCGACCACCTCCCCCACACCCGACGCGTCAACATCAAGTTTAGGCATTAAATCTTGTGCAATATTCTGCCCGTGCTGCTGCAAGCCGGAATAGCTGGTCACGCGCCACTCATCAACTAACGCACGCGTAATCTGCCGTGCGCCCAGATCGGGTGACGCCAGCTCAGGCATCTGCCAACGGGAACGATCGGGAAGGCCTGGGGTCTGCAGCGTGATATTCTCATCACATAACGCCTCCAGGCACTGACGCAGGCCTGCGGCATCCTTTGCCTCGCCCTGCTGAACCAGTCGCCCCAGCGCGCTTTGGTGAACGTCTGTCTCGCCCGTTTTCTCTCCACGGCGGCGGAAAAGCGGCGCAACGCCCAGGCTGCAATGCCAAATAGATCGCGTGAGCGCCACATACAACAGCCGTAAATCTTCCGCCAGGCGTTCCGCCTCGGCGAGTTCAATGCTGGCGTCCGCTTTACTCAGATCGAGTACCGGTTCAAACGAGATGCGATCGTGATAAAACGCCTGATCCTGCGCGCGATAATCGGCGATAAAAGGCAGGCAAACCAGCGGATACTCCAGCCCTTTTGATTTATGGATGGTGACGATTTTCACCAGATGCTTATCGCTCTCAAGGCGCATCTGCTGGCTTGAGGCATTGCTGTTGGGATCGGCGATTTGCTGCGATAACCAGCGGATCAACGCATGCTCACTTTCCAGCTGCGATCCCGCCTCCTGCAACAGCTCGCTGATATGCAAAATGTCGGTAAGACGGCGCTCGCCGCCGGGCGTGGCCAGTAAATTCTCAGCAACGTGGCGCTGCGCCATGAGTTCGCGCAGCATCGCCATCACGCCGCGCTTTTGCCAGCGTTCGCGGTAGCGGGCAAACTCTTCCACAACCACGTCCCATTGATGCTCATTATTATTCAGAGCGTCAATGTCACGAGCATTGAGGCCAAGAATCGAGCTTGCCAGCGCACTCCGTAACGTACTCTCTCGCTCAGGGGTGAGCACGGCCTGCAGCAGCCACTGCATCTCCTGCGCTTCAAGAGTTTCAAACACGCTATCGCGGTTTGACAGATAGACCGAAGGAATAGCGAGCAACGTGAGCGCATCACGAATCAGCGACGCTTCCTGGCGACTACGCACCAGCACGCTAATATCCGATGCCGTCACCGGCTTCGAGGTTTCACCTCTCCACAGGAGCGCTTCACCACGCGCACCGGCACTAAGCCAGTCGCGGATCTGCGCCGCACACTGCTGCGCCATAAAGTTCTGATAGTCACTGACGCCGCAGCCTTCGCCCTCCATCAGCCAAAAATTCATCGCTGGCTGATCCACGCCCGCAAACTCAAAGCGCAGCCCGCTATTTTTGTCCGCGGCCTTCACCGGTGAGAACGGAATTTCCCGGAACATAAAGGCCGCATCCATCCGCTCGAACAGCGCATTCACACTTGCGACCATGCCCGATGCCGAGCGCCAGTTCGTATCCAGCGTGTAGTGCGCTGCCACCTCGCCACGGGCTTTCATGTAGGTAAAAATATCCGCACCACGAAAGGCGTAGATGGCCTGCTTAGGATCGCCAATCAGCAACAGAGCCGTATCCGGCTGTTTTTGCCATATTCGACGGAAAATACGATATTGCTGCGGATCGGTATCCTGGAATTCATCGATCATCGCCACCGGAAAACGGATGCGAATAGCCTTAGCCAGCGCTTCGCCATTTTCGCTACACAGGGCGGCATCCAGACGACTGAGCATATCGTCAAAGCCAAGCTCACCGCGCCGACGTTTCTCGCGAGCCACGGTTTCACGGATCTCCGCCATCGCGCGGGTAATCATCAAATCATTAAGAGTGAGCGGCTGAGCCAACAGCTCATCAACGGCCATAAACAGCGGATGTTCAGGCACCACGCCACCCGCTTTGGTCCGTTCTGCCAGGAAATTTTGCGAAAACTTTTCGAGAGCGTCAGGCAACTGATAGCTGCGCGTCTCTTCTTCCGCCCAGGCGCTGACTTTTTCGATCCATTTCGCCTGGTTTCCGCGGTTGAACTTGCGTCTGTCGATACCGGAGTTTTCGATAATCGCATCAATATCACCCACCGCGTCGCACCACTTTTGCTTCAGCGCGGCAATCAGGGAAATGATCTTCTCGTGGCGCGCAACCAGCGTTTCATCCGCCGGAGGGGGTGATTTAATGACCGGCGCTTCTCCTTGCAGATAGCGTTCGATGGCGCGAAGTAGCGCTTCAGGTCCCTTCCAGAGCGAATGCACCGCCTCGGCAATATCGCGAGGCAACGGGTAGCAATGACGCCGCCAGAAATCGGCACAGGCCTGGTGACGCAGTTCTGATTCATCTTCAATGAGCTGTTGCTCAAAGAGCATGCCTGACTCAAACGCATTCAGACTGAGCATGCGCTGGCAAAAACCGTGGATAGTAAATACGGCAGCCTCGTCCATCTGCCGCTCGGCCAGCAATAGCCACTGCGCGGCCTGCTGTTTGTCGGTTATCTCTTCCAGAAGACGGGCATAGAGGGGATTGTCGGTGGTTTGACGCAGGCAGGCGATACGTAAGTCATGGATATTCGAGCGAATACGTCCGCGTAACTCTGCGGTGGCAGCCTCGGTAAAGGTGACCACCAGCAGCTCTTCCACGCTGAGTGGGCGAGAAAACGCAGCCTGGCCGCCAAGCCCCAGTAACAGGCGCAAATAGAGGGCGGCAATGGTGAAGGTTTTTCCCGTTCCCGCTGAAGCTTCAATCAATCGCTCACCCTGTAACGGCAAGCGTAAGGGATCAAGGGATTCAGCGGTATCGGTCATTGTTACTTACTCCATGGCATTGATTTCTGCAGTGCGCTGACGCTCTCCCAGACTTTCCAGCCCTGCGGATGAACATAGTCCGCTTTCCCATTCTGGCTGCCGGAAACCTGAGATAAACACGACATACCTTGCGGCTTGACCACCGCCTGGTGGAAGAAGTCGGCAACCTTTTGAGGCGTCAGCTGTTTTATTTCGGCCACTACTTTATCACGCGAATCGAATTGCATATTACCGCGATCAAAATCTTTGCTCAGCTGTGACGCTTCTTCCCCTAACGTCTGCGGCGCCTGTTGCACCTGAGCGATCACGGCCTGCTGGATCTGGGCAAACTCTTCCGGCTTCATCGCCCGCAGCTTCTCTTCAGCCTGAGGGAAGAACGCCTGATAACGCTGCCAGAGATACGCAGGCTGCTTATCACTGCTTTGCAGCAAGAAGCCCAGCCCCCATTGACGCCCGATATTCATCGAGAAGGCAAAGACCGCATAGCCAAGCTGCTCTTCGGTGCGCAGCTGATTGTAGAACCACGGCTGAATAATCTGTCCCAGTACCGCGCTATAGGCAGAGCTGGCGAACTCATCATACCCGACAGGAACAAACACCGCGGCCAGCGCAGAATCCGTGCTGCTGCCTGCCTTTTCAAAGATCACGTTCTGCTTTTTATCCACCAGCACATCCTGGTTACGGCACCATTCGTTACCGTTAGCACCCAGCTGTTTACGGACATTCTGCGCAAGGGTTTTCGACTGATCTTCGCTCAGATTCCCCACAATCAGAAACTCAGGACGGGAGTGGGTTTTCAGCGCTTCACGGTAGTCCATCACCTCTTTCAGGGTGATCGACGGCAACAGAGCACGACGGGTTTCACGCTGGAAGTAAGGGATCTGCGACAGCATCTGCACAGGCATAATCGCCAGATCAAAGGCTTTCCCTTTTTCAGCTGAATCCATCATCTGGGCATACCATGACTTGGCCTGCTCAAGCTGTTCTTCCGTTGGCGTATAGCTGAAATAACCTTCGAGCAACGCCAGGAAAAGCTGTGGCAAACGCTGAGTGTAACCGTTGGCATTAACCATCAAGCCGTTGTTGGCATTCGTTGAAAAACTGATGCCCCCGACTGCCGCCTGATTACTGAGCTGATCCAGCGCAATCCCTGCCAGATAGTCATTCAGCGCAAACATAACCTGATTTTTCGCGCTATCCATGGCCTGCGGATTACGCAGCACAACGCTCACATCGGCTTTTGGCTCGCTGGCAAAGTAGCGACTCGGCGTGTAGACCACCCGCAGCGTTGGCTCATCTACAATCAGTTCGGGATGCGGATACTCTTTCGCAGGCTTAATCAGCGAGAAGTCATCAGGAATATACGGGTTCAGTTCAGGCAATTTCAGCCCAATTTCTGCGGAGTGTTTCTGCCAGTCAGCGAACGTTTGCTCGCTGATTTTATTGACCTGATAAGGAGCATCAACAAAGTATGCCTTTTTATGATTCGGCTCTTTCGGGCTGATATACCAGATACGGGCGTTTTGCGGCGTCATCATCGCCAGACGCGCTTTTATCGCATCGGCATCATACCTATCGGCAATGTTCACCGCATCCAGGGTATGTTCAACCGGAACGCGGATCATGGTATCCGCCAGCCACTCGACATAGTCCATATCGCGAGTGATGGAGGGATAGCGGAAGTCGAGATCCAGCACATGCGCCAGCTCGTCGAAATAACGTTTATCCACGCCCTTTTCGCGCAGCAGAGATAAATAGCTGAAAATCGCAGCGACCACTTCATCACGATGAGCGAGGCCTTTGTCGGTTAATGTCGCGGAAATCGCCAGAACACCGCTATTACCATTGACGACAGGATCGGAATCGGCACGAATGCCTTCTACCAGCCCCTGTTTCTGAAGCCAGTCGGAGAGGGTATCCGGACTACGATTGCCAATGAGATAGGTCACCAGCTCATCCGTTTTACTGCGAAATTGTGCCGTGTTGTTATCAATGCGGAACTCAACGCGCAGCACTTTACGCGGCTGCGCGGGGACGTAATGAATGATGATGCCTTTTTGCTCATCAGTCACCACGGGGACTGTAATCTCTGGCCTTTCAATATTTTTATTTGGCACGCGGCCATAGGTTTCTGCGGCAATTTTCGCCAGTTCAGGAAGAGGCCTATTGCTGTAAACCACCGCTTTCATCAGATTGGCAGAATAGAATTTATCGCGAAAGGCATGCAGCGCGTCGAGCACCGGGCTGTTCGGTTTATCGCTCAGCGTCTCCAGATTACCACCGGAAAAACGTGAGCCAGGGTGGGCCGGGTTGATGGTTTCGGCACTCACCTGCGCCATGCGCATACCGTCTCGGGTGCGTGCCATTGTCAGTTCGGCATTCACCGCATTACGCTCGCGATCGGCGTATTTTTTATCCAGTAAAGGCGAGGCGATGGCATCGGCCAGACGATCGACCGCGCCTTCAAGCGCATCGTTTTCGACTTCAAGGTAAAACGCAGTGCGGTACGGCGCCGTGCTGGCATTATGGCTACCGCCGTGCATTTTCAGAAACTCGGAGAGGCTGTCCGGCTGCGGATATTTTTTAGACCCCATCAGGGTCATGTGCTCCAGATAATGAGCGAGACCCGGATGTGAATCCGGATCTTCCAGCGATCCAACCGGCACCACCAGCGCAGAGAGTGATTTCACAGCCTGCGGGTCGGAAACCAACAGCACGGTCATGCCATTATCAAGACGAATCGCCTGATATTGCCGGGTGTCTTTTTCGCTCTTACGGATTGTTTCCTGAACGGGTTGCCAACCGGTGTCTGCCTGACTGAGGGGAGCCCAAAGGGCGACGAACAAAACAAACGCTTTCAACAAGGTGCTGCCTGGCATTCACTACCTCTTCATCACGGCTACATCATTAACAAACTGCGTGCTGGACGAACCAGCATCTCTTTCTGTGGTGACATCAGTCCGTGACAAGTTGGGCATAATAAATGAACGCTCTAATCTGCGCAATTTTTATACAATCATCAGGACTGATTAAATTTAAACAACGGTAACAAGTAGCGTTGCGCCTCTTCCGTGATTGCCTCGAAGTATTCTGGCTCCAGCGTTCGCCATAAGCGCTGATACCAGACATCCTCCCCTTCGCCCCGCACCATCATGTTTCCTTCATAAGCCTGCATAAACTTGCTGCGGGCTTTTTGCAATGAGACTTCATCCGTTAACATGGCATCATTCTGCGCGTCGTAACAGGCTTTTATCCACGCCCCCCCACTTTCTGGCAGCAGCAACAGCGGTTTATTCATGCCCTGCCGATAACCTTCGATAAACAGGGTCAGATACGCCAATGCCTGATCTGAGTCCATAGGAGGGAAACGCCATTCGCCCTCTTTACGTACAAACAACCGGCTTTCACCTTCATTACCACAAGCACTGTAGACAAGGTGTTCGAGCCAGAGTTGCAAACCTTGTGAAACACTGAGCATAGCGGGACGCCAGCGCAGGAGCCCATCTGACTGCACATGCTGGAGCCAGCCAGTGAGCTGAATACCGTTGCAGGTCAGATCAATTTCGAGGCTTTTTCCCGGCTGACGACATTCAATGACTCTGTCAGCCAGTACCTGCATCTCCTGAAACTGCGTATCCCAGGCTATTTCGCCGAATGCACCATAAGGCAGTTGGCCCGCAGCGCGGTATCGACGGAACAGCGTTTGCGCATCTTCCTGCTCGACCAGCGCATTGAGCAACTGCTGGTTTAGCTGGTAACGGCTTAACCCATCGAGGATGAAAGGTTCTGCATCGGGGATTTCGCTCTCTTCAGAGCGGAAATGGACCTGAAGGCGCTGTTGGAAAAATGCGCGTACCGGGTGAGCCCAGAATCGCTGTAACTGTTCAAAGGCGATCGTCTCAACAGGGAGAGGTTCCAGCGTCTGAATAAAAGCTGTTTGTGCAATTCCCTCTCTCTTCGCTGCCGGTAGCCATTCACGGGCGTAGCTTTGTTGCTCGTCATTGACGTAATTGGTCGGGTCAAACGGCATACGACTATGGCGATGGATGATATGGTCTTTGACCCGCTGTTCACTTTGGTCACAGTTCAGCGCCTCATCCCCTGGCAGATAGTGGCTTTGACCGATGTAATCCACCAGTTCCTGCACCAGCACCGAAGGAAAGCGTTCGCTGTTATCCTGAATTGAATGGCCGATATAGCTGATATAGAGCTTATCCTGGGCGGAAATTAATGCCTCCAGGAAGAGGTATCGGTCATCGTCGCGTCGACTACGGTCGCCACGTTTTGGCTGCTGGCTCATCAGATCAAAACCGAGTGGCGCCAGTGCGCGAGGATAAATTCCGTCGTTCATCCCCAGCAGACACACCACTTTGAAAGGGATTGAACGCATGGGCATTAAGGTGCAAATGTTCACCGGGCCAGCTAAGAAACGCTGACTGATACGCTCCTGGTCAAGGCGTTGCGTCAATTCATCGCGCAGCAACGAAAGCGGAATAGCCTCGCCATAATGTGATGAAAGGCCTTCATCAATAATCGCCTGCCATTGCAGCTCAATAAGCGCCATTGCCCCTTCTGTTTCACTGTCCGGCAGGAAAAAGTCATTCAGCATTTCCCGACAGACAGGTAACCACTCTTCAAGGGGACGAGACTTTCTCAGCTCGCGCCGCCAGCGGTTGAGTTGCATCAGAAGCGATGCCAGATGACCGACAAGCTCGGCGATCAGCCCTGTCGATTCATCGTACGGGAGGACGTCATTCCACTCACCCTGACTGCTCTCCATCGCATAGCCCAGTAACATACGCGTCAGACCAAAGTGCCAGGTGTGTTGCCCTGTCGGCGGGAGTTCGAACTCCTGGACGTTATCATCGTCGATACCCCAGCGGACACCCGATTCGTTCACCCATTGCCGCAGATAGCGCAAGCCCTCTTCATCAATGTCAAAGCGTGCGGCAAGGACCGGGACATCCAGCAGGGCCAAAACATCTTCAGAAATAAAGCGGCTGTCCGGCAGGGAGAGCAAGCTGACAAAAGCCTGCAGAGCCGGATGCGACTGACGCGCCCGGCGGTCAGAAACGGCATAAGGAAGATAACGATCGCCAGTCGCGCTACCAAACACTGCCTGGATATAGGGGCTGTAACTGTCGATATCCGCAACCATCACGACGATATCACGCGGCGTAAGTTCCGGATCGTCCTGAAGCATCGCCAGTAGTTTGTCATGAAGCACTTCGACTTCGCGCTGCGGACTGTGGCAAACATGAACGGTCACACTGCGATCCTTAAGATCCAGCCTGCGTTTATTATCGCTACGAGCAAATTCTTCGGCAGTCATTCCCGCTATTGCGCGGTTTTCAAGATCGAGAATATCAAGCTGGACGTTGTGTAACAGGCTGTCTGGCGTGATATCCGCGAACGCATCAACATCGCCTTCTCCTGATGAAGAAATATCAGACAGCATATGAATATAGTCACGCCCCAGCTTCCCCCAGGATGCCAGCAAAGGGTTCGGTAAGTTCTGAATACCCTCTTCATCAAAAAGTCGTGCCGCGCTGGCGCTGTCTTTAAACAGCGGAACAGTACGTTCTTCAAATATCCGGCGTCGTTGTCGGGTAACAAGCCTTGCAAGCCAGCGAGCATCCTGAATATCCCCCCAGTAATGACGGCAAGGGTTGGTAAACAGAATATGGATATCGACATGCTTGCCCAGCGCTTCCAGCGCTTTCAAATACACCGGAGGCAAGGCTGAAATCCCGCAGATAAAGACGCGAGAAGGAAGCCCCGCGGGCGGTTCAGAAGCCGCATCCAGTGTCGAGATAAAGCGATCGTAAAGGTTGGCACGGTGCCACTGCGGTTGACCTAGCTTTTCGGTATGCTCAACCAGCGCTTTCCAGAGCGGTGCCTGCCAGATTTGCGCTTCTGGTAGACCGTCAATAAGCGCACCGGACTCCCATGACGTTAGCCATTCTGGACGATAAACCAGATACTGGTCATAAAGGTCGGCAGTACGGGAAGCAAGCTGGAACAGTTTACGTTTATCAGTATCATCGCTCAGATAGTGCCGCAGCATGACGAACTCATCTTTCTGCAACATCTCTGGCAGAAGCGTCATCAACTTCCAGCTCATGCTTTGTTTATTGAAAGCACTCTGTTTAGGGATGTCCGCCAACACGCGGACAAACATATCCCAGATGAAACTCGCGGGAAGTGGGAACTCGATATTGGCCGCAATACCAAATTTTTGCGCAAGAGACATTTGCAGCCACTGGGCCATCCCCGTACTTTGCACCAGCACCATTTCCGGCTCAAAGGGATCGGCAAGATGATCGCGCTCGACGATAAACTCCATCAGCGCTTCCAGCACATCCAGACGATTTGAGTGATAGACCCTTAACATAAACGCTCCCGACTAATGACTTACCGGGCAATGCAGGCGTGTCATCTGACCCTGCCGCCCCAGAGGCGAAATAATAGTGACTGTGATGCTGACACATCCGGCTTGCGTTGTCTCCACCCGGTTTGTCCGCCATCCCTGTGGCAATGTATCCGCGGATAATTGCGCCTGATTCCAGGCGTAATGCCAGAGCTGGCGATACTGGCTGAATATGGCATGCCGGTTTGCCAGCGCTTGATGATAGCCGGATAGCGCGGTGACAATTATCACCAGCAACACCATTGCTAACAACACTTCCACCATGCTAAATCCCTGTTGTCTGTTTAAGGCAGCTGACACAAATCCCCCTGCTTCAGTGGACAGAAATCGCTCCAGCCATGAGGAGAAAAGACAATGCGTCCTTCCTGGATTTCCCCCCACCGCCACAAGAACATATCGCCGTTGCCTGCGATCAGCAGGACGCGGTCCTCTGCAAGTAACCGCAGACACACTCGTCCCTGTGACACTTTCTTACACTGAATATTTGTCACCACCGACCACAGCTGGCGCTTCCCCCACTCCAGCGCCGATTGCACAGTGGCCCGTTGTTGTACCGACTGACGTTCGCGGCTGACGATCCGGGTAAAGGAGTCGAGCTGTTGATTCAGCCCCGTCAGAATCAGGCCACCAATGACAAGCAGTAACAGAACCAGAGCGAGCGAGGACATCCCCTTTTGGCGCTTCATAAATTGAACCCGGTGACGCGATACGTAGCCAGCCAGGGCGTGGCTTTTAGCCCAACGCGGGAGGCTGCAAGTTCAATGTTAAGCTCAGGAGCGAAGCCAGATCGCTGGGTTTTGCTCACCGAGAATCGCGTAATCATAATGCTGCCAGGATCGGTTAATTTATCCCAGCCTTTTCCTGTGCAACTCGTGGCTCCACGCTGCGTTTCAAGCGCCCCGGCTTCCAGGCGAAAACCTGTTTGTTCAGCCTCCGCCTGCGATGCATTTTCCCAGCGACCGTTGCTGTTGGCATCCCACTGGACGATCACGCAGCTCCCCTCTTTGCTGATTATCAATGCCTGTCCCTGACAATCCCCGGCGCAATAACCGGCCCGCTGTAGCTGCTTTCCTATTGCAGAGACCCTTAGCCACACCTCTTCTTCCAGCTCTTGCTGCATTTCCTGATTCAGGATAGCCCACTGTAAACCGGGTAAAAACCGCGCGGTGCTAAGCAGTAAAATACTGCCAATCGCCATGGCAATCAGCACTTCGGTCAGCGAAAAACCGCGTGATTCTGTCAACATGTCCCTTTTCCCGTGCTGTTGCACATTCTGATGCGTCCCCCGTTCGAAACGATAACCAGCCACTCCCCCGCACGGCTTTTAAGGCGTATTCGACCAGCCCATGCGGTATCCCTGAGTCCATAAAACGCCAGTGAAGGCGTTATTTCCGCAATGGTGACGTCAGGCCATAACGGTCTGAGCACCAGGTCACCTTCGTCCTGACAACCAGCACTCTTTGTTGTTAAGAGACACCAGCTTTGCCCCCACGTTTTGAGCGTGATGATATGGTCCCGGTTATGGCCGTTCGCATCGTCCCGCAATAGCACTAAGTAGTCCCTTACCTGATGTACTGTTTGCCAAAGGCGCTGCTGTTGCTGCCAGCTTTGCCAGCCATATAACCCAGTGGCACTAAGAATGATGACCAGCGAGATTGCCACCATCGTTTCGATGAGCGTGAAGCCGCGTTCTTTTTTCATGGCGACAGTGTGGCGAGATAGACGGGGAAAAACGACGGGCGAAAGAGAAAGTTACGAGGCGTTATCCAATAAATATCATCACTTGCATTGCGTTGCAAAAACGCTGGAAAGCCGCTCGTAAACGTGAAATCTGGGCAAAAAAAACCGGCGCTAAAAAGCACCGGTTGTGTGAGGATGAGTCAAGTCAGATAGCAACGGGCGCTTTGATGCCGGGGTGCGGATCATAGCCCTCAATCTCGAAATCATCGAAGCGATAGTCGAAAATAGACTCCGGTTTGCGCTTGATGATCAACTTCGGCAGCGCACGGGGTTCGCGGCTCAGCTGCAGATGAGTCTGTTCCATGTGGTTGCTGTATAGATGGGTATCACCACCCGTCCAGACAAAATCACCGACGTCGAGATCACACTGCTGCGCCATCATATGGACCAGTAAAGCGTAGCTGGCGATGTTGAACGGCAGACCGAGGAATACATCGCAAGAACGCTGGTAAAGCTGGCATGATAGCTTGCCGTCAGCCACATAGAACTGGAAGAAGGCGTGGCAAGGAGCCAGCGCCATTTTATCCAGCTCACCGACGTTCCAGGCCGAAACGATAATCCGGCGAGAATCCGGGTCGTTTTTCAGCTGGTTGAGCACGGTGGTGATCTGGTCAATATGGCGGCCATCAGGCGTTGGCCATGCGCGCCACTGTTGACCGTATACCGGTCCCAGGTTGCCGTTCTCATCTGCCCATTCGTCCCAAATCGACACGTTATTTTCGTGCAGATAAGCAACGTTTGTATCGCCCTGGAGAAACCACAGCAGTTCATGAATGATCGAGCGCAAATGGCAGCGCTTCGTCGTCACCAGAGGAAAACCGTCCTGCAAATTGAAGCGCATCTGGTGGCCAAAAATAGAAGTCGTCCCGGTGCCGGTACGGTCGTTTTTTGGCGTGCCCTCATCGAGCACTTTTTTCATCAATTCAAGATACTGTTTCATGGTTCCTCAGGAGAGCTGTTGCTGTGGACGGCGACGATACGCCCAGATCATCATAATGACACCCGCGACAATCATCGGGATAGAGAGAATCTGCCCCATGCTGATGTACTGTACCCATTCACCGGTGAACTGCTGGTCCGGCTGGCGGAAGAATTCAACGATGATACGGAAAGCACCATAGCCAATCAGGAACAGACCGGAGACCGATCCCATTGGGCGCGGTTTGCGAATAAAGAGATTCAGAATGATAAACAGCACGACCCCTTCTAGCGCCAGCTCATAAATCTGAGACATATGGCGCGGCAGCGAGCCGTAGGTATCGAAGATGGACTGCCACTCCGGGTGGGAAGGCAACAGCGCAATGTCTTCTGCGCGCGAACCCGGGAACAGCATCGTGTACGAAACGCCTGGATCGACGCGCCCCCATAGCTCTCCGTTGATGAAGTTACCGAGGCGACCCGCACCCAGGCCAAACGGGATCAGAGGAGCAATAAAATCAGCGACCTGGAAGAAGTTACGCTTTGTGCGTTTGGCAAAAATGACCATGACCAGGATGACACCAATCAGGCCACCGTGGAAGGACATCCCGCCATCCCAGACGCGGAACAGGTACAGCGGATCGTTCAGGAATACCGGGAAGTTGTAGAACAGCACATAGCCAATACGGCCGCCCAGGAAGACCCCCAGGAAGCCCGCATAAAGCAGGTTTTCAACTTCGTTTTTTGTCCATCCGCTGCCTGGACGACCGGCGCGACGACTTGCCAGCCACATCGCAAAGATGAAGCCCACCAGATACATGAGACCATACCAGTGAAGTGCAACGGGACCCACTGAGAAAATGACCGGATCAAATTCCGGAAAATGCAGATAACCACTGTTCATCTGTCACCACAAGATGTTGTTATTCCGCTGAAAGTGGACAGCGGCAAATAAGCGCGCATGGGGTTAGCCAGCGCTCCAAAGTTGCGAATCATAGCACAAGGCAGGCGCAGAGGATGCGCCTGAGATGTAAAAGATATGTATAAGGCTAACGGCCGCCGCGAATCAGACCGCCCATGCCACGACGCTCCATAAAGGCTGCGACCTGGTGACGGACCTCTGTCGCCAGCTGCGCCTCAAGGCTGCGCCTCGCCAGCTCCTGGGCCTCTTCGTAGTCGATATGACGCAACAGATATTTAACGCGTGCAACCGAGCGACCGTTCATGGACAAGTGGCGGAAACCCAGACCAATGAGAATCGCCACACACATGGAGTCTCCCGCCATTTCGCCGCATAACCGCAGATCGATGCCGTACTGCTCTGCTTCACGCGCGATCATCGCCAATGCCCGCAACATTCCCGGATGCAAACTGTCGTAGATGCTGGCCACCCGCGTGTTATTGCGATCCACCGCCAGGATGTACTGGGTAAGATCGTTAGTGCCCACAGAGATAAAATCGACGCGGGTCGCCAGGTGCGGCAGCATAAAGACCATCGAAGGCACTTCGAGCATGACTCCCAGGCGCGGTTTCGGGATGGCGTAACCGATCATCTCTTCCACTTCACGGCCCGCACGTTCGATGAGACGGCGCGCTTCGTCGATCTCATCCAGGCTAGTCACCATCGGGAGCAGGATACTGAGATTGCCCGTAGCCGCATTGGCACGTAGCATCGCGCGCACCTGGATCAAGAAGATCTCTGGCTGATCGAGCGTAATACGTATGCCTCGCCAGCCAAGACACGGGTTCTCTTCGCTGATCGGCATATACGGCAGTTGTTTATCCGCTCCGACATCCAGGGTGCGCAGTGTCACGGGTTTGTCGTTGAACATCTGCAACATGCCTTGATACTGGGCGACCTGCTCCTCTTCCGACGGAAAGCCGCTTTGCAGCATGAACGGGATTTCGGTGCGGTACAGACCGATGCCATCAATGCGGCTCCCGAGCTTTTCTTCATGCGCCGGGCTGAGTCCAGCGTTGAGCATCACTTTGATACGCTCGCCGCTTTTCAGCTGCGCAGGCAGGTTGACATCGTCTTCCGCAAGGCGGCTTAACTCATTTTCTTCACTGATTAACCGCTGATACTCTTGCAGCAGCACGGGTTCAGGATCCACCAGCAACTCACCGCGATAGCCATCCACCACCAGCGTGCGTCGTTGCAGCACTGAGGGCTGAATATCAGCCCCCATCACGGTGGGGATCCCCAGTGCACGCACCATAATGGCCGCATGGGAGTTGGCAGCGCCATCGCGCACTACCACGCCAGCCAGTCGGTCCTGCGGCAGCTCGGCAAGCGTCGTCGCCGACAGTTCATCAGCGACCAGAATAAAGCGTTTCGGCCAGGCGTTTTCGCCCTGATTAGTATCATCGAGATGAAATAACAGCCGTTGCCCGAGGCTACGTAAATCGCCGGCGCGTTCCTTCAGGTAACCGTCGGTTAACGCCGCAAATTGCTCGGCGAATTTCTCGATAACCTTTTTGACCGCCCACTCAGCCACCGACCCTTTGTCGACTTCTGCAAACAGTTCGCGACGCAGACGAGCATCAGACAGCAGGTGTGAATAGAGATCGAATATCGCTGCCGTCTCTTTTTGCGCGCCAGCGGAGAAACGCTTGCTGTAGCGACGAAATTCGTTTGCGGCTTCTTCCAGCGCGCCTGTCAGACGCTCTCGCTCGAGCGCCGCATCAAGCGTTGAGGCCTCATACACCTGCTCCATCAGCGGCAGCGTGGCATCCATCCAGCCTTCAGCAATCGCCACGCCGGGTGATGCCGGCAGCGCGCGGATACGCGTGTGACGATATTGGCCAAACAGGGCCGCTAACTGCGACTGGGAAAGGATCGCGGCCATTTGCGTGGCCAGCGTGACGAGGAATGACTCTTCGCTTTCATCAAACTGACGCAGCTCGCGCTGCTGGACAACCAGCACGCCAAGCAGTTGGCGGCGCTGAATGATAGGCACCCCCAGGAACGCGCGAAAACGCTCTTCTTTTACAGAGGGGATGTATTTAAAGCTGGGGTGTTTTTGCGCATCAGCAAGGTTGATAGGCTCTGCCAGCCGTCCTACGAGGCCAACGATACCTTCATCAAAAGCGAGTGCAACAGTGCGACCACGGGGTTTTTTTAACCCACGCGTCGCCATGAGGTAGTAACAACGCCGATCGTTGTCGGCCAGATACACCGAACAAACTTCGGTTTCCATCGCAAGGCAGATGTCAGTAACCAGGATGTCCAGCGCCTCATTGAGGCGCGGAGCACTGGCAACCTTTTCGACTATTTCTCGCAAGCGGGTGAGCATGATTTGCGTTGCTTAACCTCTTTTACGTCGCCAGGCAGGTGTGCTTTGTGGTTTAGGAGGTGCCTCCTGAATCGCCATCACAACACTTGCGAACTCTTTCATCACCCTACGGTAAACATCGCGCTTAAACGACACGACCTGACGAACGGGATACCAGTAGCTTACCCAGCGCCAGCCATCGAACTCTGGCGTACTGCTGGTTTGCATATTGATTTCCGAATCGTTGCTCACCAATTGCAGAAGAAACCATTTCTGTTTCTGGCCGATACAAACCGGCTTTGTGTCCCAACGCACCAAACGTTTCGGTAACTTGTAACGCAACCAGTTGCGGGTCGAAGCAAGGATGCGAACATCCTTTCGGCTTAAGCCGACTTCTTCGAACAACTCCCGATACATCGCTTGTTCTGGGGACTCTCCAGGATTGATCCCGCCTTGCGGGAATTGCCAGGAGTGCTGACCATACCGCCTTGCCCACATAACCTGGCCCTGACGATTACAAATTACGATACCTACGTTCGGGCGGTAGCCATCGTCATCAATCACCGGACTACCTCAAACTAAACCTGATATATGAACGATTGTTTCATACTCCTGTAAGGCGGTAAACCACTCTCTTACAAGGCTGCAAACGAATAACATTTGAATAACTCACAATTTTCACTCAAGTTATAAACAGATGAGGGTCCAGATGAGCCATTTTATTCACTTTTTCTGTGGATATAGTTGTGAAGAAGTATGGAATTACCGATGGACAACATTTCTCAGAGAGAAAACCTCGCCTTTCCTCGCCACAAATAAAACTCTATTTTTCATGCAATTAATTGCAAGATCTTGCCTTCCGACTCCCATAACGTGACGATCATCACAGATGAGATCCTGGCACTGATGAAAGATCGAACAGCGTCGGTTTTATCCACAGATTGTGCCAATAACTTAGACACATTTTGTGTAAAAATTCGATTTTCGTCGCACGTCAAGGCTGTAAATTGAACCAGTAGTGAGGGTTATTCCCAGTTATCCCACTTTTCTGTGGATAACATGGTGTAAGATCCTGTTCATTGTCAGTGACCAGTTTTGAACAACCCATTTTTCATCATTTTTAAAAATGATGATTTTTGTTAAAAAGACATATAAATCATAACCCTGCCATATCGCTTCAGAAATCGTTAAACTCTATCCACAAGGACCTCATTTACAGTTCATTTTTTAATCAAAGGCTGATATTCATGCTTCCGCTCCTTCCGCTGACCTCTCCCCCCTCGACTGAAGAGCAGTTGCTGTACCAGGCACAACGCGTGGCGGGTTACACGCTTGGAGAGCTGGCCGCGATGGCGGGTCTGCCGGTTCCCAACGATCTCAAACGTGATAAAGGCTGGATTGGCGTGCTGCTGGAGCTGTGGCTTGGCGCGAGTGCGGGCAGTAAACCTGAGCAAGATTTTGCGGCACTTGGCGTTGAGCTCAAGACCATTCCCATCGACCGCCAGGGCAAACCGCTGGAAACCACCTTTGTTTGCGTCGCTCCATTGACAGGGAATAGTGGCGTCAGCTGGGAAACCAGCCATGTGCGTCATAAACTCAAGCGGGTGCTGTGGGTGCCCGTTGAAGGCGAGAGAACAATCCCCCTGGCCGATCGCCGGGTGGGCGCGCCGCTGCTATGGAGTCCTGACGATAAAGAAGAACGTCAGCTTTGCCAGGACTGGGAAGAGTTGATGGATATGATTGTTTTGGGACAAGTGGAGCGGATTACGGCACGTCACGGTGAAGTCATGCAATTGCGTCCAAAAGCGGCCAACAGCAAAGCGTTAACCGAGGCCATAGGCGCCAATGGCGAGCCTATACTGACGCTACCGCGCGGCTTTTATTTAAAAAAGAACTTCACGGGCGCACTGCTGGCTCGCCACTTCTTGCTCAAAACATAGTTTTTCTGTGAAGTTTGAACTCAATCAAACGCGATCACCGGCTTTTTAAGATTTTGCTACTTTCATGTAACGAATTACCAGGTTATTACTACACTATGATTGGATACGAGCCAGGTGAGGATGATAACGATGAAAAAATGGGCAGTGATAATCTCAGCGGTCGGTTTAGCGTTTGCTGTTTCAGGCTGTAGTAGCGATTACGTGATGGCCACAAAAGATGGACGAATGATTTTGACCGACGGCAAACCCGAAGTCGATGACGATACCGGCCTTGTGAGTTACAGCGACCAGCAAGGCAATAAGATGCAGATCAACCGCGACGAAGTTTCTCAGATTATCGAACGATAAACAGATGAAGGTCAGTTGCTTACTGACCTTTTTGATTTTTCTCTTCCCCTTTTGCTTCCCCTCTGCCATGTTTATAGACCCTTAATTATTCTCGTTTCAGGAAACCGGCTATGCATTATCACCGTATCCCCCACAGCACTCTGGAAATCAGTCAACTGGGGTTGGGCACGATGACATTCGGTGAACAAAACAGCGAAGCCGATGCCCATGCGCAACTCGATTACGCCGTCAGTCAGGGCATTAATCTGATTGATGTCGCGGAAATGTACCCGGTGCCGCCGCGCCCGGAGACTCAGGGATTAACCGAAACTTACGTTGGCAACTGGCTGGCGAAAAACGGTAATCGTGAAAAACTGGTGCTTGCCTCTAAAGTGAGCGGCCCGTCGCGTAATAACGACACGGGCATCCGCCCGAACCAAATTCTGGACCGCAAAAACATTCGTGCCGCGCTGGATGACAGCCTCAGACGCCTGCAGACCGACTATCTCGATCTGTATCAGGTTCACTGGCCGCAACGCCCGACCAACTGCTTTGGTAAGCTGGGCTATAGCTGGAGCGACAGTGCGCCCGTTGTGACGCTGCTCGAAACGCTGGAAGCACTGACCGAGTGCCAGCGCGCCGGTAAAATTCGCTATATTGGCGTCTCGAATGAAACCGCTTTTGGCGTGATGCGTTATTTACATCTGGCGGATAAGCATGACCTTCCGCGGATTGTGACGATTCAGAATCCGTACAGTCTGGTGAACCGGAGCTATGAAGTCGGTCTGGCCGAAGTGAGTCAGTATGAAGGCGTCGAGTTGCTGGCATACTCTTGCCTGGCTTTTGGTACGCTGACGGGCAAATATCTCAACGGCGCCAAACCGGCGGGTGCGCGAAACACCCTGTTCAGCCGATTCACGCGTTACAGCGGTGAGCAGACACAAAAAGCGGTTGCCGCTTATGTGGACATCGCCCGTCGCCACGGTCTGGATCCGGCGCAAATGGCGCTGGCATTCGTGCGCCGTCAACCCTTCGTAGCCAGCACCCTGCTGGGAGCAACCACGCTGGAGCAGCTAAAAACCAACGTTGAAAGCTTCCATCTGGAGTTGAGCGAAGAGGTGTTAGCGGAGATCGAAGCCGTGCATCAGGTTTACACCTATCCTGCACCCTAATGAAATCACCCGGCGGCCATCGTCCGCCGGGCATTTTTACTCTAACGACGTCTTTGCCAGAGCCAGAGTCCGGCAATAGCCAGCGCAAACAGCCCACCAAATCCAACGCCAATCCCTACCACGGGAAATCCTGCTTTTACCGCCAGCGAGTAAAGCCCCAGCATCAGCAGCATGGCCGTGTTTTCGCCCAGATTCTGTACCGCAATCGCGTTACCCGCCCCAACGGTCTGTTTACCACGCTCTTGCAACAGGGCATTCAGCGGCACCACAAAGAACCCACCCAGTACCCCAATCAGAATCAACAGCGCATAGGCCGGCAATAGCGCATGCTGGAGTGAGAAGAACAACACGCCGACACCAATCAAAATCCCCGCAGGCATACAGCGCGCAACAGTTTCCAGGGTGACGAGTTTCGCCGCAGCCCCGGCCCCGACCACAATCCCAACGGCAACCATCGCGTTCAGGTAAGTTGGCGTGGCATTATCGGTGATGCCTAAGGCCGTCGGAACCCACAGCACCAGCAGGAATCGCAGCGTCACACCCGCGCCCCAGAAAAGACTGGTGCCCATCAGCGAGAAACGCGTTTCGCCATTACGCCACAGCACGCGGCAGGCGTTGAAGAAGCTGGAGGTCATGGGCGTGAAGCGCCAGGACTGGCCAGGACGTGCCACGGGGAGCGTCGGGATAAACAGATTAGCGATCACTGCGCCGGCGTACATCAGGGCACAGACCCCGAGCGCCGCCAGAACGTGCCAGTCGGCCAGCACACCACCCGCTACCGAGCCCAGCAGAATTGCCGCTATCGTTGAAGATTCCATCAGACCGTTGGCTTTGACCAGTTTGTCTCCGGTTGTCAGTTCCCCCAGGATACCGTATTTCGCCGGAGAATAGGCCGCCGCGCCGATCCCCACCAGCGTATAGCCGATAAAGGGATTGATACCGAAACAGATACTCGCCGCCCCCAGCAGTTTGAGGCCGTTGGCAAACATCATCACACGGCCTTTTGCAAAGCTGTCCGCGACCTGGCCCACGAAGGGAGCAAAGATGATGTAAGCACCCACAAACACCATCTGCAGGATGGGCTGGCTCCAGTCCGGATAAAATTCCGCTTTCAGCAGTGCCAGAGTGGCAAATAACAGCGCGTTATCGCCAAAAGCGGAAAGAAACTGGGCGGCGGTTACCGCCATCATGCCTTTCGACCAGATTGACGTGTTAGTGTGTACTGACTCACGCATTTTGCTTTTCTGCCTCTTCAACCAGCCCCTTAAGCGCAACGAAATCGGGTTTACCACTCCCCAACACCGGCAACTGCTTCAGATAGCGAATATCTCTGGGAACAGCCAGCTCAGGAACGCCATGGGTGCGGGCATACTGCAGCAACTGTTCACGTTTGAGTTCATTGTCGGTGGTAAATAGCACCAACGCCTCGCCTTTACTGGCATCACTTTTAATGGCCGTTGCGTGCATTTTTTCAGGAGAAACGGCACTGGCGAACTGCTCCACCATCTCCAGCGACACCATTTCTCCGGCAATCTTGGCGAAGCGTTTGGCGCGCCCCTGGATCTGCACAAAACCTTGCTCATCAAAGCGCACAATATCGCCGGTGTCGTACCAGCCCGTTTCCAGCTCGCCCTGCGCATTTTCCGCCGTAGGCGCTTCCAGCACGCCCGGGTTTTCCACGCGCAGATAGCCGTTCATGACGTTCGGTCCTTTCAACTGCAGGCGACCACCGTCTTCAATACCCGGAACAGCCAGCAGACGCGCGTCCATGCCGGGTAAAATACGTCCAACCGTACCCGGCTTGGCGGCCATCGGAACGTTGATGGAGACCACCGGCGCGCATTCCGTTACGCCGTAGCCCTCCAGGATGCGCAGACCAAATTTGTCCTGCCAGATTTGACGGGTGCTGTCCTGCAATTTTTCCGCCCCGGCCACTACATACCGCACGCGGTAGAAGTCGTACGGATTGGCAAAGCGCGCGTAATTTCCGAGGAACGTTGATGTGCCGAAAAGCACCGTACAGTTACGGTCATACACCAGTTCCGGCACGATGCGATAGTGTAGCGGGCTAGGATAGAGAAACACTTCTGCGCCCGTGAACAGCGGCGTAAATAGCCCTACCGTCAGGCCGAAAGAGTGGAAAAGCGGCAGCGCCGACATAAAGCGGTCGTGAGCGGTAAAATCGGCAATGGTTTTAATCTGTTCAACATTTGCCAGAAGGCTTTTGTGGCTATGAACCACGCCCTTTGGATTCCCCTCGGATCCCGAGGTGAAGAGAATCATTGCGGCATCTTCCGGCTGCTGTTTTACCTGCGCCAGACGGGGAGCGAGCAAGTGTGCAAAAATCCACAGTTTGTCGCTGGTCGTAACAACAGCTTTAAGATCCTCAAGAAACACCCAGCGCACCTGCGTGAGCTGCTCCGGCAAGTGCCAGAGTTTGCCTTTGTCGAGGAACTGGCGTGATGTGAAGACGGTTTTGATCTCCGCTGCGGTAATCGCGCTGGTCAGCCCTTTGACACCCGCGGTGTAGTTCATCATCGCCGGAATGCGCCCCCGGGAAACGGCGCCAAAAATGACGGCCGCGCTGATGCCCGCGTTCGGCAGCATCAGGCCGATCTTTTCACCTTGCTGACTGTATTTCTCCAGAATACGCCCGACAAAGAGCGTCTTGGTTAGCAACTTGCGATAGGTATCCGGCGTGAAATTGATGTCTTCAATACAGTTTTTGTTGGCCCCAAAACGATACTGCGCAGAGAGTAGCGATTCATACAGGGTTTCGCGCGGACGCACCGCCATTCGTGCTTCCATCATAATCTGATGAAGCATCTCGCCGGCCATCTTGCGACGATCCCGCGCGCGCGGCGCTTCAGGCATTGGAAGCGTTGTCGGCGGCAGAATGTGCAGCGTGATTTTGGGGAACAGGCGCAGCTTAACCAGCCCTTTCAGGCGGCTGAAGTGGGTCAACTCAGCGCCTTCAATGCGCAGCGGCACTACCGTAGCCCTGGATTTTGCGGCGACAAAACCCGCCCCGTCATAGATTTTCATCAGCGAGCCAGTCACCGAGATCCGCCCTTCCGGGAAAATAACCACCGGACGCCCCTGCTCGATCAGACGCACCAGGTGTTTGATCATCATCGGTTTGGTGGGATCGAGAGGGACAAAATCAATCAGCGATGCCAGCCTTCGCATAAACCATTTCTGGCTTATAGAGCTGTACACCGCAAATACCGGGCGGCCAGGCAGGAAAAGCGCCAGCAAGATGCCGTCGATAAAGGAAACATGGTTTGGAGTGATAAGAACACGCTCACCGCGTAGCGACTGGGTGTCGCCGGTGAGGCGGACGCGAAAGAGGATACGGAATAAGGTACGGAAAAACCCAAATAGCATTTCAACTCCCTTTGCCTGTCAAATTTTAGGGTTACGCTAAATTGTGGCAGATTACACGAGAAGTGCAGGGGGAGCGACAGCTTATTCAGGCGAAAAAAAACCTGCGCATCCGCGCAGGCTGGTGCAAGAGATGAGTACGAAAACGTACCAGGAATTCTCACCAATCAATACCTCTGGGATCTTGATTGTGGCTGTAGCCCGCTCGCTTCGCCAGCAGGAAAACGCAAGCGAATGAGCCTAAGTGCAACCAGGTGTGAAAATTGTTGATTGCTGTTACATGTTGAAGTTAATGGCAAAAAAAAACCTGCGTATAAACGCAGGTTGGTGTAATTCGTGTTAATCAACCGGAGCTGATCTCACCTATCAATACCTCTGGGATCTCGACTGTAGCAATCCACTCTCCTCCCCCACCAGCTGACAATCGCAACAGCCTTCGGCAAAGTGTAACGAAAGGTTCATTTTGACACGCATCTGACACGCTTCGTGGTGTAACCATTACACTGATTTCGCATGTTCTGCATCACGTTTGCGAGGAGCATTCCCGGCTGGCCCTTGAATGCACCTCGCTTTTCCGCAACACTACTGTGTGTGTAACCGCTTACCCCCAAAAGAAGGTATTGAATGGCGACAATTAAGGATGTGGCCCGTCTGTCTGGTGTTTCTGTCGCGACCGTTTCGCGCGTCATTAACAACTCTCCAAAAGCCAGCGACGCCTCCCGTCAGGCAGTACAGAGTGCCATGGAAACCCTGAACTACCATCCCAACGCCAACGCCCGCGCCCTGGCGCAGCAGTCAACGGAGACGGTAGGACTGGTCGTCGGCGACGTCTCAGACCCGTTTTTCGGGGCGATGGTAAAAGCGGTGGAACAGGTGGCCTATCAGACCGGCAATTTTTTACTGATTGGCAACGGCTACCATAACGAACAGAAAGAGCGCCAGGCGATTGAACAGCTGATTCGCCATCGCTGCGCCGCCCTGGTTGTCCATGCCAAAGTGCTGCCCGATGCCGAACTGCTCCATCTGATGAAGCAGATCCCCGGTATGGTGCTCATTAATCGCATCATCCCTGGCTATGAGGACCGCTGCGTTGCCCTTGACGACCGCTACGGCGCCTGGCTCGCCACGCGCCATCTGATTCAGCAGGGTCATACCCGGATTGGCTATCTCTGTTCGAATCACCAGATTTCTGATGCCGAGGATCGGCTGCGCGGGTACTACGACGCACTGCGAGAAAGCGGTTTGCCCTGCAACGATCGTCTTGTCACGTATGGCGAACCGGACGAAAGCGGCGGCGAACAAGCCATGACCGAGCTGTTGGGACGCGGGCGCAATTTTACCGCTGTGGCCTGTTATAACGACTCAATGGCCGCAGGCGCGATGGGGGTGCTTAACGACAACGGCATTGACGTTCCGGCAGAGATTTCATTGATTGGATTTGATGATGTGTTGGTTGCACGCTACGTGCGTCCACGCCTGACAACCGTGCGCTATCCGATTGTGACGATGGCCACCCAGGCCGCCGAACTGGCGCTGGCGCTGGCCGAAAAACGCCCGCCGCCGGATATCACGCATTTATTCAGTCCGACGCTGGTGCGTCGTCACTCGGTTATCGCCCCGACAGAATCAGTCAGCGAATAGCGATAGAGATGAACCGTTTTATTCGGGTATTCCAGCGCATGCCCGATGTAATGCCAGCCGTAGCGTTCATAAAAGTCACGGCAGGCTGACCACAGATGCAGCTCGGAATAGCCGGCTTGCGCGGCATACGCCATCACGTAATCCTGTAACTGGCCCGCCAGCCCTTTACCGCGAGCCGCTTCATCCACATACAGCGCTGCCAGCCACGGATAAATATCCTGACGGGTGATTAAATCGCAGCGCCACAGCCCGACCGTTCCCAGCAGTTGTCCGTCTTCAAGGGCGACAAAAGTGACAGGCAACGCGTCGGGTTTCTGGCTGTGGGTAATAATGCTCGCAAAGAATTCGCGCGGTAATCCATCACCAAAAGCCTGCCAAAGCCAGTCGGTGACGCGCTCCGCATGGTGTGGAACGGCGTACAGCGGCTCAATTTTCACACCGGTTTTCCCTGGAAAATGGGCACTGACTCAAAAAGATAGCCGTCAAAATCAGGCGCGTCTTCATCGGACAGTTCAAGCAGGCTCTTTTTAACATTTTCCAGATGTTGCCACATCGCCTGCCACGCGCCCATCACATCCCGACGACGCAGAGCCGCCAGAATGGTTTGCCTGTCGCCCAGCCACTTGAGCCTGTAGGCGCGGCTGGCGATATGAACATTAAACTGCTGCCACAGCGGGCTGCTGTCCATGTGATGCCAGACGCTCTCAACCGTTGCCAAAAGCATCTGGTTCTGCGTGGCGCCAGCCAGCACCAGATGAAACATCTTGTTGTTATCCTGGCTGTTATCGTTGGCGGCGATGGCCCGCTGTTCTTGCTCAATGATGCGACGCAGATTATCAATATCGGCGCGGGTTGCCATTTTGGCCGCAAAGGCGGCAATGTTGCTTTCGAGCAGCTGGCGCGCCTGTAAAATTTCAAACGGCCCAACGTCACTGTTTAAGAAACGCTCTTCTTCGTTTTCATGCTCTTCCGGAATACGCATGACATAGACGCCGGAGCCCTGGCGGATATCCACCGTTCCCTGCAACTCCAGCATCAACAGCGCTTCGCGCACGATGGTGCGGCTGACGCCATACGTCTCGGCAATGTTACGCTCCGGGGGCAGACGTGAGCCAACGGGATAGTGACCCTGGATGATTTGCGCACGCAAATCCTCGCCAATCTCCTGGTACTGTTTTTTCTCCGGCGGGACGACTGCCTTATCCACGTGATCACCTGTGCTTATCAGTTAATGCGCAGGCCGGGCATCCTCCCGGCCAGTTGACGACTATTTTACCAGAACCCGTACGGTTTTAGCCTATTTCCATTCATCATCGACGGTAAGCGTCAGCGTCCGTTCATCGCGCAGCCGACGGAACCACGAGGCCGATTTTTTCGGCCTGCGGGCACGGTCGTTCTCCAGATCGATTTCAATCAGACCGTAGCGATTTTTAAAGGCATTCATGGGCGAAACATTATCGGTAAACGCCCACAGCATGTAGCCGTGGCAGTTCGCTCCGTCTTCGCGCGCCAGGAGCGTTTGACAGAGGTGCTCACTGATAAAAGCAATTCGATAATCATCTTCGATGAAACCGTCGCGATGGCGAAATTGTGCTTCGTTCTCCACGCCCATACCGCTTTCCGCCACAAACCACGAAATATTGCGATAGTCATTTTTAATGCGCATCGCCATGTCATAAACGATGCGCGGGTAAATTTCCCAGCCTCGCGAACTGTTCATCTTGCGGCCTGGCAGCTCGAACGGCTCGTAGTAGTACGACGGATGGAAAGGCGTCTCAGGATGCCAGGCCCGCGATGGCGCTTTCACCCGATGCGGATAATAAAGATTGATCCCCAGCTCATCGACGGTGTTTTCCGCAATCAGCGCCAGCTCTTCCGCGCTGTAGTCCCACTGCACCTGATGTTGCTCAAGCAGAGTGAACAGCTGCTGCGGATAACAGCCGTGGACCATGGGATCGAGAAACACGCGGTTGTAGAACAGATCGTAGATTTCCGCCGCCCGGACATCGTGTGCGGCGCGCGAACGCGGATACGTCACTTCCGGATTGAGAATACAGCCTACCGTTCCAGGATAATCCCGCTCACGGAATAGCTTCACCACTTTCGCCGTCGCCAGCACTTTGTGGTGGTTCCACTGCATCCAGGTGTTGGTGTTCTGTTCGTAGGGCCAGCGAAGCGCATCCAGATAGACGCGGGTCTGCACCACAATCGGCTCGTTGAAGGTAAACCAGCGCGTCACTTTGCGGTGGTATCGTTCGAATACCTTTTCGGCATAGCGAACAAACAGCTCGACGACATGCTTAGAGGCCCAGCCGCCGTAGGTTTCCAGTAAAACGCCAGGCAGCTCGTAATGTTCCAGGCAGATCATCGGTTCGATGCCCTGTCGCTGCATTTCGTCAAACAGCGCATCGTAATAGGCCGCATACTCTTCATCGACAGTCGCATTTTCATAATCGGTCAGAAAACGCGACCAGTTGATGGAGGTGCGGTAATGTGTCAGTCCGGCCTCTTTCATCAATGCCACATCTTCACGAAAGCGATTGATAAAATCGGTCGCCACCGCCGGGCCATAGCCGTTATGCCAGACGTGACGATCGTTTTTGTACCAGAGATCGATCCACGAATCCTGCCCCTCTTTTTTGCCACTCCAGCCTTCTGTCTGCCAGGCGGAGGCCGCCGCGCCCAGAATAAAATCCTGCGGTATCGAAATGTGTTTTGTGCTCATGAGATCCTCACGCGTTGTTGGCCGCTTGCTGACTTTGCGCCTGAAGGGCAGCCTGTTCCGCACGGCGAGACGCTATCTTCACAAACGGCAGATAGATCAGAACCGCGGTGACGATACAAATCAGCTGCGTGACCACCGCACCCATCGATCCCGCCGTTGAGAGCCAGGCGTTGATCAGCGGCGGCGTGGTCCACGGCACCATGACCACCGCTTTGCCCGCAAAGCCCGTCACCGTGGCAAAATAGCCAATCGACCCCGTCACCAGCGGCGTAATGATGAACGGAATGGCAAGGATAGGGTTCAGCATGATTGGCATGCCGAAGATCACCGGCTCGTTGATATTAAAAAGGCCAGGGCCGATGGAGAGCTTGGCGATCTCGCGCATCTCTTTGCGCTTTGTGCCGATCATCACCGCGATCAGCAGACCAATGGTTAACCCCGATCCGCCAATGCTCATGTACACATCCCAGAACGGCATGGTAATGATGTTGGGGATCTCTTTCCCTTGCTCGAATGCGCTCATGTTGACAGTGATCGCCCCCAGCAGCAGCGGCTCGCGGATCGGTTTGATCATCTGGTTACCGTGAATACCGATCACCCAAAAAAGCTGCGCAACAAACATCAGCAACAGGATGCCCGGCAGACTTTGCACAACACGTTCAAGCGGCTGCTGCACCACCTGATAGACCGCATCGTAAAGATATAGGCCGGTTATCTGATGGAAAACAAAACCAAAGGTGGCAATGGCCGTGGTAGTGATAATCGCCGGGATCAGCGCCGAGAACGACGCCGAAACGTTAGGCGGGACGGTGTCCGGCATTTTGATTTTTAGCCCCGGACGATTTTCCAGCCAGCAATAGACCTCGACCGACAAAATGGCAATGAACATGCCGAGGAACAGACTACGGGTATCCGAGAACTGGCGAAGCAGAACGTCTTTAACCACATGCATCTGCCCGTCGACCAGCATTTCAACGGTCGTCGGCGTCACGCAGATAAAGCAGATCACCGCCAGCAGGCCCGGGAAGAGTGATTTAATGCCGTTAATACGCCCCAGTTCGATACCAATTAAAAATACCGCGCCAATGTTGAGGAAATTCAGCGTGGCGTAGTTAATGGCACTGGTGATCGGTTTTAGCGCGGCCAGGAAGGATAACGATTCAAAACTGGCGAGGCCGTTTTTCGGATCGAGCACCATGTTGGAGATCAGCACAGAGAATGCGCCAACAATGATGACCGGCATTAAGGTAATGAAGGAGGACTTAATCGCCATGATATAGCGATAGCTGTTGAATTTGGTGGCGAAACTGCCCAGAGAGTCGATCAGTTTTTCCTGTAATGCCATAAGGTAATACCTCAGTAAAAGGGCTTTTATATCCTTCACTTTTCAGGTTGCAGGGTCGTCGGCTGCTCTCACTCACCCGAATCACTTACCAGAGTATGCTTAACGGGATCCGCTCAATGGCTGCCTGCCTGCATCCTGAAGTCGCCTGGATAATGAATAAGGTGTACAGCCGGATACTATTGGCATACCAAAAATAGCTTTCGGCTGCTATTTGTTCTGTGATTAAGTTCTCAATGCGACCAGAGGTATTCCAAATCATGATTTATCACCACTTTGGTATGCCACTTACCCTCATTTATCCTGTCGCGACCTGTCGTTGCCAAAAAGCGTGATCGTGGTGGGGCTTTTCTCCTTCCCGTTGCGCTTATGCGCCTGAGGGTCTGTGATAAACTGCAGGCGATTACGTGAATGCAGGAATTTCTCATGGCAACAATGCTGGATGTCTCACTACGCGCAGGGGTGTCGAAAGCCACCGTTTCGCGCGTGCTGAACGGCACAGGACAGGTAAAAGAGAGTACGCGTCAGCAAGTGTTTAATGCGATGGAAGAGCTGGGTTATCGCCCGAACTTTCTCGCGCAATCGCTCGCCAACCGTACCAGCAACAGCATTGGACTGGTGGTCTCCACTTTTGATGGTTTTTATTTTGGCCGCCTGCTCCAGCAGGCATCCCGCCAGACCGAAAGCCACGGCAAGCAGTTGATTGTCACCGATGGCCACGACGCGCCCGAGCGGGAGGAGCAAGCGGTACAGATGCTGGCCGATCGCCAGTGCGACGCCATCGTGCTGTACACACGCTACATGAGCGAAAAAGCGATCATGAAGCTGATTAACAGCGTCCCCATGCCGCTGGTCGTGATTAACCGCGACGTCAGCCTGGCGCGCGATCGCTGCGTGTTTTTCGAACAGCAGGACGCCGCGTTTAAAGCCGTCGATTATCTGATAAGCCAGGGCCACAGAGAGATCGCCTGTATTACCGTCCCTATCCATACGCCAACCGGTAAAGCGCGGCTGATGGGGTATCGCCAGGCGCTGGAGAAACATGGGATTGTCTGGGACGATCGCCGGGTGAAATATGGCGATGCGGGAATGACGCGGGGTTATGAACTGTGTCGGGAGTTACTCAGCGAAAAGGTGGCGTTCAGTGCCCTCTTTGCCTGTAACGATGATATGGCTCTGGGATCGTCTAAGGCGTTGCATCAGGCCGGGCTGCGGATCCCACAGGATATTTCTCTGTTTGGTTTTGACGATGCGCCGAGCGCAAAATGGCTGGAACCGGCGCTCTCAACGGTTTACCTGCCGATCGACAACATGATTACCACCGCCATCGATCAGGCCGTTCGGCTGGCCAATCACCAGCCGATCGAGACGATCCCGCCGTTCACCGGTACGCTAATGTTGCGTGACTCCATTACCACCGGACCGTATTACGCCTCAAAATAGCTCAAGCGCAAGCAGTTCCTGAATGGTCTGGCGACGACGAATCAGTCGCGCCACGCCGTTATCAAACAGTACTTCTGGCAGCAGCGGACGGCTGTTGTAATTCGATGACATCGACGCACCGTAAGCCCCGGTATCATGCAGCACCAGGTAGTCGCCGGTCTGAACGGCTGGCAGCGTGCGGGTTTCGACTTTTCCCCCCTCAAGCTGCGTAAAGACGTCACCCGATTCACACAGCGGTCCCGCCACGACGGTCTCGACCTGCGGCACTTGCGTTAAATCGCGACCATCAGCGGCAAGCGCAGTGATATGGTGATAACTGCCGTACATCGCCGGACGCATCAGATCGTTAAACCCGGCGTCAATCAGCACGAAGTGACGACTGCCCATCGCTTTCACGCTACGCACCTGCGCCACCAGCACGCCAGATTCCGCCACCAGGAAACGGCCCGGTTCGATTTCCAGTTTGACCGGGTGTCCCAGATGAGCCGCAATTTTGTCGCGTGCCGCACTCCACAGGCCAAAATAGTGATCGGTATCGATCGCCTCTTCCCCTTCACGATACGGTATTGAGAGACCGCCACCGGCGGAGATCGCCTCCAGATCCTGACCAAATTCGATCACCTGGCGCACCATCGCGCCGCACACCTGCTCAAGATGCGCGTAATCGACGCCGGAGCCGATGTGCATATGAATGCCCACCAGCGTCAGGTTGTAGCGCTGTAAAACGTCCAGCGCAGCGGGCAGATCGCTATACCAGATCCCGTGTTTACTGTTTTCACCGCCGGTATTGGTTTTTTGACTGTGACCATGACCAAAGCCCGGATTAACGCGCAGCCACACGCGATGGCCCGGCGAAACCTGTCCAAGCTGTTCCAGCATATCAACCGACCCGGCGTTGACCGGGATTTGCAGTTCTTTCACGCGTGAAAGCGTCGCGCTATCGATCAGATCGGCGGTAAAGACAATGGCGTCGCTGTCTGCCTGCGGATCGTAGCCCGCGGCCAACGCGCGTTCAATTTCGCCCAGCGATACGGAATCCACTTTGACGCCCTGCTCACGCATCAGGCGCAGAATGTGAATATTCGAGCACGCCTTCTGGGCAAAACGGACCACGTCAAACTGGTGCAGCGCCGCGATCTTTTCGCGAACGATCTGTGCGTCGTAAACCCAGACCGGGCAGCCGAACTCCGCGGGCAAGCGCAGCAAATTTTCGGCGTTGAGATCGGTATCGGTACTGTTAAGCGGGCGTGGCATGGCGTTCTCCGGATGGCTCTGTTTTTTATTATTACGCCACAGGGTAAAGAGAATAAAAAATATCGTTTTATCCAGAGTCTATGCAAGAATGATATGGATAACTGACAAAACAGGTGCCCGATGCCCGCCGTTAACTTACGTCATATTGAGATTTTTCACGCGGTGATGACCGCCGGGAATCTGACCGAAGCCGCGCAGATGCTGCACACTTCGCAGCCTACGGTCAGCCGTGAGCTTGCGCGCTTTGAAAAGGTTTTGGGGCTGACGCTGTTTGAACGCGCGCGCGGCAGGCTTCATCCAACGGTACAAGGCCTGAGGCTGTTTGAGGAAGTTCAGCGCTCCTGGTACGGTCTGGACCGCATTATCAGCGCCGCGGAAAGCCTGCGTGAATTCCGCCAGGGGGAGTTGTCAATTGTCTGCCTGCCGGTCTTCTCCCAGTCTTTCCTGCCGCCGCTGATGCAGCCTTTTCTTGCCCGTTATCCGGACGTCAACCTCACCATCGTGCCACAGGAATCCCCTCTGCTCGAAGAGTGGCTCTCCGCGCAACGCCACGATTTAGGCTTAACCGAGACGCTGGTGACCCCCGCTGGCACGGCGCGCACGGAGCTGCTGTCGCTTGATGAAGTCTGCGTGCTGCCCAAGGACCATCCGTTAGCCCGCAAAAACGTCTTAACACCGGCGGATTTTCAGGGCGAAAACTACATCAGCCTCTCGCAGACCGACAGTTACCGGCAGCTGCTGGATACGCTCTTTGCCGAGCATCAGGTGAAACGAAGAATGGTGGTGGAAACGCACAGTGCGGCGTCGATTTGCGCCATGGTTCGCGCGGGAGTGGGAATTGCCGTCGTTAATCCGTTAACCGCGCTCGACTATGCCGATAGCGGGATCACGATCCGCCGTTTCAGCGTCTCAGTGCCGTTTACGGTGAGCCTGATTCGTCCGCTGCATCGTCCGGCGTCTGCGCTGGTAGACGCCTTTACGCATCATTTAAGTGAACATTCACGTCGGGTGGCGTCGCGCCTGCCCGACCTGTTACAAGCGTGAACCAGCCTTTACGACAGCATAAATTCCACAGCGTCGGCGGCATGGATCGCCGTGGTATCAAAGACCGGGATCGCGCTTTCTTGCGCGGGAACCAACAGACCGATCTCCGTGCAGCCGAAAATCACCCCTTCGGCTCCCTGCTTCGCCAGCTGGTCGATAACGCTCAGATAATAGTGCCGTGAAGTGTCGCTAAACGTCCCCATGCACAGTTCATCAAAGATGATCTGGTTGATACGCGCCCTGTCCGCCTCGGCTGGAATCAGGCATTCAATACCAAATTGCGTGTCCAGCCGACCACGATAAAAATCCTGTTCCATGGTGTAGCGCGTTCCCAGCAGTGCGACGCACTTCATTCCGCTGGCCGTTATCTCCCGTCCGGTGGCGTCGGCAATATGCAGGAAAGGCAACGCACAACGGGCCTCGATCCGCGAGGCCACCTTATGCATGGTATTGGTACACAGCACAATACCCTCCGCCCCCGCTCGTTCCAGCCCGACGGCTGCCTGCGCAAGGATATCTCCCGCCTTGTCCCACTCACCGCTGGCCTGGCAAGCCTCAATCTCATGGAAATCGACGCTGTGTAGCACCAGGCTCGCCGAATGCAGGCCGCCCAAACGCTGTTTGATGCCTTCATTAATCAGGCGATAATAAGGAATAGTGGATTCCCAGCTCATTCCCCCCAGCAGACCCATCGTTTTCATGTCCCCTCCTTTATGTTTCTTCCAGTGAAGCAAACTTGTGATCCTGTTTCCAGTTATTTGGCTTGCCGTTTCTTTTTGACCTGTAGTGCTATAAATTAATTAAAACAATGTTTCACTACAGAACAGGAAGCAGATATGTTTATTTTCCATAAAGAGACCACGCTTGAGGATCTGGGGAATGGCGTCACGCGCCGGATCCTGGCACATGACGGCAAAATGATGGCCGTTGAAGTGAACTTTGAGCAGGGCGCTATTGGCCCGATGCACAACCATCCGCACGAACAGCTGACCTATGTGCTGTCGGGCGAATTCGAATTTACAATCGGCGAAGAAAAGCATGTGGTGACGGCGGGCGATACGCTTTATAAAGAGCCGCATGTGATGCACGGTTGCGTCTGCCTGAAGCCCGGCACCCTGCTGGATACCTTTACGCCAGTCCGCGAAGACTTCCTCAAATAGACAAAAAGGGCGGTGTTTCCATCCGCCCTTTTCTTGTGCCTTGCCTAATTCGTTACCGGGACATTTCGTGGTTCCGTTAGCGGTTCACGGGACAACATGGCCGCACGCAGCAGAACGCTCCCGCAGGCGAACAGGCCGCCGACCAGCGCGGCAAGAATCACAATCAGCGCTTTAGCGGGACCGTCTTTCTTCACCGGCATCGACGGCTCAAGCTGATATTTAAATGGTTCAAAACTCACATCGTCGATCGACAGCTTTTGCAGCTGTGCAAGATGATATTCACGATTCTGGAAATCGGCATTCAGCTCCGCCACATCTTTTAATGATTTCTCAATCTGCAGCTTTTGCGCGATACCATCAGCGCCCAGCGCGACGGAGTAGTCAGGGTCATCTTTCACCGCCTGACCGTTGCTGTAAACCGGCTTTTTGATGCCCGCCGCATTCGCCACTTCCAGCGAGTAGTTAAGACGCTGAAGGTTGGTGTTATGGATTGTGGTCAGACGAACGCGATCCAGCTCCAGGCGCTCTTTTTCCAGGTGTGTTCTCAGCGCCAGCGCATTGCGCACGTTCAGCATCGTCTCTTTTTCAACGATAGCGGAGATATAGGCGATGTACCCATCGAGCACGACCTGTGCATCTTGCGCGGTGGGTGCGGTAAAGCTCAGTGTCCAGGAGTCGTAAGGCGATTTATCCGCGTTTTTCGCAAGCGCGTTATCTGCGGCTTTCATTCTTTCTGCCACGTTCACAACCGCACGACGTAGCTCATCAGGGTCCATCTGCGCCCCTTTCATTTGCTCCATCACATACGGCGACGATTTTATGTAGTCTTCCAGCAGCGTCTGTGACTTGAACTTTTTGATAAACAGATTAAAGACGTCCGAGCGTTTTACGCTGACGTCGGCATCAAGAACCTGAAGCGCAACCAACATCTGTCGCACCTTACTCCACTGAATCTGTTCGGCTGGGGTCACCACCGCTTTACTGGTCCACTTCTGCGGCATCAGGTATGACACCGCAACGCCCAGCAGCGCAAAAGCAAAGACGATCGCGATGATGCGTTTTTTGGCGGCTAACAGGACTTCCAGGAGTCCGAGGAGATCAATCTCTTTTGAGGGTGTCGCGGGGGAAGCGTAGTTTGCAAAATCCAGGTCCGTGTTCTTCTTGAAATCCATTGCTGACATACTTATTTCTTCTGGTTGATGTTGCAGTGAAATCTTGCCAATAACACTTAAGGGGGGGCGATGATACTGTAAAATAAGAATTTTCTGAACGAATAATTCTTGAAAATGAGGTGGTTGCCATGAAATTTGGTAGTTAGTTCTTTATGTTTAATCAGTGTTACAAATGATTAAGATCGGTTTCATTCACCTCAGATATACCTACCCCTACCAACTTCTGTTAAAAGTCAAAAATGCCCGCCACTTCACCTTATTGAAACAGCGTTTCGACCGCGATCACATTTCCACGATTTATAGAATGACGCAGAAATAAATAGCAATAAAATAAATTAAAACGTCGTTTTACAAATCAAGAACAGCAGTTCACGTGTTTTAAAACTCCAGAAAGGCAAGTCAATGGAACACGTTAAAAATCTTATAAATCAGCAGGTAAATGGAGTAACCGATTTGAGCCTCACCCAGAACACACGCTTCCCCGTCTCGTAAAAAATGCGCGGGCAGCTGCATCACGAGCAGATTCCGTTTTAACCATTGATTGCCAGGTAGGTATGTATGAATGAAAACAAAATGCTGGGGCTAGCGTGGATATCACCCTACATAATTGGGTTGATAATCTTTACCGCGTTTCCCTTCGTCTCATCGTTCTTTCTCAGTTTTACTGATTACGATCTGATGAGCCCGCCGGTATTTAACGGCATTGAAAACTATCGTTACATGTTTACCGAAGATACCCTCTTCTGGAAATCCATGGGCGTGACCTTTGCGTATGTCTTTTTAACCATCCCACTGAAGCTTGCCTTCGCGCTGGGTATTGCGTTTGTACTGAACTTTAAATTACGCGGAATTGGGTTCTTCCGTACGGCTTATTACATTCCCTCCATCCTCGGCAGCTCGGTTGCGATTGCCGTTCTGTGGCGTGCGCTGTTTGCCATTGATGGCCTGTTGAACAGCTTTATTGGCGTATTTGGCCTCGACCCGGTGAACTGGCTCGGCGAACCGTCTCTGGCGCTGATGTCGGTGACATTACTGCGCGTCTGGCAGTTTGGTTCTGCGATGGTCATCTTCCTGGCCGCACTGCAAAACGTCCCGCAATCTCAGTATGAAGCGGCGATGATTGACGGTGCATCAAAATGGCAGATGTTCATGAAAGTGACCGTGCCGCTGATTACGCCGGTGATCTTCTTCAACTTTATTATGCAGACCACCCAGGCGTTCCAGGAATTTACCGGGCCGTATGTCATCACGGGCGGTGGGCCGACTTACTCAACGTATCTGTTCTCGCTTTACATCTACGACACCGCATTCAAGTACTTTGACATGGGTTACGGCGCCGCACTGGCCTGGGTCCTGTTCCTGGTAGTTGCTGTCTTTGCTGCTATCGCCTTTAAGTCTTCGAAATACTGGGTGTTCTACTCCGCCGATAAGGGAGGCAAAAATGGCTGATATTCAACAAATCTCTACGGCAAGAAGCATCGCCGATCGCGAAGTTGCCCGCACGCTGCGCAAAGAGAAGATCAACGCCAGTATTCGCTACGTGATCCTGCTGTTTGTTGGCCTGCTGATGCTCTACCCGCTGGTATGGATGTTCTCGGCGTCGTTCAAACCGAACCACGAGATCTTCACTACCCTGAGCCTGTGGCCAGCACACGCCACCTGGGATGGCTTTGTGAATGGCTGGAAAACCGGTACCGAATACAACTTCGGTCATTACATGCTTAACACCTTTAAGTACGTGATCCCGAAAGTGATTCTGACCATTATCTCCTCCACCATCGTGGCGTACGGCTTTGCCCGCTTCGAGATCCCGTGGAAGAAATTCTGGTTCGCCACGCTCATCACCACCATGCTGCTGCCGAGCACCGTACTGTTGATTCCACAGTATTTGATGTTCCGCGAAATGGGCATGCTGAACAGCTATATGCCGTTGTATCTGCCGCTGGCATTTGCCACCCAGGGATTCTTCGTCTTCATGCTGATTCAGTTCCTGCGCGGTGTGCCACGTGACATGGAAGAAGCCGCCCAAATCGACGGCTGTAACTCTCTGCAGGTGCTGTGGTACGTGGTCGTGCCGATTCTGAAACCGGCCATCATCTCCGTCGCACTCTTCCAGTTCATGTGGTCAATGAACGACTTTATCGGGCCGCTGATTTATGTCTACAGCGTGGATAAATACCCGATTGCACTGGCTCTGAAAATGTCCATCGACGTCACCGAAGGTGCGCCGTGGAACGAAATTCTGGCAATGGCGAGCATCTCCATTCTGCCATCCATCATTGTCTTCTTCCTGGCACAGCGCTACTTCGTACAGGGCGTAACCAGCAGCGGAATTAAAGGTTAAGAGGGAAATATCATGGCTGAAGTTATTTTCAACAAACTGGAAAAGGTTTACTCCAACGGCTTCAAAGCGGTACATGCTATCGACCTTTCAATCGCGGAAGGTGAGTTCATGGTTATCGTCGGACCGTCCGGCTGCGCCAAATCGACCACGCTGCGTATGCTGGCAGGGCTCGAAACCATCAGCGGCGGTGAAGTTCGTATCGGCGAGAAGATCGTCAACAACCTCGCGCCAAAAGAGCGTGGGATTGCGATGGTGTTCCAGAACTACGCGCTCTATCCGCATATGACGGTGCGTGAAAACCTGGCCTTCGGTCTGAAGCTAAGCAAAATGCCGAAAGATCAGATTGAAGCACAGGTCAATGAAGCAGCGAAAATCCTCGAACTGGAAGAGCTGCTGGACCGCCTGCCGCGCCAGCTGTCCGGTGGTCAGGCACAGCGTGTGGCCGTGGGCCGCGCGATTGTGAAAAAACCTGACGTGTTCCTGTTCGATGAACCGCTTTCGAACCTCGACGCCAAACTGCGTGCCTCCATGCGTATCCGTATTTCTGACCTGCACAAGCAGTTGAAGAAATCCGGTAAACCTGCCACCACCGTTTACGTCACCCATGACCAGACGGAAGCGATGACCATGGGCGACCGCATCTGCGTGATGAAGCTCGGTCATATCATGCAGGTAGATACGCCGGACAACCTGTACCACAAACCGAAAAACATGTTTGTTGCGGGCTTTATCGGTGCGCCAGAGATGAATATCCGCGCCACCCGACTGGTGGATCAGGCAGGTCGTCTGGCGCTGTCTATCGGTAACGAAACGATGCCGTTAAACGAAAAGCTGCATGACAAAGTGGTCGGCCACCAGGCGCAGGAGCTGTTCTATGGCATCCGCCCGGAATTCGTGTCCGTCTCCGACGAGCCTTTCGCAGAAGGCGGCTGTAGCGGCGAGCTGGTGCGCGTCGAGAACATGGGTCACGAATTCTTTGTCTACCTGAAAGTGTCAGATTACGAACTGACAGCCCGAATTCCTTCCGATGAAGCTAAACCTATGATTGATAAAGGTCTTCATCGTAAGGTGTATTTTAAGTTTGATATGAATAAGTGCCACATTTTTGATGCAAAAACTGAACTGAACATCTCAATCTGACTGGAGTTATAAGAATGAAAAAAGTGCTTTTAAGCGCAGCAATCTCCGCTACCCTGGGCCTTACCGCGCTGCCATCGATGGCAAAAGATGTTGATTTACGTATGTCCTGGTGGGGCGGTAATGGCCGCCATCAGGTCACACTGAAGGCGATTGAAGAGTTCCATAAACAGAACCCGGATATCAACGTCAAAGCAGAATACACCGGCTGGGACGGTCACTTATCGCGACTGACTACGCAAATTGCGGGCGGCACCGAACCGGACGTCATGCAGACCAACTGGAACTGGCTGCCGATCTTCTCGAAAACAGGCGACGGTTTCTACGACCTGAACAAAATGAAGGACGTAATCGATTTAACGCAGTTCGATGCGAAAGAGCTGCAATCGACAACGGTTGACGGCAAGCTGAACGGGATCCCGATCTCCGTGACGGCGCGTGTCTTCTATTTTAACGATGAAACCTGGAAAAAAGCGGGCGTTGAGTACCCGAAAACCTGGGACGAGCTGAAAGCCGCCGGTAAAGCCTTTGAGAGCAAACTGGGCAAACAGTATTACCCGGTGGTTCTGGAACATCAGGATACGCTGGCGCTGCTCAACTCCTACATGATTCAGAAGTACAACATTCCAGCGGTCGATGAGAAGGCGAAGAAATTCTCCTACAGCAAAGAGCAGTGGGTGGAATTCTTCCAGACTTACAAAGATCTGGTGGATAGCCACGTGATGCCTGACACCAAATACTACGCGTCATTCGGCAAGAGCAATATGTACGAAATGAAGCCGTGGATTCAGGGCGAATGGGGCGGCACATACATGTGGAACTCCACGATCAACAAGTATTCCGATAACCTGAAGCCACCGGCAAAACTGGAACTGGGTAACTACCCAATGCTGCCAGGCGCAACCGATGCGGGTCTGTTCTTCAAACCAGCACAGATGCTGTCGATTGGTAAAACCAGTAAAAACCCGGAAGCAGCAGCGAAACTGATTAACTTCCTGCTGAACAGCAAAGAAGGCGTTGATACGCTGGGCCTGGAGCGCGGCGTTCCGTTGAGCAAAGTGGCGGTGAAATACCTGACCGAAGACGGCACGATCAAAGAAAACGATCCGGCGGTGGCGGGTCTGCGTCTGGCTCAGTCTCTGCCAGCCAAACTCTCCGTATCGCCATACTTTGACGATCCACAGATCGTGGCGCAGTTCGGGACTTCTCTGCAATACATCGACTACGGTCAGAAAACCGTGGAAGAGACTGCCGCTGACTTCCAGCGTCAGGCGGAACGTATCCTGAAACGCGCAATGCGCTAATCAACTCGTCCGATCCCTACCCTGCCACTCGCTGTGGCAGGGTATTTTTTTATCCGGAGAATTCACCATGAAAGGCAAAATCATCCCGCTTAATTTTCTCACGCGTCAGGACAGTGAAACAGGACACGACGTGATACGGATGACGCCCCCGCACATCATTTGCCACCGCAATTACTTCTACCAAAAGTGTTTCACTCAGGACGGCAGCAAAATTCTGTTTGGCGGCGCGTTCGAGGGGCACTGGAATTACTACCTGTTAGACATTGAACAGCAACACGCGACTCAGCTCACCGAAGGGGCTGGCGATAATACCTTTGGCGGTTTTTTATCGAGTGACGATAAATCGGTGTGGTACGTGAAAAACAGTCGCGAATTACGCCGCGTCTGCCTGGAGAGCTTCGAAGAACATGTGGTGTATGAGGTTGACGATGAATGGGTAGCCTACGGCACCTGGGTCGCCAATTCCGACTGTTCAAAACTGGTGGGCATTGAGATTAAAAAAAGCGACTGGCAGCCGCTGACCGACTGGAGTAAATTCCGCGCCTTTTACTTCACCCACCCGGAATGCCGCCTGATTAATATTGATTTACACACCGGCGAGCAGAGCGTGATTTTGCAGGAGAAACGCTGGCTGGGACATCCGATTTATCGCCCGTTTGACGACAACACCGTCGCGTTTTGCCACGAAGGACCGCGCGATGCCATTGATGCCCGGATGTGGCTTATCAATCCGGACGGCAGCCATCTGCGTAAAGTGCGCCAGCATGCTCCGGGAGAGAGCTTTACTCACGAGTTCTGGGTTCCGGATGGTTCTGCGCTCTATTACGTCGCGCACAAAGAAAACGATCCGCAACGCTATCTGTTCAGCGCCGATCCGCTGACGCTGGAAAACCGTGAGTTAATGGCGATCCCGCCGTGTTCGCATCTGATGAGTAACCATGACGGCTCGCTGATTGTCGGCGATGGCGCGCCGCATAATACCGGCGATATCAGCCTGAACGATCCGTTTATCTGGGTTTTTGATATCAATGCCGGGAGCCAGAAAGCCATTTGCCAGCACAATACCAGCTGGAAAGTGCTGGATGGCGACCGTCAGGTGACGCACCCGCATCCGTCATTTTCGCCCGATAATCAGTGGGTGTTGTATACCTCGGACGCAGAAGGGATGCCGGCGTTGTATTTGGCGCGAGTGTAAAAAAAGCCCGGCAGGCGTAGCGCCACCGGGCAGCAATAATCAGACCCCGATATTACGTAACTTTTCCCCCGCCATCAGCCTGCGCTCAATATGCTCCAGCGTGACATTTTTGGTTTCAGGAATGAGCCAGAAAGTGATGCCAATAAAGACGATATTGAGAACGGTATAAAGCCAGAACGTTCCCGCGGCGCCGATAGAGTCGAGTAGCGTCAGGAAGGTGGCACCAATAATCATGTTGGATACCCAGTTCGTGGTCGTAGAACAGGTAATACCGAAGTCACGGCATTTCAGAGGCTGAATTTCCGAGCACAGGATCCAAACCACCGGCGCAGCGCTCATCGCATAGCCCGCAATGCACATCATGGTCATGCCGACGGAAAGCCACGAAAGGCTGCTGGATGCCGTGCCGTTATCGAACTGCATCAGGCAGTAACCCAGGATCAAAGTGCCAAGCGCCATTACGCTAAAACCAATCTTCAGCGCTGGCTTACGGCCCGCTTTATCGACGGTAAAGACCGCAATAAACGTGGCGAACATAAAGGTCAGCCCCACCACCAGCGTGGCAACCATCTGCTGTTCGGTGGTGGTAAACCCGGCCATTTTAAAAATGCGCGGGGCGTAGTACATGATGATGTTCATTCCGGTAAACTGCTGCATCGCCTGCAACAACATGCCAAGAAACACCGCGCGACGCACATTACGATTCGCTTTAAACAGCGACCATCCCCCCTGTTTGAGCTTCAGGCTTTCGCGGATTTCGTTCAGCTCCTCGCGCGCCTTTTCGGAGGTATCACGCAGCATCCGCAGCACTTCTTCCGCCTCAACGTGCCGCCCTTTTTGCGCCAGCCAGCGTGGGCTGTTGGGGAGAAAAATCACCAGTACGATCAGTAATACGGCGGGGAGTGCCAGTACCCCAAGCATCGCGCGCCAGTTACCGCTATAGCTAAACCAGGTGTCCGAGAGGAAAGCCAACACAATCCCTAGCGTCACCATCAGCTGATACATGCTGATCATTTTGCCGCGCACATTTTCGCTGGCCATTTCGGAGAGATAGAGCGGCGCCGTATAGGAGGCAATCCCCACAGCCACGCCCAGTAAAACTCGCGCAAGCAATAATGCCTCCACTCCCGTGGCAAAAGCCGATCCGAGCGAGCCTGCCACAAACAGAATTGCCCCGACCATCAGGCTGTATTTTCGTCCAAGACGGAAAGAGAGCCAGCCGTTAAACAGCGCGCCGAGCGCAGCGCCAAGCATCATACTGCTCACCACCCACTCCTGCAGGCGATTGCTCAATGAAAAGTGATCGGTAATAAATGGGAGCGCACCGGCGATAACGCCAATGTCTAACCCAAACAGTAAACCGGCCACCGCAGCCGACACGGAAACGAATTGGTTCATTCGTCGGGTATCGCGAAGCGCGCGGGGCATTAGGGTCGAGTCATTGATAGATGTCATTTTTTCCTGCCTGAACAGCGTAAGACGTTTAATGAAATTACGAGAAAGGCAAAAAAAGTGTCAGGCTGTAATACGTGAAGATATGGATTAATGAGCTGGCAGGCATCGTTCTGTGATGGACATTACACTTTCAACTCAGGGTAAATAATCACCATTTATTATTAATACATTAATTTATAAGAAATAAAGTTGTGACTTGTACCCATGGTGCATTTTCACTATGGATTTTATGACTTTATGAATATGGACAAGCTGATTTTTTGGCAAAAAAAACCTCCGCACAGGGCAGAGGTTTTGCTGTTGGCGGCGGGAATTAACGCGCCAGCCAGCCACCATCAACGGCCACGGTGTAACCATTGATATAGTCAGATGCCGGCGAGGCCAGGAACACAATCGGTCCCATCAGGTCGCTTGGCAGACCCCAACGACCCGCAGGGATACGCTCGAGAATTGCCGCGCTACGCTCTTCATCTGCACGCAACTGCTGGGTGTTATTGGTTGCCATGTAACCCGGTGCAATCGCATTGACATTGATATTGTGCTGCGCCCACTCGTTCGCCAGCAGACGGGTCACGCCCATAACGGCGCTTTTGGAAGCGGTGTACGACGGTACGCGGATGCCACCCTGGAAAGAGAGCATGGAGGCGATGTTGATGATCTTGCCGCCGTTACCCTGTGCGATAAAGTGTTTTGCCGCCGCCTGAGACATAAAGAATACGCTCTTAATGTTCAGGTTCATGACGTCATCCCAGTCACGCTCGCTGAAGTTGATCGCGTCTTCACGACGAATCAGACCCGCGTTGTTCACCAGCACATCAATATGACCAAACTCTGCCACTGCGCGATCCAGCAGCTCAGGGATCGCGTCAATTTTACGCAGATCGGCAGTCAGGCTCAGGAAACGACGACCCAGCGCGGTGACACGCTCGATGGTTTCGGTCGGTTCAACGATGTTGATCCCAACGATGTCACAGCCCGCTTCAGCCAGACCTAACGCCATACCCTGGCCCAGACCGGTGTCACAACCGGTTACGACCGCTACTTTACCTTGCAGAGAAAATGCATCCAGAATCATGTTTGTTCCTTTATCTTTCAGCGCCTGTCACGAACAGGCCAATTTATGCTTAACTGCCCGCGACTAGCGCAGATCCTTAACAGCGACGTGGTCCATGTCATCAAAGACCTGGTTTTCACCGACCATACCCCAGATGAAGGTGTAGGCTTTGGTTCCAACGCCTGAGTGAATCGACCAGCTTGGTGAAATCACAGCTTGCTCGTTGTGCATCACGATGTGGCGAGTTTCTTGCGGCTGCCCCATCATGTGGAACACGCAGGCGTCTTCGTCCATATTGAAATAGAAGTACACTTCCATGCGGCGCTCATGGGTATGGCACGGCATGGTGTTCCACAGGTTGCCCGGATCGAGTTCGGTCAGCCCCATGCTCAGCTGGCAGGTTTCCAGCACATCCGGAACAAAGTATTTGTTGATAGTGCGACGGTTACTGGTGAGATTGTCACCGAGCGTGACCGGAGAGACGTCCGCAGGCGTCACTTTTTTGGTCGGATAGGTAGTGTGAGCCGGTGCGCAGTTATAGTAGAACTTCGCCGGTTTGCTGCTATCAATGCTGGCGAACACCACTTCCTGCGCGCCTTTACCGACATACAGGGCATCGCGGTGGCCAATCTCAAAACACTGACCGTCAACGGTAATCGTGCCCGGACCGCCAATGTTAATCACACCCAGTTCACGACGCTCGAGGAAGTAGCTGACACCAAGCTGTTTGCCCACTTCACCACCCACGGACACGGTCCTGGTGGTCGGCATGATGCCGCCGACGATGATGCGGTCGATGTGGCTGTACACCATGGTGTATTCATCAGCAACAAACACCTTCTCAACTAAAAACTCTTCACGCAGCCCCTGAGTATCCAGTGTTTTGGCGTGCGCGCTGTGGATGCTTTGTCTGATGTCCACATTTACCTCCAGAATTGGTCGTGCCCGAGGGCAAGGATAATTAACGAAACAACGTTCCGTTTTCTTTATGGGCACATAGTATCTTCTGAGAAATGGGTTTTCAATTACATTTAAAACGATGTTTCACTTTTTCTGCATCTTAATGACAGAAGTGTAGTTCGGATCACGATTGTTAAGAGTTGACGCTGGAGAGAAGATCGAAGCGAAAAAAACGGAAAACCATATTTATCATAGTAAACAGTCAATTATAAAACCATTAAGATTTGACCGCTGAGAAAACATTCAGCGTTAAAAATCAAAGATAATCATCACTGTCGACAATAAATCTTACAAAGTGCGCCATCAGTCACACACATTGAAACGATGTTTTGATAATTTAACACTCAGTTTTTAACTTATCTTACATTCAGAATTGACTGCCGGAATCGTCTCCAGCCGTCAATATTAAGGAGCGCATCATGGCTAAAGGTATGCGGGTCAAGCTGAACTATGACGTCAGCCGCGATCCGGATACAGGCGTGGAGATCACCCGCCTGACCCCACCGGAAGTAACCTGTCATCGTAACTACTTTTATCAGAAGTGCTTCTTTAATGATGGTAGCCACCTGCTGTTCGCCGGTGAGTTTGACGGTCACTGGAACTACTACCTGCTGGATCTGCAAAAAGCAGAAGCGGTGCAATTGACCGAAGGCGCGGGAGACAATACGTTTGGCGGCTTCTTATCCCCTGACGATAAGTCCCTCTATTATGTCAAAAACGATCGCACCCTTCTGGAAGTGGATCTGCAGACGCTGGCCGAGCGCGAAGTGTATCGCGTTTCGGATGACTGGGTCGGCTACGGGACCTGGGTCGCAAACAGCGACTGCACCAAACTGGTGGGGATCGAGATTGCGAAGAGCGACTGGACGCCGCTGAACGACTGGAAGATTTTCCACGATTTCTTCCATAAAGGCCCGCACTGTCGTTTGCTGCGCGTTGATCTGAAAACAGGCGAAAGCGCCACGATCCACGAAGAGAAAAACTGGCTGGGCCATCCGATTTATCGCCCGTTCGACGACAACACCATCGCCTTCTGTCACGAGGGTCCGCACGATCTGGTCGATGCGCGTATGTGGATGGTTAACGAAGACGGTAGCCACGTGCGTAAAGTCAAAGAGCACGCGGAAGGCGAAAGCTGCACGCACGAATTCTGGGTACCGAACGGCTCCGCGCTGGTTTATGTCTCTTATCTGAAAGGCAAACAGGGACGCACCATCTACAGCTTCAACCCGGATACCGGGGTGAACGAAGCGGTCATGCAAATGCCGGCCTGCTCGCACCTGATGAGCAACTTCGACGGCACACTGCTGGTAGGCGATGGCTCAGGGACGCCGGTGGACGTAAAAGACACCAGCGGTTATACGATCGATAACGACCCTTATCTTTATGCGTTTGATGTGGCGAAGAAAGCCTATTTCCGCATCGCCCGTCATGACACATCCTGGGCCACCGTGGCAAACAGCCGTCAGGTGACCCATCCGCATCCTTCCTTCACCCCGGATGATAAAGCGGTACTGTTCAGTTCCGATAAAGATGGCAAACCGGCTCTCTATATCGCGAAACTCCCCGAGCAACCTGAAATGTTGCATGCATGATTTAAGTTAGTGTTTCTGTAACTGGCCTTGCCCTCCTCCTGGGGGGCTTTTTTTTTGGCCGTGGTTTTGCAAATGACCGGCAAATAGCGGATATAAAAAAGCCGGCTCATAAAGAGCCGGCTTTTTTTGCAGAAATGGTTATTAGAACGAGTAAGCTACGCCTAAACGGAAACGGGTCTGGCGCTCATCGGTTTCTTTTACGCCGACGTTACCCACTTCAACATACGGTGCCCAGTTTTTATCCCATTTGTATGCCAGCTTCGCATTATATTCGTTGGAATAGTCTTTGTTGTTATTACGAATCATACCTTCTGAACTCTTCGCATAAACATAGTTCAGCTCGGTACGGAAATCGCCCATCACCCAACCCACCCACGCATCACCACGGTTTACTTTATCGTCGTCTTTATTTGAGCTTGACGGGTAGCGGGTATATTCATAACGGTAACGCGCTGCAACGTAGAATCCACTGTCGAAGCTATATTGCAAATGTAAATTTGGCTTATAGATGGTACGGCTGTCGTTACTTTCAATCGTAAATGCCGGCGTCAATGCAATATTGTCATTTGCTTTCCAGCGCCAGCTGATCTGGTCTTCATGGCCGTTACCCACAACGTCGGCAAAAGGCTGGTCAGCTTTGTCGCCGCCTGATTTCCATTTTGCTTCAACGGAAAAACCTAAGCCATTTGCGAAGCGATGCGAGACAGAAACGCGGTCGGCGTTTGAGCCGCTATCAATATATTCGTGACGTAAATCAACGGTGACAGCCTGAGCAGCGAAAGACGCACCAACGAGAGACGCAAGGACCAGAGATTTCTTTAACATGAAAAAACCCTCAATTAAAATAACGTTTCGTTTTTATGGAATTGCATTTTATTTTTTAAATAACGACATTTTAGTGATCGAGATCGTAATTATTTGTTTCATTTTTTTTGGCAAGGATCGACGTGACAGGCATCAACAAACGCAGGGGTTTAAGGGTAAATTTCATGGTTAAGATCACATAACGATCGCAGGCAGGAATAATGTGAAGCATCAGGAAATAACAGGAGGCATTAGAATGTACTGATAAGCGTAAAAATATAATTCTCTTCGCCCATAAAAAAACCTCCGGTTAAGGAGGCTTCTCGGGAAAACGTTTATGCTGCTGTCTATCTTTCGATCGCTAATGCCACTCCCTGCCCGCCGCCAATACACAATGTCGCCAGACCTTTTCGTGCATTACGTTTCGTCATTTCGTGAACCAGAGAGACTAAAATACGACAGCCGGATGCGCCAATCGGATGACCAAGCGCAATCGCACCCCCGTTCACATTCACCCGACGGGGATCCCACTCCAGCATTTTTCCCACCGACAGCGCCTGAGCTGCAAACGCTTCGTTAACTTCTATCAGATCGACATCCTCAAGCTGCCAGCCGGCACGCTCCAGGCAGCGACGCGTGGCATACACCGGTGCGATCCCCATTAACGCCGGATCGACGCCCACGCTGGCAAACGCTTTGATACGCGCCAGCACCGGTAAATTAAGCTCTTCAGCTTTACTTTCGCTCATCATCATCACGGCGGCCGCGCCGTCATTAATAGAGGAGGCGTTACCCGCTGTCACCGAGCCCAGCGTTTCGAAAGCGGGATTGAGTTTCGCCAGCCCTTCAGCGCTGGCATCCGTGCGCGGTTGCTCATCGGTATCCACGATCAGCAGTTCGCCGTTTTGACGCTGTGTATTCACCGGCACAATCTCATCGCGAAAACGCCCGGAATCGATCGCCGCGCGCGCCTTTTGTTGAGAGCTCAGCGCATAGTCATCCTGCAGCTCACGGCTGATACCGTACTCGCGCGCCAGATTCTCTGCCGTCACGCCCATATGATAATCATTGAACGCGTCCCAAAGTCCGTCGTGTACCAGGCTGTCAATCAGCTGGCTGTTGCCAAGTTGCGCGCCTGTGCGACTGTCGGTCAGAACATGCGGCGCGCGGCTCATGTTTTCCTGGCCGCCGGCAATAATCACATCCGCTTCACCGCACTGAATCGCCTGTGTCGCCAGATGGAGAGCCTTTAGCCCCGAGCCGCATACGTCGTTAATGGTGATCGCCGAAACCGTGTTTGGCAGTCCGCCTTTCAGCGCTGCCTGACGCGCAGGGTTTTGCCCGGCGCCCGCGGTAAGCACCTGACCCAGGATCACTTCATCTATTTCGTGCGTGGCAATTCCGCTGCGCTCTACCAGCGCCTTAACGACCACGCTGCCCAGTTCAACCGCGGAATGGCGTGCCAGCGCGCCCTGGAAACAGCCGATAGCTGTACGCAATGCCCCCACGATAACGACGTCTTTCATCTGTACCTCTGCGCAAATTGACACCGCAGATAGTAGATGCATTGTTATCAACTATTAACGTAATTGTTTAAAAAAAGTGAGTTTAGTCACATGATTAGCGGGCGTCCTGAAGATATTGTCGCAGCCAGCTTCCGGCCACGCCTGGCGGGCTGCGTTTATTCCATAACAGATCAATAGCGATGGAGCGCGGCCAGCCGGGAACATTAAGCTGAACCAGCGCTTTGGCTGCGGCAAACTCGTCCACCAGCGCGCAGGGTAACGCGCACCAGCCAAAACCCTGTACCGCCATGCTGAGCAGTAAAAGGTAGTTCGGTGCCGACCACATCGGCCCGCGCGCCAGTGCCGTTTCTCGTTCCAGATAGGTACTCAGACGCAGCTCGCGCCAGCCGTGCAACTCATCCACTTCAACCCTTCCCTGCGCAGCCAGAGGATGGGTTGTGGCGACATAGATCGCCATCTGGGTTTGCATGGCAAGTCTGATAACGCCGATCCCGGTGGGATAGACTTCGCGTGCTTCCGTCAGGCCAATCTGCGCGCGCTCTTTTTGCAGCAGGTCGATGACGTCCTCTTCCTCACCAATCAGGCATTCAAACTCGGTGTGCGGAAAGCGCTTATCGAACTGGATCATCATATCTTCCAGTACGTCCGGGTTGAGCGTGTCCGAAAGCACAAACGTCAGCCGCGCTTCCGTCTGGGCAGTCAGGGAAACCGCCAGTTCATCGAGGCGCGCACTGGCGGCCAGAATGGACTGCACATAGCCCAGCACCTGCTCACCCTGCTCGGTCAGCACCGGCTGACGGGCGGAGCGATCAAAAAGTGCGAATCCTAAATCTGCCTCCAGATTTGCAATGGCAGTACTGACCGTTGACTGGCTTTTACGCAGGCGTCGGGCCGCGGCGGAAAAGGAGCCGGTCGCAACCGTTTCAACGAATGCGGTCAGGGCTTCGGGAGAATAGCGCATGGTGAAGTATCTACTTTATCGATGGTAACTATCTTTTATATATCATCTTTAGCGATGAAAATAGTCCGCATCAACGCCCATTCCGGCGTATTACAGAGGTTCAGACTATGCAACACGACATTCAACAACGAAAACTGCCGGAGCGTATTTTCCACGCGGTATGCTTCGAGGGAATTGCGACCGCCATTCTTGCTCCAACCGCCGCCTGGCTCATGCAGCGCTCGGTGATGGAAATGGGCGGATTGACCATCATCCTGGCCACGACGGCGATGGTCTGGAACATTATCTACAACTTTGGCTTTGATCGCTTCTGGCCAGTTCATCGCGTGACGCGTACCGCAAAGGTGCGGGCGTTACATGCGCTGGGCTTTGAGTGCGGCTTTATTGTGATCGGGGTTTCAATCGTTTCGGCGGTGCTTGGAGTGACGTTACTTCAGGCTTTTACCCTTGAGATTGGCTTCTTCTTATTCTTCCTGCCGTACACCATGTTCTATAACTGGGCTTACGACACATTGCGCGAAAAAATCATCAAACGACGCCAGCAACGACGCGCCCTGGCCAACTAATCCCGCCTGGCCGGAAGCGCTTTCCGGCCCCTTCCCGCAACGTCCTCTGCGCCTTCAGCGCATAATTATGGTAAATTACGCTCCTTTTTGTTGGTTTTATAGTTGATACGTTGCTCTAATGTCGAAAATTTGGTCAAAAGAAGAGACTCTGTGGAGTTTCGCCCTGTACGGCACCGCCGTGGGCGCAGGAACCCTGTTCTTGCCCATACAACTCGGCTCTGCGGGTGCTATTGTTCTGCTTATTACTGCCCTTGTGGCTTATCCGTTAACCTACTGGCCGCACAAAGCGCTGGCCCAGTTTATCCTGTCGTCAAAGGCGAAAGGCAGCGAAGGGATCACCAGCGCAGTCACTCACTACTACGGCAAAAAGATCGGCAATCTGATCACCACGCTCTACTTCGTCGCCTTTTTCGTGGTGGTGCTGATTTATGCGGTAGCGATCACTAACTCGATTACCGAGCAGCTCGCCAGGCATCTGAACGTCGATACCACCGTGCGCGTTCTGGTGAGTCTGGGAGTGGTGATGGTGCTGAACCTGATCTTCTTAACCGGCCGCCATATCACCATCAAGGTGATGGGTTTTCTGGTATTCCCGCTCATTGCTTATTTCCTGTTCGTCTCGCTGTATCTGACCGCAAGCTGGCAGCCGGCGTTACTCACCAGCCAGATGGCGTTTGATCAGCACACGCTGCACCAGGTATGGATTTCTATTCCGGTGATGGTTTTCGCTTTTAGCCATACGCCTATCATCTCTACTTTTGCCGTCGACAGACGTGAAAAGTACGGTGATGCGGCCATGGGTAAATGCAAAAAAATCATGAAAGTCGCGTACCTGATTATTTGTCTGAGCGTTCTGTTCTTTGTGTTCAGCTGCCTGCTGTCGATTCCGCCGTCGTATATCGTGGCGGCAAAAGAAGAAGGGGTAACGATCCTCTCTGCGCTCTCCATGATGCCGTCTTCTCCGTCCTGGCTGGGCGTTTCGGGTATTATTGTGGCGATTATCGCCATGTCGAAATCGTTCCTTGGCACCTATTTTGGCGTAATTGAAGGGGCGACGGAGATCGTCAAATCGTCGCTGAATCAGGTGGGAATCAAGAAAAGTCGCGCCTTTAACCGCGCATTGTCGATTATGGCCGTGTCGTTGATCACCTTCGTGGTGTGCTGCATCAACCCAAATGCCATTTCGATGATTTACGCGATCAGCGGGCCGCTCATCGCGATGATTCTGTTTATTATGCCAACGCTCTCAACGTATCTGATTCCGGCGCTGAAACCGTATCGCTCGGTCGGCAATCTGCTGACGCTGATTGTCGGCATAATGTGTGTATCGGTGATGTTTGTCGGCTAATGACGCACTTCGCACCGGGCTCTCCCGGTGCGCTTACATCCTCTTCCCGCATCGTTTAAAGCCCGTCACTTTCAGTATTATTCAGGAACGCGGCTCTCCTCGAGAATAAAGAATAAATATTCTGTGAACAACTATCATACCTTGTAGTTTTTTATGGAAACCGAAAATTACATCCACTTGAAATCATTAAATAAAATTAATCTAAAAAAAGAATCACATCATTAAAGAAAAGCTTATATTTGCCGTTTATTTAAAGGCAATTCTCGTATTTATACTGACAAAATTTGTCAGTCCCGTTTTTCACAATACGGCACACACATCGTTGAGGCATCTGGTCCGCGGATGTCATTTCAAGGGAAGTAATATGTCAGTTGAAGCTGTGACTCCTGGCGGGGTCTACCAAAAAATATCACTGGAAGTTGATCGCATTCTGCAAAATCTTACCCAGACCACAACCGATCCTTCCCTGCAGCAAGCCAATGAAAATGCACGCCAGCAGCTCGACGCCTTTCGTCAAAAATTGAACGAGAATATCGAAAGTCTGCAAAAAAATGCCGAGTGGAATACGTTTACGATTGCGTTCTATGGCGAAACGAACGCAGGAAAATCAACGATTATCGAAACCCTGCGTATTTTGTTGAATGAACAGAGCAAGCGCTCGCGCCAGCAGGCATTCAAAGAATTTCAGCAACAGCATCAGCTCACTGAAAGTGACATCGAAACGTTGCAGCACGCTCTCAGTGAAAACGAAAAACGCGCCCACGAGCTGGCTCAGGCGATTGAGGCAATCAACCTGGAGTATGTCGAGCGCGAGAATGCTTTTCAGAGCCAGATTGACGCCCTTAGCGCGCTCATTGCCGCGCAACGTCAACAGTTTTCACTGTGGCGTAAATTCATTCATCTGTGGGTGAAAACCGCCGAACAAAAAGAGAAAGAGAGCCAGCAGATACTGAAGCAGGCGCTGGAACACGAAAAATCAGCAGCACTGAAATCGCTTCAGACGCAAAAGGCAGAGTGCGATTCCCACGCCGCTTCGCTCCGCCAGTTACAGACCGTGCAAAAGAGCAAACTGGAAGAGCTGTCACTGCTGGCGGATGGTGAAATTATCGGTACCGGTGTCTCTGACTTCACAATGGACACCACGCTTTATCCCTTCGAGGCTGACGCCCAACGCTTTGCCTTGCTGGACGTGCCGGGAATCGAAGGAAAAGAGAGTAAAGTCCTGACGCAAATACAGCATGCCGTCGAGAAGGCTCACGCCGTTTTCTATGTCACCAGTAAGCCAACGGCTCCGCAAAAAGGGGATGATAAAACGCCTGGTACGCTGGAGAAAATCAAAGCCCATTTGAATGCGCAGACCGAAGTCTGGACGCTATTTAATAAACGTATTACCAACCCGCTGCAGTTAAACCGCCCGGCTTTAATCAGCGATGACGAACAACTCAGCCTCGACGATCTGAATAAAAAAATGAGCGAGCAGCTGGGGGATAATTATCGCGATACCTGGTCAGTCAGCGCGATGCCAGCGTTTTTAAGCGTGGCTGAACATCTGGTTCCCGGTTCAGAAAATGCCAAAAAACGCGGCAAGTTATTAGAAAAGTTAGATCCTGAAGAGATTCTGGAAAAAACAGGTCTGAAAGGATTCTTATCCCTGTTGACCAAACAGCTGGTAGCTGACAGCAAAGCCAAGATCACCCGCTCAAACTTTAATAAAGCCCGTACCACCGTCGATGATGTGACTTCCGAGCTGACCTGTCTGCAAAAAGAGAGCTACGGCAAACTGGCAAAACAACTGCATCACGACACGATCAACGCTCATCAGCTGCTGGATATTGCGCTGGCATCTTTAAAGACCCGCCTGATTAATCAGGGTGAGGACGCCGTTGATGCCTTCCGCAGCCGTGCCAGAAAACAGATCTATCGCGAAATTGAAGACGATATCAGCAACGATCGCTTTAAGGATGAGCTGGAGAGCACGATCAAACAGCAACACGCAGAGCTGGAAAAAAACCTCCCTGATATTTTCAAAAATGAACTCGATAAGTTCAAAGATGAAATCGAAGATATCGTGCAGCGTTTCCAGAAATATGCTCAGGAAATTCTGGCAACTTACTCGAAGTTGCAGAAAAATAAATTCGATAATCAGTTCGAACTGAAAATTGATATTGATAATGGCCTGAAAGTCACCAGCTTACTGGCGACCCTCGCTGGCGGCGCCTTACTGTTCTGGAACCCAGCCGGATGGCTGATTCTGGCTCCGGCATTAGCTGGCATGGTTTTCGCGGTCTACAAAGCCGTGCGCAGCTTCTTCAGTTCTTCTTATAAAATCTCGCAGCAGAAACAGTCTGCCGATGACAACCTCAACAAGATTGCCAGAAATATGAAATCAGCAATCGAAGAGGGCATCGACAAGGTGTTCCCTGAGCTGGAACAAAAAGTCGTACAGCTGAAAGCGATGCTGGAAGAACCGACCCGCCAGGCCTCTCAGATCAATAAGATCCTGATTAACGCTACAAAAAATTTACGCCATCTTTCACTCAGCCTTGAGGCTTCAGGAGATAAATAATGGAAAAGACTCTGGATATTTTTAAATCGCAACAAGCGAAAAATCTCGAAATCCTGAACAACCTGAACGCGTTTTTACAGCAGGGTGAAGCATTTGGCATTCAGATGGACCCGCATTTGCTGCACAAATTGCAGATGGCAAAAGAGAATGCATCCAATGGGAAACTGCATATCGCCCTGATTGGTGGTTTCTCGGAAGGTAAAACCTCCATTGCCGCGGCCTGGATGGAGAAACTGGATAAGGCGAGCATGAATATCAGCCACCAGGAATCGTCTAACGAGGTCAAAGTGTATGATGTGGGGTCTGATTTTGTCCTGATTGACACCCCAGGGCTGTTCGGTTTTAAAGAGCAGTTCGACGAAGGGACGCAGTCGATGGAAAAATACAAAGACATGACGAAGAAATACGTCAGCGAAGCGCATCTTGTCTTGTATGTCATGAACTCCACCAATCCGATTAAAGAGAGCCATAAACAGGATCTGGAATGGCTATTCCGCACCCTCAATTTGCTGGATCGCACGGTGTTCGTCCTTAGCCGCTTTGATGAAGTAGCCGACGTCGAAGACGAAGACGATTACCAGTCCAATGCCCGCGTGAAGTGCCAGAATGTCGCGTCACGCCTGCAGGATCTGATCGCCCTCACCCCGCAAGAGCGCGATGAGTTAAGCATTGTTGCGGTCGCCGCTAACCCATTTGATATGGGGACCGACTACTGGCTCGAAAACCCCGACAAGTTCCGTGCGCTGTCGCACATCGGCACTCTGCAAAACGCGACCAGTGAAAAAATTGCGCTGAGTGGTGGTATTCAGGCCCTGAGCGAAGAGACGAAAAAAAGCGTTATCCGTGACATTCTTACGCGCAAACTTCCGGTGGCCGTTGAGAAGGACGAGCGCATCAAAGAAGAGGTGGCGGAACTGGCTGTCATCCACCAGCGTATGCGCAAAGAAATGACCGCGATGCAGGCCAACATGAGCGACACCCGCACAGCGTTGCGCTCCTTTGTCACCGAATACTTCTCCGAACTGATCCTTCAGGCTGAAGGACTGAGCATGGAAACTTACCTGCCGTTTTTCGAACGCGAGGTGGGCGACAATGGCATCATCATATCGACTCGTCTGCAAAATGAGTTCGATCGCCGGTTACAGTCCGTGTCTCAGGCTCTGGAGAAGATGCAGATTGGCTACAATGCAGAAATTAGCCATTACAATGGCACCCTGACCGCGATGGGCAAACAGGGCCTGGACTATGTGGTGAAAAGCAAAGTGATCAACAATACTACCGTCATCGCCGCTCGCGATGGCGTGGTGTCATTGGCGAAAATGGTCGGACTGGATCTGGGTAAGTTGCTGAAATTCAAACCCTGGGGTGCGGTTAATTTAGCTAAAGGGCTGAACGGCGCGCTCTCCGTTGTCGGGCTGGCACTGGAAGCCTGGGATTCGCTGGAGCAGGCGAAACGTGAGAAACAATTTGCTGAAAATATTCAGAAAATGGTGGCTAACTTCCGCACCCAGCGTGAAGAGTTGCTTGGAGTACTGAACGCGCCCGACTACGTCGAGCGATTCTTCTCAGGATACGTCTTAATGAACGACGAGCTTGAAGGGCTGGAGCAGACGCTGCGCCACAGCAAGGAGCGCCAGATGCAGTTTGCGAAATGGCGTGAACAGGCAGAAGCAATTGATGCCGAATTCACGCGCGTGAACGCCTGATAACTGACAAGCCTGCTACTGCGCGCTTCCGGGCGCAGTAGCCAGCTTTGTGACATAGTGCGCCACCGACAGCCGATAAAGCACATGCCCGGCCAGCCGATGGTCAGGCGGCAGAGCGGGATGCATAAACGTCGTGTCCTTGGTCATCCCCAGCCGCTTCATCAGGTTTTCAGAAGGCGTATTCAGTACCGACGTAAATGATACAACCTCCTCCAGGGCCAGCTCTTCAAATGCATAGCGCAGCGCGGCCTCAGCCGCTTCCTTCGCCATGCCCTGCTGCCAGAATTTTTTTGCCAGACGCCAGCCAATTTCGGTGCACGGCGAGAAATCAAATCTGTCCGGCTGCGGATGCAAACCCACGCTGCCGACAAACTCACCGCTCTTTTTCGATTCTACGGCCCAAAAGCCCCAGCCACGTTCGGCAATCCCCTCGCTAAAGCGAGTGGCAAGATTGTCGCTCTCATCCCGAGTGAGGAGGGCCGGAAAATAGCGCATCACCTCCCCGTCGCCATTCAAAGCCGCAAAAGGTGCAAAATCCTCTGGCTTCCACTGCCGAAGGATAAGTCGGCAGGTTTCAATCATAGCGTTTGCCCCTGCTTTTGACTCTCAAGTGGGAATGGTCTGTCCTGCACCACGGTTTTCATCACCAACGTTGAACGCAGGTGTTGCACACCCGGCATCGCAGATAGCTTCTCATCATACAGTTTCTGAAAAGCTGAAAGGTCGCGGGTGACCACATGCATCAGATAATCAGGATCGCCAAACAGACGCTGCGCCAGGACAATTTGCGGAATCTCCTCGACGGCTATTTCAAAAGCACTCACGGCCTTTTTGTCGCCCTCCTTGAGAGTGGCAAAGACAATCGCCACAAAATTAAATCCCATTTTCGCGGGGTCGAGACTGGCGCGGTATCCGGTTATTGCTCCACTCTGTTCCAGCGCGCGCACCCGCCGATGGCAGGGAGACAGGCTCAAATTAACGCGCTCCGCCAGTTCAGTCAGCGACAGGCGTCCATCCAACTGCAACTCAGCAAGTATTTTTCGATCTATGCTATCCATCTGGAAGATTCTCCCCGTTAAGACCTCTTTTCAGCATAACATTGAAAGCCCATTTCGCTTCGACATCGGTATTCTTTCTCTCTCTGAAGTTGGACCATCGAAGGATTATCAGAAAATGGAAATGAGCTTTGTCGTGGGATTCTGGGTAGTCTCTTTCCTGCTTATTATGACGCCCGGTGCCGACTGGGCTTACGCCATCAGCGCCGGGATCAACGGTCGTCGCGTACTCCCGGCGGTGCTGGGGCTGATGTCGGGACATTTACTGGCAACGGTAATTGTGGTCGCCGGAGTCGGGGTGCTGATCGCCGGACACCCGCTGGCGCTGTCGCTACTGACAATGCTGGGAGCTGTTTACCTGCTGTGGTTGGGGATCGCTATTTTACGCCATCCCGCAACGGTGAATGCCGCGCAGCAGCAGGCGGGAGGCTGGAATCAGTGGGCGTTAAAGGGGTTGTGCATCAGTGGTCTAAACCCAAAAGTGTTTCTTCTCTTTCTGGCACTGTTGCCGCAATTTACCGATCCCAGAGGAAACTGGTCGGTGACCGTGCAGATGTCGGCCCTTGCACTGCTGCACTTAATCACCTGTACGGCGATCTATCTGCTGATCGGCTACGGTTCGAGAGCGTTATTAGCCACGCGCCCCCAGGCTGCGCGGTGGGTCAGTATGAGCTCCGGAGCCATCATGGTTCTGATATCCGGCATCCTGATTTATGGGCAACTACGATAATGGTTTAGTTATATCCGCGCGTTTACTCGCTATTGTCGATTAAGTACACTTGCGGAGAAATTAACCAGATAATTGATAAGGAAATCACGAGTGAAAAAACGGCTTACCTTCCTAATTTGGACAGGGATCATAGTCTCAGCATTCTTCGCTATAACGTCAGTAATCTCTAACGTGATCCTGATGTTCAGCGCGTTCCCCGAATCTATTGGGGATAAATACGCTTACATGTTCATTTTAGGGCGCTGGACGTTCACTATCGTCATGGGGTTGATTTTCTGGCTACTGTATCGGAAAACAAAAAAATGAGCGCTCACAAGCCTTTGAAAAAATACTCTGCCGCCTTATTAAAGAGCACGGGATTCTCCTGCGAAAGTTTAGTTGCTTTCTCAAAAGGCTTAACCCGATCTTGAATGGCAAAATAGAGTAGATCCAGATCACCGAGATCTTTCAGCTTACGGTATACGCCGTAATTGGTCGTTTTAAGGAATCTTGAAGCATGGATAGCTCTGGATGCACCACCGCCAATCATTAACAACGTGCTGATAGACATGCTAAAGGCGATTGATACGGTGATACGTGAAGAAATCAGCTTGCTTTTTTTATCCGCTAAGCTCGCCAAAGGTATAGCTCCCCAGTGTTGAGGCTATCGTGTCCTCTGCCACTTCCTTTCCAATATCAGCCATGTTGACGTGCTTCATAAAATCATCAATGAACACGTTTACCGCTCTTGCAACTAAGTTGATGTGCTTCTTTGAAGTTGCACGCTCGACTAACTCCGCAAGCCTCATGTTATCGTCCATGTGTTGCCGCCTGTCATCGGTATGGATGAAATCATAAGCGAGGAAATACAGGTTAACCGGGAAGTGAACAAAGCCCTTAACGTATGCAACCAACATTCCTTCATCTTGTAGATCCAGTGCGGAGAGCATCTCCCTTGCCAGGTCCTTTGCGCTTTCCATCCTCTAAAGTCCTTATTAGTTTTGTGTGAAATGCAACCATAACGACTACTTTACACACAGCTTACGATCTAACTCCATGATTTCAGGCAACAGAAGCCATAAAGCCCCGTTAGTGGTAAGGAGACAAGCGGAGCGACGCGACTTCATCAAATTGTCAGAAGATTCACACCTCATAAGGGTGCTCGTGTACCGCCAGGAGCGTGAGCGAAGTCCTGGCAGAGGCCGCCAACGCTGACGTTATACCGTCATCTCATCGTGTCACTTAGCGCAACCGTCACTAAGGGCGGATCACAACGGTAGAACTCAGAGGAGATCAAAATAGATAATTATTTAAGTTGCTTGAAGAGGAGGCTTTTGTGACTTTTACGCAAGAGGGAAACTGGAGCGGGCGAAGGGAATCGAACCCTCGTATAGAGCTTGGGAAGCTCTCGTTCTACCATTGAACTACGCCCGCTTTGAGGTGCGTAAGGCATTATAGACCTTACGCTTCTTCAAACAAGCCTCCCGATGGTTAACCGGTGAATAATTAACCGTTTAACACTTCGGTTTACTGCCCTGTGCTGGCAGATATCGCTGCGGATCGATAGCCGTCGCACGATAGCGGATTTGGAAATGCAGGGCGACAGAGCTGGCTCCTGTGCTCCCCATCGTCGCGATCTTCTGCCCCGCCTTAACGTTCTGCCCGTTGTTCACCAGCAGAGAGTCATTGTGAGCATAAGCGGTGATGTAATCCTCACCATGCTTGATCATGATTAAATTACCGTAGCCGCGAAGCTGGTCGCCGACGTAAACCACTTTTCCCGCGCCCGAGGCATAAACTGGCGAACCTCGCGTACCCTCGATATCAATACCTTTATTGCCCCCCTCTGCCGTCGAGTAAGGTACCACCACTTTTCCGCTGGCAGGCCATACCCAGCAACGCTGCCCAACCGGTGGCCATGACGATTTTGGCACCGCGTATGAAGGCGTGACCGCAGCAGTTTTACCGCTCTTTGAGGATGATTTTTTTGTCGCAGAAGAACTGCCGTTGACCCTGAGCTTCTGGCCCACTTCAATGGTGTAAGGTGGAGAGATGCTGTTAAGACGCGCCAGATCCTTAACGCTGGTCCCCGTCGCACGAGAAATACGATACAGGGTATCACCGCGCTTAACGGTATAGACCGAACCGGAATAGCTACCCGTATCCGATGATTTGCTCCCTGAACAGCCCGCGAGCAGCAGTGCCAGCGTCAGGCAGAAAATAGCAATAAGGGGATTTCTCTTCAGGCTTCCTGCAAACAAAACAGATCCTCGGTCAGCGTAAATGGCGTCCTATGATAGCAGCCTGAATTCTGTTGCCAATCTTTGCCGCAAATACTCTTTTCAGCTCAGGGAGACAATCCGTCTGCCTGAGAGTGCGATATAATCGCCTTCCCGCTGTTCGGGTAGTGGAGCAGGAATGAACAAACAAGAACATGTCCTTTTGGTCAACGACCTGGGAGAGGTGATTGGCACCCAGGAGAAATATGCCGCGCACACCTCAAACACTTCGCTGCATCTGGCCTTCTCTTCGTGGCTGTTTAATTCACAGGGCGAATGCCTCGTTACGCGTCGCGCCCTGAGTAAAAAAGCCTGGCCCGGTGTCTGGACGAACTCCGTCTGTGGGCATCCCCAACTCGATGAGAGCACCGAACACGCCATTGTCCGACGCTGCCGATATGAAATTGGTGTCGAGATTGCCGACATCACGCCGATTGCCGCGGATTTTCGCTACCGTGAAGTCGATCCTTCCGGGATCGTTGAAAATGAAATTTGCCCGGTTTACGCCGCAAAGATAATCAGCCCGCTGATGATTAATCCTGATGAAGTGATGCAGTATCAGTGGGTTCAGCTGGATCCATTGTTACGCGCCCTTAAAGCAACGCCCTGGGCGTTTAGTCCGTGGATGGTTTCAGAAGCCGCCAGCGCGCATGAAAAGCTCAGGCTCTTTGCGAGTGGCGAGTGAATAACAGAAATAAAAAAGCCCCGGCGTATACACCGGGGCTTTTTTTATGTCTCAACGACTTACTTCACCGGACGCATCGCCGGGAAGAGGATCACATCGCGGATGGTGTGGCTGTTAGTGAACAGCATCACCATGCGGTCGATACCAATCCCCAGACCCGCCGTTGGCGGTAAGCCATGCTCCAGGGCAGTGACGTAGTCTTCGTCGAAGAACATGGCTTCGTCGTCGCCTGCTGCTTTCGCATCAACCTGATCCTGGAAACGCTGTGCCTGATCCTGCGCATCGTTCAGCTCGCTAAAGCCGTTACCGATTTCACGGCCGCCGATGAAGAACTCAAAGCGATCGGTGATTTCCGGATTCTCATCATTACGACGAGCCAGCGGAGAAACTTCTGCCGGATATTCGGTGATGAAGGTTGGCTGAATCAGGTGCGCTTCGGCCACTTCTTCGAAGATCTCGGTCACGATACGGCCCAGACCCCAGCTTTTCTCAACTTTGATCCCGATGCTTTCAGCAATCGCTTTAGCGGAATCGAAGTTATCCAGATCGGCCATTTCGGTTTCCGGACGGTATTTCTTGATCGCTTCGCGCATGGTCAGTTTGACGAACGGCTTACCAAAGTCGAACACTTCATCGCCGTAAGGCACTTCGGTGGTACCGAGAATATCCTGCGCCAGGGTACGGAACAGCGACTCGGTCAGCTCAATCAGATCTTTGTAATCTGCGTACGCCATGTAGAGTTCCATCATAGTGAACTCTGGGTTATGGCGAACGGAGATGCCTTCGTTACGGAAGTTACGGTTAATCTCGAACACACGTTCGAAGCCGCCAACCACCAGACGCTTCAGGTACAGTTCCGGCGCGATACGCAGGTACATGTCCAGATCCAGAGCGTTATGATGGGTGATGAATGGACGCGCAGACGCACCGCCAGGAATCACCTGCATCATCGGGGTTTCCACTTCCATAAAATCACGGCCAACCATGAACTGACGAATACCCGCCATAATCTGGGAACGGATTTTGAAGGTTTTGCGCGATTCATCGTTAGAGATGAGATCCAGGTAGCGCTGACGATAGCGCGCTTCCTGATCCTGCAGGCCGTGGAATTTATCCGGCAGCGGACGCAGTGCTTTAGTCAGCAAACGCAGTTCGGTGCAGTGAATCGACAGTTCGCCCGTCTTCGTCTTGAACAGCTTGCCTTTCGCGCCGAGGATATCGCCCAGATCCCACTTCTTGAACTGCTCGTTATAAATACCTTCTGGCAGATCGTCACGGGAAACGTACAGCTGAATACGGCCACCGACGTCCTGCAAAGTCACGAAAGACGCTTTACCCATGATACGACGGGTCATCATGCGGCCTGCAACGGACACTTCTACGTTCAGCGCTTCCAGCTCTTCGTTTTCTTTCGCGTCGAAGTCAGCGTGCAGCTGGTCTGAGGTATGATCGCGACGAAAATCGTTAGGGAATGGGATACCCTGCTCACGCAGTGCAGCCAGCTTCTCGCGACGGGTTTTCAGTTCGTTATTAAGATCGACTACCGCGTCAGTGCCCTGTGCTTGTTGTTCAGACATGTTGGTTCCTCATAACCCTGCTTTCAAACTTGCTTCGATAAATTGGTCCAGGCTGCCGTCCAGCACCGCCTGCGTGTTACGGGTTTCAACCCCGGTACGCAGATCTTTGATACGGGAGTCATCGAGGACGTAAGAACGAATCTGGCTGCCCCAGCCGATGTCAGATTTGTTATCTTCCATCACCTGTTTCTCAGCATTTTTCTTCTGCATCTCCAGCTCATAAAGCTTCGCTTTCATCTGCTTCATGGCCTGGTCTTTGTTCTTATGCTGCGAACGGTCGTTCTGGCACTGTGTCACCAGACCGGTCGGAATATGCGTGATACGCACCGCGGATTCCGTACGGTTAACGTGCTGACCACCCGCACCAGATGCGCGGTATACGTCGATACGCAGATCGGCCGGGTTGATTTCGATGTCGATATCATCTTCCACTTCCGGATAGACAAACGCGGAGCTGAAAGAGGTATGACGGCGGCCGCCGGAATCGAACGGGCTTTTGCGCACCAGACGGTGAACGCCGGTTTCGGTACGCAGCCAGCCGTAAGCGTAATCACCGATGATCTTGATGGTCACGGATTTGATACCCGCCACTTCGCCTTCAGACTCTTCGATAATTTCTGTTTTAAAGCCGCGCGCTTCAGCCCAGCGCAGATACATGCGCGTAAGCATGCTCGCCCAGTCCTGAGCTTCTGTACCGCCAGAACCGGCCTGAATATCGAGATAGCAATCGGCGCTGTCGTATTCGCCAGAGAACATGCGGCGGAATTCGAGCTGTGCCAGCTTTTCCTCAAGCACGTCGAGTTCGGCGATGGCTTCGTTGAAGGTTTCTTCGTCGTCGGCTTCGACGGCTAACTCCAGCAGACCGGAAACGTCTTCCAGCCCCTGAGACATTTGATCCAACGTTTCGACGATGGCTTCGAGTGAGGAACGCTCTTTACCCAGCGCCTGTGCGCGTTCAGGTTCGTTCCAGACGTCCGGCTGTTCCAGCTCGGCGTTTACTTCTTCCAGACGCTCTTTCTTGGCATCGTAGTCAAAGATACCCCCTAAGAACGTCGGAGCGCTCCGTGAGGTCTTGAATGCGGTTTTTTACCGGATTAATTTCAAACATGGTCGTTTTCTTTATTGGACTAGTCAAAATGCGGTGATAAGAGCGGGATTGTACCGAATCCACGCTCTTTTTTATAGGAAATAGTGACGCTAAATTGGCCAGATATGATCGATGATGATTTGCAAACTGCGATTACCACGAAACTCGTTAATATCGAGTTTGTAGGCCAGTTCGACTTCGCGCACGCCGTTATCTGGCCAGACCGAGGTGTCGACGTTAAAAGCAATCCCATCCAGCAGCGGACCGCCGCCCACCGGCTCGACCATGACCTTAAGATGACGCTCGCCCACCAAACGCTGTTGCAGCAGGCGGAAACGCCCGTCGAACAGCGGCTCCGGGAACATTTGCCCCCACGGACCGGCGTCGCGCAGCAGCTGCGCAACCTCCATCGTCATCTCAGATGCAGACAGTGGCCCATCGGAGATCACTTCGCCCTGAAGCAGCGAAGGATCAATCCAGTCGGTGACCAGTTCGCTAAAGCGCTGCTGAAATTCGTCGAATTTCGCCTCTTCCAGCGATAAACCGGCCGCCATGGCATGGCCACCAAACTTGATCATCAGCCCCGGATATAGCGTGTCCAGACGCTCCAGCGCGTCTCGCATGTGCAGTCCCTGAATGGAACGGCCAGAACCTTTTAGCGTTCCGTCACCCGCCGGGGCAAAGGCAATCACCGGGCGATGAAAACGCTCTTTGATGCGCGATGCCAGAATTCCAACGACGCCCTGATGCCACTCCGGATGATACATCGCCAGCCCACCGGGCAGCGTGTCGCTACTACGTTCAAGCTTTTCGCACAGGATCAGCGCTTCTGCCTGCATTCCCTGCTCAATCTCTTTGCGCGTCTGGTTCAGCGCATCCAGTTCATTGGCCAGAACGCGCGCTTCACCAATGTTATCGCACAGCAAGAGCGCCACACCCACGGACATATCGTCCAGCCGTCCGGCGGCATTCAGACGCGGTCCAAGAGCAAAACCTAAATCGCTTGCCGCCAGCTTAAGCGGATCGCGATTGGAAATTTCCAGCAGCGCTTTAATTCCGGGACGGCATTTTCCCGCCCGAATACGTCCCAGTCCCTGCCAGGTCAAAATACGGTTATTGGTGTCGAGAGGGACCACATCAGCCACCGTTCCCAGCGCCACCAGATCGAGATATTCAGCCAGATTTGGCACGGCAATACCGCGCGTTTCAAACCAGCCTTTATCACGCAGAAGTGCGCGCAACGCCAGCATCAGATAAAACGCCACCCCTACTCCCGCGAGCGATTTCGACGGGAAGTCGCAATCGCGCAGATTCGGGTTGATGATGGCTTCAGCGGCGGGCAGCGTGTCGCCGGGTAAGTGGTGATCCGTCACCAGCACCGGGATCCCGAGCTGGTGTGCACGCTCTACTCCGGCATGCGAAGAGATCCCGTTATCGACGGTCAAGATCATCTGCGCGCCACGGGCGTGGGCCTGATCGACCACTTCCGGGCTGAGTCCGTAGCCGTCTTCAAAGCGGTTCGGCACCAGATAGGTGACGTTATCGCAGCCGAGCGCACGCAGGCTGAGCACACTCAGCGCGGTGCTGGTGGCGCCATCGGCATCAAAATCACCTACCACGACAATCCGCGTGCCTTCGAGGAAGGCGTTATAGAGCAGCTCCGTGGCTTTTTCGACACCGCTGAGCTGCTGCCACGGCAACATACCTTTGACGCTGCGCTCAAGCTCGATGGCTGTACGAACGCCACGCCCGGCATATAACCGGCGCAAAAGTGGCGTCAGATTGTCAGGTAAATCAACGCTGTCGTCGACCTCACGGCGGCGCAATTGTGTTTTTGATTTCACGCGAATTATTTACCGCCAAATTGTTTTTGGTGCGCGTCGAGAAACTCTTTCATCTCTTTTGGCCCCTGATAACCCGGAACAACATAGCCACTGTTCAGCACAATAGCGGGGGTTCCGGTCACGCCAAACTGCACGCCTAACGCATAATGGTTGGCGATATCAATATCACAGGATGCAGGTTTTACCCCCTTGCCGTTCATCGCGTCATCAAAGGCTTTATTGCGGTCTTTGGCACACCAGATGGCTTTCATATCCTGTTCAGGCTGGCTCTGTACGCCAGCGCGCGGGAACGCCAGGTAACGCACGGTGATCCCCAGCGCGTTGTAGTCTTTCATCTCTTCATGCAGCTTGTGGCAGTAGCCACAGGTGATATCCGTGAAGACGGTAATGACGTGTTTTTCCTGCGCCGCTTTGTAGACGATCATCTCTTTTTCCAGCGCATTGAGATTTTTCATCAGCAACTGGTTGGTCACGTTAACCGGCTGGGCGCCGCTCACGTCGTACATCGGTCCCTGAATGATATGTTTACCGTCTTCGGTCACATACAGAACGCCGCTGTTGGTCAGCACCGTTTTCATGCCCGCGATCGGTGCAGACTGGATATCACTGCTGGATACGCCCAGCTTGGCCAGTGACTGTTTGATTGCTGCATCGTCAGCATGAGCAAAGCCGGTAAACGACGCGGCCAACAGAGAGAACAGCGCTAAAGATTTTTTCATTTTCGATCCTATAACAATTGGTCGGCACTCACGCTCGTGGGTGGTGCTGTTGGTGTAGCTGCCGCAGTCGTTCCGTGGCTACATGAGTGTAGATTTGCGTCGTCGAGAGATCGCTATGCCCAAGCAGCATCTGCACCACGCGCAAATCGGCGCCATGATTGAGCAAATGTGTCGCAAAAGCGTGACGCAGAACGTGCGGCGAAAGTTTTTCACTGTCGATACCCGCCAGTGTGGCGTAATGCTTAATGCGATGCCAGAAGGTTTGACGCGTCATTTGCTGGGCGCGCTGGCTCGGGAACAGAACGTCAATAGAGACCCCGTTCAACAACCACGGCCGCCCGTGTTCAAGATAGGACTCGACCCAGTACACCGCCTCTTCGCCCAGCGGCACAAGACGTTCTTTATTGCCTTTACCAATCACGCGTACCACGCCCTGACGCAGGCTGATGTCACTCATCGTCAAACCGACAAGTTCCGAAACGCGCAGCCCGGTGGCATATAACACTTCAAGCATGGCTTTATCGCGTAACTCCAGCGGCAGGTCAACCGCTGGCGTCTGTAATAACCGCTCAACCTGCGCTTCGCTGAGATCTTTAGGTAAACGCTGTGGAAGCTTAGGCGACGCCAGCAGCGCGCTGGGATCGTCACTGCGACGCTTTTCACGATAAAGATGCTGAAAAAGCCGTCGCATCGCGCTCAGCAGTCGCGCGGAGCTGGTCGCTTTGTATCCGCCATCCATCCGCTCTGCTAACAGGGCTTGCAGATCGTCGCTCTGCGCCTGCTCAAGCGTAAGACCGCGATGCGCAAGCCATTCCACCAGCATTGTCAGATCCCGGCGATAAGCGCTAAGCGTATTTTCCGCCAGGTTTTTCTCCAGCCAGAGCGCATCGAGAAACTGTTCGATGAGTGCGAGATCCTTTTCCACGTCTGCTCCTGTGATTCTGCAATCGGCCATTATGACGTAATGGTACAGGTTTCTGGTACACTACGCGCAACGTCATAGCAAGTATTGAGAAGTTTACGCGATGAATATAGGTCTGTTTTATGGTTCCAGCACCTGCTACACCGAGATGGCTGCGGAGAAAATTCGTGACATCATCGGCCCTGAACTGGTCACACTGCACAATCTTAAAGACGATGCCCCCACAGAGATGGAACAGTATGACGTTCTGATTCTTGGCATCCCGACCTGGGATTTTGGCGAGTTACAGGAAGACTGGGAAGCCATCTGGGATCAGCTCGATTCGCTCAATCTTGAAGGCAAAATCATTGCGCTCTATGGCATGGGCGATCAGCTTGGCTATGGCGAGTGGTTCCTCGATGCACTCGGTATGTTGCATGATAAGCTCGCACCGAAAGGGGTCACCTTTATCGGTTACTGGCCAACCGAAGGCTATGAGTTTACCAGTCAAAAACCGATCATTGCCGATGGCCAACTGTTTGTCGGACTGGCCCTCGATGAGACCAATCAATACGATCTCAGCGAAGAGCGGTTGCAGAACTGGTGCGAGCAAATTCTTGGCGAAATGGCGGAAAAATTTAGTTAATCCGCTACCGTCCCGGCGTCGGTTGCTGCAAGATCATCCGACGCAAATCCCGCCATTCACTGGCATCCATACTGTCCGCGGACAACCACAGATGCTGGCAGCGCCCACCGTTTTCTTTGCGCAAACGAAACATCATCCCGGAATTTAACATCCAGGGTGTGCCGACAATTTCCCACTCTTTGCCTTGCCAGCGCAGACGAGAATCCATCATCAGTTTAATTTCACCCTGACGGGCGTTAATGCGCCGTTGGCTGCGAACGCTGTCGAACACCACTAATGACAGCAACAGCATCCATAACGGGGTATAGCTGAGTGGCCACGGCATCAACAAAATGAAAGCCGCAACCATTCCGTGGAGCAATAAAGACATCCACTGTGAGCGCCACGAGACGCGCAGATCAGATTGCCACAGGACCACGTTCCCGATTCCGTGTTTGAATTAATTGCACCATCCGTTGCAACTCGGTGTCGGCGGGTTTGCCGTGATTCATCAGCCAGTTGAATAAATCAGGATCGTCACTCTCAAGCAGGCGAATAAACAGACGCTTATCGTCATCGCTCAAGCTGTCGTACTCATACTCGAAGAATGGCATGACGGAAATATCAAGTTCACGCATGCCGCGACGGCACGCCCAGTGGATTCGGGCCTTGTTGTTAATGTCCATGTCGATTTCCTGCTTAACGTTTCTTCTACCTCTAAGAGGGACGATTTCTAGTGTAACGTGTTTTTTGCTGTTTAATTACTGGAATATCACGGACTGGAAGCATGCTTCAAGAAAAAACCACAACAAGACAGGGGATTACTCTGTTATGCGTGGCGCTGCGCAGATTGGTGATAAGGCACAATTGGGCTGCTAAAAGCGCTTGCAATGACTACAGTCTCTTTTACCATTAGGCATTATCGAAGCGTTAAGCAATTCAGGACATAAACATGGCTTTTACTCCATTTCCTCCTCGCCAGCCCGTCGCCTCAACGCGTCTGCCGCTGACGCTGATTTCTCTGGATGACTGGGCGCTGGCGACGCTCACCGGAGCCGATAGCGAAAAGTATCTGCAAGGCCAGGTCACGGCTGATGTCGGGCAGATGAACGAACACCAGCATCTGCTGGCCGCGCACTGCGATCCGAAGGGCAAGATGTGGAGCAATCTGCGTCTGTTCCGTCGTGAGGGTGGCTTCGCTTTAATTGAGCGTCGTAGCCTGCGCGATGCGCAGTTGGCTGAACTGAAAAAGTACGCGGTTTTCTCAAAAGTCACCATCTCTGCGGATGATGAACATGTGCTGCTGGGTGTGGCCGGTTTTCAGGCTCGCGCTGCATTAAAAAATCTGTTCAGCGAACTGCCGGATGCCGATAAACAGCTAATCAATGATGGCGTCACGTCAATCTTGTGGTTTGAACATCCTGCGGAACGTTTTTTGTTGGTCACCGATGTCGCTACCGCGGAACGCATCACTGAAGCGCTTCGCGGCGAAGCGCAGCTCAACAACAGCCAGCAGTGGTTAGCGCTGAACATCGAAGCCGGGTTACCGGTCATTGATGCGGTTAACAGTGCGCAGTTTATTCCGCAGGCGACCAATCTGCAGGCACTCGGCGGCATCAGCTTTAAAAAAGGGTGTTATACCGGCCAGGAGATGGTGGCGCGGGCGAAATTCCGTGGCGCGAATAAACGTGCGCTCTGGTATCTGGCGGGTCATGCCAGCCGGGTACCGGAAGCCGGTGAAGATCTGGAGCTGAAAATGGGTGACAACTGGCGTCGCACCGGCACGGTACTGGCTGCCGTTCAGCTCGACGATGGTCGTCTGTTGGTACAGGTTGTGATGAATAATGACATGGAAGCGAACAGCGTATTCCGCGTACGTGACGATGCCAGCACGTTGAGCATTGAGCCACTGCCGTATTCGTTAGAAGAGTAATCTTATTAGCGTTGTGAATCGCCGGTGGCGAATGGTAAACGCAAAACGGTAACCCAAAGGTTACCGTTTTTAGTTTTTGCGCCCTCTCCCTGTGGGAGTGGTTTAGGGTGAGAGCATCAGGCCGCTCGCTATCAAACCTGCCCAACGTACAGATAGATCGCCAGGAAGTGGCACACGCTGCCCCCCAGTACAAAGCCGTGCCAGATAGCATGGTTGTAGGGAATACGATTGCAAACGTAAAAAATCACGCCAAGCGTGTAGACGATCCCGCCCAGCGCCAGCAGCGTTACGCCCCCCGCAGAGAGCTTGATAGCCAGTTGATAAATCACAATCAGCGACAGCCAGCCCATCGTCAGGTACGTCACCAGCGACAGCACTTCAAAGCGATGAGCAAAAATAAGCTTAAACAAGATACCTATCAGCGCCAGGCTCCAGATCACAATCATCAGGCCACGCGCCAGCGGAGAGTTTAATCCCACCAGTAAAAACGGTGTATAGGTGCCGGCGATCAAAACATAGATAGCGCAGTGATCGAACTTCTTGAGCCATTGCTTCGCCCGCTGATGCGGAATGGCGTGATAGAGGGTTGAGGCGAGAAAGAGCAGAATCATGCTCCCGCCGTACAAGCTGTAGCTGGTGATAGCCATTGCGTTAGCGTTAGTGTCTATGGCCTGGACCAGCAGTAAAACCAACCCGACAATGCCAAAAACCAGGCCAATACCATGGCTGATGCTATTGGCTATTTCCTCAGCCAATGAATATCCCTGTTCAATGAGTGGCTTGCTACCCATAGGAAACTCCGGAAGAAGATAAGATCATAATGTATCGCTTAACTATGCTAACTGAGAATGATTCCAGTGAACACATGTTAGCTAAAATAAATATCAATTCCGGATTAATCCCTATAAATCATAAATTTGAAATAAATTTTCACCTAACACATGTTAGTTTAAATTATATGCATTTGAAATCAATCACATAAAACTGCGTCTGATCGGGGTAGATCTCGCTAATCACCTGTTTGAGTTCGGACAGCGTCATGTTCTCCTGCTGGGCGTGTTTCTCTGTCAGAGTGTCCAGCGTGACGGTTGAGATACCGAGCACTTCAATCGTGCAGAAATAGCCATCATCCTCAAAACGGCCAACGCGCAAAATGTCACCTGCCCTGAAATGCGATTCGGCTTCATCACGGATGGTGATGGTTTTACGTCCTGCCAGAATGTCGTCCTGAAAACGCTGAAAAAAAGTGATGTCGTTAGGCTGCATGTTATTATTCCCTGTAGATGAAGTCTGATGAGTGAGTTTAGCCACTGTGAGCATGTTCTCCCATTCCGCCATTGCCAGTCTCAACAATCTGGAAATGATGGTCTACAACTATGTCGTTAAAAACCGAGACAAAGTGACGTACATGACCATTCGCGAGCTGGCAGACGCAGCAGGCGTTTCCACGACCACGGTGCTGCGCTTCTGCCGCAAGCTCAACTGCGATGGCTATTCGGAGTTTCGCGTCCGGTTTAAATTGTATTTAGAACAAAATGAACCGCAGCAGGCCAATTTTGGTGCCAGTGAAATTATTAGTTTTTTCCGAAGCGTTAATAACGAAGAATTTGACCTTTTATTAGCGCAGGCGGTTGATATTATATTATCATCCGAGCGTATTATATTTGTCGGCGCGGGGACTTCAGGTTCTCTGGCGAAATATGGCGCGCGCTTCTTTTCAAATATTGGCAAATTCAGTAACCATATTGACGACCCTTATTTCCCCGTCACCAATGACATGGCAAAAAATGCGCTGGCGATTGTACTTTCGGTCTCCGGCGAAACCGAAGAGATCCTGCGGTTCGCCAGTCAGTTCAGCCTGCACCACTGCAAAGTCCTGTCCATCACCAGCCACGAGCACTCGCGTCTGGCTAAGCTTGCCGATTTTAATCTCTCCTGGCATGTGCCGCAAACCCGCATCGGCGGCGTGTACGATATTACCACGCAGATCCCGGTTATTTATATTCTCGAATCATTAGGCCGTAAACTGGCGAAGAAACTGGCAGAATAAAACAACCTGTTTTTTTGATGTAACAAATCACATTAAGCGTGAATTGTTATATCGTGACATTTAATTCCTCTTTGCTAGACTCGATTACAAATGTAATAAGACGAGATTAGCAAACATGAAAAAACTGACTTTACCAAAAGATTTTTTATGGGGCGGCGCGGTTGCGGCGCATCAGGTCGAAGGCGGCTGGAACAAAGGCGGTAAAGGGCCGAGCATTTGTGACGTACTGACGGGCGGCGCACACGGCGTACCGCGCGAAATCACGCAGGAAGTGGTACCGGGCAAGTACTATCCAAACCACGAAGCTATCGACTTCCACGGCCACTATAAAGAAGACATCAAGCTGTTTGCGGAGATGGGCTTCAAATGTTTCCGTACCTCTATCGCCTGGACGCGAATCTTCCCGAAAGGTGACGAAACGCAGCCGAACGAAGAAGGGCTGCAGTTCTACGACGATATGTTCGACGAACTGCTGAAGTACAACATCGAACCAGTCATCACCCTCTCCCACTTCGAAATGCCGCTGCATCTGGTGCAGGAGTACGGCGGGTGGACCAACCGCAAAGTGGTGGATTTCTTTGTACGCTTTGCCGAAGTGGTCTTCGAGCGCTACAAGAGCAAGGTCAAATACTGGATGACCTTCAACGAAATTAACAACCAGCGTAACTGGCGTGCGCCACTGTTTGGTTATTGCTGCTCCGGCGTGGTCTATACCGAACACGAAAACCCGGAAGAGACCATGTACCAGGTTCTCCATCACCAGTTCGTTGCCAGCGCTCTGGCGGTGAAAGCCGCGCGCCGCATTAATCCGGAAATGAAAGTGGGCTGCATGCTGGCGATGGTGGCGCTTTATCCGTTCTCCTGTAAACCGGAAGACGTGATGTTTGCTCAGGAATCTATGCGTGAGCGCTATGTCTTTACCGACGTACAGCTGCGCGGTTATTACCCGTCCTATGTGCTGAACGAGTGGGAGCGCCGTGGGTTTAACATTCAGATGGAAACGGGCGACGAGCAAATCCTGCGCGAAGGTACCTGTGATTATTTAGGGTTCAGCTACTACATGACCAATGCTGTTAAAGCTGAAGGCGGCACCGGCGACGCGATTTCTGGCTTCGAAGGCAGCGTACCGAACCCTCACGTTAAAGCCTCCGACTGGGGCTGGCAGATTGATCCGGTGGGGCTGCGCTTTGCCCTGTGCGAGCTGTATGAGCGCTATCAAAAACCGCTGTTTATTGTCGAAAATGGCTTTGGCGCGTATGACAAAGTCGAAGAAGACGGCAGTATCAACGATGACTACCGCATCGACTACCTGCGTGCCCATGTAGAAGAGATGATCAAGGCAGTCACTTACGACGGCGTGGATCTGATGGGTTACACTCCGTGGGGCTGCATTGACTGCGTGTCATTCACTACCGGTCAGTACAGCAAGCGCTACGGCTTTATCTATGTGAACAAGCACGACGACGGTACAGGCGACATGTCCCGCTCCCGTAAGAAGAGCTTTAACTGGTACAAAGAAGTGATCGCCAGCAACGGCGAAAATCTCTGAGGAATAGTTCCCCTCACCCTAACCCTCTCCCCATAGGGGAGAGGGAACTGTCTTGTTTTTCCTTGTAGGGAACCGTCTGGTTTCTCCCTCACAGGGAAACGTCTGGTTTCTCCCCCGCAGGGAACCGTCTGGTTTCTCCATCACAGGGAAACGTCTGGTTTCTCCCCCGCAGGGAACCGTCTGGTTTCTCCCTCGCACGGAAACGTCTGGTTTCTGCCTCGCAGGGATCCTTCTGGTTTCTCCCTCTCCCCTCGGGGGAGAGGGCCGGGGTGAGGGGTGACAACTCACTTCCCACCCGCTAACTCGAGAAAGCTCCCGGTCACGTACGACGCTTTCTCGCTCAGCAGCCAGACAATCGCCTGCGCCACTTCTTCCGGCTGTCCGCCACGTTGCATCGGTAAGGCGGATTTCACCCGATCCACCCGTCCTGGTTCCCCGCCGGAAGCGTGAATGTCGGTATAGATCAGACCGGGACGCACGCAGTTCACCCGAATGCCGTACGCTGCGACTTCCAGCGCCAGACCGGTCGTCAATGAATCGACCGCCCCTTTCGACGCCGCATAATCGACATATTCGCCCGGTGCGCCAAGACGCGATGCCGCCGACGAGACATTCACAATCGCCCCGCCCTTGCCGTTGTGCTTGTGAGACATACGTTTCACCGCTTCGCGGCAGCAGAGGAAATAGCCAGTGACGTTAGTTGCCAGCACGCGGTTGATCCGCTCGGCGCTGAGATTTTCAATCGTGCTTTGCTCGAACAAAATGCCGGCGTTGTTCACCAGAGCCGTTAACGGTTCGCCTTCCCGATCGATGCTCTCAAACATCGCCAACACCTGGGCTTCATCGCTGATATCGGCACGCAGCGCAAACGCTTTGCCGCCCGCTTCGATAATCTCCTCAACCACGCTGGTCGCGGCTTTGATGTTGTGATGATAATTGACGGCGACGGTGAATCCTTCGCGGCCCAGTTGAAGCGCAGTAGCCTTACCGATACCGCGGCTGGCGCCAGTAACAAGTGCAATAGCCATAAAACCCTACCCCAATAAAAAAGCCGGGTGATCATCACCCGGCTTAGGTCATCTCATTGAGTATTACTCATATTCACTCATTGGCACGCAAGAGCAGAACAGATTGCGGTCGCCATACACATCGTCGAGACGTTTCACGGTCGGCCAGTATTTGTTTGCCACACCCGCCGGGAAGACGGCTTCTTCGCGGGTATAACCGTGGGTCCACTCTGCCACCAGCTCGTTTTGGGTGTGGGGCGCATTCACCAGCGGGTTATCTTCCAGCGTCCATTCCCCCTGTTTCACACGGGTAATTTCACTGCGAATCGCCAGCATCGCATTGATAAAGCGGTCCAGCTCTACTTTGCTTTCTGATTCGGTCGGTTCAACCATCAGCGTACCCGCCACCGGGAACGACATCGTCGGCGCATGGAATCCGTAATCGATCAGACGCTTGGCAATATCCAGTTCGCTGATGCCCGTCTCTTCTTTCAGGGGACGAATATCCAGAATGCATTCGTGCGCCACGCGGCCATCACGCCCGGTGTAAAGCACCGGATACGCTTCTTTCAGACGGGTCGCGATGTAGTTTGCATTCAGAATCGCTACCTGACTGGCCTGCTTCAACCCTTCGGCCCCCATCATGCGGATATACATCCAGCTAATCGGCAGAATAGACGCACTGCCAAACGGTGCAGCAGAGACCGCGCCCTGGCGGGTCAGCATGCCTTCAATTTGCACCACGCTGTGGCCAGGAACAAACGGTGCCAGATGCGCTTTCACGCCGATTGGGCCCATACCCGGACCGCCACCGCCGTGTGGAATGCAGAAGGTTTTGTGCAGGTTCAGGTGCGAGACGTCCGCGCCGATAAAGCCCGGAGAGGTAATGCCCACCTGCGCGTTCATGTTCGCGCCGTCGAGGTAAACCTGGCCGCCAAACTGATGCACCACTTCGCACACTTCACGAATTGTCTCTTCGTATACGCCGTGGGTGGACGGGTAAGTGACCATGATGCAGGAGAGCTTATCGCCCGCCTGTTCTGCTTTCGCACGCAGATCGGCCAGATCGATGTTGCCGTTCTTATCACAGGCCACCACCACCACTTCCATCCCTGCCATCTGCGCTGATGCCGGGTTAGTACCGTGCGCGGAGCTTGGGATCAGGCAGATATCACGATGCCCTTCATTGCGGCTCTCATGGTAGTGACGAATCGCCAGCAGGCCCGCATATTCACCCTGCGCGCCGGAGTTTGGCTGCATGCAAAGCGCGTCATAACCGGTCAGTTTCACCAGCCAGTCGGAGAGCTGGTTGATCATCTGATGATAACCTTCCGCCTGATCTGCCGGGCAGAACGGGTGCAGCTCAGAGAATTCCGGCCAGGTAATCGGGATCATTTCCGCAGCGGCGTTGAGCTTCATGGTACAGGAGCCCAGCGGGATCATCGCCTGGTTCAGCGCCAGATCTTTGCGTTCCAGAGAGTGCATATAGCGCATCATCTCGGTTTCGCTGTGATAGCGGTTAAACACCGGATGGGTCAGGATTGCGTCGTTACGCAGCATGCTTTCCTGAATAGAGCGGCTGTCGTGCGCCACGTCTTTATCCAGGGTGTTGATATCCAGACCGTGAGCATCACCCAGCAAAACGGCAAACAGCGCGTTAACGTCTTCGCGGGTGGTGGTTTCATTAAGTGTGATACCCACAGCGTTGAGGATATCGCTGCGCAGGTTAATTTCTGCCGCTTCGGCACGCGCCAGAACGCCCGCTTTATCGGCCACTTCCACACACAAGGTGTCGAAGTAATGCTCGTGACGCAGCTTCAGTCCTTTCTGCTGTAAACCGGCAGCCAGAATATCTGTGAAACGGTGAATGCGGGTGGCGATACGCTTCAGGCCAACCGGGCCATGGAACACCGCATACAGGCTGGCGATATTTGCCAACAGTACCTGCGAGGTACAGATGTTGGAGTTCGCCTTCTCGCGACGGATATGCTGCTCGCGCGTCTGCATCGCCATGCGCAGCGCGGTGTTACCGGCGGCATCTTTCGACACACCGATAATACGGCCAGGCATGGAGCGTTTGAATTCATCTTTCGCCGCAAAGAATGCGGCGTGTGGTCCGCCATAACCCATCGGCACGCCGAAGCGCTGGGCCGAACCAAACACAATATCCGCGCCCTGCTTGCCCGGTGCGGTGAGTAGCACCAGCGCCATAAAATCGGCCGCCACGCTGACCACAATTTTTCGCGATTTCAGTTCAGCAATCAGGCTGCTGTAATCGTGGACTTCACCGGTCGTTCCTGCCTGCTGCAGCAGCACGCCGAAGACATCCTGGTGATCCAGCACTTTATCCGCTTCATCGACAATCACCTCAAAGCCGAAGGTTTCTGCACGCGTGCGCACCACGTCCAGCGTTTGCGGATGAACGTCAGCGGCGACAAAGAAGCGATTGGCGTTCTTGAGCTTACTGACGCGTTTCGCCATCGCCATTGCTTCAGCGGCGGCGGTGGCTTCATCAAGCAGAGAAGCGGAGGCAATATCCAGACCCGTCAGATCCAGCGTCACCTGCTGGAAGTTCAATAACGCTTCCAGACGGCCTTGCGACACTTCCGGCTGATACGGGGTATACGCGGTGTACCAGCCTGGGTTTTCCAGCATGTTGCGCAGAATCACCGGCGGCAATTGTACAGGGGTGTATCCCATGCCAATATAAGACTTAAAGCGCTTGTTGAGGCCGGCAATGGCTTTCAGCTCCGCCAGCGCGGCGTATTCGGTGGTCGCTTCACCGACCTGCGGTGGCGTCGCGAGCTGGATGTCCTTAGGCACGATTTGGCCGATCAGGGCGTTTAACGAATCCGCGCCAACTGTCTTCAGCATCTCCTGCTGTTGCTGAGCATCCGGCCCGATGTGACGTTCAATGAAAGCGCCACGGTTTTCAAGCTGGCTTAAAGTCTGTGTCATGAGCGATGGTTCCTGAAACGTGCGGTGAATGTGTTTTCTCCCTCTCCTTTAGAGAGAGGGCTGGGGTGAGAGTGTCGTCTGTTCCCCCTCACCCTCCCCTCTCCCACAGGGAGAGGGAAAAGGCTTATTCGTCTTCCAGCAGTGCTGCATACGCCGTAGCATCTAACAGCGCGGCAACCTCGGCCTCGTCGCTGGCTTTGATTTTGAAGATCCAGCCGCCGGTGTACGGTTCGCTGTTCACCAGCTCCGGTGAATCGCTCAGCGCATCGTTCACGGCCACGATTTCGCCGCCCACTGGCGCATAAATATCGGAAGCTGCTTTCACAGACTCCGCCACGGCACAGTCGTCGCCTGCGCTAACGGTCGCGCCCACTTCCGGCAGATCCACAAATACCATGTCGCCCAGCAGCTCTTGCGCATGCTCGGTGATCCCCACGGTATAAGTACCGTCAGCTTCTTTGCGTAGCCACTCGTGTTCTTTGCTGTATTTCAGTTCTGCTGGCACATTGCTCATTGGAATTCTCCTGATAAAAATGATTAGGCGACCGGCTTACCGGCGCGAACAAAAATCGGTTTCGTCACGTTGACCGGCATTTCGCGGTTACGGATCTGCACGACGGCTGTGTCGCCAATCCCCGCGGGTACGCGCGCCAGCGCAATGCTATAACCCAGCGTAGGCGAGAATGTCCCGCTGGTAATGATGCCTTCATGCAGGTTGCCGTTGGCATCCGTGAAACGCACTGGCAGTTCATTACGCAGCACGCCTTTCTCAGTCATCACCAGCCCCACCAGCTGCTCGGTGCCTTTCTCACGCTGCGTTTCCAGCGCTTCACGACCAATAAAATCACGATCCGCAGGTTCCCACGCGATGGTCCAGCCCATATTGGCTGCCAGCGGTGAAATCCCTTCGTCCATTTCCTGGCCGTACAGATTCATACCCGCTTCCAGGCGCAGCGTATCGCGCGCGCCCAGTCCTGCTGGTTTCACTCCTGCTTCAACCAGTGCGCGCCAGAAATCAGCGGCCTTTTCATTTGGCATGGCGATTTCATATCCGGCTTCGCCGGTATAACCCGTGGTCGCGATAAACAGATCGCCCGCCTGAACGCCGAAGAATGGTTTCATCCCTTCGGTCGCCTTGCGCTGTTCGTCAGTAAACAGGGATGTGGCTTTAGCCTGCGCATTCGGTCCCTGCACGGCGATAAGCGAAAGGTCATCACGGACGGTGATATCAATGGCGAACTTTTCGGCGTGTTGGGAAATCCAGGAGAGGTCTTTTTCGCGGGTAGCGGAGTTAACAACGAGGCGGAAGAAATCTTCAGTGAAGAAATAGACAATCAGGTCATCAATCACGCCGCCGGAAGCATTTAGCATTCCGCTATAAAGCGCTTTGCCTGGCGTCTTGAGTTTTGCAACGTCATTGGCCAACAGATAACGCAAAAACTCCCGGGTGCGGCTGCCGCGCAAATCGACAATGGTCATGTGGGACACGTCGAACATACCGGCATCGGTGCGCACCGCGTGGTGCTCATCGAGCTGCGAGCCGTAATGCAGCGGCATCATCCAGCCATGGAAATCGACCATGCGCGCGCCGCATAACGTGTGTTGTTCGTACAAAGGAGTCTGTTGAGCCATCTTTTCCTCGTTGAATAATCAGAGCAGGGCTATCTTGCGTTTCGCACTGAAATCTCACCACGAAACCCGGCATCGGCATCACTCCTGGACGTCGACGCAAACGTTCTCTTTTACCTGAACTTACCACCGAAACCGGCGATTAACCATAAGGTAAAACGGGTCATCACATTAGCTTATGACCAAAAAACGCTAAAAAGCCTACAGAGTTATTCACTGGGAAAATGCGATTTATACCGCAGATAATTAACATTCCACTCACAAGATTTAGCACAGGCTGATATTTACTGCGGAAAAACGCGCCAAATTTCCGTCATGCTAAAAAAGTAACATGAGATAATCTAATGCGAAAAGTGAGGTGAAATTAGAATATTTCAAACGAGGGAATTATCCCGGCACGCAGGCCGGGAAAGGAAAGTGTGACAGGGGTCTAATTAACGCAGCCAGTCCGGTAAGTCGTTAAGACCCATCGCCTGACGAAGGAGTTGCGGCTTAACACCCGGAAGCGTATCTGCCAGTTTGAGTCCCAGATCGCGGAGCAGTTTTTTGGCGGGGTGGCTTCCGGCAAATAGCTCGCGGAAACCCTGCATGCCCGCCAGCATCATCGCGGCGCTGTGTTTACGGCTTCGCTCATAGCGACGCAAATAGAGATGCTGACCAAAGTCTTTTCCTTCGCGATGTAATCGACGCAGGTCTTCGATAAGCTCAGCGGCATCCATAAAGCCCAGGTTAACGCCCTGCCCGGCTAACGGATGGATGGTATGCGCCGCATCTCCCATTAGCGCCAGCCGGTGCGCAGCGAAGTGACGCGCATACCGACCGGTTAACGGAAACAGCTGGCGTTCGCTCTCAATCGAGCACAGCCCCAGACGATTATCAAACGCCATGCACAGCGCCTGATTGAACACCTCTGGAGTGGATTCCTGCATCTGCTGCGCTTTTTCCGGTACTAATGACCAGACGATGGAGCACAAATGCGGATCGCTCAACGGCAGAAACGCCAGGATGCCATCATTATGGAAGACCTGACGCGCCACGCCGCCATGCGGCTCGACGGTGCGAATAGTCGCCACCAGCGCATGATGATGATAATCCCAGAAAGTCAGCGGAATGTCCGCCTTATTGCGTAACCAGGAGTTTGCGCCATCGGCCCCCACCACCAGCCGGGCGGTCAGCATATCGCCGCTCTGCAGAGTGATGAACGCTTCGTTTTCGCCCCACGCAACCTGCTGCACCTGAGCGGGTGCCATCAGGGTAACGTCAGAGCACGCTTGCGCTTTGCGCCACAGCGCGTGATGAATGACCGCGTTCTCGACGATATGGCCCAGATGGCTGTACCCCATGCTTTCGTCGTCAAACGCAATATGGCCAAAGCTGTCTTTGTCCCACACTTCCATTCCGTGATAACAACTGGCACGAAAAGCCGTGATATCAGACCAGACGCCAAGACGCGTTAACAGCTTTTCGCTGGCAGCGTTGATGGCGGAGACGCGAAGCTCCGGCGGCGCATCCTGCGCAACGGGCTGAGGCTGCTTTTGCTCCAGGACCGCGACGCGCAGACCGCTCCCCTGCAACCCGCAGGCGAGCGCCAGTCCAACCATTCCGCCGCCAACAATGGCAACATCCACATTCTGCACTTAGTTAACTCCTTAACGAGCGACCCAACCGAGAGTCCGCTGCGCCAGCACGTCGCGTGCCGGAATAAATAGTTCCATCGCCATCAGCCCCGCGTTACGCCCGGCAACCAGCGGCGCCCAGCGATTCGCGAAAAGATGAACCAGGCCGTCAGTCACGCCAATCGTCGCGTCTTTATCTGCCTGACGACGCTTCTGGTAATAACTGAGCAGCGAATAGGCGCCGTAATCTTTTTGCTCCTGCCACGCCTGCGCCAGGATCTCTGCCAGGGTCATCACATCGCGTAACCCAAGGTTAAACCCTTGTCCGGCGATGGGATGCAGCGTCTGCGCCGCGTTACCGACCAGCGCCACGCGATGATAAACCGACTGCGATGCCGTGGTCAGCGCCAGCGGATAGGAGGATCGCTGTCCCGCATGAACGATCCGCCCCAGCCGCCAGCCAAAGGCCTTTTGCAGCTCGTCACAAAAACGGGCGTCGGACCAGGCCATGACCTCATCAATTTTTTCCAGCGAATGACACCAGACCAGAGAACAGCGTCCTTTAGACATCGGTAACATCGCCAGCGGACCGTGCTCGGTAAAACGCTCAAACGCCCGTCCGTCATGCGCCACCGATGTCGAGACGTTGGCAATCACGGCCGCCTGATGATAGGGCTGCTGATGCCATTCCACTCCACACTGGGTCGCCAGCGCGGAGCGTGAGCCGTCAGCGGCGACCAGCAGCTTTCCGTCAATCACCTCACCGTCGTCAAGCTCAACGCTCACGCCCTCTTCACGCCGGGTGAAGCGAACAACGCGAGCCGGACAGTGCAGCGTCACGCCGGGGGCGTCCTGTAGCAGACGGAATAAACGCAGCCCTGCGTCATGAAGTTCAACCACCTGACCGAGCGCATCAATACGATAATCTTGCGCATCCAGCGTCACAAACCCGGCATGACCGCGATCGCTGACATGAACGGTATCGATAGGCGTTGCACACTCTGCCAGCGCCTGCCAAATTCCGACGCGTGACAGATGCTGGCAAGTGCCCTGGGCTATCGCAATGGCCCGGGCATCGAAACCAGGGTGCTCAGACGCCTGCGGAGCAACGGCTTCAATCAGATGAACCGGCAGCTGTCCGTTTGTCAGCTTCGAGACAGCCAGTGCCAGCGTTGCGCCGGTCATGCCACCGCCAACGATGATGATACTCATGCGCGCGCCGCCGCCATCAGTGCTTCGATATCGTCCGCCTTTTTCACCACCATCGCCGTCAGGTTTTCGTTACCGGTTTGGGTGATCACAATATCGTCTTCGATACGGATCCCAATCCCGCGATACTCTGCGGGTACGTCCGCATCAGGGGCGATGTACAGACCCGGTTCGACGGTTAACACCATGCCCGGCTCAAGGGTGCGCGAACGTTCTGGCCCATAGCCGCCCACGTCATGCACATCCAGCCCCAGCCAGTGGCTCAGGCCATGCATAAAGAACGCGCGGTGGGCGTTGTCGGCAATCAACTCTTCAACGTCACCCTTCAGAACACCCAGTTTTACCAGCCCGGTGACCATAATGCGGATCACCGCGCCCGTCACTTCCTGAATGGATGTGCCAGGACGGAACAGCGTCAACGCGGTCTCCAGCGATTCCAGCACGATGTCGTAAACAGCGCGCTGCGCAGGGCTGAATTTGCCGTTCACCGGGAAGGTGCGGGTGATATCGCCCGCGTAACCGCGATATTCACATCCGGCGTCAATCAGCACCAGATCGCCATCGCGCAGCTCACTTTCATTCTCGGTGTAGTGCAGGATGCAACCATTCTCCCCGCCCCCCACAATGGTGTTGTAGGATGGAAAGCGCGCCCCGTGACGACTGAATTCGTGAAGAATTTCGCCTTCAAGCTGATATTCAAACATCCCTGGGCGGCATTTTTCCATCGCACGCGTGTGGGCCAGCGCGCTGATTTCACCGGCGCGACGCATGACCGCCAGCTCTTCCGGCGATTTAAACAGGCGCATTTCATGGACAATGGGCCGCCAGTCGATGAGCGATGCAGGCGCGGATAAATTCTGACGCGATCCTTTGCGAAGCTTATCCAGTGCCGCAAACACAATCTCATCGGCCCAGGCATATTCACCCTGCGCGTGATAGATCACGTCCAGGCCATTAAGCAGCTGATAGAGCTGCTCGTTGATTTCGCTGAACGCCAGCGCGCGTTCGACGCCAAGTTTCTCTGGCGCGGCCTCTTGCCCTAAGCGGCGACCAAACCAGATTTCGGCGGTGAGATCGCGAACGCGGTTAAAGAGAACGCTGTGATTGTGGGTGTCATCGCTTTTGATCAGCACCAGCACCGCTTCTGGCTCATTAAAACCAGTGAAGTACCAGAAATCGCTATTCTGCCGATACGGATATTCGCTGTCATTGCTGCGCGTGGCTTCCGGAGCGGCAAAAATCAGTGCAGCGCTTCCCGGCTGCATTTCTGCCAACAAAGCCTGGCGACGGCGAAAATACTCTTGCTGAGTCATGACACCCTCCTGTGCGTTCTTATTATTAATGTAAAGTCGGTTTGCGAACTTCCGGCGCGGTCAGCTGCGAGCGCGTAAAGGTATCGTGGCACAGCAGCGCCGCAACGCGGACGTACTCAATGATCTCTTCGACGGACATTTCCAGCTCTTCCTGGTCTTCGTCTTCGTCGTAACCCAACTGCGCGATATTACGCAGATCGTCGATAGCTTCACCCGCTTCGCCGGTGACTTTATCGAGTTTAGGCTGCGTGACGCCAAGACCGAGTAAATAGTGATTCACCCATCCCGCCAGCGCATCAGCACGATCGAAGACGCTAACGTCATCGCCATCAGGCAGATAAAGCTGAAAAAGGAACCCGTCGTCTTCCAGAGAATCACTGGTCGTCGAGTGCATTTTACGCAGTGCTTCAGCCAGCTCGTGACCGAATGCCAGACCTTCGTTCGTCAGGTCGTGAAGCAGCGGCTGCCATGAGCTGTCGCTGTTTCCACCACACAGCATCCCGCTGATCAGACCGTGCATTTCAGCAGGGGTCAGACCTACGCCCTGCTGGTTAAGTAACTGGCTTACTTCGTTGTAACCAGGCATTTCGTTCTGTATAGACATGCGCATTCGTCATCGTTGGGAGGAATATTCATGATATGCTACCACTTTGGACCCTGGAGATACCAGAAAAGGGCTTGTATCTTCATATCATGGTAGCTATAGTGTCGCCCCTTCGCCGCCCCCGGGCCGTGTGCGAAGGCAGCGCAGTTAATCAGCAGGAAGGTGGCATGTCTGCACAACCCGTCGATCTCCAAATTTTTGGCCGTTCGCTGCGAGTGAATTGTCCGCCTGAACAAAGAGATGCTTTGAATCAGGCAGCGGATGATTTGAATCAGCGGTTGCAAGATCTAAAAGAACGCACTAGAGTCACAAATACTGAGCAGTTGGTTTTCATCGCCGCGTTGAACATCAGCTATGAATTAACTCAGGAAAAAGCGAAGACCCGCGACTATGCGGCGAGCATGGAGCAGCGCATTAAAATGCTTCAGCAGACCATTGAACAAGCGTTGCTTGATCAGGGTCGCAGTCCCGAAAGACCGGGACCAAAGTTTGAATAACACTTTGCAGTTGACTATGGTAGAGTGACTGTGAAGACAAAATTTCTCTGAGATGTTCGCAAGCGGGCCAGTCCCCTGAGCCGATATTTCATACCACAAGAATGTGGCGCTCCATGGTCGGTGAGCATGCTCGGTTCGTCCGAGAAGCCTTAAGACTATGACGACACATTCACCTTGAACCAAGGGTTCAAGGGTTACAGCCTGCGGCGGCATCTCGGAGATTCCCCTTCTTTTCTACCCTCAAGCATCATGACGCAACTTCCTGAAGTTCCTGCATCCCGGCAACAAATCCGCCAGTTAATCCGCCAGCAACGTCGTGCGCTCTCGCCCGAACAACAGACTCATTTTGCCCAACAGGCGGCTGCCCGCATGATGGCTTACTCCCCTGTGGTCATGGCCCATACGGTCGCGCTGTTTCTGTCGTTTGATGGCGAACTCGACACCCAGCCATTGATCGAACAACTCTGGCGGGCCGGAAAAAAAGTCTATCTGCCGGTGTTACATCCGTTCAGCCCCGGTCATCTGCTGTTCTTACACTATCATCCGCACAGCGAAGTGGTGGTGAATCGCCTGAAAATCACCGAGCCAAAACTGGACGTTCGCGATGTTCTGCCGTTGCCGGATCTGGATGTGCTCATCACCCCGCTGGTGGCATTCGACCAGAGCGGTCAGCGTTTGGGCATGGGCGGCGGTTTTTACGATCGCACACTGCAAAACTGGCAGCAGTACGGCTTACATCCGGTGGGATATGCGCACGATTGTCAGGGCGTAGAGACGCTACCTGTTGAGAAATGGGATATTCCGCTGCCTGCGGTGGTTACGCCGTCGAAGGTGTGGGAGTGGCAGTAAAAGAAAAACGGTAACGCGGGTTACCGTTTTTAGTGATTCATCGTCTCACGTGAGAGTGGGCCGAAGCCGCGACACAATTAGTACAGCAGACGCGCGCGAATCGTTCCTGGTATCGCCTTCATACTCAGCAGCGCTTTCTCGGCAACATCTTCATCCGCTTCAATATCAATCACCACGTAGCCCATTTGAGAGTTCGTTTGTAGATACTGTGCGGCGATGTTAACGCCCTGCTCTGCAAAGATCTGGTTGATGGCAGTCAGAACACCCGGACGGTTTTCGTGGATGTGCAGCAGGCGACGCCCCCCGTGCAGCGGCAGAGACACTTCCGGGAAATTCACCGCAGAAAGTGTTGAACCGTTATCGGAATATTTGCTCAGTTTACCCGCCACTTCCAGACCGATATTTTCCTGTGCTTCCTGAGTCGAGCCACCGATGTGCGGCGTCAAAATCACGTTATCGAACTCGCACAGCGGAGAGGTAAACGGATCGCTGTTAGTGGCCGGTTCTGTCGGGAAGACGTCGATGGCTGCCCCTGCCAAATGCTTACGCTTCAGGGCATCACACAGCGCAGGAATATCGACAACGGTTCCGCGAGCGGCGTTGATCAGCAGTGAGCCAGGTTTCATCAGCGCCAGCTCTTCTGCACCCATCATATTTTTGGTAGAGGCATTTTCCGGCACGTGCAGACTCACCACATCGCTCATGTTCAACAGGTCAGAAAGGTGTTGAACCTGGGTAGCATTCCCCAGCGGCAGTTTGTTTTCGATATCGTAAAAGAATACGTGCATCCCAAGCGATTCAGCAAGAATGCCAAGCTGGGTGCCGATATGGCCGTAGCCGATAATTCCCAGTTTTTTACCGCGCGCTTCAAAAGAGCCTGACGCCAGTTTGTTCCACACGCCGCGGTGCGCTTTGGCGTTGGCCTCTGGAATCCCACGCAGCAGAAGCAACAGTTCGCCAATGACCAGTTCCGCGACAGAACGGGTGTTCGAGAACGGCGCGTTAAAGACCGGAATACCGCGTTTAGCCGCTGCATTCAGGTCAACCTGGTTGGTGCCGATGCAGAAACAGCCGATAGCCACCAGCTTTTCCGCGGCTGCAATGACGTCTTCAGTCAGATGGGTACGGGATCGCAGGCCAATGAAATGGGCATCACGGATGGATTCTTTCAGTTGTTCAGTATCCAGCGCGCCTTTGTGAAATTCGATGTTGGTGTAACCTGCTGCACGAAGGTTATCCAGTGCTTTCTGATGCACCCCTTCGACGAGCAGAAATTTAATCTTGTCTTTCTCCAGTGATACCTTTGCCATTTACCCGACCCTGTTTTGTCTGAACTGATGTTGTGCTGGATTTGAATCCGCTCCAGCCAACATATCAAAAAAAACTATTGCAGCAATATGAACGTTTGCGTCGGCACTCTGAAGAAAAGTCATCCAGGGCGAAATGTCAGAGGAAAATGCTGTGGATAATTGGGAAAGCGGCAGGATCGTCATGACAGGGTGAAAAACGTGACACAAGTCACCGAATTTAGCTTTTGAAAAATATTTCGTGGGGGGAGAGCTCCCCCCGTCAGATCATTTTACGATGGTTTGCACACCGTCAGCAGTCCCAATCAGGGCCACATCCGCGCCACGATTGGCGAATAACCCTACTGTCACTACGCCTGGAATGGCATTAATGGCATTTTCCATCGCCACCGCATCCAGAATCTCAAGGCCATGCACATCCAGGATCACATTACCGTTGTCAGTCACCACGCCCTGACGGTACTCCGGACGTCCCCCCAGCTTCACCAGCTGGCGAGCGACAGCACTACGCGCCATCGGAATGACCTCTACCGGCAACGGGAAGTTACCCAGAATATCAACCTGCTTGGAAGCATCGGCAATACAGATGAATTTATCCGCTACCGAGGCAATGATCTTCTCACGCGTCAGAGCCGCGCCACCGCCTTTGATCATCTGCATATGACCGTTAATTTCGTCGGCACCATCCACATAAATCCCGAGGCGATCGACTTCGTTAAGATCGAAGACAGTGATACCGAGGCTTTTCAGCTTTTCCGTGGAGGCATCGGAGCTGGAAACGGCGCCCTCAATCTGCCCTTTCATCGTCCCAAGCGCATCAATAAAGTGTGCGGCGGTTGATCCTGTCCCCACGCCAACAATCGTGCCTGGCTGCACGTACTGGAGAGCGGCCCATCCTACTGCTTTTTTCAGTTCATCCTGCGTCATGATCGTTTTGCCTGTGGTGTGATAACTCAGGCCGCATTATAGAACACGGAGACCCGAAATGTCCCTGTGACCAGTGTCACATTACCGCGTAAAGCGCTGACAGATCCGATGTAGTCGGATTTCGTCTGCCACAAAGATAAATTTGTGTCATAGTGCAGAATAAGCAAATTTCAGGAGTGCTGCCCCGCAATGAAACGTCCGGATTACAGAACACTACAGGCGCTTGATGCCGTCATTCGTGAACGAGGTTTTGAGCGCGCAGCGCAAAAGCTGTGCATCACTCAATCCGCCGTGTCACAACGTATCAAACAGCTTGAGAATATGTTCGGACAACCGCTGCTGGTGCGTACCGTGCCACCGCGTCCCACTGAGCAAGGACAGAAGTTACTCGCGCTGCTTCGTCAGGTTGAGCTGCTGGAAGAAGAGTGGCTCGGCGATGAACAAACCGGCTCCACGCCGCTGCTGCTCTCCCTGGCCGTCAACGCCGACAGTCTGGCAACCTGGCTGCTGCCCGCCCTCTCCTCGGTGCTGGCCGATTCGCCTATCCGCCTCAATCTCCAGGTCGAGGACGAAACCCGCACCCAGGAGCGACTGCGTCGGGGCGAAGTGGTGGGAGCCGTCAGTATCCAGCCGCAGGCACTACCCAGCTGTCTGGTCGATCAGCTTGGCGCGCTGGATTATCTGTTTGTCGGCTCAAAAGAGTTTGCCGACCGTTATTTCCCGAATGGCGTGACCCGCGCAGCACTGCTAAAAGCGCCAGCCGTAGCGTTCGACCATCTCGACGATATGCATCAGGCGTTCTTACAGCAAAACTTCGATCTGCCGCCGGGGAGCGTGCCGTGCCATATCGTCAACTCGTCGGAAGCCTTTGTGCAACTGGCGCGCCAGGGCACTACCTGCTGCATGATCCCGCATTTGCAGATTGAGAAAGAGTTGAAGAGCGGTGAGCTTATCGATCTCACGCCCGGCTTGTATCAGCGCAGGATGTTGTACTGGCACCGTTTTGCGCCAGAGAGCCGCATGATGCGCAACGTCACCGATGCACTGCTGGCATACGGGCATAAGGTGTTGAGACAGGATTAATAAAAAAGCCGGGTCGCGCGTTCGCATCCCCGGCTTTTTAAGCTTTACGACGTCAAAATTACTGCGCTTTATCTGCCGCCGGTGCCTGCGTTTGCTGGCCCTGAGCAGGCTCAAGCTGGAACACCACATCCACCTGATCGTCAAACTGAATCGTCGGCTGCTCGTAGGTTTCTTGGGCAGAAACCGGTGCTGCGTCCGCCTTCATCATGCGAACCATCGGGCTTGGCTGATAGTTAGAGACGTGATAGCGCACGCTATAGACCGGCCCCAGTTTGGTGTTAAAGCCAGAAGCCAGCTGCTGAGCCTGGCGCACGGCATCGTCAATCGCCGCTTTACGCGCTTCGTCTTTGTACTTCTCTGGTTGCGCAACGCCCAGTGACACCGAACGGATTTCGTTCAGGCCAGCCTTCAGTGCCCCATCCAGCAGCGAATTCAGCTTATCAAGCTGACGGACGGTCACTTCAACGGTACGAACCGCGCGATAACCTTTCAGAATACTTTTGCCGTTCTGGTAATCATAATCCGGCTGAGTGCGCAAATTAGCCGAGTTAATGTCCTTTTTAGCTACGCTATTTTGCTCAAGGAAGGAGAGATATTGCGCAACGCGATCGTCTGCCTGCTTTTTGGCTGACGCGGCATCTTTCGCGGCCACATTCACTTCAATCGCGAGCGTTGCGACATCAGGTACCGCATCCACACTCGCCGTACCGGAAGTGACAATGTGCGGTCCGTTTGGCAATTCGTTTGCCTGTACCGACATTGCGCCAACACTCACTAATGCCGCCAGGGCCATCACTTTAAACTTCACTGTTATTCCTCTATGTTGCGAAGAGTGCCCATTAACGGGGCGCATGCCAGCAAGCTTAGCGGGTCTGGTTCAGTTGTCCATAAGACAACGCTTAGTTGAACAATACCTGTACGTGATTGATGCCCTCTTTCGCTAACTGGAAAGCGATAAACCACATCACCAGGCCCACCAGCGTATTAATGATCCGCTGCGCTTTGGCGGTACGTAAACGAGGTGCGAGCCATGCCGCCAGCAACGCCAGGCCGAAGAACCACAGGAATGAAGCACTCACCGTGCCCAGAGCAAACCAGCGCTTAGGCTCCACATCCAGCTGACCGCCGAGACTGCCCAGCACCACAAAGGTGTCGAGATAAACATGCGGATTCAGCCAGGTCACGGCCAGCATAGTGGCAACGATTTTCCAGCGCCCCTGTTTCATGACTTCGGCGCTGGCCAGTTCAATATTGCTGCCCATAGCCGTTTTCAACGCGCCAAAGCCATACCACAGCAGAAATGCCACGCCGCCCCAGGTCACCAAAGCCAGCAGCCACGGGGACTGCATCAGCAGTGCACTGCCACCAAAAATCCCGGCGCAAATGAGCAAAAGGTCGCTGACCGCGCACAGCAGAGCAATCATCAGATGATACTGACGACGAATGCCCTGATTCATGACGAACGCATTTTGCGGACCGAGCGGTAATATCATGGCCGCGCCTAACGCAAGACCTTGAAAATAGTAGGATAACATGGGAAATATCTCACACAGTTGTCGTTTAGGCGAGACTATACTGCGTGATCTTCATTAGAGGAAATGGATAATATTAATTGGCAATTAGCCATGCTAATAATGAAAATGCCCGGCGACGTTGTCGCCTGCCGGGCCGGGGAAACTTATGCTTCAGTCTCTTTCACACGTTTGAAATTAACGTCCATCTGCGGATACGGGAAGGTAATACCGTGTGCGTCGAAGTCGCGTTTGATACGCTCCAGCACATCCCAGTACACATTCTGCAAATCACCGCTTTTGCTCCAGATACGCACCACAAAGTTGATCGAGGAGGCACCCAGTTCGTTCAGGCGAACGGTCATTTCGCGATCTTTGATAATGCGTTCATCCGACTCAATAATCCGGGTGATAAGCGCTTTCACCTGATCGATATCTGAATCATAGGCCACGCTTATAATCAGCTCGTTACGGCGCACCGGTTCGCGGGAAAAGTTGATGATATTGCCCGCGATAATTTTACCGTTCGGGATGACAACGATACGGCCATCGACGGTACGCATGGTGGTGGAGAAAATCTGCACCTGCAATACGGTCCCGGCAACGCCACCCAAATCAACATATTCTCCGGAACGGAACGGGCGGAAGGTGACCAGCAGCACGCCGGCCGCCAGATTCGACAATGAACCCTGCAGTGCCAGACCAATGGCCAGACCGGCAGCACCCAGCACAGCGATCACCGACGCGGTTTGTACACCCACTCGGCCCAGTGCGGCAATCAGCGTAAAAGCGATAATGCCGTAGCGCACGAGCGCGGAGAGGAAATCTGCAACCGTGGCATCAATATGGCGCGCGAGCATCACACGGTTAATCGCATTGGACACAATACGCGCCACGATCATCCCCACGATAATAATCGCGATCGCCGCCACGATATTTACCGCATAACTCAGCAGCAGCGCCTGGTTACGCACCAGCCAGGTACCCGCATTATTTATGCCATCTACAACACCGAGATCTTCCATTTATCCTTCCTTATGCTAATGCAAACCAAAAAAAACCATCCCACAGGGAGACAGGCAGGTCAGTAAAGGGTAAACAAAAAGCGCGGATTATGCCAAACAGATCACAAAATCTGCGCAGACAGCTTATTGAAAACCATAAAAAAAGGCCCGCAAATGCGGACCTTTCTCAAGCTACCAGCAGCTCAAATTACAGAACGTCAACCGCGTTCAGCTCTTTGAATGCCTGCTCCAGACGGGTGATCATAGAGGTCTGGGCAGCACGCAGCCATACGCGTGGATCGTAGTATTTCTTGTTCGGCTGGTCTTCGCCTTTCGGGTTGCCCAGCTGGCCCTGCAGGTAAGCTTCGTTGGTTTTGTAGTATTGCAGGATACCGTCCCAGGTTGCCCATTGGGTGTCGGTATCAATGTTCATTTTCACTACACCGTAGCTTACGGAATCTTTGATTTCCTGAGCAGAAGAACCGGAACCGCCGTGGAAGACGAAGTTCAGGCTGTTGTGCGGCAGGTTATGTTTCTTAGAAACATATTCCTGGGAATCGCGCAGGATGGTTGGGGTCAGAACAACGTTACCTGGCTTGTAAACGCCGTGAACGTTACCGAAGGACGCAGCGATAGTGAAACGCGGGCTGATTTTGCTCAGCTCGGTGTACGCATAATCAACGTCTTCTGGCTGGGTGTACAGTGCGGAAGCGTCCATGTGGCTGTTGTCCACGCCGTCTTCTTCACCACCGGTGCAACCCAGTTCGATTTCCAGGGTCATGTCCATTTTGGACATGCGCGCCAGGTATTTGGAGCAGATTTCGATGTTTTCGTGCAGTGACTCTTCAGACAGGTCGATCATGTGAGAAGAGAACAGTGGCTTACCGGTTGCCGCGAAGTGTTTTTCACCTGCGTCCAGCAGACCGTCGATCCACGGCAGCAGTTTCTTCGCGCAGTGGTCAGTGTGCAGGATAACCGGAACACCGTAGTGCTCAGCCATCTGGTGTACGTGGTGCGCACCAGAGATTGCGCCCAGGATTGCCGCGCCCTGAGGAACGTCAGTTTTCACGCCTTTACCCGCGATGAATGCTGCGCCACCGTTGGAGAACTGTACGATAACCGGAGCTTTAACTTTTGCAGCGGTTTCCAGTACGGCGTTAATGGAGTCGGTACCCACGCAGTTAACTGCCGGCAGAGCAAAGTTGTTTTCTTTAGCTACCTGGAACACTTTCTGAACGTCATCACCAGTGATCACGCCAGGTTTTACGAAATCAAAAATTTTAGACATGTTACGTAGTCCTGTATCTTCGGCCGTTAGAAAAGGTGCGAGCTCTAAAAAGCACGCTGAAATTTGGGCAGGTTTCCCTGCCCATGAATGGCTTACTTCTTAGCGCGCTCTTCGAGCATTGCTACTGCTGGCAGGACTTTGCCTTCCACGAATTCAAGGAATGCGCCGCCACCAGTGGAGATGTAGGAAATTTTGTCGGAAATACCGAACAGGTCAATAGCTGCCAGAGTGTCGCCGCCGCCTGCGATGGAGAACGCTTCGCTGTCTGCGATAGCGTTAGCCACGATTTCAGTCCCTTTACGGAAGTTAGGGAACTCGAACACGCCAACCGGGCCATTCCACAGAATGGTTTTCGCGTTTTTCAGGATGTCTGCCAGTTTCTGTGCAGACACGTCGCCCAGGTCCAGAATCTGCTCTTCATCTTTGATGTCGTTAACAGATTTCAGGGTTGCGGTCGCCGTTTCAGAGAACTCAGTCGCAACACGAACGTCAGTCGGGACCGGGATATCGCAAGTGGTCAGCAGACGTTTTGCTTCGTCAACCAGATCTGCTTCGTACAGGGATTTACCTACGTTGTGGCCTTGAGCGGCAACGAAGGTGTTCGCGATACCACCGCCAACGATCAGCTGGTCAGCGATTTTGGACAGAGAATCGAGAACGGTCAGTTTGGTAGAAACTTTAGAACCACCGACGATGGCAACCATTGGACGAGCAGGTTCTTTCAGTGCTTTACCCAGTGCTTCCAGTTCGTCAGCCAGCAGTGGACCTGCGCAAGCGACGTCTGCGAATTTACCGATACCGTGGGTAGAAGCCTGAGCACGGTGAGCCGTACCGAACGCATCCATTACGAACACGTCACACAGTGCCGCGTATTTTTTGGACAGCGTTTCGTCGTCTTTCTTTTCGCCTTTGTTGAAGCGAACGTTTTCCAGAACCACCAGTTCACCTGCAGCGACTTCTACGCCATCCAGGTAATCTTTCACCAGGCGTACCGGAGCAGACAGTTTGTCTTTCAGATAGCTAACAACCGGCAGCAGAGAGAATTCTTCGTTGTACTCGCCTTCGGTCGGACGACCCAGGTGAGACGTAACCATCACTTTCGCGCCTTGCTTCAGTGCCAGTTCGATGGTTGGCAGGGAAGCACGGATACGCGCGTCGCTGGTCACTTTGCCATCTTTAACGGGTACGTTCAGATCAGCACGGATGAAAACGCGTTTACCTGCCAGATCCAGATCGGTCATCTTAATTACAGACATGGTGAATCCTCTCGTTGATTCTTAAAGTTTTGCAAGCGCATTCTGCGCTCTACCTGAAACCTTGCGCGGCCATTGCTAACGTGGTGTCGAGCATTCTGTTAGCAAAACCCCATTCATTATCACACCACACCAGCGTTTTGATGAGGTGAGCACCGCTGACCCGCGTTTGCGTACCATCGACAATGGCACTGTGCGGATCGTGGTTAAAATCTACTGAGACCAACGGTAATTCCGTATAGTCAACTATACCATGAAATGCACCCTGTGCCGCTTTTTGCAGCAACAGGTTGACTTCACTGGCTTTTACCGGTTTTTTGACCGTCACGCTAAGGTCAATTGCGGTGACATTTATCGTCGGCACGCGAACCGCAATGGCTTCAAATCGGTCGTTAAACTGCGGAAAAATACGGGTGATCCCCGCCGCCAGTTTGGTATCCACCGGAATAATGGACTGACTCGCCGCGCGCGTGCGACGCAGATCCGGGTGATAGGCATCAATGACCTGTTGATCGTGCATCGCAGAGTGGATCGTGGTGACGGTGCCCCATTCAATGCCATAGGCATCGTCTAACAGTTTAATGACCGGAATAATGCAGTTGGTGGTGCAGGAAGCATTGGAGACAATACGGTGTTCGGCTTGCAGCTCTTGATGATTTACGCCGTAGACGACCGTCGCATCAAGATCGTTACCGCCGGGATGGGAAAACAGAACTTTTTTCGCACCGGCAGCCAGATGCGCCTCACCGTGTTCGCGGTTACCGTAGACGCCGGTACAGTCAAGAACCACATCCACACCCAATTCGCGCCACGGCAGATGTTCAATGCTGGGCTCATGCAATACGCGAATGATATCGTCACCCACGAACAGCTGTTCTCTCTCCTGGCGAATATCCCAGGCAAAGCGTCCGTGGCTGGTATCATATTTCAATAAATGCGCCATACCCGCAGCATCCGCCAGTTCATTGACTGCCACTACGGTGATCTCCGCACGACGCCCGGATTCATATAAAGCACGAACCACGTTGCGTCCTATGCGACCGAAGCCATTAATCGCTACGCGTACGGTCATAGGTCTCCTGCAAGGCTATCCCTGAGTTGAGGTGGCTGAAAGAGTAATGCAGCAACGCTCAGAGGGGAATCCTCGCCTGTCACAAACTGCGACTGATTGGTCAATTGTCGAACAAATAATCGACTGAAACGCTTCAGCAAGAATAAGCGAAACGGGAAATAAAAGGAATGTTCGTCCCGCCCAATAAGCCAGCTATATGACATACGTCACATTTTTAATGGAATAATTCACAATGGATTTACACTGTCCTGGAATAGCGGACACAAAAAAGCCGGACAGATGTCCGGCTTGAATTTCATTTACCCGCGCAGCAAATTGCCAGCGGGCATGAGCGCAATTACAGCAGCTCTTTGGCTTTCGCGACGACGTTCTCAACGGTGAAGCCGAACTCTTCGAACAGCAGTTCTGCTGGTGCAGATTCACCAAAGGTGGTCATCCCAACGATCGCGCCGTTCAGACCGACATATTTGAACCAATAGTCAGCGATACCCGCTTCAACTGCCACGCGAGCAGAAACAGCTTTTGGCAGTACGGATTCGCGGTATGCCGCATCCTGTTTGTCGAACGCGTCGGTAGACGGCATGGAGACCACGCGCGCTTTCACGCCTTCGGCAGACAGTTTATCCCACGCTGCCACAGCCAGTTCCACTTCAGAACCGGTCGCGATGATAATCAGCTGTGGCTGACCCGCGCAGTCTTTCAGCACGTAACCACCGCGAGCGATGTTAGCCAGCTGCTCTTCGGTACGATCCTGCTGTGCCAGGTTCTGACGAGAGAGGATCAGCGCGGTAGGACCGTCCTGACGCTCAACGCCATATTTCCACGCTACCGCAGACTCAACCTGGTCACATGGACGCCATGTGGACATGTTTGGCGTCACGCGCAGAGAAGCCACCTGCTCAACCGGCTGGTGAGTCGGGCCGTCTTCACCCAGACCGATTGAGTCGTGGGTATAGACCATCACCTGACGCTGTTTCATCAGCGCAGCCATACGAACGGCGTTACGTGCGTATTCGACGAACATCAGGAAGGTAGAAGTGTACGGCAGGAAACCACCGTGCAGAGAGATTCCGTTCGCGATCGCGGTCATACCGAATTCGCGCACACCGTAATGGATGTAGTTGCCAGCGGTATCTTCGTTGATCGCTTTAGAACCAGACCAGATAGTCAGGTTAGACGGAGCCAGGTCAGCGGAACCGCCCAGGAATTCTGGCAGCAGCGGACCGAACGCTTCAATTGCATTCTGAGACGCTTTACGGCTGGCGATTTTTGCAGGGTTAGCCTGCAGATTCGCGATGATCTCTTTCGCTTTCGCATCGAAATCTTCCGGCATGTCACCTTTCATACGACGGGTGAATTCAGCCGCTTCCTGAGGGAACGCTTTAGCATAGGCAGCGAACTTCTCGTTCCAGGCGGACTCTTTCGCCTGACCCGCTTCTTTCGCATCCCACTGAGCGTAAATCTCAGACGGAATTTCAAATGGCGCGTGTTTCCAACCCAGCTGTTCGCGGGTCAGTGCAATTTCTGCATCGCCCAAAGGCGCGCCGTGAGAATCGTGCGTACCCGCTTTATTTGGGGAACCGAAACCAATGATGGTTTTGCACATCAGCAGGGACGGTTTATCGGTAACCGCGCGCGCTTCTTCAACTGCACGTTTAATCGAATCAGCATTGTGGCCATCAACGCCACGCACTACGTGCCAGCCGTAAGCTTCAAAACGCTTAGCGGTGTCATCAGTGAACCAGCCTTCAACGTGACCATCAATGGAGATGCCGTTGTCATCGTAGAATGCGACCAGTTTACCCAGCTTCAGAGTCCCTGCCAGGGAGCACACTTCGTGAGAAATGCCTTCCATCATGCAACCGTCGCCCATGAATGCATAGGTGAAGTGGTCAACGATGTCGTGGCCAGGACGGTTGAACTGCGCCGCCAGCGTTTTCTCAGCAATCGCCATACCAACCGCATTCGCAATACCCTGACCCAGCGGACCGGTAGTGGTCTCAACGCCAGCGGTGTAACCCACTTCTGGGTGACCCGGAGTTTTGGAGTGCAGTTGACGGAAGTTTTTCAGTTCTTCGATTGGCAGCGCATAGCCAGTGAGGTGCAGCAGGCTATAGATCAGCATGGAGCCATGGCCGTTGGACAGCACGAAACGGTCACGGTCAGCCCATGACGGATTCTGTGGGTTATGGTTCAGAAAATCACGCCACAGGACTTCGGCAATGTCAGCCATACCCATAGGGGCACCCGGGTGACCGGATTTGGCTTTCTGTACTGCGTCCATGCTCAGCGCACGAATGGCATTAGCAAGCTCTTTACGTGAGGACATTTAAACTCCAGATCGGACTGTTAAAGGCCATGCCCTTGACGACAGCGCGTTTTGGGCTATGCCAGAAAAAAGTGCCAACAATGTAACCCAAGCGACAAAGCATGTACATGGAGCATTCTTTTGCCGTTTAAGAAATCTCTGGATCATGCTCGCATGTTGCGCAATCTGCTCGCCCGCGCCTCCCGATATTCCTTATACTTAGCCCGACTACGGCTTCGCTGCCGTAAATTTTTCAGACTTTTTTCAGATCAACGGGTGCGGAAGCAACATCATGAAAATGCGAGCAATAGCGCTGGCCTTAGGTACGACGATCCTGCTTAGCGGCTGTCAGAATATGGATTCTAACGGTCTTATGAGTTCCGGCGCGGAAGCTTTCCAGGCGTATTCCCTGAGCGACGAACAGGTCAAAGCGCTCAGCGATCAGGCCTGTAAAGAGATGGACGGCAAAGCGACCATTGCCCCCGCCAACAGTACGTATGCGCAACGTCTGAATAAGATTGCCGCCGCGCTTGGCGATAACATCAACGGTCAGCCCGTCAATTACAAAGTCTACATGGCGAAAGATGTCAACGCGTTTGCGATGGCCAACGGCTGTATCCGCGTCTACAGCGGGCTGATGGATATGATGACGGATAACGAAGTCGAAGCGGTAATCGGCCATGAAATGGGCCACGTCGCACTCGGTCACGTGAAGAAAGGGATGCAGGTTGCGTTAGGCACTAACGCTGTACGTGCAGCAGCAGCGTCCGCTGGCGGTATCGTTGGCAGTCTGTCGCAATCCCAGCTTGGCGATGTGGGCGAAAAGCTGGTCAACTCCCAGTTCTCCCAGCGTCAGGAATCCGAAGCTGATGACTACTCTTACGATCTGTTGCGCAAACGCGGAATTAATCCGTCAGGTTTAGCAACCAGCTTCGAGAAACTGGCGAAACTGGAAGCAGGCCGTCAAAGCTCGATGTTTGACGATCACCCAGCCTCGGCTGAACGCGCGCAGCATATTCGCGATCGCATGACGGCAGATGGGATTAAGTGAAAAGCAACGCCAATAATTAATTAGAGGTTATTGGCGAAGTCAGTTTGGACACGGACAGCGCGCAGCCAGCGGAGCGTACAGAGAGTACGTGAGGATGGCGGCGCTGCCCGGATTCAAAATGGCGAATCAAATGGCCCTGATTACTCGCCTTTCTTCGCCGCCTGGATATAGAGCATTTCCAGAGCCAGCGTCGCAGCGGCCAGCGCAGTAATTTCAGACTGGTCGTAGGCCGGAGCCACTTCCACAACATCCATCCCGACGATGTTCAGATCTTTCAAACCGCGAACCAGTTTGATTGCGCGATCGGAGGTCAAGCCGCCGATAACCGGTGTACCGGTACCCGGAGCAAACGCCGGATCCAGGCAATCAATGTCAAAAGTCAGATAGACCGGCATATCACCGACGATCTGTTTAACCTGAGCAATAATATCGTCCACGCCGCGATCGTTCACCTGACCTGCGTCCAGCACGGTAAAGCCATTGTCTTTATCAAACTCAGTACGGATACCAATCTGCACCGAGTGGTTTGGATCGATCAGGCCTTCGTTCGGTGCGGTGTAGAACATGGTGCCATGGTCAAACTCGCAGCCGTTTGCGTAGGTGTCGGTATGGGCATCAAAATGCACCAGCGCCATTTTGCCAAAGTGCTTCGCGTGCGCGCGCAGCAGCGGCAGCGTCACAAAGTGGTCACCGCCAAAAGAGAGCATACGCTTACCTGCCGCCAGCAGTTTCTCTGCGTGTGCCTGCAATTTTTCGCTCATTTCACGCGCATCGCCGAAGGCATACACCAGATCGCCGCAGTCAACGACGTTCAGACGCTCGCGCATGTCGAAGTTCCACGGGAAACGGTTATGTTCCCAGGCCAGATTAGTGGAAACCTGACGGATCGCCGCCGGACCGTGACGGCCACCGGCACGACCAGAAGTGGCCATATCAAACGGAACACCGGTGATCACCCAATCCGCGTCGCTATCGTACGGCTGGAAGTTCATCGGAAGACGTAAAAAACCAAACGCGTTAGATACCAGAGAGTTATCGTACTGATGACCTAAAGTGCTCATGTCCTGACCTCTTTCAGAGTCGATGTATTAAAAAAAGATGAAAAAAAATCCCTTCCGCGTCGTTAAACCCGACGAGGAAGGGATTGATTCAGAAACTTCATATTAGTGCGAATTATCGCCGTTAATTCGTACAGGTTCAAGTACCCCGTGGGCCCGGTAAGCACAGCGCCACCAGGCATTTACAGTTACTCGTCTTCCAGATAGGTGTACCCGTACAGACCTGCTTCAAACTCTTCAAGGAATTGCTGCTGTAGTGCAGCGTCCAGATCGGTGTTTTTCACCTGATCGCGGAACTGCGTCAGCAGTTTTTTCGGATCCAGCTGCACGTACTCCAGCATGTCCGCTACGGTGTCGCCCTCGTCGGAAAGCTCTACTTCCACGTTGCCGTCAGGGAAGACAAACACGTCAACCGCTTCGGTATCACCGAATAAGTTGTGCATGTTGCCTAAAATTTCCTGATACGCACCGACCATAAAGAAGCCCAGCATCGGCGGGTTTTCTGGATCGTACTCCGGCATTGGCATCGTCGTGGCAATCCCGTCACCGTCGACGTAGTGATCGATTGCACCGTCGGAATCACAGGTAATATCCAGCAGCACCGCGCGGCGTTCCGGCGCATGGTTCAGCCCTTCCAGCGGCAGAACCGGGAACAGCTGATCGATACCCCAGGCATCCGGCATCGACTGGAACAGCGAGAAGTTGACGTAAATTTTATCCGCCATACGTTCCTGCAGCTCGTCGATAATCGGACGGTGCGCACGGTTACTCGGGTCGAGCTGTTTCTGAACTTCGTGACACATGTTCAGATACAGCTGTTCAGCCCAGGCACGTTCCTGCAGGCTAAAGGTTCCTGATGAATAACCGACATGAATGTCATGCAAATCCATCTGGCTATCGTGCAGCCACTCACGCAATGAACGACGGGTGCCCGGTTCGTTCATCTCCTGCCAGGTTTCCCACATATTTTGCAGGGCACGAGGAGCATCATCCTGCGGCGGTGTGGCTTCCGTGTTTTCGCTACGCTCAACACCGATAATATTAGAAACCAGCACGGTGTGATGCGCCGTCACTGCGCGACCAGACTCGGTAATCACCGTCGGATGCGGCAGGCCGTTTTCTTCACAGGCATCGCCGATTGCCCAGATAATGTTGTTAGCGTACTCATTCAGGCCGTAGTTTACGGAGCAGTCAGACTGCGAACGCGTCCCTTCATAATCCACGCCAAGACCGCCGCCCACATCGAAGCACTCAATGTTCACGCCGAGTTTATGCAGTTCCACGTAAAAACGTGCGGACTCGCGCACGCCAGTGGCGATATCGCGAATATTGGCCATCTGCGAACCGAGGTGGAAGTGCAGAAGCTGAATGCTATCCAGACGACCGCGCTCACGCAGCATTTCCACCAGCTGCAGTACCTGACCCGCCGCGAGGCCAAATTTGGATTTTTCACCGCCGGAGGACTGCCATTTACCGGAGCCCTGCGACGCCAGACGCGCACGCACGCCCAGACGTGGAATCACATTCAGGCGCTCGGCCTCTTCCAGCACGATAGCAATTTCCGTCATCTTTTCGATGACCAAATAGACCTTGTGGCCCATCTTCTCGCCAATCAGTGCCAGACGAATATATTCGCGGTCTTTATAGCCGTTACAGACGATCACCGAACGGGTCATACCAGCATGAGCCAGTACCGCCATCAGCTCCGCTTTTGAACCGGCTTCCAGACCCAGTGGTTCACCGGAGTGGATCAGTGATTCAATGACGCGACGATGCTGGTTCACCTTAATCGGATAAACCAGGAAGTAATCACCCTTATAACCATAGGACTCACGCGCGCGTTTAAACGCGGCGTTAATTGAGCGCAAACGGTGTTGCAGGATCTGCGGGAAGCAGAACAATGCAGGCAGACGCTGCCCTTGCGCTTCGCGCGCTTTCACCAGTTTGGCAAGATCAACGCGAGCTTCCGGTACGTCAGGATCGGGGCAAACGCTAATGTGGCCCAGCTCATTAACGTCGTAATAGTTATTACCCCACCAGGCAATATTGTATGTGCGCAGCATCTTGCTGGCCTCTTCGGAGCTCATCGCAACCTCCTGCATAGAACGTAGTACACCCTGTCCGCCCGCTGACGAAGGCGAAACCGAAGACATGTCGTCAGACATAGCGAACCTCAACTCTTTGTATTAAGTGTAAAACAGTTGACTACTATCGCAGTCTCATACTGCGATAACAACCCATAAACGGCCCCATCTTCCAGCAGAGTATGCTGAAATCCAGACCGCGCGACCGGTTTCTTATTCATATCATTGTAAAACACGTATCCGAACTCTGTATGACAAGGTTCGGCGAAACCACGAGATAACTCCTGAATTAACAAGAGCGCCCTTGTTCAGTTTTCACCAAGCGGATGACCAGCCCTGGAATCCTGAGAAGCACCGAAATGGGTATAACATCGGCAGGTTTGCAGATTAGAAATGCGGGTTGCGGGAAACAGACGCACGCCAGAACGGCGTAACTGAGTTAGCGGAAAACAATGGTTCATTATCGGGTATCACCTCCACGGTCGCCTTCAGAAGACGAACCTCAAGCCAAAGCTAAGTATTCACTGCTCAACCCGGCTGGAAGTGGCGACACGATGAGATCATCGGACGCTTTTTTGTGTGAGCCGCGCGCCGCGTTTTATACCGATATGAACGGCAAATTGCAAAGCAAAAATGCACGCCTTGCCACCCCCGTCAGGAAAAATTTCCACCCCTGTTTTCAACACAGTGAGAGCACAGTCAAAAAAAACTGGAAATCGGGCGAAGAAGTGACCTAAAATAGCCATCCAGATGTTAATCCATCCATACTGATTAACACTCAGACTGCCAGTGGTTATTTACCTGCTGGTCCTGGTGGAATTATCTTCTATGGCTACCCCACACAGCAGTTTGAGCTAACCAAATTCTCCTTAGGTGAAATAAAACATGGCAAAACACCTGTTTACGTCCGAATCTGTATCAGAAGGACATCCTGATAAAATCGCTGACCAAATCTCCGATGCGGTCCTGGATGCAATCCTTGAACAGGATCCGAAAGCACGCGTAGCATGCGAAACCTACGTCAAAACCGGCATGGTTCTGGTGGGCGGCGAAATCACCACCAGCGCATGGGTTGATATCGAAGAGATCACCCGTAATACCGTGCGTGAAATCGGCTATGTGCATTCTGATATGGGCTTTGATGCCAACTCTTGCGCCGTTTTGAGCGCCATTGGCAAACAGTCTCCGGATATCAATCAGGGCGTTGACCGTGCCGATCCGCTGGAACAAGGCGCGGGCGACCAGGGCCTGATGTTTGGCTACGCGACCAATGAAACCGACGTGCTGATGCCAGCGCCGATCACTTACGCACACCGTCTGGTGCAGCGTCAGGCTGAAGTTCGTAAAAATGGCACGCTGCCGTGGCTGCGCCCGGATGCGAAAAGCCAGGTCACTTTCCAGTACGATGACGGTAAAATTGTCGGTATTGATGCAGTGGTTCTCTCCACCCAGCACGCTGAAGATATCGACCAGAAATCCCTGCAAGAAGCGGTGATGGAAGAGATCATCAAGCCGGTTCTGCCGACCGAATGGCTGAGCGCGTCGACCAAATTCTTCATCAACCCAACGGGTCGTTTTGTTATCGGCGGCCCAATGGGCGACTGCGGCCTGACCGGTCGTAAGATCATCGTTGATACCTACGGCGGCATGGCTCGTCACGGTGGCGGCGCGTTCTCCGGTAAAGATCCATCTAAAGTGGACCGCTCTGCTGCTTACGCTGCACGTTATGTCGCGAAAAACATCGTTGCAGCAGGCCTGGCCGATCGCTGTGAAATTCAGGTCTCCTACGCTATCGGCGTGGCAGAACCGACCTCCATCATGGTAGAAACTTTTGCTACTGAAAAAGTGCCAACCGAGCAACTGACCCTGCTGGTGCGCGAGTTCTTCGACCTGCGTCCATACGGCCTGATCCAGATGCTGGATCTGCTGCATCCAATCTATAAAGAAACCGCTGCATACGGTCACTTTGGTCGTGAACATTTCCCATGGGAAAAGACCGACAAAGCCGATCTGCTACGTGAAGCTGCCGGTCTGAAATAAAAGACTGTCATGCATTGAGAAAAGGCCAGCCTCGCGCTGGCCTTTTGCTTTTCTGCCAACGCTTACCCCGCCCGCTGTTCTCTTCTCTTTCGGTACCAATCGGCTATCAATGAAAGCGCTTACATGAGCATATTCAGCACACGCTTTCAGAATAATCTCTTTGCATGTTCCGACTTCTTTTGCTGTTACATTTCATTTCAGTTAAGTCTGAAACTGCAGCAAACGGGATGCGCTTCAATGAATTTATCACTATATTTTCAGAGCTTTAATAAAACTTACAGTACAGCACCAGTGTAACCGATTACACCACTGTGAGATCCATCACATATTTTTACGCTGTACTAACCTACCCTTTACATTGAAAAAACTGATAACCCAACTGGAGGGCAGAATGCCTGACAATAAAAAACAGGGGCGTACGTCCAACAAGGCCATGACCTTCTTTGTCTGCTTTCTCGCGGCCCTGGCAGGACTTCTTTTCGGCCTGGATATCGGCGTCATCGCCGGTGCTTTACCCTTCATCACCGACGAATTCCAGATTAGCGCTCACACCCAGGAATGGGTGGTCAGCTCCATGATGTTCGGGGCAGCTGTCGGTGCCGTCGGCAGTGGTTGGCTCTCTTATCGCCTCGGGCGTAAAAAGAGCCTGATGATTGGTGCCATTCTGTTTGTTGCCGGCTCGCTCTGCTCCGCCGCCGCGCCAAACGTTGAGGTATTGATCATCTCCCGCGTCCTGCTTGGCCTGGCGGTCGGCGTGGCGTCTTATACTGCACCTCTTTATCTGTCTGAAATCGCGCCGGAAAAAATTCGCGGCAGCATGATTTCGATGTACCAGCTGATGATCACCATCGGTATTCTTGGCGCATATCTGTCCGACACCGCCTTTAGCTACAGCGGCGCATGGCGCTGGATGCTTGGCGTTATCATCATCCCGGCAATTCTGCTGCTGATTGGCGTCATCTTCCTGCCTGACAGCCCGCGCTGGTATGCAGCCAAACGACGCTTTAACGACGCAGAACGTGTACTGATGCGCCTGCGTGACACCAGCGCAGAGGCCAAACATGAGCTGGATGAAATTCGCGAGAGCCTGAAGGTCAAACAGACCGGCTGGGCGCTGTTCAAAGAGAACAGCAACTTCCGTCGTGCGGTGTTTCTTGGCGTGCTGCTGCAGGTGATGCAACAGTTCACCGGGATGAACGTCATCATGTATTACGCGCCAAAAATCTTTGAACTGGCCGGGTATACCAACACCACCGAGCAGATGTGGGGTACGGTCATCGTGGGCTTAACCAACGTGCTGGCGACCTTTATCGCGATCGGTCTGGTCGACCGCTGGGGCCGTAAGCCAACGCTGACCTTAGGTTTCCTGGTGATGGCGATCGGTATGGGCGTACTGGGCACAATGATGCATGTGGGCATTCACTCACCAACCGCACAGTATTTTGCCGTCGCAATGTTGCTGATGTTTATCGTCGGTTTCGCGATGAGCGCCGGTCCGCTGATTTGGGTACTGTGCTCTGAAATCCAGCCGCTGAAAGGGCGTGATTTCGGTATCACTTGCTCCACCGCCACCAACTGGATCGCCAACATGATTGTCGGTGCAACGTTCCTGACCATGCTGAATACGCTGGGCAACGCCAACACCTTCTGGGTCTACGGCGGTCTGAACCTGTTCTTTATTGTTCTGACGCTCTGGCTTGTTCCTGAAACCAAGCATGTCTCGCTGGAACACATCGAACGTAACCTGATGAAAGGTCGTCCGCTGCGCGAGATTGGTGCGCAGAACTAAGCGGTTAGTTTCAGCGGTGTTCTCCCTCTCCACGGGGGAGAGGGCCGGGGTGAAGGCATCAGACCGCACAACACTCCCCCTCTCCCTCAAGGGAGGGGGACTGTCTGGTTCGGTGTTTACCTCAAGAAGGCTTTACTGTTTACCCCGGCTTCCACTATCCTTTTGCGCTATGAAAACACCCCGCCTTCCCATCGCCATTCAGCAAGCCGTTATGCGCACTTTGCGGGATAAACTCGCGCAAGCGAACCTGAAACTGGGGCGTAACTACCCTGAACCCAAACTGGCCTATCAACAGCGTGGCACCTCGGCAGGCACAGCCTGGCTTGAATCTTACGAAATCAGGCTTAACCCGGTTCTGATGATGGAAAATCAGCAGGCCTTTATCGACGAAGTGGTGCCTCATGAGCTGGCGCATCTTCTGGTCTGGAAACACTTTGGCCGCGTTGCGCCGCACGGCAAAGAGTGGAAGTGGATGATGGAAAGCGTGCTCGGCGTTCCGGCCCGACGCACGCATCAGTTTGAGCTGGAATCGGTACGACGCAACACCTTCCCCTATCGTTGCCAGTGTCAGCAACATCAACTAACCGTCCGACGCCACAATCGCGTGGTACGCGGCGAAGCCACCTACCGCTGTGTCAAATGCGGCGAGCCGTTAGTCGCAGAATAATTAACTGCACAATCAGGAACTTTCCTGATCATCCTGATTGCATACAAGAACAACTTTCGCTACGTTGCGGGCTCGTTTTGACACGGAGTCCGAGATGTCCCGTTATTTTTCTTTTGCTGTCGTTTTTCTGGCGACAACGCTTTCTGGCCCTTTGTTGGCCGAGGGTATCAACAGTTTTTCCCAGGCCAAGGCCGCGGGAGTCAAAATCAACGCCGATGTACCGGGTGATTTCTACTGCGGCTGTAAAATTCACTGGCAGGGCAAAAAAGGGGTCGTTGATCTCGAATCCTGCGGCTACAAAGTGCGTAAAAATGAAAACCGCGCCAACCGTATCGAATGGGAACACGTGGTTCCGGCGTGGCAGTTTGGCCATCAGCGCCAGTGCTGGCAGGATGGCGGGCGTAAAAACTGCGCCAAAGATCCGGTATATCGTCAGATAGAAAGCGATATGCACAACCTGCAGCCTGCGGTTGGCGAGGTCAATGGCGACCGCGGCAACTTTATGTACAGCCAGTGGAACGGCGGCGAAGGCCAGTACGGCCAGTGCGCAATGAAAGTCGATTTCAAAGAGAAAGTCGCCGAGCCGCCAACCCGCGCGCGCGGCAGTATTGCCCGCACTTACTTCTATATGCGCGATCGCTACGACCTGACTCTTTCTCGTCAGCAAACGCAGCTTTTCAACGCCTGGGATAAACAGTATCCCGTGACGGAGTGGGAATGCGAACGCGATGCCCGTATCGCGAAAGTACAGGGGAATCACAACCCATACGTGCAGCGGGCTTGCCAGGCGCAAAAGAGCTAACCTACACTAGCGGCAACTGATAAACGCCCCTCACCCAACCCCTCTCCCCCACAGGGAGAGGAAAAAGAACGAGCCAGGGCCTCCGCCTGAGATGGAATACTGACTATGCGCATCCCTCGCATTTACCACCCGGAACCGATTGCCGAAGGCAGTGAAATCGCCCTGTCCGATGAAGCCGCAAACCACGTCGGTCGCGTACTGCGAATGGCAACCGGCCAGGCGATTCAATTGTTTGACGGTAGCAACCAGGTCTTTGACGCTGAAATCACCCGCGCAGACAAAAAAAGTGTGCAGGTTAATGTGCTGCGCGGCGAAGTGGATGACCGTGAATCCCCGCTGCATATTCACCTGGGCCAGGTGATGTCACGCGGTGAAAAAATGGAATTCACCATCCAGAAATCGATCGAACTCGGTGTAAGCCTCATTACGCCACTTTTTTCTGAGCGCTGTGGCGTTAAACTGGATGCTGAACGTCTGAACAAAAAGATCCAGCAGTGGCAAAAAATCGCCATTGCGGCGTGTGAACAGTGCGGCCGCAACCGCATCCCGGAGATCCGCCCACCGATGGATCTGGAAGCATGGTGTGCCGAAGAAGAGAACGGGCTAAAGCTCAATCTTCACCCCCGCGCCAGTGCCAGCATTAATACGCTGCCGCTGCCGGTTGAGCGCGTGCGTCTGCTGATTGGCCCGGAAGGCGGACTCTCGGCGGATGAAATCGCCATGACGGCGCGCTATCAATTTACTGATATTCTGTTGGGACCTCGCGTTCTACGTACTGAGACGACTGCACTCACTGCCATTACTGCGCTTCAGGTGCGTTTTGGCGATCTGGGTTGAAGCATTAACGGAGAAGAACAATGATTAAGCTCGGCATCGTGATGGACCCCATCGCAAGCATTAACATCAAGAAAGATTCCAGCTTCGCTATGCTGCTGGAAGCACAGCGTCGCGGCTACCAGCTTCATTACATGGAAATGGCCGACCTTTACCTGAACAACGGTGAAGCGCGAGCGCGTACCCGAATCGTTAACGTCGAGCAAAATTACGAGAAATGGTATGAGTTTGGTTCTGAGCAGGATTTACCGCTCGCCGAACTTGATGTGATCCTGATGCGTAAAGATCCTCCGTTCGATACCGAGTTTATCTACTGCACCTATATTCTTGAGCGCGCAGAAGAGAAAGGCACGCTTATCGTCAACAAACCGCAGAGCCTGCGCGACTGTAACGAGAAACTCTATACCGCCTGGTTCTCCGACCTGACGCCTGACACGCTGGTAACACGTAACAAAGCGCAGCTGAAAGCGTTCTGGCAGAAGCATGGCGATATCATTCTGAAGCCGCTGGATGGTATGGGCGGTGCGTCGATCTTCCGCGTGAAAGAAGGTGATCCAAACCTGGGCGTTATCGCAGAAACGCTGACCGAGCACGGCACTCGCTACTGCATGGCGCAGAACTACATTCCCGCCATTGTCGATGGCGATAAGCGCGTACTGGTTGTCGATGGCGAGCCAGTGCCTTACTGCCTGGCGCGTATTCCGCAGGGTGGCGAAACCCGTGGTAATCTGGCAGCCGGTGGCCGCGGTGAGCCGCGTCCACTGACCGAAAGCGACTGGGAAATCGCGCGCCGCGTCGGCCCGATGCTGAAAGCCAAAGGGCTGATTTTCGTCGGTCTGGATATCATCGGCGATCGCCTGACGGAAGTTAACGTCACCAGCCCAACATGCATCCGCGAGATCGAAGCGGAATTCCCGGTTTCCATTACCGGCATGCTGATGGATGCGATTGAAAAGCGCCTGCAGCAATAATGATCACATCTGTTAAGGCAGGTTCATCAGGCTTAATGGGCGCAGACCGTTTGGACACGACCCGCTCGGGTTCTAAATGGCACGCTAAATAGCTTAATGAGCCTGACGCTTAGTGACAGCGGCCTGGTTTCTACGCATACTGGCCGCTGTTGCTTTTTAAACCAGGAAACAGAACCTCTGACAATGAATTTACAGCATCACTTTCTAATTGCCATGCCTGCTCTCCAGGACCCGATTTTCCGCCGCTCCGTAGTGTATATCTGCGAATACAGTGAAGACGGCGCGATGGGGATTATCATCAACAAGCCACTGGAAAATCTGCAAATTGAAGGCATTCTTGAAAAACTCAAGATCACGCCAGAAGAACGTGCGCCTGAAATCCGACTCGATAAGCCAGTGATGCTGGGTGGCCCGCTGGCGGAAGATCGCGGTTTTATCCTGCATACCCCTCCGGGGTTCTCTTCCAGTATTCGCGTTTCCGATAACACGGTGATCACCACATCTCGTGATGTGCTCGAAACGCTGGGTACGTATAATCAGCCCTCGGAAGTGCTGGTTGCGCTGGGATACTCCTCCTGGGAGAAAGGTCAGCTGGAGCAGGAAATCCTCGATAATGCGTGGCTCACAGCCCCTGCCGATTTAAATATTCTGTTTAAAACACCGATTGCCGATCGCTGGCGCGATGCGGCGAAGCTGATTGGAATCGACATCCAGACCATGCCTGGCGTTGCGGGGCACGCATAATGAGCGGAACGCTTCTGGCCTTTGATTTTGGTACCAAAAGTATTGGTGTGGCGATTGGTCAGCGCATTACTGGCACGGCGCGCCCGCTCACCGCGATGAAAGCGCAGGATGGCACACCAGACTGGACGATCATTGAACGCCTGCTAAAAGAGTGGCAACCCGAAGCCGTAATTGTTGGGCTACCGCTCAATATGGACGGCACCGAACAGCCGCTCACCGCGCGAGCGCGTAAATTTGCCAACAAGATCCACGGACGTTTTGGCGTGGTTGTAAAACTCCACGACGAGCGACTGAGCACCGTTGAAGCCCGCGCGGGTCTGTTTGAAAATGGTGGTTTTCGCGCCCTCAACAAAGGCAGCATCGACTCAGCTTCCGCAGTGATTATTCTCGAAAGTTTCTTCGAACAGGGTTTCTAACGCCCTTCTGATTTGCCCGCACCGTCGGGCAAAATCTTCTTATCTCTCGATCCCGTTCACATTTCCCTATGACGTTTTTTGCATTTTAATAAGTGTTTCTATAAAAGAAACATATGCGATTATGCTTTTTCAAGCAGCCTGGCATTCAGCGTCGTGAGTTCTTTCAGGCGAGCCTGCAACGCGTTGTCATCAATTTGCCACATACCGGCAAAAGCCAGTGCAGCGTGATGAGCACCGACCGGCTGCGCCATGGAGACTTCACCGTCTGCGTGATGCCAGATGACATGCCCGCGCTCGCGCTGCTGAGTAATGTGTGGTGCAAGGTCAGCCCACTGTTCAGGCGCGAATCGTGCCATCAGCTGTTCATCGCTCTCGGCGGCCAGCAGTGACATACCGATCACCGAGCGCCAGGCAGGCAACATATGAAAACCGGCCAGCGCCTGACTGGTAGGGCTGCCGGGAACGGAGTGCCAGATGTAGATGACCTGGTCTTCCCAGAGCACACCCAGTGCCACAACGATATCGCGTGGCGCGTGACGCTCCAGCATCGGCAACGCGCGAGAAAACAGCTCGGAACCGCGAATGGCCTGTGCGGCCAAAGCGTGGATACCGGGTCCGGGCAAGTAGCGACGCTGTTCGTCCTGCATCGTCAGGCCGATAGAAGCCATCGTCATCAGCAAACGGTTTACACGGGTGGTGTTGATGCCCATCAGGCGCGATAGCTCGCGGCATCCAATAGCCCGGTCACTGGAAACCAGATATTGCAAACAGCGAATACCGTCGATCAGGCTTTGGTTCGGTTGTGATGACATAGCAAGCTTCGTTCGTTTAAGAGATGAATGACTCGATTCTACCGCCAGTTCAAAAGGATACAAGGTAATGAAAATCTATCCCCAAAATGATGCCAGAGCCTTTCCCGTGTCACGACTCGAAGCCGACCTGGTTGTTGCAGGCGCAGGTCTTGCCGGATTATGCGCCGCCCTGGCGGCGGCCCGCGATGGGCTGAAAGTGGTGCTGATTCAGGACAGGCCCGTTCCCGGCGGCAATGCCTCCAGCGAAGTGCGACTGTGGGCCAACGGGGCAACGTCACACATGGGTAATAACAACCGCTGGGCGCGCGAAGGCGGCATCATGGGGGAGATCCTTGAAGAGAATCTCTGGCGTAATAAAGAGGGCAACCCGGTGATGTTTGACCTGGTGCTGCTCGATCTCGTCAGAAGCCAACCCGGCCTTACCCTGCTGCTCAATACTGCCGTCTATGACGTTGAGAAAACGGCTTCGCGCATTACCGCCGTCAGCGCTTTTAACGCGATCAACGAGACATTTTATCACGTGCAGGCGACGCAGTTTTGCGACGCCACTGGCGACGGCGTGCTCGGTTTTCTGGCCGGTGCGGAGTATCGCGAAGGGGCAGAAGAGATTGACGAACTGGGCGAGAAAATGGCCCCTGGCGATCAGTTTGGGCACAAGCTCGGGCACTCTATCTATTTCTATACCAAGCGCACCGCCGAACCGGTGAATTTTGTGGCCCCCTCTTTTGCGCTCGACGACATCACGGAGATCCCTCGCTACAAACGCCTGACCTCGACGCTGAACGGTTGTGACCTGTGGTGGCTGGAGTGGGGAGGTCGCCTTGATACCGTTCATCAGAGTGAAGAGATCAAATGGGAGCTGTGGAAAATTGTCTGGGGCGTCTGGAATTACATCAAAAATTCGGGTGAATTTCCGGATGCCGCAAACCTGACCATTGAGTGGGTGGGTGCAATTCCTGGCAAGCGTGAAAGTCGGCGTTTTATCGGCGATCATCTGCTGTGCCAGCAGGATATTATCGAACAACGCGATCACTACGATGCGGTTGCCTACGGCGGCTGGTCGATTGATCTGCATCCTGCCGACGGTGTCTACAGCACCCATGATGGCTGCCGTCAGTTTCACAGCAAAGGCACTTACACCATTCCCTTCCGCTCGCTCTATAGCCGCTCGCTGGATAACCTGTTTCTGACGGGCAGACTGATTTCCGCCTCGCACGTCGCCTTTGGCAGCGCACGCGTAATGTGTACCTGCGGTCTGCTGGGGGAAATCGTCGGACGCGCCGCGGCGCTCTGCCACATGCAGCGCCTCTCCCCAAAAACCCTGGCACAGCCAACCCAAATTGGTGCTCTTCAACAGCAGTTGCAGGTACACGGGTGTTACATTCCCCGCCAGTGGCTCGACAATCCGGCGCTCAATGCCACCGTCTCCGCCAGCAGTGAGTATGTCCTGACATCGCTTGAGCCTAATGGCGAATGGCTGGCGCTTGACGCCCGTATGGCTGTGCTTTTGCCTGTGAAAAGGGGCGAAACGCTGCCAGAAATCACCTTCCGCCTGCGTTCGTGCAAACCTCAACGACTGACGATTACGCTGCTGGGCAGTGAAAAAGCGGGGAATTTCACCCCTGATATTCAGTACGATGAATGCATCCTGGATGTTAACGGCGAGAAGGAATATCGCAGCACGTTTGGCTGGAAATGCGACCGTGACCAGTATGTGTTTATCGCCTTTGACGCTTGCGATGACATGGAGATTGCACTTACCGAATCCCGCCTGCCGGGAATGATGACCGTATTTAATCGTCTGAATGAACGGGTGGCGAAACACACACGGCAAATCGTTGACGGCGATTACGGCGTTGACGAATTTGATTTCTGGCTGCCGCGCCGACACCCACATCAGGTTTTCCCGGCTCTGCGACTGGACAGGCCATTGCACTGTTATGCCCCGGACAATCTGCTCAATGGCCGTCTGCGCCCGGAACAGCAAACCAATGCATGGAGCCCCGCGGATGACGACCCGGCGCCGCAGGTGATCTGGCGCTGGGAAACGCCGCAAACTATTCACAGCCTGACGCTGGTGCAGGATAACGACTTCGACAATGCAATGGAGACCGTGCAGATGGGCCATCACAGGGCCGTCACTCCACACTGTATTACCCGCTATCGACTGTGGGCCGACGACCAGATCATTGCGGACGTTGAGCATAATCACCACTCCGTGTGTGAACATCGCTTTGCCTCCCCGCTCTGCGCCAGGGTAATCAAACTAGAAATTCTGGATACGGCGGGCGCGCGGCCTGCGGTTTATGCGTTGAATGTTCGCTAAAGCCGTCCCTGCGCCTTTCGCTCCGCAAGACTTTGCTCAAAGTTCTGCATCCCCGACTGCTGCCCGGTTTGAATGACGCCGGGCAGCTGCCAGGTTTTGCCTTCGCGGATGAGGTTAGCCGATGCGGGCGTGTTCACCAGCAGTTCGAAAAGAGCGACTCGTCCGCCCTGCGTATCGCGCAGCAGTTTTTGCGCCAGCACCGCCCGCAGGCTGCCAGCCAGTTGGTTGCGTACCGGATCCTTTTCTTCGGCCGGAAACGTATCGACCAGGCGCTCAATAGCCTGAGAGGCTCCGCGAGTATGCAATGTTGCCAGCACCAGATGACCGGTTTCTGCGGCCGTGAGCGCAAGCCGGATAGTTTCGCTATCACGCAATTCCCCCAGCAGTATCACGTCCGGATCTTCCCGCAAAGCGGCTCGGAGCGCCTGGGCAAATGAGCGGCAGTGCAAACCAATTTCCCGCTGCTGAATTAAACACTGATGACTTTGATAAACGTACTCCACGGGGTCTTCCAGCGTCAGAATATGCCCGTTTGAGTGGCCGTTGAGATAATCGACCATGGCCGCAAGCGTCGTGGATTTGCCGCTACCGGTTGCGCCTGTCACCAAAATCAGTCCATTGTCGCTGGAGAGCAGTTCAGGGATTAACCGTGGTGCGCCTAATCCAGAAAGCTGTGGGCAGGAGACAGGCAAAAGTCTGAGCGTCAGCGAGACGCCATGAATATGGGAGAATGCGCTGGCGCGTAAGCGCTCTCCACCACTCAATGCAACGGCAAAATCCACATGACCATTCGTCCACCAGGCGGTTTGCTGTTCGTCGTTCAGCCATTTTTTTAGTAACTGCGTGACATCAGGTGGCGGAAAGGGGGCGGGTTCCAGCAGACCTAATCGACGCCAGCGCGGCGGCGCATCGCTACACAGGTGTAGATCCGAGACATTATGCTTTACACTAAGGGCCACAATTTCTTCCATATCCATACAACCATCCCCGGAAAATGAACGACATTGCGCATAACCTGGCACAGGTCAGGGATAAAATCTCAGCCGCTGCAACACGTTGCGGCCGTGCTTCAGAAGAAGTTTCGTTGCTTGCAGTCAGCAAAACTAAGCCTGCGAGCGCCATCGCAGAAGCCATCGAGGCAGGACAGCGTGCGTTTGGCGAAAACTACGTTCAGGAGGGAGTGGACAAAATTCGTTATTTCCAGCAAACGGAGAAGACGAATCTTCAATGGCACTTTATTGGCCCGTTGCAGTCGAACAAAAGTCGTCTGGTTGCCGAGCATTTCGACTGGTGCCATACCGTCGATCGCCTGCGCATCGCCACGCGTTTGAGCGAGCAGCGCCCTGCCGACAAAGATCCACTTAACGTTCTGATTCAAATCAACATTAGTGATGAGAACAGCAAGTCAGGTATCGCTCTTGCGGATCTGGATGCGCTAGCAGAACAGGTTGCGGAACTGCCCGGTCTGACTCTGCGAGGACTGATGGCAATTCCGGCTCCGGAACCAAATTACGACAGGCAGTTTGCCGTGGCACAGCAAATGGCTGTAGCATTTGAGGCGCTTAAAGCGCGCTATAAAACCGTGGACACGCTTTCACTGGGCATGTCAGACGATATGGAAGCCGCGATTGCGGCAGGCAGCACTATGGTGCGCATCGGCACAGCAATTTTCGGTGCGCGCGATTACACCAAAAAATAAGGAAACCTGAGGAACGCCATGAAGACGTTGACTTTCCTGCTCTCAACGGTCATTGAACTGTATACGATGGCGCTGCTATTACGCGTCTGGATGCAGTGGGCTCGTTGTGATTTTTATAACCCTTTCTCGCAGTTTGTCGTCAAAATCACGCAACCTGTCATTGGGCCGCTGCGCCGCGTTATCCCGCCGATGGGGCCGATTGACAGCGCCTCTCTGCTGATCGCCTTTGTACTGAGTGTGATCAAAGCCATCGTGCTGTTTATGGTGGTCACGTTCCAGCCGATTATCTGGATCGCGGCGGTATTAATCCTGTTGAAAACCATCGGGTTGCTCATCTTCTGGGTGCTGTTGGTGATGGCAGTGATGAGCTGGGTGAGCCGTGGCCGTAGTCCGGTCGAGTACGCCATGATTCAGTTGACCGAGCCGCTGCTGCGCCCTATTCGCAACCTGCTGCCTTCAATGGGCGGAATTGATTTTTCGCCGATGATTCTGGTTCTGCTGCTGTACGTCCTGAATATGGGTATCGCAGAGCTGTTGCAGTCAACAGGCAACATGCTGCTGCCGGGGCTGTGGATGGCGCTATGAGTGCCGTCAGCACCTGCGCCGACGGGCTGGTTTTACGGCTGTATATTCAGCCTAAAGCCAGCCGCGATAGCCTTGTTGGATTACATGGCGACGAGCTTAAAGTTGCCATTACCGCCCCACCCGTAGACGGCCAGGCAAACGCGCATTTGACCAAATATCTGGCAAAACAGTTTCGCGTGGCGAAAAGCCAGGTCATCATTGAAAAAGGTGAACTGGGGCGTCACAAACAGGTAAAAATCCTCAACCCGCAACACATCCCGACGGAAGTCGCGGCACTGACACAACAGGATTAAATGATGCAAAAAGTTGTTCTCGCGACCGGTAACGCCGGTAAAGTGCGTGAGCTGGCCTCGCTATTAAATGATTTTGGTCTGGAGGTGGTCGCACAGACCGAGCTGGGCGTGGATTCTGCTGAAGAAACGGGCCTGACGTTTATCGAAAACGCGATTATTAAAGCGCGTCATGCAGCACAGATCACCGGTCTTCCGGCTATTGCGGATGATTCCGGTCTGGCGGTCAATGCGCTGGGCGGCGCGCCAGGCATCTATTCTGCGCGTTACTCCGGCGAAGACGCCACCGACCAGCAGAATCTGGAAAAGCTGCTGGAAGCACTCAAAGCCGTTCCGGACGCACAGCGTCAGGCGCAGTTCCATTGCGTGCTGGTGTATATGCGCCATGCAGAAGATCCGACGCCGATTGTTTGCCACGGCAGCTGGCCGGGCGTGATTGCGCGCGAATCAGCGGGTAATGGCGGCTTTGGCTACGATCCGATTTTCTTTGTCCCGTCTGAGGGTAAAACCGCAGCGGAACTCACCCGTGAAGAAAAAAGCGCGATCTCCCACCGTGGACGCGCGTTGAAACTGTTACTGGAAGCATTACGTAATGGCTAATTTGCCACCCCTGAGTCTTTATATTCACATCCCGTGGTGCGTGCAGAAATGTCCGTACTGCGATTTCAATTCGCACGCGCTGAAAGGCGAAGTGCCGCATGACGACTACGTTGAGCATCTGTTAAGCGATCTGGATGCAGACGTACCTTACGCACAGGGACGTGAAGTTAAGACCATTTTTATTGGTGGCGGTACGCCGAGCCTGCTTTCTGGTCCGGCAATGCAGACCCTGCTTGATGGCGTGCGTGCGCGTCTGAATCTGGCAGCCGATGCTGAAATGACAATGGAAGCCAACCCCGGCACCGTTGAGGCCGATCGTTTTGTGGAGTACCAGCGCGCTGGTGTGAACCGCATATCTATCGGCGTGCAGAGTTTTAGTGAACCAAAGCTGAAGCGTCTGGGGCGGATCCACGGCGCCGAAGAGGCTAAACGTGCCGCCAGGCTGGCGACCGGTCTGGGGCTGCGTAGCTTTAACCTCGACCTGATGCATGGTTTGCCCGATCAGTCGCTGGAAGAGGCGCTGGACGACCTGCGTCAGGCTATCGAACTGAATCCCCCGCATCTCTCCTGGTATCAGTTGACTATTGAGCCAAATACCCTGTTTGGCTCGCGCCCGCCGGTCCTGCCCGACGACGACGCCCTGTGGGATATTTTTGAGCAGGGGCATCAGTTGCTGACGGCGGCGGGTTATCAGCAGTATGAAACGTCCGCCTACGCAAAGCCGGGCTATCAGTGTCAGCACAACCTGAACTACTGGCGTTTTGGCGATTACCTGGGTATTGGCTGCGGCGCGCACGGCAAAGTGACATTCCCGGACGGGCGTATCCTGCGCACCGCCAAAACCCGTCATCCGCGCGGGTATATGGAAGGCCGTTATCTGGAACGTCAGCACGATGTTGCAGTAGAAGATAAACCGTTTGAGTTCTTCATGAACCGCTTCCGTCTGCTGGAAGCCGCGCCGCGTGCAGAGTTTGCACTGTTTACCGGCTTACCGGAAAGCGTGATTCGTCCGCAAATTGATGAAGCGCTGGCGCAAGGGTATTTGACGGAATGCGAAGCGTTCTGGCAGATAACTGAACACGGTAAATTATTCCTCAACTCCCTCCTTGAACTGTTCCTCGCCGAAGAGTCCTGAAGACAGATTCAGAATTTTGCATCCCGTTCTGCCAGCGGAGAGAAAGGCTGGCAGAGTGTGGGGATGGAAATGATTCGTTCTCATGCAAAACAGCTCAGACTCAAACTGACAAGGGAAGAGAGACGCCTTTGGACCTTGCTTCGCAGCCGTCGGCTCTCTCAGTATAAATTTCGCCGACAGCATCCCGTGGATAACTACATTCTGGATTTCGCCTGCTGCGAAGCGCGACTGGCGGTTGAACTGGATGGCGGGCAGCATGATGAGCGTCAGGAATATGATCGCCGAAGGACTCTCTGGCTGAATAAGAGAGGCTGGCGTGTGCTTCGGTTCTGGAATAATGAACTCTTGAATAACGAAGAGGCGGTGTTAGAGAGAATACTTGAGACACTGCAAACACACATCTACCCTCACACCGGCCCTCTCCCTAAAAGGGAGAGGGGGAAAACCGGCAGTGTCTGGAGCACTCAACTGTTCTCCAGCGCCTGAAGAATCTCAATCGACTTCACACTTGAAGAGACTTCGGTCTACCCCCTCTCCCCTTTGGGGAGAGGGCCAGGGTGAGGGGGCCTGCGCACAGAAGAACAGTGATAATTATTTCAGCATACTGACCAGAGCCCTACGGCTGTCTTCCAGAGGTGAAGACGCTCAACCGACTTCACCACTGAAGAGACTTCGATCTACCCCCTCTCCCCTTTGGGGAAAGGGCCAGGGTGAGGGGCCCTGCGTGCAGAAGATCAGTAAAAATTATTTCAGCGTACTGACCAGTGCCTTACGGCTGTCTTCCAGGGTGACCACGCGTTTACACACGTCTTTGCCGAATTTCTGGAAATCCGCTTCCTGATTCTTCCATTCATTCTGAATCGAAGTCTGTAATCCGCCCAGGCTGCCTAACACGCCCTGCAACGGGTTACCGCCGCCTTTCAGTACGGCCTTCGCACCCATTTCATTGATACTGTCTTGCAAGATGCCGCCCATCGCCTGGTTAACCAGGTTTTGTCCGTCGGCACGCACCTGATCGATAGCTTTATAGTGGAACGTCAGCCCATCGGTACGATGCTCGATGATGCGGTTCATCTGCTCTTTCAGTTGGGCATCCAGCTTGGTCAGGCGGGTACGCATATTGCTGCTCTCACCCACCTCTTTGGCGATAATTTTATCCAGCGCCACGCGGCCTTTCTCGACGCGGGTCAGGGCACCTTCGTCGATCCACGGCAGCGCCGAGCGCAGATCCGCCTGGTAATCTTTCGCCTGCTCGCGCTGTGCGGCGCTCAGGGTATATTGTTTGCCGTTGTACATCACATTGCCATCAGGCGTGATAACCAGGTTACCGTTCTCACCTTTTACCTGAACGGTTTGCGGGCTCAGAATCACATCGTCGCGCGGTGTGACTTCACATTTGTACTCTGCATGGGCAGTTAACGCGGTGGTCATCAATGCCACAGCCAGCAGCGTTTTGCGCATCATAAATATCCCTCAAGACAAAACGGGCCGGCATTTGCCGGCCCTTTGCTAGTTAGTCCCACCAAATGTCGAAAAGTTCGCTGACGCGGACCTCTTCGAATTTGCGGTCTTCCAGCCATTTACGCACTGCTGCCTGCTGCTCTTCGGTGCATTGGCCGATTTCTTGCTTGCAGATCAGACCTTCCCAGGAGAGGTAACCACTGCCATCAAACGCCAGTTTGTTTGGCTCGATCACTTCATCGATAAAGGCGTCAACTTCCTTATCAATGGTTTCTACGCTGGTGCCTTCCGGGAAACGCCATGCGACGGAAAAGCCGACTTCCTGGAATTCCTCGATGTGCATTTTTTTACGCAGACGACGGCTACGGTTCTTTGCCATTATTTCACCCTCTCGAACATTAAGTCCCATACACCGTGACCCAAACGATGGCCACGCTGTTCAAATTTCGTTACCGGACGTGAATCCGGTCGCGGTACATAGTCGTTGCTTTCTGACTGGTTTTTATAGCCATCAAGCGACGACATGACTTCCAGCATATGTTCCGCGTAAGGTTCCCAGTCGGTTGCCATATGGAAGACACCGCCCAGTTTAAGCTTACTTTTCACAAGCTCAGCAAATTCTGCCTGAACGATACGGCGCTTATTATGACGTGCTTTGTGCCACGGGTCAGGGAAAAAGAGCTGAACCATGTTTAAAGAATTGTCAGGAATCATTTTGTGCAGCACTTCGACTGCGTCGTGGCACATCACGCGCAGGTTCTCTACGCCCTCTTCATGGGCTGTCGCAAGGCATGCGCCTACGCCAGGCGAGTGAACCTCGATGCCGATAAAGTTCTGCTCGGGACGCGCTTTCGCCATCGTCACCAGCGATGACCCCATACCAAAACCGATCTCCAGCGTAATCGGCGCCTCGCGGCCAAACAGTTCGACAAAGTCGAGCGGCTGTTCGCTGAATTCAACGCCCATCACCGGCCAGTAGTTATCCAGCGCGTGTTGCTGCCCTTTTGTCAGGCGGCCCTGACGGCGGACAAAGCTGCGAATACGGCGCAGCGGGCGACCGTTTTCATCAAATTCCGGTGAAATGACGTCGTTTTTCATAAAAGAGTAGTCTGCTTGTGAGAGTGTTCGGGAAACGGGCATTATCCAAAGTTAAGCCCTGTATGCAAGCATGGGAAAGATCCGGTTTACAGTCGCATGACGCTGTGCTGCAATCGGCGTCCCTGATTAAGCGAATCGATGACCATGCAAGCCTCTCAATTTTCAGCCCAGGTGCTGGACTGGTACGACAAATACGGGCGTAAAACCCTGCCCTGGCAAATTGAAAAAACGCCTTATAAAGTATGGCTCTCCGAGGTGATGTTGCAACAAACGCAGGTCGCGACAGTGATCCCCTACTTTGAGCGCTTTATGGCGCGCTTCCCGACCATTACCGATCTCGCCAATGCGCCTTTAGATGAAGTGCTGCATCTGTGGACGGGGCTCGGGTATTACGCCCGTGCACGCAATCTGCACAAAGCCGCGCAGCAGGTGGCGACACTTCACCAGGGCAAATTCCCCGAAACCTTCGACGAAGTCGCGGCGCTGCCTGGAGTCGGTCGCTCCACTGCGGGGGCCGTTCTGTCCCTCTCTTTAGGCAAACATTTCCCGATCCTCGACGGCAACGTTAAGCGCGTACTGGCGCGTTGTTACGCGGTGGACGGTTGGCCGGGCAAAAAAGATGTCGAGAAACGGCTGTGGGAAATTAGCGAAGCCGTGACGCCCGCCAAAGGCGTCGAACGATTCAACCAGGCAATGATGGATTTGGGTGCTATCGTTTGTACACGCTCTAAGCCCAAGTGCGAACTGTGCCCGGTGAACAATCTTTGTGTGGCGTATGCCAACCACTCCTGGGCGCAGTATCCGGGTAAAAAACCGAAGCAGACGATCCCCGAACGCACGGGCATTTTATTGCTGATGCAGCATGGCGATGAGGTGTTTTTGTCCCAGCGTCCGCCGAGCGGATTATGGGGAGGGCTGTTCTGTTTTCCGCAGTTTGAAACGGAAGAAGCCCTCCGGGAGTGGCTGGCGCAGCGGCAGATTAACGCCGACAATCTGACGCAACTGACCGCGTTTCGCCATACGTTCAGCCATTTCCATCTGGATATTGTGCCAATGTGGCTTCCTGTGTCCTCCTTTGCCTCATGCATGGATGAAGGAACGGGTCTCTGGTATAACTTAGCGCAACCGCCATCAGTCGGGCTGGCGGCTCCCGTGGAGCGCCTGTTACAGCAATTACGCGCCGGAGCGGTGGTTTAGCTTCGGTCAGACAATGAGGAATGAGAATGGCCAGAACAATTTTTTGTACTTATCTGCAGCGCGACGCCGAAGGGCAGGACTTCCAGCTCTATCCGGGCGACCTGGGAAAACGCATTTATAACGAGATTTCCAAAGAGGCGTGGGCCCAATGGCAGCAGAAGCAGACCATGCTCATCAACGAGAAAAAACTCACGATGATGAACCCGGAACACCGCAAGCTGCTGGAACAGGAGATGGTGAACTTCCTGTTTGAAGGCAAAGATGTCCACATTGAAGGCTATACGCCGCCCGAAAAATAATCTCGTGCGGGGGTGACCCCGCCGTTCCAGCAAACACAACACGCACTCCCGGAATGATGAAAAAATTATTAGCGCTAGCCATTGTTGCGCCGTTGCTTGTGTCTTGTTCCAGTAAAAAAGGCGATAGCTATAACGAAGCCTGGGTTAAGGACACAAACGGTTTTGACATTCTGATGGGGCAGTTTGCCCACAACATCGAAAACATTTGGGGATTTAACGAAGTTCTTATCGCGGGACCGAAGGACTACGTTAAATATACCGACGCTTACCAGACGCGTAGCCACATCAACTTTGATGACGGTACGATTACGATCGAGACTATCGCAGGCACCGAACCGGCGGCGCACTTGCGTCAGGCGATCGTCAAAACCCTGCTGATGGGTGACGATCCTGGCTCTATCGATCTCTATTCCGACGCCGACGATGTCACCATTTCCAAAGAGCCGTTCCTGTATGGCCAGGTGGTGGATCAGACGGGTCAGGCAATTCGCTGGGAAGGACGAGCCACCAGCTTTGCCGACTATCTGCTGCAAACACGTCTTAAAAGCCGCAGCAACGGTCTGCGGGTCATCTACAGCGTGACCATTAATCTGGTTCCGAACCACCTCGACAAGCGTGCGCACAAATATATTGGCATGGTGCGTCAGGCATCGCGCAAATATGGCGTGGACGAATCGCTGATCCTGGCCATTATGCAGACCGAATCGTCCTTTAACCCGTATGCGGTGAGCCGTTCCGACGCGTTAGGTCTGATGCAGGTAGTTCAGCACAGCGCGGGCAAAGATGTGTTCCGCTCGCAGGGCAGATCCGGAATGCCTAGCCGCAGCTTCCTGTTCGATCCGGCCAGCAACATTGATACCGGCACCGCCTATCTGGCGATGCTGAACAACGTTTACCTGGGCGGCATTGATAACCCGACGTCACGGCGTTATGCGGTGATCACCGCGTACAATGGCGGTGCAGGCAGCGTGCTGCGCGTGTTCTCCAGCGATAAAATTAAGGCCGCAAGCATTATCAATAGCATGGCGCCAGGTGACGTTTACTCAACCCTGACCACTCGCCATCCGTCCGCTGAATCCCGTCGTTATCTGTATAAGGTGAATACGGCGCAAAAGAATTATCGTCGCCGATAGTTTTCCCCTCCCCTCACCTCCTCCCTGCGGGAGAGGGTGAGGGCATCAGACCGCACAAGGCAAAAGTAAAACGGCCACGCCAGTGACCGTTTTTTAGTGTTTTCTCCCTCTCCCCGTGGGAGAGCGCCGGGGTGAGGGCATCAGGCCACCCCATCCATACGAAAATGTTATTTGCATCACAATCCAAACTGCAAATTAATGTGGATTGCATTTTTTTGCGGGAGGTAACAAAACATAACGTTGCCTGCTGGTAGAATTGCATCAAATAACAACCCTGAATGTTCCCATATCAACATATCTCCCGCTCAATTGTGAGGAAAGTAACATGAACCTTAAGCTGCAGCTTAAAATATTGTCGTTTCTGCAGTTCTGTCTGTGGGGGAGCTGGCTAACCACGCTCGGCTCCTACATGTTTGTGACGCTCAAGTTCGATGGAGCGTCTATCGGTGCAGTGTATAGCTCACTGGGTATTGCAGCGGTCTTTATGCCGACGCTGTTGGGGATAGTCGCGGATAAATGGATAAGCGCGAAATGGCTCTACGCGCTTTGCCATCTGGTCGGCGCGGGTACGCTATTTTTAGCGGCCGGTGTTACCACGCCGGGAGCGATGTTCATGGTGATCCTGCTTAACTCGCTGGCTTATATGCCAACCCTGGGCCTGATCAACACCATCTCTTACTACCGCATTAAATCTGCGGGTCTGGATATCGTGACTGATTTCCCGCCGATTCGTATCTGGGGCACCATCGGCTTTATCATGGCGATGTGGGGCGTGAGCTTCGCAGGCTTCGAGCTGAGCCATATGCAGCTCTACATCGGTGCCGCGCTGTCGGTGGTTCTGGCGCTGTTCACCCTGACGCTGCCGCATATCCCGGTCTCTAATCAGCAGAAAAAACAGAGCTGGAGCACCATGCTGGGTCTGGATGCTTTCGCGCTGTTTAAAAACAAACGTATGGCGATCTTCTTTATTTTCTCCATGCTGCTGGGCGCTGAGCTGCAAATCACCAACATGTTCGGGAATACCTTCCTGCACAGCTTCGATAACAATCCGCTGTTCTCCGGAAGCTTCATCGTTGAGCATGCGTCGGTGATGATGTCGATTTCTCAGATTTCTGAAACGCTGTTCATTCTGACCATTCCGTTCTTCCTGAGCCGCTACGGTATTAAGAACGTCATGCTGATCAGTATCTTTGCGTGGATGCTGCGCTTCGGGCTGTTTGCCTACGGCGACCCAACGCCGTTCGGTACTGTGCTGCTGGTTCTGTCGATGATTGTTTACGGCTGCGCCTTCGACTTCTTCAACATCTCCGGTTCGGTGTTTGTCGAAAAAGAGGTGAATCCAGAAATTCGCGCCAGTGCTCAGGGCATGTTCCTGATGATGACCAACGGTTTCGGCTGTATCCTGGGCGGTATCGTGAGCGGTAAAGTCGTTGAAATGTATACCACGAACGGGATTACCGACTGGCAGCCAGTATGGCTGATCTTCGCCGGTTACTCTCTGGTGCTGTTCTTCGCCTTCATCGCGCTGTTCAAATACAAACACGTTCGCGTGCCAAATGGCGCACAGCCTGTTGCGCACTAAGATGTGATGTTTTTGTGCCGGGTGGCGGCTTCGCCTCACCCGGCCTCCTGTTACTTTTCAGCCGCACGCCTTCAGCACAATCCCCACCGACAGTAAATCCGCACTGCCTCCCGGACTCAAATTACGGGCTATCAAGGCGTTATCCATCGCTGCCAGCGCCTGCCAATCCCAGCCGTTCGCCAGCAAATCTTTTGCGTATCCCTGTACATAGCGCAGCCCGTCCATCCCGCCCCGCGACACCAGATTACTGTCCTGATTTACCGCCATTAAGCGCAGCAACAGGTCATGTAGCTGATAGCCATTCCACTGCGGCAATACCTGGCGCACCGTGGCAAACCCGCTTTCGGCCTCCCCTCGCGCACCCGTTAAGCCCAGCTGCTGATACTGTCGTTCGCCTGCCGTCGCTCTGCCGCTTCGGCCTGCCAGCTCGCGCGCCACCAGTCCGCGACAGATGTGACTAATTTCACAACAGAGACTGTGTGAAGTCACATGGTCAACGCGCCCGGCAGCAAAGCAGAGCAGCCCGAGCGCGAAAATCCCGCCTTTGTGAGTGTTAACGCCTCCCGTCGCCGCGTACATCGCCTGTTCGCAGGCGATTCCCATCGGGCGAATCAGATGCAACTGTTCCGCCGCGGGTTTTCCGGCCTGTTCCGCGCCCAGTTCCGCAAAGCGCGTAAACCACGGGGCAATGGCGGCGATACTGCGGGCAAACATCGCATGATCCATATCCCGATGAGCGCCGTTATTATGCTTATCCACCAGCCCAGGCTTTGGCGTGAGCGCCAGCTCCAGCCACAGCGCCTCTTCGGCCAGCTGCGGCACATTAGCGGGGCGCGTTTTAGTCGCGAGCAAACCAGTCATCGATCATCTTCTCCACGCAGGCGACCACCTGCTCCACCGGATGCTCACGCGAGCGGGAACAGGCGTGCGCGGGCTCGTCACACAGCAGGCAGCGGCGCAGATTGTCGCCCAGCGAGCGTCGCCCGATATGGCCCGCATGCGGGCAGATCACATCCAGATCCCACAGCCTGCCAAGCGGATGCGTCTGCTCCAGCTCTGCGCAGTGCGCTTTGATTTCCGTCGCCGGATGCGCCACACACCACAGCGCCTCGGGTCCCGTTGGCAGCCACAGAACCTGGCGGTCCAGCACCTGCCAGCGGTGTTCCCACAGCAGCTGATCGCCCATCTGCAAGGCCACAGCCATCGTGTTGCGATAGCGCAGGCTGTCTTTGATTTCACCGGGCGTAACCAGCGTGAGTGAGATCACCGGTTGTTGATAGTGCGTGAGCCAGCCAGCCTGACGCGCCGCGCGGCTCTCTTTCGCCGCTAACATCGCTTCGAGGCTGACACCCGCACGCACGGGTGTCGCTGTCGTCATGGTTCTTACTCCTTTACCTGGCGAACGGTGTCGATCACGCTGCCGTCGCGATAGCGGATCACCCCGACAATTTTGTCGGTAAATTCGATAGGTTTTGGCATCCCGGTCAGCGACACCGCCCGCGTATAAAGCGCGTCGATATCGACAATTTTCAGCCCGGCCGCCGTCAGACGCTCGCGTATTTCCGGGCGAGCCGGGTTCACCGCAATGCCGTGATCGGTCACCAGCACATCAATGCTCTCACCCGGCGTTAAGCGGGTGGTAACGCGTTTCACTACCGTCGGAATACGGCTACGCAGCAGCGGCGCGACGACAATAGTCAGATTGGCCGCCGCCGCCACATCGCAATGCCCGCCAGAGGCGCCGCGCATCACGCCGTCAGAACCGGTAATCACGTTAACGTTGAAATCGACGTCAATCTCCAGCGCGCTCAAAATCACCACATCAAGCTGGTCGCAGCTGGCGGCCTTGCTGCCCGGATTGGCGTACACGTTGGTTGAGATCTCCACATGGTTCGGGTTACGCGCCAGCGAAGCGGCCGCCTGGCCGTCAAAACACTGGGTATCGAGCAGTTTTTCGATCAACCCTTTTTCGTGCAGATCCACCAGGCTACCGGTGATCCCGCCCAACGCAAAACGCGCTTTTATGCCGCTACGCGCCATTTTTTCGCCCATAAAACGGGTGCAGGCGGTGGCCGCGGCGCCGGATCCGGTCTGCATTGAGAATCCGTTTTTGAAGTAGCCCGAATGCTCAATCACCTCCGCCGCATCGCGAGCGATCATCAATTCACGCGGATTGCTGGTGACGCGCGCCGCCCCGACGCTGATTTTTGCCGGATCGCCCACGCTCTCCACTTGGACGACAAAGTCCACCTGATCCTGTACCAGGCTGGCGGGCATATTGGGAAACGGCACCAGCGCTTCCGTCAGCAGCACCACCTTACGGGCAAAGTGGGCATCAACCATCGCATAGCCCAGCGAACCGCAGCAGGAGGCGCCGTGCGTACCGTTGGCATTACCAAACTCATCGCTGCACGGTACGCCGAGAAACGCCACGTCGATATTCAGCTCGCCATCCTGCAATAACTTCACGCGACCGCCGTGGGAGTGGATTTGCACCGGCTCGTCCATCAGGCCATGGGAGATGGCATCCGCCAGCTTGCCGCGCATGCCGGAGGTGTAAATGCGTGCGATCACGCCGCTTTCGATATGTTCGATCAGCGCGTCATTACAGGTCATCAGCGAGCTGGACGCCAGGGTCAGATTCTTAAAGCCCATCTTCGCCAGCAGCGCGACGACGTTGTTGATCACCCGGTCGCCCTCGCGAAAGGCGTGATGAAATGAAATGGTCATCCCGTCCTGCAAACCGCTTCGCACAACGGCATCTTCCAGCGATTCGCACAGTTTACGGTGCTGTTTTGTCCCGGCGTCAGCCAGCCACGGGGTCGCGCTGTGGGCGCTATCAAACGGTTTTAAATCCCGCAAATGGGGAAAGTTAACGTGGAGCAGTTCTGTCTGATTCATTTTTTATCCTTAACGACGCACGCCGGAGGCAGCCGCGCGTTCCAGCACCATCTGCGCGTGGTTAATAATCGGGGCATCCACCATTTTGCCGTTGAGCGACACCACGCCCAGGCCGTTGCGTTCGCCCTCTTCCGCGGCTTCGATCACCCGTTTTGCATGATCCACTTCGTGCTGAGTTGGCGCATAGGCGTTATGCAGGAGATCTATCTGGCGCGGGTTAACCAACGATTTACCGTTAAAGCCCATCTTGCGGATCAATTCGACTTCGCGCAGGAATCCGGCTTCATCGTTTACGTCGGACCACACCACGTCAAAGGCGTCGATCCCGGCGGCGCGTGCGGCGTGCAGCACCGCACAGCGGGCATAAAACAGCTCGGTGCCATCGCCGCGTTCGGTTTGCATGTCCATCACATAGTCAAACGCCGCCAGCGCGATGCCGATCAGGCGGGGAGAGCTGCGGGCAATCGCCACGGCGTTAATCACGCCGATCGCTGATTCAATGGCGGCCATCACGCGGGTCGAGCCCACTTCCCGGCCACATTCACGCTCAATGCGCTCAAGATGTCCTTCCAGTTCAAAAATATCGTCCGGGGTGTCGGTCTTCGGCAGACGTATTACATCCACGCCCGCCCGGACTGCCGCCTCCAGATCCAGCAGGCCAAACGGCGTACTGAGCGGGTTAATGCGCACGACGGTTTCGATATCCTGATACATCGGATGCTGTAGCGCGTGGAAGACCAGCAGTCGCGCGGTATCTTTCTCGCGCAAGGCAACCGCATCTTCGAGGTCAAACATGATGGAGTCCGGACGATAGATAAACGCGGTAGAGAGCATGGCGGCGTTCGCACCGGGTAAAAACAGCATGCTGCGACGGAGTTTGTTCATGATAATTTTCTCCAGTCGATCGCCTGATCTTCTGCCGCGCGGAGCAGCGCACTTTGCAAACGCGCGCGGATCACACAGTCCAGCGCTCCTTTGTCTTCGACAATAATTAACCCCTGGCGAACGTCCATTCCGCGTAACGTTTCGTCGACGACCTGGCGGATTTGCTCGCCAAACTGCTTAATCACTTCGCTGCGGATGACAATCTCCAGCTCGCCGTCGGCGGGAGCGATTTTCACCATCAGGTCGCTGGACTCCTGCGTTCCGGCCAGCGACTCCCTTACAATTTTCATGATAAATTCCTGATCGTTATGCCACTTCTGCGCGAGTGGTTTGGTGCGCTTCAAAATAGTGCGCTTCGAGATGCGCGAAAGTGGATTCCGGGACAATCTCCCGAATGCGAGAAAACTGCTCTGTTTTGAGTAAGCGGCGGACTTCCGACGCCGAAATGGCGTTTCCTGTCGCCTTGATGCGCGGCATTTCCATCACCGCGATTTGCGTGGCAAGCAGCTGATGCAGCGTCTGGTTGTACTGACGGGTAATGTCGCAAAACGGCTCAGAGCCGATAAACCGGTGGGTTACCCCAAGCGCGGGAGCGATAAAATCGCGAAACACCAGCACGTCGATTTCGCTCCATGCCTGCTGCACTTTTCCCGTTTCTTTGAGGAAATAGGCCGGAAATGTCGCGCGCGAAATAATGTATTGCGATCCTTCATGCACCGTCACATTCGGCAAATGCGCCACGCCCGCGCGCACCATCTCCAGACGACCGGAGAACGGGAAAAAAGACACGTCCTCGCGCACCACAAACAGGTGCAGCCAGTCGCACTGTTTTGCCGCCTGCTCGACCAGGTGACGATGCCCAAGCGTAAACGGGTTGGCATTCATCACTATTGCGCCGATCTTCTCGCCCGGCTGGCGCAGTCGTTGCAGCGAACGACAGTAACGCTCTATCCCCTGCGGGGTGTTTTCCAGCAGCACCGCATTGTTCCCGCTCTGGGCAATCGGCCAGAAGCCGCTGCGGGCAAAACGCTCTTTGTTGCAGGGCCGCGTACAGAGGAAAAGGTGGAAATGACCGCGAGCCAGCGCGGCATTTTCCACTTCTGCCAGCAGGCGTGCGCTAAGATTCGCCCCCCGCAGCTGCTCATCAACCGCCACGCATTTGATGACATTGGCGGCCAGCCCCGCACATCCCACCAGCTGCAAGCCGGACCAGGCTTCAACAAACAGCGTGATGTCGCTATCCAGCCCCAGCCCGCTGTCGGCCAGCAGGTAGCGAATCTGACTTAACCGTTCCGGCTGTTTCACCACGTTCGTGAGGCGAAAGTCGATAGTGGGTTGCGAGTGCATATGCCGCCTTCCTTAGTGCGCTGCGGCCAGCGTTTGCGTTTGCGCTGGCGCTTCCATGATCACATTGCTCAGATGGCCGATGTTTTCGATCTCGACCTCAATGCGATCCCCCTCCTGCATAAACAACGGTGGGTTACGCTTTTTGCCTACGCCGCCCGGCGATCCGGTAATGATCACATCGCCCGGACTTAAGCGGGTAAAGGTGCTGATGTACTCGATCAGCTCCGCCACCTTATGGATCATGCTGCTGGTGTTATCGTCCTGCACCATGCGGCCATTCAGCCAGGTGCGGATCGCCAGCTGATGCGGATCCGGGATCTCATCGGCGGTCGCCATCCACGGGCCAAACGCGCCGGTCTGCCGCCAGTTTTTACCGGCGGTAAACCAGGTGTGCTGCCAGTCGCGAGCGGAGCCGTCCATATAACAGCTGTATCCACCCACATGATCCAGCGCCTCTTCACGGCAAATGTTCTCGCCGCCTTTGCCGATAATCACCGCCAGCTCGCCTTCATAATCGAACTCGCTGGAGTGGCGCGGCTTTAATACCGGTGAGTTGTGGCCGGTCTGCGAGTCCGGGAAACGAACAAACAGCGTTGGGGCCGGATTGTGCTGGTCAAACTCTTTGCGTTTGTCGGCGTAGTTCATGCCCACACAGAGAATTTTTTCCGGGTGCTCAATCACCGGTAAAAAGGTGATGGCCTCCATCGGTACATCAACGGTATCGTTGAGATAGCGGGCGGCATCCGCCAGCCCGTTACCCTCTAACAGCGCTTTAAGGTCGCTGTAGCGGTCGCCCAAGCGGCGACCTAAATCCACCACACCTTCGGCTTTGACGATGCCGTAGCTGCGTTGACCCTGATACAGAAAACTTGCGAGTTTCATTGTTCTTTCCTGAAGACTTAGACGAGGAAGTTGCCCAGAACCAGCAGCGAGACGGAGACGTTAATCGCGCCGCCGATACGGGTAGCAATTTGGGCGAATGGCATCAGGCTCATGCGGTTGCCTGCGGTCAGAATCGCCACGTCGCCGGTACCGCCCTGCCCGCTCTGACAGCAGGAGACGATGGCGACATCAATCGGATGCATGCCAATCTTTTTACCGACGAAGAAACCGGTGGCCACCAGCGCGGAAACCGTGCTGACAATCACCAGCAGGTTGCTGACGGTGAAAGCGTTCACCAGCTCCTGCCACGGGGTGATCGCGACGCCAACGGCAAACAGAATCGGATAGGTCACGGAGGTCTGGAAGAATTTGTACACCACCTGCGAGCCTTCCAGCAGACGTGGAGAGGCACCGTTGCAAAGCTTAACCAGCACCGCCACAAACAGCATGCCAACCGGTGCAGGCAGGCCAATCAGCTTGTGACCGAGCATGCCCAGCATATAGAGCAGCACCGCCAGCAGCGCCCCGGAGGCAATAGTGGTCACATCCGCTTTGCCCGAGAAGGCCGGCTGAGAAGTGCCTGCATCAGCATTCGCGCGGTTTGGCATCAGTTGACCTTCGCCGGTCAGGTGCGGATAGCGTTTACCGAGCTGATTCAGGCAGCCAGAGATGATGATGGCGGTCAAACCACCGAGCATGACCATCGGCAGCACGCGGCCCAGCGCCACCCCCTGATCCATGTGCAACAGCGTGGCGTAACCGATCGAGAGCGGAATCGCCCCTTCGCCCACCCCGCCCGCCATGATCGGCAGAATGATAAAGAAGAAGATCTGGAAGGGCTCAAGACCGAGCGCCAGACCGACGCCCATCCCCACCAGCATGCCGACGATTTCGCCGCACAGCATCGGGAAGAAAATGCGTAAGAAGCCCTGAATCAACACGGTGCGATTCATGCTCATGATGCTGCCAACGATAATGCAGCAGATGTAGAGATAGAGAATGTTGGTCGATTTATAGAATTTGGTGGTGGACTCCACGACGACGTCCGGCAGCAGGCCGTAATAAACCATCGCTGACGGAATAAAAGTGGCGCAAATCGCCGCCGCACCGAGCTTGCCAATAATCGGCAGACGTTTGCCGAACTCACCACAGGCGAAGCCGAAAAACGCCAGCGTCGCGACCATCACCACGATGTCGCTCGGCAGCTTGCCGCCCAGACAATCAATCGCGATCAGCGCTCCCGCCAGGACAAACAATGGCAGGGGGATAATGCCGACTTTCCAGGTATCCATAATGTGCCACCAGCGCTCTTTGAACGATGGACGCTGAATATCTATCGGGTCGTGGGTCACAGAGAAAGAATCGTCAGTAGTGCTCATAATTAAGCCTCTTGGTTATTTGTGCTTTCAGCGTAGAGTCACAAAGGCTTACTTTATGTGAGGAAAGGCATATTAAAACCGAAGTTTTAATGGCCTCTATGGTTTTAATGGTTTCTTTTATTTAATGTGATTAATGCCTTATTTATTTGCGTGGTTTTAATGGTTTCTTTTCCAGATGCAACATAAAAAATAACATTTATTCATTTTCGTTCAGCGTACCTGTTATTCAGATAATTCTTTTGTGAAGCGCGCTGTGCAAAGGATCACAAGTTTCAGGCAAACCCGCTGCCAGGCGGGTAAAAGATGATATATTGTCATAATCCGTTGATACCGTGCGTGCCAGTCATGAAAGTGTCATTTCAAATTAAATTATTTATTTCCCTCGTCGCTTTCTTCTCCGTGCTCTTCACATTACTCGGCGGATATTATTATGTCGATGTGGGCAAACAGCTATATCAGGAAATGAGTGCCCGCGCCAAAATACAGGCGGAAGAGATTGCACTTATTCCTGATTTACGGAAAAAAGTTGAAGAAAAGGATATCAAGGCAATCCATGACTTCATGCATCAAATAGCGTCCCACAGCGACGCGAGTTTTATTGTGATTGGCGACAACCACGGCCTGCATCTTTTTCATTCGGTGTTTGAGGACCGCACAGGCAAAACGCTGATCGGCGGCGACAACGACGCGGTGCTGCACGGCAAAAGTATCACCACCATCCGCAAAGGTGGGCTGGGCATCTCGCTGCGCAGTAAAGCGCCTATTTTCAACGATGCCGGGCAGGTGGTCGGCATTGTCTCGGTGGGCTATCTCACCAGCTATCTTGATACCATCACCGTCAATAAAGTGGTCAATATCCTGATTGCCGCCGTGCTGCTGCTTATCGCGCTGTTCATTTTTTCGTGGTTTTTCACCCGCAGCATTAAGAAGCAGATCTTTTCGCTGGAGCCGCGCGAAATTGGCCTACTGGTGCGCCAGCAAAAAGCGATGATGGAGTCGATCTACGAAGGCGTGATCGCTATCGACGATAACCTGCGGATCGAGGTGATCAACCAGGCGGCCCGCAAGCTGCTCGGTTTATCCCAGCCCGCCCGCGAACTGCGCGGACAGTTGATAGGCCAGGTCATTAACCCCGTGGCCTTTTTCTTGCCAAAAACCATGCTGGCTAAAGATACCCACGATGAGATCTGCCGCTTTAACGATCTGACGGTGATCGCCAGCCGCGTGCGGATCATGCTGGAGGATTCGCTTCAGGGCTGGGTGATCACCTTCCGCGATCGTAATGAGATCGACTCCCTTAGCGCCCAGTTGAGCCAGGTAAAACGCTATGTCGATAACCTGCGTATTATGCGCCACGAGCAGCTAAACCGGATGACAACGCTCTCCGGCCTGCTGCATATGGGGCGTTACGAGGAGGCGATTGGTTATATTCAGGCCCAGTCTGAACATGCCCAGGAGCTGCTGGACTTTATCTCCGCGCGGTTTAGCTCGCCTACGTTGTGCGGTTTGCTGTTGGGTAAAGCTGCGCGAGCGCGTGAGAAAGGCGTCGCGCTGAGTTTTGATCCCGCCTGTCGCATGGACAACACCTTTACCTCGCTTTCGGAAGCTGAACTGATTTCGATCATTGGGAATCTGCTGGATAACGCCATTGAAGCTACGCAGCGCGCTCCGCTCCCGCATCAACCGGTGGAAGTGCTGATCAAACTCAACGAACGTGAGCTGATTATTGAAGTGGCAGACCAGGGCGTCGGCATTCATCCGGCAATCCGCGAGCGTATATTTGAACGCGGCATCACCACCAAAACGCATGGCGATCACGGTATCGGCCTGTACCTGATCGACAGTTATGTCACCCAGGCTGGCGGCAGCGTAGAGGTTGCCGATAACATGCCACGGGGCGCGATTTTCTCGCTATTTATTCCCACCACGGGACCCCTCCGGCGTCCCGTTCAGGAACTCGAAGAGACTGACTATGCAACATGAACATATCGACGTACTGATTGTTGAAGACGAGAACGAGCTGGCGCAGCTACACGCAGAGCTTATCAGTAAACATCCCCGTCTGAGACTGGTGGGCATTGCTTCGTCCCTGGCTGAAGCGCAGGCCATGCTTTCCAGCCTGCAGCCGCAGCTCGTTCTGCTGGATAACTATTTACCCGACGGTAAAGGGATTACGCTGATCAGCAATCCGCTGCTGGTGCACGCAAACTGCTCGGTGATTTTCATTACGGCTGCCAGCGATATGGATACCTGTAGCCTGGCTATTCGCAACGGCGCGTTTGACTACATTCTCAAGCCGGTCTCCTGGAAACGGCTTAGCCAGTCCCTTGAGCGCTTTGTGCAGTTTGCTGAACAGCAGCGGGTGTGGAAAATTGTTGACCAGCAGAACGTGGATTCGCTCTATCAGCTACAGGCTAAAAACTACCGTCAGGATAGCGGCAGTAAAGGAATTGAAGAGAACACGCTGGCGCGGGTGCAGACGCTGTTCAACGAAAAGGCGTCACACTGTTTTTCGGTGGATGAAGTGGTGAGTGAAACCGGGCTGAGTAAAACGACGACCCGGCGCTATCTGGAGCACTGCGTAGAGGCCGGTTTTTTGAGCGTGGAAATGCTGTACGGCAAGATTGGACATCCCCGGCGGATGTACCGGCGCAGTGCCGGTTAGTCCCTCTCACCCCAGCCCCTTTGGGGAGATGGAACGTTCCGGCGTGGTCTCTTCCCCTCGCCCCTGCGGGTAGACGGAACGTCCCAGTGCGGTCTCTTCCCCCTTGCCCCTTTGGGGAGACGGAACGTCCCGGTGCGATCTCTTCCCCCTCGCTACTGTGGGGAGATGGAACGTCCCGGCGCGGTCTCTTCCCCTCGCCCCTGCGGGGAGATGGAACGCCTCACCACGGTCTCTCCCCCCTCGCCCCTGTGGGGAGTCATTTTCCCCCTCGCCCCTTTGGGGAGAGGGCCGGGGTGAGGGGAAAAGCAGTCGCCCGCCCTTACGTCAAAACATAGCCATACAACCGCTTAATCCCATCTGCATCCTTCTCGCTGTAGACGCCCTGCAGCTCCGGTGAGAAGCCCGGCAGCAGATTCACGCCCTCTTCCAGCGCCAGGAAATAGCGCTGGACCGCCCCGCCCCAGGCTTCGCCCGGCACGACGCACAGCACGCCCGGCGGATAGGGCAGCGCCCCTTCCGCGGCGATACGGCCTTCGGCTTCGCTGATGCGCACCAGCTCCACGTTACCGCGAATGTACTCCCGGTTCGCATCCTGCGGGTTCATCACCACAGGCGGGAAACTCTCCTGACGGAACATCGCTTTTTGCAGATCTTTCACGTTAAAACTGACGTACAGATCGTGCATCTCCTGACACAGTTCACGCAGGGTATAATCGCGGTAGCGCACCGGGTATTTATTGAAAATGGTCGGCAATACCTCCGCAAGCGGCGTGTCATTTTCGATATGCTGTTCAAACTGGCCAAGCATGGCCACCAGCTGCGCCATTTTCTCTGGACTCTCGGCAGGCGTCAGCAGGAAAAGGATCGAGTTGAGATCGCACTTCTCCGGCACAATGCCATTTTCACGCAGGTAGTGAGCAAGGATCGTCGCCGGAATACCAAACGCGGTGTAGTCACCGGTTTCCGCGTTGATCCCGGGCGTGGTGAGCAGCAGCTTGCACGGATCGACAAAATATTGCTCATCGGCATAACCTTCAAAACCGTGCCACTTCGCACCCGGCTCGAAGCTGAAGAAACGACGCTCGCTGGCAATCGCGTGAGTCGGATGGTCCTGCCACGGTCGCCCCGCCACCACAGGCGGAATAAACGGTTTGATCATCTTACAGTTGGCGATAATCGCCTTACGCGCTTCAATCCCCAGCTCGACACACTCCGCCCACAGCCTGCGCCCGCTCTCACCTTCATGGATTTTTGCATTGATATCCAGCGCGGCAAACAGCGGATAAAACGGGCTGGTAGAGGCGTGAAGCATAAAAGCATTATTCAGACGCTTATGGGGGCAGAAACGGGCCTGTCCACGGATGTGGTTATCCTTTTTATGGATCTGCGACGTTTGCGAGAATCCGGCCTGCTGCTTATGCACCGATTGCGTCACGAAAATGCCCGGATCGTTCTCGTTCAGCTCGAGCAACAGCGGCGAACTGTCCGCCATCATCGGGATAAACTGCTCATAGCCCACCCACGCGGAATCAAACAGAATGTAGTCGCACAGATGCCCGATTTTGTCGATCACCTGCCGGGCGTTATAGATCGTCCCGTCATAGGTGCCGAGCTGGATCACCGCCAGCCTAAACGGGCGGGCATCGTTAGCCTTGTCTGGAGCGACATCGCGGATCAGATTGCGCAGATACGTATCGTCAAAACAGTGCTCATCAATCCCGCCGATAAAACCAAACGGGTTACGCGCCGCCTCCAGATACACCGGCGTCGCGCCAGCCTGAATCAGAGCCCCGTGATGGTTAGATTTGTGATTATTGCGGTCAAACAGCACCAGATCGCCACGCGTCAGCAGCGCGTTAGTGACAACTTTATTCGCCGCAGAAGTGCCGTTGAGTACAAAGTAGGTTTTGTCGGCATTAAACACTTTTGCCGCGAACTTTTGCGCATCTTTGGCAGAACCCTCATGGATCAGCAAATCACCCAGCTTCACATCGGCGTTGCACATATCGGCACGAAACACGTTCTCACCAAAAAAGTCATAGAACTGTCGCCCCGCCGGATGCTTTTTGAAGAACGCACCGTGCTGATGTCCGGGACAGGCAAAGGTGCTGTTTCCCATCGCCACGTACTGGCTCAGAGTGTCAAAAAAGGGAGGCAGTAAGTTCTCTTCATAGCGACAGGCCGCCGCTTCCAGTTCCAGCAACTCCTGCGCTTTACCGCTTATCACCGCCGTCACACCTTCGGGCGCGTCGGTCTTTTCCTGCGAGAAGATGAACACCGGCAGCTGGAATCCCGAGCGTTTTAAGAGTGTCAGAATCCCACTGCGGCTCTCGGCCACGGTAATGACGACTGCCGCCACATCCGTAAAATCGGTGTCATCCAGCATCACCACTTCCCGGTGTGTGGAAAGAGCGGAAACCAGCTCATGGCTGGCGGCAATTTTTAATGATTTCATATGCACACATACCCGTTTCAGGGGAGTAAAAAGCCCCGGACAGCGTCGCAATCTGCCCAACGAATGTGTCTGACGGGATTTCAGCTCCGATCGCCAGACATCAGTAAAAGCAGAACGCGTCTGGTTTTAATGATGTCCTGCAATGAACCTGCGTTACCCTCACCGCATGGTGAGCGTAGAATAGAAAGCGGAGATACGGACAGGTTTTCGCACAGTGGCAGACTTCATCATCTTTGGCGGCTCCGTTATCCGTAGGGGAAATTTCGCGCAATAATGTCACCTTTTATTTTTAGGCGCAAGAAAGAATCTTTATGCATTTTTTCTGCGCAGACCAGAGCGTTTATCGGCTTGTGCGTGCAATAATAATGCAATATCAATGATTAAATAGCGGGAGTGAATTGTGGTAATTGGACCGTTTATTAATGCCGGTGCCGTGCTGCTGGGCGGCATACTGGGCGCTGTATTAAGTCAGCGCTTACCCGAGCGTATTCGCACTTCCATGCCCTCAATTTTTGGGCTTGCGTCGCTAGGCATCGGTATTTTGCTGGTCATCAAATGCGCCAATTTACCGGTGATGGTACTGGCAACACTGCTCGGCGCGCTGATTGGTGAATTCTGTTATCTGGAAAAAGGGATTAACCGCGCGGTGAGCAGAGCCAAGAATCTCATCTCACGTCCTGGCAAAGCGGCAAGCGGCTCCCACGAGACGTTTATCCAAAACTATGTCGCCATCATTATTCTGTTTTGCGCCAGCGGGACGGGGATTTTTGGTTCGATGCAGGAAGGGATGACGGGCGATCCCAGTATTCTGATTGCTAAGGCATTTCTGGATTTCTTCACCGCGACGATTTTCGCCACAACGCTGGGTATTGCCGTAGCAGCGATTTGCGTCCCGATGCTGATGATTCAACTAGCGCTTGCCACCTGCGCCACGCTGATTTTACCGCTGACAACTCCCGCGATGATGGCAGACTTTACGGCTGTGGGCGGGTTGCTGTTGCTGGCGACAGGCTTGAGAATCTGCGGCATAAAGATGTTTGCGGTGGTAAATATGCTGCCAGCGCTGGTGCTGGCGATGCCGCTGTCAGCCCTGTGGACGCACTTTTTCGCCTGAGTTGGCAGCAAACTGGCGAGAGAGTGTGCAGTCCGTAGCGAAAACAATAAATTTCATTGACGCCAGAAGCGTGATCGGGTTTAATGCGCCCCGTTGCCCGGATAGCTCAGTCGGTAGAGCAGGGGATTGAAAATCCCCGTGTCCTTGGTTCGATTCCGAGTCCGGGCACCACTATTTAGAAGAACCAGCCTACGGGCTGGTTTTTTGCTTTCTGGGGTTCCGGTAGATTTCTGATCATACTGATTACCATTGCTAATGTCCTTCTTCTTCTTGCCAGTCCGAGCTTTTGTCAAAGACAGTTACTCATCTCTGGTTGCGTTGGGTTGTCAGTTAGATGTTAATTTTTCGAAAAAAACATTTTGAATTACCACGATTTTCATGACAAATATAAATTCAGATTGACTGATAATGCATCACCAGATCTTTAACCACAGCTGCATACGTTTGTTGCTTAAGCTGAATTATTTGCGGTTCGAGACTATTAATGCTGTTTTTTTATCGCTCAACATTGGGATAACTTTATATTCTTCATTCATCGGCGACCAAACTGCCATTCACCCGATGCAACATCCACCAGCGTGAAACGTACCAGATACGCAGCGAGGCCATTTCTGTAAATTTTTCGTTTATATAATCTGACCAGAACGTTTTTTTGGTGACGGGATCGTACTGACCAGACTGCAATGCATCCTGATAACGAATTATCGTTTGCTGATGAACTTTGGCAGCAATATTGCGCAGCGCATGCATCCAGTTCGTATTTTCTGCGTCTATTACTTCATTGTTCTTATCCTGCCCTTTACTACAGAATTTTTTTCTTTTTTCATCGATCTTTGATTTGTCATTATATAATTAGGGGGAGTTTTACTTGCTGTGATAATTATACCCCTTCACCAGAGGCCAACAAAACAGAATAACTCAACGCACTCCCCCAAATTACTTATGCGCTTGCCATTTTGATAATCAATAAAAACATATACCTAAAATGCATAGCGAATACCTATCATCCCGCCCATATTCTGATAGTGGTTTGCCCCTTTTTGCAGACCCGCTTCTGCGATGACGTCAAGTCCGGAAAATAACTGCGCACGAATACCTGGCTTAATTTCAAATATATCAGGAGTGCCATCAACGTCGGTTGTGATGTCATCGATCGAGACACCCGCCTGTTTACTATTATGTAACCAGCTCACTTCAACAAACGGCCTGAGTGCTGGCGAGTCAACCGCAACTCGGATCCCCGTGCGGGTCAGAACATTATTCTTGCCAGTGGATTTCACCCTGCTACCGTTGCTTTCTTGATGATCGTCGGCATCTACGCCCATCCATATTGTCTGGATCTGAGGCTGCAATACCAGTTTACGAGAATTAGCGAGGGGCAGAGAAAAAGTATAGCCCAGCTCAGTGGAGGCGGTTAGGCCCTGAGAATGATAAGACTCATTCGCCAACTGTTCGCCTTTCACGTTATTTTTGAACGCGCTGTATTGCACCCAGTTATCACTGTAGAACCCATGGTGCTGCTGTTCATCCGCATACCACGTCATGTTGATCCCACTGCTGTATCCGTTCACTGAGTTCTTAGAACGATAACCAGTAATATCAGACTCAGAGTGTCCGCGGCTGGAACCATACCCTGCCATTACGCCAAAATGTAACGCACCACGTTGTCCCACGGAGAAACGCGTAACCTCGCCCCCCAGTTGGGTGACATATTGATTGCCCACATTTTCAAGCTGGCCACCAGCACGCGACTGCTGATGGGTACCGCTCTGACGAAACCACAACGTTGAAGCAACGTTATTCGCGGGTTGCCGGTCCGTCAGTCTTGTAACAAACATCGAATTCGTCGCCGCATTGTTGACGGCATAGCTCCCGACTTCGGGGCGGAGTACCGGTGCTGTAACAACGGCGCTCGCACTCGTCTGTGGCGATATCGTCGGAAAGTCGTTCGCAGGGGGTCGCTGCTGCGGCTTCGAGCTCAAAAACCAGCGGCTTCCGTCTGACCGACTTACCTCCTCCCTATGCAAAAAGTAATCGTAGCGACCAGCGATAATGCGCCCTTTTTGGACAAAGGTGTTCTCGGACGAACGCCCCCCCACCGTGATGATCTCTATTCCTTCAAGAGTGCTGGCCCCAGTCCCCCCGACGTTTGTCACTGCAACCTCTGTCATACCCGAAGCATTTCCGGCAATCGTCATGTGCTCAATGGGTGAAGCGTCACCGTTTAGCCGCCCGTTTAAATGGAGCGTACTGTTTGCCTGTCCTTCAAAATCCCCCGTAATTGCCAGCGTATTTCCTGCCACACGCCCTGCCGGGCTGAGGAAAATATCCCCCGCATTAATAAGATTGCCCGCAAGCGTGAAAACAGAACCGTGCCCGGAGGTTGACGACTCTTCAAAAGCCATCATCCCCTGATTGAAGAGTTGCCCCTTAAGCGTGCCGTTATCGCCCATTGCGAGAATCCCACCTTTCTCAACCGTGGCTCCCCCGCCGCCTTCGATAGTCAGAGTGCCGCCAAGTGTGAGGTTGCCCGCGACGTCCAGCACGTCATCGTCAGTACCAAATGCTTGCAGGATCCCATTCAATATCCATTCACTATTCTGTTGAACGGTAATTCGGCCTAACCCATTATCGGCGAGGTTTGAGAGAAAATTACCGTCTTCACGCCCCTTCCCTGCCAGAACGAGTTTATTATTCTGGCCATTACTCAACAGTGCGGTCCCCTCTTTACCCGCAAGCTGAGACCCGGTTTGTAGAATAAGGTCATTATTCCCCCCCGCCATTAAAATCGCAGGTGCCCCCAGACTCTCGATTTTCCCCGCATTGACCACCTGGCTATCGGTATTGATGACAATGGCTTCATGCTTATTCGCCGCAATCTTACCGATATTCAGTATCTGAAGAGGGCCAGAATCCCGGGCATCAATGCCACGTTCTTCGCCCGTGATATCCCCACGATTACGGATAATAGCCAGATTGTTATTAATACTGATTGCGTTCCCGAGAGTCGCATTGATGGTGCCATCATTATTCACGCTCTGCTGACCATAACCCAGCATAATGGCGTGGTCATCGCCGCGAATAATCCCCCCACGCATATTATTAAGTACGCCATGGTTAAAAAAAGCGACACCTGCCGAGCGGGGAGCTTCATTTGGGCCACTGATGACGCCATAGTTTGTCAGTGTTACTGACTCGGGCAGAGCAATACCGGGAAAAGGCGATAAATCAGGTAAAGGATAAATCACCGGAGAAATATCGATTAAGTTTGATTTCCCCGGAATGGTGATAGCGCTTTGGCGCCAGGAATTTGAGGAGACAGTTATATTCTTTTCAACGATATAATCAGTATCAGAAAAAAGGAACCAGCCACTATCCGAATCCCCCAGGTGAGTCGCTGCGATCGTCATTGAAGGGTATAACATCATCAGGATTAAGTGACACAATGTGGTAGCATTAAAACTACCGTAAATCGTACGTTTCAAATGATAAAACATTTTTCTTCCAGAAGTAATGATAACGACACCAGCCTTATATGCAATAACTTAAACCTACAAAGCCTGCTAACAATAATCCGTTAAAGTAAAAAATGAATAAAAATGTAATGGTCATAAGTATCCTTATGACACGTTTTTATTTACAAGCAGTATCACCACCTCTGACTGTAAGACTTATCGCATTATTATTAATGAATTCATCAGGTAACAATACCATTGTGGCACTGCGGTTTAGCGCCCTGGCAAACACTCAATATGTTAATAGTTTACCATGGTTATCAAGTGGGTACTTTAAAGAGGTTGCTCATGTAAATCAACCCTGATACAGAATAAATATAATTCATTACTATCAATAAGTTACTTGGAAAACACGGCAAAACTCATTGTTTTTCATAACATTTCACAACCTTCATACGCAAACACAAAAACTTCATATGAAGCAAAATAATTATCATTCACAACCAAAAGGGAGGCGAAACAGACTAAAACATGAAGTGTTACTGAAAAGAGTTCCGGGTTTATTCGACAGTATGCGATAAGTGTTTGATGGGAGGTATATTTGTTTTATCTTTTTTTCAGGAAAATAGAGCATTTTTTAAAATAGCACATATCCTTTCATATAAAAAAACAGAGCCGGAATAGCAATATCTTATTAACAGTTATTGCTTAAACCGCGCTGCATGTTAGACTTCGCCTCAGAAAATTAGCTTACCTTGATTTCAACCATTGCAATCTGCGATGAACTCGCTCATTTTTCTTGTAAGTTTAGAAGTTTATTCAGGAATACTCATGACCCGATACATTATTAATGACACGCTTATTTTCGACAGCGCTATAGCAAAGCTGTCGTTTGCTGACAATGGTGATAAACGCAGTACTGGGCTTTCAGCACCTGCTGCAAGATGCCTGGAAAACCTCATTATTTCTCGTGGAAATGTGCTGAACAAAATAACGTTACTTGAAAAATCCTGGAATGATTATGGGTTTATCGTCACCGATAACAGCGTTAATCAGGTTATCTCACACCTTCGCAAGGGCTTCGAACGTTTAGGTTTTAGTAAAGATATTATCGTGACAGTGCCAAAGCTGGGGTATCAGTTTAACCCAGAATATAAAGTCGATATTCTGCGTATAGAAACTGGAGAACCTCAGGAAAGCCACGATCCTCCGGGAAATGAGATACCCAGTGATGCAGGAGCAATAAAGAACGGCTCGCCGCCGCTGCGATTAGCATTTCGTCGCTATAAAATGGTATTTATTGCCGCAGGCGTGACCACCATCATCCATTTGGTTTTTAGTATTGGCGAATATGCTTTGAAATCAGCAGGCTTACATCAGCGTATGATAGATTGCCTGCTGTCTTATTTGCGCTAACGCGTGCTCAGGGTAATCTTGATCGGCGTGTAGGGAAATACGCCCTCAGGCAACGTGCGATCGGTATAGAGATCGGCTCCCAGGCAATAAAGCATCATATTCCCTCCCTGACCGATCTCATCCAGCGCTTCCAGGACCACCTCAGGCATGGGCACATTAAGATCCAGAGGCTTATCTTTGACATCATCGATTTTTCGCCCATTGAACGTTTCAGTTTTCAACGTAAAGAGTATGTTTTCGAGCGTATCAACCTGCTTGCCTTTCTTCACATTGACAAAAAATGTGCTGAAGTTTTGCTTAGCAATCTTCTGCTTCTTAAGGCTTTTACGGATCCCGTCGATAGAAGCCTTAGTGCGCTTATCCAGTTCATTATCATAACGCTTTAATAATTCACCCAGATCCTTATGTACCGCTTTCACAGCGGGTTTACTGCTGACAATACCGGCCAAAATCCCCTGTTTAAGCCCTTCTTCGCTGTAGGGAATCGACAGATCCTTCAGCTGAACAACCGTTTTACGGATATTCCCAGCCAGAGACAACCCTAATGCCCATGACTGCTTATCAACATCACTGGTGGCTATCCAGATAGCGGCGTCTCCCGTGCGAGGCTCGCGGTGCTTCTGTTGCAATGCTTTCAGTGAGGTTTGCAAATTTGCCCTGTCCAGTTGTTGTTGCTTTTTATCCACCGTGATTTGAGTGTTAAGCTGTTTTATCTCACTGAGCAGTTTTTGGTTTTCTGCACTGACAACGGCCATCTCTTTCACCAATGCGATAAATTGCCGGCTTTTCGTCGGATCGGCTCCTTTTTTCTCTACGCTCATGTGTCGCTCTTTAAGCTGTGATGTAATCAGACGCTTTTCAGCTGCCATACTCAGAAGCTGCTGCTTAAGAGCCGCAATTTCGCGCCCCGCGTCAGGCGGATTTTGCTTTGAGTCTGTTTTTTTGCGTTTTCTGAGGTTAGCTTCGTCGGTTGTGACGCGAATTTGACTGGCTGATTGCGCTTTGTCAGTCTGCGGTAAAGCGAGAAATTTCCCTGGCGGAATTATCGGCTGTTCAGCGTTTGGTGCATGGGGTAGTTCGGGCAAAGACAGATTATCGATTGACGAAAGAAATTCCTGCTGTTCACTGGCCTGGGCCATTGGCAGTAAACAAGACTGAATTAACATGAAAAGGATTTTTTTATTCATATTACCGACTCTGGATCTCAAGGGCCTTATCTTTCATTTCGGCAAGCAACTTTTGAGATATTTCATTACAAATGTTATTTATTTTGTACTGGTAGAGCGGAGTAATAATTGACTGTGAATCATTACGGATATGATGGATAGCGCCAGAGTAGTCTTTCGTTATCTTAATCATCGCGACCAGGTTGGTATAATCTTTCTCGTATTTAGCACGATTAATTTTAACCAGCGAAGAGGCTTCTGAGACACAATAAGAAAACGGCCCAGAACGGGATGGCTCCATTTTGTTTTTTCGTGGTGTGCAGGCGGTAGAAAGGGCCATAGTCAACATAATAATACTGATGTGTTTAAGGGTATGTGTCATAACAATCTTCTTTGAGTAAAAAAGCCAGAGGACGACGCTCTGGCAAAAGTGATAACAGAGATGGCTTAGGTCTTTTTTATATAATATCGAACACCATTACGGCACTACCTGAGAATGCCCCGGCGATAATTGATTTTCCTCCCGAAAGAAGCTCTGATGTGATTAGTATGTTTATTGCGGACGTTCCTGCGTTATAGGTTTTTCCACTTGCACCATCAACATTGTCTACGGTGAGAATATTGGACAGTTTATCCGCTGCACGTAACTCAAACGTTGAATATCCTCCGACGACATTTGTTGCCCTGATTCGAACTGTCGCAGCCGACGAGCACGAAAGAGCAATCCACTGACTCGCCTTATGACCTGGAACCTGGCTTACAGAAAGACTGCCGTGATTAAGTTGAATACTGGCAGGATTTATCGAACAGGTTGGGACAGGGGGAACATATTTATTGGGGATCAGTCCGCATTGTTTATGCACCCCTTTACTTTTAAAGTTAATTTTATTGGCGATCCCCACGCAAAACCATTGTCCGGCATTCGAGAGTTTTAGCCCCTGGAATATAACCCGACTGCCTCCCCGCCCTCCTAGATAAGAGCCTGCAAAATGATTCACTGTACCGCCAGCAGGATGTAACATGCTCGCCGGAAGCGTTCCCCAGGCGGTGCCATAGCAATTATTGCAAGGACTGGTAAACCAACTCGCCGGTGTTGCGGTGTTAGAGCCTTCAGCATAACAAGGATAATTCTGCCACATGCATTCGTCATCTCCCTGCGTAGGAATGTGCGTAGCCCTGATATCAATAAGATTGGGGTCGGGATTCGGTTCAAAGGTTATACTCAATTCTGCTGAAGCATAACTGCAAAAAAAAATGGAACAAATGCAGAATATTTTCAACATAATGTTTTTCATCGCTACCATGTTATTTCCGTCAGGTCTAATACCCCTCACCATGCCCAGGAGTGCCCTGAAACACCAATGAAAAGATATTTAATATGATAATTAACTATAATTCAGGACAAATGTCGCGGTTGCGTTTATCGCACCAGGAATAATGGCATGGTTAATAATTGCCTTCGGTGACGCGCGTACGAACGCGCGTAAATTAATGGCATTACTTCCATTCACTAATATCTGGCTGTCACTTTCAGTCAACAAGGGCAGAAACTTTCCTTGCGCAGTCTCTAAGCCGATCGCAACACCCCGGGTGGTACAGGTTGTGTTGATAGCAAGGTGTCCAGGTAGCTCGCAATCCTCTGTGCCTGAAAAGGTGACAGTCACTGCCTTAAGCCCACTCACGTCGCAATTCTCAAGCCGTAAAGTAAAATCAGTTCCAGCCGTGCGTCCATTTTCGTAGAGAAAAGCAGGCCCAATATGCCCGAGGAAAACCTCTTTCTTTTCATCACCCGGAGCCAGTGTGCAAGGCTCTGCAACCAGCTTTCCATGCATGGTTATTTTTACGGCCTGCCCCGTTGATATGCCCTGACTCATTACGACAATAAACAATAACATCATCCCTTTCGCAGACATTATGAACTCCCTCATTGATAATCCACCACGGCGGTAGCAAATGCAGTGAAATCACCAGGCATCAGCTGAGAGCCGACTCTTTTAACGGGTGACGCCATCAATGTCAGAGGATCAGGATAATTCACCACCAGTGGCGTATTAAAAGCAATACCGTTGCCTTTTTTGGTGAGTCGAATACCGAGATCGCCAATATCCGTCTGGACAGCACTGTTATCAAAGTTCGTTGACGTTGCCAGGATGGTCACCGCAAGGCCCGCAATTGGATTACTGCTACAGGTGAAATTAAGCGTAATCGGTTTAATAAAATGACTACCGTCAATTTTATTAATTGCCACTGCATCACCAAAGTCCAGATCAACAGGTTGACCATCGTTAATATCACAAGGCATCTCTTCAACGATCGTTCCTTCAAATCTTACATACGTTTCAGCTGAGTATGCCAGGCTCAGGTGAAGACAGGCTAACGCCATAAGAACTAAATGTCTCATTCACGTCTCATCGTTAAGGTAACAAGAGTAATACGGTGACAAATCCACTAAACCTTCCACCAGCGATAGTTCCCGCATTTTGCCGGACGGGCGTTGCTTTAAATTCAACGGGCTTACTGTAATCAATATCAAACCATGAATTTAATGGTAGTAATGCACCCTTATAGATAATCCTGACACCCAAATTGGCTTTTGAGGTTTGCAGCGTATAGGCGTCGAGCGTTTCTGCGCTCATTTTCATTTTCACCCCAACGGGCGATCCCGTACAGACAACAGGTACGCTAAAATCCGTTATATAATGTTCACCATCGAGATTTGAATTCAAAATATTATCACCGAAGTTGACAACAATATAAGATGTTCCCGTTATCTGACAATCTGCCGGAACCATCAGAGTACCCTGTATATTCATTTCAATATCTTTACTGGCGGCGCATACCTGGCAACTAAGCAGTGAAAGACTCAATAAGAGCAGTTTTAAAAACATTAACCGAGTTTTCATCATAATATTCAGCTGTATTTAAAGAGAAGTGTCACACTGGTATTAAAAGCCCCCCCTCTCAAATCAGCACCTGCTTTTTTCATCAGGACAGTGCGAACATCCATATAGGAAAGGGTCGTATCAACGTTAAGTGTGGTATTCAGAGGGATATCATTATTATCTTCGTCTGTGAATTTAACCGCCAGTCCATCAATATTTGTTTTAGCATAATCATCATTGAAAGCGGCTCCTGCACCATAAATAGTCAATTCTAACATCACACCTGCACAGCTAAATGGTATACGCGTTGTTTTAGTTCCTTTCGATGTAGCAATGTCACCCATATTAAGCGTACCGTAATTAATATCAATCGGCCCCTCTTTATTAATTGAGCAGGTCGGTGCGGTAATCGTTCCATAAATAGTGACAGGCGCAGTCGCTGAACAGGCGGGAGCCCCATGCGTAGACGCTATGGCCAGGAAAAATGCTGTTATTATTCCTTTTCTCATAAAATGCGGTCCTCTCTTCTGATTACCTGATTATTATTTCTTCGGATAAAAATATCTATCAGCTAATGCTTCATATCGCGTAGGTGTTTTCTGACAGAAAGCGTTATTTAAAACGATCGTCCTGTGGAAAAAGAAATTGTGCCGCGCTGCGATAAAGCGCCGCATTACGCATATCGCCTCGAATCTGAAGTACGCGAATCAGAGACCAATAAACATTAGCGTCATTGTGAACCTGTAAATATCTCTCAGCCCATGGCTGAAAATCTTTCAAAGACCGGACATCCCGGCTCTCGTTAAAATCCAGTAATAACCTGACATGCCGGTCATAATCGAGCCGCTTCCCCTGCGCCAGCGTATTCACAACCCGTGTTTCCTGCTGAGAGAAATCCTCCAGCCGATTCCGCTCCGTACGCGTGAGCACACTATTGGTTTGCAATCCACTCAGCATAAAATGCACGGTCGCGACGCTCGCTACTAACACGATGGCGTATAAAATGCGCGGGCCAGCTCCGTTGCCGCACTGGCGCACGTCTCGCTCTGGGATCACCAGCCGACATATCACAAGGAGGATCAGAATGTGTGGCGCAGACTGATAAAGGGGATACTCCGTCATAGTATGCAGTACCACGGGTAGCGTCAGCACCCAGACAAGATACTGTGGTATCAGGGTGCGTTTTTTGTTCAGAATCGACGCCAGTCTGAGCCAGCCAAAAAAAAGCAGCAACATGCCGATAAGTGCAATAATCCCGCCTTCGGCCCACGCATACAGTACCTCATTATGAGGATGTGTAATTCGGCTAAGGTGCATTGTCGTTCTGAGTCCTGAGCCAATCGCATAACGAATGAATTCATGTTCGAAACTGCCATATCCCCATCCGAGCCACGGACGCTCAGCAATCATCTGAAGGGTATACTCGAGCGTCAGCAATCGGGTCGCGTTGCTGCCAGCCCTCTCAATGACAGGGATCGCGTCCGGCAGCATAAGCCAGGAAGCCAGCGCACTCAGCATTGCCATCAGCAGGGCCAAAAGGAACCGACGCCTTCTGAAGTAAACCGCACCGTAGATCAGCGTTCCGGCTAGCGCCCCGAGCCAGCCAATACGCGACTGAATCGCGACCAGCCATGCGCTGTGAAGCATCAGGCTGATACACAGCAGCCACCAGAACGCTTTTTGCAGCGTGGTCGTTAATAGCCGCAAAGAGATTAAAAACCCTGTTGCCAGAAAACTGGCCAAAAGATTTGGCTGCTGGAAGATACCGAAAGGTCTGGTAAGTAACCGGTTAAATTCAACTAAGGTTATGGCCTGCGGATAAAAGAGCTGGAGGCAGGCAAAGGCGATTTGCCCAAGACTCGCCGCCAGCAATAATACTAACCACACTCGTTTCTTCTTAGAATTCAGGGGGATCTGAAGTAGACACAAAAAGAAAACGACGGCCCCCCAAATCCCAATAACGCGCATGACAGCACTGGACTGCCACTCCTGGCGTGCAGTCCAGAATAATGGGACGCTTAACAGAAAGCCGCCTCCCAACACATACCAGAAACTGGCGGTGAGACGTAATTCGACCCGATGTCTTAAGCCGTCATGAAAAACGGCTGCTACAAGCGCCGCCATCACACCCCAGGTCATCAGGTTTTGCGGCAAACGTAGTCCACTCCCGCCCATATTCGGAATATAGTAGAGCAGGACTGCAATGCACCAGAAGGCGAAAAGCAGCGATATTTTTAAGTACAGAGACATAAACATTCAACGCATCAAATGAATTTACGATTAAGATGAAATCAATGAAATTTTATTTATTGCGTTGATCGTTATCGACCACGACACAGTTATTTCTGATGCAGTTAAACGTTAACATGGGCCGGGCACCATAGTCGTTAATGTAGGTTAATACGGGATGATCACCCATTGCAGAGGGATCAACATCAAGTCGGGTGTGTGAAAGGGGTTTAATCATCTGAACCACAAACTTTGGATCAACATCCGTTGTTTTCTTACTGCTGGCGTTAATAACAGTGAAGTAATACGGCGTATCGTTATTGACCAGATAAAAAGAGCCTTGTGGCGTCAGGCTTATTTTTTTGAATTCTTCATCAATGTTACTCTCAGGACGAATAGCATCCGGTCGATAAAATAATTTAACCCGCGTTTGCAAGGCAATCTGCAATACGTTGGGTTTATCACTTCGCGGGGGGATTTCTCGCATGTTGAAGTAATACAATGACTCGCGGTCCTGAGGCAGGGAACGCACCTCCGGCATACTCTGAAGCTTGACCATGCTCTTCGCACCAGGTTCAATACGTTGCACAGGTGGCAATGCAATTAATGGCCCATTGACTTTCACGCCCTGCTCGTCTTCAAGCCAGCTTTGCGCTAAAAAAGGCAATTCTTTATTTTGATTAGAGATATTTAAAGAAACATTTTTTTGCCCACCATCATATATGATACGGGTACGATCTAATGCTACAGCAGAGTGTGTCTGCTGGGCAGTCAGAGCAGTAATAGCTGCAAGCAGCATTTTCTTTTTTGTATTTAGCATAATCATTCTCCAGCAATCTAGATAATTAAAAACCAATATCACCGACATTCTATTACAGCACAAAACCATCCGTTTTTATCGGTGGCATCCCCACCAGGACACAGGGTAATAAAAGTGTATTGGCACTGGATAGCGTTTCAGATAATTTCATGGGAAGTGTAATCGTACATTTATTTTCACCGTTCCAGCGCACATTCATTACCGCCCCCGGCTGAACACCGCTTAGCCATACATTCCCCTCATCATTCACAATCCCTGTTTCGCGACCGTTATACATGACGCTCGCACCGAACGGCGGCGTTGTTCCGTCTGCCAGACGAATAACCGCCAATAATTTAAAGCCCGAAATCACACTAAACTTACGATATCCAATAGCGCCTTCGGTCATAGTTATTTGCGCGACGGGCTGTGGAACCTCAAGATTATCGTCAAGATGGTTAATATCAACGCTTGCTGAATTGCGATAATAGCTATTGGCATCCCCTAGAACCGCCTTGCCGAAGGCGTTACTTCGGGTCGGCACGCCATAACCACGAACGGGTACGCCCGATACGCCATCAGTATCCACAAGCAGACGCGTGCCGCCAAAATTGTTAATTCGGTGTGCAGCCATACCTTCTGGCGTTAATGTAATTCCCCCCGTGGCCCCCAACCCCATCGCGCTGTACTGCCCTGCGGTGTAGCTGCCGTTCGCGTTAATATCCGCAAAGTCTCCGCTATGCGCATAATAAATGCTGCCGGTAGAGCGGCCCCGATCCGTCAGGCCCGCGCTTAGGCTCATCGAATTACGCTCATCTGGTCGGCTATACCAGCTAGCCGCCTGAGAGGTTCCGTTCTCATTGTTCTGCATGCTATAGCTTAGTGAGTTGGTACCAAACGGCACAGACAGATTAAGCCACGCGCCGTCATCTTTTTGGCCGCCATACAATGTCCTGTAAGCCGAAATGCTGACATTCAAATTTTTAAACTGACCGACGGAAAACGCGCGTGCGAGCGACAAGCTCCAGCGATCGTTGCCCTTTTTATCCCAGTAGGTTTGATGACTGTAATTGAGGTAAGCGCTAAGGTCCCAGTCGTAAAAATGTTTGTTCACCGTCACGGTGTAGAGTTCTTTGCCATTTTGACCACGGCCCCGGCGTCTGCGATTGTCCAGATACTGCGCCATGTTCATAAAGTTACGTTGAGAGAAACGATATCCCGCAAAGGTAATCTGGCTGTCTATGGCTTCAAAACGTTTAGCGTAACTGACACGGTACGATCCACCGGTTCGGGTGCCATCGGGGGTATGGGCGTGGGATTGCGTGGCATCGAGCGAAATCGCACCAAACGCCATCAGATCTCGGCCAACTCCCGCAGAAATTGCTGTGTACTCACCGTTAGACAATAGGCCGCTATAGAGCGACCAGCCATTGCTGACTCCCCAGGAAAATTCACCGCTGGCAAAAAGCGGCCCATCCGTCTGATGGCGCTCGCGCGTTGCGCGTCCCATCGCCAGCTTATAGCGGGTCCGTCCAGGACGTGTCAGATAGGGGATATTTGCCGTATCAACGTTGAAGGTCTGGATACTGCCATCCTGCTCTTCGACGCGCACGTCCAGCGAGCCGGACACCGCACTGCTCAGATCCTGGATCCGGAACGGCCCTGCAGCCACCTGCGTTTCATAGATAACACGCCCCTGCTGAGTGATGACCACTTTAGCGTTGGTCTTCGCCACGCCACTGACTTCCGGTGCATATTCGCGCAGGTTAGGCGGCAACTGATTGTCGTCGCTGGCAACACTCGCGCCGGTAAACGCAAAACTGTCAAAAATGGAAGAGTCGAGATAGGTCTCACCCAACGCCATTTTCGCTTGCAGGGCAGGTAATGCCCGATAAGCATAAAAGCGGTTCCACGACGCAGCGGATGAGGAGGGACCAGGCGTGCTGTCATGCTGCATCTGCCATTCCGCGCGAAGACGCCATGCGCCGAGGTTCGCGCCCAAAAGGCCATTGCCGCTAAGGGTATCTTGCTGGGCACTGTGGCGCGCTTTGGTGGTTGTCCCGTTCAGATTGTAATCGAGCATCATCCCCGGCAAACCCTCATCCCAGCGGGAAGGCGGATCCCAGTTCTCTGCGGTATATTCGAGCCATGCCTGTGGAATATTGACATACAGCGACGCGGTACTGATATCACCACGCACGGTCATCCCCGTTATCGACGTTATATCCAGACATTGACCATTATTAAGCCAGCTGATTTTTTTTATAACCTCTGGCTTTAAGGTAAACTGCTGCACAAGTTCGGGGGTCAGGCAGGCGATACTCTCCTTATTATCATCAGGCGAGGAAATAAACTGTACAGTGGTTTCTGGCAATGCATTATCATTTACGCGAACAACAAACAAATAATCGCCCGGCATAATATAACCGGCCTTCGAAAACTGACTCAGATCGATATTGCTGCGGTCGTTAACATCCAGCACATCGGTATTAAAATCGATTGTTTTTGCAGCATGAACGTGGCTAATAAAAGGTGTTCCACCTAAGGACAATCCGATAGCAAATGTCAAAAATTTATATCGCCAAAGATTCCTGCGCATACAGATATCCGTTAAACTTATGTACCGTATTTCCCTGCTGTGAAATAAATCAGCAGATCATGTATAAAATTTCACGTCAGCATTCACGCCTGAATAAAAATGAAATTTACAAAAAAATGGCATGCAAACTTCTGCATGCCATGATCAGTAGTGATGCTATTAGGCGTAAGTCAGCACAAAGTTTGCGACCGTGGTGAATTCACCAGGAACATAGGTTGCAGAAGCACCATCAGACACCAGATAAGAAGAGAAGCCCAGGGTGTTGTTGCCATCAAACAGTTTTTGAGCAGACGTTGGCTTGCCCAGAACAATTGCCGTGCCGAAAGCATCAGTCAGCTGAATGCTGGCACCACGTGCGGTCCCGACCATCGCCAGGTTGTCTTCATTAACCTGAGATGCAATCCCGGTGAAGGTGGTAGTCACATTTTTAGAGACACTGGTGTCACAGTTTTCCAGTTTAATTTTGAATGAACGCGGCGTGGATTGGCCGTCTTTTTTCAGGTCCGCATCGGAGATTGCGCCCAGTTCAACGGTCTGGTCCAAAGATTCAGGAGCGATTGAGCAAGCTGCGCTGATAATAGAACCTTTGAATGTCACCTGGCCACCGCTGTCCGCTGCATTTGCTGCACCCGCAACCATTGTCATACCTAAACCCAGAGCCACTACCATTTTATTTAAACGCATTCAATTATTCCTGTAATTCGTAACAATCAATTAACTCCCTTAAATGAAATTAACGATGATTACGTTTGTTTATTTCATTAACTGACCTAAATCATTTAGATCAATCTTTTCCTTGTCAGTCAGACACCATAACCACTGACGCTGGAAATATTATTTCAGGTTACTTAACAGGACTATCGGCAGAGTCTTCAGTAAGTTGTAGGACGTCGCCTACATATAAGTTTCAGGCATTATGTTTTTTATTGTGATATGTTCAAACGCATATAGCACTACATCTTTCGCGTTATTCATTATCTGCAGGTAAATTAAAATATGTTTTCCGTTATCATAATTGATGATCATCCCATTGTACGTATGGCTATCACCCTGTTATTAGAGAATGGTGGATATCAGGTTGTTGCTGAAACCGGCAATGGTGAAGAAGGACTACGGCTGATTGAAAAGCATTATCCTGAAATTCTAATTATCGATATTGATCTCGATACATTTGATGGGCTAGCTATTGTCGAGCAATTACGGGCACAAAGCTTTCCAGGAATAATAATTGTTTTGTCAGGAAAAAATGCAGATTTTTACGGCCCACGCAGCGCCAGAGCGGGGGCAAATGGTTTCATGAGTAAAAAAAATCCTCTTTCCGAGCTCATCTTCGCGATTGACAGCGCAAAGCGCGGTTATGGCTATTTTCCTTTGCGCGCAGGCACAAGTAATGGCTTTGAAAGTTTATCAGACAGTGAAAAAGTTGAACGTCTGTCTCCTCAGGAATTTGCGACCTTTCAATATCTTATAAACGGAATGGACAACAAAAAAATAGCAAAACGGATGAACATCAGCAATAAAACGGTCAGCACTTATAAAACACGCCTGCTGGAAAAACTTGGCTGTCGTAACCAGCTGGAGCTCTTTGACTTTGCTCGTCGTAATCACTTCAAATAACTCACAACTTTCGAGTAACACTATGCGCAAGACTCTCCATCTTTTCATTGGTCTGATACTGTCGTTTTGCCTGCCTGCAAGTGCTGCAAAAAGCAGTACGCAGGCCCTGCAATTACAAAGTGGTGAAAATTTTAAGTCCATGAACCTGGCGTTTAGTTCTGCCCAACGGACCTGGCTGCAAAAAAAGAAAATACTGAATGTGGCCGTCTGGCTTCCCGACCAACCCCCCGTAAGCTTCGTCGCCAATCGCAACACATTTGAGGGTATCGCAGCAGATTATCTTAGCCTGCTGGCGATTAACCTCGGGCTGCAAGTGAAAGTGTATAAATACCATAATCGGGATAGCGCTCTGAATGCGCTGAATGAGAATCGGGCAGACCTGATGATCGATTTGGCGGGGTTTAAGCAGAGCCAACGCTCATGGCTTATCGATAGCGTTGATTTTCAACGGAATATCCCGGCGCTCGTGGTGCCGGGCCAACAATACGGTTCGCAAGATACATTTCACCCAAAATCGCTGGCGCTGAGAGAAGGTTATCTCTCAGACCAGCAGGTAAGACGCTGGTTTCCTGAGGTCAAAATTTTACGCTTTCGCAATGCCCCAGAAGCGGTATCGTCCCTTAACGCGGGTGAAACGGATGGATGGTTAGATGAAGCCACGACCGCGTCATACCTTATCAACCGCCATTTTATTCATACCCTGCAAAAGGTGAGACTGTTTCCAGAGCAAAATAGCGGTAATCATTTCGTGGTTCATCAGAAGAACAGCCTGTTGCTTAAAGCCATTAATCAGACACTGCTGGCAATCTCTGATATTCAGCATACGGCCATTATCCATCAGTGGAGTCAGGCTGTTGACCTGCCCGCTCTGGCTCTGACGGAAGAAGAAAAAAAGTGGCTATCGAACCACCGGCAAATCAGCGTTTCCGTTAACCCTGACTTTGCGCCCTTTACCTTTATGAATGCCAATAACAATCTCATGGGACTCAGTGCCGATATCCTGCAACTTATCCAACAAAACACTGGGCTAAGGCTAAAAATTGATCGTGCTGAAAATGATAAGCAAATGCTTTCAAGCCTTGAGGCTGGAGAGAACGATCTCTCTATTGCCGTCAGCCTGGACGCCACTCCCAGTGATAAACTCCTGTTAACCCGCTCTTTTATCACCATCCCTTACGCCATCATTGCCAGAAAAGATGCCAATCTGGCTGCCCTGCAAAACCAGAACGTCGTCTCGATTGCGATTCCTGAAGGCAACCTTGCCCTCATTCAGAACGTGGAAAAACTTCCTCCCGTCCGCTGGACGATTGTCTCTGACATCCACCAGGGACTGCGGATGGTACGTGACCGTAAGATCGATGCCGTTGTGTACAACCAGATAAGTGCCAACCAGCTGATAGAAAGGCACTATGCCAGCGAGCTTAAAATCCTGGGACCCTTTGGTAAAAGCCCGGCACGCATAGGTTTTGCCGTTAAACGTAGTGCGCCTGAACTTTTCAGTCTGATGGAAAAATGCCTGGCTTCTATTTCTCCCCGTGAAGTGTCGCTACTTATCAACAAATGGAACCTTCCTCCAGACTCAGCGCCAGTCAAACAAAGCTATGACAAAAAGCCGTTATACGTGATCCTTTCTTTTGCCCTGATCCTGTTGCTCACCGCGTTCGGCTGGATCTCTAAATTACGGCGTGATGCCCGCTCCCGCCAGCAGCTACAGGTTGCGCTCTCGCAGGCGAAAGAAAATGCAGAACGCGCCAATCGGGCAAAAAGTGAATTCCTTGCCGCCATGAGCCATGAAATTCGAACGCCCATTAGCGCCATTATTGGTTTACTGGAAATGGTCGATCTCAATCAACAACAAAAAAACGAGCAGGCCGATGCCATACGCGTTGCCTATGAATCAGCCCAGTCTCTGCTGGACCTGATTGGCGATATTCTTGATCTGGCTAAAATTGAATCGGGCAATCTTGAGCTGAGCCCTGGGTGGGTAAACCTGGACCAACTTGTCTCACCAGTGGTGCGAACGTTCGAGGGACTGGCGCGAAAAAAACAGTTACAGCTTCTCTGGCAACCCGATAATTTACCATTGGTCCAGGTCTGGACCGACGAGCCCCGGTTTAAACAGATCCTGTCTAACTATCTGAGTAATGCGATTAAATTTACCGATGCGGGCGAAATTGCCGTGCACGCGTGGGTCAGCGACCTGACATCGTCCCGGCTCACTTTGCATGTCACCATCCATGATACCGGGATCGGTATTGCGGCCGAAGATCAGCAAGCTATTTTCCGTCCCTTTGTTCAGCTTGAAGCCGGAAAACGGCAATCTGGCACCGGTTTAGGTCTGGCCATCAGCCAGGAGCTTTTGCACAAAATGGCGGGCAATATGACCATTAATAGCCAACCCGGTCAGGGCACCACCATTCATCTTCAGCTTGGCCTGACTATCCGACCCGCGCAGACCGACGTTATCACCATGCCACCGGTGAACGCCATCACGCCAACGTTGCGTATTCTGATTGTTGACGATCATCCGACGAATCAGATGCTGTTGCGCTATCAGCTAAACCACCTGCATCATCAGGTCACTGAGGCGAGTAACGGGTTGGAAGCGCTGGAACGTATCTCCAGCTCAAGCTTTGACGTTGTCATCACCGATAACAACATGCCCGGAATGGACGGGCTCATGCTCACGCGCTGTTTGCGCGAAGCCGGAAACCCGATAATGATATTCGGCCTGACTGCGAATGCACAGGCCGAGGAGCGGCTTAGAGGGCTTGAAGCAGGCATGAACGATTGCCTGTTTAAACCGTTACGCCTGGAACAGCTAAAATCTTTACTGCAAAACATAGTACCGGTTTCGGGCCATCCCGTAGACCTCTCCAGTCTCATTGATCTTGAGATGATTAATTCACTGGTGAATCATGATAATGGACTCTTGCACAAGCTCCTCACCCGAACAAAAGAAGAAAATGAACATGACATTGTGCTTGCTCAGGAGCATGGGCAGGAGCAGCACTGGCCAGGCGTGCTAAAGTGCATTCATCGTATCTATGGCGCTGCTCAGGTAATTGGTGCTCACCAGATCGAGGCGTTGTGTCTCCAGGTAACGAATACCTGCCAATACCCTGAAAATAAAATGCAGATTCTTGATGAAATCGAGGGATTGCGGCAGGCGATTTTGCAACTCAGTAAGGCAATTGACGCACAGATGGACTAAAAGGGAACGCCGCACGGGCCGTAGTGCCAGTGCGGCTTACATCAAATTTTGAACGCCGAAACGGCAGCATCCAGCCTGTCTACTTCTTGCACCATACAGTGAGAAGCACGCATCGACGCAACGACAAGTCCTGCATTCTGTTGAGTCACGGTTTCCATTTCGGTGATGGCCTGCGCAATGTGATCAATTCCCACGCTCTGTTCCCTGGCCGCCACGTTAATTTCGCCCATAATACTGCTGACATTCTCTGCAAAAAGAACAATTTCAGCCATCTTAGTCCCCGCTATTTTGACCTGTTCAGCCCCGCTTCTCACCACGTCTACAGATGTCGAAACCAGTTCGTTAATCTGCCTGGCGGCATCCGCACTGCGCTTCGCCAGCATACGGACTTCGGCAGCCACGACGGCAAAACCGCGTCCCTGTTCGCCTGCTCGTGCCGCTTCCACTGCCGCATTTAGCGCGAGAATATTGGTCTGATGGGCAATCCCGTCAATTACGCTGATAATTTCGCTAATCAGTTCAGAATTTGTTGCAATGTTTCGCATCGACTCGACAATGTTAACCATTAAATCTCTGCCATTTTTAGCCATGTCACATGAGCCCGCAGAGAGCTCGTTAGCATGGCTGGCGTTATCGGCCGTTAAACGGACGGTGACTTTAATCTGCTCCATGCTGGCGGCTGTCTGCTGTATTGCCGTTGCCTGCCGTTCCGTACGACCGGACAGTTCATCATTCCCGTGCGAAACCTGGCTGGCAATTGCATTGAGCTGCTGCGTACCCATACGAACATTTTCAACCATCTTTTTAAGGGAAAGGCGCATGGCATCAAGTTCAATAAACATCTCCCCCACTTCATCGCGGGTACCGCACTCCACAGGCTCCATAAGATTCCCCGATGCTATTTTACGCAAATTTTGCGAAGCCTGATTCAGGCGAGTAAAAACAGTCTTTTTCATCCAGGCGTAAACGCCTAACTGGAACGAGATGATTAATAACAAAATCATGATGCCTATTTTTCTGTTCAGTTTAAATTCTTCAACGACACTTTTCGCCTTTAATGCAGCATTTGCTTTTGTGAAATTAATATAATCATTAATGCTCGCGCTCAGTTCTTCACGAATTTGGTTTATTACGTTAAGCTCCTCTAATGATTCAAACGGGGTTTGCGCATTAGCATTCGACAGGCGGTTTTCTGAATAATGGTATATTTCAACGTAGACGCGCTTTAGCTCATTGACCAATGCTTCTTCATCTCTATCGGCAAAAGTTCGATCGGTAAACTCAGTGAAAGAGGTCATCGATTGTTTGAGTATGTCGCGCATCGTAGCAATTTCTGCATCGGAAATTCGCTGTCCAAGGCGCAGTCTCAGTTGGTTATCAGCCAGACGACCACGTACTCTGTTGATATCGATCACGGCGTTCTGCAAGTGTGACACTGATTTTGCTCGAGTCAGTACGTCTCTGTAATTATGCTCTGCGTGTTTTGAACCCCATATATTCAACATGGAGACGCTCATAAACAGAAGAGTAAAAATCGCAGATATAATAATCATGACCCAGGATATTTTCATTTTTCGCAACATAGTTTAACCTCTGATAAGTGAGTCCGTATTATCGACCTGCATACAAAAGGCTTAACTGAAATTAAATTTATTTAATACTCTGAAAAATTTATTTTTATTTAAATAGAGTTATATATTTTTACACGCTTTCACACCATACTAAATCTCTCCACCTGCGCTATGCATGTTGAGAGATGTTTAGGGAACTCCCCATATGATGCACTTGATCCTGATTCTGCCTGGCATTGATTTTACCGTTGCGCTCCGGGGGAAGAGACTCCCCGCTGCGTGCAATATGTGTGGTGCCTCAATTGTGAGAAAAGCTAATGCTTAAAACTCGCGAATGAAAATATGGATTGACTTACTGCATCCAGGGCGCAGAGTTACCAGGCTGATAAAATAGATCACATCCCACCATAAACCTGACACGAGTTTTGAAAATCCCCGTGTCCTTGGGTCGATTTTTCGCCGCAAGCGGTTCACCCCTTCGGGGCCAGCGTGGCAAGCGCGCTGTTCAACGCCTTCAGCGTTAGTCCGAGTCCGGGCACCACTATTTATAAGAACCAGCCTACGGGCTGGTTTTTTGCTTTCTGGGGTTCTGGTAGATTTCTGGTCATCTTAGTCACAGTTATCACCCTTCGCCCTCTATCATCCTGTATTGGCATTACCCATTAGTAATTTCCTGTTCTTCCGGTCACTGTGGCTTTACTTCCCGGCGACAAACTGCCAATAATCATTATTCCCGTTATAAATATCTAATGAATTCATCAATGCTGCCCGTATTCGTACTTTTTCCGATCGGCTCCTCCGGCACAGGCGTTGTTTCGCACGCCTGTCAGCAGATAACAAGGCATCAAATTATCTCTCTTGTGTCGTAAAAAATACTCATAATTGGCTGTCAGGCTTTTTCCCTGGAATTACAAAATATAAAACACTCGATATTACTTAATATAAACACGCAGTTAATCACATATATAACTGCACTTTATAATTGCATTTCATAAAGTTTAAATGCAATAATATCGGTAGGTTTTGTAATTTTTCCTGCATTTATAGGGCTTTCTTCATGAAAATTAGTGCTCTTACGGAAAGGCTTTCTCAAAAAATAATCACGATGATCGACAGTGGCGGGCTTTCGCCTGGTGCGCATCTTAGCGTTCCGAAACTGGCAGAATCTTTTGATGTCTCCCGCTCCCCAGTGCGTGAGGCACTGGTTTACCTTGAACACAAAGGTATCCTTCAGCAGCAACATAACCGTGGTTTCTTTGTAAAGCAGGACTATGCGCCTCAGACTGAGAGTTCACATGAAAGCGAAGTAGATAACGATCTTCCTGAATACTACCAATTAGCGGAAGACTGGCTGCAGGATAAAATCGAATCTGAAGTAAACGAACTTTACCTGCTTAAGCGTTATAACCTCTCTAAGACTCAGCTCACGACCATTCTTGCGCGCGGTATCAGTGAGGGATGGGTTGAACGTAAACAGGGTTATGGCTGGCGTTTTCTGCCTGTTGCCAAGACCAAAGCCGCTCTTGAGCATATATTCAGCTTCCGCATGGTCATTGAGCCAATGGCAATTTTGGAATCAACCTTCAAAGCCCCGCAGAGCAAAATTGATGAGATTAAGCGTGAGCTGGAGATGTTATTAGAGAGTGGCATACAGCGTTTATCTCCAACTCAGCTCCAGTTAGCTGGTTACCGCTTTCATGAGACTGTCATCAGTTTTTCGAACAACCCGTTTTTTGAGATATCCCTGCGCAACGTTAACCGCATGCGTCGTTTGATGGACTACCGCATTATGGATGATCGCAGCCGTTACTATGCTGAAGTCAAAGACCATTTGCATTTGCTGTCATTAATTGAGTCCGGGCAACTGATTGAAGCGTCTTATATGATGAAGCAGCACCTGGCCGTCGCACTTGATAACAAAAAGCAACGTAGTATCGGAGTATAAAAAATGGCCCGAAGGGCCATTTTTTATCCGAGCCTTTAACTGCCAGGCGAGTAAAGCGGATAAAGACCTAATAGCAACCCCGATGCCAGGAAAATCATACAAAGCAGGAAAGCCCATTTGAAGGTGTATTTCTGATGGTCACTGAATTCGACTCCGGCCAATCCCACTAACAGATACGTTGATGCCACTAACGGACTCAGTAAGTGGATTGGCTGCCCAACCAACGATGCTCGGCCAATTTCGACCGGGTCGATACCATAGACTTTCGCTGCTTCTGCCAGTACCGGCAATACACCGTAATAGAAGGCATCATTCGACATAAAGAAGGTGCCGGGTAAGCTAATCAGTGCAGTAATTGGTGCCAGATAAGGGCCCCACGAATCAGGTAACACATCCAGCAGAGATGCCGACATTGCGGTGACCATTCCGGTACCAGAAAGGATTCCGGCAAAAATACCCGCAGCCAGGAAGATTGATGTCTGGTTCAATGCGGCAGGCGCATGCGCTGCAATACGCTGACGCTGGGCATCAATATGCGGATAGTTGATCAGCAATGCCAGTGCAAATGCCACCATGAACAGCACCGATAGTGGCAGCAATTCCATCACCAGAGACCCCATGAGCAGTAATGTCAGTCCCGAGTTAAGCCAGAACAGCTTTGGACGACGCAACTCTTCATTCACTTCATTGATGGCTGGAAGATAGCTTTCTGCATCATCTTCAGTAACTGACCCGTAGCCATTGGTATTAATACTGAGTTTGCCTAAACGGCGTCGTTCGCGAATTCCGATATACCATGACAGCACCAGTACTCCAACAAAACCGCAAACCATAGTTGGGATCAACGGAATGAACAGATCGCTGGATTCGACTTTCAGGGATGCCGCTACGCGAGCCAGTGGGCCGCCCCATGGTAGCAAGTTGGTAATACTTCCGGACAGGAAGACTACGCAAGTCAGCGCCAGCGGATCCAGACGAATACGTTTGAACAACGGAAGCATCGCCGTTACACAGATCATATAGGTCGTTGAGCCATCACCATCAAGTGACACCATCGCTGCCAGAATAGCGCTACACATAACTGCTTTAACCGGATCACCATTAATAATTCGTAAAAAGAAGCGAATAATTGGATCAAATAAACCAGTATCAAACATGGTGCTGAAGTAGAGAATGGCGAAAATAACCATGATGGCGGTTGGAGCGACTTTTTTAAGCCCCTCAATCATCATCTCGCCCATTTCTCCGCCGAATCCAGCAATCACAGCAAATATGATTGGAATAATGATCAGTGCAACGAGTGCAGAAAGTTTCTTCATCATGATAAGGATCATAAAGACCACAATCATGCCATATCCCAGAAGCGAGAGCATAAGAGTCTCCAACGCATATTATTGCTAATATGCGTGATAATTAATTTGACGAAAATTTTTAGCAGGATGCTCTATTAATTTATTAGCTCATATGCAGGCCGCCATTAATAGAGAAATCAGCACCTGTTGCGAATCCTGATTCGTCAGATGCCAGCCAGGCGCAGATAGACGCTATTTCCTGTGGAGAGCCCAGGCGACGCACTGGAACTTCCTGAACAATTTTATCAATAACCTGAACAGGCGTGACTGTTTTCAGTTTTGACGTTGCCAGATAACCCGGCGATACCGTGTTTACCGTAACACCACGGGCCGAAACTTCGCGGGCCAACGCTCGAGTAAAACCACGCACAGCAGATTTTGCCGTAGAGTAGTTAACCTGACCCGTTTGACCAATTTGCGCATTTACGGAAGAAATATTGATGATACGTCCCCATCCTCGCGACATCATGCCATCAACAACTTGTTTTGTGACATTGAATAATGAGTTCATATTGGTGTTTATAACGGCCTGCCACTCCTGTGGCTGCATATCACGAAATAAAACATTGCGTGCTGTACCCGCATTATTAACCAGCACGTCTATCTCCCCTATTTCAGCTTTTATTTTAGCAAACGCTTTAACAGTTGATTCCCAATCAGCCACATTCCCTTCTGATGCGATGAAATCAAATCCCATCTTTTTATTGTCATCAAGCCAGGCGGTTTTACGTTGAGAATTGGGTCCGCAACCTGCAATCACCTTAAAACCATCCTTCGCCAGTCGACGACAAATAGCAGTTCCAAGGCTTCCCATCCCGGATGTAACATACGCAATACGTTGGGTCATAGCCCTTCTCCCAGATGCATTTATGCAACAATTTTTACGACTTATTAACAGTAAGCTATCTGCGGAGTTTTTTAGCAATGTCGAGCCGTTGAAATTGTGACCACGATCGTCAATTTTCTGCATTTAAACACACTCAAATGCAATAACCTGCAGTCGCAGTGCAATTTCAAATGCTCAGAAATCATAATTAATACATTGAAATTTATATTATTTTTATAAATAGAACTTGCCAAACATAAAAATGCGACATCAATCACACGCCAGTTTGTGCACTTATGTTTAGATAAATGCATATTTTCCCTATTTGGATTTTCAATGAGTAAGTTTGCCTATGTGGGTTGTCGTACGTCCGAGTGGCGCGGGGCACGCGGAAAGGGAATTGAAGTATTCCGCATTGATGAGTCAGGTAACTGGCATCACGTCCAGCGAGTAACCTCTGTTCAGGAAAATCCGTCCTGGCTCACACTAGATGAAAATAGGAATCGGCTGTACGTGCTGCATGGGGATGGCAATCAGGTAGCTATTTTTGCGCGTGATCCTGTCTCTGGCATGCTGACTTTGTTATCTGAACAAACAACGGGCCCACAGAATCCCCATCCTGACCTTGATCCATTGCGACGTAATAATCCGGTGCATGCCTCTCTCTCACCCGACAAGCGCCATCTGCTGATTGCTAACCATGAAGGCGGCAATGTGGCAGCATTAACGTTCGCTGATGATGACGCGCTACTGCCTCCTCACCACCTGGCGATGGTGGAAGGCCACGCTAATGAGGATGGCGCTGCGGCCAGCCTGTCACGTCCGCATGAAATTATTTTTGCGCCAGATAGCGATTATTACGCTCTGCCCATCCAGGGCCGACAGGCGGGGAACGGCATTGATATGGTTCGTATTTATCACTGGCGTGATGGGCAGTCATTACTCACTGATGAAGTGCGCTTACCGGCTGGAAGCTGGCCGCGTCATGTCGATTTCCATCCTCAGGGGAAATGGCTTTATGGCCTGAGCGAACTCGGTAACACAATTACCGTTTACGATTTTGAACCAGAGACGGGAAACATTGCGCTCAAGCAGACGTTGAGCAGCCTACCGGAAGGATTTGAAGCACGTAACGATGCCAGTGAAATCGAAGTGCATCCGTCCGGGCGCTTTCTGTATGCAGCCAATCGTGGTCACAACAGTATTGCGGTTATGCACATAAATCCTGATGATGGCTGTTTAAAGCCGGTGGGATGGGTGTTTTGCGGTGGTAAAACGCCGCGTTTTACAACACTCTCTGCAGATGGGCTCTATTTTTACAGCGCTAATGAGGATTCTGATTCCATTCGCATTTTCAGCATTGATCAGAATTCGGGCATGCTTAAAGACACGGGTAAAGAGATATTGACTGCCAGCCCAACCTGTATTGTGTTTTCCGGATAACATAACGCCTGGGGTCAGTGTTAACAGGCCTGGCCTCCAGCAACATCCCCCTCTTCTGCACCCATTGCACGTTTCAATGGCGTGACATTTTCGATAAACGTTTTCACCGAGGGAGAAGATAAGTCATAACTCTTTACGCCAACGTACAATTCTCGCTTCGCCCATGGTTCGACGAGAGGAATGCAGCGCACTGCGTCATGATTAGCCACCTGAGCGATTTCATTAACTGGCAAGATGGCTATTCCCAACTGTTGCGCAACCAGTTCGGCCATAGAGACGAAACTGCTGACCCGTAAGCCTATATTCAGCGTTGTACCCAGCTTTCTCGCTTCACGCTCCAGAATGTGGCTCACTGCGCTTTCCCGATGTGGCCCAATCATTTTCTCATCGATGCAATCCACTAATTGCAAGGTCGCGCGCTCCGCCAACGGATGCCCCTGCCACACCAAAACGGACAACTGGTCTTGCTGCCATGGCCAGACCTCAATGCCGGAAGCAGGTGTCCAACTGGAAAAGAAACCGACATCCGCGTCCCCCTGCAGCAAGCCCTGCACGACGCCAATGCCTGTGTGTTCTTCAATATCGATATCTGTCTGCGGGTAATGAGCAAGGAACTGACTGATGGCACGCGGTAGATAATGCATCAACGCCGCAGAGATCGTAAAAATGCGAATGTGGCCGCGTACGCCAGCCACGTAATCACTGAGCTCCTCTTCCATTTGGTCGAGATTGCGGAACACCTGGCGCGCGTGAAACAGCAGCGAGTGCCCCGCAGGCGTCAACTCGATGCCGCGCGGCAAGCGTAGCATCAGTGGCGTGCCAATTTGCTGTTCCAGTTCTGTTATGCGCTTACTCACGGCTGAGACGGCCAGATGCTTACGGCGTGCGGCACGCGTAAGATTCTGCTCTTCAGCCACAGCGACAAACAGCGAAAGTGAGACCAGATCGTAGCGCATGAACTTCCCTACTCTTTAAGTGTTTGCTGAATGACAAAGGGCAAAATACCGCCATAACGCAGATAGCGCAGTTCTTGCTGGGAGTCTATCACTGCCTCAAGATTCAGTGCAGCAATCTGACTGCCTCCACGGCGGATGTAGAGCACCAGTGCCGTAGCTCCCGGTGCGAGCATTTCCAGACCTGTTATATCCAGTACTTCAGTGCCATCCATTTCAGGTAACTTATCCGCTTCATCAGCAATGAAATGCAGCGGAAGAATGCCCATTCCGATCAGATTAGTGCGGTGGATACGTTCGAAACTATTGGCAATAACGGCTTTAACACCCATCAATGCCTGTGCTTTAGCAGCCCAGTCACGGCTCGATCCTGCTCCGTACCGCTCACCAGCCAGCACGACTAGCGGCGTGTCTGCATCATGCCATGTTTGCGCAGCCTCAAAAGCCGGAAGAATATGCTGATGGGACGCATCCCAGGTATAACCTCCGCCACCGCGCTTATCTGCCGGTAACAAACGGTTGGATAGCGCTTTATTCGTGAAAGCACCGCGTACCATCACCTCGTGATTACTGCGTCGCGTGGAGTAAAGATTCAGGTCCTGCGGATCCTCGTAATGCTCAAGCAGCCACTGACCGGCAAGGCTGTCTGCAGAAATCGCACCAGCTGGCGAAATATGATCGGTTGTGACGTCATCGCCTAGCCAGAGAAAAGGACGAGCATTATTGAGCGACAGCGGTTCGGCAGGGTCACGAGGTAAGCGTTCCAGATAGCCCGGCCGACGCAGATAGGTTGACGTCGATTCCCATGGATAATGCACGCTACCCGGAGCTTCAATTTGCTGCCAGTGCGGGGTTCCCTGCCAGATAAGATCGCGACGCTGTATGTAATGTTCACGCTTCATTACCCTTTTTACCCACAGTTCAATTTCTTCACGAGCTGGCATCAAATCACGCATTAAAATCGGCTGATGTTGCTCATCGTAGCCAAGCGGATCGTTCAACATGTCATGCTGAACATTTCCGGCGATAGCCCAGGCAATCACTAATGCTGGCGAGGTGAGATAACCATGCCCAAGGCTGGGATTAACGCGCCGAGGAAAGTTACGGTTACCCGAAAGCACACACACTGCCTGAAGGCCATCATTCACCAGATTTTCCATTGCCGATTGTAATGCGCCCGAACTGCCAATGCAGGTCATACATCCATAACCCGCTACATCGAATCCCACTTTTTCTAACTCGCTGAGCAGGCCAGATTCTCCAAGATAATCGGTAACCGCCCGAGAGCCGGGTGAAAAGGAGGTTTTAACCCACGGCTTGGGCTGCAGCCCGTACTTTGCCGCATTTCTGGCAAATAATGCCGCCTGAATTACCAGCCAGGGGTTGGCAGTTGTTGTGCAGCTGGTTATGGCCGCGATAGCCACGGCGCCTTGTTGAATCGGTTGTGGGTAATCATCATGCTGCCATTTCAAAGCGCGCTCGCCGGCTTTCAATGTCTCCATAAAACTTTTCGGCGAATCACTGAGCGGAATTTGTTGATGAGGATTATAAGGCCCCGCCACGCTGGGTTCGATGCTACTTAAATCCAGCTCAATGCGTTGTGTAAAGTCAGGCTGACGATCCTCCGGATGACGCCAAAGGTGCTGATGTTGCATATAACTGCGAATAATTTCCTGTTTCTCTTCACTGCGCCCGGTCAGGTTGACGTACTCTGCGCTGCGCTGATCAAACGGGAAGAACACCACGGTGGCACCGTATTCCGGGGCCATATTGGCAATGGTGGCGCGCGATTCGAGCGGAATACTGTGGAGTGCAGGACCGGTGAACTCAACAAATTTGCCAACCACACCGCTTTCACGCAACAGGCGCGTGATGTGCAGAGCCAGATCGCTGTCGCTAACATCCGGCGGCAGTTCACCGGAAACACAAATTCCGACCACGTCCGGGAAGCGTAACGTGACTGGCTCGCCAACCAATGCGGCCTGACCTTCCAGACCACCTACGCCCCACCCCAACACACCAAGTGCATTTATCATCGGCGTATGGCTGTCGGTTGCAATCATGCAATCGGCGTGCAGCAACGGTATGGCTTCACGCTCATCCACCGTGACCACTTCAGCAATGGTTTCAAGGTTCATTAAATGAATAATGCCGGTGCCGGGTGGAATGACGCGGAAGTTATCCAGGCTTTTTTCTGCCCAGCGAATGAAGCGATAGCGTTCAGCGTTACGGCGAAAATCAAACTTGAGGTTATCTTCAAGCGCATCGGCATTAGCGTAACTTTCAACGATGACCGAATGATCGATGGTTAGCACAGCAGGAATGTGTGGATTGATAGCGCGCGGATCGCCACCTAACTCAGCAGTAAGATCGCGCATGGCAGCAAAGTCAGCCAAAGCCGGTAAACAGGTAGTGTCATGGAACATGAGGCGGTCGGGATAAAACTCAACCTCACCAGGGGAGGACTTTGCAGACAAATAGTTGAGCAATTCAGGCAGCGTTTGCGGTGAGCATCGCGCAACATTCTCAAGCAGAATGCGAATGCTGTAAGGCAATGTCTGCAGTTGCTCCAGCGGGACGATCTGGGTGAGGTCAATAAAATGATACAGGCGGTTATGAATAACCAGCGGCGAGCGTTCCAGCGTTAAGGGCGATGTCATAAAAACCTTCCGTCACAGCAATTTTGTTATGTTCGTCGCTGGATAACGTCTCATGCCCATTAATGAATGAAAATTGAACATTAATCAATGCAGCGTTCTCCAAATGAGAACGCTGCATTAGTTTAAGACTCGGCAAGATTTCGATTAATAATCTCCCTGATAGCGCCATTTTCCTGCCATTTATTCAGGTAATGACTAATTTCACCATAAAGCTGGTCCTGCGCATGCGGCAAACAAATAGCCTGGAAAATCTGACCGAAATTATCGGGCAGAACGCGAAAACCGCGATTGTTACTGACTGCACTTTCTAAAGGTTGACGGATTCCTGCTGCCATATCGCCTTCTCCATCGAGAAACGCATCGATCGCGGCCTGTGATGAGGCGAGTCGATTGAGCGCGGCGTGTTTTAATTCGCGGCTCAGAAACAGATCGTAGGCTGCTCCTTTACCGACATTGATGACCACATCAGGTTTATCCATCTCGGTCACGCTTTGCCAGTTGCTGCTCTCTCTCACCATCACGGTACCTTCGATGGTGATATAGGACTGCGTAAATCGCAGCACCTCTTCACGCTTCGGGTCTATCGCCAAAAAGGCGACGTCCCAGCGATTGTGAGTGGCATCATCTACCACCTTGCCTGCTGTGGGATACGTAATAAATTGCGCGTCTCTTCCCTGTTCAGCCGCAATTTTTTGGGCGATCTCCACAGTAATCCCGCCAGGCTGCCCATCGGGCAGCGTTTTGGCCAATACAGCGTTACCTAAATTGATAGCAAAACGTAGTGGGGTTGCGTTATCGGTGGCTGACATGCGGCTCTCCAGAAAAGTCATCATCGTGATCCTGTTTCGGCGTTTCAAAATTCAGACGTTGAATTTTTCCAGCCACAAACAGATAACAGCACAGATTGAGGAAAGCGCAGACGCCGACAAAAATCAAAGCACCATTGAATGAACCGGTATCTTTTATGATGTAGGCAATAATAATTGGCGTAAAGATTCCCGAAATATTGCCAATCATATTGAACAATCCGCCGCTCAGGCCGACCGCCTCTTTAGGTGAGAAGTCAGACACAACGCACCATCCCATCGCACCAAATCCCTTGCCAAAGAAGGCCAGCGACATGATAGCCACCACAACCCATGCGGAATCGACGTAATTGCAAATAACCATACTCACGGCTAACAGCATGCCGATAACGATCGGTGTTTTACGTGCGGCTGACAGGCTGAAACCACGCGCCAGCATGTAATCGGATAATACGCCGCCCAGCAATGCGCCGGCACATCCACATAACGCCGGCAGTGACGCGATAAATCCCGCCTTGAGAATGGTCATACCACGGTCGTGCACCAGATAAACCGGGAACCACGTCAGGAAAAAGTAGGAAAGCACGGTAAAGAAGAACTGCCCCATATACACACCCAGCGCCAATCGGCTGGTCAGTAATTTACGGGTATATCCTTTGCCGACGTTATCGCCTTTTTTACTGGCTTTCATGTTGGTTAGACCGCCGCCGGACTGGATATATTCAAGCTCAGCATCGTTGACCAACGGGTGAACTTTAGGCGTATCGGTGAGTACCCGCGTCATCAACAGCGAGACCAGAATACCGACTGCGCCCATAAACCAGAACACCGACTCCCAACCAAACGAATAGGAGAACCAGCCCATCAACGGTAAGAAGACCACTAATGCAAAATACTGTGCTGCAGTAGTGAATCCGGAAGCTTTACCACGCTCTTTCGCCGGGAACCATGCCGCAAGGAATCGAGAGTTAGCGGGTAGCGTTGGTGCTTCAATCAACCCCATCATAAAGATGAAGCCAAACATCAGTACGCGTGTCACCCAAATATTGTCAAAAGAGGTGCTGAAACCCACCAAAAAGACGAACAGTGACCAGGTGAAAACCCCGGTTACCAACACTTTTTTTGAGCCGTAACGATCCAGTAACCAACCCCCCGGATATTGCCCCAGAACATAGGCCCATGTGAAGGTTGAAATCAGATAACCGAGCGCCACAATATCCAGCCCGGCAGATTTCACCATATCCGTACCGGCAATTGAGAAGGTCGCTCTATCACCATGATTTAAAGCAATACTGAGAAATACCATCAGCAAAATCATATAACGATAATGCGTAGGTCTGTTCTTTTTAGCAGTGGAGTTCAGAGTAATCATAATATTCGGCCTTGTCTGGCATACGATTAATTAAATCGGTAAAGTTCAGCCGGGTTTTCCACAAATAATTTGTGTCTAACCTGATCGTTATGCGCCCAGTGGTATATTTTCGATAGTATCAATGCATCATCTGGCATATTTTTATTGGCACTTATTAAATTGGGATGTGGCCAGTCACTTCCCCATAAAACACGTTCAGTTGCATCGTGAAGAAAACGGGTAACCAGAGCTGCCATATCAGACACATCATCACATTGTGACTGATGATAAAGCGCGGAGAGCTTTACCCAGCATTGGCCCTTTTCAATCAGCTCCCAAGCCAGCTTCCAAACTGGATGTGCCATCGGGTCAGGCTGCGGTAAACGAAAGTAGTGGTCGATGACCAGATTTCCCGGTATGTGAAGCAGCGTTGATCGCAACTGCCACAACTGATCGGCAGTGGCGTGGACCTGCACATGCCAGCCACGTTCCGCCACGCGTTGCGCTACGGGAAGCAGCATTTCAGGTGTCGTTGCATTGCCTGCACCCAGATTGAAACGAACCCCCGTTACGCCAGCTTGCTGCAGCGCATCCAGTTCGGCATCACTGACAGTGTCGTCCACTACGGCTTCACCACGTGCATGGGTGCCAAAAGCGCGTAATGCATCTGTCAGACAACGATTATCCGTTCCATAAGAAGAGGGCTGCACCAGAATATGACGAGAGTGTCCCAACCATTTTTTAAACTGGTTGTAATCGTTGACGGTCGCGTTTGGTAAATTACGCGTATCATCCGCAGCATAGGGATAACGCCTGTCAAAAATATGATGATGACAGTCACAGCTATTTTCAGGCAATACGATCTCAGGCGAGTGTGAAATATGGCTATATTTCACATCCGCCAAAATATCTCGGATTTCCACGTTAATGCCCTTTTTTAAATTGAAATCGACTAAATTAATTAATGAGCCATTATTATTTTCAGTTTTGAAACGGCTGCATGCGGACTGCTCAATACCGGACAGTTCACTGCTGACTGAGCCTGCTCCCAGGCAATGGCCATCGAGAAGTGTGCAAGGAGGATGGCATCAGCCTCATTATGTTTACGAGCAGCCTGAACAATGAGCTGGTTGTGGCGCTCGGCATCACCTTGTTCAAGAGCATCACGCGCTCCTTCAACCAAAACGCTGGTTAACGTGGCGTCACGATAACCTTTGCGGACCAGTTCATTAAATTCCGCTTCCATCCCGGCGACGGCGGGAGCAAACGTTGCCAGCATGACGATATTTTTACCCTTTGCTAAAGCCGCTTCAAACATGGCTTCGTTTGGCTTTAGTACCGGTATGGTATTTTTCGCTGCGCTGGCATCAATCGCTTCACCAAATGCTGAGCAGGTAAATAACACCGCAGCGGCATCAATATTGGCAGCATAATTCACCAGTGAGTCGATCCGCTGAAACAGACGATCGGTCAACATCGTCGCCTTACGGCGATCAATACTTAACGCGTCATCCAGCAAGTTACTGATATCAGCTTCTGGCCACAGGTCGGCAAAAGCCCGGTTTATGGGCTCAACCGCCAGTGGAGTCGCGTGGATTAAAACGATACGTTGATTCATCTTCGGCTCCATGAAAGCAGGTTGCCGCTGAAGTTCGGCAACCTCATAGCGTTAAATCAAGCCCGAATCGAAGCGGCCACTTTTTCCGCAAAGGCTTTGGTACCACATTTGCCACCCAGATCCGGCGTGCGGGTTTCAGGGTTTTCCAGCACTTCATCAACTGCACGGCCGATCTCTTCCGCCGCTTTCAGGAATTTTGGTTGGTTGTGTTTCTCTGCGTACCATTGCAGCATCATGGCAACGGACAGAATCATCGACACTGGGTTAGCCTTGTCCTGATTTTGAATATCCGGTGCGGATCCATGCTGAGCCTGCGCACAGCAATGGGTATCGCTGGCCATAATAGAACCTGCCAGGCCAAGGCTGCCTGACAATTCACTTGCCAGGTCGCTGATGATGTCACCGTAGAAGTTTGTGGCAACTAGCACGTCGAAACGCTCTGGATTACGCACCAGGTGTGCGGTTGACGCATCAACTAACAGATCGTCCAATTCAACTTCAGGGAAGTCTTTTGCAACGTGACGTACGGCTTCAAGGAAAAGTCCATCGGTCATGTGGAAGCTGTTAGCTTTATGAATTGCAGTCACTTTTTTACGACGCTGCATCGCCAGCTCGAAGGCTTTGCGAGCAATACGCTCAGAGCAATGACGGGTAATTTTACGAGTAGACAGCGCCATATCCGGGCTTGGCATCACTTCACCCCAGCCGCGAGTCATGTTGCGGTCTGGATAGAAGCCTTCCGTCGCTTCACGCATGATCACCAGATCCATGGATTTGCCTTCCTTCATATTAGACGTCAGGAAGGGACGAGTGCGCGCCGGACGGACGTTAGCATAGAGATCCAGTCCAATACGGAAGCCAGCAGAAACATTACGACCGCCTTTTTCCGGAACTGGATAATCAGCGTGGGACTGGGTACCCAGAATAATACCGTCATACGTTTTGGCGCGCTCAAGTGATTCCTGGCGCAGCGTAGTACCGTGTAACTCCAGACTTTTAAAACCTACGTCTTCGTAGTCGAACTCAAAGTTCAGGCCGTACGCTTTATCCAGTGACTTCAGCACAGTTACCGCAGCGGAAGTGATTTCAGGGCCAATACCGTCACAAGGCAGAACCAAAATACGCATAAATAAACACTCCAGATGGTTGGTCAGTTTTCAATTGCATTTTTATACCAACAAATGCACTAAAGGCAAGGTGATTAAGATCACATTTATGATACAAAAAAAACACATTACGACTTTCCACTATCTTATCAGCAAGTTATAAGTAAGTGATTTTAGCTTTATGTTAATTAGCATTTTCCGCGACTCCTCAATGTATCCACCAGCATTCATTTGTTAACAAGAACACCTTATTTTGTGATCTCAAGCACAAATCAACGCCAAGCATGATTGCACTTGTATTTACATAAAAGCAATATGACCTCAATTTGTTACCGCTTCAGAGGAAAACATATGATCAAGTTGGGCGTCATCGCGGATGACTTTACGGGTGCCACCGACATTGCAAGTTTCATGGTGAATGCCGGCTGGAAAGTGGTGCTGTTTAATGGCGTTCCTGTTGAGGCTTTTGATCAGGAAAACATCGATGCGGTGGTTATCGCCCTAAAAAGCCGTTCGATTCTGGCAAAAACGGCGGTGGAACAGTCATTGTGTGCATCAAACTGGCTCAAGTCAAAGGGTTGTAAGCGGCAGCTATTCAAATACTGCTCAACCTTTGATTCGACCAAAGAGGGCAATATTGGCCCGGTAACCGATGCGCTGATGGAGAATCTTGGTGCGCCTATCACTTTGATTTGCCCTGCAGTACCCGACAACGGACGTACGATTTTACAGGGTCATCTGTTTGTAAAAGGCCAACTACTGAATCAAAGCGGGATGGAACATCATCCAGTAACGCCGATGAAAGAGTCTTCACTGAAAAAATTGATGGAGGCGCAATCTGCTGGCCGCTGCGACGTCATCAATCTCGACACCATTAAAAATCATGCGGAAGACATTCCTGATGCCTTAGCCAGACTGGCAGAGAACAAGATTAAATATGTTATCTGCGACGTACTGGATAACAACGACCTGTTAACCATTGCACGTGAAACGGCAGATTTTGCCCTCGTTACTGGAGCAGCGGGTATTGGTTATGCAATTGCCGCACTGGATACTATGCATAAATCCACAGATAAGCCTGCGTTCGCTATCAGCAAAGAAGGTGCAAGCATTGTCCTGTCAGGCAGCTGCTCTTCTATGACCAATCAACAGGTAAACTTTTATCAGCAGCGTGCCTCGTCACTGGCACTGGATGTGGAAAAAATCCTTCACCAACCAGCTTACCTGCAGACGGTGACTGCCTGGGTACTTACCCATAAAAATGATGTGTTGGCTCCCATGGTCTATGCCACGCAACCGCCTCAGATCATCGAGATTATTCAGAAGAATTACGGTGCAGAATTCGTCAGTGAAAAGATCGAAAGCTTCTTCGCCACGCTTGCCCACAATCTAAGCAAAGAAGGTTTCAACAAATTTATCGTGGCTGGTGGTGAAACATCTGGGGCGGTATCACAGGGTCTCAATATTAAAGGCATGATGATCGGGGAAGCTGTTGCGCCTGGCGTGCCGTGGACCCAGGTATTGGATGAAGAAAAGTGGGTAATTCTTAAGTCAGGCAACTTTGGTAACAGTGATTTCTTCCTAAAAGCGCAGGAGAGTGTGAAATGAACGAAGTTCAATATCGTCAGGATTTAGTGCGTTACGCACGCTCCCTGTTTGAACGTGGTTACAGCAGCGGTGGCGCCGGGAATATCAGCCTTAAACTGCCTGATGGCCATATCCTCGCTACGCCGACGAACTCCAGTTTTGGCGATCTGAATGCTGATGAATTAAGTAAAGTCACGATGTCCGGTGAGCTGATTTCTGGTCACAAGGCGTCTAAAGAAGTGCTGATGCATCTGGCAATGTATCGTCAGCGCCCTGCCTGTGGCGGCATCGTACATTTGCACTCCCCCTGGCTAACAGCATTATCCTGCTTGCCCGATCTTGAATATGAAAATGCGCTGCCAGCGATAACGCCTTACTACGTGATGCGTGTGGGTAAACTGCCGGTTGTGCCTTATATTCGCCCAGGCTCGCCTGAAATTGCTGTGCACGTTGAAAGGCTGGCTAAGGACCATAATTCGATTCTTCTTGCCAATCATGGTCCAATTATTTCGGGTAAAAACATACGGGAAGCGGTCTTTAATGCGGAAGAGTTAGAGGAAACGGCGAAACTTTATTTCGTACTAAAACCTTATGGCATGAAAACACTAACCCATGAAAACATTGATGAGCTCAATACGCTTTTTAATATGAAATAAATAATGCCATGGTAAAGCTGTGCAGATTTATCTGCGCAGCGTTTTCTTATATTTCCCACATTGAAAACCAAAAGGATAAGTCATGCCTTTAATGCTTATCACCGGGATTGTCATGTTTGTTATTCTGACATGGTGCTTATTAAAAAATAAGTTCCCTCCCAGTGTACTGTTTATTATTTTACCTACGGTAGCCGCATTGGTCTGTGGATTTGGCTTTAAAGAACTGGGCGAATATGTCGCTTCAGGCCTGAAATCGGTGGTAGGCACCGCTACGCTGGTAGCGTTCAGCGCCATGTTCTTTACCCTGATGAAAGAAGCGGGTGTATTTGACGTTATTGTTCGTTTCATCCTGCGCTTCGTAACGCAATCGACATTTTCTGTTCTGCTCGCAACATTGATCATAGCCTCAGTTTGTAGCCTGGATGGCAATGCGTACGCCACCCTTCTGGTTACGGTGCCGGCATTGCTGCCTCTTTATGAAAAGATGAACATAAGCCGTAAAACTTTGCTGATGCTGGTAACTGTTGGGGTCGGTGTAACCGGTATTACCCCTTGGGGAGGTTCCCTCAACCGAGCCATAGCGGTGACACATCTCGATATTCTTGACGTTTATTACAAACTCATTCCTCTGCAGGCCGTGCTGTTTGTGCTCGGTGTTATTCTCTGCTGGTACATGGCCAGAGTAGAAAATAAAAGTGGTTCAGGAATTAGCAAAGATGCTTTCCTGGTAATGCGTAACGAGATGCTTACCAGTAAAGGTGACCATCATCCGTGGCTATTGCGCGCCAACTTCCTGCTGGTGATCGCAACCATTGTCATTCTGGTTTCTGGATTAGTCGCGGGTAACTTCTTGTTTATGATCGCTTTCTCGCTGGCAGTCATGATCAATTATCCGGATGCAAAAGAAGCACAACAGAAGATCAAAGATTATGCATTAACTATCTTCCCTGTTATCGTAATATTCTTAACCATTGGCGTGTTTGTTGGCATATTGCAAAATACTGGCATTATTAAAGTATTAGTGAATGAACTCGCCGCGGTTCTTCCCTCCAGTTTAGGACCTTATCTTTATATTATTCTGGCTGCTTTCAGCGTACCGATTGTTATTTTGATTGGTTCTGATGCCTTCTATTTTGCACTCCTTCCTCTCGCCGTGGGCCTGGGACAAAGCTTTGACGTTTCCCCACTGCACGTCACCATCGCCATGCTCATTACTGAACAAATAGGCTTGCTGCTCAGTCCGGTTATACCGGCAACGCATCTGGGATTAGGGCTGCTTAATCTTCAGGTTGGTGAGCATATTCGTCACTCCATGGTCAAAATCTGGATCATGAGTGTCTGTGCTCTTCTGGCTGCTATTGTTCTTGGCATTATTCCTGTCTGATCTGTAACGATGTGATCCCCTGGGCGTCATCAACGGATTTTCAGGGGTTATCCATCAAACATATTGCCAGCCTACTGCAGCCGTCAGATATGATGGATGCCATGGTAATGACGATTCGGCGAACCCACCATGCATGGTGGCGTCAAATCACATGAAACCCTGCTTCGCTTGGCGTTGAACGCCCGGAACTCATCACCTGATTCGCCTGCGCTAAGTGAGTTAAGTGATAACAAAGTGGTTTTTCTTCAGGGGCTGGCCACGTTTTATCCCTGCAGTGATGAGGTGACGACTGTCTTCGATGGCGCTGCCATTGCATGTTATGACCTACTTCACCACTTCCTTTTTTTATCGGTAGCAAATCCCGCAATAATATTGCTGTCGATTCTGTCTATCGGAAAGATTATTCTCTTATCAACGACACTTTGTATTGAGATTAAAAGCACATTCTAGTCTGCTGAGAATATGCTTTCTGATAATGATGTGAGACACCGCCGAGCACCCGGGTCTGTTTCGCTAATCAGGTAGAAGAACATGTGCAATATAGCCTCTACAAGTCATCCCGATTAACCCTGGCCAGCGCGTGCTATTTGATTTGGGTGGGAACAGAAATGTTACGTCATCCTGCCATTACCACCGCGGATAAAAAAACTACACAGCGGTTTACCCGATAGCAGGATTCGGATCAAAAGCGGTTTTGCAAATCCGCAAGGGCTACATGTGTCATTAGCCAAATTTCCGGCGCTCTGATGATCATCATCTCAGCGCTATTACTGACAGTAATCGTTTAAATGAGACATTGAGATGCCAGATATTACGCTGACCCACCTGCAGAAGATGAAGAAAAATGGCGAAAAAATTGCCATGTTGACCTGCTACGATGCGACTTTTGCCCATGAGTCCAGCAAGGCAGGCGTCGATATGCTGCTTATTGGCGACACACTCGGTATGATTCTGCAGGGCCACGATAGTACCCTTCCTGTCACCATTGAGGATATGGTTTATCACACCGCCAGCGTAAAGCGCGGTAACACCGGCAGTTTTATCATCGCCGATCTTTCCTTTATGACCTACCCCACATCAGAGCAGGCTTTGCAAAGTTCAGGCCGTCTTATGCAGGCTGGTGCTCAGATGGTGAAACTCGAAGGTGGAGAATGGTTGTGTGAATCCGTGCGTCAGTTAACCCGCAATGGCATTCCTGTATGCGCGCATATTGGTTTGACGCCGCAATCGGTCAATGTGTTTGGCGGATTTAAAGTTCAGGGGCGCGGACAAGAGCAGGCTAAAGTGCTTATCGATGCGGCCGTTAAGCTTGAAGCAGCCGGTGCAGCAATGATTTTGGTTGAAGCCGTTCCTTCCTCAGTAGGCAAAGCTCTCAGTGAAGCAGTTACCGTCCCGGTAATCGGTATAGGGGCTGGGGTTGACACTGATGGCCAGGTACTGGTTTTGCATGACATGCTTGGGCTAAGTATTACAGGTCGCACACCTAAGTTTGTCCGCAATTTTATGTCGGGCAATGAGAGTATTCAGCATGCGATTCAGAGCTACGTGGCGGCGGTTAAAAACGGGGAATTTCCTGCTGTTGAACATTGTTATGCCGAATAAACGCCAACATTGTGAAATTGAAGGACATTTTCGATGACTGAATTAAAAATATGTTTTGAATAATTTCCCCAACTTTAAACCCAAAAACTTCACCGGCTGATTAGGCTGGTGAAGTGCATCAGTTGGTTAGCCAGCATTTTTTATTCACCATTGATAATATTAATTTCTCAGGTCTGCCAGAAAACACCAACGATAAAAGAGATGAGTCAGGAGATAACGGCGTAATTTTGGATAAATGAATAATATGCAATGCTTGGGGGAATTATTCGTAATAATGGTACGAGTTCAACCACACGGTCCTCTCCATTATTAAACCGATTTATTCAATATCAAGAATAAATCGGGTTAACTGAACAGAATCTTATAAAGCTGCGTGTGGCTTAATCAAATTTTCGCTGACGCTGTAATCATCGAGCTGCCACGTGACGGCCTGTCCGGAGTGGTAAGGCATTACCTTTCCTTTTTCCACGCTAACAACCTGGCGGACAGCGTGCAACTCTGTAGACCATTGCCCACTTTGCTGGCAGACCGTGCCGCTATATTGAGAATAACCAAGGGGTTTTCGGTTCTTCTGTTCCTGAGGCTCAGTAACCGTAAAACCAGAACCATAATGATAAGGGGTCGCTTCTATTTTCATTATCAACATCCAGAGTTAGGGTGATTTCCCAACTCTAAAAGCGACCCTTTTTTATAAAATTAAATCACACCCCACTCTTTTTTCTGTTTTTCTTGCTGTGGATCATATTGTGTAACTCCTGAAAACGCTGTGAGCCCTCGGTATAACCCCATGCAGTCACCAGTTCGGCTTTACTGGGAATATTGATAGCCTCACCCTCTGAGCGCAGCATAATTTTTGCGGCCTGGACCCGTTGGGACAGAGAGTGGCGTAACGCTGCAAGTTCCGTTGGTGTCATTTTCTGGGCCTGCAACACAAAACTCGAAAGCCCGGGGACAGCCTGAGCATAATTCATGGGAGTCGGCGCCGAACGGGGCATCGTCTGCAGTTCAAGGGCGGAGAATACGCCACTGTTAATGACCTGCTCAGAGAATGGGATCACGCCATTTTCATGATGAATGATGGCCTTACTGAGCGCACTGAGCACATGCGGCGAGGCGACGTTCAGAGGCGTGTCCGGCGTCACGCCTAAAGCCTGGCTCACTTTGGTGATGTAGCTGCTGGTGTCGTTGTTATCCTGCGGCGGCGCCCAACGGGAAATAATTTTGCTGATGGTATCCAGCCCCCGACGATGGTAAGCCAGCAGATTTTTACCCAGCGCGCGGATACCATGCTCCGGTGAAGAGAAGGTGGCAAAGCGGCCATCGTTGCCCGTTTGCCCCTGCCACTGGAACACGTCGCTGGCCTCCAGATTGCCGGGATTATTATTGCGAATGCCACGAATAGCGCTGGCATCCACCGCCTCTGTGCCCAACGCCTGTTTACGCGCCGGATTGACGGCGGTGCGCTGCACCGTCTCCTGACGGCGTCCGCCCGGAAGCTCTGCAAGCGCTGACCAGGGCTGCCCGGTGCGACTATTTTTGCGCAGGGAGAGCCGCTTCATCAGCGCGATCTGTTTTTCGCTCCATCCCTGGGCCCGGGCAAACTTAACCAGTTGCTCCAGCGTGGGCGTTGTCGATGCCGGTAATGAAGGGCGAGGTGTTGCAGGCTTCGGCTCGCTCTTCACAGCGGTCTGCTCGATAACGTGCTGTGAAGAGCTGAGTGCGGCCTGGAAAGAGGCCTTTGCAGAAGCGGCTGGCACGCTGTGACCAGCAGGAGCCGCGACCTGCGCCGTCACCGTTTTTTCCGCTGCCGGAGAGACGGCCGGATTCACCTGACGATAAAAATAATGCGCGATAACAGACATGATTTATTCTCAAAACGATAATGTGGAATGCTTGCGGGCATCCTTATGAACAGGATCCCAGCCCGCCGTCCGGGCAGATCAAAATGGTCTTAGAGCCTCGTTTCATACCGTCATATTCTGGCTTGATACACCCCTCGCGCAGACACTTTCCGTCACCGCCGCCCCCCCTTGAGTACGCCTGGCACAACGCTCCGGCTCATCTTTCACGCGCGATTAGGGTGTCTCTTTTCCCTGCTCCGTCTGGGGTTTCACCACTTTTACGCCATGCTGGCCAAAAAACTGATACAGCGAATCGGCGGCGGCGTGGGTCAGAACCATGATCTCGATACGGCGGTTTGCGGCACTTAACGGCTGATCCGGTTTAAGCAACATTTTGTCAGCCATCGCATTCACCTGGATGACTTTATCTTTCGCCAACCCTCCCTGCTCCAGGGCGATACGCGCCGCCAGCGCCCGGTCTCCCGAGAGGTTCCAGTTGTTATAGAGGTGCTGGTCACGATAGAGCGAGGCATCCGTATGGCCCGTCAGAATAATTTTATTGTCGATCTTGTTAAACACAGGCGCCATTTGCGTCAGCAGACGCTGGAAAAACGGCGTTAGCAGAGCACTGCTGCGCTGGAACATCTCCCGCTTTTGATCGTCCTGCACCAGGATACGCAACCCCTGCGGCACAATCTCCATCTGCATATTGGATTGCGCATCAAAGGCTTTGGTTATCTCCATAATCACGCGTGCCAGCTCTTCCATCTCTTGCTGGGAACGTTTATTCACATCAGCAAGCGATTCGCCGCTGTTTTTGAGTTTATCCAGTTCACTCAGTTGTTTGAGCTTTTCCTCAACGCTCTGGGTGGCGTTCTCACCGCCCTGCTTGCCGGGAATAATCATGTTCGGGCCATTGATTGCCCCGCCGCTGGAGAGAGGCGACATCACTTTGCCGTCGAAGATCGATTCGCCGGTCAGCATGGATACCACCTCTTTACGCTCCTCCTCGGTGACGGAACTCATGATCCACAGCACCATAAACAGCGCCATCATCGCCAGCGTAAAATCGGCAAAGGCCACCTTCCAGGCCCCGCCGTGGTGAGCATGATGCTCACGTCGCGAGGCGCGTTTAATGATAGTGGTATGCCCCTGCTTTTTACCGCTACGCATCAGCCCCACCAATCAGTTGGTTAACCCAGCCGTCCAGGGTGGCGAAGGTCGGTTTGCTGTCCATCGGCAACATTTTGCGCCCCGCATCCACCGCCAGTAGCGTGGGCTTACCGGCCAGTTGATTGACGAGGACGGTACGCACGCACTCCAGTCCCGCCATCTGCTTTTTGGTTTGCTGTTCCATGGCATTGGCCAGCGGATCGAGCAGGCAGTAACAGATAAATACTCCGAGGAAAGTGCCCACCAACGCGGCGGCAACCTTAACGCCGATCACCGCGATAGAGCCATCAATGGACTGCATGGTGATAATGATCCCCAGTACAGCAGCGCAGATCCCGAAGCCCGGCATCGCTTCCGCAGTACGCTGCATGGAGCGGGACGGACGCAGCAGTTCATCTTCCATCGCGCCCAGCTCTTGCTCAAGAATGCCTTCCAGTTCGTGTTCGTTGATTTTACCCATCGCCATCAGGCGGAAGTTATCGGAGATAAAGGTAATCAGCGCATGATCTTTCAGCACCTGAGGGTACTTCAGGAACAGCTCGCTTTTTTCCGGCACTTCGATGTGTTCATCAAGCACTTTCAGACCGCCGTCCTGAACCAGTTCCAGCAGTTCATAGAGCAACATAAGCAGCTGACGCTGGTATTCCGGCGTATAGGTGTTTTTGCGTGCCACGTTTTTCACCTGACGCCACATCTCCAGCAGCACCGGTTTCGGGTTAGCGAGCACCAGCGCGCCAACACCGGCCCCGATGATAATCAGCAATTCACCAGGAACCCAAAAAGCCGCGAGGCGTCCGCCGGATTCCAGAAAGCCGCCAACCACGCAGCCAAAGATAATGAAAATTCCAAGAAGTTTTTGCATGTCCGTCTCACTGCGCCATGGCGACTTTAACTTTTTGCACAATAGCTTTATTCAGCTGGCAGACCCTGGCTTCAGTAATATCCAGTATCAGCGCAATCTCTTTTAAGCTCAGTTCATGTTGGTAATAGAGCGTGAGGATCATCTGCTCGCGCTCGTCCAGCGTGGCCAACGCCGCGCGAAGGGAGTTATTGATAATGATCCCCTCCTCCAGCGGGCGGGTATGCTGCCCGATGCTGATATCTTCAGAGAGCATCTCATCCAGGCTTTGCAGCGCACTGGCGCTCTCCAGCAGCAGGTACTCCTGGTACTCTTCAGGGGTGATGGTGAGATGGCGGACGATATCCTCATACGCCAGCTCCTTACCCAGCCTGCGTCCCAGCTCACGGATAGCATCGTTAATTTTGTGGGCTTTTTGACGCATACGACGAGGCCGCCAGTCCATGGCGCGGAGTTCATCCAGCACAGCACCGCGGATGCGTGGATACGCATATGCAGCGAATTGCTCGTCTGGCTCACCGTAGCGGCGAAGTGAACTCAGCAGCCCCATCAGCGCTATCTGTTCCATGTCCTCACTGTCGATAACACTTTGCGTTTGCCAGGCCAGTTGCTTTACCACCCGCTTTACCAACGGTAAATAGTGGGACAGGTAGAGCGTCTCCTGTGCCGGGCTAAGCGTTTGACTGGCGATAAAATTGCTGGATTCCATTGGGTGTCTCTGAGCGTTTATTGCAACAGCATTTTGCTGATAATCACGTCGGTGAACGGGACTGGGTTATTCAGTTGTTTGAAGCGAATTTTGTACGCTTCCATCAGTTTGTCGTGCAGATCGGTCAGTTTCAGGGCGCGTACCGTGGTGTAATCCATTTCCGAAAGCAGGGCGACGGTCGCACCGCGGATCGCCGGCAGCATCTTTTCGGTCAGCTGCGCCGATTCGTCGTCCAGGGCAGTCAGAGAGAGCTCCAGCAGCATATAGCGCTCTTTATCCCCTTCGCTTCGCAGCGTAATGACGATATTGCTCATCTCGACAAATTTCACCGGTTGGGCCTCCGCGCTGCTGGAAAAGAAAGCCGCGATTCTTTGCATACTGCTGGGGGATTCTTCCTCGTCGGTTCCATCTTTGCTGGCAGAGAGATAGTGCGTGCCCATCACAGCCAGCGATGCGGTGAGAACGGAGGAGAAAAGGGCAATCGCCATTCCCAGAGAAAAAGTTTTAATGGTCATAACCGTCACTGTTAAATAGTCATCAAAATGGAGGCATCGTTACGCGGACCGGGCGCGCTCGAAGGGCTATTATCATTCGCAAGCACAGGCGTATTTTCATCACCCTGTCGCTGCTGATGTCGCCCCTGCTGTTGCTGCTGCGTGTTTTGCGGCAGAACCTGGACATCCACATCGACAAAGTGCTGTTCCGTTAATGACTGGCGCAGTTCGTTGCTGACCTGCTGAAGCGCGCGGTAAACATCGCTTTGTCCGGCATTAATCTGTACCTGTAGCTTGCCCGCCTCGAAATAGAGCGAAATTTCGATCTTGCCCATATCCGGCGGATCGAGACGGATCGTGGCGTGCTGGATCTGGTTATTCACCTGAATATTCAGCCGTTCCCCCAGAGCATGCTGCAACTGTTGCGGCATCTCCTGGCTGGAGACGTCCAGACGCAACGGCGCGCTAAGCTGAGTTTGCGGCTGGCTTGCTGAGATCACCGGAGGCTGAGCGGTGTGGTGCGCGACCTGCATAACGCCGCGCAGCTCTTCTTTGTGTATCACGACGGGCTGCGGCACTTTGCTGACTGCCGTATCCTCTGCCGGTTTGCTTTCCGGCGCGCCGGTTTGGGCGACTTCCGCTGTCGTCACGTTGCGAGCCGCCGCGGGCGACGCTGCCGCAGGTGCTACAGGCGCGGCGCTCACCGCCTCTGAAGCCAGCGGTGCTGACGGCGTTGCCGCAGCCATCTCTTGCGCAACCGCGACAGGAAGAGAAAGCGGATTATTGAGCAACAGCGCCATAAACTGCTGATCGGCCAAAGTCCGATCTTCCGGCGTCAGATCCCCCAACCCCGCATCCCCGTCAGCAAGCTCTGGCAGCGCCAGCCCGGCCTCTTCACCGGGAATTTCAGGCAGCGCGGAGGCCAGGATCTCTTCGAAAGAGACCTCCGCTGCCAGCTCGTCCAGCGGCAGGACGGAATCGCCCTCTGTAGGCTGACCAATCGCCTGCGCCAACAGGGGTTCGCCAGCCGGCATCCGCGGCTGGTTTTGCATATCCAGGTTTAACATGTCACTCATTGACAAAAGTTTCCTCATCAGCAAACACGGCGTAAGCCTGTGCGCCATCACGCTGCAGATGGATCTGCGCCATTTTTTGCTGCAGTTCTTGACCGCTTTGCTGGCAAAGCTGTAGTACCTGTTGATGCGTTTGTTGAAGTTTCACTAACGCCTTACGCTTTGAATCGGACAGTGGCATCTGCTGCAACGTGGTCAGTAGTGCGGCGATCTCAGTATCTATCTGCGAGACCTTCTCCCAGTCAGCCTGCTTTGCTGCGGCTGCCAGCGACCGCGTCTGCCAGTCAATTAACAGCAGATCATCCATTTAACTTGCCCATGCCTTCCCAGCCGGTGCGCAGCTCGCCAAGCAAGATCTCCACCTCTTCCACCATCTCTACCGACAGGTTATTGCTGGCCTCATACAGACGGTGAACGCAGTAGTCATAAATATTGGCCATGTTGCGCGCCAGCTCGCCGCCTTTGTCGTAGTCCAGCGCGCTGGTCAGGGCGTTGAGAATATCAATGCATTTATTGATGCTGTTCGCCTTACGTTCATAGCGACTCGCCTGGATATGGCTTTTTGCCCGTACCAGTTCGTCGCTCAACCCCGTGAAGAGCATGAGTACCAGCTGATGCGGCGTTGCCGCCGCCACCTGCGCCGCCATATCGGATTCATAAAATGCGTCGTATCCTTCCTGATTGTTTCCGTACATTGAAAACGTCCTTATACAAGTCCAAACATATTTGCCGTGCTATTCATCTGCTGCATCACACTTTGCAGACGGGTAAATTGCGACAGGTAGCGGTTGTAGGCGTTGTCGTAACGTGTCGTAATTTTATCGCTGCGATCGGTCAGCTCGTTCTCCCGACGACGGAACGTCTCTTCGCGATTTTTGATCACCCCGTCGGTCACGCTAAGGTACTTATCCAGCGATTTATCCATCTTGCGTAACAGGCCATTACTGCCGTTAAAAAAGCCGTTAAGCTTGCCCGGATCTTCCGCCAGCATGTCAGCCAGCTTGTCGTTATCGAGTTTTAATTTGCCGTCTTTATCGGCGCTCAGGCCAAACTGGGTGATGTCCAGCCCCTCGCTGACCGAGCGCAGCATTTGATTCATATCGCGACGCAGGTTGCTGATACTTGCGTCTCCGGCCAGTGCGCCGCGCTCGGTGCTGCCGGAACCAGACGCCGTCAGCGTTCCCAGCGCGCCCAGCAGTTTGTTGTAGGCATCGACGAAGGTTTTCATCTGCTCTTCGGTCTGTTTCGTGTCCACACCGATGTCAATGCGCAGCGGCGTTTCCGCCGCACCTTGCGCCTGGTTCAGCTCCAGCGTCACCCCGTCAATAAGATTGCTGAAGGTGTTGGTGCTGCTAGTCACCTGTAATCCATTGCCTTTTTCACCGAGCCAGACCACCGCATCCTGAGCGCGGGAAATCGTACGCACGCTGGCGCTGTCGCTCATTGCCGCTGGCACGGATCCGCCGAGCTGGATCGCGTTCTCCGCTCCGCTTTTATCGCTGCTGAGCATCATGCGTACCTGTCCGCCAGTCCGCACCAACGAGGCGGTGACGCCGGGGTTGTCCTGCGCGCCATTAATGGCTTTTGCCAGTCCCGCCAGGCTATCGACGCTATCCATATCAACATCGATCGACTTGCCGTTGATCGTAATGCTCATGGACCCGGATGCCTGGCTGACGGCATCATCGGTCAGGGAGTCAAAGGCGACCTGATGCGAAGAGGCCAGCTGTTCAACAAACAGGTTATAAGTGCCCTTTCGCGCCTCTGATGTGGTGGTGACCGAAACCCGGTTTTCCACGCTGACGCTCGCGCTGGTTTTAAGCATCCCGGCGTTTGTTTTGTTGAGTCCCTGCAGAGCGGTACGAAAATCGCTCAAGGTGGTCTTTAACGCGCGCAACGCATTTTTCTGCGCGGTCAGTGTCCCTTGCTGCGTTTTCAGCTGTTTCTGCAGCGCTTGTACGTCAAACCCCGCCAGCTGCGTCGCCATGCTCTGCGGGTCAATGCTGGAAAAATCGGTCATTACTCCTCCGTGGCGACTTTCACGCCTGAATTTTTTATAGCAATACTTATGCCAACTTTTAAGCTATTGAATGTTTGAAGAAAAAGCTTAAAAGCGGAAATAACGCTTCCTGTGAAGCGGAAATGTCTTCGCTACTTTTAAAAAGCGACACAACGAGGCCGGAAATTAAAAAAGGCTCCGGAATGGAGCCTGAAAGGATGGCAAAACGAGGAATATGGCTTAGCCCAGCAGCGACATCACCATGCCGGACATGCTGTTAGCCTGCTTCAGCATCGACATACTGGTCTGCGCCAGCATCTGGTTGCGGGTCATGTTGGTCGCTTCGGTGGCGAAGTCGGCATCACGGATGTTACCGAGACCCAGCGACGTGTTGTCTTTCATGTTCGCCAGGTTCGCGGAGGTGTGGCCCAGACGGTTAATGTTGGCACCGATGGAAGAACGAAGCGTACCCACATCATCCAGCAACCCTTCCATGGTGGTGATCAGACCCTGCGCGGCTGCAGCATCCGCAATAGCAATGGTGCCGAGTCCATCAAGGCTGGTGTTAAATGCCTGTACTGAAGTAGAAATATCGAACTCCAGGGTTTCTGAAGAATCGGCGCCAATCTGAAAGTTAAGCGCGCCTTGCTCGAGTTTTCCTGCACCGTCAGCAAACAGCACATCGCCGGCATATTTGGTGTTGGTCATAATATTGCCTAATTCGCCCTGCAGCTCAGTCATCTCTGCAACGATAGCCGTACGCTCTTCCGTTCCGTTCGTGTCGTTCGCCGCCTGAGTGGACAGGTCTTTCATGCGGTACAGAATGTTGGTCACTTCATCAAACGCCCCTTCCGCCGTCTGCATCAGGGCGGTGGCGTCAGAGACGTTACGCTGGGCAACGGACATGCCGTTCACCTGCCCCTGCAGGCGGGTGGCGATCTGCAGGCCTGCCGCATCGTCCGCCGCAGAGTTAATGCGCTTGCCGGTACCCAGACGCTCCATGGCCGTGGACAGAATAGAGTTAGATTTGTTCAGCGCGTTCATTGATGACATTGCTGCGCCGTTAGTGAAGATAGATAAAGCCATTGCGTGCTCCTTGTTTTTCGCAATAACGCTGTTGCGTTCTGTACTGATATAAGGCGGCTCACCGCGCGCAGAAATTAAATAAAAAGATGAAATTTATACGCGGATAAAAATAAAAAAGCCTCCCAAAATCAGGAGGCTAAACGAGGCGCGGCTGTCAGTTAGCCCAGCAGCGACATCACCATGCCGGACATGCTGTTGGCCTGCTTCAGCATCGACATACTGGTCTGCGCCAGCATCTGGTTGCGGGTCATGTTGGTCGCTTCAGTAGCGAAGTCGGCATCACGGATGTTGCCGAGACCCAGCGACGTGTTGTCTTTCATGTTCGCCAGGTTCGCGGAGGTGTGGCCCAGACGGTTAATGTTGGCACCGATGGCAGAGCGCATTGTGCCTACTGCGTCCAGTGCGGTTCCCACGTTATCCATCAGCGTGGTTGCAAGCGTGCTGGTGCTCAAATCTGCCGGATCATCTTCAGTCGGATCGCCAACGTCTGCAAAGGCGTCGGTGACATCTTCCAGCGTGCCGGCTAAATCGAGCGTTAAACTTTCGCTGCTGCTGGCACCGATCTGGAAGTTAATGTCCGCAGTAAATTTACCGCCCGCCGCAAACAGCGCTTCGCCTGCGTAGCTGGTGTTGGTCATAATATTGTCCAGCTCTTTCACCAGCTGAGTCACCTCAGTACCAATCGCCGTACGATCGTCAGCAGAGTTGGTGTCGTTCGCCGCCTGGGTCGCCAGGTCTTTCATGCGGTACAGGATGTTGGTCACTTCATCAAACGCCCCTTCCGCGGTCTGCAGCATAGCAGTAGCGTCAGAAACGTTGCGCTGGGCAACAGACATGCCGTTCACCTGCCCCTGCAGGCGGGTGGCGATCTGCATACCTGCCGCATCGTCCGCCGCAGAGTTAATGCGCTTGCCGGTACCCAGACGCTCCATGGCCGTGGACAGAATAGAGTTAGATTTGTTAAGCGCATTCATTGATGACATTGCTGCGCCGTTAGTGAAGATGGATAAAGCCATGATTCGCTCCTTGATACGTTATTTAGTAGACATTCAGCCCCTGTACTCACTTAGAACGACACCCTGTCAGCAGAAATTAAACTTATTAGTTAAAAAATTCGAAATTATTTTCTGAGCGCCTCTGAATGTATAAAAAAGAGGAAAGAAGCTTACACCTGAGGAGAGATGACTTTGTTAGCACAAGGTTAACCAATAAAGAATTTCTGACGACACGTTAACGGCAAAACTTAAACGCAAAGTCATAAATAATTAATTTTTCATTAATCCCTTAATACGCGAACAGCCCAGCCCCCGCGCATATAAATGTATACTTTGCAGGAATTAATGATTTTTTCAAACTTCGTTGATAATTTCGTGCAAGTATTATTCATATCATTTATGATTAACGTCTTACTCTCGCTCGCTTTCATATATTCGCTGTGACATCGTCGGCAAAAAGTTAAATTTTTGTTTCCCTGAGAAATGATTTATTTCAGTCAATTACTATGAATACTTTGCGTTATGCCGTGAATAACTGGTCGCTGGATGAGGCCACGGGCACGATTGTGCATCTCGAAACAGGGAAAGTGAGACGTCTGGGTGAATACCAGATAAAACTGCTGTACTGTCTTGCCCAGCACGCCGGGCAGACCCTTAGCCGAAACGAGCTGACCGCGCTGGTATGGGAGCGCCGTGTCATCGGTGATAACAGTTTATCCAACGCGATTCACGCGCTGCGCGCTGCGCTGGAAGACGACGGCAAGCTTCAGCGCGTCATAAAAACAATTCCCAAGCATGGCTATTTGCTGGAAGCGGAATATTGTCAGCTTCTGGAGCCGTCACCGGAAGAGAGTTCGCAACCGGAGCGACCAGAAGTCCCGGCGAATCTCCCGCCACAGACCGCGCCTGTCGAGCCAACCCGCGACGCTGCACCACAGCCCGCTGCGCTCTTTGCCGCCATAAAGCGGAACACTAAATCCCTGCGCATTCTGCTTCTGGCCTGCCTGGCCGGACTGTTGATGAGCGGTGGCAGTTGGTGGTACGCCTCTTATCTGCATAACAGCGATTTTACCTATCAGGAGCAGGGGAAAAACCTCTACAGCAATATCCTCGCCTATCGTATCGCGTTGACCTCTGACAGTGAGGAAGATGAAGAGTTTAAGCGCTTCAGTAGCGTACTGCAGAAACTCAACCAGAAGTTGATTGCGCATGACGCCGGGATGACCGTCTATTACCGCACCACTGAACAGATGCTGAATTACACCTTCGCCATTCAGACCCAGTGCGGAAATCAGCAGCTGGTGATGACCCTCTATCACTGGCGCACCGATAATCAAAAAGTGAATACTATTATTTCTCGTGAAACGGAGCGGGTACTCGATGAAATGGCTGAATGCAAAAAATCTTAATATCAGACTGGCGGTGTTTATCATCCTGCTGCTGAGCGGATTGCAGAGCGTATATACGCTGTCGCATGCGAAGTTGCGTCCGACAGCGTCAAAAGGACTGATAGAGATAGGTTTTTACGATTTGCTCGCGGACCAGCAGGAAAATTACAACGTCCAGCTAATGGATATGAATGGCGCAATGCTGATTACTATTACCCGTCCGGATGACGCCATGTTTTTGATTAAAGGGCGGCTGGACGACAGGAATGAGATTAAAGGCCGTACATTCTTTAGTTATAATCCGGTTCGCTACAGTAATCCCCGTGATTATAAAATGATTTTCAGCTTCGTCGATTTTCTGCGCCATAACGATGTGTGGGTCTATCCTCTCGCCGTGAATAAACAGCCGCTGGTGATCTGCCAAAGCGGGCTGATGTTTATCCATTCGCTAAAAAGCTAGCGCAGCAGCCCCTTCACTCCGCCGGGCATCAGGTGAGCAGATTTTTCACCGTGCCAGGCTGGAGATTGGCCTGAGCCCCCACCGCCCGGGCGACACTGGCGTAATTCCCGGCGCTCCCCTCAAGGTGCTGACGTAGCGCTCGGGCATGGCCCAGCGCATCTCCTGCCGGATATTGGGCGTCCATTTCGTCAATACGCCGACGGACATTCTCTTGCTGCACAAAAAGATGGCTGCGCTGTTGGGTGAGTTGCTCCAGCGCTTTCTGCACATCCCCTTGCAGCTCGCGCATTCTCTGCGGCTGGCGGGCCACCTCACTGAGGGTATCGCTGATGCTGTTTTCCGGACGCGCCAGCAAGGCGGTAAAGCTGGAGGAAAAACGTTTATCTTCCCCGCGCACGCTCAGTTGGCTGCTGACCTGCTGCCAGTTCTTTTCTTCAACGCTGAAGCTGAGCTGTTGCTGGCTGTCCATCGTGGCGTGAATGCCAAAGCGGCCAAGCCCGGTGTTAAGACGCAGCACCTGCTGACGCGGTGAGCTACCGGCTTCCAGCGCGACGGCCACCATCTCCCGACGCTGCCCGGCAACGGAAAAAATCACCGTCTCCGCCTCATCGCTCTGTAATAAGCGCTGTGCCGCAGGCAATGTGAATGTGACCCGGGCGGGCTGTTCCAGCGTCACGGCCAGGTTTCTGTCCACGGTCTGCTGGCTCATGGCCAGACGATGATTCAGTAAATTATCCAGCGCCCCTGCCGCTTCTTCCAGCAGCGCCCCGCGCCGTCCATTCTGGGTGGCGTAGCGCAGCTGTAACAGTTGCCCCTCTACGCGGGAGAGGTAGTTATCAGCCTGCTGAACGGACGTAAGCTGCTGATTAAGCTGCACGTTGTAGCGCAGCGGACGGGTCGAGATCAGCGGCGATTCCGGGAACCGGTTATCGTTCGGGCGGACGTTGCCACTGTTTGGCCTGCGCACCGCTGAAGGTGTGTTCACACTGCCCGTGCTAACGGGCGTCGTGAGGGATAAACCGGAGTGAGTTAAACCAACCTGCATAATGATTACATCTGATTAAAGAGAGAAAGTTGACTGATCATCATGTACGACTTGTTCGAGGCCTGTACCGCCTGGGTATAGAGCTGAATGTTGACGTAGCTGGTGGCGGCATCGACCGCCGAGAGATCCTGCACAACCTGCTCATGGGCCATTTTAACGTCCGTATGTGCTTCACTTAACAGCGAAATACGGTTCTGTTTGCCGCCCAGGTCGGTGAACACCGCCGCCACGTTATCACTGGCGGTGCGCACATCTCCCAGCAGCGTTTTTAAATCATCACGGTAATCGCTACCCGGCGTAGCCAGCTTATCGCTCACACTTTTCAGTAAATTCAGCATGCTGAGGTTGTTATTGCCATCTGAAAACGAGCCTGCGATGGTCACGTTCTCTTCAATGGTCACGCCATTGGCAACCGTGGTGGAGCGGGTAGCATCATTCCCTTGATACTCGTATTGCTGGCTGGTTTCATTCCACACGACCGGCTGGGTATTGGTTTTGGTGCCGGAGAAGAGAAACTGCCCCTCTTCATTTTTGGCATTCATCACCGAGACCAGAGATTCCATCATCTGCTTAATCTCATGCCCAAACCCACTCATATCTTTATCGCTATGGGTGTCGTTGCTGGCGGCCAGCAGTTTATCCGACAGCGCCAGCAGCTGGTCGCTCAGCGCCGTGACGTGGGCTTCCTGAGTCGACAGGTTGCCGGAGAGACGCGTGATGTTGTTCTGATACTGGTCAATGGCCGACTGCTCGCGGTTAAGCTGGACCAGACGGCTGCTGGCGACCGGATCGTCCGAAGGCACATTCACGCGCTTTTGCGTCGCCATCTGCTCCATGAGCTTGCTCAGGCGCGCGCCGTTCTGGTTCATCTGGTACAGCATGGCGGAAGAGTGGTAAAGGCTACTGATGCGCATAAAAATTCCTTTTAATGATCAGAAGAGATTCAGGAGATCAGAGAAAATCTGGTTGCCGGTGGCAATCACTTTCAGATTGGACTGGTACGCCTGCATATAAACCTGCAGATTCATCGCCTCTTCGTCCTGGTTTACGGCGCTGAGATTATCGCGCTGGACTTGCGCTGCATGGCTTACCGATACCGCTGCGTCCATCTCGGTTTTGTTCTGGCGACTGGCGATACCGACGGTGCTGATGATCGCGGCAGCCGCTTCGTTGATACTCATCAACCCCATCGACCCCACCTGAATCGCGGCGCTTTTTATGTCGAGGAGCTTCTTAAGGTTATCACCGTTGCCGCTTTCATCCTGCGCCGAGGAGAGCGCCAGCTCGTCGGGTTTGATATCCGAGATCTGCAACATCCCCTTGCCGTTGGCCACATCAAAAACAAACAGCGGCTTGCCGGGGTTATTGTTCAGATCGAACCCGCCCGCCAGGGTGATATTAAACAGATCGGCCATGCCCCGGGCCATATCCTGCACGGCGCTCTGCATGGCTTTCAGCGTGCCCTGCTCATAATCGTTCAGAGCTCCGAGCTGACCGCCAATAGCGCTTTTGACGCCAAACGTGGTGTTCACAAACTCAAGGGAGATTTCCTGCTCTCCCGCCTGGTTCGTCACCGATTTCAGCTGGCCGAAATTGCGCCCGCTGACCAGCGGCTGACCATCGCTCAGCGCCACGTTATAACGGCCTGACGCGTCTTCCGAAAACCGCACGCTGACCATGCCGCTCAGCTGTTTGACCAGTTCGTCACGCTGATCGCGCAGGACGCTGGCATTGCCGCCAGCGCCTTCCTGATCCGCGATCTGTTGGTTGAAACTGGCAATATTGGCGCTGAGCATATTCACATTGCTGACAAGGGCGTCGCGCTGAGTATTGATGGAAGATTTCTGGCTATTGATAAAGCTGTCGACGTTGTTAAAGCGCGTCGCCAGAGAGCTGGCCTCGTTGATCATCTGCTGGCGCAGGGCGGACGAATCCGGCTGGGTGGTCAACGCATTTAAGGAGGCGAAAAACTTATCCAGCCCGCTACCCAGGCTGGTGCTGTCAGCGCCGATGACGCTTTCCAGCGCGCCGAGGTATTTTTGTCCGGCGGTGTAGTATTCCGCCCGGGTGTGGCTGTGGCACACCTGGTTGACGAGGTACTGGTCAGAGATACGGCGAATGCTGTCGACGCGCACGCCCGCGCCCGCCGAAAGCCCGTCCGGGCCGGCGCTGACTGCGCTCTGGATTATTCCCTGGCGGCTATAACCCGGCGTCAGGTAGTTCGCCACGTTCATGGAAGTCGTGCTCATACCGCGCTGAGCGGCCTGTGCCCCGGTAAAGGCGATATTAATAATATTCATAATAATCCTTGCGCTTAACGCGTGACAGGAATGACTGGCGTGGTCAGTTCCATAGCTTATTCAGGTAAAGCGACCGGCGATGCCGATAACTTAAGGGCGCGTTCCATGCCCTCCACCTGGGGCGACAACTGTTTAACGATCATCTCCGCGATACCGCTGCTGCGCTGAGAGGCCAGCACGGTCGTCAGTTTGTCATCGTAAAAATCGCGCATCATTTGCTGTTGTTTGCTGGAGAAGGGGTTATCCCCGTCCGACAGCGCATCGGCGGCTTTACGCATCTGCTGCATCATGGATCGCAGAAAAAGCGCTTCAAATTGCTCCGCCGCCTGTTGCAGGTTCTGCGCCTTATGGCCCCCGCCAATATCACCGGGAATAATGTTTTGCGGAGCCGATAGTCCGTTAATGGCATTCATCGTTAAATCACCACCAGTTCAGCATCCATCGCCCCTGCTTCGCTTAGCGCCTGCAGGATAGCCATCGTATCGTCCGGCGAAGCCCCAAGACTGTTCAGCGTATCGACGATATGGCGCAGGCTGGTGCCCTGCGGCAGCAGAATCATCTGGCCGCGATCGCGGTTAACGTTAACGTTAGAGTTTGGCGTCACGGTGGTTCTTCCCTGGCTTAATGGTGCGGGCTGGCTCACCTGCGGCGTCTCCTGGATCGTGACCGTCAGATTGCCGTGGGAGACCGCCGCCGCGCGCACCACGACCCCCTCGCCAATCACGATGGTGCCGGTACGGGCATTAAACACCACCCGCGGCTGCTGCCGTCCGGCGGCGATCTGCAGATCTTCAAGAGTGGACATAAACGCCACTCTCTCGCCCGGCTGCTCCGGGGCACGCACCATCACGTTAGTGGCGCTCTGGGCGGTGGCAATATTGCCGAAGGACCGGTTGATGGCCATTGCCACGTTGTTCGCCGTTTTAAAACTAGGCCGTTTCAGGTTGAGGATCACCTGGCTGTTGGCCTGGAAATCGGAAGGGATCTCCCGCTCCACAGAGGCCCCGCCAGGCACCCGGCCCACGGTAGGAGTATTCATCGTGATGCTTGAACCGCTGTCCCCTTCCGCCTTAAAGCCGCCGACCACAACGTTGCCCTGCGCCAGGGCGTAGACCTCGCCATCAGCTCCGCGCAGCTGCGTCAGCAACAGCGTACCGCCACGCAGACTTTTCGCATCCCCGATAGAGGAGACGGTCACGTCGATACTCTGCCCGCGAGCGTACATGGGCGGCAGGGTGGCGCTGATAGCCACCGCAGCGACGTTTTTCACCTTAGGATCGATTTTCGCAGGCATCTGGACGCCGAACTGGCGCAGCATATTGGTCACCGACTGGCTGGTGAACCGGACCTGGTTTTTATCGCCCGTGCCGTCGAGCCCGACGACCAGGCTGTAGCCCACCAGCTGGTTACCGCGCACGCCCTGAATATCGACGAGATTGCCTAGCCGTTCAGCCTGCGCCTGCATAACACAGGTGAAAAACAGCAGACCGGATACGAGAAATTTAAACATGTTGGCTCTTATCAGATCGGGAAAAGCGGGTGGTTAAAGAAGCGCGTCAGCCAGCCCGCGGAGTTAGCGTCGCTCAAGGCTCCGCGTCCGGAATAGGTAATGCGGGCATTGGCGATCCTCTGGGACGAAAGGGTATTCGCCGGAGAGATATCCTCCGGACGCACCAGCCCGGTGACGCGCAGGTATTCGTCGCCCTGGTTAAGGGTGAGCCACTTCTCGCCACGCACCTCCATCACGCCGTTAGGCAGGACGCGGTGTACCGCGACGGTGATCGACCCGCGCAGCATATTCTGCTGGCGAGAGTTGGCCGCGCCTTTAAAGTTGCGATCGCCGCTGATTGAGCCGCTAAGCTTATCCAGCTTGTGGCCCAGGACCTCCGGGGCGCCCAGCGTCATATCGTTCTCTTTGCCGAAGTTGGTACTGGCCTGTTTGCTCGACTGGGTCGACTCGTCCAGCTCAACGGTGAGAATATCGCCCACCCGGTAGGCGCGACGATCCTGCACCAGCGACCAGGCATAGTTGCTGTTGTACAGCCCGCCGCCGGAGACTTTATCCGCAGGCGCGACAACATCCTGTGGCGGCGCATAGGCGACGTCGTCTTTATGCGCTACCCAGGTGGTGGTTCCACAACCCGCCAGCGCGAAGGCCGCCAGGCAAACAATCAGATTCTTTTTCATAACTCTACAGACTTATCCGCGTCCCCTGACTATTACAGCGTTTGGGTAATGAACTTCAGCATGTCATCCGCAGCGGAGACCATTTTGGCGTTCATTTCATAAGCGCGCTGAACGGTGATCATATCCACCATCTCTTCGACGACCTGCACGTTGGAGCCTTCCAGCGTTCCCTGCTCCAGCTGACCAAAGGCTTCTTCTCCCGGCACACCTTCCACCGGCGCGCCGCTGGCGGCGGTTTCCAGATAAAGGTTGCCACCGATGGAGGAAAGCCCGGTCGGATTGACAAAGTTCACCAGGGTGATCTGCCCCAGTTCAACGGGATCAACCTCACCGCCCACCGTGGCGGAGACCGTGCCGTCTTTGGCGATACTCAGCTCTTTGGTGTTAGCAGGCAGCTCGATCTGTGGGATCAGCGGCAGCCCCTGAGCGGTGGTGATCACCCCTTCGTTGTTGACCTGCAAATTCCCGGAGCGGGTGTAGCCGACGGTGCCATCAGCCCTTTCCACCTGGAAAAAACCCTGACCGGCGATCGCCACATCCATCTTTTGATTGGTCACCTGCATACTGCCGATGGTGAACGCTTTTTGTGTGCCGACGATTTTTACGCCGCTGCCGTATTGCAGACCGCCTGGCGTGGCATTGTTTTCATTCGCCTGAACACCCGGTGCTCGCTGGTTCTGATAGAACAGATCCTCAAACACCACCCGATCACGTTTGAACCCGGTGGTGTTAACGTTAGCGAGGTTGTTCGACACCGCGCTCATTTTTGCATCCTGCGCCGCGAGGCCGGTTTTACTAATCCATAATGCTGGGTTCATCTTTTCTTCCTGTTGGCCTTCAGTTACGCGCCACGCAACAGACGGTTGCCCGCCTGGGCTAAATCTTCCGCCACTTTCATCATTTTGATTTGCGCTTCAAAACTGCGGTTAAGAGACATACTGGCAATCATTTCACCTATGGCGGAGACGTTGCTGCTCTCCAGATGTTTGCTGGTGAGCGTCACCTCTTCGCTGCGGGGCTCTTCGCGGTTGGCGCTTAACAAAAATCCGGCGTTGTCTTTCACAAGCGTCGTCGCGGGAACGTCCACCATCTTGATGCGATCCACGTCCATTAACGCATTGATGTCGCCATTCTGCGGCACGATGGAGATGGTGCCGTCGCTGGCGATAGAGACCTGGGCGAAGGGCGGCAAAACAATCGGGCCGCCTTCACCGATCACCGGCTGGCCGCTGATGGTCAGGTCGCCATCCGGGCTGACGTCGATATGACCGTTGCGGGTGTACACCTCACGCCCGCCCGACTGCAGGGCGATAAGCCCGTTGCCGATAATGCCGATATCGAGATCGCGTCCGGTCTCTTCCAGCGCGCCCGGCGTCATATCAACGCCGCCGTTACGCATCTGAACGGTATAGCGGGAGTCATATCCGCTGCCCTGGACCTGGGTCGCTGCCGCCTGGTCAAGGTCGCTGCGAAAGCCGCTGGTGTTGACGTTCGACAGGTTGTTGGCGCGAATCTGCTGCTGCTCCAGGCTACGGCTGGCCCCGCTCATCGCGGTATAAATCAAGTGATCCATTACACGGCCTGCATTAACGCGTTCATCATCTGATCGTTAGTGCTGATCACCTTGGTGTTCGCCTGGTAGTTACGCTGGGCGGTCATCAACCCCACCAGCTCCGAGGTGAGATCGACGTTAGACTCTTCCAGCGCAGACGATTTAATCGCGCCCAGCAGGCCGCTACCCGGTGCGCCGATCAGTGGCGCGCCGGATGAGCCGGTCTGCGCCCAGGTAGTACCATCCTGGGATTGCAGGCCGTTCGGGTTGGCAAAGTTTGCCAGGATCAGCTGACCCTGCAGCATGCGTTCGCCGTTCGAGAAGGTGGCATAGATATTGCCTTTCTCATCCACCTGCTGCCCCGTACGCTCGCCGGAGGCATAACCGTCTCCCTGGTTACGGCTGACGGAGAAGTCCGAGCCGTACTGGGTGCTGCCCGCGTAGTTAAGATCAATCTTCAGAGAATTTGCGCCATCAACCGGGATATCTAATGTTTGTGCGCCAATAGGGGTTTTAAGCGTGCCGTTCTTGTCGAATTCAATCGCGATAGAAGAAGGCGTAATAGCCGGCTTCCCGTCCATGTAGTAATGAACATCCCAATTGTTATCACTGGTTTTCACGAAATACTGGGTGAGTGAATGCTCACGACCGAGTGAGTCGAAAATTTGGGTGGTATAGGTGTTGTTGTAGGACATTTCATCAGTTGGGGAAAACGGATTATTTGCCGAAGGCACTTTGGCATTGGCATCCAGGTTAGCGGTGAATCCAATATTTTCTGTGGCCTTCGCCGGAATGGAGCCGCTTTTAATGCTCAACCCGGTGACTGTTCCCACCAGCAAGTTCCCTTTATCGTCCACCGGATATCCCTGCATCTGCATGCCAAGGTTATTCACCAGGTTGCCGTCTTTATCGGTGCCAAAGTAGCCCGCGCGGGTGTAAGAGGTCGTGCCGGATGTGTCGCGCACCACGAAAAAACCGTTACCGGAGATCGCCAGATCCAGCGCGCTGCTGGAGGAGACGATATTGCCGCCGCGGGTAATGCTCTGGGTGACGCCTGTGACGCCCACGCCCAGCGGCTGGGACTGGGCATACAGCGCGGCAAATTCTGCGCGGCCCGATTTAAACCCCACGGTGCCGGAGTTGGCGATGTTGTTACTGATAGCCCCCAGCTGCTGGGAAACGGCGTTAAGGCCGGAAGTGGCGATGCTAAAGCTCATAAGGTCATCCTTGAATTAGACGTTTTTGCGTGTGTTTGCGTTGGCGGCATTGCCACCAAACTGACTGATGCGGTTGTAAGGCACTTCACCCAGCCCGGCGATATTGAGCTGGGTAACGCCGCCGTTAACCGGAATGCGCACATTGTTCACCGTGCCGGCGATTTCAACCGGTACCTCTTTTTTCGCCGTGTCGGTCACGACGTTCAGCGTGTATTTTCCGGCCGGCAGATTGAGTTTTTTCGGGTCGATCTGGAAATCCACCAGCCCGGCAGCCTGACGGCCCAGCTCCACTTTATGCTCCTGGCCCAGCGCATCTTTCACGTACACCGTCGTGACCGCTGCCGGATGATCCAGCGTCAGGCGACCATTGATGACGCTACTGCCGTCCGACTGCACTTCGTTGGTTTGCACCATCACGTTTTGTCCCACCAGATTGGCGGTCGTCAGGGTTTGCAAGTTATCCATCAGCACGCTGTTGTTCTGCATCAGCGCGGAGACACGCTCCATGGACTGCACCTGGGAGAGCTGCGCCAGCTGTGCCACGTACTCTGTGCCGTCGGTGGGATTCAGCGGATCCTGGTTCTGGATCTGCGCCACCAGTAGCTTGAGAAACATATCGTTCATGCCGGAAGCGCTATTGCCATTAGCGGAAATGGCGTTTCCGCCGCCGTTCGCTGCCGTGTTATAGGTATCTGTGACGTTCATGCATTACACCTCGCCCAGGCGCAGCAGGCTTTGCTGCATGCTTTTTACGTTGGACAGCACCTCGGCGCTGGTCTCAAAGCCACGGGTCGCAGACATCATGTCCGCCATCTCTTCCACCACGTTGATATCCGGGTAATAGACATAGCCCTGGCTGTTCGCCATCGGATGATGCGGCTCATAGCGCTGGATCGACTGGCCGGTTTCCACGACATCAAGCACCTGGACTCGCGCCCCGGGCATGGCGTTATGGTTGGTGAGGCCGCTGTTCTGGTAAATGGAGGCGAACACCGGACGGCGTGCTTTATATACCGTCTCTGCGCTGGCCGACGGCGAGTCGGCATTCGCCATGTTACTGGCGATAGTGTTCAGCCTGACGGTTTGCGCCGTCATTGCCGAACTGGAGATACGAAAGATATCCGTAAAAGCCATACTTCCTTCCTGAGATTATTTTCCTTCGATAGCCGACTTCAGGCCTGAGAATTTCATTTTCATGAAGGTCAGGCTCATCTGATAGTCCATGCTGTTCTGAGCAAACGCCGCCTGCTCCACGTCCAGCGCTACCGTGTTACCGTCGCTGGACGGCTGGTACGGCAGGCGATATTTCGCCTGCGGCGTACCGCCTGAGATAAAAGCCTGATTCGACCGTTGCATCTCAGCGGCAAAATCAATATCTTTAGCCTTGAAATTAGGGGTATCTACGTTCGCGAGATTGGTGGACAACAGCTCCGCCCTGGTCAGTCTGAGCTGTAGTGCCTGTGGATGAACGCCTAATGCCCTGTCAAAACTAATACTCACGTCCTTTCCTCTCTGTGATTCTTCCCCGGCATAGTGCTGGTGCGTCCATTAAGCAAAAACTATGCCAGGTTTACTACATGATGATTTTTAATACTTTTTCCGCTGATAGCGCGCCAACGAGGAAGCGTTGTTTCCTCTATGCTCTTCGCCTCTGCGCGCTCACCATGGCCCCTGTTGCGACGGCGGCCCCGCTCACGGCGGAACAGCAGATTCAGAGTGCTATCAGCAAGGCCGCCAGCAGCGAAGTGAATACCAGCGCAGCGCAACAAAACTGGCGGATCGTTAAAACAGAGCTGGAAACGGCGCTCCCGCCTGAAGCCCGTGGCCTCTCCGCCTGCCCGATGCCCCTGCGTACCCAGCCGGTGGCGAACAGTAAAAGAGTGCTCTGGCGTCTGCGCTACGAGGTAAGCTGTCCGGCTGACAGCGGCTGGACGGTCACAGCGGCGGTCAAAGCCAGCGTGATAGTGCCGGTGGTGACCAGCGTCCAGATGCTGGAGCGCGGCCGCACGATCGGCGATCGGGATATTGCCCTTAGCGAGCAGAACGTGGCGCTCCTCCAGGGGGAGATTTACACCTCGCCAGAAGCGGTCGACGGCATGATCGTGAAGCGGCGGATCAACGCCGGACAGCCCATCACCGCCGGACAGCTTGACCAGCCGGTCCTGATTGAGCGCGGTCAACAGGTGATGTTAATCGCCAGTCACCAGGGCATTGAGGCGCGCGCGCCGGGCGAGGCGTTGAAACAGGGGCGTAAGGGGGAGATCATCCGGGTTCGCAATCTCAGCAGCCAGCGCGTGGTGGATGCCCGGGTGGAGTCGGCAGGCATCCTGCGCATTCCGGCGATGAACGCGCAATGATTTTTACCTGCGGCTAAAGTTTTTAACCGGACGGGTCGCATTGATATAACACAGAACGAAAATAGACTTTTTTCAGGTCAACCACTGGAGTGCAAAATAATGAAAATTACCCAGGGACAATTTCACGCGGTTCAGGCAAGTCAGGCCCCTTCTTCCAGCGAAACGACAGAAGCCGCTGCTGCCGCTCCGCTGCGCACCACGCCAGCGGCGGCGATCGACCCGGTGTTAGGTGAAGCGCAAACCCAGCTGCACACGATGCCGGAGGTGGATCTGGTGCGCGTCGCCGAGATCAAGCAAGCCATCAGCGAAGGCAAGCTTGGAATTAATCTGGATGAGCTGACCTTATCCATGCAGACGTTTTTTCAAAGGTAAAAACTGATGACGCCAGGCCAACGGATGACCTTACTGGTGCAGGGAATTGCCCAGGATCGCAATGCTTACCTGAAGTTACAGCAGCAGCTCGAGGAACAGCGCGTTCTGTTGCTGGCAAGAAACACGGAGCAACTGACCATACTTAATCGGCAACTGTTAGAGAGCTATCAGGCGTTAAGCCTGAGCGCGGCACAACGGGAAGAGCAGCTGCGCGCGTTGAATGTCAGTGCGGATAAACAGGGATTGTTCAGCCTCTTTCGCCGGTTATCGCCAGAAAAGTTGCAGAAAGTCACCGCCCTGTGGGACGATTTTGAGCATCAGGCCAGACGTTGCCAGCAGCTTAACGAACGCAACGGCATGGTGCTAAATATGCAGCTCAGTATTATGGAAAATATCAATAACGCCGACAGACCTGACGCGTTTCTGTATTGATTCATGACAGAAGCGTCAGCCCTTTCAGCAGGCAAAAATCAGAGGTCAGCGCCTCGTCGGCGTCCGCAAGAGCCAAAATCTCACTGCCATTGCGGGTAAACGTCTCCCGCCACTCCCGGATCGCTTCCCGGGTCATCGCTCTTCCCGCCCGTCTCTCCAGCGTCATCCAGTGTCTGAACCAGAATAACAGGCTACTTAAGCGGGCAAAGCTGTGGCCGAAACTCCGCTGCGGCGCAAAGAAATCCCCCTCTGTAATGATCGTTTGTGCCAGCCGCTTCAGCGTCGGCTCCAGCCAGGCGGCGCAGAGATCCGGCTCTGCCATCAGCGGCTCTGAAGGGATGACCGTCTCGCCGCCGGTCAGGATCGCTGCCAGCTGCGGCAGCTGCTGTAAAGCCTCAAGACGAAACCACGGAACGGGCAACAATTGCCGGGCCTGCTGTTGCAGCAGTCCCTCATCCGCCAGTTGCACGATGCTCCGCCCCATGCTCTCCACCAGCCCCGCGTGCAGACGACCTTCGTCAATGCACTGCTGGATCTTGCTCAACAGCGTGCCGGTGGCATACATCGCTTCGTTAACGCTCAGCTGCGGATGCTGGAACAAAGCGAGGCACTGCCAGCGCAACTGGCTGAACCAGTCAACGGCCGGAGGGGCAATCGCCGCAGAAGGCATTTCTTTTAACGCGAGATTCATGAATGTGGCTCCGTTCAGGTGGCGCGATGACGGCGTAACCAGCACTGGGCCGAGATGGCGTCAGTGGCTTTTTGCGCTTTTCGCCCTTCGTCGATAGCGATACCTTCGCGTCGCTGTTCAAGTGCCAGCTGGAAGCGCCGCTCACGGCGAGCCTCCGCCAGTAAATCGTCCTGCAGCTGGCGGGTTTTCAACTGCGCCAGCGCCTGTTCCTGCTTTTGCCAGTTGATAATGCGCTGAATATTCTTCTTATAGTGCGCCTGGTTAATCATCATCGCCGCATTGCTGCTGGCGTCCGCCGGGGCAACCGAGAGCTTTTGCAGCGCCTGGATGTTGTTCTCGTATCGCTGGTTTAGCTGCTTCTGGGATGAAAGCTGGCCGCTCAGCTCTTTAATGCCGCGGGCACGCAGCTGAATTAACTGCTGAAGGGTGACCAGGGTCTTGGGCATAACTCACTCCCTTGTTTAGCAACGGGCTTAAGCGTGCGCTAAGGCCTTGAGCTGATTAATGGTGTCGGCGATCATCGCCGCCTGCTGAACTTCCTGCTGTAAAAAGTGATGGATGGCAGGAGCCTGATTCACGGCGCGATCCGCAAGGGGATCGGTTCCCGGCACGTAACCGCCTAACGGGAGCATCGGTTTAATGGCGGCATATTCCGCGTAGAGCTGCTTGATCGTCCGCGCTGCCTGCTGGTGCGCACCGTCCGTCACCAGCGACATACAGCGGCTGATAGACTGCGAGATGTCGATGGCCGGATAGTGGCCGGCTTCCGCCAGGTGGCGAGAAAGAACGATATGGCCGTCCAGCACCGCACGGGCGCTGTCCACCACCGGATCTTGCTGATCGTCGCCCTCCGCCAGGACCGTATAAATGGCGGTCATCGTACCGGGGGCATCGCTGTTACCTGCGCTTTCCACCAGTCGGGGGATCATGGCAAAAGCAGACGGGGGATAGCCTTTGGTGGCGGGCGGCTCGCCGAGTGAGAGGGCGATTTCACGCTGGGCCATGGCGTAACGGGTGAGAGAATCCACCAGCAGCAGCACATCCAGCCCCTTATCACGATAGTATCCGGCAATGGCGTGGCAAAGCTCGGTGGCTTTCAGGCGCATCAGGGGCGACTCATCCGCAGGGGCGGCCACGATGACTGATTTTGCCAGCCCACTCTCCCCGAGGGAGTGATCAATAAATTCTTTCACTTCACGTCCGCGCTCGCCGATCAGCCCGACCACCACCACGTCGGCGCTGGTATAGCGGGTGATCATGCCGAGCAGAACGCTTTTACCCACGCCGCTGCCCGCCATCAGCCCCACGCGCTGGCCTTTACCGATGGTCAGCAGGCCGTTGATGGCACGCACCCCGACATCGAGCGGGGTTTCAACCGGGCGACGAGTCAGAGGATGGATATGACCGATATGGCGGGGCAAAGGGGTATCGCCGTACAACTTACCTTTGTCATCCAGGGGCTCGCCAAGACCGTTAACCACCCGGCCCAGCCAGCGGTCGCCGATCATCACGGACTCCTCTTTTTCCACCGGATAGACCTTCGCGCCCCCCATCAAGCCCACGGGGTGCTTGAACGGCATCAGCCAGGTGATCTCGCGATCAAAGCCCACCACCTGCGCCTCCATCGACGCCCCTTCCAGGCTTTCGATCCGGCACAACTGGCCCACCGCCAGCTGGCAGCCGACGCACTCAAGCAGCATCCCATTAACGCGGACCAGGCGGCCCGCCACTCTGGCGAGTGGGATGTTTTCCAGCGACTTAAGCGCCTGAGAAAAATCCAGGCTATGCATCCTGGGACTCCGGCAGCAGACTCTCTTTCAGGGCATCGACACACTGCTCAAGGCGGTGCTGGCAGCCGACATCCATCTCCGAGGTTTCGGTGATCACCCGGCATTCACCGGGGTTCATCTGCGCATCGGCGCACAATCCCCACTCCCGGGCGCGCTCTGGCTCCGCCTCGCTGATACGACGAAACTCCTCCGAATTGAGGCAGACCTTCAGCTCCTGCGGCATTTTCGGCAGGCTGCTGAGCGCCTCTTCCACCAGCGTTAATAACTGGGTGGGATGCAGGGTCAACTCACAGCGGATAACCTGGCGGGAGACCTTCTCCACCAGTTGCACCAGCTCTTCCCGACGCCGCTGTTCATAGGCAGTAAGCCAGTCGTTTACCTGCCGGGCCACGGTATCCAGCGGAGCAGCGGCCTCGACAAAGAGCTCGCGTCCCGCCACTTTGCCTTCTTCGTGGCCTTTGCGTAGCCCTTCATCAAACCCGAGACGGACGCCTTCCTGATACCCTTCTCCGCGCCCCTCTTCCAGACCCTGCTCAAAACCCCGGTTCATCCCTTCCTGGAAACCGTCGGCCAGCTGTTGCTGTAAAATGGCGCCGTCAACCGGGGCGAAACCGTTATGGCCGCCGGTATCGTCCTGCAGCGTGTTTTTGCGCAGCGGCGGGAACTTGTAGACCCGCGGGCGGGCGCTGGCTCCGGTCGTTCCCCGACCGAGGCGGGATTTCAGTTCGTCTTTCACGGCTTACTCCATTGTCTGCTCAGAGAAGAGCTGCACCTGAATTTCGCCCTCTTCCGCCAGTTCCCGCACGGTGACCATGATCTCTTTACGCACCTGTTCAATACGGCTGACCGGCACGGGTCCCAGACGCGAACCGGTGTTCTGCAACAGCTGCACCTGACGTTTCGGCATGGCGCCATAAATCGCCTGGCGCAGGACGGGTTCGGTCCCTTTCAGAGCCACCGCCCAGTCTTCCAGCGGAATTTCGTCCATCAGACGCTGTAGGGTTGCAGGCGTCTGGCGGCTGAGAATAAAGAACTCATACATCTGATCTTTAAGCTCGTTAACCACCTCTTCATCCCGGACGCGCAGTTGATCCAGTAGCTCCTGCTGGTTGCTGGGGATACGGTTGACAATATCCGCCGCGTGCTTGATCCCGATAAGCTTGGAGCCGTGCTCGGAGAGCACGGCCACGCCGCGTTCGATAATGCGGTCCAGCTCATCGATCACATCCCGGTTCACATCGTCGAGACGGGCAATGCGGTAGACAATTTCATCCCGGCGCGATTCCGGCAGATAGGTGAGCACTCCCGCCGCGACGTCCGGCGGTAAAAAGGCCAGGAACACCGCCTGCATCTGCAGGTGCTCCTGATCGATGAGGCTCGCCAGCTGGGGAATATCAACCCACTGCAGGCGCGCCATCCGGTAACGGATCTCATCCCCGTAGATGCCGTTAATCACGCTGCGGGAGATCTCGCTACCCAGCGCGCGGTCGAGAATATTTTGCAGGTAGGTACGGGAAGCACCGTTAATGCCACTCTGTTCCCGATAATCCTGGAAAAAGTTATTCATCGCGTTACGGGCGTGAGTCACTTTAATGCCATGCAGGCGGGCCATGGCTTCACTCACCCGGATCACCTCTTCCCGGCTCAGTTTCTGCATCACCCTGGCCGCCGCTTCCTCACCGATACTCAGCAGCAAAATAGCGGACTGCTCCAGTCGGCTGCGGCCATTGTTATTACTGTTACCCGCGCTGCGGTTACTCTTGCTTGCCTGAGGCTGCGGCTGCACTGTTTCGCTCATTGCTGTTAATCCATTGTTTTAAGACTTCCGCTACGCGCTCTGTTTCGCTATGCGCCAGCGTTTGCAGGAATTCGACTTTGGTTTCCAGGCCGGAGCTCTGCGGCGGCAGGTTGTCCTCCTGCTGGAACGATGACTTCGGCAGGGACTGCACCAGCAGATCTTCATCCTGTGGCTGGTCGTTCTCCAGCAGAACGCCTGTCGGTTCGGTACGCACGTCCTGCACCACTTTTTCGCCGCGTCGGCCAAACCGCTGGGCCGCCGGACGTACGCCAAGCAACAGCAACAGCAGCGCCAGCAATCCGATGCCGCCCATCTGTCCCCAGTCGCGAATATCGGGATCCTGCCACCATCTCAGCAGCGGCATGGACAGGTCATCAGTCGGAGTAAAGCTCAGACGATCCATCGTCAGGGAGTCGCCGCGCTGGCGATCCAGACCGGCCGCTTCTTCCACCAGCTTATTCAGAGAGGCAAACTGCTCAGGCGTCCACTTCGCAAGGGAAGGTGCTTCGCTGTTCAGTACCACCGCTACGGTCATTTTCTCCAGCCGGAAAGAGGGGTGACGAATATGGCGGATATCCCGGTCATAAGCGTATTTACGCTGGCTGTTAGAACGGGAAGAGAGCGCCTGCGGATTGGTGGTCGCGTTTTGCGCTGCAGTGGCGTTTGCCGGAGCGGCAGCCGTGGCCGTAGCCGCCGGGGGATTTGCCGCGGCCGCGGGCGGGCGGTTACTGAGCGAGCCAGGAATGCCGAGCGCCAGTTCGTCGGTGGTGTTCTCCTGGCTCAGGTTTTCATCGCTGATACGCGGATCGCCGGCATAGCGCTCCTGAGTCTCCTCCACGGCACTGACGTCAACTTTCGGCACCACGCTGACGCGGTAGTTGGCGCTTCCCACCAGTGAGTTAAGCAAATTGGCGATGTTTTTTTCCGTTTCGCCTTTGATCTGGGCGCTGATATCCCGGCTGCGGGATATCCCGGCATACTGCGTTTTATCCGTCTCGATCCCTTCGGAAAGCAGCTCGCCGCGTTGATCCACCACGCGGACGTTAGAGGCTTCCAGGCCTGGCACACTGCCTGCCACCATCTGCAGAATCGCCGTCACCTGCTGCTCGTTAAGACGCTGGCCGGGGCGTAAACGCACCATGACCGAGGCGCTGCTGTCAGGTTTATCGCTCAACACAAAGGAGCTGGACTCCGTCATGCCAAGATGCACGCGCGCGGACTCCACCGGATCAAGCCCCATAATGCTCTGGGCCAGCTCCCCTTCGATGCTGCGCTTATAGCGCACGTTCTGGATGAACTGGCTGCTGCCGAGCATCTCGTCTTTATCCATCAGCTCGTAGCCGCCGGGTAAAATGGCGGTGACGCCCTGCTCCGCCAGCGCCATACGCGCGCTGGCCAGCTTGCCGCTATCCACGAGGATCAGGCCGCTACCCGGCTCGATACGGTAGTCGATAGCTTTCGCACCCAGCACTTCAACAACCTGTTTTACGGGAATATTTTCCTGGCTACCGAATAACGCCACATAGCTGCGGTTGCTGAACCACAGAGAAGTGACGATAGCGCCGGCCAGTAATACGCCCGCCCCGCCCAGCAGCATATTTTTCTTATTGCCGCCGAGGCTATCGGGCAGGGCAAAGGGCAGTTTTTGTTTCAGTTTCTCAATCACGACAATCCCTTACACCGCCAGATTCATAATTTCGTCAAGGGCGGTGGTAAGCTTGTTACGCACCTGCACCATTGCCGCAAACGAGACGCTGGCTTTTTGACTCTCGACCATCGCGCCGGTGAGATCATCGCTGATGCCGGTTTCCACCGCCGTCTGCTTCGCGGCAGCGCTGTGCTGAATGCTGTCGACACCCTCAATGGCGCGATTAAGCACGTCGGCAAAGGAGAGCTGGCCTGTGGGCTGCATACTGGCGGGCATGACTTGCGCTGGCGCGATGGCGGTCGTGCCGGCAGCCATTGCGGTCTGTTGCATTCGTTGCAAAAGCGCCAATTGCGCGGACGCAATGCCGATTCCCTGAACGTTTTCCATTAAAAAAGACTTCCTTTGTGACTGCTGCGAATCAATTAAAATAGCCGGGATCAATACCGTCGCCGCGCATAGAGGCCAGCCGGTAACGCAAGGCGCGCGGCGTAATGCCCAGCGATTGCGCGGTACGGGACTTATTGCCGTTGTGTTGTTTAAGCAGATCGATAATGTACTGGTACTCTGCCTGGCGCCCGTGCTCCTTCACGAATCGAATCGCTGACGGGATGGGGCGGGTTAATTCTGTCTCCCGTCGTGTGGAAACGGTGCTGACAGGAGGGGCGATGTGAACCGGTAAGGCAATATCCGCCGCGGTAATGACCTCGTTCATACTGAGAATAAAGCCACGTTGAATGACGTTTTCCAGTTCGCGGACGTTGCCCGGCCAGTCATATTTCAACAAAGCGTAGCGGGCATCTTCGCTTAACCGCTTATTATCCCCGTACTGCGATTGCTGCTTATTAATAAAGTATTGTGCCAGCGGAATAATATCCTCCGGACGCTCACGCAGCGGCGCAATGTTTACAGGCACCACTGACAGGCGATAATAGAGGTCTTCGCGGAAACGCCCTTCCCGCATTTCCAGCTGTAAGTCTTTATTGGTCGCGGCGATAATACGAATATTGAGCGAAACAGTCTCATTGCTGCCAAGACGCTCAACTTCCTGCTCTTGCAGTACGCGCAATAATTTCGCCTGAAGGGTAAGCGGCATATCGCCGATCTCATCCAGCAGCAGCGTACCGTTATTAGCCAGTTCAAATTTCCCCGGCATACTCTTTACCGCGCCGGTAAAGGCCCCTTTTTCATAGCCGAATAACGTCGATTCCAGCATCGTTTCCGGAATGGCGGCACAGTTAACCGCCACATAGGGAGCGTTATTGCCAGAGCTGAAATGATGAATAATGCGCGCAATACACTCCTTGCCCGTTCCGGTCTCACCTGTGATTAATGTCGCAACTTTAAAACTCGCGACACGCCGGGCAAGGTTTAGAGTTTGTAAACTAGCGGCAGATTGTGCGATAAAGTCCAGCGGAGTGTTGGTATTCCACTGAGAAACCTTTCTCATGTCATCTCCATACATATTAGCTCTTACAGAGTGGACTTAACATATTCAGCGCACTCAGAAAAAGGCGGGTACAGCTGATTGGCAGCAGGATTAAGATTTTTCCCGCGGCAAGTATATCGAGGGGAGAAAGGTTGTCTCGTTTTTAATCCACTTTAAGCAATAATTAAAACAACACCAACATTAATCAATTTAAATCAACGAGTTAACATTGTAATTACAGATATTAATTAATTCCCGCAAGCGATAATTAATGGATTAATAACTCGCCCCTTCTTGTCTCTGATCTTCATTGCAGGCGATAATTAGCATGATAAAAAACCGAACCGTATAACCGCACAGCATTGCTTGTCACCCCGACAAAATGATGTATGCGGAACGGCGGTGTATTGTTATTTATGCTTTCTTCAGCCTGTCGCCAGTATGTCTGTGAAGTTGTTGAAGAGGAACTTCATCCCGAATGGTAAATGGATAAATCATGCAGACTTCAGCAAACAGAATTCGGGTGTATCAAAAAGAAAATTGCCCCGAAGTGACACGCATAGATGTCAATAAGCTTGGCCGGGCATACCATAAAATCCCGAAAATTATCACTGAAAAGTTTGACAGCATTGAGTCTCGTCTGAGTATTTTCTTTTTAAAGAAATACCGGATGAACGCCACGTTAAAAAACATGGCGTTCGATACCGACTGCCATCTAAAAAATGCGCAAATTTTTGAGAATGCGTATGGCAATATCGGCTTTGATATTAACCGTACGTTTTTGTTGGATATTTTGCATAACTACTACGGTTTAAGTAAGGATAATAATCCGTTAGCCAGTGACATCCATCAGCCGGTCACCAAAACAGAAGAGCGCCTGCGCAATAAACTGGCTCATGAACTGTCGCAGTTAACCATGAGCCAGGAAATTATGGCGGAGGAGCTGGAGCTCAGAAATGATTACTCCTCGGTCATTAATCAGTGGGCCTGGAGTATTCAGTTCTGGCTGGAAGGCTATGATGAATATTGTTTTTCAATTTTGCTCGACACGCATCACGTCGATATTTTGCTGGCCACCCTGCGTGAAAAAAACGATACCAGCCAGCCGCAACCGAGAAATCTCTCTGCCGCGCAGATTGAACATATGTTTAATGCGATGCCGTTATCCCTGACCGGAAAGCTGGCGTCGATCAACCTTACCGTTGCCCAACTGCTGGAAATGAGCGCCGGCGATATTATTCCTGTTTCGTTAAATGAGCCTTTACCGGTGTTCATCGGTAGCGAGCAGCTCTTCAGCGCAACCGTCGCCGAAGATCGCGGTAAGCTTTTTATGACTGACTTTAACGATAAAACGCCCGAGATGAAGTATGAGTGAAGAAAACGACCTGTCCGTAGATTTTAATCTCGACGATATTGAACTGCCGGAAGCCAGCAGTGAAAGCGCTGTGGCGTCATCCCCTGCGCCCGTTGCGCCCGTGGCGGAGAATCATGCAGAGCATCTGCGCAAAATGGCGATGTTTAGCCGTATCCCCGTCAACCTGACCCTGGAAGTGGCGTCGGTAACGATTTCGCTCGCCGAACTGATGACCATCACCAATGACACGACCGTTGAGCTGGATAAAATTGCCGGCGAGCCGCTGGATATCAAAGTGAATGGCATCCTGTTCGGCAAGGCAGAAGTGGTGGTTCTCAATGATAAATATGGTCTGCGGATCATTGAGTTCAGCTCGCACGATATCGGTAAACTCACTTCATGAAACGTCCGCTACGCACCGGCGCATTAACCTTACTGGTTTGCGCCGGTTTACTGCTTTCGCCCCTGGTTTTTGCCGCAAACGGCGACATTACGCTACTCAGCACCACCAGTAACGGCACGGGCCAGGATTACAGTGTAAAAATTGAAATCCTGATCCTGATGACCCTGCTCGGGCTGGTGCCGATCATGGTGCTGATGATGACCTGCTTTACGCGGTTTATCATCGTGCTGGCGATTTTGCGTCAGGCGCTGGGGTTACAGCAGAGCCCGCCCAATAAAATCCTCACCGGGATCGCCCTCGCCTTGACCATGCTGGTGATGCGGCCGGTGTGGACCACGGTTTACAACGACGCCATCGTCCCCTATCAGAATGACCAGGTGACTCTGAAACAGGCGCTGGTCACGGCGGAGCAACCGCTGAAAAAGTATATGCTGGCGCAAACCAGCAAAACCGCGATGGCGCAGATCATGAGTATTGCCGGTGAGAAAGGCGATGCCACCTCAATGGATCTGAGCATCGTAGTGCCCGCCTATGTCCTGAGCGAGCTGAAAACCGCCTTCCAGATCGGCTTTATGATCTACATTCCTTTCCTGATTATCGACCTGATCGTGGCCAGTATTTTAATGGCGATGGGGATGATGATGCTCTCGCCGCTGATCGTCTCGCTGCCGTTTAAGCTGATGCTCTTTGTTCTGTGCGACGGCTGGAATCTGGTGGTCGGCACGCTGACCGCCAGCGTACAGGGGCTATAGCGATGATGACCATGGAGATTGCCGGAGACATCATGGCCGGCGCCATTATGCTGGTGCTGCTGGTTTCCGTCGTAGCGATTGTCCCGAGCCTGCTGGTGGGGCTGGTGGTGAGTATTTTCCAGGCCACCACCCAAATCAACGAACAAACCTTAAGTTTTCTCCCGCGTCTGGTGGTGACGCTGCTGGTGCTGGTGCTGGCGGGTAAATGGATGCTGATTAAACTCACCGACTTTACGGTTGAGATTTTTCATCAGGCTGCACGACTGGTGGGCTAACGCACTATGGGCATTGATGTACAGGCGTTAGTCGCCCCCCTGATGGCGGCATGGTTACCCTTCGTCAGGATCCTGGCGTTTATCCATTTCGCGCCGGTGTTCGATCAGCGCTCCATATCCCGGCGAATCAAAATTGGCCTGGCGCTGGCGTTGACCTCGGTCATTGCCCCCATGCTGCATCAGCAGGTGGTGATGACCGAGCTGCTCTCCATGCGCAGCGTGGTTCTGATTGGCGAACAGATCCTGTGGGGCTTTATCTTTGGTGCAACGCTGCAACTGGTGTTTATGATTCTGCAAACCGCGGGCCATATTCTCTCCATGAATATGGGGCTCGGCATGGCCATCATGAACGACCCGAGCAACGGCAATTCCACCACGGTGATCTCCCAGATCATTTTTGTGTTTAGCGTCCTGCTGTTCTTTACCATGGACGGCCACCTGCTGCTGGTCACGCTGCTCTATAAAAGCTTTAATTACTGGCCAGTGGGCCAGGCGATCAATGCAGTCTCCCTTCATACGCTGGTCCAGAGCCTGGGCTGGTTGATCTCCTCTTCGCTGCTTATCTCTCTTCCCACCGCCTTTGTCATGCTGATGGTGCAGGGATCGTTTGGGCTGCTTAACCGTATCTCGCCGACCCTGAACCTCTTCTCCCTCGGCTTCCCCATCAGCATGCTCTTTGGGCTGCTGTGTCTGGCGCTGCTGGTGAGTGATATTCCTGACCATTACATCAATCTGACTAACGTCATCATGGGCAAAATCGACGCAATGAGGGTGTTCTGATGTCGGGGAGTGGAGATAAAAGCGAAAAGGCCACGCAGGGTAAGCTGCGTAAGGCCCGTCAGAAAGGGGATATAGCACGGTCGAAAGATGTGACGATGGCCGCCGGACTGGTGACTTCGTTAGTCGTGCTGATGATTTTTTTCCCTTTCTATAAACAGCTGGTGCAGGACTCTTTTGACTCTGTCGGCGCGATGGCGGGGAAACAGGACGATCCCGCCGCGCTGGAGCTTTTTCTTATGCACCATGTCTGGCTGCTGCTGAAATTTATCCTCACGCTGGTGCCGATCCCGGTGGTGTGCATGATCTCCACCGTGGTGCCGGGCCGCTGGGTCTTTACGCCCAATAAACTGATGCCGGATTTTAAAAAAATTAACCCGCTCAGCGGCTTTAAGCGCCTCTTCTCCTCAAGCCATTATGTCGACGTGCTTAAGATGCTGGCGAAATGCAGCGTGCTGATGGCGATGCTCTGGTCGTTGATTCAGGATTCGCTCCCGGCGCTGCTGCGCCTGCAGCATTTATGGCTCAGTCAGGGCATTGATGAAGGGCTAGAGATCCTGCGCCAGGTATTTAGCTGGCTGCTGGGCATTATCGTTATTTTTGCGCTGATCGATGTCCCGCTGGCGATCTTTATGTACTTAAAAAAGATGCGTATGACCAAACAGGAAGTACGCGATGAGTACAAAAATAACGATGGCAACCCGCAGATCAAAGGCCGTATTCGCCAGCTCCAGCGTCAGATGGCCCAGGGACAGCTGAATAAAGTGATCCCGACGGCGGATGTGGTGATCACCAACCCCACCCACTATGCGGTGGCGCTGAAATACGATCCGGATAAAGCCCAGGCGCCCTATATCGTGGCCAAAGGTGTGGACGATGTGGCGCAATACATTCGTGAAGTGGCGCAACGCCACGATGTGGAGATCGTGCCCTTTCCACCGCTGGCGCGAGCGGTATACCACTCCACCCGGGTCAATCAACAGATACCGACCCAGCTATTCCGCGCTATTGCCCATGTGCTGACCTACGTGCTGCAAATTAAAGCCTGGCGCAACGGGCAGAGCGAAATGAAACCACAGTTGAACAGGCTAATGGATATACCGAAAGAGGGACTTAAAGCAGATGGCAAGCAGTAAATTTTCACAATATTTAAACCTGATACGACAGGGCAATATCAGCGTTCCGCTGCTGCTGCTGTGCGTGCTGGCGATGGTGATCCTGCCATTGTCGCCGCTGGTGCTGGATATCCTGTTTACCTTTAACATTGTGCTGGCGGTTATCGTTCTGCTGGTAGCGGTTAACAGTAAACGCCCGCTGGATTTTGCTGTCTTCCCGACGATTTTGCTTATCACCACCCTGATGCGACTGACGCTGAACGTCGCCTCTACGCGTGTGGTGTTACTGCACGGCCACGAAGGAGAAGGCGCTGCCGGTAAGGTTATCGAAGCCTTTGGTCAGGTGGTGATCGGCGGGAATTTTGTCGTCGGTTTCGTGGTGTTTATCATCCTGATGATTATCAACTTTGTGGTGGTCACTAAAGGCGCGGAGCGTATCTCGGAGGTGTCAGCCCGTTTTACCCTTGACGCGCTGCCGGGTAAACAGATGGCTATTGACGCCGACCTGAACGCCGGGCTGATTAACCAGGAACAGGCGCGGGTACGGCGTAAAGATGTCGCCAACGAAGCCGACTTCTATGGCGCGATGGATGGTGCCTCTAAGTTTGTGCGCGGGGACGCCGTCGCCGGGATCATGATCCTGTTGATCAACATCATCGGCGGGATCTGTATCGGTATTTTTGCCCATAATCTCGATGTCTCCCACTCCTTCAAACAGTATGTGCTGCTCTCCATTGGTGATGGCCTGGTGGCGCAGATCCCTTCCCTGCTGCTCTCAACGGCGGCAGCGATTATCGTGACCCGCGTCAGCGACGGCAACGACATCAGCAGCGAAATCAAAACTCAGGTCCTGGCCTGTCCTTCGATTTTGTATGCCGCTGCCTTTGTGATGTTTGTGCTGGCGGTAGTGCCAGGGATGCCGCACGTCGCCTTCCTCAGCTTTACCGCGATACTGCTTTTTGCGGCCTGGAAACAGAGCAAACGGGTGCAGGAAGCTCAGCCGGAAGAGGAAATTGAAGCCATCAGCGACGCCATGTCGCAGGAGAGTCTGGCGACCATCGACTGGAACAGTATTCCGCTGGTGGAGCCGGTGGGCCTGAATCTTGGTTATAAGCTGGTGACGCTGGTGGACGCCGCCCAGGGCAGCCCGCTATCCCAGCGTATTCGAGGGGTGCGGCAGGTGATTTCAGAAACCTGCGGCGTCCTGCTGCCGGAGATCCGCATCCGCGAAAACTTCCGCCTGAAGCCCGCCCAGTACGCTATTCATATTAACGGCACGCGCGTGGCGACCGGCGAAGTTCATGCGGATAAGCTGATGGCGATCCCGGGAGCGGAACTGTATGGCGAAATCGACGGCGTGCTGGATACGGATCCGGCCTACGGCATGGCCATCATCTGGATCCTGCCGGAGCAAAAAGCGAAAGCGCTGAATCTCGGTTATCAGGTGGTGGATTGCGCCAGCGTCGTGGCGACTCATGTGAACAAGATCGCCCGCCACTATCTGCCGGAGCTGTTTAACTATGACGATATTACCCACCTGCACACCAGACTGAGTCTGCTGGCCCCCAAACTGGCGGAAGATTTAACCCAGGCGCTGAACTTTAGCCAGCTTTTACGTATTTATCGCCAACTGCTGCTGGAACAGGTCTCGCTGAAAGATATCAACACCATTGCCGCTACCCTGCTGGAGAGCGCCTCGGTCACCAAGGATCCGATTCTTTTAACCTCCGATGTCCGCTTTGCGCTGCGCCGCGCGATCGTGAATAGCATCAACGGCGATAAGCGGCAGCTGGCGGTCTATACCCTGGACAGTGAGCTGGAAAACTTATTGCTGAACGCGCTTAATCACGCCCAGCAGGGGGGAAAGATTGCGCTGGATAGTTTCCCGGTGGACCCGAATATCCTCACGCAATTGCAGAGCACTATGCCAATGATTTACGAACAAATGAAGGCGCAAAACCGCTCGCCGGTGCTGCTGGTCACCCCGCAGCTGCGTCCGATTATCGCTCGCTATGGCCGCCTGTTCGCCGCCGGACTGCGGGTGCTTTCGTATAACGAAGTGCCTGATGAAGCTGAACTAGAGATTATCGGCACCGTTGCCTGATGCCCTTTCGTAGCCCGTCGATGACGGGCTACGTGCGTTCAGATTCAGAAGTTCATGCTGAGAACACGCGCTTCAAACTCGTGCTTATTCACCGGCGGGGAGAAGTAGTAACCCTGCGCGAGAGTAATATCCCTCGCCAGCAGCCACTCAAGCTGCTGCTCATTCTCTACCCCTTCGACAATCACCCCGGATTGCTTCTGCTGGTAGAAGGCGATCAGCCGCTGGGCGCACTCCAGATTGTCTTCAAATAACACGCTGCGATCGAGTTTGACCAGTGGTGTGGAGAAGAGATCGCTGTTTTTGCTGGCCAGATTCTCGCAGTGAATATCATCCCAGACGACGGTAAGCCCGTAGCCCTGCAAGCGTCGGATGTTATCCAGCCCGGTGGCTGTGAGCTTAATCTCGGTTTCAGTGATCTCCAGGATGACAAACGGGGCTTCATCCGGGGTGACCTGCTGGCAAATGAGCGCAACAAAATCGGGATCGTTAAACTCATAAGGGGAGAAATTAAAGCTTAACGAGAAATCCCCCTCGCTGAATCGCTTGCGTTCCCGGGCCCACGTCAGCCCCTGAGCGAATACAAAGAGATCCAGATTGAGTATGGTGCCGTTATTTTCCAGCGCAGGAATAAAGCTGTCCGGATAAACGGGTTTATCATTATAAATACCGCGCACCAGCACTTCTGCGCCGAAGCAGGTTTTGCTTTGAATATTGACCAGCGGTTGTAACACGATATCAATACAGCCCTGCATATCGTTTTGCGCGACCTTATCAATAATCCACTGAGCCGCGCTGTCAACGTTGTTATTCATCTCTCCCTGAATATTATTTCTTCCCGCATGTTTAGCCTGATATAAATAATGGTCTGCACGCTCAACAAGCTGGGTGGCACTTAAGCCCGGCTGAGAGCGAACGATGCCGCCGCTGAAAGTCACTTTTAACCCCTCTTCACGCCACTGGCGCTGCATAATAATGTGTCGCCAGGTATCCAGCATGTCGTGACAGTCTTGCAACTCCATACCCGGGAAGAGCACGATCAGCTCTTCGCCACCGTAGCGGTAAAGGTGTGCGGCTGGCTCCAGTACTCCCTTACCGACATGAGAAACATATTTCAGCACCTCATCCCCCACCTGATGGCCGAAGGTGTCGTTAATGGATTTAAAGTGGTCCAGATCGATCATCGCGATACAGAATGGAGTCTGCTGTTTAATCATTTCATTGACGGCGGTTTCAAACATCCGCCGGGTAGCGATGCCGGTTAACGTATCCTCGCAAGAGATGCGTTGTGCTTCTTCAAGCTGCTGACGATTAGTTTTTATCTGTTTATAAATATGTTCTAAATCGTGAGGCTGGTTGCCAAGATTCACACCATTAACGCCAAGATAAATGCGGGTGACGATCTGTTTAAAATAGACCCGACATAAACAGAGAATAACGCTGTAGAGGATCAGACAGACCATAAAAATGGTAAACAGGCTCTGCGGCGCCCGGTTAATAAAGTTGAAATATTCATCGCCATCAACGACGGTAAACGCCACCCATCCCGGATGGGAAAAAGAGTGATAAAAAACATGTTTATGCGTCTGGTTGTCGTAAAAATGCCCCTCTAAATCAACGGCCTTTTCGAACCAACGCAGCGGAACGGTGCGGTTGAAAATCTCCCAGGTATTAGGATGCATAATCACGTCGCCGCTTCTGGAGGCCACCAGAAAATGTCCGTTAAAGGGCGCTTTCACCTCCCGTAACGTTTCACTCATGGTGTCCAGATCAAGCTCAAATGCCAGCATGCCATACTGCTCCGCATGCTCATCAAAGAGGTTAATCCCCACCGCCGCGCTGGTTTTTTTCTCCCCCTCATCCAGGGGATCGTTATTAGCGTAGGTATAGACCAGTTTATTTTTCTTGGCGAAATAGGGATGGCTAACTTGATTAAGCGCGAACGCCTCCCCTGCTTTATCAGGAGGATAGACGGCATAATTTTTTGCATTGTCGATGACAATGGCACGATTAAAGAAAAACGTGGAATTAACGATAGTAGACAGAATAGGATCTAACTTTCTCTCGGTAGGATTGATCATTTCATCTAATGCCTCCCGGGTAAGCTGATTTTTCAGGATCTGAAAAATAACTTCAATTTCTTCAATCTGACGATTAACACTTTCCATTGAGGTATTATGCGTAAAGCGCGTCAGGTTGGCGTTAAACATTTCGATATTGTCATTTTTAATATAATTAAATGACCAGAACGAGACGATCATAAAAGGCAATAGTAAGACCGATACGATAGCAATGATCGCCAGGTTAACAGTCCTTTTTTTTGTATTCATTTCCATTTTTAGCGAGCCGTTAAAAAGCTATTGATAAATTCCATTTTCTTAATGGGTCTGGAGAAAAGAAAACCTTGCGCCAGTTTGACATTGTGTTTGAGCAACATGGAGGTTTGCGCCATCGTCTCGACCCCTTCCGCAATAATCGACACCTGATGGTTCTGGATCAGTGAAATAACCGCTGAAGTGCTCTCTTTCTTGTTTGGATTGAGACAGCTGCGATCGAGCTTGATGTAATCACTGGCGACAGACGTCATATTTTCCATGACGTTTTCAGTGGTGGCTACATCATCCCAGGCGATGCCAAGCCCTGCGTCCTGCAGCGCGGCGATATTGTGTTTTCCGGTATCATCCAGCGCCTCTTCCGAGGCGGTAATTTCAAAAATAAGCGCCGACGCCGGGATCTGTAATTGCGTCTGTAACTGAATAATATGCTCCGCGCATCCCGGGGCGTTTAACTGATGCGTTGCCATATTGATGCATAAAAAGAAATCGGGTTTTAGCGGCAGAATTTTTTCATGCAAAAACTGAAAGGCCTCGCGGATGATATGCTGGCCGATATGAATAATACTCTCGGACGATCCCAGCTGCGGCAGGAAAAGCCCCGGAGAAACAATGTGATGCCGGTGAACGCCTCGCATTAATACTTCTGCGCCCACACACTGAAAAGAAGAGAGATCAAAGACAGGTTGCAGATAAAAATCGACCACCGCCGTAAATTTATCCTGAATAATTTTATTAATGATAATGCTGCACGTTACGTCATTTTTCATAACCCTTCCTCTCCCTGGCCATCCACGAAATGCGGGGCGAAAGAGAGTTATCTTCCCTACCCTGCATCTTCAACGTGGAGTAAAAGCGACACAGGGAGGCCGGTTCTTAAACCGAAAGCGAGTTTTAACGCCTTCCGAAGATAAGGTGACCAGCACGATTCTCGTGGGGCGTAAGAGGAAAGCGTGAGCGCTGAAGCCGAAAAGTAGAATCAGCATACGGCCCCCACACCGGGAGCCGCGCGTCATTCAGTCAAAGACGAACCACCAGCTTACCTTGCGCCTGATTATTTTCGATCAAGCGGTGAGCCTCTGGTAACTCGTCAAACGTGAGCGTTTTCACCAGCAGTGAAGGCATGGCCTTGCTCGCCACCTGCTCCGCAATCCATTTCAGCGGGGCGTCGGTGAGGGGTAATGCCGGGGTTCCCAACAGCCCGCTGCCAAAAAAGGCCAGCCGGGTGGCATTGGGCAGGTCGTTCATCAGGTGCAGATTCTCCAGCACCGGGGCTCCGCCGAGCAGGCCAATCACAACCACCGTCCCGAAAGGTTTGAGCGACCTGAGGCTATCCAGCACCGTTGCGGCACCGACAACTTCCAGTACAACATCAATTCCTTCTGGTGATACGGCGCGCACCTGCTTTGCTATTTCACCGCTATCAATCACCACAGCGTCCGCGCCAATCTGTAAAAGTCGGGCCCTGTTCTCGGTTGAGCGGGTGGTAGCAATTACGCGCTGTCCGCGCGCTTTTGCGTAAACCACCGCCGCTTGCCCTACGGAAGAGGTTGCGCCGCGCACCAGCACCGTCTGGCCGGGCGTGGTGTCAATCAACCGACCGAGAGCGCCCCACACGGTCAGATAGCTTTCAGGCAGAGCGGCCAGCTCTTCCCACGACAGCGTTACCCCCTCGAGGTTAATGACATTGCTGCGTAGCACCGTGACTTCTTCGGCATAGCTGCCATTACGCGTAAACTGCAGCCCGCCCATGGCGGTCGCCACTCGCTGACCGGGCCGGAATGTCCCTGAAGGATCGTTCAGGATTTCTCCGACGGCTTCAATTCCGGGGACCACTGGCGCGGTAATCGGCCCCATTTTCCCTGCACGGCGATAGGTTTCGGCACGGTTAAGACCAAAGGCGCGCACTTTAATGCGGACTTCATCCGCCTGAGGCGCAGCGGAGGGGATGTTTTGCAGGGTCATGACTTCAGGTCCACCCGCTTGTTCAATAACGTAGGCTCTCATGAGGGTTCTCCAGATGTGTTGTTGAGTGAGTCAGCGCTCAAACATCGCTGATAGCTCAAACCTTACGCCTACCAATATTGCTGCGGAATACGCATAATTGATAACCTGACTCTCAAAAATGAGAAGAGTGATGATATGGATCTGAACGCCACGAAAATGTTCGTTGCTGTCGCACAGGCTGGCAGTCTTTCCGCCGCGGCGGAGAAGATCAACGTTCCTCTACCGACGCTCAGTCGGCGCATTCGTGAGCTTGAGCGGGAGTTAAACGTGCAGCTGATGGAGCGTTCCTCCCAGGGTATCAGGCTGACCAGTGCGGGAAACCGGCTGTACGAACAGGCCAGCCGTGCCATTGAGGATCTCAACGAGGCGCAGAAGTCGTTGATGGATGACCAGATCCGGCTAAAAGGTCGCTTGCGGTTGTCGATGCCCCCGGCTTTTGAGCCGTGGTGGGAGCTGATTGGTGCGTTTCAGGCGCGCTATCCGGAGATTGACGTGAGCATCTTTTCGACGGATCGTCGGGTGGATCTCATCCAGGATGGCGTCGACGTTGCCCTGCGGGTGGGCAATATTCTGCATGAATCAATGGTTGCACGCCGTATATTCACTTACCGCCATCTGCTGGTGGCATCACCCGCGCTGCTGGAGCACGTTGGAGAACCCACGTCGGTGGCGGATCTGGAGAAATTTCCTTGTGCCATCTGGGCGGCCATTCCCGGCACTCGCCGCGTCTGGCAGACTGGAGAACAGCTTTTTGAACCCAAACCGGTTCTTGTGGCCAACGATTATTTTCTACTGTGTCAACGCGCCGTGGCGGGCCAGGTCCTTACCGAACTGCCCCCTTTTCTGGCAAAAAAAGAGATGGCGGCAGGAAGATTACGTGCGGTGCTTCCTGCCTTTCCGCTGCCTGAGCAAACGCTTCACCTGGTCTATCCCTCACATCGTCATCCCTCGAGTATTATCCGCGCGTATCTCGATTTCTGTCAGGAACAGGTTACCCGCTATCTGGATGGCTGATACGAGTAAGACATGACAGATTTACACCGCTTTCTCGGAACGCTGCTCCATGTCTAGCGCGCTGGCGCTGGCGGGATCAAAGAGTGAAAGGCTCTCAATCTGATCCAGCATAATGACCCGTCTGAAGGCCATTGCGCTCCTGGGTTCCGAATCGAGAGTAATGTCATGTTCGGCATACCACCTGCTGTAATTATGCTCGATGCACAGACTCATTTCCTTGCCGTCGCGATAGCCGCTTAGCATCGGGATGAGGACGATATTTGCCGTCTTTTCGTATTCCAGCGACGCGGTATGTATCATCCCAACATATATCCGCCTCGATTTAAGCGTCACCAGCGCCAGTTCGCCCTCTTCCATACACTGGTAAAGCAACTGCTCAATCCCGCTCGATCGCGCCAGGCGCTTATAAAGCAGTTTCCGGCCCTCGCCATCCAGCCTCGCGCTGCCAGCCCAGTTAGAACGATAGAGACAAAACAATATGGCAAAGGCCAGCATCACCACCACCGGAGCCTGAATACCCAGAAAGCTCCAGTTCATAAAGTCAATTTGCCAGTTAGCGTAGTTCTGCGATGTCAGATGGAAGGTGTTGTCGGCGAAAGAGAGCGCAAGCAGGAGCAGCCAGAGAAGTCCTGTGGCGAACACGCCCTGCAAGACGAAGATACAGCCATAAAGCGCGACGAGAAAATAGACATCCCAGCCAAACGATCGCTTAATTTTAAAACGGGTAGACAGGTCGCGACTGGTGTACCAGTACCCGCAAACCATCAAAACCATAAATATCGCCGTGCCCATATTATGCCCTCTTCAGCGCATTAACATGGCGCAGGAAGTCCTGTCGCACCTCGTTGCTTTTATAGTTGACGGAGGCGTTACCATCCTGATCGATAATAATCCGATCGCCATCCTCCACGGCCTCAATGATTTCCTGCTGACTCATCACCTGCAGCAACGATTCCGGACTGGCAAAAATCGACATAAACAAACGTTTCATCATCTTGTATCCCTCTGAACAAAAGGGATAAGCCTGGTCGAACAAGACCCGATTTGCCTTAAGGTTATGCTGAAAATCCGGGACGGCGAGCTTTACAGACCAGAGCCGTAACCGTTTTGGTAACGCCCCGTTTTCCTCAAACCGCCCGCTCTCCGTTCGCGATTGAGATTCTGAAGCCTGAGAGCCCGTCTGTTCATCTGCCCAAAATTTCACCACTATTCTTAGGCAAAAGAACGACATCCTGTAAACCGTGATCGCCACACTCACAGAAAAGAAACGACGGTGCTAATTTTACAAAACGACATACCATAAAAAGGATAAAATGATGACACCCCGCACTCTTCCTCTGTGGGCCGCCGCGGCTGTGGTTGGCATAGTTCCCCTTCACTTCGCACAGGCTGCGAGTTCAGTTAAATTTCCCGATAAAGTCTGCAATATCAGGCAGTACGGCGCAGAAGGCCATCGGTTGCAAATTGCTCTTAATACCGAGGCCATTCAAAAGGCGATAGACGACTGTGCTGCCGCCGGAGGGGGAACGGTACTGATACCCAAGGGCAATTTTTTAACTAATCCGCTGTTTTTGAAAAACAATATCCAGCTGAAGCTGGAGAAAGACGCCACCCTGGTCGCGTCAACCGAAGTCACCGCCTATCGTGCAGATGAAAAAACGAAATATGCCGAAGCGGAAAATGGCTGGCTGCCGTTTATCAGCATCGCGGATGCACAAAATGTCGCTATCGTCGGCGAAGGCACTATCGACGGTCAGGGCGCAGTCTGGTGGGAACGGTGGAGGGAAAATATCCGCGCGACCGGAAAGAAAGGCGGTACCGACAGGCCACGACTGATCTACATCACTCGTTCAAACAACGTGCTTATCGACGGCGTCACATTGACCCATTCGCCAAGTTTTCACGTGGTGACCCGCTACGCGCATGACGTTGATATTAACGGCACGCGTATTCTCTCGCCGTGGCATGCGCCCAATACCGATGCCATCGATCCTATCGACAGCCAGAATATTCGGATCACCAACAACTACATTGATTGCAACGACGATCATATCGCGATCAAAGCTGAAAAAGCGGATCCACGTTTCCCTGATGGTGTAGTGGATAATATTTATATTGCCAATAACACCCTGAAACAGGGGCGCGGGATCTCGATCGGCAGTGAAAGTGCGGGCGGGGTTAATAACGTGTTGGTAGAAAATAATACATTTGAAGGTTCGATGTACGGCATCCGTATCAAAAGCCCGCGAGGAAAAGGGGGCGAGGTAAAAAACATCGTTTACCGCAATACCAAAATGCATAACGTCGAGGTACCGCTGGTGTTCTCCGCTTATTATAAGGCCGCGCCAATTGTCGAGGCTGAAGTCGACAAGCTGCTTCAGGCGGGCGGTTTTACCCTCGGCGAGCAGATCTATCCGCCGGACAGCGATCCAAAACAGCCATTCGACAAACACACCACGCCGCACTTCAGTAATATTACCGTGGAGAACCTGACCTCTACCGGCGACAGCAAAGCGGCGGCCTATATCATTGGCACCCCGGAAGCACCGCTCAACGGATTCCACTTTACCAACGTCAATATCGAAGCCGCTCAGGGTCTGCGCATTCGCAACGCCGAACTGGAGGCCAAAGGCCTCAATTTGAAAGTGAAAGAAAGTCCGGCGATTAAAAAAGATGCCGGAGCTATCGTTCACGAATAACGGGATAATGGCGGACAGCTGCGCGCGAGAAATCGTCGTTACGTGCAGTTTGTCCGTTAATTCGGGACGTGTCAGTGTTGTTGATAATAAAAGGAGCGGGCAGGAAGAGCGGGCTTTTTCCCGCACCTGATGACGACCGCTCCGCTGTCCTTTTAACGCTTATCCGGTGCAAGAAAAACGCGCAACGCTGGCTTTTCCGCCTGAATCAACGCTTTGAGCAGGCATCGCCGCACTCTTTGTTGGTCCCCCCTTCCAGGATACCGTACTATATTGTCATTCATTATTTATGTCGGAATACCATGAGCCTACCGCAAACCACGCTTGCCGAATCCGTCACGCAGAATATCGCCTGCCGCATTCTTCACGGTGACCTCCACCCAGGACGCTCGCTGCCCGGCGAAAATGAACTGGCAGCGGAATACGGCGTTTCCCGCACGTCGGTGCGCAATGCGCTACAGTTCCTGGCTGCCAAGGGGCTTATCACCATCCAGCCCAAAAAACGCACGACGGTCAATAACCGCGAAATGTGGAATCTGCTGGATGCAGATGTACTGAACTGGCTCGCAGAAGGCGACGTCGGGCCGGAACTGGTAGAGCAATTGATGGTTGCCCGGCTGATTTTTGAACCCGATGTGGCCACCCTTGCCGCGCTGAATGCCACGGGTCACGATCTTGCCGCGCTGGAAGATGCGCTCAGTCTGATGCGCCAGGGGCAGACAGAAGCAAAACGGGCCCTGTTTGAAGAGGGCGACCTTGCTTTTCATCAGGCGCTGTTACGCGCGACCCATAACCCTTTCCTGCTGGCTCTGGGTAATGCGCTTTCCGCCGCGATGGTTCTTTCATTCCGCCAGACGCTGGAAAAAGATGTGCGAGAGTCGCATGCCGCCGTCGATGATCATTTTTTATTGTTTGAAAACATTCGCTTAAAACGCCCGGAAGAGGCCCGCAAGCAAATGCGCACCATCCTGATTAATGCAGCCCGTAAACACATCTGGAAAGACCTCCCGGAACTCTTCAGCTTTATCGCCTGATCCCCTTTTAAAATAATTCCGATCCGCCTCACAGTTCGTGGGGATTTTTTGCCCTAACTTATCTTGTATTACAAGATTGATTAGGTTGTATTACCTGAAATGAAAAAATACTGGATTGCCGTTGACTGGGGAACCACCAATTTCCGCGCTTTTCTGATGGATAACGCGCAGCGCCTCGATCACATTCATCACGCCTGCGGGTTGCTCTCGGTAGAAAAAACAGAGTTTGCCGCCACCCTTGACCATCTCCTGCAGCCCTGGCTTCAGGAGCATGGAGTGTTACCCGTGGTGATGGCCGGGATGGTCGGATCGCAGCAAGGCTGGCATGAAGTCCCTTACTCGCCACTCCCCTGCACCGCGCGTGCGTTGCTCGACGGAACGTATTCCTTTACTACTGCCTGGGGAAGCCCGGCCTGGATTATCCCTGGCGTCAGCGGCACCAGCCCGTTCGGTCAGCCGGACGTGATGCGTGGCGAAGAAGTGCAGCTTTTGGGGCTAAGCCAACTGCATCCCGCTGAGAAGCACTTTGCCCTGCTTCCCGGCACGCACAGCAAACATGCCCATCTGGCAGGGGGCAACATCACTGACTTCTCAACCTTTATGAGCGGTGAAGTGTTCTCCCTCCTGAGCCAGCACTCCCTCCTCGGCAAGGGGTTACCCGAACAGCAGGACGATAAACCCACCTTTTTACTCGGCGTGAAAACCGCCCTTCGCGGTGCGCCATTTACCCACCTTATCTTCTCCGCCCGTACCCGCCGCCTGGCGGGAGAAATCGCGCCCGCGCATATCCACAGCTATCTCTCCGGTCTGACGATTGGCGCTGAAATGCTGGCGATACCTGCCGGGCAGCAGGCCTGGGTGGTGGGAAGTCCCGCCCTGACGGAGCGCTACCGGCTGGCGTCAACGCTGCTGGATCGGCAACTTACGCCGGTCAACGGTGACGACTGCTTTATCCATGGCCTTAGCCATCTCTATTCTCTTCTTCAAGGAGCAGCGCAATGAATCGGCAACAATTTTTAACTGGCTGGCAAGACGAGCCGCTACCGCTGGTGGCCATTCTGCGTGGCCTTGCGCCGGAACAGGCCGTCGAGGCCGCAGAACTCCTGCTGGAATGCGGTTTTCACTATCTGGAAGTGCCGCTCAATAGCCCATCTCCGCTGAAATCCATCTGCATCATGCGCGAAGTGGTGGGCGAACGCGGTTACGTGGGAGCGGGTACGGTACTGGAACCCGAACAGGTTGATGCCGTCGCCGAGGTGGGTGGACAGCTCATTATCGCCCCGAACTGTAACCCGGCGGTGATCCGCCGCGCCAGCCAGCTGGGTTTAATCAGTATGCCGGGGGTGATGACGCCGACGGAAGCCTTCAGCGCGATTAGCGCTGGGGCCAGCGCGCTGAAACTTTTCCCTGCCGAACACGTGACCCCGGCTATCACTAAAGCCTTTCGCGCCGTGGTTCCACCGGATGTTATCTGCCTGCCGGTGGGCGGCATTCAGCCTGATGCCGGGCAAATGCGCAGCTATATCCGTGCCGGTGCGAACGGGTTTGGGCTGGGCGGAGGACTGTATCAGGCGGGAATGAGTATGAGTGTTCTCCGCGAACGCGCGCGGGCTTATCAGCAGGCCTGGCATGAGTGCGCGGAATCTCGCTGATGAAACACCTCGTCACCTCGGGTGTGAAAACTATCGGCCATTATCGCGCGTAACCGCGCCTGCTGCGCTTCACGCCGCTCTTTTGCTCTTATAACAACGTCAACATAAAAAAAGGTGTCATGATGAACACAGCGTTGAACCCTACAAAAACGAACCGGCAAACATTCCTTGTTTGCTTTCTTGCCGCCCTTGCCGGCCTGCTGTTTGGCCTGGATATGGGGGTGATTGCCGGCGCTCTGCCGTTTATTGCCAGTGAATTTCAGCTAAGTAGCCACCATCAGGAGATGGTGGTCAGCGTGATGATGTTCGGCGCGGCGCTTGGCGCGCTGTGTAGCGGGCCGATGTCCTCCAGCCTGGGGCGCCGCAAAAGCCTGCTGCTGGGGGCGATTCTGTTTGTGATCGGCTCCGTGGGCTGTGCCTTTGCCGACAGCATCATCGCGCTGACGGTGTTTCGCTTTATTCTTGGCCTGGCGGTTGGCGTGGCGTCCTTTACGGCCCCACTCTACCTGTCGGAAATTGCCCCGGAACGTATTCGCGGCAGCATGATCTCGCTGTATCAGCTGATGATTACCATCGGTATTTTCGCGGCTTTCTTATCCGACACCGCATTCAGTGCAGGCGGACACTGGCGCTGGATGCTGGGTATCATCACCTTCCCGGCCCTGATCCTTTTTATCGGGGTGTTAACGCTGCCGGAAAGCCCGCGCTGGCTGGCGATGAAAGATCGTCACGAACTGGCAGGTAAAGTTTTACAACTGCTGCGTAATTCCGATAAAGAAGCGCAGGACGAGCTGAATCAGATCCGCGAAAGCGTCAAGATGAAGCAGCGCGGCTGGCAGCTCTTCCGTCACAACCCGAACTTCCGCCGCTCCACCTACATGGGCGTGCTGTTGCAGTTTATGCAGCAGTTCACCGGCATGACGGTGATCATGTATTACGCGCCGAAAATCTTCGAAATTGCCGGTTTCTCTACCACCCATGAACAGATGTGGGGCACGGTGATCGCCGGTCTGACTAACGTACTGGCCACCTTTATTGCGATTGGTCTGGTCGATCGCTGGGGACGTAAACCGATCCTCAAGCTGGGCTTTGCCGGCATGGCGGTGTGCATGGGCATACTGGGCTACATGTTCCACAGCGGCATCGCCAGCCCGACCGAACAGTACGTTGCCGTTATCGTGCTGCTGATCTTTATCACCGGCTTTGCGATGAGTGCCGGCCCGCTGATCTGGGTTTTATGCTCTGAGATCCAGCCGCTGGCCGGGCGTGATTTTGGCGTCACCTGCTCCACCATGGCGAACTGGATCGCCAATATGATCATCGGCGCCACCTTCCTGACGCTGATCGACACCATCGGCAGCCCCAATACCTTCTGGCTTTACGGCGCACTGAATCTCCTGTGTATCGTGCTGACCATTCTGTTTGTACCGGAAACCAAAAACATCTCTCTGGAAAACATCGAGCGCAATCTGATGCGCGGCAAAGCGCTACGCGATATTGGCCTGCGCAGCCACGATCCGCGTTCAGAAGATCCCCTCACCGCACACTGAGCTGATGTGACCTGCCACTGCGCAGGTCCCTTACCCTGGAGGCAATGCTATGAATAAGTTCACAAAAAACAGCCCGACTGGTTCAGGTCTGGAGAGTCTGGTCTATGGCAAGATCACCCGACGCCTGATCCCGTTTTTGATCCTCTGTTATTTCTTTGCCTATCTGGATCGCGTCAACGTCGGTTTTGCCAAATTACATATGCAGGATGCGCTGAACTTTAGCGATACGGTTTATGGCCTGGGGGCCGGGATCTTCTTTATTGGCTATTTCCTGTTTGAGTTGCCCAGCAATTTGCTGATGCAGCGCTTCGGGCCTCGCTTCTGGATCGCGCGGATTATGGCCACCTGGGCGGTACTCTCTGCGGCGATGGTTTTTGTCTCCACGCCGAATCAGTTTTACGTACTGCGCTTTCTGCTGGGCGTGGCGGAAGCGGGTTTCTTCCCGGGCATCGTGTTTTATCTCACCCTTTGGTTCCCCTCCTGGCGTTCGGCTCGCACGCTGGGCCTGTTTATTCTGGTTACCCCTCTTTCGACCATTATTGGCAGTCCACTCTCCGGGTTGATCCTTAAAGTATTTGAAGGCGTAGACGGCCTGCATAACTGGCAGTGGCTGTTTCTGGTGGAGGCTATCCCCTCTTTCCTGTTGGCTTTTGTCGTGCTGCGCTACCTCGATAACGACGTCAAATCGGCCCGCTGGCTGAGCGAGGCTGAAAAACACGTCGTGATCAACGATTTGGCAAAAGACGCGGCCAACCGCGCGCGTTCGGGTCAGGGAAAAGTGGATACCAGCCTGAAGGCGATGCTGACAAACGGCTATGTCTGGCTGCTGGCGCTGGTCTTTTTCAGCTTCAACATCGGCTATTACGGCATCAACTTCTGGCTGCCGTCGATCATAAAAAGCTCCGGCGTGAGCGATGATTTTCATATCGGGTTGCTGGCTGCGCTGCCGTATGTTTTTGGCGCGGCATTTATGGTGTGGAACAGCCGTCACTCCGATCTGAAACAGGAACGCCGCTGGCATATCGCCATTCCGGCCCTGATCGGCTGCGTGGGTCTGACGCTCAGCGCCTGGTGCAGCGGTTCCACCTTCTGGATGATGGCGTGGATCTGCCTTGCCATGTCCGGGACCCTGGCGCTGATCCCCACCTACATTAGCCTGCCAGGCGCGATGCTCTCCGGCACCGCCGCCGCTGCGGGGATTGCGCTGGTGAACTCGGTGGGCAATCTTGCCGGATTCTTTGGCCCGACGGTGCTGGGCTGGCTGAAAGACACCACCGGTCGCACCGACCTCGGGTTGTACATTCTGGCGGGCTTTCTGCTGCTTTGTGCTCCGCTGATCCTCGCCCTGCCCGCGCGTCTGGCAAACCCAAAGACGTTTGCGCCTGAACCTGAACATCACGATGAGCGGCCTGGCGCTGCCCATCCTGTCAACGCGGCTACCCGTCGCTAACGTAATAAAGAGATAACGAATATGAGTGGATGTGGAGGATGTGCCAGCTGTGGCACGCATTTCAACCCGATCCTTGAAGGTGATGACGGCGCGCTGAAACGTGCGTTGTACAAATCAATGGGCCATACCGACGAGCAATTGCGTCGCCCGGTGATTGCAGTGGTGAACAGCTATACCAATGCTACGGCCGGTCACGCCAATCTGAATGAGCTGACGGCAAAAGTGCTGGAAGGCATTGAAGAGGCCGGCGGCGTCGGCATGGTGTTCGGCACGATCGCCCCGTGCGATGGGATCGCCGAAGGCCATCTGGGCATGCGCTATATTCTCGCCGCCCGCGAAGTGATTGCTGCGTCTATCGAAGTGATGATGCGCGCCCACCGCTTTGACGGCATGGTGCTGCTCGGCTCGTGCGATAAAATCGTTCCGGCGATGTTAATGGCCGCTGCGCGCCTGGATATCCCGGCGATTATGGTCAACGGCGGCCCGATGTATCCGGCTGAATACAAAGGCAAACACTGGGACGGCAATATCGTTACCGAAGCCATCGGCTGGAAGAAACGCGGTGAAATCAGCGAAGAAGAGTTCGCGCATATCGAAAATATCGCCGAGCCAGGACCGGGCTCCTGCACCATGTACGGCACCGCCAACACCATGTGCTGCATCGGTGAAGTGCTGGGCATGAGCCTGCCGGGCAGCAGCACGCTGCCTGCCGTCTCTAAAGAGCGTCGGGAGTGCGCGCTGGAAACCGGTCGTCAGGCGGTGAAACTGGTGCGGGACGGGGTTAACGCCCGTCAGATTATTACCCCAGAATCGATCCATAACGCGATGGTGTATCTGCTGGCAACCGGCGGCTCCACCAATGCGATCCTTCATTTACAGGCGATCCATTACGAAGCCGAGCTCGGTCATTTGCCGCTCTCCGCGTTCGACAAACTGAGCCACCATGTTCCGCTGGTTGCCTCGCTCTATCCGGCTTCCGAGCACGATATGATCGACTTCTGGGAAGCGGGCGGCGTGCAGGCCGTCGAGGTTGAAATCAGCCAACTGATGAATCTTGATGCGCTGACCGTCACCGGAAAAACCAAAGCTGAACTGCTGGCCGTCACTCCATCAAGCTGCCGCCCGGAAGTGATTCACACGCTGGCGATTCCGGTGCGTAACGAAGCGGGCGTGGCCGTGCTGCACGGTAATCTGTCGCCGCTCGGCTGCGTGGTGAAACCGGCTGCAGTGCCGGAAAACCTGATGGTGTTTCGCGGTCCGGCGGTGGTATTTAACAGCGAGCAGGAATCCGTTGAGGCCATTATGTCCGGCCAGATAAAACCGGGCAGCGTGCTGGTGTTGCGCTACGAGGGGCCGAAAGGTGGACCGGGCATGCCGGAGATGTATAAGCCGATGAAGTCCCTCGAAGGCATGGGACTGTCTGATAGCTGCGCGTTGATTACCGACGGACGTTTCTCCGGCTCTAACCGCGGTCTGTTCGTTGGCCATATATCACCGGAAGCGGTCGACGGCGGTGAGCTGGGTCTGGTGGAAGATGGCGACGAAATCTCCATTAATATTCCAGCCCGTCTGCTGACGTTACATGTCAGTGAAGCGATCCTGGCGACGCGCCGTGAAAACTGGAAACCCGTCAATAAAGAGGTGCCGCGCGGCTTCCTGCGTCTTTACCGCCGCTGGGCATTACCTGCCGCACAAGGCGCGGTGCTGGCCGACAGGGAGGACGACTAATGGCTCAACGCTACACCGCCCGGGATATTATCGGTGTTAACCCGATTACCGCGATGCCCTTTACCGCACAAGGTGAAGTGGATGAAAAAAGCATGGTGCGGCTGCTGGAGCATCTGGCTAATAGCGGCGCACAGGGCACGACGCTGTTTGGCATCGCCAGCGAATTTCCGAAATTAAGCGATGACGAGCGTAACCGTCTGGCACAGCTGTTTGTGTCCACACTGGCGGGCGGCCCGATATGGGGCGCGATGTCGGTCACCGACCACAGCACAGAGCTGGCGGTGAAGCGCGCCCGATATTATGCCAGTCTCGGGGTGGATGCCCTGATGCTGCTGCCGCCGTTCTTTCTTCAGCCGAACCCGCAGGCGATCCAGGATCACATTTTTGCCGTGCTGGAAGCGGTCGATATCCCGGTGATGGTGCAATACGCGCCGGGGGAAACCGGCCTGTCTATCACACCTCAACAGCTCGCCCTGGTGGCGAAGCGCTACCCGCACGCGGTATTCAAAATCGAGTGTCATCCGCCGGTCGATTATACCCGCGAGTTTCTGGCGCTGGCCCCCGAGGCCAGCGTCCTGAACGGGTATGCCGGACTGTATATGCTGCAAATGCTGAACGCTGGCGGGAAAGGCGTGATGCCCGGCTGTTCTTTCACCGAAGTCTATGTGCGCATTTATCGTCACTGGCAGAACGGCGAACATCAGCAGGCCGAAGCGCTGCATCAGTCTCTGCTGCCGTTTATTCAGCGCTGGATGAGCCACTGCGAATACATTATTCAGGTCGAAAAGACCCTGCTGATGCGCAGAGGCATTATCGCCACCGATTATTGTCGCCGCCCCGGCTGGTTACTGACGCCGGAAGACGATCGCCTTATTCACTCGTTCATGAGCCAGTTCCAGCTATGATCGCAAGGCCGCGTCCCGCGCGCGGCCTGCTCTGAGGTTTTCACTATGACGCTTAAAACAACGCAACGTATTGTCATTATTACGGGCACCAGTCAGGGTATCGGTCAGGCTATTGCCCACACTTTTTTAGCGAACGGCGATATTGTCATTGGCTGCGCATTTCCTGCTGCCGAAAAAACCCCCGCTGTCCGGCAAATGCTGGCCGATTATCCGGATCGTTATTTTTATGACTCTGTTGATGTGACCCGCACGGAGGAAATTAAACAGTTTATTGACGGCGCAGAAAAACGTTTCGGCAGAATAGATATCGTGATTTCTAATGCCGGAAAAAATATCTTTAAAGGCATCGACTGTGAAGAAAATGACTGGGAGCATAACTTCAATCTTAATTTGCGCTCGCACTGGTATCTGGCGAAATGCGCGCGTCCGGCATTACAAAAAACGCGAGGGACCATTATTATCATTACCTCGAACCATGCTTTTTCAACCATGCCCGGCTGCGCGCCTTACAATATCAGTAAACGCGCGTTGCTTTCCCTCGTTCAAAGCCTGACCATCGAATGGGGACCTGAAATTCGTACCGTAGGGATTGCTCCCGGCTTTATTGATACGCTCGGTAATCAGGCCTGGTTCGATGCCCATCCTGACGCGCTGCTCGCCCGTGAAAGAACCATTAAAAAACACCCCGTGGGGCGAATTGGCCGACCGGATGAAGTGGGCGAATTATGCCTGTTTTTATCAGGCGACAAGGCGGGCTTTATTGCCGGAACCACTATCGTTATGGACGGCGGGCGCAGCGCCATTATGCAGGATGAAGACGATCGCTGATATTGCGCGCCCGGTACGGGGCAATAAGATTCACAGGGAGATGAAGCTCTCCCTGTGGGTACACAGCGGTCAACACGCCGGCATTGCTATCGCCAGTAATTGTGGCCAGATGGCCGCCCAGTCAGAGCCATGCGCCATGCCGTGAACCGACTCAACCCGCGTACAGCTTCCGCCGACGCGCTGCTGAAAACGCCGCGCGACATCGGGGGGAACGGTTTTATCGGCATCGCCGCTAAAATGAATTTGCGGCAGCGTTTTCAGCGTCTGCGCATGATCAATAGCGCTCATTGCGGCAGGCATGGCGCTCACGTGATGCCACGCATTCACGTACCCGACGTCAAGATTCCCCGCCACGGTGCGCAAAGTGCGCACATCCGTGCGCCGTTCGGCCAGCAGCGCGGCAATATTGCCGCCGCCGGAATAGCCCACCAGCTCGATTTTCACGCCCGGGTAGCGCTGCACAAACTGACTGAGCGCCCTGTTCATGGCATCAATGACAGCAGGTGAAAAGCGGTCGTCAGTCCACAGGTTCACGCTGCACCCCGTCGGTAAAGGCGGCCCAATAAACTGGCACGGACGGGCGAGATAGAGCACGTTTGCACTGGGATCTGCCCCTGCCAGCGCCAGGCCAAGCGGATCGCGTGGCGTCGGATTATCAGAGGGCCGCGTCCGGCTTTTCCAGGCAAAGCCATCGCCTTCGATGTAGACTCGCAACGCATTAACCGGCGGCACAGTTCGGCTCCATGTGACGATCGGGAAAGGCGTTGTGGGGATAATTTCTCTGGTAAGACCTGCACGTTGTGCGATTTCATTCGCATCGCGGTGCGAATCGTCAGAAACACAGCCTGCGAATAAAAAAGATAAATTAATCAATAAGACTGCAAAGAATATATTCTTCCTTCCCGACATACCGCGATTCGCCTTAAGTAAAATTAAAAACACCATAAAAAATGTGGAATTATTTCAGCAAGAAATAATTAAGCAAATCTTATTGTTTTTTGCAACAAACTGTATATTCTCGCCGGAATGATATCGGATTAATCCGAAGAATAGATATCTGCACTTTTATAACAACCGCAACTTTGTGACGGCCCACCATGAGAAAAAAATACCTTAGCCAGCTAATTTCATTGCTGGTGGCTTCAACGGCAGCGCAGGGGCTGCTGAGCACTCACGCCTTAGCAGCAACAGACGTTATCATTGATGATTCAGCGATAAATATACAGGTTATTGGCGCGACAGATTCCCTTCATGTCACCCAAACCGGCTCTATTACCGGTTCTCCAACAACGGCATTAATCATTAATCAGGGCGCATCGGTAACACAGTTTACCAACGATGGCGCTATTAATGACGACCTTAATGAACCTGTTAATCAGCATAGCAATATCGTTCAGATTGACGGATCCGTCGGTACTTTAACGAATAACGGGACAATAACCAGCGGTAACCGCTACCATTATGGCAGCATCGTGGCGTTAGGCTCGTCGGGCGTGGTGGATAATTTCATCAATAGCGGCACAATTAAAAATGCCGAAGATAATTATAATTTCGGCATTGAAGATACCGGCGCGCTGGATAATGACGGTCATATCCGAAACCTGGTCAATACCGCAGACGGCGTTATATCCGGCTATCGTGGTATTACCAATATGGGAACGATTGATAAATTAACGAATGCGGGCATTATCGCCTCAAGCACCGGTAATTCTGCTATGTTCCCCGGCCAGAACGGCGCTATTTTTAACCGTGGCACAATTGATACCCTGCTGAATACGGGAACCATTAAAAGCGGCGATCTCCACTTTTATGATAGTGCGGGTATTTTTAACTGGGGCACGATTAACACCCTGATTAATGAAAATATCATTAAAGGCAGCGCCTTCGGTATTACTAACCACGGTGATATCGGCACGATTGAGAACAATGGTGTTATTTCTGCCAACAGCTATGGTATTTACTCTAACAGCTCGTCCGATAACGGCATCGGCAAAATCACAAACAACGGCGAAATTAATGGCAGTTACGCCGGCATTTATATTTCAAACTACAGTACGCTGAATCCGGCGACCCAAATCATTAACACCGGTACATTGGTGGGTGGGAGCTATGCCCTGTATGTTTACGGCGATACCAACGCCAGTACCGAAGTGACGCTGACCAACAGCGGCAAAGTCATGGGCGATATTTTTTCCTCAAGCGCGGCGCCTTTAACGCTTAACGGCGGAAGCAACACCATGGGCACGCTGACGGGGCTGAATAGCGACAGCATTGGCACCATCACCAGTAACCGCTCTGGCGTGGTCTTCGGTACCGGTTCGCTGCTGCTGAACGACAATGTGTCAGCGCCAACCATCCTGAACAATGCCGCATTGTTGCAGGTGAATAATAACATCACGCTGAACGGCGATTACCACCAGAAAGCGGCTGCGACGCTGATCTCCGGGGTTTCGGATCTGGCAATAACCCGCGGGGATCTGATCGCCGATACCGGCTATGGCCGACTGAACGTCATCGGTAATGCGACGATCGATGAGGGGTCCAGCGTTAGCCTGGCGCGCACGGGCAACACCTACAAATTTGCTGAAGGTCAGCGTTATGTGGTGATCAATGCAACGGGCTCAGGCACCGATTACAACGCCGACAAACTGAAGTACAGCGCCCTCGGCTATCGCGGTGCGGTGAATGGCTCCGTGTATGAGGATGGCGCGAACAAAGCGCTGGTGCTCACCGTTGGACCCGAAAAGATCACACCGCCAGTGGTGACGCCGCCGGTTGTTACACCACCCGTTGTCACTCCGCCTGTTGTGACCCCACCGGTAGTGACCCCGCCGGTCGTGACGCCACCGGTGATCGCTCCGCCAACTCCAACCAAACCGGTACTGGCGACTCTCCCGAGCGCAACGGCTGCGCTGGGCGGTCTGGCGAGTTATTCAGGCATCTCCTCGCCACAGCTGCTGGATCTGTATAACGCCTCGCTGGCTATTGACAGTAAAGGTGAAGCAAACCGCGTCGGCGAGCGTCTCTCTCCGGGCCAGAACATCAACACCAGTTCTGCGGCGAATGTCGCCACCTCCACCGCCCAGGCCGTGGTCGGTGCGCACATTGACGCCGTGCGCAATCCGCAAGCCTCCGGTACCAGCGGTGTGGCGACCGGTGATGATTACAGCAGCAACTGGATCATGTGGGGCCAACCGTTTGGGGGTTACGCTCGTCAGGACAGCACCGCTGAAATTAGCGGTTACACCGCCAAATTTGGTGGCCTGATTCTGGGTGCCGACCGCGCGCTGGGCGACGACTGGCGTCTGGGTGCGGCGCTGAACTACAGCAACACGTCGGTCCACGGCAAAGGCAACCTGAGCGGGAACACCTCTACCGCCGATAACTACGGCATCATTGGCTATGCGGGTTACACGGGCGATCCGTGGTATCTGAATCTCTCTGCTGGCGTTAACCGTCAGAACTACAGCTCCGTTCGCCGCGCTGACTTCACCGGCTTCTCCGGCGCAGCCCAGGGCAAATTTAACGGTCAGTCGGTCACCCTGCAAACCGAAGTGGGCTATCCCTTCACGCTGCCTGCCGACGTGGTTCTGACGCCGCTGGCCAGCCTGACTTACGGTTATCAGCACGTTGATGGCTATAAAGAGACGGGTGGCAATGGCATGGCGCTGGATGTGGGTAGCACACACTCGCAGTCGGTCGTCAGTGATATCGGTCTACGCGTTGAGAAAACCTTCGCGACGGGCCTTGGCAACCTGACACCGTTCGCCCAGCTTTCCTGGCTGCATCAGTACGATAACCGTCAGGTCAGCAGCCGCGCCTCCTATGCCGCTGATACGATTGGTGAAACCAGCTTTATCACCAAAGGGGCGTCACCGGTAGAAGACATGGCTGGCGTCGCCATCGGCAGCACGCTGTACGACGCGGATGAGCTGAGCCTCGACGCCCGTTATGACCTGCAGGCGGGCGAACGCTATCAGGCGCATACCTTCAGCCTGCGTTTACGTAAAATGTTCTGATGATGGTTCAGTACCGCTAAACAACGGGGCCAAATACGGCCCCGTTTTTTTGTAACGGCGCAACACATTGAATTTTCCGCTTTATGCGTCGATAGTTGTCATTTCCCGATCGCTAAATGACATGGGTACGTATGCACTCTCAAGCACTCAAAGGCGGCGCGCTGCTTCTGCTGCTGATCCTGATTTACACCGGTATTTTTACCGCTGACCGCATCACCTGGCTCATGGAGGTGACGCCGGTTGTCATCATCGTGCCGCTGCTTCTGGCGACTCAACAGCGCTATCCGCTGACGCCTTTGCTTTACCTATTGATTTTCTTGCATGCCATCATTTTGATGGTGGGCGGAATGTACACCTACGCCAAAGTCCCGATCGGCTTTGATGTTCAGGAGATGTTCGACCTTAGCCGCAACCCGTATGACAAGCTGGGCCACTTTTTCCAGGGGCTGGTGCCCGCGCTGGCCGCCCGCGAAATCTTGCTGCGCGGCGGGTATGTGAATGGCCGGAAAATGACAGGCTTTGTGGTGTGCTGTATCGCCCTGGCGATCAGTGCCACTTACGAGCTGATTGAATGGTGGGCGGCTCTGGCGATGGGACAAGGTGCGGATGATTTTCTCGGTACCCAGGGGGATCAGTGGGATACCCAATCGGATATGTTCTGCGCCCTGCTCGGCTCGCTGACCACCGTGTTGATCCTTGGACGCTATCATCAGCGTCAGCTTGAACGCTATTTCCCGCTCGCTGTGCCAGCGTTTGATCGTTCAGCACAGAAATAGTCCGTCGTCACGCCCCGTTCCCCTCGCAAGGCGCCGTCTGTCAGGCGAGCTCTTGCTTCGAGGGGAACAGGATTTGACACTGTTTGCGCGCTTTTCATTTTGCTACTCCCTGGTTTGATGACCTGTGATGAATCAGCCCGCAATCCCTGTAGCGGAAAGCGAAAAGAAGCTTACCGTTACTTATTGCCCTTAATCTTCATGTCAGGCAGGCTCGAACCGGTGGCTTTTTCCGTAAACTCATTAATTTTCTTACCTAATAAGGTAATAATTGGCCCGGAAAACACGCCCCCCAACCCGGCTAACATCAGAACTTTGTCGTTCTGTCCGTTATGGGCCAGCACCACAACGCTTAATATAAACCCGCTGAAGCAGGACATAATGACCTGGCAAATAATATCGGGCATATCGCTCAACGTAATATGACCATGCTTTGTCATAATATATCGAACTATCCCTCCCCACGCGGCCATCGCGAAAATGGATACCACCACCGAGTGATCGACATTAATAATATCCCTGAAAGTTGTTGTTGCTACGCTAACCATAAAAGGTTCCTCAGACGAAAAGAAATAAAGTGAACGGGGAAAGATTACTGCGGCGCGGTTGGCGGGAAAAATCACATTTTCCCATTTTATGCGATGAGATCTACCGGCCTGATTTGACTTAAAAACAGCGGGGAGGTTTATTCCCTCCCCGCCGCGATGAGACTGCTGATGATGTTTTTCACAGTCGCTTATTTACAGGTTTTGATCTCTTTCCACTGTGACCATTCGCCCGTGAATTCCGGATTGCCCGGTTCATTGTTTTGGGTCCAGTAGTTAGCCAGATATTGTTTACCTTTCCAGTTCACGTTTTCACCGCCGTTATAAATTTTGGCGGATTCCCAGCTGTCAGCACAGGTTTTACCGGTGTCCGGTTTTGGCAATGGCTGAACCTGAGGAATTACCGTTAAGGTATACGTCGCAACATCGCTTTTCTTACCATCAGAAACGGTCAGGCTAAAGGTGTATTGTTTTTTAGCGGTAACCACCGGTGCGACAAACGAGATGCTGTCACGATCGTTGCCCTCAAGAGTGGAGCCATTCGGCAGCAACCAGCTATAGGAGAGCTTGTCACCATTGGCATCGCTGGAGCTTGCCGCATTCAGTGTCACGTTCGCCTGGCCTTCAACCTCACCCACCGGGCCGCTCAGTACCGCAACGGGGGCAACGTTGGTGTCACCCGGTGCAGGTGTCGGCGTTGGCTCCGGTGTTGGTGCTGGGGTCGGTGTTGGCGTTACCGGCTCTTCTTTACCTGACTCATCGACAATTTTCACGTTAAAGAAGTGCTGTACGCAGCGCTGATAGTCACCCTCTTTGAAAGCGGAGAATGGTGTCTGGTAGCCCACCAGCTGGCAGGAATAAGTCTGCCCGGTTGGTGTGTTAGGATCCCAGCCCCAGTCCTGCTCCCAGTATTGCGGCAACGCACCAGAGCCTCCTTCGTCAAACTGCTTCATATTTTTGCAGCCCAGCACTTCGTCTGCCGCAATCGGCACTTTCAGATATTCAGCTTCGCTTCTGTAGTAGGAGATGCGGTTTTCGCCCTGGGCAATTTCCGTTGGACCGCCGCACTCCACGCCGCCGTTAATAATCTGAATGGTGACGCCGAACCCCGGAACCAGACCGTTTTCTTTATCGTGCGCGTTCGGCTTCCAGGTGCCGTCAATGACGTGCAACATGCTTGGCTTAGGTGCCTGAGGCGTGACGTAGAAGAACACGGCGCTGGCGAGGTTCAGCCAGGTGTCTGCCACCAGTTCAGGCTTGTCGAGCAGCGTTCTTACCGTGCCAAACATGGCATCGGAGAAAGGCCCATAGTTATAGTTGTAGGAGAGTTGTTTCGCCCCGCGACCAAAATAGCTGACAAAATCACCGTCTTTATCCTTACCGCACGGCCAGGTTTGCCCTTGCCACACATCAGGATTACATTCGCCGTTATAGCCGCCTTTTTGCCCCTCTTCCCAGCCCATTTCGCGTAACCATTTCAGCCCCTGCCGCCACTCGGCCTCAGGACGCCAGCTTTCGTGTGCGCCCGTTTCCTGAGCAAAGTGGGCAAACATCGTTGCCAGCCCTTTGCGACAGATCGCATCAGAATCACGCCCGTCGGTATAAGTGCCGCAAACGGCCGGGAACTTACCGATAGCCTTGAGGTAATTTTCATAGCTGTATTCCGGGGCGCGCAGCGGGAAAATATAATCCCACTGTTCGCGGCTCAGAAGTTTTTCGACACGTTTCACGTTATCCGGGTTTGCAGCGCGCCCGGGGGCAATTTTTTCTACCGAATCATTGTCCAGCGTGCGGATCGAGGCTTTGACTTCCTGCATCAAAGGGTTTTGCGTTAACGAGTCTTCTTTTTTCTTAATATCACTTTGTTTAATTACGTAGGGTTCAGAAGTAGTGGGCGTTTCCTCTGCATAAGTCATAGCCGGGATGGCTAATAAACAGGGGAGAGCGACAGAATAACGTTTTAGCCGCGAGTGAATTCGACTCATAGTAGGCACCTTAATTTTTAATATAACTGACCAGCAGAACCGTTAATAGGCTCTGCATGACATTCACAGGAATAACTCCTGAATCCACAGATTAGCAGGCGTCAGTTTGATAAACGTATAAAATAAAAACATCATTATTTAAAATAAGATAAAATCATCAGACCTGGTTTATTTATATTTAATAGCTATTGAGATGATATCTTTGAGCAATATCAGTTCTTTTCCATTGCTCAATCAGTAATGACAACAGACTTCTTCGCATTGAGATTTACATATCGAGGAGACGATACTTTCCATTCCACGGACTTTATCTTTTTTCTTTTTATAATTTGCATAAATACAGATTTTTTTACAGCAGACCTCATCCGGTAACTCCATCATCACAATATTGCTGTGATGATGATTAATATAATTTCCAACAATCTTGCGCGGTAGGATGGCCAGCATACCTCTGTGTTCAACGGCAGAAATGACGCCATTGATCGATGATGAATGGTAACCCACTTTAACCATCGCTGTATTTCGACCGCCAAAAGAGCAGTTATCTTTACAGGAATAATTGACCAGCGACTCCGCGTTATAAGTACACACCGCGTGATGAATCACATGATAATGGGCTAGCGTAACTTTCTTCTGATTAGCCAGCAGGCTGGACTGGCTCACGACAACAACGAAGTCTTCCAGAGAATCAATGAGCGTTGATGTCACTTTTTCATTTCGCAGAGGAAAATCACTGATAATGAGATCGCTGAATGATTGCAGTAAACAGTCAACATATTCGTCATGACTGCATTTGATATGATGATTAAATTTAAACTCTGTGTCGCTGAAATTCGTCTGTTGATAAAGATTTTGGAAATAATAGTGCTCAAATAAATCCGGGCAAGTCACATTGAGAGACGACTGACCTCTCACGTTATCATTTAATGTCAACAAGCCATCATTAATAAGATCCAGTGCATGTAAAAAAACCTGATTAATCTGCAATGCATCATCGGTAGGTTTTAAGCCCTGCGACGTGCGGACAAATAATTCGGTCCCCAACTGGCGCTGTAACTTACTGATCGAAAGACTCACCGCTGATATAGAGAGATTAAGATTGAGAGCCGCGCGCGACAGATTGCCCGAGGTGATCACTTCGTTCATCACCTTAATCAAATTGTAGTCAAAATCATTATGTTTACTGAAATTCATCCGTTTGCTCCATATAAAAAAATGATCTGTCTCTTGTGTCATAATTTCCCTGGTAAATAAAGTAAAAAAAACTCAACTTTTACAAACGAAACATTAACGGATTGTTATTAAAATTTTATTAATCGATATGAACTCTTGCACGCATCCAACCATAGAGGAAAGACTCGTTCCCTTGCTTACCTTCGGCCAGTTCAAGATAACGTTGCCCCTGACTACAGTTTAATGAGGTCAACATCACGGCTTCGCCTTCTTTACCGCGAATCTTCAGGAAGGTGGCCAACGTGTTAAGCGTCGCAGGACCGATTTTCCCGTCAATATCAATATCGCTATAATCTGCTCCCTTTCGGTTATAAGCATTTAACCAACGCTGCAGCCATTTAATGCCAACCGACGGTCCCATATTCGTTCCGGTATCACAAAGCTCCATCGCCAAATCCGGAGACAGCTGATTCACTTTGTCAAATCCTGGCTGATACCAATAGTTTTTTTCCAGTATTGTGTAGGCATTTTCCCGGGTAAAATCTTTCATATCACCGGTGTATCCATAACTTCTTGCCGTTTTTTCAGTTATTCCCCAGTGCGTTGGCCCACCGACGTCATCAGGATGATTGACATATCCACCTTCATTTTTCAGAATTTCTTCAATGACAGGGTTTTTCGACATAACAGATTCCTCAATGATTTATTTTGTTAACCAGAAGAACAAAGCAGTAACGATAAAAACCAGTGAAAGTGAAATGCTAATCATAATGGGCGTCCATGAGAGTTGAGAGCGCCTCTTTTTGGGTTTAATCGGTTCAATTTTCACCATGGCGTTAACTTTTATGCCCGCCTTTGGAATAGTGACAAAGAAATCATTCACCCCCAAAGATTTAAAGTCTCGCCGGATAAGATATAAAACTTGAGTCAGACTGGCTTCACTGCTGAACTTACTTCTTGCTCCCCACAGGGCGTCAGAGAGTGCTGATTTTTCAATTACTTCATCATTAGCATGCTGAACAATATAACTCAGGCAGCGTGCCTTCATTGATGTCATTTTTATGACAACATCAGAATTTAAATCTTTTAGCTCCTTTGTATCCTCATTAAAAACATAATGTCCAGCGATAAGATAAGCGCCCATCATTTAATACTCTCCGTTTCGATTGATTGCACGGTATGGCACGGCTGATTCCGCCAACTGGAATAAGCGTATATGAATTTGTTTATTTCACCATGCATTCTATGGCATTAAATAAGTAATGCGATCTTTCGCAGAACATGAGATGCAATTCGAGTATTCATCAAATACCTGTTGAGCAAAACAAAAATACTCCGTGATTGACCTGCCCCTCTTCTGATAATTGTGTCTTTTTTATACCGCAAAGAATAGTCATTAAACTCAATGCTAATACATTATATATCTCATGACCGGAATGGCTTTTCTGATAACCCACGCATCCCATCATCAAAAATTATAGCAACGGCATTTTACAGAGCAAATTCAACTAATAGGGAATAATTTTTAGCAATGGATTTTCTTGATGCGGAATGATTTGCGGATTTTGTTGGCTGCTCTGAATATTACAGCGGTAATACGACGAAACGTCATTTTCGAAAACATATACAGGAAATCAACATGGCCACGAGCAAACTCATTAAGACCGATACACTGACTGAAGCTTCTTATAAAGCGGATGGATTTGATGCCTCCAAAGAGACCTCTAAATATAGCTATACCTCAGCGCGAGTCGCTAAACCGGTATATAACAAGTACAACACGGCGAATAAACCTAAGGTGTTTGGCTATTATACCGACTGGTCCCAGTACGACAGCCGTCAGAGTGATGGTGATGACACCCCTGCCAACCGTGGTCGCGGTTATGACCTGGCCAATGTCAGCCCAACGGCATACGACAAAATCATTCTGGGTTTCCTCGGGATTGTGGGCGATCAGGGTGAAAAAGCTGACACCATTAACCGCGCCGCCACAACGCTGGGCAAATCAAAAGATCAGGTGACCTTCCTCGATCTGTGGGGCGATTTCCAGACCAGCCGCAATGTGGGATTGAAAGATACCGGTTGGGTGGAGATGGATCCGAACACTGCCACGCAGGCAACGGTAAAAGGGATCGTCGGCGGTCTGCGCGATCTGCAGGCAAAAGCCAAAGCAGTGGGTCATACCTTAACGCTTTCGATGAGTATCGGTGGCTGGACCATGAGTAATGGTTTCCACAACATGTCGAAAACGGCCGCCAGCCGCACAACTTTTGCAAAAAGTGTCGCTAACTTGTTTACCCGTTTCCCGATGTTTTCTGAAGTCGATATTGACTGGGAATATCCGGGCAATGCGGGCAACAATAACCCATACGACGATTCAGACGGCCCCAACTATGCGCTGTTGCTGGCTGAACTGAGTAAGCAGCTGAAAGCCATCAACCGCAGCGATGTCAAAATCAGTATTGCCAGCTCGGCGGTGGTCGCCATTCTGGAAAAATCAGATGTTAATACGTTGCTTAGTCATGATCTTTACAGCGTCAACGTCATGACCTATGACTTCTTCGGTACGCCGTGGGCTGCTCAACTGGACCATCACACCAATCTGCACGCGCTGGTTGAAGGCGGTTGGGGTGTGGATACTATCGTTGACTATCTGATTGCGAAAGGCTTCCCAAAAGACCGTATCAACGTGGGCTATGCGGCCTATTCCCGAAATGCGCAAAATGCGAAACTGGAAAGCTTCTCCCCTCTGCGCGGGACGTATCAGCCAGACAGTAACGCTACCACGACCGGGACTTTCGAGAGCGGCAGTACCGAATGGTACGATCTGATTAACAATTATCTGGATCTGGAGAATCAAAAAGGACGCAATGGCTTTAGCGTCTACACCGACCAGGTTGCCGATGCCGACTATCTGTATAACAAAGACACCAAACTTTTCATGTCGATCGAAACGCCACGCAGCGTCCGGGCGAAGGGCCGTTATGTGGCTGAAAAAGGTCTGGGCGCTCTGTTTACCTGGACTATCGACCAGGACAACGGCGTGCTGGTCAATGCGGCGCGCGAAGGGTTAGGTTGCCCGATTGTTGAACAGGTTATCGACATGAAACCGTTCTACTTTGATGGGGTTAACGTGGCGGGCGAAGTGCCTGAAGACGATTTGCCTGACAGCAATCCAGAGACGAATACCGCGCCAGTGGCCGATATTCAACTGCAGGTCATCGGTGGCTCACGCGTACGTTTAAGCGGGGCGGGTTCCAGCGATGCCGACCATGATGCATTGACCTATAAATGGACCGTGCCGAACGGGATTTCTGTCAGCAACACGACCTCTTCGACCATCAGTTTCACCGCCCCGGTTGTTGTCAGCAAAGCGGATTTCCAGTTTGCTCTGCTGGTAACCGATGCTCATGGTGCCGTATCGGCAAACAAACAGTTTACCCTGAGCGTCTTCGGTGAAGATGCGGTCGAACCAACTCCAACTCCAGAACCGACGCCGGAACCGACTCCGGAACCGACCCCAGAGCCAACGCCGGAACCGACTCCAGATCCAACGCCATCCGGTGATTACGCTCAGTGGGAATCCAGCAAGATTTACAATACTGGCGATAAAGTGTCCTGGAAAGGTAAAAACTACACCGCGAACTACTGGACGCAAAACAACGAACCTGGTGACCCGCAGTTCACGGGTGAATGGGCGCAATGGAAATTGCTTTAACGAGTAGTGTTATTTTGATTTGATTCATTTGCTCCGGCATTGCTCGCCGGAGCTTTTTTATATTAACGAGCCGGGAGGCTAGCGATCTTTCTCGACCATCAGCGGCTCAATATCGCTCTCTTTTTTAATGACCAGCGAATCATCGCCACGCAAGCAGGTTCCGCCGTAGTTTCCGCCGACAGTAAACGTACAGACCTGAATGTACTTATTCTCGACTTTTGGCAGACACCACAGCTGCTGGTAGATGTTTTTGCGATCCACAAACTTACCGCTGGATTTATCCAGCAGCTCCTCCTGCGCGCTGATGAGGTCGATATTACTCCCGCAGCGACCCGCGATAGGTTTCACCGCATACCCTGTTTTGCTTAACCGCTCGTTGACTTCAAAATCGGTATCCAGCAGATAGTGGTGGTTCGGGAACAGCTGCCAGAGCACCGGAAGAATGGCTTTGTTGCCTGGGATGACCGTCCAGAGCGGTTCAAACACCAACACTTCAGGGCGCAGCAACACGTCGATCAGCCGCACGTCATTCTGCGGATGACCGGTACGGATCGGAACCGCCGCGTACTCCGTTTCGCTCAGTTCGCGAACCTGTTCTATCGCGGTTTCCCACGCCCAGGTTTTCCACACGCAGTTAACATGGCGGCCTTCATCATCCACCAGCTGTCCCGCGCTATCCCAGCTTAACGCCTTCAGGCCATGCAGGATTTTGGTTTCAAAACCGGCCTGCATCAGCGAGCGCTGAATAAAGAGCGCGTGATAATCTTCTTCGATATCATCATCCTGCATGATGTGCACAAACGGACGCGCATGGCTGTGTTTCCATGCCCCGGTCAGCTCCTCAAGCAACCCTTCAGCCGGGTTATGCCCCGTACCGCGATAGCCGTTTTTCACCCACTCTTCGAGGATCAGCCCCCCTTCGGTGTGGCAAGAGGCGGAGTCCGCGTTGTATTCGTAGACCTTCAGCCCGCGCTCATCCATACAGAAATCCATACGACCGGTAATCATATGGTGACGACGCCATTGCCAGGAGAGGCGCAAACGCGGCCAGAGTATTTTCGGGATGTCGAATAGTGCGAGTAAATTGTCGTCCTTCAACACTTTATCCGTTGCATGGAGATACATCAGATGCAGTTCGTTGGTAGCTTTGATCAGCTCCTGCTCGGCGCTTTCGCTGATGGTGAAATACTGGCAGGGATCGTTATTGATGACATGGCCGTTCGCCCGGATGTAAGCCTTCTGCAGCGCGTCTTCTTCGTTGAGCCATTTGCCGTCATACTGACGTCTGTTTTGCAGTCGCGCGCCGCGAATTTTGAGCAGCTCACCGTCGATTTCCGGCTGCGGCAGGCTGTGTTCCGTCTCACTGGTCTGAATCATCCATCCGAGAATGGTGGTATCGGTGAACGTATCGTGAAGCGTGTAGCAGCCATTTTCAACCGATAAGCGCAGTTCACGCGTCCACTGCTGCCCGGCAGGAAGCGGCGAGTGCAGCACGTTCTGTTCCGCAACGCGCACTTTATCACCCAGCAGCTGCGTGATGACCGCAACGTGACCGGTCTCATTAAACTCACCGCCCTTTTGCCAGATGAGCAGCGAGCCGGCTTCGGGCGCGCGGCGGGAACCGTTAGCAAATGCCTGAAGCGGCAAAATATTATCGTTAACGACCTCACGCAGAAAACGCAGCGAGAAAATCTCCCACGCCATCCCCACGTCGGTAAAGACAAAACCGTAGTTAAGGAACAGGAAACGGCGAGCGAACTCAACGCACTGCCATTTATGCCCCATATATTCATTGCCGATATAGCTGCGGAAGTCTGCATCCCCCGGGTAATGCCGCGGATCCAGACTGCTGTAATTTGAAGAGTAAATTGCCACGCCACCCGGCGCATATCCTAATAACGTCCCAAACGGAGCGTCACTGCTTAACTTTCCTTTATTACGCATGTATCCAACCTAAAACAGGCAGGCGGCAATGTTATGAGGGTTGTCGTCGTCTGCACGTTGTAATTAACCAGACAGAGGTGGAATTATGATACACCTGGATGGCACATTATTCGTCGTCACAATGATGAAAAATCATAAAGCACAATATCAGGAGTCAATATGAACTTACAGGCACAACCCCTGGAATGGGGAAACGGTCCACGCATCTTTGAAATGTTTCTGGAACCTACCTGCCCTTTCTCGGTGAAGGCATTTAACAAGATACCCGCCCTGCTGGAACAGGCTGGCGAAGATAAGATAACGGTCAAAATTCGTTTACAGTCGCAGCCGTGGCATCTTTTTTCCGGGGTAATCGTCCGCTGTATTCTGGCGGCCTCCACGCTGCCCGATGGCAAAAATGCGGCGCATAAAGTGATGCAGGCAGTGGCCGACCATCGCGAAGAGTTTGAATTTACCGATCACTGTAGCGGACCGAACATGCAGGCGACACCTGAAGAGATCGTTGCCCGCATCGAGCGTTACAGTGGCGTCTCTCTCGCTGAAGCATTCGCCCGCCCGGAGCTACAAACGGAGATCAAATGGCACTGCAAATACGCCCGGCAGAACGGTATCCACGTCTCCCCGACGTTTATGGTCAACGGCCTGGTGCAGGCGGATCTGGGAAGTGGCGATGAGGTGAGCAAATGGGTTGAGCGTTCAGGCGCGTAATACTGCCCTTGCCCTCAGGCCGGGTGACGCTTCGTCTTACCCGGCCTGAGAATGAATCAATCACGCGCCCTCACGCCTTAAACAGCCAACACGCTGCAAAATGACCTGGCGAAATTTCCTGCATGACCGGCTCTTGCGCCTGACACACCGGCATCGCATGGGGACAGCGGCTGCAAAACTTACAGCCAGGCAGCGTCGACGTCGGGCCTGGGATCTCCCCGCGCAGGGTGGCCTGCTCCAGATGACGAATGCGCGGATCGGGCCGTGGAACGGCGGCCAGTAGCGCGCGCGTATAGGGATGCGCCGGATGCTGGTACAGCTCGCCCGCCGGTGCCACTTCCACCAGCTTGCCAAGATACATCACCCCAATGCGGCTGGAGATATGGCGTACCATCGACAGATCGTGAGCGATAAACAGATAGGTAAGCCCCAGCTCTTGCTGCAGATCCTGCAAAATATTGACCACCTGCGCCTGCACCGAGACATCCAGCGCCGAGAGCGGCTCGTCGCACAGCACAAACTCAGGCCGTACCGACAGCGCGCGCGCAATGCTGATACGCTGACGCTGTCCGCCGCTGAACTCATGCGGAAAACGCTGCAAATGTTCCTGCTTAAGCCCCACTTTGTAGAGCAACGTTTCAGTACGTTCACGTTGCTCCTCACGGCTGTAACCGTGAATTTGCATCGGTTCGGCCACCAGCTGCTGCACCGTCATCCCTGGATTTAGCGACGAGTAAGGATCCTGGAAAATGGCCTGCATTCGCTTGCGCAGCGGCTTAAGCTGTTTTTCGCTGGCCTGCGCAATTTCGTGTCCGGCAAAGTGAATTTCACCCGAGGTGATATCAAACAGACGCAGCATTGCCCGTCCCAGCGTCGATTTCCCGCAGCCGGACTCTCCCACCAGGCCAAACGTTTCACCGCGCTGAATATCAAAACTCACGCCATCCAGCGCCTTTACGACCGCCCTTTTGCGTAACAGTCCGCCGCTAAGGGGATAGTGTTTATGCAGTTCACGTACGCTCACTAACGGAGAATTTTGCTCGCTCATGCCTGAACCTCCTTATCAGCCCAGAGCCAACAGGCTGCACGATGCCCCTCGCCCACAGAATAAAACGCTGGCTGCCGTTCGCACTGCGGCAGCCGCCGCGGGCAGCGCCCGGCGAAGGGACAACCCGGCGGGGGATTAAGTAAGCCCGGCGGCGTGCCCTCAATGGGGGACAACCGGTGGTCCGCGTCGTCCGGTCGGGGCAACGAGGCCAGCAGACCTTGCGTATACGGATGCGCCGGACGGTAAAAAATATCCTCCACGCGGCCCTCCTCCATGACCAGCCCGCCATACATCACCACCACGCGGCTGCACACCTGCGCCACGACGCCAAGATCGTGGGTAATCAGCAGAATCGCCGTTTCAGTTTGTTGCTGCAGACTCTTCAGCAAACGTAAAATTTGCGCCTGAATGGTCACATCCAGCGCGGTCGTCGGCTCATCGGCGATCAGCAGTTTCGGGTTGCAGGAGAGCGCGATAGCAATCATCACCCGCTGGCGCATACCGCCGCTAAACTCATGCGGATACTGGTCGTAACGCCGTTCGGCTTCAGCGATACCCACCTGTTCCAGCATGGCGATAGCCGCCGCTTTTGCTGCTTTTTTAGAGAGTCCTTTATTGCGCACCAGGATTTCCGCCATCTGTTTACCGATGGTCAGAACCGGATTCAGCGCGGTCATGGGATCCTGAAAAATCATCGCTATGTCGTTGCCGCGGATCTTACGCATTTGCTCAGGCGTCTTGCGGGCCAGATCGTCATTCTGAAAGCGAATACTGCCGCCCGAAATCCGCCCGTTGCTGCCCAGAAGCTGGATGATCGATTTGCAGGTAACGCTTTTTCCGCACCCGGATTCCCCCACAATGCCGACCAGTTCACCGGGCTGCACATGAAAGCTCACGCCGCGCACGGCCTGGACTTCGCCGTCACGCGTGCGGAACGAGGTTTTCAGATTATCGAGTTCTAATAAATTATTCATCGCGGTTCGCTCCCGGCTCAAAGGCAGTGCGGAATACGTCGCCCAGCACGTTAAAACTAAACACCGTCAGCAAAATCAAAATGCCGGGGAACATCGCCAGCCACGAGGCTTCGCCAATGTACGACTGTGCGTTGTTGAGCATACTCCCCCACGACGCCGCAGGCGCTTGCACCCCCAGTCCGAGAAAGCTGAGGGTCGATTCCATCAGAATCGCAGAAGCAATGTTCAGCGTGCCGGCCACGATAATCGTCGGCAGGACGCCCGGAATAATGTGGCGCAAAATAATCCGCAGCGGGTGTTCGCCCGACGCGCGGGCGTACAGAACATATTCGCGCTCTTTTACCGATAGCGTTTCCGCACGCACCAGTCGCGACATGCTCATCCACGTCAGCAGGCTGATAATCAGAATGATGTTATCCACACCCGGTTTCAGATAGGCGTTTACCACCAACAGCAGGAAAAACGCCGGAATGGCCATCAGAATATCGACGACGCGCATCATCAGGTTATCCAGCCAGCCGCCAAAATAACCGCTTACCGTTCCCACAACGGTGCCAATCAGGGTGGAGAAGATCATCGCCAGAAAGCCGACCATCAGCGAGATTTGCCCGCCGTACAGCGCGCGGGTGAAGTAATCCCGCCCGTATTCATCGGTGCCAAACCAGTGCGCTGCATCCGGGGGTAATGTGCGCGCCCCCAGCGACATCTGGTCGGGATCGTACGGACTCAGCCCCGCGCAAAGCGCAGCAGCAATAAAAATAAACAGGACAAATAAAGAAAACTGCGCCGGACGATTACGGCGCAGTTGGTGGCGTACTTGTTGCCAGCGTCTGCTCATCCGGGGTTACCTCAGTGTACGAATACGGGGATCGGCGAAACGATAGAGTAAGTCGGCGATCAGATTGCCGACGATCAGCATCAGCGACGACAGCATGATGATTGCCATGATCAGCGGGTAGTCGAGCGAGGTGATCGACTGGATCCCCAGCAATCCCATCCCCGGCCACGAAAAGACGCTTTCCGTCACATACGCGCCCACCACCAGCTCGCCAAACGACAAACCAAACAGAGTGATCACCGGCAGCAGCACGTTTTTCAGCACATGGCGGAACAGGATGCTGGTGCGGGTTGCGCCATACGCCAGCTGGGTTTGCACATAGTCGGCGGAGAGCTGCGAAAAGGTGTTCGAGCGGATATAGCGCACGTAGCTGGAGAGGTTGTAAAAGGTCAGCGCGATACAGGGCAGCACGCCGTGACGGACCACGTCCAGCCAGTTGTCCTCCATGCCGATGGTGCGCATTCCCATGCTGGGAAACCAGTTCAGCTGCACCGCAAAGACGGTGATCAGCAAAATACCAAACCAGAAAATCGGTACAGAGATCCCGATATAGGCGAATAAATTCAGGAGGTGATCCAGCCAGCGGTGTTTGAACGCGCCCGCCAGCAGCCCCAGCGGAATGGCGAGGACAATCGCCATCACCAGCGACGCGCCCATCAGCCCAAGCGTGGCCGGAATGCGTTCGCCGATCATCTCCAGCACCGGGCGGTGGTAAATCAGCGAGTAGCCCAGATCGCCCTGCAACACGTTCTTTAACCACAGGAAGTATTGCGTCACCAGCGGCTTATCCAGCCCCAGGCTCTGACGAATGCGCTCGATATCTTCCAGGGCCATCCGCGGGGTGATATACGCGGCGACCGGATCGCCTGGCGCGAGTTTAACCAGCAGAAACGCAACCAGTGAAATAAAGAAAAGCATCGGCAGCAGTTGCAGCAACCGACGCGTCAGTAATGTGTTCACAACTTACCCTTACACGACTTACCCATAAAAAAAGCCCCAGCCAGGCGACCGGGGCAACTGCTTATTTTTGATAGATTCTGGAGAGATCCTGGAACATGTACACCGGCTTCGGCTGTGCTTCCTGAGTACCGCCGAAACGCTTATCCACGGCAACGGTCGCATTCGTGTAGGCGATCGGGTAGTAGGTCATCTCGTTCGCCACCGTCTGCTGGATCTGTTTGTAGATTGCCGCCCGTTTGCCGCTGTCGGTTTCGATTGCGCCTTTATCCCACAGGGCATCAAATTGCGGATTTTTGTAGTGGGCGTAGTTGTAGGCTTCGTTACTCATGAATAGGGATTTGTAGCCGTCCGGCTCGGCGCCCATGATGTAACCGCCCAGATTCAGCTCCCATGCGGTGTTATTCATATCCAGGCTGCGCTGCGACATGGCGTTGGAATCCAGCGGCATCAGCTCCACATTCACGCCAATGCCTTTCAGCTGCTGCTGAATGTAGAGCGCCATACTCTCCTGGGTTTTGTTGGTGTTCACATAGGCCAGACGCAGCTTAAGGTTCGCGGGCACGCCGGAGGATTGCAGTAGCGCTTTGGCTTTTTGCGCGTCGTATTTGTACTGCTCAACGTCGTCCGTCTGGTAGAGGGTATCCGGTGTCAGGAACGAGGTGGCCGGTTTGGCGTAATCCAGCGAGGTAAACGCGGTTTGCGTCAGCTCATCTTTATTAATGGCGTAGGCAATCGCCTGACGCAGGGCTTTGCTCTTCATGACCGGCACATTTTGGTTGAACGTCATGTACGCCAGACGCCCTTCCGGATAGACGACAAAATCAAATTTACCGGTATTCTTCAGGCGGCTGACGTCCTGCGGATCAACCATCTTCAGGTTGATTTCACCGTTTTGCAGCGCAAGGTTTGCGGAGTTGCTGTCTTTGGCAAAGCGATAGGTCACCGAATCAAGTTTCGCTTTGCCGTTCCAGTAATCATCAAAACGCGTTAGCGCGTAATACTGCCCCGCACGGTACTCTTTGAATTTGAACGGACCGGAGCCAACCGGCGCATCGTTTTTGGTGCTCTTTTCCAGATCGCTTTCTTTGGCAAAAACGTGCTCAGGGATCGGGTAGATCTGCACCAGCGTTCCGGTAAAGGCGGCACTCACCTGCGGTAAGGTGAATTTAACGGTGCGATCGTCGACTTTACTCACTTCGACAGGCTTACCGCCGTAGGTGAACATGCTGCGAAAGAAACTGTGCTGTTTGGCATCCAGCAGTTTATTAAAGGTAAATACCACGTCGCTGGCGGTCAGCGGCTGGCCATCCTGCCATTTCAGATTCGGTTTTAAGGTGAGGGTGTAGCTGAGATTATCGGCGGAAGGCGTCAGGCTTTCTGCCAGACCCCATTCGATTTTCCCGTCGTTGAAGCTGTAAAGCGGAGCGTAAAGCGCCTGCATAATGGTCAGGGTGGTACGGTCGCTGGCGTACAGGGGGTTAACGGCCAGCGGATCGCCGGAGGTGATACCGATAATCAGCGAGCCACCGTCTTTTAGCGCATCGCTTTTGGCGGCAGGTGCGTTCGCGGTTTCATTCTTTTTCGCATCGTCACAACCCGCTGCGGCCAACGCCACAGAAACCAGGACAGCAGATAATAGTAGCTTACGCATATCTCACTAACTCCTTGCCTTAAAAGTGTTTAATACAATTTACTTCTCTTTATGTGTGAGCATCATATTCAGCTTTGGGATAATGCGCATTAACAATGAAAATGCGATTTTCGGCTAAGCTTATAACGAATTTGATATATGTAAGCGCAGATACAAAACGCGCATAACCTTATGCGCTCAGTTCGTTAAACCGTTCACGAATCTCCTGCTACACTGCCTCAACACATCACTCAAAAGGCAGATCAACATGTCCGACAACACTTACCAGCCACCTAAAGTGTGGGAATGGAAACAGAACAGCGGCGGGGCGTTCGCCAATATCAACCGTCCGGTTTCTGGCGCGACGCATGAAAAAACGCTGCCGGTGGGCACGCATCCGCTCCAGCTCTATTCGCTGGGTACGCCAAACGGGCAGAAAGTGACAATCATGCTGGAAGAACTTCTGGCGCAAGGTGTGACAGGCGCGGAATATGACGCGTGGCTGATCCGCATCGGCGAGGGTGACCAGTTCTCCAGCGGATTTGTGGACGTCAACCCGAACTCAAAAATTCCGGCACTGCGTGACCACTCTGTGAATCCGCCCCTGCGCGTATTTGAATCCGGCAATATTCTGCTCTATCTGGCAGAGAAATTTGGTCACTTCCTGCCAAAGGATCCGGCTGGACGCACCGAAACCCTGAACTGGCTGTTCTGGCTGCAGGGCTCGGCCCCGTTCCTCGGCGGCGGTTTCGGCCATTTTTACAACTATGCGCCCGTCAAGATTGAGTATGCGATCGACCGCTTCGCCATGGAGTCAAAACGCCTGCTCGACGTACTGGATAAACAGCTGGCGCGCGGCCGTTACGTCGCGGGCGAGGAGTACACCATCGCCGATATGGCGATTTGGCCGTGGTTCGGCAATGTGGTGCTCGGGAACGTGTATAACGCCGCCGAATTCCTCGATGCTGAAAGTTACAAAAACGTTCAGCGCTGGGCCAAGGAAGTGGCCGAACGCCCTGCCGTTAAACGTGGACGCATCGTTAACCGGACGTTTGGCGAGCCCGCTGAACAGCTCCATGAACGCCATGCGGCGAGCGACTTCGACACTCACACCGAAGACAAACGTCAGGCCTAACTGACTTCCGGGCGGTTCGCCGCCCGGTTAACAGCCAAACCCCGCTTCAGCCAGAATCGCCCTGGCTTCCCTGGTGTGTAAATACTCGCTCAGCGCCTGCGCCCGAGGCGTCAGAAGCGCACAAGCATATTCCGCACAGGGTTAAACTTAACGCCACTACCTGCCAAATCACCGTTTCATACTGCCCTCGCCCTTCGTTATACAATTAATTACATATCGATTGAGCACAAACGTCGTGATCTCCTGAAGGGGTAGTATTTTTTGCTCCACTATTAGACAAAAAATTCGGCGGTATGCGGCCTGGCCCTTACTAAAATGGGGGTTTTATGACAGGGAACACCGACATGAAGTTTGAAGCTTTTCCAGGGATCAAACAGTTGATCCACTGGGTCGTTAACAATGAGTCCGTTATTCTGCAAGGGATCGCTAACCTGTGTGGCGCAATTTTTCTTTTATTCGTTGGGATATTTATCGCCCGTATTACCAGCAGCGGGTTTAAAAAGTTACTTTTAAGCCGCAACGTCGACACCACCATTACCCAGTTTTGTAGCGCGCTGCTGCGCTATGCGATGGTCGCTTTTGCCGCTATTGCCGCGCTTGGACGCGTGGGCGTAGAAACCTCTTCGATTATTGCGGTGATCGGTGCGGCAGGTTTGGCGATTGGCCTGGCCTTGCAAGGCTCTCTCGCTAACTTTGCGGCAGGTGTCTTGCTGGTGACCTTACGCCCGATTCGCGCGGGCGAGTACGCCAGCGTGGGCGCTGTGGCCGGGACCATTGAAGAGGTGCATATTTTCTCCACCACGCTGCGGACTTCTGACAACAAAATGGTCGTGGTGCCGAACGGTAAAATCATTGCCAGTGAGATCACCAACTTCTCTCGCCAGAAAGAACGTCGGGTCGATATTACGCTTGGGGTTTCCTATAACACCTCTATCGAACATCTTAAGAATGTCGTTAAAGCCGTCATCGTGCTCGATCCGCGTATCAAACACGATGCAGGCCATACCATTCGTCTTAGCGAATTTGCCCCTTCATCGCTGAATTTTGTGGTGCGGGTGTGGACGGATAACAAGCACTACTGGGATGTGTATTACGATCTGATGGAAAACATCAAAAATGCGCTGGATGCCAATCAGATCCAAATGCCCTACCCGCAAATGGACGTGCATTTGAACGATCAACGTCAGGCCCTCCTTTCGCAGGAGCTGGTGAATTAATGGACACCATCAAACATCCGCGCGATCTGCCGCAAACGCTTTTCAGTATCATTATTATCGTGACGCTACTCTGTTGCGCCATCTGGATCCTGCACCCTTTCCTGCTGAGCGTAGTGTGGGCAGGGCTGATCGTGATCGCAACGTGGCCGCTCTATACCAGCGTGAAACGCAAACTGGGCGGTGGCACGAAACTGCCTATCGCGCTGATGATGCTGTTTCTCTCTGCCACCTTTCTTGTTCCCATTGTTTACAGTGCCGGAACGTTGTCGACGCTGCTAGGCCGCCTCCTGCAGTGGCTGATGCACGTGGATAAATCCCATCTGCCGACACTCGATTTTCTGGCCCGTATTCCGGTGGTCGGTGAGCATTTACACAGTAAGTGGCTGGCGCTGCTGCATGAAAACGCGGCGACGTTTTTTGCCACGCTGAAACCGTGGATCACCAAACTGGTGATGATGCTGGCGCAGGGGCTGAGTCAGTTTGGGGCACTGGTTGCCAACGGACTGATGATGCTGCTCGCCTGCCTGGTGTTTTATCTCTATGGGCTAACTATCGCGCGCGGTCTGCGTCAGTTTGCGTTTCGCATTGCAGGCGAGCGTGGGGACTATGCGGTATTACTGGCCGGAAAAACGGTTCAGGCCGTGGCAATGGGAGTCGTCCTTACTGCCGTGATTCAGTCCGCTTTTGCCGGTCTGGGAATGGCAATCTGCCAGATACCGTCAAGCGGCCTGCTGACCGGAATTATCTTTGTCCTCTGCCTGATGCAGCTCGGCCCGGTGATTATCATGCTGCCGGCGCTTATCTGGCTATTTTATCAGGGTGAACACTGGAACGGAGTTCTGTTACTCATCTGGACGGTAGTGGCTGGCTCGCTGGACAACATCCTGAAACCGATTCTGATTAAACGCGGCGCGGATACTTCGCTGCTGCTGATCATGACTGGCGTTATCGGCGGAATGCTGACCTGGGGGATGATCGGCCTCATGATTGGTCCGGTCTTACTGGCAGTATCCTGGACGTTACTGTCTGCCTGGGTAAGTGAAGCCAATTATCAACCGCTATCTGCTACAAAGGAGCTGTAATGAAATTAATGAAAACAACCCTCATCATCGGCGCGCTGATCTTCTCTGCTTCAGGCTTTGCTATTGATAAAACGGGGACCGGCGCGCTGGTAGGCGCCGCTGTGGGCGCAGCCGCAGGTAAAAGTGTGAAATCCACCGTAGGAGGGGCCGTGGTGGGCGCAGGTACCGGGGCGATGTTCAAAAGTGGCGATACAGGGAAAGCCGCCCGTAAAGGCGGTGCTGTGGGAGCGGTCGTAGGAGCGGGTGCCGCGGCTATGACAGGCAAAAGTGTGCTGAAAGGCGCAGCGGTGGGTGCCGGTGCGGGCGGTATGGTCGGCGAAGCCACGCATTAATCCGTCGTCAGCAGTGCCGGGCAACGTCCTGTTGGCCCGGCTTTAACGAGTGCGTGCTCATCACTTCCCATAAAAGACGGCTTTTAGTTATACAACCCTCTCTTACTTTCGTATCCCTGAATGTATTTTCTCAGCTCCAGATCGTTCGTCACCTTCAGCTTTCTCATGATGCTTCGTTTATGTGTGCTGATGGTTTTTTCACTACGGAATAACGCTTTCGAGATGTCGACACCTGAGCGCCCCTGCCCGAGATAACCCAGAATGGTGCATTCCGTGCGGGTTAACATCGCCTGCTCAACCGGGAAAACAATCGTTTTATGTCGAGTGGCTATCGCGCTGAGATAACGATTATTTTTTACGACCGTTTCAATCAGTTCGCGCATCTGGAAATTAACTTCATCGACACACAGGATAGAACAGTTAAAGTGCGTGACCAGGCTGGAAAGCAGTTCTTTTTGTGCCGCTTTAATCAGAACCAGTGCATGCGGAGTATTTGGTACATCACAGGAAAGGAATTCTTCTGTCGTATTACAGTGCGTGACATCAAAAGTCATCAGATGCACTTCACTTTCCGGGCAGACTTGCGCAGAGGCCATCTGATAACGCCAGTGTGGATTGTGGCTGGCAAGTTTATCCAGACTACAGCGAATACCAGCAAGATAAATGTTATTGCTGATGTGATTTTGAATTTGGAAAATAAACATAAATATCCTTATTTATTGCAGGAAGAGAGTTGGTTAATCGCTGTGAGCAAATCCATCCAGCCTGCTTTTGTCTCAATATCCAGACGCATTCTGGCGTTACGTTTAAACGTAAAGACCGTTTTGTAGCTGCAATTACGCCGGACAGCGATCTCCTGCGTTTGCATCCCGGATGCATAATCAAGCAGCACATTCATCTCGGAGAATGAGAAATGTTGTCCGCGATGACGTTTAATCCTTGAATCATTAATAGCGGGCAGCAGTTTCTCCTCCAGTTCATCCTCAGCCAGACAACCGCTCGCCCCCGATGCCATAAATAATCGGGTCAGCAGTTCATCCTGATAGGGCAGATAGACCAGCGTTTTCAGCGCCATGGCTTTGGTATAATGGAAGATCCGCAGCATTTTGCTGACTGAGTCGCCTAACCCCCCGGCCCCAACCACTAAAACTTTTGGCGAATTTGTCTGGATACAAATCTCTTCCGTTATCTGCTCAAAAGCGCGACAAGATATAACGTGCTGTCCCTGTTCCTGAAGCTGTGCGCAGAGGCCATTGCGGAGCAATACACGCGGTTCATAAAGAATAACGAGAGGTCGAGAATTCATAGCATCCATTGCTTCGCATTAAATAGAAAATCTTGTACAAGATAATTCTCAGGCTTATTTATTCAACGTAAACACATTCCAAAAGTGGACTTTTAAAAAAAATCATCAGGGTTTAACGTTGATCGCCACGCCACAATCGCTGTCATTTCAATGAAAAGAAAATGACTTAGCGCAAATCACGCTCTTTTTTCAACGGCGTATTTACAAGCAGGGGGGAAAATGGCAAGAATCATTCTTATTTTCCTGCGAAATATCCCATGTCAGAACAGGCGCTGAGACAGCAGATTCAAAATCTGAAAAAGCATAACGCCCGGCTCGCCAGGCTGGCGCGTGACGCCCGCAGTAAACTCAGCGCGGCGCTGGATGGCACGGGCCTGTGTCTTTGGCAGCTGGACGTGCCCAGTGGGAAACTGATTATCTATAACCGCCGTTGGGGGTCGATGCTGGGCTATCAGCCGAAAGAGCTGAATGCGCAGTTTGACGTCTGGCGCGAGCATCTTCATCCAGATGATAAACAGATGGTGCTGGATGCCTTTTACGATCATCTGCACGGTAAAACGCCGTTCTATGAAGCCCTGCATCGGATGCAGCATAAAAACGGCACCATCAGTTGGGTGCTGGATCGCGGGCGCGTCAGCGAATGGGATGCACACGGTCATCCGCTGAAGGTCACCGGGACTCACATTGATATGACCAAAGAGAAGCAGTACGAAGAACAACTCGCGCTGCTGGCAAACCACGACCCGCTGACCGGACTCGCCAATCGCCATGCGTTAATCAAACACTATAACGCGTTGAAAGGACAAGGGCCGCTGTGCGTGGCGTTTATCGACCTTGATGATTTCAAAACGGTCAACGATACCTTTGGCCATCGCAGCGGCGATGAACTGCTGATCCAGCTGAGCAAACGGCTGGGTGAAACGTGCCCGCCGGGCTCGATTGTTGGCCGTCTGGGAGGGGATGAGTTTGTGCTGTTGCTGCCTTTTCCGCTCACCAGCTTGTTGGTTCACAGTACCGCCCATAGCTGCCTGCGCGCAGCGCTGACGCCGTTTGAACTGGATAACGGTCAGGCGCAGGTGGGCGCGTCGATTGGTATTGATGAGGTGCAGCCGCAGGATGATTTCGTCAACGCGCTACGCCGCGCCGACCAGTCCATGTATCAGATCAAGCACACCGGAAAGAACGGCGTGGCGATTGGTTCGACGTTATTATCGCTTTCCCGAACCGGAACGGACGCGTGAAAATCAGCCGACAGCAGCGCATTATCCAGATGCTCAGCGACCGCGAATGGTTAACGACCGACACGCTGGCAGAACAGCTCGACGTGAGCAAAGAGACGATCCGCCGCGACCTGAAAGGCCTTCAGCAGCAGGGCAAAATTGTCCGCCATCATGGCCGTGCGCGCATGATTCATCCCGACAACCGCGATGGCGGCGAGCCATTTGGCGCGCGGCTGAAAAGTCATTACGCCGATAAAGTGGATATCGCGCGACACGCGCTGGACTACCTGACTGAAGGCATGACGATTGCGCTGGATGCCAGTTCCACCTGCTTTCAGCTGGCGCGTCAGCTCCCCGATATCAACCTGACGGTCTTCACCAACAGCCTGCCGGTCTGCCATGAAATGGCAAAGCGCGAGCGCATCACGTTGATCTGCGCGGGAGGAACGCTCGATCGTAAGTACCGCTGTTATGTTAACCCTTCACTGGGGGCGTTACTGAAAGACGTGGAGATCGACCTGTTTATTTTTTCCTGCGAGGGTGTGGACGAAAACGGCGCAATGTGGGACCCCGCCGAACAGAGCGCCACCTTTAAAGCGCAATTGTTAAAGCGCGCCATCCAGTCTTTGTTGTTGATTGACAAGAGTAAATTCCAGCGTTCCAGCGAAGTCAAAATCGGCTCACTTTCTCAGGTCACGCAGATTATCACCGATGTTCACCCCTCCAGACGATAGCCCGCGAGAAAGTAGCGCAGTATGGTGCTGGACTGATTCTCTTTAAAAAAATCCATCACCATGTCGCGATCTAAACCGTAGCGCCGCGTCAAAATACCGGCCTCCCACGCACTTAGCTGGCGATCGCCGGTTTTTTCAAACATTCGGTGCGAGAAGCCCAGCACAAATCCACGTTTATAGTCGGTACAGAAGTGCGCGACGTTTTTGGCGCTATCAGCCTGCGCCGCGCGCATTCCCGCCATCAGCCCTTTGCCAAAATGGTTTTCCATCGCTATGCCCTCATTCGCTATATATAAAATTATATAGCGAAATTTTAAACGATGGCTAGTGCTATTTAGGCCGCACGAGGCGGCCTTATGAAAAGGAAGGTCAGGCGGAGAGGCGGAATTTCTGCACCGATCGCTGCAGTTCCTCGGTTTGGCGCTCCAGCGCAGAGGCCGCAGCTGAAACTTGTTCCACCAGCGAGGCGTTCTGCTGGGTCACACCGTCCATCTGGGTAATCGCCACGCCCACCTGAGAGATACCTTTGCTCTGCTCTTCCGATGCCGACGCGATTTGCTTCATGATAGTCGTCACTTCGGTCACGTCACGCAGGATAGCTTCCATGGTGTTGCCCGTATCGTTGACCAGCAGCGCGCCCTGTTCCACGCGTGAAACGGAGTCGGCGATCAGCCCTTCGATCTCCTTCGCCGCGTTAGCGCTCCGGCTCGCCAGATTGCGCACCTCACCCGCCACCACGGCAAATCCACGCCCCTGTTCCCCGGCGCGGGCGGCTTCTACCGCCGCGTTCAGGGCCAGAATATTGGTCTGGAAAGCGATACTGTTGATCACCGTAGTGATCTCGGCAATTTTCTTCGAACTGTCGGAAATACCGGTCATTGTGGCGACAACGTCCTCGACCAGCGAGCCACCCCGCCCCGCGGTGGTCGAAGCCACATCCGCCAGATGGCTGGCCTGACGCGCATTTTCAGCATTCAGCTTCACGGTGGCGGTGAGCTGTTCCATGCTCGCGGCCGTCTCCTCCAGCGCGGCGGCCTGCTCTTCGGTACGCGAAGAGAGATCGTTATTGCCGCTGGATATTTCGGTTGCTCCGCGCCAGATATTTTCACTGCCGGAACGGATCGAGCTGACCGCCTCACGCAGGCTATCCTGCATCGCGCTGAGTAACGGCACCAGCTGACCCACACAGTTACGCCCAAACGAGGCAATCGGCTGGCTGAGATCGCCCTGTGCAATCTGACGGAAATGCTCACGAATGCGATCCAGCGGCTTAACCAGCATCGCGACCAGATAGCGATCGGTGAACAGCAGGATCAGTAAGCCAATAATCGTCGCGCAGATAATGACCGTGCGGGTCGTACTGGTCAGGCTGTCCACCACCACACGGGTGCTGTCGAGCGTGTTGCCCGCCGCCGTGTTGAACTTATCCGCTGCAGCGCCAAAAGCGCGGCTGAGTGCCGGAGTGACGTTGTTGGCCTGCTGACGATAGCCGTCGATAGTTCCCTGCTGCGCCTGCTGCATTTGCGGTTTAATCCCCTGATCGAGCAACGCCTGCCAGCTGCTGATCACCTCGGCGGACGTTTTCTCATCCATCGGGCCCGGAGAGATCGCTTTCATCTCCTCGAGCTTCTTGCCCATATTATCCAGCGCCTGCTGCGCGGGCGCTAAGTCCGGATTTCCGCCCGCGGCTTTTGCCTCCATCGCGCGGCTAAGACGGGTGACAAAACGGAAGTATTGATCGTTGCCCTGCCCTAATAACGTCATTTGTTTTACGATCTGGCGATCGATTTCATTGCCATCAGATACCCTGGAAAGTGACCAGGTGCTGTAAAGCCCAACCCCTGCCCACATCAAACAAAAAATACCCAGAATCGTGAGCATCACGAACCGGATAGTAAAATTACGAAGCATATGCATAAGAGTTATCCTTGCCGTTAGTGAGAACTCATCCAGAGGATGAGTCTTACCCTCGTTATCGGCAGAAAATGGCGAAGTTATACTCTTTTGCAGCTATTTTACTAAAAAACCTTATACCCTTACTTTTATCTAAAAAAAGATTACGCAATGATAAAGAGACTCATCTGAATATTTTTCTGTCACAATTCAGTTAGCTGGAAAATTTTAAATCTGTTTAACAATCAATAGACCACAAAATCGTCAGGGGATATATAACAGCACCTTTCGCTACGGCATCAATACCCAGATAATTAGCGCGCAAATATAAAAGGCCGGTATTATCCGGCCCTGAGAATATAAAATCTGTCAGTCAATGATCGGTATATCAGCGTAAATACTTCTCAAACCAGCCCAACGTTCTTTTCCACGCCAGCTCTGCCGCTGGCTCGTCGTAGCGCGGCGTCGAATCATTATGGAATCCGTGATTCACACCGGGGTAAATGTACGCCTCATAAACCTTGTTATTCGATTTCAAAGCCGCTTCATAGGCCGGCCAGCCTTCGTTGATGTTCTTATCCAGCTCCGCGTAGTGCAACAATAAAGGCGCGTTGATCCGCGGGACATCGGCCGCAGCAGGCTGACGCCCATAAAACGGCACCGCACACTCCAGTTCCGGGTAAGCGACCGCTGCGGCATTGGAGATCCCTCCGCCGTAGCAAAATCCGGTGATCCCCACTTTACCGGTGGCGTCAGGATGTTTTTTCATAAACTCGACGGCGGCAAAGAAATCGTTCATCAGCTTCGTGGGATCGACCTTCTGCTGAAGCACCTTCCCTTCTTCGTCATTGCCGGGATAGCCGCCCACGGAACTTAAACCGTCAGGAGCCAGGGCAATGTACCCCGCTTTGGCTACGCGCCGGGCGACGTCCTCAATATAGGGATTTAGCCCGCGATTCTCATGCACCACGACCACCGCCGGGACTTTCCCCGTGGTTTTAGCGGGCTTGACCAGATAGCCACGGACTTCACCATGCCCGTTTGGCGAAGGATAATGAATGTATTCCGGCAGAATATCGGGATCGGTGAATTTCACCTGTTCGGCCAGAGCATAATTCGGTTTGAGCATATTGAATAACGCCAGCGCCGTGACACCGCCAACGGCGTAGCGGGCCGCCAGATTCAGAAACTCACGTTTATTAATTTTGCCGTGGGCGTAATAGTCATAATAATCGAGCAATTCTTGCGGAAAATCTTTGGCTGTCAGGCGCGTCATCGCTTGTCTCCATTAACTGTGATTTATGCCCACAATAATTCGCGTTGCAGAACGACGGCCAGGGCGTGAATCCCGCGACAGGGTGAACTGATGTCGTCTTTGCACCGGTAACTTGAATTATGACGGGTATTTAAGGATAGAATGAAAACGCTGTTTCGAAAATCCATCGATAAGAAAGGAGACATCATGTCCTGGAACGCTTACCCCAGCCGCTATGAAAACATGCAGTATCGTTACTGTGGAAAAAGCGGTCTTCGCCTGCCCGCGCTGTCGCTTGGCCTGTGGCACAGCTTTGGCCACGTTCAGCCTCTGGACAACCAGAGAGCCCTGCTGCGTAAAGCTTTTGATTGCGGAATCACCCATTTCGATCTCGCCAATAATTACGGTCCACCAGCCGGCAGCGCCGAAGAAAACTTTGGCCGTCTGCTGCGGGAAGATTTCTCGGCGTATCGTGATGAGCTGATCATCTCCACCAAAGCGGGTTACGACATGTGGCCAGGCCCTTATGGTTCGGGCGGTTCACGTAAATATCTGCTTGCCAGTCTCGATCAGAGCCTGAAGCGCATGGGTGTGGAGTATGTCGATATTTTCTATTCGCATCGCGTTGACGAAAATACCCCGATGGAAGAGACCGCTTCCGCGCTGGCTCACGCCGTACAGAGCGGCAAAGCGTTATACGTGGGGATTTCGTCGTACTCTGCGGAGCGTACACAGAAGATGGCCGAACTGCTGCGCGAATGGAAAATCCCACTCCTTATTCATCAGCCATCTTATAACCTGTTGAACCGCTGGGTGGATAAGAGTGGATTGCTGGACACGCTGGAGGCTAACGGCACGGGCTGTATCGCCTTTACACCGCTGGCGCAGGGCTTGTTGACAGGAAAATATCTGAACGGTATTCCTGAAGGTTCGCGGATGCAGCGTGAAGGGAAAAAGGCGCGCGGACTGACGGAAAAGATGTTGACCGAGGCTAACCTGAAAAGCCTGAATTTGCTCAACGACATGGCCCAGCAGCGTGGTCAGAGCATGGCGCAAATGGCCCTGAGCTGGCTTCTGAAAGATGAGCGTGTGACGTCGGTACTGATTGGCGCCAGCCGCCCTGAGCAACTCGAAGAGAATGTACAGGCGCTGAAAAATCTTCGCTTTAGCGATGACGAACTGAAACGGATTGATCAATATGTTGCGGATGGAGAGCTGAATCTGTGGCAGGCGTCGTCGGATAAATGATTCAGGGGGGCGGGCCGATGCCCGCACCCCAGCCCTCTCCCTGCGGGAGAAAGCCGAATCCGGAGCTTACTTCTTACTGATCTTATCCAGATATCCCATCACAAAAGCCGAGAGCACAAAGGTCAGATGAATAATGACGTACCACATCAGCTTGTTATCTGGGATATTTTTGGCGTCCATGAATACGCGCAGTAAATGGATCGAGGAGATCGCAACAATTGACGCCGCCACTTTGTTTTTCAGCGACGTGGCATCCATCTTGCCCAGCCAGCTCAGCTTCTCTTTGTGTTCGGCGATATCCAGCTGCGACACAAAGTTCTCATAGCCCGAAAACATCACCATCACCAATAACCCACCCACCAGCGTCATATCCACCAGTGACAGCAGCACCAGAATCAGATCGGATTCCGCTACCGAGAAAATATTGGGCAAAACGTGGAAGATCTCCTGGAAGAACTTGATCGTCAGCGCGATCAACGCCAGAGAGAGTCCAAAGTAGACGGGTGCCAGCAACCAGCGCGAGGCATACATTGCGTTTTCAAAAAAGCGTTCCATAGAGTCCTGTCAGCAAACGAAACCAGATCGCAGTATATCGCAACGAGGTTAACTGTTTGCAACAACTAACCTACAAAGCCCCTACACATCAGCAGGGTTAACCACCGGACGCTGGTACTCCGGCCAGACCAGTACCACCAGATCCGGGTACGCTTCCAGGCTGAATTCCCGGAAACACTGGCGAAGATTCATCACATCGAGATCAGAGTGCGACACCTTTTCGCCGTTCAGACAGCGCTTTTTGATATTGTCATAATATTTATAAACGGCCGAATTCAGGTCGCTACAGCGACGCTGGGCATCGAAAAGGCCCGGCGTATCGTTTATTTCTGTCATCTTCATCCGCTTAATTGTGGCATGAAGAAAATCGATATATTCATGATTGACACGCCAGTACCATACCGGCGTTATCGCATTCATGAGCACCGAGAAATGGTCCTCTCCCTCTTCTTTAGTCATAAGAATCGGTTGCGATGACTCGCTAATTTGCTGTAAGTCTTTTGATTTATTGAGCTCTCGCATCAATAAAAGAACACCAGCGGTCAGCAATAGTAATGTAATGACAGAATAAAAAACGCTGTTCATGGGTTTGCTCCATTTTTTTTGATTTTAAATTTGCCTCATGTTATTGTCAACGAATCTCACGCCTTGTTTAACCCTACCGAGTTGAAATTAAAGGAAATTAAAATGCTGCCCGAGAATCTTGTCCCGGTCAGGTACCACATTACATCTGTGGTCCCGAAACCGTCGGAAGCAGAAAACAATGCTAATTTCACTCAGGGAAAAAGAAAACTTTCCGATTTCGAATCGGACATATTAATTGGTGTTACCCGTACCGGTAAGTCACGTAATATGCTGCTGGAAGAGCACGACCGTCATATAAAAGACCGGCTATACCGCGTGGTAAAGATTGAAGCCTTTGCCCACCTGCTTAACGACCTGCAGGCTGAAGGCGAAATAGACGCCCAAACCCTTAGTCAAATAATGGACGAAAAGACCGAAGAAATAAACGAAGCGGGCAACGAAATTTGGCTTAATCTTATTACGCGTGAAAAAAACAACCCTATCTTTTATAAACTAGAGGATGATTAACGTGAAAAAAGATGTTGAAGACAATAACGTTTATTTGACTTTAGACAACCATAAAAGTGATGAGTTTATCTTAAAGCAAAATCTCGACGCCCTGATTAAGCATAAGAACGACGAGATGACGCGCATTGCGCAAGATATGGTATCGATCCCAGCGGCGCTGGTGCGCCTGAAATGGCAAAACCGCCGTGAAATATATTCTCTGCAGGTTAAAGAAGAGATTTATGGCGCAATGATCAATGCCGTGATGGAATTAAAACCCGAGCTCAAAGATAAAATCATGGCGCGACTGGAGAGCAATTATCAACACCTGCTTTCACGGGAGACCGCCACATTACGCCTGACGCGTAAACTGGCTGATGGCGGCTACCACACGTCCAATGTCACCAGCGTCGCCCTGGATGAAGATGCGCTCGCAGCAAAAACAGATACCTCCTCCAGCAAGCCCTGATCGCACCAAACACCCGCCGCAACACCCGCCAGCTAAAATCTTTTCGACCGCCCTGAAGCGCACCCCAGGCAGGACGCCACGTCAGATTCCCCTGAATCGTTCCGACAACGCTGTGCAATATCCTATGCTTATCAACTTGGATCACACGCACGGAGACGACTTATGTCAAATGACCAGACGAAAATCCAGGACCCTACCACTCAGTACTTTACCGGCGACTACCCGAAGCAAAAACAGCCCGCACCCGGCGTGCAGTCGAAGATGACGCCAGTGCCTGATTGCGGCGAGAAGAGCTATAAAGGCAGTGGCAGGCTTCAGGATCGTAAGGCGCTGGTGACGGGCGGGGACTCCGGTATCGGACGCGCAGCCGCTATTGCCTATGCTCGTGAAGGCGCCGACGTGGCGATTAACTACCTGCCGGCAGAAGAGGAAGATGCCCTACAGGTCAAACAGTTGATTGAAGAAGCGGGCCGCAAAGCGGTGCTGATTCCGGGTGATTTGAGCGATGAAGCGTTTGCCCGCTCGCTGGTGCATACGGCACACAAAGCGCTGGGAGGATTAGATACACTGGCGCTGGTCGCGGGGAAACAGGTCGCCGTCGAGAAGATTGCCGATTTGACCACCGAGCAGTTTAAACAGACTTACGCGGTGAACGTACTGGCGCTTTTCTGGATAACCCAGGAGGCGATCCCGCTCCTGCCGGCCGGTTCCAGCATCGTGACGACATCCTCAATTCAGGCTTACCAGCCAAGCCCGCATCTGCTGGATTATGCCTCTACCAAGGCGGCAATACTGAACTACAGCCGAGGACTGGCAAAACAGGTGGCCGAGAAAGGTATCCGCGTGAACGTTGTCGCCCCAGGCCCAATCTGGACGGCGCTGCAAATTTCAGGCGGACAGACGCAGGATAAGATTCCGCAATTTGGTCAGAAGACGCCAATGAAACGTGCGGGGCAGCCTGCAGAACTGGCGGGGGTATATGTCTATCTGGCCAGCCAGGAGTCGAGTTACGTGACGGCAGAAGTGCATGGTGTCTGCGGCGGGGAACATCTGGGCTAAACGCCTCTGTGTGCTGAAGCCTTCACCCGGCCCTCTCCCGTGTGAGAGGGCGAAAACAAAAACGGCAACTTGCGTTGCCGTTTAACGTTTATTTGACTGCGGTTTTTTCTTCACCGACCAAACCAATCTTGAGATAACCCGCCTGATGCAGCGTGTCCATCACTCTCATCATGGTTTCGTAATCGACGGTTTTATCCGCGCGGAAGAACACCGTGGTGTCTTTCTTACCCTGAGTCAGCGCTTCCAGTGCCGGAATCACAGACTCATCGGTCACCGGGTCATTGCCCAGGAACATTGATTTATCCGCTTTAACAGACAGATAGATCGGTTTTTCCGGTCGCGGCTGCGGCTGGCTGGAAGACGCGGGCAGATTCACCTTCACGTCAACCGTCGCCAGCGGCGCAGCAACCATGAAGATAATCAGCAGAACTAACATGACGTCGATAAACGGCGTCACGTTGATTTCATGCATTTCGCCGTTATCGTCCAGATTTTCATTGAGACGCATTGCCATAACTTATCAACCTACACGCAGTTTCGAAGCAGAATGGACCGGCTTAACGGAGCTGGCGCTGAGGTCGAGATCGCGGCTTTGCAGCAGCAGAACCTGCGCGGCAACATCACCCAGCGTGGCTTTGAAGCTGCCAATCATACGGGCGAAGATGTTATAGATAACAACCGCAGGAATCGCGGCAACCAGGCCGATAGCCGTTGCCAGCAGAGCTTCTGCGATACCCGGTGCCACTACAGCGAGGTTAGTGGTTTGCGTCTGGGCAATACCAATGAAGCTGTTCATGATGCCCCAAACGGTGCCAAACAGACCCACAAACGGAGAGATCGCACCTATGGTCGCCAGATAGCCATTTCCGCGGCCCATGTGGCGGCCAACAGCGGCAACGCGACGTTCCAGGCGGAAGCCGGTACGCTCTTTAATACCTTCGTTATCTTCACTGCCTGCGGAGAGTTCCAGCTCGTTCTGAGCTTCATTGACTAATTGGGTGGTGAGGCTTTTGGCATGAAATGCGGACGTGATGTCAGAAGCCTGATCCAGAGAGCGGGCTTCAGCCAGCTGCTGCTGTTCGCGCTTCAGGCGGCGCTTTTGGGAAATCAGCTCAACGCTCTTGCTGAAGAAAATAGCCCAGGTGATCACTGACGCCAGAATCAGGCCGATCATCACAATCTTAACCACGATGTCAGCATGTTGGTACATGCCCCAAACGGAGAGATCCGTCTGCATCAAATTATTACCCACTCTGTATCTCCAGGACGCAAATCACAAATTCTGAGCATAATAATATCAAAACCACATCGAATTGATAGTGGTTCTCATTAGTATTTACATAGTGCCGAAATTTACGCTCATTTTCCTTGCGCTTACGCATTAAAAATTTCTTATGCTTATTTTTCAGAAAATATTCTGCTTATTCGCTAAGCATCCGGATGCAGATTTCCGCAATCGTGGTAGTCTGGACGTCCAGACGTATAAAACAGGTTTAGCGAACATGACAGAGAAGCATCTTGATACCACGCTTGTCCAGGCCGGACGCAGTAAAAAGTACACTCAGGGTTCGGTAAATAGCGTTATCCAGCGCGCCTCTTCGCTGGTTTTTGATACGGTCGAGGCCAAAAAACACGCCACCCGTAACCGCGCAAAAGGCGAGCTGTTTTATGGTCGCCGCGGCACGCTGACCCATTTTTCATTACAGGAAGCCATGTGCGAACTGGAGGGCGGCGCGGGCTGCGCGTTGTTCCCGTGCGGCGCGGCGGCGGTGGCAAATACCATTCTGGCCTTTGTCGAACAGGGCGATCATATCCTGATGACCAATACGGCCTACGAACCCAGCCAGGATTTCTGTACCAAAATCCTCACTAAACTTGGCGTCACCACCGGCTGGTTCGATCCGCTGATTGGCGAGGGCATCGCTGAACTTATTCAGCCGAATACGCGCATTGTGTTCCTGGAATCACCGGGTTCGATCACCATGGAAGTGCATGACGTTCCGGCGATTGTGCGTGCGGTGCGTCGCGTCGCCCCCGATGCCATCATTATGATCGATAACACCTGGGCTGCGGGTGTGCTGTTTAAAGCGCTCGATTTCGATATTGATATCTCCATTCAGGCCGCAACGAAATATCTTATTGGTCACTCCGACGGGATGATTGGCACGGCGGTTTCCAATGCCCGCTGCTGGGACCAACTGCGCGAAAATGCCTATCTGATGGGACAAATGGTCGATGCCGATACGGCGTATATGACCAGCCGTGGACTGCGTACGCTGGGCGTGCGTCTGCGTCAACATCACGAAAGCAGCCTGCAAATCGCCGAGTGGCTGGCGCAGCATCCCCAGGTTGCTCGTGTCAATCATCCCGCGCTGCCGGGCAGTAAAGGGCATGAGTTCTGGAAACGTGACTTTACGGGCAGCTGCGGTTTGTTCTCATTTGTGCTTAAAAAAAGGCTGAACAATGACGAACTGGCGAACTACCTGGATAACTTCTCACTCTTCAGCATGGCTTACTCCTGGGGCGGCTTCGAATCGCTGATTCTGCCTAATCAACCGGAGCAGATCGCCAGCCTGCGCCCTGGCGGGGAAGTGGATTTCACCGGCACGCTGATTCGTCTTCACATTGGTTTAGAAAATGTTGACGATCTGATGGCGGATTTATCGGCAGGATTTGAACGTATCGTGTAGAGTGCGAACAGAAATGTACTCCTGGACCGTTTTGTAGACGCTAACAGTACAAATGTCTGCATTTGTTGGGTCCACGATCAACCCCCGCGGGCGAAATCAGGAGTACAATAGCCGCATATAAGTTGTTCCACAGGAAAGTCCATGGCTGTCATTCAAGATATTATCGCTGCGCTCTGGCAACACGATTTTGCAGCGCTGATGGATCCACACGTCGTTGGTGTCGTTTATTTCGTCATGTTCGCCACATTATTTCTCGAAAACGGTCTGCTGCCCGCCTCGTTTCTGCCGGGGGATAGTCTGCTGCTTCTGGCGGGTGCGTTAATTGGTAAAGGCGTTATGGACTTCGCCCTGACGATTGTGATCTTAACCTCTGCTGCGAGCCTGGGCTGTTGGCTAAGCTATTTGCAGGGGCGCTGGCTCGGCAACACGCGCGTAGTCAAAGGCTGGCTGGCACAATTGCCCACCAAGTATCACAACCGGGCAACCTGCATGTTCGATCGTCATGGTCTGCTGGCGCTGCTGGCCGGGCGTTTTCTGGCCTTTATTCGCACGTTGTTGCCGACAATGGCAGGGATTTCGGGCCTGTCTAACCGTCGTTTCCAGTTCTTTAACTGGCTAAGCGCGCTGCTGTGGGTGGGCGTGGTGACGTCACTGGGCTACGCCATCAGCATGATTCCTTTTGTGAAACGCCACGAAGATCAGGTCATGACATTCCTGATGATTCTGCCGATGTTCCTGCTGGTTGCGGGTCTGGTTGGCACGCTGGTTGTGGTGATCAAGAAAAAGTACTGTAACGCCTGATGTTTTTTCTCCTCTCCCGACCGGGAGAGGATGACTCAAATCCCCTGCATCATACGGATTCGCGCCGCATCTTCACCCGGCGTCACGCCAAAATAGCGTTTAAACTCACGACTGAATTGCGAAGCGCTTTCGTAGCCCACGCGCATCGCCGCGGCGCTGGCTTTCATCCCGTCGTGAATCATCAGCATTCGCGCCTTATGCAGACGATAGCTTTTGAGATACTGCAGCGGCGACGTGCTGGTGACGGATTTAAAGTTATGATGGAACGCCGACACGCTCATATTGGCTTCAGACGCCAGTTCATCGACGCTCAGATTCTCGGTGTACTGGCTCTCAATACGCTTTAATACACGGCTGATCAGGCTGAAATGAGTCTGACGGCTGACCAGCGCCAGCAGCGCTCCGCCGCCCGGCCCCATCAGCACGTGATAGAGAATTTCGCGGATAATCTGCTTACCCAGGATACGCGCGTCGAGCGGCCTGTCCATCACGTCCAGCAAACGTTCAATGGCGCACAGGATCTCGTCAGAAAGCGTGGCGGAGTTGATGCCGCTTGCCGCGATCGCGGGCCGGAAAAGCTCATCTTCGCCGATATCCATCAGCAACTCCTGAAGCTGCAAAATATCCACGTTGAGGCGAATGCCTGCCAGCGGGACCGCCTCTGTCGCGAAAGTTTCACATTCAAAGGGTAACGGTACCGTCAGGAGCAAATATTCGTTGGTGTCGTAGCGGAACACGCGTTCATTGATATAACCAATTTTATGGCCAGAAAAGAGAAATACGATGCCGGGTTGATACATCACAGGTGTACGAGTACCGGGCTGAGTACCATACAGCAGGCGAATGTCTGGCAACCATTCACTGATGCTATTTTCTTTATCTTTCAGTCTGTTAATTTGCCCTGTCAATTGCAGACAAATTTCATCGCGGTTCATTTCTACTCACTCCCGATACGGTTTCCGACGTTTCCAGTTTGCGCACTTTTTCGCATTTTCTCCAGCCCTCTGTAGAAATGGGCAAGACAACGGCAGGAATGTGCATTGAGAGACGTGCGCTCGATGGCCACAATGGGCACCATCAGGCAGCCATCGACGCCGCCACGTTTTTCACCCACATAAAGGGAACGAGCAATGAATAACTTTAATCTGCATACCCCAACCCGCATTCTGTTTGGTAAAGACGCCATCGCCGATCTGCGCGACCAGATCCCAGCCGGGGCGCGCGTACTGATCACTTACGGCGGCGGCAGCGTCCAAAAAACCGGCGTGCTGGACCAGGTGTATAGCGCACTGGACGGCGTGGACGTACGTGAGTTCGGCGGCATCGAGCCAAACCCGTCTTACGAAACACTGATGAACGCGGTCAAAATCGCCCGTGAAGAGAAGATCACCTTCCTGCTGGCGGTCGGCGGCGGTTCGGTTCTGGATGGCACCAAGTTTATCGCCGCAGCGGCGCATTACGCCGACGGCGTGGATCCGTGGGAAATCCTGCAAACCGGCGGCAGCAAAATCACCAGCGCCATTCCGATGGGTTCCGTACTGACCCTGCCAGCGACCGGTTCAGAATCCAACAAAGGCGCGGTGATCTCCCGTAAAACCACGGGCGACAAACAGGCCTTTATGAACGAACACGTACAACCGGTCTTCGCCGTTCTGGATCCGGTTTACACCTACACGCTGCCGCCACGTCAGGTCGCGAACGGCGTTGTTGACGCCTTTGTTCACACCGTTGAGCAGTACGTGACTTATCCGGTGAACGGTAAAATTCAGGATCGTTTCGCAGAAGGTATCCTGCTGACGCTGGTAGAAGATGGTCCGAAAGCGCTGAAAGAGCCAGAAAACTACGATGTACGTGCCAATGTGATGTGGGCCGCCACTCAGGCGCTGAACGGTCTGATTGGCGCGGGCGTCCCGCAGGACTGGGCGACGCATATGCTGGGCCATGAGCTGACCGCGATGCACGGTCTGGATCATGCCCAGACGCTGGCGGTCGTTCTGCCTGCGCTGTGGAATGAAAAACGCGACACCAAACGCGCCAAACTGCTGCAGTATGCCGAGCGCGTGTGGAACATCACGTCCGGTTCTGAAGATGAGCGTATTGATGCCGCTATCGAAGCCACCCGTCACTTCTTTGAGCAGATGGGTGTCCCGACTCGCCTCTCCGGTTACGGCCTCGACGGCAGCTCTATTCCTGCCCTGCTGGCTAAGCTGGAAGAGCATGGAATGACTCAACTGGGTGAACACAAAGACATTACCCTGGACGTCAGCCGTCGTATTTACGAGGCCGCGCGCTAAGCGTTTTTGTTATCTCGCCTTTCGTTTTTTGACATTTCGTCCAGACTTAATGCACACCACATTACCGGGGGTCCCCCTCGGTAATGAGCAAATGGAGGAGGAAAAATGGCAAACCAAACCGTAATCAAGCTTCAGGACGGCAACGTGATGCCCCAGTTGGGGTTAGGCGTATGGAAAGCCGGTAACGACGAGGTCGTGTCCGCCATTCACAAAGCACTGGAAGTCGGCTATCGGTCTATCGATACCGCCGCCGCATACAAAAATGAAGACGGCGTGGGTAACGCGCTGGCCAGCGCGAATATCCCGCGTGATGAGTTGTTCATCACCACCAAACTGTGGAATGACGACCAGAAACGCCCACGGGAAGCCCTGCTGGAAAGCCTGGAAAAACTCCAGCTCGACTTTGTCGATCTCTATCTGATGCACTGGCCGGTTCCGGCAATCGATCATTATGTTGAGGCCTGGGAGGGTCTGATCGATCTGCAAAAAGAGGGGCTGGTGAAGAGTATCGGCGTCTGTAATTTCCAGATCCATCATCTGCAACGTCTGATAGATGAAACCGGCGTCGCACCGGTCATCAACCAGATTGAGTTACACCCGCTGATGCAGCAGCGTCAGCTTCACGCCTGGAATGCCACGCACAAAATTCAGACCGAATCCTGGAGCCCGCTGGCCCAGGGCGGCGAAGGGGTTTTCGATCAGAAAATCATTCGTGAGCTGGCAGAGAAGTACGGCAAAACGGCCGCGCAGATTGTCATTCGCTGGCATCTGGACAGCGGTCTGGTGGTGATCCCGAAATCGGTCACTCCGTCGCGAATTTCCGAGAACTTCGACGTCTGGGATTTCCGCCTGGATAAAGAGGAACTGAGTGAGATAGCCAAACTGGATCAGGGTAAACGTTTAGGCCCCGATCCGGATCAGTTTGGGGGGTAAGCCCCCCTCACCCTACCCCTCTCCCGGTGGGAGAGGGTCGGGTCAGAGGCATCAGGCCGCATTTAGCCCGTCTTTCTTTTCACACCTTTTTTCGCTCCCGCACCGCCATTCGAACGCTGATGAACAATCGGCGTGTGTTTGGTCAGTGCCGGACGCGTATGGCGGTTCTGGCGACGCGCTTCGCGCATTTCATCCAGCGTCGGGGCTGGCACCAGACAGTCGCGGCGCGAACCGATCAGATGCTTTTTCCCCATCTCTTCCAGCGCCTGACGAATCAGCGGCCAGTTGGCCGGATCGTGATAGCGCAGCAGCGCTTTGTGCAGACGACGCTGTTTATCCCCTTTCGGCACGACCACGTCCTCACTCTTATAACCAATTTTCCCCAGCGGATTCTTGCCGGTGTAATACATGGTCGTTGAGTTCGCGAGCGGTGACGGATAGAAGTTCTGCACCTGATCGAGACGGAAACGGCGTTGCTTCAGCCAGAGCGCCAGATTCACCATATCCTCGTCGCGCGTACCCGGGTGCGCAGAGATGAAATACGGGATCAGATACTGCTCTTTACCCGCCTGTTTTGAATAGGTGTCAAACAGCTCTTTAAAACGATCGTAGCTGCCCATCCCCGGCTTCATCATCTTCGACAGCGGGCCTTCTTCCGTGTGTTCCGGAGCAATCTTCAGGTATCCACCGACGTGATGAGTCGCCAGCTCTTTGATGTAGCGCGGATCTTCTACGGCGATGTCATAACGCACACCGGATGCGATCAGGATCTTCTTGATGCCTTTCAGATCGCGGGCGCGGCGGTAGAGGTTGATCGTCGGTTCGTGGTTGGTGTCCATGTGCTGACAGATGTCAGGATAGACGCACGACAGGCGACGGCAGGTTTGCTCTGCGCGTGGAGACTTGCAGCGCAGCATATACATGTTTGCCGTTGGGCCGCCCAGATCGGAGATCACGCCGGTAAAGCCCGGCACCGAGTCGCGAATGGCTTCGATCTCATTCACGATCGAATCTTCGGAGCGGCTCTGAATAATGCGCCCTTCATGCTCAGTGATCGAACAGAACGAACAGCCGCCAAAACAGCCGCGCATGATGTTGATCGAGAAACGGATCATCTCGTAGGCCGGAATACGGCTGTTGCCATAGGAAGGATGCGGCACGCGTTTGTACGGCAGCGCGAACACGCTGTCCATCTCTTCGGTTGAGAGCGGGATCGCTGGCGGGTTGACCCAGATATAGCGCTCGCCGTGCTTTTGCATCAACGCGCGCGCACAGCCAGGGTTCGTTTCATGGTGCAGAATGCGTGACGCATGGGCGTACAGCACTTTGTCGCCTTTCACTTTTTCGAAGGACGGCAACAGGACGTAGGTTTTTTCCCACGGTTTTGGACGCGGTGGCTGGACGATCACGGCTTTGGCTTCGGTTTTCTTCGGTTCGACCGGCTTGTTGTCGGCGCACGGCAGATCTTCCCCGTACGGATGAGGGATCGGATCGATTTTGCCCGGCATGTCGATGATACGGGAATCCACCCCGCTCCAGCCTGGCAGCGCTTCTTTCACCATGATAGCCGTGTTACGCACGTCGCGGATATTGCCGACCGGTTCACCCTGCGCCAGACGGTGCGCCACTTCCACCAGCGGGCGCTCGCCGTTACCAAAGATCAACATGTCGGCTTTAGAATCCACCAGCACTGAACGGCGCACGGTATCCGACCAGTAGTCATAATGCGCGGTACGACGCAGGCTGGCTTCGATGCCCCCCAGGATGACCGGCACATCTTTCCAGGCTTCTTTACAACGCTGGGTATAGACCAACGTCGCACGGTCCGGACGCTTGCCCGCGACGTTATCGGCGGTATAGGCATCGTCGTGACGCAGTTTGCGATCGGCGGTGTAGCGGTTAATCATTGAGTCCATATTGCCGGCGGTGACGCCGAAGAACAGGTTCGGTTTGCCGAGGCTCATGAACGCTTCTTTGCTGTTCCAGTCTGGCTGAGAAATAATCCCCACGCGGAAGCCCTGCGCCTCCAGCATACGACCACAGATCGCCATGCCGAAGCTCGGGTGATCGACGTACGCATCGCCCGTCACCAGAATAATGTCGCAGCTGTCCCAGCCCAGTTGGTCCATCTCTTCGCGGGACATCGGCAGGAATGGCGCCGGTCCAAAGCAGGCCGCCCAATACTGGGGCCAGGAGAAGAGGTCTCGATCCGGCTGGATCAGGGATATTGCGCTCATAATGCTTCCGAAGAAAAAATAAACAAAGGGCGGGGATTATACGCTGCTTTCTCAGGGGAAATGAAGGGGTATTGTGCGGGCTTTTCCCCTCACCCTAACCCTAACCCTCTCCCCGGAGGGGAGAGGGGAATGTCCGGTGCGGTCTTTCTGTCTCGCACCAGTGTGGAGAGGAACTGTTCGTGTGGTTTTTCTCCCTCTCCCCTTTGGGGAGAGGGCCGGGGTGAGGAGACTGTCCAGTGCGGCCTTTCTCCCTCTCCCCTCTGGAGAGAGGGCCGGGGTGAGGAACTGTTCGGAGGGGGTTTTCTCCCTCTCCCCTTTGGGGAGAGGGCTGGGGTGAGGGACTGTTCGGTGCGGTCTTTCTCCCCTCTCCCCTTTGGGGAGAGGGCTGGGGTGAGGGGATAAATTTACGGCGCTGGGTTCACCAGCAACTGCCCCACCGAGCCACGATCGGCCATTTCCAGCGTCTGGCTGTGGAACAGGAACGGGAAGTGCGGCCACGAGGGCTGTCCGTAATAGACCAGCAGTTCGACCTGCCCGTCAACCCAGACGGTGTCTTTCCAGCCACGATCTTCCGGGAACGGCATCGCGCCGTTGATGTTGCGGATCAGGAAACTTACCCCTTCGATATGAAACGACTGCGGCATCTCTGCGCGAACCGTCCAGCGCTCCCAGCTCCCCTGCTGCGCGGTAATATCAATGCGATTGACGTCCCACAGGGTACCGTTGATCCCCGGATCGTCGCCCAGGCTGATATCGCGACTGCGCACCGGCGTGCCGCTCATGATCTCCTGCGGTAACAGGCGCATCGGCAGGCTATCGGTCACCAGCGGCAGCAATCCCGTTGGTCGCAGGGTTAATACCAGCGTGGATACCAGAATACTGGAGGGTTCAAAGAAGCCGCGAATACGGTCAACAATACCCGCCGCCTCGCCGCAGGTAATCGACACTTCATCCCCGTTAGTCATATCAACAAGGATTTCGCGACGCTCGCCCGGAGCCAGCGCCAGCTGTTTGACCGAGACCGGTGCAGGCAAAAAGCCCTGATCGCCGGAAATCACATGCAGCGCGCGGCCATCGCTCATCTGCAGCTGATAACGGCGTGAGTTTGATGCATTCAGCAGACGCAGACGCACCCAGCCGCGAGACACCTCGACATACGGACTCTGCGCACCGTTAACCAGCAGCGTATCGCCAACAAAGCCTCCGCTTCCCGGCTCGCTGTATTCAGGCGTACCAAAATTATCCAGGCGTTTATCCTGGATAATGATCGGAAAATCATCCACGCCATAATGGTTCGGGATCGGCAGCGATTTACTGACGTCATCTTCCACCAGCCACATTCCCGCCAGGCCGTTATAGACCTGCTGCGCGGTGCGGTTTGGCGTATTGGCGTGATACCACAGCGTGGCGGCGCTCTGACGAACAGGCAGCACCGGCGCCCAGTCGGCGTTCGGTGACATCATGCGCGCCGCGCCGCCCATCAGCGGGCCTGGCACCTGCAATCCGCTGATGGTCATCGCGACGTTTTCTGTCAGGCGGTTGCTGTAAATCAGCTTAACGTCGTCACCGCTCCAGACGCGGATCGTTGGCCCCAGATAGCGACCGTTAATGCCCCAGACCGATGCCCGGGTTCCTTGGGTGAAGGACCAGTGGGAACGCTGCATCGTCAGGAAAAGCGGCTGCCCGCGGCGGGATTCCAGTAACGGCGGTATGGGCAGCGGCTGCTGCTGCCCGGCGGCGTTGGCTGTCAGCGGAACCGCGCCAGCACAAAGGGCGATTCCCGAAGCCTGAATAAACTGACGCCGACTGAGTGACATATGTGCTCCATGTGAAACAACTAAAGACGTGGGAATTCATTTCCCTTTAACTCCGGCTTAAATCTTACCGGAGGCTTCTCGCTCTGCGACTTCTTTGTCGAGTATTTCGATTTGGCGAGCCATCAGCTCACGGCAATGTGCAGCCAGTTCACGAACCTGATCTTTACCATACTGACTGGTATCCACCGGCGGCAGCATCTCCACAATCACCAGTCCGTTTTTCAGACGGTTAAGATTAATTTTATTAGAAGTATTGGAAACGCACACAGGAATAATCGGTACACCTGCCGCAATTGCGGCGTGAAACGCGCCAGTTTTAAACGGCAGCAGACCACGTCCACGGCTGCGCGTCCCTTCCGGGAACATCCAGATGGAAATTTTGCGCTTCTTAAACTGATTAACCACTTCACCGATGGTGCTGTGCGCTTTTGCGCGGTTATTACGGTCGATCAGCAAGTTACCGGTAAGCCAGTAAAGCAGACCGAAGAACGGCACCCACAGCAGACTCTTTTTACCCACTGTTACCGTCGGCGGCAGCACGATGTTCGCGGCGGTGACCATATCGTAGTTATTTTGATGATTACCGATATAGATGGCGTTGCCGAAGTTTTCGGCCCCTTCTGGCAAGCGGGTTTCGACCTTCAGGCCGTACAGCGGCGCCAGTCGACCAAACATGCGACCAAACGTCGAAACATGCTTTGGATTACGTGGGCTAAACAGGCAGTAAATACAGCCAAACACGCACACCAGGATGCAGTAGATAACAGTGAGAATAACACGAACAATGAATAGCATAGCGACCTCTGAAGCCCCAACAGCTGACAATTATATACTCCAACGCGAGTCAGGTAAGGACTTAATGTATAGACGGAAAATTTTTAGCGAGAACCCCCTCCTGAAAAGAGGGGGGAGAGGCTACATTACTCTTCGCTGTCGCCCGGTGTAGCGCGGTGCGGAGAGTCGATCTCCACCCGATCAATCCGCTGCAGGCCACGCATCAGCGAGCCACGGCGTCCGCGTTCACCGACCACTTTCTGCAACTCTTCCGGACGCAGTTTAATTTTGCGTTTGCCGACGTGGATCGTCAGCGTGCTCTGCGGCGGCAGAATAAACAGATGCGCCAGCCCGTCTTCGCCTTTTGCCGCTTCCGCTGACGGAATGTTGATGATCTTATTGCCTTTGCCTTTCGACAGCTGCGGCAGGTCGCTGACCGGGAACATCAGCATCCGTCCGGCGGTGGTGATCGCCAGTAGCATATCGCTCTCGTTCTCGATCACCAGCGGCTGCATCACATGGGCATTTTCCGGCAAGCTGATCATGGCCTTACCGGCACGGTTGCGCGCGATCAGATCGTTGAAGGTGCAAATAAAACCGTATCCGGCGTCTGAGGCCATCAGCAGTTTTTGCTCTTCGTTTTCCATCAGCATGTGATCAACGCTTGCGCCTGGCGGCAGAGTCAGCTTGCCGGTAATCGGCTCGCCCTGACCGCGCGCCGATGGCAGCGTGATCGGATCGATGGCGTAACTGCGCCCGGTGGAGTCGATAAACACCACCGGCTGGTTGCTCTTGCCTTTCACCGCCGATTTGAAGCTGTCGCCAGCTTTATAGCTCAGGCCTGGAGCGTCAATATCGTGACCTTTGGCACTGCGTACCCAACCGCTTTGAGAGAGAACAATCGTGACCGGCTCGGAGGGCAGCATATCGTGCTCATTCATCGCCTTCGCTTCTTCACGCTCGTGCAACGGGGAGCGACGATCGTCACCAAAGGCATCAGAATCTGCCTGCAGCTCTTTCTTCAGCAGCGTGTTCATCTTGCGTTCAGACGCCAGAATCGCCTGCAGTTGGTCGCGCTCTTTTTCCAGCTCGTTCTGTTCACCGCGGATCTTCATCTCTTCCAGTTTGGCGAGATGGCGCAGTTTTAATTCGAGGATCGCTTCCGCCTGCGTTTCGCTGATACCAAAACGCGACATCAGCGCGGGCTTCGGCTCATCCTCAGCACGGATAATCTCGATCACTTCGTCGATATTGAGAAACGCCACCAGCAAGCCTTCAAGGATATGCAGGCGTTTCAGCACTTTCTCAAGACGATAGTTCAGGCGACGGCGGACGGTATCGCGACGGAACGCCAGCCATTCGGTCAGGATCTCCAGCAGGTTTTTCACCGACGGGCGACCATCCAGACCAATCATGTTCAGGTTGATGCGATAGCTTTTTTCCAGATCGGTGGTCGCGAACAGGTGGTTCATCACCTGCTCCATATCCACGCGGTTGGAACGCGGCACGATCACCAGACGGGTCGGGTTTTCGTGGTCGGATTCATCACGCAGATCGTCCACCATCGGCAGCTTTTTATTGCGCATCTGGGCGGCGATTTGCTCCAGCACTTTTGCGCCTGAGACCTGGTGCGGCAGCGCAGTGATCACCACCGCGCCGTCTTCTTTGGTCCACACCGCACGCATACGCACGGAGCCACGGCCATTCTGATAGATTTTGCGGATTTCGGCGCGCGACGTGATGATCTCCGCTTCGGTCGGATAATCCGGCCCCTGCACGATATCCAGCACTTCATCGAGCGTCGTTTTAGGCTGCTCAATCAGGGTGATGGCGGCTTTGGCCACTTCGCGCAGGTTGTGCGGTGGAATGTCGGTCGCCATACCAACGGCGATACCGGTTGTCCCGTTCAGCAGGATGTTCGGCAGACGCGCAGGCAGCATTTTCGGCTCCTGCATCGTGCCGTCGAAGTTCGGCACCCAGTCAACCGTCCCCTGGCCCAGCTCACCGAGCAGCACTTCGGCATATTTGGACAGACGGGATTCGGTATAACGCATCGCGGCGAAGGATTTCGGATCGTCCGGTGCCCCCCAGTTTCCCTGGCCGTCGACCAGCGGATAACGGTAGGAGAACGGCTGCGCCATCAGCACCATGGCTTCATAGCAGGCGCTGTCGCCATGCGGATGGTATTTACCCAACACATCGCCGACGGTACGGGCGGATTTTTTGAATTTGGCGCTGGCGCTCAGGCCCAGTTCAGACATCGCGTAAACGATGCGACGCTGAACGGGTTTCAGGCCATCGCCGATAAACGGCAGTGCCCTGTCCATGATGACGTACATGGAATAGTTCAGATAGGCGTTTTCAGTGAATTCATGTAGCGCGAGGCGCTCTGCCATATCGCTCATTAAATGTCATTCCTCAACTCAGAAACCTGCGGGTTTCAGGCAATATTGCCGCAGATACTACCCTATCTGACGAGTTGAGTCACAAAGAAAAAGGGCCGCAGAATCGGCCCTTTTTGACATTATTTGTCCAGCTTGATGACTTGTTTGACGTCGATTTCGAACTCATTCCACTCTTTATCAACTTTACCCTGAATCTCTACCTTGTCCTGGGGGGTGATGGTCTGACCGTTCCAGCGTTTGTGGTCGATTTCCACGTTCACAGTGCCGGTGGTATCGCGGAACAGGTAACGGTCGTCAGACAGGCGCTCGGTAATGTTACCGCGCAGCTTCACCCAGCTGTCGTCCTTCTGATCTTTCACTTTTAACGCCGTGGTGAGGTTAGCGTCGTTATCGACAAAACCACCCTGCTGGGTTTGCGTTTGGGTTTGTGTCGCCGTTGGGCCGTTGAATCCCCCTTGCGCCGCAAAAACAGGGGCAGTGGTCATCATCATGATGGCGGTAATAGCAGCAAATTTTTTCATCGTTATCTCTCCCTTTAATGTCGTTTCGAGGTCCATTAAACAGGGTAATCCTTAACAATTTCTTAAGGGGAAAATTTATTTATTTTTACTGTACAGGGAACGGTGACAAGGGGTTTACTGCTCTGAAAAGGTCACTATCAGGGACAGGACTGATGCGCATTTTACTGATTGAAGACGACAAACTGATCGGCGACGGTATCAAGGCAGGACTGAGCAAAATGGGCTTTAGCGTTGACTGGTTCACAGAGGGCACGACCGGAAAAGCCGCGCTGTATAGCGCTCCGTACGATGCCGTGGTGTTGGATCTGACGCTGCCGGGCATGGACGGGCTGGCGATCCTGCGCGAGTGGCGCGAAAAAAGCCACAGCGAGCCGGTGCTGATCCTCACCGCACGCGACGCGCTTAACCAGCGCGTTGAAGGCTTACGTCTTGGCGCGGACGACTATCTGTGTAAACCCTTTGCCCTGATCGAGGTCGCGGCGCGGCTCGAAGCGCTGGTACGACGCAGCCATGGTCAGGCAAGCAGTGAATTGCGCCACGGTAAGGTGACGCTGGATCCCACCCGCCTTCTCGCCACGCTTGATGGCGAAACGCTGGTGCTCAAGCCAAAAGAGTTTGCCCTGCTGGAACTGCTGATGCGTAACGCCGGGCGCGTCCTGCCGCGCAAACTGATTGAAGAAAAACTCTATACCTGGGACGACGACGTCTCCAGCAATGCCGTAGAAGTTCACGTCCATCATCTGCGGCGTAAACTCGGCAGCGGATTTATCCGCACCGTCCACGGTATCGGTTACACACTGGGTGACGCATGAAACTGACGCAACGTCTGAGCCTGAAACTGCGGCTGACTTTACTTTTTCTGCTGCTGTCGCTGGCAGCCTGGCTGGCAGCAAGCGTGGTCGCCTGGCAGCAGACGACCCATAAGCTTGATAAGCTGTTTGATACGCAGCAAATGCTGTTTGCCAAACGTCTGCTGACGATGGATCTCGACGAGCTGAACGCTCCCATTCGGATGCGCGACGTGCCTAAAAAAGCCAAACACGGGCATCTGGACGACGACGCGCTGGCCTTCGCTATCTATTCCACAGACGGAAAAATGCTCCTGCACGACGGCGAAAACGGCCGGGAAATTCCCTACCTCTATCGCCGGGACGGCTTCGCTGACGGGCGGCTGAAAGATGACAACGATGCGTGGCGTTTCCTGTGGCTGAGTGCGCCAAACGGTAAATACCGCGTTGTGGTCGGGCAAGAGTGGGAGTACCGCCAGGAGATGGCGCTGGATATTGTTACTTCGCAGCTGACCCCCTGGCTGGTGGCGCTGCCGCTGATGCTGGTATTACTCATCGTCCTGCTCGCCCGCGAATTACGGCCCCTCAAAAAGCTGGCGCAGGCACTACGCCGCCGTTCGCCGGACGCCACAGATACGCTGGCCACCGACGGCGTTCCAACCGAAGTCCGCCCGTTGCTCGATGCGCTCAATCATCTTTTTGCCCGCACGCAGGAGATGATGACGCGTGAGCGTCGCTTCACCTCTGATGCCGCACATGAGCTGCGCAGTCCGTTGACGGCGCTGAAAGTCCAGACCGAAGTGGCGCAGTTATCGCTGGACGATCGCGCAGCCCAGGAAAAAGCGTTCCGCCAGTTGCATGCGGGAATCGACCGGGCATCACGGCTGGTGGAGCAACTCCTCACGCTGTCGCGGCTCGATTCGCTGGAAAATCTCGATGATATCGAGTCCATTCCGCTCGCCGATTTGCTGCAATCCGCCGTGATGGATGCTTACCATCCGGCGCAGCAGGCGGGGATAGACATCCGTCTGAACATCACCGCCCTTGATGTTACGCGTTCTGGTCAGCCCCTGCTGCTGGGCCTGCTGATACGCAATCTTCTCGATAACGCGGTGCGCTACAGCCCGCGTGGCAGCGTGGTGGATGTCACGCTAAATGCGCAGAGTTTTACCGTGCGAGACACCGGACCGGGGGTTTCACCCGAGGCGCTGGCGCGCATCGGCGAGCGTTTTTATCGCCCGCCGGGCCAGGATGAAACCGGCAGCGGACTGGGGTTATCGATCGTTAAGCGCATCGCCGCGCTGCACGGTATGAGCGTGCAACTGGCCAACGCCGAGGAAGGGGGATTTGAGGTGACAGTAAGCTGGTAAGCCAATTATTGCGTATACAGCAAAAGACTTTGCACATTTTGCTCATTTTTCCGCACCGTTATTACGGGTAACATGACTGCCAAACTTGCCAGTCTGAGGACAAATAATGAGCAACATTCTGATTATCAACGGTGCGAAAAAATTTGCGCACTCCAACGGCCAACTGAATGACACCCTGACCGAGGTCGCGGATGGTTTCCTGCGCGACGCCGGGCATGATGTTAAAGTGGTGCGCGCCGACAGCGATTACGACAATAAAACCGAAGTGCAGAACTTCCTGTGGGCCGACGTGATTATCTGGCAGATGCCGGGCTGGTGGATGGGCGCGCCGTGGACCGTGAAAAAGTACATGGATGATGTCTTCACCGAAGGCCACGGTTCGCTGTACGCCAGCGATGGCCGTAGCCGTTCAGATGCCGCTAAAAAATACGGTTCTGGCGGCCTCCTGCATGGCAAAAAATACATGCTGTCTCTGACGTGGAACGCGCCGCTGGATGCCTTTACCGATCAAGATCAGTTCTTCCATGGCGTGGGTGTTGACGGCGCTTATCTGCCCTTCCATAAAGCCAACCAGTTCCTCGCGCTGGAGCCGCTGCCAACCTTTATCGTCAACGACGTGATTAAAATGCCGGACGTGCCGAGCTATATCGCAGAATATCGCAAGCATCTCGCCGAGATTTTTGGTTAACTGGTCGTTCAAAAGTAGATCCGAAATACTTCGCGTTGCCGCAAGACGGCAGCCCGGAGTGTGAAGGGTATAGAAGGAGTTAACCATGCTTACCGTTATTGCTGAAATCCGTACTCGTCCGGGCCAACATCATCGCCAGGCGGTACTGGATGAGTTTGCGAAAATTATTCCGACCGTCCTGAAAGAAGAGGGCTGCCATGGCTACGCGCCGATGGTAGACACCGCTGCAGGCGTGAGCTTCCAGACCACCGCACCAGACTCAATCATCATGGTTGAACTGTGGGAAACCGTGCCGCACCTGGAAGCCCATCTGCAAACCGCGCACATGAAAGCGTGGAGCGAAGCAGTAAAAGGCAATGTTCTGGAAACGCATATCCGCATTCTGGAGCAAGGGGTTTAAGTTTTTGCATTTTGCCGGGCGACACTGCGTTTGCCCGGCATTCAAAACCTGACCCATATGCCCGGTAAGCTTTGCGCCACCGGGCTTTTTTATTACCAGTACAGCTTCCAGCTCTGGGTGAAACGCACCAGCGCTTCAACGTAGAAGTAATCCCCCCAGCTCGCGCACTCATCCACCCCTTTATTGCTCGCCAGATGATAGACCGAGTGTTTCAGTAAGCCGTTGCCCTTCTCGTCTTTCCCCATCAGATAATGTTTTGTCAGCGATGACATAATGCCTTTCGCCCACTCCAGATAGCGCTCGCGATCCGGATCGGTCACCGGCAGGTGTTTCACCAGCTCCAGCAGGCCGCACACCGCAATCGCCGCCGATGACGAATCACGCAGCGCATCCGTGCCCACCAGCGCCAGATCCCAGTGACAGACGTTATCTTGCGGAAGACGGTTGAGGAAATAGTTCGCCAGCCGTTTTGACAGGGCGATCATCGTCTCGTCGCCGGTGTAGATATAACTCAGCAGGAAACCATAAATACCCCACGCCTGTCCGCGCGACCAGCAGGAGTCATCGGCATAGCCCTGCTGGGTATTGCCGTAGCGCGGTGCGCCGGTGTTCACATCCATATAATAGGTATGGAAAGTCGAGGCGTCTTCGCGAATCAGATAAGTTGCCGCCTGCTGCACATGCGCTTTTGCGGCTTCAGCAAAGCGCGGATCGCCGGTCTGCTCGGTGGCCCAATAGAGCAACGGCAGATTCATGTTGCAGTCGATAATCATGCGTCCGGCCTGTTCCGGGTCGGACAGATCGCCCCACGCCTGGATGATTTTCGCCTTCTCATGGAAGCGCTCAAGGAGTGCCTCGGCCGCCAGCAGCGAGAAACCGCGCGCCTCACGATTACCGGTCAAACGCCAGGCCGCCACGCAGGACAGGGTATACAGAAAACCTAAATCGTGGGTATTGGTATCATTGCGCCCGGCGATGCGCACGCCAAACGAACGCACGTTTTTCTCGGCCAGGGTGCGGAATTTCTCGTCACCGCTCATTTCCCACGCCAGCCACAGCTGCCCGGTCCAGAAACTGGTGGTCCACTCCACATTTTCTGTCAGCGGGTAGTATCCATCCTTGCAGGTTTCTGCCGGGAATTTTTCACCGAACTCCGTTAAATGACGGCTAATCAGTTCGAGGACATGATCCCGCGCCGAGCTTAATTCATCGCTGAACACGCGCGCATCAACGGGTGCAGGAATATCGGACAGGCGTTCCTCTGCGATACGATTTAACATATTTCGGTTCCTTCTTTGACAGCAAAAATTAGCGTGATGGATGGTGTTCTGCCACATTCATTGCCTGCGCACCGCGCCATTTGCTCTGACAGGCGGATAGCGTAAAAGCAGAAATAAGCGTAAAGGTCAGCGCCGTTGCGCCCATGATGATATAGGTTTGTTCAAAGCCGATGCGGTCATACATATATCCGGCAGGTGAAGAGACCACCACGTTGCCGACATACAGCATCGCCTGATAGCCTAATAAATACATGGTGGCGTTGACGCGTTTATCGAAATGCTCGGCGATATATTTAAATACCGACACCAGCAGCAGACAGATTTCCAGACCATATAAAGGCTTAAGAACAGAAATTAACAGATGCGAATCGCAGATGCCGGAGATAATCAGGCGCGCCCCGACAATTAAACCAACGATTAATAATCCACGCTTGGCACCAATAAAATTAACGAACAGTGGGATCACCATGTACATCAGGAATTCCATGCCTGACTGCACGGTTCCCAGATAACCGAACACCGCGTTGCCCTGATGCACATCGTCGAAGAAGGTCACAAAATAGCGCGAGAACTGCTGTTCGGCGATAAACATCATCCATGCCACACCGGCCACATAGAGACAGAAGGCCCAGAACTTGCGGTTACGCAGCAGCGCGTAGACGTCCGACGGCGCGATTTTCTCTTTGGTCAGCACCTCACCGGCATGTACGGAGTTAGTGTTCACTTTCAGATTCAGCAGGACAATCAGCATCACCACCGATGCCACGCTGCCCATAATAAAGTTGTACGCCGGAGAGAGGTTAAACAGCAAACCGGAGAAGGACGAGGCCACCGCCCAGCCGAGCGAGCCCCACATGCGAATCTGACCAAACTCCATCCCGTTGAGACGGCTAAAACGATCGGAATAAGATTCACACGCCGCCACGCCCGCATACCACGCAAAGCTCAAATAGAGCGCGCCAATAATAATGCCGAGCAAGGTATTTGAAATTAACAGCGGCTGATACACATAGATAAAGAACGGCGCCATCAGAGCGGACATCGCCACCACAAAGTAGAGCAGATATTTGCTCATCCCGATTTTATCGAGAATATAGCCATAAATCGGTTTCAGAATAACGGAAAATACGCCGTTAACAGCAAATACCGTACCGATTACCGAGCCACTCAGATTCGCTTTTTGGCCGAGCCAGATGGCCAACAGTCCAATACTGGCAGACCAGGTAAAGAAGTAGAGAAAAATAAAGGTACTGATTTTGTAATATTCGGTTTTATTCGTTGAGCTGATTTTCATAGAATCCTCGCCAACATGTAGGGTCCAGAGTGTTTATATAAAGAACGCTAACTGCCGTTCGCTTCCCGGTTCGTGAATCACGACCTGGTTATTTTTGATTTGCAGCTGCGGGATAGCCGCGTACTTTTTTTGTTGTCCACTGGCTGTTACAGCGCAGCACAGCCAGCTTTCCCCCTGCGGAAGATCTGCCGTCAGAACCGGAATCGAGGCGCATTCTGCGAACATCACGCTGCTGTTCGGCGGCGTTACGATACTGTCCGGCTGGCGGGAAAGATCTGGCGACAGATCGACAATCACGCTGCTGCCGTTATCGGCATGCAAATAGCAGCCTTTCTCCCGCAGCTGATGGTCGGTTTTCATGACAGCAAATCCGCCCTCTACCGTTTGCAGGGTCCGTGCGCTATTAACGCGGTGCAGGCGAAGATGCCATTCGCCGAACGGCACCAGCCAGGAGTCGATCTGCACGTCGTGCCATGGCGACCAGCGCGAGAAAATGAAGTTCTCATCCACGCGCACCTCTTCACACGCCCGGCGGCCGCGGAAGTAGTTGTCCCCGTCGGATAGCAGCAGCATCGAATCGCAGGCGGCGTGCTTGATGCCATAACGCCCGCGCTCAATGGTGAAGCCAAAGCGACTGGAGTAGGCAAATTTGGTGTATTTCGCCTCGGTGTTAACGTAATTATTGAGTTCAAGCTGCCCGGCAGTGAGCATCGTGACGTGCTGTGAATCGTCGGCATGCATCAGGATCTGTTGTGCATGCGGAATGACGCGCTTTTCAGCGAGGGCTGGCAACGGCTGCTCCTGCGCTTGCCAGAACGGATGTTCCTCAGGAAGCGCCAGAATCAGATACGTTTTCAGCGCCCAATACGGCGATCCCGGCGAGTTATAGTCTTCGCACATCGCCAGATTCGGATAAGCAAAACCGAGCGTCAGAATACCGTCGCGATCGGCAATCGGCTGCTGCTGCCACCAGCGCAGATGACGCAAAATAATGCCCTTCACGATACCCGGGGTAAAAACATCCAGCCCGGAAAACGCCACCGCGCTCCAGAAGGCGACCATCGCAAAACGATAGGTCAGGCTGCGGCCAAACGGAACCGATGCCCCGTCGGCAGCAGACATAAAGATAAAATCGTCGGCAAACAGACGGGAGCGTTCGCGCAGCACTTGCGCCCTCTCCTCTTCGCCGCTCAGGGTGGCGTAGATCAGGCCGTAGAAATGAAACGCCATCGAGATGTAATAGTCTTTTGGACGATTCGGGCCGTCGGAATACCAGCCGTCGCCCAGATAGTACGCATCCATCATCGCAAAGCGGCGGTCGATAGCCCGTTGATCAAACGGTAATCCGGCACGTTTAAAACCGAGCTGGACCATGATGGCAAAATAGTTCCAGTTGCTGTCCGGCATTTGCGCATCGGTTATCTGGTTCAGCCAGGTGTGTAGATTCTTGACTTCCCGTTCACTGAACAGGTCGGTCAGCCTGTTCTGTAGCAGCGCCAGGCCCAGGCCGTACGCCGCCATTTCGACCAGCCGCTGATCGTAAGGGGCGGTTTCGCCCCAGTAACCTGCGCTTTGCGGGTCCGTGCCCTGTTTGATGGCGGCAAGGTATTTATCGCTGAAGGGGGTGGACTCGCCGGACGCCATCAGCGGAAACAGTCCCCACAACGCGCGCGATAACCCCTCCATCCGGGCAATGTCAGTGGTGTAGTGCGCGCAGGTATCCCCCAGCGAAAAGCGCGAGCTGCCCGCTGGAAACTGCTTATCCAGCGCGGCCAGCATTGTAGAGAGTTCCGCCACCACATCCTGACGGGAAGACAACGGATTTGATGTTTCTTTATTTGCCGCCAACATACATTCATCCTCGTAATCATCTGCGGCCAAGCATAGTGAATGCATCAGGCTCAGAAATGTTAGCCGTGTCACAGCGGCGAGAGATGAATAAACCTGAAGTTGAGAAAATTTAAAAAGGTGGTTTATAAATACAGAGAGAGGGGTAAAAGTTGAGTTTTATTGCACTATGCGCGAGACACCAAAATCGGAACATCTGGAGCTCATCACCTTAAATGACACCGTGGTGTCGTTCAGCCGGCTGTTCGCCAATACCGTGCGGTATCACCACTGGCATCAATGTCTGGAAATACTGTATGTCGAAGAGGGATTTGGCGTCGCGATTGTCGATAATCGTCACTACACCATGCGCCCGGGGCGGCTGTTTTTCTTCCCGCCGTTTACGCTGCATAAAGTCATGGTGGATGAACAGGCGGAGGCAATTTATCGCCGTACGATTATTCATCTCGACCATCACGCGGTCATAAAAGTGTTGCGTGATTTTCCGCAAACTCAGCAGCGCTTACAAAAACTCTCCCGACGCGGCGGCGAGGCGTGGGTCGCCGACGTCGCTCATTGCCATACGCATATCAATCATCTTCTGAGCTGCTATCAGCCCCCCATGAACAGCGAAAGCATCGCCAGTCTGTTGATTGCGCTCTTTGCCATGCTGCCGGACGACAATGACGGCCAGCCGGGCAGCAGCCACGGCATCGCCAGTCAGGTCATGTTCTGGCTGGATGAGAACTACGCGGTCAAATTTAGCCTCGACGCGCTGGCATCAGAGCTGGGAAAATCACGCAGCTACGTTTCACGTAAATTCCACGCAGAAACGGGCGAGAAAATACATGATTATCTGAACACATTGCGTTTACGAAAAGCCTGCGAATATCTGTTACACAGTGACGAGAGCGTGCGTGAGATCGGAACGCGCGTGGGGTTTTCTGACGTAACCTGGTTTATCAGCTCTTTTAAGAAAGGGATCGGTGAGACGCCGTTGCAGTATCGTAAAAACCACACGGCGCGGTAATCAGACGCTCTTTTTGCCGGGCTTCAGGCCAGGCCGCAAGCATAAAAAAAGCCCCATCAGAGAACTGATGAGGCTGTTGTTGCCTACCCGCCGGATCGTTCAGCCGATCGGTATTACTGCATCGCCGGGCTTTTTAGCATCAGGCTTCAATATCCGCCATATCGCCTTTTTCCTGCAACCAGTTACGTCGGTCTTCAGAACGCTTCTTGGCCAGCAGCATGTCCATCATGGCGTTGGTTTGCTGCTCGTCTTCGTCGCTGATGATCAGCTGTACCAGACGGCGGGTATTCGGATCCAGCGTGGTTTCGCGCAGCTGCATCGGGTTCATCTCACCCAGCCCTTTAAAGCGCTGTACGTTCGGCTTACCTTTCTTACGTTTGAGCTGTTCCAGCACGCCGGCTTTCTCTTCTTCCGTCAGCGCGTAATAGACCTCTTTGCCGAGATCGATACGGTAGAGCGGCGGCAGCGCAACGTGAACGTGACCGTTTTTCACCAGCGCGCGGAAGTGCTTCACGAACAGCGCGCACAGCAGGGTAGCGATGTGCAGACCATCGGAATCCGCATCCGCGAGAATGCAGATCTTGCCGTAGCGCAGCTGGCTTAAGTCTTCACTGTCTGGATCGATTCCGATCGCCACAGAGATGTCGTGCACCTCTTGCGAGGCCAGAACCTCATCGGATGACACTTCCCAGGTGTTCAGGATCTTGCCTTTCAGCGGCATGATCGCCTGGAATTCACGATCGCGCGCCTGCTTGGCAGAGCCGCCCGCCGAGTCCCCTTCGACCAGGAACAGTTCGGTACGATTCAGATCCTGCGCGGTGCAGTCGGCCAGTTTGCCCGGCAGCGCCGGACCGCTGGTGAGCTTTTTACGCACCACTTTTTTCGCCGCACGCATACGACGCTGCGCGCTGGAGATGGCCATTTCAGCCAGCATTTCTGCAATCTGAATGTTCTGGTTGAGCCACAGGCTGAACGCATCTTTCACCACACCGGAGACAAACGCCGCGCACTGACGCGATGACAGACGTTCTTTGGTCTGACCGGCGAACTGTGGATCCTGCATTTTCACAGACAGCACGTACGCACAGCGATCCCAGATATCTTCCGCCGACAGCTTCACGCCGCGCGGCAGGATATTGCGGTATTCGCAGAATTCGCGCATCGCATCTAACAGCCCCTGACGCAGGCCGTTGACGTGCGTACCGCCCTGCATCGTCGGGATCAGGTTGACGTAGCTTTCTGTCAGCAGCTCACCGCCTTCTGGCAGCCACAGCAGCGCCCAGTCAACCGCTTCCGTCTCACCGGAGAAATTGCCGATAAACGGTTTTTCCGGCAGGGTTGGCAGGCCGTTAACCGCCTCACCCAGATAGTCGTTGAGGCCATCCTGGTAGCACCAGCGCTGCTCGCTGTTGTTGACTTCATCTTTAAAGGTGATTTCAACGCCCGGGCACAGCACCGCTTTGGCTTTAAGAATATGGGTTAAGCGAGAAACAGAAAAACGTGGGCTGTCGAAGAAACTTTCATCCGGCCAAAAGTGGACGCTGGTCCCGGTATTACGTTTACCGCAAGTACCGATGACTTTAAGATCCTGAACTTTATCGCCATTTTCAAACGCGATGCTGTAGATCTGGCCGTCGCGACGCACGGTCACTTCCACGCGTTTAGACAGGGCGTTAACCACCGAAATCCCCACGCCGTGCAAGCCGCCGGAGAACTGGTAGTTTTTGTTGGAGAATTTACCGCCCGCGTGCAGGCGACAGAGGATCAGCTCAACGGCTGGAACCCCCTCTTCCGGGTGGATATCCACAGGCATGCCGCGGCCGTCGTCGATGACTTCCAAAGACTGATCGGCGTGCAGGATGACATCAACGCGTTTGGCATGGCCTGCCAGCGCTTCGTCCACACTGTTATCTATTACTTCCTGGCCCAGGTGGTTTGGGCGTGTCGTATCGGTATACATCCCCGGGCGGCGGCGAACCGGCTCAAGCCCGGTGAGTACCTCAATGGCATCAGCGTTATAGGTTTGCGTCATGATTTAGCTAGCAATTCGCATTGATTGTCAGAGGCTGTGCAGTCCAAGAAAATCGACAATCGGGGTGAAATGATTCTCAAAGCCCGTGAAAGCATGGTTTCCGCCCTCTTCTACAGTCTGGCGGCAAGAAGCGTAGTACGCCACTGCCTGGCGGTAATCCAGTACTTCATCACCCGTCTGTTGCAACAGCCAGAGGAGATCTGGCGCGTCCAGCGGGTCTACCTGCATAACTTTGAGGTCGTAAATATGGCGTGACTCTAGCACATATTGCTGTCCGGTGTAGGGGTTCTCGTTCTGCCCAAGAAACTCCGTCAGCAGCTCAAATGGACGGACCGCCGGGTTGACCACTACCGCCGGCACCATAAAGCATTGCGACAGCCAGGTGGCGTAATACCCGCCCAGCGACGAGCCGACCACGCCGAATGATTCTCCGCCATGCTCCATCACGATAGACTCCAGCATTTCTGCGGCATCGGCCGGATACGGCGGCAATTGCGGAACAATCATCTCAATATGTGGATGATGCGCGCTCAGCCACTGGTGAAACTGCGTGGCTTTAGCGGAACGCGGGGAACTATTGAAACCGTGCAGATAAAGGAGCGTAGACATCAGTATCCTTCTGAGGCCGTGTCCGGCCGGAACTCTGCCCCTTCCAGACGACAGACTTCCGTCGTCAGCGTGCCATCAGCATGAAGATCCAGCCAGCGCCATCCCGGTGCAATCGTATCCAGGGTGAAGTTAGCGCAGTGCGGTTTAAACTGTACGCAGGTGGATGGCGTGGCCAGTAAACGGCGACCGTTCCACTCAAGATCTTGTTCCTGATGAATATGGCCGCAGAGAAGATTGTTCACATTCGGATACTTCATCAGCACGCGGTCCAGCGCCGCCGAGTTGCGTAAACTGTGTTGATCGAGCCAGCTACATCCCGCAGGGAGCGGGTGATGATGCAGCAACAGCAGGGTGTGGCGTTCTGGCGCATCGGCCAGTTTGGTCTCCAGCCACTCCAGTTGAAAATCGCTCAACTCACCGTGCGGCACGCCGAATACCTGAGTATCCAGCAGCAGAATTTGCCAGTGTTCACCCACGAATACTCGCTTGGCAGGGGAAATGCCTGCATCCTGAAGCACACTGAACATCGCTGGCTGGAAATCATGATTCCCAGGCAACCAGACGCAGGGCACGCTAAAGCTCGCGATCCCTGTAGCAAAATGCTGATAGGCCGCGGCACTTTGATCCTGAGCCAAATCGCCCGTCGCCACAATTAAATCGCAGTCGCGATTTTCGGTGCGAATGGCATCCAGTACAGCCTGATAACTCTCCCAGGTGTTGACCCCCAGCAGCGTTTCATGCTTTTCGGCAAACAGGTGAGTATCAGTGATTTGTAATATCCTGACTGGCGCCCCACCAGCAACAGTCAGGTTCAACAGGCTTTCCAAATGGTGTCCTTAGGTAGGTTTATGACGCTAACAAACCGGAATCGCCATTGCTCCATGTGCTAAACAATATCTTAGCCAGTCAGCTAAAAACTGGTTAATTTGATGCTTTTCGTCGCGTTGATGCAACTTTTTATTAGGATAATCATACCGCGCTTTGAAGCGATAGATCTGCTGGCTTGAACACACTTCAGCCACCATCGCGTCATGATAAAGTCTTACCGTCATTGACGGCAGGCTCCAGTAGCTCACGGCTGGAGCCGTCTGCTTAATTTCTACCAGCGTAGTGTAACGTGTTGATTCAACAATCGTTAACCGATATTGCGCGTTGCTCACCTGATAGCTCACCGTTTCGCCGGCCGCATCGTTACGCGGCAACAGACGGCGTAATTGTGCGAAATTCGTTTCGCACAGACGCATCATTTCTGGGAAGTCAGGTGTATAACGCTTCATTTTGCCCACTCTTTTCGTAAGTCTTGATAATGCAGCTGCAGCCATTGCAAAGCGATGACAGACGCCGCGTTGTCGATTTTCCCCTCATTTACCCACTGATAAGCCTGCTCCCGGCTCACCACATGAACACGAATATCTTCGTTTTCATCAGCCAGACCGTGAATCCCTTTTGCGGTCGTGGCGTCCACTTCACCCACCAGAATCGAAGAGCGCTCGGTCGTTCCCCCCGGGCTTGCCAGGTAGCTCAGCACCGGTTTGGTCCTGCCAACCTTCAGCCCCGCTTCTTCTTGCGCCTCGCGACGGGCGACGTCTTCCGGCGTTTCGCCTGCTTCGATCATCCCCGCCACCATCTCAAGCAGCCACGGGGTTTCGCTGGTATCCAGCGCCGCAATTCGAACCTGTTCAATCAATACCACTTCGTCACGCACTGGGTCAAAGGGTAGCAAGACTGCCGCATGCCCGCGCTCAAAAATTTCACGTCGGACTTCGCCACTCATTTCGCCGTTAAACAAGCGATGCCTGAAACGGTAAAGTTCCAGCGAAAAAAAACCGCTATAAAGCGTTTCCCGTGCAATAATTTCTACATCGTTTTGCGTGAAAGTCACTGGCGAGTTATTTGTTTTTGGCATAACGGTATCCTCGGCTCAATTGTGTTGAAATCATGAATTTCAAGGCTGTTTGGCTGCCGTTTCAAAGGCTATATGATAGATTGGTGCAAATTACCGCCAGATGGCACGTAACGCCAACCTTTTGGTGTGGATGATTCTGTTAGAATCGGCAATTATTTTTAATTAGATCAGCGCTAATACTGCTTCACAACAAGGAATGCAAATGAAGAAATTGCTCCCCATCCTTATCGGCCTGAGCCTGACGGGCTTCAGCGCGATGAGCCAGGCAGAGAACCTGTTACAGGTTTATCAGCAAGCACGTCTGGGTAACCCTGAGCTGCGTAAGTCAGCTGCCGACCGTGATGCTGCGTTCGAAAAGATTAACGAAGCTCGTAGCCCGCTGCTGCCGCAATTGGGTTTAGGTGCGGATTATACCTACAGCAATGGATACCGTGATGCAAACGGCGTGAACTCCAACGCTACCAGCGCGTCACTGCAATTAACGCAGACCTTGTTTGATATGTCCAAATGGCGTGCGCTGAGCCTGCAGGAAAAAAGCGCCGGCATCCAGGATGTGACTTATCAGACCGATCAGCAAACGCTGATCCTGAACACCGCTACCGCCTATTTTAATGTGTTGAGCGCGATTGACTCGCTCTCCTACACTGAAGCGCAGAAACAGGCCATTTACCGTCAGTTAGATCAGACCACACAGCGTTTCAACGTAGGTCTGGTTGCGATCACTGATGTGCAGAACGCCCGTTCACAGTACGACAGCGTACTGGCGAACGAAGTGACGGCCCGCAACAATCTCGATAACGCGCTCGAATCTCTGCGTCAGGTGACCGGCAATTACTACCCTGAGCTGGCGTCTTTGAATGTCGACAACTTCAAAACCGACAAACCGCAGGCGGTTAACGCCCTGCTGAAAGAAGCCGAAAACCGTAATCTGGCACTGCTGCAGGCGCGTTTGAGCCAGGATCTGGCGCGTGAGCAAATCCGCCAGGCGCAGGATGGCCATCTGCCAACGCTGGGGCTGACCGCTTCTACCGGCGTTTCTGATACCACCTACAGTGGTTCAAAAACCAATACTGCCCAGTACGATGACAGCAACATGGGTCAGAACAAAGTTGGGCTGACTTTCTCTATGCCTCTGTATCAAGGCGGCATGGTGAACTCTCAGGTCAAACAAGCGCAATATAACTTTGTTGGTGCCAGCGAGCAGCTCGAAAGCGCGCACCGTAATGTGGTGCAGACCGTTCGTTCATCCTTCAATAACGTGAATGCGTCTATCAGCAGCATCAACGCCTACAAACAGGCCGTTGTCTCTGCTCAGAGCTCTCTCGATGCGATGGAAGCGGGCTATTCAGTGGGTACGCGTACCATCGTTGACGTGCTGGATGCCACCACCACCTTGTACAACGCGAAACAACAGCTCTCCAGCGCACGTTACAACTACCTGATTAACCAGCTGAATATTAAATCAGCTCTGGGTACGCTGAACGAGCAAGACCTGCAGATGCTGAACGCCACGCTGGGCAAACCGGTTTCCACGACGCCTGAAAACGTTGCACCGGAAAACCCGCAGCAGGACGCCAGCGCTGACGGTTATAACGCCAACAGCACTGCCCCTGCCGCACAGCCGGCTGCGGCTCGCACCACCACCACAAATGGTTCCGGAAACAATCCGTTCCGCAACTAATTGTTGAACTAATTGTTGAATGATCCCTCTCCCTTCTGGGAGAGGGTCACATTTGAACGTAAGCCAACGTAAAGATCCCTCCGATTCCCCCTCTGCGCTTCATTTTCGACCACTCATCCTCTATCCTGAGCCTTATTTACTACGTTCTACCACTGGGTCCTGGAAGACAAAATGAAACGGACAAAAACGATTAATCACGCTTCGTTCCGCAAAAACTGGAACGCACGCCACCTCACTCCTGTCGCTTTGGCGATTACCGCTGTATTTATGCTGGCGGGATGTGAGCAATCCGATGAAACAGTATCTATGTATCAGAATGCCGATGACTGCTCGTCAGCCACCGGTAAAAGCGCGGAATGTACGACTGCCTATAACAATGCGCTGAAAGAAGCAGAACGTACCGCACCGAAATACGCTTCCCGCGAAGACTGTATCGCCGAATTCGGTGAAGGCCAGTGCCAGCAGGCACCGGCTCAGGCAGGCATGGCGCCAGAGAACCAGGCACAGGCCCAGTCCAGCGGCAGTTTCTGGATGCCGTTAATGGCAGGCTACATGATGGGACGCATGATGGGCGGCGGCATGGGCTTCCAGCAGCAGCCACTGTTCAGCTCCAAAAACCCGTCCAGCCCGGCATACGGTAAATACACCGATGCCAGCGGCAAAAACTACGGTGCAGCCACGCCTGGCCGTTCGATGACGGTTCCAAAAACCGCAATGGCACCAAAACCCGCCACCACCAGCACCGTGACTCGCGGTGGGTTTGGCGAATCGGTCGCGAAGCAGTCCACCATGCAGCGTAGCGCGACAGGTTCTACTACTCGCTCAATGGGCGGCTGATAATGGAACGAGTCAGTATTGTCGAGCGCCCGGACTGGCGCGAAAAAGCCACAGAATATGGTTTTAACTTCCACACCATGTACGGCGAGCCGTACTGGTGTGAGGATGCCTATTACAAGCTCACCCTCGCCCAGGTTGAAAAACTGGAAGAGGTCACCGCCGAACTGCATCAGATGTGTCTCAAGGTGGTGGAAAAAGTGGTCGCCAGCGATGAGCTGATGACCAAATTCCGCATTCCAAAGCACACCTGGAGTTTTGTGCGTCACGCCTGGCAAACTCATCAGCCTTCGCTCTATTCCCGCCTCGATCTGGCGTGGGATGGCGTGGGCGATCCTAAGTTGCTGGAAAACAACGCTGATACGCCAACGTCGCTGTACGAAGCAGCATTCTTCCAGTGGATCTGGCTCGAAGATCAGGCGGCAGCGGGCAACCTGCCGGAAGGTAGCGATCAGTTCAATAGCCTGCAGGAAAAACTGATCGAGCGTTTCGCTGAACTGCGTGAGCAGCACGGCTTTAATCTGCTGCATCTTGCCTGCTGTCGTGACACGGTTGAAGATCGCGGTACGGTGCAATACTTGCAGGATTGCGCGGCCGAAGCGGAAGTAGCCACCGAGTTTCTGTATATCGAAGATATCGGCTTAGGCGAGAAAGGTCAGTTTACGGATACGCAGGATCAGGTGATCAGCAATCTGTTTAAACTCTACCCGTGGGAATACATGCTGCGCGAGATGTTTTCCACCAAGCTGGAAGATGCTGGCGTGCGCTGGCTGGAACCGGCCTGGAAGAGCATTATCTCCAACAAAGCGCTGCTGCCGATGCTCTGGGAGATGTTCCCAAATCATCCGAACTTGCTGCCGGCCTATTTTGCTGAAGACGATTATCCGCCGATGGAAAAATACGTCATTAAGCCGATCTTCTCCCGCGAAGGGGCCAACGTTTCAATCATTGAAAATGGCAAAACCCTGGAAGCGGCCGAAGGCCCGTATGGCGAAGAAGGCATGATCGTGCAGGAGTTTTACCCGTTACCCAAATTTGGCGACAGCTATGTCCTGATTGGCAGCTGGCTTATCAACGATCAGCCCGCCGGGATTGGTATTCGTGAAGATCGGGCGCTAATCACCCAGGATCTGTCTCGTTTCTATCCACATATATTCGTGGAGTAGGGAGCGGCCTGATGCCCTCTCCCACCGGGAGAGGGTGCGAACATTAAAAACGGCAACCTGAAGTTGCCGTTTTGCTTTTATTACCCTACCTGTACCGACAGCATGCTCAGGCTGCCCATCTCGATACCGTCCACCGGAACGGTGACCGCTTCGAGACCATCCCAGGCCCCTAATACGTACAGCAGAGGCAGAAAGTGCTCCGGCGTGGGATTAGAAAGCGATCCCCCCTCGTGATCCAGATAGTTGACCAGCGGATGTTGCTCCGTTGGACCCTGCCAGGTGAGACTGGCTTTAACAAAATCATTAAACGACGTTGCCCATGGATACGGTGTGTTTTCACCATGCCAGCGGGCCGTGCGCAAGTTATGCACCACATTACCGCTGGCCACCAGCATGATGCCTTCATCACGCAGGGTTGCCAGCTTACGGCCCATCTCCAGGTGCCACGCGGCCGGTTTGGTGCTGTCGATACTCAGCTGCACCATCGGAATATCGGCATCAGGGTACATCTTAATTAGCACGCCCCAGGAGCCGTGGTCGAATCCCCAGGCCTCTTTGTCCAGCGTCACTGGTACGGGTGCCAGTAAGTCGACCAGCCGCTGCGCCAGCTCAGGGGAACCGGGCGCGGGATAATGCGTGTCATACAACGCCTGCGGGAAACCGCCGAAATCGTGAATTGTTTTTGGCGCTTCCATGGCGGTGACGCCTGTACCACGGGTAAACCAGTGTGCAGACACCACCACGATCGCTTTCGGACGTGGCAACGTCTCACCCAACTGACGCCAGGTACGCGTATAGACGTTATCTTCCAGCACATTCATCGGGCTACCGTGGCCCAAAAACAGTGCTGGCATACGAGAAGAAGTCATGGTGATATCCTTACATAGGGTGTCGATTTCATGGCACTACATTACGCGCGATTGGCGGAAGATGAACTCAGATAAGCGTGATGAAGATCGTCAGAAAATTTGAATGTAAGAAATATGTAAAGCCGCGAAAGTCCTCTCGCTTTGCAGCAGATTAATTATTAGCATTAATGAGAATCATTATCATAAGGAGAGATGAATGTCAGTCCCCTTGACTCTGACCATACTGGCAGGTGCCGCGACCTTTATTGGTGCGATTCTCGGCGTGCTCGGACAGAAGCCCTCTAATCGTGTGCTGGCGTTTTCTCTTGGCTTTGCGGCCGGGATTATGCTGCTGATTTCCCTGATGGAGATGCTCCCCGCGGCGCTGGGTACAGAGGGCATGTCGCCTGTGCTCGGATACGGCATGTTCGTCGTCGGACTGTTGGGATACTTCGCCCTGGACCGGATGTTGCCCCATGCCCATCCGCAGGATTTGATGCAAAAAAGCGTCAAACCTTCGCACGGCAACATCAAACGAACGGCCATTTTGCTTACGCTGGGGATTAGCCTGCATAACTTCCCGGAGGGTGTTGCCACTTACGTAACAGCCAGTAATAACCTGGAGCTGGGCTTTGGCATTGCGCTGGCCGTCGCATTACACAATATTCCTGAAGGACTTGCGGTCGCGGGTCCGGTTTATGCTGCAACCGGCTCAAAACGCACGGCGGTATTTTGGGCCGGGATCTCCGGGCTGGCCGAGATCTTAGGCGGCGTCCTGGCGTGGCTGATTCTGGGCAGCATGATCTCCCCGGTAGTGATGGCTGCCATTATGGCGGCCGTGGCGGGCATTATGGTGGCATTGTCGGTTGACGAACTCATGCCGCTGGCAAAAGAGATCGACCCCAACAACAATCCAAGCTATGGCGTGTTGTGCGGTATGTCGGTAATGGGATTGAGTCTGGTACTGTTGCAAACGGCAGGATTTGGATAACAAAACGCCGGGATAACCCGGCGTTTTTTATTTAGCTGGCTTTACGCTCGTGGGCCTGGCGGTACTCCACCAGATCTTCGATCGTCACCACCGCCATATTATGTTTCTGAGCAAACTCAATGCACTCCGGCGCGCGCGCCATAGTGCCATCATCGTTTGTCAGTTCACACAGTACGCCCGCAGATTTAAAGCCCGCGAGAGTGACCAGATCGATAGTCGCTTCAGTGTGACCACCGCGAGTTAACACGCCGCCCGGCTGCGCGCGCAGCGGGAAAACGTGGCCTGGACGGTTCAGATCGGACGGCCTGGCGTCATCAGCGATGGCTGCGCGGACAGTCGTCAGACGATCAGCAGCAGAAACGCCGGTTGTCACGCCATGAGCGGCTTCGATTGTGACGGTAAAACCCGTCCCGAATGAACTGGTGTTATTTTCCACCATCATTGGCAAATCGAGTTGTTTACGACGATCGTCAGTAAGACAAAGACAAACAATCCCGCTGCCGTGGCGAATAGTCAGCGCCATCTGTTCAACGGTCATGGTTTCTGCGGCGAAAATCATATCGCCTTCGTTTTCACGGTCTTCATCATCAAGCACCATCACACCGCGGCCTTCACGGAGTGCGGCAAGCGCAAGTTCTACACGATCAGTAGAGGAGCCAAAAGAGGAAAGTAGCGTCTGATTCATGGTAAAAAAACCTCATTAACATTATGGTTACCAGAATCAGGGCAGTCTTAGGAGCACCGTATAAGCGGCAAAAAAATAACGTGAGCGGGCCTTGCCCGGCTGGATCGTTACTCTCTCCCATCCGGACTTTAACCGTCGGCCCCGGAATTACACCGGATCTGCTGACCTTTGAGTTTTCACCCAAAGCGCTCGCGGGCTTTCAGCGCAAGGCTGATTTACCGCCGGTGGGGAATTTCGCCCCGCCCTGAGAATAAGCGAGATAACTATAACGCTATTGATTATGCCGGGCAATGCATAAGCATCAAACAATTCTGGTTTTGCGCGTCATCATCCGAATTATCTCTGCGTCTGCTGCATACCCGAGTCCCGGTCACCTTGTTCATCAGGTGCCTGGCGATTTCAGGCTTGCCGCCTTGATACGCCTCGAATGAATTTGTGCAAAATATCAGGAGGAACGCGCTACAATGTTCGCTAACACCTGTTGATCAAGGGAAACGACAATGATTGATCCAAAGAAAATTGAACAAATTGCCCGTCAGGTTCATGAATCCATGCCGAAAGGGATCCGTGAGTTTGGTGACGATGTCGAAAAGAAAATCCGCCAGGTATTGCAGTCGCAACTGACGCGTCTTGATCTGGTGAGCCGTGAAGAGTTCGATGTGCAAACTCAGGTGCTGCTGCGCACCCGCGAAAAACTGGCGCTGCTGGAGCAACGTCTGACCGAGCTGGAAAATCGTAACCAGCCCGCTGAAGTGAAACCGGCTCCGGCGATCCCGCCAGTCGATCAGGCGTAAAAAAAGCCGGGTGTCGGCGACGCCTTACCCGGCCTGCACAGCGGACGCAAAAAAACGGCAACTTCGGTTGCCGTTTTTCATGTTTGCGCTCTCTCCCGTGGGAGAGGGTTGGGGTAAGGGTTCAAGGCCCCTCACACTCCATTGTTACTGACTGTCTTTCTGGATTTTCTTAATAATGTTGGTGGTTGAGCACCCGTCCTCAAAATTAAGCACCATCACTTCGCCGCCATTGGCCCACACCTCTTCGCTGCCGGCAATCTGTTCAGGCTTATAATCGCCCCCTTTCACCAGCAGATCCGGCAGAATACCGGCAATCAGGCGCTGCGGCGTATCTTCTTCAAAGGAGACCACCCAGTCCACCGCTTCCAGCGCGCCGAGTACGATCATGCGCTGTTCAAGCGGATTCACCGGACGCGTTTCGCCCTTCAGACGTTTAGTTGACGCGTCGCTGTTCACCGCCACAATCAGACGATCGCCGAGCTTACGCGCATTTGCCAGATAAGAGACATGGCCCGCATGCAAAATATCAAACACGCCGTTGGTCATCACCACTTTCTCGCCGCGCTTGCGTGCCGCGGCCACGGCAACTTTGAGTTCATCTTCGCTCATCACGCCAAAGCCAGTATCCGCACGTCCGCGTACCGCATTTTCCAGCTCGATGGGCGAAACGGTAGATGTCCCCAGTTTGCCCACCACGACGCCCGCCGCGGCATTGGCGAAGTAACAGGCCTCTTCCAGCGAATTGCCCGCCGCCAGCGTTGCCGCCAGCACGCCAATCACCGTATCGCCCGCACCGGTTACGTCATACACTTCCTGCGCCTGCGTCGGCATATGCAGCGGTGCTTTACCCGGCTGCAACAGCGTCATGCCTTGCTCAGAGCGCGTCACCAACAGCGCAGAGAAATCGAAATCGGCGATGATTTTCATCCCGCGCTCAACAATCTCCGCTTCGCTTTTGCACTTGCCTGCGACCGCTTCAAACTCTGACAAGTTTGGCGTCAACAGCGTCGCGCCGCGATAGCGTTCAAAGTCCGTCCCTTTCGGGTCAATCAGCACCGGCACGTTGGCTTTACGCGCCAGCTGAATCATCTGCTGTACGCTGGCCAGCGCGCCTTTGGCGTAGTCAGACAGCACCAGCGCACCGATATTGCCCAGCGCCTGCGCGATACGCTCATGCAATGGCTCTGGATCAACGCCTTCAAAACCCTCTTCAAAGTCGAGGCGGATGAGCTGCTGGTTACGGGACAGCACGCGCAGTTTGGTGATGGTCGGGTGTGTCGGAACAGAAACGAAGTCGCACTTCACGTTCACATCGGCCAGCGACTTGCTCAGCGCACGCGCCGCATCGTCGATGCCGGTCAATCCCACCAGACGCGAATGCGCCCCGAGAGAAGCAATGTTCATTGCCACGTTTGCTGCGCCGCCAGGACGCTCCTCAATGGTATCCACCTTGACGACCGGGACCGGTGCTTCCGGGGAGATGCGGCTGGTCGGCCCGTACCAGTAGCGATCCAGCATCACATCACCGACAACCATAACTCCAGCACGTTCAAACTCTGGCAGTGTTACTTTCATTCCTGACTCCAGAAAGATTCACAATTTGCGCGCGATAATATCACAATTATCCCCTAAATTATTCGAGCTACCGGATGACCTGGATTGGTTACGCCCGGTCCACCAGCCACTTCTGCCAGCTGGCAGAGACCTGCGCGCGTTTATCCGTAAAGCACTCCAACGCCACATGGCCCGGCTGTTCCTGTAATGCCAGATGATGCAGTTCATCACGCAGTGTGGTGTAAGCATGGGTTAAGGCCTGCGCCTCCGGCTCATCCATGATGTCGTTTTGCGCAAGCAATTCCAGAATGCGCACATTATCAGACCATCGCGTTAGCTTTGGTTTGTCATGAGCGTGGCGAAGCACCAGATACTGCGTAATAAATTCAATATCCGTGATCCCACCTTCATCGGCTTTAATATCAAAGCGATCGCGATGCTTATTACCCAGATGAGCGCGCATTTTCTCGCGCATTTCGCGCACCTCGGTCTGCAGGGTTGCGCCATCGCGGGCGGTGGTGAGCACATCACGGCGGATCGCATCAAACTGCGTTTTCAGCTGCGGATCGCCGTACACCACGCGGGCACGCACCAGCGCCTGATGCTCCCACGTCCAGGCTTCGTTTTGCTGATATTCCGCGAATGCTTCGGTAGACGTCACCAGCATTCCTGCCGCGCCGGACGGGCGCAGACGTGCGTCCACTTCGTACAAAATACCGGACGAAGTCCGGGTGCTGAACAGATGCATGATGCGCTGCGCCAGACGCAGATAGAACTGACGACCGTCGATTTCGCGCTCGCCATCGGTCATGACATCCACCGGGCAATCGTGCAGGAAGATCAGATCCAGATCGGAACTGTAGCCCAGTTCCCAGCCGCCCAGCTTGCCATAACCGACCACGGCAAAACCCCGGCCTTCGCGATCCGCCAGATGTTTTGGCTGGCCGTAACGCGCCACCATCTGCCCCCACGCCTGCTGAACCACAGCGTCGATAATCGCTTCCGCCAGCCAGGTCAGATGATCGCTGACCTTCATCACTGGCAACGTTCCGGCGATATCGGCCGCCGCCACGCGCAGCATCTGCGCCTGCTTAAACTGTCGCAACGCTTCGAGCTGTTGCTCTTCATCCTCTTCCGGCACCCGCAGCAGATACTGACGCAGTTCGTCGCGATAGGCATCCATCGCCGTGGGCTGATACAGGGTATTTGGATCGAGCAGTTCATCCAGCAGCAGCGGGTAACGCGCCAGCTTGCTGGCGACCATCGGCGAGGCCGCGCAGAGCGAAATCAAATGCTTCAGCGCACCAGGGAATTCACTTAGCAACTCAAGATAAGTGGTGCGGGTGATGATGCCGGTTAACAGCGGCGTCAACCGCGACAGCGGAACCGGCGCATCGGCACGCGAGCAGACATCACTCAACAGATGTGGCATCAGATGATCAAGCACCTGTCGCCCGCGTGGACCGATGGCGCGCTTGTTCATTTCCATGCGGAAATCGGCAATCAGGGCCACCACGCGATGACGGTCGTCATCACTCAGGTGCGCCAGCACCGGCGTGGTGTCATCTTCCTGCAGCGCATCCTGCCACAGTTCGCGCCAGTGTTCAGACAGCGTATCGTCCGGCGATTCGCTTTCGTCATCGCCAATCAAATCGTTAAAAATACGGCGGACGCCCGCCATATGGGCATCTAACTTTTCGATCAATGCCTGCCAGTCGTCTACGCGCATACCCCACGCCAGACGCGCGCGATTCAGCTCGTCGCCAGGCAGCGTCTGGGTCTGTTCATCGTTAATGCTCTGCAGCAGGTTTTCCAGCCTTCGCAGAAAAAGATAGGCATCGTGCAGCGTCTGCGCATCACCGTCCGGCAACAGATGCAGCTGTTCAATGGCCGTTAACGTCGGTAGCAGCGCGCGGGATTGCAGTGATGGCTCGCGCCCCCCGCGAATCAGCTGGAATACCTGCACGATAAATTCAATTTCACGAATGCCGCCCGCGCCGAGCTTGATATTGTCTTTCAGACCACGGCGTCGTACCTCGCGGGCGATCATCCCTTTCATATTACGCAGCGACTGAATAACGCTGAAATCAATGTAGCGGCGGAACACAAACGGACGCAGCATCGCGCGCAATTCGTTGGCGTAAACGTCGTTTTTATCGCCCATGATCCGGGCTTTGACCATTGCGTAACGCTCCCAGTCGCGCCCCTGCTCCTGGTAATAATCTTCCAGCGCCGCAAAGCTCAACACCAGCGGACCGCTGTCGCCGAACGGGCGCAGTCGCATATCCACGCGATAGACAAATCCATCCTGCGTGGGCTGATCCAGCGCTTTGATTAACCGCTGGCCGAGGCGGGTAAAGAACTGGGCATTATCCAGCTCGCGACGCCCGCCGCGAGTGACGCCCTTTTCCGGCCAGGAGAAGATCAGGTCGATATCCGACGAGAAATTCAGCTCCCCGCCGCCCAGTTTGCCCATGCCTAAAATCATCAGCGGCTGCGCAACGCCCTCTTCACTACAGGGCGTTCCCCACTCTTTGCAGCAGGCTTCGTACAACCAGTCACGCGCGGCGACAATCATCGTCTCCGCAAGACAACTCAACTGCTGCAATGTGCTTTCTTCACTGACTAACGCCAGTGCCTGCGCCCAGGCGATACGCACCATCACGCGACGTCTGAACTGGCGCAACACGCGCATCAGCGAGGGTTCATCGGCGATATCGACCAGCGCGTCATTGAGCCATTGCCCGTAGTGCTGCCACTCGTCAGCCTGCACCGGAGAGGCTTCAAGTTCGGTCAGCCATTCAGGATTTGCGCTGAGGCTCTCCTGCACAAAATCACTGAATGTGAGCACTTGCTGCGCCTGCTCACTCAGTGAGGCGGCGGGTAATGACTCCGGCAGACGCGTACAAACGGTTTGCCAGTGCTGCTGTAGCTGTGAAGAAAGCGGCATGATGGGTTCCTTGCCTGAGTTAACGTTTTCCGCTGTGCAGCCAGAACGGCTCCTGCGAAATAGCCTCATTGCGGAAATGTTCAATTTCAATACGTTGGCGCGTTTCAATGGCATGGCGAAGCCCCTGCCAGTTTTCCAGCCACGCCTGCGCTTTTGGCCCTTCATAAGCGCCCGCCAACAGCAGAATAGTGTCGATATCACGCGTCAGACGAATCAGCTGATCGCGGTACTGATCGCCAAGCGGCTGGCCAAAGATACTTTTAAGTTCAGCTGCGCTGCGGGACATGTGGGTATCCGCGAAACGCTTGAACGAGTCGGCGATTTTTTTCTGCGCCTTATCATCAAGGAAACGCTGCCAGCCACGGGTCACCAAAAATTCGGTCAACGCCAGTTTTGCCGCTGCCGTCTGCGGGCTGTAAACCGCCGTTTGTGCCGAGACATCGGTCGCCATCAGCGCTTCGGTCTGGGTCAGGAAATCACGTAAGTGGGCACTTGCTTTACGCGGCACGATGCCGCCAAACAGCGTCAGCGTGCTGCGCACCAGCCCCATCGCGTCCAGCACGTTGGCTTTCGCAGCGCTCACGCCGCGCACCCATAGCTCTTCGTGGTATTGCCACTGGCTGAGCGCCAGCTCAAGAGAGGCTTCCAACCCCTGCTCAATGCTGGCCTTTGGCGCAACGCGCAGGATCGCCGTGGATTTAAGCATCCTTGGGGCATTTCCGGCCGCCAGATGGTAGCCGCGAGCGGCCTTGCTTAAACTGCCCTGACGCAGCCCCGAGTTGCCCACCAGCTTGCGCGCCAGCTTCAGCACGTCATCGGCATTTCCTTCCAGCAGTTCAAGCTCCAGTTCGCAAATCGGCTCCTGAAAATCGCCCGCCTTCACGTCGCCTAAATCGAGCGCCATTTCGATGCGACTGTTGCCTTCATTAACCAGCCACTTTTCACGCCAGAAATCCGTGCTAAAGAGCGGCTGGACCTGCGCTGACAGCGTCTCTGGCAACTCGCCATTCGGCCACACTTCTGCCGGTAAACGAGTCAGTTCAAGCTCTGGTTTTTCGATGTCGATATTGTATTCCGGACGCTGATGCAGACCGCCAGTCACCCGCCCGGCGATTTTCATCGTCATCTCATAACGCCCGCCAGCGCCGCGGATGCGCAGCCCCATATCATGGCGACGCAGCCAGTTATCCGGCGTTTCGTAATAGATGTTAAGCAGTTGAACCGGCTCATGATGTTCGTCAGAAAGCTGATTCAGATGGGTTCGCAGCGCATCAACGCTGTCATTTTCGACGATAAATTTTAATTCGATTTCTTGTGCCATAGCCCTGTACTTTCGGTTGCGTCACAGCCGCGTCAATGAAGGCGAACTTCCTCGCCATTTGTTTGTCAGTACATAGTATTTTGCGCCAAATTGCCACGCAATGAGCAATTTGACGGGCGTAAATGTTTGAAGCCGTGACACAGATGATTCCGATTGCTGACGAATGCTTTGCGTGGAGACACTGTTGCCACTAATATCGTTCCACTTTTTATGAAAATAACGACTGATGATGCTTAAATTACGCCTGATTGGACTGACTTTACTTGCTTTTAGCGCCGCGACAGCGGTCCACGCTGAAGAGAAACGTTACGTTTCTGACGAACTCAACACCTGGGTACGCAGCGGCCCGGGAGACAATTATCGCCTCGTGGGCACGGTTAATGCCGGCGAGGAAGTGGTTCTGTTACAGACAAATCAGGACAGCAACTATGGTCAGGTTCGCGACAGCACCGGCCGTACCTCCTGGATCCCCCTGAAAGAACTGAGCAACGTGCCGAGCCTGCGCACTCGCGTGCCGGATCTGGAAAACCAGGTCAAAACGCTGACCGATAAGCTCAACAATATCGACACCACGTGGAATCATCGCACCGCCGAAATGCAGCAGAAAGTGGCGCAGAGCGACGGGGTGATTAACGGTCTGAAAGAAGAGAACCAGAAGCTCAAAAACGAGCTGATCGTGGCGCAGAAGAAAGTGAATGCCGCGAATCTGCAGCTCGATGACAAACAGCGCACCATTATCATGCAATGGTTTATGTATGGCGGCGGCGTGCTGGGCGTGGGTCTGGTGCTCGGTCTGGTTCTGCCACATCTGATCCCAAGCCGTAAGCGTAAAGATCGCTGGATGAACTAATTCGTCTTATTCACCATACTTACGTATTATCGGGTGAAAAGAGAATTGGGGAGTTGAAGGCGTGAAGATTTATCTGGTCGGTGGTGCGGTACGTGATGCGTTGTTAGGTCTGCCGGTCAAAGATAAAGACTGGGTCGTGGTGGGCGCCACGCCCGAAGAGATGCTCAACGCGGGTTACCAGCAGGTAGGCCGCGATTTTCCTGTTTTTCTTCACCCTAAAAGCCGCGAAGAGTACGCTCTGGCGCGCACCGAACGCAAAGCGGGTTTCGGCTATACCGGTTTCACCTGCTATGCCGCACCGGATGTGACGCTGGAGCAAGATCTGCTGCGTCGCGATCTGACGATCAACGCCCTGGCGCAGGATGATAACGGCCATATCATTGATGCGTTTGGCGGCCAGAACGATCTGCAAAAGCGTATTTTACGCCACGTCTCCCCTGCATTCTCCGAAGATCCGCTGCGCGTGCTGCGCGTGGCGCGCTTTGCTGCACGTTATGCACATCTTGGTTTTCGCATCGCCGATGAGACCCAGGCGCTGATGACTGCCATGACAGACGCTGGCGAGCTGGAACATCTCACGCCGGAACGCGTGTGGAAAGAGACCGAGAATGCGCTCACCACCCGCAATCCGCAGGTCTTTTTCCAGGTATTGCGCGACTGTGGCGCGCTGAAGGTGCTGTTCCCGGAGATTGACGTGCTGTTTGGCGTACCGGCTCCGGCGAAGTGGCATCCGGAAATTGATACCGGTATTCACACGCTGATGACGTTGAGTATGGCCGCGATGCTCAGCCCGGAAGTGGATGTCCGCTTTGCCACGCTGTGTCACGATTTGGGTAAAGGGCTGACGCCGAAAGCGTTGTGGCCACGCCATCACGGACATGGCCCGGCGGGCGTCAAACTGGTTGAAGGCCTTTGCCAGCGCCTGCGCGTGCCGAACGACATTCGCGATCTGGCCAAACTGGTCGCTGAATTCCACGATCTCATCCATACCTTCCCGATTCTGAAACCCGCTACCATCGTTAAGCTTTTCGATAATATCGACGCCTGGCGTAAGCCGCAGCGCGTAGAACAGATCGCCCTCACCAGTGAGGCGGACGTTCGCGGGCGTACCGGATTCGAAGCCTGTGACTATCCGCAGGGGCGTTTGCTGCGTGAAGCGTGGGAAATCGCCAAAGCGGTGCCGACAAAAGAGGTGGTAGAGGCAGGGTTTAAAGGACCAGAGATTCGGGAAGAATTAACAAAACGGCGGATTCAGGCCGTGACAGACTGGAAAGAACAGCGTTGCCCTCAGCCAAAAGACTGAGGGCAGTGGCTTAGAAGAAGACGACGTAAACGGCCGCTGCGACAATAAAGCGGTAGATGGCAAACGGAATGAAAGAGATTCGTTTGATCAGCTGGAGGAAGGTTTTAATCGCCACCAGCGCCACCAGGAATGCGGTCACAAAGCCCACGGCAAACATCGGAATATCGCCCGCCGTCAGGAAGTGGTAGCTCTTATACAGATCCAGTGCGGTCGCGCCCATCATCATTGGCACCGCCAGCAGGAACGAAAACTCCGACGCCGCATAACGGCTTACGCCCATCAGCATGCCGCCGGAAATAGTCGCACCTGAACGGGAAAAACCCGGCCAGAGCGCCAGACACTGGAAGCAGCCGATCATAAATGCCTGACGATAAGTCATATCGTCCAGACCCGGCGCGCGCGGCTCTTTTGGCTTCAACAGCTCTGCGGCGATCAGCAGCACACCGCCCACCACCAGCGCATACATCACATTAATTGGGTTAAACAGCGATTTAATGGTGTCGTGGAAAATCAGTCCGAGAACAACCGCAGGGACCATCCCCAGCAAAATATGGATCAACGTCAGACGGCCTTTTCCTTCGCCTTCACGCTGCGGCGCACGGCCAAAGTGGATCCCGATTAGCCCAAACAGGCGTCGCCAGAACATGACGACGACGGCCAGAATCGATCCCAGCTGAATCACGACTTCAAACGTCTTTGCAGTATCGCCCTCAAAGCCCAGCAGATGACCCACAATAATCATGTGTCCGGTACTGGATACAGGCAGGAACTCCGTCAATCCTTCGACCACACCCAGTATTGCCGCCACCAGCAGCGAGTGCATATCGCTCATCTAATTAACCCCTAAAAAGATAAAAAAAACGGTATACCCGAAAGGCAACCGTGAAAGATACAGCTTTATGACCGGTATATCCGGAAATGGTTTAGCTATTATGACGTTAAATATTTCCTTTCAGATTATTGCCACGTTCAATAATCACCCCGACGTTGGTCGCCCGCGCCACGGCCCCGGGTTTAGTGAGTTTGATACGCACCCACGGCGAGTTAAAACGGCTTAACAGCAGCTCAGCAACTTCTTCCGCCACGCGTTCCACCAGCGCGAAACGCTGTCCTTCGACATGCTTCACAACCGTTTCACTGATATCCGCATAGCTCAGGCAGTCATTCACATCATCACTTTTCGCCGCTGCGCGGTTATCCCATCCCATTTCGATATCGAACACCAGCTTCTGCTCAATGGTCTGTTCCCAGTCATAAACACCAATAGTGGTGATTACCGAAAGTTGCTCTATAAATACAATATCCATCACGACCTGCCTGGTTTTTGGCTAAACCGGATACCACTTCCGGCGAATTATGCGTATTATCCACAGATGCAGAGAATACAGATACATTTTCAAAACGGAACAGCGTTATGAGTGCAATCGCGCCTGGAATGATCTTCCTCGCTTACCTTTGCGGCTCAATCTCCAGCGCCATTCTGGTCTGCCGTATCGCCGGTTTACCCGATCCTCGTGAAAGTGGTTCCGGGAATCCGGGGGCGACCAATGTACTACGAATTGGCGGCAAGGGAGCAGCCGTAGCGGTTTTGGTTTTTGATGTTCTGAAAGGAATGCTTCCCGTCTGGGGCGCTTATGCGTTGGGCGTCACTCCCTTCTGGTTAGGGCTGATCGCCATCGCCGCCTGTCTGGGCCATATCTGGCCGATATTCTTTGGCTTCAAAGGCGGCAAAGGCGTCGCGACCGCGTTTGGTGCCATCGCCCCCATCGGCTGGGATTTAACCGGCGTGATGGCGGGAACCTGGCTTTTGAGCGTTCTGTTAAGCGGCTACTCTTCGCTGGGCGCGATTGTCAGCGCGCTGATCGCACCGTTTTACGTCTGGTGGTTCAAACCTCAGTTCACCTTTCCGGTCTCCATGCTCTCCTGCCTGATTCTCCTGCGCCATCACGACAACATTCAACGTTTGTGGCGTCGCCAGGAAACCAAAATCTGGACCCGGCTGAAGAGAAAGAAAAAAGACCCGCAGTAATTCGGATACAGAGAATTCCAGAGAACCGGCTCAGAAATGAGCCGGTTTTTTTTCATCTATCCATAAGCGACTCATATGACAGGGTTCATTTCTGCCAGGGCATACTGAAGCAGAAAATAGCGAGCAGATGGATGCAGCATGTTAGCAACCCAGGTGACTGATAAAGCGTATAAAGGCTGGCAGGCTTCGCTTGCTTTGCAGTTTTGTCACACCCCTGAAAAAACCATTTTGCACTCGGCGCGCCACGTTGGCCCGCTCACCGTCCAGCGCCCGTTTTATCCTGAGAACGAGACATGCCATCTTTATTTGCTGCACCCGCCGGGCGGAATTGTGGGGGGCGACGAACTTGAGATCTCGGTTCGGCTGGAGGCGAAAAGCCATGCGCTGATCACCATGCCCGGCGCCAGCAAGTTTTACCGTAGCAATGGCGCCCTTGCCCGTCTTAATCAGCACTTTTTCATTAATGAAAACGCCGTGCTGGAGTGGCTCCCGCAGGACACCATTTTCTTTCCCGGCGCGAATGCCCGACTGCGCTCAGTTTTTCATCTGCATCCTTCCGGCACGCTGCTGGCCTGGGAATTGTTCTGCCTGGGCCGTCCGGTGATCAATGAAACCTTCAGTCACGGCACGCTTGAGAGTCGGCTTGAGGTGTGGCTTGAGGATCAACCGCTGCTCATCGAGCGCCAGCATCTGACGGATGGCAACCTGACGCTCGTGGCACATCAGCCGTGGATCGGCACGCTGCTGTGTTATCCCGCCAGCGATGCGCTGCTTGAAGGGGTGCGCGAACGATTAACGCCGCTTGAAAACTACGCGGGGGCAACCCTCACCGATGGCCTGCTGTCGGTGCGTTTTCTCGCGAGCGATAACCTGATTTGCCAGCGGGTGATGCGCGACATCTGGCACTACCTTCGCCCACACGTTATCGCCAAAACGCCGCACGCTCCGCGTATCTGGCAAACCTGAGAGACCCGTATGGAACTGACCCCCAGAGAAAAAGACAAGCTGTTGCTCTTTACCGCCGCACTGGTGGCGGAGCGCCGTCTCGCGCGCGGCGTGAAGCTCAACTATCCGGAATCGGTCGCGCTGATCAGCGCCTTTATTATGGAAGGCGCACGCGACGGGCAGACGGTGGCGGAGCTAATGGAAGCCGGTCGCCATGTGCTGACCCGCGCACAGGTGATGGAAGGTGTGCCGGAGATGATCCCGGATATTCAGGTCGAAGCCACCTTCCCGGACGGCTCCAAGCTCGTCACCGTTCACAATCCGATCGTGTAAGGGGGAGATGATGATCCCAGGCGAATATCAGATAACACCGGGGCAGATCGCGATCAATGTCGGACGCCAAACGCAGCGCGTTATCGTCGAAAACCACGGCGACAGACCCATTCAGGTGGGATCGCATTACCACTTTTACGAAGTGAATCCGGCTCTTAAATTTCAGCGCGAAGCGACAAAAGGCTACCGCCTGAACATTCCGGCCGGCACCGCGGTGCGTTTCGAGCCGGGACAAAAGCGCGAAGTGACGCTGGTGCTGATCGCCGGTGCGCAGCGGATTTTCGGTTTTCGCGGAGACGTTATGGGCGATCTGGAGATAAAAAATGGCTGAGATTTCACGTCAGGCGTATGCCGATATGTTCGGCCCGACGACGGGCGATAAAGTCCGGCTGGCCGATACGGAGCTGTGGATCGAAGTAGAAAACGATCTCACCGTCTACGGTGAAGAGATTAAATTTGGCGGCGGGAAAGTGATCCGCGACGGTATGGGCCAGGGGCAAATGACCGCGCAGGCGTGCGTGGATCTGGTGTTAACTAACGCGCTGATCGTCGATCACTGGGGGATCGTCAAAGCGGATATCGGTGTTAAAGACGGCAGGATCTTCGCCGTTGGCAAAGCCGGCAATCCGGATATCCAGCCCGATGTAACGATCCCGGTCGGCGCGGCGACCGAAGTGATCGCCGCCGAAGGAAAGATCGTTACTGCGGGCGGGATCGACACCCACATTCACTGGATCTGTCCGCAGCAGGCGGAAGAGGCGCTGGTTTCCGGGGTGACGACGATGATCGGCGGGGGCACAGGCCCGGCCGCCGGGACGCACGCAACGACCTGCACGCCAGGACCGTGGTATATCGCGCGGATGTTACAGGCTGCGGATACGCTGCCAGTGAATATTGGCCTGCTGGGTAAAGGCAATGGTTCAAATCCGGAAGCATTACGCGAGCAAATCGCGGCCGGAGCGATTGGACTCAAAATTCACGAAGACTGGGGCGCGACGCCTGCGGCGATCAACTGCTCGCTGGAAGTCGCCGACGAGATGGATATTCAGGTCGCGCTGCATAGCGATACGCTGAACGAATCGGGTTTTGTCGAAGATACGCTGGCGGCGATTGGCGGGCGAACCATTCACACTTTCCATACCGAAGGGGCTGGCGGCGGTCACGCACCGGATATCATCACCGCCTGCGCGCATCCCAATATTCTGCCCTCCTCCACCAACCCGACGCTGCCCTATACGGTGAACACCATCGACGAGCATCTCGATATGCTGATGGTTTGCCATCACCTCGATCCGGATATCGCCGAGGATGTGGCCTTTGCCGAATCCCGTATTCGCCGGGAAACCATCGCCGCCGAAGATGTGCTGCATGATATCGGCGCGTTCTCGCTCACCTCATCGGACTCACAGGCCATGGGCCGCGTGGGCGAAGTGATCATCCGCACCTGGCAGGTAGCGCATCGCATGAAAGTGCAGCGCGGCCCGCTGGCGGAAGAGTCCGGCGACAACGACAACTTCCGCGTGAAACGTTATATCGCGAAATACACCATCAATCCGGCGCTGACACACGGTATCGCCCATGAAGTCGGCTCCATTGAGGCGGGCAAACTGGCGGATCTGGTGGTCTGGTCGCCGGCGTTCTTTGGCGTGAAACCCGCCACGATAGTGAAAGGTGGAATGATCGCCTGTGCGCCGATGGGGGATATCAACGCGTCGATCCCTACGCCGCAGCCGGTGCATTATCGCCCGATGTTTGGCTCGCTCGGTGCGGCCCGTCACGCCACGCGTCTGACTTTTATTTCGCAGGCCGCGGAGGCGCAAAACATTCCGCAACAGCTCAATCTGCAAAGCGCCATCGCAGTGGTGAGTGGCTGTCGTACGGTGAAAAAGGCCGACATGATCCACAACAGCCTGCAGCCGAATATCACCGTGGATTCGCAAACCTACGAGGTGCGCGTCGACGGTGAACTGATCACCAGTGAACCGGCAGAGATCCTGCCGATGGCACAACGCTATTTCCTGTTTTGAGGAGAGATGATGATCTATTTAACCCGACGCCTTGACCACCCGCACCCCGTTACGGCCAGCGTCACGCTGCCGATTGATGTCCGGGTGAAAAGCCGCGCCAGAGTCGAGCTGAACGACGGGCGCGATGCGGGGCTGATGTTACCGCGCGGATTGTTGCTCAGAGGCGGCGATCTGCTCACCACCGATGACGGAAGCGACGTCATTGAGATTATCGCCGCGCCAGAGGGGGTATCCGTGGTGCGCTGTGCCGATCCCTGGCTGCTCGCCCGCGCCTGCTATCACCTGGGCAACCGCCATGTTCCGCTACAAATCATGCCCGGTGAGGTGCGCTATCACCACGATCATGTGCTCGACGACATGCTGCGCCAGTTCGATCTTGACGTGACGTTTGCACATCTGCCGTTTGAACCTGAAGCCGGGGCTTACACCAGCGACGCCCACGGCCACTCGCACGCGCATTCACACTAAAGGCGCGATAAAAATGGAACATAACCGCCAGCAGTTACGCCTGATGCAGCTTTCCAGCAGTAGTCTGCCGGTAGGTTCTTTCACCTGGTCGCAGGGGCTGGAATGGGTGGTAGAGGCAGGCTGGATAACCACCGCAGCAGAATTTAAATGCTGGCAGCTCCAGCAGATGGAGCAGAGTTTTTTCTGCGTGGATTTGCCGCTGTTTATCCGTCTGTATCGCGCCTGCGAGCTGAACGACCTCACCGCCGCAAAACGCTGGACCGGCTGGCTGCTCGCCTGTCGGGAAACCCGCGAACTGCGCGAAGAAGAGCGTAATCGTGGAGCCGCGTTTACCCGTCTGATTAAAAGCTGGGAGCCGGATTGCCCCCACGACTGGTGGCCGCTTTTTTCACAGAGCCAACTGTGTGGAATGGCATGGCTCGGCGTGCGCTGGGAAATCGACGCACACGCGCTGGCGCTAAGTCTGGGCTATAGCTGGATTGAAAGCGCCGTTATGGCGGGCGTCAAGCTGGTGCCGTTCGGGCAGCAGGCGGCACAACAGTTGATTATCGAATTAAGCGACCATTTTGCCGAAAGGCTGGGTCAGGCGTGGCTTCGCGGTGACGATGAGCTGGGGGCGGCCACCCCGCTCTCTGCCATTGCCTCTGCGCGCCACGAAACACAATATTCACGGTTATTCCGATCCTGAGGATTTGTTATGTCTGATTATAAACATCCCCTGCGTGTTGGCGTGGGCGGCCCGGTGGGGTCGGGAAAAACGGCCCTGCTCGAAGCGCTGTGTAAAGCGATGCGCGAAAGGTATCAACTGGCTGTCGTCACTAACGATATCTACACCAAAGAGGATCAGCGCATCCTGACGGAAGCTGGCGCCCTGGAACCGGAGCGCATTGTGGGAGTGGAAACCGGCGGCTGTCCACATACCGCTATCCGTGAAGACGCCTCCATGAATCTCGCTGCCGTCGAGGCCTTAAGCGAGAAGTTTGGCAATCTTGACCTGATTTTTGTCGAGAGCGGCGGCGATAACCTGAGTGCGACCTTTAGCCCGGAGCTGGCGGATTTGACGATCTACGTGATTGACGTTGCCGAAGGCGAAAAGATCCCGCGCAAGGGCGGCCCGGGGATCACCAAATCGGATTTTCTGGTGATCAACAAAACCGATCTGGCGCCGTATGTCGGAGCCTCTCTGGAGGTGATGGAGCGCGACACAAACCGCATGCGCGGCGAACGTCCGTGGACCTTTACCAATCTGAAGGCCGGTGACGGGCTGGCGACGATTATTGAATTTTTGGAAGAAAAAGGAATGCTGAGAGTGTAGCGGATTTCAGCTGGCCGATGAATTAGCAGGTCCGGCAAGCGTTGCGCTACCGGGCCTGCATGCGGCGTTTAGGCTGCCGGTAATTCTGCCAGCGGCCAGCGTGGACGTACGGAGACGCTCAGATCCGCCGTTGCACCCGCTTTGATGCGCACCATGCCTGCATACGCAATCATCGCGCCGTTATCAGTACAAAATTCCGGACGAGCGTAGAACACTTCACCGCGACGTTTTTGCATCATTTCCGCCAGCTTCGCGCGAAGCGTGCGGTTAGCACTCACACCACCGGCCATCACCAGGCGCTTAAAGCCCGTCTGATCCAGCGCGCGTTTGCACTTAATCATTAAGGTATCTACCACCGCATCTTCAAATGCTCGGGCGATATCGGCGCGGGTCTGATCGTCATTTTCATTGTTGCGAATGGTATTCGCCGCAAAAGTTTTCAGGCCTGAGAAGCTGAAATCAAGCCCTGGACGATCGGTCATCGGACGCGGGAAGACAAAGCGTTTTTCAACGCCCTGCGACGCCAGCTTCGAGAGCATCGGGCCACCAGGATAATCAAGACCAAGCAGTTTGGCCGTTTTATCAAACGCCTCGCCTGCAGCATCGTCGATGGACTCACCCAACAGCTCGTATTTGCCAATACCCGTCACGCTAATCAGCTGGGTATGGCCGCCAGAGACCAGCAGTGCGACAAACGGAAACTCAGGCGGATTATCTTCCAGCATCGGGGCCAGCAGATGTCCTTCCATATGGTGAACCGGGATTGCCGGAACATCCCACGCAAACGCCAGCGAACGTCCCACCGTGGCGCCAACCAGCAGCGCACCGACCAGACCAGGACCTGCGGTATACGCCACCGCATCGATATCTTTCGCCGTTAAACCGGACTCTTTCAGCGCCGCCTGGATCAGCGGAACCGTTTTACGCACATGGTCGCGTGAAGCCAGTTCTGGCACCACTCCACCGTAATCAGCGTGCAATTTCACCTGACTATACAGTTGGTTGGCTAACAGACCTTTTTCGTCGTCGTAAATGGCGATGCCGGTTTCATCGCAGGATGTTTCAATACCCAGTACACGCATGACTTGTTTTACCTCTTTTCGATACCGCGCAGTTTAGGGCGAATGCGGGTCGATGTATACCCTGAGGGGTGAGTTCGTGTATACTCTCACCCCTTACAAAAGTCCCGTTCAAAAACGGCATTGGTGCTTTACAAAGCAGCGCTAGTTGCAGTAAAATTCCGCACCATTTTGAAATAAGCTGGCGCCGATGCCAGCGGCAAACCGAATTTATCAAAGGTGAGAGTTACATGCCGGTAATTAAAGTACGTGAAAACGAGCCGTTCGACGTAGCACTGCGTCGCTTCAAGCGTTCATGCGAGAAAGCAGGTGTTCTGGCAGAAGTTCGTCGTCGTGAGTTCTATGAAAAACCGACTACCGAACGTAAGCGCGCTAAAGCTTCTGCTGTGAAACGTCACGCGAAGAAACTGGCTCGCGAAAACGCACGCCGTACTCGTCTGTACTAATCTGTTGAGGGCAACCGTCCTCAATTGACAGACCGAGTTTTAGTCGTAAGGCCGTGCTTCCGGAAGGAATGCGCGGCTTATTTTCGTTTATGCATTAGCAAATATACAAAATCATTCAAGGTGCAGCCAGGCCGTAGCAGCGTGAATCCCGGGAGCTGATAAACGTCAGTCTCAAGGGTGAACGAGGGCAGCCAACGCAAAAGCAGTTTGAAGGATGACGTGTATAATTTACGGGGCATATGGCTGGACGAATCCCACGTGTATTTATCAATGACCTGCTGGCCAGAACCGACATCGTCGATCTTATCGACGCGCGGGTAAAGCTCAAAAAGCAGGGCAAGAACTACCACGCGTGCTGTCCGTTCCATAACGAAAAAACCCCCTCTTTCACCGTGAATGGTGAAAAACAGTTTTACCACTGCTTTGGCTGTGGCGCACACGGCAACGCCGTCGACTTTTTGATGAACTACGACAAACTCGAGTTCGTTGAGACCGTCGAAGAACTGGCGGCAATGCACAATCTTGAAGTGCCCTATGAAGCAGGCAGCGGCCCGAGCCAGATAGAACGCCACCAGCGGCAAACGCTTTATCAGCTGATGGATGGCCTGAATTCGTTTTACCAACAGTCTCTTAAGCAATCTACAGCTGAACCCGCGCGTCAGTATTTGACCCGACGCGGTTTGAGCGACGATGTTATTGCGCGCTTCGCTATTGGTTACGCCCCGCCCGGTTGGGACAACGTATTAAAGCGTTTTGGCGGCAATAGCGAAGATCGTAAATCTCTGATCGATGCTGGCATGCTGGTGACCAACGATCAGGGTCGAAGCTACGACCGCTTCCGCGAACGGGTGATGTTCCCAATTCGTGATAAGCGAGGCCGGGTGATTGGTTTTGGTGGACGCGTGCTGGGCGATGCCCTGCCGAAGTACCTCAACTCCCCGGAAACCGATATTTTCCATAAAGGTCGCCAGCTGTATGGCCTTTATGAAGCCCAGCAGGATAACGCTGAACCCCGGCGTTTACTGGTGGTCGAAGGCTATATGGACGTGGTGGCGCTGGCACAGTACGACATCAACTACGCGGTTGCGTCGTTGGGGACGTCGACCACCGCCGATCATATTCAGCTGCTGTTCCGGGCGACGAATAACGTGATCTGTTGTTACGACGGAGACCGTGCCGGGCGCGATGCGGCCTGGCGAGCACTGGAAACAGCACTCCCTTATATGACCGACGGGCGCCAGTTGCGCTTTATGTTCCTGCCCGACGGTGAAGACCCGGATACGCTGGTGCGTAAAGAGGGCAAAGCGGCATTTGAAGCGCGGATGGAGCAGGCACAGCCGCTCTCCACGTTTTTGTTTAACAGCCTGATGCCGCAGGTAGATTTGAGTACACCGGATGGTCGTGCGCAGTTGAGTACGCTGGCACTGCCGCTCATTACTCAGGTCCCAGGCGAGACGCTGCGCATTTATCTGCGACAGGAACTCGGTAACAAGCTGGGCATCCTCGATGACAGTCAGCTTGAACGTTTAATGCCAAAACAGGCTGAAAACGGCGCGGTTCGCCCCGCTCCACAGCTAAAACGCACAACCATGCGTATACTGATAGGATTACTGGTCCAAAATCCGGAACTGGCGCCGCAGGTGCCGCCGCTGGCGGGGTTGAACCATGAAAAGCTGCCAGGACTTGGCTTATTTTCAGAACTGGTCAACACTTGTCTGTCACAGCCTGGACTGACCACCGGGCAGCTGTTAGAGCATTATCGCGGTACAAAAGAAGCCACTACCCTTGAAAAACTGTCGATGTGGGACGATATAGCAGATAAGGATATCGCAGAAAAAACGTTCACCGACTCTCTCAACCATATGTTTGATTCGATGCTTGAGCTGCGCCAGGAAGAGCTAATCGCTCGCGAGCGCACACATGGTTTAAGCAGCGAAGAACGCCGGGAACTCTGGATGTTAAACCAGGAACTGGCAAAGAAATAAACGGAAAGACAACATCTTTCAAGTTGTATCAAGGCAGCAAGAGAACGCAGCTAAACCAGGGACAACTTGAAGGAAGAAAGTATTCAACGGCTTAAGTGCCGAATATCGATCGGGAAGCCCCCGGCAGCCGCACTGAGAGGCAGCGGCAAAAATATAAGTACGCCCTCGCTTTAAATGTTGGTAGCAGCACCGCCGACACCAATCAAACGAAATAAGTGTGGATACCGTCTTATGGAGCAAAACCCGCAGTCACAGCTGAAACTTCTTGTCCAACGTGGTAAGGAGCAAGGCTATCTGACCTATGCCGAGGTCAATGACCATCTGCCGGAAGATATCGTCGATTCAGATCAAATCGAAGACATCATCCAAATGATCAATGACATGGGTATTCAGGTGATGGAAGAAGCACCGGATGCCGATGATCTGTTGCTGGCTGAAAACTCCAACAACACCGATGAAGATGCGGAAGAAGCTGCCGCACAGGTGCTGTCCAGCGTTGAATCTGAAATCGGGCGTACCACTGACCCGGTCCGCATGTATATGCGTGAAATGGGCACCGTTGAACTGTTGACCCGCGAAGGCGAAATCGACATCGCTAAACGCATCGAAGACGGGATCAACCAGGTTCAGTGCTCTGTTGCCGAATACCCGGAAGCGATCACCTATCTGCTTGAGCAGTACGATCGCGTCGAAGCCGAAGAAGCGCGTCTGTCTGACCTCATCACCGGTTTTGTTGACCCGAACGCTGAAGAAGATCTGGCGCCAACGGCTACCCACGTCGGTTCTGAACTGTCTCAGGAAGAGATGGATGATGACGAAGACGAAGAGGAAGAAGACGGCGACGACGACAGCAGCGACGATGACAACAGCATCGATCCTGAACTGGCTCGCGAGAAATTTGGCGAGCTGCGCACCCAGTATGAACTGGCTCGCGACACCATCAAAGCTAAAGGCCGTAGCCATGCTGCCGCTCAGGCTGAGATCCAGAAACTGTCTGAAGTCTTCAAACAGTTCCGCCTGGTGCCAAAACAGTTCGACTACCTGGTGAACAGCATGCGCGTCATGATGGACCGCGTTCGTACTCAAGAACGTATCATCATGAAGCTGTGCGTTGAACAGTGCAAAATGCCGAAGAAGAACTTCATCACCCTGTTCACCGGCAACGAAACCAGCGAAACCTGGTTCAACGCTGCGGTCGCGATGAACAAGCCATGGTCTGAAAAACTGCACGATGTGGCAGATGACGTTCAGCGCGGCCTGCAGAAACTGCGCCAAATTGAAGAAGAGACCGGCCTGACCATTGAGCAGGTTAAAGACATCAACCGTCGTATGTCTATCGGCGAAGCGAAAGCCCGTCGCGCGAAGAAAGAGATGGTTGAAGCGAACTTGCGTCTGGTTATTTCTATCGCCAAGAAATACACCAACCGTGGTCTGCAGTTCCTGGATCTGATTCAGGAAGGCAACATCGGTCTGATGAAAGCCGTTGATAAGTTTGAATATCGTCGTGGTTACAAGTTCTCCACCTATGCAACCTGGTGGATTCGTCAGGCGATCACCCGCTCTATCGCGGATCAGGCGCGTACCATTCGTATTCCGGTGCATATGATTGAGACTATCAACAAGCTCAACCGTATCTCCCGCCAGATGCTGCAAGAGATGGGTCGCGAGCCGACGCCAGAAGAGCTGGCTGAGCGCATGCTGATGCCAGAAGATAAGATCCGTAAGGTGCTGAAAATCGCTAAAGAGCCTATCTCCATGGAAACGCCGATCGGCGATGATGAAGATTCGCATCTGGGTGATTTCATCGAGGATACTACCCTCGAGCTGCCGCTGGATTCTGCGACCACCGAGAGTCTGCGTGCTGCCACCCACGACGTTCTGGCGGGCCTCACCGCTCGTGAAGCAAAAGTTCTGCGTATGCGTTTCGGTATTGATATGAACACCGACCATACGCTGGAAGAAGTGGGTAAACAGTTTGATGTTACCCGCGAACGTATTCGTCAGATCGAAGCGAAGGCACTGCGCAAACTGCGCCACCCAAGCCGCTCTGAAGTGCTGCGTAGCTTCCTCGACGATTAACCCGTCGTTGTCTCTGAAAAAGGATCACAGCGTGCTGTGGTCCTTTTTGCTTTCTGCCTTTCCTGAAATGAATTTTACGTCTGTGAAACTTCTCCAGGCGAAAATCATCCCTTCGCGAAAAAACCTCCGTTGATATTGTTTTCTTTCATATTATAATCAAGACCTCAGATCTTTCTTACGCTTATGAGATAGTCTTCTCAGCATCTACCACTAAAGTCATATTCTGTAACGTTTTACTGAGAATATGCGGTTACTGGATGCCCAATGATTCATTACCCTGCGGGAATTGATTATAAAATGAAAAAAGCATGGCTACTGATGGTATGCATTGCACTGGCAGGTTGTGTCAACAAACAGCAAAGTGCGCCTAAATCTCTGGTCACTCCTGCTCAGGCGCCAGCTCCGGTTACCCAGCAAGCTCAGGTCGTGACAAATGACAACACGATTAAGAGCGGTGCACTGACAGCCAACGAGACCTGCGTGAAGTCCCTGCGCGCGCTTCAAACTTACAGCCCGAAAAGCTGGAATAAATACAGTGTGGCGATGGACGAGCTAAACAGCAAAAACAGCCTGTTCCTCTCAGTGAAGAATGACCTGAACCCACAGCTGAACGATCTGGTGATCAATGCTTACGTTTCTAAGATGAAAACGTTGTGCTATCGCATTGAGAGCACGCTCGGTCAGGCAATGATCGCCCAGGTTGATCCTCTGTAATGCCACATCGGATCCCGACAGCTCATGTCGGGATCATCTCCCCCGTACCACTAACGCTTCGTCAAGCTCCCGATAGGCTTCAACCAGCTTGTCCAGCGTCGCCCTGTTTAACCCGCTCGGGTTTGGCAATACCCAGACTTCGGTCATACCAATGGTAATACGCTGTTTTCCCCACTGCGCGCCACGTTGACTAAAGGCCTGCTCGTACGCCTGCTTACCCAGGATCGCCAGCGCTGAAGGCTGATAGTCTTCAATCTTCTTAATCAGCTCCCGCCCACCGCTCCGCAACTCATGCAGATTAACTTCACTCGCCTGCACCGTCGGACGCTCCACCAGCATCGTGATTCCGCAGCGTGTATCCAGCAGCTGTTGCTCCTCTTCTGGCTTGAGTAATTTGTCGGTAAACCCGGCCTGATGAATCACCTTCCAGAAGCGATTTCCTGGATGTGCAAAGTGAAAGCCGGTATGTGCCGACGACTTACCCGGATTAATACCGCAAAACACTACCCTCAGGCCCGGCACTAAAATATCGTTGATCATCCCACTCTCCGATCAATGCATCAGATACCAAGTATAAAGGATTGATAATGCGTTGTTTATAAAAACAGCAGGCAAGCGGGAATGGCTGGATTGCGGCGATGAGTTACTTTATAATTCACCGCCACGGCCCCTTAGCTCAGTGGTTAGAGCAGGCGACTCATAATCGCTTGGTCGCTGGTTCAAGTCCAGCAGGGGCCACCAAATTTTAGCTTTAAAATCATATGATTAAGCCACTCTCTCGAGTGGCTTTTTTGATTTCATTTCCAATCGTGTCGCAAAAGTGTCGCGCACGATTTCGCCGCGAAGCCAAGCACATAAACCGAACCAGCTCATAATTTAACAAAAATCGGTCATAACGGTTTGCACATATTAACAATCAACCTGTTTTTAAGAGCAACCATTGGAGCAGAACAACAACAATGTATACCAAGCTTACCGAGCCAAGGAAAATCAGGAGCCGGATAGAATTAATAAAGGCAGGATGAAAAACCCTCTGAGGGGATAACACTATGTTCTGAGCAATACCTTCTTTACACCTCACAGATAAGAGCATTGGTACTTGTGTATTGATAGCCAATACCTCACACCGTATAGTTTCTTTCGGTGCCAAGTAATCAAAAACCATGACATGTCTTCGCTCTGCATCATTTTTCACCGTAAAGAGCCGCGATGGCCACACATTGAGATACATCGGCGGATAGTTAAAAATAACCTCCATATTCGTTGCAGCCTCTTTCCCATCATTTCTAAAAACGTATGCTTGCGTATGGACTGTTTGCGTCTGTTGCACCACCTCGCCTTGCTGGTTCAATAGCGGCTCATAAATAAGGTAAGTAAATTGATGTAGCTCCCCGTAACTTATCTTTGCACTGTTTTTAAAGTATTTATTGAGAATCAGGGTAAAGACCGGAACGATAAAAGCAAAAATCTCTTTTCCGTACTGTGTAAGTAAATTCATTTGTAATCATCCACTAAGTTTACATTAAGATAGGTCTAACTTTATGCAGAAAACTTCTCATGTGTAATCAATAAACTTGCCAGAACTGTTTCAGTGATTTTCAAACCAAAAGAACGCATACTATTTATAACTATAAGAAAATTATACAATTTCTATAGCTCACTCTACTATCTTTTGCACCGCCAGTTGATCGTGCAACTCACAAAAAAAATTCAAAACCCTTGTTTATCAGATAATTAAATCATTGATTTTCTTAAGATCCCTTTCACTGAAAAACGCTGCAATTCTTTTCAATCTTTTCAGTTTGGGTTTAACGCAAAGCCGCCAGTGCTGACGCGGTCTGGCGGTCTGGCGGTCTGGTTTGTAGAAAAATAAAACTGAAAAATTTTTACGATCCAAAACCAGCAGGCGGGTGCGGTGTAGTGCAATTTTGGTCTGCGGAAGATTTATTTTGTCACGCTGTGACGCCCTCAGCGCCCCGCTACGGGTACGACCTATTTTGACTGTGACGGTTGCTGTCAGAAGGAGAGGACGCGGCAGAGCCCGGTGGGTTCCCTAGCGAGTCATTAAGCGCAATTCAATAAACTGTAATCCATTGATATATTCTATTTTTCTGATAATTTTTTTTCTGCGACACTTGCCCAATATGCTGATATATGCCGATATATGCCGATATATTCCGATACATCAAAACGGCGAATTCGTAGTTCCAAAACTTAGGTTATTCAGGCATAAAAAGTAGTAATTCGAAATCAGATCGGCCCAATTGTAATATATTATTCACCCCATAGATTTGATGCATATAAACAATAAACACATTCACATCATCATTATTGGTTAACTTGTCATAACATTATTTACAGGCGGATAAACTTTATTAGTTATAGGATTGAGAAACACCATTAACAAAAAGGAGTTTATGTCATGGCTATTCCCGCATATTTGTTTTTAAAAGACGATGGCGGCGCGGATATTAAAGGTTCGGTTGACGTAAAGGATAGGGAAGGAAGTATAGAGATTTTGTCTTTTGGTCATGGACTGCATATACCGACAGACAGTGCGACCGGAAAGATCACCGGCACCAGACAACATGCCCCCCTTAATTTCCAAAAAGAGTTCGACTCTTCCAGCCCGTATCTTTATAAAGCTATCGCCACAGGACAGACCCTCAAAAGTGCTGAATTTAAATGGTATCGGATTAACGACGCCGGGCAGGAAGTTGAATACTTCAACATGTTACTTGAGAACGTAAAGGTAGTCAGCTCCGCACCGCATATGCTCGATATCAAAAACCCGGCGACCGAAAAACATAATCATCTTGAAAACGTAGCTATGCGATATGAACGAATTACCTGGAAATACTGCGATGGCAACATTCAATTTTCAGATGCGTGGAATGAAAGATGATCCAGTGCACCTTCCATCTTAATGGCGGGCAGCTATCGACGTTAAGTTGCCCTGGTGTGGGTTTTTTCTCGGCGTACTCAGGGAATGCAGGGCCACACAGAAATAACCCGGCCTCGATTGCAGTAGTAAAAAAAGGGCCATTGCCGCCCGGGCTTTACTACATCGTGACGCGCCAGAGAGGCGGGCTGCACTCCCGCTGGCGGGATATGGTACACGGCTTAGAGAGCGGCTCAGATCGCGATCTGTGGTTCGCGCTATATCGCCAGGATAGCCAAATTGATGATATCTCATTCATAGACGGTGTTGAGCGGGGTAACTTTCGTTTACACCCAGCAGGTAAATCGGGCATTAGTGATGGCTGCATCACGCTGCCCAGCCATGCGGATTACGCGATCTTAATTGAGGCTTTATTAAGCCGACCATCAGTTATGGTTACAGCTCAATTAAAAGCGTTCGGCACAATACAGGTGTACTGATGAAACCGGCCACACATGTTTATTTATGGCTTACTGAACTGTTCGCACTAACTGTGGTTTATACCCTGCTGTGTTACTTCATTCCTGATGAAGCGTTTTTGGCATGGTATGAAGAAAACTATGGATTCATACAGGAAACTCGCTGGGATGACTGGTTCTCATTGACTCTGTATTTTCTGGCTATCGCTATCACTAGCCTTTTGATCTGGTTAACTGCAGTTGCCAGACAAAGGAAGTGGAAGAAATCACAGGGTGAAAACGAATAGAGTTTGCGGCCAGGCATTCGGGTTCTGCGACCGCATTGCTTAATGATTCGACCGCAGTCACCTAACAGGCCAGCACAGCGGAAAACACCACAAGCGCGCCGGAGTTATTGGCGCGTTTTTTATTATCTGCATCTTTGCCCCCTGCACAAGTCACACTATAAACCATAAAAATTACTTTATATAAAAGTGTCCACCCTATTCACTTTTGCAATTTTAATAATTATTTTCATATGGTTAGGTAACGAACGCCCCCCCCTAAAAGTAGTCACCACTGAACATAGAATATATGCAAGGTGAACACTTTATTCTTTAAGCTTTTTTCTGGCAGAGTATGAATATCTAAAAAAGGCAGCTCTGATTCGATTTTTTCCACCAGCATGGGATCGCACCGGTCCTCGCTCACCACTTCCGAGAAATTGAATAACACACGGCGGCAGGAGAGCTCCCCGCTGCAGTTGCTGAAGCCATAGCATTATTGTTGACCGCCAGCACCACAGCGGCAATACGGATCGAATAAGCGACAGCGACCCCAGGACACCCGCTGATGCATAAAATTAAATGATGTCAGCACTTGCTGGCGCACATTGCTTCCCGCCACATCTGAACGCTTCATCGAGCGAGATGCCTCAGTAGTTCTGTACAGCGTCCCTATCAGAGGAACACAGCCATCTTTTAAAGAAATTATGCTCCAGGTACAGGCATGGCTCACATCCAATATTAATGCGGCCAATTAATGATCTCTTCCAGTTCAGAAAGTATCGCTGGAAAATAGCTTTCATCAATCCCGAGACTATCACTAACAACGACGCTTTCGGCTGTATTTTCCGGTCTAAGGGTTAAAGTTAACAGCACTCCCTGCCCGAAACTTGACGGCGAAAAGATCAGATTTAACTGGTTCTCCGTGCTATTAAAAACAACCTCTTGCGCAATACCATCATTCACCAGATTTACATGTAAATCGCTAAGACTTTCTTTCAAAGCAGTCAGTTCACCTACGTTAAAAGATGCCTTATATTGACTCTTAAGCTGTTATTCCAGAATATCGAAACAATCTCGTCTGTTCGAACGTCATTCCGCACCGCCACGGTCTCTTTTTCGACTACTGCACCACTAAAATTTTACTTATATTTATGCCTTGTTTTCGGCAGATCCCATCCAGGAATTTTCACATCATGGTGTAACGTGTACTTCCACATACTTCAGCACAGGATAATACCAGCCATCCTAAGAATGGATGAAAGTAAATATTAATTCGTTCTATGTCCGGCATCCTTAATACAACTAAAAGCAATAAGAAAAAAGAATGCGTCTGTTTAATTAATTTACCAGGCAAATATAGGTAACAATGAGGATATAAAAAATTACATTTTTAAAAATCCAATTGCTGTAACGTTTCTTTAATCCCTCAAAAAGGTGTGACTTAAAATGGCTAAATGGTTATACAAACAGAGTACCGGTGAGCTTTATCGCGATGGCAAGTTAATTGAAACGGGTTATTCCGGTTCGCTAACCAATAAAAATAACCCTGAACGTGAACACGTTCGTGGAATGGGCCCTATCCCGCGCGGAACCTGGAAAATTGGCAGCACAGGCACCAGTAAAGGCCCACTCACGATCGCACTGAAACACATCAGCGGCAATGTCTATGGTCGTGATATGCGTACCTTCCGTATACATGGCGATAAACGCAATGGCGTTGCCGGCTTTGCATCCGAAGGTTGCATTATCATGAGTCCATCCACTCGTATGCTGGTGAGTAATGATTACGGATCGGAACTTGAGGTTATACGATGATTCGTCCGTGTCTTTTGGCTTTAATGCTAACACCCATATTCGTGTACGCGACCGTACCCGGTAGTGAGTGTGCGACACCAGGACGTTACATTGAGCAAAGTCTTTTTTCTTCCTTCACAAAGGATCTGATGATTTCATCCTCGGCCATCGCTCGCGGGAAAACCACGGTAGATGTATTAAGCATCACACCCGTTTCTGATGTCTTTGCGCGGCAACTAGCGAAGACCGACAGTGTAGTCGGTAATGGATTATCAGAGAGCGACTATTACGGTATTTATCATAATGGTCATGTTTTAAATCTGACGGCGCGCTATACGTACACCAGCATCGACGGAAAGAAGGATATTTTCATCACCTCAGCACTAGTGAACGATGATGAATGCTCGGTCCGGCACAATGGTTATTTGACGATTTCTCGGGATTTTTAAGAAAAAAAGAACATCCTCAAACTCGCTTACAGCCAATCTGGCTCATTGCTTCGCTGTGTTCTCTCCACGCCAACGCTACGCTGGCGTGGAGGGCCATAATTGAAGCTAGCTGAAAGAGACTGAGACACCAGAAGGATATAAACATTAACTGGGTAACCACTAAATAACAATGATTAGAATATTATTCCTCTCAACTGCTCTTATTTCTGCCAGCGGACATACTGCGCCGAAAACATCATCATTACTTTGCAAGGCTGAAGCACTAAAGGAATCACAAAAACTCCTTTCGTATTACAGTAGCAATGATGATCGTATCAATATTGATGACAAAGTCACTCCCCTCTGGAAAATAAACAATCCGGCAAATGCCAAACAACACTTTGATGTTATTGAAATATGGGGATATATCTATAAGGGCAAATACAGAATGAGGATGACATATTATTCAGAAAATCACGATTTAGGATGCCTGCTCATGGGAGAAGATATTTTAGAATTTGCGGATTTATAGCAGGACCACTCAATTGGCAGCCGCTCACGCTTGAGCTGTGTGTCATTTCTACAAACAACAGACGAAACTCACTCATGACGGGAGGGCTTTTTGCAATCCTGGCGTCTCAGACACGTCTGTCGCGCGCCATCCCGTCGAAGAATCGGTATCCCTTCTGTCAGACCTCTTCCAGAATGAACGTAACGCATTCATCACTCACCGTCACAAACCACAAAAACTAAAGAAATCCCCCGTCGCGCCGATCATCATCCGTGTGTATTATTTCCTGTAGCTCTTACCACAACTAACCTTAACTCAAATACTTAAGCGCTAAAGCGAAAGACATCATGAGCACACCGATCAAACGGCTAGAAATCATTAAAAATGCCATTGAGCTGGAAGATGATGACATCATCCACAGCCAACTGGCACGGCTGAAAAGTGAAGCATTTGACGATGAACTGCTGGCGATCGTCACGGCGCTTGAGCATAAGAACTACACCGCGGCGATGATGGCGATCACGGCCTGGTTGCAGAGCCAGCGTGCCATAACGCAGTGGCGCGATCCGCAGGTCGCCGCCAGTAAGCTGGAACTGAAAGCGCTGGAAGAGCGTCTGCGTGATCTGATTGACCGCCGTAACGCGCGTGTTCAGCAACTCGACGAGTTCAACGACCTCTATTTCTCCCGTCTTGGCCCCTTGATGTCGCAAATTCTGCAGTTGCGTAAAACACTGGCGGAACTGAATCTGCGCCGTCAGCAGGCGGAGGCGCGTCGTCGCGAACTGGATTACCGTCGCTGCCAACAGTATATGGCGCAGGCAGTTGAAGTGCTCGCCACGCTCACTCAGCGCTGGCGCGATCTTCCTGCCGATTCCGTTCAGGCCGCTGAGGCGCGCAAGCATCTTCAGCAGCAAAGCGATCTCATCGCTAATTTGCTGGCAGAAGCGCAAGAGCTGGAGATGGGGTTAACGCGCGAAGAGGAGCCCGCGCGCCAGGCACGGGATGAGGCCAACGAAGAGTACGAGAAATACCGCGAACAGCATCACGATGCCGAAGTGCGTCTGCGTAAAGGCAAGGATCTGTCTGAAGAAGATCAAAACGAACTGAAACGGCTCTGGCGTCAGGCCAGCAAGCTCTGCCATCCGGATCTGGTGGCCGACGATTTAAAAGAAGAAGCCAACACCATGATGGTGCAGCTCAATCAGGCGAAACAGCGCGGCGACGTCAAAGCCATTCGTTCGCTGGTCGCAAGACTGCAACAGGGCTTTGAACCGCTGATGGCGAGCGATCGACTGAACGATCTGGAGCGTATCCGCAAAAAAATGGCGCAGGTTCGCGAGCAAATCGACACTTTAGTGAACGAGCTGGCGGAGCTGGAAAAAGAGGAATCCTGGCTGCTGGTCTCCTCGCTGGGCAATATGGAAACCTATTTTACCCAGCAAGAGAAGGCGCTACGTGAGGTTCGCGCCGCGCTTGAACATCAGGTGAACGAAGCGCAGCTGGATGAGGTCGCGTAATTACTTCGCGTGCCAGTAAGCGCTGGCACGCACAAGCTGTGGGTCAATCGCGTCAGTCTCAAACTGGCGGCTCAGGTTTTTTACCACCTTCCCTTCCCCGGTCAGCCAGATAAAGTAATCCTCTGCGGGCACGCTTAATGTCGCCAGGCGCTCGGCGATGGCCTGCTCGCTGTGCCCTACAATCCAGGTGATGTTGAAATCACTCAGATGCGCCAGATAGTTTTTGTATGATTCATCGGCCACGGTCACCACCGCGTGAATCTCCGGGCGAACCGGCAGCTGTGCGATAGACTCCAGACGGCGGCGCAGCGCTGGCATTCCGGACTCATCGCACACGTACAGCTGCCAGGCGTAATCTTCTGGCACAACCAGCGATCCGCGCGGGCCACCGATCGTCAGTTTATCCCCGACTTGCGCCTGCACCGCCCAGTGGCTGGCGATCCCACCCTCGTGAATGAAGAAATCGAGCACCAGCTCATGATTCTCCTCATCGTACAGCGGCGTGTAGTCACGCGCCTGCGGACGCACACCGTCGCCCCAGTGAATACCTTCGTCGGTGACAACCGGCGGAACAAACGTCGTTCCCGGAGCCGGGAAAAACACTTTGGTATGGTCGTCAAATCCTTTGGAACTAAAGCCTTCGAGCGCCTCACCGCCTAAGACGATGCGCTGGAATCCCGCACTGACACGCTCAACGCGGAGCACGGTCAGCTCGCGAAAGCGCAGTTCATTGCGTACACGTTGTGGGTAGCGGGTTGATGTCATTTATCTGCCTTCGTGAAGTGATTACGATATATCTAAATTGATTTCAAATGATAATGATTGCTAACAACCAGAATTGCAAGTCTTTTTTTGATATAGTCAAAAGCGCGAGAGTCACGCACCTTAAATCAAAAATAAAGTATTAAAATTCATTAAGTTATTATTAAATCAATAAAGTCATTTGCTAAAACTCATCATTTAGATATAAATTAGATATATCAGATTATGAGGATAACATCATGAGACACCCACACGACGATTTAGACAGACACCCTCACCATCATGGTCGCGGTGGCGAGCACCATGGCGGCGGCGGACGCCGTCAGCGCTTCTTTGGTCACGGTGAACTCAGAATCGTGGTGTTGGATATTTTGACCCGCAACGCCAGCCACGGTTATGAGCTGATTAAAGAGATCGAAAGTATGACCCAGGGGAATTACACCCCCAGTCCGGGCGTGATCTATCCGACCCTCGATTTCCTGCAGGATCAGGCGTTTATTACCATTTCGGAAGAGGAAGGCGGGCGCAGAAAGATTGCCATTACCGTAGCCGGACAGCACTGGCTGGATGAGAATCAGGAACATCTGGAGCACATTCAGGCACGTATTAAAGCCCGCTGCGTCGGTTTCCAGTTACGTAAAAATCCACAAATGAAACGGGCGCTGGATAACTTCAAAGCGGTGCTGGACCTGAGAGTCAATCAGGGAGAAATCAGCGACGCGCAGCTTAAACAGATTATCGGCGTAATCGACCGCGCGGCGCTGGAGATCTCCCAGCTCGATTAAACCGGCGCGTCCTCTCGCACGCGGAAGACTTTCACCAGCTCTTTCAGCTGCATGGCCTGGTCATTAAGCGAGGCCGCCGCCGCAACGGATTCTTCCACCAGGGCAGAGTTTTGCTGGGTGGTGGAATCGATCAGCCCAATCGCGCTGTTGATCTGCGAGATCCCTTCCGTCTGCTCATGGCTCGCCTGGCGGATTTCGCGCAGAATGACGTCCATCTCTTCCACGTTCCCCACCATGCCGTTAATCAGCCCGCTGGCTTTTTCCACCAGGTTCATCCCGTCCTGTGTCTGGCTGGTCGAGCTTTCAATCAGCTGGCGGATTTCACTTGCCGACGAAGCACTCTTCTGCGCCAGTTGACGCACCTCTCCCGCCACCACCGCAAACCCGCGGCCATGTTCCCCGGCGCGTGCGGCTTCGACTGCTGCATTCAGCGCCAGTATGTTGGTCTGGAACGCAATCGAGTCAATCAGGTTGATGATGTCGGACATACGATTAGACGTTTCATTAATCAGGCGCATTTTCTGCGTCACCTGCTTCATCATCTCACCGTTGTTTTTCACCACGCTCGCCGCATCGGCGGACAGGTTCGTCGCCTCGCCCGTGTGGGCGGCCGTGTTTTTCACCGTCGCGGTGATCTGTTCCATCGAGGCCGCCGTCTGCTCAACCGAGCTGGCCTGCTCTTCGGTACGCGCCGCCAAATCCTGATTACCCGCCACAATTTGCGCCGCCGCGCTGGAGATATTTTCCGAGCCGGACTGCACCTGCTGCACAATTTCCAGCAGACGGGTTTTCATCTCCATCAAAGCATGGAGCAGCAGCCCCGTTTCATCTTTGGCGCGCGTGGCGATATTGCGAGTCAAATCGCCCTGTGCGATGGCTTCGGCAAAGGAAACGGCCTCACCGAGCGGGCGCGTTATCGAGCGCACGATAAACCAGCCGATCGTACTGCCGATGATCGCGCTGATCAGCGTCAGCAGCGCCAGCAACAGACGGTTTGTTTTGAAATCACCCTCCACCTGCAAACCCGCGGCCTGCATTTCGCCGTTTTGCACGGCGATCAACTCCTGCACTTTGGCTTTGTAAGCCTGCTGCAGGTTCACCGTATGGGTCATCATCTCCTGGATCGCGCCCGCGCGATCGTGGTTCTGCACCGCCTGCAAAATACGATAACGGGAGTCAAGATACTGCTGACGCACTTCACCAATCCCGGTCAGGATCTGCTGCGATTTTTTATCCTGCAGGGTGTTATTAAGGTCAGTGAGGATAACGGTGATGCGTTCGCTGATCTCCTTCAGGCGTTGCTGAGACTGTTCAGCATACTTGCCCTGATCGTCCAGCAGCATCAGCTGTTGTGTACTCACAAATTCCTGGAAGTTATCAATTAACTGATTGGCTTTTACCGTCGTCGGGTAATCCTGAGTAATGATACTTTGCATCCCGCTATTTGCCCGATTCAGGCTCATCAGAGACAGGCTGGCACTCACCACCATCAATACAATGAGAAATCCGAAGGCCAGAAATAATTTTGTGCCGATCTTTACGTCATGTAAGAACATATATACTCCATCGATGTGATTATTTCTCAGACGATCAGCGTTATCGGTAACCTTGGCGCTAACTTTATGACTTTGATCGTTTTTTTATTTCATAACCACCACAATGAATAGGTACAGACTATTAATTAATGGCCATCGATCGTTACATAGCCATCTCATGCGCTATTTTTAAAATAACGTCGGGTGAAACTCACTTAAGAACAGATAAATAATTGCGCTGCTTTTTTTAGTTATTTAATATTAAATTAACAATTCCCCACGAATAAGATCACTTTCAGCGGCAATAAAAAAGCCGTCTATTTCTGACGAAATAAACGGCTGTGGCAGAATTTCACGCTATCAATGAAGAACGGTAACCGCATCCTCCAGACGCCCTGCCCGGTGCTTCACCATCGCCGAAATACGGGCGCTCTCTTCAACCAGATCGGCGTTTTTCTGCGTAATACCATCCAGCTCCGCGACTGCGCGGGTCAAATCAGAAAGGCCGGTCGCTTGCTCCGACGTGGAGTGGCTAATCTGGGCAATCAGCCGCGTCACGTTTTGCACCTGCTCAACGATGTCATCCATTGTACGTCCCGCCGCATGAACCTGGTCAGCGCCCGATTGCACCTTGCTGGCGCTGGCATCGATCAGCTTGCGAATATCGTTGGCGGCATTCGCACTGCGGCTCGCCAGATGGCGAACTTCACCGGCCACGACGGCAAAACCTTTGCCCTGTTCGCCTGCCCGTGCCGCTTCAACCGCCGCGTTCAGCGCCAGAATGTTGGTCTGGAAGGCGATATCGTTGATCAATTTAGTGATGGAACCAATGCGCTGCGTACTGTCGGCGATTTCATCCATGGTTTTCACCACGGTCTGCATCGCATGGCCGCCTTCGGCCGCGGCTCCGCTTGCCACCATCGAAAGCTTATCGGCTGCAGATGCGGTTTCCGAGTTGCTCTGCACCGACGCCGCCATCTGATTCATGGTCGTTACCGTCTGCTGCACGTTTGCCACCGTCTGACGGGTGCGATCGTTAAGGTCCTCATTGCCCTTCGCCAGCTTATCGCTGCCGTCACGTACGCTCACCACCTGACTGGAGACGTCGTTGATCAGCCAGCGGCACATCAGACCCAGCTGACCTATCGCGCGCAACGTTAGCCCCAGCTCATCGCTGCGATTCAGATGGTCCACGCTGTTGCGCTCACCGGTCGCCACTTTCAACGCCTGGCGCGCCACGTTCTCAACCGGACGCACAATTTGCTGTTCAAACAGTATCGTCCCCAGCAGCATGACCAGCGCACTGACGCCCAGCGCCGCCATCCCCGCCTGCGTGGCCACAAGCGTGGCGGCCAGAACAATAAACAGGAGCGCCATCACGCTGCGCACGCGCCAGCGCAGCGGCATCGACGGTAATTTACCGAGCCAGCTTTTACTCACCACCAGCCCTTTATGGATCCGCTTATTGCAGCGCCCCTCATTGAGCGCTTTGTACAGCGGCTCAACCGCGGCAATTTCTTCCGCCGTTGCCCGGGTACGAATCGACATGTAACCCGTCATCTCACCGCCACGCACCATCGGCACCGCGTTAGCTCGCACCCAATAGTGATCGCCATTCTTACGGCGGTTTTTCACGATCCCGCTCCACGGCTCGCCCTGCTGCAGCGTGTACCACATATCGGCAAATGCCGCTTTTGGCATATCCGGATGGCGCACCATATTGTGGGGTTGACCCAGCAGTTCATTCAGTTGGTAACCGCTCACCTTCACGAAAGTGTCGTTGGTGTGGGTCATGTAGCTTTGCAGATCGGTGGTAGACATTAAGGTGGTATCGTCGTTCAGAGGATATTCATTCTGAGTGACATACGTTTGAGAGGACATGGCGGGCATCCCTTGCAGGTTATTTGATTGTTAATTTTGTGGGTTAATCTTTTTTCGGCGGTAAATAATTTATCTTTAGTTGTTAAATCCGATCGAGATCGCAAATTGCACTTAAACCGCACTTTTTGTACGCATTTCTAATTGATTGATTTAAAATACTTTCGCAGAGAAATTACCCACAAAGCATGATCTGTTAACGCCTCCTTAAGCAGCACGCCTCGCACCACAACGGTGCAATTGACGGCTATCAGGGCATCTGCGTCGCCAAAAAGCCCAGCGGCAATGCGGGAAACACCCAACCCGGCACGATTAAATTTTGCGCAACATTATTTTTCCCTGGCATTTATCCCGATTTTCGTTAAGTCGCTGGAAGTGGCGTAATCCCTGCAATACTTATTTCAGTATCATGTGATACGCGATCCCCCGGAGCTTATTTTGAACAGGTTACCTTCCAGCGCCTCGGCTCTTGCCTGTACCGCGCACGCACTGAATCTCATTGAAAAGCGAACGCTTGATCATGAGGAGATGAAAGAACTTAACCGAGAGGTGATTGATTATTTCAAAGAACATGTGAATCCGGGGTTTTTAGAGTACCGAAAATCTGTTACCGCTGGCGGGGATTACGGAGCCGTAGAGTGGCGAGCGGGAAGTCTGAATACGCTCGTCGACACCCAGGGACAGGAGTTTATTGATTGCCTGGGTGGTTTTGGAATTTTCAACGTGGGGCACCGTAATCCAACTGTGGTTTCCGCCGTACAGAATCAGCTCGCCAAACAACCCCTTCACAGCCAGGAACTGCTCGACCCCCTTCGCGCCATGCTCGCCAAAACGCTGGCGGCATTAACGCCTGGAAAACTGAAATACAGCTTCTTCAGTAACAGCGGCACGGAATCGGTCGAAGCGGCGCTGAAACTCGCCAAAGCGTACCAGTCTCCGCGCGGAAAATTGACCTTCGTCGCCACCAGCGGCGCGTTTCACGGTAAGTCGCTCGGGGCCTTATCGGCTACCGCAAAATCGACCTTCCGCAAACCGTTTATGCCGCTGCTGCCGGGCTTCCGCCACGTGCCGTTTGGCGATATCAGCGCGATGCGCACCCTGCTGACCGAGTGTCGTAAAACCGGCGATGACGTTGCAGCGGTGATCCTTGAGCCTATCCAGGGAGAAGGCGGCGTGATCCTGCCACCGCAGGGTTATCTGCCAGCGGTCCGCAAGCTGTGCGATGAGTTTGGCGCGCTACTGATTCTGGACGAAGTGCAAACCGGAATGGGCCGCACCGGCAAAATGTTCGCCTGCGAGCACGAAAACGTGCAGCCGGATATCCTCTGTCTGGCAAAAGCGCTGGGCGGCGGCGTAATGCCGATTGGTGCGACGGTGGCGACTGAAGAGGTCTTCTCGGTGCTGTTCGATAATCCATTCCTGCATACCACCACCTTTGGCGGCAACCCGCTCTCCTGTGCGGCGGCGCTGGCGACCATCAACGTCCTGCTGGAACAGAATCTGCCCGCTCAGGCCGAGCAGAAAGGCGACATGCTGTTGGATGGATTCCTCCAGTTAGGCCGTGAATATCCGGATCTGGTGCAGGACGCCCGCGGGAAAGGCATGCTGATGGCCATTGAGTTTGTCGATAACGAGACCGGCTACACCTTCGCGAGCGAGATGTTCCGCCAGCGGGTGTTGGTTGCCGGAACGCTTAACAACTCAAAAACTATCCGCATTGAGCCGCCGTTAACGCTGACGATCGAACAGTGTGAACTGGTGCTGAAAGCGGCCCGCAAGGCGCTGGCGGCGATGAGGGTCAGTGTGGAAGAGGCATAACGGCCACTCTCTCGCCGGATGGCGCAGCGCTTATCCGGCCTACGAAATCGGTAGGCCGGGCAAAACGCAGCGCCGCCCGGCGAGGTTTTATTCCGGCATTAATCCCACAAAACACCGCTTTTTGCGCGGCTCCGACATCAACGCCTCAAGCTTATCCACGCACTCCAGATAGTGCGGCGTTTTCTTGTGCGCCAGCACCGCCTCTTCATCTTTGTAGGCTTCGTAGATAAAGAACCGGGTTTTCACCCGCGGGTCCTGCAACACGTCAAAACGCAGATTTCCCGGTTCCTGGATCGCCCCTTCGTGATTAGCGCGAAACACCTCAAGAAACTCATCCACGCGTTCCGGTTTGATATTGATTTCCACTAACGTCACATTCATTTCACCTCTCCCTGTTTTTCTTCCTGCCAGAACTGGAACGCCTCGCGGGCGCTCATGTTCTCGTGTACCACTTTCTTCACCGCTTTGAGCATCGCCAGCGGGGCGCTGGACTGGAAGATATTACGTCCCATGTCCACGCCAGAGGCCCCCTGGTCGATCGCGCGGAAGCACATCTCCAGCGCCTCGTGCTCAGGCAGCTTTTTGCCCCCGGCGATCACAATCGGTACCGGACAGCTGGCGGTGACTTTTTCGAACCCTTCTTCGACGAAATAGGTTTTGACGAACTGCGCTCCTATTTCCGCGGCAATACGGCTGGCCAGCGAGAAATAACGCGCATCACGCGCCATCTCTTTCCCGACGCCGGTCACCGCCAGGGTCGGAATGCCGTAGCGATTGCCCGCATCCACCAGCTTGATAATGTTATTGATCGACTGATGCTCAAACTCGCTGCCGATATACACCTGCGCCGCCACGGCGCAGACGTTCAGGCGCAGGGCGTCTTCCATTGCCACCGCCACGCACTCATTCGACAGCTCGCCCAGAATCGAGTTACCGCCCGACGCGCGCAGCACCACCGGTTTGTTGGTGGCGGGCGGAACGGTGCTTCGCAAAATCCCGCGGGTACACATCAGCACGTCGGTTTCAGCAAACAGCGGCGCAATCGACAGATCGATGCGTTCCAGCCCGGTGGTCGGTCCCTGAAAATAGCCATGGTCAAAGGCCAGCATCACCGTACGATTGCTTTTCGGATTGAAGATCCGCGCCAGACGCGACTGCATTCCCCAGTCCAGCGCACCGCAGCCCTTCAGGGTGAACGGTACGTTCTGCTGCGGCGTACCGATGCCAAAATCTTTGCCGTCTTTGATATCATCTAAATCAGCCATTTTTCCCCCGTCAGAAGTCGTATTTGTCGATGTTCTCTTTGGTGAACACCACGCGCTCCGGCAGCAGCACAATGCCGTTGCCTTTCGCTTCGTATTGATAACCCTGTACGCTGTTTGGCTCGACTTTCAGCGTGCCGATATCTTTCACGTCCACGCTGTCGCCGACGTTAAGATCGCCCTTTTTCAGCAAATGATCTGCCACGTTGACCGCAATTTTGCCCTGCTGCACCACATCCCACAGGCCGAAGGCTTTTACCGTGCCGCGCTCCACATACGGGCGCATCACGTTTGGCGTACTGAAGCCAACAATCGCCACGCCTTCACGTTTAAGGTTTTCCGCCGCCTGCGCCGCCGCAGGCAGCGCGTTGGCGTCAGGGGCGATAATCGCATCCAGATCCGGGTAAGCTTTTAAGATCCCCTCGGCGGTTTGCAGCGATTTCGTGGCATCGTTATAGCCAAACTGCGTCGTGACGATCTCCCACTGCGGGTGCTCTTTCTCGATTTTGGCCTTCGCCTCTTTTACCCACTGGTTTTGGTCGGTGACCGTGGGGCTGGAATAGAAAAATGCGACTTTGGCGTTGGGCTTTGTGACCTGCTTCGAGGCCATATCCACCAGTAGCCCGCCAAGCTGTTCCGGCGTGCCCTGATTGATGTAGATGCTGCGACATTCGGGTTTGGTATCGGAATCCCAGGTCAGCACCTTCACGCCGCGCTGCATCGCGCGTTTCAGCGCCGGGCAAAGCCCGTCTGGCGACACGGCGGAGACGATAATCGCGTTGTAGCCCTGGTTGACGAAGTTGTTAATGAGCTGCACCTGGCCGGAAACGCTCGGTTCGGTCGGGCCGTCGTAGGTGACATCAGCCCCCAGCGCTTTGCCCGCCTCTTTAGCGCCGTTGCCACCGCTGGTAAAGAAGCCGACACCAACCAGTTTTGGAATGAATGCAATGCGATCGGCAGCCTGGGCGGAAGCAACGCTTAACGCCATCGCCAGGACTAACAGTTTTGTTTTCATCTTAAGCTCCGAGTGTTTTCTGTGAGAAAAGGCGTCGCCACGCCGAACGCAGCCATTCACGGTGCAGACTCAGCGAACGTCCCATCACCACCACAACCAACAGCGCCCCTGACAGCGCGCTCGACACCTGGTTGGGGATGCCGACCATCTGTAACCCCTGTTGCAGATACCCCACCAGCAGCGCCGCCAGTGCCGTACCGATAACCGAACCTGAACCGCCATAAATATTGGCCCCGCCGAGCACCGCCGCCGTGAGCGCGGGCATCAGCAAATCACGCCCTAAATCGGAACGCGCGGAGCCGAAATAGGAGACCATCGCCAGCGCGGCAATCGCCGACGCCACGCCCACCAGTCCGTACAACGCATACGGCATCCCGTTCACCGACAGCGCCGCGTAACGCGCCGCACGCGGGTTTTGTCCAATCAAAAACAGATGCCGGCCAAAACGCCCGCGATGAGTGATCAACCAGAAGAAAAAGGTAATGACCGCAAACAGCACCAGCGGGATCGGCAGACCGAAAACGGTCAGGCTGGCGAAAGCGGTGAAACTGTCCGGGAAGCCGCCGATCCCCTCATAGCCGGTTGCGCCCGCCATGCCGGAGAGCAACAACGCGCCGCCGCCGTACAGATAGAGCGTGCCAAGGGTAATCACCAGCGGACTGATGCCGGTGTAGTGGATCAGCGCCGCGTTGAACAAGCCGCACAGCAGACCGAGCAGCAGCGTCAGCGGGATCGCCGCCAGCATCGGCAGCCCGGCCTGCATCATCACGCCCAGCGCGATGGCGCACAGGCCGATGGTGGAGCCGAGCGAAATATCAATCCCGCCGCTAATGATCACCAGCGTCAGCGGCAGCGCGACAATCCCGATGCAGATAAAGTCGCTGGTGCTGAACAGCAGCATGTTGATATCGAGCATACGCGGGTTAATGGCCCCGAAAAGCAGGATCTCCACAACCAGCAATATCAACAGCGCGCTTTCCCAGTTAAGCCTCATTTACGCCACCTCTTTTTTGCGTTTTGGAAACGGGGTGACGTGCTTTCCCCCTTTATTACCAGGCTGAAAGCGGCTGTACTTCAGCGCCCGTTGATGACGCGTCAGCGCCTGACGTAAACGCCCGTCGAGCACCAGCACGCCAAGCAGCACCAGTCCGGCGATAAAGTCATTCCACCAGGCCGGGAGTCTGAACAGCACCAGCACGGTGTCGATTTGCGTCAGGAAGAAGGCCCCGAGCAACGCGCCAATCAGCGTTCCTGTGCCGCCGAGCAGCGAAATACCGCCCAGCACGCAGGCGGCGATGGCTTTCATCTCCAGCCCGCTGCCGGTTTGGTTAGGGACAAATCCAATCTGCGAGGCAAAGACAATCCCGGCGCAGGCCGCCAGCATGCCGTTGAGGGTAAAGGCGATCATGCGGGTACGATTCACCGCTACGCCGAGCTGACGCGCGGCGGCCAGATTGTCGCCAACCGCGTAAAAATCGCGGCCAAATGCGGTGCGCGACAGCGTCCACGCGCCAGCAATGGCTAAAAACAGCACCACCATACCGAGCGGAGAAACGCCGAGGGCTATCGGTTCTGACAGCGCCTTCAGGCTCGATGGCAATCCTTCAATCCATTTACCGCCGGTCCACAGCAGCATGGCCCCGCGATACAGCCCCAGCGTGCCGAGCGTGGCGACTATCGCCGGAATACGTAATCCGACCACCAGCAGGCCGTTGAACGCCCCGGCCAGTGCGCCAATGGCCAGCGCAAACAGCATCGACACCGGCAGGCTGTAGCCGTTATTCAGCGCCACCCCCACCGCAATGGCGCAAAGCCCCACCGTGGAGCCGACCGAGACATCAATGTTGCGCGTCAGCATCACCAGTGTCGCGCCCAGCGCCAGCAGGATCAGAATTTGCGCGCTGGCAAAAATCATCCCCAGCGTTTGAAAACTCAAATACGCCGGATTAAGCGCCACCAGCACGCCGAACAGCGCCAGAATGGCGAGAAAGGCGCTCAGCTCGCGGTTTTTCAGTAACGTCTTCATGATTGCCCTCCAAAGGCCAGCGCCATCATGCGCTCGAGGCTGACGGCATGCCGCGATAGTTCGCCGCTGAGCACGCCCTGATGCATCACCAGCACCCGGTCGGCGAGGCCCGGAAATTCATCGAGATCGCTGGAGATCATCAGTACCGCCACGTTCTGCGCCGCCACGCTTTTGATCAGCTGGTAGATGTCCGCGCGCGCCGAAACATCGACACCGCGCGTCGGCTCATCCACGATCAGCAGCAGCGGATTGGCCTCCAGACAGCGGGCCAGAAGAACTTTTTGCTGGTTTCCGCCGGACAGCGTGCGCACGGTTTGATCCGGGTGGTTGAGCTTGATCCCAAGCGCACGGTGATAGCGTTCTACGACCGCCGCTTCGCGTTTGCGCTGTTGCCAGATGGAAGGTTCATTCAGCGCGACGGTGTTCCAGCGGATCGGCGCATCCAAAAATAATCCAGAAACCTGCCGATCTTCAGGCAGATAGACCAGCCCTTTATCCAGCCGCGACTGCACACTGTCGCCGCCGATCGCCTGGTTCTCCAGCCAGATCCGTCCGCCGCGTACAGGACGCAGCCCGTAAAGCGTCTCCGCAAACTCGGTACGCCCCGATCCCACCAGCCCGGCGAGTCCAACGATCTCTCCGGCGTAGATCTCCAGACTGAGATCGATAAACCCCTCGCCCGTGAGATCTTCCACCCGCAGCACCGGGAAATCCTGCGCCTGGGTACGACGGTTGCCCGGCAGCGCCAGCCACAGTTTTTGCGTATCGCTTAAGCTATGCTCGCGGCCCACCGGCGTCATGGCGGCGATTAAGGCGTTGTCGTCACAGGCCGTGATTTCGACACTCAGCACCACGGCGCCGTCGCGCATCACCGAAACGTGGCTGGCAAGCTGGCGGATCTCTGGCAATTTATGCGAGATAAAGACGATGCCGACGCCAAGATCCTGCAGGGCGCGGATCTGACGGAACAACCGTTCGGTTTCCCCTGGTGTGAGCGAAGCCGTGGGTTCATCGAGGATCAGGATTTTCGCCTCGCGCATTAATCCGCGCAGGATCTCCACCATCTGCTGATCCGCCACTTCCAGCGTGCTGGCCGCGGCATCGAGATTGAGCTGGCATTCCAGCTGTCGGAGTTTATCCGCCAGGCGCTTTTCAGGATCGTGAGCGCGCGGCAGTCGAAAAAGGATGTTTTCACGCACGGTGAGATTCGGAAACAGCATCGGCTCTTGCGGCACCAGATAGATACCTAACTGATGCGCCTGGCCGGGACTGAGGCGCGCAAAAGGCTTTCCTTCAACGTAAAGTTCACCGCTATCTGGCGTTTCCACCCCGGCGATGATTTTCATTAGCGTCGATTTGCCCGCGCCGTTGCCACCCATTAGCGCGTGGACCTGCCCTGCAAGCAGCGTGAAATCAATGCCCTTCAGCACCGGAACACCGGAGAACTGTTTGTGGATCCCGCGCGCCTCTATCAGTGTGGTCATCACCGCTCCGCTATTGAACAAATGATTTTTTGATTTAATAATGTTCAAAAGCGTAGACGGTGAACTATATTTACAACCGTGCAGGGATCACAGTTTTATGGATTAAGATACAGATAGCGCAGAAACAATCTAAAAGATCCGTTTTGCCGCATGGCTCACATTTTCTGTCCGCGTCACTGCGAACATATGATCTAAATTTTTATAAGAGTTCAAATATGGGCGATAAACGCATTGCCGAAGAGAGTCGATTTGCCGGGCTGGCGCTGGCTGAAGAAGAACTGGTTGCGCGGGTGGCGTGGTGCTATTACCACGACGGCCTGACGCAGAACGATATTGGCGAGCGCTTAGGGCTGCCGCGCCTGAAGATTTCACGGTTGCTGGAAAAGGGACGTCAGTCGGGCGTTATCCGCGTCCAGATTAATTCCCGCTATGAGGGCTGTCTGGCGCTGGAAACAGAATTACAGCAGCGCTTTGGGCTGAAACTGGTTCGCGTGGTTCCCGCGCTGAATACCTCATCCATGAACGTGCGTCTGGGCATTGGCGCGGCGCAGTCCTTAATGGGCGTGCTGGAGCCAGGACAACTGCTGGCGGTGGGATTTGGCGAAGCGACCATGAGCTGCATTCAACATTTAAGCGGCTTTATCAGCTCGCAGCAGGTGCGGCTGGTGACCCTCTCCGGCGGAGTGGGGCCGTACATGACCGGTATCGGCCAGCTGGACGCCGCCTGTAGCGTGAGCATGATCCCCGCCCCGCTTCGCGTCTCATCGGCGGAAGTGGCCGGGATCTTAAAACGCGAAGCCAGCGTGCGGGATGTGATCCTTGCGGCGACCGCCGCCGATGCCGCCGTCGTGGGAATTGGCGCGGTAAATCAGCGCCGCGATGCCACGATTTTGCGCTCCGGTTACATCAGCGAAGGCGAACAGCTGATGTTTGCGCGTAAGGGCGCAGTGGGTGACATCCTCGGCTATTTCCTTAATGCCGCAGGCGAACGGGTTGCCGATCTGGATATCCATCAGGAATTACTGGGTGTGACGCTCGATGAGCTGGCGCAGCTGCCGACGATTATCGGCGTGGCCGGAGGCGAAGAGAAAACAGATGCGATTTATGCCGCACTGAAAGGTCGCCGTATCAATGGCCTGGTGACGGAAGAGACGACAGCCCGCGCGGTGCTGGCTCTGGCGACATAAGAGCCTGTCCCGTGCTCACAACGAGGCAAGGTCATGAGTTACCTTTTAGCGTTAGATGCAGGGACGGGAAGTGTTCGCGCCGTGGTATTCGATCTGCACGGCAACCAGATCGCCGTCGGCCAGGCGGAGTGGAAACACCTGAGCGTGGAAAATGTGCCTGGCTCTATGGAGTTTGATCTCGAAACGAACTGGCGACTGACGTGCCAGTGTATCCACCAGGCGCTGGAGCGTGCCCGTCTTAGCGCGGCGGACATTCAGTCCATCGCCTGCTGTTCGATGCGGGAAGGCATCGTACTCTATGACCGCAACGGCGAGGCGATTTGGGCCTGCGCGAACGTCGATGCCCGCGCCAGCCGTGAAGTGGCTGAACTCAAAGAGATCCACGACGACCGTTTTGAATCCGAGGTATATGACGTCTCCGGCCAGACGCTGGCCCTGAGCGCCATGCCGCGCCTGCTGTGGCTGGCGCATCATCGGCCGGACATTTATCGCAACGCGGCGACCATCACCATGATCAGCGACTGGCTGGCGGCGAAGCTCTCCGGCGAGCTGGCGGTGGATCCGTCCAATGCGGGGACCACCGGTATGCTCGATCTGTTTAGCCGCGACTGGCGTCCTGCGCTGCTGGATATGGCCGGGCTGCGCGCCGATATTCTTTCCCCGGTCAAAGAGACCGGCACTGTGCTGGGAGCCGTCACCCGCGAGGCTGCGCAGCAAAGCGGCCTGCGCGAGGGCACGCCGGTGGTGATGGGCGGCGGCGATGTGCAGCTGGGCTGTCTGGGGCTGGGTGTGGTGCGCGCCGGACAAACTGCGGTGTTGGGGGGAACGTTCTGGCAGCAGGTGGTAAATCTGCCGCAGGTGCGTACCGATCCGGAGATGAATATTCGCGTGAATCCGCACGTCATCCCCGGAATGGCGCAGGCCGAATCCATCAGCTTCTTTACCGGACTGACGATGCGCTGGTTCCGGGATGCCTTTTGCGCGGAAGAAAAGCTGATCGCCGAGCGAATGGGGATGGACGCCTATTCGCTGCTCGAAGAGATGGCCAGCCGCGTACCGCCTGGTTCTCACGGTGTGATGCCGATATTTTCTGATGCGATGCATTTTAAGCAGTGGTATCACGCTGCGCCGTCGTTTATTAACCTCTCCATCGACCCGGAAAAATGCAATAAAGCGACGCTGTTCCGCGCCCTGGAAGAGAATGCCGCGATTGTTTCGGCCTGTAATCTGGCGCAGATCTCTCATTTTTCCGGCGTGACGTTTGAAAGCCTGGTGTTCGCAGGGGGCGGCGCAAAAGGGGCATTGTGGAGCCAGATTTTAAGTGATGTCACCGGACTGCCGGTGCGCGTGCCCGAAGTGAAAGAGGCGACGGCGCTCGGCTGTGCGATTGCGGCAGGCACCGGGGCTGGGCTGTTTAGCGATATGGCCTCGACGGGGGAACGGCTGGTGAAGTGGAGCCGGGAATTTACACCCAATCCCGATCACCGGGAGTTGTACGACGGGATGATGCAAAAATGGCAGGCGGTTTATGTCGATCAGCTCGGGCTGGTCGATAGCGGGCTGACCACGTCGATGTGGCAGGCGCCAGGACTGGTGCGGACATCCCCCTCACCCTGACCCTCTCCCCACAGGGGAGAGGGGAAAATACCCAACCCTTAGCGTCAAGTCTGCACCGGTCGGTCCCCTCTCCCTGACCCTCTCCCCTCAGGGCAGAGGGGAAAATGCACAACCCTTAGCATCAAGTCCGCACCGGTCGGTCCCCTCTCCCTGACCCTCTCCCCTTAGGGGAAAGGGGAAAATGCCCAACCCTTAGCGTCAAGTCTGCACCGGTCGGTCCCCTCACCCTGACCCTCTCCCCTCAGGAGAGAGGGGAAAATGCCCAACCCTTAGCGTCAAGTCTGCACCGGTCGGTCCCCTCTCCCCGTGGGAGAGGGTTAGGGTGAGGGCATCAGGCCGCATCAATCTTTGAATCCCATCACAATCACCGCACTCCTCTTTTCCCTTTTGCCTGCGACTGGCTAAATTAGTAACTCATCCGACCACATAACAATAATTTTACACTGGAAGAGATTATGAGCCGCTATCCGTCGCTTTTTGCCCCACTCGATCTGGGGTTCACCACTCTTAAAAACCGCGTCTTGATGGGATCTATGCATACGGGTCTGGAGGAACATCCGGACGGTGCTGAACGCCTGGCGGCCTTCTACGCCGAACGTGCCCGTCACGGGGTGGCATTGATTGTCACGGGCGGCGTAGCGCCTGCGCTGTCCGGCGTGGGCATGGAGGGCGGCGCAGTGCTCAACGATGCCAGCCAGCTGCCGCATCACCGCGTGGTGACTGATGCGGTGCACAACGAAGGAGGCAAAATTGCGCTGCAAATCCTGCATACCGGGCGCTATAGCTATCAGCCGCACCTGGTGGCCCCTTCCGCCCTACAGGCGCCGATTAACCGCTTTACGCCGCACGCCCTCACCCACGATGAAATCCTTGCGCTGATAAACGACTTCGCCCGCTGCGCCGCGCTGGCTCGTGAGGCAGGTTATGACGGCGTGGAGGTGATGGGTTCCGAAGGCTATCTGATTAACGAATTTCTCGCTGCGCGAACCAACCATCGCGACGACGAATGGGGCGGCGATTATTCACGTCGGATGCGCTTTGCAGTAGAAATTGTGCGCGCCGTACGCGAGCGCGCAGGAGCTGATTTTATTATTATCTTCCGTCTGTCGATGCTCGATTTGGTGGAGGGCGGCGGCACGTTTGAAGAGACTGTCCAGCTGGCGCAAGCCATCGAAGCGGCGGGCGCGACCCTTATCAACACCGGCATTGGCTGGCATGAAGCGCGCATTCCAACCATCGCCACGCCGGTCCCTCGCGCCGCGTTTAGCTGGGTCACCCGCAAGCTGAAAGGCAAAGTGTCGATCCCGCTGGTCACCACTAACCGCATTAACGATCCTCAGGTGGCCGAGGATGTGCTGGCCAAAGGCGATGCCGATATGGTGTCTATGGCGCGTCCGTTCCTGGCCGACGCGGAGCTGCTTTCCAAAGCGCAAAGCGATCGTGCTGATGAGATCAATACCTGTATCGGCTGTAATCAGGCGTGCCTGGATCAGATCTTCGTCGGCAAAGTGACCTCCTGTCTTGTGAATCCGCGCGCCTGCCACGAAACGAAGATGCCGATCGTTCCGGCGGTGAAGATCAAACGTCTGGCCGTGGTCGGCGCAGGACCGGCGGGCCTGGCGTTTGCGGTGAATGCCGCAGCGCGGGGCCACGCGGTCACGCTGTTTGACGCGCTGGCGGAGATTGGCGGGCAGTTTAATATCGCCAAACAGATCCCCGGCAAAGAAGAGTTTTACGAAACGCTGCGCTATTACCGCCGGATGATCGCGTTGACCGGCGTGGATTTGCGGCTCAATCAGTATGTCAACGCATCAGAGCTGAGTGCTTTTGATGAAGTGATCCTGGCAAGCGGGATCGCGCCGCGCACTCCCACGATAGAAGGAATCGATCACCCGAAAGTGCTGAGTTATCTTGACGTGCTGCGCGACAAGATGCCCGTCGGCGAGAGCGTGGCGATTATCGGCTGCGGCGGAATCGGCTTTGATACCGCGATGTATCTGAGCCAGCCCGGTGAAGCGACCAGTCAGAATATTGCCGAGTTTTGCGTGGAATGGGGAATCGACACCAGCCTGAATCAGTCCGGCGGCCTGCGTCCAGAGGGACCGCAGTTACCGAAAAGCCCGCGTCGGATAGTGATGCTCCAGCGTAAAGCCAGCAAGCCTGGCGAGGGGCTGGGGAAAACGACCGGCTGGATCCACCGCGCGACGCTGCTTTCCCGCGGTGTGAAGATGATCCCGGCGGTGAGCTATCAAAAAATCGACGATGAGGGATTGCATGTGGTGATCGGTGGCGAACCGCAGCTTCTTCGCGTGGATCATGTGATTTTGTGTGCCGGCCAGGAGCCGAAACGCGATCTGGCCGATCCGCTGCGCGAAGCCGGAAAAACGGTGCATTTGATTGGCGGGTGTGATGTGGCGATGGAACTGGACGCCCGACGCGCGATTGCGCAGGGGACCCGTCTGGCGCTGGAAATCTAGGTAATGTACGCCCGGTAAGCGTAGCGCTACCGGGCATAACCTCGCAGCAGTGCCGACTTAGCGACGACGCCCCAGCTTCACGGCTTTCAGCACCACAAATTTGTTATTGGTGGCGACCGTGGAGCAGTTGCCGAAAATCTTCTTCAGCTTGTGGAAGTAGTCAAGGTGACGGTTTGCCACGATGTACAGCTCACCGTTAATCTTCAGGCAGCGACGCGCGTGGTGGAACATTTCCCAGGCCACGTTATCCGTCAGGGCATGTTTCTGGTGGAACGGCGGGTTGCACAGTACCGCGTTGAAGCGGAAAGGCTCAACGCCCGACAGCGCGTTGTTGATCATAAATTCGCAGCGATCCAGCGCTTCCGGCATGTTGGTTTCTACATTCAGGCGGCTTGATGCCACCGCCATCGGCGACTCATCGGTGAAGATCACGCTGGCTTCCGGGTTTTTCTCCAGCAGCGTCAGCCCCACAACACCGTTACCGCAACCGAGATCGACGATTTCGCCTTCCAGATTTTCTGGCAGATGTTCCAGGAAGAAGCGAGCGCCGATATCCAGCCCGGTGCGCGAGAAGACGTTCGCATGGTTGTGAATGGTCCAGTTAGTACCTTCCAGTTTCCAGCTCAGGGTTTCTGGCGCATCGGCAAGCTCTGGCTGACTGAAGGTACAGTTAATCAGACGCGCCTTTTTCCAGGCCAGCGTGGTGGTGGTGGGACCCAGCACTTTTTCGAACAGCTCAAGAGTCGAGTTGTGAATATCACGCGCTTTTGCGCCGGCAATAATGCGCGTTTGCGGCGTCACGACGTGGCGCAGCGCCCGCAGCTGCTGTTCCAGCAGGGCCAGCGTTTTAGGAATTTTAATCAGGACAACGCCCGGCGCCTGCGGATATTCCGCCGTGCTGTCGAGAAACTTGACGCTGGATTCCGCAATATCGTTATGACGCAGGTTTTCACGCGTCGCGAGTTCGCTTAAATAAGAGTCGCCGATACTGTAAGGCGTGTGTTCGGCCAGCGCACAGCCCAACGCACCGAAGGTATCATTCAGGATCAGAACCGGGCCGACAATTTCTGTGTCATCCAACTGTTGCAGCAGATATTCATCCGCCGCTTCCCACGCCTGAAGCGGGTTAACGTCGTCCGTTTCCGGGAAACGTTTAAGATTGAGTGAACGGAAACCGTTGTCTAAGTGGCTCATCGGCCCTCCTGAGTGGTAAAATTTGGCGTTATCCCTGAAAAGGGTGCGTGAGTATACCCGTTTTATCGAACATTTGGGGCTTTGATGAACCAACTTACTTATCTCCAGGGCTACCCGGAGAATTTACTTTCCCAGGTTCGCAGCTTAATTGCCGGGCAAAAATTGGGCGCAGTGCTGGAAAAGCGGTATCCGGGCACGCACGATTTCGCGACGGATAAAGCACTCTGGCAGTATACGCAGGATATGAAAAATCGTTATCTGCGCAGCGCGCCGCCGATCAATAAAGTGATGTACGACAACAAGATCCACGTGCTGAAAAACGCGCTTGGTCTGCACACCGCGATCTCCCGCGTCCAGGGCGGCAAGTTAAAAGCCAAGGCGGAGATCCGCGTCGCCACGGTGTTTCGCAACGCGCCGGAAGCTTTTTTGCGCATGATCGTGGTGCATGAGCTGGCGCACCTGAAGGAAAAAGAGCACGACAAAGCCTTCTATTCCTTGTGTTGTCACATGGAACCGCAGTATCACCAGCTGGAGTTTGATACCCGGCTGTGGCTGACGCATTTATCGTTAAAGGATTGCCCCTAAATTATTCGCGTTGCAGGAACGCCAATGCACCAGCTGCCTGAAGAATGACCGGGATGCGGGTTTACGCACTGGTTTTGTCATGCACGCGTGCTAAAGTGACAAAAGGTTCCCAGCTACGGAGTACGTGAACGTTTATGATACGTTTCGCAGTTATAGGCACTAACTGGATCACTCGCCAGTTCGTCGATGCCGCCCATGAGACCGGCAAATACAAACTCACCGCAGTCTATTCCCGCAGCCTTGAACAGGCCCAGACCTTTGCGAACGATTACCCTGTCGAGCATCTGTTTACCTCGCTCGAGGAGATGGCGCAAAGCGATGCCATCGACGCGGTCTATATTGCCAGCCCGAACTCGCTGCACTCTCCACAAACGCTGCTATTCCTCGCCCACAAAAAACATGTGATTTGCGAGAAACCGCTGGCGTCCACGATTCAGGAAGTGGAAGCCGCCATTCAGCTTGCGCGGGAAAATCAGGTGGTGTTGTTCGAAGCGTTCAAAACCGCCAGCCTGCCTAATTTCCTGCTGTTGCAGCAGTCGTTGCCAAAACTGGGCAAAGTGCGCAAAGCGTTTATTAACTACTGCCAGTATTCGTCCCGGTATCAGCGCTATCTGGACGGCGAAAACCCAAATACCTTTAATCCTGCGTTCTCGAACGGCTCGATTATGGATATCGGTTTTTACTGCCTGGCCTCCGCGGTTGCACTGTGGGGCGAGCCGCACGGCGTGATCGCCACCGCCAGCCTGCTGGAAAGCGGAGTGGATGCGCACGGATTAGTGGTGCTGGATTACGGTGATTTCAGCGTCACGCTGCAACACTCTAAAGTCAGTGATTCTGTGCTGCCGAGTGAAATTCAGGGTGAAGCGGGTTCACTGGTGATCGAGAAAATTTCCGAGTGCCAGAAGGTGAGTTTTATCCCACGCGGCGGAAAAGCGCAGGAACTGACGCAGCCTCAGCATATTAACACTATGCTCTATGAGGCAGAGGCGTTCGCTCGCCTGGTCGAAAACAATGAAGTGAACCACCCGGGCCTGGCCGTTAGCCGTACCACGGCGAAACTCCAGACCGAGATCCGTCGTCAGACGGGTGTGGTGTTCCCTGCGGATGGCGTGAATACAGAAGCTATCGCGTAAAGCTGTGTAATAGGATGCAGTCAGGCATTGACGAAACACGCATGCTGACATATTTTGTTACCTGCAAAGGGGAGTAACTTCATTGCCGGTGGGTCGTCATTACGATGCGTGCAATACCGCATCCGGTCGCCGGGCAACGAAAAGAGTCACGAAAACGTGTTCTTTTGGTTGTAAGTGAGACCTTGCCGGAAGGCGAGGTCCCTGCATAAAAAACGCAACGGCTATCGTCTTCTGACGTTAGCCGTTTTTGTTTTTATGGAAGGAAAAATCTCTATGCACTCTGTCGGCACTCCAATGTTATGGGGCGGGTTCGCCGTTGTGGTGGTCATCATGCTGGCGATCGACCTGTTTTTACAGGGCCGTCGCGGCGCTCATGGCATGACAATGAAACAGGCCGCAGCCTGGTCTCTGGTGTGGGTCAGTCTCTCTCTGCTGTTTTGCGCCGCGTTCTGGTGGTATCTGGCATCGACGGAAGGCCGCGCGGTGGCCGATCCGCAGGCGCTCGCTTTCCTCACTGGCTATTTGATTGAAAAAGCCCTGGCGGTTGATAACGTCTTTGTCTGGCTGATGCTGTTCAGCTACTTTGCGGTTCCTGCGGCTCTGCAGCGCCGCGTGCTGGTTTATGGCGTGCTGGGTGCGATCATCCTGCGTACCGTCATGATCTTCGCGGGCAGCTGGCTGATTACCCAGTTCGAATGGCTGCTGTATGTCTTTGGCGCGTTCCTGCTGTTCACCGGTGTGAAAATGGCGCTGGCGAAAGAAGACGAAACCGGAATTGGCGAGAAGCCGCTGGTGAAATGGATCCGCGGACATCTGCGCATGACCGACACCATCGACAACGAGCATTTCTTTGTTCGTAAAAACGGCCTGCTGTTTGCGACGCCGCTGCTGCTGGTGTTGATTCTGGTGGAGCTGAGCGATGTGATCTTCGCCGTCGACAGTATTCCGGCTATCTTCGCGGTAACCACCGATCCGTTTATTGTCCTGACGTCTAACCTGTTCGCGATCCTCGGCTTACGTGCCATGTACTTCCTGCTGGCAGGCGTGGCGGAGCGCTTCTCGATGCTGAAATACGGGCTGTCGGTGATTCTGGTGTTCATCGGTATCAAGATGCTGATTGTCGATTTCTACCATATCCCTATCGCGATTTCGCTGGGTGTGGTGTTTGGCATTCTGGCGCTGACGCTAATCATTAACGCCTGGGTTAATCACCAGAACGATAAGAAACAGCAGACGCAATAATCTCTGTCGCCCTCTCCCTTCGGGAGGGGGCATAAAGCGAATATGTAAATATACAGTTAAAAAATATGACGTAGTACGTAAATTCCAGCATTTTACGCTTCCCCCTCCGCACACTTTCCCTATACTCGGTCAGGCAAACATTTACTTACATCCAGACATAAACGTGACATCGATCACGTCCGGGATGGGACACAATTTCACTTAAGGAATCAAGATGACCACACACTCATCTGGTCTGCTTGCGCGCTTGATGCAGGGCAGCCTTGTAAAACAAATACTGATCGGCCTGGTGCTGGGGATTTTGTTGGCGCTGGTCTCAAAACCCGCCGCCGTCGCCACTGGCTTACTCGGAACGCTGTTTGTGGGCGCACTGAAAGCCGTCGCCCCCATCCTGGTGCTAACGCTGGTGATGGCTTCGATCGCCAATCATCAGCAGGGACAGAAAACTAACATTCGTCCCATCCTGTGGATGTATTTGCTGGGAACATTCTCTGCCGCTCTGACCGCCGTGGTGGTGAGTTTTCTCTTCCCTTCCACCCTGCAACTGACCACGGGTGCAACGGATATTACCCCGCCTGCGGGTATTGTTGAGGTGATGCACGGCCTGCTGATGAGCGTGGTCGCCAACCCCATTCACGCGCTGATCAATGCCAACTACATCGGTATTCTGGTGTGGGCCGTCGGCCTGGGCTTTGCCCTGCGCCACAGCAACGACACCACGAAAAACCTGATTAACGACGTCTCTAACGCGGTGACATTCATCGTGACGGTAGTGATTCGCTTTGCGCCTGTCGGTATTTTCGGGCTGGTCGCGTCGACGCTGGCGACCACCGGTTTCTCCGCGCTGTGGGGCTATGCGCAGCTGCTGCTGGTATTGGTGGGTTGTATGGCCGTGGTGGCGCTGGTGATTAATCCTCTGCTGGTGTTTGTCCAGACCCGTCGCAATCCGTATCCGCTGGTGTTGATGTGTCTGCGCGAAAGCGGCGTCACGGCGTTCTTCACCCGCAGCTCTGCGGCCAATATTCCCGTCAATATGACGCTGTGTGAAAAGCTGAATCTCGACCGCGACACCTATTCGGTGTCAATTCCACTGGGTGCGACGGTGAATATGGCGGGTGCGGCGATCACGATTACCGTGCTGACGCTGGCGGCGGTGCATACGCTGGGGATCCCTGTGGATCTGCCAACGGCGCTGTTATTGAGCGTGGTCGCTTCTCTGTGTGCCTGTGGCGCATCCGGCGTGGCGGGCGGTTCGCTGCTGCTCATTCCGCTGGCGTGTAACATGTTCGGTATCCCGAACGAAATCGCCATGCAGGTCGTGGCCGTCGGATTCATTATCGGCGTGTTGCAGGATTCGTGCGAAACCGCCATCAACTCCTCAACCGACGTGATGTTCACGGCCGCCGTGTGTCAGGCAGAAGACGCGCGTCTGGCAAAAAACGCGCTTCGTAGCTGACCGGGGAGCCCTTTCGTCAACGGACGGAGGGGCTCTCTTCTGGTTCCGTTTTTTCGACTTTAAACGGATCGATACCCCGCCGCTGCATACGCCAGAAGCGGACGATATTGAGCCCGTTCATGATGAGAAAACTGCCCTCAATTAACGTCCCGCCAATCGATCCCAGCCAGAAGTTATGGATCACCCAACATCCGGTGGAACACCAGAGAACGCAGCGCATCGTCAGCCCTTTGCAACGAAACAACGCCCAGGTGCTCACCAGCGTGCCGGCCACCGGCAGCAATTCGACAGGATGATGGAATTTCGCCAGACCCAGCCCGGCAGTGAGAACGATAAATAACGTCATCACCCACAGACTGCGGGTGCGCAGGGTAATCAGCGTTCGTACCGCATTGAGCATCGCGCTCGACCCGGCCGGAAACGCCCCCATCAAAAAGAAATGTAGGCCGATAATGGCGCTGTAAGCGGAGAGCTGCTTTTTGAACTTCCGCTCGTCGCGGTTGATAAAGGTGGTGATACCCACCAGAAAGGCGATGACACCAACGCCCTGGGCAAGCCAATACGCGGTCATGATAACGTCCTGTATTCAGACGAAAACAAACGGCGCTTCAGGTAGTGAATGCGCCGTTTTGGGGTGAGATGGATAACAACTTACAGCGTCACGCCACTCTTGAAGATCGCCAGTTCGCGGAAATCATTGCGTTCGTTGCAGGTCTGCTTGCCGTTGGCAAATTCAATGATGGTGTCGATGAATTCATTCAGCACCTGCGGCATACCTTTACCGTGAATGAGCTGTCCGGCGTCAAAGTCGATCCAGTGTTTTTTCTTCGCCGCCAGTTCGCTGTTGGTGGCAATTTTTACCGTCGGGACAAAGCCGCCATACGGCGTGCCGCGACCGGTACTGAACAGCACCATATGACAGCCCGCCCCCGCCAGTGCACTCGTCGCCACCGCGTCGTTACCCGGCGCGCTTAACAAGTTCAGACCGTGCGTTTTCAGGCGTTCACCATAGCGCAGAACGTCCACCACCTGGCTGGCTCCCGCTTTCTGCGTACAGCCGAGGGATTTCTCTTCAAGCGTCGTGATCCCGCCCGCCTTGTTGCCCGGCGATGGGTTTTCATAAATCGGTTGGTTGTGCGCAATAAAGTACTGTTTGAAGTCGTTCACCATGGTGACGGTTTTTTCAAACGTCTCTTCGTCGCGGCAGTGACTCATCAGAATGCGTTCCGCGCCAAACATTTCCGGCACCTCGGTCAGCACCGTTGTACCGCCGTTGGCAATCATATAATCCGAGAAACGCCCCAGCATCGGGTTGGCGGTGATCCCTGACAGGCCATCGGAGCCGCCGCACTCAAGACCAAACTTCAGTTCACTCAGTTTGCCCGGCTGACGCTTGTCGTGACGCATCACGTCATACAGCTGATGCAGTTGTTCAAGGCCCGCTTCAACTTCATCGTCCTGATGCTGACACACCATAAAGTGCACACGCTCAGGATCGAACTCACCCAGCGTTTCGCGGAAGGCATCGACCTGGTTGTTTTCGCATCCCAGGCCAATCACCAGCACCGCGCCCGCATTCGGGTGGCGCACCATGTTTTGCAGCATGGTGCGGGTATTAATGTGGTCGTCGCCCAGCTGCGAGCAGCCGTAGGTGTGGCTAAACAGGAATACCCCGTCAGTCCCTTCAGCATTGTTGGTCTCTTTCAGAAAACGATTCTGAATTTGACGCGCAATACCGTTAACGCAACCGACGGTTGGCAGGATCCACAGTTCATTGCGGATCCCCACTTCTCCGCTGGCGCGGCGGTAGATCTCAACGTCGCGATCATCCGCCTGCCCCATTTCGGCCTGGAAATCAGGTTGATAGCTGTACTCGTCCAAATCGCTGAGATTGGTGCGGGTATTGTGGGAATGAATATGTTCACCCGGCGCAATATCCGCCAGCGCATGACCGATCGGTAAACCGTACTTCACCACGTTCTCGCCTTTGGCGATCGGGAACAGAGCGAATTTATGCCCGCGCACAATCGCCTGGCGAAGCGTGACGGCCTGGTTTTCAACGGTGACTTCAGCACCTTCGGTCAGATCCGCCAGCGCTACGGCAACGTTATCCAGCGAATGGATCTTGATGTATTGCATATCAACCTCAAACGGTCTTAGTTCAGTTCAATGGCGAAGTAATCGCGCGCATTGTTAAAGCAGATGTTTTTCACCATGTCGCCCAGCAGCTGAATATCGGCTGGCGCTTCACCCGCAGCCACCCAGCGACCAATCATCTGGCACAGAATGCGGCGGAAATATTCATGGCGGGTATAAGACAGGAAGCTGCGGCTATCGGTCAGCATCCCCACGAAGCGGCTTAACAGACCGAGCTGCGCCAGCTGCGTCATCTGACGCTCCATGCCATCTTTCTGATCGTTAAACCACCAGCCAGAACCAAACTGCATCTTGCCTGGCATCCCTTCGCCCTGGAAGTTACCGATCATGGTGCCCAGCACTTCGTTATCGCGCGGGTTCAGACAGTACAGAATGGTTTTTGGCAGCAGATTTTGCTCGTTCTGTTTGCTCAGCAGTTTTGACAGTTCTTCCGCCAGAGGACGATCGTTGATGGAGTCAAAGCCCACATCCGCGCCCAGCAGTTTGAACTGACGCTGGTTGTTATTACGCAGCGCACCGATGTGATACTGCTGCACCCAGCCGCGGCGCGCATACTCTGCGCCCAGGAACACCAATACGGCGGTTTTGAACTGTGCCACTTCGTGCTCGCTCAGGGACTCACCCGCCAGGCGGCGTGCCAGGATCGCGTCCAGCTCGGACTCGTTGGCTTCAGCAAACAGCACCACGTCAAGCGCGTGGTCCGACACCTTACAGCCATGCGCCGCAAAGTGATCCAGTCGTTTGGTCAATGCGGTTTGCAGATCGGTGAAACGACGGATATCGGTATCAGAGACTTCGGCCAGTTTCGCCATATAGTCATTGAAGGTCGCCTGCTCGATATTGAAGGCTTTATCCGGGCGCCAGCTCGGCAGCACTTTGATATCAAAGGAGGTGTCTTTGGCGACAACCGCGTGGTGTTCCAGCGTATCAACAGGATCGTCGGTGGTGCCGACCATTTTCACATTCATCTGCTGCATGATTCCACGCGCGGAGAATTTATCCTGCGCCAGCAATTCACCGCACTGATCCCAGATTTCATCCGCAGTGGTTGGCGACAGCAGCTTGCCGGTGATACCGAACGGACGACGCAGCTCCAGATGAGTCCAGTGGTATAACGGGTTGCCGATGGTATGAGGCACAGTCGCTGCCCACGCATCGAACTTCTCACGATCGGACGCATCCCCGGTACACAGGCGCTCAGCCACACCGTTGGTGCGCATCGCACGCCATTTATAGTGGTCACCCTTCAGCCAGATGTCATACAGGTTTTTGAAACGGTAATTTTCGGCAACCTGCTGCGGCGGCAAATGGCAGTGGTAGTCGAAAATCGGCTGGTCTTTTGCATAGTCATGGTACAGACGGCGAGCAAATTCAGTATCTAATAGAAAATCTTCGGTCATAAACGGCGTCATTATCGTCTTCCTCTATAACGAGAGCGTCAGAAAGCTAAAGCTTATGTTCAGATGCTGCAAAGTTATCACACCAATTTCCAGCGACCGAAGTTTTTTTCGTGAGTTAGATCAATAAACGCTGACAAATAATTTACCCTCAAAGGAGTAAAACACTCCGCAACCCGCGCCATTCCTGGCTTTGAAACGCCAAAATAATGACCACACAAAGATTCACACTTTTGTGATGTCACTCACCTTTTAAAGTTGTATGACAAGTTATCTTTTCCGCCGTCGCAACATATAAGCCGACGGAATGCATTACCGGTGTTTAAACATCGGAATTAGCGGTACGGATACCGACTTATGCACGATTACTTATGGCAAGGTTCGGGCCGTTCCGGGAGTCACTCCTGGCTACGCCCTCCCGTTACAAGACAGCTCCCGGCAACGGTCGAGATGTCACCGTGCTTCGGTACGGAAATAATATAACGATGAGGTTTTACATGCGTAAAATTAAAGGGTTACGTTGGTACATGATCGCACTGGTGACGCTCGGCACCGTGCTGGGCTACCTGACGCGTAACACCATAGCAGCGGCTGCGCCAACGCTAATGGAAGAACTGCATATCTCCACGCAGCAATACTCCTATATTATCGCGGCCTACTCCGCGGCTTATACCATCATGCAGCCTGTAGCGGGCTACCTTCTGGATATTCTGGGTACTAAAGTCGGCTACGCCTTCTTCGCGGTCACCTGGGCAATTTTCTGCGGTGCAACCGCGCTGGCAGGAAGCTGGGGTGGACTGGCGCTGGCACGTGGTGCGGTCGGTGCGGCTGAAGCCGCGATGATCCCTGCGGGTCTGAAAGCCAGCTCTGAGTGGTTCCCGGCGAAAGAGCGCTCTATTGCTGTCGGTTACTTCAACGTCGGCTCCTCCATCGGCGCGATGATTGCCCCTCCGTTGGTCGTGTGGGCAATTGTGATGCACAGCTGGCAGCTGGCGTTCATCATCTCCGGCGTGCTGAGCTTTGCCTGGGCCATGGCATGGCTGATTTTCTACAAACACCCACGCGATCAGAAGAAACTGTCTGATGAAGAACGTGCGTACATCATTGGTGGTCAGGAGTCGCAGCATCAGACCAACAACGGCAAGAAAATGTCCGTCTGGCAGATTCTGGGGACCCGTCAGTTCTGGGGTATCGCCCTGCCGCGCTTCCTGGCAGAACCGGCGTGGGGCACCTTTAACGCCTGGATCCCACTGTTCATGTTTAAAGTCTACGGCTTTAACCTGAAAGAAATCGCGATGTTTGCCTGGATGCCAATGCTCTTTGCTGACCTGGGTTGTATCGTCGGGGGGTATTTACCGCCGCTGTTCCAGCGCTGGTTTGGTGTAAACCTGATTGTCTCCCGTAAAATGGTCGTGACCATGGGCGCACTGCTGATGATTGGCCCGGGGATGATCGGCCTGTTCACCAGCCCGTATGTGGCAATCGGCCTGCTGTGTATTGGTGGTTTTGCTCACCAGTCTCTGTCTGGCGCGCTGATCACGCTCTCTTCTGACGTCTTTGGACGTAACGAAGTGGCAACCGCCAACGGCCTGACCGGTATGGCAGCCTGGACCGCGAGCACCATGTTTGCTCTGGTTGTGGGTGCGCTGGCTGACACCATCGGCTTTAGCCCGCTGTTCGCTGTTCTGGCCATCTTCGACCTGCTGGGTGCCGTGGTTATCTGGACGGTACTGAAAAACCAGTCTGCCGACGAGCTACTCAATGGCTCTGTGGGTGGGCCTGCGGCGCAAAGTTAGCGACTGCCAGGCATCGAAGGAAGCCGCCTCAGGGCGGCTTTTTTCATGGGGAAATCTGGAGACTGGCGCGCAAAAGTGGTATAACAAATCATCCGCCGTACCCTGCCTGGAGCGCATATGGAAATCACCGAATCACGTCGTTTATATCAGCAACTTGCTGCCGAGCTGAAAGCTCGCATCGAGCAAGGCGTCTATCTTGTCGGTGACAAACTCCCTGCCGAGCGCTTCATTGCTGATGAAAAGAGCGTTAGCCGCACCGTGGTTCGCGAAGCGATTATCATGCTGGAAGTTGAAGGCTATGTAGAGGTACGCAAAGGCTCCGGGATTCACGTGATCTCAAATCTGCCTAAACACTCCCCGGTGCCGGACGAGAGTCTTGAATTCGCCAGCTATGGTCCCTTTGAGCTGCTCCAGGCTCGCCAGCTGATCGAAAGTAATATCGCCGAGTTTGCTGCAACCCAGGTGACCAAGCAGGACATCATGAAACTGATGGAAATCCAGGATAACGCGCGCAAGGAAAAATGCTTCCGCGATTCCGAATGGGACCTGCAGTTTCACGTCCAGGTGGCACTGGCCACGCAAAATACCGCTCTGGCTGCAATTGTTGAAAAAATGTGGACTCAGCGCGTTCACAACCCGTACTGGAAGAAACTGCACGATCATATAGATTTGCGTACCGTAGATAACTGGTGCGACGATCACGATCAGATTCTTAAAGCGCTGATTCGTAAAGACCCCCATGCCGCAAAACTGGCCATGTGGCAGCATCTCGAAAATACAAAACTGATGCTGTTCAATGAAACCAGCGACGACTTCGAATTCAACGCCGACCGCTATCTTTTTGCCGATAATCCCGTCGTTCATCTCGATACCGCATCCAGTCAGGCAAAATAGCACTCTTTTTCGCTGGCAGGCGCAACGATGCGCCTTCCGGCGAGCGTGGGTCAGTAAACATATATAGTGTCAGCCTGTGTAAATACCCTCGCGTCCTTTCCATTCCATAGGCCAAAATCATTTACCCGTCGGATTGCAAATTCTGTGACGCATGACGTTGGGCTTTGTTACAATTGGATGCAAATTGCATTTATTAAGTTAGTGCTTGCTTACCTAGCCACTTTACAGGGAACAGTTCTGGCCACCACATTGTGTCCGCGAGCGACCATAATGAAATCATAACCCATGTCGCTGTGCTGTTTGACCCGGATAACAGGCGAGACGTTAACCGATTTCCAGGAACACTGAATGGAACTTTTGACCCAATTACTGAATGCCTTATGGGCTCAGGATTTCGAAACCCTGGCCAATCCCTCCATGATTGGCATGCTCTATTTCGTCCTGTTTATGATTCTGTTTCTTGAGAATGGATTGCTCCCGGCGGCTTTTCTGCCTGGTGACAGCTTATTGGTCCTTGTGGGCGTTCTGTGTGCAAAAGGGGCGATGGCCTTTCCGCAGACCGTCTTACTGCTCACCATCGCCGCAAGCCTCGGGTGCTGGTTGAGCTATATTCAGGGCCGATGGCTTGGCAATACGCGTATTGTCCAAAACTGGCTTTCCCATCTCCCGGCACATTATCACCAGCGCGCGCACCATCTTTTCCATAAGCATGGCCTCTCGGCGCTGCTGATTGCCCGCTTTATCGCTTTTGTGCGCACGCTACTGCCTACCATCGCCGGTCTTTCCGGCCTGAGCAGCGCGCGTTTCCAGTTCTTTAACTGGATGAGCGGTCTGCTGTGGGTGCTGATTTTAACCAGCCTCGGCTATCTGCTGGGTAAAACGCCGGTGTTCCTGAAATATGAAGATCAGTTGATGTCCTGCCTGATGCTTCTGCCTGTCGTGCTGCTGGTTTTTGGCTTGCTCGGCTCGCTGTATGTGCTGTTGAAAAAGAAATATGGGGCCAGAGGGTAATATGGTCACTGCCCCTTTCTCCGTGCGCCGCTGGTCTTATGCCATTGTCGCGCTGATGCTACTCAGCGCGATGATTCTGATCTGGACCGCGCTTCAGCATCAGGAATCTACGCTGGCGATCCGCCCGGTTAGCCAGGGGGCCAGCGTACCGGATGGGTTTTATATCTGGCATCATCTGGATGCGAATGGCATTCGGTTTAAAAGCATTACACCGCAAGACGACGTTCTGCTGATTAAGTTTGACTCCAGCGCACAAAGCGCTGCGGCAAAAATCGTGCTCGACAGATCGTTGCCTCACGGTTATATCATTGCCCTACAAGAAGATGAGAGTCAGACCGCAGCGTGGTTAACGCGGCTGCGCGATAACTCTCATCGGTTTGGTTAATTACCAGGATTCTGAATCTTTTCACTCACTTTGGTGATAACCCCGTTTACTTACTATGCTTAAGTACGCGGAGCCCCCCTCAGTTGTTCTCCGCATGACACTGGAAAAGCGGCACGCTCTCGAAAATGCCGCCACACAATGGAAGGTTTCTATAATGAAATACCGCATCACTCTGGCTCTGGCCCTGTTTTCTTTAAGCACAGCTTCCTTTGCAACCTCTCTCTGTCAGGAGAAAGAAAAGGATATTCAGCGCGAAATCAGTTATGCCGAAAAGCATAACAATCAGAATCGTATCGACGGTCTGAAGAAAGCGCTGAGTGAAGTCAAAGCTAACTGCTCGGACAGCAAGTTGCGCGCCGATCACCAGAAGAAAATCGCTGAACAACAGGACGAGATTGCTGAACGCCGTCAAGACCTGAAAGAAGCGAATGAGAAAGGGGATGCGGACAAAATTGCTAAGCGCGAGGCAAAGCTGAAAGAGGCCCAGGAAGAGCTGAAAGCCCTTGAAGCTCGCGACTATTGAGTTAATTATTGAGTTAACGGAAATCTCAACAGGAGAAAATCATGTCTAAAGATACTACTTCAGAACACCTGCGCGCTGAGTTGAAATCCCTGGCCGATACCCTGGAAGAGGTGCTGAACTCTTCGACCGATAAATCGAAAGAAGAGCTGAGTAAACTGCGCAGCAAAGCGGAAAGCGCGCTGAAAGAGAGTCGCCATCGCCTGGGCGATACCAGTGATGCACTGGCAAAACAGACTCGTGAAGCGGCTGCCAAAGCAGACGAATATGTCCGTGATAATCCATGGACGGGCGTAGGCATCGGCGCTGCGGTCGGTGTGGTTCTGGGCGTTCTGCTGACGCGTCGCTGATTATGGAAGATCCTCGTCACGCACAGGGGCCTGCTAAAAACGTCCTCGGCATCGGACAGCGTATTTTAACCACGCTGGTCGGCATTGCCGAAACGCGAGTTCGTCTGGCGGTGGTCGAGCTGGAAGAGGAGAAAGCCAATCTCTTCCAGATGCTGCTGATGCTGGGACTCACCATGCTCTTCGCCGCGTTTGGCCTGATGAGCCTGATGGTATTGATCATCTGGGCTATCGATCCGCAGTATCGCCTTAATGCGATGATCGCCACCACGGTTGTGCTGTTGGTGGCGGCGCTCATTGGCGGGCTGTGGACGATGCACAAGGCGCGTAGCTCAACGCTATTGCGCCATACCCGTCAGGAGCTGGCCAATGACCGCGCACTGCTGGAGGATGACAAGCCGTGAGCAGCAAAACAGAACGTCAGAAACGGAAAGCGTATCTGTTAAGTCAGATCCAACAGCAACGGCTGGATCTGACTGCCAGCCGCCGTGACTGGCTGGAAGTGACGCACTCATACGATCGCGGCTGGAACACGTTTCTGAGCCTGCGCTCATGGGCGCTGGTTGGTAGCAGCGTGATGGCTATCTGGACGGTTCGTCATCCCAGCATGCTTGTCCGCTGGGCAAGACGGGGTTTTGGCGTCTGGAGCGCATGGCGACTGGTGAAAGCGACCCTTCGCCAGCAACAGCTACGCAGCTGATCTTCCCATACCGGGCAAGACGTTCCTCCTGCCAGGCCTGATGGCATGTTGTCTATCAGGCCTGGCCTTTCCCCTCCCCTTCAGTCACTCAATATCTTTGAAGAAGATTGACAGTTTTCCTTGCTAACAATTGCTCCCCGTCACGTTTATTATCCTCTCCATCGACAGCAAACACGCGGTATCTACCCGGATTTGCACACAAATAATAATTAGCAGCCCCCGTGGTTCCCTGGAGAGTAAAATGAAAAAATTAGAAGATGTTGGTGTACTGGTAGCGCGCATTCTGATGCCAATTCTGTTTATCACCGCAGGCTGGGGCAAAATCACCGGTTATGCGGGTACCCAACAGTATATGGAAGCGATGGGCGTCCCGGGGTTCTTGTTGCCTCTGACCATTTTGCTTGAGTTCGGCGGCGGTCTGGCGATTCTGTTCGGCTTCCTGACCCGCACCACCGCACTGTTTACCGCAGGCTTTACGCTGCTGACCGCGTTCATCTTCCACAGCAACTTTGCGGAAGGCATGAACTCCCTGATGTTCATGAAAAACCTGACCATCGCGGGTGGCTTCCTGCTGCTGGCTATCACTGGTCCGGGCGCATTCAGCATCGACCGTGCGCTGAATAAGAAGTGGTAAGCACGCTATACTGAATTAAAAAGCGAGGAGATATCTCCTCGCTTTTGCTTTTGGGTCACATGAAGTATCAAGGGCACATCTGAAACGGAGGAAAAATGGGACAATTAGTTGACGGCGTCTGGCAGGATATCTGGTATGACACCAAATCCACTGGAGGGCGCTTCAAGCGTTCTGTTTCCGCATTCCGTAACTGGCTGACGGCCGATGGCCAGCCAGGCCCAAGTGGCGAAGGTGGCTTTGCGGCGGAAAAAGATCGCTATCACCTCTACGTATCACTGGCCTGCCCATGGGCGCACCGCACGCTGATCGTACGCAAGCTGAAAGGGCTGGACGCTTTAATTCCGGTTTCAGTGGTCAATCCGCTGATGCTGGAAAACGGCTGGACCTTCGACAGCGACTTCCCGGCGGCTACCGGCGATGATCTTTATCATCATGATTTTCTTTATCAGCTCTACCTGCAGGCCGATCCGCATTACACCGGACGCGTCACGGTTCCCGTGCTGTGGGATAAAAAGAATCAGACTATCGTCAGCAATGAATCGGCCGAAATCATTCGCATGTTCAATACTGCCTTTGACGCGCACGGCGCGCGTGCGGGCGATTTCTATCCGCCGGAACTGCGCGATAAAATCGACGAGCTGAACAGCTGGATTTATGACAACGTCAACAATGGCGTCTATAAAGCCGGGTTTGCCACCAGCCAGGAGGCCTACGATGAAGCGGTGAAACAGGTGTTTGAATCGCTGGCGCGGCTGGAGCAGATCCTGGGCCAGCACCGCTTTTTGACTGGCGATCGCCTGACAGAGGCCGATATTCGCCTGTGGACCACGCTGGTCCGTTTTGATCCGGTGTATGTCACCCACTTCAAATGCGATAAACACCGGATCAGCGATTACCTGAATCTGTATGGTTTCTTGCGTGATATTTATCAAATGGATGGCATCGCCGAAACGGTCGATTTTAACCATATCCGCACGCACTACTACCGCAGCCACAAGACGATCAACCCAACCGGAATTATCTCCGTGGGTCCGTGGCAGGATCTTGATGAACCCCACGGTCGCGACACGCGTTTCGGCTAAATGTTAAGGGCATCCACGGATGCCCTTTTTATTGGCAGCTTTCTCAGCCTCAGGCCTTTTTAAACCCTATCCGGACTAAAGATCTTTCGTTAACTCATCGTGATTGTCAGCCAGAATATTAAGAAGCGAATTCACATAGATGTTTTTATTACCCTGATGCCACATGACACTCAGCGGTAGCCCTTCAACATTCTCCACCGGAACGAGGGGAAGATATTTGACCCCGTCGGCGTTCATATTTTTATAAGATGACGGGACCAGCGCCACTCCCAGCCCCGCAGCCACAAAACTCAGGATGGTCTGTTTCTCTTCTGCATACTGGGCAATAACAGGATATCGGCCCACCGATTTAAACAGATTCATTGTTAAATCGTGGCTGTGAGGACGCGTACGTCTTTCCGGAAAAATAACAGGCTCATCGCAAAAATCGTCGATACTGACCACCGCGCGATCAACCAGCCGATGCCCCGCAGGTACAGCCAGCACAAAGCTCTCATACGTGATAAACCGCGTGGTCAACGTCACATCGACCTGCTCCGGCGGACGAATAAACACCAGATCCAGCCATCCCGACGCCAGGCGCGGAATCAGGCTGTAGGACTTATCTTCCGTCAGATGGATATCCGCATCAGGAAACTGCCTGACGAAGATGTTAAGCAGCGCCGGCAGCAGACCTCTGGCTGCACTGTCAATTGCCCCAATCCGCAGTGTCTTTTTTTGCGAAACGTTATTTTTACGAAACCGCAGCCGTAAGGCATCGAAATGAGCAATAACGGCTTTGGCCTCATTGAGGAACTCAGCCCCTTCCGGGGTCAGAGAAACATTGCGGGTCGAACGATTCAGCAGACGTACACCTAAATCCTCCTCCAGTAATTTGATAAACCGGCTGAGTGACGCAGGCATCATTTCAAGCTTTTGGGCAGCCCTGCCAAAGTGAAGTTCATCACCTAACACCACGAAGCAACGCAGCTGATTTATATCCATTTTTTCACCGGAAAAGGATTGTGCACATTATTTATATAAACGCGTGACGCTGATAAAGCCAGGCAAAACAGCATACTAGGTTCATAACAAAATGATAACAACCCTACATGACTGTGGAGCATTCCGATATGAATAACGACCTCGAAAAAAAGGTTATGCGCAAGGTTACCCTGCGTATCGTTCCTTTTATCATGCTGCTGTATTTCATCGCGTTCCTTGACCGGGTAAATATTGGCTTTGCTGCCCTGACGATGAATCAGGACCTGGGTTTCTCGCCGACGGTGTTCGGGCTGGGCGCCGGGATTTTCTTCCTCGGTTATTTTCTCTTTGAAGTCCCTTCAAACTTAATCCTGCATAAAGTCGGTGCCCGTATCTGGATTGCCCGCGTCATGATCACGTGGGGGCTGGTTTCAGGCTGTATGGCTTTCGTACAGGGCACAACCAGTTTTTATATTCTGCGTTTTTTGCTTGGTGTAGCGGAAGCCGGTTTCTTCCCTGGCATTATTCTGTACCTCAGCTATTGGTTCCCGGCAGCAAAACGTGCCCAGGTTACCGCCATTTTTATGGCTGCCGCTCCCCTCTCCACCGCACTGGGTTCACCTATCTCTGCGGCGTTGCTGGAGATGCACGGGCTGCTGGGTTACGCCGGCTGGCAATGGATGTTTGTTCTGGAAGCCATCCCGGCATTGCTGTTTGGAATTGTCGTCCTGTTCTATCTCACTGACCGTCCAGCCAAAGCGAAATGGCTGACGGAGGAAGAGCGGACGTGGCTACAAAATACCATGCAGGCCGAGGAGCAGGCGCGCGCCGTTGGGCAAAGCCACAGCAGCGCATGGCGCGGTCTGGCAGATAAACGGGTTCTGGCACTGGCGCTGGTCTACTTTGGTACTTCTGCCGGCCTCTACACCCTCGGTATCTGGTCACCGCAAATCATTCACAGCTTTGGGGCGTCTTCTTTAGAAATTGGCTTCCTCAATGCTTGTCCCGCCATTGTTGGGGTTGTCGGAATGATTCTCTGGGCCCGGCACTCGGACCGGAAGAATGAGCGTAGCTGGCATGTTATTGCCGCCTGTCTGCTGGCGTCGGCCGGGTTAATTTACGCCGGTAACGTTAGCACCTTATTTACGGTGATCATTGCCCTGACGCTGGTCACCGTGGGTATTAGCGCATCAAAACCCCCACTGTGGAGCATGCCCACCCTCTTTTTGAGCGGTCCGGCCGCTGCTGCTGGCATCGCCACCATCAACTCGATCGGCAATCTCGGAGGATTTGTCGGACCGATGATGATTGGTGTGATTCGCCAACAAACCGGCAGCTATACCTGGGGACTCTATTTTGTCGCCGGCCTGTTGATACTTTCAGCCCTGGTTGTCCTGATTCTGGCTGGCAACGCTAAAAAGCCACAGACCACAAAACTGCCTCAACCTCATACTCATTAATTGATACGGAGAAACAACATGCGTAACTATTCTATTGCCGCGATCCCCGCTGACGGTATCGGCCCTGAAGTGATTTCCGCAGGCATCGAGGTGCTGCACGCGCTGTCCCGTCAGGATCCACAGCTACAGTTTGATATTGAAACGTTTGACTGGGGCTCAGATTACTACAAAAAACATAGTGTTATGATGCCGGAAGACGGGCTGCACACCCTGAAAAAATTTGATGCGATTTATTTCGGAGCCGTTGGCGCACCGGATGTCCCCGACCACATCACCCTTTGGGGCCTGCGCCTGCCGATTTGTCAGGGGTTCGATCAGTACGCCAATGTGCGTCCTACAAAAATTCTGCCGGGCGTGACGTCGCCGCTGCGCAACCGGGGGCCGGGCGATCTTGACTGGGTCATCGTGCGTGAAAACTCAGAAGGCGAATACTCTGGTCATGGCGGCCGCGCCCACAAGGGCCTGCCAGAAGAAGTCGGAACCGAAGTGGCAATTTTTACCCGCGTCGGTGTCACTCGCATCATGCGTTATGCCTTTAAACTGGCGCAGTCGCGTCCACGTAAACTGCTCACAGTGGTCACCAAATCCAACGCACAGCGTCACGGTATGGTTATGTGGGATGAAATTGCCGCTGAAGTTGCTCAGGAATTCCCAGATGTGCAGTGGGACAAAATGCTGGTTGATGCGATGACGCATCGTATGACGCTGCATCCGCAGAGCCTTGATACGATTGTCGCCACTAACCTGCACGCCGATATTCTGTCGGATCTGGCTGGGGCACTGGCAGGCAGCCTGGGCGTAGCGCCAACGGCAAATATTGATCCTGAACGACGTTTCCCTTCGATGTTTGAACCCATCCATGGCTCAGCCTTTGATATCACCGGCAAGGGCATTGCAAATCCGATCGCAACCTTCTGGACCGCGGTGCAGATGCTGGAACATCTGGGTGAACGCAACGCCGCCGCGCTGATTATGGAAGGGATTGAGCATGTCTGTGAGCAAGGCATTCTGACGCCTGATGTCGGCGGCACAGCAAAAACGATCGATGTCACCCGTGCGGTGGTGCAGTTTATTGAAGCCCGGGCCACCGTAGCAGAGAGTGCATAATGATGAAAAACGAACAGGCCGCAGAGATTCTGAAGGATATCTTCAGGCAGGCAGTGGACAGTGCCCGTCCCGGGCCCATCGTCCCTCCCGCGCTACCACAAAAACCGAAAGGCCGCTGTGTAGTGGTGGGGGCCGGAAAGGCTTCGGCCGCAATGGCAGCAGCGGTGGATGCCGCCTGGCCGGATGTGGATGTCAGCGGTGTGGTCGTAACCCGTTATGGACATGCTGTAACGGCGGGGCGTATCCGTATTCTGGAAGCGTCCCATCCGGTTTCGGATGCCATGAGTGAAACCGCAGCGATGCTGATTGTTCAGTCGCTGCATGGGCTGACGCCTGATGATCTGGTGCTGGCTCTCATTTCTGGCGGAGGTTCCGCGCTGATGGCGCTGCCTGCTCCAGGCCTGACGCTCGCTGATAAAAAAGTGATTACGCACGCCCTTTTGCACAGTGGCGCAAGTATCAGGGAAATGAATCTGGTCCGGCGTCATCTGTCGGCGGTGAAGGGCGGGAGGCTGGCCACGCTGGCGCAACCGGCACGCGTGGTCTCGCTCATCATTAGCGATGTTCCGGGTGACAATCCGGCTGACGTGGCATCCGGTCCGACCGTTGCTGACAGGACTACGCCGGGCGATGCGTTAAAGGTGCTTGAACGCTATGGGATCCCACTATCCGGAGCCGTACGCGATGTGCTGAGTCAGCCAGCACAGCAGACAAAGGCGTTGCCGCACAGTGAGGTCAAAATGGTTGCCACTCCGGCAATGGCGCTGCGGGCCGCCGCCGACGCGGCGCGACGCCACGGCATCACTCCGATGATACTCGGCGATGCCCTGGAAGGAGAAAGCCGGGAAATGGCAACGGTGATGGCGGGTATCGCGAAATCAGTGAAGCATCATGGTCAACCGCTGGCGGGCCCCGCCCTGTTACTCTCCGGTGGTGAAACCACGGTCACGGTGAATAATGGACGCGCAGGAAAGGGGGGACGGAACACGGAGTTTTTGCTCAGTCTCGCCTGCGCGCTACAGGGAGAAAGTGGCATCTGGGCGGTGGCCGGAGACAGCGATGGCATTGATGGTACAGAAGACGCGGCAGGTGCCATGATTTATCCTGATACGCTGAACCGCGGCCAACTTGAAGGTCTTGATGCGCTGTCTTATCTCGATGCGCATGACAGCTACCGTTATTTTCATGCCATCGACGATTTGCTGATAACAGGTCCGACATTGACCAATGTGAATGATATCCGGGCGGTACTCGTCGTTTAGCCTGTAATCCTCTCTCGTTTCGCTGTCTCAAATCCCCCCATCCCTGGCGTTTCTGCCGGGGATTTTTGATACCGCTGTATCTGCTTATCGATATCCCCCGTCTTCGGTCAAGCTGAACTCATAACCAAGGATATTTCTGCTTCGCGTTCACAGGGATGCCCTTTTTTAATTCATCATCTACAACTATCCTTAACTCGATTGCTTAAAAAACAAGTGATTGACTGCATATCGAGGCATAAAAATGGACTGGTATTTAAAAGTACTGAGAAACTACGTAGGGTTTAGCGGCCGCGCGCGGCGTAAAGAATACTGGATGTTCGTTCTGGTGAACTTCATCCTCGCCATTGTGCTGGGTATCGTCGATAAAATTCTGGGGTGGGAGCGTGCGGGTGGCGAAGGCATTCTTACCACGATTTACGCGCTGCTGGTCTTTCTGCCGTCATGGGCGGTACTGTTCCGCCGGCTTCACGACACCGACCGTTCAGCATGGTGGCTGTTGCTGATTCTGATCCCAATTATCGGCTGGCTGGTGATTCTGATCTTTAACTGCCAGAGCGGCACACCGGGTGAAAACCGCTTTGGGCCCGATCCAAAACCTCTTGCCTGAAACGAGCCCGGCAGCCTGATGCTGGCCGGGCCAAACGCTATTTATGCGCAAACAGTTTTGGGATCTCGCGTAAACACCACGATTTCGCCTCGCCCATACTGTCGCGACGCCAGGCCATGATGATGTCCACTTCGTTGGTGTACTCCGGGCTGACCACCCGCAGACGCCCTTCGGCAATATCTTTCTCCACGAACGGATAGGGCATCGTTGCCACGCCAAGGCCCGCTAACAATGCCTGACGTTTATCTTCCAGCGAAGTGACCGTCAGACGCGGCTGTTTATCCAGCAGCTGAACGGTAAGCACCGGACGTTCACGCGCGGTGTCCGCCACCGCGACACCGCGATATTTAACGCGAGTGACCTCCGATAACGGCTCCGGCTCCTGGTGAATCGGATGATCCGGTGCGGCAACATAGACGTTCAGCACGCTATAGAGTTTGCGCGAGTTGATCTCCGAAGAGGACCGGAAGTGCATATCGGGTGCGATGACAATATCCGCCCTGCCCGTCTCCAGACGTTCCCATGCCCCCGCCAGCACTTCGGTAATGATCGAAAGCTGAGTATTGGCTTTGAGGGCCAGACGTTCCACTAGCGGAAATAACGCGGCAGTGGGGACCAGCGCTTCCGTCACCAGAGTGAGATGGGTTTCCCAGCCGCGCGCCAGCGCTTCGGCGTCGGTGGTGAGTTTATCGGCGGCTTCCAGCAGCACACGGCCACGTTCCAGCAGCATGCGTCCCACATTGGTGAATTTTGTTCGATGACCGGAACGGTCGAACAACACCACATCCAGCTCTTCTTCCAGCTTCTGCATGGTGTAACTCAGGGCAGACGGAACGCGCCCCAGCTCATCTGCCGCAGCGGCAAAGCTGCCACGCCGGTCAATCGCGTCCATCACACGCAGCGCCTCAAGCGTCAATGCTCTCTCTTTAGCCATCTCGTTCTCATTCAGGAAATTTGAACATACCGGGCAGAATATCTGGCTAACAATGAAGCGTCCATACCTTTACCATTGTTTTAGTGTAAAGAGAGGTCAGTTTTATGATTACGACAAGAACAGCAAAACAGTGCGGACAGGCCGATTTTGGTTGGCTGCAGGCCCGCTACACCTTTTCCTTTGGACACTACTTTGACCCAAAACTGCTCGGTTACGCCTCACTGCGCGTGCTGAATCAGGAAGTGCTCGCACCGGGCGCCTCCTTCCAGCCACGCACGTATCCGAAGGTGGATATCCTGAATCTGATACTGGAAGGTGAAGCAGAATATCGCGATAGCGAGGGCAATCACGTCCAGGCCAGGGCCGGCGAAGCGTTGCTGATCTCAACGCAGCCAGGCATTAGCTATAGCGAGCATAACCTCAGCAAAGATAAGACGCTGACCCGCATGCAGCTGTGGCTGGACGCCTGCCCGCAACGGGAAAATGCGCTGGTACAGAAGATCAATTTGAGCGGCAATAAGCAACAGCTGATTGCTTCACCGGATGCCAGCCATGGCAGCCTGCAGCTTCGCCAGCAGGTGTGGCTGCATCACATTGAATTGAAAAAAGGTGAACAAACGAGCTTCCAGCTTCACGGACCGCGCGCCTACCTGCAATCCATTCATGGCACCGTGCATGCGCTGACGCATACGGAAGAAAAAGAAGCGCTGACCTGCGGAGATGGGGCGTTTATCCGCGATGAAGCGAATATCACGCTGGTTGCCGACACGCCGCTGCGTGCTTTATTGATTGATTTACCGGTTTAATTTGAAACACCGGGTAACACATCAGTTACCCGGCTGCCCGCGAATTATTCGCTCAGTGCATTGGCGAAATCGGTTTTCACCTGTGCGCGCTGTTCTGGCGTCAGAACCTGGTTGACGTCGAAATAATATTTCACGCGATAATAACGCGTTTGCTCTTCAATCTTGCTGAATGCCGCAAGCTGGCTTTTCACTACGCTTTCATTCCATTTTCCTGCCTGGAACATCTCAATTAATGCGCCGTCTTTAACGCCGGTCATCGGGATATTGCTGACGTTATCTTCCAGTTTCTGGTGCAGGGCCGTGATTTGTTTAACTTGATCGCTGCTCAATTTCAGGTGCTGAACGATCGGATCTTGCGATGGCGACGGTGCAGCCTGAACATTTGCCGCCTGAGCCGCAAAACAAACGCCAGTCAGGGAGACGGCCAGCAGCGCGATACGGGTCATTTTTTTCATCTTATTGTCCTTAAAATTTTTCGGAGGGAAAACAAGTACATTGTTTTTCAAGAACGGATGAACAGGTGTGAAATACTATATAAACAACCATGCATGTTAAGACGTAAAAACCCCCTTACAGAAAGGGGGTACAGAGTAAGTGTAGACTCAGACGGACTGCGTGAACGTTCGCGAAATCACATCCTGCTGTTGCTCACGCGTCAGGGCATTAAAACGAACGGCATAGCCTGAAACACGGATTGTCAGATTCGGATAGTTTTCCGGATGTTCGATGGCATCCATCAGCATTTCCCGGTTCATGACGTTGACGTTCAGATGTTGCCCGCCCTCTATCGCATCCTCGTGATGGAAATACCCGTCCAGCAACCCCACGAGATTGGTTTTACGTATCCCATCGTCTTTACCCAGCGCCTGCGGCACGATTGAGAAAGTATAGGAAATCCCGTCTTTGGCATAGGTGAACGGCAGTTTCGCGACGGAGGTTAATGAAGCCACGGCCCCTTTGCGATCGCGCCCGTGCATGGGGTTGGCGCCTGGCGCAAACGGCGTACCGCTCCGACGCCCGTCCGGCGTATTGCCCGTCTTCTGGCCATACACCACGTTGGAGGTAATGGTCAGAATCGACTGGGTCGGCACCGCGTTGCGATAAGTTGGCAGCGCCTGAATCTTCTTCATAAAACGCTCAACCAAATCACAGGCAATGCTGTCCACGCGATCGTCGTTGTTGCCGTACTGCGGATAGTCGCCAGTAATAACAAAATCGACGGCCAGACCAGTATGGTCGCGCACCGGCTGTACCGTGGCGTATTTGATGGCCGACAGCGAATCCGCAGCCACCGACAAACCGGCAATCCCACACGCCATCGTGCGGTGAACGTCACGGTCGTGTAGCGCCATCAGCGAGGCTTCGTAGCTGTATTTATCGTGCATAAAGTGGATAAGATTCAGCGCGCTAATGTACTGCACAGCCAGCCAGTCCATAAAGTGATCGAGGCTCGCCATCACGGCATCGTAGTCCAGCACCTCATCCAGCAGAGGCTCGGTTTTTGGCCCTACCTGAATTTTCAGCTTCTCATCCACCCCGCCGTTGATCGCGTACAGCAGCGTTTTGGCGAGGTTGGCGCGCGCGCCAAAGAACTGCATCTGCTTGCCAATCACCATCGGGCTGACACAGCAGGCAATGGCATAGTCATCGCTGTCAAAATCAGCGCGCATCAGGTCGTCATTCTCATACTGCAACGACGAGGTAACGATCGACATTTGCGCGGCATACTTCTTGAAGGCAATCGGCAGCGCTTCCGACCACAGGATCGTCAGGTTTGGCTCTGGCGCAGGCCCCATCGTGTTGAGCGTGTGCAGATAGCGGAACGAAGACTTACTCACCAGCGTGCGGCCATCCAGTCCCATTCCGCCAATCACTTCCGTGGCCCAGATCGGATCGCCGGAGAAAAGTGTGTCGAATTCCGGCGTACGCAAGAAGCGCACCATACGGATCTTCATGATGAAGTGGTCAATCAGCTCCTGCGCCTGGATCTCGTTCAGGCGTCCAGCCTTCATGTCACGCTCAATGTAAATATCCAGGAACGTCGCCGTGCGGCCCAGCGACATCGCTCCGCCGTTCTGCGACTTCACCGCCGCCAGATAGGCAAAATAGAGCCACTGCACTGCTTCCTGAGCATTCATCGCCGGGCGAGAGAGATCAAAGCCATACTTCGCCGCCATCTCCTGGATTTGCAGCAGCGCCCGGCGGTGCTCAGATAACTCTTCGCGCAGACGGATTGTGGCTTCGAGATCTTCTCCGCGCTCCATCTTCGGCTGCAGATCGGCAAATTGCAGTTCACGCTCACGCACCAGGTAGCTGATGCCGTACAGCGCCACGCGGCGATAGTCACCGATAATACGTCCGCGCCCGTATCCGTCCGGCAGACCGGTCAGCACGCCGGATTTACGGCAGCGCATCATCTCTGGCGAGTAAACGTCGAACACGCCCTGGTTGTGCGTTTTACGCAAATGCGTGAACAGATATTCAAACTGCGGATCCATTTCCCGCCCGTAGGCCTCAAACGAACTGCGGATCATGTTGATCCCGCCATACGGATGCAGCGCCCGTTTGAGCGGACGATCCGTCTGTAGCCCGACAATCGTTTCCAGCTCTTTCTCGATATAACCCGGTCCGTGAGCCGTAATCGTGGTGGCGACATGGGTATCGAAATCGACCGGAGCGTGAGTCGCATTCTCCTGGCGAATCCCTTCCATCACCTTCTGCCACAGCGCCGTGGTGGCCGGGGTCGCTGGCGCTAAAAAGCCCTCATCACCTTCATATGGCGTGTAGTTGTGCTGAATGAAATCCCGCACGTTGATACTGTCCTGCCAGTCATTACCGCAAAAGCCGGCCCACGCGTCGCTGTAGGGGGCGACACGGATATCGATATTTACCTTCATGATTTTCTCTCTGTATCAGGCAATTTCAGCTGCCAGAGCGGCCTTTCCAAGACGGAGGGCATCCAGCGCGATCATTTTTTCTTCGTTGGTCGGGATCACGGCGCAAGGCACGCGAGACGTGTCGGTGGTGATGATTCGCTCGCCGGCACTGCCCGGCAGGGCATTTTTCTCATCATCCAGCTCAATGCCGAACACCTGTAAGCGCTCCGTCACTAACTGGCGGATCAAACGGGAGTTCTCACCAATGCCGCCGGTAAAGACAACGCCATCCAGCCGGTGCAGGGAGGCGGCATGGCCCGCAATATGGCGAGCGATGCGATGCGCAAACGTCTCGATTGCCAGCCGTGCACGCTGATGCCCCTCGTGCCAGGCTTTTTCCAGCGTGCGCAAATCGGACGAGACGCCGGACAATCCCAGCAGCCCCGACTCCTTATTGACCACGCGCTCCAGATCGTCAAACGACTGGCCGGTCTGCTGTGCAATCCACGCCATCGCACCAAAATCGACATCACCGCAGCGGGTCCCCATCACCAGCCCTTCCAGCGGCGTCATGCCCATTGAGGTGTCAACGCTGTGACCGTTGCGCACCGCGCAGATGGACGCGCCATTACCGAGATGCGCGATGACCAGCCCGCTATCCTCTTCAGCAATACGCAACAGTGAATAAGCCTGGCGAGCGACATAGCGGTGGGACGTTCCGTGAAAACCGTAGCGACGCACGCCTAACTCTTCGAAATAGCGCCATGGCAAACCGTACAAATAGGCCTGCGGCGGGAGTGTCTGATGGAAGCTGGTATCGAATACTGCCACCTGTTGCACGCCCGGAAACAGCTGTTGAGCGGCTTCCACGCCGCTGAGATTGGCGTAGTTGTGCAGCGGGGCCAGCGGTGAAACCTGACGGATCTGGTCGATAACCTCTTCTGTGATCAGGGTGGACTCTTTGAAAATGCTGCCACCGTGAGCGATACGGTGACCAATCAAGGCCACGCTGCCCATCAAATCGCGCTTCTCCAGCTCCAGGGCGATGGCGGCCAGCGCCCCTTCGTAGTCCTTGCGAGCCAGAGACACTGGCTCGCTCCCGTTCACGGATATAAAGGCATTCTCCGTATTCACGCCGTCCGCGATGCCTGCCATCAGCGCCTCGCCGCTCGCGGCATCCAGCACTGAAAACTTCACAGACGACGAACCACAGTTAATGACCAGTACAACCGGAAATTCAATCATGTCATTACTCCGCTCTTCCTGAGCTTTAAATCAGAACAGTTTGTAAACGATATTCAGAATGGTCAGCAGGCCAATCGCGGTGACGAAGATGTTCTCCGTTCTGCCTTTGTATTTCGCCAGTGCCGGCGTTTTGCGGATGGCGTACATCGGCAGCAGGCACAGCAGAGAGGCAATGATCGGCGCACCCATGGCTTCAATAAGGTCGAGAATGTTCGGGTTCGCGTACGCCACCACCCAGGTCGATCCCATAATGAAGATCATGCTGATGGTATTGAGTTTGCCGACGGACACTTTTTTCTTATCGCCCTTATAGCCAAACTTCAGCACCAGGCCGTTCAGCCCTTCCAGCGTGCCCAGGTAATGGCCGAAGAAGGATTTGAAAATCGCGACCAGCGCAATAATCGACGCGCCATATTCCAGCACCGTAGCGAAGGTCGATTTCGTGCCAGAGAGCGAAGCAAAGTGGTTTGCGAGGTAAGACAGCACCGGAATATTCTGCGCTTTGGCTTCCGCCATGTTTTGCGGAGAGAGCGTGAACAGGCAGCTAAAGGCAAAGAACATCACCACCGCCACCATCAGCATGCTGGCGCGTCCGATAATTTTGGAACATTTCTGCTCGGTGAACGCTTTACCAAACTCCGGTTCGTACTCTTCGCGCTTCGATACCACAAACGAAGAGACAATGGGTGAGAAGTTAAAGGAGAAGACCATGATAGAAATCCCCAGCCAGACAGTAACCAGAATGCCGTCATGCCCGGTAAAGGAGATATCGCTCAGGTTCACCTGGTCGATCACCGCAGAGTTCCAGTAAGGGATTAGTGACAGAGAAATGAGCACCAGACTGGCGATAAACGGGAACACCAGGAAGCTCATCACCTTCACCATCAGGTCTTTACCAAACCAGATGACGAAAGCCATTAACAGCAGCAGGAACAGCGCGACAAAACCACGGTTTAGCGCTGGCAACTGGAGCTGATTTTCCCAGAAGGTCATAAAGGTGTTGGTAATAGTGACGCCGTAAATCCACAGCAGCGGACAAATGGCAAAAAAGTAGAGGAAGGTGATGACCACACCGCCAGTCTTACCAAAATGCTCCTCAACCGTCTCGGTAATATTCCCGGAAGGATTGCTCCCCGAGAGGCACAAACGCGCCAGCGCGCGGTGACAGTAGAAGGCAATCGGATAGGCCAGAAGCAGCATCAGCAGAATGGGGATCAGGCCGCCGAACCCTGCGCGAATCGGGAAGAATAAAACGCCAGCACCGATTGCGGTGCCAAAAAGGCCGAGTGTCCAGGTGGTATCTGATTTACGCCAGGAGCTCGCTTTTGTCTGACTGACAATAATACTTTCAGTGTTGCTCATAATCTGTCCTTATTTATGCGTCAACGAGGCCGGTGATTTGTGAAACTCGGGAGAGATCGATATTACCGCCGGAAATAATACTGACTGTTTTCCGACCCTGAATATAATGATCCAGTTTACCGCTTAATAATGCAGCCGTTGCCAGAGCGCCAGCCCCTTCAGTCACGACTTTATTGCGCTGAATTAAAGCCACCATGCTATTGCGAATATCATCTTCGCTAACCAGCACGATATCATCGACTAATTCACGAACGATCTGGAAGGTTAAATTACCCGGGCGAGAAACATCACAGCCGTCGGCTAAGGTCCCGGTGGTGCGATGATTGACAATTTCACCGGCAAAGAACGAGGCCGCCATACCGTGTACGTTTTCAGACTGAACGCCGATAATATTAATGGTCGGGTTAATTGATTTAATCGCTGTCGCAATCCCGGCAATTAATCCACCGCCGCCAATCGGGACAATAACGTTATCGACATCATACAGATCTTCCAGGATTTCAAGACCGATGGTGCCCTGCCCGGCAATCACTTTAACATCATCATAAGGCGGGATAAAAATGCGCCCCTCCATCTCAACGATTTCGCTCACTTTGGCGATAGTGTCGTTAAAGTTTTCACCATGCAGCACCACTTCTGCCGAGTAGTCACGGGTGGCGGCCACTTTGGACTTTGGCGCCCCCATCGGCATCACCACTTTGCCGTCAATCCCCAGCATGGCGCAGGAGAGCGAAACGCCCTGGGCATGGTTGCCTGCGGAACAGGCCACGACCCCTTTACGACGTTCTGCTTCGGTTAACGAGCTTAATTTATTAAATGCACCGCGAATTTTAAATGAGCCAGTACGCTGCATATTTTCAAATTTAAGGAAAATTTCGCCTTTACAGCGTTCGCTCAGATAGTTAGAGCGTGGCATACCCGTCTTATAAATTTTCCCAGCCAGTCGTTTACGGGCATCTTGTATTTCTTCAATCGTTACCGGAAGATCGTAAGTAATGTGCATATAATCCTCTTTATAATAATTCATTTTATGTCAGAAAAATCTGGGTGTCAGCGATATATAAATTTCGCCGGGTGTTTTTAAAATGTGCACTTCTCAATATATTATTCAGTTATGGTGAGCTGTTTTCGCCTTTCACTATTTTGCGCGGAATATTGCTTCGCCAACTCCACTAATACCGAAGCGGATTTTTTAATACGATAATTTTTTGACCAGACGGCGGCATAACGCGCGACCGGTAACTCATCTTCGACTGGCAGCACCACAAACTGGTCTGAACCGAAAGGGGTAATCATGTCACGCGGGATAACGGTGAGATAATCGGCATTGAGAACCAGGTTATAGATGGTGACGACGGAGTCCGTCTGGACGATATTTTCGATACTGATGTGGTTGTTCTGAAGGGTGGTTAATAGTTCTTTGTAGTAACCCATATCCGTTTGCGGCATCACCCACTGTTCATGCGTGAGCGATGCCAGGCTTGTCGTGCCGGTGCACGTTCGCGATCTGCTGGCCACCAGCACAAACTCAGATTCAAAAAGCGGCTCAACGTGCAGATCCTGCAGCAGCATTTCATCACTCAGCGTCCCGATGGCAAAGTCCAGCCGTCCATCCCGAATGGCGGGCAGGAATGACGATAGCTGCGCTTCAAACATTGATACTCGCGCTTTTGGGAACACTTCTTTGAATTTTTTGATCATACTGGAGAGGAACGTGAAACCAATCAGCGACGGATAGCCGAACGAGACGTCAATAACGGTGCTGAAACTCAGGCTGTTCATCTCACTGACCATATTCTTCATTTCGCGAGTGATGGACTCGGAGTAGGCGAGCAGTGTTTGTCCCGCGCTGGTCAGCTTCACACCGGTGTTTTTGCGCACGATCAGTTCGACGCCAAAATAGGATTCGATATCGTTAATAATTTTACTGACGGCTGGCTGCGTGAGCCCGAGCTGTCGGGCGGCAGAACCAATGGATCCACTTTTAATGACTTCCTGAAATACAACCAGGTGTTGTGTTTTCGGTAGAATAATAGTGTTCATCATATTCTGCGCTTATTTCCTTATCCCGATGCAGAATTCTACTCATTATTGATAGCAAGGGTATGTGCTGTCTCTCACAGATTACTTTTCACGATACATTGGACGCCATTAAAATAGTCTATTTTTAATTATAAATCATTAAGTTACATAAATAGTCACCATAAATCCGCCTGATATTGATCAATAAAAAACAGAGAGATAATTTTATTTTATGGCGATAACCACGATCTATTCATGGCGATAAAGGATCAGCAATAAAGGTGATATTTCAGGCAATTAAAGGTGAATAATTAGACGTAATTGCTATTAAACATTTTTGTATATTATCAAATAACTTAATAAATACTTGTCAACATCAGGAAAAGCATCGAACTCATCACATATTCACGCGGCAAATGTATTAAATAAAACGATTTCATTAATTTATACGCCATAAATAATATACAAATAAAAAACAAAACCAACAATAAATTAACACTAAGAAAATCACATTTTCTAGCGCGATATTTTGTGAATTGGATCGCTAATATCGGTAAAGCAGCGCAACTCCAGACAAAAACAGTGAAATGTGCTTATTGTCGCAAAAATGAGAATTCGTTCGTTTTGACGAAGGCGTCGTGGACAGTCATTCATCTGTGCAGCCAGAAGCAAAAATTGTGCTGCCAAAAGCAAAAAACCCCGCCGAGACGGGGGGTTGATAAGTAGCTGAAGCTGACCGATAAGCCGCATTCTTTCATAGAAAGTGGAGTGGACAGTCACTCATGGTTGCCGCTAAAAGCAAAAACCCCGCCGAAGCGGGGTTTTATTAAGTGGTGAAGCTGACCGATAAGCCGGGTTCTGTCGTGGACAGTCATTCATCTAGGCCAGCAATCGCTCACTGGCTCAAGCAGCCTACCCGGGTTCAGTACGGGCCGTACCTTGTGAACCCCTATTTGGCCTTGCTCCGGGTGGAGTTTACCGTGCCACGGACTGTTACCAGCCGCGCGGTGCGCTCTTACCGCACCCTTTCACCCTTACCTGATCCCGCTTGCGCGGGCCATCGGCGGTTTGCTCTCTGTTGCACTGGTCGTGGGTTTCCCCCCCAGGCGTTACCTGGCACCCTGCCCTATGGAGCCCGGACTTTCCTCCCCTCCGCCCGTCTCCCCCCGAAGAGGGACGACGACGAAGCGGCGACTGTCTGGTCAGCTTCGGCGCGAAGTATAGAGGGTTTGCGTCCCGCTGTCACCCTTGCGTGCGCATCCCCACCTGTAAAGTCGCGGCGATATTACGCGACGAGCGGTAAATGTTGTCAAATGCACCGCGGAATGCCTCTTCCAGGGTTCCAATACTGCTTAACACGCTGAACACCGCGTCGATACCGTGCTGATGCACCACACCAACATCGCTGGTCAGGCTGCCTGCAATTCCGATCACCGGTTTATGATATTTTTTGGCAACGGTCGCCACGCCAACCGGCACTTTGCCATGGATACTCTGGCTGTCGAGACGGCCCTCACCGGTTAACACCAGAGTGCAATCGTGGATATGCTCCTCCAGGTTCAACGCCTGGGTGACGATCTCAATTCCGCTGCGTAACTCCGCGCCGAGGAACGCCATCAGCGCTGCCCCCATCCCGCCCGCGGCGCCAGAACCGGGGACATTTCTCACGTCAATGGACAGGGATTTCTTAATCACATCAGCAAAGTGGCTGAGATTTCGGTCGAGTTCGACGATTTTTGCTTCGTCCGCCCCTTTCTGCGGGCCAAAAATACGCGATGCCCCTTTATCCCCCACCAGTGGATTGGTGACATCACAGGCCACGCGAAGGGTACAGGTCTTCAGTCGCGGATCCAGCCCGGAGACATCAATACTGTTTAACGCCATCAAACTACCGCCGCCGTAGCCAATCTCCGTCCCGTTGGCGTCACACAGTTTCGCGCCAAGGGCCTGCATCATTCCGGCACCGCCATCATTGGTGGCGCTACCGCCAATGCCGATAATGATATTGCGCGCGCCCTTGTCCAGCGCATCGAGGATCAGCTCGCCTGTCCCCCGCGAAGTGGTAATCAGCGGATTGCGTTTTGCAGAAGGAACCAGCGCCAGGCCACTTGCTGCCGCCATCTCGATAATCGCGGTAGTACCATCGCCGGACATTCCCCAGCAGGCATTCACTTGTTCGCCCAGCGGGCCCGTGACAACAATGTGGTGCTCCGTACCCTGAGTGGCGGCAATCATCGCGTCGACCGTGCCTTCTCCACCGTCAGCAACAGGCACAGAAACATACTGAGCATCAGGAAAAATTTCCCGAAATCCTTTTTCTATCGCCTGAGCTACCTCGGAGGCAGAAAGGCTTTCTTTATACGAGTCAGGGGCGATTACGATTTTCATAGTTGTAGCCTGTTACTGCACGCGGCAAAAATACCGGGCGCGTTTCTGCGCCCGTCTTTGTTAGCGAGTGACTTCCACTTTCGCCAGTTTTTCGTAGTAGCATGCAATTGCGCTGTGGTCTGCATTACCGAGACCATCGGCGCGTAACGCCTGCATCATCTCCATTACCGCTGCGGTCAGCGGCAGCTGTGCGCCGACGCCGTGAGAGGTATCCAGCGCATTGGCCAGGTCTTTGATGTGTAAGTCGATACGGAAGCCCGGCTTGAAGTTGCGGTCCATCACCATTGGCGCTTTCGCGTCCAGCACCGTACTGCCCGCCAGTCCACCGCGAATAGCCTGGTACACCAGATCCGGGTTCACGCCCGCTTTGGTGGCCAGCGTCAGCGCTTCGGACATCGCGGCGATGTTCAGCGCCACAATCACCTGGTTCGCCAGTTTGGTCACGTTGCCCGCACCGATTTCACCGGTATGCACTACGGAGCCCGCCATTGCTTTCAGCAGATCGTAATATTTGTCGAAAATGGCTTTATCGCCGCCGACCATGACCGACAGCGTGCCGTCGATCGCTTTTGGCTCGCCGCCGCTCACCGGCGCATCCAGCATCTCTACGCCTTTCGCTTTCAGCGCTTCGCTGATTTCACGGCTCGCCAGCGGAGCGATAGAACTCATGTCGATCAGCACCAGCCCTGGCTTCGCGCCTTCAATCAGCCCGTTTTCACCCAGCGCCACCTCATGGACATGCGGGGAGTTAGGCAGCATGGTGATGACCACATCACACTGCTCAGCAATCGCTTTGGCGGTGATCGCGGTTTCAGCACCAGCGGCAATCAATTCCGCAATGACTTCAGGATTACGGTCAGAAACCACCAGCGAGTAACCGGCTTTAATGAGGTTTTTACTCATTGGTTTGCCCATGATACCCAGGCCAATAAAACCAACTTTCAGTGTCATAATTGCATCTCTCTCTATTATCGATGGTGATTATTTTTTAAAGGAATCCGCTAACTTCTGCGTGGCAGAACGGAATACGCCGAGGTCGCTGCCTACGGCAACAAAGGTTGCGCCCCACTCAAGGTAACGGCGAGCATCAGCTTCAACCGGAGCCAGAATACCGCTTGGTTTACCATGCGCTTTAGCACGGGCGAAAATGTGCTGAATGGCACGCTGCACTTCCGGGTGACTGGCATTGCCGAGGTGGCCAAACGCCGCAGCCAGATCGCTTGGGCCGACAAAAATGCCGTCCACGCCGTCCGTTGCCGCAATGGCGTCAACGTTGTCCACGCCCTGCTGACTCTCAATCTGAACCAGAATCGTGATGTTCTGGTTGGACTGGGCAAAGTAGTCCGGCACCGTGCCGAACATATTGGCGCGATGAGAAACGGACACGCCGCGAATACCTTCTGGCGGATAGCGGGTAGACGCCACGGCCTGTACCGCTTCTTCCACATTTTCCACAAACGGGATCAGGAAGTTATAGAAGCCGATATCCAGCAGGCGTTTGATAATCACCGGCTCGTTGGTTGGCACACGCACCACCGGCGCGCTGTGGCTCCCCTTCAGCGCCATCAGTTGCGGAATAAACGTGGTGATGTCATTCGGCGCGTGTTCGCCGTCCAGTACCAGCCAGTCAAACCCTGCCAGTCCTAACACTTCGGTGCTGATGGGGTTAGCCAGCGCAGACCAGCAGCCAATCTGAATCTCTTTTGCCGCCAGGGCCGCTTTAAACTTGTTCGGGAAAATATCGTTACTCATCGCTTATACCTTCAATGAATCGTGATTTATTTCTGCAATTCCATACGTTTGATGTCGCCTACCACGAACAGGTAACACACCATCGCCATCAACGCCGAGCAGCCAACGAATACCAGAGCCGCATTAAATGAATGCAGTTCGCTCACCAGATAGCCAATCACCAGAGGCGTGACAATCGACGCCACGTTACCGAAGACGTTGAACACACCGCCACACAGGCCCACAATCTCTTTTGGCGCGGTGTCAGAAATGACCGGCCAGCCCAGCGCACCAAAGCCTTTACCGAAGAATGCCAGCGCCATCAATGCCACCACCAGCGCGGTATTGTTGGTGTAGTTGCACAGGATAATGGTCGATGCCAGTAGCATGCCGAGCACAATCGGTAACTTACGCGCCAGGGTAATAGACTTGCCGCTTTTGATCAGATGGTCTGAGAACACACCGCCCAGTACGCCACCCGCAAAACCGCACAGTGCCGGAATAGAGGCCACCATGCCGACCTTCAGAATCGACATTCCCTTCTCCTGCACCAGATAAATCGGGAACCAGGTGAGGAAGAACCAGGTAATGGTGTTGATAAAGTATTGACCAAAAAATACGCCGAGCATCATGCGGTTGGTCAACAACTGTTTGATGTAATGCAGTTTTGGTCCGCTTGCCGCTTTGTCGCCTGGCTTTTTATGATCCATATCGACTACCGCGCCGCCGTCCGAGATGAACTTCAGCTCTTCTGCAGACATACGCGGATGGTCGGTTGGGTTATGGATAAACTTCACCCACAGCCCGGTCAGAACAAAGCCAATCACACCCATCACGGTAAAGACATGTTCCCAGCCCCACGCGAAGGTCAACCAGCCCAGCAGCGGTGAGAAAAGTGCCAGAGAAAAATATTGCGCAGAGTTAAAAATAGCCGAGGCAGTGCCGCGCTCTTTCGTCGGGAACCAGGCAGCCACAATACGGGCGTTGGCCGGGAAAGACGGGGCCTCCGAGAAACCCAGCATAAAACGCATACAGAACATGGAGATACCCGCCCACGCCAGCGGGAAGAAATCAACAAAACCCTGTAAGAACGTGAACAGCGACCAGAAGAACAGGCTATAGGTATAAACCTTCTTCGAGCCAAATTTATCGAGCAACCAGCCGCCCGGGATCTGCATCAGCAGATAGGCCCAGCCAAACGCAGAGAAGATATACCCCATCGATACGGCACTTAACTGGAGCTCTTTCGCGACTTCTGTCCCGGCAATAGAAAGTGTCGCGCGGTCCGCATAGTTCACCGCGGTCACAATAAAGATAATCAGCAATATTAAATGACGGGTATGAATACCCTTTTTTGTTTCTACAGCAGTATCCAGTGACATTTTAATTTCCTCAGGTACATCGGTGTAGGTGTTTTTATTATTTTTGGAATCGTTTTACTGATTATTTATTGATAGCAGGCAATATCATTTAATTAACCAGATACAATGAAATCGTGATTAAGTATAAACATCAGTCCTGCCCTGCACATTGTTGTATCGCTCAATTATATGCGTATTTAAGAACATTATTTTGAGCATATGCACAATCATCTGGGCGCTGATGCACAGATTTACGCATTACCCGCCAGACGGCGGTGATGCGCACCCAGATGAGTGATCTTCGTCACATTTTTATCCTCCGAGTCCTGACATTCTTTATTCAACAAAGCAGCGTCTTTATTTCTGACAATAAGAAAATAAACACTCTTGTCACTGCATTTAATATCTAAGATTTAACTGGAGAATAATGAGCAATGGCCGACATCGAAATTCGACAAGCGTCGCCTACGGCGTTCTATATTAAGGTACACGACACAGATAACGTGGCGATCATTGTTAATGACAATGGCCTGAAAGCGGGAACCCGTTTTCCTGATGGCCTGGCGCTTATTGAACACATTCCCCAGGGACACAAAGTCGCACTGGTCGATATTCCGGCGCATGGCGAGATCATCCGCTACGGCGAAATCATCGGTTACGCCGTGCGCGCGATACCTCAGGGCAGCTGGATTGATGAATCATTAGTTGAACTGCCTAAAGCCCCGCCGCTGAATACGCTACCGCTGGCCACTCGCGTCCCTGAACCGCTGCCGCCTCTGGAAGGTTATACCTTTGAAGGCTACCGCAACGCAGACGGCAGCGTGGGAACGAAAAACCTGCTCGGCATTACCACCAGCGTGCATTGCGTGGCGGGCGTGGTGGATTACGTGGTCAAAATCATCGAACGTGATTTGCTGCCGAAATATCCGAACGTTGACGGTGTGGTCGGCCTGAATCATCTCTATGGCTGCGGTGTCGCCATTAATGCCCCGGCGGCAGTCGTACCGATTCGGACTATCCATAACATTGCGCTGAACCCGAATTTTGGCGGCGAAGTGATGGTGATTGGCCTGGGCTGTGAAAAGCTCCAGCCGGAGCGCCTGCTGCAGGGCACCGAAGATGTCAAAGCCATCGCGGTTGACGACGCCAGCATCGTCCGTTTGCAGGATGAACATCACGTCGGCTTTAAATCCATGGTCGACGATATTCTCCAGGTTGCCGTCCGCCATCTGGAAAAACTGAATAAACGCCAGCGCGAAACCTGCCCGGCCTCAGAGCTGGTTGTCGGCACGCAGTGCGGCGGCAGCGATGCTTTCTCAGGCGTCACCGCGAATCCGGCAGTGGGTTATGCCTCCGATCTGTTTGTGCGCTGTGGCGCAACGGTCATGTTCTCGGAAGTCACTGAAGTCCGCGATGCGATTCACCTTCTCACGCCGCGAGCCATCAATGAAGAAGTGGGTAAGCGCCTGCTGGAGGAGATGGCCTGGTACGATAACTATCTCGATCTCGGGCAAACCGACCGCAGCGCTAACCCGTCGCCGGGCAACAAAAAAGGCGGCCTGGCGAACGTGGTCGAAAAGGCCCTCGGCTCGATTGCTAAATCCGGCCAGAGCGCCATCTCTGAAGTGCTTTCACCGGGCCAGCGTCCAACCAAACGCGGTCTGATTTATGCCGCAACGCCTGCGAGCGATTTTGTCTGCGGTACGCAGCAGGTAGCATCCGGTATTACGGTGCAAGTCTTTACCACCGGGCGTGGCACGCCGTACGGTCTGATGGCGGTTCCGGTAATCAAGATGGCAACCCGTACCGAGCTGGCGAACCGCTGGTATGACTTAATGGATATTAACGCGGGAACCATTGCGACGGGCGAAGAGAGCATTGAGGACGTGGGCTGGAAACTATTCCACTTCATCCTGGATGTGGCGAGCGGCCGGAAGAAAACCTTCTCCGATCAGTGGGGATTGCATAACCAGCTGGCGGTGTTTAACCCGGCTCCGGTGACCTGATTCTTTGCCCCACTTCCCTCTTCCCGCAGGGGCGGAGGGAACCGGTCGCTGGATAACAGGCCGGGCGGCATGACGCTCGCCCGGCTTACCGTTAACCGTTGTCCTGCTGCTCCAGAGCATATTTATACAGCGCGTTCTTTTTCACGCCGTGAATTTCGGCGGCAAGCGCAGCGGCTTTTTTCAGAGGCAGCTCGGTTTGCAGCAGTGCCAGCGTACGCAGCGCGTCGGCTGGCAGCGCATCTTCCTGCGCCTTATGGCCTTCAACAATCAGCACCATCTCGCCTTTGCGGCGGTTTTCATCTTCTTTCACCCAGGCCAGTAATTCTCCCACGGGTGCGCCGTGGATCGTTTCCCAGGTTTTAGTGAGCTCACGCGCCAGCACCACATAGCGGGCTTCCCCCCACACAGCGACCATATCTTCTAAACTTTCCAGCAGACGGTGGGTGGACTCATAGAAAATCAGCGTCCGCGGTTCCGCTTCCAGTTCTTTCAGCGTGTCACGGCGACCTTTGGATTTTGCCGGTAAGAAACCTTCGTAGCAGAAGCGATCCGACGGCAGGCCCGCCGCACTTAAAGCCGCAATCGCCGCGCACGGCCCCGGTAACGGTACCACGCGGATACCGGCTTCACGACAGGTGCGGACCAGGTGGTAACCGGGATCGTTAATCAGCGGCGTTCCGGCATCGGACACCAGCGCAATGTTCTGCCCCGCCTTGAGTTTATCCACCAGCATCTGCGCTTTTTGTTGCTCATTGTGATCGTGTAATGCGAACAAACGGGCGTTGATGGCGAAATGTTGCAGCAACAGGCCGGTGTGACGGGTATCTTCAGCGGCAATTAAATCAACGGCTTGTAAAACGGTGAGCGCACGTTGGGTAATATCAGACAAATTCCCGATAGGAGTAGGTACAATATAAAGCTGGCCTTGAGAATTATCTGCCGTTTCGTGTTGTTTCATTGTTTAGTCCGTATTGCCGATTTAATATTGAGCATTGCCTAAAAAATATCACTGGATACAGTATGGTACCGTTAACGTTTCTTCGAACAAAAGCTTCGCGCAGCCTTCCTGTCGTGCTGGCAGCCTTACTCTTTGCAGGCTGTGGCACCCAGGCGCCCGATCAAACTGCTGCCCATATGCAGGGGACTGCGCAGGCTGATTCCGGCTATTATCTGCAACAAATGTCGCAGAGCTCAGATGATACCAAGACCAACTGGCAATTACTTGCCATTCGTTCACTGCTGAAGGAAGGCAAGACGCAGCAGGCGTCCGAACTGTATAACCAGCTGCCGCAGGATTTGAACGACACCCAGCGTCACGAGCAATCCCTTCTCTCCGCTGAACTGAAAATTGCGCAGAAAGATTACCCGGCGGCGAAAAAGATCCTGAGCGATATCGACGTCAAAGCGCTGGAAAACAATCAGCAGGCGCGCTACTGGCAGGCAATCATTGCCACCGAGCAGGGGCGTCCTTCACTGCAGCTCCTTCGGGCTTTAATTGCTCAGGAGCCGTTACTGAACGCGGCGGATAAGCAGAAGAACATTGATGCGACCTGGCAAGCACTCTCCGCGATGACGCCGGAACAGGCGCAGACGCTGGTGATCAATGCCGACGAAAATGTGCTGCAGGGCTGGCTGGATTTGCAGCAGATGTGGTTCAACAACCGCAGCGATCCAAAGATGCTTAAAGCAGGGATCACCGACTGGCAAACCCGCTATCCGCAAAACCCGGGCGCGAAAATGCTGCCGTCACAGCTGGTGAATGTGCAAAACTTCAAACCCGCCTCCGTGAATAAGATCGCCCTTCTGCTGCCGCTCAACGGCCAGGCGGCGGTATTCGGTCGCACCATTCAGCAGGGCTTTGAAGCGGCGAAAAACGGCACGACGGCGGTAGCCGGGAATGCGATTCCCGATCAGTCCGCCCAGGCCGCGAACGTGAATGACGTCATTAGCCCGTCTGCGGCGGAAACCAGTGATTTAACGACTTCGCAAGCGCCTGCACAGGGCACGATGCAGAATCCGGTCACGGCGCCAACCACGCCTCCGGCGGCCGCGCCAGCGCCAGAAGCGCAGGCACAAACCCCGGCGCAAGCGCCAGCAGCCCCGGCAACCGATGCCGCTGCGCCTGCCCCGCAAACCGCCGCACCGGAACAGCAGTCCACCGCGCAGCCACAAACCGTGGCCGCAACCACAGCGAATCCAGGCGCTGAGCTGAAAGTTTACGATACCAGCTCGCAACCGCTCGATCAGGTTCTGGCGCAGGTCCAACAGGACGGGGCCAGTATTGTTGTCGGTCCGCTGCTGAAAAATAACGTCGAAGAGCTGATGAAGAGCAATACCTCGCTGAACGTGCTGGCACTCAATCAGCCGGAGCAGGTGCAGAATCGCGCAAACATTTGTTACTTCGCCCTTTCACCGGAAGATGAAGCTCGCGATGCCGCGCGCCATATCCACGAGCAGGGGAAACAAGCTCCTCTGCTGCTGACGCCACGTAGCGCACTGGGCGACCGCGTGGCGAATGCGTTTGCCCAGGAGTGGCAACAGCTGGGCGGCAGCGTGGTACTTCAGCAGAAATTTGGTTCCACCTCGGAACTGAGAGCGGGCGTCAACGGCGGGTCGGGTATCGCCTTGACCGGCAGTCCGGTTTCTGCAAGCCTGCCGCAACAGCAGAGCGTTACTATCGGCGGACTAACCATTCCTGCGCCACCGTCCGATGCACAAATTAGCGGTGGCGGCAAAGTGGATGCGGCGTATATCGTCGCCACGCCAGAGGAGATCGCCTTCATCAAGCCGATGATCGCCATGCGTAACGGCAGCCAGAGCGGCGTCACATTGTATGCCAGCTCGCGCAGCGCGCAGGGAACGGCCGGTCCGGATTTCCGTCTGGAGATGGATGGTCTGCAGTACAGCGAAATCCCGATGCTGGCAGGCAGCAATCCGGCATTGATGCAGCAGGCGCTGAGCAGCGTGCGTAACGACTACTCTCTGGCACGTTTGTATGCAATGGGTGTCGATGCATGGGCGCTGGCTGACCACTTTACCCAGATGCGCCAGGTGCCGGGCTTTGAGCTTAACGGCAATACCGGCGATCTGACGGCCACTCAGGATTGTGTGATTAAAAGGAAGTTATCATGGCTCAAATACCAGCAGGGGCAGATCGTCCCGGCCAGTTAAGCCGCAAGCAGACTGGCGACGCGTGGGAGTTAACAGCGCGTCGCTGGCTGGAAGGCAAAGGACTGCGTTTTATCGCCGCCAACGTTCGCGGACGTGGCGGCGAGATTGACCTGATCATGAAAGAGGGTCAGGTCACCGTGTTTATTGAGGTGCGTTTCCGACAGTCGTCCTTCTTTGGTGGCGCTGCCGCCAGCGTGACGCTCGCCAAACAACGAAAATTATTACACACTGCCCGCTTGTGGCTCGCCCGCCATAATGGGAGTTTTGATACTGTGGATTGCCGGTTCGATGTGGTAGCCTTCACCGGAAACGACATTGAGTGGTTTAAAAACGCCTTTGGCGAAGACGTATAAAACAAAGTTTTAAAGGGATAACGTGCTCGAAAGAATTAAGGTTTGTTTCACAGAAAGCATTCAAACTCAGATTGCAGCGGCGGAAGCCCTCCCGGATGCTATTTCTCGCGCAGCGATGACGCTGGTGCAGTCCCTGCTGAATGGCAACAAAATCCTCTGTTGTGGTAATGGCACGTCAGCCGCCAACGCACAGCATTTTGCTGCCAGCATGATCAATCGCTTCGAAACAGAACGCCCAAGTTTACCTGCCATTGCACTTAATACCGATAATGTGGTCTTAACGGCTATCGCCAACGATCGTCTGCATGATGAGATATACGCAAAACAGGTGCGCGCCTTAGGCCATGCCGGGGATGTTCTGCTGGCGATTTCCACGCGGGGTAACAGCCGTGATATCGTCAAAGCCGTTGAAGCTGCTGTAACGCGCGATATGACTATCGTTGCGCTGACGGGCTATGACGGTGGTGAACTGGCCGGGCTTCTCGGTCCGCAGGATGTGGAAATTCGCATTCCTTCTCATCGCAGCGCGCGTATTCAGGAAATGCACATGCTGACAGTGAACTGCTTATGCGATCTGATTGATAACACGCTTTTCCCTCACCAGGATGATTAAGGAGTTCTAATGAAGGCATTAACGCCCCTCGCAGTCCTTATTTCTGCGCTTCTGCTTCAGGGATGTATTGCTGCGGCTGTGGTTGGTACTGCAGCCGTAGGCACCAAAGCGGCAACTGACCCACGCTCAGTGGGAACCCAGGTGGATGACGGTACGCTGGAATTACGCGTAAACAGCGCCCTGTCCAAAGACGAACAGATCAAGAAAGAAGCGCGTATTAACGTTACGGCTTATCAGGGCAAAGTGCTGTTGGCAGGCCAGGCGCCCAATATGGAGCTCGCCACGCGTGCGAAGCAGATCGCCGTGGGCGTAGAAGGCACAACGGAAGTGTTCAATGAAGTGCGCCAGGGCCAGCCGATTGGTCTGGGAACCGCGTCTTCTGATACCTGGATCACCACTAAAGTGCGCTCACAGCTTTTGGGTAGCGATCAGGTGAAATCCTCTAACGTGAAAGTCACCACTGAGAACGGCGAGGTCTTCTTGCTCGGACTGGTTACTGACCGTGAAGGCAAAGCCGCCGCCGATATCGCCAGCCGGGTCAGCGGCGTGAAGCACGTCACCACCGCTTTTACATATATTAAGTAACTTTATCGCTGCCCTCTCCCTGTGGGAGGGCAGTCAATCATCAATAACGCCCATTCGAATAGATGGTTGAAAGTCAGAAAAGTTACACTATAGTGGCTTTCTCTACCTCTCCAGACCGCTTGCGCTCCAGGTCATTATTATTGAGAAACATATTCCACGAAAAATAATTAGTGGAGCATTGCCCCACTAATATATCACTATCAATATTGGCTAAAGTGTTTTATTTTCAGCACCTTCGGTATCAAACTCTTTTATTACCTGCTTTGCTGATTGGCCTATTTTATTACAAATGGGGGTTTCACCTTGCGGGCAGCGCATGGAGGAATTTTTGATTATTAGCTCAATATCCTCTCCATTTGCTGTAGTATTAATATGTTTTAGCATCCACTTTTCAAAATCAGGATTATTCTTTTCAACTTGCAGCAATTGTGGAAAATCTTCCCAGTGCCTTGCAAGCAAAACGCTAACAGCCGTTGACACCCCTTCTGCTAAGTACCCCTCATCGCATTGTTTAAATTTATTAAAAAATGAAGCTACATCATTCCAGGCATGCAAAGGGATTGTGGCATCAGCCGCATTGAAGTCTTCGTCTGAACACTCTTCGGCGTAAACGGAACCTGATATTATTATCAATACGAGGAGAAGAAAAATAGATTTCATATCCAGTACATTCCAGCTGGAACATCAATATTTTCTTTATTGAGATTAGGCTTCATCTTTGACGGGCCGCTACTATTCACCACTTCTATAGTCGAAAGTGGCGAGTTTGACATATAGTCTTTAATTTTTTGCATGGCTTCATCTGTGGTGCGAATACATCCCATAGTCCAGTGCTGTGGACCTGGCACTCGGGGATTGTGAGCCTGACCTGAATGCACGCCTACACCACGATGCCCAGGATAATTAAAGCGAATAATTCCGTAGGCCCCATATGGTCCATCAGCATTATCACCAGGGTGTAAGTGTGGTGTTCTTGTATCCTGAATCGAATAAGTACCATTATTTACATGCCGCATGGTCGCTGTAGAATCAACATTGTTATAAGCCTCCCATATGCCAATAACATTATAGTCGCCATCTAAAAGCGAAAGCCGGTGTGTTAATCCGTTATAAATAAGTCGTGACATCGTCGAAATCCTTTCTTAGGTATATATGAAGAGATAACTACACTCCTTATTTCTCACAAGAGTTAAGTTATTCGTGCCTTAGCGTGTATAAAAACGGTGTAGTTTTCCCCTCCCCCCCCTTTGGGGAGAGGGCGTAAATGACACGTAGCGAATGCGCGCCACACCATCCGAGGTGATTACAACAGCGCGATACTTCCTGTTATCACCCCACTCACGATGACCAGCACACCGGTCAGCCACAGCGCTTTTGCCGGAAATGATTTGCGCAGCATAATTAACGACGGCAGGCTCACCGCTGGCAAGGTCATTAATAGCGCCAGCGCAGGCGCAGTTCCCATCCCCGCAAGCATCATGGTTTGCACAATCGGAATTTCGGCGGCGGTCGGGATAACGAATAAACATCCGGCTACCGCCATCGCAATAACCCACAGCAGCGTGTTATCGATCGCGCCATCCGCATGCGGGAACAACCAGACGCGTGCCGCACCCAGAACCAGCACCGCCAAAATGTAGACCGGGATGGTACTCCAGAACAGCTGCCAGAGCGCTTTGCCCCAGCGGGTAAAGAAATCACCTTGTGGCTCAGGCGCGACTATCTCTGTCGCCACAGACTGTACCTCTTTTTCTCTGACCAGGGACTGCACCAGAGAGGCGACAATCAGCACGGTAAGCAATCCGGCAACCAGGCGGATCAGCGCAAAATGCCAGCCCAGCACAAACCCCATAAACACCAGCGTAGCGGGGTTGAGGAGCGGATTACCCATCCAGAAAGCCAGCGCGCCGCCCATCGACACCTGCTGGCGCCGCATGCCTGCCGTAACAGGCGCGGCACAGCAGGAACACATCATCCCCGGCAGCGAAAATAGCGTCCCCAACAGAGTTCCCTGAAAGCGCGGCTGTCCGAGGGTGCGCATGAGCCAGTTGCGTGGAATAAGTACCTGAATCAGCGATCCCAGCAGCACGCCCAACACAGCGGCTTTCCATACGGCCAGGAAGTAGACCATGGCGTAATCCCATGCCGCCTGTAGGGGACTGGCGTCCGCCTGCGCAAGAATAGATTTGCCAATGTTATGTGTTTCGGCGGCAGTGAACGCTTTGCCGTAATAGGGCTGCCATTTCACATACCAGAGACCAATAATAACGACGATGAAAAAGAGTGCGGGTTTCCACCACTGAAATGGCGTTGCCGCCTGAGATGAAGACTGACCAGTCATAGCATTCCCCGGGGAGTGTGATTAATTTTGCCCGGCGAGTTTACGCCTCGCCTTTGGCAATATCACGCAGTTTTGCCGAGGGAATAATATTGACGCCTTCCTGCGCCGGGGACAGCGCCTCTTTGAGCATCGCCCGCGCCACATCACGTGCATCGATTGATTTCCAGTTCCCGGGAAAAAGCTGGAACAACGGAGCAAACAGCGATTCGCTGAAGCGATGCTTTTCACGATCACCCATCAGCATCGAAGGACGCACTATGGTGAGCCGGTCCCATTTCTGCGCCATCAGCGCTTCTTCCATTTGTCCTTTTACCTTGTTGTAAAAGAACGGCGAACGGGGGCTCGCGCCCATCGAACTCACCACCAGAAAATGAGTGGCTCCGAGTTTTTTAGCCGTCAATGCCGTATCTATCACCAGCGTATAGTCGGCATGAATGAACGCCTCTTTGCTTCCGGCTTCGCGTCGGGTCGTCCCGAGACAGCAAAAGGCGATATCCACCGGATCCTTCACCTGGGCCAGCGCATCAGTCAGCTGCGGATCGTGAGGATTGAACACACCCGGAATATCGGCCAATGGACGACGGGTCGGGGCCGCGATGTAATTTACCCGCGGATCCTGGATCAGCATCCGCAGTAAGTGCCCACCCACCAGCCCGGTTGCACCTGTTAATAATACCTGGCTCATCTTTTCTCCTTTGCAGATTAGTCCGTTTGCGATTTCAGCCTGCTCAACCACACTTAGAAGTCTGTTACGGGTAAGTATTTACCACAAACAACGAAAAATCTGTCTGAAGCCAGAACAATGGAGGAAACATGAGCAAGAAAATAGCCGTCTTGATTACCGACGAGTTTGAAGACTCAGAGTTCACCTCTCCTGCCGAGGCGTTCCGCAAAGCGGGGCATGAAGTCGTTACGATTGATAAGCAAGCAGGGAAAACGGTGAAAGGCCATAAAGGTGAGGCCAGTGTCACTATTGATAAATCCATTGATGACGTGACCCCGGCACAGTTTGACGCCCTTCTGCTGCCTGGCGGCCATTCTCCGGATACGCTGCGCGGTGATGAGCGCTTTGTGACGTTCACACGCGATTTTGTTGCCAGCGGCAAACCGGTCTTTGCTATCTGTCACGGGCCACAGTTACTGATCAGCGCTGAAGTGGTGCGAGGCCGTAAGCTGACCGCCGTCAAACCGATCGTCATCGATCTTAAAAATGCGGGCGCGGATTTTTACGATCAGGAAGTGGTGGTTGACCACGATCAGCTGGTGACCAGCCGAACGCCTGACGATCTGCCCGCATTTAACCGCGAAGCGTTACGTCTGCTCGGCGCGTAACCAGTGACGTTTTTTACCAAAGCCCAGCGTGTTGTCGGTGAATTTTATTTCGTCGAGGCGAATTTCCCAAACGGGCGCTGACAACGCAAGCGCGACAGGAAAGCGACGCGTGTAGTGCTGACGCATGGCGTTGCTTTCCTCCCCCTCCAGACGACGGATCTCACCTTTAAATTGCACGCCACGAATCAGTGCGACGTTCTTAGGCTGGCCGTTTACCGTCCCGGCCACTTTGGCTTGCTGGCCGGTCATTTGCGCATGCCGCGTTTTATCTTCACTTAACAGATAAAATGCGACTTTCACCGGATCGTAATAATAAAATGCATTCGCACACCACAGCTCATCGTCCTGATGGACACACCAGGTCACGACATGCTGCTTTGCCAGCCAGCGGTTAATGGCAGCCAGAGTTTCCATTTTCGTTCTCTCTCATGCTATCTTGCGTTCACCTTAACATACTGAATAAACGTACTGTGTGCTGGTTTCTCTATCTAGTCCGAACGGCTAATAATGCGCTCTATACGGGAGTGACAACCGATGTTGCCCGGCGTTTCCTTGAGCATCAGTCGGGGAAAGGGGCCAAAGCGCTGCGGGGTAAAGGTGAACTGATGCTTGCCTTTTCGGCACCCGTTGGTGAGCGCTCACTGGCGCTGAAGATGGAATACCGCATCAAGCAGATGACGAAGCGCCAGAAAGAGCGCCTCGTCGCCGGGGATGGTTCGTTTGAGGCGCTACGTGAGAGCCTGCAAACGCTGGCGGTTAAAAGCGATTGAAGTGGTCGTGATACTCAACAAGACCATTCACGCCATTAAACGCATCGTCGGCCAGACGGTGCACCTGAAATGCAGACTCGGATCCCGGCCAGCGACAGTGTAGATCGTAATCGGCAGCCGGTTCGAAGCCTAAGCGTCCATAGAACGCCGGATCGCCCAGCGCCACGACCGCCGCGTAGCCAAACTCATTCAGTGAATCCAGCCCTTCATACACTAATTTCCGTGCCAGACCCTGACCGCGATAGTGTTCATCTACCGCCAGCGGCGCCATTCCGACCCACTGGAGTTCCTCACCCTGAACAGCCACCGGACTGAACGCCACATAACCGATAACCTGGCCTTCGTCATCCGTTGCCACCAGCCCCAGCGTGATCAGTCCGTCTTCACGGAGATCGTGGACCAGTCGGGCCTCGCCGTCCTCAGGGAACGAACGACGTAATAATGCATCGATACCAGGAGCATCAATCCCAATTTCAACTCGAATCAGCATGGCTCACCTACTGAAGTGTGTTTACTTTCAGGCGGGTTTTTCAGACCAGCCTCAACAAAATCAGCCATTTGCATCAGCGCCGTGCGCAGCGGCTTAGGCATCTGATCCAGCTCAATGGCGTCCATTAAATTTTTGACGTACAGGCCCAGCTCGGTATCGCCTTCAATGACCAGACGGCGCTGGAAAAAGAGTGTGTCCGGGTCCTGTTTACGCGCGGCGATCATCAACAGATCGCTGGCGTTCGCGCTGAAACTGACATCCGCGATGGCTGATTCACTGACGATCAGCCGATCGTTCTCAACGGATGTAAACCAGCGCAGTCCAATGTCACGAACTTCGATACTCAGCCAGCGGCCTTCGAGAAACTCCAGCTCGCCCTCTTCAAGGGCCTGCCGAAATTGCCAGCTCAGCACTTGCTGCAGAAGCTGACGCTTAAGGGCGAACGGCGCGAGTTTTACCGGCACGCTCAGCATTGATGGACCAAATTGTACGAGTCGTGAACGCAGTTTTTCCAGCACGAGCTTTACTCCCTGATAGCGATAATCCCGATATTTTGCCATATACGGCGGCGGCCGTAGCGGCGTAAATCAACAAACCGTCTTCCGGTATCATTCATTATTGGTGTCATCAATACGCCATTAACTGCCTTAAATCAAAAATTGTCGCGTGGAGGTTAATTAAACTCCCCGTTCGTTAACAATTTTGTGCCCTCTGGGCAGCGAACGTCAGGATAAATTATGGAGCTGCTCTGTCCAGCCGGAAACCTTCCGGCACTTAAAGCGGCCATCGAAAACGGTGCCGATGCGGTCTATATCGGGCTGAAAGATGACACCAATGCCCGTCATTTTGCGGGTCTCAACTTCACGGAGAAAAAACTCCAGGAAGCAGTGAACTTCGTTCACCAGCATCGCCGCAAGTTACATATTGCCATCAATACGTTTGCGCATCCTGATGGCTATGCGCGCTGGCAGCGCGCCGTGGATATGGCGGCACAGCTGGGGGCGGATGCGTTGATCCTCGCCGACCTCGCTATGCTGGAGTATGCCGCAGAACGCTATCCGCATATTGAGCGCCATGTCTCTGTTCAGGCCTCGGCCACCAACGAAGAAGCCGTACGCTTTTATCATCGTCACTTTGACGTCGCCCGCGTGGTGTTACCGCGCGTACTGTCTATTCATCAGGTTAAGCAACTGGCGCGCGTCTCGCCAGTGCCACTGGAAGTTTTTGCCTTCGGCAGCCTGTGCATCATGGCTGAGGGCCGTTGCTACCTCTCATCCTATTTAACCGGCGAATCGCCGAACACCGTTGGGGCATGCTCCCCTGCCCGCTTTGTCCGCTGGCAGCAGACGCCGCAGGGGCTGGAATCACGCCTGAACGATGTGCTGATCGACCGCTATCAGGATGGCGAAAATGCGGGCTATCCGACGCTGTGCAAAGGCCGTTATCTGGTGGACGGCGAGCGTTATCACGCGCTGGAAGAACCCACCAGCCTCAATACTCTGGAATTACTTCCGGAGCTGCTGGCGGCCAACATCGCCTCCGTCAAAATTGAAGGCCGCCAGCGCAGCCCGGCATATGTCAGCCAGGTGGCGAAAGTGTGGCGTCAGGCGATTGATCGCTGTATGGCTGACCCGCAGAACTATGCGCCGCAGCCGGCCTGGATGGAGACCCTTGGGGCAATGTCCGAAGGCACGCAAACTACGCTTGGTGCGTATCACCGTAAATGGCAGTGAGATAACTCATGAAATATTCATTAGGACCGGTGCTCTATTACTGGTCAAAAGAGACGCTGGAGGACTTTTACCAGCAGGCGGCGGCCAGTAGCGCCGACACGATTTATCTCGGTGAATCGGTGTGCAGCAAGCGTCGGGCAACCAAAGTGGGCGACTGGCTGGATATGGCGAAAAGCCTCGCCGGCAGCGGCAAGCAGGTGGTGCTTTCAACGCTTGCGCTGGTACAGGCGTCATCGGAACTGGGCGAAATTAAACGCTACGTCGAGAACGGTGATTTCCTGCTGGAAGCGAGCGATCTTGGCGTGGTGAATATGTGCGCCGAGCGCAAACTGCCGTTTGTCGCAGGGCATGCGTTGAACTGCTATAACGCTGTCACGCTGCGCCTGCTGCTGAAACAGGGGATGACGCGTTGGTGCATGCCGGTGGAGCTGTCACGAGACTGGCTCATTAATTTGCTGAATCAGTGTGAAGAGCTGGGTATTCGCGATCGGTTTGAAGTGGAAGTGCTGAGTTACGGGCATCTGCCGCTGGCGTACTCCGCGCGCTGCTTTACCGCTCGCTCGGAAGATCGTCCTAAAGATGAGTGCGAAACCTGCTGCATCAAATATCCCAACGGGCGCAGTGTGCTGTCGCAGGAGAATCAGCAAGTCTTTGTGCTTAACGGCATTCAGACCATGAGCGGCTATGTTTACAACCTGGGCAACGAATTAACGTCGATGAAAGGCGTGGTGGATATGGTGCGCCTGTCACCGCTGGATACTGACGTGTTTGCGATGCTGGATGCGTTTCGCGCCAATGAAAACGGGGCCGCGCCCCTACCGCTGACGGCAAACAGCGACTGCAATGGTTACTGGAAACGTCTCGCCGGGCTGGAGCTACAGGCCTGAATTTACCCAAAATCATTTAAGCTGTCGCCAGGCGGCCGCTTAAGGGTTGACGCGTAAAAGCTCACTTTGTTAACAACGGTTATTAAATTTTAATGCAATATTAAAAGATTCACCGTCGACAAAGTGAGCTGCTATGACAGATAAATCCATTCCCTTTTCGGTGCTCGATCTGGCACCGATCCCTGAAGGCTCCTCTGCAGGAGTGGCCTTTTCTCATTCTCTGGATCTTGCTCGTCTCGCTGAACAGCGTGGATATCATCGCTACTGGCTGGCGGAGCATCACAATATGGTGGGTATCGCCAGCGCCGCAACTTCGGTGCTGATTGGTTATCTGGCAGCGAATACCACCACGCTGCATCTCGGCTCGGGCGGCGTAATGCTTCCGAACCACTCCCCGCTGGTTATTGCCGAGCAGTTTGGTACGCTGAATACGCTCTACCCAGGGCGAATTGATTTAGGGCTTGGACGTGCGCCTGGCAGCGATCAGCCGACTATGCGCGCGCTGCGTCGCCATATGAGCGGCGATATTGATAACTTCCCGCGTGACGTGGCAGAGCTGGTGGATTGGTTCGATGTGCGTGATCCCAATCCGCTGGTGCGGCCGGTTCCAGGCTATGGCGAAAAGATCCCGGTGTGGCTATTAGGCTCAAGCCTCTACAGTGCACAGCTGGCGGCCCAGCTCGGCCTGCCTTTTGCCTTCGCTTCTCACTTTGCTCCGGATATGCTGCACCAGGCGCTGCATCTCTATCGCACCCACTTCAAACCGTCCGAACGGCTGGAAAAACCGTACGCGATGGTCTGTATCAACATCATCGCCGCCGACAGCAATCGCGATGCGGAATTCCTCTTTACCTCGATGCAGCAGGCTTTTGCGAAGCTGCGCCGTGGCGAGAGCGGACAACTCCCGCCGCCGGTGGAGAATATGCATCAGCTATGGTCAGCGTCGGAACAGTACGGTGTGCAGCAGGCGTTGAGTATGTCGCTGGTGGGCGATAAGGCTAAAGTACGTCATGGACTGGAGTCGGTTCTGCGCGAAACGCAGGCGGATGAGATTATGGTTAACGGCCAGATTTTCGATCATCAGGCCCGTCTGCATTCGTTTGATCTGGCAATGCAGGTGAAAGAGGAACTGCTGGGCTAGTCCGTCGTTAAGCTCTTCATCCCTCTTCAGAGAGAGGGACAAAAAGCCCGGTAAGCGTCACGCCGACCGGGCTTTTTGTTTACTGATACACCGGCAATAGATCAAAGCTCGACAGAATATGGACCAGTGCGTTGCCGATACCAAAGACCAGAATCAGCGCAATCATCGGCTTTCCGCCCCAGACGCGGAATTTTGGGCTACCGAAGCGTTTACGTGATTTACGGGCCAGCAGCGCCGGAACGATCGCCGCCCAGATGGTGGCCGCTAAACCAGCATAACCAATGGCATACAGGAAACCGTTCGGCCAGAGCAGGCCACCGACAATCGGCGGCAGGAAAGTCAGCAGTGCTGTTTTCAAACGCCCGGTTGCGGAATCATCAAAGCCAAAGAGGTCGGCCAGATAGTCAAACAGGCCCAGGGTCACCCCCAGGAATGAACTGGCCACCGCGAAGTTGGAGAAGACGACCAACAGCAGATCCAGGCTACGGCTGTTCAGCACGCCGCTCAGCGCCTGCACCAGTACATCAATGTTACCGCCCTTCTGGGCGATACCGATAAAGTCAGGGCGCGGGATATTGCCCATCGTCCCCAGCAACCAAATCACGTACAGACCCAGCGCCAGCAGCGTACCGTAAACCAGGCAGCGAATAATGGTGCGAGGATCTTTGCCGTAATACTTCATCAGACTCGGTACATTGCCGTGATAACCAAACGATGCCAGACAGAACGGCAGAGTCATCAGCAAATACGGTGAGTACGATGCGTGGCTTTCTGCCACGTTAAACAGTGTTGCTGGTGTGACGTGCCCCAGCAGGCTTCCGAAGGTCAGAAAGAAGGTGATGACCTTGGCGCCGAGTACGATGGCGGTCATGCGACTTACCGCTTTGGTGCTCATCCAGACGATAAACGCCACCGCCAGCGCGAAGACCAGTCCCGCGAGGCGTGCGGGAACGTTCAGCGACATTTCGGAAAACGTATGATGCAGTATCGAGCCACTGGCAGAAATGTAGGCGTAGGTCAGTATGTAAAGCACGAAGGCAATAGAGATGCCATTCACGACGTTCCATCCTTTACCCAGCAGATCTTTGGTGATGGTGTCAAAGCTCGACCCGATGCGATAGTTCAGATTAGCTTCGAGGATCATCAGCCCGGAATGCAGCATGCAAAACCAGGTAAACACCAGCGCTGCCAGCGACCAGAAGAACCACGCACCGGACATGACCACCGGCAGAGAAAACATCCCTGCACCGATAATCGTCCCGCCGATAATCACCACGCCGCCAAGCAGCGAGGGTGACGTTTGAGTGGTGGTTAGTGTCGCCATACAGCCATTTCTCCAGTTGATCATTTTGCTACTGCATTTTAATGTGTCGCACTGTACCAGTACGATAGTACAAATGGAATAAAAAAAGCCCCGATAGTCTTTATCGGGGCTGTAATGATTACTTTACGCTGAAACTACGCTTTACGCGTCGCGACGACGGCTGGTGCCTTCTTCACGACGTGGACCACGGTTTTCACGACGTTCACCGCTGAAGCGACCTGCACCGGCTGGTGCTGCGCCATCACGACGAGGACCACGACCGCCTTCACGACGCTCGCCGCCGCCGAAGCTACGACGTTCACCCGCTGGACGATCGCCTTCACGGCGAGGACCACGATCAGGACGCGGCTGGGCATCGCCCATCAGCTGCATATTCATCGGCTTGTTCAGGATGCGGGTGCGAGTAAAGTGCTGCAGAACTTCGCCCGGCATGCCTTTTGGCAGTTCGATGGTAGAGTGAGTACCGAACAGCTTGATGTTACCGATGTAACGGCTGCTGATATCGCCTTCGTTAGCGATAGCGCCAACGATATGACGAACTTCAACACCATCATCACGGCCAACTTCAATGCGGTACAGCTCCATATCGCCAGCGTCACGACGCTCACGACGTGGACGGTCTTCACCGCTACGCTCAGGACGGTCGCCACGTGGGCCACGGTCATTACGATCGTTACCACGACGTTCGAAACGCTCATCACGCTCACGGAACTCACGCTTAGGACGCATCGGAGCATCAGGCGGCACGATCAGAGCGCGTTCGCCCTGTGCCATTTTCAGCAGCGCTGCAGCCAGAGTTTCGATATCCAGCTCTTCACCTTCCACGGTCGGCTGGATTTGCGCCAGCAGTGCGCGGTACTGATCCAGATCGCTGCTTTCCAGCTGCTGCTGTACTTTCGCGGCGAATTTTTCCAGACGGCGTTTGCCCAGCAGTTCTGCGTTCGGCAGGTCTGCTTCTGGAATGGTCAGCTTCATGGTGCGTTCAATGTTACGCAGCAGACGACGCTCGCGGTTCTCAACGAACAGCAGAGCACGGCCAGCACGACCTGCACGACCGGTACGGCCGATACGGTGAACGTAAGACTCGGAATCCATAGGGATGTCGTAGTTCACAACCAGGCTGATACGCTCTACGTCCAGACCACGTGCTGCCACGTCGGTTGCAATCAGGATATCCAGACGACCGTCTTTCAGACGCTCCAGAGTTTGTTCACGCAGAGACTGGTTCATGTCACCGTTCAGCGCTGCGCTGCTATAGCCGCTACGTTCCAGTGCTTCGGCCACTTCCAGGGTCGCATTTTTGGTACGCACGAAGATAATCGCCGCATCAAAATCTTCTGCTTCCAGGAAACGTACCAGCGCTTCGTTTTTACGCATACCGTACACAGACCAGTAGCTCTGGCTGATGTCCGGGCGAGTGGTTACGCTGGACTGGATACGCACTTCCTGCGGATCCTTCATGAAACGACGGGTAATGCGACGAATCGCTTCCGGCATCGTTGCAGAGAACAGAGCGGTCTGATGACCTTCTGGGATCTGCGCCATAATCGTTTCTACGTCTTCGATGAAGCCCATGCGGAGCATTTCGTCAGCTTCATCCAGAACCAGACCACTCAGTTTAGAGAGATCCAGCGTACCGCGTTTCAGGTGATCCAACAGACGGCCTGGCGTACCGACAACAATCTGTGGACCCTGACGCAGGGCGCGTAACTGCACGTCATAACGCTGGCCGCCGTAAAGGGCTACCACGTTCACGCCGCGCATGTGTTTAGAGAATTCAGTCATAGCTTCCGCAACCTGAACAGCCAGTTCACGGGTCGGAGCCAGTACGAGGATCTGCGGTGCACGCAGGTCCGGATCAATGTTGTGCAGCAGTGGCAGCGAGAATGCTGCAGTTTTACCGCTACCAGTCTGGGCCATGCCCAGCACGTCACGACCAGAGAGTAAATGCGGAATACATTCAGCCTGGATCGGAGATGGTTTTTCGTAACCCAGATCGTTAAGGGCTTCAAGGATAGTGGCCTTCAGGCCCAGATCTGCAAAAGTGGTTTCGAATTCAGCCATGTAGTACAAGTGCCTCGATATTAATGGCGGCCAGTCTACATAACTCGTCGTGAAAATGATTAGCAATTTTCATTGAAAAGTGTGAACCGGCTCAAAGTAGGTGTATTGACGAACAACAACGCCCTCACCAGTTAAGGTGATGGCAATCAAAAAATGATTACGGGCTGAAGTGGTGACGTCAGCTATTGCTGGTCCGATTCTGCCAGGTCGTCTTGCTCCTGGCCCAAGAGCGATAATTCCAACAATGCATAACGGTGCTCAACGAAGTTGTGTACGTTGTTAGCGACCGCTAATTTGAACAGTGCCGTAGCGCTGTCCTTATCCCCCAGACTTAGGTAGTACTTACCTAAATAGAAGTTGGTTTCACTGAGATGCTCAGCGAGCGAGGTGTTATCCGTTGCGTCCGCCTTGAGGCGCTCCATCAGCGTTGCTTCGCTAATGTTCCCCAGGTAGAACTCGACAATGTTCCATCCCCACTGTTCCTTGTCCGATTTATCGAAACGTTGCTTTAACGCTTCTTTTGCCTGCTTCTCATTGAGCTTCTGCTCAACAATGTAAAGCCACAGGGTGCGGAAAGGATCATTAGGATCGTCTTGATAAAACGCCAGCAGATCATCTTGCGCTAACTTGTCACGACCGCCGTAATACAATGCGATACCGCGATTCAAGTGCGCGTAGTTGTAAGTTGGATCAAGCTCAAGTACAGAATCAAACGCTTCATAGGCAGCATCAAAATTGCCTGCCTGCGTTAAATATATACCTAAGTAATTGAATACTTCAGGCATATCAGGTCGGATTGCCAACGCTTGTGAAAAATCATTTCGCGCTAGTGCCCTCAGACCGAGACTATCATACAACACTCCGCGCTCATATAAAAGCTGTGCGCGTTCATCATCGGTTAAAGCCCGACTGGCAAGAATTTGTTCCATGCGTGCCAGAATCACTTCTTGCTGCAAAGTCGGTTGCAATGGCACTGCGAGGACTTCGCTCTTACGCCAGGCAGAGTTGCTGCATCCTGCCAGCGTTAAAGCTGTCGCAACGAAACACCAGCGCAAAAAAGGCTTCATTTCCCACTCCCGAAGACAACTATTGGATGAACGTCCTGTCCCCCGGCTGCTAACAAGGCGTCCTGCCTGATAATACGCCCTCCGCCGAAGCGGAGGGCAAATGCAACCTTACTCGCCTTGTTCTGCGGCCGGTGCTTCCGGCGCGGCAGCTGGAGACTGCTCGGTTGCTTCTTTGATGCTCAGACGGATACGGCCCTGGCGGTCAACTTCCAGAACTTTAACCGGGACTTCCTGGTTCATCTGCAGGTAGTCGGTTACTTTCTCAACGCGCTTGTCAGCGATCTGAGAAATGTGAACCAGACCTTCTTTACCGCCACCGATGGCAACGAACGCGCCAAAGTCAACGATACGGGTCACTTTACCAGCGTAGATACGGCCCACTTCGATTTCTGCAGTGATCTCTTCGATACGACGGATCGCGAATTTCGCTTTTTCACCGTCGGTCGCTGCGATCTTCACAGTACCGTCATCTTCGATTTCGATGGTGGTGCCGGTTTCTTCGGTCAGAGCGCGGATAACAGAACCGCCTTTACCGATCACGTCTTTGATCTTGTCCGGGCTGATCTTAATGGTATGGATACGCGGTGCGAACTGAGAAATGTCGCCGCGAGGCGCGTTAATCGCCTGCTCCATCACACCCAGGATGTGCAGACGTGCACCTTTAGCCTGGTTCAGTGCAACCTGCATGATCTCTTTGGTGATACCTTCAATTTTGATATCCATCTGCAGCGCAGAGATACCTTCGCGGGAACCCGCGACTTTGAAGTCCATATCACCCAGGTGATCTTCGTCGCCCAGAATGTCAGACAGAACAACAAAGTTGTCGCCTTCTTTCACCAGACCCATTGCGATACCCGCAACAGCGGCTTTGATTGGCACGCCTGCATCCATCAGCGCCAGAGATGCGCCACACACGGAAGCCATAGAAGAAGAACCGTTGGATTCGGTGATTTCAGAAACCACACGAACGGTGTACGGGAATTTATCAGCTTCTGGCATAACAGCCAGTACGCCGCGCTTCGCCAGACGACCGTGACCAATTTCACGACGCTTCGGCGAGCCAACCATACCGGTTTCACCTACGGAGTACGGAGGGAAGTTATAGTGGAACAGGAAGCTATCAGTGCGCTCGCCCATCAGTTCGTCGATGTTCTGTGCATCACGTGCCGTACCCAGAGTGGCTGTGACCAGCGCCTGAGTTTCACCACGGGTGAACAGTGCGGAACCGTGAGTACGTGGCAGAACGCCAGTACGCACATCCAGACCACGAATCATGTCTTTTTCGCGGCCATCGATACGCGGTTCGCCAGCCAGAACGCGGCTACGTACAGCATTTTTCTCAATGGCGTGCAGGATTTCGCTCAGTTCGTTAGCATCCAGAGACTCGTCTTCTGCAACCAGAGTCGCGATGGCTTCAGATTTAATGACGTCAATCTGAGCATAACGCTCTTGTTTGTCAGTGATGCGGTATGCATCGCTCAGACGCGCTTCAGCCAGTGCAGCAACGCGCGCATTCAGCGCTTCGTTAACGGCTTCTGGCTGCCAGTCCCAGCGTGGTTTACCGGCTTCTTTCACCAGGTCGTTGATGTTCTGGATAACAATCTGCTGCTGCTCGTGGCCAAATACCACTGCGCCCAGCATCTGGTCTTCGCTCAGCAGTTCTGCTTCGGATTCAACCATCAGTACTGCTGCTTCGGTACCTGCAACAACCAGGTCCAGCTTACTTTCTTTCAGCTCGTCCTGAGTTGGGTTCAGTACGTACTGGTCGTTGATGTAACCAACGCGAGCAGAACCGATAGGACCGTTGAATGGAATACCTGACAGGGACAGTGCAGCGGATGCACCGATCATTGCGACGATGTCCGGGTTAACCTGTGGGTTAACGGAAACAACGGTGGCAATAACCTGAACTTCGTTAACGAAGCCTTCCGGGAACAGCGGACGAACCGGGCGGTCAATCAGACGCGCGATCAGGGTTTCGCCTTCGCTTGGACGGCCTTCACGACGGAAGAAGCCACCCGGGATTTTACCAGCAGCGTAAGTACGCTCCTGATAGTTAACAGTCAGTGGGAAAAAGTCCTGACCTGGTTTTGCTTTTTTCTGGCCAACAACGGTCACGAATACAGCGGTGTCATCCATGCTTACCATAACGGCAGCAGTAGCCTGACGTGCCATCATGCCGGTTTCCAGTGTGACGGTATGCTGGCCATACTGGAATTTACGAACGATCGGATTCAGCAAAATTCTGTCCTTTCTTAAATGTTTGACAGCACACCTTCGGCGTGCTGTCGATTTAACCCGACCTTCTTCGCATCCTCGCGACTAATGACAACCGACACCCCCATGGGTGAAGCCTCTCATTAGCCGCGCGAACCTCTGCAATGAAGATCATTTATAGCAACAATACAATAGTTTCCAGTGAATTGCTGCCGTCTGGTTGAAAAAAGGGGCCATCAGGCCCCTTTTTCTGAAACTCGCAAGACTTAGCGACGCAGACCCAGACGCTCGATCAGCGCGGTGTAGCGTGCAACATCTTTACGCTTCAGGTAGTCGAGCAGTTTACGACGCTGAGAAACCATACGCAGCAGACCACGACGGCTGTGGTGATCTTTTTTGTGCTCTGCAAAGTGACCCTGCAGGTGGTTAATCTGTGCAGTCAGCAGGGCAACCTGAACTTCGGTAGAACCGCTGTCGTTAGTACCACGACCGAACTCGGAAACGATTTTAGCTTTAGCTTCAACGCTTAGAGACATGATGAACTCCAAAAAATAAAGAATGAAAGGGTGCCGATCTCTAATTCAGCAACCCCAGTTTACGCCTCACCGATTGTTAAACAATTTGCCAGGCGTTAAGCGGCGATATTCTACCCGTCTCCCCTGCTTATCGCAAGGCAAGTAGATCTCTTAAACCGGATATTCAACAACCAGACGACGCGGAGCCACGCGGCCTTCGTCGTCTATTTCGCCCATGCCAATGAACTTATTTTCATCGCCTTCGGTCACACGAACCAAACCCGTATGGGGGGTTTCAGTGGTGCGCACCGGGTTACCATTTTTAAAGTAAACGGACGAGGTGAGCGGCAAATTGACGATCGGAAAATCGGCCGCAGGGCTGTCCATCGGCATCAGCAACGGATCAAGTAGATCTGCGGGTGAAATCCCCTGCTCTTCCGCCTGGTCAACCAGCGCGCGAAGATGTTCCAGCGTCACCATGCGTTCAACCGGATACTTACTGACCGCCAGACGACGCAGGTAAATCACATGCGCACCGCAGCCCAGCTTTTCACCCAGGTCATCAATAATGGTACGAATGTACGTGCCTTTTGAGCAGTGAACTTCCAGCTCCAGCTCGTCACCTTCGTGGCGAATGAACAGCAGTTCGTAGACCGTAATTGGGCGCGCTTCACGCGGAACGTCGATTCCCTGACGCGCATACTCATACAGTTTTTTACCCTGATATTTCAGCGCTGAATACATTGATGGCACTTGCAGGGTCTCACCGCGGAAACTTTCAAGAGCGGCGCTGAGCTGTTCGGCACTAAACGTTACCGGACGTTCCTCTACCACCTGACCATCCGCATCGGAGGTATCCGTACGCTGGCCCAGTTTTGCGATAACGCGATAGCGTTTGTCGGAATCGAGCAGATACTGCGAAAACTTTGTCGCTTCGCCCAGACAAACCGGCAGCATACCTGTCGCCAGCGGGTCCAGCGCGCCGGTGTGCCCGGCACGATTGGCGTTATAAATACGCTTCACTTTTTGCAGCACGTCGTTACTGGATGCACCTTGTGGCTTATCCAGTAACAACACACCGTGCACATCGCGACCGCGACGACGAGGACGACTCATCAGTCCTCCTTTTCGTCGTCCGGGTTCACACGACGTTCGTCGTCATGCTTCACCACGCTGGTAACAAGGTTAGACATACGCATACCTTCTACCAGTGAGTTGTCATAGAAGAAAGTCAGCTCAGGTACGATGCGTAAACGCATTGCTTTACCCAGCAGGGAGCGGATAAAACCAGAGGCTTCCTGCAACGCTTTAATGCCGTTTTTCACTGCGGCTTCGTCTTTATCATTCAGGAAAGTGACGAACACTTTGGCGTACGCCAGATCACGGGACATTTCGACACCCGAAACAGTGGTCATCATGCCCACGCGTGGGTCTTTGATTTCGCGCTGCAGGATGAGTGCGATTTCTTTCTGCATCTCCTGGGCCACGCGCTGTGGGCGACCAAATTCTTTCGCCATAATAAATTCTCCAGACAAAAAAGGGGCCATAAGCCCCTTTTGATATTTCATGCCGGGTGGCGCTTCGCTTACCCGGCTTACAATTTTCTTAATCTTTTAAGGGATTAAGCAATGCTACGCTGGATTTCGATAATTTCGAAGACTTCGATCATATCGCCAACGCGAACATCGTTGTAGTTCTTAACGCCGATACCACATTCCATGCCGTTACGGACTTCGTTAACGTCATCTTTGAAGCGGCGCAGGGATTCCAGCTCGCCTTCGTAGATAACCACGTTGTCACGCAGAACGCGGATTGGGTTGTGACGTTTGATGGTACCTTCGGTAACCATACAGCCCGCGATCGCACCAAATTTCGGTGATTTGAACACGTCACGCACTTCAGCCAGACCGATGATCTGCTGTTTCAGTTCTGGAGACAGCATGCCGCTCATCGCCGCTTTCACTTCGTCAATCAGATGGTAGATGACGGAGTAGTAGCGCAGATCCAGGCTTTCAGCGTCAATAACTTTACGCGCAGAGGCATCAGCACGCACGTTGAAGCCAACCAGAATAGCGTTGGAAGCCGCAGCCAGGGTTGCGTCGGTTTCGGTGATACCACCTACGCCAGAACCGATGATCTTCACTTTCACTTCGTCGGTAGACAGTTTCAGTAAAGAATCGGAGATCGCTTCCACAGAACCCTGAACGTCCGCTTTCAGTACGACGTTCACTTCGTGAACTTCGCCTTCAGTCATGTTAGCGAACATGTTCTCGAGTTTAGATTTCTGCTGACGAGCCAGTTTAACTTCGCGGAATTTGCCCTGACGGTACAGCGCAACTTCACGCGCTTTCTTCTCGTCACGAACAACGGTCACTTCGTCACCCGCAGCAGGAACACCGGACAGACCGAGGATTTCCACAGGAATTGACGGACCCGCTTCCAGAACTTCCTGGCCCAGTTCGTTACGCATTGCACGAACACGACCGTATTCGAAGCCACACAGAACGATATCGCCTTTATTCAGCGTACCTTCACGTACCAGTACGGTAGCAACCGGACCACGACCTTTATCCAGGAAGGATTCGATCACCGCACCGCTCGCCATACCTTTGCGAACCGCTTTCAGCTCAAGAACTTCAGCCTGCAGCAGGATAGCGTTCAGCAGGTCATCAATACCGGTACCCGCTTTTGCAGATACTGGGATGAACTGAGATTCGCCGCCCCACTCTTCCGGCATTACGCCGTACTGAGACAGTTCGTTTTTAACGCGATCCATGTCAGCTTCTGGCTTATCGATCTTGTTCACCGCAACAACTACCGGCACCTGCGCCGCTTTCGCGTGCTGGATTGCTTCGATAGTCTGTGGCATCACGCCATCGTCTGCTGCGACAACCAGAACAACGATATCCGTTGCCTGAGCACCACGAGCACGCATAGAGGTAAACGCGGCGTGACCCGGGGTATCCAGGAAGGTGATCATACCGTTGTCAGTTTCAACGTGGTAAGCACCGATGTGCTGGGTAATGCCGCCCGCTTCGCCTGAAGCCACTTTCGTTGAACGAATGTAGTCCAGCAGAGAGGTTTTACCGTGGTCAACGTGACCCATGATGGTCACAACCGGTGCGCGGGATTCTGCCGCAGCGCCAGTGTCACGGTCGCTCATTACCGCTTCTTCCAGCTCGTTTTCACGACGCAGGATAACTTTGTGGCCCATCTCTTCAGCAACCAGCTGCGCGGTTTCCTGATCGATAACCTGGTTAATGGTTGCCATTGCGCCCAGTTTCATCATCGCTTTGATGACCTGAGAACCTTTGACAGCCATTTTGTTTGCCAGGTCGCCAACGGTGATGGTTTCGCCAATCACAACGTCGCGGTTAACTGCCTGAGCGGGTTTCTGGAAGCCCTGCTGTAAAGAAGAACCTTTACGCTTGCCACCTTTACCACCGCGAACAGCGGCGCGCGCTTCTTCACGGTCAGCTTTTGATTCAGAGTGCTTGTTGCCCTTCTTCTGAGGACGAGCAGCTTTGGTCGTGCGAGTACGGCCACGGCCGCCTTCAACTTCACGATCGTTCTCGTCTTCTGCCTGGCGAGCATGTTGAGAAGTGGTGACGTGATAATCAGTCTTGTCCTCTTCACCTTTCTCTTTTTCTTGCTCAGCCCAAACACCGGCATTTTCTTCCGCCATACGACGGGCTTCTTCAGCTACGCGACGCGCATCTTCTTCAAGCTTGCGACGGGCTTCTTCTTCCGCTTTACGCTTCAGATCCGCTGCTTCATTTTCACGACGGGCTTTTTCTGCCTGGGCGGTTTTGGTCATTTCGTCAGTCTGTTGATTGCTCACTTTGTCTTTTTCCGCAGCTTCACGCTTCGCTTTGTCACTGGCGTCGCGCTTCGCTTTTTCTGCGGCCTCACGTTCAGCTTTTAATACTGCCTCACGCTTGGCTGTTTCTTCCGCCTCACGATGGGCTTGCTCTTCCGCTTCACGCTGCGCCTGCTCTTCCGCTGCAAGGCGCTCGGCCTCTTGCGGATCACGTTTTACAAAGGTGCGTGTCTTGCGGACTTCGATTTGTACCGATTTACTTTTTCCACCGGTACCAGGAACATTTAACGTGCTGCGCGTTTTACGCTGCAACGTCAGTTTGTCAGGCGTTGAACCGTGTTCACGGTTCAGGTGCGCTAACAACGTTTGTTTTTCTTGCGCGGTCACTGAATCATCAGCACCCTTTGGGATCCCTGCATCAGCAAATTGCTGTACCAGGCGGTCCACGGGGGTCTGAATTTCAGCAGCCAGCGATTTTACAGTTACATCAGTCATGCTGTTCCTTCCTGCTACAGTTTATTACGCTTCGTCGCCGAACCAGCAAATATTACGTGCGGCCATGATGAGTTCGCCGGCTTTCTCGTCGGTTAAACCTTCGATATCAGCCAGGTCATCAACGCCTTGCTCAGCGAGATCTTCCAGCGTACAAACACCACGGGCAGCCAGCTTGAACGCAATCGCACGATCAAGACCTTCCAGATTCAGCAGGTCATCAGCCGGCTTGTTATCACCAAGGCTTTCTTCCTGAGCCAGCGCCAGGGTGGTCAGTGCGTTTTTAGCGCGTTCACGCAGGGCTTCAACGGTTGCTTCATCCAGGCCGTCAATTTCCAGCAGTTCTTTAATTGGCACGTAGGCCAGTTCTTCCAGTGAAGAGAAACCTTCTTCGACCAGGACAGTAGCGAAATCTTCGTCAATATCCAGGTACTTCGTGAAGTTAGCGATCGCTGCATGCGCTTCAGCCTGATGCTTAGCCTGCAGATCATCAACCGTCATCACGTTAAGATCCCAGCCGCTCAGCTGAGAAGCCAGACGCACGTTCTGACCGTTACGACCGATAGCTTGTGCAAGGTTACCTGCTTCAACCGCGATATCCATGGTGTGCTTGTCTTCATCAACAACGATAGAAGACACATCAGCCGGCGCCATTGCGTTGATCACAAATTGGGCCGGGTTGTCATCCCACAGGACGATATCAATACGTTCGCCACCGAGTTCAGTGGATACCGCCTGAACACGTGCGCCACGCATACCTACGCAAGCGCCAACCGGATCGATTCGCTTGTCGTTAGTTTTTACCGCGATCTTGGCGCGAGAACCCGGATCGCGGGCCGCTGCTTTGATCTCGATAACTTCTTCACCGATTTCTGGCACCTCAATGCGGAACAGTTCGATCAGCATTTCTGGCTTAGAGCGAGTGACGAACAGTTGCGCACCACGCGCTTCCGGACGCACAGCGTACAGAACGCCACGGATACGGTCGCCTGGGCGGAAGTTTTCACGCGGCAGCATGTCTTCACGCAGGATAACAGCTTCAGCGTTGCTACCCAGATCCAGAGAGATGTTGTCGCGGTTAACTTTCTTCACCACACCGGTGATAATTTCGCCTTCGTGCTCGCGGAACTGATCAACTACCATCGCGCGCTCAGCTTCACGTACTTTCTGTACGATAACCTGCTTCGCTGTTTGGGTAGTGATACGGTCGAAGGTGACAGATTCGATCTGATCTTCAACATATTCGCCGACATTAAAGCTTTCGTCTTCAAAACGAGCCGCTTCCAGCGTAATTTCTTTGGTCGGTTGGGTCACTTCTTCAACGATTACCCAACGGCGGAAGGTATCGAAGTCACCACTTTTACGATCGATTTCTACGCGAACATCGATCTCTTGTTCGTATTTTTTCTTGGTTGCCGTAGCCAGTGCACTTTCCAGCGCTTCGAAAATTTTCTCACGCGGCAGTGATTTCTCGTTAGAGACGGCTTCAACAACAGCCAAAATTTCTTTGTTCATCGCGGGCTTTTCACCTCAATCCAGACTGTTAAAAGTGGGGAACCAGGTTCGCCTTCTGGATATTACTCAGCGCGAACACTTCATCTTTGCCTTCGACTGTTACTGTGATCATCTCACCATCAACGGCCTTAATAATGCCCTGCCACTTACGGCGATTTTGTACAGCCATACGCAGAACAACAGTCACTTCTTCACCGATATAACGCGTGTAATGTTCAGCAGTGAACATCGGACGATGGAGGCCAGGCGAGGAAACTTCCAGGTTATAGGCGACAGTAATAGGATCTTCAACATCAAGAACCGCACTCACCTGGTGGCTGACATCAGCACAATCATCAACATTGATGCCATCTTCACTATCAATATAGATGCGCAGCGTGGATGTACGGCTGCGAATAAATTCGATGCCGACCAGTTCGTAGCCCAGTGCTTCGACCGGTGCTTTAATCATCTCTGTTAATTTTTGCTCTAATGTGGACAAGCCCACCCCCAAGACATAAAAAAAGGGCCTAAAGCCCAGTTATTCTGTAGTCAGATAACAAAAAACCCCGATAAATCGGGGCTTTAGATAACTGAACCCTATAGCCGCAACTGCGGCCTGGAGCACTTTCTGAAAGAATTTTTTCAAATCCAGCTACGAAGGCTCTGAGTCTTCACAGTATATTTGAAAAAGAACTTTATAGGAAAGTGGTTGCGGGGGCCGGATTTGAACCGACGACCTTCGGGTTATGAGCCCGACGAGCTACCAGGCTGCTCCACCCCGCGCCTGAAACGTGGCAAATTTTACTCGTTTTGGGTAAAAAATGCAAATAATGCTGGGATTTGGTACCGAGGACGGGACGTAAAATCTGTGCTTATTATATTGTTTAGAGGGATGGGCTGTCAACTCTGGTTTCCATGCGCTACGCTGAATAGCGTTGAATAAGCTCATGACTTTACAGGCGTGTCTCGCAACAGGCAGCAGCAAAGGAAATTTTACAAAAAATGCACGAATCTCTTCCGGTCATCGTCAAAAGATGATTAAATGAAAACTCACTTATTTTGCATAAACATGCAATGAGAGCGAAAGCGGTCTCTAATCAGTCAATCAAGCAGGGTTTTATTTTATGACGACGATTCTCAAGCATCTTCCGGTAGGACAACGTATAGGCATCGCTTTTTCTGGTGGCCTGGATACTAGCGCTGCACTGCTGTGGATGCGCCAAAAGGGAGCGGTTCCTTATGCTTATACTGCGAACCTGGGCCAGCCGGATGAGGAAGATTATGATGCGATCCCTCGTCGTGCCATGGAATATGGCGCAGAGAACGCACGTCTGATTGACTGCCGTAAGCAACTGGTTGCTGAAGGTATCGCGGCGATTCAATGTGGTGCATTCCATAACACCACCGGCGGCCTGACTTATTTCAACACCACGCCTCTGGGTCGTGCGGTCACTGGTACGATGCTGGTTGCCGCCATGAAAGACGACGGCGTGAATATCTGGGGCGATGGCAGCACCTATAAAGGCAACGATATCGAGCGCTTCTATCGCTATGGCCTGCTGACGAACGCCGAACTGCAGATTTACAAACCATGGCTCGATACTGACTTTATCGATGAGCTGGGTGGCCGTCAGGAAATGTCCGAGTTTATGGTCGCTTCCGGTTTTGACTATAAGATGTCTGCCGAGAAAGCTTACTCAACCGACTCCAACATGTTGGGCGCAACGCATGAAGCGAAAGATCTCGAGTTCCTGAACTCCAGCGTGAAGATCGTCAACCCGATCATGGGTGTTAAGTTCTGGGATGAGAATGTCAAAATTCAGGCGGAAGAAGTGACTGTGCGCTTTGAGCGCGGTCACCCTGTTGCCCTGAACGGACAAACCTTTGCCAATGACGTCGAACTGATGCTTGAAGCTAACCGTATCGGTGGCCGCCACGGTTTGGGCATGAGCGATCAGATTGAAAACCGTATCATCGAAGCGAAGAGCCGCGGCATCTATGAAGCCCCAGGAATGGCGCTGCTGCATATCGCTTACGAGCGTTTGCTGACGGGTATTCACAACGAAGATACCATCGAACAGTATCATTCTCACGGTCGTCAGTTGGGTAAACTGCTGTATCAGGGCCGCTGGTTTGATCCGCAGGCGCTGATGCTGCGTGATGCTCTGCAACGTTGGGTTGCAAGCGCTATTACCGGCGAAGTGACACTTGAACTGCGTCGTGGCAACGATTACTCCATCCTGAACACGGTGTCTGACAACCTAACCTATAAAGCAGAGCGTCTGACCATGGAGAAAGGCGACTCCGTATTCTCCCCTGATGACCGTATTGGTCAGTTGACCATGCGTAATCTGGATATCACAGATACGCGTGAGAAACTGGTCAACTATATCGAGACCGGTTTGCTGTCTGCCTCTTCAGGAAATGGTTTACCGCAGGTCGAGAATCTGGAACACAGCGATAAGAAGTGATTGATACGCTGAAACAATAAAGGCGCTTGAGGGCGCCTTTTTTATTTGCCGGTTGGCATCGGGTAAAATCTCCCGAACGACAAACGAAAAAAAAGACGTCTTTCGACGTCTTTTTTCTGGAATATTGGTACCGAGGATGGGACTCGAACCCACAAGCCCGTTAGGGCACTACCACCTCAAGGTAGCGTGTCTACCAATTCCACCACCTCGGTACTGAGTACTTAGTGTGGGATATCGCTGGTCGGCTTAGCCGGTTCAGCTGGCTGAGTCTGCTCGGTTTTAGACGGAGCACTCAGATTATCCCACTCGCTTCCTTTGCTGGTCTTGTTGCTATTGATATTGCCAAGCGCCAGGCTGATGATGAAGAACAGCGTAGCCAGAATCGCCGTTGTGCGGGTCATGAAGTTCGCAGAACCACTTGAGCCAAACAGCGTACCGGAAGCGCCTGCTCCGAAGGAGGCTCCCATATCAGCGCCTTTACCTTGCTGCAGCATAATCAGCGCTACAAGAGCGATGGCTACAATAAGGAAAACAACTAAAAGAGCTTCGTACATAATCAACCTGTTCCTTGCGGATTTGCCGCATACCAATGCTTCGACCAATTTAGCAGGATTTGTGTTTCCCACTGAAGCGGGTGTGAATACTAACCAAAGCGAATGACCTTCGCAAGGGCAATTTCAGCGCATTGTATCAACTGCGGAAAAAAACAGCAAAAGTGCGCTTGTCGACCAAAGTTAAGGCGGCAAATGCCGCCTTTTTAAACACTTATCGCTTTACGTTAAGCAGCTTTAACTGCATCGGCAATTCGATGAGCAAAGTCAGTGACCTGCGTTTCGTCTTCACCTTCCACCATGACGCGAATTAACGGTTCAGTCCCGGATTTACGCAATAGCACGCGGCCGCGATTGCCCAGCGCAGCTTCCACTTCGGCCATAACCGTTTTCACGTTCTCATTTTCCAGCGGATCGCCTTTACCCGCGGTAAAGCGAACATTCACCAGAATCTGCGGGAACATTTTCATTCCGCTACAGAGATCGTGCAGGCTCATATGATTACGAACCATCGCCGCAACCACCTGAAGGCTGGCCACGATACCGTCACCGGTCGTGGTTTTGTCTAGCAGGATCACGTGACCGGAATTCTCAGCACCAATACGCCAGCCTTTTTCCTGCAATTTTTCCAGCACATAGCGATCGCCCACTTTGGCACGTGTAAATGGAATTCCCAGCTGTTTCAATGCCAGCTCAAGACCCATATTACTCATCAATGTGCCGACTGCGCCGCCGCGAAGTTGCCCCTGACGCAGGCCTTCGCGGGCGATGATATAGAGGATCTGATCGCCATCGACCTTATTGCCTTCATGATCGACCATGATGACGCGGTCGCCATCACCGTCAAACGCAATCCCCAGGTCGGCTTTTTCTGCCAGCACGCGCGCCTGCAGCGCACGGACGTCAGTGGCGCCCACTTCTTCGTTAATGTTGACGCCGTCTGGCTCACAGCCGATAGCAATCACTTTAGCGCCGAGCTCACGGAACACGTTTGGAGCAATGTGGTAGGTCGCGCCATTGGCACAATCGACCACGATTTTGAGGTGGCTGAGGCTCAACTCATTCGGGAATGTGCCTTTGCAGAATTCGATATAACGGCCCGCAGCATCCACAATACGGCTGGCTTTGCCCAGCTCCGAAGAGTCAACACAGGTCAGCTCTTTTTCCATTTCGGCTTCGATCGCTTCTTCGACTTCATCCGGCAGTTTGGTGCCATCAATAGAGAAGAATTTGATGCCGTTATCGTAGAACGGGTTATGCGAGGCAGAGATGACAATACCGGCCTCGGCGCGGAAAGTCCGCGTCAGATACGCCACCGCAGGCGTTGGCATTGGACCAGTAAAGGAAGCCGAGAGCCCGGCGGCCGACAGACCCGCTTCTAAAGCGGACTCCAGCATATAGCCCGAAATACGGGTATCTTTACCGATGATAATTTTACGTGAACCATGGCGTGCTAACACCTTACCTGCCGCCCAACCAAGCTTAAGCACAAATTCAGGAGTAATAGGCGCATCACCCACGCGTCCACGGATACCATCGGTGCCAAAATACTTACGATTACTCATAGCGTTTGTTTTCCTTCGCTGACAATGTGGCTTCAACCACACGCATAGCTTCTACAGTCTCTTTGACGTCATGGACGCGAATGATGTGTGCTCCTTGCATAGCTGCAATCACCGCGCAGGCAAGGCTGCCGCTCAGACGCTCGGCAGGGCCTACATTCAGCAATTGCCCTATCATTGATTTTCTCGACATTCCGACCAGCAACGGCAGGCCAAAGTGATGAAACTCTGATAAGTGCGCAAGCAGCTCATAGTTATGGGAGAGATTTTTACCGAAACCGAACCCCGGGTCGAGCAGCAATTTCTCTTTTGCGATACCAGCACGTTCGCAGCGTTCGATTTGCTCAATAAAGTAACGATTTACGTCAGCGACGACATCAGAATACTTTGGCGCTTCCTGCATTGTTTTTGGTTGCCCCTGCATGTGCATAAGACAGACCGGCAAACCGGTTTCAGCGGCGGCTTCGAGTGCCCCAGGCTCGCTGAGAGAGCGAATGTCATTAATAATGTGAGCGCCTACTCTCGCAGACTCACGGATGACCTCCGGCTTAGACGTGTCGACAGATATCCACACCTCAAAACGCTGGGCAATGGCTTCGACAACAGGGATAACGCGCGCTAACTCTTCTTCCACACTCACGTCTGCCGCGCCGGGGCGCGTTGATTCGCCACCGATATCAATAATCGTTGCGCCTGCATTGATCATCAAGTTGGCATGCTTGACTGCTTCAATCAGCGTGTTATGCGTGCCGCCGTCGGAGAAGGAGTCAGGGGTAACGTTCAGGATGCCCATCACATGCGGATGTGAGAGATCGAGAGTCGAGTCCTGGGCGAAAAGTTTCATAGCTAAATCCCTGGTATTTTCATTTAAGCAGATAAGAAAAACCCCGGAGCAAGCTCCAGGGTTTCAGGTGAAGATAAATACATTTCCAGCGGTGACTTATTTGTCGCCCAACTGCTCTGACATGGTATTGCCCGGATTTGGCGTACGCGGCTCATCGACCGGACGCGGTGCACGCGGGGTGCCATTGTTGTCAGAATTGTTGGAAGCACCTGGATCTTCCCAACCGGCTGGCGGACGTACTTCGCGGCGCGCCATCAGGTCATCAATCTGCGGAGCATCGATCGTCTCATATTTCATGAGCGCATCTTTCATCGAGTGCAGAATATCCAGGTTTTCGTTCAGGATTTCACGTGCGCGGCCATAGTTACGTTCAACCAGCGCTTTCACTTCCTGATCGATGATACGTGCCGTTTCATCGGACATATGCTTCGCTTTCGCTACAGAGCGGCCCAGGAAGACTTCGCCTTCTTCTTCCGCGTACAGCAGCGGACCCAGTTTGTCGGAGAAGCCCCATTGCGTCACCATGTTACGCGCCAGGTTTGTCGCCACTTTAATATCGTTCGACGCACCGGTAGAAACATGTTCTACGCCGTAGATAATCTCTTCAGCAAGACGACCGCCGTACAGCGTTGAAATCTGGCTTTCCAGTTTCTGACGGCTGGCGCTGATAGCATCACCTTCCGGCAGGAAGAACGTTACGCCCAGCGCACGACCGCGCGGAATAATCGTGACTTTATGCACCGGATCGTGTTCAGGAACCAGGCGACCAATAATGGCGTGGCCTGCTTCGTGATATGCCGTGGACTCTTTCTGCGCTTCTGTCATCACCATGGAGCGACGTTCCGCACCCATCATGATTTTATCTTTCGCTTTCTCGAACTCCACCATTGAAACCACGCGCTTATTACCGCGAGCAGCAAACAATGCAGCTTCGTTGACCAGGTTTGCCAGGTCCGCACCGGAGAAGCCCGGCGTACCACGCGCAATGATTGCTGCATCAATATCTGGAGACAGCGGCACACGACGCATGTGGACTTTAAGAATCTGTTCACGGCCACGCACATCCGGCAGACCGACCACAACCTGACGGTCGAAACGGCCTGGACGCAGCAGCGCTGGGTCAAGTACGTCAGGACGGTTAGTCGCCGCGATAACGATAATACCTTCGTTACCTTCGAAGCCGTCCATCTCAACCAGCATCTGGTTCAAAGTCTGTTCACGTTCATCGTGACCGCCGCCCAGACCCGCGCCACGCTGGCGGCCTACGGCGTCGATTTCATCGATGAAGATAATGCACGGCGCTGCCTTCTTGGCCTGCTCGAACATGTCGCGCACACGAGATGCACCGACACCCACGAACATTTCAACGAAGTCAGAACCTGAAATGGTAAAGAACGGTACTTTCGCTTCACCCGCGATGGCTTTCGCCAGCAGGGTTTTACCGGTACCTGGAGGCCCCACCATCAGAACGCCTTTCGGGATCTTACCGCCCAGTTTCTGGAAGCGGCTCGGCTCACGCAGGTATTCAACCAGTTCGGCCACTTCTTCTTTTGCTTCGTCGCAACCTGCAACGTCGGCAAAAGTGGTTTTGATCTGGTCTTCCGTCAGCATGCGCGCTTTGCTCTTACCGAACGACATGGCACCTTTGCCACCGCCGCCCTGCATTTGGCGCATAAAGAAGATCCAGACGCCGATAAGCAGCAGCATCGGGAACCAGGAAATGAAGATAGAAGCCAGCAGGCTTGGCTCTTCCGGCGGCTCACCTACCACCTTGACGTTTTTAGTCAGAAGGTTATCAAGCAGCTTAGGATCGTTCACCGGGATGTAAGTCGTGTAACGGTTACTATCTTTCTTGGTAACGTTGATCTCACGTCCGTTGATACGCGCTTCGCGAACCTGGTCCTGATTGACCTCTTGCAGGAAGGTAGAATAATCCACCTTGCGGCCATTTGACTCGCTGGGCCCAAAGCTCTGGAACACTGACATCAGCACAACGGCAATGACCAGCCAGAGTATTAGGTTTTTCGCCATGTCACTCAAGGGATTAACCTCATATTACAACTGTGTTAAAAACAGCGTCAGGAGACTCTCTATCCAGTGTCTTTCGAACATTCGTTCGAAATCAGCCGGCTATCATTTCCGCCCGGTCGCTACAATATACACTTCTCGTGAACGAGCACGGGAAGAGTCCGGCTTACGAACTTTCACCTTCGCAAACAGGGAGCGAATTTCCTTAAGATACTCCTCGAAACCTTCGCCCTGGAACACCTTCACTACAAAACTACCACCAGGTGCTAGAACATCACGACACATTTCTAACGCCAGTTCAACCAGATACATGGAACGGGGGATATCCACCGCTGGTGTTCCGCACATATTTGGCGCCATATCAGACATGACAACCTGAACTTTACTGTCACCTACGCGTTCAAGTAATGCTTTCAGCACTAATTCATCACGAAAGTCGCCCTGAAGGAAGTCTACGCCGACAATCGGATCCATTGGTAAAAGATCGCATGCGATGATTCGCCCCTGGCCACCGATTTGCGTGACGGCATACTGAGACCATCCACCGGGTGCAGCGCCAAGATCAACAATCGTCATTCCTGGCTTAAAGAGTTTGTCACTTTGCTGTATTTCATCAAGTTTAAACCAGGCACGGGAACGTAACCCCTTTTTCTGTGCCTGAAGAACATATTTATCGCTAAAGTGTTCCTGGAGCCAGCGGCTGGAGCTGGCAGAACGCTTTTTACCTGTCATTTCACTTTCCGTCCTGGTTCATCGTAACCTGCCTGTGACGTAAATTTCTACGCAGCTATTTGGCGATATAAGGGAGATGGCGGTAGAATGAACCGTTTTCAATCCCAACGTAAGCAAAAATATACGATGAATCTGAGTACTAAACAAAAACAGCACCTTAAAGGTCTGGCACATCCACTCAAGCCTGTAGTCATGCTTGGCAATAATGGTTTGACCGAAGGGGTGCTTGCCGAGATCGAACAAGCGCTGGAGCACCACGAGTTGATCAAGGTGAAAATTGCCTCTGAAGACAGAGATAATAAAAACCTGATCGTGGAAGCTATCGTGCGCGAAACCGGTGCCTGTAACGTACAGGTTATCGGTAAAACGCTGGTGCTCTATCGCCCGACTAAAGAGCGTAAAATCTCGCTGCCACGCTAAGAATATCCTGAATCGAACACATTTTCTGTGTAAAACGAGGGATTTCCTTGAGCAGGTGAGCAAAATGCCACGCTCCGAGAGTTGATAAAAGGCCGCTATGCGGCCTTTTTCCTTTCTTTACAATGTATCAACATCTGCGCCGAGATGCGAATTACAGGTACTCAACCTTAGTAATTTCGTATTCCACTTCACCACCTGGCGTACGAATCACAACGACATCATCCTGCTCTTTGCCAATCAGGCCACGCGCAATCGGTGAGTTTACAGAGATTAAGTTCTGTTTAAAGTCTGCCTCGTCATCGCCCACGATCCGATACGCCTGCTCTTCATCATTATCCAGATTCAGCACAGTAACCGTGGAACCAAAAATGACGCGGCCATTGTTGGGTATTTTACTGATATCGATAACCTGTGCATTCGACAATTTCGCTTCGATATCTTTGATACGCCCTTCACAGAAGCCTTGCTGTTCGCGAGCGGCGTGGTATTCCGCATTCTCTTTCAGGTCGCCATGTTCACGCGCATCCGCGATAGCGGCGATGATTTCAGGACGGCGAACAGATTTCAGAAAATCCAGTTCTTCGCGCAGTTTTTCGGCACCACGTAAGGTCATCGGAATAGCTTGCATTTGTTATACCTCTTAAACATTCCTGTTGGGAGCGACTCACTCACTCCGACTACCGGCCTCGCAGGCATCAATGCCTTTCACAGGTCAGGAGCAAAAGAAAACTGACCCGGAAGCAAAGTCCCAGGTCAGCAGCAATTTTTTAATTTGATGCGTATTTTACCGCGAAGTTCACTATGGGTCATCGTTTACTTTACAGGGCGTTGCACCGTAGTATGACGGTTTGTTTACGGGTTGTTAGCGCGAGATTATGCGATTTTCCAGATTTATCATCGGATTGACTACCAGTGTGGCGTTCACTGTTCAGGCAGCGAATGTAGATGAGTATATTAATCAACTTCCGGCTGGCGCCAACCTTGCGCTGATGGTGCAAAAAGTGGGCGCCCAGGCACCAGAAATTGATTATCACAGCCAGCAGATGGCGCTCCCCGCCAGTACTCAGAAAGTGATTACTGCGCTGGCCGCCTTGCTACAGCTGGGGCCTGATTTTCGCTTTACCACCACGCTTGAAAGTAAAGGCAGCGTGGATGGCGGTGTTCTGAAGGGCGATTTAATCGCCCGTTTTGGCGGCGATCCGACATTTAAACGTCAGGATATTCGCAATATGGTTGCCGTGCTGAAAAAGTCCGGCGTCCAGAAGATCGAAGGTAACGTGCTGATTGATACCTCCATTTTTGCCAGTCACGATAAAGCCCCCGGCTGGCCGTGGAATGACATGACCCAATGCTTTAGCGCCCCGCCTTCAGCCGCCATCGTCGATCGTAACTGTTTCTCTGTTTCACTCTACAGCGCGCCAAAAGCGAACGACTTAGCGTTTATCCGCGTGGCGTCATACTATCCCGTGACGATGTTCAGCCAGGTCCGCACGCTGGCTAAAGGTTCACCCGACGCCCAATACTGCGAGCTGGATGTCGTGCCCGGCGACCTTAACCGCTTCACGTTGACCGGCTGTCTGACCCAGCGCGCCGAACCATTACCGCTGGCTTTCGCTATTCAGGATGGCGCAAGCTATGCCGGAGCCATTCTGAAAGATGAACTGAAACAGGCGGGAATTACCTACTCTGGTACTCTGCTACGCCAGACACAACCCAGTGAACCCGGAACGGTCATTGCCAGCAAACAGTCCGCCCCGCTGCACGATTTACTTAAGATTATGCTGAAAAAATCGGACAACATGATTGCCGATACCGTGTTCAGGATGATTGGCCATGCGCGTTTCGGTGTTCCTGGAACATGGCGAGCAGGTTCGGATGCTGTCCGTCAAATCCTGCGCCAACAGGCTGGAATCGACCTTGGTAATACCATCGCTGTCGATGGCTCAGGTCTTTCGCGCCATAACTTGATCTCTCCTGCCACAATGATGCAGGTTCTGCAGTACATTGCGCAGCACGACACTGAGCTAAACTTTATTTCGATGCTTCCGCTTGCGGGTTATGACGGTTCTCTTCAGTACCGCGCAGGCCTGCATGCTGCCGGCGTGGATGGTAAAGTTTCCGCCAAGACCGGCTCGCTACAGGGTGTATATAACCTCGCCGGGTTTATCACGACAGCAAGCGGGCAGCGAATGGCATTTGTGCAGTATCTTTCCGGCTATGCCGTCGAACCGGCAGACCAGCGTAATCGCCGTATTCCTCTGGTGCGTTTCGAAAGCAGGCTTTATAAGGACATCTACCAGAATAACTAGCCATGAAAATACTCATTGTTGAAGACGACCTGTTATTACAGGAAGGGCTGGCGCTGGGGCTTGCTAACGAAGGATACGCACAGGATTGCGCAGCGACAGCAGCTGAGGCTGACGCGCTGATTCAAACCGGGGAATACAGCCTTGTTATTCTTGATTTAGGATTGCCCGATAAAGACGGCGCAACCCTGCTGAGTCAATGGCGACGTCGTGGTATCGCAAATCCGGTGCTTATCCTCACGGCTCGGGATGCGCTTGAGGACAGAATCAACGGTCTGGACTCAGGCGCGGACGACTATCTGGTGAAACCCTTCGCGCTGGCTGAGCTGCTGGCGCGCGTACGTGCGCTGATTCGTCGCTATCAGGGGCACAGTGACAACCTGTTAACCGATGGCGATCTGACGCTGAATCTGCAAACGCAGCAGGTCGTACGTGATAGCCAGCCGGTAGAAGTCACCCCGAAAGAGTTTGCCCTGCTGACACGCCTGATTATGCGTACCGGCCAAACGGTCCACCGTGAAACACTTCAACAGGACATTTACTCCTGGCAGGACGATCCTGGCTCAAACACGCTCGAAGTCCATATTCATAATCTGCGACGTAAGCTCGGTAAAGATCGCATCAAAACCGTTCGCGGGATTGGTTATCGTCTGGAAAGCCAGAAATGAACAGTATGCGTCGGCGCCTGATGGTGTTGCTGGCGGTCATTCTGTTATTTTTCCAGCTTATCAGCGTCATTTGGCTCTGGCATGAGAGCCGCGAGCAAATCGGTTTTCTGGTGAGTGAGACGCTTTCAGCGAAAGCTCGTAACCAGCACGTCGAGAAGGAGATCCGCGAGGCCATCGCCTCACTGCTGGTTCCTTCACTGGTGATGGTAGGGTTTACCCTGTTTTTCTCTTTCTGGGCCATCACCTGGATTACGCGACCGCTCAATAAACTCCGTGCCACTCTGGCCAACCGTTCAGCGAATAATCTGTCTCCTGTCCCTGTCTTTTCCGATATGGAAGAAATTGGCGCCGTCACAACGTCGTTAAATCAGCTGCTTGCGCGTCTGGACCATACTATCCAGCAGGAGCGATTATTTACCGCTGACGCTGCCCATGAACTACGCACACCGCTTGCAGGTATTCGGCTCCATCTGGAGCTGATGGCGCAGTCAGGTTCTCCGCAAGCCGCCACGCTGGTAACACGCATCGACCAACTGATGCACACCGTAGAACAGCTATTGATGCTCGCGCGTGCCGGACAAGCCCTGGCCAGTGGCTGTTATCAGACGATCAACTGGACAGACGATATTATTGCCCCTCTGGCGCTGGAACATGAGGCGAAAGAACATACGATAATATGGCCAGCACAGAGTGATATCACCGTGCAGGGAGACCCTGTATTGCTGCGGCTGATGCTGCGGAATTTACTGGAAAATGCGGGACGATACAGCCCAACCCATACCACAATAAAAGTGACATTAGCGGAACAGGATGGCGGCGCAACGGTAAGCGTTATCGATAAAGGGCCGGGAATTGACGAAGCGCACCGGCACTCGATCACCGAACCTTTCCGTCGTCTCGATCAACGCTATGGCGGCAGTGGTTTAGGGCTGAGTATCGTGCAACGTATCGTGCAGCTCCATCGTGGTCATTTGCAGCTGGATAACGCCCCAGAGGGTGGGTTAGTCGCCCGTTGTTGGGTACCGTCAACGCTGGACTAAAAAAAAGCCCCCTGTATCAGGGGGCTGTTTCGGAATTAACGCTTATAGATGAATTCGACACCTTCTTCGTCGTCTTCGTCCCAGTCATCATCCCAGTCTTCGTCATCTTCGACTTCAACTTCTTGTTCTTCAAGCTGCTGGCGATGATAGTCATCCCACATAAACTCAACTTTCTCAGGCCCTTTCACTTCTTCTGCCTGAGCAATTGGGTTTTCGATGATAAAGGTCATCACATCCCAGCAGAGATCTTTGACGCCCATCTGGCTCGCCGCAGAGATCAGGTAGTACTTCTCTTCCCAGCCCATTGCTTCAGCGATGGCTTTCGCTTTCGCTTCGGCTTCAGCTTTGTCCATCAGGTCGATCTTGTTGAAGACCAGCCAGCGCGGTTTAGCGGCCAGTTTATCGCTGTATTTCTCCAGCTCGCCGATGATAATGCGCGCATTCTCAACCGGATCGGAACCGTCGATAGGATCGATATCGATGAGGTGCAGCAGAACACGGCAACGCTCAAGGTGTTTCAGGAAGCGAATACCCAGGCCTGCGCCTTCAGCCGCACCTGCGATCAGACCCGGAATGTCGGCAACCACAAAGCTCTTTTCGTTATCCATACGAACAACGCCGAGGCTTGGTACTAAGGTGGTAAACGGATAATCCGCCACTTTTGGTTTAGCAGCCGAAACAGCACGGATAAAGGTAGATTTACCGGCGTTTGGCATGCCCAGCATGCCGACGTCTGCCAGCAGCATCAGTTCCAGCTGCAGATCGCGCTTATCGCCCGGAGTACCCATGGTTTTCTGACGCGGAGTACGGTTAACGGAAGATTTGAAACGGCTGTTGCCGAGACCATGCCAACCGCCTTTTGCGACCATCAGACGCTGACCGTGTTTGGTCATGTCACCCATGGTTTCGCCCGTACCCTGATCGATAACACGCGTACCGACAGGGACTTTAATCGCCACGTCTTTACCGCGTTTACCGGTACAGTCGCGGCTCTGACCATTCTGGCCACGCTCAGCGCGGAAAGATTTTTCAAAGCGGTAGTCGATCAGCGTGTTGAGGTTTTCATCCGCCTCTAACCACACGTCACCACCATCTCCACCGTCGCCGCCGTCAGGGCCGCCACGCGGAATATATTTTTCACGGCGGAAGCTTACGCAACCATTACCGCCATCACCTGCAACAACCAGGATCGTTGCTTCATCAACAAACTTCATCTTACTCTCCGTAAATCATTCGCCTGAGCGGGGGACAACTACAACCGCTTCATTTTTGCGCCAACGTCCCCAAAGACGATGACCAATGGCGGAATACATCGCGCCCGCAACCACGACAAACGCACCGAGATACCCCAACAGGTTTAACATCGGTTTGACGAAGAAATCGGGCCAGGCCATTGATAACAAATCTGAAAATAACAGCGTAAACAGCGGAGTGAGCGTAATCAATGCGCTCACTTGTGCTGCCTGCCAACGCGCCATCGCTTCGGCCAGCGCGCCATAACCGACCAGCGTATTCAGCCCACAAAAAATGAGGCACGCCAGTTGCCAGTCGCTTAGCTGGGAAATGACTCCCGGTTTGGCTAACGGCAATAATGCTATTGTACACAAAGTGTACAATAAAAAGAGGATCTGCTGTGAGGCGAGTCTGCGCAATAACACCTTTTGCGCGACACCATAACTCACCCAGACCGTTGCTGCCCCAACGCCAAAAATGACACCCCAGGTGTAATCTGTCAGTCGGGTAAATATTTCGATCAGGCTGGTGTTAAAAAACATCACCAGACCACAAAGCAGCAGGATTGCCCCAATGATCTGCGTACCGCGCATCTTTTCCTTGAGGATAAAGACGCTGGCAACCATCATGCCAACCGGTGAAAGCTGACCAATCACCTGCGACGCGGTAGGGCTTAAATACTGCAAGGAAGAACTGAACAGAATAAAGTTGCCGAACAGACCTCCCGTCGCAATAGCCAGCAGAACCAGCCAACGCGGTTTACGGAAGATCCTCAGAGGCGGCAGCTTGCCTTTTATCGCCAAAATCGCGCCAAGGCCAATACTTGCCATCAGGAAGCGATAAAACACCACGGTGGGCGGCTCCATCACTTCCAGGACCTGCTTCATTGCAATTGGCAACGCCCCCCAGCACACCGCAGTTGTGAGTGCCAGGAGAATGCCGATGCCAGCCTGCTGTTTCATGCCCGTTTTCCCTGCAGAAAATTTTGCAGCTTTTCAATGTAAAAAGCCCCGCAACACGTTGCGGGGCTTTAATCCGTTACCGGACCACGAAAAACTTACTCAGCAACGATGCTGATGTATTTACGGTTGTTCGGGCCTTTAACTTCAAATTTCACTTTACCGTCTGCTTTAGCAAACAGAGTGTGGTCACGACCGCAACCTACGTTGTTACCAGCGTGGAATTTAGTGCCACGTTGACGAACGATGATGCTACCCGCCAGAACGGTTTCGCCACCGAAACGCTTAACGCCAAGACGTTTAGCTTCTGAGTCGCGACCGTTACGAGTTGAGCCGCCAGCCTTTTTATGTGCCATTTAAATCTCTCCTCAGGTCTTAGGCGCTGATGCCAGTAATTTTCACATCAGTGAACCACTGACGGTGGCCCTGCTGCTTACGGTAGTGTTTACGACGACGAAACTTAACGATTTTAACTTTCTCGCCACGACCATGAGCAACAACTTCAGCTTTGATAACGCCGCCATCAACGAAAGGAACGCCGATTTTGACTTCTTCACCGTTTGCGATCATCAGAACTTCAGCGAACTCAACAGATTCGCCAGTTGCGATGTCCAGCTTTTCCAGGCGAACGGTCTGACCTTCGCTTACTCGGTGTTGTTTACCACCACTTTGGAAAACCGCGTACATATAGAACTCCGCTTCCGCGCACATCCTCGTGTGATTCAGAGTGCGCTATAAATATTCACAATAGGGCGCGAATATTACGCAAAACGCGAGCCTTTGACAAGTGCTACCATCAATACATGAAGAAAAAAAACACAACACGTACGGTAACGTTTATCTGAGCCGTTTTTTCAGTACAATCAGCGCTACTATTGATAAACCAAAACCCTTTGTGAGCCGATTTACTATACGGCAAACTGGATAAGAAGCCCGGCTTTTGCGATGAATTTAGATAAAATCAACGATTTAACCGCGCAGGATATGGCGGGTGTGAATGCAGCAATCCTGGAGCAACTCAACTCTGATGTTCAGCTCATCAATCAGTTGGGTTATTACATCGTCAGTGGCGGCGGTAAACGCATCCGTCCAATGATAGCCATACTAGCCGCACGAGCCGTTGGATATCAGGGAAATGCTCACGTCAATATTGCCGCTCTCATTGAGTTTATCCACACTGCCACGCTTCTGCATGATGATGTGGTGGATGAGTCAGATATGCGCCGCGGGAAAGCCACGGCGAATGCCGCATTTGGAAACGCTGCCAGCGTTCTGGTGGGTGATTTTATCTATACCCGCGCCTTCCAGATGATGACCCGACTCGGCTCGCTTAAAGTGCTGGAAGTGATGTCAGAGGCGGTTAACGTCATCGCAGAAGGTGAAGTATTGCAGCTGATGAACGTTAACGATCCGAACATTACCGAAGAAAACTACATGCGGGTGATCTACAGCAAAACCGCGCGTCTGTTTGAAGCGGCGGCTCAGTGTTCCGGTATTCTGGCAGGGTGTAGCGAGGAGCAAGAGCGCGGTCTGCAGGATTATGGACGCTACCTTGGCACCGCGTTCCAGCTGATTGATGATTTGCTCGATTACAGCGCCGATGGCGAAACGCTCGGCAAAAACGTCGGCGATGACCTCAACGAAGGTAAACCGACCCTGCCACTGTTACATGCCATGCGTAATGGTTCGCCGGATCAGGCAAAAATGATTCGCGAAGCGATTGAGCAAGGAAACGGTCGACATCTTCTGGAACCTGTACTGGAAACAATGGCTATCTGCGGTTCGCTGGAATGGACGCGTCAACGCGCTGAAGAAGAAGCCGATAAAGCGATTGCTGCCATTCAGGTTATCCCAGACAGCCCGTGGCGCGATGCGTTAATTGGACTTGCCCACATCGCCGTTCAGCGCGACCGCTAATCTGCCTTCTCCTCCCCGCACCTTCGCGGGGAGTATCCTATAAGTTCCAATAAAGCATCTATTCATGTTAAATAATCGGCTTACAGGCCGCATGAATAAAGCCCTGTCATATTCCGAATATTGCTTCCTGTTATGCGAACTTTTTAGAACCGCTGTTCGAAGAAGGTATAGTAACCATCGTTAATTCAACCGAAATGACATGGACACTTTCGTAACAGAGGACAGCATATGGATAAGAAGTTTATTGACTGGCATTCGGCCGATATTATTGCCGCATTACGCAAAAAAGGGACATCGCTGGCTGCGGAATCAAGGCGCAGTGGATTAAGCTCTTCGACGCTGGCAAACGCGTTAACACGCCCCTGGCCAAAAGGTGAGTTGATCATTGCCAACGCGCTGGAAACGCAACCCTGGGTGATCTGGCCATCGCGTTACCACGATCCCATTACCCACGAATTTATCGACAGAACGCGCATGATGCGCCAGAAAAAACAGGGAGAATAGCGCCAGAACTGACGCTATATTCAGACAGGAACAGCAACCCCCCGGTCATTTCTGGCAGGGGGCTGCCGGAACGATTACTCGCCCTTTACACGCTCAATGTTTGCACCCAGCGCGCGCAGTTTGTCTTCGATACGCTCATAGCCACGATCGATGTGATAGATACGATCCACCACCGTAGTGCCTTCCGCAATACAACCCGCCAGCACCAGGCTCGCCGATGCACGTAAATCCGTTGCCATAACCTGAGCGCCAGACAGCGTTTCTACGCCATGACAAATGACGGTATTGCTTTCGATTTCCGCATGCGCGCCCATACGGATAAGTTCCGGTACGTGCATAAAGCGGTTTTCGAAGATGGTTTCCGTAATGAAACCAGTACCTTCAGCCACCAGATTCAACAGCGTGAATTGCGCCTGCATATCCGTCGGGAAAGCAGGATGCGGAGCGGTACGCACATTCACCGCTTTCGGGCGTTGGCCGTGCATATCCAGACTAATCCAGTCTTCTCCGGTCTCAATGTCCGCACCCGCATCACGCAGTTTCGCCAGAACCGCATCCAGCGTATCCGGCTGCGCGTTGCGACAGACAATTTTGCCACCTGAAATGGCCGCAGCGACCAGGAACGTACCCGTTTCAATACGATCCGGCAGAACGCGATACACACCGCCGCCCAGACGTTCAACGCCTTCGATGGTGATACGATCCGTACCCTGGCCAGTGATCTTCGCCCCGAGCGCAACGAGGAAGTTAGCGGTATCAACAATTTCCGGCTCACGCGCGGCGTTCTCGATAACTGTTGTCCCTTCCGCCAGCGTTGCTGCTGACATGATAGTTACCGTCGCGCCTACGCTGACTTTATCCATCACAATGTGCGCGCCCTTCAGGCGGCCATTCACCGAGGCTTTAACGTAACCTTCTTCAAGCTTGATCTCGGCTCCGAGCTTCTCAAGGCCAAAGATGTGCAGGTCAACCGGACGCGCGCCGATTGCACAGCCACCCGGCAGAGAAACCTGACCCTGACCAAAACGCGCCACCAGCGGGCCAAGTGCCCAGATGGATGCACGCATGGTTTTCACCAGTTCGTACGGCGCGCAGAAGATGTTGACGTTGCTGGCGTCGATCCATACCGAACCGTTGCGCTCCACTTTGGTACCCAGTTGACTGAGCAGCTTCATGGTGGTGTCGATATCTTTCAGTTTCGGTACGTTCTGAATTTCTACCGGCTCTTCTGCCAGCAGTGCAGCGAAGAGAATCGGTAGCGCGGCGTTTTTGGCGCCGGAAATTGTGACTTCGCCCTGGAGACGCGTTGGCCCCTGTACACGAAATTTATCCATGAATGTGCTCTCTTATCAATTCAACCGTGCTGTGGGCTCACATCCCCCCAGCTCAAAAACCGTTTAGCTTGCGATCGCGCTCCCACTCTTGTGGGGTATAAGCTTTGATCGACAAGGCGTGGATGCGGTTATCCGCAATGTATTCCATCAGCGGCGCGTAAACAGCCTGCTGTTTCTTCACACGGCTCATACCGTCGAAAAACTCACCCACAGCAATAACCTGAAAGTGACTGCCATCGCCTGTGACGTGGACTTCCTTAAGGGAGAGTGCATTCATCAGCACTGTCTGGATTTCATGATTTTCCATGGGTTCTAAATCATCTGATAGTGAAAACAAGCCCAACATCTTAGAGCAAAGTGGCGCAGTCTTAAACAAGCAAAAAGCCCCGACCATGAAACAGTCGAGGCTTTCACAAGTAACACACTGAAATAATTAGCGAGGTAATGCGTCTTCGGGCAGATTATAAAGCTTCGCAAGGGTCAGCACGTTTTCGCTGACACCGGAAAGCGTGACAGCGGCACCCTGATTTTTACCTTCTGCAACCAGATGTACTAACAGCGCCACACCTGCCGTATCAACCCGGGACACGCTGCTGAGGTCAATCAGCGTGACGCCCTTCATGGCGTCATGGCGCGCATCCCATAACGGATTCAGCAGATCCTGGTCGAGCTCGCCCGACAACAATAATTTGTCGCCTTCACGCGCCCAGCTGAATTGCTGTGTCATTACTTTTTCTCGTCCAGGGTAATTTTCTGGTTAGAGATGGATTTCAACTGTGCAGTCAGGCCATCAATGCCTTTGGTACGCAGCAGATCGCTCCACTCATTCTGCTTGGTCGTAATCATACTCACCCCTTCGGCGATCATGTCGTAAGCCTGCCAGTTGCCACTCTGGCTGTTTTTACGCCACTGGAAGTCCAGGCGTACCGGCGGACGACCATTTGGATCGATAATGGTCACACGAATCGGCACAATAGTGGCATTACCCAGCGATTGTTCTGGTGCGATCTGATAAGTCTGACCGTGGTACATGGCCAGCGCCTGTCCATAAGCCTGCTTCAAATATTCACGGAAAGCAGCAAAGTAGGCATCGCGCTGTGCAGGGGTAGCGTCTTTGTAGTAGCGACCCAGCACCAGCGCACCAGCGTATTTCACCTGCACATATGGCAGCAGCTCCTGGTCAACGACATCACGCAGATAATCCGGATTTGAGCGGATTTTAGGCTGTTCATTTTTCAGGCGATCAAACGTTTTCTGTGCCGCCTCATCCATTAATTTATACGGGTTGGTCTGGTCAGCCGCAGTGGCAGCGGTCAGAGGGGCAATCACCAGCATGGCAACCATTAGCAGTCGTTTAATCATGAATTACTTCTCCTGAGGTGAATTCGTTGTGCCAGAGGTCGGCGTGACGTCGGTTTGACCTTCACTCTGTGCAGAGCCATCGTCAGCTTTCTTGTCATCACCTTTACTGTTGTAAAGGAACTGACCAATCATGTCTTCGAGCACCATAGCCGACTTGGTATCCTGGATCACGCCGCCATCTTTAAGGATAGACGTTCCCAGCTCCGGGTCTTCAAAGCCGACATTCAGTGCCAGATATTGCTCGCCAAGCAAACCGGAAGTACGGATAGAGAGGGAGCTGGTATCCGGAATATTGTTGTAACGTTCTTCAATGTCCATCTCTACGCGCGGCAGGTAGGTTTTCTCATCCAGGGTGATATCTGACACCCGTCCGATAACCACGCCGCCAATGCGGACGGGAGAACGTGCTTTCAGACCACCGATGTTATCGAAGGTGGCATAGATACGATAAGTGGGTTCAGTCCGAATTGAGGTGATATCCGCCGCTCTTAAGCAAATAAACAGGGCCGCTAACAGCGCCAGCACCATAAATACACCAACCCAAATTTCACTTTTTCTTGTTTGCATGAACTCAATTCCCAAACATCAGTGCGGTGAGCACAAAATCCAGGCCAAGTACGGCCAGCGACGAATGAACGACAGTGCGCGTTGTCGCGCGACTAATACCTTCTGAGGTCGGTATCGCATCATAACCATTGAACAACGCAATCCAGGTGACAGTGATGGCAAAGACCGCGCTCTTAATCAGACAGTTCACCAGGTCCATTCGCAGATCGACAGCATCCTGCATTGCTGACCAGAAGAAGCCCGCGTCAATGCCTTTCCACTGTACGCCAACCAGCGAACCGCCCCAGATACCGACGGCCACAAAGAGGATCGTCAGCAGCGGGAGAGAAATAACACCCGCCCAAAAACGGGGGGAGATGACGCGACGCAGGGGATCGACGGCCATCATTTCCATACTGGATAGCTGTTCTGTCGCGCGCATCAGACCGATTTCAGCGGTTAAAGCAGAACCCGCTCGGCCGGCGAAGAGCAACGCGGCCACCACCGGTCCAAGCTCACGTAGCAGAGAAAGCGCCACCAGCATACCGAGACTGGTCTCTGCACTGTATGTCGTTAAAACGAGATATCCCTGCAGCCCAAGAACCATCCCGATAAACAACCCGGAGACGATGATAATCAGCATCGACAGCACGCCGACATTATAGAGCTGACGTATCAGCAATGGGGCATGCTTGCGGAATTCCGGCTTGCCGACCAGCGCATTAAATAACATCAACCCGGCACGCCCGAACGTCCTGATGGTTTTTATGCCACGGTGTCCAAGAGCGGCCAACGCATTTAACAACATGAGTGGCTTAACTCCCTATTCCCAATAAATCTTGATGGTAGTCACCCGCTGGATAGCGGAACGGTACAGGACCGTCCGCAATGCCGTCGAGGAACTGGCGAACGCGAGGATCGCTGTTGTTCTGCAACGCCTGAGCACCACCATGCGCAACGATTTTTTTATCCGCCACAATGTAGGCGTAGTCCGCGATACTCAGCACTTCAGGGACATCGTGAGAGACCACAATACAGGTCACGCCCAGTGCGCTGTTCAGTTCTGAAATCAGCTTCACCAGCACGCCCATGGTAATAGGATCCTGCCCGACAAACGGCTCGTCGAACATGATTAAATCGGGTTCAAGCGCAATCGCACGCGCCAGCGCCGCACGACGCGCCATTCCGCCGGAAAGCTCAGACGGCATCAGTTTGGCCGCGCCGCGCAGACCCACCGCTTCCAGTTTCATCATGACCGTCGTTTTCAGCAACTCCGGAGACAGATGAGTATGCTCACGCAGCGGGTAAGCTACGTTGTCAAAGACGTTCATGTCGGTAAACAACGCCCCGGACTGAAAAAGCATGCTCATACGTTTACGGACGGTATACAGACGCGTGCGAGACATCGCCGGGATATTTTCGCCGTCGAAGAGGATTTCGCCGCGGTCAGGAGGAATTTGTCCACCAATGAGGCGCAGCAGCGTCGTTTTGCCGATTCCGGAAGGTCCCATGATAGCGGTGATCTTGCCCCGTGGGACTGTCAATGTAATGTCTTCAAATATCAATCTGTTGCTGCGAGAGAAGCTGACGTCACGGACATCGACTAAATTCGCCATCGTTTGGCTCATTTAAAGTTCCTTTCTTTCCCTTTCAGGTTAAGCATGGCGCTTAATTCAGCCTTAAACCCAACATTTTTGCAGAATATGGTCCGCACGGGTTAGCGAAAGCTGGCATTTGTTTTACTTTTCCGGCGCATAAAGTCAAAATTAGGAATTCGTTACGACTTCAGACTACGTGCCGCGCCAGAGATTCATTCTCAGTGGACCGGCGAGTATACCTGAATAAAGGATTTTTGATGCTTTTAGCAACGGCACTGTTAATAATTGGTTTACTTCTGGTGGTCTACAGTGCTGACCGTTTGGTTTTCGCAGCATCAATCCTTTGCAGGCTCTTTGGCATGCCGCCTCTGATCATCGGAATGACGGTGGTTAGCGTCGGAACATCGCTTCCGGAAATTATTGTCTCCGTTTCCGCGTCGCTCAACGGTCAGATCGATCTCGCTATTGGGACGGCAATTGGCTCTAATATTGTCAATATTTTACTGATCCTTGGCCTTGCGGCGCTACTGCATCCATTTCGCGTGCATTCTGATGTTCTGCGCCGCGAATTGCCGCTAATGTTAATTGTCACCCTGCTTGCGGGCTATGTCCTTTATGATGGACAACTGACGCTCGACGACGGCATTTTATTACTGGCGCTGGCGATCATTTGGCTTCTCTATATCGTAAAAATTGCTCGTCTGGCGGAAAAACAGGGTAACGACAGCCTGACGCGGGAACAAGTTGCAGAGCTGCCACGGGAAGGCACCCTGCCCGTGGCGCTGTTATGGCTGGGGGTGGCGCTGATCATCATGCCGATGGCCACCAGAATGGTGATTGATAACGCCACCGTGCTGGCAAATTACTTCGCTATGAGCGAGCTGACGATTGGCCTGACGGTGATTGCTATCGGCACCAGTTTGCCGGAACTGGCCACCGCGTTAGCGGGGGCACGGAAAGGTGAAGATGATATTGCGATTGGCAATATCATTGGCTCGAACATCTTCAACATCGCTATCGTCATGGGTTTACCCGCACTGATTGCGCCAGGAGCATTTAACCCACTGGCCTTCTCCCGCGATTACGGTGTGATGCTGTTAGTCAGCGTGATTTTCGCCCTGCTCTGCTGGCGGCGAAAACAGCAAACAGGCAAAGGAACAGGCGCCCTGCTGACGGGTGGATTTATCGTATGGATGGCGATGCTTTACTGGCTATCGCCTCTTCTCTCTGGGTAATCGGAAACGCATTATGTCGCCATTAGAATTGCAGCCGGATTTTGACTTTCAGAAAGCAGGCAAAGAAGTTCTGGAGATTGAACGTGAAGGTCTGGCGCAGTTAGATCAATACATTAATCAGGATTTTAGCCAGGCGTGTGCGAAAATATTCTCCTGCGCGGGCAAAGTTGTGGTGATGGGCATGGGGAAATCGGGTCACATTGGCCGTAAAATGGCCGCGACTTTCGCCAGCACCGGAACCCCATCATTCTTTGTCCATCCGGGTGAAGCCGCTCATGGCGACCTGGGGATGGTGACGCCGCAGGATGTCGTTATTGCACTCTCCAACTCCGGTGAGTCCAACGAGATCCTGGCCCTCATCCCCGTGCTGAAGCGGCTACAGGTTCAGCTCATATGCATGACCAGTCGCCCGGAAAGCAGCATGGCCCGGGCGGCCGATATTCATTTGTGCGTGAAAGTGCCAAAAGAGGCTTGCCCGCTTGGCCTGGCACCGACCTCCAGCACCACTGCTGCGCTGGTCATGGGTGATGCCCTGGCCGTTGCGCTGCTTGAAGCCCGCGGTTTTACCCCGGAAGATTTCGCCCTTTCACACCCAGGCGGTGCGTTGGGACGTAAACTGTTACTGCGGGTTAACGATATAATGCACACCGGGGAGGAAATTCCCCACGTCAGCAAAGAGGCCTCACTGCGGGATGCCTTGCTGGAAATCACTCGTAAAAATCTCGGTATGACGGTGATTTGCGACGAACAGATGAAGATCGAAGGCATCTTCACCGACGGTGATTTACGCCGCGTATTTGATATGGGCGTTGACGTACGCCATTTAGGTATTGCTGACGTCATGACGCCAGGCGGGATCCGGGTGCGTCCGGGTACGCTGGCGGTGGAAGTTTTAAACCTGATGCAGTCCCGTCATATTACCTCGGCCATGGTTGCAGATGGCGACCAACTGCTGGGTGTGGTACATATGCATGATCTCCTGCGCGCAGGCGTAGTGTAATGAAGGATAAGACAATGAGTAATGCGGGTGCATCCCTTGCAACCTGTTATGGTCCGGTAAGCACGCAAATAATGGCGCAGGCGGAAAACGTTCGTCTGCTGATTTTGGACGTCGACGGTGTACTGTCCGATGGTTTGATTTTTATGGGCAACAATGGCGAAGAGCTGAAAGCGTTTAACGTACGCGACGGCTATGGCATTCGTTGTGCGCTCACTTCAGGCATCGAAGTGGCAATTATCACCGGACGTAAGGCTAAACTGGTAGAAGATCGCTGTGCGACGTTGGGTATTACCCATCTTTATCAGGGCCAATCTGACAAACGAGTGGCTTTCCGGGATTTACTGGCGAAACTGGCTATTTCCCCTGAAAATGTTGCCTATGTTGGCGACGATCTTATTGACTGGCCGGTTATGGCTGAAGTGGGGTTGAGTATCGCCGTTGCCGATGCGCATCCGCTGCTGATCCCGCGCGCTGACTATGTCACCCGGATCAACGGTGGCCGCGGTGCCGTGCGAGAGGTGTGCGACCTGTTATTGCTGGCGCAGGGCAAGCTTGATGAGGCCAAAGGGCAATCGATATGAGTAAAACCAGACGTTGGGTTATCATTCTGCTTTCACTGGCCGTACTGGTGCTGATTGGTGTGAATCTCGCAGACCAGGACGATGCGCCAGCCGATGTGACCAATGCGAGCGATCCAACCTACAAGAGCGATCACAGCGACACGGTAGTTTACAGCCCGGAAGGTGCCCTGAATTATCGCCTGATCGCCCAGCATGTTGAGTATTTTTCCGAGGAAGGTATCTCGTGGTTTACTCAGCCGGTCATGACCACATTTGATACCAACAAAGTGCCGACGTGGTCGATTAAATCTGACAGAGCAAAATTGACGAATGACCGTATGCTTTATCTGTATGGTCATGTTGAAGTCAACGCTCTGACCGCTGACTCTCAACTGCGCAAAATTACGACGGATAATGCCCAGATCAACCTGGTCACCCAGGATGTCACTTCACAAGATCTGGTCACGTTATACGGGACAACATTTAATTCCAGCGGTCTGAGAATGCGCGGAAACTTACGCAGCAAAAACGCCGAGCTGATTGAAAAGGTTAGAACCTCCTATGAAATTCAAAACAAACAAACTCAGCCTTAATTTTATCATCGCCAGCGCGCTGCTGGCCGCCAGTCTCCCTGCGCTTGCTGTGACGGGCGATACTGAGCAGCCCATTCATATCGAATCTGATACTCAGTCGCTTGATATGCAGGGCAACGTTGTGACCTTCACGGGCAATGTTGTGATGACTCAGGGCACCATCAAAATCAATGCCGACAAAGTGGTTGTCACCCGTCCGGGCGGCGAGCAAGGCAAAGAGATCATTGATGGCTACGGCAATCCTGCCACCTTCTACCAGATGCAGGACAACGGTAAGCCAGTGAAAGGCCGTGCGTCTCATATGCACTATGAACTGGCGAAGGATCTGGTCATCCTGACCGGCAATGCCTATCTGGAGCAGCTGGACAGCAACATCACCGGTGACAAAATCACTTACCTGGTGAAAGAGCAAAAAATGCAGGCTTCCAGCGAGAAAGGCAAGCGCGTCACCACCGTTCTGGTTCCGTCTCAGCTGCAGGACAAAGGCAAAGACCAGGCTCCGGCACAGAAAAAGAGTAACTAATTCGTTATGGCAACATTAACTGCAAAGAACCTCGCCAAAGCCTACAAAGGCCGTCGCGTAGTGGAAGATGTCAGTCTGACCGTCAAATCCGGCGAAATCGTTGGCCTGTTGGGTCCTAACGGCGCGGGCAAAACAACCACTTTCTATATGGTGGTGGGGATTGTCGCGCGCGATGCCGGTAACATTATCATTGATGACGAAGACATCAGTATTCTGCCGCTGCACGCCCGCGCGCGTCGTGGAATTGGCTACCTGCCGCAGGAAGCCTCTATTTTCCGCCGCCTGAGCGTGTTCGACAATCTGATGGCTGTTCTGCAAATCCGTGACGATTTGACCGCCGAACAGCGCCAGGATCGTGCCAATGAGCTGATGGAAGAGTTCCATATTGAGCATCTGCGCGACAGCATGGGCCAGTCGCTTTCCGGTGGTGAACGCCGCCGCGTAGAGATCGCCCGCGCTCTTGCAGCAAATCCGAAATTTATTCTTCTGGATGAGCCATTTGCAGGCGTCGACCCGATTTCTGTAATCGACATCAAACGTATTATCGAGCATCTGCGCGACAGCGGCCTCGGTGTCCTCATCACGGACCACAACGTGCGTGAAACACTGGCCGTCTGCGAACGCGCTTATATCGTCAGCCAGGGCCATTTAATCGCCCACGGAACCCCACAGCAAATCCTTGAAGATGAGCAAGTGAAGCGCGTGTACCTTGGGGAAGACTTCAGACTCTGATAGGGTAGAGGTTAAGTCACGCATATACTTTGAATAAGTCGAGCGGCAGGCAGACGGCAAATAAGTGAGTCCCTGGAGCTTACGTCAGTAAGTGGCTGGGATGAGCGAGCTCAGTCACCGCACATGCAGTTTGAAGTATGACGGGTATAACCGGAGAAAAACGCTCTGAACATGAAGCAAGGTTTGCAATTAAGGCTCAGCCAGCAGTTGGCAATGACGCCACAGCTACAACAGGCGATTCGTCTGTTGCAACTGTCCACGTTAGAACTCCAGCAGGAACTCCAGCAAGCCCTGGATAGCAACCCGCTGCTGGAGCAAACCGATCTTCATGACGAGGTAGATACCCAGGAAAAACAGGATACTGAAGCGCTCGATACGGCTGACGCTCTTGAACAAAAAGAGATGCCGGATGAGCTGCCGTTAGATGCCAGCTGGGATGAAATCTACACCGCCGGAACGCCGTCCGGGACGCGTGCCGACTATCAGGATGACGAGTTACCGGTTTATCAGGGTGAAACCACGCAGTCGCTTCAGGATTACCTGATGTGGCAGGTAGAGCTGACGCCTTTTACCGAAACCGATCGCGCGATCGCAACCTCGATTGTCGATGCGGTTGACGACACCGGCTATTTGACCGTATCGCTGGACGATATCCTTGAAAGCATCGGTGATGGCGAAGTCGATCTTGATGAAATAGAAGCCGTACTTAAACGCATTCAGCGCTTTGATCCTGTTGGCGTTGCGGCGAAAGATCTGCGCGACTGCCTGCTGATCCAGCTTTCCCAATTCGCGAAAGAGACTCCCTGGATCGAGGAAGCACGCTTGATCATTAGCGATCACCTCGATCTGCTGGCGAACCACGATTTCCGAACGCTAATGCGCGTGACCCGGCTCAAAGAAGATGTGCTGAAAGAAGCGGTTAATCTGATTCAATCGCTCGATCCGCGCCCTGGGCAATCTATCCAGACCAGCGAACCCGAATACGTTATTCCTGACGTATTGGTGAGAAAGCATAACGGCCGCTGGAGCGTTGAGCTCAATTCCGACAGCATTCCCCGCCTGCAAATCAATCAGCAATACGCCTCCATGTGCACCAGCGTGCGCAACGACTCCGACAACCAGTATATTCGTAGCAATCTTCAGGAAGCGCGATGGCTGATAAAAAGCCTGGAGAGCCGCAATGATACATTACTGCGAGTCAGCCGCTGCATTGTTGAGCAGCAGCAGGCCTTTTTTGAAAAAGGTGACGAGTTTATGAAACCGATGGTGCTGGCCGATATTGCCCAGGCCGTCGAGATGCATGAATCCACTATCTCCCGCGTGACCACGCAGAAGTATCTGCACAGTCCGCGCGGTATTTTTGAGCTTAAGTATTTCTTCTCCAGCCATGTGAATACCGAGGGCGGCGGCGAAGCCTCGTCAACGGCGATCCGCGCACTGGTGAAGAAGTTGATCGCCGCGGAAAATCCCGCGAAGCCACTGAGTGACAGTAAGTTAACCACCATGCTGTCCGACCAGGGTATTATGGTGGCACGTCGTACTGTTGCGAAGTATCGAGAGTCTTTATCCATTCCGCCGTCTAACCAGCGTAAACAACTGGTTTGACACAACCGATAAGGAAGACACTATGCAGCTCAACATCACAGGACACAACGTCGAAATCACCGAAGCGTTACGCGATTTTGTGAATACAAAATTCGCTAAGCTGGAGCAATATTTCGAGAGGATCAATCAGGTCTACATTGTGTTAAAAGTGGAGAAAGTGACTCATATCTCGGACGCAACCCTGCACATCAACGGGGGTGAAATCCATGCCAGTGCGGAAGGGCAAGACATGTACGCGGCTATCGACGGCTTGATTGACAAGCTGGCACGACAGCTTAATAAACATAAAGATAAACTGAAACAACACTAATTGTCCGGGCAGTTAACGGGTGCAGGACGGCCTGTTGTGAAACACAACAGGCCATTTGTACGGTTAGCGCTTAGGTGAAATTATGATGAACAACGATTCGGCTCTTCAATTGAGTAATGTCCTTAACCAGGAATGTACCCGCAGTGGCGTTCACTGTCAGAGCAAAAAGCGTGCTCTGGAAATCATCAGTGAACTGGCCGCAAAACAGTTAGGCCTGCCGCCCCAGGTGGTGTTTGAAGCGATTCTGACCCGCGAAAAAATGGGCAGTACCGGTATCGGCAACGGCATTGCCATTCCGCATGGCAAACTGGAAGAAGACACCTTACGTGCCGTTGGTGTTTTCGTGCAGCTCGAAACGCCTATCGCCTTTGATGCGATTGATAATCAGCCTGTGGATCTGCTGTTTGCTCTGCTGGTGCCCGCTGACCAGACGAAAACCCATTTGCATACGCTTTCGCTGGTCGCTAAACGTCTGGCGGATAAAACGATTTGCCGCCGCCTGCGCGCAGCCCAAAGTGATGAGGAGCTGTATCAAATTATCACCGAAGCGGAAGGCCATCAGGATGATGCGTAACCAGGAGATAGCCTTCACATCTGTCGTCGTGAGGAGAAACGGAACATGGTGCTGATGATCGTCAGCGGTCGTTCGGGCTCGGGAAAATCCGTTGCTCTCCGGGCGCTCGAAGATATGGGATTTTACTGCGTAGATAACCTTCCGGTCGTACTGCTGCCCGACCTGGCGCGTACGCTGGCCGACAGGCAAATTTCTGCTGCGGTGAGTATCGACGTGCGCAACATGCCGGAATCCCCGGAGGTCTTTGAACAGGCGATGAACAGTCTGCCTGAGACCTTTACGCCTCAGCTGCTGTTCCTTGATGCCGATCGTAATACCCTGATCCGCCGCTACAGCGATACCCGTCGTCTGCACCCTCTTTCCAGCAAGAATTTATCGCTGGAGAGCGCCATCGATGAAGAGAGCGATCTGCTGGAACCGCTGCGTTCCCGTGCGGATTTGATCGTCGATACCTCCGAGATGTCCGTTCATGAACTGGCAGAAATGCTGCGCACACGCCTGCTGGGTAAACGCGAGCGCGAGCTGACCATGGTGTTCGAATCCTTTGGTTTCAAACACGGTATTCCGATTGATGCGGATTATGTTTTCGACGTGCGCTTCCTGCCTAACCCGCACTGGGACCCGAAACTGCGTCCAATGACCGGTCTGGATAAGCCCGTCGCCGCATTCCTCGACAGACACACAGAAGTTCACAATTTTATTTACCAGACGCGAAGCTACCTTGAGCTATGGTTACCTATGCTGGAAACCAACAACCGCAGCTATCTGACCGTCGCGATTGGGTGTACCGGTGGTAAACATCGTTCGGTGTATATTGCCGAACAGCTGGCCGATTATTTCCGCTCACGCGGTAAAAACGTTCAGTCTCGTCATCGCACGCTGGAAAAACGCAAAACATGACCGTAAAACATACCGTTGAAATCACCAACAAGCTGGGCATGCACGCACGCCCGGCCATGAAATTGTTTGAGCTGATGCAGGGATTTGATGCAGAAGTGCTGCTGCGAAACGACGAAGGCACCGAAGCCGAAGCCAATAGCGTCATCGCTTTGTTGATGCTGGATTCCGCCAAAGGCCGACAGATTGAAGTCGAAGCGACGGGTCCGCAAGAGGTCGAAGCGCTGGAAGCGGTCGTCGCGCTGTTTAATGCCGGCTTTGATGAGGACTAAGTCCTCATCTAATACAATTTATTTCTCGTCATAAATCCTTCCCCGCCAAGCTGGCGCATCTGACGCATAATCCACGCCTGGCGGCTGCGGACATATCCAGACGGCGCATCCGCTTTAAACCGAATCGGGTTGGGTAATACGGCCGCCAGCAGTGCCGCTTCTGGAAGCGTCAAACGGCTGGCCGGTTTATGGAAATAGCGCTGAGCTGCCGCCTCAACACCAAACACGCCCTCACCAAACTCAGCGACATTCAGATAGACCGTCAGGATGCGTTTTTTACTCCAGACCGTCTCCATGCCTAACGTCAGGCCCGCTTCCAGCCCTTTTCTCACCCAGCTTCGTCCATCCCACAAAAAAAGATTTTTTGCCGTCTGCTGGGAAAGAGTTGACGCTCCGCGAACGCGATTCTCGTTGCGTTCATTGTGGGCCAGCGCTTTCTCAATCGCCGTGACGTCAAAACCCCAGTGGTCCGGGAATTTCTGATCTTCTGAGGCAATCACCGCCAGCCCCATCCACGGTGAAATCTCATCCATGCTCACCCAGTCAGAATGCGCCACGTAGCTGAAATTACCGGTCAACCATGCGCCGATCTGCCGCTCAACCATCACCGCAGAAAATGGTACGGGGAGAATGCTAAACACCGCAATGCCGCCTCCCCAGAAAACCATCAGCACCAGAATGATGCGAAGCAAAATGCGCTTCGCCCAGGCGACAGGCGTCGCGTTTCTCTTACTCACTGAGTCAGCACCAGCACGCGATCAACCAGCTTCTCGATTCCGGCCGCGGCTTCAGCGATGTTTTGCGCCAGCATATAGGCGGGAGTGGTGACAATTTTGTTGTCTTCATCCACGACGATATCATCCACAGGGCAAGGCACATGCTCGCCACCCATCTCTTCGATCACCTCTGCCGTATCAATATCCGTCCCGATCGTCAGGCGCAGCGGAAAATCAAAGATTTTAGGGAGCATGGCGGGCGCAATGCACATAAAGCCCAGCGGCTTTCCCGCGCTGTGCATACGCTGAACCAGATCTTTCAGCGTCGGGTCAACCCGACACTCGCTGCCAAGGCTGGCAAAGCTGCTCAGATTTTTCGCCGCCCCAAAACCGCCGGGAACAATCAGCGCATCCAGCTCATCGGCATTCGCCTGTGCCAGCGGGGTCACCGCGCCACGCGTAATACGCGCCGATTCAATAAGCACATTGCGGGTTTCAGCCATCGGCTCGCCGGTGAGATGATTGATGACATCCACCTGATTTTTATCCGGTGCGAAACAGACGACTTCTGCGCCCTGTTTCGCCAGCGCCAGCAGCGTCAGAACGGACTCATGAATCTCCGTACCGTCGTAGACGCCACATCCGCTGAGTACAATACCAACCTTTTTCATTAACCGTTCCTTCTTTCCAACTCTCTGAAGCACATTAATAATTCTGATTAAAACGCTATGCTTCACACATTTCACTGATTCATGTAACAAATCGTTTAAGATTTGCTATCTTAACTGCTTACGGCCTTAATTTTTAGGCTGCGTCCATGCGAGAACAACACAAATAATCAGGCGCGGCCACGATTTCCCTGGTGTTGGCGCAGTATTCGCGCACCCCGGTTAAGCCGGGGTCATTTTTTTGTGCTGTCCACCCACGCCTTAAGCACGTCCACATCGTTCTGCCACTCTTGTTTCATCTCCTCAACCCATTCACCCACGTTGTCCCACCACGCCGGTAAATCCGAAGACTGGATCTGTTGACCGAGCTGTTGTAAGTGACGCAAACCAATCGAGCCTGCAGCACCTTTAATTTTGTGGCCTTCTTCGACTATGCCTTTCTGATCGCGAGCGGTCAGATTCGATTCCAGCACACTTAAATAACCTGGCATCATTTTTTCAAATACGGCCAGACCATCAGTAATCAGTTTCGGCCCCACCAGCTCGATATACTGTTCGAGCATGGCGATATCCAGAATAGCTTGTGCCTTCGCGCTATCAACAGATGTCATGGTGCATTCCTCTTCATCACTGGTATCCCAGAACTTTTTAATCATGGCGGTCAGAGCGGGAACCGCCAGCGGTTTGCTAAGCACATCGTCCATACCGGCATCGAGGTACTCTTTTTTATCCTTCAATACGTTCGCGGTGAGAGCCACCAACGGCGGCAACTCATCGCGGGTATAACGGCGGGTGAGTTCACGAGAGATATCCAGCCCGGTCATATCCGGCAGCTGAATATCCAGCAGAACGAGGTCATATTCGCCAGGGGTAAACATCTCCAGCGCGGCCGTCCCCGTCATGGCGACATCGACGCTGTTACCCAGTTTTTCCAGAACCGAACGGGCAACAATGACGTTCAGCTCAATATCTTCTACCAGCAGCACATGCAGCGCGGGCAGCGGCAGTTCGTCGTTCTCAAACGTATCTTCGACTTCTTCCGCCACTGCCGGAGCATGCACTGTCAGCGTAAACGTTGAGCCTTTACCTTGTTGGCTGGCCACGGTGATATCACCGCCCATACTCTTCGCCAGACGGCGCGATACCGCCAGACCAATCCCGGTCCCAGTGGCTGGTTTGCCGCCGTTACTGTCTTTCACCTGGTAATACATGGCGAAGATCTTATCCTGCTCTTCCTGCGGGATGCCGATGCCAGAATCTTCCACCTCGAAGTGCAACATATCGCCTTCATCAAAGCGAATACGCACAACCACTGCGCCATGCTGGGTAAACTTGACGGCATTACTGATCAGATTCCAGAGGATCTGGCGCAGACGCGTACCGTCCGTTACCACTTTATGCGGCAGAGGAAGTGTCGGCTCCAGCACAAATCGTAGCCCTTTTTGCTGCGCCTGCAGGCCGGACAGATTCTCCAGATCGGCGAGGAAGCCGGTGAAATCCACGGGCTGATTATCCAGCTGAACTTTACGCCGCTCCATCTTATCCATATCAATAATATCGTTGAAGATATTGCCGAGCGTCACGGCGGAAACATGGATAGTTTTGAGGTATTTTTCTTGCTCGGAAGTGAGTTCGGTGTCCAGCAGAATGCGGCTCAGGCCCACGATGCCGTTCAGCGGCGTACGCAGTTCGTGGCTGATGGTGGAGATGAATGTCGTCTTATCCCGGCTGGCGCGCTCCAGCGCGTCCTGATAGCGCTTACGCTCGGTAATATCACGCCCGAAGCCCATCAGGCCGTGGCGTTTCCCCACGCGATCGTAATAAGGCACTTTACGGATTTCGAAGCAGGCTTTGCGTCCGTCCGGATAGTCCAGCCACTGTTCGTAAGTGAGTGAGACATTATGGCGGAACACTTTTTCATCGGTTTCAATCACCTTGGCCGCCGCTTCTTCCGAGTAGACATCCTGCGGTTTGAGGTGAATCAGCTGTTTTTCGCTTTTCCCGGTCAGCAGCTCCATCGCGCGGTTACAGCCCGAAAATTCTTTATCTTCATTACGGTAGAAAACCAAATCAGGCGAGGCATCGAGAAAAGATCGCAGGAAAGAGGATTGCTGCTCCAGCTGGATCTGGGTGACTTCACGCTCTTTCATCTCAATTTTCAGCTGCTCAAGCGTGGTCTGGCGTTCGGCCTCCGCTTTTTCACGATCCGAGATCTCCTGATTAAGCTGCGCGATGTTGTCCTTCAGCTGTATGTTAAGTTTCAGGTCGCGCTCGCGCATCTCCTCCAGTTTCTGCACCAGACGGGAGAGCCGCTGGCGCGACTCTTCGAGTTGTTCCACCACGACAGAGAGAAAATAGACAGCCCACGGGGTAATCAACAGGCCGAAAAAGATCGAGCGGATAACGTCGATACTTTCAACCTGCCCATGAAGAACCATAGTGACGGCCATTTGCACGACAATCGCCAGCACCACCAGCGCCAGGGCCAACAGCAGTGAGAAACGAACCAGGCCGAGCTTCATCATCAGATCGACGTAATACTGCGCAAGCATTCGAATTTGCTTCATAGGGGATCCCTTCACGACTTCATCGCTCAATAATACTCAAATTCCGGGCAAGGCGTTGAAGGTTGTGTGAAAAAGTGCGGTGTGAAACAGGAGATTAGCCTCACTCCCGGCAGCGCGGGAGTGAGGAACAGGGACGATCAGGAGCGTCTGAGAAGCAACCAGAGGCTTATCAGGAAGAACGAAGCGCTTGGCAACAGGGCGCCAATGAGCGGCGGGATCCCATATACCAGCGTGAGCGGGCCAAAAATCTGGTCAAGCACGTAGAAGACAAAACCAAAGCTGATACCCGTGACCACGCGCACGCCCATCGGCACGCTACGCAGCGGACCAAAGATAAACGACAGCGCCATCAGCATCATGACCGCCACAGACATCGGCTGAAATATTTTGCTCCACATGTTGAGCTGATAACGACCGGCATCCTGGCCACTCGATTTCAGATACTTAACATAGTTGTGCAAACCGCTGATCGACAACGCATCGGGATCCAGCGCAACCACGCCTAATTTGTCCGGCGTCAGATTGGTCTTCCAGGTACCCGAAACGGTCTGAGAGCCGGTAATTTGCTTCGGATCTTTCAGGTTCGATTCGTCAACCTGCGACAGGCGCCAGAGTTTATTAGCCGGGTCAAACTTCGCAGAGGCGGCATAGCGAACGGACTGCAAACGACGATCATCGTTAAAGCTGTAGATACTGACGCCGCCCAGCTCGTCATCGCCCTTCACGCGTTCGATATAGACGAAGTTGTTACCGTCTTTCGCCCACAAACCTTGCTGGGTAGACATCAGCGATCCGCCGTACATGGCCTGCGCACGATAATTACGCGCCATCTGCTCTCCCTGCGGTGCGACCCACTCGCCAATGGCCATGGTCAGAATCACCAGCGGGATCGCCGTTTTCATCACTGACAGTGCAACCTGCATGCGGGTGAAGCCCGAGGCCTGCATGACCACCAGTTCACTGCGCTGGGCCAGCATGCCCAGACCCAGCAATGCGCCGAGCAGCGCGGCCATCGGGAAGAAAATCTGCACATCTTTTGGCACGCTGAGAATGGTATACATCCCCGCCCCCAGCGCGTCATAGCTCCCCTGCCCGGCTTTTTTCAGCTGGTCGACGAATTTAATAATGCCGGAGAGCGACACCAGCATGAACAACGTCATCATGATAGTGGTAAAAATGGTTTTACCGATATAGCGGTCTAGAACGCGAAACGCCTGCATTACACCGCTCCTTTACGCGTAAAACGGGCACGCACACGACGCATCGGCACGGTATCCCACAGGTTTAACATCAGAGCCAGCAACAGGTACAGGCCGTTGACCACCCATGTCCAAATCATCGGATCGATTTTGCCTTTTCCACCGTTAGACTTGATAGACGTTTGCAGCAGGAAGAAGACCAGATAGAGCAGCATTGCAGGCAGCATCGACAGCACACGCCCCTGACGCGGGTTAACCACGCTCAGCGGAACGACCATCAACGCCATCATAAATACGGTAAATACCAGAGTCAGACGCCAGTGTAATTCCGCCCGGGCACGATTGGTGTCCGTTTTGATCAGCGTACGCATGTCCATCTGTTCGGTATCATTGGCATCAAGTGCGACATTCTGATGCCCGACAATCGCCTGATAGTTCTGGAAATCGGTGATACGGAAATCGCGCAGCATCGCCGTGCCTTCAAAGCGAGTGCCTTTGTTGAGCGTCACGATCTGCGAGCCATCTTTACGCTGTGAAAGCTGGCCGGAGTCAGCCACCACAACAGACGGACGCGCATTGCCTTTGGTGCGGATCTGCGCCAGGAAAACATCGTTGAAACTGCTGCCGTCTACGCTCTCAATAAAGAGCACCGAGCTGCCGTCAGTTGCCTGCTGGAACTGACCTTGCGCGAGCGCCGCCATGCCGGGGTTCGCTTTGGCTTCGGCCAACACTTCATCCTGATGTCTGGATGACCACGGCCCCGCCCACATGACGTTCACCGCCGCGACGATACCCGTCAATAACGCCAGCACCATCGCAGCTTTAACCAACACGGCTTTACTTAAGCCGCAGGCATGCATTACCGTGATTTCACTTTCGGTATAGAGTTTCCCGAGCGTCATCAGCAGGCCGAGGAAAAGGCTCAGCGGCAGAATAAGCTGCGCCATTTCTGGCACGCCTAATCCGAGCAGAGAAAGCACCAGATTTGTTGGGATTTCGCCGTCAACAGCCGCACCGAGGATCCTCACTAACTTCTGACAGAAAAAGATCAGAAGCAGAATGAAAAGGATCGCCAGTTGGCTCTTAAGCGTTTCCCGCACCAGATATCTTATGATTATCACTTTAAATACGCCCGTAAAAACCCGTCTCTTTGCTGGAAAATTGCTTGTTTCATGGCTTAAACGTCATTTATTCTCTTGAGTCGTCGAAATCATCGCTAAGATTAAAAAACCCGGCGGCGTCGCGCTTCAGGAAATTTTTTGACGTGTCGAAACCGTAGTAACGTAAGATTAACACGAAGTCACCACAACAGCGGACATGAGTTACGAAAGGTTTCAATTCTATCCGTAGCAGCCGTCGTTGTCTTTAAGATTCAGGAGCGTAGTGCATGGAGTTCAGTGTAAAAAGCGGTAGCCCGGAGAAACAGCGGAGTGCCTGCATCGTTGTGGGCGTCTTTGAACCACGCCGACTCTCCCCAATCGCCGAACAACTCGATAAAATCAGTGACGGCTATATCAGCGCCCTGTTACGCCGTGGCGAACTGGAAGGCAAACCTGGGCAGACGCTGTTACTGCACCATGTTCCAAACGTGCTGTCCGAACGTATTCTGCTGATTGGTTGCGGTAAAGAGCGTGAGCTTGATGAGCGCCAGTACAAGCAGGTCATTCAGAAAACTATCAATACCCTGAATGATACAGGCTCAATGGAAGCGGTTTGTTTCCTGACCGAGCTCCACGTTAAAGGCCGCAATACCTACTGGAAAGTGCGCCAGGCCGTTGAGACAGCAAAAGAGAGCCTCTACAGCTTTGATCAGCTGAAGACCAACAAAAGCGAACCGCGTCGTCCGCTGCGTAAAATGGTCTTTAACGTCCCGACCCGCCGCGAACTGACCATCGGTGAACGTGCCATTCAGCACGGTCTGGCGATTGCCGCCGGTATCAAAGCGGCAAAAGATCTTGGCAACATGCCGCCGAACATCTGCAACGCCGGTTACCTGGCCTCTCAGGCGCGTCAACTGGCTGATTCCTACAGTAAAAATGTCGTTACTCGCGTCATCGGCGAACAGCAGATGAAAGAGCTGGGAATGCACTCATACCTCGCAGTCGGCAACGGTTCCCAGAACGAATCACTGATGTCGGTCATTGAGTACAAAGGCAACCCGTCTGAAGATGCGCGCCCAATCGTACTGGTTGGCAAAGGGTTAACCTTTGACTCCGGCGGTATCTCCATCAAGCCTGCCGAAGGCATGGACGAGATGAAATACGACATGTGCGGCGCAGCGGCGGTCTACGGCGTCATGCGCATGGTGGCCGAGCTGCAATTGCCGATAAACGTCATCGGCGTCCTGGCGGGCTGTGAAAACATGCCGGGCGGTCGCGCTTATCGTCCGGGCGATGTATTGACCACCATGTCCGGTCAGACTGTCGAAGTGTTGAATACCGATGCGGAAGGCCGTCTGGTGCTGTGTGACGTCCTGACTTACGTGGAGCGTTTCGAGCCTGAAGCCGTTATCGACGTCGCTACCTTAACGGGTGCGTGCGTGATCGCCCTGGGTCATCACATCACTGGCCTGATGTCGAACCATAACCCGTTGGCCCATGAGCTGATTGGCGCATCCGAACAGGCCGGCGACCGCGCGTGGCGTCTGCCGTTGGGCGATGAGTATCAGGAACAGCTGGAGTCTAACTTCGCGGATATGGCCAATATCGGCGGCCGCCCTGGTGGCGCGATTACCGCGGGTTGTTTCCTGGCGCGCTTTACGCGTAAATATAACTGGGCGCACCTCGATATCGCGGGTACCGCATGGCGCTCCGGTAAAGCCAAAGGCGCAACCGGTCGTCCGGTCGCTCTGCTGTCACAGTTCCTGCTCAACCGCGCCGGTTTTAACGGCGAAGAGTAATCACTGAATTCCCTCTCCCACGGGAGGGGGAATCTGTCTCCCGATCGCGGGGGATGAAATCCACCACAAGAAGCCCCATATCATGAAAAACGCGACGTTCTATCTTCTGGACAACGACACTCAACAGGATGGCTTAAGTGCCGTCGAACAACTGGTGTGTGAAATTGCCGCAGAACGTTGGCGCAACGGAAAACGCGTGCTGATTGCCTGTGAAGACGAACAGCAAGCCATTCGCCTCGATGAAGCACTGTGGGCAAGACCGCCAGAAAGTTTTGTTCCGCACAATTTGTCGGGAGAAGGGCCGCGCGGCGGCGCGCCAGTAGAAATTGCCTGGCCGCAAAAGCGCAACAGCAGCGCTCGCGATATTCTGATCAGCCTGCGCACAGGCTTTGCAGATTTTGCCACCGCTTTCACAGAAGTGGTAGACTTTGTCCCTCATGAAGATTCTCTGAAACAACTGGCGCGCGAACGCTATAAAGCGTACCGCCTGGCTGGTTTTAACCTGAATACGGCAACCTGGAAATAATGGAAAAGACATACAACCCACGAGATATCGAACAGCCGCTTTACGAGCACTGGGAAGAGCAGGGCTATTTCAAGCCTAATGGCGATGAAAGCAAAGAGTCCTTCTGCATCATGATCCCGCCGCCGAACGTCACCGGCAGTTTGCATATGGGTCATGCTTTCCAGCAAACCATCATGGATACCATGATCCGTTACCAGCGCATGCAGGGCAAAAACACCCTGTGGCAGGCAGGTACTGACCATGCGGGTATTGCGACCCAAATGGTGGTTGAGCGTAAGATTGCCGCTGAAGAAGGTAAAACCCGCCACGACTACGGTCGCGACGCCTTCATCGACAAAATTTGGCAATGGAAAGCAGAATCTGGCGGCACGATTACCCGTCAGATGCGCCGTCTCGGCAACTCCGTGGACTGGGAGCGCGAGCGCTTCACCATGGACGAAGGCCTTTCCAACGCCGTGAAAGAAGTGTTCGTTCGTCTGTACAAAGAAGATCTGATTTACCGTGGCAAACGCCTGGTTAACTGGGATCCCAAACTGCGTACGGCAATCTCCGATCTGGAAGTGGAAAACCGCGAGTCTAAAGGCTCCATGTGGCATATCCGCTATCCGCTGGCCGATGGCGCAAAAACGGCAGACGGTAAAGATTATCTGGTGGTGGCGACCACGCGTCCGGAAACCCTGCTGGGCGATACCGGCGTTGCCGTAAACCCGGAAGATCCACGCTATAAAGATCTGATCGGTAAATTTGTGGTTCTGCCGCTGGTGAACCGCCGTATTCCAATCCTTGGCGACGAGCACGCCGACATGGAAAAAGGCACCGGCTGTGTGAAAATCACCCCGGCGCACGATTTCAACGACTATGAAGTGGGTCGTCGTCACGCTCTGCCGATGATTAATATTCTGACCTTTGACGGCGATATCCGTGAAAGCGCGGAAGTGTACGACACCAAAGGCGAAGAGTCCGACGTCTACTCCAGCGAGATCCCGGCTGAATTCCAGAAACTGGAACGTTTTGCTGCGCGTAAAGCGGTTGTGGCAGCCATCGACGCCCTTGGCCTGCTGGAAGAGATCAAACCTCACGACCTGACCGTCCCTTACGGCGATCGCGGCGGCGTGGTCATCGAACCGATGCTGACCGACCAGTGGTACGTGCGTGCCGACGTGCTGGCAAAACCGGCCGTTGAAGCCGTCGAAAACGGCGACATTCAGTTTGTGCCAAAACAGTACGAAAACATGTACTTCTCCTGGATGCGTGATATCCAGGACTGGTGTATCTCTCGTCAGCTGTGGTGGGGTCACCGTATTCCGGCGTGGTATGACAACGACGGCAACGTCTTTGTTGGCCGTACCGAAGAGGAAGTGCGCCAGGAGAACAATCTGGGGGCTGACGTAGCACTGCGTCAGGACGACGACGTTCTGGACACCTGGTTCTCTTCTGCGCTGTGGACGTTTTCTACGCTCGGCTGGCCGGAAAACACTGACGCACTGCGTCAGTTCCACCCAACCAGCGTGATGGTATCCGGCTTCGACATCATCTTCTTCTGGATTGCCCGCATGATCATGATGACCATGCACTTCATCAAAGATGAAAACGGCAAGCCGCAGGTTCCGTTTAAAACCGTCTATATGACCGGTCTGATTCGTGACGATGAAGGCCAGAAAATGTCCAAATCCAAGGGTAACGTTATTGACCCGCTGGATATGGTGGATGGTATTTCCCTGGCAGACCTGCTGGAGAAACGTACCGGCAACATGATGCAGCCGCAGCTGGCTGAAAAAATCCGTAAACGTACCGAGAAACAGTTCCCGGACGGCATTGAGCCACACGGCACAGACGCTCTGCGTTTCACCCTGGCGGCACTGGCCTCGACTGGCCGTGACATCAACTGGGATATGAAACGTCTGGAAGGTTACCGCAACTTCTGTAACAAGCTGTGGAACGCCAGCCGCTTTGTGCTGATGAACACCGAAGACCAGGATTGCGGCTTTAACGGCGGAGAGATGACGCTGTCGCTGGCGGACCGCTGGATTCTGGCGGAATTCAACCAGACCATCAAAGCGTACCGTGAGGCGCTGGACACCTATCGCTTCGACATCGCGGCAGGCATTCTGTATGAGTTCACCTGGAACCAGTTCTGCGACTGGTATCTGGAGCTGACCAAGCCGGTGATGAACGGAAGCAATGAAGCGGAGCTGCGCGGTACGCGCAACACGCTGATCACGGTTCTGGAAGGTCTGCTGCGCCTGGCGCACCCGATCATTCCATTCATCACCGAAACTATCTGGCAGCGTGTGAAAGTGATCAAAGGTATCACCGCCGATACCATCATGCTTCAGCCGTTCCCGGAATTCGATGCGGCGCAGGTCGATGAAGCGGCTGCTTCTGATACCGAATGGCTGAAACAGGCGATCGTGGCTGTACGTAATATTCGTGCAGAAATGAACCTATCTCCAGGCAAACCGCTGGAACTGCTGCTGCGCGGTTGCAGTGAAGCGGCTGTTCGTCGTGTTAACGAGAACCGCAGCTTCCTGCAAACCATGGCGCGTCTGGAAAGCATCACGGTGCTGCCAGCCGATGATAAAGGTCCGGTATCCGTGACCAAAATCATCGACGGCGCCGAGCTGCTGATCCCGATGGCAGGTCTGATCGACAAAGAATCTGAGCTGGCACGTCTGGCGAAAGAAGTGGCTAAAGTCGAGCTGGAGATTGGAAAAATCGAAAGCAAGCTGGCGAACGAAGGCTTTGTGGCTCGCGCACCGGAAGCGGTTATCGCTAAAGAGCGTGAAAGACTGGTTGCTTTCGCTGATGCTAAAGCGAAACTGATCGAACAGCAGGCTGTTATCGCCGCGCTGTAATGCCTCTGCCCCTTGCCTGTTCGCAGGCAAGGGGTATCCTCCCTGAAATATCCTCGCTTGCACTCCCTTTTCTGCGGTGCTATTAACAGCAGTTGTGTGTCAATTTTTGTCATGAGTAATGCTATGAGCGTGATTACCCCCGTCGCTGCGGTCATGCGGCGGATCAAAGAGCAAGACAACCCAGCCATCGCCACCGTGATCCGTGAAGTCTCCGCGGAGTATGGTCTGACGGCCGATAAAGGCTACACCGTTGCCGATCCCAATCTGGACGAACTGTTTCAGCTCTACAGCCAACCGGGCCATGCCTACTGGGTGATTGAGCAAAACGGCAAAGTCGTGGGCGGAGGCGGCGTGGCGCCCCTGAGCTGCAGCGAACCCGATATCTGTGAGCTGCAAAAAATGTACTTTCTGTCGACGGTGCGTGGACAAGGTCTGGCAAAAAAACTCGCGCTTCTCGCTCTCGATTATGCACGCTCCCAGGGCTTTAAGCGCTGTTACCTCGAAACAACCGCCTTTCTGAAAGAAGCGATTGGATTATATGAACATCTGGGTTTCGAGCACATTGATGCGCCGCTGGGCTGTACCGGGCACATTGATTGCGAAGTCAGAATGCTGAAAAGTCTGTAAATCCGCTTCCTGCCCTCTTCTGTTAAGCGACTGTAAACTGAATGCTCTACACTCTCAGTTCACATCAAAACGGGGGAAAAACGATGTCGAAGATTAAAAGCTATGCCGCGCCGCAGGCAGGTGCAGAACTTGAACTGCACGAATACGATGCGGGCGAGCTGAAAGCAGGAGACGTCGAAGTACAGGTCGATTATTGCGGGATCTGCCACTCAGACCTGTCGATGATCGACAACGAATGGGGCATCTCAAGCTATCCGCTGGTTGCCGGACACGAAGTGATTGGACGTGTTGCAGCGCTGGGAACCGCCGCCCAGGATAAAGGGCTGAAAGTTGGCCAGCGTGTTGGCATCGGCTGGACCGCCCGCAGCTGCGGCCATTGCGACGCCTGTATCAGCGGCAACCAGATCAACTGCCTGGAAGGCGCTGTTCCCACCATCCTTAACAAAGGCGGTTTCGCCGACAAACTCCGCGCTGACTGGCAGTGGGTCATTCCGTTACCGGAAAGCATTGATATCGAATCGGCAGGCCCGCTGCTCTGCGGCGGTATCACCGTCTTTAAACCGTTGCTGATGCATCATGTCACCGCCACCAGCCGCGTGGGTGTGATCGGTATCGGCGGTCTGGGTCATATCGCCATCAAGCTGCTGCATGCTATGGGCTGCGAGGTGACGGCATTCAGTTCTAATCCGGCTAAAGAGAAAGAAGTGCTGGCGATGGGTGCCGACAAAGTGGTGAACAGCCGCGATCCGGAAGCACTGAAAGCGCTGGCCGGTCAGTTTGATTTGATCATTAACACCGTTAACGTCGATCTCGACTGGCAGCCGTACTTTGAAGCACTGGCCTATGGCGGTAATTTCCACACCGTCGGTGCGGTGCTCAAGCCGCTGCCGGTTCCGGCCTTCACCTTGATTGGCGGCGATCGTAGTGTTTCCGGTTCAGCCACTGGCACGCCGTTTGAACTGCGCAAACTGATGAAGTTTGCCGGTCGCACCAAAGTGGCTCCAACCACCGAGCTGTATCCGATGTCAAAAATCAACGAAGCCATCCAGCACGTTCGCGATGGCAAAGCGCGCTACCGCGTAGTGTTGAAAGCCGACTTCTGATATCTGTTTCCTGGATAAGTGTGGCCTGACGCCTCACTTAAACCCTCTCCTGATGGGAGAGGGTTTAAACACGATAAAACGGTAACATCTGTTACCGTTTTGCTTTTGCCATTGCCGCAAAGACCTCTGCAATAGCCACTGCTCCGGGGTCAGTTACGCCGTCCAGATTCTCTTTATTCACGTAGGACGAGCGCCCTGCTCCCGCTTTTTGCATGCTGGCGGTCGCTTCGGCGCCTTTTTTCGCCGCCTGCGCAGCTGCCTGAATATCCTCTTTCTGCAAGGATTCCAGCGCGGGCTGTAGCGCATCAATCAGCGTCCGATCGCCGAGATCCGCTCCGCCGTACTGCTTCGTTTGTGCAAGCCCTCTCAGTAAAGCATCTGCCAGCGGCTTGCCCTCATGAAGATGTTGCCCGGCCGCGGTAAAGAAGATCGACATCAGCACTCCGCTCGATCCTCCCATCACCGTGGCCAGCCGCTCGCCTGTCAGTAAAAGCAATCTGGAGACGTCGTTCAACGGGAGCTGTTTTTCCTCCAGGCGCTGCGCAATTTCGCGCGCACCTTGCGCAAAGGTCGAACCGGTATCTCCGTCCCCCACTTTCGCATCAAGAGCGTTGAGGCGATTCTCCAGATCGATTAGCGTCTGGGTGGCAGCGGCCACCAGCCCCGCGACTTGCTCATTTTCCGATGGAGCAAACTTCACGCTATCCTGAATAGCGCTATGCGCCAGCGTGCGTAAAGGCGCAAACACCACCGGCTTCTGCCAGCCGATGGTCTCGACCGGCTCGTTAATCGCCCGCTCAAACGTTTCGTTCAACCTGAGCAACGACAATGAAAAACCTTTCATGTCCAGCGAACTCACCAGCGGCGCGGGGCCAATGAGATACGCAATGCTCTCTTTCAGCGCGGAATGCGCCAGCTCTTTGGTCAGCAGCGCCATCTCCAGCGCCGACACGCCGCCAAGGTTGTTAATCAGCACCGCGAACCGCCCGTCGCCCGCCTGCGCTTTTAGTGGTGTGACGAGCGTGTCGATAATGGCTTTGCTGTTTTGCGTCTCCACCACCGAAGCCCCCGGCTCCCCGTGGATACCTAACCCCAGTTCGACATGCCCTTTTTTAATGCGCCCTTCGTCGTCGCTGCCTGGCAAATTACAGGTTTGCATCGCCACGCCGAGACTCCACAGGTTCTCGCAGGCCTGTTGCGCAATATCCCGCACTTCACTCAACGACTTGCCTTTTTCAGCGGCGTACCCGGCGATTTTGTGAACCAATGCCGTCCCTGCAATGCCGCGCGGCTGTTTGTTATCCGGCAGCGCAATATCATCGGCAACAATAACCATCTCCACTTTCAATCCGTAGCGTTTGGCTTTTTCCGCCGCCAGCCCGAAGTTTAAACGGTCGCCGGTATAATTTTTGACGATCAGCAAACAGCCGCGGTCACCCGTCACCGCAACTATGGCATTGAGCACCGCATCAACGCTCGGAGACGCAAACAGATCGCCGCAAACAGCAGCGGTCAACATCCCTTTACCAACAAACCCTGCGTGAGCCGGTTCATGCCCGGAACCTCCGCCCGAGATCACCGCCACACGGCTTTTATCCCAGTCGCTACGGGCAACCACGCGGATGGCCGGATCGATATCGAGTTTAACGAGATTACCGTGCGGCGCGGAGATCAGTATGCCTTCAATGGCGTCGTTGACCAGCTGTTTGCGGTCATTAAAGAAGAATCTGGACATAGCTTTCCAAAATTTTGTTAATCGTATGCAAAAGCATAGTCCGCGCTGGGTAATGCGCCGCAAACTCAGGATTTTGCTCACTCATTTTATCGTCAGGTTGCCTATACTCCACGCAGGACAAAGAGAGGAAGCGCATCATGAGTACACCACTGCTGATTGCCCGGACGCTGGATATAGAGCTGTTCTTACTGCCTGGAATGGCAAATCGCCACGGGCTGATTACCGGTGCCACGGGAACGGGGAAAACCGTCACACTGCAAAAGCTGGCTGAGTCTTTTTCAGCGGCTGGCGTACCGGTATTTATGGCCGATGTGAAAGGAGATTTAACCGGGATCGCGCAGGCAGGCACGGCGTCAGAGAAACTCCTTGAGCGACTCAAAAATATCGGTGTGACCGACTGGCAGCCGCAGGCAAATCCGGTGGTGGTGTGGGATATTTTTGGTGAGAAAGGTCATCCGGTGCGCGCCACCGTCTCCGATCTTGGTCCCTTGCTGCTGGCGCGGCTTCTCAATCTTAACGATGTACAGTCGGGCGTACTCAATATCATTTTCCGGGTGGCAGACGATCAGGGCCTGCTGTTGCTCGATTTCAAAGATCTGCGCGCCATTTCCCAGTACATCGGTGATAACGCTAAATCTTTCCAGAATCAGTACGGTAATATCGGCAGTGCGTCAGTAGGAGCGATACAGCGGGGTTTACTCACCCTTGAGCAGCAGGGCGCGGAACACTTCTTCGGTGAGCCAATGCTGGATATCAAAGACTGGATGCGCACCGACAGTAGCGGTAAAGGCATTATCAATATTCTGAGCGCCGAAAAACTCTATCAAATGCCTAAACTCTATGCGGCCAGCCTGCTGTGGATGCTGTCTGAACTGTATGAACAACTCCCCGAAGCCGGCGATCTGGACAAGCCCAAACTGGTCTTCTTTTTTGACGAAGCGCATCTGCTGTTTAGCGACGCCCCCCAAGTCTTGCTCGATAAGATTGAACAGGTGATCCGCCTGATCCGCTCTAAAGGCGTTGGCGTTTATTTTGTGTCGCAGAATCCCTCGGACATTCCGGATAATGTCCTGGGGCAACTTGGTAACCGCGTGCAGCATGCCCTGCGTGCTTTTACGCCTAAAGATCAAAAGGCCGTGAAAGCGGCGGCCCAAACGATGCGCGCCAATCCGGCCTTTGATACTGAGCAGGCTATCCAGGCGCTCGGAACGGGCGAAGCGCTCATCTCCTTTCTCGATAGCAAAGGTAGTCCGTCCGTTGTCGAGCGCGCGATGGTCATTGCCCCCTGCTCGCGTATGGGGCCAGTCACAGAGGATGAACGCAACGGGTTAATTAATCATTCTCCCGTTTATGGTAAATACGAAGAGGACATGGACAGAGAGTCTGCATTCGAAATGCTCCAGAAAGGCGTCCAGGCGACGACCGATCGGCAGGAAGCACCGGCCACTAAAGCGGGAGGCGTTGCCGTTGATGACGGTATTCTCGGTGGGCTGAAGGATATTCTGTTCGGTAGCACCGGGCCACGAGGCGGTAAACGTGATGGCGTAGTGCAGACGATGGCGAAAAGTGCCGCGCGGCAAGTTACAAATCAAATTGTGCGCGGCATGCTGGGAAGTTTATTAGGAGGGCGACGCCGTTAAGGGAGAAATCCACGGTGTGCCTAATGCCGATCCCTGTACGCCGTGCGCATTTAAATAGCGGTCCAGCTCGACCATTCCCGTCCAGCGATTCTCGCACCATAGCGGGGCGAGCAATGTTGGACGGCGGGCGCTGGCAGAAATGCGATGATAGATAATCTCTGGCGGCGTGTGGCGAATCATCTCGCCCGCCGTCACGGTGTACTCTTCAAGATCAATCCCACTGAGCCGGCCCGCTTCCCAGGCTTTTGCCATTATGCTGCCCTTCACTATGTGCAGCGGATGTAGCTTGATGCCATCGACGCCCGTCTCAACAACTTTTTCGAGCGTTTCCAGACCATGCTGCTGCCCTTCGCCGGGTAGCCCAACAATCAGATGTGAGCACACTTTCAGCCCACGCTCGCGCGCAAGCCGGGTGGTACGCTGATAACAGGCAAAGTCGTGACCACGGTTGATACGATGCAGCGTTTTGTCATGTGCCGTCTGTAGTCCCAGTTCGAGCCAGATTTCATAACCCTGGTCTTTGTACTCACTCAGCAGATCCAGCACCGCTTCCGGTACACAGTCCGGGCGAGTCCCCACGCACAGACCGACAATGCTGGCCTGACTCACGGCCTGCTGATACATGGAGCGCAATACCTGCACTTCTGCCCAGGTGCTGGTGTAGGCCTGGAAATAGGCGAGATATTGTTTCGCGCGATTGACCAGACTCGCCTGATGGGCCAGCTGCTCCGCAATTGAGTGGTGTTGCTGCGCTTCATCAGCAAAAGAGGCCACATTACAGAAAGTACAACCGCCACGCCCGATAGTGCCGTCACGGTTAGGGCAGCTAAAACCGCCGTGCAGCGTCAGCTTATGAACCTTTTGTCCGTATCGACGTGAAAGATCCCCACCAAACATATTGACTAATTTCTGTAACTGCATAATCTGATAGACCGCCCCGATGAAAGGGGACAAGCCTGCCATTTTTAGCCTCATTCGGCGATGACCTGGATCAATCGCCCTGGACGGCTATTATCGTTTTGAATAAAAACTCACTATAACTGCAATTTCATTCACAGGACCGGCGATTACTTTTCCTTATGTTCTGATGGTTTTTTTCATTTAACCCGCCATCGCTGTAAAACAGTGAGATTATGTGGGTTAGAGCATCATGCCAGAGTAATATTCTGCATTAATTCGTCTACTCAGCACGGCACATTGATAATACCGCTTTCATACAGTGAGTCAGATCACACTCTCCTGCCGCCTCCCCCAGGGTTTTGTCGAGATAAAACCTGTCATTTTTTCTTTTTAATCATTGCGTTAAGCAACCTTTAGCACATTTTTGTATAAATAAGATTGCCATTTGACCTGTGTATCAATTCCCGATAAGTTGGAAATCCGCTGGAAGCTTTCTGGATAAGCAGCCTGCTTATCATATTTATGCAGTAATTGAGATTCCCTCTGAAGCAAGTCCTCAAACTTGTTTGACCTGTGCGAAAAGGAAATGAAGAGGGCGAATGCGAGGTACGCGTATGACACGCAAACCCCGTCGCCGCGCTCTTTCTGTGCCTGTGCGCCACGGTTCAGTGGGGAGTCCCGAAGAGCCTGGGGAGGTTCACTGATATGTTGTACGATAAATCCCTTGAGAAGGATAACTGTGGTTTCGGCCTGATCGCCCACATAGAAGGCGAACCTAGCCACAAGGTAGTGCGTACCGCTATACACGCACTGGCCCGTATGCAGCACCGTGGTGCCATCCTCGCTGATGGTAAAACCGGCGACGGTTGTGGTCTGCTGCTGCAAAAACCGGATCGTTTCTTCCGGATCGTTGCGCAAGAGCGCGGCTGGCGTTTAGCCAAAAACTACGCTGTCGGCATGCTGTTCCTGAATCAGGATCCAGAAAAAGCCGCCGCTTCCCGCCGCATCGTTGAAGAAGAACTTCAACGCGAAACCCTGTCGATTGTCGGCTGGCGCAATGTGCCAACCAACGAAGGGGTGCTCGGTGAAATCGCCCTCTCCTCGCTGCCACGTATCGAACAGATTTTTGTCAATGCGCCTGCGGGCTGGCGTCCGCGCGATATGGAGCGCCGCCTTTTCATTGCCCGTCGCCGCATCGAAAAACGTTTGCTGGACGATAAAGAGTTCTACGTCTGTAGCCTCTCGAATCTGGTGAACATCTATAAAGGCCTGTGTATGCCGGCGGATCTGCCGCGCTTCTACCTGGACCTTGCGGACCTGCGTCTGGAATCGGCCATCTGCCTGTTCCACCAGCGCTTCTCCACCAATACCGTGCCGCGCTGGCCGCTGGCTCAGCCCTTCCGCTACCTGGCGCATAACGGTGAGATCAACACCATCACCGGTAACCGCCAGTGGGCGCGCGCGCGTACCTACAAATTCCAGACCCCGCTGATCCCGGATCTGCATGACGCCGCGCCATTCGTTAACGAAACCGGCTCTGACTCCAGCTCGATGGATAACATGCTGGAACTGCTGCTGGCAGGCGGGATGGATATCGTACGTGCGATGCGTCTGCTTGTTCCGCCAGCCTGGCAGAACAACCCGGATATGGACCCGGACCTGCGCGCGTTCTTCGACTTCAACTCCATGCACATGGAGCCGTGGGATGGCCCGGCGGGCATCGTTATGTCCGACGGACGCTACGCCGCCTGTAACCTCGACCGTAACGGTCTGCGCCCGGCGCGCTACGTCATCACCAAAGATAAGTTGATCACCTGCGCTTCTGAAGTAGGCATCTGGGATTACCAGCCTGACGAAGTGGTTGAGAAAGGCCGCGTCGGCCCTGGCGAACTGATGGTTATCGACACCCGCAGCGGGCGCATTTTGCACTCGGCGGAAACCGATGACGATCTGAAAAGCCGCCATCCGTACAAAGAGTGGATGGAGACAAACGTCCGTCGTCTGGTGCCGTTCGAAGATCTGTCGAACGAAGAAGTCGGCAGCCGTGAGCTGGACGACGATACCCTCGCCAGCTACCAGAAACAGTTTAACTACAGCGCCGAAGAGCTGGATTCCGTGATCCGCGTGCTCGGCGAAAACGGCCAGGAAGCGGTCGGCTCGATGGGTGATGACACCCCGTTTGCTGTGCTCTCCAGCCAGCCACGCATCATTTACGACTACTTCCGCCAGCAGTTTGCGCAGGTCACCAACCCGCCAATCGATCCGCTGCGTGAAGCGCATGTGATGTCGCTGGCGACCAGTATCGGTCGCGAGATGAATGTCTTCTGCGAAGCCGAAGGCCAGGCGCACCGCCTGAGCTTTAAGTCGCCGATTCTGCTGTACTCCGATTTTAAACAGCTCACCACCATGACTGAGGAGCACTACCGCGCCGACACGCTCGATATTACCTTCGACGTGACCGAAGCGACCCTCGAAGAGACGGTGAAAGGCCTGTGCGATAAAGCCGAGCAGATGGTGCGAAACGGTACCGTTCTGCTGGTGCTGTCTGACCGTAATATCGCGAAGAATCGCCTGCCGGTCCCGGCACCGATGGCGGTAGGCGCTATCCAGACCCGTCTGGTGGATAAGAGCCTGCGCTGCGACGCCAACATCATTGTTGAAACGGCAAGCGCCCGTGACCCGCACCACTTCGCTGTGCTGCTGGGCTTTGGCGCGACGGCTATCTACCCGTACCTGGCCTACGAAACGCTGGCGAAGCTGGTCGATGGCCACGCTATCGAAAAAGATTACCGTACCGTGATGCTGAACTACCGTAACGGCATCAATAAAGGTCTGTACAAAATCATGTCCAAAATGGGCATCTCAACCATCGCTTCGTATCGCTGCTCGAAGCTCTTCGAAGCGGTTGGTTTGCATGATGATGTCGCAGATCTCTGCTTCCAGGGCGTGATCAGCCGTATCGGCGGCGCAGGATTCTCTGACTTCCAGCAGGATCTGCTGAACCTGTCGAAACGCGCATGGCTGGCACGTAAACCGTTAGATCAGGGCGGCTTGCTGAAATACGTTCACGGCGGTGAATACCACGCCTACAACCCGGACGTGGTGCGTACCCTGCAGCAGGCGGTTCAGAGCGGCGAATACAGCGATTATCAGCAGTATTCCAGACTGGTTAACGAGCGTCCGGCGGCGACATTGCGTGACCTGCTGGCCGTGACCCCGAATGGCGAAACGGTCAACATTAACGACGTTGAACCGGCAAGTGAGCTGTTCAAACGCTTTGATACCGCGGCGATGTCGATCGGAGCACTCAGCCCGGAAGCACACGAAGCGCTGGCCGAAGCGATGAACAGCATCGGCGGCAACTCGAACTCCGGTGAAGGCGGTGAAGATCCTGCGCGTTACGGCACCAACAAAGTGTCGCGCATTAAGCAGGTGGCTTCTGGTCGCTTTGGCGTGACGCCAGCGTACCTGGTCAACGCCGACGTGATTCAGATTAAAGTCGCTCAGGGTGCGAAGCCGGGCGAAGGCGGTCAGTTGCCGGGCGACAAAGTCACCCCGTACATCGCCAAACTGCGCTATTCCGTACCGGGCGTAACGCTGATTTCCCCACCGCCACACCACGATATCTACTCTATCGAGGATTTGGCGCAGCTGATTTTCGATCTTAAACAAGTCAACCCGAAAGCGATGATCTCCGTGAAGCTGGTTTCCGAACCGGGCGTGGGCACTATCGCCACCGGTGTGGCGAAAGCCTACGCGGACCTCATTACCATTGCGGGCTACGACGGCGGGACAGGCGCAAGCCCACTCTCCTCCGTGAAATACGCGGGCTGTCCGTGGGAGCTGGGGCTGGTGGAAACACAACAGGCGCTGGTGGCCAACGGCCTGCGTCACAAGATCCGTCTGCAGGTGGATGGCGGCCTAAAAACCGGTCTCGACATCATCAAAGCGGCAATTCTGGGTGCAGAGAGCTTTGGCTTTGGCACCGGACCGATGGTGGCGCTGGGCTGTAAATATCTGCGTATTTGCCACCTGAACAACTGCGCAACCGGTGTGGCGACTCAGGACGAGAAACTGCGTAAGAACCACTACCATGGCCTGCCGTTCAAAGTGACTAACTACTTTGAATTTATCGCCCGCGAAACCCGCGAGCTGATGGCAGAGCTGGGCGTTAAACGCCTGGTGGATCTGATTGGCCGTACCGACCTGCTCAAAGAGCTGGAAGGTTTCACCGCCAAACAGCAGAAGCTGGAGCTTTCACGTCTGCTGGAAACCGCCGAGCCACATGCGGGCAAAGCCGTTTACTGCACCGAGAAAAACCCACCTTTTGATAACGGCGTGCTGAATGCGCAGCTCCTGCAGCAGGCAAAATCATATGTCGATGAGAAACAGAGCAAGACGTTCTGGTTCGATATTCGCAACACCGACCGTTCTGTGGGGGCGACACTTTCTGGCTATATCGCGCAAACGCATGGCGATCAGGGTCTGGCTGCCGATCCTATTACTGCGCACTTCAGCGGAACGGCGGGGCAGAGTTTCGGCGTCTGGAATGCTGGCGGCGTTGAGCTGTATCTGACCGGCGATGCCAACGACTATGTGGGCAAAGGCATGGCGGGCGGTTTGCTGGCGGTACGTCCTCCGGTAGGTTCCGCGTTCCGCAGCCACGAAGCGAGCATTATCGGTAACACCTGTCTCTATGGTGCTACCGGGGGTCGTCTGTTCGCCGCAGGCCGTGCGGGTGAGCGCTTTGCGGTGCGTAACTCCGGTGCTATCACCGTTGTCGAAGGTATCGGTGATAACGGTTGTGAATACATGACGGGCGGGATTGTCTGCGTGATGGGCAAGACCGGCGTTAACTTCGGCGCAGGTATGACCGGCGGCTTCGCCTATGTCCTGGACGAAGACGGTGAGTTCCGCAAACGCGTGAACCCGGAGCTGGTAGAAGTGCTGGACGTAGAAACGCTCGCCATTCACGAAGAGCATCTGCGCGGTCTGATTACCGAACACGTGCAGCATACCGGCTCTTCGCGCGGTGAAGAGATCCTGGCGAACTGGCCAGCGTTCTCGGCGAAATTCGCGCTGGTTAAACCGAAGTCCAGCGATGTTAAGGCACTGTTGGGCCACCGTAGTCGTAGCGCAGCAGAGCTGCGTGTGCAGGCGCAGTAAGGGGTAGCAATGAGTCAGAACGTATACCAGTTTATCGACCTGCAGCGCGTTGATCCGCCAAAGAAACCGCTGAAGATCCGTAAAATTGAATTTGTTGAAATTTACGAGCCGTTTTCAGAAGGCCAGGCCAAGGCGCAGGCAGATCGCTGCCTGTCCTGCGGTAACCCTTACTGCGAATGGAAATGTCCGGTCCACAACTACATCCCGAACTGGCTGAAGCTGGCCAACGAAGGGCGTATTTTCGAAGCCGCCGAGCTGTCGCACCAGACCAACACGCTGCCGGAAGTCTGTGGCCGCGTGTGTCCGCAGGACCGTCTGTGCGAAGGTTCCTGTACGCTTAACGATGAGTTTGGCGCGGTCACCATCGGTAATATCGAGCGCTATATCAATGATAAAGCGTTTGAGATGGGCTGGCGTCCGGACATGACCGGCGTGCGTCAGACTGACAAGCGCGTGGCGATCATCGGCGCAGGTCCGGCTGGTCTGGCGTGTGCCGACGTGCTGACCCGCAATGGCGTAAAAGCCGTGGTGTTCGATCGTCATCCGGAGATCGGCGGCCTGCTGACCTTTGGTATTCCGGCCTTCAAGCTGGAAAAAGAGGTGATGACGCGTCGTCGTGAAATCTTCACCGACATGGGTATTGAGTTCAAACTCAATATCGAAGTGGGTCGGGATGTTCAGCTCGACGATCTGCTGAAAGAGTACGACTCCGTGTTCCTCGGTGTCGGCACCTATCAGTCGATGCGTGGCGGTCTGGAAAACGAAGATGCTCCGGGTGTGTTTGACGCACTGCCGTTCCTGATTGCCAATACCAGGCAGATGATGGGCTTTGGTGAAACCACCGAAGCGCCTTACGTCACCATGGAAGGCAAACGCGTGGTGGTACTGGGCGGCGGTGACACCGCGATGGACTGCGTGCGTACCTCAATCCGTCAGAACGCAACGCACGTTATCTGCGCTTATCGTCGTGACGAAGAGAACATGCCTGGCTCCAAACGCGAAGTGAAAAACGCGCGTGAAGAGGGCGTGGAGTTCCAGTTCAACGTTCAGCCGCTGGGTATTGAAGTGAATGCCAACGGAAAAGTGAGCGGCGTGAAGATGGCGCGCACCGAGATGGGCGCACCGGATGCCAAAGGGCGTCGCCGTGCTGAAATCGTGGCTGGCTCCGAGCATGTGGTTCCGGCCGATGCGGTTGTGATGGCGTTCGGTTTCCGTCCTCACAGCATGGAGTGGCTGGCGAAACACAGCGTTGAGCTGGATTCACAAGGCCGCGTGATTGCACCTGAAGGCAGCGAAAATGCGTTCCAGACCAGCAACCCGAAAATCTTCGCCGGTGGGGATATCGTTCGTGGTTCAGACCTTGTCGTGACCGCGATTGCCGAAGGCCGTAAAGCGGCTGAAGGCATCATGAACTACCTGGAAGTGTAAAAGACAACCGGATGGCAATGCCATCCGGTTTTTTTTAAGCGCTCAGCAGACTGGCGCGAACTTTCACCACCACTTTCTTTATCTCTTCCGACTCCCTCACGATACAGCCCGGCTTATGCGGTTCCCCCGGCATAAAAATCGCGTACATTCCCGGTAGCAAATCCAGCGTCTGCATGCCTTCAATCGCGCTACAGAGCTGATAATCGTCCTCAATGTGCCTTTCATCACACTGGCGCGCCGAGCCTGACGGGCCAAAGAGAATCCGCTCTTCGCCTGCCAGCAACAGCTGAATATCAATATATTGCTCATGCAGCTCTGCTTTTTTAAGTTCCGGCGACTGGGTGGTAAACGTCATGACGTTCATGAACACATCTTCACCCCGGATTTCATAGCGACCCGGCGCTTTATCCTGCGGCCACTCTGCGATAGCCAACGTGAGTGCGTCAATCAGCACCGAAGGTAATCCCGACGAGGAGAGTGACTTAACTTCGCCCATCATCATCATTGTGCCCCCTGAACCAGTAATGTCGCGCCCAGTAAACCAGCATCGTGGCGATGCCGGGCCGGGCAGACTTCCACATGGTAGACCGACGGCTGCTGCGCCAGATAGTGTGTCACGCGTTGCAGATATCCTTCAGCAAGGCCAACGCTGCCTCCGACCACAACCGTCTGGCAATCGGTCATGGCCTTCACATCCGCAATTAACCGTGCCAGGGTCTGCGCAGAACGCGTGACGATCTCAATGGCTTGCGGGTGGCCGTTCGCCGCATGGCCGAAAATGGCTTTCGCATTCAGCCCTCTCAATTCTCCATCTGCCTGGGCCGCAATCCCGCGACCGGACGCAATGGCCTCTACACACCCCTGACGACCACAGCCACAAACCGGGCCGTGCGGATCGGCAAGCGTATGGCCGAGATGCCCGACAAGGCCTCCGGTTCCCGTTTGTAATGCGCCACGCAGCACCATGCCACCGCCCACGCCGGTCGAAACGGTAATGAACACCATATCTTGCGTATCGGCTTCCAGCGCATGATATTCCGCCCACGCAGCCGCCTGCGCGTCGTTTACCGCCATCGCAGGTAAGCCGGTGATGGCCTCCAGCGTCTGAACCAGCGGGAAGTGGAGCAGTCCCCCCAGGTTATCAGGATTAATCGCCAGCAACGTTCCCTCCCGGATAATCCCCGTAGAGGCGATTGCCACGCGCTGTGCCTGCGCGGCTAACGGCGTAACGAGCTGCTGCAAGGCTGCCGTTAAGGCCGCTGCGGTTTTACTGGCAGGTGTCGCCATCTCTCGTCGCTCACGGATACGTAAGGCATCGTCGACCAGCGCCGCGGCCAGTTTTGTACCGCCAATATCGATCGCCAGCGTGGTCATTTCACGGCCTCATGTTTGCTTTTGAGCGTGCCAAACGGAATCGCCCCGCTCATCGGTTTACCATCAATGGCATCGTGAGTGCGTAGCGCCTCAGGTCGAATCCAGCGCTGAACGCGCGATGGCATATCAAGCCCTATCAGCAGGATGACCACAAACGTCAGACCAAACGAAAGCGATCCCAGCGCCGTGCCCAGCTCTAGCCTCTGAGCCAGCAACGCGCCAACGATCGGCGCGATAGCACCACCTAATGCCCCGACGTTATAGGTAAAGCCCAGACCCGCCGCACGTTGGTCAGTATCGAAATAGCCGCCAATCAGCTTTGGCAGAATGCCGGAGATCCCCTGCCCCAGCATCTGCTGGAAGAAGAGCAGCAAGCCCAGAACCCAAATACTGGAACCGCCGATCGCAAACACCGGGATGATGAGCAGTTGAGAGGCTAACAGGCTGCAGACATAGGCTTTGCGCGTCCCCAGCCAGTCACCGAGAAAACCACCCACGCAGCAGCCCACTGCCGCACCAAAGCCGCTAAAGAACAGGACATGCGCGACCATCATCGGGTCATATCCCAGATCCGTTTTCAGGTAGGTCGGCAGCAGCGCCTGAATCGGCCACGAATAGAGAAACGCGAATAATACGACGACCATCAGCGTGACTCCCGTCGGCCAGCGTTTCCCGCTGCTTTGCACCATAAAACTGATAAAGACGCAGGCGCAGAGTAACCCAAGGATCATCACCAGCCCGGCGTTGTTTAGCTCTCCGGCAAAGCAAAACCACAGCGCAGTGCCAGCGAAGAGCGTCATGGCGATATTGATCGCGCGATGCTTCCCGCGATAGAGGATGTCGACCATCGTGCGCACCGGCGCTTTGCCTTCGTGCTTCGCTTTCCAGTCTTCCGCTTCCGGGATGTTTTTACGCAGCCACAGGGCGAAAATGATGGGCAAAATGCCGATAAAGAACAGCGCGCGCCAGCCCCACGCGGGGACAACCAGGCTGTAAACCTGCGCCGCAACCACGGCACCGACAGAGAAACCGGAGATTAAAAAGCCGCTGGCTTTATTACGCAGATGTTTCGGCCAACTTTCAATCACATAGGTTGCACTGGAGCCATATTCTCCCGCCATTCCCATGCCAATCACCATACGGGCAATAAACATCGTGACGTAGCCCGGCGCAAATCCGCACGCCAGCGTGCCGCAGGAAAAGAGAACGATACTGGTAATCATCGCCAGCTTGCGTCCATAACGATCGCCCATCGCGCCGAGCAATAGCCCACCAAACCAGCGCGAGATAAAGGCGGCAGAAATCAGGCTTGCCGCCTCCACCGTGTTTAATCCGAATTCACTTTTTACTTCTGTTAGAACCAGCGCCATCAACACAAAATCGAAGCCATCAAGCAAATATCCCAACCAGGCGGCGGAGAATGCACGCAACTGCGGGCGGCTAAGATGGCGGTACCACGGGATGCCTTGGGTAGAAATACTCATTTCACTCTCCCGACGCTCTACATTGTCTGTTTAGCCCGGCGACGTTGCACCGCCGGGCAACGCATTTACGCCTTCTCAGCCATCAATTGCTTTGCAAGAGCCTTCAGCTCTGGCAGGTACTGCTCATCCACCGGTGCGAAGGGTTTGCGGCACAGAGGAACAGACACGACATCCATGTAATGCAGTACCGTCTTCAGACCACGGAAAACACCGACTTTGATCAGCAGATCGATAACCCGGTTGCACTCGCTTTGCAGGCGCTGTGCCGTCGCGTTGTCTCCTTCACGGATCGCTTTAGAAATTGCCTGGTAGCGCCAGCCCATGATGTTGTAGGTACTGCCGATCCCACCATCCGCACCTGCCAGCAAACCGGAAGCAAAAATTTCGTCATAACCGTTGTAGAGCACCAGATCCGGATGCGCACGGCGGATCTGCTCCATCTGGAAGAGATCGCCCGACGTTTGTTTCAGCGCTCCAACACCCGGTAGCGTGACCAGAGTATTGATTTGATCCAGCGTCAGCTTCACTCCGCTCAGCGCCGGAATGTTGTAGACCACCATCGGCAAACCATCCGACGAATCAATAATTGCACGGTAGTGGTCACAATGTTCCTCAAAGCTAAAGGGATAGTAAAACGGTGTGACCGCCGACACAGCGTCAAAACCAAAGCGACTGGCTGCGGTCGCTAACTGTTGGCTTTCCGTGGTACTGACGCAACCGACATGGGCAATAAGCGTCACTTTGCCTTTTGCTTCTTCCGCCACGATTTCCAGAACCTGCTCGCGCTCGGACAGACTTTGCACAAAGGCTTCGCCCGTTGACCCGCCGACATACAGGCCATCAATTCCCTGCTGAATATTGAACCGGATAAGACGTCTCAGACTCTCTTTATCGAGCGCCTGTTGAGAGTTGAACGGGGTCAGGAGTGCAGCCATTACGCCACTTAAATGCTTTGCCATAGATACCTCAAGTGATTACGGGTCTGGTTTATTGATATACCTTTATACCTGTTATACCAGATCAAATAATCAGCACCCCATACAGAACGCTTATATTGCGATCTGCTTCACTAAAGGATCGTTATTTTTTCTTTTTTGATCCCTGCCCGATGGCGTGCCAGGTTGCGGAGACACTATTGAGATGGGTTTGCAGTGCACGATCGGCTTCATCAGGATCGCGGCGGCGGATCGCATCAACGATCGTAATATGCTGCCGATAGCTGACATCGTTGTGCTGGTAAAGGTCGGCGTCCGACACTTTTGGCCTGGCGGCAATTAGCCAGTCAAGCAAGGCAACGTGGATCGCCATAAAGATAGGATTGCCGGGGATCTCCGCCAGCACGCGATGAAAATCGACATCCGAGCGGATAAAGAGCGCATTGTCGTTCAGCGACTGGCTGTTGATCTCCAGCGCTTTTGCCAGTTGATCGACCTGTTCATCCGTGGCGTATTCCGCCGCGTAACGCACCAGGCTTGATTCGAAGAACAGGCGAAGCTGTTCAAAATGCGTAATCCCACCCGGCTGGGTAAGGAAATCCTTGGCCATACCGGAGAGTTCACTGATGATCGTATCCGCAGAAGGCATGGTGACACGAGCGCGTTCCCCGTTATTAATTTGCACCAACCCTTTGCGCTTCAGCGCGGCCAGTGCTTCTCGCACGGAAGGACGACCCACGTTGAAAAACTCCATCAGCTCGCGTTCTGAGGGGAGTTGTTCGCCCTGCGTAAACTCCTGGCGGCGGATCATTTGCTCAAGCTCTTCTTCCACCATTTCGGAGAGTTTTTTACGCGCCAAAGGTCGTCGACGCAGAGTGCGCCCGGGAGTCTCGGTTGAGTTTTCCGCCTGAAGATCAAATGGTTTCATAACAACTCGTGTCAGAAGAGTGACAATCGGTGAAGACAATCATCATATCACAGGATTTTTGGCCGGGCGAAAGCCCCCGGATAGCAAAACAGGCCCATCGGGCCTGTTGTATTATTTCACGACGCGTAGCGCCGGACGGCCACCGCGTGGCGGCGGGTCGTCATCAGGATCATTATCATGATCGTGATCGGGTTTGTCGCCATCAATGACCGACATCACCGTTTCGCTTTCGCTTCCGGTAGAACCGTCTTCATCGTTGAGGCTGGCGACGTCTTCGTCATAAGCCGCTTCCGGCTCAAACATCGTACCCGCACCGTTTTCACGCGCATAGACAGCCAGTACAGCAGCCAGCGGTACGGAAACCTGACGTGGCACACCGCCGAAACGCGCGTTAAAACGCACTTCATCGTTAGCCAGTTCAAGGTTACCCACCGCACGCGGAGCGATGTTCAACACGATTTGCCCGTCACGTGCATATTCCATGGGAACGTTCACGCCAGGCAACGTCACATCCACTACCAGGTGCGGCGTAAGCTGGTTGTCCAGCAGCCATTCATAGAAGGCACGCAGCAGATACGGACGGCGTGGAGACAGCTGTGACATTTCCACAATCGTTAACCTCGGCCAAGACGCATTTCGCGTTCCGGTTCTGTCAGAGAAGCGAGGAAAGAGTCGCGCTCGAATACGCGAGTCATGTAGCCTTTAAGCTCTTTTGCGCCAGGACCACTGAACTCAACGCCCAACACCTGCAGACGCCATAACAGCGGAGCCAGATAGCAATCAACCAGGCTGAATTCATCACTCAGGAAGAAAGGTTTCTGACCGAATACAGGTGCGATGGCCAACAGCTCTTCGCGCAATTGCTTACGAGCAGCATCGGCTTCAGAGGATGAACCGTTAACAATAACGTTCATCAGTGTGTACCAGTCTTTCTCGATACGCTGCATGTACAGGCGGCTTTCACCACGCGCAACCGGATAAACCGGCATCAGCGGCGGATGAGGGAATCGCTCATCCAGATATTCCATAATGATGCGGGATTCCCACAGGGTCAGCTCGCGATCCACCAGCGTTGGTACGCTCTGGTTCGGGTTGAGATCGATCAGATCCTGAGGTGGGTTATCCTTTTCCACATGCTCGATCTCAAAACTGACACCCTTTTCGGCCAGCACGATACGAACCTGATGGCTATAGATGTCAGTAGGACCAGAAAACAGCGTCATTACCGAACGTTTGTTGGCAGCGACAGCCATGAAAACCTCCAGGTATAGTCAGAATATTACTGCTACCGGCCACGCGGGCCAGCCAGATGATTTGTTACCCATCTCAGAGAACGCTCAGCATTGTTCAATAATCGAACAAAAATCGAGTATTCACGGACATTTGGGCAGAAAATTGGATGATAGTTTACCAGATTTTACCGGCTTTGTGGTGAGGGGATTCTGGAAATGCTGAAAAAGAGCTGATAATCAAATAAATACTGTGGATAACCGCAAGATTATCCATAAAAAAAACCCGCCGAAGCGGGTTTTTCGCCAATCTTTCTGCCAAAGCAGAAAAAAGATTAACGTTTGGAGAACTGAGGACGACGACGTGCTTTACGCAGACCGACTTTCTTACGTTCAACTTCACGAGCATCACGAGTAACGAAGCCAGCTTTACGCAGTTCGCCACGCAGGGACTCGTCGTACTCCATCAGAGCGCGGGTGATACCGTGACGGATCGCACCAGCCTGACCAGAAGTACCACCACCTTTAACAGTGATGTACAGATCGAATTTCTCAACCATATCAACCAGTTCCAGCGGCTGACGAACTACCATGCGGGCAGTTTCACGACCGAAGTACTGTTCCAGAGAACGTTGGTTGATGACGATTTTACCACTGCCCGGTTTGATGAACACGCGAGCGGCGGAGCTTTTGCGGCGACCAGTGCCGTAGTATTGATTTTCAGCCATTGCCTATAATCCCGATTAGATGTCAAGAACTTGCGGTTGCTGTGCCGCGTGGTTGTGCTCGTTGCCTGCGTAAACTTTCAGTTTACGGTACATAGCACGACCCAGCGGGCCTTTTGGCAGCATGCCTTTAACCGCGATTTCAATCACACGCTCAGGACGGCGGGCAATCATCTCTTCAAAGGTCGCTTCTTTGATACCACCGATGTGGCCGGTGTGGTGGTAATACATTTTGTCTTCGCGCTTGTTGCCGGTTACAGCAACTTTTTCTGCGTTCAGAACGATGATGTAATCACCAGTATCAACGTGCGGAGTGTATTCCGCTTTGTGCTTACCGCGCAGGCGACGAGCCAGTTCGGAAGCCAGACGACCCAGAGTTTTACCGGTCGCGTCAACAACATACCAGTCGCGTTTTACGGTTTCTGGTTTAGCTGTAAAAGTTTTCATTAAAAGCTTACCCAAATAAATAAGTTACACGTTGGTGAACACCCAAACGTTTAGTCAGTTGAGGCTCACACGACAAAGTCCGGCAAACCTACCCCTTCGAATAGCCTATGCCAGCACATAGAAAGTTTTGGGAAAAAAACCTTCTCGTAACGTGGGGTCGCAAGATTATAGAGAAGTCGAGGTCAAAGATCGACCCCTAAATGTGATTAGTCGCAAGGTTTTCGCCGGGGGATTGCCGGGCGGCGGCTATGCCTTACCCGGCCTGCGGCACAGTGAGATATTTAAGGCATGTGCGGACGCTTCAGGTACTCTTCGCTCTGCATTTCCTGCAGCCGCGATAAACAGCGCTGGAACTCAAATTTCAGTCGCTCCCCCTGATAGACCTCATACAGCGGGACATCAGCGCTGACAACAAGCTTCACATGGCGCTCGTAAAACTCATCCACCAGCGCGATAAAGCGACGGGCTTCGCTCTCCATGAGCGACGTCATAACCGGCACATCAAACAACATGACAGTATGGAAGAGACGCGACAACGCGATATAGTCATGCTGGCTGCGGGCATCGACGCACAGCGTGGCAAAAGAGACAGCCAGAGTTTGGTTTTCCACTCCGCGTGTTTTCAGGGGACGGTGGTTAATCTCCAGTTCTGGCGCGTTGTCACGCTTTGCGCCCGCCAGAGCCAGCCACAGCGTATCCATTTGGCGCTGCGTCTCATCATTTAATGGCGATAACCACAGATGCGCCTGAGTCAGGGTACGCAGGCGATAATCCACTCCTGCATCCACATTCATGACGTCGCAATGCGCTTTTATGGCATCGATCGCGGGCAGAAAACGCGCGCGCTGCAGACCATTACGATACAACTCGTCAGGCGGAATGTTCGAGGTTGCCACCAGCGTGATGCCCCGTGCAAAAAGGGCTTTCATCAGGCCGCCAAGCAGCATCGCATCGGTAATATCCGACACAAAGAATTCATCGAAGCACAGGACGTCTGTCTCTGCTTTAAAACGATCGGCGACTTTTTCCAGCGGATCGCTCTGTCCCTGCAAAGCGGTCAATTCATCATGAACGCGCAGCATAAAGCGGTGAAAGTGCAAACGTTGCTTACGGGTGCCCGGCAGGCTCTGATAAAACAGGTCCATCAGCCAGGTTTTTCCGCGCCCTACCCCGCCCCACATATAAAGACCCCGAGCCGGGGCGGCAGTCTGTGGCTCTTTTTTACCCAACAGTCGGCCAAACGCCGCTTTCAGACCACCGCTTTGCGCGGTCTCTGTCGGTTCGCTCGTCAGTTTCTGATAGATAGTATTCAGGCGATTTACCGCCTCACGCTGAACGTCATCGGGCTGGTGAGTGCCCTCATCCAGGGCTTGTTGGTAACGGGATGTTGGGGACAGGTTTTGCATAATCTTATTGTTATTCCTTCAATTAAAGCTCGCCAGATGACCCGACTGGCGAAAAAAAGGCCGTTCTACAGTACGCGATGATGCGTCAGGATTCCACTTCTGAAGGAATAGCGGTTATAGTGGCATAATCAGGCACAGGCAGGAGCCGCGCCAATACCCTACGGAACCACAAGACAACGGGAGAAGTTCATGACCTGGGAATATGCGCTCATTGGTTTAGTCGTTGGCATCGCAATCGGTGCCGTGGCCATGCGTTTCGGTAATCGAAAATTGCGTCAGCAACAGTCGTTACAGTATGAACTGCAAAAAAACAAAGCTGAGCTGGAAGAGTATCGTGAAGAGTTGGTCAGCCATTTTGCCCGTAGCGCTGAGCTGCTGGACAACATGGCGACCGACTATCGTCAGCTGTATCAACACATGGCGAAAAGCTCCAGCAGCCTGCTGCCAGAAATGACCGCGGAAAGTAACCCGTTCCGTAACCGTCTGGCTGAGTCTGAAGCGGGCAACGATCAGGCGCCGGTTGAGATGCCGCGCGACTACTCGGACGGTGCTTCCGGACTGCTGCGCGGTGGCGCAAAACGCGATTAATCACACATCGACAATATATTTTACGGGCGCAGGCATTGCGCCCGTCTTTTCTTTCCCGTCCCAGCTATTATTTAGTCAAATACCTCATTGTTCAGTGGTTTAAAATTCAATAACATCAAACTGTTTTTGGGCCATTTTTCCTTAATTCCAGGTTACGAGAGCCAGCATCAATGAAGAAAAAAAACCAGCTGTTAAGCGCGTTAGCGTTAAGTGTCGGGTTATCTCTCACTGCGTCCTGGCCTGTGGCCGCAGCGCTTCCTTCGCAAGTTCCCGGAGAAGCCGCTATTCCGAGCCTCGCCCCGATGCTTGAGAAAGTATTGCCTGCCGTGGTGAGCGTGAAGGTGGAAGGCACAGCGGCGCAAAGCCAGCGTGTGCCGGAAGAGCTCAAAAAATATTTTGGTGAAGATGGCCCTGACCAACAGACTCAACCGTTTGAAGGGCTTGGCTCCGGCGTCGTAATTGATGCGACAAAAGGCTACGTACTGACCAATAACCATGTCATCAGCCAGGCTGACAAAATCAGCGTGCAGATGAATGATGGCCGGGAATTCGACGCTAAATTGATTGGCGGCGACGATCAAAGCGACATTGCGCTGTTACAGATACAAAACCCCAGCCATCTTACCCAGATTGCGATCGCCGATTCCGACAAACTGCGCGTCGGTGATTTCGCGGTAGCAGTCGGCAACCCGTTCGGTTTAGGTCAGACGGCCACATCGGGAATTATCTCCGCGCTCGGTCGTAGTGGCCTGAATCTGGAAGGGCTGGAGAACTTTATCCAGACTGACGCCTCCATCAACCGCGGGAACTCCGGCGGCGCTCTGCTAAACCTCAACGGCGAACTGATTGGCATTAATACCGCGATTCTTGCCCCGGGCGGCGGCAGTATTGGTATCGGCTTTGCGATCCCCAGCAATATGGCCAAAACGCTGGCACAACAGTTGATTGAGTCTGGTGAAGTTAAACGCGGACTGCTGGGGATAAAAGGAATGGAGATGAGCGCTGATATCGCGAAAGCCTTCAATCTCAACGTCCAGCGCGGGGCATTCGTCAGTGAAGTGCTGGCAAATTCAGGCTCCGCGAAAGCAGGAGTGAAATCTGGCGACGTGATCGTCAGTCTGAACGGCAAGCCGCTGAGCAGCTTCGCCGAACTGCGCTCTCGCATTGCCACCACTGAACCGGGTACTAAAGTAAAACTGGGCCTGTTGCGCGATGGTAAACCGCTGGACGTCGAGGTGACGCTGGATAAAAGCACCTCTTCGTCGGCCAGCGCCGAGCTGATTGCCCCTGCGCTGCAAGGCGCGGCATTGAGTGACGGACAGCTTAAAGACGGAACTAAAGGCATCACCATTGAGAGCGTCGAAAAGAGCAGCCCGGCCGCGCAGGCAGGTCTGCATCAGGACGATGTGATCATTGGTGTAAACCGTAATCGCGTGCAGTCGATCGCTGAGATGCGCAAATTACTGGAGAACAAACCCACGGTGATCGCGCTCCAGATCGTTCGCGGCAACGATACGCTCTACATTATATTACGCTAAGCATTTGCCCTCCGGACATCACCGCTGCGTGTGATGTCCGGATAACTCATGCTATGCTGCAACCGTTCCTTAATTAACGACGCCCGCATCATGGTTTTTAAGCTATTTCGTTCTGTCGCCATCGGTTTGGTTGTTGGCGGCCTGTTACTGGCTGCAATGCCTTCGCTACGTCAGTTCAATAAACTGGCGACGCCGCAGTTCGACAGTACGGATGAGACGCCTGTTAGTTACAATCAGGCCGTTCGCCGTGCTGCCCCTGCCGTGGTTAACGTTTATAACCGCGGCCTTAATAGCTCTGCGCATAATCAGCTGGAGATCCGCACTCTCGGGTCTGGTGTGATTATGGACGAGCGCGGCTATATCATTACGAACAAACATGTGATCAACGATGCCGATCAGATTATCGTTGCCCTGCAGGATGGCCGTGTCTTTGAAGCCTTACTGGTGGGATCCGATAGCCTGACCGACCTCGCGGTCCTCAAAATCAATGCCACGGGCGGATTGCCGGTCATTCCGATTAATCGCAAGCGTACGCCGCATATCGGTGACGTGGTGATGGCCATCGGCAACCCTTATAATCTTGGTCAAACCATTACTCAGGGGATTATCAGCGCCACCGGTCGTATTGGCCTGAACCCTTCTGGCAGACAGAATTTCCTGCAAACGGATGCCTCCATCAATCACGGCAACTCCGGCGGCGCGCTGGTCAACTCGCTGGGTGAACTGATGGGCATTAATACCTTATCGTTTGATAAGAGTAATGATGGCGAGACGCCCGAAGGGATCGGCTTTGCGATACCGTTCCAGCTGGCGACCAAAATTATGGATAAGCTGATTCGCGATGGTCGCGTCATTCGTGGCTATATCGGGATTGGCGGACGTGAAATCGCGCCGCTTCATACCCAGGGCGGCGGCATCGACCCGATTCAGGGTATCGTCGTGAACGAAGTGACGCCTGGCGGCCCGGCGGCTAACGCGGGTCTTCAGGTCAATGACGTGATTGTTTCAGTGAATGGTATTCCGGCCCTCTCGGCGCTTGAAACCATGGACCAGGTCGCGGAGATTCGCCCCGGCTCTATTATTCCGGTGGAAGTGATGCGTAATGATAAGAAAATTACGCTTCAGGTCACCATTCAGGAATACCCCGCCACCAACTAAAAGACATAAAAAAACCGGAGCCACTTAAGCTCCGGTTTTTTATGCTCTGAATGTTCGCTTACTTGTTAACGAACTCTTCACCCAGAGTGATATCTTTCTTCAGTGTATCCAGCATGCCTTCCATCGCTTGTTGTTCAAACGCGCTCAGCTTGCCAATTGACTGACGTTCTTCAACGCCGTTTTTGCCCAGCAGCAGCGGCTGAGAGAAGAAGCGGGCGTGCTCGCCGTCGCCTTCAACGTAAGCGCATTCCACCACGCCTTTCTCACCTTGCAGCGCGCGTACCAGTGACAGACCAAAACGTGCAGCAGCCTGACCCATAGACAGCGTTGCAGAACCGCCACCCGCCTTCGCTTCCACCACTTCGGTGCCCGCGTTCTGGATACGTTTGGTCAGGTCAGCCACTTCCTGCTCGGAGAAGCTCACGCCCGGGATCTGCGACAGCAGCGGCAGAATGGTCACGCCAGAGTGGCCACCGATAACCGGAACCTCGATATCGGCCGGAGATTTGCCTTTCAGTTCAGCAACAAAAGTGTTGGAACGGATGATGTCCAGCGTGGTCACGCCAAACAGTTTGTTCTTATCGTACACGCCCGCTTTCTTCAGCACTTCTGCAGCGATAGCGACAGTAGTGTTCACCGGGTTAGTGATAATACCGACACAGGCTTTCGGGCAGGTTTCAGCGATCTGCTGCACCAGGTTCTTCACGATACCGGCGTTGACGTTGAACAGATCGGAACGGTCCATACCCGGCTTACGTGCCACACCGGCAGAGATCAGCACAACATCTGCGCCTTCGAGTGCCGGACGGGCGTTTTCGCCAGAGAAACCTTTGATTTTCACGGCTGTCGGGATGTGGCTCAGGTCAACCGCCACACCTGGGGTTACCGGAGCAATATCGTACAGGGAGAGTTCTGAGCCTGAAGGCAGTTGGGTTTTCAGTAGTAGGGCAAGCGCCTGGCCAATACCACCAGCAGCGCCGAGGACTGCAACTTTCATCCTAAACTCCTTATTATGGTTAACTTAAATATCTGTTACTCCGTTGCGGCGACATTAATTCAGCAAGTAAATAATTACAATTTTCGTAGCTAAAGAATTTGAGGTCACGCGCCTTTCAACTTCGCCAGAAAGGTTCCGGCAATTTGCGGCAACGAAGTAGCCAATCAAGACGGTGGTTACAATACACCCTGTCTCGCCACCAAAACAACATCATTTTGATAACATTTAATTTACTTTTAAGGTTATTTGCGCGGCGTGATGTAAGCATGTTTTCTGATAACGAAATTTGATAAAATCACTCCCTTTCATAACATTATTTCAGCCTAACTCACGGCAGATAATTTGCATAAAAATTCATCCACATGCATAATAATGTTGTTTCTATCGTCATATTCCGGGTGACTTATGCGAAGCTCGTCAAAACAAGAAGAATTAGTTAAAGCGTTTAAAGCGCTGCTTAAAGAAGAGAAATTCAGTTCTCAGGGAGAGATTGTTCTGGCCTTACAGGAACAGGGCTTCGAGAATATTAATCAGTCGAAAGTCTCCCGTATGTTAACCAAGTTTGGCGCAGTGCGAACGCGCAACGCCAAAATGGAAATGGTCTACTGCCTGCCAGCAGAGCTGGGCGTACCCACCACCTCCAGCCCTCTGAAGAATCTGGTGCTGGATATTGACTACAACGATGCCGTTGTGGTGATTCATACCAGTCCGGGTGCAGCGCAGCTGATTGCGCGCCTGCTTGATTCACTGGGTAAAGCGGAAGGTATTCTCGGCACCATTGCTGGCGACGATACCATCTTTACGACTCCTGCGAATGGCTTCTCCGTAAAAGACCTGTATGAAGCCATTCTGATGCTGTTCGAACAAGAGCTATGATCCGCCTCCCTGTCGCCTGTGGCGGCGGGGAACCTTCTGTATCAGCCTGGTTTAACGCCATAATCTGTTGCCCTTCTCTTTTGCAAATAGTGCTTTTCCCTGCCACTTTCCATTCATCCAGTGAATCACAAATCAACAGATCGCACAAAAAATCAAATTGTCATATCTTAATGATTTTTATAGATAAAGATCACCAGCGCGTCGAAAAAACAACCATATTTATGCGTTTTAGTTATATAAATCATTTTTGTTAATACGTAATAACAGGCGAAACCATTAGCGTGTTATTAATTTTTAGCGTGATTAGTGTATACTTGATTTTGTGATGAGGGTCACGAAACGAAAGACCCCAATAAAATTCGACGAGGTAAAGAATCATGAAAATCAAAACGACTGTAGCCGCGCTGAGCGTACTGTCTGTTCTTTCTTTTGGTGCTTTTGCAGCCGACTCCATTAATGCCGATCAGGCGCAATCCCGTCAGGCAATCGGCACCGTGTCCGTTGGCGCTATCGGTACCACTCCGATGGATATGCATGAAATGCTGAACAAAAAAGCGTCAGAACAGGGTGCATCTTCATACCGTATCATTGAAGCGCGTACCGGTGACCATTGGCACGCAACGGCTGAACTGTACAAATAAGTTTGAGCAACAATAAGTAACGTAATGATCTGATCAACGGCACCAGGCATAAAAAAAGCGGTTCAACCCTTCTCGCCGTTGAGAGAAAACTATTCAGGAGTAATGACTATGAACACTAAATTAATCATCGCCACCCTTGGTCTGGCTTCCGTCCTGTCTTTCGGTGCCAGCGCTGCTGTTCAGCAGGTTAACGCTGAACAAGCACAAAATCTGCAATCCATGGGAAGCATCTCTGTTTCATCAGTAGGCGGCTCTCCGATGGATGTCCGTCAGGAACTGTCAGCCAAAGCTGAAAAAGCAGGCGCCAGCAGCTATCGAGTCACCGAGTTGAATGAAGGTGACCACTGGCACGCCACGGCTGAACTGTACAAATAAACCCTCGTCGTATCTCATCATACGACTTGCCCCTGACGCTGTTTTGTCAGGGGCTTTTTTATATCCAACAATCAGCGGCGGACGTTAAAACGCAGTTGTCCTTCCAGCTCTTCTTCCGCTTCATCAAACAGCAGAATCAGCGCACCAAAGCGCCGGCGAAGCTTTTCGGGTAAATGGGTAAATTCAATCTCAAGCGGCATCGGTAACCCTTCGCCCGTCACAACATCCCACAGTGAATCAAGATTGGTTACCTTTTCCCGTTCAAGGCCGAAGGTGCGAGCAAACTCGCGAAAGAAGTCTTCCTGACTGTCGATTTCGTCAAAATCAAAAGTATAGATATTCATTGCCAGCCACCCTGTCCGGACGGGCGGCTAATGCCGCCCTGACGATTATTATAATCCCCCAATATGCAGGGTTTTCACTTCAAGAAACTCTTCCAGCCCGAGAACCGATCCCTCGCGGCCCAGGCCCGACTCTTTCACGCCGCCGAAGGGCCCCAGCTCAGTCGATACCGCACACTCATTAATCCCGATCATGCCGCTCTCAATGGCTTGCGAGACGCGAAAAACGCGGGACAGATTTTGCGTATAGAAATAAGCCGCCAGACCAAACGGGGTATTGTTCGCGCGCTGGATCACCTCCTCTTCCGAGGTAAAGCGGAAGCAGGCGGCAACCGGGCCAAAAGTCTCTTCTTCCGCCAGTTTCATTCCCTCATGGCAATCCCCCAGGACCGTTGGCAGCCAGAAATTTCCGCCGAGCGAATGGGTTTTACCGCCAGCCAGAACTGTCGCGCCTTTGGCGACGGCATCTTCGACATGCTCGCGCACTTTATCTACCGCGGAAGGTTCAATCAGGGGGCCAACCACCACCCCCTCATCGAGGCCATTCCCCACTTTCAGCGCATTAACCGCATCGGCAAGTTGGCTGACAAACGAATCGTAGATGGATTCATGAATATAAAAACGGTTAACGCTGACGCAAACCTGTCCGGCGTTACGGAATTTATTGGCGATGGCCCCCTTCACGGCGGCGTCAATATCGGCGTCTTCAAAGACGATATAAGGTGCGTTGCCCCCAAGCTCCATCGAGACTTTCTTCATGGTTTCAGCAGCATTACGCACCAGCGTTTTGCCGACCGCGGTCGAGCCGGTAAACGAAATTTTACGCACGTCATGGCTGGCCATAATCGCATCGCTGATTTCATGCGTGTTCCCGGCTACGGCATTAAGCACACCGTCCGGAACACCGGCTTTTTTCGCCAGCGTCAGCAGCGCAAAGGCGCTCAGCGGGGTGTTGTTTGCGGGTTTAATGACCCCGGTACAGCCTGCGGCCAGCGCCGGGCCAAGTTTACGGGTCAGCATCGCCATCGGGAAATTCCACGGGGTAATGGCGGCCACGACGCCTATCGGTTCACGCGTCGCCAGAATGCGGGAGCCGGGTTTAACCGGCGGAATAATTTCGCCATTGGCACGCTTGGCCTGCTCGGCAAACCACTGAATAAAGCTGGCGGCATATTCGACTTCGCCTTCCGCTTCTTTTAATGGCTTCCCTTGCTCGGTGGTCATCAGTCGTCCGAGCCAGCTTTTATTTTCGATAATCAGCTCGTACCAGCGATAGAGGATAGCCGAACGCTCTTTCGCCGTTTTTGCTCGCCATGCAGGAAAGGCTCGGCTCGCAGCCGCAATGGCTTCTTCTGTTTCTTTTTTACCTGCTTTTGCCACTTTGGCAACGATCTCGCCCGTTGCCGGGTTAAGCACATCGAACGTGGTATTCAACGTTTTCCATACGCCGTCTACCAGATATCCGGTCTGAAAAAGCGCATTATCCTGGAGTGCCTGGGTTGTCATGTGTCCTCCTGATCTGGGTTTAAGAGCCTGCCAGATTAAGTATAGCCATAAAAAAACCGACGCTTTTGGCGTCGGTTTCATCCTCATCAGCTGTCGGTCAGCGCATTTTGATAGCGCTGAAGCACATCCGTGAGTCGCCTGACGGGTTCGGTCACCTGCAGAGGAGCTTCCCAGACGCGTAATTTCTCCTGGTAGATATTCAGTTCTTCCAGCAGCTGCGCGAAGTAGCGACGACGTTTGTCATCGCTTGAGGCCGAAATAACATGATCGGCCGTGCGGCGCAGCTGACGGTGGAACGCGGATAAGTCGTCATTGATCGGCACAGGCGCATTACGCAGTCGCTGGTGAGCGATGATCATCGTCAACGCCAGGCGGAACTTAGCCACATCGCCGGGGAATTTGGTTAACAGTAAAAACAGCTGCTGATAAAGCGCAGGCAGATGGTTTTCTTTGCGCCGGGCGGTGTTCGTCGTCATAGCGGACACCGCCGCCGAAACAAACTGATTCAGCAGCACGCGACCCGTCCGCGCCTGCGAGTTATCCCGCACCAGCAGAATCACCATCATCGCCAGGAAACAGCCTACCAGCTGACCTAACGCGCTATCGAGAAACTGGTTAAAGTGGAATGTCATCGGGTTGTCCAGCACCAGAATATTAATGGTACTGGCCAGCGCGCCCAACGATCCCAGACGACGCTTCTGCACTTCTATTCCAATGAAGAACGCCAGCACCGCAAGGCTGATACACAACAGCAGCATACTTTGCTGGGTGGACGGGATAACCACCAGGAAATAGAACGCCCCGATGGGCAGTGCGGCAATGGTACCGTATAAGAAGTCAACCGCGACCATCCGCGGGTTGGGCAGGCGCATCGCCAGCGAGGTGACCACCGCAATCATAACCATTGCGCCACTGCCCGATGTCCAGCCCGTCCACAGCCAGAACAACGTGCCGAGCATACAGGCAAGCGTGGTGCGCCAGAAATTCACCATCGCATGGTGGCGCTCAGCGGATTCGGCTTTTACAACGATCTCACTTTGCAGAACGTCTTCTTCAATAGCGCTGATTTTCGTATTGCTGATCACGCCGCGTTTGAGCAAAAGATAGCGCGTCGCGGCTCCCACCCAACTGTAGATCGCCACGGGAGTATCGCGCTCCCCGGTCCAGGACATCACCCGGCGTATCCGCTTCAGCTGTTTATGAACATCCTGAACCGTTTCGACGGGTTCTTCGAACAGCTCGCGGAACGTATCGGTAACCGCTTCCGGACGGGTATTCTGAATGAGGTAGGTTTCACACGCCTGAGTGATCAGCGTTAACGAGACCGTATTGATCGCTTTGAGTCGCCGGTTAGCGCGCGCCCAGCGGGAAGATTCCATGTTGAGGTTGCTACGCATCCCTTCCAGCGCAGTGGTACGACGCACCAAAGCCCCCCACGCATTATCCACCTCTTCGCTGTCGCCGTGCTTAATACAGAGCTGCATAAGCTGATACTGAGCGACAATCAGTGCGTCGAGCTCACGATCCACTTCTTGTTTGATCGAGCGTGGAGAGAAGAGCAGATCGGCGACGATCGCACAGACAATACCGATAACGATCTCACTGCAACGCTCTACCGCGAATTGCGGCGCGAGCAGGGGTTCACTCTGAATCGTAATCACAATAATCAGCGCGGTATAACCGGAAAGCCCCCACGCATAAGAGTTTTCCACCTTAACCAGGGAAGAGGCCCATGTGCAAAAACCGGCCCAAATACAGCACACCATCAGCATCAGAAGCGGCGAGCGAATCATCGTGATAATAATCACCAGCGCCGCCACACAGCCGACAAACGTCCCGACAATACGGAGCATTCCCCGATAGCGGATGGCGCCGGAGTATGGCTCGCCACCGGCGGCGAATGCCGGACCCGCGGCCACAATTGCCGCCGTCAGCACCGCCCAGCGCGGTGTTTCCAGTTGAAAATGGAAACCGACAAACAGCGCCAGCACAATCGCGCAGGCCAGCTTAACGGCGAAGCGAATGTGCTGGCTGGCAATAGTGAAAATGCCCATCACGATTAACCAAACTCGCGCAGGCGGTGCGCAATTTTACGGAACAGCGAGTCGTTGTTGGCATCTCGGTCTTTTTCACCCGTGATCACCACCGTAGCCGTGGTCCCGGCTGGCCACAGGTTCCCCTGCTCCTCGTCCAGATGGATGCGAACCGGTACACGCTGCGCGAGGCGGACCCACTCGAGATTGGAATCAACGGTTGCCATCCCTTTGGCATCGCGGGTGGCGCTGGAGTTAGTCACACCCGCAGCAATGCTGTCCACCGTCCCTTTGAGCACCCGATTACTTCCGAGCGGGGTGATTTCCGCGCGGTATCCGGGGCGAACCCCTTCCAGTTTGGTCTCTTCCATATAGGCGAGAATATAGAACGAATGCTGTTTAATCAGGGCAACCGCGGTCGAGCCACGTGTGATAAATTCCCCGGTATAGACATTCAGGTTGGTGACCCAGCCATCCGAGGGGGCACGGATAACCGTCCGCTCCAGATCCAGTTTCGCCAGATCGCGCGTTGCTTCCGCTTTTGCCAGCTGATGAAGGACGGTTTGCAGCATGTTGTTGGACTGGTCAATCTCTTCGCGAGACATCGCCTGAACGCCCAACTGGTTACGACGCCCGGCTTCGCGACGCTTTTCAGTCGCCAGTGCCTGGTAATACGCGACGTCAGCTTCAGACTCTTCTAACGCTTTTTTATAGCGCGGCTGATCGATAGTGAAGAGAACCTGATCTTTTTTCACCAGCTGGTTATCGTGCACGTTAACTGCCGTAATAAGCCCTGCGACATCAGGCGCAATGGCGACAACATCGGCGCTGAATCGTGCATCGCGCGTCCACGGTGACTCGGTGTAAAACACCCAGGCACGAAAGATAGCAATAAATGCCAGAATGACCAGCGCCACAGTAATGGCGGTGCGGGAGATATTTCTTGTTAGTGTTTTCACATCTACCTCAGACAAACATGCGCGATATTAACCAGAACAGGCAGCAATACAGCGCGGTATTAAACAACGCAGGGTGCCAGACAAAATCATAGATCCGGGTGGGGACCAGCACCTTACGCACCAGCCAGAAAATCGCCAGTGATAAAATAAGTTCGAAGAAAATCGGTGGGAACGACAGACCGAACACCACGATAACGGGAAACAGACTCATGTTGACCTTGATTAGAGAACGAGCAGGCGACAGAATTTTTAAGCTCACACCATCGCAGGAAGGCAAGAAAAGCCGGGCGGGAATGGCGAAGCTGTTATGTCATGAATAGTATATTAACGTAACTGTTATGCTGTTATCTATCATATGTGATCTAAATCACTTTTAAGCCAGAGTGAACAATGGAACGTTTAAAGCGCATGTCAGTATTTGCCAAAGTTGTCGAATTTGGCTCTTTTACCGCCGCAGCCCGACAGCTTCAGATGAGTGTTTCATCCATCAGTCAGACCGTCTCAAAACTGGAGGATGAGCTTCAGGTTAAGTTGCTAAACCGCAGCACCCGAAGCATTGGGCTGACGGAAGCGGGCAAAATTTATTATCAGGGCTGCCGCCGCATGCTGCACGAAGTCCAGGATGTGCACGAGCAACTTTACGCCTTTAACAACACCCCTATTGGCACGCTGCGCATTGGGTGTTCTTCAACTATGGCACAAAATGTTCTCGCCGGTATGACCGCGGAAATGCTCAAAGAGTATCCCGGACTAACGGTCAATCTGGTTACCGGCATACCGGCGCCGGACCTCATCGCGGACGGTCTGGATGTGGTGATTCGCGTGGGGGCGCTCCAGGATTCCAGCCTCTTCTCTCGTCGTCTGGGCAGTATGCCCATGGTGGTTTGCGGCTCAAAAAATTATCTGGCGCAGTTTGGCGTTCCGGAAAAGCCCGCGGATTTAAGCAACCACTCCTGGCTGGAATACAGCGTACGTCCCGACAACGAATTTGAGCTGATCGCGCCCGAGGGGCTCTCTACAAAATTACTGCCGCAAGGCCGGTTCGTGACCAACGATCCGATGACGATTTCCCGCTGGCTGGTCGCCGGAGCCGGGATTGCCTACGTTCCGTTGATGTGGGTGATCAATGAGATCAACAGCGGCGAGCTGGAGATCCTTTTCCCACGCTATCAGTCCGATCCGCGACCGGTGTATGCGCTGTATACCGAAAAAGACAAACTGCCGCTTAAAGTACAGGTCTGTATTAACTATCTGACGGATTATTTTGTCGAGGTTGCGGAGCTGTATCAGGGAATGCGCGGAAGAAGAAAAGAGTAACAAGATGCCCTCGGATGAGGGCATCAGAAGAGACCAGTCAGGCTGTGCCGCCCACCGTCAGATTATCAACTTTCAGGGTCGGCTGGCCGACACCTACAGGCAGGCTCTGGCCTTCTTTACCGCAAACGCCAACGCCTTTATCCAGTTTCAGATCGTTACCGACCATTGAGATCTGCTGCATGGCTTCAATGCCGGAACCGATCAGCGTAGCCCCTTTCACCGCTTTGGTGACTTTGCCTTTTTCGATCAAATACGCTTCTGACGTGGAGAAGACGAATTTACCGGAGGTAATATCAACCTGACCGCCACCAAAGTTTGGCGCGAAAATACCGTAATCCACGGATTCGATAATCTCTTGCGGAGTCGATTTTCCTGCCAGCATATAGGTGTTGGTCATACGCGGCATCGGCAGATGAGCGTAAGACTCACGACGACCATTACCGGTTGGTGCCACGCCCATCAGACGCGCGTTCAGCTTGTCCTGCATGTAGCCTTTCAGCACGCCGTTTTCGATCAGCACATTATACTGACCCGGCGTCCCTTCATCATCGATGGCGATTGAACCACGGCGATCGACCATCGTTCCGTCATCCACAACGGTACACAGCTCAGAGGCAACCAACTCCCCCATCTGACCGCTAAACACCGACGTGCCACGACGGTTAAAATCACCTTCCAGACCATGACCCACCGCTTCGTGCAGCAGCACGCCCGGCCAGCCCGCGCCCAGCACAACCGGCAGCGTGCCCGCAGGAGCCGCCACCGCAGAAAGGTTCACCAGCGCCATACGAACGGCTTCTTTCGCCCACGCATCCGCGCGCACTTCGCCATCTTCATCGGCCAGGAACCAGTCATAACCAAAACGACCGCCGCCGCCGCTGGAGCCACGCTCGCGCTTGCCATCATCTTCCACCTGAACGCTGACGGACAGACGAACCAGTGGACGTACATCGGCAGCCAGCGTGCCATCGGTTGCCGCAACCAGAATTAATTCATACACCCCACTCAGGCTGGCTGAAACTTCGTGTACGCGTTTGTCTGCCGCGCGAGCCACTTTGTCCACGCGACGCAGAATATCCAGCTTCTCTTCACGGCTCATACTTTGCAGCGGATCAATGCTGGTATAGAGGGCGGTATGCTGCACTTCACCCAGCGTTTTCACGCGTCCATCACCGTTTTCACGCACGATGGTGCGAGCCGCCTGAGCACTCTGCTCCAGCGCTGCCAGGCTGATTTGATCGGCATAAGCAAAGCCGGTTTTCTCGCCGCTAACGGCGCGTACACCTACGCCCTGGTCAATGTTCCAGGAGCCATCTTTTATGATGCCGTCTTCTAAAACCCAGGATTCGTGATAGCTCGACTGGAAATAGAGATCGCCGTAGTCGAGACGACGTTCGGTCAGTTGACTAAGAATGGAAAACAGGTCCTGATGACTCAGGCCGTTCGCTGCGAGCAAATGTTCACTTACCAGGTTCAGACTCATCGTTTTGCTACTCGTTCGTTGCCGCCATGAGGCGCTATAAAAGATCTCATCAGTTGAGAGTGGGGCAATTAATCCCCGCCGTCAAATCATTGCTGCGCATCTTTGCGCGGCTGACGGAGCACTTCATTAATTTGCGGCTTATCCATCGGGCCGGTAATACGATAACGCAGAATCGAGACTTTGCTCCACAGTGGCCCCAGCACTTTGCTGGCGGCAAACACTGCGGCCCCCACAATTGGGTTGACCACAAACGCGGCAGCCACGCCGACGGTTGCTGAGATTTCGGGTGCCACCACCGCTTCCATATCCAGCTCGCGGCGCACAAGGTTCACGGAGCCTTTCATGGCGATATCGGCCTCAAGGCCATCCACCAGCGTATCGTCTGTATGCAGAACGCCATCTTTGATCCACGCCGTACTGCGAATGGAATCGTAGTAGAACCCTTCGCTAAAGGTATCGCTGAAGTCAAAACGCAGTTTGCGCAGCAGGGCATCGAAGCTCAACAGGCGTAACAGCTGGCCGGCATGACCGGTACTGACGTCGGCGATCTCCCCCTTGCCAAAGTACGTTTTGAGGATGCCATTAAGCGAAGCTTCATCGGGCTTCCACGGCTCGGCGCGCCAGTGAAGATCGTAATTCACGTCAAACGAAGAGCCACGAAGCGGCGTGCTGATCCCGAAGAAGTTAGCCACGGAATCCAGCTTACCACCCTTGATGCGCCCTTTCAGCGACGTGCGCTGTTCGCCTGCGCGATTCACCCATTCGCCATCGGCGGTGAGACGGCCAAATCCGGTATCAATTAAGCCGCCGGCCAGGCTGAGGGTGTTACCTTTAATTGTCACATCACCATCAATACGGCCGTATTTCTGTCCCCACAACCAGCATTCCGCGCAGCGCAGCTGCAGATCGGGCCAGCCGCTGAAATCCACTTTAGAGACTTCAGCCAAAGGCGAGACGCTGCTGTTTTGGCCTTTCGCGGGGGTAAATACCGGGTTGTAATAAAGATAGCGAATCGCTGCCTGCCACGGTGCGTTATCGCGCATGGTGAGCGTGGCGTTAATCTCGCGTCCCTGCGCTTCTACCGTCGAACCATTCAGCGTGGGCTGAGAGACAATGCTGAGGTTGTTCCATTGCTGCCCGCCCAGCGCCAGTGACGGGGTACGCACGGTCACTTTTTGCGGGAACTGCGCGGCCTCATCGACATTTTGCCCGACGCCTTTGTTAAACATTGCCAGCCATTCGGCACCATCCAGCGGAGGGAGATTCAGCTCCACGCCCTGCTGTTCTGGCAGGGGCGGAATGGTACGGCTGTCCGTCGTCCAGATCGCTCTGTCGAGGGTTAATTTACGGTTCAGTAACCAGCGGCTATTGAAATGGTTTTTCCCGCCCGCATTCCCGGTCACTGCGAAGCTGTTAAGATCACCGTCGACGTTAATTTTTACCGGTAAAGCCTGACCGGATTTCTTATCCAGCGGCGAAGGTAAGTGACTGCTTACATTTTTCAGATCGCCTGTGACATCGACCTTGTAACGCGCGCTGCCGCGATATGGCAGGTCTATCGCCACTTTGCCGTCCCAGGCAACTGCCCCATCCAGTGAATCAGCGATTGGTTTTGGCAGCACATCCATTCTGGAAGGCTGCCAGTTTGCGTTCATATTGACGGCGACCTGATAGGCTTTCTCACCCTCGGTAGTACTGAAGTCGACATTAATGGGCTGATTAAACCAGTTCGCTTTCAGCGGTTCGCTTTTCAGATTGCCGTTCACGAAGCTGAACTTACCGCTCAGGTTCTTCAACGTACTATCGAGTGGCTTGATATACAGGCTGTTGTTATTCAGCATCACATCGCCTTCGGCGGTGGTCATTTCACCGTCCAGCGGGATATCAAGATGCAGGCGCGCGTTCACGTCGCCATCAATTTGCAGCTCTTGCAGTGCGGCGGCCAGAGAGTCATCCAGCGGGGTCTCTTCAAAGTACGGCCCCACGGCTTTACCCGGCCCGTTAATGTCCGCGTCGATCAGCAGCTTCTCTTTGGAGTAATCCGGGATCACCGCCCTGAGATTGCTGGCAGTGACGCCGCCCAACGCGACGCTGTCGGATTTCATCCACAGGCCGTCGTTCAGGAAGTTAAGCTCAATATTGAGGTTTTTGAGCGCAGGCCAGTCAGGCTGGAAAGCAAAGGTCGCATTATGCAGCGGGACCAGAACCTGAAACTGACCTTCGTTGTGCTTATAAGGGAAGAGATGGGGATTGCCGCCATACACCAGCGTGGCGTTATCCGCCTGGCCGCCCTGAATCGCGCCACTCAGGTAGTCCACCAGCGCTTTCCCCATTAAATTTTCCGGGAAATAGCGCCAGGCCTGTGCGCCATCGTCGGTGCTGATACCGGCCAGAATACCCAGCCAGGGTTCATCACCCTCTGGCTGTAAATAACGAAAATTACCGGTAGCGTGGACGCCTGTCGCTTTGACGTCGATATCGCGCCCGTCAAGCTGAAAACCTTTGGCATTTTTCAGCCAGTTCAGCGTGGCCGTGCCTTTTTCGATCTCCAGCGGAGCGCGAAAAACGGTTTCGTATGGCATTTTGGCGTCGGTCATTTGCGCCGTCAGTCTGCCGTTTTCAACGCTGCCTTCGAGCTTACCGTCAAAGTGTTCCGCGCCAGGCAACAGCTTCCATTGTTGCCAGGAGAGCGCTTTCCACGACGCCTGGAAACGCGTTTTTTCCGTCGCCTGTAATGGGATATCGAGGGCCAGCGTGTCGATTTGCCCGCTCGGCTGCGTGGCCTGCCAGACTTCGCCCAGGGACGCGGACATTCTGTTGGCGATGGGGCGCAACGCTTCGAGGCTCGCCAGATCGAGATGACTGGCGCGGATGCGCAACTCGTCGCTGCGTTTATTGTTAACGCCACCCACTTCCTGCTCTGGGATCCACGCCATCGTCAACGCCCCGCGCGGCCAGGCTTTGCCGTCCATCGTAATGCGGGTGTCAGGAATAGAGAATTGCCAGTTAGCGCCCTGGCGGGTGACATGGGCAGTGAGGTTATCTACCGACATCTCATGCAATTCGGAATCGCCTTTCCATGTCGCGCCGCCCTGCTTCAACCAGACATCACCGGCGGCAATATCGCCTTCAGTGAGCGTCAGCCAGCCTTCCACGCTAAAACGCGCGGTTTGCAGCGCAACGTTGTCCTGCATCCATTTGCCGAGCCAGGGTTTAACATCCACATCGTCAGCCTGTAGCCACACTTTGCCGTTGTTAAGTAGCCCTTTGTCATCACGCAGATCCATACGTACCTGCATGATCCCATGCTGACCGTTCAGGCTGGAGAGATTTACCTGTCCTTCTGCGCGATGCCGGTCTTTGCCGTTGAGCCAGGTCAGTTGCGGGATCGCCAGCTCCGCCCGTTGACCGGAGATCGTAATGAAGCTCACCTCGCTATCGCGCAGATCAAAATGATCGAACTGGCGCAGGAAGAGATCGCTGATGCGGTTGGTTTCAATACCTTCGCTGCCTGCGTCATTACGCAGAGGGGTATTGGTTAAATACTGAAGCTGCCAGAAGGTGAGATCGCGGAACTGCCAGCGCATGTGCAGCAAACTTTGCCAGACATCGAGCGCCAGGGTAACGCGTTTGATTTTGAGGTAGCCGCCGTCTTTCAGGGTGGCATTAATATCCCGCGCGTCCAGCGTTGGGCCAAAATTTTGCCAGCTCGCGCTGAGCTGGCTCACGTTGACAGGAACGCCGGTAGCACTTTCGATTTTCGCCAGCACCTGCGGGCGCCAGCTATCCAGATGCGGTAAAACGAGGCGTAGCCCGCTCACGAGCAACGCGACGATAACGACAAGCGTTGCCCCCGTAAGCAGTAAAATTCCCGGCAATCGCCTCACGCATCTCTCCTTGTCAGCCGTACTCTTGCAGCGTTGCTGCCTCTTACATCATCACCACGTCAAACTGCTCCTGGTTATAGAGCGGCTCGATTTGAACTTTAACCTGTTTGCCAACAAAGATTTCCACTTCGGCCAGCGCGTGTGACTCTTCACCTTTCAGCGCTTCTGCCACCGCAGGGGAAGCATAGACCAGAAAACGGTCGGAGTCGTAGGCATGGTGGACGCGAACAATTTCACGCATGATTTCGTAACAGACCGTCTCCACGGACTTTACCGTGCCGCGTCCGTGACAGGTCGGGCACTCATTGCACAACACGTGCTCGACGCTTTCACGCGTCCGCTTACGCGTCATCTCCACCAGCCCCAGCTGCGAGAAACCATTGATGCTGGTTTTAACGCGATCTTTGCTCAACGCCTGTTCGAGCGAATGCAGCACACGGCGGCGGTGATCCTCATTATTCATATCGATAAAGTCGATGATGATAATGCCGCCAAGATTGCGCAGACGCAGTTGACGCGCGATGGCCTGGGTCGCTTCAATGTTGGTGTTGAATATCGTGTCGTCGAGATTGCGATGACCGACAAATGCACCGGTGTTGATATCGACGGTGGTCATCGCTTCGGTCTGATCGATAATCAGATAGCCGCCGGATTTCAGCTCAACTTTACGCTCCAGCGCGCGCTGGATTTCGTTCTCGACGTCGAAGAGATCAAAAATCGGCTGGCGGCCAGAATAGTGTTCCAGCAGACCGGGCATCTCCGGGATGTATTCAGCGGTGAATTCCAGTAACGCATCGTAAGTGAGGCGGGAATCCACGCGAATGCGGTCGAGCTGCGCATCAGCAAAATCACGTAACACGCGCTGGGCCAACGCCAGCTCGCCGTACAGTTGATAGCGGGTCTGGTTGCGTTTTTTACGCTCCATCACTTTGGTCCAGACCCGTTTCAGATAGGCCGCATCAGAGGCGAGATCCTCTTCGCTGATGCCTTCTGCCGCGGTGCGAATTATGAATCCGCCCTGCTCATCACAGTAAGCCCCCACGACCTTTTTCAGGCGCTCACGCTCGCTTTCGCTTTCAATACGTTGAGAGACGCCGACGTGCGATGCGCCTGGCATAAAGACCAGATAACGGGAAGGTAATGTGATGTCGGTGGTCAAACGGGCGCCTTTGGTTCCCAGGGGATCTTTCACCACCTGTACCATGAGATCCTGCCCCTGGCGCACCAGTTCAGAGATATCGCGAACGGTAAATTGCTTTTGCTCTTCGCCCGCTACGCATTCGGTATGGGGCATGATGTCAGAGGCATGCAGAAACGCCGCTTTATCAAGGCCAATATCTACAAATGCCGCCTGCATACCCGGTAGTACTCGACTGACACGACCTTTGTAGATATTGCCTACTATTCCGCGTCGCGCTTCGCGCTCAATATGAATTTCCTGAAGAATGCCGCCATCTATATACGCCACACGGGTTTCGGATGGCGTTACGTTAACCAATAATTCAGCCGTCATAATTATCCCTTCCCTCACGCAGTGAGTTAAAATTGCTCAGCAACTCATACGTTTCCACCAGCGGTAAGCCGACTACGGCGTGATAGCTGCCATTAATCTTCCTGACAAAACAGCCACCCAGCCCTTGAATACCGTATGCACCTGCTTTATCCATAGGTTCACCGCTGGCAATATAGCCGGCGATCTCCTCGTCGGTAAGCACTCTGAACGTGACATCCGTGACCACCAGACAATCCAGCACCTGCTGGCTATCCGCCAGCGCAACCGCCGTCATCACCTGGTGAGTTTGACCGGATAGCTTGCGCAGCATATGCGCCGCATGTTCATCGTCACGCGGTTTCTCCAGCACTTCACCGTTGAAAATCACGATGGTATCTGCCCCCAGCACCGGCAAATCGCGCGGCGTTTGCGCCACACCCGCCAGGGCTTTTTCTCGCGCGAGACGGCATACATACTGCTGTGCGCTTTCGCCATCGCCGCGGGTTTCTTCAATACCGGTGACGATACGCTCAAAAGAAACGCCCAGTTGAGTGAGCAACTCCTGACGACGCGGAGAACCAGAGGCAAGATATAAAGAAGTCATAGAAACCTTTTATTGCACAGCAAACTGCTGGCGAACTTTACGCATCAGCAGGAACAGCCATGGCCAGAGCACACCGTTAACTACACTACTCCAGAACACTTCCGGTCGGAAAGAGACGTTGATCACTAAAAACTCTGCCCAGAAAACAATGATATCTGCGGCGAGAGACAACAACATCACCACCAGCGCCTGTTGCCAGAGAGCGAGGTTACGGAAAAGCTGGAATTTCAGTGCGACAAGGTACGCAATAATACTCATGGATAGCGCGCGCACGCCAAGCGTGGAGCCACTAATGAGATCCAGTATGGCACCCATCACAAATCCTGTGCCCACATTTACGCGGTGCGGCAGAGCGAGGGTCCAGTACAGTAAAATGAGCAGCACCCAGTTTGGCCGGAAAACAAGAATGTCGTCCGGCCAGGGCATGATTTGCAGTAACAATGCGATGAGAAACGAGAGCCAAATAACCCAGCGTCCCTGGCTACGATAGCTTGCCACTACTGCCCTCCACGGGAGATTTGTGGCGGCAGCGGCGCATCCGCAGGAGGCTGCGTCAATCCGGTGGCCGGTGCAGGGACTGGCGCGGGCGGCCCCATCGAATCAGGCGCTGGCAGAACCTGCGGCATCATCTGCATCAGACGTTCATTGGCTACGCGGTGCACCTCTTCCGGCGTCATCGGGTTGATGCCGTTACGATCGGCTCCCCACAGCAGCAGCAGATAACGCAGACGCTGTAATCCCGCGGTTGGACGAGCCTGAATCACGGTATAGGCACGTTGGGTATCCAGCTTCACGGAAGAAACAACGCCAACCGGATAGCCTTCCGGGAAACGGCCACCCAGACCGGAGGTGACCAGGACATCACCCACACGAATGTCGGTGTTGGCAGGCAGATGCTCCAGTTGCAGATCGTCCGTGCAGCCATTACCCGCAGCAATGACACGAATATCATTACGCAGCACCTGAATCGGCAAAGCATGGGTTGCATCGCATATCAGCAGTACGCGGCTGGTCAGTTTAGCAACGGCCACAACCTGGCCCACCACGCCTTTATCGCTAATGACGGGCTGGCCTTCGTAGACACCATTAACGCTGCCTTTGTCGATCACCACCTGATCGCTGTAGGGATCGTTAACGGTGGAGATCACCTGGGTCACCATTTTCTGCTCATCCTGACGCAGCGGCGAGCCAAGCAGTTCACGCAGACGTGCGTTTTCCTGACGATACTGACCCAGCATCAGCAGCTCGCTGTTTTTCAGCAGCAGCTCCTGGCGTAACGCACGGTTTTCAAGCTCGAGTTGATCGCGCGACGACAAAGTTTGAGAAACGCTGTCGAGTAATTCGCGGGGACCATTTGATACAAAATAGAAAGGACTGACGGCGGTATCCATGTATGTTCTGATCTGGCTGAACATACCGAGGCGGCTATCGGCGATGATGACTCCAAGCGCTATCAGTACCCCCAGGATCAGGCGAAACTGCAGCGACGGGCCACGGCTAAAAATTGGCTTCATAGGCTATGCGTATTCTCGCGTCAGAGAGAAAGGGCAGCGTCCGCTACCCTTTCACACCTGACTACTCTTCGCTGAACAAGTCGCCGCCGTGCATGTCGATCATTTCCAGCGCCTTGCCGCCACCACGGGCTACGCAAGTCAGTGGATCTTCTGCAACTACGACAGGAATACCTGTCTCTTCCATTAACAGGCGGTCGAGGTTACGCAGCAGCGCGCCACCACCAGTCAGAACCATACCGCGTTCAGATATATCAGAAGCCAGTTCTGGCGGGCACTGTTCCAGAGCAACCATGACTGCACTCACGATACCGGTCAACGGCTCTTGCAGCGCTTCCAGAATTTCGTTGGAGTTCAGAGTAAAGCCGCGCGGAACGCCTTCAGCCAGGTTACGACCGCGGACTTCGATTTCGCGGACTTCATCACCAGGATAAGCAGAACCGATTTCGTGCTTAATACGCTCTGCGGTGGCTTCACCGATCAGAGAGCCGTAGTTACGGCGCACATAATTAATAATGGCTTCATCGAAACGGTCACCACCGATACGCACGGAGGAGGAATAAACCACACCGTTCAGGGAGATAACGGCTACTTCAGTGGTACCACCACCGATATCCACCACCATCGAACCCGTAGCTTCAGAAACCGGCAGACCTGCGCCAATTGCAGCAGCCATCGGTTCTTCAATCAGGAAGACTTCACGCGCACCAGCGCCCTGAGCGGACTCACGGATTGCACGACGTTCAACCTGCGTTGCACCCACCGGTACACACACCAGCACGCGCGGGCTTGGGCGCATGAAGCTGTTGCTGTGAACCTGCTTGATGAAGTGCTGAAGCATTTTTTCGGTGACGAAGAAGTCAGCGATAACGCCGTCTTTCATCGGGCGGATCGCGGCGATGTTGCCTGGGGTACGACCCAGCATCTGCTTCGCATCATGTCCTACGGCTGCCACGCTTTTCGGGGAGCCGGCACGATCCTGACGAATGGCCACAACGGAAGGCTCATTCAATACGATGCCTTGTCCTTTTACATAAATCAGGGTATTCGCAGTACCCAGGTCAATGGACAGGTCATTGGAAAACATGCCACGAAATTTTTTCAACATACTAAGGGATAATCCTGAAAGCTGGGGCGGAAAAATAAAATCCGCTTACTTTACCAACCACACATAGCAGCGACAAGGCGCAAAAATCATCTGCTACGGTGAAAATTAGTGCAGCACGTTTCCTTATGTTACAAATTTATTACCTGAGTCCATCAGGGCTGAGTAAACAGCTGTGTTCCTCACTTAATTTGCAACGATAAAGGGCGTTCACTGGCGTACCCGACACTCTTCAAACTGCAGCGGCGATGACTGCTCTCACACACCCGAATCGCTGACTTATATAAGCTCTTCGGGATTCCCTCGTTAGCCGCCGTACTGCAACCTGAATTATTTTGGGCGTATGCTCGTCATACTCAAAGCTACAGGCGCGATATTCTACGTGAAAACAGATTAAACGGCAGGTCAAACCGAGTATCTTTGCAAATATTTTTTCACATTGCTGTCAAGCGGTTGAGAGGCGGCGAAAAAATCCCCCTGACCACCCGCCACACCGCGCTCCGTCAACATCTGCCATTCACTGCGTGAACGTATACCTGTGGCAAATACTTGTGTTCGCGTTCCCTTACACGCCTCAACCAGACTTTGAACCAAAAGCTGATTTTCTGTGCGTTTTTCGATGTCCCTCACCAGCCCCGGATGTAGCTTTAACAATTCCACATCCAGTTCCTTGATCCAGCTGGTGCTCACCAGTGTTAAACCCGCCTGTGTTACTGCAACGTGAACGCCAAGCGCATTCATCAGGCGAATCACCGGCTGTAAGCGGCTGATGTGTTGACAAACATCTGCCTCTGCAAGTTCAAAAATAATGCGTTTCCGCTGCGATTTTTCGCACTGCATTAAGGTATCGCGTAACCAGCGCTGAAAACGAGGCCTAATCAGCGATTCTACTGTTACCTGTAATGCCAGAGTTTCTTCAGGCCAGAAAGATAAAAATGGAATGAGGCGCGTAATTTGCTGGCGGTCATACTCCTCGGAGAGACCAAACTGCAACACCATCGGCAGATATTCCGCGGAAACCACCTCTTCGCTTCCGTCAAAGATCCGGCACATTAATTCGCGATGATGGACCAGACCGTTACGCATGACCGCTGGCTTTTGGTAAATCCTCGGCCCGCCGCGGCTGAGCATCTGTTCGATGAGCGTTCGCCAGCGCACATTTCCCCGCCCTTTTTCCGGCAGAGAATCATCATAAACAGCCCAGCCATTGGCCCCCTGCAACACCGCGTTACGCGTCGCGGCCTCCGCATGTTCCATCACCTGCTGAGTGTGTTGTCCACCGCGCCAGGCACAAATTCCAATGTGTACCATATCGTCCCGATCGAGCATTTTTGTTGGCGGCAATGCATCAACGGCTTTCAGGAGCTGGCTGGCAATACTTTCTGACTCTTTCAACGTCCGATGGGGCAATAACACGGCAAAATCGCTGCGGTGGTAGCGTGCCAGCAGCGAACCGGGATAACGCATAATAAAAGTAGAGAGCAAGTTAATCAGCGTGAAAAGATGCTCCTCGGCCACCGGACGGCCCCAGGTTTCGCGTAATAAATCGAAATCGGGCAGGCGAATGATCATCACCACGCCGTGCGTTCCAACCTTTTCCGGATCGTCCAGCAGCGTGGCCAGCTGATTATCAAAGAAGAGTCGGTTGTTAAGACCGGTTTTGTTATCCTGGGCGGCATAGGAACGAATCAGCGTATCCATCCGATTACGTTGATCGCTGGCAAACTGAATCTCAGAGAGCAAAACGTCCAGCGCACTGCTGGTGCGTGATGGCCACTCATAAACAGAACCCCGCGCCTTTGCGCCTCGTTCGCCGTTTAAAATGCGTACCGAGCGTGATTCCAGCAACTCTTGTCCCGAAAGCTGACGTCGAACCCAGCGTACTGCTAAAAAAATCAGTAACACAATAAAGCCTATCGCAATCGTCAGCGGTGCGGTGGTCATCAGCGAGCGAAAATAATTTGCCATCGGGTCCTGATAGACCAGCCTGAAGCTCATTCCCGGACTTTTTAAGGAGTGAACGGTGAGTTCCCGATATTGCGCCAGTGCCCCTGCGGGGCGATAACTGCTCTTGCGGGCATGGCTGAGAACCACTTTGCTACCCTGTAAAATGTCGATATGCACAATATCGACCGGCACCATCAACTCATCCAGTTGCTGAGAGAGCGCGGGAATGGAGGACGTGACAAGCCGCGTGTCAATGACGGACGCCACCGAGTACACGCGATTCGTCAGCTTGTCCTGGATGGCGTTATAAAAACTCAACGAGCACCCCATCAGGGTGACAAAAATAGTTAGCCCCGTCAGCAGCGTAATAAAAGCCGAAAATTTCGTCGTTAATCGCATCCTTGAGATTACTCCGTGGTTGATGGGGGAAAACGGTTGGATAGCAAGTAAGTGCTAACTAGCGTTTAGCAAAGGCATACTACCAAACCTGGTATATCTGGCAATTTATTGCGTTAAATCGGCACAGTGTTTCAGTGTGCGAGTATAGTCTTCAGAAATATTTTTCCAATCACCATGCTTAGTGAGGATATGTATATGCAGGCATTGATCTTAGAACAGCAAGACGGAAAAACCCTTGCGTCGGTTCAATCCATTGAGGAAAACCGCCTGCCAGAAGGCGAAGTCACCGTTGATATCGACTGGTCCAGCCTGAACTATAAGGATGCACTGGCTATTACCGGGAAAGGTAAAATCATCCGAAACTTTCCGATGATACCTGGAATTGATTTCGCCGGGCATGTTCACTCGAGCGAAGATCCCCGTTTTCATGCCGGACAGCATGTGCTGTTAACCGGCTGGGGCGTTGGTGAAAATCACTGGGGTGGGCTGGCGGATCGTGCCCGCGTGAAGGGCGACTGGCTGGTGCAGATGCCAAAAGGCATGGATGGCCGCAAAGCGATGATTATCGGAACCGCGGGCTTTACCGCGATGCTGTGCGTGATGGCGCTGGAAGACGCGGGTATTCGTCCGGAGTCCGGCGAAATCGTGGTAACCGGCGCCAGCGGCGGTGTGGGCAGTACCGCCGTGACTCTGCTGCATAAACTGGGCTATCAGGTGGTCGCGGTTTCCGGGCGAGAAAGCACTCATGACTATCTTCGCTCTCTCGGCGCAACACGAATTCTTGGGCGCGAAGAGTTTGCCGAAACGCGTCCTCTGGAAAAACAGCTTTGGGCTGGCGCTGTGGATACCGTGGGCGACAAAGTGCTGGCCAAAGTTCTGGCACAAATGAACTACGGCGGTTGCGTGGCGGCCTGCGGCCTGGCTGGTGGTTTCGCTCTTCCCACCACGGTGATGCCTTTCATTTTGCGTAATGTGCGTTTACAAGGCGTGGATTCCGTCATGACGCCAGCGGCGCGACGCACGCAGGCGTGGGAGCGTCTGGTACGCGATTTACCGGAATCGTTCTATAGCCAGAGCGCCACAGAAATCACCCTCCAGCAGGCGCCTGAGTATGCAGATAAGATCATGAGCAACCAGTTCCACGGTCGGGCACTGGTCAAGATCGCTTAATCTTCAAATTTTCGTGACATATTCGCGATAACCCGGCTCCTCCGTCATGATTAAAAAAACGCATGACGGAGGATGCCATGAAAAGCAGAAAACTGACGGAAGCCGATGTCACGGCTGAATCTGTCTTTATGTTACAACGCCGCCAGATCCTGAAGATGCTTGGCATCAGCGCAACGGCCCTTTCGCTGCCCCACACGGCTCATGCGGATCTGCTCGACTGGTTTAAAGGCAACGATCGCCCCAAAGCCCCATCCGGACAGCCGCTGACATTTACCCAACCAGCCCAGTGGCAAAACAAGCTTGCACTGACTCCTGAAGAGAAAGTGACGGGCTACAATAACTTTTACGAATTTGGCCTCGATAAAGCCGATCCTGCCGCCAATGCTGGCAGCATGAAAACCGATCCCTGGACGCTTAAAATAGAGGGCGAGGTTGCCAAACCGCTCACGCTGGACCATCACGATCTCACCACCCGCTTCCCTCTTGAGGAGCGCATTTATCGTATGCGCTGCGTAGAGGCGTGGTCGATGGTCGTACCCTGGATCGGTTTTCCGTTGCATAAATTACTGGCTATGGCGGAACCCACCAGCAACGCCAAATATGTTTCTTTCCAGACGCTCTACTCACCGGAGCAAATGCCCGGGCAGAAAGATCGGTTTATTGGCGGCGGACTGGCCTATCCATATGTAGAAGGGCTTCGCCTTGATGAAGCGATGCATCCTCTGACGTTACTGACCGTCGGCGTTTACGGTAAAGCCTTACCTCCGCAAAACGGCGCCCCCATCCGCTTAACCGTGCCGTGGAAATATGGCTTCAAAGGGATTAAATCGATCGTCAGTATTAAGCTCACCAAAGAGCGCCCGCCGACCACCTGGAACCTTGCCGCGCCGGGAGAATATGGCTTTTTCGCCAACGTAAACCCGCATGTTGATCATCCGCGCTGGTCGCAGGCGACCGAGCGCTTTATCGGCTCCGGCGGCGCGCTGGATGTTAAACGCCAGCCCACGCTGCTGTTCAATGGCTACGCGGATGAAGTCGCCTCGCTGTATCGGGGACTCAATTTACGGGAGAATTTTTAAGTGCGCCTGACCGTAAAGCAGATCACCTGGCTTAAAGTGCTGTTGCATCTGGCCGGTTTGCTTCCTTTTATATGGCTGTTTTGGGCCGCCAGCCAGGGCTATTTCAGCGCCGATCCGGCAAAGGATATTCAACACTTTACCGGTAGGATGGCTCTGAAATTTTTACTCGCAACCTTGCTGGTCTCCCCACTGGCGCGTTACGCTAAACAGCCGTTATTGATTCGCACACGACGTCTTTTAGGTCTATGGTGCTTTGCCTGGGCGACGCTGCATCTGACGAGCTATGCGCTGCTGGAACTGGGGATCAATAATGTGTCGCTATTGGGCAGCGAACTGGTGACGCGTCCGTACCTGACGCTGGGAATAGTGAGTTGGCTGGTTTTACTGGCGTTAACGTTGACATCAACGCAGTATGCACAACGAAAGCTGGGCAGGAGGTGGCAACTTTTGCATAATTTCGTCTATCTTGTCGCGATCCTTACGCCCATCCATTATCTGTGGTCGGTGAAGATATTATCCCCTCAGCCAATCTTCTACGTGCTGGTCGCTTTAGCCCTTTTGGTGTGGCGTTATAAGAAGTTCCGCATGTGGTTTCGATAGTTCAGGAAACTGTGCGTTTTCCCGCAGATTACTTATCAACCGCGAATCTTTTTCCAATTGCGGTTGATAATCTTCCCTGATAAGACCAGTATTTAGCTGCCAAATGCTACGAAATCGTTATAATGTGCGACCTTGGTTTTCCCGAAGGGGTTTTTCACCGCCCTAAAGGGTGACAATTGCGCATCGAAGGTATATTTTGTTTTTTACCCGAGAATCGCAGGAGATAGCGGCACAATGACTGAAAAGTTGCACATCTTAGTTTTAAACGGACCGAACCTGAATATGCTCGGTACGCGTGAACCCGAGAAGTACGGCACGCTGACATTAAGCGAAATTGTTAACCGTCTTGGCACGGAAGCAGCTGCGCTGGGTGTGAGTCTTGACCATTTTCAGTCAAACGCGGAGTACGCACTCATCGACCGTATTCATCAGGCTAAAGACAATGTGGACTATATCCTGATTAATCCGGCCGCGTTTACGCACACCAGTGTCGCGATACGCGACGCACTGCTTGCGGTGAGTATCCCGTTTATCGAGATCCATCTGAGCAATGTGCACGCCCGAGAACCGTTCCGCCACCATTCGTATCTGTCTGATGTCGCCGCTGGCGTCATCTGCGGACTGGGTGCTGACGGTTATTCATACGCTTTACAGACAGCGGTAAAACGCCTGTCACAATCACACTAAACAAGAGTACGGAACCCACTCATGGATATTCGTAAGATTAAAAAACTGATCGAGCTGGTTGAAGAATCAGGCATCTCCGAACTGGAAATTTCTGAAGGCGAAGAGTCTGTACGCATCAGCCGTGCAGCGCCAGCCGCTAGCTTCCCGGTCATGCAGCAGGCTTACGCTGCCCCAGTGATGCAGCAGCAGCCTGCTCTGTCTAACGCCGTTGCTCCAGCAGCAGAAGCGCCGGTCGCAGCAGCCGCAGAAATCAGTGGTCACATCGTACGTTCCCCGATGGTTGGTACTTTCTACCGCACCCCGAGCCCGGATGCGAAAGCGTTCATCGAAGTGGGTCAGAAAGTCAACGCAGGCGATACCCTGTGTATCGTTGAAGCCATGAAAATGATGAACCAGATCGAAGCTGACAAGTCAGGTACTGTGAAAGCGATTCTGGTCGAAAGTGGTCAGCCGGTAGAATTTGACGAGCCTCTGGTCGTCATCGAGTAACGAGGCGAACATGCTGGATAAAATTGTCATCGCCAACCGCGGCGAGATCGCACTGCGAATTCTTCGTGCCTGTAAAGAACTGGGCATCAAGACTGTTGCTGTGCATTCAAGCGCGGACCGCGATTTAAAACACGTATTACTGGCGGATGAGACGGTCTGTATTGGCCCGGCTCCGTCCGTAAAAAGTTATCTGAATATCCCGGCTATCATCAGCGCCGCTGAAATCACCGGCGCGGTGGCAATCCATCCGGGTTATGGCTTCCTCTCTGAGAATGCCAACTTTGCTGAGCAGGTAGAACGCTCTGGCTTTATCTTTATTGGCCCTAAAGCTGACACTATCCGCCTGATGGGCGATAAAGTGTCTGCTATTACCGCTATGAAGAAAGCTGGCGTTCCAACTGTACCAGGCTCCGACGGCCCGCTGGGCGACGATATGGATGCTAACCGCGCCCATGCTAAACGCATTGGTTATCCGGTTATCATCAAAGCGTCCGGCGGCGGCGGTGGTCGCGGTATGCGCGTTGTGCGTAGCGATGCCGATCTGGCGCAATCCATCTCCATGACCAAAGCGGAAGCAAAAGCGGCTTTCAGCAATGACATGGTTTACATGGAAAAATACCTTGAAAACCCACGCCACATCGAAATTCAGGTGCTGGCTGACGGTCAGGGTAATGCGATCTATCTGGCGGAACGTGACTGCTCCATGCAGCGTCGTCACCAGAAAGTTGTCGAAGAAGCACCCGCACCGGGCATTACCCCGGAACTGCGTCGCTACATCGGCGAGCGTTGCTCCAAGGCGTGCGTTGATATCGGCTATCGCGGTGCAGGTACGTTCGAATTCCTGTTCGAAAACGGCGAGTTCTATTTCATTGAGATGAACACCCGTATTCAGGTTGAACACCCGGTGACAGAAATGATTACCGGCGTTGATCTGATCAAAGAACAGCTGCGTATCGCGGCGGGCCAACCGCTGTCCATCACGCAGGAAGAAGTTGTGGTGAAAGGCCATGCGGTCGAGTGCCGTATTAACGCCGAAGACCCGAATACCTTCCTGCCAAGCCCGGGTAAAATCACGCGTTTCCACGCGCCGGGTGGCTTTGGTGTCCGTTGGGAATCTCATATTTACGCCGGCTACACTGTACCGCCGTACTATGACTCAATGATCGGTAAGCTGATCTGCTACGGTGAGAACCGTGATGTGGCGATTGCCCGCATGAAGAACGCTCTGCAGGAGCTGATCATCGACGGTATCAAAACCAACGTTGATTTGCAGGTTCGTATCATGAACGACGAGAACTTCCAGAATGGTGGAACCAACATCCACTATCTGGAGAAAAAACTCGGTCTGAACGAAAAATAAGACTGTATTAGCGTTAAAAGGCCGGATATTCCGGCCTTTTTTATTTCTGGGGATCGCCAAGTCCCGTAGGGTACAATCCCCGCTTTCTTCATCCACAAGGGACTTAAAATGGACAAACGATTTGTTCAAGCCCATAAAGAAGCGCGCTGGGCGCTGTGGCTGACCCTTCTCTATCTCGTCGCATGGTTAGTAACTGCTTACTTACCTGGTTCTGCTACCGGATTTACCGGCCTGCCGCACTGGTTTGAAATGGCCTGTCTGCTTATGCCATTGGTTTTTATCGTGCTGTGCTGGCTGATGGTGCGCTTTATCTTCCGCGATATCTCTCTGGAGGATAGCGATGCAAACTGAAATCATCGCCGTTTTGATTATCTATTTATTCGTGGTGTTTGGCCTTTCCGCTTATGCCATGCGTAAACGCAGTACCGGATCGTTTCTCAGCGAATATTTCCTGGGCAGCCGTTCAATGGGCGGATTTGTCCTTGCGATGACCCTGACCGCGACCTATGTCAGCGCCAGTTCGTTTATCGGCGGGCCGGGCGCAGCCTACAAATATGGGCTGGGCTGGGTTCTGCTGGCGATGATTCAGGTGCCTACTATCTGGCTGTCGCTCGGAGTGTTGGGGAAGAAATTCGCCATTCTCGCCAGACGCTATAACGCCATTACGCTTAATGACATGCTGCAGGCTCGCTACCAGAACCGCGCGGTGGTGTGGATTGCCAGCGTAAGCCTGTTGGTGGCTTTTGTCGGGGCGATTGCCGTGCAATTCATCGGCGGCGCACGTCTGCTGGAAACCGCCGCCGGTATCCAGTATGAACACGGCCTGTTGATTTTTGGCATTACCATCGCGCTTTATACCGCGTTTGGTGGATTTCGTGCCAGCGTGCTTAACGACACCATGCAAGGTATGGTGATGCTGATTGGCACTCTGGTGTTATTGGTCGGCGTTATCTATGCCGCGGGCGGTTTGCACAATGCCGTTGAAACGCTTGAGCACATTGATCCGAAGCTGGTTAGCCCGCACGGGGCCGACGATATCCTGACCCCAGCGTTTATGACCTCATTCTGGGTACTGGTGTGCTTTGGCGTCATCGGCTTGCCGCACACGGCGGTGCGCTGTATTTCCTATAAAGACAGCAAAGCCGTACATCGCGGAATTATTATCGGGACCGTTGTGGTGTCGCTGCTGATGCTGGGAATGCATCTGGCCGGTGCGCTGGGTCGTGCCATATTGCCGCATCTGACCGTACCGGATCAGGTTATCCCGACATTGATGGTAGAAGTCTTACCCCCCTGGGCGGCGGGTCTGTTCCTCGCCGCGCCAATGGCAGCGATCATGTCTAACGTGAATGCTCACCTGTTACAGGCATCCGCCACGATCATTAAAGATCTGTGGCTCAGCGCGCGTCCGACTAAAATGCATAATGAGCAGCGCCTGAAACGAATCTCCACCTGGACCACACTGGTGCTCGGCATTCTGATGATGCTGGCGGCATGGCGTCCACCGGAGATGATTATCTGGCTAAACCTGCTGGCTTTCGGCGGGCTTGAAGCCGTGTTTTTGTGGCCGCTGGTCCTGGGACTGTACTGGGAGCGCGCCAACGCTGCGGGCGCGCTGAGCGGGATGATTACAGGCGGCGTGCTGTATGCAGTACTTGCCACATTTAAAATTCAGTATCTGGGCTTCCATCCTATCGTGCCTTCGTTACTGTTAAGTTTGCTGGCGTTTGTGGTCGGGAACCGTTTCGGTCAACCCGTTCCGCAGGCTGCCGTCATTTCTACTGATAAATAAAGAGTTTTGCCATGCCGTGGATCCAACTAAAACTGAACACAACAGGCGCGAATGCCGAAGAGCTGAGTGACGCATTAATGGAGGCCGGGTCGGTTTCCATCACTTTCCAGGATACGCATGACACACCGGTATTTGAACCGCTTCCTGGCGAAACACGCCTGTGGGGCGACACTGACGTAATTGGCCTGTTCGATGCAGAAACCGACATGAAAGAAGTCGTGGCGATTCTGGAAAACCACCCGCTACTGGGTACTGGTTTTGTTCACAAGATCGAACAACTGGAAGATAAAGACTGGGAACGCGAGTGGATGGATAATTTCCACCCAATGCAGTTTGGTCAACGTCTGTGGATCTGCCCGAGCTGGCGCGATGTGCCTGATGTCAATGCGGTGAATGTCATGCTTGATCCGGGTCTGGCGTTTGGTACAGGAACGCATCCGACAACCTCTCTTTGCCTGCAATGGCTTGATGGCCTGGATCTTGAAGGCAAAACAGTGATCGACTTCGGTTGTGGATCAGGGATCCTGGCGATTGCCGCGCTGAAACTGGGTGCAGCAAAAGCGATCGGGATCGATATCGATCCGCAGGCGATCCAGGCAAGTCGCGATAACGCTCAGCGCAATGGTGTTTCCGACCGTCTCGAGCTGTATTTACCGGACAGCCAGCCAGAGGTCATGAAAGCCGATGTGGTGGTGGCGAATATTCTGGCAGGCCCGTTACGCGAGCTGGCACCTTTAATTAGCGTGCTGCCCGTTGAGGGCGGTCTGCTCGGGCTTTCCGGGATCCTGGCCAGCCAGGCGGAAAGCGTATGCGAAGCCTATGCTGACCTCTTTGCTCTCGATCCTGTGGTTGAGAAAGAAGAGTGGTGTCGTATTACCGGTCGTAAGAAGTAATTTCCTCTCTCCGGCGTGGGTATCTTCCCGCGCCTTTTTTCGTGTAAACGTCTCCTTCCCTCATAGTTATCCTGTATAATAACAGCAGGAAATTATTTCCTATATGAATGATTTACATAAAAATATTCACTGGAAGAATACTATGATTCAATTTATTGGCAAGGCCGCGCTGCTGGCGCTGAGTATGATGTCTGTTTCAGCTTATGCATCTCACTGGAGCTATGAAGGCGAAGGCTCTCCTGAACACTGGGGCGAGCTGGATGAGTCGTTCAAAACCTGTCAGATGGGGATGAATCAGTCTCCAATCAACATCGACTCAACCGTCCAGGCGCATATCTCTCCGCTCCAGACGGGCTACATTGATGGCCCAGTCACTCTGACAAATAACGGCCATACCATTCAGGCCGTCGAAAAGGCCGACACCCGCGATACGATCACGCTTGATAATCAGACCTGGACGCTCCAGCAGTTCCATTTCCATTCACCGAGTGAAAACACGGTGCACGGGAAAAAGTATGCGATGGAAATGCACCTGGTGCATAAAAATGCCAAAGGTGAGCTGACCGTGGTCGCAGTGATGTTTGATAAAGGCGCTGCCAATGCAGAGCTTGATAAGCTCTGGAATGTGATGCCGGGACACGCTGAGCAATCTGCCACGCTCATTACCCATCTTGATATCAACAAGCTGCTGCCAACAGACAAAACCTACTGGCGTTTTAGCGGTTCTCTGACCACCCCGCCATGCTCAGAGGGTGTGACCTGGATTGTCCTGAAACAACCCATGACGCTTTCTGAAAGTCAGTGGGAGAAATTCACGCACACAATGCATCACGATAATAACCGCCCGGTACAGTCGCTGCACGGACGTGTTGTGGTTGAATAATGTTCATATTGCGATCTGAGATCATGTTCTAAAATGCGACGGAGATCGCAAAGAAGGGCAATAATCTGCTGCTAAAAACAGCAGATTATCCCGATTAAGCGATTCATTTATGCCGATATCAAGAGAAGTTAAGGGAATTTGTAAGCGTCTATAAAATAAACACAAACATATAACACAATGATTTAACTGGTTAATAATTCATTTCTTATAGGCTGCATAGCAATTCCTTGATCTATAACAGCGGATTGTTCAAAGTTTGGCCTTTCATCTCGTGCAAAAAATGCGTAATATACGCCGCCTTGCAGTCACAGTATGGTCATTTCTTAACTCATGCGCATCGGACAGTACCAGCTCAGAAATCGCCTGATCGCAGCACCTATGGCAGGTATTACCGACCGGCCATTCAGGACGCTGTGCTACGAGATGGGAGCAGGATTAACCGTTTCCGAGATGATGTCGTCTAACCCGCAGGTTTGGGAAAGCGATAAATCCCGTCTTCGGATGGTGCACATTGATGAACCAGGTATTCGAACCGTGCAAATTGCCGGAAGCGATCCTGAAGAGATGGCGGAAGCCGCGCGTATTAACGTTGAAAGTGGCGCCCAAATTATTGATATCAATATGGGTTGCCCGGCAAAGAAAGTGAATCGCAAGCTGGCTGGCTCAGCCCTTCTGCAATACCCCGATCAGGTGAAATCGATCTTATCGGTGGTTGTAAATGCAGTGGACGTTCCGGTCACGCTGAAGATTCGCACTGGTTGGGCGCCGGAACACCGTAACTGTGTAGAAATTGCCCAACTGGCCGAAGACTGTGGTATCCAGGCCCTGACCATTCATGGACGTACGCGTGCCTGTTTGTTCAATGGCAATGCGGAATACGACAGCATTCGGGCAGTTAAGCAGAAAGTTTCCATTCCGATTATCGCGAATGGCGACATAACTGACCCGCTTAAAGCCAGGGCTGTGCTCGACTATACAGGGGCAGATGCTCTGATGATAGGACGTGCAGCTCAGGGAAGACCCTGGATCTTTCGGGAAATCCAGCATTATCTGGACACTGGGGAGTTGCTTGCTCCACTGCCTCTGGCAGAGGTTAAGCGCTTGCTTTGTGCACATATTCGGGAATTGCATGATTTTTATGGTCAGGCAAAAGGGTACCGAATTGCGCGTAAACACGTATCCTGGTATCTCCAGGAACACGCTCCAAATGACCAGTTTCGGCGCACATTCAACGCCATAGAGGATGCCAGCTTACAGCTGGAGGCGTTGGAGGCATACTTCGAAAATTTTGCGTAAACAGAAATAAAGAGCTGACAGAACTATGTTCGAACAACGCGTAAATTCTGACGTACTGACCGTTTCTACCGTTAACTCTCAGGATCAGGTAACTCAAAAACCCCTCCGTGACTCGGTAAAACAGGCACTGAAGAACTATTTTGCTCAACTGAACGGTCAGGATGTTAATGACCTGTATGAGCTGGTATTGGCTGAAGTTGAACAGCCACTGTTGGACATGGTGATGCAATACACCCGCGGTAACCAAACCCGCGCTGCCCTGATGATGGGTATCAACCGTGGTACCCTGCGTAAGAAACTGAAAAAATACGGCATGAACTAATTTCGATTAGCTAACTGCTTGTTTAAAAAGGCGCTACTCGGCATGGGGACGCGCCTTTTTTATTTCTCCTTCTCCCTGCGTCAGCGCTTTGTAAACCTTGTACTCTCCCGCTTTTAAACGTCTGCTTTTCGTGTATATTTCCACCACCTCACTGGAACTCTAACTCCGGAACGACACAATGATTCGCAAATACGGGTGGCTGATTGTCTTTGCTGTCACGGTCTTCATCTTTGATGCGCTACTGATACAGTGGATTGAACTGCTCAGTAGCGAAACCGATAAGTGTCGCAATATGAACTCCGTTAATCCGCTCAAACTGGTGAATTGTTCCGATCTCGATTAAGCGGCTAACATCGTGGAAAATAGCCCTATCACCCATTAAAAACAGGGATTTAAATCCCTTTTCGTCAATCCAGTACGGTGATAATGTCTCTGCCCTTTTCAAGCGCTCTTGCATAACGTCTCACTGAGAATGAGTTAAACAGACCATGCTGGTTAGCCAATACAACCAAATCCTCGTTGTCATCTCCTTTGTTGTTGCCATTCTTGCTGCCTATACCGCGTTAAATATGGCCGCGCGTGTCGCCGGAAACCAGGGCGTCGCTGCGCGCATATGGTTGGCCGGGGGAGGCATTGCGATGGGGATCGGCGTATGGGCAATGCACTTCATCGGCATGCTGGCGATGGATATCTCCATGAGCATGAGCTACGACACGGCAATAACCGTGCTCTCGATGGTGATTGCCATTGGTTCGTCACTGTTTGCTCTGTGGCTGGTCAGTGGCGAGCAGCTACGTTTACGGCGCCTGTTGCCGGGGGCATTCGTGATGGGATCGGGCATCGTCGCGATGCACTACACGGGCATGGCCGCGCTGGAAGTGTCATCAGCCATTGTCTGGGACAAAATGTGGGTGGCCATCTCCGCGGCGATTGCGCTGGCAGCCTCGCTTGTCGCGCTGTGGCTCACATTCCGCCTGCGGCATGAAGCCGCACAGGTTGCTCTGATGCGCCTCGGTGCCGCTATCACGATGGGGATTGCGATAGCGGGCATGCACTATGCTGGTATGAAGGCGGCACAGTTTCCCGACACCGCTTCTGGCATGCACCACCACGGGATTAATGGCAGCTGGCTGGCGGTTCTGGTCAGCGTCGTCGCGCTCTCTATTCTGGGTATTACCTTGCTGGTATCAATGCTTGATGCCCGACTTCAGGCGCGGACGTCTCTGCTGGCCTCTTCCCTTGCGGAAGCGAACCGCGAACTCGCGCAACTGGCGCTGCACGACACCCTGACCCGTTTACCCAACCGAATCCTGCTGGAAGACCGACTCGATCAGGCCATCAGCAAAGCTGACCGTGAAGGGACCCACTTTGCGCTGCTGTTTATGGACCTGGATGGTTTCAAGGCGGTCAATGACGCTTATGGCCATGATACGGGTGATAAGCTTCTGGTCGCGGTGACCGAGCGGCTACGGCTGCCGCTGAAAGGGCAATATACTCTCGCCCGTATAGGTGGTGACGAGTTTATCTTGCTGGCAGAAGTGGGCGGTCCGGATGATGCAGCCTCGCTTGCCAGTGCGCTCGTTCGTGCTATTGATAGCCCTTTCAATGTCGATCCTTACGAGCTGGTTGTGACCGTCAGCATTGGTATTGCCCTCTATCCACACGACGGGAAAACCGATCGTGAGCTGATGTTCAACGCGGATGCGGCGATGTATCACACTAAACATATGGGGCGTAACGGGTATCACTTTTTCCAGCCCTCCATGAATACGCTGGCGCAAACGCATTTGCAGCTGATGAATGATCTGTGGCTGGCGATTGAGCGCGATGAACTACGCCTTCACTATCAGCCTAAATTCCATGCGCCCGCCGGTCCTATCCTCGGCTTCGAAGCATTGTTGCGCTGGGAACACCCGAACCAGGGGCTGCTTACTCCCGATATTTTCCTGCAACTGGCAGAAAAAACCGGATTGATTATTCCGATTGGCAACTGGGTCATTAACGAAGCCTGCCGTCAGCTACGCGAGTGGCATCTTCAGGGGCATCTGAACTGGTCCATGGCGGTTAATCTGTCGACGCTCCAGTTTGAGCAACCCACGCTGGTTAAAACGGTGCTCAACTGTCTGGCACGACATCATCTTCCGCCAGAATCGTTGATCCTTGAGGTCACAGAAACTACGGCGATGAACAATCCGGACGAAAGCGTACGGGTCTTAACGGAGCTCACCAATGCGGGCGTAAAAGCCTCTATTGATGATTTTGGGACGGGATATTCCAGCCTGCTCTATCTGAAGAGATTACCGGCCTGTGAGCTCAAAATCGATCGCGCGTTTGTGAAAGATCTCAGCGGCGCAAGTGATGATGCCACCATCGTCTCCGCGATTGTCGCGCTTGCAAAAACGTTGAATCTTAAAGTTGTGGCTGAAGGTGTGGAAACCGAGGCCCAACAAGCATTTTTGACCGAGTTAGGCTGTAACACGCTCCAGGGATATCTGTTGGGCAAACCGGTGACGGCACAAACTGTCGAAAATCTTTGCAATGATGCTGAGATCGCAGGAAACAAATTACGGTCATGAGGCGATATGATACGGCACTGGCGACACGCGCGTAATGTGTAATGTCGCCAGAATATTATCCACCAGCGCAGGCGCTTGCAGATAAAGATTAAAGCTCTCATTGTTCATCAACCAGTTTTTAATTAATCCGCTAAAAAAACCGTGGAAAACAATTAATGCCATATCAATATTGACGTTAGGCGAAATGACACCGCGTGACAGGCAACGCTCCAGTAATGTACGAACATTTTCATAATTAAAACCAATTCGTTTCCGAATTTCACATTCTGACGTCATTTCATCATGAAATTCACACTTATGATAAAGAATTTGTTGCAATGCTCGCTGTCGAGGGTCGTGGGAAATATATTGCAAGGCAATCACAAAACGCTCACGCAACACCAACAATGGATCATCATCCGGCTTTAAAGAAAGGCGATCGTGAATTAAATCACATAAGGGAAGTTGCTGCTCCCATATTGCATTGAAGATTTCTGACTTGCTGGTGAAATGCCAGTATATCGCCCCTCGCGTCACCCCCGCTGCTGCTGCAATATCAGTCAGCGTGGTACTTGCCACGCCACGCGTCGAGAACTCAGCAATGGCAGCGTCGATCAGCAGTTGTCGTGTTTTCTGTGCATCTTCTTTCGTTTTACGCGCCATACACTCTTACCCATTCACCAAACAAGTTGCTATGTCACCGGTAAAAAATCGGGCACACATCGTTGTGGGAGTATTCAATAAAAACGGATGTTATTTTGCACAAAAAAAGTCAATAACATGATTTAATAATCCACAAGAATGAATCCCATTAAATACATCCATAAAACAAATGAATCACACTCTCTAAATAACCAGAACGGCGTGCTACAAAATCACTATATCGTTGATTTATGGTTTCAGACTCTGATTTTTATCTTAATAAAGCCTGCGCCGCACTTATAAATTAAAAATAACCAACGTACCTCATTATGATGTGCGCACGCTTTCTCACTCTTTGCCCCTCCGACTTTTTCACAACTTCACGGCAAATATCATTTATTGTTTTTTTAAAGGAACAGTATGACGACACACTTCAGGCTTTTACCTTTGTCCGGTCTTATTGTCTGCGCTGCACTGGTTGCTGGCTGTGATGGCTCTGAGAGCCCACAGCAAGGCGCACAGGTTCCCCAGGTCTCTGTTTACGTCGTGAAAAGTGCCCCACTGGCAGTGACAACGGAGCTGCCAGGGCGTACGGATGCATTTCGCGTCGCTGAAGTTCGTCCGCAGGTAAGCGGAATCGTTTTACGTCGTAATTTCACCGAAGGTAGCGATATCAATGCTGGCGATTCCCTGTATCAGATAGACCCCGCGACTTATCAGGCCGCGTATGACAGCGCGAAAGGCGATCTGGTAAAAGCCGAAGCAGCGGCAAATATCGCCCATTTAACCGTGAAACGCTATGTCCCTCTGGTGGGTACTCAGTATGTCAGTCGGCAAGAATATGATCAGGCCGTCGCCAACGCCAGGCAGGCGGATGCCAGCGTTATCGCCGCCCAGGCCGGTGTCGAAACCGCACGTATCAATCTCGCATACACTAAAGTGTCATCCCCTATTAGCGGACGTATTGGAAAATCCAGCGTCACCGAAGGCGCACTGGTGACTAACGGACAGGCTACCGCACTGGCAACCGTTCAACAGCTTGATCCTATTTATGTGGATGTCACCCAGTCCAGCAGCGACTTTATGCATCTGAAGCAACTTAGTCTGACGAAAAACGATGGCGCCAACAGCGTCCAGCTTCTAATGGAAAACGGCCAGCCATATCCGCAAAAAGGGACGCTCCAGTTCTCTGATGTCACCGTAGATGAGAGCACCGGCTCTATCACGCTACGCGCCGTGTTCCCTAATCCTCAACATATGTTGTTGCCAGGGATGTTTGTGCGCGCCGTTATAGATGAAGGCGTACAGCCTGACGCTATCCTCGTTCCTCAGCAGGGCGTCACCCGCACGCCGCGCGGCGATGCCACCGTTCTGGTTGTGAATGCGAAAGAGCAGATCGAAATGCGTAACGTCGTTGCCTCTCAGGCTATCGGCAATCGCTGGCTGATAACGGAAGGATTGAAGGAAGGGGACCGTGTCGTCGTAAGCGGCCTGCAAAAAGCGCATCCTGGTGCCACCGTGGTCGCCACACCTGACTCCGCCACGTCTAAAGCCAGTTAAGGGATTACGAAATGGCTAATTTCTTTATTCAAAGGCCGATTTTCGCCTGGGTTCTTGCCATCATATTGATGATTGCAGGCGGGCTGGCTATTCTCAAACTGCCCGTGGCGCAGTATCCCACCATTGCGCCACCTGCCGTCGCTGTTACGGCGAACTATCCTGGCGCTGATGCCCAGACGGTGCAGGATACCGTCACGCAGGTTATCGAACAGAACATGAACGGTATTGATAACCTGATGTATATGTCCTCCACCAGCGATTCCTCGGGCAGCGTGACCATTACCCTGACCTTCCAGTCCGGAACCGATCCGGATATCGCACAGGTGCAGGTACAAAATAAACTTCAGCTTGCGATGCCGCTACTGCCACAAGAAGTGCAGCAGCAAGGGATCGGCGTGGAGAAATCCAGCAGCAGCTACCTGCTGGTTGCAGGTTTTGTCTCCGATAACAAAAGTCTGTCACAGGATGATATCTCTGATTACGTTGCCTCAAATGTGAAAGATGCCATCAGCCGTACCTCGGGTGTCGGCGATGTGCAGTTGTTTGGTGCGCAGTATGCGATGCGTATTTGGCTCGATGCCAATGCTCTGAATAAATACCAGCTGACGCCGCTGGATGTCATCAACCAGCTTAAAACCCAGAATAACCAGATTGCAGCCGGTCAACTGGGTGGGTCACCTTCCGTACCTGGACAGCAGCTTAACGCTTCTATCATCGCGCAAACCCGACTGAAATCTCCGGAGGAATTCAGCAAGATCACGCTAAAAGTGAATCAGGATGGTTCAATGGTGCATCTTAAGGATGTCGCCAGAATTGAACTTGGCGGTGAAAACTACAACATGGTGACGAAGATCAATGGCCAGGCGGCAACAGGTCTTGGGATCAAACTGGCAACGGGCGCGAACGCCCTTGATACGGCCGCTGCAATTAAATCAAAACTGGCAGAACTGCAGTCCTTCTTCCCTCAAGGCCTGAAAGTCGTTTACCCGTATGACACGACACCTTTTGTGAAAATCTCCATTCATGAAGTGGTTAAAACGTTGTTCGAGGCGATCGTACTCGTGTTCCTGGTGATGTATTTGTTCCTGCAAAACCTGCGAGCCACGCTGATCCCAACCATTGCCGTTCCCGTCGTTTTGCTGGGTACATTTGCCGTTCTTTCTGCCTTCGGATTTTCCATCAATACCCTGACGATGTTCGGGATGGTACTGGCGATAGGCTTACTGGTCGATGACGCCATTGTTGTTGTCGAGAACGTAGAGCGCGTCATGGCGGAAGATAAGCTGCCGCCAAAAGAAGCGACGCAAAAATCTATGGAGCAAATCCAGGGCGCACTGGTCGGCATCGCGATGGTACTTTCGGCGGTATTTATTCCGATGGCCTTTTTTGGTGGTTCCACCGGCGCGATTTACCGACAGTTCTCCCTGACCATTGTGTCGGCTATGGCCCTTTCTGTCCTGGTGGCGATGATTCTGACGCCAGCTCTTTGCGCCACGCTACTGAAACCGCCTTCAGAAGAGCATCATGCAAAAGGCGGGCTCTTTGGCTGGTTCAATAACCTTTTCAATAAGAGTGTCGATCATTACAGCAACAGCGTGAGCGGAATTCTTCGCAAAACCGGGCGCTATCTGCTGGTGTATGTCGTGATTGTTGGTGGCATGGCGGTTCTGTTTTTGCGGCTCCCGACCTCTTTCCTTCCGGAAGAAGATCAGGGCGTATTTTTGACGATGGTCCAGCTGCCCGCTGGTGCCACGCAAACCCGTACGCAGCAGATTCTGGATCAGGTTCAGGACTATTATCTCACCAAAGAGAAAGCGAACGTGGAATCGGTCTTCACGGTAAATGGCTTTAGTTTTAGCGGCCAGGGTCAAAACTCAGGTATCGCATTTATTAGCCTTAAACCGTGGGAAGATCGTCCAGGAGAAGAAAACGGCGTCGGCGCCATCGTTGGGCGCGCAACAAAAGCGTTCAGTCAGTTAAAAGACGGTCTGGTCTTTCCATTCAACCTGCCAGCGATTATCGAGCTGGGCACCGCAACGGGCTTCGACTTTGAGCTCATTGATCAGGCAAACCTCGGGCATACTCAGCTCACGCAAGCACGTAATCAGTTGCTTGGCATGGTAAAAGAGCATCCCGATCTATTGGTTCGCGTACGTCCTAACGGGCTGGAAGATACACCTCAGTTCAAACTGGATATCGATCAGGAAAAAGCGCAGGCGCTCGGCGTGAGCGTGTCGGATATCAATCAGACAGTCTCGACTGCGCTCGGGGGAACTTACGTCAACGACTTTATCGATCACGGTCGCGTGAAGAAGGTCTATGTACAGGCTGATGCCAAATACCGCATGCTGCCTGGCGACATCAATAACCTTTATGTGCGTAGTGCAAACGGGGAGATGGTTCCTTTCGCTGCCTTCAGCACCTCATACTGGATTTCAGGCTCACCGCGCCTTGAACGCTACAACGGCATGCCATCAATGGAAATCCTCGGCGAGTCCGCACCAGGCAGGAGTACGGGCGAAGCGATGATCATGATGGAAAGCCTGGCGAAGAAATTACCTTCGGGCATTGGTTTCGACTGGACGGGAATGTCTTATCAGGAGCGGCTTTCTGGTAATCAGGCACCTGCCCTGTATGCCATTTCGCTGATCGTCGTGTTCTTGTGTCTGGCAGCACTCTACGAGAGCTGGTCGATCCCATTCTCCGTTATGCTGGTGGTGCCGCTAGGGGTCATTGGCGCGCTTCTTGGCGCATCACTGCGTGGGTTAAACAATGATGTCTATTTCCAGGTGGGCCTTCTCACTACTATTGGTCTTTCCGCTAAAAACGCCATTCTTATTGTCGAATTTGCAAAAGATCTGATGGAGAAAGAAGGAAAGGGAGTGATGGAAGCTGCGCTCGAAGCGGCTCGTATGCGCCTGCGTCCTATCCTGATGACTTCACTGGCGTTTATCCTGGGTGTTATGCCACTGGTTCTAAGCCATGGAGCTGGGAGTGGTGCGCAAAATGCCGTTGGTACAGGGGTGATGGGAGGTATGCTCTCCGCCACACTTCTGGCTATCTTCTTTGTACCCGTATTTTTTGTAGTAGTGCGACGACGCTTTAATCGACACGCTGAGTAACAAACCAAAAAGGCGTCCCTGGACGCCTTTTCTTTTAAGATAAACAGAGGATTAGTTCTTGCCCTTTATCTATATTATTATGTCTGCTTATAATTAAGTATGATTTCATTTGTGTTAAGTTCAAAACTCACTCGCGTCTCTCCACACTTTCTGCATTAAATCATGCCGATATTGCTACCTTCTCCATGATTTTTACAAATCACATACTTTGAGATTATTCGTCCTGCCGCCGAAGATAGATGTAGTGGTAAAATAATGCCAGCTCGATAAATACCTTTCTGGTTTTATAGCGAGCCAGTTTTAATTCAGAGGTAACATCATGAAAAGATTCATTTGCGTCTCATTGCTCGCAGCGCTTTTGGCTGGTTGCGCACACGATTCTCCGTGTGTACCAGTGTATGACGATCAAGGTCGACTGGTTCATACCAATACTTGTATGAAAGGTACCACACAGGATAACTGGGAAACCGCAGGGGCTATCGCTGGCGGAGCAGCTGCTATTGCTGGCCTGACGCTGGGTATCGTCGCCCTCACCAAATAAGACTTTCCTGCAAAAGCGCGGCTGAACTCCGCGCTTTTGCTTCAAATCAGTGCAGTTTTTCTGCTCATCATTTTATAAACGCCCATTTTTATCTTCCTCCATTTATTTAAACCCGATTCATATCACATCTTCTTTGCCATTCATTTTTAATTCTCATTTCTCTGTGTGATATTTTTCACAGATCAATAACATTAAATACCCTGCCAATATTCACGCCAGAAACCATCTCCAGAATTTAACTCACTCGTCGTCAACTTTTGCTCTGATTTGTGGCGCAGGTTCTAATTTCGCACCATTTCAGGGCGCTCGATTTATTTATCCCTGTCTACACTCAGCATTACGCGTTCAGTTATCCCCATTTTTATCCGAACGTGAAAACTGGCATCCCGTTTGCTTTACAAACGTCGGCTTATGCCACAGACAGGTAAAAGCGTTTTAAAACGACTTTCTATAACGATAAATTTCGCCACACAGGATGCATTATGAAAAAAACGATGATAGCCAGCCTGGCCGCCGCGGGCATGTTGTTTGCGGTAGCGGGTCAAGCACATGCGGGCGCAACTCTGGATGCCGTGAAAAAGAAAGGCTTTGTACAATGCGGTATTAGCGATGGGTTGCCAGGCTTCTCTTATGCAGATGCCGACGGGAAATTTACCGGCATTGATGTTGATGTTTGTCGTGGCGTTGCCGCAGCCCTCTTTGGAGATGATACTAAAGTCAAATATACCCCTCTGACGGCCAAAGAACGCTTTACCGCCTTACAATCCGGCGAAGTTGATATGCTTTCCCGTAACACAACCTGGACCTCTTCTCGCGATGCAGGCATGGGGATGTCCTTTACTGGCGTAACTTATTATGACGGCATCGGCTTCCTGACCCATAATAAAGCCGGGCTGAAAAGTGCAAAAGAACTCGACGGGGCGACGGTTTGTATCCAGGCAGGTACGGATACCGAATTGAACGTTGCCGACTATTTTAAAGCAAACAAAATGAAATACACCCCGGTGACTTTCGATCGCTCTGACGAATCGGCAAAAGCACTGGAGTCAGGCCGTTGCGATACGCTGGCTTCTGACCAATCGCAACTCTACGCTCTGCGCATCAAACTCAGTAACCCAGCCGAATGGATCGTTCTGCCAGAAGTTATCTCTAAAGAACCGCTTGGCCCGGTCGTGCGTCGTGGCGATGAAGACTGGTTCTCTATTGTTCGCTGGACCTTATTTGCCATGCTGAACGCCGAAGAGATGGGGATCAGCTCTAAAAATGTCGACGAAAAAGCGGCTAATCCTTCCACTCCGGATATGGCACACCTTTTGGGTAAAGAAGGTGACTACGGCAAAGACCTGAAGCTTGATAACAAGTGGGCTTATAACATCATCAAACACGTTGGGAACTACGCCGAAATCTTTGAGCGTAACGTCGGTTCGGAAAGCCCGCTGAAGATTAAACGTGGCCAGAACAATCTCTGGAATAACGGCGGTATTCAGTACGCCCCGCCAGTGCGCTAAGCATTTTAGCTGTAACGGGCACTGCATCAGCAGTGCCCAGTCCAGAGTCATGGTTACCGAGGTTTCTCTATGTCCCATCGCCGCTTACCCGTAAAAGGAAAACTTTCCTTTTCTCACCCCGCGGTCCGCGCCTGGCTATTTCAAATTATCGCCATTGTCGCCGTCGTGGTTGTTGCGGTTTATTTAATACACAACACCGTGACTAACCTGAGCAATCGCGGTATTACGTCAGGCTTTGCATTCCTGGATCGCAGTGCCGGTTTCGGAATTGTGCAGCATTTAATCGATTACCAGGAAGGCGATACTTATGGAAGAGTTTTCCTGGTCGGATTGCTGAATACTCTGCTGGTATCTGCATTATGTATTGTATTTGCTTCATTTCTGGGCTTTTTCCTCGGACTTGCACGACTGTCAGAAAACTGGTTATTGCGTAAACTTTCCACGATCTATATCGAGACATTTCGCAATATTCCCCCACTCCTGCAGATCTTCTTTTGGTATTTCGCCGTACTGCGTAATCTGCCAGGACCCCGCCAGGCAGTAGATGCTTTTGATCTTTTTTTCCTGAGTAACCGTGGCTTGTACATCCCCTCTCCTCAGGCTGGTGAAGGAATGTATGCGTTTATCGCAGCCATTATTATCGCTTTCGCAATCGCCGTTGGGCTATTCCGCTATAACCGTGCGCACCAGATCAAAACCGGTCAAATTCGCAGAACATGGCCGTTCGTGACGATACTGATTATTGGGTTGCCGCTAGCTGCGCAATGGATATTTGGCGCAGCACTACACTGGGATATCCCACAATTACGCGGATTTAACTTCCGCGGGGGAATGGTTTTGATTCCCGAACTGGCCGCGTTGACCCTGGCCTTGTCTATTTATACTTCTGCGTTTATCGCTGAAATTATTCGCTCCGGTATTCAGGCTGTTCCCTATGGCCAGCATGAAGCCGCGCGTTCGCTCGGTTTACCCAATCCGGTGACACTGCGACAGGTGATTATTCCCCAGGCCATGCGTGTGATCATCCCGCCGCTGACCAGTCAGTATCTCAACATTGCCAAGAACTCCTCGCTGGCTGCCGCAATTGGTTATCCCGACATGGTGTCGCTGTTCGCCGGAACAGTACTTAACCAGACCGGGCAAGCGATTGAGACTATCGCCATCACAATGTCGGTTTATCTGCTGATCAGTCTGGGTATCTCGCTATTAATGAATATTTATAACCGTCGCATCGCACTGGTTGAGCGCTAAGGAACCATGATGACAAAAGCCGTATTGTCTCACGCCCCGCGTCCGTCCAGCGCTGGAGGCTCGCGTTTTATCACCTGGGCTCGCAAAAACCTGTTCTCCTCCTGGAGTAACAGTCTTCTGACTATCTTCTGCTTGTGGTTAATGTGGGAGCTAATCCCGCCGCTATTGAACTGGGCTTTTCTGCAGGCAAACTGGACAGGCTCGACACGCGCTGACTGCACCAAAGCAGGAGCGTGTTGGGTGTTTATTCATCAACGTTTTGGCCAGTTTATGTATGGCCTGTATCCACACGATCAGCGCTGGCGCATTAATCTGGCGCTGGTTATTGGTCTACTGTCGATCGCACCGATGTTCTTTAAAAGCCTGCCGCATCGTGGTCGCTACATTGCCTGCTGGGCAGTGGCGTATCCGCTGATTGTCTGGCTGTTGCTGTATGGGGGAATACTGGGGCTGGAGCGTGTTGAAACACGCCAGTGGGGTGGGCTGACGTTAACACTGATCATCGCTTCTGTGGGCATAGCCGGAGCGCTGCCGTTGGGGATTTTGCTGGCACTTGGTCGTCGTTCAACTATGCCAGTGGTACGCATTCTGTCGGTGATTTTTATCGAGTTCTGGCGCGGTGTACCGCTGATTACCGTTCTGTTTATGTCCTCGGTGATGCTGCCGCTGTTTATGGCAGAAGGCACCACAATTGACAAACTGATCCGCGCCCTGGTGGGGGTCATTTTGTTCCAGTCGGCTTATGTCGCGGAAGTGGTACGAGGTGGACTTCAGGCTCTTCCGAAAGGTCAGTATGAGGCAGCCGAATCGCTGGCGCTGGGTTACTGGAAAACGCAAGGGCTGGTGATTTTGCCGCAAGCGTTGAAACTGGTCATCCCAGGGCTGGTAAACACGATAATCGCACTTTTTAAAGATACCAGCCTGGTGATCATTATCGGATTGTTCGATCTCTTCAGCAGCGTTCAACAGGCGACCGTTGATCCTGTCTGGCTTGGTATGTCAACGGAAGGCTATGTTTTTGCAGCACTTGTTTACTGGATTTTCTGTTTCAGCATGTCGCGCTACAGCCAATATCTGGAGAAGCGCTTTAACACCGGGCGTACGCCGCACTGAGGAATGTATGAGCAAAATAACAATGACCCCCGCCGACGCGATGATTACGCTGGAAAATGTCAATAAATGGTATGGGCAGTTTCACGTACTAAAAGATATCAATTTAAAGGTCAAACAGGGTGAGCGCATCGTCCTGTGCGGGCCATCAGGTTCAGGAAAATCGACAACCATCCGTTGCATAAACCATCTTGAGGAACATCAGCAAGGGCGCATTGTCGTCGATGGAATCGAGCTGGATGAAGATATTCGCAATATCGAAAGGGTTCGTCAGGAAGTCGGTATGGTATTTCAGCACTTTAATTTGTTCCCGCATCTGACGGTATTGCAAAACTGCACGCTGGCACCAATCTGGGTGAGAAAAATGCCGAAGAAGGAAGCGGAAGCACTCGCAATGCATTATCTGGAGCGCGTGCGTATTGCAGAACATGCTCATAAGTTTCCAGGACAAATATCAGGGGGACAACAACAGCGTGTGGCAATCGCTCGTTCCCTGTGTATGAAACCCAAAATTATGCTGTTCGATGAACCGACTTCAGCCCTCGATCCTGAGATGGTTAAAGAAGTATTGGATACAATGATTGGCCTGGCCCAGTCAGGCATGACAATGCTCTGTGTAACACATGAGATGGGATTTGCGAGAACGGTAGCGGACAGGGTGATCTTTATGGATCGCGGTGAAATTGTGGAGCAAGCTCCTCCGGAGGAGTTCTTTGCAAACCCTAAATCTGAACGCACACGCGCATTTTTATCGCAGGTCATTCATTAATAACGCTGCCTGGCATCGATTTGATTGCCAGGCAAGTCACTTAAAGACGCAAATTTTTCAAATCATCCTGTGCCGAAACGCAAAAAGGCCATCCTTTCGGATGGCCTTTTCACTTAATTGATGTCTGGCAGTTCCCTACTCTCACATGGGGAGACCCCACACTACCATCGGCGCTACGGCGTTTCACTTCTGAGTTCGGCATGGGGTCAGGTGGGACCACCGCGCTAAAGCCGCCAGACAAATTCTTTTACTTTTGCCGAACTTCAACCTACGTATTAAGTGGTGCTGATACCCAGAGTCGAACTGGGGACCTCACCCTTACCAAGGGTGCGCTCTACCAACTGAGCCATATCAGCACGCTA
>WJYB01000020.1 GCA_009668015.1 Enterobacteriaceae bacterium RIT714
TCCCAGTTTTTAGCACAAGCGTTTTTTAGATCTTTTTTTCCGACTGCTGCTTTTCCACTCTTTCCGTCGAGATCCTGTCCGATCTGACTAAAAAATGACGTATTTTCCATTTGCCAGCGCTGCATAATACGATCACAGTCTTCTCTACAGTGTTCATCAATCGAGGTTCCTATGTCAGCAGTACTACGCCCTTATAAAGATCTGTTCCCAGTAAAAGGAGAGCGCGTGATGATCGATGACAGCAGCGTGGTCATCGGTGATGTGAGAATGGGGGATGATGTGAGCATCTGGCCACTGGTCGCGATCAGGGGTGATGTGAATTACGTCGCGATAGGTGCGCGAACCAACATTCAGGACGGCAGCGTTCTACACGTTACTCATAAATCTGCTTATAACCCGGAAGGCAACCCACTCATTGTGGGTGAAGAGGTAACCGTCGGACATAAGGTCATGCTGCACGGCTGCACGATTGGCAACCGGGTGTTAGTCGGTATGGGTTCTATTTTACTGGACGGTGTGATAGTTGAAGACGATGTCATGATTGGAGCCGGCAGCCTGGTCCCGCAAAACAAACGTCTGGAAAGCGGCTATCTCTATTTAGGCAGTCCGGTAAAACAGATCCGCCCATTAAAAGAGGCGGAAATAGAAGGACTGAAATACTCAGCAGATAACTACGTTAAGTGGAAAGACGACTATCTGGCTCAGGAAAACCATACCCAGCCTTCATCGTCTTCTTGCTGATCGCGGATCAGATCGCTGGCTTCTTCTTCAAGATCCCAGCGATTATCCTTAAATGCATCAAGAGGAATCCTCCCTCCAAAGCGACTAAGTAATAATTCTCCTTTGATCGCACAAGTCATTTGCATGCCATTAACCAGCACCGGAAAACAAACCGCTTGTTTGCTTTCATCCCAGAATTCTCTGTCCGGAAACTGAATTGCCTGATTCATGCCTGCAATTCCTCTTTAAGTTTCTCTATAACCGGTTCTGTAATCGGGAGCACACCATGCCATAACAACACGGCATGCGCCGCTTGACCCACCAGCATGCCCAGACCATCTGCGAGATGTTTCGCGCCATGCCCTTCACACCAGTTTAGAAAAGGAGTTTTTCCTTTTTGATAGTACATGTCATAGAAGTACATATGCGCATTGATTAAGGAAGATGGGATAGCTGGGACTTCACCACCGATCCCGCTGGAGGTAGCATTAATAATAAGATCAAACTCCCTCCCGTTCAGATCATTCAACGCCACCGCATCCACGCTTCCCGTATGAGTAAACAGCTTCGCCAGGTCTTCAGCTCGGGAAAATGTACGGTTGGTAATAGTGACAGCGCAATCCATAGAAAGAAGGGGTAACAACACGCCGCGAGAGGCTCCTCCCGCTCCAATCAGTAAAATGCGAAAACCCTTCTTAATAAAAGAGAGTCTTTCAAGATCGCTTAATAAACCGATACCGTCGGTGTTATCCCCCAGCAGACGCCCGTCTTCCAGACGTTTAAGCGTATTAACTGCTCCGGCCAACGACGCTCGCTCCGTTAACTCATCGGCTCGCGCAAAAGCCTCTTCTTTAAAGGGGACTGTTACATTCGCTCCCCGACCGCCCGTGGTAAAAAAGGTATCAAGCGTCGCGACAAAATCATCAACAGGCGCCAAAACACGTCCATACGGATGATCAAGCTGAAGCTGTTGAGCAAATAGCTGATGAATGAACGGGGACTTGCTATGAGCTATTGGGTTACCAAAAACGGCGTACTTATCCATCCTATTACCCCTGGCGAAAACGCTCGCCGGTCAATGCATCTCGAATTTCCGACGGATTCAGGCGACCACCGGTTTCGCCCCTGACCACAGGAAAATCATTACCGAACTGAGCCAAAACTTCTTGCGATGTGCGACAAGGAGGCAACCCCGTCAAATTGGCACTCGTTGAAACCAGCGGCTTACCAAAAGTCTGGCACAGTTCAACAACCAGCGGATGATCGGTGACACGGACAGCCAGAGAGTCAAAACGCCCGGTCAGCCAGCGTGGTGTGGACGGTTGCGCCGGGAAAACAAAGGTGACCGGCCCAGGCCAGACAGCAAAAATGGTATCGCGCTGCGCCTGACTTAACATCGAATCATCAATATAGGGTCTGAGCTGTTCAAAGGTAGCCGCAATCAGAATCAGTCCTTTTTCGACCGGCCTCTGCTTAAGTTCTAATAAACGGGTAACGGCTACTTCACTGTCAGGATCGCATCCGACCCCAAACACAGCCTCTGTTGGATATGCGATGACTTCTTCATTCTTCAGTACGTCCACCGCATGTGCGATGGAACCTGATGGTAAATTATTATTCACAGGTTTAATCCGTCGGAACTGGCTTTCCACATTGTTTACTGGCACAGAAACGTTTAACGCCTTGTGCCGTTTTCTTCTCGATAAGTAGCGGATATTCGCAATGAGGGCATTTTCCCGCTACAGGCTTGAAATTGATAACGAACTGGCATTCAGGGTAGCGATCACAAGAATGGAAGGTCTTACCGAAACGAGAACGACGCTGTATCAACTGGCCTTGCTGGCACTGAGGACACGCTATCGCTGTTTCATCTGGTTTATCAATCTGCTCTGTGTGCCCACACTCGGGGTAATGGCTGCATCCTATAAACATGCCGAAACGCCCCTGGCGAAGCGCCAGGTCAGCTCCACAGGATGGGCAAGTTTGCCCCTCCAGAATTTTAACAATATGGCCGTCCGCCTGATTTTTCAGGGAACGGACATAATCACATTCCGGATAGTGTGAACAACCGAGAAACGGACCGTGTTTCCCGGACCGTATGATAAGTTTAGCCCCACACTGTGGGCAGGGCTCGTTATTTGGCACCGTAAATAGTGCTGATTTGGCCATAACAACTCTTGGGCTGCATAAAGAATTAATGCAGCATACCTTCATTCACTTCAAAGAGTAATTCTTCCATTTGCTGATAGGCATTTTCACAGCCTGGAATATTAAACAGAACCATCAGGATCACCCACTTCAGATCTTCCAGTTCGAATTCTGCCGTATCCAGCGCCATGACGCGCTCTATCACCATTTCTCGGGTTTCGAGGTTTAGCACCTGAATCTGTTCCAGGAATAGGACAAATCCCCGGCAACTGGCATCCAGCCTTTCACACTCTTCAACTGTATAAATGCGTACAGACAGTGGATCTGAGGCGAGCTGCATCGGTTCGGCAAGGCCTTCCTGATAATCAGCCAGTTTCTCTAGCCACAACAACGCATTATAAATATCTTCCCGCTCAAAACCTGCATCGGTAAGATCCCGCGTCAGTCGATCCTGGTCAACGCGCATTTCAGCTTCGTTATGGATGTAAGTCTCAAACAAATACATCAGTACGTCGAACATGGCTTGCCCTCCTCAATCGGACATAGCCGCCGGGTACAGCTGCGATCCATCCTGCTAACTCCAGTTCCAGTAGCTGTGCTACCGTTGCTGGCACAGGTTGGCCGGCACGTTCAGCGACAACGTCAACAGGTGTTACCTCATCTCCTACGTTAGCCAGGAGCTCTGGAAATGGCAATGCCACCTCCTCCTGATCTGATGAATAAAGTGATATTTCAGGTTCGTCGGGTACCCAATGGAGTCCGTAACGCAAATTCTCAATAATTTCCTCTGCATTTGTGACTGGCGTCGCCCCTTGCTTAATAAGCCAGTGTGGTCCTTCACATCCAGGGTTTCCGACCGGTCCCGGCAAAGCAAAAATCTCTCGCCCTTGCTCAAGCGCGCATCGGGCTGTCACAAGCGAACCACTTCTTATTGCCGCCTCAACGACAAAAACCCCCTGACTCAATCCGCTAATGATGCGATTACGACGCGGAAAGTTCCCCGGCCAGGGAGGCGTGGCGAGTGAAAATTCAGAAATGACCGCACCTCCAGCGTCGATAATTCTGTCCGCAAGATCAACATGGCGGCGGGGATAAATACTAAACAGGCCGTTACCCAGAACGGCAACGCTTATGCCCTGAACAGATAGCGTTGCACGATGGGCTATACCATCAATGCCACACGCCAGGCCGCTGGTAATAGTGAGTCCAGATTTTGCCAGATGTTCACAAAAGCTTTTCCCCCACCGCTCTCCGTACCAGGAGGGACTTCTGCTACCCACTACAGCCAACTGAAAGTGGTTAAGCGCATCAAGATTGCCTCTAACGAATAACGCACCGGGATAGTCTGGGATGGCGCGTAAAAGCGGCGGATAAAAGGGGCTTTCGGCTGAGATGAGGGACTGCCCCGGTTGCTCGAGCCAGTTCAGTGAGCGAATAAGTTCTGATTCTGTCAGGCTCCAGAATTTACTGGACTGTCTGTCAGTAAAGCCAGCCTCTTTCAGCGCAGCTTCATTGATATCCTGCCCCTGGGACAGATTTTGTGCAGCCATCAGCATGGCATCGCCGCATAAATCGCCCATGTTGATTAGACGTAACCATATCTCTGTTGAAGTCATCCTTTTCCCTGCCATAAGCAGCCTCAGCAATCTTTGCGATTGGTCAGCGATGCTGTCAATCAGAGGGGGATTTGTCTAGAATAGAGGTAATAATCTTTTCAACTCCTGAACACGGCTCTGGAAATTTATGGCAGTTTTGCAAGTGTTACACATCCCGGACGAGCGCCTTCGCATTGTTGCTGAACCGGTAAAAGAAGTGAATGCAGAAATTCAGCGTATCGTCGATGATATGTTCGATACGATGTATGCAGAAGAAGGCATTGGCCTCGCGGCCACGCAGGTGAATATCCACAAGCGTATCATCGTGATTGATGTTTCTGAAAATCGCGAAGAACGTCTGGTGTTGATCAATCCGGAGCTGCTTGAGAAAAGCGGCGAAACCGGCATCGAAGAAGGCTGTCTGTCGATTCCTGAACAGCGTGCATTAGTGCCACGCGCAGAGAAAGTGAAAATTCGCGCGCTTGACCGGGATGGTAAGCCGTTTGAACTGGAAGCAGACGATCTGCTCGCGATCTGTATTCAGCATGAGATGGACCATTTAGTCGGTAAGCTATTTATTGATTACCTCTCTCCGCTGAAACAGCAGCGTATTCGTCAGAAAGTAGAGAAACTGGATCGTATGCGTACTCGCGCATAACAGACCCCGGATACAAGGAATAACGTGTCTAGAAAGTTACGCATTATCTTCGCGGGAACACCTGACTTCGCAGCGCGTCATCTTGACGCGCTGTTATCATCTGGTCACCAGATTGTCGGCGTATTCACTCAACCTGACCGCCCTGCTGGTCGCGGCAAGAAATTGATGCCGAGTCCGGTCAAAGTTCTGGCGGAACAGCATGCTTTGCCCGTTTTTCAGCCAGTTTCCCTCCGGCCCCAGGATAATCAGCAGCTCGTCGCCGATCTGAATGCAGATGTCATGGTTGTTGTGGCTTATGGATTAATTTTACCAAAAGCCGTTCTTGATATGCCTCGTCTCGGTTGCATCAATGTGCATGGTTCGCTGCTGCCACGCTGGCGTGGTGCGGCCCCCATCCAGCGTTCACTGTGGGCTGGTGATAGCGAAACGGGTGTCACAATCATGCAGATGGATGTCGGACTTGATACGGGAAATATGCTGTATAAACTGGCATGCCCAATCACCGCAGAAGATACCAGCGCAACGCTTTACGACAAACTGGCAAACCTGGGTCCACAAGGGTTAATTGAGACGCTACAACAATTGGCCGATGGGACAACTCAGCCAGAAGTTCAGGATGAAGCGCTCGTTACCTATGCTGAAAAGCTCAGTAAAGAAGAGGCCCAAATCGACTGGACCCTCTCGGCAGCCCAGTTAGAACGGTGTATTCGCGCATTTAATCCCTGGCCTATGAGCTGGATAATGATCGACGATCAGCCCATCAAAGTCTGGAAGGCGTCCGTCATTGATGGGGCCTCATCTGAAGAACCGGGCACTATTATTGAAGCGAATAAACAAGGCATCCAGGTCACTACTGCAGAAGGCATTCTGAATCTCGAATCACTGCAACCCGCCGGTAAAAAAGCAATGAGCGCGCAGGACCTGCTGAATTCCCGTCGCGAGTGGTTTACGCCGGGCAAACGTCTTGCCTGAGTGCATTTAATCCTAAGGCCCGGAGTTTCCGGGCATTTTTATTTTTGCGGTTATGAAAAAACAAAATCTTCGCAGCATGGCAGCGCAAGCCATTGAAAAAGTGGTCGAACAGGGTCAATCACTGAGTAATATCCTGCCGCCGCTTCAACAGAAAGTTTCTGATAAAGACAAAGCCCTGCTTCAGGAACTTTGCTTTGGAGTATTGCGCACGCTATCTCAGCAGGAATGGCTTATCAACAAGCTGATGTCCCGGCCAATGACGGGTAAACAGCGTACCATCCATTATTTGATTATGGTTGGGTTCTATCAGTTGCTGCATACGCGGATTCCGCCTCACGCCGCGCTAGCCGAGACCGTAGAAGGTGCTGTTGCGATAAAACGCCCACAGCTTAAGGGCCTCATTAATGGCGTGTTACGTCAGTTCCAGCGCCAGCAGGAAGAACTCCTGACTGAGTTTGCCCAGTCTGATAAGCGTTTTCTGCACCCCGACTGGCTGCTGAAACGTCTGCAAAAAGCTTATCCTAAGCAATGGGAAGCCATTGTTGAAGCCAACAATCAGCGTCCTCCGATGTGGCTGCGTGTTAACCGCAATCATCATTCTCGCGATGAGTGGTTATCTCTGCTGGAACAAGCAGATATGAATGGCTTTACGCATGATAACTACCCGGATGCGGTACGCCTGGCTTCGCCAGCCCCGGTCCACGCCTTACCCGGTTTTGAACAAGGTTGGGTGACCGTTCAGGACGCCTCTGCGCAGGGATGTGTTACCTGGCTTGAGCCAAAAAATGGCGAACGTATTCTGGACCTTTGCGCTGCGCCCGGCGGGAAAACAACGCATATCCTTGAAGCCGCACCGCTGGCCAACGTTCTGGCAGTCGATGTGGATGAACAGCGCCTGTCACGCGTTTACGACAACCTGAAACGCTTAGGAATGAAAGCCGAAGTCAAACAGGGTGATGGACGTACGCCTGCACAATGGTGCGGTGACGAACAGTTTGATCGCATTTTGCTGGATGCCCCCTGCTCCGCAACCGGCGTCATCCGCCGCCACCCTGATATCAAATGGCTGCGTCGGGACCGGGATATTAACGAGCTGGCCCAGCTGCAGAGCGAAATTCTCGATGCTGTTTGGCCACATCTCAAGCCAGGTGGCACGCTGGTTTATGCGACCTGTTCAGTCCTTCCGGAAGAAAACTCCCGACAGGTTGCAGCCTTTTTGAAACGAACTCCTGATGCCGAGTTACACATGACCGGCTCACCTGAGAATCCAGGCATACAAAACTTGCCGGGTGCGGAAGAAGGTGATGGCTTCTTTTACGCTAAGCTAATCAAAGCGTAATGCTGAAAACGGGTCGCAACTTATGAAGATAATCATTCTGGGTGCAGGACAGGTCGGCGGTACGCTGGCCGAAAACCTGGTGGGTGAAAACAACGATATCACTATCGTTGACACCAATGGCGATCGCTTACGCGGATTGCAGGATAAATTCGATCTACGTGTTGTCCAGGGGCATGGCTCGCATCCTCGCGTACTCCGCGAAGCGGGGGCCGATGATGCCGATATGCTGGTTGCCGTGACCAGCTCAGATGAAACGAACATGGTGGCCTGTCAGGTTGCCTACTCGTTATTTAATACCCCTAATCGAATTGCACGTATCCGTTCTCCAGATTACGTCCGTGACGCAGACAAGTTGTTCAACTCTGAGGCTGTGCCCATCGATCACCTTATCGCGCCAGAACAACTGGTGATAGATAGCATCTACCGTTTGATCGAATATCCAGGCGCTTTGCAGGTTGTGAATTTTGCTGAAGGAAAAGTCAGTCTTGCTGTCGTGAAAGCCTATTACGGCGGCCCGCTAATCGGTAATGCATTGTCCACGATGCGCGAACATATGCCGCATATCGATACGCGTGTTGCAGCCATCTTTCGTCATGACCGACCAATTCGCCCGCAAGGTTCAACCATCGTGGAAGCCGGCGATGAGGTGTTCTTTATCGCCGCCTCGCAGCACATTCGTGCCGTCATGAGTGAGTTGCAGCGCCTGGAAAAGCCTTACAAACGAATCATGCTCGTAGGCGGGGGGAATATTGGTGCGGGCCTGGCCCATCGTCTGGAAAAAGACTACAGCGTAAAGTTGATCGAACGCGATCAACAACGAGCGTCTGAGCTGGCGGAGAAGTTACAAAATACTATCGTATTCTATGGCGATGCATCGGATCAGGAGTTGCTGGCAGAGGAACATATCGATCAAGTTGATCTGTTTATTGCCGTCACCAATGACGATGAAGCGAACATTATGTCGGCCATGCTGGCTAAACGTATGGGCGCCAAAAAGGTGATGGTGCTTATTCAGCGTCGCGCCTATGTTGACCTTGTTCAGGGTAGCGTGATCGATATTGCTATTTCGCCGCAGCAGGCAACCATTTCAGCCCTGTTAAGCCATGTCCGTAAAGCGGATATCGTCGGTGTTTCTTCTCTTCGTCGTGGTGTTGCCGAAGCAATAGAAGCCGTTGCTCATGGAGATGAAACCACTTCACGCGTGGTTGGCCGTGCCATTGATGAGATCAAACTCCCACCCGGGACTATTATCGGAGCCGTCGTTCGCGGTAATGATGTCATGATTGCCAATGACAATTTACGCATCGAGCAGGGTGACCATGTCATTATGTTCCTGACCGATAAAAAGTTTATTACGGATGTCGAACGCCTATTCCAGCCAAGTCCTTTCTTCCTGTAGTGCTAAAAGGCGCTCATCTTGAGCGCCTTTTAATATTAACCCTCTCTTTTACAATGATTAATTTTTCATAACGATTATTTATCCTCAATGGAAATTGGCTAATGATTTGTTAAACTTAGGATCGTCAGCTGGCTCAAGGAGAATAAAATGAGTGTGATTAAAGAATTTCGCGAATTTGCGATGCGCGGAAATGTAGTCGATTTGGCGGTGGGTGTGATTATTGGTGCGGCATTCGGCAAGATAGTTTCATCTCTGGTCGCCGATATCATTATGCCGCCGCTGGGTCTGTTAATCGGCGGGATTGATTTTAAACAGTTTGCAGTCACTCTCAGAGAAGCTCAGGGTGATATTCCGGCAGTCGTCATGCACTACGGCGTATTTATTCAGAACGTGTTCGACTTCGTCATCGTCGCGTTTGCAATCTTCATGGCGATCAAACTTATCAACAGACTGAATCGTAAAAAAGAAGAACCCGCAGCTGCTCCACCGGCACCATCAAAAGAAGAAGTCTTGCTCAGTGAAATTCGCGATCTGTTAAAAGAACAGAATAATCGTACTTAATCAGGCGCACAAAGTCAGAAGGCCAGTGGTAAAAAAGTGCTTCACTTTCTTGCCACTGGCCTCCCGGCTACTCCGATTCGCATGTTTTTCTTTACGTAGATAACTTCCTTTTCCATTTTTATTCTTCTCAACTCGTTGTCTGAAAAGCGGATCATGAAGTAATGCTTCGATCGCGTTATCTTTAATTTGCCCTTTAGTATGCTGATAGCGGCTCATTATATCTCCAGATATGTGTGTAACGTCGGCACGAGTTTAGGTCCGACAGTTTTGAAAATCAACAGCCACGCTGTATTCCGCTAGCACCTTGCTCCAGGGTTTCAAGGATAGAGCAATAGATGCTGCTATGAGCAGTGCCGCAACAGGCATCATTCAGACGTTGCAAGGAACGCTGCATAGATTGTAATTCTTCGATACGTGCTTGCACCTCATTCAGTCTTGCCTGAACAATGCTTTTTGACTCCTGACAGGTATGATGCGCCGGATCAATACGGATCGACAGCAGTTCTCGGATCGACTCCAGCGTAAAGCCAAGCTGTCTCGCATAGCGGATAAACTTCAGCCGTTGAAGATCCTTCTCGGTATAGAGACGAAATCCGCCTTCCGTTCGAATCTCATGATCCATCATCTGCTGCTTTTCATAGTAGCGGATGGTATCAGGCGTTACGTCTGCCAGCTTCGCCAGTTCACCGATGCGATACATTGCTAATCCTCGTTAATTTTATTCAATAGCTGCTGCGAATATTGGCCATACAGAAAGTCAGTATTCACCCCAGCCTGTTGCAACTTTAACTCCATCATCGCAAGTTTAGCGCGGAGTTCATCTGCTCTGTGATCATCATGATCAATACTCTTGAGCAAGTGGGTCAGTTCCAGAGCATCCCTTCGATAAATCAACTCTGGTGGAAGATTGCCGGAATTTTTAAGCAATCGGTAAGCAGCACGTAACTCCGTTGGAACATGTGAATCATCATCCAGTATCAGCAGTTCACCACTGCCAGAAAGATGATCAAATTCGCCATTGCGTTGAGCTTCGAGAATATGACGTTCTGCCCATTGGTCAAGTAGCCACATAGTGGAAATCCAGGCGTAAGGAGAGTTAACAAGAACAGTGTAGATAAGTGAGGGTTTAGAGGATATAAAAAAACCCGCCGAAGCGGGTTCTTTTACGTTACTACAGATTACTCTGCAGCAGCTTCTGCTTTCGACTCAGAACGATCAACCAGCTCGATGTAAGCCATCGGAGCGTTGTCGCCTGCGCGGAAGCCACACTTCAGAATACGAGTGTAACCACCTGCACGGCTCGCGAAACGCGGGCCCAGTTCGTTAAACAGTTTTGCCACGATCTCGTTATCACGAGTGCGGGCGAATGCCAGACGACGATTAGCAACGCTGTCAGTCTTGGCAAGAGTAATCAGCGGCTCAACTACGCGACGCAGCTCTTTCGCTTTAGGCAGGGTCGTCTTGATGATCTCATGACGAACCAGTGAACCTGCCATGTTGCGGAACATAGCCTGGCGATGGCTGCTGTTGCGGTTCAGTTGACGACCACTCTTACGATGGCGCATGACCTTATCCTTCTCAGTAAAACCTTAACCTGTGATCCGGTTACTCGTCAGCAATGCTTGCCGGTGGCCAGTTTTCCAGGCGCATGCCCAGAGACAGACCACGTGAAGCCAGCACGTCTTTAATCTCAGTAAGAGATTTTTTACCCAGGTTCGGCGTTTTCAGCAACTCAACCTCGGTACGCTGTACCAGATCACCGATATAGTGGATAGCTTCTGCCTTGAGGCAGTTAGCAGAGCGGACAGTCAATTCCAGATCGTCAACAGGGCGCAGCAGGATCGGATCGAACTCTGGTTTCTCTTCTTTAACTTCCGGCTGACGCACATCACGTAGGTCAACGAAAGCTTCAAGTTGTTCTGCCAGAATGGTTGCCGCACGACGAATCGCCTCTTCAGGATCGATTGTGCCGTTGGTTTCCATTTCGATGACCAGCTTGTCCAGGTCGGTACGCTGTTCTACACGCGCTGCTTCAACATTGTAGGCAATACGCTCTACAGGGCTATAGCATGCGTCGACCAGCAGACGGCCGATTGGGCGCTCATCTTCTTCCGAATGAATTCGGGCAGAAGCCGGCACATAACCACGACCGCGCTGAACTTTGATACGCATGCTAATAGCTGCGTTCTCATCGGTCAGGTGGCAGATCACGTGCTGCGGCTTGACGATTTCGACATCACCGTCGTGGGTAATGTCGGCTGCAGTCACAGGGCCAATGCCAGATTTATTCAGAGTAAGAATAACTTCATCTTTACCCTGAACTCTCACCGCCAGCCCTTTCAGGTTGAGCAGGATTTCAAGGATATCTTCCTGAACGCCTTCTTTGGTGCTGTACTCATGAAGTACACCATCAATCTCAACCTCGGTCACCGCGCAACCCGGCATCGATGAGAGCAGAATACGGCGCAGTGCGTTACCCAGAGTATGGCCAAAGCCACGCTCTAAAGGCTCAAGGGTCACCTTGGCGTGCGTCGAACTCACTTGCTCGATATCTACCAGGCGCGGTTTTAGAAACTCTGTCACAGAACCCTGCATTGTGTCCTCTCTTTGGTACTAAGCTTTACTTGGAGTAAAGCTCGACGATCAGGTGTTCGTTAATGTCCGCAGACAGATCAGAACGTTCCGGCTGACGCTTGAACGTGCCTTCCATCTTGCCAGCATCAACTTCCAGCCAGGTTGGCTTTTCACGCTGCTCAGCCAGCTCCAGAGCGGCTTTCACGCGAGATTGCTTTTTCGCTTTCTCACGAATGCTAACAACGTCATTCGCTTTAACCTGATAAGAAGCGATGTTAACAACACGACCGTTTACCATGATTGCTTTGTGGCTAACCAGTTGGCGTGATTCAGCACGAGTAGCGCCGAAGCCCATACGGTAAACAACGTTGTCCAGACGACCTTCCAGCAGAGCTAACAGGTTTTCACCAGTGTTGCCTTTCAGACGTGCTGCTTCTTTATAGTAGTTACGGAACTGACGCTCCAGCACACCGTAGGTACGGCGAACTTTTTGCTTTTCACGCAACTGCACACCATAGTCAGACAGACGCGGTTTACGCGCACCGTGCTGGCCAGGAGCTTGTTCAATTTTACACTTGGTATCGATCGCGCGAACGCCAGACTTAAGGAATAAGTCGGTGCCCTCACGACGGCTCAGCTTGAGCTTAGGACCCAAATATCTTGCCATTTTCTATCTCCAACAATCCTAGAAAACGTAAGCGTTATACGCGACGTTTTTTCGGCGGACGACAACCGTTATGAGGGATCGGAGTCACATCAGTAATATTAGTGATGCGGAAACCAGCGGCGTTCAGAGCACGAACAGTTGATTCGCGACCCGGACCCGGACCTTTAACCATAACTTCCAGATTCTTGATGCCGTATTCTTTTACGGCTTCTGCACAACGCTCTGCTGCAACCTGAGCTGCGAACGGAGTAGATTTGCGAGAACCACGGAAACCGGAACCACCGGCTGTTGCCCAACCCAATGCGTTACCCTGACGATCAGTAATAGTAACGATGGTGTTGTTAAAAGAAGCATGGATATGAGCCACGCCGTCAGAGACTTGTTTTCTTACACGTTTACGTGCACGAATTGGTGCCTTTGCCATTATTCAATCACCCCGATTATTTCTTGATCGGTTTGCGCGGACCCTTACGGGTACGTGCGTTGGTCTTGGTACGCTGACCGCGAACCGGGAGACCACGACGATGACGCAAACCGCGATAGCAACCAAGGTCCATAAGGCGCTTGATGCTCATGCTAACTTCACGGCGCAGATCACCTTCAACGACAAATTTGGCAACTTCGTCACGCAGCGTGTCGATTTGTTCTTCAGACAGCTCACTGATCTTAACATCTTCAGCGATACCCGCTGCAGCCAGAATGGCTTTGGAACGGGTCTTGCCGACGCCGTAGATCGAAGTTAATGCGATCACAGCATGTTTCTGATCAGGAATGTTAATGCCTGCTATACGGGCCACTATGCACTCCTACTATTTAATATGTACGCACCATGCTGAAAAGCCCGTTTTCAGGATACTCAAATGGATACATACAGACATACAAAAGATTGGCTGGCTAATCTAGCCAGCTCAACCCAACTTTGCAAGAAAAATATGCGAAATAATCAGCCTTGACGCTGTTTATGCTTCGGCTCGGCACTGCAAATCACGCGGATGACGCCATCACGCTTAACGATTTTGCAGTTACGGCATAATTTCTTGACGGAAGCACGAACTTTCATTTTTACTCTCCGTAACTTCTCGGGCGACCAATTAACGGCCGTAGCCTTTCAGGTTCGCCTTCTTCAAGGCAGACTCATACTGACTTGACATCATCAGAGTTTGCACTTGAGCCATAAAGTCCATAATCACGACAACAACGATAAGCAGTGAGGTCCCACCGAAGTAGAACGGTACTTTCATTGCATCACGCATGAACTCCGGGATCAGGCAGATAAAAGTAATATACAGCGCACCAACCAAAGTCAGACGAGTCATTACTTTATCGATATACTTCGCCGTTTGCTCTCCCGGACGAATTCCTGGTACAAATGCACCGGACTTCTTCAGGTTATCTGCTGTTTCACGTGGGTTGAAGACCAACGCCGTATAGAAGAAACAGAAGAAGATGATTGCAGACGCATAGAGTAACACATAAAGCGGTTGCCCAGGCTGCAAATACAGCGAAATTGTTGTCAGCCAGTTCCAACCCGTTCCGCCCCCGAACCATGACGCGATGGTCGCAGGGAACAGAATGATACTGGAAGCGAAGATTGCTGGGATTACCCCCGCCATATTCACTTTCAGCGGTAAATGTGTGCTCTGTGCAGCATAGACACGACGACCTTGCTGACGTTTAGCATAGTTCACCACAATGCGGCGTTGACCACGTTCAACGAATACAACAAAGAAGGTCACTGCAAATACTAATACTGCAACCAACAGCAACAGGAGGAAGTGCAGGTCGCCTTGACGCGCTTGCTCGATCGTATGGGCAATGGCTGGCGGGAGTCCCGCAACGATACCAGCGAAGATAATGATTGAGATACCGTTGCCGATACCTCGTTCAGTAATCTGTTCGCCGAGCCACATCAGGAACATCGTTCCTGTGACCAGACTTACAACAGCGGTGAAATAGAATGCAAAGCCTGGATTAATTACCAGACCTTGCATACCAGGCATATTCGGTAAACCGGTAGCAATACCGATTGACTGGAATATTGCCAGCACCAGAGTGCCGTAACGGGTGTACTGGCTGATCTTACGACGACCAGACTCCCCTTCTTTCTTCAACTCTGCCAGAGCCGGATGAACGACTGTTAGCAGTTGGATAATAATCGATGCCGAAATATATGGCATGATACCCAGTGCAAAGATAGAAGCACGGCTGAGAGCACCACCAGAGAACATGTTAAACATTTCAATGATGGTGCCTCGCTGTTGCTCAAGCAGTTTGGCAAGTACAGCGGCATCGATACCAGGGATCGGAATAAAAGAACCAATACGGAAAACGATCAGCGCACCAACAACAAACAAAAGTCTGCGTTTCAGTTCGCCAAATCCACCCTTGGCACTTTGAAAATCTAATCCCGGTTGCTTAGCCATCTGCTACTTATTCCTCAATTTTACCGCCAGCAGCTTCGATAGCAGCACGAGCGCCTTTAGAAACACGCAGGCCGCGAACAGTTACCGGAGTAGAAACTTCACCAGCCAGGATCACTTTCGCGAACTCGATCTGGATACCGATAATGTTTGCTGCTTTCAGCGTGTTCAGGTCTACAACGCCGCCTTCAACTTTCGCCAGGTCAGACAGACGAATTTCGGCTGTGATCGCTGCTTTGCGAGAAGTGAAGCCAAATTTTGGCAGACGACGGTACAGTGGCATCTGGCCACCCTCGAAACCGCGACGTACGCCACCGCCAGAACGAGAGTTCTGACCTTTGTGACCACGACCACCGGTTTTACCGAGGCCAGAACCGATACCACGACCAAGGCGTTTACCCGCCTTTTTAGAGCCTTCGGCTGGAGACAGAGTATTTAAACGCATCTCTTACTCCTCAACTTTAACCATGAAGTAAACCGCGTTGACCATACCACGTACAGCGGGAGTATCCTCACGCTCAACGGTATGACCAATACGACGCAGACCCAGGCCAAGCAGCGTTGCCTTGTGTTTCGGCAGACGACCGATTGCACTGCGGGTTTGAGTGATTTTAATAGTCTTTGCCATGGTCAATTACCCCAGAATTTCTTCAACGGATTTACCACGCTTGGCAGCGACCATTTCTGGAGAATTCATATTTTCCAGGCCATCAATAGTTGCACGAACCACGTTGATCGGGTTGGTGGAACCATATGCTTTAGCCAGAACGTTATGAACTCCAGCGACTTCAAGAACGGCGCGCATTGCACCACCGGCGATGATACCGGTACCTTCTGAAGCCGGCTGCATGAAGACACGAGAACCCGTGTGAACACCTTTTACTGGGTGTTGCAGGGTGCCGTGGTTCAGCGCGACGTTAATCATATTGCGACGGGCTTTTTCCATCGCTTTCTGGATCGCTGCTGGAACTTCACGCGCTTTACCGTAACCAAAACCAACGCGACCGTTACCATCGCCAACAACAGTCAGAGCTGTGAAGGAGAAAATACGACCACCTTTAACGGTTTTAGATACGCGGTTAACCGCGATCAGCTTTTCCTGCAGTTCGCCAGCTTGTTTTTCGATGTGAGCCATCTTACACCTCTACCTTAGAACTGAAGGCCAGCTTCACGGGCAGCATCTGCCAGTGCCTGGACACGACCATGATATTGGAACCCGGAACGGTCAAAGGACACGTCTTTGATGCCTTTTTCCAGAGCGCGTTCAGCAACAGCTTTACCAACAGCTGCAGCAGCGTCTTTGTTACCGGTGTACTTCAATTGTTCAGCAATAGCTTTTTCTACAGTAGAAGCAGCTACCAGAACTTCAGAACCGTTTGGTGCAATGACCTGTGCGTAAATATGACGCGGGGTACGATGTACCACCAGGCGAGTTGCACCCAGCTCTTTGAGCTTGCGGCGTGCGCGGGTCGCACGACGGATACGAGCAGATTTCTTATCCATAGTGTTACCTTACTTCTTCTTAGCCTCTTTGGTACGCACGACTTCGTCGGCGTAACGAACACCCTTGCCTTTATAAGGCTCAGGACGACGGTAGGCGCGCAGATCTGCTGCAACCTGACCGATCAGCTGTTTATCAGCGCCTTTCAGCACGATCTCAGTCTGAGACGGACATTCTGCAGTGATACCGGCTGGCAGCTGATGCTCAACAGGGTGTGAGAAGCCCAGAGACAGGCCTACTGCATTCCCTTTGATCGCTGCACGGTAACCTACACCAACCAGTTGAAGCTTTTTAGTGAAGCCTTCGGTAACACCAACAACCATTGAGTTCAGCAGGGCACGCGCGGTACCAGCCTGAGCCCATCCATCCACGAAACCATCACGTGGACCGAAGGTCAGAGCATTATCTGCATGTTTAACTTCAACAGCATTGTTGAGAGTACGAGTCAGCTCGCCGTTTTTACCTTTGATCGTAATAACCTGACCGTCGATTTTTACATCAACGCCGGCAGGAACAACGACCGGTGCTTTAGCAACACGAGACATTCTTTCCTCCGATTAGGCTACGTAGCAGATAATTTCGCCACCAAGACCAGCTTGGCGCGCTGCACGATCAGTCATAACACCTTTAGAGGTAGAAACAACTGCGATACCCAGACCAGCCATAACTTTTGGCAGCTCATCTTTTTTCTTATAGATGCGCAGGCCTGGGCGGCTGACACGCTGAATGCTTTCTACAACAGCTTTACCCTGGAAATACTTAAGAGTAAGTTCCAGTTCCGGCTTGGTGTCGCCTTCAACTTTAAAATCTTCGATAAAACCTTCTTCCTTCAGCACGTTGGCAATTGCCACTTTCAGCTTGGCGGAAGGCATGGTGACCGCAACTTTGTTCGCGGCCTGACCGTTACGGATACGGGTCAGCATATCCGCGATCGGATCTTGCATGCTCATCTGTCTTTACTCCCGTGATTCAATTGGTGACAATTACCAGCTAGCCTTTTTCAGACCCGGGATTTCACCGCGCATAGCGGCTTCACGGACCTTAATACGGCTCAACCCGAACTTCCGCAGGAAAGCGTGCGGACGACCAGTTTGACGACAGCGGTTACGCTGACGAGACGGGCTGGAATCACGCGGCAGAGACTGCAGCTTCAGAACTGCGTTCCAACGATCTTCGTCGGAAGCGTTCACATCAGAAATGATCGCTTTCAGTTCAGCGCGTTTAGCGAAGAATTTATCAGCTAAAGCTACGCGCTTTACTTCGCGTGCTTTCATTGATTGCTTAGCCATTCAGTAACCCTACCTTACTTGCGGAACGGGAAGTCAAAGGCAGCCAGCAGAGCACGGCCTTCTTCGTCAGAGTTCGCAGTAGTGGTAATGGTAATATCCAAACCACGCACGCGGTCGACTTTATCGTAGTCGATCTCTGGGAAGATGATCTGCTCACGGACACCCATGCTGTAGTTACCACGACCATCGAATGACTTAGCGGACAAGCCACGGAAGTCACGGATACGTGGAACAGCAATAGAGATCAGGCGCTCAAGGAACTCCCACATGCGTTCGCCACGCAGAGTTACTTTACAGCCGATCGGATAGCCCTGACGGATTTTGAAGCCTGCAACAGATTTGCGTGCTTTGGTGATCAACGGCTTTTGACCGGAGATTGCTGTCAGATCAGCTGCTGCGTTATCCAGCAGTTTCTTGTCAGCGATCGCTTCACCAACACCCATGTTCAGGGTGATCTTCTCGACCCGAGGGACTTGCATGACAGAATTGTAGTTAAACTCAGTCATGAGTTTGCTAACTACTTCGTCTTTGTAGTAATCATGCAGTTTCGCCATCGTACTACTCCAAATTACTTGATAGTTTCGCTGTTAGACTTGAAGAAACGGACTTTTTTGCCGTCTTCGAATCTAAAGCCTACACGGTCAGCCTTGCCGGTTGCCGCGTTGAAGAGTGCAACGTTAGAAACCTGAATAGCAGCTTCTTTTTCAACGATGCCACCTGGTTGGTTCAGGGCCGGAACCGGCTTCTGATGTTTCTTAACCAGGTTAATACCTTCAACAATGATCTTGCCGGAAGACAGAACATTTTTTACTTTACCGCGTTTACCTTTATCTTTACCGGTTAACACGATAACTTCGTCATCACGACGGATTTTCGCTGCCATGATTCGCTCCTTAGAGTACTTCTGGTGCCAGAGAGATAATTTTCATGAACTTTTCAGTACGAAGTTCACGAGTTACCGGCCCAAAGATACGCGTGCCGATAGGCTGCTCGCTGTTATTATTTAAAATAACGCATGCATTACCATCGAAGCGAATGACAGAACCGTCAGGGCGACGAACACCCTTCCTGGTGCGCACCACTACCGCTTTCAGCACATCACCTTTTTTGACCTTACCACGTGGAATTGCTTCCTTGATGGTGATCTTGATGATGTCGCCTACGCCTGCGTAGCGACGGTGCGAGCCACCCAGAACCTTGATACACATTACGCGACGTGCACCGGAGTTGTCGGCGACGTTCAGCATAGTCTGTTCTTGGATCATTTTAGTGCTCCGCTAATGTCAACTACTACCTGAGACTCCAAAATCAGAGTCGTCGAAAAGCCCCATATCGAGGGCGCGGCATTATAACACCGGTTCTACAATATGGGTAGAAAAAATACACGGCCCATTACTGAGCCGTGTATTCGTATTGAGAGGCCTTACTGTATTACAGAACGGCTTTCTCTACAACGCGAACCAGCGTCCAGGACTTAGTCTTGGACAGCGGACGGCATTCGCGGATTTCAACCACGTCACCGATACCGCATTCGTTGTTCTCGTCATGTACGTGCAGTTTGGTCGTACGCTTGATGAATTTACCGTAGATCGGGTGTTTCACAATACGTTCGATAGCAACAACAATGGATTTCTCCATTTTGTCGCTAACAACACGACCTTGCAGAGTACGGATTTTATCGGTCATTACGCACCCGCCTTCTGAGTCAGTAAAGTCTTAACGCGTGCAACATCACGACGCACTTGCTTCAGCAGGTGAGTCTGTTGCAGCTGGCCACTTGCCGCCTGCATGCGCAGGTTAAACTGCTCACGCAGCAGGTTCAGCAGCTCAGCGTTCAGCTCTTCAACGCTTTTTTCACGCAGCTCATTTGCTTTCATTACATCACCGTCTTAGTTACAAAGGTGGTTTTAATCGGCAGTTTCGCTGCTGCCAGGCCGAATGCTTCACGGGCTAGCTCTTCCGGTACGCCGTCCATTTCATACAGGACTTTACCCGGCTGAATCAAGGCAACCCAATACTCCACGTTACCTTTACCTTTACCCATACGAACTTCCAGCGGCTTCTCGGTAATTGGTTTGTCCGGGAATACACGGATCCAGATTTTACCTTGACGCTTAACTGCACGGGTCATTGCACGACGTGCTGCTTCGATCTGACGTGCAGTCAGACGACCACGGCCAACAGCTTTCAGACCGAAAGTGCCGAAGCTAACATCCGTACCCTGCGCCAGACCACGGTTGCGGCCTTTGTGCACTTTACGGAATTTTGTACGCTTTGGTTGTAACATCAGCGACGCTCCTTATTTACGGCCTTTACGCTGCTGCTTTTTAGGTTGCGCAGCCGGTTTTTCCGGTTGTTCAACAGCAGCCATACCACCCAGGATCTCACCTTTGAAGATCCATACCTTAACGCCGATTACACCGTAAGTGGTGTGCGCTTCAGAGGTGTTGTAGTCGATGTCAGCACGCAGAGTGTGCAACGGTACGCGACCTTCGCGGTACCATTCGGTACGTGCGATTTCCGCGCCGCCGAGACGGCCGCTAACTTCAACTTTGATACCTTTAGCGCCCAGACGCATTGCGTTCTGTACAGCACGCTTCATAGCACGACGGAACATAACACGACGTTCCAGCTGTGAAGTGATGCTGTCAGCAACCAATTTAGCGTCCAGTTCAGGCTTACGAACTTCAGCGATATTGATCTGTGCAGGAACGCCAGCGATATCCGCTACGACCTTGCGCAGTTTTTCTACGTCTTCGCCTTTCTTACCGATAACGATACCCGGGCGAGCAGTGTGAATAGTCACACGGATGCTCTTAGCCGGACGCTCGATAACGATACGAGATACAGACGCTTTAGCCAGTTCCTTAGTCAGGTACTGACGTACTTTAAAATCGCTGTCCAGGTTGTCAGCGAATTCTTTGGTGTTCGCAAACCAGGTTGAGTTCCATGGTTTTACAATACCCAGGCGAATACCATTAGGATGTACTTTCTGACCCATTGCTAGTCTCCAGAGTCTCAGCGATCGGACACAACCACAGTAATGTGGCTGGTGCGCTTCAGGATGCGATCTGCACGACCTTTCGCACGCGGCATAATGCGCTTCATGCTTGGGCCTTCATCTACGAAAATTTTCGCAACTTTCAGATCGTCAATGTCAGCGCCATCGTTGTGTTCAGCGTTAGCAATGGCAGATTCCAGTACTTTCTTAACCAATACCGCAGCTTTCTTGTTGGTATAGGTCAGGATGTCCAGGGCCTGCGACACTTTCTTACCGCGAATCAGGTCAGCAACAAGGCGAACCTTCTGAGCAGAAGAACGAGCATGGCGATGTTGAGCTAAAGTTTCCATCTCTTCCTCCTACCTTATTTCTTCTTCGCTTTTTTATCAGCAGCGTGGCCGCGATAAGTACGAGTCGGTGCGAATTCACCCAGTTTATGACCGACCATTTCGTCGGAAACAAATACTGGAACGTGCTGACGACCATTATGGACAGCGATGGTCAAACCGATCATGTTAGGAAAGATCGTTGAACGACGGGACCAAGTGCGCAGGGGCTTCTTGTCTCCGCTTTCCACCGCTTTCTCTACCTTCTTCAGCAAGTGCAGGTCAATAAAAGGACCTTTCTTGAGAGAACGTGGCATGGCTTATCCTCTAAAATTATTTGCTACGGCGACGTACGATAAATTTATCAGTACGCTTGTTGCTGCGGGTCTTCTTACCTTTGGTCTGAACGCCCCATGGAGTTACAGGGTGTTTACCAAAGTTACGACCTTCACCACCACCATGTGGGTGGTCGACTGGGTTCATCGCAGTACCGCGAACGGTAGGACGAACACCACGCCAGCGTGCAGCACCTGCTTTACCCAGAACGCGCAGCATATGCTCAGCATTGCCAACTTCGCCCAGAGTTGCACGGCAGTCTGCTTCGACTTTACGCATTTCACCAGAACGCAGACGCAGGGTGACATAAGCACCATCACGAGCAACGATCTGAACGTAAGTACCAGCGGAACGTGCCAGCTGACCGCCTTTACCTGGTTTCATTTCTACGTTATGAACGGTAGAACCAACCGGGATATTGCGCATCGGCAGGGTGTTACCTGCTTTGATTGCAGCATCAACGCCAGACTGAATCTGGTCGCCAGCTTTCAGGCCTTTAGGGGCCAGGATGTAACGGCGTTCGCCATCTTTGTACAGAACCAGCGCGATGTTCGCGGAACGGTTCGGATCGTACTCAAGACGCTCAACAACTGCTGGGATACCGTCTTTGTTGCGTTTGAAGTCAACAATACGATAAGCCTGCTTGTGGCCACCACCGATGTGACGAGTGGTGATACGGCCATTGTTGTTACGACCACCGGATTTGCTGTTTTTTTCAACCAGCGGAGCAAAAGGTTTGCCCTTGTGCAGCTCTGGGTTGACCACTTTAACGACGTGGCGACGACCCGGAGATGTCGGTTTACATTTAACAACTGCCATTGTATTACTCCTCCGACTTACTCAGCGCCGCCGACGAAGTCCAGATTCTGGCCTTCTTTCAGGGTGACGTAAGCTTTTTTCCAGTCGCTACGACGACCGATACGCTGTCCGTGACGTTTAACTTTCCCTTTAACTACCAGGGTGTTAACGACTTCGACTTCGACTTCAAACAGTTTCTGCACAGCAGCTTTGATTTCTGCTTTGGTCGCGTCTTTAGCAACTTTGAGAACGATGGTATTGGTTTTTTCCATCGCAGCAGACGCTTTTTCAGAAACGTGCGGTGCACGAAGCACCTTCAGCAGACGTTCTTCACGAATCATGCCAGCATCTCCTCAACTTGCTTAACAGCATCAGCAGTCATTACGACTTTGTCGAAGGCGATCAGGCTAACCGGGTCGATACCAGTTGCATCGCGTACGTCAACCTTATGCAGGTTACGCGCAGCAAGGAACAGGTTCTCGTCCAGCTCACCGGTGATGATCAGCACATCTTCCAGAGCCATGTCTTTCAGTTTCTGTGCCAGCAGCTTAGTTTTAGGCGCTTCTACAGAGAACGTTTCGACAACGATCAGACGATCCTGACGTACCAGTTCGGACAGAATGCTTTTCAGCGCGCCGCGGTACATCTTTTTGTTTACTTTTTGACTGTGGTCCTGCGGGCGAGCAGCGAAGGTCACGCCACCGGAACGCCAGATCGGGCTCTTAATAGAACCTGAACGCGCACGGCCGGTACCTTTCTGGCGCCACGGCTTTTTGCCGGAACCAGTTACTTCAGCACGAGTCTTCTGAGCACGAGTACCCTGACGAGCACCAGCTGCATAAGCAACTACAACCTGGTGAACCAGCGCTTCGTTGAAATCACGACCGAAGGTAGTTTCGGAAACAGTCAGCGCGCTCTGCGCGTCTTTCAATACTAATTCCATTGCTATCTCCTCACGCCTTCACAGCTGGTTTAACGATCAGGTCGCTACCGGTTGCACCCGGAACAGCACCTTTAACCAGCAGCAGGTTGCGCTCAGCGTCAACACGTACTACGTCCAGGCTCTGAACGGTTACACGTTCGTTACCCAGCTGACCTGCCATTTTCTTGCCTTTGAACACTTTGCCCGGAGTCTGGTTCTGACCGATAGAACCCGGTACGCGGTGAGACAAGGAGTTACCGTGGGTAGCGTCCTGGGTACGGAAGTTCCAGCGCTTAACGGTACCAGCAAAACCTTTACCTTTAGAGGTACCGGTTACGTCAACTTTTTTAACTTCAGCAAACAGCTCAACGCTAATGTCCTGACCTACGGTGAACTCTTCGCCTTCAGCAAGACGGAATTCCCACAGACCACGGCCAGCTTCAACGCCAGCTTTAGCGAAGTGACCAGCTTCCGGCTTGGTTACACGGTTAGCTTTTTTAGCACCGGTAGTAACCTGAACAGCACGGTAGCCATCGTTAGCCAGGTCTTTAACCTGAGTAACGCGGTTTGCTTCAACTTCGATTACGGTTACTGGGATAGAAACGCCATCTTCAGTGAAGATGCGGGTCATACCCACTTTTTTACCGACTAAACCAATCATTGTTTCAACCTCTCAATCGCTCGATGACCTGATCAACCCAGGCTGATCTGCACGTCTACACCGGCAGCCAGATCCAGACGCATCAGAGCATCAACGGTTTTCTCAGTTGGCTCAACGATGTCAACCAGACGCTTGTGAGTGCGAATCTCGTACTGATCACGCGCATCTTTGTTAACGTGCGGAGAGATCAGAACGGTAAAGCGCTCTTTGCGGGTCGGCAGCGGGATCGGACCACGGACCTGCGCACCAGTGCGCTTGGCAGTCTCGACGATTTCCGCGGTTGATTGATCGATCAGACGATGATCAAACGCTTTCAGGCGGATACGGATTCTTTGGTTCTGCATGAGACCAGAGCTCCAATTATTTTATAAACGAAAATGATTACTACTCAAACCCATTACGATTGATGGGAGAGTGTAACCGTTCTTACGTAGCCCCCCAATTGGGAGCATTGTTGAGTAACGAAAAACAGTGTTACTCCGGTTCATATTGAACCAGCCGTCAATTACGACAAGCCCGCGCATTATACGTAAATCTGGCCGCAACGCAAGCGTAGTTTAGAAAACGGGCGCTACTGATTGATTTTGCGTGCAGGCTCGACATAAAGACGTCATGTTTCATGGTTTAGACGGTTCACTGGAATGCCACACGCAAAGGTTCACTCTGCTGCTTGTCGTAGTTTTCTCCACAGACGAGGATATCGCCACGTTAATCGCAGAGGCATAAATCGTGTTGACTGTTTTCCCTTTTCTGATGACCTATGCAGTAATAACCTGCCTGCTGGTTCGCGAAGATATCCGCTTCGGGTTGTTGCCGGACAAGTATCTCTGCCCACTCTTGTGGACAGGTCTGCTTTATCATCTCATCAATAATCCGGATTTTTTGGCAAACGCGGTGACTGGTGCCATGGCGGGTTACATTGGCTTCGCTGGCATTTACTGGGGTTATCGTTTGATATTCAAACGTGAAGGGTTGGGATACGGAGATGTGAAATATCTGGGCGCTCTCGGCGCCTGGCACGGCTGGTATGTGCTGCCAGTCATAACATTGTCAGCGACCCTACTGGCTACTCTTTATGTGCTTTTCAGAATGCTATTCAACCCTGGATTACAGGTACATAAAAACCCGCTGCCGTTTGGTCCATTCATGGCGGCAGCAGGTCTGATAATGGGTTGGCAGAGCTTAATCAATCCGTCACTTTGATTTGCGATTGCAGGTAATTTTGCAAACCAATTTTTCCAATGAGGTCCAGCTCGGTTTCCAGCCAGTCGATATGACCTTCTTCGTCAGCGAGAATCGTGATCATCATATCGCGGCTAACATAATCATGAACGCTATCGGCATACGCGATGGCTTCGCGAAGATCTTTTGCGCCTTCGAGTTCAAGGCGAAGGTCAGATTGCAGCATCTCTTCGACATCTTCGCCAATACCGAGCTTGCCGAGATCCTGCAGATTCGGTATGCCCTCAAGAAATAAAATACGCTCAATGTATTTATCGGCATGTTTCATTTCATCGATTGATTCATGGTATTCAACGTCGTTGAGGCGTGTCAGCCCCCAATTCTTGAACATTCTCGCATGGAGAAAATATTGATTGATTGCGACAAGCTCATTTCCCAATAATTTATTGAGATAACTTATGATTTTAACATCACCTTTCATTATATAGTCCCTCCGCTTCCACTTATTGAAGCGTAGATGGGGCTACAGGGATGTCAAAAAAAAGATAGAGGCTCAGGCGATCTCTTTGTATTCCGGGATCTGCATCAATTCGTCCTGCATGATTTCGCGTGCCGCACGGACGCACTTACCACATTGATTTCCCACTGGAACAAACTTGCGCAGTTGCTGAAATGACTGAGGGTTAAACTGGCGAACAGCCTGACGTATTTTTTTGTCACTCACACCATTACACAAACAAACGTACATAAATACTCCCGCTCAATTTATGATCAAATTCTAAGTGAGAATAATTATGATTACAATAGCACATTCGTAGTGAGACGGGCCGGAAGCTAACAAAAAATGCGATTATTTGTGACAGGTAATAAATCATAAATGCAAAAAGGGCGCCTAAGCGCCCTTTTTTATTCAAAGCTAATTAGCGAGTAATTAGCTC
>WJYB01000021.1 GCA_009668015.1 Enterobacteriaceae bacterium RIT714
TGCTGCCCAAACACTCACGAGCTGTGGGGCTGCCTCGAGGGGTTAAACATGGTGACGGGCTTTGTAAGTGGCGGCTGGTAAAATGATCCCGGCGACCTGGCCGGTCCCTTTTTATCTAAATTAGTCCAAATGACTCTTGTAATTCCTTCACGAATTCGCTTTTATCCCCAGTATATTCTGCCGATATGACTAAGAAATCCCTGACAATATTTTGTCTGTCCTCCGCATCTAGAAGCTGTAATTCAGCCGCCATGTGCTCCATCATCTCTACAGCAATATCCGCATCCAGCTGTTCTTCGCTTGTAAACTCAAGGAATATAGCAAGATCAGCTATGATTTTTATTAGTCTAATGTTGCTATTCTTTGACAACTTTCACCTCTATATTCTTGATTCCTAACTCATCAAACATCTTCTGAACACGGTTTGCTTGTGTTTGAGTTGTAACTTCCCAACGCCCCGTCATTCCATTATTTTTAAAATCATCTGATTGTCGCAAGGCTTGATCTTTAGCTTTCTGGGTCGTAATAACAGATATTTTTCTGTCTACCATTATATCCCCATCAACACCATCAAAACGAACAGGTTTGCTTTTCCCATCAGCATCAATTCGATCAATACTTGGGGCTTGTCCCTTTTGTGTTTCAATATTGGAACGAGTTACCTGCACCTAGCACTAAGGCCATCGCTTTATTTATCGCCTCGCCGTGCTGAAATCTGCCTAAAGAAGGATCGTCTGCATAAAACAGCGCATCCTTACCATGCTCCTGTAGGAATTTGGCTTGGGTATCTTCATTGCCGCCCAGCGAGTTATTCTCAACAACTACCCCAGCCGCAATGGCTGGCATTCCTTACCCTTATGTATAAAGACTATCGTCGTAGGGCGCTTCAGTCAGAATTTTTTGAACTTCACGTTGTGCTTTTGGCTCCCATGAAATATTCATATTTGCCATTAACTCAATAAATTTTGGGAAGGCGATGCGTCGTCCATCTCTGCCTTTCACCCTGTGTTCTAACTCATATTGAAATGCTGTCTTATAAGCAATTTCTGACATAATCCAATAAAGTAGCTCATCTATCGACCCAGTAACCTTACGCGAGAATTCATACCCTCTTTCTGAATGAATAAGGTTATATAAATCATTTTCAAATGTAACATATGGAGTACCATCACCAATTGGAGCGGTACAAAGATTAACGGAATGTCTTGGTAGACCAGCTTGCAAGGTCAGTTCGTCAATTTTTTTTTGTATTTCTTCGATATTCAGCAGCATATTAGCGAACCTCACGGATATATTCATTCTTCAAGAGCCATTGTACATTCACTCGATCTTGCATATTAGGTAATATTTGAATCCCTCCCCCCGGCTCACCAAAAGCAGGGGCAATTTTACCCTGTATAGCAGGCAACGGTTTGATTACCTCATACTCATAGTATTTGTCAGCCTTACCACCTGGTGCAAGAGCACGTTGTTCGTAAGGTGTTCCTTTCGGAGCAAGGAAAGAACCATTAGGCTCTCCATACCTATCTAAGCGGGTGCCTACTGGTATGGTAGTTTTGACAGGATTTCCTTCAAATCCTAAATTCTTAGGCCAATTCCATCCACCATCAGCATTTTTGAATTTGTCATAGTACGAATAACCTCCGGCTTCACTATCTGTAATGGCACTCGATAAATTAGGATTTGGCACTTTTCCTGCATTCACAGCTGCTGCTTCAGTCTTACCTGCCACTTTTGCAACAACCTTTTCCGTCAGTACCGCGCCACCCTTAACGATACCAGCTCCGCCAGTTAACAACCCGGCGATATCCGTAACTAGCTTGCCGCCCTCAACTCCTGCCTTAAACGACCCGCTAGCGCCGGCTTTTTGATATTCGGCTTCCATTCGGTCAATACGGTCTATATAAGATTGCTTAATTACATCTGATACCGTGCCAAGGACATCGCCGCTGTTAAACAGCGCTTTCATTGCCTCCAGGGTTTCCGTCGGGTTAGAGCCTGCTTTTACAATACCGTCCACGGCATCATAAAGCCCTGCCGGAACTCCCGCTATCATTCCCGCCGCAAAACTGCCATCCTGGCCCAAGTCAATCGCCGTCCATTTCGCCTGAGCACCGGCTTTGCAGGCTACGGTCTGACATTCAGCGATTTCCTTATCCTTCTGGACCTGTTGTTTCTGGCTCAGATAGTTATTCTCAACCGCATTCTTCCCGGCCTGCGCGCCCGTTGCTGCGGACAATGCGCTGTCGCCAGTTAACCCGCCCGCTATTCCCGCGGAAATTGAGGCCAGCGCGCTGATCGTCTGCTTCTCCTCTTCCGTTAATTTATCTTTCTCTACATCCGGGTACAGCTGACGGGCGATAACTTCTCCCGCCGCAGCGCCCATGGCTCCCGCCGCCGCATTGTTACCCTGCAATGCCGCCACGGCTCCGCCGAGAATGGCATGTGCAATTGTATTGACAACGGGACTATCTTCGGTCGGTTTCAGCATATGCGCCAGCTGTGGAGCACTCGCCCCCGCAAGGGCACCCGCAATATTTCCACCCGCCAGCCCCTGAAGCGCTGCCGTCGCTGCCTGTAACCCCGCTGGATATCATTACCCGTGCCGTATTTATCCATTTCGGCTTTGTATTACGGGGTCTTACGCAGCTCGTCTGCACTCAGTTCAGGATTTGCCTTCTTCGCCTCA
>WJYB01000022.1 GCA_009668015.1 Enterobacteriaceae bacterium RIT714
TGTCAGTCTCAGATCTACCTGGTGGCGCTGAGAATACGGTTGCTTAAACCAGGCGTAAAAGCCACTGGGATGAACATCCAGCACCCTGCAGAGCATACGAACAGGCCAGCAACAGGTGTTGTCACGGATAAAGGCGTACCTCAGTCGGAGAGCTTTGCGAAGTACGCCGCGGCTTTTTTTAATATGTCCCGTTCGTCGGTAACCCGCTTCAGCTCCTTATGGAGTCAGCGGATCTCGGCCTGAGCATCTGACTGTTCTTTATTAGTGGATGAGTCCGGACCGTACTTCTATATCCAGGCGTAAAGGCTGTGGGTGGTGATATCGAGACGTGTTGCAACGCTGGCAACAAAATAACCGCGATCAACAACCTGCTTGACTGCTTCAATTTTAAACTCTTCGGGATAACGTTTACCGCTCATGGGCACCTCTCTTTAAGTCATCTTAAATGACTCCGAGGTGTCTGTTAAACCCGTGGCGATTCAATTAGTGTGAAATCACTGGATACGCAAACAGTTTCTAGACTCAATAAGCCCAATCAGCTTTACAGCTCAGTGAAAGGAAATATTGATGCAGCGGCACAATTTGAAACATATACTCTCTCCAGAAAGACACTTAATGCTTCTATGATTTCTAACAAAGAGATTCAACTTGCTGTTCCTGCTACGACAACAAAATCGCAATGGGCAGAAATAAACAGGGCGATTGAGTACGGTAAATCTCAGGGTGTTAAAGTTACTGTGACACAGGTGAAATGATGAAATTTAAAAAAGACCAAGATTATTGGGCTGGCTGTTATTGCAACAATGATTTTCTGCTTATTGAAACCCAATCTGGGTTGGGCATGGTTGCAGCAGATCCTACTTTCCCATCTCATTTATTACCGCCAAATGCCAGCGATCAGGAGATTGGAGACACAATCTTGCTGGCATTATCTGATAGTCGAACATTGAATACGTTAGAAGAGCGAGTTGCCTTTTTTGATCTTGATAAAGGGAAAAAGCAATATGCAGCGTGGGTAGAGATGCTGATGGAAAAATATGGCTATAAAACCAAACGTGCATTGTTTAAGGATATGAAAAACTGTGGCATTCATTGCTTCAATGGAATGATCACTATTTCGCCAACTCGGCATGAAAAATTGGAGGGTTGGGGTAGAACTAAATATGATGGTATTGAGGATGTTATCTTATCCGTTGATAGTTCTTCGGCAGAAATCGGCGTTGGTCTGAGATTAGCATTCAGCCGTTGCAAAGGTTAATTTGAAATCACCGGAAAATGATTTTTTATCTTGTCTTTTTAAAGTCCATAAAAGGTGAGTCTTAGAAGTAATGCTTCTCAGTAATTGTTCTGAAGGCAACTTTGCCAAGGCTATGCCCTAACTGACCAAACGCTGTTACGTGAAACAGCGTTAGCATGTCTGAACAAAAAAGGCGTATATAGATAAAAATTAAACACTGGAAATTCAGCTGTAGGGGTTAATGTTTTTGACTGAAAAAGTGAAAAAATAGTTATCATCACTACAATGTGCTTAGAGAATGTTTGTTGTTGAGCATAATATGCTGAGTGATATATTTAATTTTGGGGTTATTTTTAGGAAATTTTTTAATATCACCAAAGTGTTCGTGAATGGACATAGTGTTGGTGTGATAATATCATAAAATGCTTATTTATGTTGAGCGGCATCGGTAGATAAGATATGGTCTTGGATATATTGCACTCTAAGTGAGAACATGATTTTAAGTATTGCGATATGAGCAAGCCAGGTAATTAAATAAGTCGTGGGATGATCTCGGAAGTGCCACGTCGTTTACGACCGGAATGTTGACTCTGGGACGTGGAATATTAGCGAATACAGATATGGCAATGGGGGGCGCTCTATTTACGAATGGGCCAAATGATGTAGCCTTACTGGTGCAGGAACCGGGGCGCTAATAAGCGGTGTTTTTGAGGTATGTGGCCCATTCAATGGTGGAATTAATGATGTTTTGGCTATTTTGGCGGTGAGTTTTTTAGCAATGAGTAAAGAAGGTATGAACGAAGAAACAATGACTAATACAATAAAAAATCTTCTTTAATGAAGTTCATAGGAAGTGTTATATATTATTTTTTGGCATTTTTTTCTTTGTGCTTATCGTCAAATGTTTGATTAGGTTGTGGTATGAAGGAAATATTTCTTTCTTAAAGAAAGACATCGCTAATTTATTAATCATCAGTGGGATAGTGGGACTTGCTGCAGGTTCTCGAGCTTGGCTTTTTGCTAAATTAGATCAGCGTAAAGCCCGAAACTCTCCACCATCAGATTCTGAGTAAAGTACAGATCCCGGCCAGGTCGCCGGGATCTCTTTATCAGCT
>WJYB01000023.1 GCA_009668015.1 Enterobacteriaceae bacterium RIT714
CCTTCGGTCGGTTTCAGCATATGCGCCAACTGTGGAGCACTCGCCCCCGCAAGGGCACCCGCAATATTGCCACCCGCCAGGCCCTGCAACGCTGCCGTTGCCGCCTGGATACCGCGCTGGATATCGCTCCCGGTACCGTACTGCTGCATTTCATCTTTGTACGCCTGCGAATTACGCAGATTCGCAAGATAATCCAGCCGTTGTTTCTCTGTCGCATTAGCTGGCAGTGTCGTTTTCAGTTCGCTCTGAGCTTTCTTCAGCCCGTTGATATCACCCTGCGTCCGCGCGATATCCGCCGCCTGGCTGCCGATATCGCTGATTAAGCTCACCGCCTTCAGCCTGCATCTGACGCGCCCAGATCGCAGTCAGATCGTAGACCATCTTGATCGGGATATCTTCACACAGAGCGTTATCGAGAGCCTGTTTCACGGCCATACTGTCGGCCAGAACGTCGCCGTATTTCTGTGGCAGGTTGTCGGGCTGGTTGCACAATCGCTGATTAGCTGCTTCTGCTGAGCGGTGCTCTACTCTTCGTATTTCTTTATTACCCAGCTACAGTCCCCGCCGCCAGCATGCTTTTCCCAAGCTCTTGCGGCAGCAGACATACCTTGCCCATTAATTGGTTTGTTTGCTGATGCAATAAGATTATCTTTAGCAGTGAGGCTGGTTTTACCATTTTTAGCAATCCCACCGCCCCCCATTCAGCAGTTCACCATCAGCACCTTCAACCCCAATCCTTAACATTGGATTGATATCGATGATATTGAGCTTGTCCTTTTTGCTTAAGGAGTTATTCTCAACAACAACGGTCAGCTGGTGACGGTGACTGCTGAGCACGGCAGGTTGGTGATTGAGTCAGTGGATATTAAGGTCTGACTGTAGATAAAAAGATCCCAGCCACATAGGGCTGAAATCTATCTTGCCACGTCAAGGCTGGTAATCTTCGTATTCCCAGGCGAAAACGCGAGAGAGCTTTTGGGCGATCTCCATCCAGGCGTTACCTTCACACTGGTCTATATAGTCCGTGATGGTTTTTGTGATCTCATCAAGATCGTATTTACGCACCAGAAGCGTATGGCGCATCAGTTCTGGCACCAACTGATGCTTACAGAGCCATTCGGGGGTGCAGATAAAGAGATCAAAGTTATCCCCCCCTGATGAATCAGTAGTACCTATTGTTAAGGTCAAAGTTATCGCTATCTCATCAATTTCAGGCTTATAAGTACTAAAGTCATGGTGAGCACAATCAATTTTTTTTAATATCGCTTTCATTTCTAATCCAAAATATTTAGATGACCATTTCCAACTTTAGTTGGCTTACCAGACGAGTTGATTTCATAAGTCTCGAAGTTTGCCTGTGTCCCTGTAGTAGCGAAAGGAGAATCTTTCACAGAAGGAGGTCGATACCCACGAGTGCCGTCAGCACTAATCCAGCCGCCACCACTAGTTTGTTTTGCTCCATCGCCGAGCCATATCTGGCCCAGCCTATCAGCTTCACCTCTCGAGCCTTGCCCCATAGAAAAATCCTTTTTCCCTGATCCATCACCTTTGATAGCAATTTCCAGCCTCGGGTCCTGCTTCGTAATATTATCCAAGTTCTGCTTAGTAAGACTTTCTTTTAACTTAGGGTACGTAGCCGCATTCTCTGCACCACTTAATTTCCCGTTAGTTTCCTTACCTTTAGCTATCCCACCACCGCCTTTCAGTGGATCGCCATCAGCCCCTTCGATCCCGATTTTCAGCATCGGGTTTAAGTCGAAGATTTTATCCTTACTCAGCGCATTATTCTCAACCGCATTCTTC
>WJYB01000024.1 GCA_009668015.1 Enterobacteriaceae bacterium RIT714
ACCTCGCAACGGTGAGCGAAAGCCGCGTTGCACTGCTCTTTAACAATTTATCAGACAATCTGTGTGGGCACTCAAAGTGACATGGATTCTAAACGTCGAAAGACGCTAAATGAATAACCAAGTCTCTGAGTGAACATACGTAATTCATTACGAAGTTTAATTCACGAGCATCAAACTTAAATTGAAGAGTTTGATCATGGCTCAGATTGAACGCTGGCGGCAGGCCTAACACATGCAAGTCGAGCGGTAGCACAGAGAGCTTGCTCTCGGGTGACGAGCGGCGGACGGGTGAGTAATGTCTGGGAAACTGCCTGATGGAGGGGGATAACTACTGGAAACGGTAGCTAATACCGCATAACGTCGCAAGACCAAAGAGGGGGACCTTCGGGCCTCTTGCCATCAGATGTGCCCAGATGGGATTAGCTAGTAGGTGGGGTAACGGCTCACCTAGGCGACGATCCCTAGCTGGTCTGAGAGGATGACCAGCCACACTGGAACTGAGACACGGTCCAGACTCCTACGGGAGGCAGCAGTGGGGAATATTGCACAATGGGCGCAAGCCTGATGCAGCCATGCCGCGTGTATGAAGAAGGCCTTCGGGTTGTAAAGTACTTTCAGCGAGGAGGAAGGCATTGTGGTTAATAACCACAGTGATTGACGTTACTCGCAGAAGAAGCACCGGCTAACTCCGTGCCAGCAGCCGCGGTAATACGGAGGGTGCAAGCGTTAATCGGAATTACTGGGCGTAAAGCGCACGCAGGCGGTCTGTCAAGTCGGATGTGAAATCCCCGGGCTCAACCTGGGAACTGCATTCGAAACTGGCAGGCTAGAGTCTTGTAGAGGGGGGTAGAATTCCAGGTGTAGCGGTGAAATGCGTAGAGATCTGGAGGAATACCGGTGGCGAAGGCGGCCCCCTGGACAAAGACTGACGCTCAGGTGCGAAAGCGTGGGGAGCAAACAGGATTAGATACCCTGGTAGTCCACGCCGTAAACGATGTCGACTTGGAGGTTGTTCCCTTGAGGAGTGGCTTCCGGAGCTAACGCGTTAAGTCGACCGCCTGGGGAGTACGGCCGCAAGGTTAAAACTCAAATGAATTGACGGGGGCCCGCACAAGCGGTGGAGCATGTGGTTTAATTCGATGCAACGCGAAGAACCTTACCTACTCTTGACATCCAGAGAACTTAGCAGAGATGCTTTGGTGCCTTCGGGAACTCTGAGACAGGTGCTGCATGGCTGTCGTCAGCTCGTGTTGTGAAATGTTGGGTTAAGTCCCGCAACGAGCGCAACCCTTATCCTTTGTTGCCAGCGGTTCGGCCGGGAACTCAAAGGAGACTGCCAGTGATAAACTGGAGGAAGGTGGGGATGACGTCAAGTCATCATGGCCCTTACGAGTAGGGCTACACACGTGCTACAATGGCGCATACAAAGAGAAGCGACCTCGCGAGAGCAAGCGGACCTCATAAAGTGCGTCGTAGTCCGGATTGGAGTCTGCAACTCGACTCCATGAAGTCGGAATCGCTAGTAATCGTAGATCAGAATGCTACGGTGAATACGTTCCCGGGCCTTGTACACACCGCCCGTCACACCATGGGAGTGGGTTGCAAAAGAAGTAGGTAGCTTAACCTTCGGGAGGGCGCTTACCACTTTGTGATTCATGACTGGGGTGAAGTCGTAACAAGGTAACCGTAGGGGAACCTGCGGTTGGATCACCTCCTTACCTGAAAGAACCTGCCTTTGTAGTG
>WJYB01000025.1 GCA_009668015.1 Enterobacteriaceae bacterium RIT714
TGCTGGAGGTATCAGAAGTGCGAATGCTGACATAAGTAACGATAAAGCGGGTGAAAAGCCCGCTCGCCGGAAGACCAAGGGTTCCTGTCCAACGTTAATCGGGGCAGGGTGAGTCGACCCCTAAGGCGAGGCCGAAAGGCGTAGTCGATGGGAAACAGGTTAATATTCCTGTACTCGGTGTTACTGCGAAGGGGGGACGGAGAAGGCTATGTTAGCCGGGCGACGGTTGTCCCGGTTTAAGCATGTAGGCGGAGAGTTTAGGTAAATCCGGACTCTTATCTAACGCTGAGGTGTGATGACGAGGCACTACGGTGCTGAAGTAACAAATGCCCTGCTTCCAGGAAAAGCCTCTAAGCATCAGGTAACATCAAATCGTACCCCAAACCGACACAGGTGGTCAGGTAGAGAATACCAAGGCGCTTGAGAGAACTCGGGTGAAGGAACTAGGCAAAATGGTGCCGTAACTTCGGGAGAAGGCACGCTGGTGTGTAGGTGAAGTCCCTGCGGACGGAGCTGAAACCAGTCGAAGATACCAGCTGGCTGCAACTGTTTATTAAAAACACAGCACTGTGCAAACACGAAAGTGGACGTATACGGTGTGACGCCTGCCCGGTGCCGGAAGGTTAATTGATGGGGTTAGCCGCAAGGCGAAGCTCTTGATCGAAGCCCCGGTAAACGGCGGCCGTAACTATAACGGTCCTAAGGTAGCGAAATTCCTTGTCGGGTAAGTTCCGACCTGCACGAATGGCGTAATGATGGCCAGGCTGTCTCCACCCGAGACTCAGTGAAATTGAACTCGCTGTGAAGATGCAGTGTACCCGCGGCAAGACGGAAAGACCCCGTGAACCTTTACTATAGCTTGACACTGAACACTGGTCCTTGATGTGTAGGATAGGTGGGAGGCTTTGAAGCGTGGACGCCAGTCTGCGTGGAGCCAACCTTGAAATACCACCCTTTAATGGCTGGTGTTCTAACGTAGACCCGTAATCCGGGTTGCGGACAGTGTCTGGTGGGTAGTTTGACTGGGGCGGTCTCCTCCTAAAGAGTAACGGAGGAGCACGAAGGTTAGCTAATCCTGGTCGGACATCAGGAGGTTAGTGCAATGGCATAAGCTAGCTTGACTGCGAGAGTGACGGCTCGAGCAGGTGCGAAAGCAGGTCATAGTGATCCGGTGGTTCTGAATGGAAGGGCCATCGCTCAACGGATAAAAGGTACTCCGGGGATAACAGGCTGATACCGCCCAAGAGTTCATATCGACGGCGGTGTTTGGCACCTCGATGTCGGCTCATCACATCCTGGGGCTGAAGTAGGTCCCAAGGGTACGGCTGTTCGCCGTTTAAAGTGGTACGCGAGCTGGGTTTAGAACGTCGTGAGACAGTTCGGTCCCTATCTGCCGTGGGCGCTGGAGAATTGAGGGGGGCTGCTCCTAGTACGAGAGGACCGGAGTGGACGCATCACTGGTGTTCGGGTTGTCATGCCAATGGCATTGCCCGGTAGCTAAATGCGGAAAAGATAAGTGCTGAAAGCATCTAAGCACGAAACTTGCCCCGAGATGAGTTCTCCCTGACTCTTTAAGAGTCCTGAAGGAACGTTGAAGACTACGACGTTGATAGGTCGGGTGTGTAAGTGCAGCGATGCATTGAGCTAACCGATACTAATGAACCGTGAGGCTTAACCTTAC
>WJYB01000026.1 GCA_009668015.1 Enterobacteriaceae bacterium RIT714
CGCGCAGGCTGGGAAGAATGCGGTTGAGAATAACTGGCTGAGTGTGTCGGAGAAGACAGAGCTGGAGATAGCGAAGCAAAAGCTCAACAGTAAAGACCCTGTAGTGCGCGAAAACGCGCAGCAAACAATCAATGATCTGCGTGAAAAAGATATTGCCAGTGACCAGAAGGTCATTGATGCCTGTGGTAACGGAAATGCCAGCAGTGCAGCGTGTGCCGGAGCAAGGCTGGAAGTTATCACGGCCAAAGGTGAATACGAGAGCACTGGCAACTACAACTCAAAAGCAAGCCAGCAGTATGCGGATGCCTATGGTCAGATAACAAATCTGCTGAATATCACCAGTGTTGATGCACAAAATCAGCAGCAGGTGAAGGATGCTTTTACGCAGTATGCAATGGATGTGCTGGGAGTTGATCGTCAAACCGCCCAGGGGTATGTTGAAACAAAGCAAGGAATGGAAATCATCGTTGCTTCGGTGACACCTATATTAGGTAGTGCTGCTGCAAGTAAACTGGCAAATATAAGTATAGAAGCTAATACAAAAGCATCATTACTTAAAGAAATGACATCTCAAGGAATAAAATTCACTCCTGAAAATATTGTACAGGTTGCCAAAAATGCGGATGGGAAAATTGTCTTTCTTGAAATTGGTAATAATAAGGCCGGATTACAACACATCACTGGAGAACACGCAAAAGACTTTGCTAATATAGGTGTATCTGAGGCACAAATACCTAACGTGGTAATGAAAGCTGTTACAGAGGGAAAAATTGTTGGGTATCAAGGAAAAGGAACTGGTCGTCCAATATATGAAACAGTGATAAATGGTGAGGTTCATCGTCTCGCAATTACTGTATCTAGTAATGGTTTTATGGTAGGAGCTAATCCAGCCGGGAGAGTGAAATGAAAATGATAAAGTTAATGGCAGATTATTACTCATTTCCACTATGGGAAAATTCCCCTGGAGAAGTCGGTAATATTGATCCAGAAAGCTTACCCCTTTCTGAGGAACTAAAGAAAAGACTTGATAATTGGTCAGAAAAATATGACTCAATATTAAATGATGAAGACCCAGCAGCATCAGGCTTTGAGACAAAAGAAGATGAGTTAAATTTTATTCGAGAAGGTAGTGAGTTAGCTAATTCTCTTCAGATAGAATTAGGCGATTCTTATCAAATTACATATTACTCTGATTATTAAACGAACGAAATTCCGGCCACCGAGCCGGTATTTTTACCTGTCACAGGCGTTGTTGAATAAATAGATATTATGAGTGCAAGGAAAAATGGGTAACGGGGCACAAAAGTGCGAGTCGGGGCTAGTGCATCGGTACATCAGAATATACGGGTGAAAACGTGTCGTAAGCTGATGACTGCACTAGGGAAAGACCTTCCCGTTCTCAGTAATCTTGTCGGAACGAGTTGTTATTGAGAATAACCTGCGT
>WJYB01000027.1 GCA_009668015.1 Enterobacteriaceae bacterium RIT714
TATTGCCGGGGCGTCAGCGCCGGAATTGGCGAACATCATCGGCCATCAGGCGGGTATTGATGACAACACGGCAGCAAAAGCCATCGCCCACGCCATTCTCGGCGGTGTGACGGCTGCGCTTCAGGGTAACAGTGCGGCAGCAGGGGCTTCGGGGGCTGCCACTGGCGAGCTGATTGCGATAGCGATCGCGGAAATTTATTATCCAGGTGTGAAAGCGTCTAACCTAACGGAAGACCAGAAGCAGACCATCAGCACCCTTGCGAGTATCTCGGCGGGAATGGCGGGCGGCCTTGCCGGTGGAAATACGGCGGGCGTGGCTACAGGCGCGGCTGCGGGGAAGAATGCGGTTGAGAATAATGCATTAAGCAAGAAAGATAAGATCTTCGATATTAATCCGATGCTGAAGATCGGGATTGAAGGTACCGATGGCGAGCTATTGCCTGGCGGTGGTGGGATTGGTAAAGGGAAAATATCAATTAACAAAGGCCAGAAGAATAAGCATATTCTTGGTATAAATGAGTATAAAATCGCGTCTGAAGCAGGGTTTAATAAGAGTACTCTTTCCGTTTCCGCAGATTCATTGCTTTCCAAATTAGGGACTGGTCAACAAGTTGGTAATGCTCCCGTTGGAACGCCAGGCTCGAAGGAACGAATAAATTATGGACAGCCTATTGGGAATTATATAGATCCCCAAACAGGCGTTTCCACACCAACAACAAATGGTATCGTGCACTATGGAAAAAATGGCGTCCACATTGTTCCAGCGAGGCCATCAGAAAAATGAAGGAAAATGTGATGATTTCTTCTGATTTGAATTCGTATGTAAAGCTCTCATTGCAAAGGGCTTTATTAGGGAATGTAACTTCAAATATTCGGGCTGTTACTGTTGAATTAAAAAATAAAAATATCAGCTTGCATTTTTATTTCGATGGCGAGCCAGATGACTGCGATCAAGAATTGGTGTCAGTGGTCGAAGCTGAAGTGATCGCTGATTTTGATGAGGATTTTGCTATAGAAGCGATTGCTATGAGGCTTGATTATCCTCAACCCATTAAAAATACCAACGGAATTTTGGTCTATTTAAGAAAGGAATAGTTCAAACGAGCGTCAGGAAAAAATGTTGCCCGCGTTAAAGTTCGCCAGGAAAAAGTCTGTAATCTCCTGATGAAAATGGAAAAATACTCGTTCATTCTCGATAATCGTGTCGGAGCGAGTTGTTGTTGAGAATAACTATTTGAGTGCAGATCAAGGACTCGCTTTTGATAAAGAAATGCAAAGTTGCAAGGCTTCCGGTGGTGACTGTACGACAGTAATTGATAAGTGGAAGAAACTCAGTGATGAATCGCCACGGGTTTAACAGACACCTCAGAGTCATTTAAGATGACTTAAAGAGAGG
>WJYB01000028.1 GCA_009668015.1 Enterobacteriaceae bacterium RIT714
GATGTTTTACGAAACATCTTCGGGTTGTGAGGTTAAGCGACTAAGCGTACACGGTGGATGCCCTGGCAGTCAGAGGCGATGAAGGGCGTGCTAATCTGCGATAAGCGTCGGCGAGGTGATATGAACCTTTGACCCGGCGATACCCGAATGGGGAAACCCAGTGTGTTTCGACACACTATCATGTCATGAATACATAGTGGCATGAGGCGAACCGGGGGAACTGAAACATCTAAGTACCCCGAGGAAAAGAAATCAACCGAGATTCCCCCAGTAGCGGCGAGCGAACGGGGAGGAGCCCAGAGTCTGAATCAGCGCGCGTGTTAGTGGAACGGTCTGGAAAGTCCGACGGTACAGGGTGATAGTCCCGTACACAAAAATGCACGCGTTGTGAACTCGAAGAGTAGGGCGGGACACGTGGTATCCTGTCTGAATATGGGGGGACCATCCTCCAAGGCTAAATACTCCTGACTGACCGATAGTGAACCAGTACCGTGAGGGAAAGGCGAAAAGAACCCCGGCGAGGGGAGTGAAAAAGAACCTGAAACCGTGTACGTACAAGCAGTGGGAGCCTACTTGTTAGGTGACTGCGTACCTTTTGTATAATGGGTCAGCGACTTATATTCTGTAGCAAGGTTAACCGTATAGGGGAGCCGAAGGGAAACCGAGTCTTAACTGGGCGTTAAGTTGCAGGGTATAGACCCGAAACCCGGTGATCTAGCCATGGGCAGGTTGAAGGTTGGGTAACACTAACTGGAGGACCGAACCGACTAATGTTGAAAAATTAGCGGATGACTTGTGGCTGGGGGTGAAAGGCCAATCAAACCGGGAGATAGCTGGTTCTCCCCGAAAGCTATTTAGGTAGCGCCTCGTGAACTCATCTTCGGGGGTAGAGCACTGTTTCGGCTAGGGGGCCATCCCGGCTTACCAACCCGATGCAAACTACGAATACCGAAGAATGTTATCACGGGAGACACACGGCGGGTGCTAACGTCCGTCGTGAAGAGGGAAACAACCCAGACCGCCAGCTAAGGTCCCAAAGTCATGGTTAAGTGGGAAACGATGTGGGAAGGCACAGACAGCCAGGATGTTGGCTTAGAAGCAGCCATCATTTAAAGAAAGCGTAATAGCTCACTGGTCGAGTCGGCCTGCGCGGAAGATGTAACGGGGCTAAACCATGCACCGAAGCTGCGGCAGCGAC
>WJYB01000029.1 GCA_009668015.1 Enterobacteriaceae bacterium RIT714
AGAACTTTAGCAACAACGCCCGCACCAACAGTACGGCCGCCTTCACGGATTGCGAAACGCAGACCGTCATCCATCGCGATTGGGTGGATCAGGGTAACAACCATTTTGATGTTGTCGCCTGGCATTACCATCTCTACGCCTTCTGGCAGTTCGATGGTACCGGTCACGTCAGTTGTACGGAAGTAGAACTGTGGACGGTAGCCTTTGAAGAACGGAGTATGACGGCCGCCTTCATCTTTGGACAGGATGTAAACTTCAGATTCGAACTTGGTGTGCGGCTTGATTGAGCCTGGCTTAGCCAGTACCTGACCACGTTCGATTTCTTCACGTTTGATACCACGCAGCAGAACACCAACGTTCTCACCAGCACGGCCTTCGTCCAGCAGTTTGCGGAACATTTCAACGCCAGTACAGGTAGACTTGGCAGTCTCTTTGATACCAACGATTTCAACTTCTTCGCCAACTTTAACGATACCGCGCTCTACACGACCGGTCACAACAGTACCACGGCCGGAGATGGAGAATACGTCTTCGATAGGCAGCAGGAACGGCTTGTCAATCGCACGCTCTGGTTCTGGGATGTAAGAATCCAGGAAGCCAGCCAGCTCAACGATTTTCGCTTCCCACTCTGCTTCGCCTTCCAGCGCTTTCAGAGCAGAACCACGGATGATTGGGGTATCATCACCCGGGAAGTCGTACTGGGACAGAAGTTCACGAACTTCCATTTCAACCAGTTCCAGCAGCTCTTCGTCATCAACCATGTCACATTTGTTCAGGAACACGATGATGAAAGGAACGCCAACCTGACGACCCAGCAGGATGTGCTCACGAGTCTGAGGCATAGGGCCGTCAGTCGCAGCAACAACCAGGATCGCGCCATCCATCTGAGCAGCACCGGTGATCATGTTTTTAACATAGTCGGCGTGGCCCGGGCAGTCTACGTGTGCGTAGTGGCGAGTCGGGGTGTCATATTCAACGTGAGAAGTGTTGATGGTGATACCACGAGCTTTTTCTTCTGGTGCGTTATCGATCTGGTCGAATGCACGAGCAGAACCACCGTAGGTTTTAGCCAGAACGGTAGTGATTGCAGC
>WJYB01000003.1 GCA_009668015.1 Enterobacteriaceae bacterium RIT714
ACGCTGGCATCGTTGATCACCTGGAATTTTTTGTCAGCGTCAGTTTTGTTATCAGTAACCTGAGTCTGCAGGTTATCGTCACCGGCCTGGCGGGCGGCCGTTTCATCAGCAATCTTGCCGTCAACGATCTTCGCACGCTGGGCGCTGGCGTCGTTGATAGCATTAATACTCTTGTCAGTGTCTGCTTTATTCTGGGTAACCTGGGTCTGGAGTTTTTCGTCACCGGCCTGGCGGGCGGCTGTTTCATCAGCAATTTTACGGTCAACGATCTTCGCACGCTGGGCGCTGGCGTCGTTGACGCTTTTGAATTGATTAGCCGTGTCAGCTTTCAGCGCATCTACATTTGCCTGGGTCTGCGTGATGCTCTGGCGGTTCGTCTGTACCTCATCCTGGACACTCTCGATTGCGCTTTTATTACGATCGATGTTTTGCGTATTGGTCGAAATCGCTGAATCATGCGCAGTCACCACTTTTTCGACAATCTGGATATCGCTTTTATTTTCATCGGCCTGATGCTGGGCGGCATGTGCCTGTTCAGTGGCATAGTTCGCCTGATTGCGTGCGCCATTGATTACCCCGGTAATCGGCTGCCCCTGAAAGTCGCCATGCGACATGGAGACATCGTCAGAATTGACAGTTGCAGCAAAAGCAGCCGAGGAAGACATGACAACCACTGAAGCGAGCAAAGTTTTGGTGAAAGTTTTCACATTAATTTTCCCAGAAAGATTAAGGTAAGTTTTAAAATTCGCGTGGCTTGACAGTGTTGTCTGTTGCCATTACTGATGTGTGGCGAGTCTACTCTCACGATAAACATATTCAAGTCTCACTGAACACATTTATAGGAGCGATTTGTTATCTTGATGATTGGTTTGAACTTATTTTTTAGAATTTTTAATTTTCATTAGTATTATCAGGTGTATAGAGTGTTTTTGGTGTTATGGAATATGCACCACTGATAACGAAGTGTTAAATATATAAGTGTGATATTTATTATGATGTTTGGATATTCAGGACCGATGAAGTCATATCCTTATTAAGTATGCATGTTTACATTATGTTTTTGTGAAGTGTTTTATCTGGAACGTCAGTAGTGTTGTGTCCTAAGTATGAAATCCACAGATTAAATGCTGTTTAAGGATGCTGATATTAACCATGATGAAACAGTGGTTTTGATTTTTTAGGGCGTCCTGGCAGCAGTTTGAAATTATTTGCCGGAAAGGGCGGAGTGAATGCGGTGCGGGAAATAAGATGAAGGAGTATAAAACACGGCTGGAACTCAGGCGCGCGGGTTGTTGCGTGGAGGAAAACCGCATCGGCGCGGTTAATCCGCGACAATATACGTTCGTCGCTGAAGCGGGTGATTACGTGGCAGAAGAAAGCGGGCTGAATCCCCTCTTCGTCGAAGAGGGGAGTGGAAAGAATGGAATCAGTACAACAATGCGTAAAGCTGGCGACGATACTTCGACGCCAGCGCATCACCGGTCCCCAGCGCCGCCAAAATCTCCTGGAACATCTTACGTGCCTGGCCGTCAGCCGCTGCCAGATCCTTTTTCAGATGGCTGAAGAGTAACTCAAGCGCCTCTTCATTACGGCCAACCTGATGCAGCTGCAAAGCCAGCTGGCTGGCCAGCGCGGCATCGTCCGGGTTCTCGGTTACCTGCTGCTGAAGCTGCTGAATCTCCGGTGTGTCGGCGGCCTGTTTCAGCAGATCGATTTGCGCCACCAGGCCCTGATAGCGGGTATCTTGATCCTGCAATGGAATGGTTTTCAGCACCGCTTCGGCGTCTTCTGAACGGTTCAGTTCAATCTGGGTTTGTGCCAACAGAAGCCCAATCTGACTGTCCTGATTCGACAACTGCCACGCCTCTTTCAGCAGCGGCAGCGCTTCGTCGTGTTTCCCTTCCTGAATCAGCGCCAGCGCCTGCTGGGCTTTTAACTCTTCTTCACGCGGCAGCACTTTGTCGAGCAGCGCGCGAACGGCCTCTTCAGGCTGCGGGCCCTGGAAACCGTCCACCGGTTGACCATTCTGGAACAGGTAGACGGTAGGAATAGCGCGCAGGCCAAACTGAGAGGCCACCATCTGCTCGGCATCGCAATCCAGTTTTGCCAGCAGGAACTGACCGTTGTACTGGGCGGCAAGGCTTTCCAGAACCGGGGTCAGCTCAAGACAGTGCTGGCTGCGCTCGGACCAGAAATAGAACAGCACCGGTTTTGTCATCGACAATTCCAGCGTCTGGTGCAGGTTAGCTTCGGTAATGTTGACAATATTCTGTGCGGACATACGGCATTCTCAGTTAATCAGTTTGATGTAGACATGGGGGTGAGGAGCAACGCTTCAACTCAACCGTGTAAAATTTTATCCATCACGCGGCCCGGCAGCAGGCGCTTAAGCCAGCCAACGGCGTGAGTCACCAGCGTGACCGGATAGCGCATTTTGGGACGATCGCTTTCAAAAGCATGGCGCACTTTAGCGACAACTGCCTCTGGTCCAAGCGTGAATCGCGCTGCGATGCCCGGATTTTCAACCGGTTTGTCGGACTGGGTTTGATTGACGTTATCGGTAAACCGGGTGCGGATGGGGCCCGGTTCGATCAGGCTGACTTTGATACCGCTGTGGCGCAGCTCCATGCGTAAGGCATCGGACCACGCTTCCAGCGCATATTTACTGGCGGCATAAGCCCCGCGACCCGGAGTCGAGATAAGCCCCATGACGGACGATGTCATCACGATGCGGCCTTCACCGTGCGGCAGCATGGCTGGCAGCAGGGCCATCGTGAGCTGATGTACGCCAAAAAAGTTGGCAGAAAACTGCTGTTCGAGCTGCTCACGGGAGACGGTTTGCAGCGGGCCGTACACGCCGAAACCGGCGTTATTAAACAGCCCGTACAAACGGTTGTTGGTCAGCGCAATCACCTCGGCGGCGGCGCGATCGATGCTTTCTGGCGAGTCAAGATCCAGCAAAACGCCCTTAAAGCCCTTGCTGTTCATCCGTTCGACATCATCAGGTTTTCGACAAGCGGCCAGAACCCAAAATCCCTGGCGCTTCAGTTCAAATGCGCTTTCAAGGCCAATCCCACTGGAACATCCTGTTATTAAGACCGATTTTTGCATAACTTTACCTGTCAGGATCTCCGCTGAATTAAGAGTCATGTTTAACTAGAGGAGCCAGTCGAGTCGCCATCCAGTCAGCAATAAAGGGCTGGGCGTCGCGATTGGGGTGAATACCGTCATCCTGCATCCATTGTGGTTTCAGATAGACCTCTTCCATGAAAAATGGCAGCAGCGGAATATCGAATTCTTTGGCAAGCTTCGGATAGATGGCGCTAAAGGCCTCATTATAACGGCGTCCGTAGTTCGCAGGCAGACGAATTTGCATTAAAAGCGGTTGCGCGTTGGCGGCCTGAATATCCGTAATAATTTTGCGCAAAGTTTGTTCTGTCTGTTGCGGCTGGAATCCCCGCAGACCGTCGTTACCGCCCAGTTCGACCAGCACCCAGCGCGGTTGATGTTGTTTAAGCAGGGCAGGCAGACGGGCTAGTCCCTGCTGGGAGGTATCGCCGCTAATGCTGGCATTCAGTACCGGCGTTTTTGTCTGCCATTTATCGTTGAGCAGCGCAGGCCAGGCGGCAGTGGCCGCCATTCGATAGCCCGCGCTCAGGCTGTCACCCAGAACCAATAACGTGTCCGCAGCAGCGGCGCGGAAGGTCATCAGAATCAGAAACAGGAAGGGCAAATGCCAGCGGAAAACATTGTTGCAGTTCATCATCTTAAGAAGTCCGTCGGTCAGGGGGAGCACGAGCTGTCCATCCTCACCGGAGTTGAACTCGTTGTCAAACGCGCTGAAACCATTGCGCTGATTGGTGAATCCGGTTCCGGTAAGTCCACGCTGCTGGCGATTCTGGCCGGGCTGGATGACGGCACCAGCGGCGAGGTTAATCTCGTCGGGCAGCCGCTGCATCAGCTGGATGAAGAGGCTCGCGCGGCGCTTCGCGCGAAACACATCGGTTTTGTCTTCCAGTCTTTTATGCTCATTCCTACCCTGAATGCGCTGGAAAACGTCGAGTTGCCCGGCCTGTTGCGCGGCGAGAACGCCAGTCAAAGTCGCCACGGCGCGAAGGCGCTGCTGGAACAGCTCGGGCTGGGGAAACGTCTCGATCATCTTCCGGCGCAGCTCTCCGGCGGCGAACAGCAACGCGTGGCGCTGGCGCGGGCGTTTAATGGCCGCCCGGACGTACTTTTTGCCGATGAACCCACCGGAAATCTGGATCGTCAAACCGGGGATAAAATCGCGGATCTGCTGTTTACGCTGAACCGCGAACATGGCACAACGCTGATTCTGGTGACCCACGATCCGCAGCTGGCGGCACGCTGCGACCGCCGTCTGCGTCTGGTGAACGGGTTATTGCAGGAGGAAGTATGATCGCACGCTGGTTCTGGCGCGAATGGCGCTCGCCCTCGCTGTTAATTGTCTGGCTGGCGCTGAGTCTGGCGGTGGCCTGCGTGCTGGCGCTCGGCAGCGTCAGCGATCGAATGGAAAAGGGCTTAAGTCAGCAAAGCCGCGAGTTTATGGCGGGCGACCGTACCTTGACCAGCTCACGCGATGTGCCGCAGGCGTGGATCGACGAGGCGCGTAAACAGGGGCTAAAGGTCGGGAAACAGCTGAGTTTTCAGACCATGACCTTTGCCGCTGACACGCCCCAGCTGGCAAGCGTGAAAGCGGTTGACGATATCTATCCGATGTACGGCGAATTGCAAACCAGCCCTCCTGGTTTAAAACCCACGGCAGGCTCCGTGCTACTGGCGCCGCGGCTGATGGCGCTGCTGAATCTGAAAAACGGCGACAGCATCGACGTGGGCGACGCCACGCTGAAAATCGTCGGCGAAGTGGTCCAGGAGCCGGATTCCGGTTTTAACCCGTTCCAGATGGCGCCGCGTCTGCTGATGAACACGGCGGACGTCGAAAAAACCGCAGCCGTTCAGCCGGGCAGCCGCGTCACCTGGCGGTATAAATTTGGCGGAACGCCAGCCCAGCTGGAGGCCTACGAACAGTGGCTGAAACCGCAGCTGAAACCGGAACATCGCTGGATCGGCATGGAACAGGACGACGGCGCGTTGGGTAAATCGCTGGAGCGCTCGCAGCAGTTTTTACTGCTTTCAGCGCTGCTGACCATGCTGCTGGCGGTTGCCGCCGTAGCGGTGGCGATGGGGCACTACTGCCGCAGCCGCTACGATCTGGTGGCGATCCTGAAAACTCTCGGCGCGGGGCGTGCGCAGCTGCGCAAGCTGATCGTCGGGCAGTGGTTGATGGTGCTGGCGCTGTCTGCCATTACCGGCGGGGCGATTGGGCTGCTGTTCGAAAAAGTGCTGATGGTGTTGCTCAAACCGGTACTCCCGGCGGCGCTTCCGCCCGCGAGCTTGTGGCCGTGGCTGTGGGCCATGGGGGCGATGGTGGTGATTTCGCTGCTGGTGGGGCTGCGTCCCTATCGCCTGCTGCTGGCCACGCAGCCGCTGCGGGTGCTGCGCAGGGATGTGGTCGCCAGCGTCTGGCCGCTGAAATTCTATCTGCCGGTTGTGGTGGCGATCGTCGTGATGTTGCTCGCCTGGCTGATGGGCGGCAGCATGTTGCTGTGGGCGGTGCTGGCCGGAGCCGTCGTGCTGGCGCTGCTGTGCGGCGTGCTGGGCTGGATGCTGCTGAACGTGCTGAAAGGACTGACGCTTAAATCGCTGCCCGTGCGCCTGGCGGTGAATCGCCTGCTGCGCCAGCCGTGGTCGACGCTGAGTCAGCTGTCGGCTTTTTCCCTGTCATTCATGCTACTGGCGATGCTGCTGGTGCTGCGCGGCGATCTGCTCGACCGTTGGCAGCAGCAGCTTCCAGCGGAAAGCCCGAACTATTTCCTGATCAACATTGCGCCGGAACAGGTCACGCCGCTGAAGGGCTTCCTCTCTGAGCATCAGATTGTGCCAGAGTCGTTCTATCCGATCGTCCGGGCGCGACTGACGCAGATTAACGGCAAGTCGACGGAGGGAAACCAGGACGAATCACTCAACCGTGAGCTGAATTTAACCTGGCAGGAGAAACGGCCGGATCATAACCCGATCACCGCCGGCAGCTGGCCGCCGAAAGCGGGTGAGGTGTCGATGGAAGAGGGGCTGGCAGCGCGGCTGAAAGTTGGTTTAGGCGATACGGTGACCTTCACCGGCGATACCCAGGACTTCAGCGCTAAAGTGACCAGTCTGCGCAAAGTGGACTGGGAAAGCCTGCGTCCGAACTTCTTCTTTATCTTCCCGACCGGGGCGCTGGACGGGCAGCCGCAAAGCTGGCTCACCAGTTTCCGCTGGGAAAACGGCAACGGCATGCTGACGCAGTTGAACCGTGAGTTCCCGACGGTGAGCCTGCTGGATATTGGCGCGATCCTGAAACAGGTCGGCCAGGTACTGGAGCAGGTCAGCCGCGCGCTGGAGGTGATGGTGGTGCTGGTCACCGCCTGTGGCGTATTGCTGTTACTGGCCCAGGTGCAGGTGGGAATGCGACAGCGCCATCAGGAGCTGGTGGTGTACCGCACGCTCGGGGCGAGTAAATCCCTGCTGTGCACTACGTTATGGTGCGAGTTTGCGCTGCTGGGGCTGGTGTCGGGACTGGTGGCGGCCATCGGCGCTGAAACCGCGCTGGCCGTGCTGCAAACGCGGGTATTTGACTTCCCGTGGGAGCCGGACTGGCGGCTGTGGCTGATCCTGCCTGTCTCCGGCGCTGTGCTGCTCTCCTTGTGCGGCGGCTGGCTCGGCACGCGGCTGTTAAAAGGCAAAGCGCTATTCCGTCAGTTTGCCAGTTAATTCCATTACGTGATGATTACGCGCCGGTTTATATACTGGCGCGTAATCATTTAGTAGCACAAATTGATAATACCCTCACATTTAGCAGCACAAAACATTAAAAACCCAACCACACGAGCCGTTTAATTCCGGATATTATTCGTTTGCTAAATAATTAGCAGCGTGTCTATCAAGGAATAATAATGACCATAAAAAAAACAGCGCTGGCGACAACGATCGGCGCGGCAGTGGCATTGGCGTCTTTCGCAGCACAAGCGGAAATCACCGTACTCAAGCAAGATCCGCAGGCGGGCAACCCCCTGAGCCGTCTTAACTTTACCGTTGGCGGCAGTATCCGTCCGCAGTTTCAGAATATGAACGGCGACGATGGTAAAAATAGCTATAAGCGTAACGGCTTCGACGGCGGGACGCGTTTCCGTTTCGCCGCGGATTACTATCTGTTTGATGACATCAGCTGGGTGAGTTATTACGAGCTGGGCGTGAATATTCCGGCGCTGTTCGACTGGGATAATCACCACGCAGAAGGCGCGAACGATACCTCTCGCCGTATGCTTTACACCGGTCTGAAAAGCGATACCTGGGGTACGCTGACCTTCGGTCAACAGAACAGTGTCTATTACGATGTGGTGGGCGCGAAGACCGATATCTGGGACTACGACATGATCGGCCAGGCGCCGGGTAACGGCATCAACGGCGACTACGATGGCTCTTATCGTTCACGCAAAATGCTGAAATATAAGAAAACGGTGGGTGATGCCGATATCTACGCATCCTGGCTGTTCGAAGACGGTGAATACCTGCCGGGTAACGGCCTGCGTTATAAGCGTAAAGGCGGCGGTTCACTCGGTCTGGATTATCACCTGACCACCGACCTGACCTGGGGCGCGGCATGGAACTACACCCGTGCGGATATGCGCGATCCGGATAATGGCGACAGCAAATCCTACGATCAGAATATCCTCGGTACGGCGCTGAGCTGGACTCCGGACAACTGGACCTTCTCCGCAGGCGGCGGCTGGTATCAGAACTTCATGACCACCAAAAAAGTGTCTGTTAACGATTACTTTGCCGGTGATGCATGGGGTATTGAGTACTTCGCGGGCTATAAAATCCCGGTCGGCCAGTATGCGCTGAAATCCGTTCAGCCTTACGTTATGGGCGATCGCATTGAATATGTGAATGGTCGTAACTACCAGCGCACCGACAATGGCGTGGGTGTGAGCTTCCAGCTGGATTACGGTTTCCGTGTTGATTACGAACACGTGTTTACCTCCAGCACCGACAATTTGGGTGATATGAACCTGGTGCGTCTGCGTTACGACTTCTGAGTCGTCTCACCGGGTGGCGTTCTGCCGCCCGGTTATTCTCTTTCCCGGACTATCCATAGCCAGAATCGGCATAACCCATCTTCAGTACATTCAAAGACATATTCAGCAACATCATGAAATAATTTCAAGGACAGTGGCTTGTGATCTGTGTCATGTTAAAGATTATCTGCGTCGCATCGTACGACGCACTACACAGCCACACCGCTTTGAAATGGAGATGTTATGGGATTTCGTCACACGCTTCGCGCCGCAGCCGGTGCGTTATTGTTGGTCTGCGGTTTGCAGACTGCTCACGCTAACAGCGATCCGCACACCATTGTGTTTGGCGTTGCGCCGGGTCCGTATGGCGATATGGTTAAGCAGGCGATCGCCCCTTCACTGAAGGAGAAAGGGTATAAAGTGGTGGTGCGTGAATTTAGCGACTACGTACAACCCAATATGGCCCTGTCTAACGGCAGCATTGACGCTAACCTGTTCCAGCACTCGCTCTACTTCAGCAAATTCACCGCCGATAAAGGGCTTAAACTGACGAAACTGCTCACCGTGCCGACTGCCGGAATGGGCTTTTACTCGCGTCAGGTAAAAAGCCTGGATGAGCTGAAAAAGGGCGATATCGTGACACTGTCGAACGATCCAACGAATCTGGCGCGCGGCCTGCGTTTCCTGCAGTCGCTGAATCTGATCACTATCAAAGATAACATCGACCCGACGAAAGCCTCCGAGCGTGACATCGCCAGCAACCCGAAAGGGCTGGTGTTTAAACCGCTGGAAGCAGCCCAGCTGCCGCGTACGCTGGACAGTGTGACGGCCTCGCTGGTAAATGGTAATTTTGCCATTGCCGCTGGGCTGGATCTCTCCAGCGCCCTGGCCCAGGAACATCTTGACGAAAACCTGAAAAATATCATCGCGGTACGTACAGAAGATGCGGATAAACCGTTTGCCAAAGATATTGTGGCCGTCGTGCAGTCACCGGCCTATCGCGCGGTGATCGACGATCCAAAAAATGTGTATACCGCCTTCCAGAAACCAGACTGGATGACAGCAGCAAAACCGTAATGGCGTACACGATCGACGGGGCAGACAGGTCTGCCCTTTTCGCATTTCTGAGGTAGTCATGATTAAGTTAGATAAGGTGTGCGTTGATTTCCGGACAGGACGCGGACCTTCTACTCGCGCGGTTTCAGATGTGAGTCTGACGATTGCGGCGGGTGAGATTTTTGGCATTGTCGGTACCAGCGGCGCTGGCAAAAGTACCTTGCTGCGCACGCTTAACGCACTGCAACGCCCGAGCGTCGGGAGCGTGAACGTCAACGGCGTGGAGATTTCCGCCCTCGACGGCGTGAATCTTCGTCAAGCACGCCAGCGTATTGGCATGATTTTCCAGCATTTCAATCTGATGCATACCCGTACCGTGGCGCAAAACGTGGCGTTTAGCCTTAAGGCGGCGGGCTGGGAACGCAGTAAAATCGCGCCGCGGGTGGCGGAGATCCTCGCGCTGGTGGGGTTGAGCGATAAAGCCGGTCGCTATCCGGTTCAGCTCAGCGGCGGACAAAAGCAGCGCGTGGGCATCGCCCGTGCCATTGCCAACCATCCTGATGTTTTACTCTGCGATGAACCGACGTCGGCGCTGGATCTGGAAACATCAGCCACCATTCTGGCGCTGCTGAAGAAGATCAATGAGCAGATGGGGATCACGATCGTACTGATCACCCATGAGATGAACGTGATCAAATCTATTTGCGATCGCGTGGCGGTGATGTCCGGCGGCGAAGTGGTGGAGCTGGGCGAGGTGTTTGATGTGTTTGCTCACCCGCAGCATCCGTTCACGCAGCAGCTGGTCTCCCATACGCTGAACCTGACTTTGCCGGAGCGCCTGCGGCAACACTTGCCGGGACAACTGCTGAAAATCCTGTTTATCGGCGATTCCGCCGAGCAGCCTGTGCTATCGGACGTGGCGATCAAATTTGGTGTGGCGGTCAATATTCTGCACGGAAAAATTGAGTATATCGGCGAGCGAGCGCTGGGCATTCTGGTCGTGCAATTGACTGCCGATGACCCCTCGGTCGTTGAATTAGCAGTTGAACATATTCGCCAGCGTACGGCACAGGTGGAGGTGATCCGTGGATGATTTAGTGGCCGATCTGGGCCTTGCGTTTAACGAAACCTTCCAGATGTTAAGCATTTCGACGGTGCTGGCGATTGTCGGCGGTTTACCGCTCGGCTTTTTGATTTTTGTTACGGACCGTCATCTGTTCTGGCAAAACCGCTTTGTCTATCTGGTGAGCTCCGTGCTGGTGAACATCATTCGTTCGGTGCCGTTTGTGATCCTGCTGGTACTGCTGCTGCCGCTGACCCAACTGCTGCTCGGCAATACTATCGGGCCTGTTGCGGCCTCCGTTCCACTGTCCGTGGCGGCGATTGCATTTTATGCCCGTCTGGTAGACAGCGCGCTGCGTGAAGTGGACAAAGGGATCATCGAAGCGGCAGAAGCTTTTGGTGCCAGCCCCATGCGCATCATCTGTACGGTATTATTGCCCGAAGCGAGCGCGGGTTTGCTGCGCGGGTTAACCATCACGCTGGTGAGCCTGATCGGCTACTCGGCGATGGCGGGAATTGTCGGCGGCGGTGGGGTAGGGGATCTGGCGATCCGCTACGGCTATTACCGTTACGAAACGCAGGTGATGGTTGTCACCGTGATCGCGCTGATCGTACTGGTGCAGATTGTTCAGGTGCTGGGCGACTGGCTGGCGAAACGCGCCGATAAGCGCGACCGCCGCTAAATATCAGGCCGCCAGCCAGGCGGCCACTTCGTTAAACGCGCCCCGATAGATAATCTTGTCGGCTTTTTTCTCCAGCTGATAACGGTACATCGGGTCGTAATAGTCATTGAGCAGTGGCGCAAGCCAGGAATAGTGCGCCTCGGTACTGCCTGTGCGCTGCTGCTCGATGAGTGCGGAATCCAGTAATGCGCTGAACTCTGCAAACCGCTGTAACCCCAGACGGCGGCGGATGGCGAAGAGGCCGTGATGCAGATAGTCGGTGTACTCCTGCCAGCCTTTTTCTTCGCCGAATGCGGCTGAAAAATCCTGCCACATGTGTGCGAAATACTCCTCGCGCAGGCGTTCAAGACGAATATCAAAAGGATCGTCCACCACCACGATAGGTGATTCCGCCATCCGCTCGCGCAGACACTCCGGCAGATGGTTAGAGCCAATCATCCGGCCTTCGTCTTCCAGCACCCAGCGTGGAGCGTCCTTTTTAAGCAGCGCGACGGCCAGCTGATTTTCAAAACTGGCCTGCGACAGCTGGGCGTTAAGCGTGCGGCCAAACGATGAGCCGCGATGACGCGCCAGCCCTTCAAGGTCGATGCCTGACGGGTGTTGTTTAACCAGCAGCGTTTTCCCGCTGCCGGTACAGCCGCCAATCAACACCATCGGCTTTTGTACTTGCTCATACGTAGCCTGAATGGCTGCCTGGCGCAACGCTTTGTAGCCACCTGCAATTAATGGGTAATCGATCCCGGCGGCTTTTAACCACGCCTGAGCAATGTGCGAGCGCTGCCCGCCGCGCGCGCAGCAGAGATAGCCGTCAGGGTTTGCCAGACAGGCGTCGCGCCAGGCGTTAATCCGCTCTGCCCGCGTGTCGCCGCTGACCAGGCTATGGCCTAACGCCAGCGCGGCTTCTGGTCCGTGGCGTTTATAGCTCGTGCCCACGGCGGCGCGTTCGTCGTCGGTCATCAGCGGCAGATTAAGCGCAGCAGGCATAGCGCCCTGGGTGAATTCGATCGGCGCGCGAACGTCGATTAAAGGGGTATCGGCGGCAAGGATCGCGCGATAGTCCGTTCCATCGTTCATGAGAAGTCCTGAAGGAAACAAAACAGCAATAGGCGGGGATTTTACGCGTGTTGAAAGATACCGGGGAAGGAAAAGATCAACTCCCCGGCATCTAATGCTTAGTTGAGCTTCGATTGTGCCCAGGAGATACCGCTGGCGTACTCTGGCGGTAACAGAGGAATGATCGCTTCGAGAGTGGCAACCAGGCGTCCGGTATCATCATCGTTGAGATTCAGATGACCAACTTTGCGCCCTTCGCGTACCTCTTTATCGTACCAGTGAAGATGGACCAGCGGCAGTTTAAGCCAGTCATAGTTCAGATCGGTTCCGATAAGATTGATCATCACGGACGGGCAATTGACCACAGGTTGTGGCAGCGGCAGATCGGTAATGGCGCGCAGATGCAGCTCAAACTGGCTGATAGAGGCGCCGTTTTGCGTCCAGTGGCCGCTGTTGTGCACGCGCGGAGCGAGTTCGTTAATCAGCAGACCGGCTGGCGTGATAAAGCACTCCATCGCCATGACGCCCACGTAGCCCAGCTCCTGCATGATGGCAGAAAGCATCTCTTCGGCCTGCGCCTGTTGTCCGGCATGTGCCTGCGGGAAGGCCACGCTGGTGCGCAGAATGCCATCCTGATGCAGGTTATGGGTCAGCGGATAAAACACGGTGCTGCCGTCATGGGCGCGTGCGCCAACCAGCGAGACTTCACCGCTAAAGTTGATTCCCTGCTCAACGATGCATTCACCGTAACAGTCGTCCGGTAGCTCTGCGGTTTCATCCGCGCGTAAACGCCACTGGCCGCGACCATCGTAGCCGCCGGTGCGACGTTTCACGATCGCCAAAGAACCGAGCCTTTCAAATACCGCTGGCCATTCGCCTTTATCCGCGAGCAGTTGCCACGGCGCGGTGGCGAGATTGAGCTTGTCGAACAGCTGTTTTTGCGTCAGTCGGTCAGCAATAATCGGAAAGATGTCGCGATTGACGAAGGCGTTATGACGGGCCAGCTCGCGGGTTAAGGCGGTTTCCGGCCAGCGTTCGATTTCGGCGGTGATAACACTTTGCTGAAAGGGCACCGCTTCCGGCTCGGCATCCAGACCAACGGGCCAGACGGTGATGCCTAGCGGTTCACCCGCCTGGCGCAACATACGGCCCAGCTGGCCGTTACCGAGAACGCAAACTTGCTTCATGCCGCACCTCGCGGATCCGGATTCTCCAGCACCTCGTCGGTCTGGGCGTTACGCCAGTCGATAAGACGCTGATGCAGTTCTTTATCGTGTGTTGCCAGAATTTGCGCTGCCAGCAGCGCGGCGTTCGCGGCGCCCGCTTTGCCAATCGCCAGCGTACCGACCGGAATACCGCGCGGCATCTGAACGATGGAGTACAGGCTGTCGACACCGCTTAATGCTGCGCTTTGTACCGGTACACCGAGAACCGGCACCAGGGTTTTAGCGGCAATCATTCCGGGCAAATGTGCTGCACCGCCCGCACCGGCAATGATCACCTGATAGCCATTGTCTTCTGCGCCTTCGGCGAAGCTAAAGAGCTTATCGGGTGTGCGATGTGCGGAGACCACTTCAACATGGTGAGGAACATCCAGGATTTCAAAGATTTCGGCGGCAAACTGCATGGTAGCCCAGTCGCTTTTGGACCCCATCACGATGGCGACACGCGCCGGATTATTGCGGGAAGACATGCGTCTTAAAACTCCTGTGGTGCGAAACACACTGCTTTGAGGGCACAGAGAATAGCATGTAAAAACGGCAAGGAAAACGGTTGCGTGGCTGTGGAAAGGGCAAACTCGTGAGAAAAATTAAAACGGGAAGGCGATTAACTCAACGTTATCCGGCGTCACTTTTACCATCGAACCTTCCGTATGCCAGGCGCCTAATACCACGCGCTGCGCGGGCTCGCCGTTGGCCGTCAGAGTGTGTACGTCCGGGCGATGGGTATGGCCGTGAATCAGCCATTGTACGCGGTGTTTTTCCATCACGTTGATAACCGCCTGCGGGTTCACATCCATGATGGTCATTGATTTGCTGCTGTTGGCGGCTTTACTGCCTGCGCGCATTTTGGCAGCGATGCGATTGCGGATAAACAGCGGCAGGGCGAGGAAGAGCGTCTGGATCCACGGCGTATGAACTTTGGCACGAAACGCCAGATAGCCGGTATCGTCGGTGCAGAGTGTATCGCCATGCATGATGAGTACGCTGCGACCGTAGAGATCGAGAACCTGTTCTTCCGGCAGCAGCGTCATGCCGCTTTCACGGGCGAAGCGTTTGCCAATCAGAAAATCGCGATTGCCGTGGATGAAGAAGCAGGGGACGCCGGAATCAACCAGCGCTTTGATGGCGGCGGCTATTTCACGGTGCAGAGGGTTGGGATCGTCGTCGCCAATCCAGGCTTCAAACAGGTCGCCCAGAATGTAGAGCGCGTCGGCAGTTCGCACTTCGCCCTGTAAAAAACGCAGAAAACCGGCGGTGATCGCCGGTTCTTCTGTTTGCAGATGCAGATCCGCAATAAAGAGTGTCGCCACCAATTACTCGCTGACGGTCACGCTGGTAATGATAACGTCTTCTTTAGGAACGTCCTGGTGCATACCGCTGCGGCCAGTAGAAACACCTTTGATTTTCTCAACAACGTCCATGCCTTCAACCACTTCTGCGAATACGCAGTAGCCCCAGCCCTGCATGCTTTCGCCAGAGAAGTTCAGGAAGTCGTTGTCCGCTACGTTGATGAAGAACTGAGCCGTTGCAGAGTGTGGCGCCTGAGTACGCGCCATCGCCAGCGTACCACGGGTGTTTTTCAGACCATTGTTCGCTTCGTTTTTGATCGCCGCTTTGGTCTCTTTCTGGTTCATGCCAGGTTCAAAACCGCCGCCCTGAATCATAAAACCATTGATCACGCGGTGGAAAATGGTGTTGTTGTAGAAACCTTCGCGGCAGTAGTCCAGGAAGTTTTTGACTGTTTCAGGCGCTTTATCGTCAAACGTTTTGATTACGATATCGCCATGATTAGTGTGGAAAGTAACCATTTTTGCATCCTGTTCCGGTATTGTAGTGCGTCGACCCCTGTGAGGGTCACAGATAGAGGGGTGTTATAGCATAACCGTAAGACGGGATCATCTTGCATTGTGTGCTGATTCCGGTCTGAATTATGGGTATCATACAGACTTTATTATCCACACACGTCTACACGGAACCTTCGATGTTAAAAATCTTTAATACTCTGACGCGCCAAAAAGAGGAATTTAAACCTATCCATGCCGGGGAAGTCGGCATGTACGTGTGTGGTATCACTGTTTACGATCTCTGTCATATCGGTCACGGGCGGACTTTCGTCTCTTTTGATGTGGTGTCCCGCTATCTGCGTTTCCTGGGATATACCCTCAAGTATGTGCGTAACATCACCGATATAGATGACAAAATCATCAAGCGCGCTAATGAAAATGGCGAAAGCTTTGTCGCGCTGGTGGATCGCATGATCGTTGAAATGCACAAAGATTTTGATGCCCTGAATATTCTGCGCCCGGACAGCGAGCCGCGAGCCACTCACCATATTCACGAAATCATTGAGATCACCGAAAAGCTGATCGCGCGCGGTCACGCTTATGTCGCGGAGAATGGCGACGTGATGTTCTCCGTGCCGACCGACCCGTCCTATGGCCAACTTTCCCGCCAGGATTTGGACCAGTTGCAGGCCGGTGCGCGCGTTGACGTGGTTGACGTCAAGCGCAACCCGATGGACTTCGTACTGTGGAAAATGTCCAAAGCCGGTGAACCAAGCTGGCCATCCCCGTGGGGCGAAGGACGTCCAGGCTGGCATATCGAGTGCTCCGCGATGAACTGCAAACAGCTTGGCAAGCATTTCGATATTCACGGCGGCGGTTCAGATCTGATGTTCCCGCACCACGAAAACGAAATTGCCCAGTCCACCTGCGCGCACGGCGGCGAGTACGTTAACTACTGGATGCACTCCGGGATGGTGATGGTTGATCGCGAGAAGATGTCCAAATCCCTGGGTAACTTCTTTACCGTGCGCGACGTGCTGAAATATTACGATGCGGAAACCGTGCGCTACTTCCTGATGTCCGGCCACTACCGCAGCCAACTCAACTACAGCGAAGAGAATCTGAAGCAGGCTCGTTCTGCGCTGGAGCGCCTGTATACCGCGCTGCGTGGCACCGATAAATCTGTGGCACCAGCCGGTGGCGAAGCTTTCGAGGCGCGCTTTATCGAGGTGATGAACGACGATTTCAACACTCCTGAAGCCTATTCCGTGCTGTTTGATATGGCACGCGAAGTGAATCGCCTGAAATCTGAAGACATGACGGCGGCGAACGCGCTGGCCTCTCATCTGCGTAAACTCTCAGCCGTGCTGGGCCTGCTTGAGCAGGAACCAGAAGTATTCCTGCAAAGCAGCGCGCAGGCGGATGACGGTGAGGTTGCGGAGATTGAGGCGCTGATCAAGGCGCGTCTGGAAGCGCGTCAGGCGAAAGACTGGGCTGCAGCAGACGCGGCGCGTAATCGCCTGACAGAGATGGGTATCATTCTGGAAGATGGCCCGCAGGGAACCACCTGGCGCCGTAAGTAATTTCCCCACCACGCTAACCCTCCCCACTGGCGAGGGTTAGCGTGGCATACCGCCTGTTCTCAGCGGCGTCGCCACCACAGTAATCCCATCAATACCACGCCCGGCAACCAAACCCACAGTAGCTCCGACATGATCACCTGATGTCCGTAGGGCGTGGTGTAACGTGACAGAGCAAATGGCGCGACCTTAATCACCTGCCAGGGGGCGAAGAACCGTTCGTCCGACCACGGCCAAAGCCAGCCAACGCCTTTCCCGCCCGTAGTGACGGAATCTAACAGGCTGTGTGACAGCAATGAAACGGTCAAAAAAATCCAGCAGCGGATCAATCCCGCGCGGAACCATCGCCGCCCGATTAGTACGCAGAGCAAGGGCACGACAAACGCAAACAGCAGGGAGTGGGTAAATCCCCGATGGCCGAAAATATTGCCGTAGGCAACACCGAACTTAAAGGCCAGAACGTCGGCATCAGGCAGCATAGCCAGGATAACGCCTGCAAACAGCAGGCGTGGAGGGATCGTTTTGGTGCCAAGACCTAAGCCGAAGCATATCGGTACGGCTGCGTGGGTAATGATAGTGGGCATAACGGTCATCCAGAGTAAATCATGGAAATATAGCACTGAAATGGCAATCTAAATGACGAGCAAGATTCTGATTTTGTTTAGGTGTAATTTTGTTTTTTTCTTTCTGCTAATATGCTGTTTTGTTTAATTCATAATATGCATGAATGTGTCTCTTGTTTTATTGTCTAAATATAGACAATTTAATTATGTGATAATAATTCCAGAGATTGTTTTTAAGAATTTAATGAGGATATAATGCTTTGTTCATTATTCCATCTGGCATGATGCGTTAATTTCTTGACGTGACCATAGTGGATATTTAAAGGATAAGTTCGTGATCGTTACTGATAAATTCCGCAATTGTGCAGGAAAGTATTTCTTTTCTCTGATTTTTATATCGACAATGTTGACGACCGGCGGTTGCCAACAAACTAAGCCCGGGGATACTCAGACGATGTCTGAACCAGAGGCAACCTATACTGCTCCTGCGATTACGCCAGGCTCATCCATGCCAGAATCAAAGATGACATCTTCGCAATCAACGGCTTCCGCAGAAGGCTCGGCATCAACCTGTCAGCGTGAGTTGGTCGCACTGTCTAAAATTAACCAGCGCCTTTATGCTCAGAAAAAAGCGGCCTTTAATGAGTTAATATCAAGTGCATCGGTTTATACCGCTGTCCGTGATGATATTACTGCGCAAACTAAAGATACAATGGATGCGTTTTATAAGTTTAAAACGCAAAAAATATGTAGCGACATAGAGCAAACGGTTCGACAGGCGTTGATAAGTCGGGTGGATGGCTCTCAATGAAAATATTCAAGACGAAGCCGCTTGTTTTCTCACTTCCCATTTTGCTGAGCTGCATCGTGGCTCAGCAAACCCAAGCAAGCGACACTTCTGAAGCGGTAAAATCGCTTGATACGATCACGTCTCAGTCCAGCGAAATACCGTCGTTACTGCTTGATAAGCCGATTTCACTTCCTGATGCTGAGATCGTCGCTTCGCCTAAGCCAAAACTAAAACCCATGCACAAGAGTGCAGGGTATCGCTTGCAGACCTCGCAGGCGCAAATGGATACGATGAATGCCCAGCTGTCGGCTCTGAAAGCTGCGCAGGAAAAGAAGATCGCCGAGTTAACGAAACAGTACGCTTCTACGCAGGATGCCAGTGCCAAGGCACTTGCAGCGCAGCAGCAACAGTTCACTGACAACGAGAAACAATTGGCTGACCTGCAAACAAAATTGCAGACCGTGACGAAACAGCTAACAAGCGCAAACAAACGAATAGCAGAATTAACGGTTACGCATGTTGGTGAAGGTGAAGAAGCAGCACAGCTAAGAACGTTACTGTCGGACAGTGAAAATCATGCTGCCGAACTGACGAAAAAAATTGCCCTGCTCACCGCACAGCAGCAAAAACTGACCGACAGTCAGAAACAACTCGCTGAACTGCAAACCAAATGGCAGGCCACGCAGCAGCAGCTTGAAAAAGCGAATAAGCAGATTGCCGATCTGTCCGCCACCCGTCAGGATGAGAGCGACGAAACGGTCGAGCTGAAGCAGTCTCTGTCTGAAAGTCAGACTCAGGTTGATGCATTGACCAAGAAAAATATCGCGCTGACGGCGCAACAGCAAAAGCTTAATGACAGCCAGAAGCAGCTGGTAGAGCTGCAGACAAAATGGCAGGCAACGGTGCAGCAGCTTGAAAAAGCAAACAAGCAGATCGCCGATCTGTCTACCACTCGTCAGGATGAGGGCGAGCAAACGCTCAAGCTTAAGAAATCGCTGTCTGACGGTCAGAGCCAAATTGATACGCTCACCAAAAAAATTGCCCTGCTCACCGCGCAGCAGCAAAAGCTGACAGACAGTCAGAAACAACTCGCTGAATTGCAAACCAAGTGGCAAAGCACCACGCAGCAGCTTGAAAAAGCGAATAAGCAGATCGCCGATCTGTCCGCTACTCGTCAGGGTGAGAGTGAAGACGCGATCAAACTGAAGCAGTCGCTGTCTGAAAGCCAGAGTCAGGTTGATGCGCTGACGAAGAAAAATATCGCACTGACGGCGCAACAGCAAAAGCTTAATGACAGCCAGAAGCAACTGGTGGAGCTGCAAACGAAATCGCAGGTCACGGCGCAGCAGTTAGAAAAAGCAAACAGGCAAATTGCCGACCTGTCCGCCACCCGTCTGGATGAGGGCGAGGAAGCGACCAGATTGAAGCAGTCATTGTCTGAAAGCCAGAGCCAGGTTGATGCGCTAACGAAGAAAAATGTCGCACTGACGACACAGCAGCAAAAGCTTAACGACAGCCAGAAACAGCTGGTGGAGCTGCAAACGAAATCGCAGGTTACGGCGCAGCAGCTTGAAAAAGCAAATAAACAGATCGCCGAACTGTCCGCAGCCCGTCTGGATGACGGCCAGGAAGCTCTGCAGTTGAAGCAGTCGTTGTCGGACAGTCAGGGTGAGATTGATGCGCTGACGAAGAAAAATACCGAGTTTAATAAAGCGCAACAGCAAAAGCTGACCGACAGTCAGAAACAACTGGCTGAACTGCAAACGAAATCGCAGGTTACGGCGCAACAGCTTGAAAAAGCGAACAAACAGATCGCCGAACTGTCGGCCGCTCGTCTGGATGATGGTCAAGAAACGGTACAGCTGAAGCAGTCGTTGTCTGACAGTCAAAACGAGACCGCCGCCCTGACGAAAAAAATGGCAGCCATGACCGCTGAACAAGATGCAAAAGCGAAAGAGCTTGCAGTAGCGAAGAAAGCGCTTGATGCCAGTAATGAGAAAAATAGCGATCTGGAGACAAAATGGCAGGAAACCACCGCTAAGCTGGATGCACAAACGAAGCAAATGGCTTCGCTTCATAGCGCGCCAGAAACACCTGCTCCGGCAAGTAAAGAAGATATCCGGGCATATGCACTTGGCGCATTTTGGGGCCATGATGTGCTGAATGCGATGAAAAAGGTGGAGAGCGATGGTTTCAAAATTTCTCAGCCTCAGGTCATCAGCGGTGTCACGGATATGATGAGCGGGAAATTCAAAATTCCTAAAGAGAAAATGCTGGCAGAACTGCAGGACATGGATGCCAGCGTTTCGGGTAAAACCAGTCAGCCAGCGCCGTCAGTTAATTCCAGTGATGACTATATCGCTAAATACAGTAAAAAACCTGGCGTCAAAAAAGCTGAAATGGGTTACTACTATCGCATTACGGAAAAAGGTCGTGGAGCGATTAAAGCCAGCGATGTCGTGGGGATTGAAGTGACCGAAAAGCTGACAAACGGCACGGTAATCAAAGATATGAGCAAATCTGGCCGAGTGCTGATCTTGCCACTGGAGAGATTCCCGCCGCTGTTTAAAACGGCAATCAGCAAGATGAATGACCAGGGCAAAATGCAAATGGTTGTTCCGCCAGAACTTGCCTACGGTGAGCAGGGGAGTCCACCTAAAATTCCACCGAATTCCACGATGATTTATGAAGTGAAAGTCGTGAGTATTAATCCAAAGTAAATAAACAAAGCGCCCGACATGTTCGGGCGTTTTTTTATGATTCAGGCCGACTCTCGTCCAATCAACTGCCCGGAAAGTGTGATGCGTTGCGTTTGCAGCTCTGGCTCTTTCAGTTTGCGGATCATCAACCCTGCGGCCTGGCGGCCCGTCTCTTCACTGGCTGATGAAACGTAGGTAAACGACGGGGAGGTGAGATTCACATGCAGCATATCTTCAAATCCCACCAGTGCGACCTGTTGCGTCAGAAACACATCTTTGCCGACGGTACGCCCAACCTGATGAATACCGGAAATTGAACCAATCATCGCGTCGGGTGAATGGCACAGAAGTGCGGTAATGGTGTTGTTTTTTTCCAGCAACTGGCGAGTGATGACGCCCGCGGCCTGAGTATCGTCACTGCATACGGGGGCCGATTCCTCACGATTCACCAGCCCGTATTGTGTCATCGCGCTGCGAAATCCCAGCAGACGTTGTTCCCGGATGAGGCATCCATCCCGTCCACCGATATAGGCAATGTTACGATGGCCACGTTCAATAAGATAACGGGTAGCGAGATTGGCCGCCTGGCGATTATCGCGCATCACCAGGTTGCAGGGATCATTCACTAAGGATTGTGAAACAACCACCAGGGGCAGGGGGCACTCACGAATCTGCTTTGGCAGAGTGGATGCCCGCGTATCCGACGCCAGATAAATCACCCCGGCCACGCCCTGTTGTTTAAACGAAAGCAGGCAGCGCTCAAGATGTTCGTGATCGTTAAGCGGCTGCCCGAGAAAAACCATATAGCCTTGCTTTTCCAGCTCCTGAACGATGCTTGCCATTACTTTGATAGAAAAGCTGTCGCTGAAATCGCGCAGGATCAGACCGATAAGATTGGAGGTGTTGGCGCGAAGGTTGGCAGCGGCGATGTTATGAATATAGCCAAGCATCGTGATGGCAGCGTGGACCTTCTCAATCGTTGCCTCTGAGATTTTCCCTTTCTGGCGCAGAACCAGCGAGACGGTCGAAACCGATACACCAGCATGTTTTGCCACATCAATAATGCTGACTTTCTTCAAAACCGCTCCCTGAAATTTTCGAATATCAGCCTGATAAAACAACGTCTCCCAGACTACAGGAGACGTGTTGGTCAGGCATCTTATTATTTACCGATCATCGTGGACATGGTTTGGGCAATAAATTGTGCTCTGGCACCAAAAATCACCTGAATGCCGTTATCGCCGACAAACACCACGCCGCGCGCGCCCAGTCCATTCAGCCCATCCTTATCAACCGCATCACTACTGGCCACTTCCAGACGCAAACGAGTAATGCAGGAACCCACCGAGTCGATATTTTTTGCGCCGCCCAGCAGGCCGATAATTTCGGTCGCAATTTCGGTGTCGGTTTTATCATCCGTCGTAGCGGTCACTTCTGTACGGCCCGGGGTTTTGACATCAAAACGACGGATCACATAGCGGAAGGTGAAGTAGTAAATCAGCGCCATCGGAATGCCAATGATAACGGCATTGAGGAAGTTCGTCTGATAGCCATTGAACGAGGGTAGAATACCGAACGAGAGGTAGTCGATAAAACCGGCAGAGAAGGACTTGGCGATGTGCGCATGAAGCAGATACATCGTCATATACGCCAGGCCAGCCATAATGGCGTTAAAGACATACAGGATTGGCGCGACAAAAATAAAGGTGAACTCTACTGGCTCAGTAATGCCCGTCAGGAAGCAGGTTAATGCCGCTGAGAACAGAATACCGGAGGCGATTTTTTTGTTTTTGGTATGTGCTTCGTGGTACATCGCCAGACAGGCAGCGGGCAGTGCAAACAGCATCAGCGGGAACTCGCCCTGCATGAATTTGCCGGCATTCTGGTAGGTATCGCTGCTGAAGGATTTCGTCCCTTCTTCCAGCATTTTAAACCAGATAGTCTGGTCGCCGTGAATGACCTGGCCCGCCTGAGTGGTGTAATCCCCGAACGAGTACCAGAACGAGGGATACCAGATATGGTGCAGTCCGAGTGGGATTAGCGCACGCTCGACCAGTCCGAAGATAAAGGTCGAGGCTGCCTGATTGTCACCATTGACGATGACCGACAACGCATCAATACCGGACTGAATATGTTGCCAGATATAGGGCAACAGCAGGCCGAGAATAAACGACAGAAACGCAGTCGCAATCGCCACGAAACGCTTACCCGAGAAGAAACCAAGGAATTCTGGTAACTGCAGGGTGTGAAAGCGGTTATAGCACCACGCGGCAAGAATACCGCAGATCAGGCCGCCAAAAACGCCCATCTGCAGCGTCGGGATACCGACGACCATTGCGTATTTACCGCCCTGTGAGGCCATTTCCGGCGTAATGCTCAGCACGGTTCCTATCGTGATGTTGGTAACAAAAACCGACACCGCCGCAGACAGCGCTGCGATCCCGGATTCCGATGCCAGCCCGACGGCAGAACCGATGGCGAAGAGCATCGGCAGGTTATCAAAAATAACCCCGCCCGCATTCATCATCAGTGGCATATGGAATTTATCACCGAAGGCCAAAAGCAGGCCCGCAGCAGGAAGCAGTGAAATTGGCAGCATTAACGCGCGACCAATCATTGACAACTTTGACAACGATTTAACAAACCCTGATATCAGACTCATGCTGATTTCCCCCGAGAAGCGCTTTTATTGGCGCTGTTATTGTAAGTAGAACGTTTTAGTAGAACGTTCTACTTATCGTGAGAGAAGCCAGAAATCTGTGCAACTTAATTTTCACATTTCAACAAACGAAATAGTGATTCTTTGAAGTTGATCGAGAATTAACCGTTATGGATTTGGGGGATTTGCGGGGAGGGGGCTGGATTTATACCGATCTATTGTTTGTGCCCGGCAGTTAAGCACCGCCGGGCATCAGGCGACTCAGGCTGTAACCGTCACGCTTTGACCTTCAAAACTGACCGTCTGGCCTGCAACAATCTTGCATCGCTTACGGGTTTCAACCACGCCATCAACTTTCACCAGACCATCGGCAATCACGATTTTGGCCTGAGCGCCGCTTTCGCTCCAGCCTTCCAGCTTCAGCAGATCGCACAGCTCTACGTGCGGGTGTTTACCTAATGAAAATGTTGCCATCTTACGCTTCCTCTACGTCGTGATACTCTTCGCATGCCTGCAAAGTATTCTGAATCAGGGTGGCGACGGTCATTGGACCCACGCCACCCGGTACTGGGGTGATATAGGACGCGCGAGCGGCGGCATCCTCGTAAACCACATCGCCCACCACTTTGCCGCTTTCCAGACGGTTAATCCCGACATCCACCACAATTGCGCCTTCTTTAATCCACTCGCCCGGAATAAAGCCAGGTTTGCCGACGGCGACGATCAGCAGGTCGGCATTTTCGACATGATGGCGCAGATTTTTAGTGAAACGGTGGGTCACAGTCGTGGTGCAACCGGCCAACAGCAACTCCATGCTCATTGGACGCCCCACAATATTGGACGCGCCAATCACTACGGCATTCAGACCATAGGTATCAATATTATAGCGCTCAAGCAGCGTGACAATGCCGCGTGGGGTGCACGGACGCAAACGCGGCGCGCGCTGGCACAGGCGTCCGACGTTATACGGATGGAAGCCGTCCACGTCTTTATCAGGGGCAATACGTTCCAGTACTTTCACATTGTCGATGCCCGCAGGCAGCGGGAGCTGGACCAGAATGCCGTCAATGGTCTTATCGGCATTTAATGTGTCGATAAGCTCCAGCAGTTCGGCTTCGCTGGTGGTTTCCGGCAGATCGTAAGAACGCGAGACGAATCCCACCTCTTCACACGCTTTGCGTTTACTGCCGACATAAATTTGCGATGCCGGGTTGCTGCCAACCAGCACAACAGCCAACCCTGGAGCGCGTTTTCCGGCGGCTGTACGCGCCTTCACTTTTTCCGCGACCTCAGAGCGTACCTGCTGCGCAATCGTTTTACCTTCAATAATTTGTGCTGCCATCAGAGAGAGGATTCCGTCTGTAACGTTTGAAAGGGGGATTGCCTGTATTTTGTCAGAAGCGGGCGCTGCTGTCAGTCATCCATTGCGAGATTTCGATGATCACGCTTCGCTCGCGGCCATAGATCCCGGGTGTAGAGTGGGGTTTTCCTAAAGGGAATTAGGATGAAGCCTGGGTGAATCGCAGTGTTTTGACCTGTTGCGATCGCTGTCGGTACGCTACTTTGTTTCCTCCAGAATAAACTTTCAATTATGCAATTGAATGTATTTTTATTCCCGCTCAACACGGGAAGGGCTTTTTACATCTAAAGGAACAGATATGAAACTTAGCAATATTGCTTCCACCGTTATTGCTTCGCTGGTATTGGTTGCAGGCGCGGCACATGCTGAAGATCCAGCCACACCCGTTTCCGTTAATGGCGGTAATGTGCATTTTAAAGGTGAATTAGTTAACGCTGCGTGCGCGGTGAATACTGAGTCCGCCGACCAGATCGTTAATCTCGGCCAATATCGTACGGCTAAATTTACCAAAATTGGCGATACCACCGCGAATATTCCATTCAATATTGAACTGAATGATTGCGATCCGGAAGTGGCAGCAACCGCTTCTGTTGCTTTCACCGGTCAGATCGATCCGACGGACAAAACCCTGTTGGCGGTCACTTCAGGCAGCAACGATAACGCCGCAAAAGGCGTTGGTATCGAGATCCTCGACAGCACGTCCGCCACCCTGACGCCAGACGGAGCGACATTCTCCGCGGCTAAAGCGCTGATCGAAGGCACCAACACCCTGAACTTCACCGCGCGCTACAAAGCCACTGCGGCGACCACCGAGCCTGGTCAGGCAAATGCGGATGCAACCTTCGTAATGAAATACGAATAAACCGTCTTTTCAGGGAAGATCCGGCCTCACGGAGGAGGCCTGTTTTATGCAAATTGAGGGCTAAGGATGACCAGCAAAGGGCTCTTTTCTCTGCTGATATTGGCCATCACTCTGCCCGTGGCGGCGCACACGGTGGTCGTGGATGGCGGACAAGTCCGTATCAGAGGCGAGCTGGTTAACGGTGGGTGTGCTGTAGCGCCTGAAAGCCAAAATCTGCGCGTCGATATGGGGCAATATCGGACAAACTCGTTTGCTGGCGTGGGCAGTTTTTCGACGGTTGATGTGCCCTTTACCTTGCGGCTGGTGGATTGCAGCGCCGATGTCTCGAACTCAGTGGGCATCATGTTTCAGGGGGTGACGCCCGCAGAAGATCCGCAGGTTTTTCTGGCGACATCCCGGCCGGGCGAAAGCCGAGTGAGCAGCGGTATCGGACTGGCATTATTTGACGATCGGCAGCGGCAGATAATTCCCAACGCAACGACCAGTAACGTGCAGCAGATAGATGTCAGTGAGCTGACCTTCCATTATAGCGCCCGCTATCGCGCTATTTCTGAACACCTTGTACCGGGCAATATTCAGTCGGATGTCTGGTTTACGCTGATTTATCCATAACGGTGTACTCGCCTGCAAACATATTATTAAAGGTATTGTTGTGATGAACTCCCTAATTAAACCAGGACTGATTATTTCGCTTATTTTAATGCTGTTCTCCTTGCCCGTGAAAGCTTCCGGCGGGATAGCATTAGGCGCTACGCGTGTTATTTATCCGGCAGATGCCAAACAGACTTCACTCGCCATTACCAACACTAATAAAAAAGAAAGATATTTAATAAATGCGTGGATCGAAAACGATCGTGGCCAAAAAGAAAAAACCTTTGCTGTCACGCCGCCACTTTTTGTGAGTGAACCGGACAGCGAAAACACTTTGCGTATTATTTATGCGGGGCCCGCTCTGGCGACCGATCGCGAATCGCTCTTTTTCATGAATGTGAAGGCGATTCCGTCAATCAATAAAGAGGATCATGAGGGCAACAATGTCCTTCAGCTGGCGATCCTCTCGCGCATCAAACTCTTTGTTCGGCCTAAGAATTTGTCGATGCAGCCGGAAGATGCTATCTCGCATCTGCGCTTTGAGCGTGCCGGAAACCATCTGAAAGTGAGCAATGCGTCCCCGTATTACATCTCTTTAGTCAACCTCTACCTGGGCGGGAAAAAGCTGGAAAACCTGATGGTGGCACCGAAAAGTTCTGCGCAGCAGGCCATTCCGGCTGGCGCCAACGGCACACTTTCCTGGCAGAGTGTAAATGACTACGGTGCAATCACTCCGGCGCGTCGCGCCAGCCTTTGAGCAGAGTCGGTGTAATGAACAATCCACGATGGCGTTACCGCCCGTGTGCACTGGCGGTATTAGTAATGCTGTGCCCAGATACCGCATGGAGTGAAAGCTATTTCAACCCCGGTTTTTTGTCTGAGGACACCGAGGGCGTAGCGGATCTGTCGCGCTTTGAGCAAGGGCATCAGCAGGCCCCCGGCAGTTATCGCGTGGATATCTGGCGTAACGAAGAGTTTATCGGTACGCAGGATGTTCGCTTTGAGGCGGCAGAAGGGACGACGCCTCCGGCTGCGGGTGGGCTTTCTCCCTGTATCACCCGCGCGATGCTGGATCGTTTTGGCGTCAATATTGCCGCATTCCCGGAACTGACAAAAGTTACAGAAGAAACCTGCATTTCGCTTGAGAAGGCGATCCCCGGCAGTGAAGTCGGGTTTAGTTTTGCCGCACTACGTCTGAACATCAGCCTGCCGCAGGTGGCGATGCAAAACAGTGCGCGCGGCTATATCCCACCGGATCAGTGGGATGAAGGCATTTCCGCCATGCTGTTGAACTACAGCTTCACCGGTAACCACGGTAATGACGATGATAATAGCTACTATCTCAATCTGCAGTCGGGTCTGAACTATGGCGCCTGGCGTTTGCGTAACAACGGCGCATGGCGCTACACGCAGAGTCAGGGGCAAAAAAGTCATCGTGAATGGCAGAATATCGGCACCTGGGCGCAGCGCACGGTGATTCCCCTGAAAAGTGAGCTGGTCCTGGGTGACAGCAATACCGGTAATGACGTGTTCGACAGCCTCGGGTTTCGCGGGGCACGGCTGTACTCGTCAGACAACATGTACCCGGATAGCATGCAGGGCTATGCACCAACGGTGCGCGGTATCGCCCGAACGCCAGCGAAAGTGGTGATTCGCCAGAACGGATACGTCATTTATCAGAGCTACGTCCAGGCGGGCGCATTTGCCATCAGCGATCTGAACCCCACCTCGTCGAGCGGTGACCTTGAGGTCACAGTTGAAGAGAAAGACGGGAGTACGCAGCGCTATACCGTACCGTACTCTACCGTTCCTCTTTTACAGCGTGAAGGACGTCTGAAGTATGACCTCGTCGCAGGGGATTACCGCAGCGGCAACCGCGACCAGGAGACGCCGTTCTTCTCGCAGGGCACGCTGATTGCGGGGCTGGCCAATGGTTACACGCTGTACGGTGGTACTCAGCTGGCTTCGCACTATGCCGCGCTTGCTATTGGGACGGGTAAAAATCTGGGTGACTGGGGAGCTGTGTCGCTTGATTTGACTCATGCGCGCAGCCAGCTTGCCGATGACAGCCGCCACGAAGGGCAATCCCTGCGTTTTCTTTATGCTAAGTCGCTGAACGGCTTCGGCACCAATTTCCAGCTGCTGGGCTATCGCTATTCGACAAAAGGGTTCTATACCCTCGATGACGTGGCATGGAAATCAATGGAAGGCTACGAGTACAGCGATGAGCAGGACGAGAACGGTGTGCCGGATGTGCAGAGCTATCACAACCTGACGTGGAATAAGAAAGGGCGTTTTCAGGTGAACATTTCCCAGTCTCTGGGGGATTACGGTTCGCTTTATCTTTCTGGCAGCGAACAAACGTACTGGGGAACCAGTGATTCCAGCGTCTGGTATCAGCTGGGTTACGCCGGAGGTGTGCAGGGCGTGAGTTATTCCGTCTCCTGGTCGTGGAACCAGGCGGTGGGAATTAGCGGCACCGATAAAATTGCCTCGTTTAACGTCTCCATTCCGTTCAGCCTGTTTACCCGCCACGGTTATCGCCGCGACAGCGCACTGGATCGCGCCTATGCCACGGCGTCGGCCAGTCGCAACAGCGATGGTCAAAATAGCTGGCAGACCGGCATTAGCGGCACGCTGCTGGAGGATCGCAATCTGACCTACAGCGTGACTCAGGGACATAACAGCAGTAACGGCGGGAGCGGTAGCGCCAGCGCTAACTGGCAGGCGACCTATGGCACATTTGGTGGCGGATACAACTACTCCCGCGATCAGCATGACCTGAACTGGCAAATGTCAGGCGGTGTCGTGGGCCATGCGGATGGCGTGACCTTCAGCCAGCCTCTTGGCGACACCAACGTACTGATTAAAGCGCCGGGCGCTTCCGGCGTGAGCGTGGAGAACCAGACAGGCGTCAAAACTGACTGGCGCGGCTATGCCGTGATGCCTTATGCCACGGTTTACCGTTACAACCGCGTGGCGCTGGATACCAACACCATGAATAACAATACCGACATCGAAAACAACGTCAGCAGTGTGGTACCAACCCACGGCGCGCTGGTACGCGCGAGCTTTGACACGCGGATTGGCGTTCGCGCGCTGCTGACGGTAATGCGCGCAGGTAAACCTGTGCCGTTTGGTGCCGTCGTACGTGAAACGCAGAGCGGTGTCACCAGCATGGTTGGCGATGACGGTCAAATCTACCTGAGCGGGTTACCGCTGAAAGGGGAGTTGTTGATTCAATGGGGAAATAACTCGAGCGCCCAGTGCCGGGCATCCTACCGTCTGCCTGAAGAGAGCCTGCAACAGGCGATCACGCTTAAGGAGATTCGTTGTGATTAAGTTTCGATACCTGGCCGCGGCACTGCTGATGCTGCCTGCGTCACAAGCGCTGGCAACGGTTTGTGCGAATGAAAACGGCGTCCCCACCGACGTGTTTTACGATTTATCGGATACATTTAACAGTTCCAATAACCAGATTGGACAGATTGTCACCCTGGCTGAAAAGTCACAGTGGGTAGGGGTCTATGCGGTGTGCCCCAGAGGCACATCAGGCACGACGACGAAACGCAGTTACGTCACCGAGTTCCCGATAACCAGTACACAGGATAACTATAAGTATCTGAAGTTGAACGATTATCTCGATGGAGCAATGAAGATAACGGACAGCTACGCCGGGGTATTTTATCCACCGCAGAATTATATCCAGATGGGGAGCCATCCTAACGTTGCCAAAAATCAGCCTTTCCCGGTCAATGACTCGAATCTGGTGTTTCGCCTGAAGGTCACGCGGCGGTTTATTAATATGGTTGAGATCCCGCGCCAGACCATGTTTCGCGTCTATGTCACCACTACTTCATCGGATCCTCTCTCGACTCCCGTTTATACCATCAGCTATAGCGGAACCGTCCAGGTGCCGCAAAGCTGTGCGATTAACGCCGGTAAAGTGGTGGAATTCGATTTTGGCGATATCGGCGCTTCGCTTTTCAGCCAAGCCGGAGCCGGAAATCGCCCGCAAACCATCTCGCCCAAAACGCAGACGATAGCCATTAAGTGCACCAACGTAGAGGCCAATGCATACCTCACGATGCGTGTCGAAGCCGAAAAGGTGTCCGGGAACGCACTGGTTTCCGATAACCCTGATTTGGGATTTGTCGTGGCCAATGCAAACGGAGCGCCGCTAACGCCGAACAATCTCGCCAGTAAGATCCCCTTCCGTCTGGATGACAACGCCTCGGCGGTGGTCGGCATTAGCGCCTGGCCGGTGAGCATCACCGGGAAAAAACCGAGTGAAGGGCATTTCACCTCACGCGGTTACCTGCGCGTGGATTACGACTAAGGGGGAGTGATGCGAAAACGTATTTTACTTGCTGCAATGGCCATCAGCATGATGCCGGTGCAAAGCGTGGTGGCGTCTAACGCGCTGGGGGAAATCAATATTGAGCTGTACGGTAATATTGTCGATTTCACCTGTGTGGCGGAAGGAAGCGACAGCAACAAAACGGTGCCATTAGGCACCTGGCCGACCAAACAACTCAGCACCACGGGCAGCAGAACGCAGGCGGTTCCTTTTACCTTAAAACTGACCGGATGCCCGCCGGGCTCGGCGTCGTTAACCTTTTCAGGAACGCTTGATACCGATGATCCTGAGCTGCTCGCATTAAACAGCACCAGCCAGGCGAGCAATGTGGCGGTAGAAATACGCGATCGGGACAAAACGCGTCTGCCTTTACAGCAGGCGAGTCAAAATGTGGAAGTAGACGAGCAAGGGAATGCAGAACTGACATTTTATGCGAATTACATTGCGACGAAGAATAATCCACAGCCCGGAAGTGCGGATGCGGACGCTACCTTTATGATTAATTATTATTGACGCTAACTGCACTCCCTGAAACTCGCCGGAGCGGCAGGGAGTGCTTTCAGATTAAAGCAATTCGTGTGCTTTAGCATAATCAATAAGTTCAACGATACTCTGCACGCCTAATTTTGAATAGATATTAGACTTATGCGCGCTAATTGTTTTGTTGCTAAGCAGTAATTGCTGGGCGATTTCTTTGTTGGATAATCCATTGGCAAGGAACCGTAATACGGTTACCTCTCGATTAGATAATGGCATATCGTCCATTGAACCCCTGTGTGAACCCTGGTGATTAATAAAGCTCAACGTTTCATAAGGGAAGAACGAATATCCTGCGAGTAACATCTCCACGGCGTTATAGATATCACTCAGGTCTTTTCTTTTACTGACAAAACCATTTGCTCCGGCACGCATCGCACGTCCTGCATAGAAGGACTCTGATTTTGACGATAAAAACAGAACTTTTATTGATTCATTTAAGTTCTTGATTCTTTTGAGTATTGAAAATCCATCGGTCCCCGGTAGTTCGATGTCGAGGATGACCAGATCGATAGAGTAATTACGTATGTAGTCGAGGACCTCGTGGCTGTCCCCGGATTTCAGTTTAACCTCAACGTTTTTATTTTTCTGCAGCAAAACCTCTATCGACATTCTGACGATAGGGTGTTCGTCCATAATGATAACGGATGCTGGTTTCATTTTTATGCCTCAGGTTGTTAAAGCGCTAATGAATGCTGTGCCGTAGCGCCTGGTTAGCCGGAAGGATAATTCTTTAGATCCTTGTGCGGGGAATTTCCCTGGAAAGAGCGAAAGCATCCTTGTTTACGTTGTACAGAATAATGACCTCATTGCGATGGTTGAGTTTAAATTTCTTAGGTGAATTCAAGTATTTCTTATTCTCGTTTGGAACATGCTTATTATACCTTGTAAGGATTCTCCGAAAAGCCTGTAAATTATTTATCTGACATTCCTGTGTATAATCTTCTGGAGACGGAAAGCGTTTATTTTAAATTTAGGTTAATGAACCATCTATTCCGTTTAGCATGGTTTAACATATTCATGTAATTGCAAAAAATAATAGAAATCGCTCAATGTTAATGCAATGTTATTTTTCTCTGGGGGTTTTGCCACGTCCTGTTGATGATTTCTGGAACAGATTTTCTGCTGTATTCCGCATTATATCTTCATTTGAAAGCGCTGCTCACCCTTCATCAACGACTCTCACAGCAGTAGCAGGATCTCCTGTTCACGAGCGCGACCATTTTAAGTGAACTACTGAACAGACTCATTTTTACATCATTAGCATCTCGTTAATAGAACGCAGAAAAACTTAACGTCTGGAGGAAAATTCTGGATACAGGAACCTATCCAGAGATTAACGTGGTGAGAAGGGGCAGATTAGGAATAGTTTTAATCTTTAAGGAAATGTTAAATTGAAACATGATTTTAATATTAACCTTAAGTAATTTCCTAAAGTTCTTTAGGAATTAATAAGTTATAGCGTGGGGATCCGACAGGCGATTGAGCAAATGAAGTAATTCCTGGCGATGACTTAACCCGAGTTTGCTCAGGATCCGTCCAAGGCGGTAGATAATGCGGCTATAAGGGCGCTGACATAACGCCGCTATGCTGCGCAATGACTCTCCCTGCGATAAATATTGCAGAACGGCCCACTCATCCCGGGAAAAATAATCATGCTGAGTCACGCCAGCCGTATCCGGGCGGATTAACGCCTTATGCAGGGTGTCTGCGGTAATCTGGCGTTCAACGACCTCGAAGGGACCGGTCGTCTTACAAAACAGCCGCGTGTCGTAGTCATCGGCGCGAATCAACAGGCTCACCGCCAAAAAAGGGGGGTAGAGCACCCACCGTCGTAGCGCGTTGAGCAGGTCCGTCAGCGGAGTGGCTCTGCTTTCAATATCGACAACCAGCCTGGCCGAAGGCCAATTTTCCAGCGCGCTGAATGCTGACTCAAGGGTATCGAATACACAGCAATGACTCACTGGTGCCGGGCTGTGCTGAATCCCGGCATGCAGAAATTTGTCTCGGGTCACGAGAATAATGAAAGGAGTGTCGGTTTTACGTGGCTGGTTGATGGACTGACTCAGGTAGACAAGGCGATCAAAAAAAGGGGCACCGCAATGTGAAAATGAGAATCCCAGGGAATCGCTTCCTTTTCGACGACGCCGATAACGGCGTACTGTCATGCGCATAGCATCTCTCTCAGGCGCTAATCCTTCTGCCTTTAGCCCAGCCTATGGACGGCCAGTAAAATCCCTGACCGAATCCCGCTCCTGCCTGCAGCGCGTATTCTCGATCTCTGTGTGACTCAATACCCTCTATCAGAACATTGTCAGCCACCTGTTCGCACTGGCTGACTAACTGCGCCAGGGCGGGCGTCGCTCTTTTCCGCCAGAATGCCATTTTATCGATTTTGACGCCGCTCAAAGGTAAACGGCAGGGTAAAAACTGGTTGATCAACGTTTTATCCACGTCATCCAGCCAGAGACAACATCCGCGATCTGATAATTCCCACAGGTGCTGGGTTACGCGTTCGCGTAAGCGCGCAGGTAACAAAAAGAAAGAACCGGGGTCGACTATCTCGATATTCTGCCCCGGGGTTATCAACGGCAGAAATCGGTTAAAGGATTCAGTTTCACTTAACATATTTATCGACAGATTGATGAAAAGGTTTTTACGCCAGGGCGTATTTTTTAAGGCCGCGAACTGCGCCTCCAGTAATCTAACGGACTGGTTTGCTGGCTGATGGTGAAAAAAAGCCTCACTTTGAGCAGGGCAGTCGAGCAGGCTCAGTAACTCCATCCCGATGATGGAGGATGAAGAGAGCGCAACGATGGGTTCGAGTTTAACGCCGACGATTTCACGCGATACGTTTTGTAAACGGGTTATGTCGCTTTCTGTTAACTCAGAAGTAAAAGGCGAAGCTGAAGTGTTCACTGCACAATCCTGTGTCTTCCGGGCTCCTGGCGCCGGGATGCTTCAGGTTAGTGTGAGAGTGAAATGAAGGAGAAACTATCAGGCGTTACGTAAAGTGAACTAAGCCTTTTCGTAGTGACCGCCAGGGAAAGAAACTGCGGAAGTGTTGAAAAAACAAGCGTATTAGCGGGAGAAGAAGGGGGCTAAGACCAGAACCTCGGCGATTGCACTAAAAGGCATTGACTCACTTGCCATTGACCGTATAATTCCAGGCGTTTCACACCGCAAGTGCACTCTTCTCAGTGCGCCCTTAGCTCAGTTGGATAGAGCAACGGCCTTCTAAGCCGTAGGTCGTAGGTTCGAATCCTACAGGGCGTACCATTAAGAAACAGTCAATTACGCCAGCTCCCCCAGCCTGATTTTCCCCTTGTGTCATATCTGTGTCATGGTTGCCAAAAATGGCATCAATTTTCCGTGCATGTTCGCTTAAATGGTTTGGTGCCAGGTGAGCATACCGGCGCACCAGTGATAACTATCAAGACAACGTAGTTGCAGAAAGCTTATTCCAGCTACTGAAATGCGAAAGGATAAAGAAAAATCTACGGAATGCGGGAAGAAGCCTGAAGTAATATTTTTGATTACACAAAATGTTTATATTATTATAACAGTAAGTGTCGGTCGAGAGAGTAGATGCTATCGACGGACTGTTAAAATCAATATTATCAACGGATCAGAAGTGCCTGGATAATCTGTGGCGATTAAGTCTGGTTATAATCGCATGACGCGAGGTATAACGAAAAAAGGCCCGTAGGGCCTTTTTTAATTTATGCTGCAATAATTTTCATATCTTATTTAGCCAGCGTAATTACTCACGGAACTAAATTTACATATACGCGATTAATTTACTGGCGTAAACGTAAGTTTCATCTTGTCATCAATATTTATTTTATAAAACCCCACTCCATCACTTTCTACGATTTTTGAGAAATGTGAGGAATACAAATCCCAGAACTGCTTATCTGCTTTGTAGATTGCAAGATATTTATATCCTTTAACGACATCGTAAAGGTTCTTGTCGCAGGTCCAAACATCATCTGGATAGTATTTTTTTCCTAAGGTCCAGCACCAATTATTAACCCTGTACGGTTGCATTTCATATGAAAACGCCAGTTTCTCAAGACCTTTTGTATCTTGTGCTATAAAGTAAACTGAATCCCCAGTTTTAAGTTTTGGCCAAACGATATTAGAAAGACGCTCAACATCTTTTCTAAGTATAGCCTTCTTAACTTCAGGACGAATCTTTTGCAGATCTAATTTATAGTACCCCGTCACTCCATATATGAGGATTGCTACCGCCGCAATAGATATAAGTGATGTGAGATGGTTGAACCCACACCAGCTGCGATCTATGAGAGTGAAAAACATGAACGCTGACCAGGCAAGCAAGAATGAACCCGCATATCTCTCAAATGATGCCAGGCGTCGGGCTTCATATTCAGAGAAAAATGCTATGTAACAGTAAACAAGGAACGATATATACGCAATAAACATTAGAGGCAAAATTACCGTGATTGCTGAAGTTTGTAGTCTTCTGCCCTTACTGAGTAATGCAATAGGGATGCTCAGAAACACACCTGTATAGAAGATAGTCACCGGCATAAAGTGGTAGCTTGCAAAGCTAAAATAGAGCGGGTTAGTTACACGGCGTTGCAACTCTGCAATGGTATACGATATTTTTGATTGCATTACATCAGAAGCCCAATCGATAGGCCCGGACTTGCTAAACACCGGAGTCACGCCAACGCTGCTCATATAAAATGACCATGACTTAAACGCTATAATCAAAAGCAAAATCCCGATGACTGTTATCTTGGTAATATATATAGCTTTCGTCTTAAAATCTTCATTCTGGTTAAATATGTAGAAAACAAACATTGAGCCCAGCGAAAACAAACCAAACACCAACCCGATCTGTTTAATTAACGGCAACATAAAGAGCGTGATTGGAAGTATGAAACGCCTGTCTCTTTCTTCATCAGATACTGCAGAGCAAAGAGACGCTAGGAATACGACGCCAAGAAGCTGATCAACAAGCACATGACCGATATCATACTTAAAAAAGTAGATGAAGGTTGAGGCGGATACAAAAGCTAAGGCGGACATCATCACGTCTTTTCTGATGATAGTAGAAGCAGAGAACAGCAGAGCTGAGTAAATGAATATATTGTGTGCGCGTAATACCGCAGCCTCACCCCAGCCAGATGCATAAACAAAATAGTACTGTATCAACTGTTGGAGTGGTGGATAGGCTTTGAACGTGTCAGATAGCGCAGATTTCCCATCATAAAGGGAGTTTGTAATAGATATTATTTTTATGCTTGCCCCCCAAAATGAAAACTCATCCCAATCAGTGAATAAAAAATCACTTTTTACAGCTAGAAAAGAGAAGACAAAAGGAGAACTTGCGATAATAAATGCAATAGCGTTTGAACCTGAAAGAGTAAATGTCGATCTATTTCTATAAATAGCGAAAGCACCAAGTGCAAAACCAAGCGTAACTGCTACGCCCCACCCTTGCTCTAGTATTCCAAACACACCGAAAATATATAAAATACAAGAGCAAATACTCAATGCGATAAAAGGTGTTTGTTGCCAGTTAAACCCACCAATATTTACCAGCCAAATAACATACCCCATCAAAGACAGGATCGCAAAAAACATCATGACGTGGCCCTTATTGTTACTATTATTCCAATCATAATTAGCAGAACGCCAACAAAGTATGACGTGTTAAAACGCTCGCCGAGAAAGAAGTGACTACCTATTGGTACTAAAATAAAGGCTAATGCCATGAATGGATATGCCTTTCCTAACTCAATTTTTTGCAGAACCCAAATCCAGGCAAGTGTAGTAATTCCGTAAAGTGAGAGTGCAGGAATTAATAAAATAAGTGTTTCATAGGAGAAAAGACTCCCAGTCCTGCTTAAGGCAGATGAACTCATTTTAAACATGATTTGCCCTATAGCTATACCAATGACGCAAATCATAGTTATGATGTAAATCATTATTTGTACCTGTTATGGAAAGTTCTCTTTGGTGTATTAGCCATGTCGTATCCGAAAAATGCAAGGATTAACTGTAGGCCAAGAATTATTGGTAACCCTGCGAGCATGACAGTCCCTGATGTATTTGGTATATCTGTCTGCAAGGCCTCAGCCCAGTTAGTGGCACCAACGACAACTCCAAAAGCGAACATCAAGATACCAATCGGGAGTTCAAGTGAGGCAATAGACATGTCGCGTAGATAGTAATTATAAAATATACGCTTAAAAAAATTACGAGTGTGCTTGAATAAAAAGTCACCTATTATTTTAGATATTTTAAGGTTGCTTTCTTCATCTTCATATTTTGCATCCATTGGGATGTCAACGACAACTGCGCGTAATGTATTAAGTCTAAAAAGAATATCTGATTCAAAAAAATATCGTTTTGATATTTTATTCATAGGAAGATGCTTGATGACATCGGCGTGAATGGCTGTATATCCATTTGTTGGATCAAATAAGTCCCAATATCCAGATGATATTTTTGTCATAAATGAAAGGACTGCATTGCCAAATAGTCTTATTTTTGGCATGACACGTATATTCTCAAGGTTAAAGAATCGGTTGCCTTTAGTGTAGTCCGCCTCACCTGATATGATTGGAGCTATAAATGTTGGTATAAGGTCTGGCTCCATCTGGTCGTCGCCGTCTATTTTAACCACGATATCCATTCCATCTTTCAAAGCTGCGTCATATCCTGTCATGACCGCTCCTCCGACCCCTTGGTTTACATCATGCTTAACAACCACTACACGTTCATCGACGTTATTTTCAAGAACGAAGTCTCCTGAATGCTCAGGGCAGCAATCATCAATGACATAGATCCGGTCAACCGATTGTCCAATTTTTCCTATGACACTTAGAATATGGTTTTTCACCCTGTACGACGGGATAACTACCGCAACTTTCATCACTTTTCCTTTGGAATTTCATGCAATAGACTTTTTGATAATTGTAACATTACAAAGAGTAACGATCACTCATTGATCAACTAATAATTACTTAATGCTGTATGTATATACACTATGTGTCATGTAGTGGATCATGGGATTCTCATCACCGGTAGCAGAACCTACTGAAGCCAGTATTTTCCGGGACGGAAGATCCATTTAGCGTCCAGCTGCAATCTATTTTATGCGTGCTGCTACCACTCATCTAAAAGAAGGTATGCTGCAGTAAGCTTTGCTAATCATCGACTCTCACTTAAGCCTTGCGACGATTTGCAAATCATATGGGCATTGAATGGTGAGAACACGAGTGTGCGGTACAGGATGCCCCCAAATCGCATCAGACCAACATTAGCCGGAGTACAATGTATGTACCGCTTGAGGGATTGCGATATTCGGGGTGGTCACTTAGATCATCAGCGATGCGCGGCCCGGAGAGTTCGGTTATGCGAAGAGGAGAGGTACAAAGCTATGCACAGATGTAGGGATTTGTGCTCTCTTTGTCATGATTGTGGCATGCATGGATGCATCGCGAAAAATCACATTGCATTGCAACGACACGTAATGACAAAAACTCGGCGAGATCGCGGATAAACACATGCTATCACAGTCCGTTAAATTACATTTTAGGTTCTTCTAAGCCGTAGATTGTATGTCGTAGATTCGAACCTACAGGGCGTACACTTTTTAAATTCATTTATTATTTTTTCTTCTCTTTACAACCATTTTCTTCTTGATATCTATTTGAAAATCAGTTCCAAATCGCGTTAATTGGCTTCGCATGCCTGATGAAATGGTCGTTCCTTATCCGCATCGCTACGTGCCAATGCAATAATTTCCCAACCTCCCATTTCTGAAAATCCCAATACCGCAACACCCTAAATCTTGCGGGCAAACCTTCTCCCCCATCACATTTACCCATCAATAGCCCAGCACCCGCCAACAGGAAAGTTTTGTAAATTTAATCATTCCTGCCGATGGTTTGTGTTAGTAACATTTTGTTAGCAATCTTGATTATTTTTAAATCTAACTATAGTTAGCTTTGCTTTTGATGATGATAGATACCGGAGCGTTCCAATGAAGAAGATGAAACAAGTGTTGCTGGGCGGGGTGGCGGGGAGCGTCAGTTTACTGCTCAGCCCAGCAGCATTAGCCGTTTGTACCGCAACAGGCCCGACAACGGTGAGTTGTGATAACGCGATATCAACGCCGCAGTCTTTTGATGGTCCCGAAGGGCTAAATCTTCAAATAGAGAATAACAGCCAGTTTACCAATGCGGCGAATAACAGCCCGGCAATTGATTTTCTGGTCAGAAGCGGTTTGTTGACTAACAACGGCACTATCTCAACCACAGGCGATGGCGGTGACGGTATTCGCGCCAGGGGCGCGGACAAACAGATCCTGACCAACAATGGTGTGATAGCCACGTCAGGCAATGGCTCAAATGCCATCGAGCTGAATGAATTATTCGACAGCACCGTCATCAATAACGGGCAGCTTGTGACCTCTGGAGCAGGAAGCCATGGCATTAATATCCTTGCTGGTAGCCGCGGCCACACGATAACGAATGCGGGCACGATTGATGTCAGTGGCGCGGACTCCAACGGCATTGAGGCGTCTAACAGCCGTAACAACAGTTTGATCAACCAGTCCCAGATTACTGCTTCCGGCACGGGGGGAAGTGGGATCAGAGTCGGCAATTACGCTTCTGGCTACAGCATTGCAAACCAGTCTGGCGGCGTGATTTATGCTGAAAATGGCTACGGTGTTCAGCTGACCAGTAATTCGACGGGCACCAGTCTGACTAACGCCGGAATTATTGACGGTGGTATTGCTGGTATAGCGCTCACGGGCGATGCGCAGGCGGACAGCATTATCAACACCGGATTTATTATTGGTGGCGGTACGGGCGCGGGTGTTCTTTTTGCCGACAACGGTAACACCAACCTGTTTTTAAACCGGGGGATTATCGGCTCCGTCGAAGGGGATGCGATTCGTGCAGAGAATAATATCGACATCACCAACGGCATCAATAATGAAGGCATTATTATTGGCCGGGTGAATGCTCCGGGCAGCAACATGAGCAACAGCGGTATAGTTGAGTTACTCAGCACCAGCCAGCCATCCACAGTCAAAAACTACAGTCAGAGCAATGCAGGCGTACTGGCGCTCCAGGCCGACAGTACCAGCAGTTACGGGCAACTTCAGGTTGCCGGAAACGCTGCGCTCAATGGACGAACGCTGGTTATCACCCGGGGCAGCACCAGTTTTGCTGACGGGGATAAACTGACAGATGTCGTCACCGCGGGCAGTATCACGGGTACACCTTCTGCTGTTCTCGATGATTCACTGCGCTATCAGTTCGTTCAGGAGCAGACGGATTCCAGTTATTCGTTGAAAATTGTCGAGACGAAATTAACCACCGTCACTAATGCCGTTAAAGAGATATCCAAAAATAACTCGCTGGCGGGGGTCGGTAAGGCACTCGATTCCATCATTGATAAAAATACCGCAGCCAATCCGCCCGGCGGTAATACCACACCGACCCAGAGTACTGACTGTTCGGGCGCGCTGGCAGGTACCGTATGCGCAATTACGTCATCCTTTAATGCAGCCCAGGTGCACAAAAACGTTGTTCAGCTGGCGCCATTGATGGATGGAAGCATGACCTATATCGAGATGAACAACCTTCGTGCGTTTGGCGATATCGTGGGCAATCGTCAGGAGTCGATGCGCGGGCAGGGATTCACCGATGAGTTTAATCCTGAAAAATATCTTTGGATCCGTCCGGTCGGTCGTTGGGATAATCAGTCAAGCCGTGGGGATTACACCGGGTATAACGCCGATACGCGCGGGATAGCCATCGGTGCTGATGCCCTTGTCTATGACCAGGCTCGTCTTGGCCTGGCGCTGGGAATGAGCCGGACGGATGTCAACGATACCTCCTCTGATATCCGCCACGATGCGCAGCTCGAAAGCTGGAACGTGCTGGCCTATGGGGGTTATGACTTCACTCCGGATACCGGAATGACATGGCAGACTGGCTTTGGTCGCAACACCACCAAGGGTAACAGATACCTCAACATTGAGAATCCCGCCGACGGAAGCAGCGTCTACCGCGGTGTGGCCCGCTCTGACTATGACAGCCATACCCTGCAGGCGGGACTGGGTTTGCAGAGTCAATTCCATCCGTCGGACGACATAACCCTCACGCCGGAACTGCGCACGGACTACTACCGCGTCAAAGATAAGGGATATCAGGAAAGTGGCGCAGAGGATTTAGGTCTGAAAGTGGATGGCTCGACAACGGAAGCCTTTGTGGTGTCCAGCAAAGTGAAGGCAGGCGTGAAGCTCTCCGATATTGTCAGTGTGCACGGATACCTTGGGGCAGGCTACGACACGATGAACGATCGCTCAGAATCGAAAGTCGCTTTCATCGGCAGCGCGGACACGCCATTCACTTATCAGGGGATGAGCGAAAGCCCATGGATTGCGATGACGGGAGTCGGAGTCACGGCGAAATTCAGCGACGTACTGGATGGCACCGTACAATACGATGCCGGACAGCGAACCCGATTCACCAGCCAGAGCGTCAGCCTTAAAGTCCGTTACGCATTTTAAGGTTGTTTGCCTGAAATGAAACGGCTATGAATATCGTCATTCATATGCCGTAATCTAAGCACCGGAGCCTGAAAAGGCCCGGTGCTTTTGCGTGTGACCGTTTATTTTGACGCAGTCGTATTCTCATTATTTCCCGTTAATACAGATGCGGAGATTCCTGCGAGTGATTTTTATCCTTAAATGAATTCAATCAACAAACTGTATTCATAACATGAATAGTGGTTAATGATAATTTACTTTAAATCATATTCAGCAAAATGAATTGAGCGTAATTTGTTTTTAAGTAATGAGTCTGGGCAATGTTACCTGTGTCGACGTTAAACAATGGAATGATGAGGGAGACAGAAATGAGTGGATTAATAAAATCATCAGTGGGATTTCATGGGGTCAACACCCACTCTGATTTGAAAGCAGTAAACATGTTGCTTGCTCGTAACGGCATAGAGGGTCTGGAAGGAGAATTCGTTAATACTGGCAATAGTATACGTGGGATTGTGGCGTTTCAAAACAGGTCATTCATTCCTGCTGATGGACTGGTAAAGCCTGATAGCCTAACCCTGAAATTGTTGCTTAAGAAAAACTCAGTCTCCCTATATAGAAATTACGATAATGTTTCGGTTCGGTATGAACCGCAGTTAATGGATCTCAGTAGTGAAGGGGTCTGGCTGATGAAAAACTATGAGATGTATAAGCAATATCCTTATGACGATCAAACAGGTAGGCGAATTACTAGTCATTGCAAGGGCGCAACGATAGGCTATGGTCACCTTCTCAGTCGTGATGAGTTTCCAAAGTATACAGGAGGAATATCAGAATTTGAGGCGACACGATTTTTTAATATCAAAATCGAAGATTTTATTAAACCAGTGCGAAGTTATGTAAAAACAAAACTAACTCAAGGTGAGTTCGATGCGCTAGTTATGCTGACCTACAACATTGGGCCACGAAATGACAAAACACAATCAGGGTTTTATCATTCTGAAATTCTTAAAATAATAAATGGTGAATCAGTAGCAGACCTTGAAAAAGCGTGGGGAACTTATGTTTTTTCACAAGGCCATATAATGCAAGGCCTGATGAATCGTCGACAATCTGAATGGAAGGTTTTTAATAATAATGGATATGCTAAGTTATGAAGTGGTTTATATCGATTCTGTGTTTTTATCCAATCCTTTGTTTTTCATCAACGGATGATATCGCCAGTACGTTTGAAAATGAGACATATAAAATAGAACTTAGCCAAGGTAATTGTGTCGATAATGATTTGGCCTGCGATGGCATAACATATCATTCCTTGAATAAGAAAAACGGTTCTGTACTGACTATCATGAACGGTAGCACGCTCAATGAAGGTGAGTTGCAAAATTTCAGGGGGTATATTTTTCGCAATAAAGATTATTTTTATACATTAACACCGGACCCGGACTCATATTCAAATGAGTCTCAAGCATGGATACTAACAGTAACGAAAAATACAAAAGGGAAAGATAAAATATTGCTGCAACAAAAAATATATTAATGACAAGTTGTGAAGCGATTGCTGTCTGTTGGGTGATTTTGTCCTGTGCGGTGTTTTTCATCATGATGCAGTCTGAGAGAAGGGGATACTAAAAGGTTACCTATGCGCATCAGTTTCTGCTGGAGCAAAAAGTGTAGCCGCAATGGTTTTAACATCAGTTGTGCCCAATGAACCCGCCATCCGTGCGGGTTTTTTTTGCCTGCAGAAATTCGCTGACGCCGCTTGAGTCCACGGGGCCGGGAGACAGCAACCAATCAGCACTGATTCGAGCGAATTTTTAAACTCATATACATTTACTTACATTTAACTGACAAATTGATCTATGCATGTTAGTTTAAATAATTATGATTTCGATTCTCATTTAAAGCGCTACAGACGCATAACAACACTTCCTGATGGGAAACACTATGTCTTTCAATGGCAGGGGAAAACGCGGGAAATGGCTCGCGTTAGCACTTAATACACCGTTCCGTTTATCACTTCTGGCAATCAGTATCAGTACCGTGATCCACCCGGCGCTGGCGGCTGAAAGCAGTAGTGAACAGGATATGGTGGTTTACGGCGAAGACCGTCTCGCCGCCGATGAGCAACAAGATTATGCGGTCAAAACCACGCGAGCAGGGACCAAAATGTTGCTGGCCCCGCGTGACGTCCCGCAATCCGTCAGCGTTGTCACGCAGCAGCGAATGAAAGATCAGGATCTGCAAAATATTGATGAGGTGCTGACAAACGCAACTGGCGTCTCATCGCAGCAAATTGACAGCGAGCGGTCGAACTATTTTTCCCGTGGCTTCGAGATAACCAATTTCTCGTACGACGATATTCCGACCGCCATGGGCGATGCCTGGAACTTTGGCGATGCGACGTCAGACACAGCTATCTACGATCGTATCGAAGTGGTTCGCGGTGCGGCGGGTTTGATGACCGGCGCAGGCGATCCGGGAGCATCGGTGAACATGGTGCGGAAACGGGCCGACAGCAAAGAATTTAGCGGCAACGTCAGTGCGAGCTACGGCAGCTGGAATAAACAACGGTATGTTGCCGATCTGGCCGCCCCTCTTAATAGCGATGGCAGCCTGCGCGGGCGTGTCATTGCAGGGTATCAGGATCAGGACAGCTGGCTCGATCGCTATGGTAAACGTAAAAAATTCCTCTATGGCGTGATGGATGCCGATCTTACGGCTAGCACCACTCTCTCTCTGGGCTGGGATTACCAGCAAACCAATACCGCAAATCCAACCTGGGGGGGCTTGCCTGCCCTGTACAGTAACGGGTCCCGCACGCATTACGATCGTCACGTCAACACGTCGGCAGACTGGACGGGCTATACCATCGAGTCGAGAAAAGTCTTCGCCAGTCTGACCCATAGCTGGGATAACGGCTGGTCGTTTCGCCTCAATGGCACTCACGGTGAGCAGACGTTTAACGACACTTTGCTTTATGTGATGGGCAATCCTGATGCCAGTACCGGCGAAGGGGCAAGCGGGTGGGGAAGTCAGGACCGGGGTAAACGTACTCTGGATTCATTCGACTCCTACGCCAGCGGACCTTTTGCACTGCTCGGACGGCAGCATCAGCTTATGGCTGGGGCAAGCTACAGCCGTCAGCATAACGCCACGTTCAGTAAAGATGGTCCAATGGACAGCGTCGGTATATTCAACAATCACTGGGATGGCAGCGTGGCTGAACCGGTGTGGAGCGACTGGTATCAAAATGCGGATGATATTGTGCGCCAGAAATCGGCATACACCGCCGCGCGCCTCTCACTAGCCGATCCGCTGTCTCTGATCCTGGGGGCGCGCTACACCCAGTACAGCACCAACGGCAGCAGCGGGGAGATGCGTAAATACAACACCACCCCTTACGGCGGTGTGGTGTATGACATTACGGAAAGCCTGTCTGGCTACGCCAGCTACACGTCGATTTTCGCGCCGCAAACCAAGCGCAGCAAAGACGGGGCCTGGCTCTCTCCTGTCACTGGCAAAAACTACGAAACGGGCCTGAAAGCCGACTGGATGGATGGCCGCCTGACGACAAATGTCGCCGTGTTCCGCATTGAACAGGAAAACGCAGCAGAAGCGATCGGCGGAGAATTTGTGAACGGATCCAGCGAGCAGGCCTATCGCGCGACCAAAGGCGCGGTGAGTAAAGGCGCCGAGTTCGAGGTCAATGGGGCGGTCACCGATAATCTGCAGCTGACCTTAAGCGCCACACGCTATGTTGCCCGCGATACGGACGGACGCTTCAATAGCTACGCGCCACAAACCCAGCTGAAACTCTTTAGCCGCTATCGTTTGCCGGTGATGCCGGAGCTGACAGTGGGGGGCGGCGTAAACTGGCAGAACCGGGTTTACAAGGATGTGACAGGGCCAGATGGCGAAACCCAGCGACTTTATCAGGGCAGTTATCCGCTGGTGGATCTCTTTGCGCAGTATCAGCTGACCAAACAGCTGGCGGTTCAGGCTAACATTAGCAATCTGTTCGATCGCGAATACTATTCGTATCTGGACGATTCTGCGGTGTATGGCGAGCCGCGCAATGTCTCCGTTAGCATGCGCTACACCTTCTAAATCAGATTGCCTCGCAGACCATGCGGGGCAATTCTCTGCGCCATCACCACGCTTATCAACTCGTCTACCGGCAGGGGTTTGCAAAAATAAAAGCCCTGCATGAAGTCGATCTGTTTTGCCCGCAGATAGTCACACTGCGCCGGGGTTTCCACCCCTTCGGCGATGATTTTCATGCGCATGTTTTTTGCCAGAGCAATCACGCTGTCAACCAGTCGCGTATCGGCGCTGACGCCAATCTGGCTAACGAACATTTTATCGATCTTAATAAACTCCGGATTCAGCGCAGAAATGTAGGACAGATTGGAATAACCCGTGCCAAAGTCATCCAGCGCCACGGAAATGCTGGCGCGCCTGAGTGCCGCAAACCAGTCGCTTATCTGTGGCGTGAAATGCAGCGGGTGCCGTTCGGTGATCTCCACCACCACCTGGCTTTGGTTGGCATTGAATTTTTGTAACAGCTCGCAGGTGTCGATTTCAAAATGAGGATCGAGACAGTTTTGCGCACTGATATTAATACAAATATAGGTCCCAACCGGGAAACGGTGAATCTGATGCTCCAGATCGGTAATGACCTGGCGGATAAGCGAACGCGTCAGCGGAATAATCAGATCGTGTTTTTCTGCCAGCGGAATGAACACGTCAGGTGAAACGTAGCCATACGCCGGGTGCCGCCATCTGGCGAGGACCTCGACACCGGCAATTTTCCCCGTTTCACCATCAATAAAAGGCTGGTAAAAGGGGCGAATCTGCCGCTTTTCTATGGCCGCTTGCAGGGTTTTTACTGGCGTATTTGAATATGTTTTTTTAAGCCGTGAAAGAGAACGGGTTAAAAACGAACCCATGCCAGCGACCGAAGCATGATTTTTGTTAAGGATGTTTGCCATAAATACTTTTATCGTTCTCGCCAGGTCATCCTGAAACGAAACACCCGGCGAGGATGGGCTAAATCAGAGGGCCAGAGTTAAAATTTAACCCAGTCATCCTGATCGTGAGCGGGATCTTTTTTGGCGGAAGTCAGCGTCACTACGCTGGCTTTCATCGCCGGGCGGCTTTCAGGGCGCTGTCGCGGCGTCGTCGGGACACGGAAGATTGAGACGACTTTTTCCAGCTGTATCGCCTGATTTTCCAGCGAACTGGCTGCGGCAGAAGACTCTTCCACCAGTACGGCATTCTGCTGTGTGGTGGTGTCCATTTCGGTCATCGCCTGAGCAATTTGCGCGATCCCACGGCTTTGTTCGTCCGTCGCAGCGGCGATTTCGCTCATGATGTCGCGTACCTGGGTAACCGAGGCCTCGATTTTAGACATCGCTTCGCCAGCCCCTTCCACCAGGTTAAATCCGCTATCAACGTATATCGCTGATTCATTGATCAGGTTTTCAATCTCTTTAGCCGACTGCGCACTACGCTGGGCGAGCGTGCGAACTTCCGCCGCGACTACGGCAAAACCTTTACCCTGTTCGCCTGCGCGAGCGGCCTCAACCGCTGCATTGAGCGCCAGAATATTAGTCTGGAAAGCAATGCTGTTAATCACGGTCGTGATCTCAGCGATGCGGTGCGAACTGCTGCGCACATTTTTCATCGTTTCGATCACTTTCTTTGAGATCAGGCTCCCTTCAGTCGCGTTTTGCGAAGCCTCTTGCGCCAGCTCACGCGCCTGGTTTGCATTTTCCGCATTCAGCGCCACGGTTGATGTCAGCTCTTCCATGCTGGCGGCGGTTTCGACCACCGCAGCAGATTGTTGCTCGGTGCGGGAGGATAAATCCAGATTGCCCGCGGCAATTTCCGTGGAGGAGCGGGCGACACTTTCCACGCCATCACGCACGTCATTGATGATGTTTTTCAGGTTTTCATTCATGGTTGAAACCGCCTGCATCAATAAACCGGGCTCATCGGTACGGGTGCTGTGCAATGTGCTGGTCAGATCGCCTTTGGCAATGCGTTCAGCGACACGCAAAGTTTCATTTAGCGGGCGGGTAATCGACACGGTGATCCCCATCGCCAGTAAAATCCCCAGGGCGATACCCATCGCTGCCACAATGCTCATCTGCAGTCGAACATCATCAACGGTCTCAACAACTTTTTGCTGCTGACGGGCAAACATGATCTGGATGGTCTGGGTCAATGTCACCGCCTGACGGGTCAAGGTGTCTGACAGTGTGGTTTGCGCCGTCCAGACGGCACGGTAATTATCCAGCTCAGCTGCAATCGCCTGCATATCCCTGAGGCCCATATTCAGCCAGGTTTTGTGTTCTTCAGGGACTACCTGTAACAGCTGCTCTGAATCGACTTTGCCCGATGCCAGGCGTGTCAGAATGCTGTGTTTTAATTCGGCAGAGGGGTGCTGTTTGTAGAGTGAAACCTGTGAATCAATATCGCTCAGGGTAAAAGCCAATTGCGCCGCAACCAGCGCCATCTGCGGAGGAAGTGCGCTGCTTTGGCTGAGTCTGGAGGCAATTTCTGAGTTATCACATAAATTCTGCGTACTGAGTCTGCGCTCACTCTCCTGCTTTTCGGCGAGGGCTTTGGTAAACGGTGTCAGGGAGACCAGATAGTTTTTGATCGCGGCATCGGTGTTATCAACCGTGGCTTTACCTTCCGCCGTCCATGAATAGGATTCCAGATGAGCAATGATGGCCTGCATGTTTTGCGCGGCGGTATTGGTCTGATCCAGATACTTTGGGTCAAGGGACGATTGGTAGTTCAAACGCGCCAGACGTACCGCTGAAAGAGCGTTAAAAAGTTCAGTCGTGCGCTCATTCTTTTCGACGCGCTCCTGAATGTTCATCAGCCCCAGCAGCCCTGATGTCAGGATTGCCAGGGTAACGATAAGAATAGTGGTAAAGGCGAAGAATAATTTCTTGCTGACTTTTAAATTTGCAAAACGGTTCATTACACTCATATTTTTTCCCAGAGTCGCCTAATGCCGATAAATAGTCTGTTTCGCTGTTTTTTCTGACATTAATTGAATGATAAGATTTAGTATTAAGAAGCATAAAAAAAAGCCCTTTGCATGAAATGCGCAGGGCAAAAACCGCTGAATTGACATCACTCACTCAGGGTATCTGAACTCTCCTTTTTTTTAACAGAATAAGTCGGGAGTTCGCTCATTCTGTAATAAACAGGGATGACGTCTTGATAATTGACTATGTAACCATGCCCTCTGATATTTCTGATAAAATCACTGGGCAAACCGAGTAGATTAAGTTTATTAGTGAGATTATGCAGGACTTGCCACAGCCGCTGTGTGGAAGGACTTAAATCATTATCTTCCCAAATTTTCTCAAACAACTCTTCTTTGGTAATCACTTTTTGACGGCCATGTTCCAGCAGATACAGAAAAAGCCTTAACATAGTTTCATTAAAATATATTGATGCAAATGCCACGCTTTTATCGGTATGGCTGCCGGTTAGCCGATACAGCCTGCGATTAGAAATATCGAAGTGAATTTCATCACCGATCATAAATCCATACAGACGATAGCCCATCTCTTATATACCTACTCTGGAGTAACCCCGATATGCATCACGACAATAATATTATTTAATAACCCGTACTTTTTGTAAGGTGGATTATATGGCTGCCATGAACGCTTTCCAATACGCATCCCTATGCACTATGAAAAACCATCACGCCAGCCAGCGGGTATAGTGTTTCAAATCACATAAGCGGTATTGTTAGTATTAAAATCTAATAATCTTTCATTTTATGGAGACGTATGCCAGCAACTGATAACCGAGCAGTTGCTCAACATAAAATGGCGAATTTTATTTTGTATCCAGCATCAACCGCTGATTGTCATGGAGTGTGGCTAAAAATCATCCTTGCTATGCCCTCGGTAACAATAAGCTTAAGAATCTCCTGACAAAAAGAGGAGTGAAGTTATATGATTTATACTCAATAAGATGCGGTGACATCAGGAGGAAAAAGGCATTTTTTTCCACTGTGAATGCGACTAACTTACTAAAATATAATAATTAAAATCTGAATCAGGTTTCTATGACAACTCGCGATACCACCTTAAAGAAAGTCTTCCTCATCAACGATACGTTGCTTTTTGAACCAGAGCTGCGCCAGATCGGACCGCGGGTAGATTATCCGCGCAGAGCCGTTAAGCTTCATGGACCCGTCAGTGAATGCCTTTCTCAGCTACTTGAGCACAATGATCAGGTACTCTCTCAGCGGTTTTTGTTTGCTTCGGTATGGGAAAAAAACGGGGTGGTTGTCTCCACGAATGCGCTGTATCAAACGATTGCTACTATTCGCAAGACGTTAAAATCCGCAGGGCTGGATGAAAATATCATCAAAACCATTCCCAAGGAGGGATTTAAATCTGTCGCTCGGCTTCACGTTGGTGAGCTGGATGAGTTCCTTGCTCCGCAGATGGCTTCCCCGGTTTCTGTTTTGCCGGAGGAATCTGCTGTGCCAGAAACCGCTGCCACTGTTGCCGTTGAAGATGAAAACAAACCTTCATTTTTTCACTCCCCGCTGGCTTACGGACTGGCCGGGATTCTTTTTATTCTTTCGTGCGCGGTGCTTTATTTCGTACAGAAAGAGGAAGCTTCTCCGCTGGCGGATTATCAGCATATTGGAAAAGTGAATAACTGCGATCTCTATTCTTCATGGCATGACAGAGATAAAAGCATCGAAATGTTCGCGGATCTCTCAAGGCGTTACGCCATTCAGTGTAAAGCAGATGAAATGGTCTGGATCACGGTCAATCTTGCGCAGCAGGTGAGTTCCGCCATTATTTGCGATCAAAAACCCGAGGTCGCTGGTGCGCAGTGTGATTCCATTGTTTACAGGCAGCAATATCATGACGAAGAATAAAATTTTACTGCGCTGGACGCTGATTGTCGTCGCGATAATGATCCCCTTGCTTTACGCCTGGTATATTCATTACCAGCGTAACCACTTCTCCTGTGAAGCGCATACCCGGATTGTCGATGATAATTATGTGCTGGATGTGATGTTGAGTTATCAATTTAACGGCGGAAGCGGCAGTTATGAGACGACAGGGGAATATATTCCGACGGGAAAACCGCCAGTCTCGATGAGTAATAAAATTGCCTTTGATTACTGGAGAGATGCCAAAGGCGTTATTATGGTCGCAAATGAAACAAACGAATTACCTAAAAAATACGAGGCATTCAGAAGCACGATCCCGGATTTTTATCACTTACGTAGCCGCGGACTGAGGGTCAAGATAACGCCCGCCAATCCCTCCAGTTATATCTTCAGTTATGGAGGCGCGCCTGTATTTTATTGTTCAAAAGGATAAGCGCAGGCCTCATTTTTTTCTGTCACTGAACCGTTTTAAGCTGTTGCCGATATTTACACTTGATCATACAAAGATAATGAGTATAGTTCTCATTCTCTTTAGTGTTTGTGGGCGCAGACGGACAATTCCCGCATAAACAGTGAGCGCAGACCTCACACGGAACACTGAGTGTTAACGGTGGATTCTGCACTGGCCTCACAGCCCGTCATACAACCCTAATCGCACAGCAGCATGCGACGCAGTTTCCCGCCTGAATTATCTTTTTGAACGGTAAAGGATTTTCCTGATGACCAAAAAATTGTCCGCGCTGGCATTGCTCGTTGCTGCCTCTCTTTCCGGTTGTGCTGCGCAGCAGGCTGCTAAACCCGCTCCCGCGCCTGAAGCACAAACCACGGTGACCGCGCCGGCAGAAACCGGGGTGCTGAAACGTGAACTGGCCGATGGTTTATACGAAATGGTGCTCAATCCGAAAGGTGATGCTCTGTTTGTCGCCAGTTCTGAAGGCTTTAAGGATGTGCAGGGTGGGGTGATTTATAAGCTCGATCCGACCACGCTGAAAACCATCGGGCGTAGCCACACCGATCTGAAAAACTTCGCACTGGCGATTTCGCCTGACGGCAAAACCATTTATGCCACCAACTCGCTGGACGGTGGCATCAGCGCCATTGATACCACCGATGGCAAAGTGAAAAATCGTCTGCTGTTTACCGAGCGTAACAAAGAAGGGTATCCGTACGGGGCGCGTCAGGTGTTGCTCCATAACGACACGCTGTATATCGGCGGTGTTGCCGATCCGGCGGTTATCTGGGTCGTGGATGCGAAAACCCTGAAGCTGAAAAAAACCATCAAAAATGCAGGGCAGTGGGTGACCGGGCTGTTGTGGTCTGAGCAAACTCAACGCATTTACGTGGCCAACGGCGGCGGTGAAATCCTGACCATCAACCCGCGCAGCAACCGCATTGAAAAACGCTGGAAGCCACTGGGTGAAAAACCGGCTCTGCTGCTCAATCTGGCGGAAGATAAAGCCACGGGGCGTCTGTTCGTGACCGATAACTCCAAAGCTAAAACCACGCTGGTACTGGATATTCACACCGGCGAAGTGATCAAACAGCTTGATGTGGGCGATTCGCTGGCGGTGAAATTCAACGCTAAACGTAATGAGCTGTACATCACCCAGCGTGAAAGCGGAAAACTGCTGAGCTTGGATGCGACGACCTATGCGGTCAAACACAGCTGGGATCTGCCACCGAATCCGAACAGCCTGCTGCTGTCCGACGATGGTCAGACGTTGTATGTCACGGTTAAACAGGCGTTCAACAAAGACCACTCCACGAACGGGCCGGACAGCGTTGTCCGAATCTCGCTGAAATAAACCTCTTATAACTAATCAGGCCCGGCAACGGGCCATATTGCGCGTATTTTGAACGAGTTAATCATGAACAACACCAAAATGAATAAAACGCTGCTGGCGCTGGCCATCGGTGCGATATCGCATTCTTCTCTCGCGGCGGGCACTTCGAAAGAAGAGACCATCGTGGTGCAATCCGCCCCGACCAACGATTTTAAAGCGGGCGGCGACCAACTGGTTCCGGCCTTTCTCGACGGGCAGGTCGCCAACGGCGGCCGAATGGGCATGCTGGGTCAGCAGAACGCGATGGACGTCCCGTTTAACATCATCAGCTATACCTCAAAACTGGTCGAAGATCAGCAGGCCCGGACCATTGCAGATGTCGTGGCAAACGATGCGGGCGTGCAGTCTGTACAGGGTTACGGCAATAGCGCAGAAAGCTATCGCATTCGCGGCCTGAAATTCGACGGTGACGACATGACTTTTGGCGGATTATCGGGTGTTCTGCCGCGTCAGGTGGTGGATACGCAGATGGTCGAGCGCATCGAAATCTTCAAAGGGGCCAACTCGCTGATGAACGGCGCGGCCAGTTCTGGCGTCGGCGGGATGATCAACCTTGAGCCAAAACACGCGGGCGACACGCCACAGGCAAAAATTGGCGTGGATTACACCTCGGATGCCCAGATCGGCACCACCCTCGATGCAGGCCGTCGCTTTGGTGACAGCGACCAGTTCGGCGCGCGCGTGAACCTTGTCCATCGCGAAGGCGAAGCGCCGGTCGCCAACGATCGCCGCCGCACCACGCTGCTCTCCACCGGTCTGGATTACAAAGGCGACAACTTCCGGACTTCCCTGGACATGGGATATCAGAAGAAAACGTTCCATGGCAGCGAAACGGGCGTCAACGTTTCCGGGGTCGATTTCGTTCCGAATCCGCCGAAAAACGATCGTAACTACTCGCAAAAATGGGCCTACAGCAATATCGAAAATGAATTCGGGATGTGGCGCAGCGAGTATGACATCACCGATAACTGGACGGCGTACACCGGACTGGGCGCACAACACGCCCACGAAGAGGGGCTGTACAGCGGCGCGAAGCTGATGGATAAGAGCGGCAAAGCCACGGCGACGCGTCTGGATACCAACCGCATCAGCGACTCCGTGAGCGGAATGGCGGGTATTCGCGGTAACTTCAACACCGGTTTCGTCTCGCACAAGGTCAACGTGGGCTACTCGGCGATGACCAAAAACGAAAAAATCGCGTGGAAGATGTCGTCGGCGGCGAATAACCCGATCACCAACATCTATCACAATACCGGCGTTGAAAAACCTGACAGCAGCAACTTCAATGGTCTTGGCGGTAACTATAGCGATCCGCTCACCAGCGGTCGTACCCGCACGCAGGGCTGGCTGCTCAGTGATACCCTTGGCGTACTCGACGACAAACTCTTGTTTACCGCTGGCGCACGTCATCAAAAAGTGGTGATTCGCGGGTACGACAAAGTCACCGGCGCTGAAAATGACGCCGATGGTTTTGACGGCAGCCGCTGGATGCCAACTTACGGCGTGGTCTATAAACCGTGGGAACAACTCTCGCTCTATGCCAACCACACTGAAGCGCTGCAGCCGGGTGAAACGGCCTCGCGTCCCGCCACCAACTACGGTCAGAGCACCGGCATTGTCCACTCTAAGCAGAACGAAGTGGGCGTGAAAACCGACTTCGGACGCGTGGGCGGCTCGCTGGCTCTGTTCGAAATCAAAATGCCATTGGCCATCCTCGACGACGTGACCAATCATTATGGTCTGGACGCCGAGCAGCGTAACCGTGGCGTTGAGCTGAATGTGTTCGGCGAGCCGATGCTGGGGATGCGTCTGAACGCCAGCGCCACTTGGCTGCAGGCTGAAATGACCAAAACCAATAACGGCGTCAACCAGGGGAATAAAGTCATCGGCGTACCGAACTTCTATGCGGTGCTGGGCGCGGAATATGACATCAAACCGGTTGACGGGCTGACGGCAACCGCGCGCGTGAATCACTCCGGTTCACAGTATGCGGATCTGGCAAACAGCAAAAAGCTGGACAGCTACACCACGCTGGATCTCGGTGTGCGCTATCGCTTTGCGGTCAACCATAATCAGAATCAGATGACCGTTCGCGCGGGCATCGACAACGTGACTGACGAAAATTACTGGTCAAGCGTGGACGATTCCGGAACCTACCTGTTCCAGGGCGAACCCCGTACCTTTAAAGTTTCTGTCGGCTACGAGTTCTAAGTTTTACCCTCGTTATCAGGGGCAGGGATGCCCCAATCCTTTAGCCGTCCTTTACTTGCTCCCGCTGACCCGAAGTGTTAAAAGGTGCCCCTTCTCTAAAAACAGACAGGGGTAGGACGTGAAAAACGCGTCATCCGCTTCAGACAACGGTATTTCTGAAGCCTCGTCGGAACAGACACCGACGCTGCAACGTGGTTTGCAAAATCGACATATTCAATTAATCGCCCTCGGCGGCGCGATAGGCACCGGGCTGTTTCTCGGCATCGGTCCCGCCATTCAGATGGCCGGACCGGCAGTGCTGTTGGGTTACGGCATCGCGGGGGTGATTGCTTTTCTGATCATGCGCCAGCTGGGCGAAATGGTGGTAGAAGAGCCTGTTTCCGGATCGTTTGCCCACTTTGCTTATAAATACTGGGGACCGTTTGCTGGCTTCCTCTCCGGCTGGAACTACTGGGTGATGTTCGTGCTGGTCGGCATGGCAGAGCTCACCGCCGCCGGCATTTACATGCAGTACTGGCTTCCGCATGTTCCTACCTGGATTTGGGCCGCGGCCTTCTTCATCATTATTAACGCCGTCAACCTGGTGAATGTGCGCCTGTATGGCGAAACCGAGTTTTGGTTTGCGCTCATTAAAGTGCTGGCGATTATTGGTATGATTGGCTTCGGCCTGTGGCTGCTGTTCTCCGGTCAGGGCGGCGAGCGCGCCAGTATTGATAACCTGTGGAAGCACGGTGGTTTCCTGGCCACGGGCTGGAACGGGCTTATCATGTCGCTGGCGGTGATTATGTTCTCGTTTGGCGGCCTGGAGCTTATCGGCATCACTGCGGCAGAAGCCCGCGATCCGCATAAAAGCATTCCGAAAGCGGTCAATCAGGTGGTCTACCGTATCCTGCTGTTTTATATCGGCTCGCTGGTGGTCCTGCTGGCGCTCTATCCGTGGGTACAGGTCAAATCCGACAGCAGTCCGTTCGTCATGATTTTCCACGATATGAACAGCAACCTGGTGGCTTCTGCGCTGAACTTTGTGATTCTGGTGGCGTCACTCTCGGTCTACAACAGCGGCGTTTACTCTAACAGCCGTATGCTGTTTGGCCTCTCCGTCCAGGGCAATGCGCCTAAGTTTCTCACTCGCGTCAGCCGTCGCGGCGTGCCGGTAAACTCGTTACTGTTATCCGGTGGTATCACCTCGCTGGTGGTGCTGATCAACTATTTTCTGCCGAAAGAGGCCTTTGGTCTGCTGATGGCACTGGTCGTGGCAACACTGCTGCTGAACTGGATCATGATCTGCCTGGCACACCTGCGTTTTCGCGCTGCGATGCGTCGAAAAGGGCGTGAAACCCAGTTCAAAGCGCTGCTGTATCCGGCAGGAAACTATCTGTGTATCGCCTTCCTGGCGATGATTCTGGTCCTGATGTGTACCCTCGACGATATGCGTCTTTCCGCGATGTTGCTGCCGGTTTGGGTTATCTTCCTGTTTGTTGCTTTTAAGCTTTCGCGCAAGAAATAACCCGCAGGATTCCCTATATCCGTGGGAGAGGTCCTGAATGCCGTCAAAATAAATGCAAATTAGCGACATCGTTGCCATTTTTAGCATTTGATTCCTCTCCCTGTGGGAGAGGGTATCAGTCTGCACCTACTATCGGGCCAAAACATACGCTTGTCTGTAACACCACTCAGCGATCCCCATCTTTATCGTGACCCCGCTCGCACTTCTGTTTTGATCCACCGGATCTTTATTTTGTAATCGTTTACTTTTTAATTGATGCATTTTGTAATCGATTACTTTTTAAAGGCGGGGCTCACAATGATGTCAACAACTGAAAGTAGTGGAAAGGCGATAGTCCAGCACCGGCTGCTGGTTCCGCGTCTGTCGCTGATGATGTTTCTGCAGTTTTTTATCTGGGGTAGCTGGTCGGTCACGCTTGGTCTGGTGATGACCCAGCACAACATGTCGCTGCTGATTGGCGATGCATTTTCTGCCGGACCGATTGCTTCTATTCTCTCTCCGTTTGTTCTCGGCATGCTGGTAGACCGCTTCTTTGCCTCGCAAAAGGTGATGGCGGTTATGCATCTCGCCGGGGCGGCCATTCTGTGGTTTGTGCCGGGCGCGTTGATCGCTGAAAACGGCGCGCTGCTGATCGGATTATTGTTTGGCTACACGCTCTGCTACATGCCCACGCTGGCGCTCACCAATAACATTGCTTTTCATAGCCTTGCCAATGTGGATAAAACCTTCCCGGTGGTGCGGGTGTTCGGCACTATCGGCTGGATTGTTGCCGGGATCTTCATCGGCGTCACCGGCGTGGCGTCCAGCGTGACCATTTTCCAGGTCGCGGCGGCCAGTTCCGTACTGCTGGCGTTCTATAGTCTGACCTTGCCGCACACGCCCGCTCCAGCCAAAGGCCTGCCAGTGGCGGTGCGCGATCTGTTCTGCGCCGACGCGTTTGCGCTGCTCAAGACCCGTCATTTCTTTATCTTCTCGCTGTGCGCGATGTTGATTTCGGTCCCGCTGGGCACTTACTACGCCTACACCGCGTCGTATCTGGCGGATGCGGGGATCGCCGACGTCAGCACCGCAATGTCGTTCGGACAGATGTCTGAAATTGTCTTCATGCTGGTCATTCCGCTGCTGTTCCGCCGCCTCGGCGTTAAGTACATGCTGCTGATCGGCATGCTGGCGTGGTTTGTCCGTTACGCCTTCTTTGCTCTCGGCGTCAGCGAAGAGGGGCGTTTCCTGCTGTACCTCGGCATCCTGCTGCACGGCGTGTGCTATGACTTCTTCTTTGTCGTCGGCTTTATCTATACCGACCGCGTGGCGGGAGACAAGGTGAAAGGTCAGGCGCAGAGCATGATTGTGATGTTCACTTACGGCATCGGTATGTTGCTGGGTTCGCAGATTTCAGGCGCGCTGTATAACAGCCTCGTCGCAGGGCAGACCGTGCCGCAGGCGTGGGTCACATTCTGGTGGATCCCGGCGGTAGCTGCTGCGGCGATCGCGCTGATTTTCCTTTTCTCGTTCAAATATGACGATGACAAGGCGTAATTCTTTGGAGGTGTTATGAGGACAATTAAGGGACCGGGCATTTTCCTGTCGCAATTTATCGGCGGGCAACCGCCATTTAACTCGCTCGACGGCCTGGCGGGATGGGCGGCCAGTAAGGGTTACAAGGCGCTGCAAATTCCCTGCAACCATCCGACGATTTTCGATCTGGAACAGGCCGCAGCCAGCCAGACCTATTGCGACGACGTCACGGGAAAACTGGCTGAACACGGGCTGGTCATCAGTGAATTATCCACCCATCTTGAAGGCCAGCTGGTGGCGGTAAACCCCGTTTATCGCGACGCTTTTGATCATTTCGCGCCATCTGCGGTGCGCGGCAACGAGGCGGCGCGTCAGGCGTGGGCGACGGCCCAGGTCAAACAGGCCGCCGCGGCCTCGGCAAAACTGGGATTAAGCGCCCACGCCACTTTTTCCGGCTCACTGGCATGGCCCTATTTTTATCCGTGGCCGCCGCACAATGAGCAGCGTTTTCGCGATGCGTTTAGCGAGCTGGCTCGCCGCTGGCGTCCGATCCTCGATTGTTTTGATGAGCACGGCGTCGATCTCTGCTTTGAGCTGCATCCGGGCGAAGATCTGCACGACGGCGTAACGTTCGAGCGCTTCCTCGGGCTGGTCGATAATCACCCGCGCTGCAACATTCTGTACGATCCGAGCCATATGCTGTTGCAGCAAATGGACTATCTGGCGTTCATTGATATCTATCACGCACGGATTAAGGCTTTCCACGTCAAAGATGCCGAGTACCGCCCCAACGGGCGCAGCGGCGTGTACGGTGGATATCAGCCCTGGATTAATCGGGCCGGGCGCTTTCGCTCGCTGGGCGACGGACAGATTGATTTCAACGGCATTTTCAGCAAGCTCACGCAGTACGATTATGACGGCTGGGCAGTGCTGGAGTGGGAGTGCTGCATGAAAGATGGCGACGTGGGGGCGAGCGAAGGCAGCGAATTTATTCGCCGCCATATTATTCCGGTTTCGGGGCGTGCGTTTGACGATTTTGCCGCCGGAGGTGCGAATGATTAACGTCGGCATCATTGGCAGCGGCTTTATCGGCCCGGCGCACATCGAGGCGCTGCGGCGTTTGGGCTACGTTCAGGTCGTGGCGTTGTGCGATAGCTCGCTCGTTCAGGCCCGGCAAAAAGCGCAGGCGCTGAATGTGCCGCACGCGTATGGCAGCGTCGATGAACTGCTCGCGCACCCGGACCTCCACGTCGTGCATAACTGCACGCCCAACCATTTGCATGCGCAGATCAACCGCCAGATTTTACGCGCTGGTAAACATGTTTTTTCCGAGAAACCGCTGTGCATGACCCCGGACGAAGCGCGTGAACTGGTGGCGCTGGCCGATACGGCGGGCGTCATTCACGGCGTGAGCTTTGTTTATCGCCAGTTTGCGATGGTCCGCCAGGCGGCGAGCATGATGCGCGCGGGCAGTATCGGGCGCCTGTTTGCCTCGCACGGCAGCTATCTACAGGACTGGATGCTGCTGGAAACCGACTACAACTGGCGGGTTGATGCCGCAATGGGCGGGGCTTCGCGGGCGGTGGCCGATATCGGTTCCCACTGGTGTGACACGGTGCAGTTTGTTACCGGGCGGCGGATCGTGGAAGTGATGGCCGATCTCTCCATCGTCTGGCCAACGCGTAAAGCGAACGTCGCGGGCAGCCAGACATTTACCCAGGAAGTCCCGGCAGATTATGAGGACAAGGCGGTCACCACCGAAGATTTTGGCTCGGTGTTGTTCCGCTTTGACGACGGCAGCAAAGGCAGCTTCAGCGTCTCGCAGGTGAGCGCCGGGCGTAAAAACCGCCTCAGCTTTGAGATCAACGGCAGCGAGCGTTCTGTGGCGTGGGATCAGGAGGTGCCGCAACAGCTGTGGATCGGCCACCGCGCGCAGGCCAATCAAACGCTGACTGACGATCCGGGCCTTCTGAACGCCGACGTCGCAGACAGCGCCCACTTCCCCGGCGGGCATATTGAAGGCTGGCCCGACGCGTTTAAAAATATGATGGCGCAGTTCTACCGCGCCGTGCAGGCAGGTGCACTGCCTGAACAGCCGCTGTTTGCCACCTTCCATGACGGCGCAAATGTGATGTATATCATTGATGCAATAGTAAAAAGCCATCAGCAGCAGCGCTGGGTAAGCGTTGAGCGATGAGGCGTTGCCCGGTTCGCCGGGCAACGAATTTATGTTAGCCTGATGAAAACGCTAACCGCAGGATGTGTCGTCGTTATGTCAATTCAGAAAATCGCTCAGCTGGCCGGCGTCTCGGTAGCCACCGTTTCGCGCGTGCTCAATAACAGCGATTCGGTTAAAGCGAAGAACCGCGAGCGCGTTTTGCAGGCGATTAAAGAGAGCAACTACCAGCCCAATCTACTGGCGCGCCAGCTACGTACCGCGCGCAGCTACATGATCCTTGTGATGGTGTCCAATATTGCGAACCCGTTCTGCGCCGAAGTGGTCAAAGGGATCGAAGAAGAGGCGGAGAAAAACGGCTATCGCATTTTACTCTGCAATTCCGGCTCCGATCTGGAGCGTTCGCGCTCGGGCTTAAGCCTGCTCTCCGGCAAAATCGTCGATGGCATTATCACTATGGACGCATTCTCGAAACTCCCGGAACTCTCAGCGCTGATTGGTCACGCACCGTGGGTGCAGTGCGCGGAGTACGCCGATGCCGGTACGGTTTCTTGTGTCGGCATCAACGATGTTGACGCATCCCAGCATGTTGTCAGCCAGCTGGCAGACAGCGGACGCCGCCGCATTGCATTAATTAACCATGACTTAAGCTATAAATATGCCCGGCTGCGCGAGCGTGGCTACAAGAGCGTGGTACATCTGCGCGGTCTGGATTATCAGGTGGTCGAATACGCCAGCGATCTCAGCTCGTCCGCCGGGATGGCGGCGATGAAAAAACTGCTGGAAAATGATCGGCCGGATGCGGTTTTTGCGGTGTCGGATACGCTGGCGGCAGGCGCGTTGCGCGCTATCGCCCAGGCGGGTCTGCGCGTGCCGCAGGATATCGCCGTGGTGGGATTTGATGGCACTGAACTCTCGGAGATGGTGTCGCCGCCGCTCAGCACCATTGAACAGCCGTCCAGAGATATTGGCCGCAAAGCGGTGGGATTACTGCTGAATAAAATTGAAAATCCGGATGCGGCAACCGAGCGCGTGATGATGGGCTGGAGCTATGTGGCGCGCGCCAGCACCTGAGATCTATTTCGCGAAGGCGTCCGCCAGCGAGCGAATATCGTTGCCGGTGGGCGACTGATGAATGCGCAGGCCAAACTCTTCGACCACCGCATAAATATGGTCGAAAATATCAGCCTGGATGGTTTCGTATTCTGCCCAAATCACCGTATTGGTAAACGCGTAAATCTCGATCGGTAAACCGTTGGCATCCGGCGCTAACTGGCGCACCATCAGCGTCATATCTTTACGAATCCGCGGATGATTACGCAGATATTCGTTCAGATACGCGCGGAAAGTCCCAATATTGGTCATCTTACGCAGGTTTAATACCGAATTGCCTTCACCGTTTTCCTGATTCCACAGATGAATTTCCTCATGACGCGCAGCCATATAAGGCTTCAGCAGCCTGGCCTGGATTAAGCGCTGCTGCTCATTCTCGTCGAGAAAATGAATACTGGTGGTATCAATACTCAGACTGCGCTTAATTCGTCGGCCCCCGGAGGCCGACATGCCGCTCCAGTTTTTGAACGAGTCCGACACCAGCGCCCAGGTGGGGATCGTGCTGATCGTGTTGTCCCAGTTGCGCACTTTCACGGTCGTCAGCCCGATATCCGTTACTGCGCCATCGGCACCGTATTTCGGCATCTCCAGCCAGTCGCCCAGCTTCAGCATATCGTTTGCCGAAAGCTGGATCCCGGCGACCAGCCCGAGAATGGGATCTTTAAAGACTAACATCAGCACGGCGGCCATCGCGCCAAGACCGCTAATCAGAATGGCCGGTGACTGGCCAATCAGCAGCGAAATCATCAGAATACCGATGATAATCGCGCTCACCAGCTTCACGCCCTGGAAAATACCCTTCAGCGGAAGATGAGCGGCGGTCGCCAGTTTTTGCGTCAAATTGAAAATGACGTCCAGCAGCGAAAAGAAAGACAGCAGGGCATACACCATCACCCACAGCGTGGCGCAGGTCGTGAGTATTTCAGCGGCCTGGCTGCCTTTTTGTAACCACAGTGCCGCCTGAACGTTGACAATTATCCCCTGCAGCGTAAAGGCCAGCCGGTGGAATAATTTGTTCTGGGTAATGATTTGCAGCCATAAATGCGAACTGGCCCGCGCCCGTTTTTCAAACAGGCGCAGAACCACTTTATGCAAAATAAGGTGAACAATAACGGCGGTAAGTAAAATAATGCCAAAGATTAACACCAGCGACGTGGTGTGATTCATTTCAATACCAAGCTCTTCAACCTGAGCAATTAATTCCTGCATAACATCTCCTGAATATCGTCCTTTTTATCATGAAGGCTGCGCTTTTATTATGCAACCCGGGACGTTATGCTGCCCCGCGCAACGGCTCGCGGCTGCTGGTCTATTTGCCCGTTGATGAGGCGGGGGAGCACGCCCTCACATGGCTGGCGGAACAGGCGGTTATACTCAATTAACGTTCACTCAATCAGGAAAAATTTCCATACCCGTGATGTCGAATACGTCCGGGACGGGATGAATAAAGTGATTTTTGGATTCTGGCAGCGTCGCTGGCCGTGATTGGGCGTTATGCGGAGAAGATTTGGCACGCCGGGAGTCGGCGTGCACAAAGAGGATTAGCACTCAGTCATAATCGTGCTTTGCGGCAGACGGGATTTCGGCAGAGTTGCGTTGAAATCTTCTACGCTGTGATGGCCCACTGGAACGACCACCAGGCTGGTATAACCTGATTCTTTCAGGCCAAATTCTTCGTCGAGGATTTCGGCGTTGAAACCCTCAATCGGTACGGCATCCAGACCCAGTGCGCCTACGCCCAGCAGGAAGTTACCGACGTTGAGGTAAACCTGCTTTGCCATCCACTGATCGTCATCTTTTAAATCGACGCGATGCATGTCAGCAAAGTAGCAGCGGCCTTTGTGGTTGGCGGCTTTTGCTTCTGGCGTCGCAAAACGGCCGTCGGCTTCTTCCTGATCCACCACGCGTTCCAGCCACGCATCGTCCATCGCGGTTTTCGCACAGAACACCACGACGTGGGACGCATCCAGCATTTTACGCTCGTTGAACACGTAAGTGCCTGCCGCCGATTTTGCCACCCGCGCTTTGCCCTCTTCGGTGCTGGCGACGATGAAATGCCACGGTTGTGAGTTGGTGCTGGACGGGCTGAACTGCAGCAGGGTTTTGATTTTCTCTGCCTGTTCGGCGGTCAGCTTTTGAGTGGGATCGAATGCCTTGGTCGAGTGACGCTTCAGGGCCACAGAAATGATATCCATAACTACTCCTGGTCAATAAATTCGCCGTCTGCGGGCGAGAAAAGAAAGCAGATTACAAGGACGAACGTGAAAAGATAAGTGCTATAAATGCGCTTATAACCTTCGTCTGAAACGAACAATCAGGCGGGGCGGATCCGTTTCTGATCTTTTTTCGGCAGTTTATCCACCACCAGATTCCAGGAATCGATCACCAGATCGGCCACCAGCTCGGGGGTCATATCTTCGGCGGCATACAGGGAGATCCAGTGTTTTTTATTCAGGTGATAACCGGGCTCAATGCCGCGATAGATCTGCTGATTTAAAAGCGATTTTTCGGGATCGGATTTCAGACTGACATGACGACGCCCGCGCGCGACGGCGGTAATCATAAAAATCTTGCCGCCGACTTTGAAGACATCGAATTCCGGACCAAACGGCCAGCAGTGTTCGGTGAAAGGCAATTCCAGCGCCACGCGATGCGCGCAGGTTTGCAGCGCGTTACTGTCCATTGGCATCCTCGATGGCGAGCGCGCGCCACATGGATTCAAAACCGAGGGATTTAAAATCGCCCGCACGGGAAGGATCGCGAGTGGCGAATTCCATGGTTGTCTCCGCCAGCGATAAGAAAATCGCATCGCCAAAGGTGCGGAACTCATCCGACATAAACACCTGGCGCACGGAGCGGCGGCACAATTCGTGAAGTTCCGGGAACATCTCATGCACCGCTTGCTCGGTTTCGGCGTTGATCTTCTCACTCACGCCCAGCTGGCGAATAGCCCCGTGGGCGACGGGATTGCGGATACCCCAGTCAACGTAGCTGTTCCAGATATTGCGGGTATGTTCTTTGGGCGTGTTCAGCGCGCGATCCAGATTGGCCAGCATGGTCTGGCAAAGATCTTGTTTCAGATGCAGATAAAGGGCGTTCAGCAGATCGTCTTTGGTAGCGAAATAGCGAAACAGGGTCCCTTCAGCGACGCCCGCGTTACGGGCGATCAGCGCCGTTGACGCGGCAATGCCCGACTGCGCAAATGCCACCGTTGCGGCTTCCAGTAATGCCTGTTTTTTATCTTCACTCTTCGGACGTGCCACTAAAATTCCCCTCCTGTCAATGTGTAAAACCCTGATTGAAACATGCTCTTTGTCACGCTGCAACGCGGAATGTCAAAGATCTAAAACGTCTTGACGACTTTATCATCATATCTATAATGAGTGCTTACTCACTCATAATCAAGTTTAACCCGCGCAAACCATCGGAAGGGGGCGCGTATTCGGGTCAGGATATGAAGAAGCCTCTTTTTCTCAGCGTGGTGTTTGTCATGATTATAGCGTCAGCGGCGAGTTTACCTTTTGTACTCAATGCCGGATTTGGCCAGCCGCCGCAGGGTGAGCAGCTCAGCGAAGTCGAGGCCTCGCCCCATTACCGGGACGGGCAATTCCACAATACGCTTCCGACGCCGGGTTATAACGGCGACAAAAATATGCTGGTGGCGATGTGGGAGTTTCTGGTCAGCAAAACGGAAAACGCCCGTCCCGCTCAGCCCTTGCCGATGGTGAAAACCGATCTGGCGGCGATGCCGCTGGAGCAAGAGACGTTGGTCTGGCTCGGGCATTCGTCGTGGTATCTGCAGCTGGCGGGCAAACGCATTCTGATCGATCCGGTGTTCAGCAACTACGCGGCACCGTTTTCGTTCCTCAATAAAGCCTTTGCCGGAGAATATCCGTGGCGCGCGGAAACTCTGCCGGAGATCGATCTGCTGATCATCTCTCACGATCATTACGACCATCTTGATTACGCCACCATCAAAGCGCTGATGCCAAAGGTGAAGCGCGTGGTGACGCCGCTTGGCGTGGGTTCGCATCTTCGCTACTGGGGAATGGATCCGTCGATTATCGACGAGCGTGACTGGAATCAGACCGTGCGCATCAGCGAAGAGCTGACGGTGCATGTGCTTCCGGCGCGTCATTTCTCTGGTCGCGGGTTAAAACGTAATCAAACGCTCTGGGGCAGTTTTATGTTCGTTACGCCAGGGCAGAAGGTCTACTACAGCGGCGATTCCGGCTATGGGCCGCATTTCAAAGCCATTGGCGAACAGTTTGGCGAAATTGATTTAGCGATTATGGAAAACGGTCAGTACGACCAGGACTGGAAATACATTCATATGCTGCCTGAAGAGACGGCACAGGCCTCGGTGGATCTCAATGCCAAAGCGGTGGTTCCCGGGCATAACGGACGCTTTGTGCTGGCCAAACACAGCTGGAACGATCCGCTGATCCAGCTGACGCGCGCCAGCCAGGATAAACCGTATCGCTTGCTGACGCCTGAACAGGGCGAGCCGGTGCGCGTGAATGACGCTACGCAACCCTTTCGCGAGTGGTGGAAATAATGATGAATCGACAAGCAGTAGAGGGGGAGAGCAGTATGACGATTTCCGCTCAGGTCATTGACACGATCGTCGAATGGATCGACGACAATCTTCACCAGCCGCTGCGCATTGACGACATTGCCCGTCACGCGGGGTATTCGAAATGGCATTTACAGCGGTTATTTATGCAGTACAAAGGGGAGAGCCTGGGGCGCTATATCCGCGAGCGCAAACTGTTGCTGGCAGCGCGGGATCTGCGCGAGTCCGATGAAAGGGTGTATGACATCTGCCTGCGCTACGGGTTTGATTCTCAACAGACGTTTACCCGCATCTTTACCCGCACGTTCCATCAGCCGCCAGGTGCGTACCGCAAGGAAAATCATAGTCGGACGCATTAAAAACCCCTGACCCCCTGCCAAACAGGCGAGGGGAAAAACCGCACCAAACCGTTCCCTCTGCCAAACAGGCGAGGGAGAAAAACTGCACAAAACCGTTCCCTGTGCCAAACAGGCGAGGGGAAAAACCGCACTGAACAGTCCCCTCTCCCCTTTGGGGAGAGGGTTAGGGTGAGGGGCCAAAACCCCAATCCCCGCATTACCAGCGGTAATTCACCGTGGCAGTCAGGGTACGACCAATCCCGTAAAAACACGCCGTATCGCTGGCGCAGGACGCCACATATTTGGTATCCGCCACGTTGTTGACGTTGAACTGTACGCTGGCTCCTTTCAGGCTGCTGTTCAGTTCGCCCAGCTCATAGCTCACCATGGCGTCATACAGATCGACCGATGCCACCTTGAAGGTGTTTTTCGCATCGCCGTAGCTGGTGCCGATGTAGCGCATCCCCACGCCTGCTGTCAGGCTTTTCAGCGCGCCGCCCGGGACGGTGTAGCTGGCAAAGGCCGAAGCCATATGCGCCGGAATACGCGCCGGTGTCTTGCCTTCGGTGCCCGCGACTGTGGTGCTCTGGGTTTCGGCATCGGTATAGGTATACGACCCGATCAGGTTGATGCTATCCAGCAGCGTTGAGTGGATCTCCGCCTCGACGCCTTTGGAGCGAACTTCGCCCGCGTTTTCAAACCAGCCCTGCGCACTGTTATAGGTCGCGACGTTGCTTTGCGTCAGGTCATACAGCGCCAGCGTCATCAGCGTAGAGTCAACCGGCTGATACTTCAGACCGATTTCCGTCTGCTTACCGGTTGTCGGTTTAAACGGTGCCACACCCGGCGCGCGGTTGGTTTGCAGACTCGGCTCGAAGGAGGTGCTGTAGCTGATATACGGGGATAAACCAAAGTCGAACGCATACAGCAGGCCGGTACGCCAGGTGAATTTGTTGTCATTCTGCTGGGTCGGTGCGCCGCCGGTGAAATCGGTGGTACGCACTTCGGTCCAGTCATAGCGTCCTGAAACCAGCCACTCCCAGTTGTTCCAGCTCATCTGATCCTGCAGATAAACGCCCATCTGGTCGAGATTTTGCTGCTCGTCGGTAGCCGTGCTGAAAGTGCTTTCATCCACGTTGATGCCGTACACCGGCTTCGTCCAGTCCAGGTCGTACTGCGATCCCATCCCTCTTTCCAGCAGTTGCTTATCTTTACTGGTCTTATAATCCAGACCGCCGAGCAGCGTATGGCCCACTTCACCGGTGTTAAACAGCGATTCAAGCTGGTTATCAAGACCAAACTCGTTGGTGGTGCGCTCCTCGTGCTGGGCGCGACGGGTCAGCACCGTACTGTCTGCGGCGCTGTTGGCGTACACCAGATAGCGATATTTCTGCTTGATGGAGGCGTAGCGGGCGTTCTGGCGGAAGGTGAGGTTATCGGCAAACTGATGTTCCAGCTCATAGCCGATCATCGTCTGTTCGCGCCATGACTGGTTGTAATCCGGATCGCTGACGTTAAAGTCGCGCGGAATGTATTTTCCGTTCGCGCTGGTCACAGTGCCGTAAGCCGGCAGGAAGTTACGATAGCCCGCGTCGGGATCTTTCTGATAGCTGGTCAGCAATGTAAAGCGCGTTTGATCGTTAGGATACCAGGTGATCGACGGGGCGATCGCCATACGCGTCTCTTTATAATCTTCCACCTGGTTGTGCTGGGTGCGGGCGATCCCATTCACGCGATACAGCACGCGGCCGTCATCACTCAGCGCGCCGCCAAAATCAAACGCACCTTCGGCCAGATTATGATTTCCGGTGCGGAACTGCACGTTGCGGATCGGTTCACTGGTCGGGCGTTTGCTGGTCATGCTGATAAGCCCGCCAGGGTTTACCTGGCCGAACAGGACGGACGCCGGTCCGCGCACCAGTTCCACGCGTTCAAGCAGCCACGGATCGACAGTGCCGGTTTGCGAAGAGGCCGTCGCGCCGTAGCTCAGTCCGTCGAGGAATTTCGGCACATAGCTAAACCCCCGCACGAACACTTCGTCATTACGGTTGGACGAGCCACGGTATTCGGTAAACACCCCGGCGGAATAGCGCAGCGCTTGTGATACCGAAGTGACATCCAGCTGCTGCATTTGATCGCGAGTGATCACGGAAACGGACTGCGGCGTTTTCACGATATCCGCGCTGGTTTTGGTCGCAGACAGCGTTTTTGTCGCCACAATCCCTTTTACCGGGGCGGTGGGTTCTTCGCTGACGCCCTGGGTCACCAGAAGCGTTTCTTCTTTTGATTCTGCCTGCGCAGCCACGCTGACGGCTGCGAGACTCAGGAGCCAGACCTGCATTATCTTATTCTTTTTAAACATTTTTATTAAACATCCTTGGTTGCTATCGCCATAAAACGCCTGATTTTTAGTGGCTAAAAAGCAGACAAAACACCTGTAACGCCGTAGATGATATTGCAAATTATTACCATTTGCATTAGCGTTGTTAACAAATTTTGCAGGGGAACTAAACGGGCATGAAAAGGGCGTGGAGTGGTTTGTTATTAGGGATAAGTACGCTGCCAGCGCTGGCGGCGACATGTGAACATCCCTCCATTCAGGGCGAGCAACACGGGAAATTTGATGCCAGCGGCGAGGTCTGTTTTGTTCTGCCCGCGCTCGGCGAAAACTACGTTTCCGCCACGCTAAACGGGGTCACCGATGCCCGGTTGCTCGACGGCCAAAACCGCCGCATTCGCACGCTGATTGAAAAGGGTCCCGTCGATGGCGAACACTCGCTGCTGTTCGCGCTGCCGGTACAGCAAAGCACTTCGCTGGTGCTGCACGGCGAGGAGGGCAAGTCGTGGCGTTTTGCATGGCAGATGAGAGAAACCGCGCCCTTAGCCCGCACGCAAATCATTGAACCCGAAAGCCCAATGCTACAAAAACTGGCTAAAACAGTTGCTGCCGGTGGAGATACTGATGCGTTCTGGCAGACGCAGATTCGGCAGGGAACGCCGATGGTGGAGCCGGTGGATGCCAGCCACAAACGGGTGACTTTTTTATGGCGCGGCGCGCGCGATAATGTCTTTATTCTCGGCTCGCCCGCTGGCGATCACGATCCGCTGTTCCGTCTGGGGCAAACGGATGTCTGGTTCCGCAGTTACGTCGTGCCCGCGGATACGATTATGCAATACAAACTGGCGCCGGATGTTCCGCGTGTGGAAGGCAGCTCACGCGATCAGCGGCGCGCCATTCTGGTCAGCGCGCAGGCCGATCCGCTGAACGCCCACACTTTTGGCGATCCGGGGGCCGATCGCTGGAACCGCTATTCGCTGCTCGATCTCAGCCCTGCGCGCTACTGTTCTGTTCAGGCTGCCGCGCGACCGCTGAACCACGGCACGCTTACGCGCCATGATTTTGCCAGCACGATCCTCGGGAATTCGCGGGAAGTCATGATCTACAAACCGCGCGGCGCGCAGCCGGCTCGCTGGACGCTGGTGCTGTTCGACGGACAGATTTATCAGGATGAATACCACTTTGCCAACGTGCTTGACGGCCTGATCGCGCGCCACCATCTCCCGCCTGTCAACGTGGTGTTTATCGACAGTCTCGATCATGCCCGTCGCGGCAAAGAGCTTCCGCCGAACCCGGACTACGCCGACTTTATGGCGCACGAATTGCTGCCCTGGCTGCGCGGACAGGGCATTGCTCTGCAGCGGCAAAAAACGGTGCTGGCGGGATCAAGCTACGGTGGGATTGCCTCGTCATGGGTTGCGTTGCGCTATCCGCGCCTGTTTGGCAACGTGCTGAGTCTGTCGGGATCGTACTGGTGGGCGCCCAAAGATGAAGCGCCCGGCTGGCTGACGCGTCAGTATCAACAGTCGCCGCAGTATCCGATCCGCTTCTGGCTACAGGCCGGACGATTTGAAACGACCGGGCCTGGCGGCGGCATCTATCGCAATACCGAAACGTTCGAACAGGTATTGCGGGAGAAGGGCTACCGCGTGAGCTTCCGTCCCTGGTCCAGCGGTCATGATTATGCCGCGTGGTGTGAAGCGCTTATCCACGGCATGCGGGATTTCACCGGCTTACGCAGCCAGTGAGAACCAGCGGCGCCAGATGAATCGCAGGAGAAAGAATTCAATGGCGCCGAGCAGTAAGAACCACAGACAAAATACGATGGTATAGAGCTGGTTCAGATCCATCAGATGAAATACGGTAACCAGCTTTTGCGCCACGACCAGCCCAAGCGAAGGTGCAGGAAGGAGCAGGCAGGAGAGCAGTGCCATCAGTAAAATGCCTCCTGCCGTTAACAGCGACTCTAACGGGTGTTTCATATTAATGTTAATTGTCAGTTAAAAAAGTTATTGTCCGGCATCTGACTACGTAAAGCAATATCCACCGAAAATAGCACCCTCTGATAAAAAACAATAAATATTGCGATGATTATATCCCGGAATAATTTAATTCCGCGCGCGGAATATAAATTACTCCCTCGTTACGTAAATTAACGTCAGGTCAGGTGAATAATTTTACAAATGAATATGTGCTATATCCAATTAACGTTGCAATAACAATGGCAACAACTATGTACAAAGCCAGACGGCGTCCGCGATAAATCCCAAACATGCTACCCCCTCGTTTAGATTACGTTTAGAAATATTTTGTAAAAATCATCTCATCGAAACAGCTAATGATATTTTTAAATAACCTGGTAGTAATTATATTGCGGTAGAACAATTCACATCGCAAGAATTAAAGCAGTAAAAAATTTATTTATTAAAGCCAGAAAGGAACTCAGGCTTCCGTCCACCGGATATTGAAGGAATTGCCTCAATGACCAAAAAAGTAAACACTGGAAATCTGGCGTATCAGCAGACGACAGAGCAGGTTCTGGCGAAAAACAAAAGTCAGCCCAATGGCTTAGATCGCGCTGAAGCGCAGGCTCGTTTGCAGCAGTTTGGCCCTAATGCCCTGCCGCAGAAAAAAGGCAAACCGGCCTGGTTACGTTTTCTTGCCCATTTTAATGATGTGCTGATTTATGTTCTTTTAGCCGCCGCCGTGCTGACTGCCGTTATGGGCCATTGGGTCGATACGCTGGTGATTCTGGGCGTGGCAGTGATTAACGCATTAATTGGCCATATTCAGGAAAGCAATGCGGAAAAATCACTGCAAAGTATTCGCAATATGCTCTCCAGCGATGCGCGCGTTATTCGTAATGGTAGCCATGAAACCATTTCAACCACTGAAATCGTGCCTGGCGATATTATTGTTTTGCGCGCCGGGGATCGTATTCCAGCCGATATGCGTCTGATTGAAGCGCATAATTTACGTGTAGAAGAAGCGATTCTGACAGGCGAATCGACGGTTGTGGATAAACATACCCAACCCTTGCAGGGCGAATTATCGCTGGGCGATCGCACCAATATGGTGTTTTCCGGCACGACGGTGAGCGCGGGAGGCGGCGTGGGTGTCGTCATCGCCACCGGCAAGGATACCGAACTGGGGCACATCAATCAGATGATGGCGGGCATTGAAAAACACCGCACCCCGCTGCTGGTGCAGATGGATAAGCTCGGGAAAGCGATTTTCGCCATTATTCTGGCGATGATGGCCGCGCTGTTTATCTTCAGCCTGGTATTCCGCGACATTCCGCTGGGGGAGCTGCTGCTTTCGCTGATTAGCCTGGCGGTGGCCTCTGTTCCGGAAGGTCTGCCGGCGATTATCTCGATTATCCTGTCGCTCGGTGTTCAGGCGATGGCGCGCAAGCAGGCGATTATTCGTAAGCTGCCGACCGTCGAAACCCTGGGGGCGATGACCGTGGTGTGCTCGGATAAAACCGGCACCCTGACCATGAACGAGATGACCGTCAAGGCGATCATCACCGCCGACTGCTGCTACCGCGTGGAAGGCAACAGCTACGAGCCGGTGGGGGATATTTTCCTCGAAGGCAGCGACGAGCCGGTACACATTCAGCAGGGGACGGTACTGGAGCAGTATCTGCGCACCATCGACCTGTGCAACGACAGCCAGATGATTCAGGATGAGCGCGGCCTGTGGGGGATCACCGGTGGGCCAACCGAAGGGGCGCTGAAAGTGCTGGCGGCGAAAGCCAACCTCGCACCGTTGCCCACCACGCTGCTGAATAAAATCCCGTTTGATTCGCAGTACAAGTACATGAGTACCCACTATCAGGTGGGGACCGGGGAGCAAATCCTCATTACCGGTGCGCCGGATGTGATTTTCGCGCTGTGCGAGCAGCAGCAAACCCGTCAGGGAGTGGAGGCGTTCAACCACTCGTACTGGGAAGCCGAGATGGAGCGCTATGCGCGTCAGGGTCTGCGTATGGTCGCCGCGGCGTTCAAACCAGCAGGAGCTGAACAGCAGAGCCTGAGCCACGACGATTTACAGCAAGGGCTGATCTTCCTCGGGATTGCCGGGATGATGGATCCGCCACGCCCGGAGGCCATTGACGCCATCCACGCCTGTCAGCAGGCCGGGATCCGCGTGAAAATGATCACCGGCGATCACCCGCAGACGGCGATGAGTATCGGGCAGATGCTGGGTATCACCAACAGCGCGCAGGCGGTGACCGGATATCAGCTTGAGCATATGGACGATGCGGAGCTGGCCAACGCCGCCGTCGAGTACGACATCTTTGCGCGAACCAGCCCGGAGCATAAGCTGCGCCTGGTGAAAGCGTTGCAGGACAAGGGCGAGATCGTCGGGATGACCGGTGACGGTGTGAACGATGCCCCCGCGCTGCGTCAGGCTGACGTCGGGATCGCCATGGGCATTAAGGGCACGGAAGTGACCAAAGAGGCCGCGGATATGGTGCTGACGGATGACAACTTCGCCACCATCGCCAGCTCGGTAAAAGAGGGGCGTCGGGTCTACGATAACCTGAAGAAAACGATTCTGTTCATTATGCCCACTAACCTGGCGCAGGGTCTGTTAATTGTGATTGCGCTGCTGGCGGGGAACATCATTCCGCTGACGCCCGTCCTGATTTTGTGGATGAACATGGCGACCTCCGCGACGCTCTCCTTCGGCCTGGCCTTTGAAGCCGCCGAGCGCAATATCATGAAGCGTCCGCCGCGTCAGACCGGTCAGCATGTGATGGACGCCTTCGCCGTCTGGCGCGTCGCCTTCGTCGGCACCATGATTGCGATTGCAGCCTTTGCGCTGGAAGCCTGGCTTGCGCCGCGCGGCCACAGCGCCGAGTTTATCCGCACCGTGCTGCTGCAGATGCTGGTGAGCGCCCAGTGGGTCTATATGATCAACTGCCGCAACACCGAAGGGTTCTCCCTGAACCGCGGGCTGCTGGCCAACAAAGGTATCTGGCTGGTGACGGGCGTGTTGTTGCTGCTGCAGCTGGCGATTATCTACCTGCCGTTTATGCAGATGCTGTTCGGAACGGAAGCGCTGCCACTGCGCTACTGGGGGGTTACCCTCGTGATTGCCGCCGTGATGTTCTTCGTGGTCGAAATCGAGAAGCGACTGACCCGCAGGTTCCGTAAGACTGCATAACTTTTGCCCTCACCCTAACCCTCTCCCACAGGGAGAGGGGACTGGTTTTCTGCCCGTCTTTAGGAAGAAGAGGAACGGGTTTTCTCACTCTTTCAGAGGGCGAGGAGACGGGTTTTCTGCTCCTCCTTAGGGAGAAGAGGAACGGGTTTTCTCTTTCTGCCAGAGGGCGAGGAGACGGATTTTCTCACTCTTCAAGAGGGCGAGAAGACGGGTTTCTCCCTCTCCCCTCTGGGGAGAGGGCCGGGGTGAGGGGCACAACTATCTGAGGACTTACCCATGAAATCCACCTTCCTGCGCGCCGCACTGGTCGTCGCGCTCTTTTCCTGCACTCTGCCCTCTGCGTTGGCCGCCGCGATCCCGGTCCGTGTCGCCAGTGTAGAAAAAACACCGCATGCCGCTGAACGCCAGATCCCGGGCCGTATCGAGGCCATCCACACGGTTGAGCTACGCGCACGCACGGAAGGGACGATTGCAAAAATCCATTTCCGTGACGGTCAGTACGTCAAACAGGGCGACATCCTGTTCGAACTCGATGACGCCGAACCGCGTGCAGCGGTACGTCTGGCGCAGGCGGAAGTCAAAAGCGCTGAAGCCACGCTGCGTCAGGCGCAACAGCAGCTGACGCGTTTTCAAAGCCTGAAGACCGGCAACGCGATCAGCCGCAACGACGTGGATAACGCGCTGATGCAGCGCGATGTTGCCCGTGCCGCGCTGGAGCAGGCGAACGCCCGCCTCGAAGCGCGCAACGTCACGCTCGGTTTTACCCGAATCACCTCTCCGATAAGTGGCCGGATGGGGCACAGCCGTTTCCACGAAGGCAGCCTGGTTAATCCGGCAAGCGGTGTGTTGGTTGAAGTGGTCCAACTCGACCCCATTCGTATCGCCTTTGCGCTGGAAGAGGGTGCATTCGCTGCAAAAGCCGGACAGCACACCGATATCACCGCCATGAAAAAGGCGTGGCTGGCGCAGATTATCAGCGGCGACAAACGTGAAAACGGCACGCTGACCTCGGTGGATAACCGCATTGATCCGCGCACAGCCAGCGTGATGCTGCGCGCCGAGTTTGCTAATCCGCAGCATCGCCTGCTGCCCGGCGGCAATGTGAATGTCTGGCTGCGCCCGCAGAGCGAACAAGAGGTGTTGGTTTTACCCGCAGCGGCAGTTCAGCAAAACGGTGACGGATTTTATGCCTGGGTCGTCAGTGCCGAAGGCAAAGCTGAAATGCGGACCCTGACGCTGGCCGGACAGATGGGCCAGCAATTCCAGGTGACATCGGGTGTGAAGCAAAGTGAGCGAGTGATTACTGACGGCGCGCAACGCGTGCAGCCAGGCGTAGCCGTTCAGGTTCTCAACTAAGGAGTCGCTATGCTGACGTTTTTTATCAAACGCCCGCGTTTCGCCATGGTGATTGCGCTGGTGATCGCTCTGCTGGGCGCGATCGCCCTGAAGCTGATCCCCGTGGAGCAGTACCCACAGATTACCCCGCCGGTAGTGAACGTGAGTGCCAGCTGGCCGGGAGCCAGCTCGGCAGATGTCGCGGAAGCGATCGCCACGCCGCTGGAAACCCAGATCAACGGCGTGGACCATATGCTGTATATGGAATCAACCAGTTCCGATGAGGGGGCGTACAGCCTGAATATCACCTTTGCCGCAGGCACGGATGCTGATTTAGCCGCCATCGACGTGCAAAACCGTGTGGCGCAGGCGGTGGCTCAGTTGCCCGCCGAGGCGCAGCAAAATGGTGTGCAGGTCCGCAAACGCGCCACCAATCTGATGATGGGGGTAAGTCTTTACTCACCGAATAAAACCCATTCGATGCTGTTTGTGAGCAACTACGCCAGCACCCAGGTGCTTGAAGCCCTGGCCCGCCTGCCCGGCGTGGGCCAGGTACAAATGTTTGGTGCGCGCGACTACAGCATGCGCATCTGGCTGCGTCCGGATCGCATGAACGCCCTGAATGTGACGACAGACGATATCGCCCAGGCGTTACGTGAGCAAAACGTGCAGGGCGCTGCGGGACAGGTGGGGACGCCGCCGGTATTTAACGGCCAGCAGCAGACGCTGACCATCAACGGGCTGGGGCGGCTGAATGAGGCTGCCGCGTTTGCCGATATCATCATCCGCGCCGGAGAGCAGGGGCAGTTGGTGCATTTGAAAGACGTTGCCACCATCGAACTGGGGTCGCGCAGCTACAGCTCGGGCGCACAGCTCAACGGCCATGACTCCGCCTATCTCGGCATTTATCCGACGCCGTCCGCCAACGCCCTGCGCGTGGCAGACGCGGTGCGCGGCGAGCTGGAACGTCTCTCCGCGCGTTTCCCGGCAGATCTGACCTGGGAAGTGAAATTCGACACCACCGAGTTTGTGGCGGCGACCATCAAAGAAATTGGTGTATCGCTGGCCCTGACGATGCTCGCTGTCGTGGTGGTGGTCTCGCTGTTTTTGCAAAGCTGGCGGGCGACGCTGATTGTGGCGCTGGCGATCCCGGTCTCTCTGATTGGCACATTCGCGGTGCTCTATACGCTGGGGTATTCGGCCAACACGCTGAGCCTGTTTGCCATTATCCTCGCGCTCACCATGGTGGTGGATGACGCCATTGTGGTGGTTGAGAACGTCGAAACGCTGATGGCGGAAGGGCAAAGCCGCACCCAGGCGACCGCCAATGCGCTGCGCCAGATCGCCGGACCGGTCATCGCCACCACGCTGGTGCTGCTGGCGGTGTTTGTGCCCGTGGCGCTGCTGCCGGGGATTGTCGGCGAGCTGTATCGCCAGTTTGCGGTGACACTCTCTACCGCGGTCACGCTCTCAAGCCTGGTCGCCCTGACGTTAACGCCAGCGCTGTGTGCCATGCTGCTGCGCCCGCGCGTGGGGCGTCCGGCGGCGCTGTTCCGTGGTTTCAACCGTGGGCTGGATGCCACGCGTCACGGCTATACCCGCCTGGTCACTCTGTTCAACCAGCGTCCTTTGCTGGCGCTGCTGGCGACGGTGTGCGCGGCTGCGGTGGTGGCGTTCAGCTTTACCGCCATGCCGAAAGGTTTTCTGCCTCAGGAGGACCAGGGCTATTTCTTCGCCAGCGTGCAGTTACCGGAAGCGGCCTCCCTGGAGCGAACCGAAGCGGTGCTGAACACCGCCCGGGCGCTGATTGCGGCGAACCCGGCGGTAGAAGATGTGATCCAGGTGTCCGGATTTAATATTCTCAGCGGAACCAGTGCCTCCAATGGCGGGTTTATCTCGGTGATGCTGAAAGACTGGAGCGAGCGTCCGCCGCTGGATGAGGTGATGGGGGAATTGCAGAGGCAGTTATTCGCGCTGCCAGAGGCGACCATTATGACCTTTGCGCCGCCGACGCTAAGGGGGCTGGGGAACGCCTCGGGGTTCGACCTGCGTATTCAGGCCCAGGCGGGGCAAAGCGCGGCAGATCTTGAGCGTGTCACCCGTGAAATCCTGGCAAAAGCCAACCAGCACCCGCAGCTCGACCGCGTGTTTACCACCTGGAGCAGCAACGTCCCACAGCTGACGCTCAACGTCGACCGCGAGCGGGCGGCGCGGCTGGATGTGCCGGTTTCGCGCATTTTCAGCGGCCTGCAAACGGCGTTCGGCGGCACGCGCGCGGGCGATTTTAGCGTCAACAACCGCGTCTACCACGTGGTGATGCAAAACGAGATGCAGTGGCGCGAGCGCGCGGAGCAGATCGGTGAGCTGTACGTGCGCAGCAATAACGGCGAGCGCGTGCGCTTGAGCAATCTGGTGACGATAACGCCTGGCGTCGGTGCGCCGTTTTTACAGCAGTACAACCAGTTCCCGTCGGTTTCAGTCAGCGGCTCTGCGGCTCCGGGAGTCAGCAGCAGCACGGCGATGGCGGTGATGGGGCAACTGTTGAGTGACCATCTGCCCGCAGGCTATGACTACGCGTGGAGTGGGATGTCCTATCAGGAGCAGCAGACCGGCAATCAGGCGATGTGGATTGTCCTGGCCGCGGTGGTGATGGCGTGGTTATTCCTCGTCGCGCAGTACGAAAGCTGGACGCTACCCGCCAGCGTGATGCTCTCGGTGCTGTTTGCGCTTGGCGGAGCGCTGGTGTGGCTATGGATAGCGGGCTATGCCAACGATGTGTATGTGCAAATTGGGCTGGTCTTACTGATTGCGCTGGCGGCCAAAAACGCGATTTTGATCGTCGAGTTTGCCCGTACGCGCCGCCAGGAAGGACTGGCGATTATCGACGCCGCCCGCGAAGGGGCCTCGCGCCGCTTCCGCGCCGTGATGATGACCGCCGTGTCGTTTATCATCGGCGTACTGCCGATGATGCTGGCAACAGGAGCCGGGGCGCAAAGCCGGCGGATTATCGGCACCACGGTGTTCAGCGGGATGCTGGTGGCCACCGTGGTGGGCATCGTGTTCATTCCGGCGCTGTTCGTGCTGTTCCAGCGTCTGCGCGAGTGGGGGCATAAACTTACGGGTGAGTAGCCCACAGTTCGCAATGCTTTTGTACCAGCGAGATCAGCGATCCGCCATCGGCGATAAAATCCCGCATCCGCTGGGCCTCGCTTTTGCCCTGTTTTAACATCAGGGCGATTTCCGCAATCGCGCTTGCGCCGCCCAGCTTCTCGGCTGACGGCGCAACGCGCTCCAGCAGCCACGCAATATCCTCGGCAATGGTTTTCTGTTCTCCGCTGTGGACGTCGGTCAACACACCGTCCAGCCCATAGCGGCACGCCTGGAAACGGTTAAACTTATACAGCAGAAAGTCCTGCTCCTGATGCTTGTACGGGCGCTCGGTCAGCAGCCAGTGCGACGTGGCCTGAATAAGCCCGGCGATATTAATGGCATGCGACAGCGTGAGCGGCGTATCCATCACCCGCACCTCAACGGTGCCAAAATGCGGGCTGGGGCGAATATCCCAGTGTAAATCCTTAATGCTGTCGATCATGCTGGTCGCGCTCAGGCGGCGAAATAATCCTTCGAACTCTTGCCAGTTGCTGACCCACGGCATTTTGCCGTTATCCGGAAATCCCGAGAAAATATTGAGCCGCGACGAGGCAAATTTTGTATCGCTGCCCTGCATATAAGGCGAAGAGGCCGACAGGGCAATAAAGTGCGGCACAAAGCGCGACAGCCCGTGAAGGAGGTAGATCGCGTCATCACCGTTTCGGCACCCCACATGGACATGCTGGCCGAACACCGTCGCCTGCAAAATCAGATAGCCAAACATCTCCAGCGTGCGGTTATAGCGCTCATCGTCACAGACCTCCTGGCGTTGCCACTTCTGAAAAGGGTGCGTGCCGCCGCCGCAGATCTGGATATGTTGCTCTGCCGCCGCACGCAGGATCGCCTGCTGCATGGAGGAAAACTGCGCGGCTGCCTGGTGAATGTCATGACACACGCCGGTCGCGATTTCGAGCATGCTTTCGGTGATGTCGTGTTTGACCTCACCGGCTTTGATGTCGTTTTTAACCGCAGCAATCAGCGCCGACGAGTCCTGGCTCAAATCGAAGCCTGGCGGGTTAACCACCTGCAGCTCGATTTCGATACCAAGCGTAAAAGGATCAGAAACGTGGAAGTCGGGTAGGGACATGGCGCGCTCCGTTTGCTGGGATGCTTAGAGTATAGCCATTGGCTTGCTTTTGCGGCGGAGGGGAAAACACTGTCGGTTGGAGCCAGCGTCGGTTGATAAGAGATAAAATCAACATGTGTGTAAAATACAAATTTTGTTTAATTTGCGTCGGTGTCATGCTACCTTAAGTATAAATCTTCCTGAAGGGCACATCAGACACATGGCTATCGTACGGTATCCCACCACCAAACCTTTTCCTTTTTCAGACGGCGTGAAGGTGAATGGATTTATTTTCCTTTCAGGACAGGTCTCTATGACATCTGAAGGCGAGCCGTTGTATGGGTCTGTTGCTCAACAAACCCAACGTATCATGCAATCTATTGCCGAAACCCTGGCGCGGGCGAACGCGACGCTGGAAAGTGTTATCAAGGTTCAGGTGTGGCTGAGTAGCATGGATCACTTCAGCGAATTCAACACCGCCTATAGTGCATTTTTCCCTGATGGTTTCCCGGCCAGAACAGTGGTCACCAGTCGCCTTGCTTTTAATCTGGATGTTGAAATTGAAGTACAGGCCGTAGCCGAATGCGGAGAGTAAAATGACCTGTGAACGCGATCGCTTAATCACCCTTCTTGCCGCTTCGCTGCAAGCGCTGAAGACCACACTTCCCTTAAATACGGAGGCCGTGCTGCACGATCTCACGCGTCCTGAATCGTCAGTGGTCCATATTGTTAATGGGCATGTTAGCGGCCGTAAAGAGGGGGATGCATTATTATCGGGGCCAGACGAGGATACCGGGTTCCTGGGTTTATTAGAGGCTTCCCGGCGTGTCCCTACCAGGGTATTTAGTGACTACACCACCACTACGAAGACGGGCACAACGCTGAATAGCGCTTCAACAATATATTACAGCGAAGAGGGTGTACCGCTGGTGGCTTTTTGTATCAACGTTGATATGGATGTGGTGTTAAAACTCAAACGCGATCTGGACTATTTACTTCCTCCTCCGGCGGCGGCTGACGTTACCGAAAATCCGCTGGCTGATATTCAGGATAAGTCCCTCGATGACGTTATTTCAAAACTCCGACAAACCGGGTCAGAAAGTAAAACAGATTTCCGGAAGCGTGTTATTGCTGAAATTCATGCTCTGGGCTTTTTCAAGATTAAAGGCAGCGTTAATCATGTCGCAAAAGCGCTGGGCGTAACACGGTATACCATTTATAACTATCTGGATAAATTACATGACAAAGCGTGATGTGACGGTAATTCCTTTTTATCAGGTTGATGCTTTTACCTCTCAACCGTTTGGCGGTAACCCGGCTGGCGTCTGTCCATTAACCGAGTGGCTGCCTGACGACGTTTTGCAGGCGATTGCGACGGAAAATAACCTGTCTGAAACGGCCTTCTTTGTCCCCGCCGAGGATGGCTACCATCTGCGCTGGTGTACGCCTGCTGTTGAAGTGGATCTGTGTGGTCATGCAACACTGGCGGCATCGTGGGTCCTTTTCAATAAACTTGGCTACGTGGATGAGGCTATCCGCTTCCACACGCGCAGCGGCGTACTCACGGTGAGTAAGAGCGGTGACGAGTTTTGCATGGACTTCCCGGCTAAAGCTGCCACGGAGATCGCTATCCCGGCCGGATTGCTGGAAGCGCTTGGCATCACCGGCGGTGCGATCGGGGTGTGGAAATCGGACGATCTGATTGTGCTGGTGGATGATAAAGCCATCATCGACGCGCTATCCCCGGATTTCAATAAACTGGCGGTATTTGAGACGCGTGGCGTGATCGTGACGGCGGCTGATGACCAGTTCGATTTTGTCTCCCGTTGGTTTGGCCCGCAAGTCGGCGTGAACGAAGATCCGGTCACGGGGTCGGCCCATACTTTCCTTGCGCCGTTCTGGGCTGCGCGGACGGGTAAAACCGAATTGACCGCTCAGCAAGGCGGGGAGCGCAAGGGAACATTGCGTTGTATTGTCCGCGATGACGGGCGCGTGGAACTGTATGGCGCTGCACGGATGACAATTGAAGGACAATTCCAGTTTTAATGAATATTCAGGGAGGGCGATTGAGTGAACCCTTCCTGAATATTGCCGCTCCCTCCAGAGAAATCTATATTTTAAATAAGAGTTAACTGATGACAGCACATACCCAACTTTCATTGCCAGAGAAAATGGCTCTTGGCGGGATGACACTTGCTCTTTTTCTGGGGGCAGGCAATATTATTTTTCCGCCTCTGGTCGGGATGCAAGCGGGCGCGAATACCTTTAATGCGGGCGTTGGTTTTATTATCACGGCGGTTCTGTTCCCGGCGCTGGCAATTATTTCCCTTGCCATTAATGGCGGCGATATTGGTGAACTGACGAAACCTTTAGGCAAATTTCCGGGCGCCATTTTTATTGGCGTATGCTTTTTAACGCTGGGCGTTTTATTTGGCACGCCGCGTACTGCGACGATCAGTTTTGAAGCGATCGCTGGTGGAGTGGGGGTCACCCTGACGCAGAAAATTATCTTTTCCGCCGCCTTCTTTGGCCTTGCTGGCGCGATACTGGCAAAGCCGGGAAAACTGCTGGAGATTGTCGGTTTCTTCCTTTCGCCGGTGAAGATCGGCGCATTAATTTTTATCGGCGTTTGTGCATGGTTGCACCCGATTGGTGAGATGACGGCAGCCACCACCGCGTATCAGACCCGGGCGTTCGACACCGGATTTATCAACGGCTATCAGACCCTGGATGTGATCAGCGCCCTGTGCTTTGGCGCGATCATCACGCATACGCTTAAACAGCGCGGGATAACCCATGCGCGTGGCATTTTCACCCATTCCGCAGCGGCGGCATTTATTGCCGCTGCGGGCCTGGCGCTCATTTACATCTGCTATTTGTCTATGGGATCGCACAGCCCGGCGCTGGGTGCCACGAATGGTATGCAGATCATGAGCGTCTATGTTGAGGCGGTTTTTGGTCTTTATGGTCGGGTACTGCTGGCGGCGATCATCACCCTGGCTTGTCTGGTGACGGCTATTGGCCTGACGACGGGAACTGCCCGCTATTTCAGTCAGATAAGCGGGGCGTCTTACAGACTGCTCGTGACGCTATCGCTGATTATTTCGGCTGCACTTGCCGTGCTGGGGCTTAACGCCTTAACAGAAATGGCTGTGCCAGTGCTGTGTGCTATCTATCCGGCCGCGCTGGTCGTGGTTGCGCTTGGGATAGTGCGAAGATGGGTAGAGGTGCCGACGAATCTGTATCAAGTGCTTTTCTATAGCGCCCTGAGCGTAGGAATTCTGAGTTTGTTTGTGAAAATGTGAAAGACGAATCAGCGAACAGTCTTCATGACATCCGCGGCCTGGTGCAGAAGCAGACACGCCTGGCGGCGTGTTGTGTATAATCCTGTTATCGGTTACCTCAGCGTCTGGCCCCGCAGCGGGCATTCCAGGTATAATCCCGCAACTTATTCAACTGGTTTAGAAACGAAGATGACAAAACTGACCTTACAAGAGCAAATGTTAAAGGCTGGATTAGTGACCAGCAAAAAAATGGCCAAAGTCCAGAGAACGGCAAAAAAATCACGCGTTCAGGCTCGTGAGGCGAGAGAGGCTGTCGAAGAAAATAAAAAAGCCCAGCTTGAGCGTGATAAGCAGTTGAGCGAACAACAAAAACAGGCTGCGTTATCAAAAGAATATAAAGCTCAGGTGAAGCAGTTGATTGAAATGAACCGGATTGACATTTCAAGAGGCAATATTGATTTCAATTTCACCGATAATAATCTGATTAAAAAAATGACGGTCGATAAGCTGACGCAAACTCAGCTGATTAGTGGCCGTCTCGCCATTGCGCGTCTGGTGGATAACAGCGGCGAGAGCCAATATGTCATCATTCCGGCGAGTGTTGCCGATAAAATTGCGCAGCGTGATGCGAACAGTATTGTTTTAAATAGCGCACTCAGTCAGGAAGAGCAGGATGAAGACGATCCGTATGCTGATTTTAAAGTGCCCGATGATTTGATGTGGTAACAAACGGTACAGCCGTCGGGCCAGACGAGCAAAGTGATTAAGCCACCGTACCGGTCATCTTCACGGTGGCGTCCAGAACGTTATCATCACATTCAGAACGGGCTGGCATGCCGGGCATTAATTTCTTTTCCGCTAATGGGATGCACAAAATCCAGCTCGCTGGCGTGCAGCATGAGCCGCGGCGTCTGTTCGCTGCCTGGCAGCAGGCGACCGCCATACAGGTCACAGCCGAGAATTGGGTGACCCAGCCGCTGGCAGTGGATGCGAAGCTGGTGAGTACGCCCGGTTTCCGGCGTGAGCTGTACCCGCGTTAAGGGGAGCGACGTCCCGTTTTCAGCCTCCAGATAAAAGCGCTCAATGACCCGATAGCGGGAGCGAGCGGGCTTACCGTGGATTTCGCAAAGCGACATCAGCGGGAACAGCGCCGGATCTTTGGCAATCGCCGCGTCTATCACTCCTTCGTCTTTTTCCAGATGTCCACAGAGCAGCGCGCTGTACACCTTGGTAACTGTCCGCTGGCTGAACTGCTGGCAAAGTGCGGCATTAATCGCTTTATTGCGGGCAATGACCATCAGCCCGGAAGTCCCAAAATCCAGGCGATGCACCAGGGTACAACCCGGGAATTGCCTGACCAGCCGATGATGCACCGAATCCAGATTCTGCGGATTTTTCCCCGAGAGGCTGAGCAGCCCGGCGGGTTTATTGATCAGCACCAGATGCTCGTCCTGCCAGAGTATGTCTATCTGGTCGTGGCACGGTGGCGCAATAAAGGTATCAATAATCGTAGACATCAGGCTGACCGGCTTGAGAGTGGGTGCGGATCATACCCAATTTTCGGGCGACTGACGAATCTGGCTATCCGATGAAGCGTGCAGGGGACGCTACCCGCGTATTTCGCATTTTTACCCTTTCCCCTGGACGCTGACACTCGCCGATCGTAAATTTATCATCCAGACTTAAGCCAAAGGCGTGGTCTGCGCAGGCATTGTGCTTTACACTGCGCGCTGCAAAAATTGAGTTGATAAACGATTAACCAGGCGGTAATGGCGATGAACGGAACAATCACAACGTGGTTTAAAGATAAAGGTTTTGGATTTATCAAAGATGAAAACGGCGATAACCGCTATTTTCATGTGATTAAGGTCGCCAACCCTGAGCTGATTAAGAAAGATGCGGCGGTCACTTTCGAACCCACGACCAACAACAAGGGATTATCCGCGTATGCGGTGAAAGTGATTCCGGAAAGCAAATACATCTTTATCGCAGGCGAGCGCCTTAAGCTCACGTCGATCAAGTCTTTCCTTGTTTACAGCGAAGAAGTGCCTGTTGAAACCCGGATTGATAAAGAAAATGCCGTGCTGTCCGTTGGGTTACTGCTGAGTAATATCAGACCGAAATCAACCACGAAACCGGGTGAAATGCGTTCGCTGAAAAAACTGGCGATCACCACCTTCCAGGGCACGACGTTCATCTTCTCGGAAGATGAGATCGATATCGATGCCACGGTAAAACTGCTCAAGTGATCCTGTGCCGAAATCCTGCACGCGGTAGACGCAGAATTTCGGCATCACTTACTGCGCTTAGTGCGCCGTGACAGCCGGCTCCCTCACAAACTCCGCCAGCAACCAGACCATATCATGCAGTAACCTCGTTAAATCGTTCGCCACGTTGGCTGGCAGCGTTCCGCCAAGAATGGCCTGGGTTAAAGCCTGCGCATACTCCACCTGTGTCGCCGTTTCCTGCCAGCAGTCCGGCACGCAGGAGGTGGTTCTCTCACCCGCGATTAACTGCTCAATCAGATGCGGCGCAAGCCCGGTATCGCAGCGTTCGCGTAACTGACCGAGTGCCTCCAGCAACCGCTGGCATAAGGCGCTGCGTTTATCGGCATCATCGGTTTCGACCAGCGCGCAGACCATTGCGGCACAGGCGTCAGCCACCGCAATCGAATCTGCGGTTTCGGGGAGGGGGAGGGTAATAAGCTGTTGAACGATGTCTTCTTCAGATTGTGCATAAGACAGGGTTGGGAAAGTCGTCATGTGATATTCCTTTTCTGGTATTTATCCAAACCACCGCAATAAGTTCCTGTGCTCTGGGGGGAGCGCTGACGGAGGTAGGAATACCGTACACGACGAAACGGCCAGCCTTACGGCTGCTCCACCAGCGCTACCGTCATTTTAACGGGGTGAGCACTGTCGCGACAAAAATTGTCGTGTCGTGAAAAACGGGTTCCTACGCCCGATTGCGGATGTGCCGCAACGCAGGCACTTTACGACCAGCCGCTGACAAAAAAAAGCCTTCACCCCCGTATTTCGTCAGGTTACTTTCCGATTTGCGAGGCGCTTTCCAGAATCTGGCCCATTTGGTGCTCGTCGTTCTGCGCAGGACCGACGGTGTAAATGACCTCAGCATTTTTTTGTGGCGGGAGAGGGGGGGATCATTGTCCTTGAATCCTTTCTTTTTTAACAAGTAACTTACCTAGACCCGCGGGCGGAATGAAATGACCTCTTAAGTATTACCTTGAGATTTAATCATGGCTGATATTGAGGCAAAAGTTCGAGGATTTGGTTTTACTGATGAAGAGTTAAGATGTTTAGAAAGCTATCCAGACAGATAATAAAGAAAACATCCGGTATCAGACAAAAGATTATAATGCATTTTTTCCATTGCATAGGGTATCTTATTATTTTGTTAGCGAATGGGACCCTTCAGGGAAGAATGAATGCCTGTGGAGTTATAATGTAATATAAGGCTGTTTTTCATGGCTGTGTATTTTATTACCATGTCGTCATTATGTTTTTTTAATAGATGATTAGACTTTACCCCTTTTTCATTCTCTGGCTTAACATCAATTTCTTAATAATTAATTTATTTCAACTTTTTTAATGCGTTTGAAATTCTTAAAAATACAAAATTACGATTTTTTTCTTGCACTTTATTCTGGTAGTCATAAAGTCAAAGTTTCTTATAAGTCACGCTTTAGCAAAGGGATAGTGCCATGAGCAACGGTTCAAACTTCTATAATCTGAAAGATATAAAACCCAGTGATAATATAAACAAATATCTGTTAAATATTATCAGCGAATCCCCCTTGCCACATCTGGATGTTTTATCCTTTGAAGGGGTTGAAAGTCTAAGTAAACCATATAGTTATAAAATAAAAATCACATCTGCACTCAAAGATATTCCCCTCGATTCCATCCTGAGTTTACGTGCCACGCTGATCATCAGAGCGCCAAACAATAAGTGGAGTAAATACTCCCCCGATTATGATAAATGGAATGTTGAGCGACAAATTGAGGGAGTTGTCACATCATTCTCTCTAATCAGTACCTCCCCCGATGAATCCGTTTATGAAATAACACTGGAGCACACACTGGCATTGCTGGCGCGGCGGAGAAGGTCAGCAGTCTATTTAAATGAAAACGTACCGGATCTGGTAAAGAAAATTCTTAAAGAGCATCGCTTTGAGGGTTACGAGATTGATTATGATCTGCTGACAAACAGCTACCCTGATCGTGAAATGATTGTCCAGTGGGGCGAGTCGGATTTGCAGTTTATCAGCCGCTTACTCTCAGAGGTGGGGATATGGTTCAGATTTGAAAACCATCAAGAACATCCTGATATTATCGTGATCGTTTTCAGCGATAGCGGCAACCGATACCTTTTCGATCAAAAAATCGCGCATATATCCCATGCGGGTCTTTCAAGTAACGATTATTCAATAGACCAACTGACGGCGCGGCACAGCGTAGTGTCGGCAGGTGTGCGAACCAAAAACTTTGATTACAGGCTGTCATACTCAGCCATTCTGGACGCGGATGCTGATGTATTCAGAGGGGGGCCAGTAACCTACGGTACAGATTACCGATATGCTGATATTCACCATGAGCCGGGCGACAGGTACGGGAAAAAATCAGGCGGTGAGTCAAGCTGGTTTTATGCAAAACTCCACCATGAAATATTACTCAATAACCAGACTGTCCTCAGCGGGTTAACAACCAGCCCCCTGCTCACTCCGGGCATGGTAGCAGATATCGCGGGTCACATTCCCCGTGCCTTTGATGATGGATTTGTGATCACGGCAATGGTGGTCAGCGCCAGCCGGGATTGTGCTCTCCAGTCCCGGTTGCTTGGTATTCCCTATAGGGATAATGTGTGTTTTCGACCAGAGCCGCTTCCACGTCCACGCATACCTGGCACTGTTCCCGCTATCGTGACATCCACGAACGACAATGACATATACAGTCATATAGATGGACAGGGGCGATACTGGGTTAAATTTGATTTCGATCTGGATGAACAAACAAAAGGCTATGAAAGTATGCCGGTTCGTCTCGCAAGACAATATGCGGGGGGGACGTATGGAATACATTTTCCATTAATAGCGGGTACAGAGGTAGCGATTGCTTTTGAGGGGGGAGATCCAGAAAGACCGTTCATCGCCCACGCATTACACCACGCCCCGAATCCCGATCTGGTCACAAACCGAAACAATACCCGCAACGTTATCAGAACGGCGGGACTGAATAAGCTAAGGATGGAGGATAAGCGAGGAAAGGAACACGTCAAGGTCAGTACAGAGTACGAAAAGAGCCAGCTCAGTATAGGTCACCTGGTCGATGCAACAGGCAAACAGCGCGGTGAAGGTGCGGAGCTACGCACAGACAACCGGGCGACGGTCAGGGCCGCAAAAGGCGTCCTGCTCACCACAGAACCCCAGCCAAAAGCGCAGGGCCAGCAGCTTGAAATGAATGCCGTAATAGCGCAACTGCAATCTGCGCTGACGCTGGCAACGTCTCTACAGCAGAGCGCACAAACGGCGCAGGCATTTAATGTCGATACAGGGCCACAGCAACAGCTCAATACAATACTGGATAAACTCTCGGAGCCGGGGCTGGTGGCCTACGGGGATCGGGGGATGGGCCTGATAACCCCTGAAACGCTGGCATTATCGGCGGGTCAGAATCTGTCTCTGAATGCATCGAATAACGGCAGTTTCAACTTTCTGAAAAAATTGTCTGTAGCGGTCGGACAGGGGCTGTCTCTTTTCACTCGCGCGACCGGAATTAAAATCATTGCGGCAAAGGATGATATTTCAGTACAGGCGCAGCGTGGAGAAATGGGGCTATTGTCTGACAGGGATTTTCATGTACAGAGTATTAACGGCAACGTCACGGTCAGTGCCAAAAAAAATATTCAGCTAATGTGTGGCGGCGGTGGACTCAGAATAAATGAAGATGGTTCGATAAAAATATTCTCTCCCGGCATCGTTCAGATTAAGGGCGCGGTGCTGGACTGGAGCGGCCCGGAATCTGCTACAGATAAAACCCCTGTATTTAAAGCAGACCAGTTTCACAGAAAGATTAAATTACATGGAGACGGTAGCCCGGACGATGTGCTGAAAGAAACTAAATTCAGGATCACAAAATCGACGGGTGAAATTATCGAAGGTGTGACAGACAGCGAGGGGTTAACCCCTCCCCTGGAATTAACTGAAATGGATGATCTGAATGTGGAGATTTTAGCCGATGAGTAACAGCCCGTTTAATAAGCGCCTGGTGGCAACAAAAATACAGGGTGTGCCTAAATCCACAGGCGCAGGTATGGAAATTTGCGAGATACCCTATAAACGTCCGATGCCGTGTATTGTGATCCTCGTACATGGTGTGAATGATGTGGGCGAAGCCTACCAGAATCAGGAACAGGGCATTATTGCCGGGCTGAATGAGCGTTTAGGCCGCGATGATCTCTATCCGCATGAGTGGCATCAGTACAAAATGGATATGGGAGACGGTGAACAGCAGCAGGTTAAACTGCCCGGACGCTCGCCCGTTATCCCGTTCTACTGGGGCTATAAACCCGTGGACCATGCAACCTACATTGAAGATCAACGTCGCTACCGGGAAGAGGTGGAGAAGTCAGGGCTGGGGGCGAAACTCCCCTATGATGCCTATCAGGAAGATGATAAGAAAAAGCTGGAAAAGCTGGGGCATATTGAAAACATTAAATTAAAATACGGCAATGATAATTTTGGTAATGCCCTGGATGATGTTTACGCAAAAGGCGGCGGGACGTTTGCCAATGCCACAACTAACATTCCTGATATGTTAGGACCGGGCGCGGGTGGCCTGGCGACGGGGGCGGCGGGTTTTATGTCTCTTCACGTTAACGGGGGCGATTTTACCCATCCTATTTATAACAATCCGCACCGCATATATCAGTTTTTTGCCGCGCAGCGTCTGGCAGATTTGATTAAAACTATTCGAAACGAAGATCCTCTCAAAAATGAAGTCATAAATATAGTTGCTCATTCACAGGGAACTATTATTACCATGCTTGCTAATATGCTTCTTAAGCAGGGAAATGTCAGGCCAGCCGATTGTGTCATTCTCAATCATTCTCCCTACGCTCTGAAAAATACCACGGTGGAGGGGCTGACGGACGGGCATCATCAGACGGACCATGCGCGGCAGCAGACGTTTAAAAACTTCTGTAATTTGATGAAAACAAATTCTAAGTACACCACGGATGGCTATCATACCGATGCGGAAACAGACGAGCTTGAGGGGTCAATTTGTCTGAGCAAAAAATCAAAATGGCGCTCGGATAAATTATACAGGCGTAATAATTTCGGCAAGGTCTATAACTATTTCTGCCCGAATGACAGTATTGTTTCATTGCTGAATGTCCAGGGTTTTGGCTGGCGCGGCATACCCCAGGACATTGCTGGTGGAATTGAAAATCTGAGACAGCGCGTTTTTTGTGAGAATGGTCCTGCTGTGGGTAACAGCCCGTTAAGTACCCCGTTTGAAATGCCACAGCTTAAAACCGGGGGCTTTAATCAGGACGCAATACAGACTAAAAAATATACCTATGCTGATGTGATTGTTAACGGCGAACAGTTACCGCAGCCGTTCAGCCATGTATTACAGGGCAGTGATACGCAGTATAAATCCCCGGTAGATCCCGATTCCCCGGATCAGATTATTTCGTTCTCGGCAAAGGCGAACGCGCTTGAGCGTACCGTGACAGAAATTAAAAGCCTTAGCTGGATGGGGTTTGGTAACTTACAGGCAGGACATATGTTATCCCCCGTAGAGCTGAAGATTTATTCCAGAGAATACCGCAGGATGTATATCAAAGGCGTCGTGATTAACGGCCCCACTGAAAAGCAGGTGCGTTTAACCTATGCAAAAACTCCCGAAGAGTTAGAAAAAGAATGGATGCAGGCCGATCCCGTTGGCTACAGCCAGCATTCCTCTATCGTTGCCTCAAAGGATGCCCCGGCTAAGGCAATGGCCTTTGATCTGGCAATCGGAAAATGCAAGGTCTTTGATTATAAAGGCGGTCAGTTCTGGATAGATTTATTATGCCGCGCAGACTGGCGCATGAAACGAAATGGTTTTGAGCGAGCCAGGGAATATTACAAAACAGGAAAGTTAAATGAAGAACAAACAAAAAATCATATGAACAGACCAGATGAAGTATTACCAAAGGGTGAATTTGGTGTCGTTAATGAGTTTTATAATGCCACAACCAGCAAACCTGCACAGCGCAATGAAATCCATCCCAAAGAAACGGTTAATCTCCAGTGGGATATGCCAAAACCTAAAAACGTATAGGGGGAAGTATGTTAACAAGGAAGATAATAAATATTGCCATGCTGATAACAACCCTGTCAGCATGTTCAGGGCATACCAGGCCGCCGTCACAGGTCGTTTATCGCTATGATGATAACCGCTATCTGGAGTTGACTGGATATAATTGTGAAGGGGCGCTCTGGTATCACGATAAAAAAAGAAACATTCATAAAGAGCTGGTGGATGGTATTTACTCCACCTATCAGATATTTACAAAGGTGTACATTCATCCATCTGAGCAATATATTTTAATTCCGAGGTGGGAACCCGGAGCTTATACAATATCAAAAGACTACGGGGAGACGTGGCAAGTGGCAACTTATATGGCCCCGTATCCTCCAGTGGAAGTAAGCGAAGATGGCACTGGAATTGACAGTCCACTCGGAAAAGAGATAAACCGAATCGTTGTGGTCAATAATCAGGCGTTTATTACCACTGATAAAGGCCATTTATATATGAGTTCCTATCCGTTTGAAGATCCTCTGTTAAAGCCTGGCGGCCCCGGCGTGGATTATACGTTCATAGATGATACCTACGATCCAAAAGGAGAGGTCTTACAGGGCCATATAAGTCCTGAATACGCCGGTTCAGAGTGGGGAACGGTGGTATTTATGAAAGCGGCATTAGAGCATTTAGTTGACGGTCACAAAGAGAATTTCAAAAATTTGCCGGATAAAGAGCCTGAAATAAAAAATTATAAAGGCTGGGATCGTATGCGCTGTGATATGAACGCAAAATAAAGGGGGTAGCATGAAGGGCGTTATCAGATTAAACGATCCGCTGGGGAACGGCGGTTACGTTAACACGGCGACGGGCAGTGTGTTTATGGGCATCCCCGTAGCCTTACAACGGGATACTTTAATATGCATGCTCACAAGGATTTTTCCCACAGAAAATAAAATTGTCGCCTCGAAGGACACCCCGGACAGCGCAATGAAATTCATCCCAAAGAAACGGTCAATCTCCAGTGGGATATGCCAAAACCTGAAAACGTATAGGGGGAAGTATGTTAAGAAGAAAGATAATAAATATTGCCATGCTGATAACAACCCTGTCAGCATGTTCAGGGCATACGAGGCCGCCGTCACAGGTCGTTTATCGCTATGATGATAACCGCTATCTGGAGTTAATAGGATATAATTGTGAGGGGGCACTCTGGTATCACGATAAAAAAAGAAACATTCATAAAGAGCTGGTGGATGGTATTTACTCCACCTATCAGATATTTACAAAGGCATACATTCATCCATCTGAGCAATATATTTTAATTCCAAGATGGGAACCTGAAGCCTATAGAATATCTAAAGACTACGGGGAGACGTGGCAAGTGGCAACTTATATGGCTCCTTTTCCTAAACTCGAACAAGATGAAGATGGACATGGGATAGATTATCCGTGGGGAAAAGAAATAAAACGTGTTGTTGTGGTCAATAATCAGGCGTTTATTACCACTGATAAAGGCCATTTATATATGAGTTCGTATCCGTTTGAAGATCCCCTGTTAAAGCCTGGCGGCCCCGGCGTGGATTATACGTTCATAGATGATACCTACGATCCCAAAGGTGAGGTCATACAGGGTCATATAAGACCAGAATCTCCGGGTCATGCATGGGGAACGGTGGTATTTATGAAAGCGGCATTAGAGCATTTAGTTGATGGTTATAAAGAAAATTATAAAAAATTGCCGGATAAAGAGCCTGAAATAAAAAATTATAAAGGCTGGGATCGTATGCGCTGTGATATGAACGCAAAATAAAGGGGGTAGCATGAAGGGCGTTATCAGATTAAACGATCCGCTGGAGAACGGCAGTTACGTTAACAAGGCGATGGGCAGTGTGTTTATGGGCATCCCCGTGGCCTTACGAAGGGATACTGTGAAATGCATGCTCACAAGGATTATTCCCACAGAAAATAAAATTGTCGCCTCGAAGGAGATCCCCGCACAGCGCAATGAAATTCATCCCAAAGAAACGGTCAATCTCCAGTGGGATATGCCAAAACCTAAAAACGTGTAGGGGGAAGTATGTTAACAAGGAAGATAATAAATATTGCCATGCTGATAACAACCTTATCAGCATGTTCAGGGCATAACAAGCCGCCGTCACAGGTTGTTTATCGCTATGATGATAACCGCTATCTGGAGTTGACTGGATATAATTGTGAAGGGGCGCTCTGGTATCACGATAAAAAAAGAAACATTCATAAAGAGCTGGTGGATGGTATTTACTCCACCTATCAGATATTTACAAAGGTGTACATTCATCCATCTGAGCAGTATATTTTAATTCCGAGGTGGGAACCCGGAGCCTATAAAATATCAAAAGACTACGGCGCGACGTGGCAAGTGGCAAATTATATGGCCCCATACCCTCCAGTGGAAGTAAGCGAAGATGGCACTGGAATTGACAGGCCGCTCGGAAAAGAAATAAAACGTGTTGTTGTGGTCAATAATCAGGCGTTTATTACCACTGATAAAGGCCACTTATATATGAGTTCCTATCCCTTTGAAGATCCTCTGTTAAAGCCTGGCGGCCCCGGCGTGGATTATACGTTCATAGATGATACCTACGATCCCAAAGGTGAGGTCATACAGGGTCATATAAGTCCTGAATACCCCAGTCATGCGTGGGGAACGGTGGTATTTATGAAAGCGGCATTAGAGCATTTAGTTGACGGTCACAAAGAAAATTATAAAAACTTGCCGGATAAAGAGCCTGAAGTAAAGAATTATAAAGGCTGGGATCGTATGCGCTGTGATATGAACGCAAAATAAAGGGGGTAGCATGAAGGGCGTTATCAGATTAAACGATCCGCTGGAGAACGGCGGTTACGTTAACAAGGCGACGGGCAGTGTGTTTATGGGCATCCCCGTAGCCTTACAGGGGGATACTGTTATATGCATACCACACAAGGGCGAGTTCCCGATTACTGAGTTTGAACCAACGTGGATGATGAACGGAAAAGGCGTTGTAGTGGATGGCTGCAAGGCGGCATGTGGTTGCGCAATCAGAACAACTTTACCCACAGCAGGATCAAGTAAATGAAATGGACTATTCCGGCAAAAAACAATTATCGTGAGCCGTCAAAATTTCCGTATAAGCCGTTACTGATTATAATTGCACTCATTTTTATTTTCTTTATTGGCTATAACATACTGACGTTACCCCAGGATAAAAATTTTAAAGAACAGTTATTCCATAACGGAATAATTATTCCTATGATGATTTCTTTTTTCATCTGGACTTTTACCGCCTCAGCATTAAGGATTTTTTTCTTTGATTATCATTTTTCTGAATACTTAACGCGGTATGGTATGTATGAATGGAAAAACTGGGCTATAGAAACACTGATACTCCTGAATTATTCCTCAATTACGCCAGTGCCAGACCTTGCATTAAAAATGCAAAAACTTGAGGGTGAAGCGCCCATAAGCCCCAACACACCATTAATAATAAAAACATCTTCTGATTCAGTGGACGAATCACGACTGCAGAAAGTCATGGCTCAACTTTTAGAGCCACTTAAAGATTCACTGGTAAGAGGGTATTATCCATTTAATACATGGTTATATGTTAAAGGAGCTGACGAATCAGTTTGTAGTGAGTTGAGAAATTTATTTGAAATTTTAGGTCTGGATAAATCCAGGACAGGGGAAATTCATTTTATGGATAAATGCCCCGATTATGGATTAATAAATAAGTGGATAGATGAAGGGACCTGGCAAAACAGATTATTGGTAGTCATTGAATTACATGATGAAGAACATAAAGATTTTTTTGAAAATGCCAGTGCCTTTATCTTTACCGCAGATGAATTATTAAAAAATGATGATGCGCCTCTCTACGTTCTCCGCACAATGGACAGTAACCTTTATCATCTGGATAAATCAGGCAGTGCTTATTTGTCAGCACAGCAGGTGCAAAATGAAAAAATAAAAAGATTCTGGTCAAGTTCACTTGATAAACAGGCTAAATTCATTCTGTTCAGTGAGATAGACAACGCTAAAACCGGAGTAATGGCAGACAGTCGATATGAGTTAGAGTTGGTAACGGGACAGAGTACAGACGTTCAGCAATGGCTGATCCTGGCTCTGGCGGCTGATGCTGCAAAGTACGGGCAAGGCCATCAACTGATAGCCAGTTCGGACTCTCAAAAAACACACATGGGACTGGTCACAACAAAATATCCGGGGCGCTGGGGAGAACCATATATGTTTGACCCGGCTTTATACACACTATTTACAGTTGGTTTTTTGATTTGCCCAGCCGCTATTTTATTATTAACAGTCATTCCTGAGAAAGCATTTTCTGAAATGCCCATTTTAGGATGGGGTTTGCTATTTGTTGGGGTTGTCATAGGTGCGTGTATAGTGAGTCTATTCAACTCCAGATTTAAAAACATACAGATTGAAATGGGTATAAACTACCCCCGATAAAATAAAAAAGCGCCATTTTGGCGCTTTGCATTAGCTTTCAAAGATTAATTGTGGTTTATTTTTACGCTTAATCTCTGTAATCCGAGATAGCCTGCCCCACATTCGCTGTTCGTATATAACATATTATTTATTGTTCAGATTAAAAATAACTCCACATAATCTTTTTTTAAACAATATGTATGGACAATGTTTTTCACACGGAAAGTTTTAAAAACGCCAGAAACCAAAGATTCTGTTATTGGATATTCTGGCGTTTGTTCAACTTTCCTTATGCGCCTCCCTCGGGAGAAAATCGCTAGCGACGAACCGGCGCCCCATCCGCCACATAATAGGCCGCCGTGCTCTTCGCCAGCGGCTCGCGACCGCGAATGGCATCGGCAATTTTCTCGCCAATCATAATGGTGGTGGCGTTCAGGTTGCCGGTAATGATCTGCGGCATGATTGAGGCATCCACCACGCGCAGCCCTTCCAGCCCGTGGACGCGGCCCTCGCCATCGACCACGGACATTTCGTCATAACCCATTTTGCAGGTGCCGCACGGATGGAACGCCGTCTCGGCGTGGTTACGCACAAATTCGTCGAGCTGTTCGTCGGTCTGACACTCCACGCCCGGGCTTATCTCGCGGCCGCGATATTTATCCAGCGCCGGCTGGTGCATGATTTCACGGGTGATGCGGATCGCATCGCGGAACTCCTGCCAGTCCTGCTCGTGAGACATATAGTTGAACAGGATCGCCGGGTGGTCGTGCGGATCGCGAGAGGTGATGCGCACATGCCCACGGCTCGGCGAGCGCATGGAGCCGACGTGACACTGGAAGCCGTGCTCTTTCACCGCATTCGAGCCGTTATAGTTAATCGCAACCGGCAGGAAGTGGTACTGAATATTCGGCCACGCAAACTCTTCGCGACTGCGGATAAAACCGCCCGCTTCAAAGTGGTTGCTTGCGCCGACGCCCGTGCCGCCAAACAGCCATTCTGCGCCAATTTTTGGCTGGTTCCACCACTGCAGCGCCGGGTAGAGGGAGACCGGTTCTTTGCACTCATATTGCAGGTACATCTCAAGGTGATCCTGCAGATTCTCCCCCACGCCGGGCAGGTCATGAACCAGCGGAACCGCAAACTGCTTCAGCAGTTCAGCGCTGCCGACGCCTGAGCGTTGCAGGATCTGCGGCGAGGCAATCGCCCCGGCACATAACAGCACTTCCTTGCGCGCCGTCGCGTTGTTCGGAATGGTGCTGTCACCTTCCAGCCATTCGACGCCCACCGCACGCTTGCCGTCAAAAATAATGTGATCGGTCATGGCGTGAGTGCGGATGGTCAAATTAGCCCGCGGTTTAGCCTGATCCAGATAGCCGCGGGCGGTGCTGGCGCGGCGACCCTGCGGGGTCACGGTCCTGTCCATCGGGCCAAATCCTTCCTGCTGATAGCCGTTGAGATCGTCCGTGCGCGGATAACCGGCCTGCACGCCCGCTTCAATCATCGCTTCAAACAGCGGATTCACGCCGGGTTTTGAGGTGGTGACGCTCACCGGACCGTCGCCACCGTGCCAGTCATTTGGGCCCACATCCCGCGTTTCTGATTTGCGGTAGTAGGGCAGGCAGTTGAGATAGCTCCAGTGCTCAAGCCCTGGCTCGGTCGCCCAGTTGTCCAGATCCATGGCGTTACCACGGATGTAGCACATGCCGTTAATCAGCGATGAACCACCCAGGCCTTTCCCGCGTCCGCACTCCATCCGGCGGTTGTTCATGAACGGCTCAGGCTCGGTTTCATACGCCCAGTTATAGCGCTTACCCTGTAACGGGAAGGCCAGTGCCGCAGGCATCTGCGTGCGGAAGTCAAAACGGTAATCCGGACCGCCTGCTTCAAGCAGCAGTACGGTGGTATTGGGATCTTCCGTCAGTCGTGTCGCCAGTACGTTGCCGGCAGAACCGGCACCAATAATGATGTAGTCAAATTGCAAATAAACCTCCCGGTTAAAATATGGACTGGAATTTACCCATCTCAACCTGGATGGACTTCACCTGGGTGTAACTCTGGAGCGTCATCACGCCGTTTTCGCGGCCAATACCGGAGTGTTTGTACCCGCCCACCGGCATTTCGGCAGCGGATTCCCCCCAGGTATTGATCCAGCAAATACCCGCTTCGAGCTGGTGGATAGTGCGATGCGCCCGGTTCAGGTCGGTGGTGACAATACCCGCCGCCAGACCGTAGTCGGTATCATTGGCGCGACGAATCACTTCTTCTTCACTTTCATAGGTGAGGATCGCCATAACCGGCCCGAAAATTTCTTCGCGCACGATGGTCATGTCGTCGCGACAGTCGGTAAAGACGGTTGGGGCAACCCATGCGCCGTTATCAAATCCGTCGCCTTTCAGCACGTCGCCGCCGCACAGCACGCGTGCGCCTTGGCGTTTGCCCTGTTCGATAAAGCGCAGCACGTTTTCGCGATGCGGGAAGCTGACCAGCGGACCAAAGTTGGTGGACGCATCGAATAGATCACCGGCCTGAATACGCGCCACGCGCGCCAGGATTTTCTGCTCAAATTCCGCTTTGAATTTTGCCGGAACGAATACGCGCGTCCCGTTAGTGCACACCTGCCCGGAGCTGAAGAAGTTGGCCATCATCGCGATATCGGCGGCCAGATCGAGATCCGCATCGTCGAACACAATCAGCGGAGATTTGCCGCCCAGTTCCATCGTCACCTCTTTCAGCGACGAGGCGGCGGAGTTAGCCATCACTTTTTTGCCGCTGGCCACGCCGCCGGTAAATGACACTTTGGCGATACCGGGATGCTCAGTCAGATACTGTCCCGTCTCGCTGCCCACGCCCGGCAGCACGTTAAATACCCCATCCGGCAGACCGGCTTCGGTGTAAATTTCGGCCAGCTTCAGCGCCGTCAGCGGGGTCACTTCGCTTGGTTTAAAGATCATGGCATTGCCTGCGGCCAGCGCTGGCGCGGATTTCCACAGGGCAATCTGAATCGGGTAGTTCCACGCACCAATCCCCGCCACCACGCCCAGTGGCTCGCGACGGGTGTAGACGAAAGAGGTGTCGCGCAGCGGGATCTGGCTGCCTTCCAGCGCCGGAATGAGCCCGGCGTAATATTCGAGCACATCCGCACCGGTCACAATATCGACGCTGCTGGTTTCGGAAAGCGGCTTGCCGGTGTCGAGCGTCTCCAGATGGGCCAGTTCGTCGTTACGCTCGCGCAGGATATCCACGGCGCGGCGCAAAATACGCGAACGCTCCATAGCGGTCATTGCCGCCCAGACTTTTTGCCCCTGCCGGGCGCTTTTTACGGCACGATCCACATCGTCGCGTCCGGCGGCCTGTACGGTCGCCAGCACCTCGCCGTTGGCCGGGTTGATGGTCTCGAAGGTGCTACCGCTGGTGGCGGGGGTATAACCACCGTTGATATAAAGCTGTTGTTCCGCCATTCGGGACATAATTTCTCCTCGGTTATTCGGTGACGATCGGTAAATGCTGGCTGATGAAATGGCCAGTTAGCGCCTGCGCACGGCCTTTATCCAGAGCGTGACCGCTGAGCGCGGCGCGTAGCCACAGTCCGTCGATCAGCGCCGCCAGGCCGTAGCCGGCTTCCTGCGCTTTTTCACGCGGCAGCACGCGGGCAAATTCGCTGACCAGATTCGACAGCAGACGCCGACTGCTCACCTGCTGCAGGCGATACAGCATCGGCTGATGCATACTGCTCGCCCAGAAGGCCAGCCAGGCTTTCATGGCCGCGCTGCTGATCTGCGTTTCGTCAAAATTGCCGGCCACAATGGCCTGCAAACGCTGCTCAGCGCTGCCGTCGGGCAGAGCGCGTAAACGGCTCAGCACCGCGTGGCGAAGCTGGCTGGTGATGTCGCGCATCGTGGCTTCAAGCAGGCCATTTTTGTCCCTGAAGTAGTGGCTGATGATGCCGGTCGATACCCCTGCCCGACGGGCAATCTGCGCGACAGTGGCATCGTGCATACCCACTTCATTTATTGCTTCCAGCGTGGCGTCGATCAGTTGCCTGCGCCGGATTGGCTGCATCCCCAGTTTGGGCATTTTGCCGCTCCATTCATCAGCGTTGTTTAACCATTAAAGCGGTTTTTGATTGGACGTTCAATATAAAATGTGTCTTAATTGTTGCGGATTTTGTTTTCAATAGTTACAAAAAGAGTGGGGATACTGGATGACAGACCTTTCACAAAGCAGAGAAAAGGACAAAATCAATCCGGTGGTGTTTTACACTTCGGCAGGACTGATTTTGTTGTTTTCCCTGATGACGATCTTCTTCAGCGACTTATCCGCGCTGTGGATTGGTCGAACCTTAAACTGGGTTTCAAAAACCTTCGGCTGGTATTATTTACTGGCTGCCACGCTGTATATCGTCTTTGTGGTGTGCATTGCCTGCTCAAGATTTGGCTCGGTCAAGCTCGGGCCGGAGCAATCAAAACCGGAGTTCAGCCTGCTGAGCTGGGCGGCGATGCTGTTCGCCGCAGGCATCGGCATCGACCTGATGTTCTTCTCGGTGGCAGAGCCGATCACGCAATATATGCAGCCGCCGGAAGGGCAGGGGCAGACGATGGAGGCCGCGCGTCAGGCGATGGTCTGGACGCTGTTCCACTACGGCTTAACCGGCTGGTCGATGTACGCCCTGATGGGAATGGCGCTGGGATACTTTAGCTATCGTTATAATTTACCCCTCACGATCCGCTCGGCGCTCTATCCCATCTTTGGCAAAAAAATTAACGGACCGATTGGTCACAGCGTGGATATTGCCGCCGTTATCGGCACCATTTTTGGTATCGCGACGACCCTCGGGATTGGCGTTGTCCAGCTTAACTACGGCCTGAGCGTGCTGTTTGATATCCCGGATTCGATGGCGGCCAAAGCGGCGCTGATTGCGCTGTCGGTGATTATCGCCACCATCTCCGTGACCTCTGGCGTCGATAAGGGAATTCGTATTCTGTCCGAGCTGAACGTCGCGCTGGCGCTGGGGCTGATTCTGTTTGTGCTGTTTATGGGCGATACGTCGTTCCTGCTCAACGCCCTGGTGCTGAACGTGGGCGATTACGTGAACCGCTTTATGGGCATGACCCTCAACAGCTTCGCCTTTGACCGACCGGTCGAGTGGATGAACAACTGGACGCTGTTCTTCTGGGCCTGGTGGGTGGCCTGGTCGCCGTTTGTCGGGCTGTTTCTGGCGCGTATTTCGCGCGGGCGCACCATCCGCCAGTTCGTGATGGGGACGCTGATTATTCCGTTTACCTTTACGCTGCTATGGCTGTCGGTGTTCGGGAACAGCGCGCTGTATGAAATTATTCATGGCGATGCGGCGTTTGCCCAGGAGTCGATGGCGCATCCGGAGCGCGGGTTCTACAGCCTGCTGGCGCAGTACCCGGCGTTTACCTTTAGCGCTTCGGTCGCCACGATTACCGGTCTGCTGTTTTACGTCACGTCGGCGGATTCCGGCGCGCTGGTGCTGGGCAACTTCACTTCGAAGCTGAAGGACATCAACAGCGATGCGCCCAACTGGCTGCGTATCTTCTGGTCGATGGTGATCGGTCTGCTGACGCTGGGCATGCTGATGACTAACGGGATTTCGGCGCTGCAAAACACCACGGTGATCATGGGCCTGCCGTTCAGTTTCGTCATCTTCTTTGTGATGGCGGGGCTGTATAAATCGCTCAAGGTCGAAGATTACCGGCGTGAGAGCGCTAACCGCGACACCGCGCCGCGTCCGATGGGAACCCAGGACCGTCTGAGCTGGAAAAAGCGGCTGTCGCGCCTGATGAATTATCCGGGCACGCGCTACACCAAACAGATGATGGAAACGGTCTGTTTCCCGGCGATGGAAGAGGTCGCGCAGGAGCTGAAGCTGCGTGGCGCGCACGTCGAGCTGAAGAATCTGCCGGCGGAAGAGGGCGAGCATTTAGGGCATCTGGATCTGCTGGTGCATATGGGCGATGAGCAGAACTTCATCTACCAGATCTGGCCGCAGCAGTACTCGGTGCCGGGCTTTACCTACCGCGCGCGTAGCGGAAAATCGACCTACTATCGGCTGGAAACCTTCCTGCTGGAAGGCAGCCAGGGTAACGATTTGATGGATTACAGCAAGGAACAGGTGATCACCGATATTCTCGATCAGTACGAACGACACCTGAACTTTATCCATCTTCACCGCGAAGCGCCGGGAAATAGCGTGATGTTCCCGGATGTGTAAACTTTTCGCTGAACATTGTTGAATACAGAAAGCGGGGCCAGAGATGAGTCATCTCTGGTCCTTTTCTTTTATATATGGATTTAAGTATTCTGGGTGAAAGGCGGGCTATAATTCTCGAGCTGAATAATAACTGATATTCTGCTGGGTGATTTATTTGTCAGCTTTATTCATGAAATTAAAAACCACCCTTTCATATTTTCCCCGAGCGGTCTCGCATTTTTTATATTTTAATAAATTAACCGGGCTGTGCATTTATCCATAGCGGTATGATAGTCCCCGTTAACCCAGGCAACACGCGCTGTAAAGGCAGGTAAAAGGTTATAAACGAGATCGCGGTATAAAGGTGTACCACCACCCTTATACCGCTAACCACAAACAACTAAAGGGAGTTGATTATGGCTGCGAAGAATTCTATGCCAGAGCGGGCTGTTGCCCAAACAGAAATTGCAGTATTGGAAAATCATCAGGAAATTCGCGAGCAGGTACGCAAAAAGAATCCCCCGTTCGCTTCATGGGGGCATTGCCTCGTGAAGGGCGGTTATTGCTGAGCAATCAGCGTGATAATTCGCTCGTTTTCGCGCTGCCAGTGGATCGTGAAACAGTCGCCTGCGGAAAATCCTGCCAGCGACCGGGTCAGCGCCAGCGTCAGATGCTGTTCCTCCAGCGCTGTCACTCGCGCGCAGTCAAATCCCATGTATTCCTTCACGCAGGGGAAGAGCGCTTTAAACAAACTCTCTTTGGCGCTGAAAACCAGGGTAAGTGCCTGTGAAAAAGGGATGTCACCCGGACGTAAAACAGACTCTTCTGTCTCAAAGAGAATGCCATCTTTGATGTCTTCGGCTTCCTGCGGATCCAGGATCAGTTCGCAATCAAGCCCGACGAGACGATGCGGGTGGTCACACACCGTCGCCATGGCGCAGTTTGCGGTATGCGTAATACTCCCGACGATCCCCGCGGGCCACAGCGGTTCGCCGTTGACGCCGATGGCGGGGAGGGCGGTGATCCCAAAATCCCGCAGCGCATGGGCAGCGGCAAGTCGTCCGGCAAGATGATCGGTTTTGCGTTTGCGTCCGGCATCGGTCAGTTCTGCGTGGTGGGGTAGCCAAAGCAGATCGATGTCGGTAAAAGTCGCGGGATCGAAAGTAATGCGATGGACGGTTTGACCGGCGAGCAGAAAAGAGGTGTGGGTGGTGTGCATTGTTTTGCCCTTACATGTTTATAAACTGTGCGGCCTGATGCCCTCACCCCGGCCCTCTCCCACAGGGAGAGGGAGAATACATTAAAAACGGTCACTGTCGTGGCCGTTTTGCTTTTACCTTGCCCTCACCCCGGCGATCTCTCACGGGGAGAGGGTGCAAACACTCAAAACGGCGACTGGCGTAGCCGTTTGCGTTTACCTTAGAAGTGCGTGTTTACGCTCATGTACCAGGTACGGCCCGGCTCATTATACGTGTACGCTCCTGCACCGTACATATAAGCGCCGGTTTTGTCGTTACCCGTGGTCTGGGCATTACCCGCACGCCACTGGCGTTTGTCGAAGACGTTATCCACACCGCCGGTCAGGCTGACGAATTTGGTGACGTCCCAGGTCGCACTCAGGCCAACGATGCTGTAAGGGCTTACTTCGTCCTTCTCAGAGCCGGTCACAGGCTGACCTTTGTAGTTGTATTTCTTCGGCTGCTGCTTACCGTACCAGGTAAAGGTCGATTGCAGCGACACATCCTGCTGTACCTGCCAGCTCAGGGTTGAGTTCAGCGTGTACTCCGGGATGATCGACAGGCGATCGCCGGTCTCCTTGTTCTTACTTTGCAGCATGTAGGTGATGTTGTTGGTCCAGTTAATGGCATTGCTTACCGGAACATTCAGCGTCCCTTCCAGACCTTCTACCACCGCTTTCGGGACGTTTTCCCACTGGTAGATATCGGTCTGTACTTTCCCGGCCGAGGTATGGCCGATTGGCGCATAGCCCGCTTCAATTTTGTCACGGTAATCGTTACGGAACCAGGTCGCACCCGCCAGCCAGCCGTCGCGTTTCCACTCCAGACCAATCTCTTTGTTGATGCTGGTTTCCGCTTTCAGATCGTCGTTGCCAAGCATATAGCAACCCGTTTCATCCGGGCTGGCGTAGCAACCCTGGCCTTTGCTGTACAGCAGATAGTTCGGGTTGGTCTGGTACAGGCTCGGGGCTTTGTACGCCCGCGCGATGCCCATCTTCAGCGTAAAGTCATCACCCAGCCCTTGCGACAGATTCAGGGACGGGCTCCAGTTGTTGCCCACGATGGTGTGATGATCAAAACGCAGCGCCGGGGTCAGCATGGTGCTGTCGGTCAGCTCCATGTTGTTCTCGGCAAACAGCGAGAAGATCTCCGCTTTGGAGTACGGGCTGCGGTCGTCGCTCATGCCCGGGATTGCGCCGCCTTGCTGGGGTTGCGTATAGGAGGTGGAATCCTTCATGCGCTGCTGGTTCCACTCGGTGCCCAGCGTCAGATTCTGGTTAACGAGGAAATCAATCGGCAGGTTGATTTCGCTGTGCAGGGTGACGTCGGACAGATCCGTATCGGTGAATTTGTCGCTGTTGAACAGCCCTTCCAGACCGCCCGCCAGCCCTTCGCCCAGACGGGAGTTACGCGTGTGTTCGTACTGCGCCCAGTTGCTGGTGGTGATGCCGTTATCCCAGCCGCCGTTCCAGGTCACCGCCCAGTTCTGGCGATAAATACGGTTGGTCTCTTTGCCGTAATTCTTTTTCACCAGCGCATTATCGTTGTTGGTGTTCTGGGTGTCGCCTGCGTACAGGTTGTTCTGACGGCTGTAGCCCGCTTCAAATTCCAGCGACTGCATCGGAGCGAAGTCCCAGCGCACCACGCCGTTGATGTCTTTATTTTCAACCCCTTCACGACCAGAAGGCAGTGTATCGACATACGCGCCGGTACGTTCGGACTGGTGGCCCTGGTTGATATCCCATGCATCGGCCTGGGTTTTATCCAGATTACCGAACATGCGGAAGCTGAAATCGCCGCCCAGCGGGCCGCTCAGGCTGAAGTTAGTGCGTTTGGTGGAACCTTCGTCTTTATGCTCTGGCGCGTTCAGGTAGGTGTTCCATGAACCATGCCACTCGCTGTCGAATTTTTTGGTGATAATGTTCACCACGCCGCCCGCGGCGCCGTTGCCGTAACGAGCCGCTGCCGGGCCACGAATGACTTCGATGCGTTCAATCATCTCTGGCGGAACCCAGCCGGTATCGCCACGGGTATCACGCTCGCCGCGCCAGCCCAGGCGGATGGAATTGCGGCTGGTGACAGGCTTGCCGTCGATCAGAATCAGGGTGTTTTCCGGGCCCATGCCACGAATGTCGATCTGGCGATTGTTACCGCGCTGACCGCTGGTGGAGTTCCCGGTGAGGTTAACGCCCGGCATGGTGCGGATAATTTCTGCCACGTCGCGAGCGGGAGGATTTTTACGGATTTCATCGGCAGTGATGGTTGAAACGCCCGGCGCCTGCAGGTTTTGCTCGGCGGCGGTGATCACCATGGTATCTTCGTGCGCGGCACTGCTGGTGGTTTTGTCGTCTGCCATCGCGGGCATGGCCACGCCGTAAATTCCCAGATTGACCAGCAAGGCCAGGGAGTGAATCTTGTTATTCATTGTACGTCCTGCTTTTCGTTGCCGCATCCCCTTGGCTCCATTCCCGAACGGGAGAGGAGGCGGCATGACTTGTCACCGGCACGTTGTGTAAGCAGCCCTGTCCTCGAGCGCACACAATGCATGGCATGGTTATTTTATGAGCGCGCTTCCCACAGCGCGGGCACTACGCTATTGCAAATGCAAATAGTTATCAATAATATTATCAATAATTTTTGTCTTGTCGCAAAAAAGACGCGAAAAACATGAGGTTAAACGGGTGACGGCGCTAACAACGGGAAGTGATGCCTGGTGGCAGTCAAAAACAGGTCCGGAATGGGTACGCGAAGGGGATCATTATCGTGTGACATTCTGGTGGCGCGATCCGGCCGGGACGCAATCGACGTCCACGGTACAGCGGGTGTGGATTTACATCACCGGCGTCACCGATCACCATCAAAATGCGCGTCCCCAGTCGCTCACGCGCCTTGCCGATACCGACGTCTGGCAATGGCAGGGGGAATTCAGCCCTGAGTGGCGCGGCAGCTACTGTTTTATCCCCTCCCGGCGCGCGCAGGATTTTGACGAAACGGTCTTTACCGGTGATGCGCCCGATCGCATGGCGCTGCGCGAAGGCTGGCGCAAACTGCTGCCTGACGCGGTTGCCGATCCGCTGAATGCGCAAAGTTGGCGCGGTGGGCGCGGCCATCCGGTGTCGGCGCTGGAAATGCCGGAGGCCCCCGTCCAGCCCGGCTGGAATTGTCCCGATACGCCTTATCTTCCCCCGCAATGTATAGAGTGGCACAGCGCGCGGCTGGGGAATTCTCGTCGCGTCTGGGTGTTCACCACGGGTGAGGAAAACCCGGCTGAACGCCCGCTGGCGATACTGCTCGACGGGCAGTTTTGGGCGGAAAGTATGCCCGTCTGGCCGGCACTGACGGCACTGACAAATGAGGGGCAATTGCCGCCTGCGGTCTATGTGCTGATCGATGCGATCGACACCGCCCATCGCAGTCGTGAATTGCCCTGCAATCCCGATTTCTGGCTGGCGGTGCAGGACGAACTGCTTTCGCAGATCCGCGCCACCACGCCTTTCAGCGATCGCGCCGATGGTACCGTTGTTGCCGGGCAGAGTTTTGGCGGCCTCTCGTCGCTGTATGCCGGTCTGAACTGGCCACAGCGTTTTGGCTGTGTGCTCAGTCAGTCGGGTTCCTACTGGTGGCCGCATCGCGGCGCGCAGCAGGACGGGCTGCTTATCGAACAACTCAAAGCGGGTGAAAAATCCGCGCAAAATCTGCGCATCGTTCTTGAAGCGGGACAGCGCGAGCCGCTGATTTTCCGCGCCAATCAGGCCATTTACGCCCAACTACAACACACACAGCAGTCGATTTTCTGGCGTCAGGTTGACGGCGGACATGATGCGCTCTGCTGGCGTGGCGGGCTGACTCAGGGGCTGATTACCCTCTGGCAGCCGTTCATTCACTAACGCCAGGCAGGCGATTTTTTTCGACAGGAGTTTGGTATGGAATTCAGTCATCCCTTCGATAATCCGCAAGGGCAGTTCTCTGTGTTGCAAAACGAAAACGGTCAGTACAGCCTGTGGCCCGCGCAGTGCGTACAGCCTGCGGGCTGGCGTGAAGTGTGCGCGCCGCAATCCCAGCAAGCCTGTCAGCACTGGCTGGCCGAACACTGGCAAACTCTCGAGCCTTCCTTTTTTGCGGAGGATAACGCATGAGCGCGCGTCTCCCGCTGGTGGCTGCTCAGCCAGGTATCTGGATGGCAGAACAACTCTCCACGCTGCCCAATGCCTGGAGCGTGGCGCACTACGTTGAACTGAACGGCGAAATTAACGCGCCGCTGCTGGCGAAAGCGATCGTCACAGGCATGATGCAGGCCGACACGCTGCGCACGCGCTTTAGCGAAGATAACGGCGAAGTGTGGCAGTGGATCGATGACGCCATGACGTTCGCCGAGCCGCAACGGGTCGATCTGCGCGACAGCGCCGATCACCATGCTGCCGCCGTGGCGCTGATGGAGGCCGATCTTCAGCAAAATCTGCGCATTGACAGCGGTCAGCCGCTGGCATTTCATCAACTGATTCAGCTGGATAATCATCGCTGGTACTGGTATCAGCGTTATCACCATTTAGTGGTGGATGGCTTCAGTTTTCCGGCTATTACCCGCCAGATCGCCGCCATTTATACCGCATGGTCGAAAGGCGAAGCCACGCCAGCGTCGCCGTTTACGCCATTCGCAGAAGTGGTGGAAGAGTATCAGCGCTATCGCCACAGCGAAGCGTATCAGCGCGATGGCGCATTCTGGGCTGAACAGCGTAAACAGCTGCCGCCGCCGGTCTCTCTTTCTCCCGCACCGCTCCCGGGCCGCGCGGCAACCACCGATATTTTGCGCCTGAAGCTGGTCGCCGATCGTCGCGCATTCAGCCAGCTGACGGCCTCCTGCCCGCAGGTGCAGCGCACGGATCTGGCCCTCGCGCTGGTGGCGCTGTGGCTGGGCCGCCTGACCGGGCGACTGGACTACGCCGCGGGCTTTATCTTTATGCGTCGCATGGGATCGGCAGCGCTGACCGCCACCGGTCCGGTGCTGAACGTGCTGCCGATGGCGATTAACATCCATCCGCAGGAGACGCTGCCGGAACTGGCGTTACGTCTGGCAACTCAGCTCAAAAAGATGCGTCGTCATCAGCGCTACGATGCCGAGCAAATTGTGCGCGACAGCGGCCGGGCGGCTGGGGACGACGCCCTGTTTGGCCCGGTGCTGAACGTGAAGGTCTTTGACTATCAGCTAGATATCGACGGCGTCGCGGCGACGACGCATACCCTGGCGACCGGTCCGGTGAACGATCTGGAACTGGCGCTGTTCCCGGACGAGCAGGGGGGATTGAGCATTGAGATTCTGGCGAACAAACAGCGTTACGATGAAGCGACCCTCACCCGTCACGTTGCCCGTCTGAATGCGCTGCTGGCGCAGTTTGCGGCGAATCCGTCGCTCCGCTGCGGCGAGGCGGAAACCGTCTCTGAGGAAGAGTATCAACAGCTGGCGCGGATTAATGACACCGGAGTGACGATCCCGACCACCACCCTGAGTGCGCTGGTGGCGGAACAGGCGCAAAAAACGCCGGAGGCCCCGGCGCTGGCGGATGCCCACCTTGAACTGAGCTATCGCCAGATGCGCGAGCAAATTATCGCGCTGGCAAATGTGCTGCGCGAACGCGGTGTCAGGCCCGGCGACAGCGTAGCAGTCGCGCTGCCGCGCTCGGTATTCCTGACCCTGGCGCTGCACGGTATTGTTGAAGCGGGCGCGGCCTGGCTGCCGCTCGATACCGGTTATCCGGACGATCGCCTGCACATGATGCTGGAAGATGCGCGCCCGTCGTTGCTGATTACCACCGCCGATCAGCTCCCACGCTTTAGCGACGTACCGGGGCTGGAAAGCCTGTGCTACGGCGAACTCCTGCCGGCGCAGGGAAGCGAACCGCTGAATCTGAGCACGCCGGAACAGACCGCCTACATCATCTTTACCTCCGGCTCCACCGGGCGTCCGAAAGGGGTGATGGTCGGGCAAACCGCCATCGTTAACCGGCTGCTGTGGATGCAAAATCACTATCCGCTGGACGCGCATGATGTGGTGGCGCAGAAAACGCCGTGCAGTTTCGATGTGTCGGTATGGGAATTCTGGTGGCCGTTTATCGCCGGGGCAAAACTGGTGATGGCGGAGCCGGAAGCGCACCGCGATCCGCAGGCGATGCAGCACTTTTTCGCTCATTATGGCGTGACGACCACTCACTTTGTACCGTCGATGCTGGCGGCATTTGTCGCGTCATTAACGCCGGAAAATGCCGATTGCTGCGCCAGCCTGAAACAGGTGTTCTGTAGCGGCGAGGCGCTGCCCGCCGGGCTGTGCCGCGAGTGGGGACAGCTCACGCACGCGCCGCTGCATAATTTGTATGGTCCAACGGAAGCCGCCGTCGACGTGAGCTGGTATCCGGCATTCGGTGAGGCGCTGGCGGCGGTCGAGGGCAACAGCGTGCCGATTGGTTTCCCGGTGTGGAATACCGGCCTGCGGATCCTGGATGCGATGATGCGCCCGGTGCCGTTCGGCGTGGCGGGCGATCTCTATCTGACGGGCATTCAGCTGGCGCAGGGCTATCTGGGTCGCCCGGATCTGACTGCCAGCCGCTTTATTGCCGATCCGTTTGCCCCGGGCGAGCGGATGTACCGCACGGGCGACGTTGCGCGCTGGCTGCAAAACGGCGCGGTGGAGTATCTCGGACGCAGTGACGATCAGCTGAAAATTCGCGGTCAGCGTATTGAGCTCGGTGAGATTGATCGGGCGATGCAGTCACTGCCTGACGTGGCGCAGGCGGTGGCCCATGCCTGCGTGTTCAACCAGGCGGCTGCAACCGGCGGCGATGCGCGTCAGCTGGTGGGATATGTGGTATCGGAATCAGGCCTGCCGCTGGATCGCGATGCGTTGCTGGAGACGCTGAAAGCGCAGCTGCCGCCGCACATGGTGCCGGTGGTGCTGCTGCAAATCAGCGATTTGCCGCTCAGCGCTAACGGTAAGCTCGATCGCAAAGCGCTGCCGCTGCCGGAGTTGACCAGCAAAGCCTCGGGCCGGGCGCCGGAATCAGACACCGAAATCGCGGTGGCGCAGGCGTTCTCGACGCTGCTCGGCTGCGACGTGAATGATATCGAAGCGGATTTCTTTGCCCTTGGCGGCCACTCGCTTCTGGCGATGCGTCTCGCGGCGCAGCTCAGCCGTGCGTTTTCGCGCAAAGTGACGCCGGGACAAATTATGGTCGCTTCAACCGTGAATCAGCTTAGTACGCTGCTGGACTCGTCGTTGAACGATGAACAGGCGCAGCGTCTGGGCTATGAAGCGATTCTCCCGCTGCGAGAAAGCCACGGTCCGACGCTGTTCTGTTTCCATCCGGCGTCGGGGTTTGCCTGGCAGTTCAGCGTGCTGGCGCGCTATCTCAGCCCGCGCTGGTCGATTACCGGAATTCAGTCGCCACGGCCAGAGGGCCCGATGGCGCAATGCGCGACGCTCGATGCGGTGATCGAACATCATCTGCAGACGCTACGCGCGCAGCAGGCGAAAGGTCCTTATTATCTGTTCGGTTATTCGCTCGGCGGGACGTTAGCGCAGGGGATTGCCGCGCGTTTGCGCCAGGACGGTGAAGAGGTGGCTTTCCTCGGGCTGCTGGATACCTGGCCGCCAGAAACGCAAAACTGGGCGGAAAAAGAGGCCAACGGGCTGGATCCGGAAGTGCTGGCGGAGATCGAACGCGAGCGCCAGGCCTTTGTGGCGGCCCAGCAGGGGCAGGCGTCGAACGAACTGTTTAGCGCTATTGAAGGCAACTATGCCGATGCGGTGCGTTTGCTGACGACGGCCCACAGCGCGAAGTTTGACGGTAAAGCCACGCTGTTTGTCGCCGAGCGCACGCGCACCATGGACCCGCACCAGGCGTGGGCCGAGTGGGTGGGTGAGCTTGAGGTGTATCGCCAGGATTGCGCTCATGTGGATATCATCTCCCCGCAGGCGTTCGGGCAGATTGGACCGATACTGAAGGGACTTTTGGGGTAGTTGCGCGCTGTTGCCCTCACCCTAGCCCTCTCCCAAAGGGAGAGGGAACTGTCCTCCACCTGCCATAGGGTTCTCACTCTCCTTGTGGGTGAGGGCGAGGTAAAAGCAAGACGGCCACGCCAGTGACCGTTTTTAGTGTTTTCTCCCTCTCCCCGTGGGAGAGGGTCGGGGTGAGGGCATCAGACCGCACAAGGTAAAAGCAAAACGGCCACGCGAGTGACCGTTTTTAGTGTTTGCCCCCTCTCCCTGTGGGAGAGGGCCGGGGTGAGGGCATCAGGCCGCACACGGTAAAAACACAAACTGTAACCGCGTTGCCATTTTTAATGTTTTCTCCCTCTCCCTATGGGAGAGGGCCGGGGTGAGGGGATCAGACGGTTCGTTTGCCCATCGGTACGACCAGCGGGGTTCCGGCTACCGGATCGTCAATAATCATGCAGCGCATGCCGTAGATCCGCTCGATCAGATCCGGCGTCACAATCTCTTTTGGCGCACCTTCCGCCACGATCTTGCCGTCGCGCAGGGCAATCAGATGGGTGGCATAACGACACGCCTGATTCAAATCGTGCAGCACCGCCGCCAGCGTATAGCCCTGGGTGCGGTTGAGATCGCTCAACAATTCCAGCAAATCAATCTGATGGCTGATGTCCAGCCAGGTCGTAGGCTCGTCGAGCAGCATGATCGCTGTTTCCTGCGCCAGCACCATCGCAATCCACGCGCGCTGGCGCTGACCGCCGGAAAGGGTATCGACACTCTGCGCCGCCAGATCGGTGATGCCCGTCGCCCGCATCGCGCGAGTCACCGCCTCTTCATCCTCTTTCCGCCAGCGGGTAAACAGCGGCTGATGCGGATAGCGCCCGCGCGCCACCAGCTCCTGCACGGTAATATCGCCCGGCGTCGTGGCGTTTTGCGCCAGCAGGCCAATACGCCGCGCCACGTCTTTGCTGGCAAAACGCTGGATCTGCTCACCGTCAAGATAGACATTGCCGTGCTGGGGCGTCATCAGACGGCTCAGGGTGCGCAGCAGGGTCGATTTGCCGCAGCCGTTTGGGCCGATGATCGCCGTAAAGTGACCATCGGGAATCGCCACGGTTAACGCGTCGATCACGGTTTTTTTACCGTAACCGAGGGTCAGTTTTTCGCCGCGCAAGCGGGTGGTCAGCGCATTCATTTCTTGCGGGACTCCTGAACTAACAAGACGATGAGATAGATACCGCCCAGGCTGACGGTCACGACTCCCACCGGAAGTTGATAAGGCATAAACAGTTGCTGGGCGCAGAGATCGGCGGCCAGCAGTAAGAGTGCGCCGCACAGCGCCGACTGGGTCATGCCCCAGCGCGCCGTGCCGCTGATGCGTCGCGCGATGTGCGGCGCGACCAGCGCAATAAACGAAATCGGGCCCGCGATGGCGGTAGAGGCGGCGGTGAGTACTACCGCGACCAGCATCAGGGTCAGGCGCGAGCGCTCCACGCTGACGCCCAGCGCACAGGCGCTGTCATCGCCCATCTCCAGCAGCCGCATTCTGCGCGCCAGCAGCCAGGCGCAGATAAACATCAGGACGATAATCGGCGTCGCAGGCAGGGTTTTGGCCCACGTCAGGCCGTTGAGCGAGCCTGCGTTCCATAATCCGGCTGAAAGGGACGTTTCCAGCGAGGCGTGCAGCAGCAGCCAGGTGTTAAACGCCATCAGCATGGCGCGAATACCGATGCCGATAATGATCAGGCGGAAGGTTTCGATACCGTTACGCCAGGCAAGCAGCCAGACGATCAGCGAGGTGATAATCCCCCCCGCCATTGCCGCGAACGCGATCGCCGCGAGATGCTGACCAAACAACACCATCGCCACCAGTACGCCGCTCCACGCCCCGGTGTTAAAGCCCATGACATCAGGGCTGCCGAGCGGGTTACGCAGCAGAGACTGGAAAATCGCGCCGCTCACGCCGAGGGCGGCCCCCACCAGAATCGCCATCACCACGCGGGGCAAGCGCCACTCCGTGACCACCAGCGTAATATTGCGCGGCGCGCTGCCGGTCAGGGCATGAAATACCTGGGTGAAATCCAGCGTGACTGCGCCGCTGCGTAAACTCCAGACGGCAATCAGCAAACTGCCCGCGATCAGCAGGAAACACGAGAACACTAAACGTCGGGACGGAGCCATCACAGCACACCTCCACGCTGACGACGAACTAGGAAAATCAGCACCGGTGCGCCGATAAAGGCGCTGACCACCGACACGCGCAGCTCGCCCGGGACAAGCAGACGACCCACAATATCAGCAAACAGCAGCAGGGCAGGGGTGGCGAGCAGGGTGACGGGGAGCGACCAGCGGTGATCGGCTCCCACCAGCCAGCGGGCGATATGGGGCATCATCAGGCCGATAAAGGCAATCGGTCCGACGACCGCCGTTGCGCTGCCGCACAGCACGGTAATCGCCAGTAAACCCAGCAGCTGCGTACGCGCTACGCGACTGCCGAGTGCGGTGGCGGTATCCGCCCCCAGACTCAGGCTGTTCAGCGCCCGGCAGGAGAACAGCGCCACGGCGGCGGCAATCAGCACCGGAAGCGTGACGACTTTCAGGGTTTGCAGTGTGCGGATATCCAGCGAACCGGCCTGCCAGAAGCGCAGCTGATCCCAGACGTCCGGATTGAGCAGGGCGATACCCGACGATAATCCTTCCAGCACCGCGCCGAGCGCAACGCCCGCCAGCGTCAGGCGCACCGGGCTTAATTGCCCGCCGCCCTGGCTGCCGGTAAAGGCGACCAACAGCGATGCCGCCAGCGCGCCACAAAAGGCCATCATTAATTGTTCAGTGGGAGAGGAGAATCCAAACAGCGCCGCACCCAGTACGATAGCGAAACTGGCACCGGCGTTGACGCCCAGAATACCGGGATCGGCCAGCGGGTTGCGGGTGAGGGTTTGCATCAGCGCGCCGGCAAGCCCCAGCGCCGCACCGGCCAGTAATCCGGCAAGCGTTCGCGGGAGTCGGGCGTCCAGCACAATAATACAGTCTGCGCTTTGGCAGGAGCCGGAAAGGGCGTCGACAATCACCGACGCGGGCAGCGGTTTTGCGCCGACCAGCAGGCTGAGTGCAACAGCAATGAATAGCAACACTAATAAAACGGGCACGGCAATGGCGCGCATCGTTAAAGGAGAAGACGACATAGCAACATCCATGATTTGATAATGATAGTAATTATCGTTATCTATCTTATTTGGCTATGTTAGCATGTGCGGCCATGGAATTGGTAGAAAGTTAGATTTGAAGGCATTGTTATGACTAAACAATCCTGGCTGCTCAACCTCAGCCTGCTCAGGACCCATCCGGCGTTTCGCGCGGTGTTTATCGCTCGTTTTATCTCTATTTTATCCCTTGGTCTGCTTGGCGTGGCCGTACCGGTGCAAATCCAGGCCATGACGCAATCCAGCTGGCTGGTCGGGCTTTCCGTCACGTTAACGGGCAGCGCGATGTTTATTGGCCTGATGGTGGGCGGCGTGCTGGCGGATCGATACGAGCGTAAAAAACTGATCCTGCTGGCGCGCGGCACCTGCGGCGTGGGCTTTGTCGGGTTATGTCTCAATGCCTTGCTGCCGGAGCCGTCGCTGGTGGCGATCTATGCGTTGGGTCTGTGGGATGGCTTTTTTGCGTCACTGGGCGTGACGGCGCTGCTGGCGGCGACGCCTGCGCTGGTCGGGCGAGAGAATTTAATGCAGGCCGGGGCGATAACCATGCTCACCGTGCGCCTGGGTTCAGTGATTTCGCCGATGGTCGGCGGCCTGCTGCTGGCGACCGGCAACGTGGCCTGGAACTATGGGCTGGCGGCGGCGGGGACCTTTATCACTACGCTCACTTTGCTGCGTCTGCCGCTGCTGCCTCCTCCGCCGCAGCCGCGTGAACATCCGCTGAAATCGCTGATGGCGGCGATTCGTTTTCTGTTCAGCAATCCGCTGATTGGCGGAATTGCGCTGCTCGGCGGGCTGTTGACGATGGCAAGCGCGGTGCGGGTGCTTTATCCGGCGCTGGCGATGGAGTGGCAGATGAGCGCCTCGCAAATCGGCCTGCTGTATGCGGCGATCCCGCTCGGCGCAGCATTCGGTGCGCTGACCAGCGGCAACCTGGCGCAGAGCGCGCGTCCCGGGCTGATTATGCTTTCGGCCACGCTCGCGTCGTTTATTGCGATTGCTTTCTTCAGCCTGATGCCGTACTGGGCGCTGGGCGTGGTGTGTCTGGCGCTGTTTGGCTGGCTGAGTGCAATCAGTTCTCTGCTGCAATATACCCTGATTCAGACCCAAACCCCGGAAGGGATGCTCGGGCGGATTAACGGCCTGTGGACCGCGCAGAACGTGACGGGAGATGCGATTGGCGCCGCGATTTTAGGCGGGCTGGGTGTGATTATGACTCCGGTGGCGTCGGCAAGCAGCAGCGGTTTTGTGCTGGCCATCGTCGGGGTGATTTTATTGATCACTCTGGCAGAGTTGCGCCGTTTCCGTCAGGCGCCCGTGGTCATTGAAGAAGTATAAAGTGTCGTGCCCGGTCTGGCGTCACCGCCACCGGGCACAACCGTCTTCGCTATTTGAATAACGCCTCTAAACGCTGCAACACCAGCATCGCGCTGTAGTAATCCAGACGGAACGTTTCCGTGCCGAGCGCCCACACGCGCTTGTTTTGCACCGCAGGCAGATGAGCCAGCAGCGGATTGGCATAGATCGCATCCACATCTTTCTGGTCGCCGGCAAACAGGAACAATCCTTGTCCGTTCAGACCCGTCGCCAGATTTTCACCGCCGAGCTGGATAATGTCATGACGTTTTCCCTGGCTTTGCGAGGTCTGCAATCCGGCGGGGAGTTCAGCCAACGTGAAGCCGAGCTGTTGCAGGAATTTGCCCTGCGCAGATTCTGTGGTCCACAGGTTCGCGCTGTGTGCGGCGGCGGTATAGACGATGGCGTTGACCGGCTGCGGCGGCAGCTTCATTTGCTGTTTCACCTGCGCCAGCTGTTGGTCGAATTCCGCGATGCGCGCGGCGGCCTGCTTTTCCTGCCCGGTGATCGTGCCGAGCTGCGTCAGCAGCGTCTGCCAGCTTTTGTCGTCGTAATTAATCACCAGCGTCGGCGCGATAGCGGAAAGCTGGTCGTACAGCGCCAGCGCCGAATCGCCGCCGGTGGCGCTGATCAGGATCAGATCCGGCATTTGTGCGGCCACGGCTTCTGCGCTCGGTTCGCCGATATAGAGGCGGGAGAGTTTGCGTGCTTTGGCGATATCACCCCACTGGCGCATAAAACCCTGCGCATCCGCCACGCGGTTATTGGGCGTGGTTGCGCCGCTGGCCACGACCGGCGCGTCAATCGCCAGCAGCGAGCCGGTGAGGGTCACGCTGGTGGAGACAATACGCGTCGGTTTGCTTTCAAGCGTATGCACGCCGTGGCTGTCGGTCACCTGACGAGGCCAGTCGGCGGCGGTCGCTGAGGTTAGTCCTAAAACAAAAAGTCCGGTTAAAAGCAGCGTGTTACGGCAAACAGCGGGGAGTTTCACTAAACGGCATCCTGTTTTTGTTGAAGTTAATGCTTCTCATTTTCATGAATGCACGACAGGTATGCAAGCGATAGTCGCACAAGATGCGCTGTCGGCGGTTGACACCGTGGCGCTCTGCTATTAGGTTAGCCATCGAAAATATAAATGATAATTATTCTTACTGCTTTTATCATTTTGAGGAGGATGATATGGATACGTCATTGGCTGAGGAAGTTCAACACCCCGCGACCACGCTGCAATCAGACAGCTTTTTCTTTATGTCGCCTTATCGCAGTTTTACCACATCAGGCTGTTTTGCCCGTTTTTCTGAGCCCGCAGCAGGCGGCGAGGATCCGGCGAGCGCGTTCCAGCAAAAGCTGACGCAGGCATTTCACCATGCGAAAGCCAGTGGGATCACCCATCCCGTGATGGTCGGCGCGATCCCTTTTGATACCCGCAAACCGTCTTCACTGTTTATTCCGCAAAGCTGGCAGAGTTTTTCCCGTCCGGCACGGCAAAAATCGGCTCGCTATCTTTCCGACGCGCAGTCGCTGACGGTGGCGAATCGCACCGAAATCCCCGCACAACCGGTATTTGAAGAGATGGTGGCACGCGCCGCTGCGCTGACCGCAACGCCGCGGGTTAATAAAGTGGTGCTCTCTCGCCTGATTGATATTGCGGCGGACCAGAACATCGACAGCGGCGCGCTGCTGGAAAAGCTGATCGCGCAAAATCCGGCGAGCTTTAACTTCCATGTACCGCTTGAAGACGGCGGCGTTCTGCTGGGCGCAAGTCCTGAGCTGTTGCTGCGTAAAGAAGGCGCGCACTTTAGTTCGCTGCCGCTGGCCGGTTCGGCGCGTCGTCAGCCGGATGACATGCTGGACAGAGAAGCCGGTAACAAACTGCTGGCGTCAGAAAAAGACCGCCACGAGCACGATCTGGTGACCCAGGCGATGAAAAGTGTGCTGGAAAAACGCAGTCACAAGCTGGCGATGCCCTCCTCACCGCAGCTCATCACCACGCCGACGCTCTGGCATCTGGCAACGCCAATTGAAGGTGAAGCGCGTGAAAATGAAAACGCGCTGACGCTGGCGTGTCTCCTGCACCCGACTCCCGCCCTGAGCGGTTTCCCGCACCAGGCGGCAAAACAGCTGATTGCGGAGCTGGAGCCGTTCGACCGCGAACTGTTCGGCGGCATTGTCGGCTGGTGCGACAGCGAAGGCAACGGCGAGTGGGTAGTGACGATCCGCTGCGCACGACTGCACGAGAAAACGGTTCGCCTGTTTGCCGGGGCGGGGATCGTTCCGGCCTCTTCACCTGTCGGCGAATGGCGTGAAACCGGCGTCAAACTCTCCACCATGCTGAATGTGTTTGGTTTGCACTGAGGAACAATCATGACGATCCCCTTTACCCGTTGGCCCGAAGACTTTGCCCGGCGCTACCGTGAAAAAGGCTACTGGCAGGACCTGCCGCTGACCGATATTTTAACCCGTCATGCTGACAGTGACGCCGTGGCGGTGATCGACGGTGAGCGTCGTTATTCCTACCGTCAGCTTCATCAGGCCGCGAATCAACTGGCCTCTTCCTTGCAGGCGCAGGGGATTAAGCGCGGCGAAACGGCGCTGGTGCAGCTTGGCAACGTCGCCGAGTTTTACATCACCTTCTTTGCGCTGCTGCAGGTCGGTGTCGCGCCGGTCAATGCGCTCTTTAGCCATCAGCGCAGCGAACTCAACGCCTACGCCATGCAAATTGCTCCGGCGCTGTTGATTGCCGATCGCCAGCATGCGCTGTTTGCCAACGACGCATTCCTCAATACCTTTGTTGATGAGCATCGCTCCGTGCGCGTGGTGTTGCTGCGCGGTGATACGGGGGAACACGCCCTGGAAGCTGCGATTGACCGCCCGGCGGATAACTTTGTCGCCAGCCCGACGCCGGCCGATGAAGTGGCCTTTTTCCAGCTTTCGGGCGGCAGTACCGGGACGCCAAAGCTTATCCCGCGCACGCACAACGACTACTACTACAGCATCCGTCGCAGCAACGAGATTTGTGGCATCAACAGCGACACGCGCTATTTGAACGCGCTGCCTGCCGCGCACAACTACGCGATGAGTTCACCGGGATCGCTGGGCGTTTTCCTGGCCGGTGGCTGCGTGGTGCTGGCAAACGATCCGAGCGCCACGCTCTGCTTCCCGCTGATCGAAAAGCATCAAATTAACGTCACCTCGCTGGTGCCACCCGCCGTCAGCCTGTGGTTGCAGGCGATTGCCGAAGGCGCGGGCAATGCACAGCTCGCGTCTCTGGCGCTGTTGCAGGTGGGCGGCGCGCGTCTTTCCGCTACGCTTGCCGCGCGTATACCGGCGGAGATCGGCTGTCAGTTGCAGCAGGTGTTTGGTATGGCGGAAGGGCTGGTGAATTACACCGCGCTTGATGACACGCCGGAAAAAATCATGAACACCCAGGGCCGTCCTATGTGCCCGGATGACGAGGTGTGGGTCGCGGATGAGCACGGTAATCCGCTGCCTCGCGGCGAAGTGGGTCGGTTGATGACGCGCGGGCCGTACACCTTCCGCGGCTATTTTAACAGTCCGGAGCATAACGCCAGCGCCTTCGACGCCGACGGTTTTTACTGTTCCGGCGATCTGATCGCCATCGACGATCAGGGCTATATCACCGTGCAGGGTCGTGAAAAAGATCAGATTAACCGTGGCGGTGAAAAGATCGCTGCCGAAGAGATCGAGAATCTGCTGTTGCGCCATGAGTCGGTGATCCATGCGGCATTAGTCAGTATGGAAGACAGCCTGCTGGGCGAGAAAAGCTGCGCGTATCTGGTGGTGAAAAGCCCTCTGCGCGCGGTGGACGTGCGCCGTTTTCTGCGTGAGCAGGGCGTGGCGGAATTCAAGCTGCCGGATCGCGTTGAGAGCGTGGATGCGCTCCCGCTGACGCCGGTAGGAAAAGTGGACAAGAAACAATTGCGCCTGTGGCTGGCTGAACGCGCCCAGGGCTGAGGAGTTAAAAATGGCCATTCCAAAATTAACCGGTTACGCGCTGCCGACGGCGGCTGAACTGCCGAACAACAAGGTGAGCTGGGCGTTTGAGCCGGAGCGCGCCGCGCTGTTAATCCACGACATGCAGGAATACTTCCTCAATTTCTGGGGCGAAAATTGCCCGATGATGGAGCAAGTGGTGGCGAACATCGCCCAACTGCGTGATTACTGCAAAAAACACAACATTCCGGTTTACTACACCGCGCAGCCAAAAGAGCAGAGCGATGAAGACCGCGCGCTGCTGAATGACATGTGGGGGCCGGGCCTGACCCGTTCACCAGAGCAGCAGCGGATTGTCGCCGCGCTGGCCCCGGACGAAGCCGATACGGTGCTGGTGAAGTGGCGCTACAGCGCCTTCCACCGCTCACCGCTGGAGCAGATGCTGAAGGAGACCGGCCGCAATCAGCTGCTGATCACCGGCGTCTACGCGCACATTGGCTGCATGACCACCGCCACCGACGCCTTTATGCGTGATATCAAGCCGTTCTTTATCGCCGATGCGCTGGCCGATTTCAGCCGAGAAGAGCATCTGATGTCGCTCAACTATGTGGCGGGGCGGACCGGGCGCGTGGTGATGACTGACGAACTGCTGCCGTCCGTGCCGGCCAGCAAAGAGGCGCTGCGTGCCGTGGTGCTGCCGCTGCTGGATGAATCCGACGAGCCGATGGATGACGAGAACCTGATCGATTACGGTCTGGATTCGGTGCGCATGATGGCGCTGGCGGCCCGCTGGCGCAAAGTGCACGGCGATATCGACTTCGTGATGCTGGCTAAAAATCCGACCATTGACGCCTGGTGGGCGCTGCTTTCCCGCGAGGTGAAGTGATGGCCGGATTCGATTTTAGCGGCAAAACCGTCTGGGTGACGGGCGCCGGTAAGGGCATTGGTTACGCCACCGCGCAGGCCTTCGCCGACGCGGGCGCGGAGGTGACGGGGTTTGATCTCGCTTTCGCGGATAAAGCTTATCCGTTTGCAACCGAAGTGCTGGACGTGGCCGATGCGGCGCAGGTCAGCGAGGTGTGCACGCGGGTGCTGTCCACGATGAATCGCCTCGATGTGCTGGTCAACGCGGCGGGAATTCTGCGCATGGGGGCCACCGATCAACTTTCGCAGGACGACTGGCAACAGACATTTGCGGTTAACGTCGGCGGCGCTTTTAATCTGTTCCAGCAGACGATGAGCCAGTTTCGTCGTCAGCAGGGCGGGGCGATTGTCACGGTGGCCTCGGATGCCGCGCACACGCCCCGCATCGGCATGAGCGCCTACGGTGCGTCGAAAGCGGCGCTGAAAAGCCTGGCGCTGACGGTCGGACTTGAGCTGGCCGGCAGCGGCGTGCGCTGCAATATTGTTTCGCCAGGCTCTACCGATACCGACATGCAACGCACACTGTGGGTGAGTGATGACGCCGAACAACAGCGGATTCGCGGCTTTGGCGAGCAGTTTAAGCTGGGGATCCCGCTCGGGAAAATTGCCCGTCCGCAGGAGATCGCCAGCACCGTGCTGTTCCTCGCTTCTGATCACGCAAGCCACATCACGCTGCAGGATATTGTGGTGGATGGCGGCTCAACGCTGGGGGCATAAATGATCTGGAAACGCCATTTATCGCTGGAAGAGCTGAACGCGACCAGTCTTAACACTCTGGTGGCGCACCTTGGGATTCATTACACCCGCATGGGCGATGAGACGCTGGAAGCCGAAATGCCGGTGGATGCGCGAACCCATCAGCCGTTTGGTCTGCTGCACGGCGGTGCGTCGGCGGCGCTGGCAGAGACGCTGGGCTCAATGGCCGGTTTTCTGATGACCCGCGATGGGCAAAATGTGGTGGGTACAGAGTTGAACGCCACTCACCACCGTGCGGTGTCGCAGGGCAAAGTGCGCGGCGTGTGTCAGCCGCTGCATCTGGGGCGTCAAAGCCAGAGCTGGGAAATCGTGGTGTTCGACGAGCAGGGCCGGCGCTGCTGTACCTGCCGCTTGAGCACGATGGTGCTGGGGTAGTTTGTTTGGCTTCTCTGCGGGCTGATCCCCTCACCCTAACCCTCTCCCGGAGGGAGAGGGAACAAAAACGCGAAGGAATAAAACAGGCTTTGGGAACAAACAGGGTGAAGGAATAAGATTCCTGCGCTCTGATGCCTTACAGAGACAGAGACAGAGACAGAGACAGAGACAGAGACAGAGACAGAGACAGAGACAGAGACAGAGACAGAGACAGAGACAGAGACAGAGACAGAGACAGAGACAGGGGGCGACCGCTGTCACGCAGCAAAATTTCCCTCTGCCATCAACAGTGATCCGCTTAACACTGTCGTGTAAATCCCCCAGCGTACCTCCCTTTTTCTGGGTTATCAGGTTGTTAAATCCATAAGGGGTGTTATAGATACAAAATGTAACATCTTCCCCTTCACTGATGGAATTTGACCATGAATAATCCAGGGAAATACCTCATCTGGGCTGCGCTCTCCGTTGTGGGAGCATTTGCTCTGGGCTATATCGCCCTCAATCGTGGTGAACAGATCAATGCGCTATGGATCGTGGTCGCGTCCGTCTGCATTTATCTGATCGCATATCGTTTTTATGGCCGCTTTATTGCCGACAAAGTGCTGGCGGTAGATGGCACGCGCATGACGCCTGCGGTTCGTCATAACGATGGCCTGGATTACGTCCCAACCGATAAAAAAGTGCTATTCGGTCACCATTTTGCGGCAATTGCCGGGGCGGGGCCGCTAGTCGGGCCGGTGCTGGCGGCGCAGATGGGCTATCTGCCGGGGATGATCTGGATCCTGGCGGGCGTGGTGTTGGCCGGGGCGGTGCAGGACTTTATGGTGCTGTTTGTCTCGACCCGTCGCGACGGGCGCTCGCTCGGTGAGCTGGTGAAAGAGGAGATGGGCGCGACGGCCGGGGTGATTGCGCTGATCGCCACCTTTATGATCATGGTGATCATTCTGGCGGTGCTGGCGATGATCGTGGTGAAAGCGCTCACCCACAGCCCGTGGGGGACGTATACCGTTGCCTTTACCATTCCGCTGGCGCTGTTTATGGGGATCTACATTCGCTATATCCGTCCGGGGCGCATCGGTGAAGTGTCGGTGATTGGCCTGTTTTTCCTGGTCTTTGCGATTATCTCCGGCGGCTGGGTGGCGGAAAGCCCGACCTGGGCGCCGTACTTTGATTTTACCGGCGTACAGCTGACCTGGATGCTGGTGGGCTATGGTTTTGTCGCAGCGGTTCTGCCGGTGTGGCTGCTGCTGGCCCCGCGCGATTATCTCTCCACCTTCCTCAAAATCGGCACCATTGTCGGTCTGGCTATCGGCATCCTGATTATGCGCCCGACCCTGACGATGCCTGCCCTGACCAAATTTATTGACGGCACCGGCCCGGTCTGGAGCGGTAATCTGTTCCCGTTCCTGTTTATCACTATCGCCTGTGGCGCGGTGTCCGGATTCCACGCGCTGATTGCCTCGGGCACCACGCCGAAGATGCTGGCCAATGAGAATCAGGCTTGCCTGATCGGCTACGGCGGGATGCTGATGGAATCCTTCGTCGCAATTATGGCGCTGGTCTCCGCCTGTATTATCGACCCGGGCGTTTACTTTGCGATGAACAGCCCGATGGCGGTGCTGGCCCCGGCCGGAACCGTTGACGTGGTAGCCTCTGCGGCGCAGGTGGTGAGCGGCTGGGGCTTTGCCATCACGCCGGAAACCCTGACCCATATCGCTAACGAGGTGGGGGAACAGTCGATTATCTCCCGTGCGGGCGGTGCGCCGACGCTGGCGGTGGGAATGGCCTATATTCTGCACGGCGCGCTCGGCGGGCTGATGGATGTGTCGTTCTGGTATCACTTCGCGATTCTGTTTGAAGCGCTGTTTATCCTGACGGCGGTCGATGCCGGAACGCGTGCGGCGCGCTTTATGCTGCAGGATCTGCTGGGGGTGATTTCACCGGGGCTGAAGCGCACCGATTCGCTGCCCGCAAACCTGTTAGCGACGGCGCTGTGCGTGCTGGCGTGGGGCTATTTCCTGCACCAGGGGGTGGTGGATCCGCTCGGCGGGATCAACACGCTGTGGCCGCTGTTTGGTATCGCTAACCAGATGCTGGCAGGGATGGCGTTAATGCTCTGCGCCGTGGTGTTGTTCAAAATGAAGCGCCAGCGTTACGCCTGGGTGGCTTTACTGCCGACCGCGTGGCTGCTGATCTGTACGCTGACCGCAGGCTGGCAGAAAGCGTTCAGCCCGGATAACAAAGTCGGCTTCCTGGCTATCGCTAACAAGTTCCAGGCGATGATCGACAGCGGCAAGATCCCGGCACAATACACCGAGTCGCAGCTGTCACAGCTGGTGTTTAATAACCGTCTGGATGCCGGGCTGACCATCTTCTTTATGGTGGTGGTTGTGGTGCTGGCGTTGTACTCTCTCAAAACCGCGCTGGCGGCACTGAAAGAAGACAAACCGACAGCGAAAGAGACGCCCTATGAGCCGATGCCGCAAAATCTTGATGAGATTGTGACCCAGGCGAAAGGCGCGCATTAACCAAGCCCCTCACTCCAGCCCTCTCCCCAAAGGGGAGAGGGTGTTATAAGTTCCCTCTCTCCTTTGGGGAGAGGGTGAGGGGAAACAAACGAGAAACTAACGATGTTCGACACCCTCTCCAAAGCAGGTAAATACTTAGGCCAGGCCGCCAAAATGATGATTGGCGTGCCGGACTACGACAACTATGTCGAGCACATGCGGGTCACGCATCCGGACCAGACGCCGATGACCTACGAGGAATTTTTCCGCGATCGTCAGGACGCCCGTTACGGCAGCAAAGGCGGGGCGAAGTGCTGTTAACCCTCTTTCGGGTGATACAGACTGATCTGCTCCTGCGCGCAGCCATAAATGGCCGCAAGTTTTTCACGCGTGCGCTTTTGCGGGCGTGAGTCCAGCGCCTCGAGCTGTGAAACGGCAGACTGACTGATGCCCAGTTTGTCGGCAACGTCCTGTTGAGATAAGCCGCGCAAAATACGCCAGGCAGCCTGCAGACTGACGTTTTCTTTATGCATTACGTCGCAGACATCACCCGGTAGCTCGACATCATCATAGGTATCGTGCTCACACTCGATATCTTCCAGATCGCTATCCCTCTCGTCATCGTTTTCCGACAGCTGTAAACACATGCGCGAATACTCATGCCAGGGGATCACCACAAACTGCGTTGTTCCTTCATCATCCTGAATTAGCTGAACAGCCATAGGGCACAATCTCCTCATGCAGATAAGTGGTTGAGGTTCTGCGTTTAACGGATATGACCAGGCACTCGTCATACGCATCACCTCTTATGGTGAAAACAATCCTGTAATTGCCCACCCTCAGGCGGTAGTGATTTTCCGGAATCGTTAATTTTCTGATGTCCGGAGGGGGAGCCGATCGATCATTGAATTCAGAGAACTTATGAAGAATGCGTTTTTTCGCATGAAGTTCAATTCTGGCGAGCTCTCTTTCTGCGTTTTTTGACCAACAAATCGATTTGAATCTACGCACTTTACACCCACAGTTTTTATAAGGAAATAATAAGACTATTAGACAATTTCCGAATTTCTTATGGGCACTGTAAGGCACAGAATTTGCTGGTGGAAGAGGCAAAATAGAAGGCTGCGAGGCCACTCGCAAGCGCCTCTGTCAGGCGACAGAGGCGTGCAAAAAACGTGGAATCAGGGCGGCAAAAAAGTCTCAGGCATTGAGGCCGCCATCCACATCCAGACCGGTGCCGGAGATTTGCCCTGCCGCCGGGCTTGCCAGGAAGGTGACCGCCGCCGCGATATCTTCCGGCTGACCGTAATGACCGGTGGCGATCAGCTGGCGCTGAGAGTCGGCCTGCTCACCATCTTCCGGGTTCATGTCGCTGTTGGTTGGGCCGGGATGGACCAGATTGACGGTGATGCCGCGCGGTCCCAGATCGCGGGCCAGACCCCGGGTCAGGGAGTTAAGCGCCGATTTCGTCATGGAATAGACCGCAATGCCCGGCTGGGCGACGCGGTTGGCGAGACAGCTGCCGATATTGATGATGCGCCCGCCGTCAGACAGATGGACCAGCGCGGCCTGAGTGGCGATCACCACGCCGCGAATGTTGACGTTGATAAGGGCATCAATGTCCGCCAGCGTCATAGACTCCAGCGGACCGCCGCGCGCGATCCCGGCGTTATTGACCAGAATATCCAGCCCACCCAGCGTGCGTGCCGCCTGCGTAACGGCATCCTGAATGGCCTCTGCGCTGGCGCTGTCTGCCTGAATGGCCTCGCTGTTGCGCCCCAGCGCCGCAATCTCTGCGGCGACGGCCTGGGCTTTATCGGCGGATTTTTCATAGGTAATAACCACATCGGCCCCGGCCTCAGCCAGGGATAGCGCGATGGCACGGCCCAAACCACGACTGGCGCCAGTAACCAGCGCCTTCTTACCCGTTAAATCGATCTGCATGATGACCTCGTTGCGAGAGTGGTGAGAATCATCATTAGGTATAGACGGTCGAGGCGATTAACGGCTGAGGTTTTCCACCTTCACCAATGCGGCGTAAAGCGTCTCGGGCGTGAGCGTTACCGGCAAATAGTGGATAGACTCCACCGGGCGCAGCGTGTGGGCGATCACTTTGTCCAGTTCGGCGCGATGATTGATATCCACATCCAGCTCGCGAAGCGAGGTCGGCAGATGAAAGCGCTGATACGCGGCGATCAGCTGCGTCAGCACATCGTCCTGACCGAGCAGGGCACTTTGCACCAGAATGCCGTAGGCCACTTTCGTGCCGTGAAGGAATTTATCCGTCTGCGGCAGAACCGTTAAACCGTTATGCACCGCATGCGCTGCCGCCACGCGGGTATAGCGCTCGCCCAGCCCGCCAACCATTCCGCCACCGGCGATAATGGCGTCGACCACATCGCGAAACGCCTGGGTCTGTTCGCCGCGCGCCCGATCGGCCAGCGCCTGTTCGCTACTGTCGAGCAGCACGTCGCGGATCGCCAGCGCGGCGTTAATCCCCAGTCTGACGGTCAGCGATAACGTTTCCGGTTTCGGCGCCAGCACCACCGCTTCGTACCATTTCGCCAGCGTATCGCCAATGCCCGCCAGCAGATATTCCGCCGGAGCGTTGAGAATGATTTGCGGCTCGACGAGCACCAGGAAATTGGCGTCATCGAAAATCTCAAACTGTAGCGCCTGACCGGCATCGTTGTACCACACGGAGAGCGGCGTCCACGCCGCGCAGGTGGCGGCGATAGTCGGAATACCGACGAACGGCACGCCGAGGCGACGAGCGACCGCTTTGGCGGTATCAAGCAGCGCGCCGCCGCCGACGCCAATGACCACGCGCGTCTCCTCGCCCGATTCATTCACCAGATGAGTGACATCGCGCTCGCTGCAGTGTCCTTTAAACAGCAGATGCTTCGCGCCCGCGGCGTGGAAGCTCTCCGGCAGGAACGGGCGCGCGCCTTCGATGGCGCGTTCGCCGTAAATCCACACCGCGCGGGAAAGCTGTTCCGGGGTGAAAAAATCGTTCAGCCTCGCGAGGCTGCCGCTGTGGGAGAAATAGTTTGCCGGGCCGGGTACGACGCGAATATCGGTGTTGCTCATGGGGGTGTCCTTTTTGCGAATCGCTAACCTGATGTTATGTCTGGACATCCGGATGGCTAATAATATTTAGCTTTATCTTATGCCTTTTCTATCATTGCCAGTCAACCCGAGCTGTGAAAAATTCCATAAATCAAAATATTAAATAAGAAGGAATGACAGCGGATGGGTTCCAGTCGCCTTGAGATGCGCGGTATCAGCCTGGCCTTTTCCGGCTTTCAGGCGCTGTCGCGCGTGGATTTCACCCTGACGGGCGGTTCTGTCCATGCGCTGACGGGGGCCAACGGTGCAGGGAAATCGACGCTGATGGCGGTGCTGTGCGGTACGCACGACCGCTACGAAGGTGAAATCAGTATCAATAATCAGCCCGTTTCGGTTCGGGAACCGCGTGATGCCAAACAGCTGGGGATTCACCTGGTGCAGCAGGAGGTGGATGTGGCGCTGATTCCCGGCTTAAGCATCGCGGAAAACATCATGCTCGATAATCTGGCGCAGCCGGGGCATCGCTACCGCTGGAGGGCGATCCGCGAGCAGGCAAAGCAGGCGCTGGCGCAGCTGGATGTGTCTATGAATGTGCGCCGCACTATCGACAGCTGCACGCTGGCGGAAAAGCAGCAAATTTTACTGGCGCGTGCGCTGTCCCATCACTGCCGGTTCCTGATTCTGGATGAGCCGACCGCGCCGCTGGATGCGCACGAAAGCGAACGCCTGTTCGCCGTAGTCAAACGCCTGCAACAGCAGGGGATCGGCGTGGTGTTTATCTCTCATCGCATTCATGAGCTGAAAGCGATTTGCGACACCTTAACGGTGCTGCGCGATGGCAAGCTGATTGAGTCCGGGCCGATGGCTTCGCTTTCCGGCGAAGCGATTGTCGAGAAGATGCTGGGCCACGAACTGAGCGATATTTATCCGCCGACGCGACCGCCGCACAGCGATGAAACCTTGCTGCGCGTTGAAGGGCTGCACGACGAAGCATTGCTGAAAGATATCTCCCTGCATCTGCGCAAAGGCGAAATCCTCGGGATTGCCGGGCTGGCGGGGGCGGGGAAAACCGAGCTGTGTAAGGCATTGTTTGGCGCCACGAAAAGCCGGGTGGAGCGCGGGGAGCTGAATCATCAGCCGTGGCAGCCGCGCGATCCGGCTGATTCTGTGCTGCGCGGGCTGGCGCTGGTGCCGGAAGAGCGGCGCAAAGAGGGCATTTTTATCGACGAGCCGGTGAGCATGAATCTGGCGGTGAGCGCGGATAACAGCTTCTCGCGCTGGAGCCTGTTTGGGCATCGTCAGGCGTGGCGCTGGGCGGAAGAGGTGATCGCCCGCGTGGGCGTGCGTACCCGAGGCCCGGGCCAGGTGTTGCGTCGTCTTTCCGGCGGCAACCAGCAAAAGGTGGCGATTGGCAAATGGCTGCGCGGCGAGGCAAAAGTGCTGATTTTTGACGAGCCCACCAAGGGCGTGGATGTCAAAGCCAAAACGGATCTATTCCAGCTGATCGACGGCCTGGCGCGCGAAGGCAAAGGGGTGATCTACGCTTCCGGTGAGTTCGCCGAGCTGGTGGGATTGTGCGATCGCATCTGCGTGCTATGGGACGGACGCATCGTGGCGGAAATCGCCGGGGCTGAGGCCCGCGAAGAGACATTACTTTATTATTCAACCGGAGGAACGGCGTCGTGAGCAAGGCCCTTTCAGTGAATGCAACGGCGTCGGGCCGTCAGCAGTTTTTCGATTTTCTCTACAAATGGGGCATGTTGCTGACCGTTGTCGCGCTGGTGGCGATTTTTGGCATTGCATCGGACAACTTCCTCGACCCCTATAACATCATCAATATTCTGCGTTCTATCGCCATTGTGACGGTGATTGCGATTGGGGTGTCGATCTCGTTGACCGTCGGGGGATTCGATCTCTCCGTGGGATCGACCGCATCGCTGGCCAATGCGCTGGTGATCTCCCTGTTCGTCTGGCACGGCTTTGGCACGACGGAGTCGATTCTGATTACCCTCGCGCTCTGTACGCTGGTCGGGCTGTTTAACGCCTTTATGATCGTCATTCTGCGCATTCCTGACATGCTGGCGACGCTGGCGAGTCTGTTTGTTATCCAGGGTGTGGCGATGACCTACAGCTACGGCGGATCGATTACCGAGAACATGGTGCTGCCGAGCGGCGACATGGCAGAGGGCGCGATTCCGGCGGCGTTTGGCCTGCTCGGCCAGGTGCCGACCATTGTGATCATCATGCTGGTGGTGACGGTGCTGGCGCAGCTGGGCCTGTCGCTGACCACCCACGGGCGACGGATGTACGCTATCGGAGGCAACCCGGAAGCGGCGCGGTTGTCCGGCATTCGCACCACGCGCTACAAAGTGGCGGCGTATGTGATGGCCTCTTTGCTGGCGGGGCTGGGCGGAATTTTGCTCGCCTCACGTATCGGTTCATCACAGGTCAATGCGGGCGGCGGCTATCTGATGGATGCGGTCGCGGCGGCGTGGATTGGTTTTTCACTGGCGGGTTCCGGCAAACCGAACGCGCTGGGTACGCTGGTCGGCGCGGTGATTTTAGGCGTGCTCTCTAACGGCCTGGTGATGCTCTCGGTGCCGTATTACGCCATGGACATTATAAAAGGGCTGGTGCTCGCAGTGGCACTGGCGATGACCTACATACAAAAACGTTAACAACACAACGGGATAACAGAATGAAAAAAATAGCACTCTCTTTCGTGGCGCTGGGATTATTGAGTTCATTGCCGGGCTATGCGGCAACGGCTGCGCCCGTTCCGGCCGCGATCGCCAGTCACGACGGTCCGATTCGCATCGCGGTGATCCGTAACCTCGGATCCGACGACAACACCACCCAGTTTGTCTCCGGCGCGATTCAGGAAGGCAAAAAGCTCGGCTTTAAGGTCAGCACCTTTTTAAGCAACGGCGACGACGCGAAATTCCAGGATTTCGTCAACCAGGCCATCAGCCAGAAATATGACGGGATTATCCTCTCTCAGGGCCGCGATCCGTACTCCACCGCGCTGGTGAAAAAAGCCGTCGACGCCGGGATCAAAGTGTCGGTGTTTGATACTGCCGTCAACGGTGAGATTCCGGGCGTGACCGTTACCCAGCAGGACGATGCCTCTCTGACGCATCTCTCCTTCGGCCAGCTGGCAAAAGATTTCAACGGTAAGGCCAACATTATTAAGCTGTGGGTTGCGGGCTTCCCGCCGATGGAACGCCGTCAGGCGGCGTATCAGGCGCTGCAAAAAGAGTATCCGGGCATCAAAGAGCTGGAGTCGATCGGCGCGGTTTCATCGGACGTGCAGGGCGATACGGCCAACAAAGTGGGCGCGGTGCTGGCGAAATACCCGAAAGGCAAAATCGACGCAATCTGGGGCACCTGGGATGCCTTCAGCCAGGGCGCTTATAAAGCCCTGAAAGAGAATGGCCGCACCGAGATCAAACTCTACAGCATTGATATTTCGAACCAGGATCTGCAGTTAATGCGTGAATCTGGCAGCCCGTGGAAAGTGAGCGTGGCGGTCGATCCGAAGCTGATTGGGGCCACCAACGTGCGCCTGATTGCCAACAAAATTGCCGGGGAAACCACGCCGGCAACCTACGACTTTAAAGCGGCGGCGATCCCACAGGCGCTGCTGGCGGCGCAGCCGGGGGCGGTTAACGTCGCCTCGTTAGGGAAAATCATTCCAGGCTGGGGCCAGACTGAAGATTTCATCGCGCCGTGGTTTGCGACCCTGGAAGCGAAAAGCAAATAATATTGCCCGGTGGCGCTGCGCTAACCGGGCCTACGTTCTGTAGGCCGGAGAAGGCGTAGCCGCCATCCGGCAAAAGGAACGGATATGTCCTCTCATTTACCTACACCGGAATACAGCCGCAATATGCGGCTGATTGGGCACAGCGACCAGGGCGGACGCCCGGACGGCGTGCAGTTGATGGTGCATCGCGGCTTTGCGTATATCGGGCATATGGTGTCGCAGGGGTTTTCCATCGTTGACGTCCGTGACCCGAAAAACCCCAAAGCGGCAGGCTATGTGCCCGCGCCGCCGGGAACGTGGAATGTGCATCTCCAGGCGCATGACGACCTGTTGCTGGTTATCAACGCCCGCGATCTGTTTGCCGACGCCCGTTTTGCCGATGAAAAGATCTATTACACGCGCCAGGTGGGGCACACCGTCAGCGATGTGCAGGACAAAGGCTGGAGCGCGGGGCTGCGGATTTTCGATATCTCTACCCCGGACAAACCGCGTGAAATCAGCTTCCTGTCTCTCGACGGGATTGGCATTCACCGCATCTGGTACGTGGGCGGCCGCTGGGCCTATGTCTCGGCGTTGATCGACGGTTTTACCGACTACATTTTCCTGACTATCGATCTGGCCGATCCGCGCAAACCGGAAGTGGCCGGGCGCTGGTGGCTGCCGGGTATGCATCAGGCCGCAGGCGAACAGCCTGGATGGGAGGAGGGGAAACGCTACGCGTTACACCACGCGATCGTGGCGGGCGATACCGCCTACGGCAGCTGGCGCGACGGCGGTTTAACGCTGTTGGACGTGAAGGACAGGACCCGGCCTAAGCTTATCAGCCATCGTAACTGGAGCCCGCCGTTTGGCGGCGGAACGCACACCGCGCTGCCGTTGCCGGACCGGGATCTGCTGGTGGTGCTCGACGAAGCCGTGCTCGACAATCAGGAAGATGGTGAAAAGCTGATCTGGCTGTTTGATATTCGCGAGCCGTCAAACCCGGTCAGCATCGCCACGTTCCCCCAGCCGGATGAGCGTGACTATGTGGCGAAAGGGGCGCATTTTGGCCCGCATAACCTGCATGAAAACCGGCCGGGGAGCTTTGTCAGTTCGACGCTGATCTTTGCGACGTATCAGAATGCGGGCGTGCGCACCTACGACATTTCCAATCCGTACCGCCCGGTGGAAACCGGTGCGCTGGTGCCTGCTGCGCCGGCGAAAATGATGGACACCCGGCCAAATCGCCCGCAGGTGATCCAGTCATGCGATGTGTTCGTCGATGCCGAAGGGATTATCTACAGCACGGATTACAACGGCGGCCTGTCGGTGATTGAATATTTGGGGTGAGTTGTTCGGTATGCAGCAGGAACCCGGAATGACTTCCGGGTTCCTGTTTCCCCGTCCATTCGCTTTCACGCTGAACGCCGGGAGCGTCTGTTCTGGCGGCTAACGGTCCAACGAAAATTTGCCGGTGCATAACCCTAAAATCCAGCGACCAGCCAGCGCACAGTTCAGAGGTGGAACGTTGAGTATCGACAAAGAGACTGTGCGGCAGGACGCGGTCAGCGAGCAGCGGGGCTGGCATGATGATACTCTTACCGTTAGTCCGTAATCACCTTACTCATGTTGACACCGGTCACACCGAATCCACTGCTCTCGTAGATATGGCGGGCTCGGGCATTATCGCCAGCAACGCGTAATCTTATTTCTTTAAAATCTTTCTCCCGTAGATGTTCTTCAAACGCACGAAGAGTTTGTTTACCAAGCCCCATGCCCTGGCAGGAATTGAAGATATGAAAATCGTAGATAAAAACGCTACCCATAGTGGTATCTGGCTTGTACCAGAGATAGCCAATATGCCTGTCAGTGGGGTTTGACCGTTCAACAAGACACAACAATACTTGTCCCGGAGTGTTAACTCCCGCGGCCAGCGTTCCTGATATCTCATTAGTGGCTCGTACAAGAGATTCAGCCGGGGAAAGGCGGTAGTTAGACTGGATCTCATTTGCATAATCAGAAATAAAATATTCGAGAAAAGCGGGATACTCTTCTTCAGTCATTGAACGAAACGCGATCATCCCTTACTCCGTGGCAATAAAATATAAAGAAAATTTTGACACTATTAGTAGCGCTGCGACGGTGCAGCGTCAATATCATTCACTTCTGGCACAAGGCGGACAGGCTTTTAGCGCTGAATGTCAACTCTGAGCGAGGAGCGTATATGGCGCGGGTATTAGCGACGGGTGATTATGGTTAAAATGAGATTGGATTGAGATAAGTCCACTAAAGACCTGGGAACCCGACTACGTCCAGACCTCCTGGCCATCAGGTGTTAGCCATACCAGGCCCGCTGGCGCCTTAACCAAAAACCACATTCCAAATTCGTCCAGATCGTCATCTTGATCGTCAGAGGGGTATGGCGGCCAGGCATTTTTTAGAATGTCTAATTGTTCTGAAATGGTACCTGTCAAATACACACCGTTTGCAGCTAATTTAATTTTCTTCTCATCCAGTAAATGAGTCAGCAATTCAAAGAATATTCTCTTTCTGAACTGATGGTCTCCTGAAATATCGGCGCAATCAATGCTGATGTGCTGCCATAAAGAACCCAGTGATAACCCGTAAGAACTTTTTACAACCGAGATATAGCGTTTTTTGTTATTTCCGATCATGTCAGTTAATCCTTAGCGATATTTCAACTGATCTGGTTTTTTTCCCCAGTTGGTCATCGTCCAGTGGCTTTAGTAACGTACATTCCAGCGTGAAGCAGATTATGCCACAGGATAGTGAAAGCGAAATAAGCCCGCTGGTGCGCAGGCCTGACGGGAATTATTATTTGAGCATGTAAATGCAGGATTTGATTGTTTCACCACCCACAGTCATGACGTCAACAGGGACGCGCGCATACTCGGCTCCCTCAAAATCATCCAGCACATGCCAGTGACTGTGCAGATTTTCTGATGTGAAAAGGAAACCCTGTACGCGATGGCCAGAATCATCCAACACAATGCCGGGAAAGCCCATTTCTGCTCCCCAACCTTTGTTGAGAAGAGAACCTCCGACATGCCCCTCCTGCCAGCTGCCTCCAATATTTTCCAGAATATGTGCATTTGGACGACCAGGTCCCAGCGTGCCATAAACAAACAAACTTTCCATGCTTCCTCCTGTTATTAAGCACGCTAATGATATCGTATTACTCGTTGTTACATCCACACCGCTACAGAGGAAGCATGGGGTTGTGGTTCACTTATGGTAACACGCCTCCGAGGCATGACGTTGTACGTTCGGGATGATGCTTTCCCGGGCAGGATACCGTATGCTGGATACACTCTTTTTCCAGGATATGATCATGATAACAGTAGAGAAATCAGACCCATTTTCTTCTGAATCTCATCGCTTAATTGAAATGCTGTCAGGAGAACTTGCCGCTATTACGGGTGATAACGGCAAAAGCAATTTCACCGTTGAAACAATGAATGATGATAAAGCCTTATGGGTATTGGCAAAGAATAGTCATGGTGAAGCGATAGGATGCGGCGCTATACGGCCATTAACGCAAAACGTAGCCGAGCTTAAAAGAATGTTTTCAGATCGAAGCGTGCATGGCGTGGGTATTGCCTTACTCACTTTTCTTGAAGCTGCCGCTAAAGAGATGGGATATAACGAAATTAGGCTGGAAACCAGATGCATTAACTTTCGAGCCGTAAATTTCTACGAGAAAAATGGTTATATCCGTATTGAGAATTACGGCCCATACATAGGCAGGGCAGAAGCGGTCTGTTTCTCGAAGGTATTGCCCTGAGTGAATTAATTGGACCAGAAGTCCGCCCCTGGCACCCCGCTAACCCCGAACAAAACCCCTCTCAGCGGCACTCAGGTTCTCCGCCTCTCGGTCGCAAATTCTACCCATACTGACTCTCTGAGATCTTGTGCTTTCCAGTACCTTCCCAGGGCATGGGCGCGCTCGTCTGCACCCGACAGAATGTTGCGGGTCGTCTGGATGAGGAAATTAACTGTAGTTCAGTGACAAATGAAAAATACGATCTAAGATTTTGAAGGACGAAAACTGATTACATGGAGTTTCTGATGACTATTGTTCTGGTGACAATCTTATCCTCTTTGCTCATTGTGTTGGGGCTTAACTACATTTTGCTGCAGTTAATGAGTGCCTGGTGTGACCCGAATGGTCATTAAGTGACGTTGAAGATTTTAAATACACTGATCCCGGCCTTTGCTGTGATGGCGTTTCATCACGGTTTGGCGCCGGGAACAGCATGTTGAATCGCTTTCACTACGTGGTGGACGGCGTGCCGTGTGGAAGTGTTAGCATCTCGTCCAGTACCGAACCCCTATCTCTACGCGACGCGCGCCCGTCTAACTATACTGACGCACCCGCGCGACCAGCTCTTCCGCGCTGTCAATTCTGTCGGCAATCACAATCAGGGCTTTACCCAGCGTGATGGCGTGGCGCAGGCATTCGTGACGCATGGCGTCGTCCTGAATGGTGTCGATATCTGCGACATGCGACAGCCCCACGCTGCGGCGGATCAGCTCCGTGCCGCAAAAACCGATGGCATCGGTCCAGACCTTTTTCAGAAATTGCGAGGCATAACCCGGCACGCTCAGGGCGGCATCGCGGGTTTTCTCTGCTGCCAGCGCCTGAAAACGTTCCGCAAAGGTATTCCAGAGTTCCTGAATATCCGTCAGACGCTGCTCGCGGGCGGCCGCAGCATCGCGAATACCTAAGTGTCCCGGCAGACCGCAGAAGTTCAACAGCAGGTTGCCGATCGCCGTGCCGATATCAAAACCGATGGGACCGTAATAGCCAAACTCGGCGTCAATCGCTTTCAGGCTGCCGTCAGCGACAAAAATCGAGCCGCTGTGAATATCCCCGTGCAGCAAGGCTTCTGCCTGGGAGAAAAAGCGGTGCTTCAGCGAGGCGACGGCGATTTTCAACTGATCGTCATTGCGCAGCGCGGCGACATCCGCTTCCAGCTCTTGCGGATAGTTATTGCGCTCGTGAATAAGATAGGGATCGTTGAAGAACAGATCCTCGGTGATCTCACACATTTCCGGGTTGATGTATTTCGCCACCTGCGCTTTTTTGCTGTGGGGATGAAGATAAAAATCGCTGGTGTGGAACAGGGTGTGGGCCAGATATTCTCCCAGCTGTTGTGCAGCCTGCGGGTAGTAGACGCCGTTAATCAGCTCGCCGCGCCAGATTTTATGGCTGGAGAGATCTTCCATTACCATCACCGCCAGTTCCGGGTCGTAGTGGTGAATTTTGACCGTGTGCTGCGGGCTGTGCTGGTAGTGTTCTGTCAGGGTTTGCGCTTCCAGGCGCGCGCGGTCCAGCGTCAGCGGCCAGGATTCGCCCACGCAGCGTACGTAAGGCAGGGCTTGTTTAACGATGATGCGGCTGACGCCCTGCGCGTCGAAAATTTTAAACACCAGATTGAGGTTGCCGTCGCCCACTTCCTGCGCGTCCACCAGCGATGATGGGTTATCGAGGCCGCCAAACTGCTTTGCATACTCCACGGCATCCCGGGCGGTAAAGGTACGGTATTGCGACATTGCCTGTTCCTCATCAGTTCTGGTAATAAAGACATTTAGACGTCTATACATCTGGATTTTATCCTGACACAATGTGATACAACAACGCAACAGAGAATTAACGACATGCAGACATTACAGACGACCAGCCTGCGGGTGACGGATAATCAGCTATTTATTCTCGACCAACAGGCGCTTCCGCAGGAGAAACGCTGGCTGGATGCCTCAACGGTAGAGGCGCTGGTCGGGCACATTCACGCTCTGCGCGTGCGCGGCGCGCCGCTGATTGGGCTCTCTGCGAGTCTGCTGCTGGCGCTGCTGGCGGAAAACGGCCACAGCCGCGACGAGCTGGCTGTGGCGCTCGACACTCTGCGTGCGTCACGCCCGACGGCCGTGAATCTGATGAACAATCTTGATCGTATGAAGCAGGCGCTGTGGCAGGAGGACTTTGTTCCTGCCTTGACGGCAGAAGCGCTGCGCCTGATTCATGAGGATAAACAGCTCTGTGACGCTATCGCCCGCGCCGGAAGCGCCCTGGTGAAACCCGGAAGCCGCCTGTTAACCCACTGCAATACCGGCGGGTTGGCCACGGCAGGAGTCGGGACGGCGCTGGGGGTGATTGCGGTCGCTCATCAGCAGGGGAACGTCGCGAATGTGTGGGTCGATGAAACGCGTCCGCTGTTGCAGGGCGGCAGGCTGACAGCCTGGGAGCTGGGCGAGCTGGGTGTGCCTTATCAGCTGATCACCGATTCGATGGCCGCCAGCCTGATGGCCAAAGGGCAGGTGGATGCGGTGTGGGTCGGGGCAGATCGCATCGCCGCCAACGGTGACGTGGCGAATAAAATCGGCACTTACTCACTGGCGGTGCTGGCGAAATTCCACGGAATTCCGTTCTACGTTGCGGCTCCGCAAACCACGCTGGATCCGAACTGCCCGAACGGCGATGCGATCCCGATTGAGCAACGCGCTGCCAGCGAAGTGACCGGTGTGGCCGGCAGTTTTGGTGCCGTGCAGTGGGCGCCGGAAGACGCGAACGTATACAACCCGGCGTTTGACGTGACGCCAGCGGCGCTGATTAGCGGCTGGGTGCTGGATACGGGCGTGGTGTGGCCTGGCGGCTTTGTTCACTCGCAAATAGGCTAAAATGTTGGGCGCTGATTAGCGGGTGGGTGCTGGATACGGCGGTGGTGTACTCCCCTCGCCCCTTTGGGGAGAGGGTCAGGGTGAGGGGAATATGCGGCTGTAGCGGCGGTTCCGTTCACCTTATGCTCCTCATTTCTCTGTAACCGACAGACCCCCTTAACTATCCCGGCGCCCGGCGATCCAAATCGCCGCTTCGCGGTGCCCTCTGCTTTTTCCTTCAGGCTGTCGGGCCGGGCGCGATCCTGCATCCCAGCAGGTCACGCCCTTTCGGCGCATCCCTGCGCCTCACTCCTGCCTTACGGAAACGCTTCGGCGAATGGGTGCCGGACCAGGGCATCGCTTTCAGATGTGTGCTGCGTTTTCAATTTGCATCGCTTTACATCCGGGTTTGCGAGGCGTCTTCAGGAAAAGACCCTTGTGAATTCATGGTGATAGCAGTATCTTTTTGCTGCGCCTGCAAAATCAGGCGTCGGAATTAGCCTTCTGTATTTCATACTGGCGACATTGGTTTACTATGTCGTGCGAACGGTTACACCTCAATGGTGGGCCGGGCGGGGGCGTCGCAAGACGCGCCGGTGTCCAGTATGGCCGGTAAGGCTAACTCCGCTCGGTTCCGCCACCCGTGAGATTAGCCTCTCCGGTGGCGGTAAAATGCGACATACTGGAGGCTGCCTATATGGCTACTATCCCAAACCTGATTCATTCTTTATTCACTGTCCCATTCACCAGTACCACGGATTTCACCGAGCTGGCCGATAACTGCGAGCGGTTTGTTGAGGCGCTGGTGGAGTGCGACGATCCGGCGCAAAAGATGGCGCTGTGCGGACGGCTGTCGGTCTGTCTGGATCTGTTGCAGCCGACGCTGCTCGAACCCGTGCCGGAATATCTGCGCGAAAGTTTAACGGTCGAGGATTTGCCGCTGAACGTTCCCGTGTTTGAACCGGAATCCGATCAGCTCGGGCGCTATTGCCAGGTACTCACACACCTTCTGATGCAAGGGGCGCTGTCAGCCGATGCGGAAAGAGTGATTGGCGATTTATTGCAGGATTTGGTGGGATTTTACAGCGAGACGCTGAAAGCACCGCGCTGGTTACGCACTGACGGGGAAACCGTGCTGCTGTAAAAAAGACCGGGTGGGGCGATGCCTTACCCGGCCTGTGTATTGATGCCCGTCTGCAGGCCGGGTCAACGTTCGCGCCACCCGGCAATGTTCTTAAGCCAGCCGCGGATAGCCATCCGCAATCTCACTTCCCGTAAACTGCGCAATCCACCCCTCGGGATTATCGAAGATTCGGATAGCCGTGAAATTTGGCTCAGAACCCATATCAAACCAGTGCGGTGTTCCGGCCGGAACGGAAATCAGATCGTTTTTCTCGCACAGCACCTGGTAAACCTGGTCATCAATATGCAGGCAAAACAGCCCTGCACCTTCGACAAAGAAACGGACTTCATCTTCGCCGTGAGTGTGTTCGTTAAGAAACTTTGCGCGTAGGGCTTCTTTTTGCGGGTTGTCCGCCCGCAGGCTGATGACATCCCAGCTCTGATAGCCTTTTTCTGCGACCAGCTTATCAATTGCATGCTGGTAAGCCTCAATTACCGTCTCCGGCGAGGGATCGCGGCCTAAGTCGCGGTCGGCTTCCCAGCGTTCGAAACGGACGCCTTTTGCATTGAGTTGTTGGGCGATCTCGGCCGCATCGGTGCTGTGCCACTGCGGCTGGCTGGCGTCTTTGGTGGAATAAAGGGTCAATGCGCTCATGAAGGGATCTGCTCCGGATTTATCTCGTCGAAGTGGTGTACCTGATGGTGGTGGCTTGCGCCATCCTCATCACCGCGAATCAGTTGCAGGGTACGAAAGCCTGCCTGTTCAGCGGCGTCCAGTTCCTGATGGATATCAGAGAGGAACAGGATTTGCGACGGGGCCACGCCTGTCTGCGCGGCGATAGTGGCATAAGAATGCACTTCCCGCTTGGCGCCCACATGGGTATCAAAATAACCGCTGAACAGATGAGTAATATCACCTTCGTCGCTGTAGCCAAATAACAGTTTTTGCGCGGCCACAGAGCCCGAGGAATAAACATACAGATCAATGCCTTGTGCTTTCCACTTTTCCAGCGCGGGCAGCACATCCGGGTAGAGGTGGCCGGTGAAATCACCGTTGACGTAGCCATCCTGCCAGATAATGCCCTGCAAGGCTTTTAGCGCAGTGGATTTACGATCTTCATCCATAAACCGGAACAGCGTGTCGATCAGTTCGCTGATGCTGGCGTGCGGGTTGGCGATTTCATCGCGCAGATTATCCAGAATGGATTTCACCGGCTCGGCGTACTGCTGGGCGGTGACAAACGCCGCCAGTCGCTCGCGCGCATAGGGGAACAACACATTGTGGACAAAACGAATATCGCTGGTGGTTCCTTCAATATCCGTCACAATCGCGCGAATCATATTTTCTCCAGTTGTCGTAAACGCATTTCGCATTCAAATAAAAAATCGAGACCTTCAAGGTGGCGACGGGCCTCGGCCACATCGCGTCCCCAGCAGGTTAAGCCATGACCGCGCAGAAGAAAACCATAATTAAGCGGGCGTTCTTGCGCGTAATGGGCGATTCGGGAGGCGAGGGCGTCAATATCCTGATCGTTATCGAAGACGGGGACAGTAACGGTGTCCAGATGCGTGGTCTGTCCGGCCAGTGATTTCTGCATTTCAAAACCGTTAATCCGCAGCTCCGGCTCTTTCACCAGACGCGACAACACGGTGGCGTTAACCGTATGGACGTGCAAAACGGCGTTGGACTCCGGGAACAGGCGATAGATAAGCGTATGCAGCCCTGTTTCTGCCGACGGCTTACGGCCAGACGGCGCGCGATTGGTGGCGATCTCCACCTGCAGGAAATCATCCGGCGTCAGGCTGCCCTTATCTTTACCGGATTCACTGAGCCAGCACAGGGCGGCGTCCTGACGCACGGACATATTGCCGCCGGTCGCCGGTGCCCAGCCTTTTGCGCCAATCCAGCGGCACGCGTCAACGAGTTGTGTGAGTTGCAGGTTGTCGTTCATCTTCCTTTTACCCTCTGTCGGCCAGGAATATTGATAGTGTATAGACGTCTAAGCGTCTTGATTGCCAAAGACTAACATCGTGTTATAGTGTCAGCAACATAAGTATTACAAGCAGGCATGAGACAATGAGCAATAACCCGTTGATTCCGCAAAGCAAACTCCCCAACCTTGGCACCACGATCTTTACGCAAATGAGCGCGCTGGCGCAGCAGCACAACGCGATCAATCTGTCACAGGGATTCCCGGATTTTGACGGTCCTGGCTATTTACAGGAGCGTCTGGCGTATCACGTTGCGCAGGGAGCGAACCAGTACGCGCCCATGACCGGAGCGCAGCCGTTGCGTGATGCGATTGCCGAGAAGACGGCGCAGTTGTATGGCTACAAGCCTGACGCCAACAGCGAAGTGACGGTGACGGCGGGGGCAACGGAAGCGCTTTATGCGGCGATTACCGCGCTGGTACGCACCGGCGATGAGGTTATCTGCTTTGATCCGAGCTACGACAGCTACGCGCCTGCGATTGCATTGTCCGGTGGCGTGGTCAAGCGCGTCGCGCTCCAGCCGCCGTCCTTCCGCCCGGACTGGCAGGCATTTGCCGCCTTGCTCAGCGAGAAAACCCGGCTGGTGATCCTCAATACGCCGCACAACCCGTCGGCGACGGTGTGGCAAAAAGAGGATTTTTCCGCGCTGTGGCAGGCCATCGCTGAACGGGAAATCTACGTCCTGAGTGATGAAGTGTACGAACACATCTGCTTTGCCAGCGAAGGGCACGCCAGCGTGTTGGCGCATCCGCAACTGCGTGAACGCGCGGTTGCGGTGTCATCCTTTGGCAAAACCTATCATATGACCGGCTGGAAGGTGGGTTACTGCGTGGCGCCTGCGGCGATCGGTGCTGAACTGCGTAAGGTGCACCAGTATCTGACGTTTTCGGTCAACACGCCCGCGCAGCTGGCGCTGGCCGATATGCTGAGGGCTGAACCGGCGCATTATCGCGAGCTGCCGGCGTTTTATCGCGCGCGGCGGGATCTGTTTGTGAATGCGTTAGGCGATAGTCGTCTGGAGATCCTGCCGTGTGAAGGAACCTACTTCCTGCTGGCGGATTACAGCGCTATTTCCGAACTGGACGATGTCAGTTTCTGCCAGTGGCTGACGAAAGAAGCCGGCGTTGCCGCCATTCCGTTATCGGTATTTTGCGCCGATCCGTTTCCGCATAAACTGATTCGTCTCTGTTTTGCGAAGCAGGAATCGACGCTGTTAGCGGCGGCAGAGCGCCTGAATAAACTGTAATTACTTCACGGTCCAGGCTTCTGAATAGCGACGGTCTGCAAACAGTTCTTGCAGGCCGTTAATCTGCTTCAGGCGCAGCACTTCATCGCAATCCATTCCCAGCTCCGCGCCAATCTTTATGTCGTCCCAGCCGAGCAAGGCCAGTTCCCGCACAATGTCAGACATGGCGTTAATCTGATGTCGTCCGCGTGCGCGGTTATGGCGGATGGTCGAAGCCATACGGTCGAACTTCTCCTGCCTCTCTTTGCGCAGACAGGTGACCGGTAAATACCCTTTTAACTGCCGTTTTATGATCGCACGGTGAGTGCCAATGTCGTGCCGGTGATAGCCATCGACGATCTCATAATGGTGCGGTCGGTCTTCGGTCACGACGATTGGCTGCGTAAAACCATCCATCTCCAGCGATTTAAACAGCAGTTGCTTTTCGGGCGGCGCAACCGTATTGGGATTGTAATCGTTGGCGGTAATATCGGCTTGTTTAATCCACAGCACACAATCCACCGGCTGTTCGCGAAAAGGACTGATTTCGTGAATAGCTTCGCGAAAAGAATTGATAGCTTCAATTTTATTCGTTTCCGAAAGTGACTGAAGATATTTTTGCATTTCATTAATTAATCGTTGCTGCATAAGATCCCCCATTCCTTGCGTTTGGATTTAATCCGGTCACTGTAACGTTGATAATGTTTAGGTTTTGTTGGACTGAAAGATAATGCCCGACACCAATAATCATTGCTCAGAAGCACCTTACAAACGCGTCGCCAGGACGGAATATCTTTTGTCCCCGTATCACCTTCCTGAGATTCGGGAAGATCGTTGACGCCTCTTTTTTGATACCAGTGTAAATAGACGGCAATTTTATTGCGATAATGCTCTGAGGTGGTTCGCGGCATGCTATCGAGTAACAGCATCGCGTATTCGGACCAGGTGAGATGGTCGGGCTTGAGTATTTTACGATGGCCGTAAAAATGGTTGTTATATCCTGCATAAATACCGCCGCACCGGACACCGCTGACGCGCTCGCACATGACTGCCCAGCGCTCTGGCTCCAGCACATGATAAAGCCATAAACCCTGGCGCTGTTCCGGGCCAAAGGGTTCGCAGATCCGCATATACCGCAGCGGGACACCGGCCTGATACATCATTTCGTACAGAGCGTTACAGCTGCTGCGGGTTTTGGCGAACCATGTCCAGATGTCGGCCGTTTTCCAGTCATACAGCGGGTAGATATACCAGGCGTGCCCTCCGGGAGCGACGGTGGTCCAGGGTTTATCATCTGCGAAGCGCTTTTTGCGCGCATTGGCGATGGTCAGAAAACGGTTATACGACTCGTCAGCACGAATGCCAATCATCACGGCTGCGGGGCGTTTTTGGGCAAACCAGGTGGAAAATTCTCTGACAAATTCTTCGAAGGTCATCCCCTGTTTGTAAAAATCAAAATAGGCAGGGTCGGTAATGGCATCGTCAGGAGGCTGGCGAACCCACTGGGTATCGGGTTGCCAGCATTGCCATTCGGGCTGGAACTGGGATAGTGAATTTTGGGTGGTGAGGGGCAGGGCGACCCAGAAAAAACGGTCAATGACATCGCGATACTGTGTTCGCATGTTTTCGATATGGGCGATAGTGCAGGAGAATTGTGCCTCCCAGTCGATAAATAGCACGCAAATTTTCTTGTTGCGCTTCCGGGCTAATTGCGCCGTCAAATGCAGCATGATGGTGGAGTCTTTTCCTCCGGAAAAAGAGACACAAATCTGGGGTAAGTTATCGAGCGACCATTCGATTCTTTCTGTTGCAGCTTGCAGAACGTTAAGGTCAAGTGGGTATTTATATATAGACATGATCAACCTCATTTTGGCTTTAGGCGGCTATATACGTTTGGCGCATAAATTTATCTCTGATAGTAAAGCAAATGACCAATATGTAAAAAGAAACCGGGGAAAAATAATAATAAAATATGTTTCACGATTATAATGTTTAAACATTGATTTATTTTCATTCATAGATGTAATGCATTTTAGGAATTTCGGTCGTTATTGGCCTTTTTTAAGACGGTGGAATAAATTAATAATAAATAAAATGAATGGGATGTTTTATTTATCAAACGGTATTTTTTTATTTCTCACTTTCTTAGTAAGAAAAAGCCTATCACAGCCATAGGCAAGAATGCCCCTGTCACGGATTGCTCAATCATGTCACCAGTGGTGTAATTCCCTCGCTGTTACAACCTTACTCAGGTGATGTAGAGCGCAACGCAACGCCAGCTTCGGCTGGCACTGAATGTACCTGCGGGGAGTTCAGGTATCAGGGCCGCCCGTTGAGGCGGCCTTTTTACGTTTGGACACTCCAAACCGCACGTAAAATTCGTTTGTTCGGGTTGTAAGGTATGGCTGATTGATTTGATACAGCAAACGCATTAGCCGCATCAGAGAAAGTTCGTTACCTTACCTCTCAACGAAAACACGGAGGAAGTACAGATGTCTTTGATTAACACTAAAATTAAACCTTTCAAAAACCAGGCGTTCAAAAACGGTGAATTCATCGAAGTGACCGAGAAAGATACCGAAGGCCGCTGGAGCGTGTTCTTCTTCTATCCGGCCGATTTCACTTTCGTTTGCCCGACCGAACTGGGCGACGTGGCAGATCATTACGATGAACTGCAGAAACTGGGTGTAGACGTTTACTCTGTCTCAACCGATACCCATTTCACCCACAAAGCGTGGCATGGCAGCTCTGACACTATCGCGAAAATCAAATATGCGATGATTGGCGACCCGACTGGCGCCCTGACCCGTAACTTCGACAACATGCGTGAAGACGAAGGTCTGGCAGACCGTGCAACCTTCGTGGTTGACCCGCAGGGTATCATCCAGGCGATCGAAGTTACCGCTGAAGGTATCGGCCGTGATGCATCCGATCTGCTGCGTAAAATCAAAGCAGCGCAGTACGTGGCTTCTCACCCAGGTGAAGTATGCCCGGCTAAATGGAAAGAAGGTGAAGCGACACTGGCTCCCTCTCTGGACCTGGTTGGCAAAATCTAAGTCTGTAAAGCCTGGCGGAACTCTGCCTGCCCGGGCCTACAACAATGGGCGCGCCTGCGCCCATTTCATTCCAGCACCATGATGCAAGTTGCATTCAGGCCGCCCGCATGAGGCAGCTTGCATGATGACGTTTTAAGAGAGGGAAGAAAAATGCTCGACACTAACATGAAAACCCAGCTCAAGGCTTACCTTGAGAAACTGACCAAACCTGTTGAGTTGATTGCCACGCTGGATGACAGCGCTAAATCGGCAGAAATCAAGGAACTGCTGGCGGAAATCGCCGAACTGTCCGCGAAAGTGACGTTCAAAGAAGATAACAGCCTGGCAGTGCGTAAACCGTCATTCCTGATCACTAATCCCGGTTCGCTACAGGGGCCGCGTTTTGCCGGTTCTCCGCTGGGCCATGAATTTACTTCACTGGTGCTGGCGCTGCTGTGGACCGGCGGTCATCCGTCGAAAGAAGCCCAGACGCTGCTTGAGCAGATTCGCGACATCGACGGTGATTTCGAGTTTGAAACCTATTACTCGCTCTCATGCCATAACTGCCCGGACGTGGTGCAGGCGCTGAACCTGATGTCGGTGCTGAATCCGCGCATTAAGCATACCGCCATCGACGGCGGCGTTTTCCAGAATGAGATCACCGATCGTAACGTGATGGGTGTACCGGCAGTGTTCATGAATGGTAAAGCGTTCGGTCAGGGGCGTATGACGCTGACCGAAATCGTTGCCAAAGTGGACACCGGCGCTGAAAAACGCGCGGCGGAAGAGCTGAATAAACGTGACGTCTATGACGTGCTGATTGTCGGCTCTGGCCCGGCGGGTGCGGCAGCTGCGGTTTATTCTGCCCGTAAAGGCATTCGTACCGGCCTGATGGGCGAACGGTTTGGCGGCCAGGTGCTGGATACTGTCGATATTGAAAACTACATCTCTGTGCCAAAGACCGAAGGTCAGAAGCTGGCGGGAGCGCTGAAAGCGCACGTCAGCGATTATGAAGTCGATGTCATTGACAGTCAGAGTGCCAGCAAACTGGTTCCGGCTGCGCAGGAAGGTGGTTTACACCAGATCGAAACGGCCTCCGGCGCGGTGCTGAAAGCGCGCAGCGTGATTATTGCCACCGGGGCAAAATGGCGCAACATGAACGTCCCAGGCGAAGATCAGTATCGCACCAAAGGCGTGACATACTGCCCACACTGCGACGGCCCGCTGTTTAAAGGTAAACGCGTTGCGGTCATCGGCGGAGGTAACTCGGGTGTGGAAGCGGCGATTGATCTGGCGGGTATCGTTGAACATGTGACGCTGCTGGAATTTGCCCCGGAAATGAAAGCCGATCAGGTGCTGCAGGATAAAGTGCGCAGCCTGAAGAACGTCGATATCGTGCTGAACGCGCAGACCACGGAAGTGAAAGGCGACGGCAGCAAAGTGACGGGTCTCGAGTATCGCGACCGCGTCAGCGGCGACGTCCACAACGTGGCGCTGTCGGGGATTTTTGTGCAGATCGGTTTGCTGCCTAATACCACCTGGCTGGAAGGCGCGATTGAGCGCAACCGGATGGGCGAAATCATGATCGATGCCAAATGCGAAACCAGCGTGAAAGGGGTATTTGCGGCGGGCGATTGCACGACGGTGCCGTATAAACAGATTATCATTGCCACCGGCGAAGGGGCGAAAGCGTCATTAAGCTCGTTTGATTATCTGATTCGCACCAAAACAGCATAATAAAAGAAAGTAAGGCTACACCTGCACAGCAAAAACCCCGCAAAACGGGGTTTTTCTTTTGCGCGTTAGCGCACGACCATCACCGGGATATGGGTGTGGCGAATCACGCTGGAGGCATTTGAGCCGAGCAGGTGAGTGGAGATGGAAGGATTACGCGAACCGATAACCACCACATCGGCTTTCAGCTCACTGGCCATTTCGTTGACGGCATCGCGCACGCTGCCAAAGCGTACGTGGGTTTTAATGCGTGACGGATCGATGCTGAAATGCTCCACCATCGTTTGTAACCGCGTTTCGGCTTCGTGCTGCAGATGTTCTTCGAAGCGGCGGACATCGGCAGCGAAGCGATGCAGACTCAGGCTCGCCGACCCCGGAAGGACGTGTAAAAGATGAATCACGCCATCCTGCTGCGCAAGAAACTCGGCGTGGCGAACGGCCTTATCGCTCAATTCCATTTCAAAAACATCAACCGGCATAATGATTGTCTGATACATACCCGTTTCTCCTTGTTTATAAACGCTGAAATCATTCAAACATAAAATATTATGCGTTTCTGATATCTGTCCGGCACTTTTCAAGGTATTGCGTTTATTTAAGGTTTTTTACATGATTTTGCGAGGGCGGTTCATTACCAGTGGCGTTCGAGATATAGCACTGCCGTGACGATAATCGCCAAAAAAATGATAAATACCAGCGATATGCCCAGTATCTCATTCATGACCGTCCCCACGGTACCGAAACGGATTAAGCCTGGATGAAGGGGATTTTCTTCGCTATAGGAAAGATGGGTGAGTTGGCGGAAAGAGGATGCAGGTGCATCCTCTGGGCAAAGCGTTCAGGCGCTTATTCAGAAGGGATTAACGAAGGTAATCGCCCGCGGCTTCTGGCTGGTAGAGGAGTTCCAGAACTTCCAGATGCGCGGAGGTACCTCCGGGTAATTCCCAGTGAATGGTGTCGCCGGTGCGCAGGCCAAGCAACGCGGCACCAACGGGCGCCAGCACAGAAAGCTGCGTGCTGCTGTCGGTCATTTGCGCCGGATAAACCAGCGTGCGCGTGCGCTCTTCACCGCTGGTGAGATCGCGGAATTTCACCTGGCTGTTCATCGTGACCACATCATGCGGCATCGTTTCGGGCGTACACATTTGTGCCCGGTCCAGTTCCGCATTCAGCGCATCGGCGATCGGCAGCGACGCGTATGCCGGTTTTTCCAGCAGGCGGTCGATACGTTCTGCGTCGAGTTCATTAATAATAATGGTAGGTCTGGACATTTATTACTCCATGTCGTTGATGCTGCGTGTCTCGCAGAAACCAATCCAAAAGAAAACCCTCGCCGTCTGGCAGCGAGGGTTTTATCTCTGCTGATGATACTGGCTGCGCAGGCAACTTTGAAGTGATGAATGTCACATTCATCGTGCAGATGCGGTTCTGGCGAAAAGCGCGGTCAGATCAGAATCGCAGTTGACCGTGTTTCCTGGCGCATCGCACGGCATAATGGAGTTCTGACATCCTCACTGAGAGAGCGCTATGTATTTTTATCAGCCTTCACTGGGACACGGTCTGCCGCACGATCCCCTAAATGCCATTGTTGGACCCCGACCTATCGGCTGGATTTCAAGCGAAGATCGCGACGGGCGACGCAATCTGGCGCCTTACAGCTTCTTTAATTGCTTTAACTACCACCCGCCGATCATTGGTTTTTCCAGCAACGGCTGGAAAGACAGCGTCCGCAACATCGTGGAAACCGGTGAGTTCGTCTGGAATCTGGCGACGGTTGAGCTGGCGAGCGCGATGAATGAATCCTCCGCCTCGCTCGCGCATGATGAAGATGAGTTTTTATTTTCCGGCCTGACGCCGGTCGCCAGCCAGCTGGTGAAAGCGCCGAGAGTGGCGGAAAGCCCGGTTAATTTCGAATGTCGATTGTCACAGTGCATCCAGTTAACAGGCGCAGACGGTACGCCAATAGAGACCTGGCTGGTACTGGGGGAAGTGGTCGGGATTCATATTCGTGAGACGCTGCTGGAGGAGGGGATCTATCAAACCGCCAAAGCGAACCCGATTCTGCGTGCCGGCGGGCCGACGGCCTACTATTCCATTAGCGAGGCCCAGCGTTTTGACCTCGTGCGACCGGACGCCCGTAACCGTTAAGGCGCGCCCGGCACATGCGCTGTACCGGGCGGCGGATCAGTAGCCGACTTTGTCGATAACGAACGTTTTGCCGCAGTTGCCGGGATGGGGCTGCGGCGCAAACGACGACGCGGTCAGCGGCGCATTGATGGTGGCCGCGTTGAGTGAAATTTGTATTTCAGTCAAATAGGCGGGATTGTTGTTGCAGGTCAGTTTGAGCGCCTTGACCGCCGCCTTGCCATAGCTTTTGGCGACGGCAGCATCAAAGGCGTTGCGGGTCACCGCTTTGCCATAGTTATCGTTAAGAAACTGGCCCAGCGCGCTGCTTTTTACTTCCTGATTCATCCGCACCATGGTGCCAAAGTAGGCGTCGGGATCGAAGCCAAAACAGACACCATGTTTGGCATATTCGTAGCGCTCAAGACAGGAGTTACCGCCGGCCCCCGGCATCATGCTGCTGAGTTTCGCTGCGGATTCCAGCGAAAGCCCGGTTTCTGCCGCGGCGCATTTTCGGCGGGCGTTGGCTTCGGCCATATTAGGAACAGGGCGAGTGGCGCAGCCAAAACGCATCCAGCGGCGATTGTCTACCCCGCGAGAGGCGATGGATTTTGGCAGGCTCGGCCACAGGCCATGAACGGTGAGAAAATCAGTTTTGGTCTGACTCTCTTTTTGCAGGCGACATTCATCAGGCTCGTTGCGATTGCGATCGTGCATACTCTGGCAAAAACCGGTCTGCCACGACAGCGCAAGGACATAGCGATCAAAATCCGCGTATTGCGTCGCCTGAAGGGGAGTGGCCTGGCTGGAGAGGGCAAACAGTGCCAGGGCCATGGCGCTTATCCGGCTAACGATATCCTTCCTGAACATTTGAATTCCTGATGATTAAAGGCAAATTAATTCCAGGACTTATTAAAGCACAAAAAGCGCCCGCAGGCGCTTTTTGACAGGGGCAAGGGTTAGCCCGCGACGGTGGCAGGCACCAGAATTTCAGTGGCAATAATCACAATTACCAGCCCCACAAGCACAGGAACGGATGTGCGTTTGACGACTTCGAACGGCGAGATTTTTGCCATCCCGGCGACCGCGACCACCACGCCCGACACCGGTGAAATGGTCCGGCCGAGGTTAGACGCCTGCAGCATCGGAATCGAAAGATACGCCGGGTTGATGCCGGATGAGTGCGCCAGTTTTGGAATCATCTCGACGAAAGCGTAGAACGGCGCATTCCCTGAGCCGGTGGTCATGGCCGCCAGCATGGTGAGGATCACCAGCACCAGCATCAGGATGATACTCGCTGAGCCAAACGAAGTGGCGATGGAGATCAGGCTCTGAATAAAGCCGATGGTGCTCAGCCCCTGGGCAAACACGCCGGCCGCCACCAGCAGCATGACGACACTCGCGAAGGCGTCTGCCATACCGCGATACGCCACTTCCAGACCGGAAAACACTTTTTGCGTATTGAAGCCACGCACAAATTCCAGCACCGCCGCGAGCAACATGCAGATCACCAGAATAGTGATGATGTGCAGCTGCGGACCCCATTTGCCGTCAAAAATCAGCACGCCGACGATCGGGGTGAACGGCAGAATGGCATAGAACGACGGGGCGGTAGTGGTGATTTCGTTAACGTCCAGCATCTCATGGCTGATGTTTTCTTTTTTATCGAGATACTTCTGCCAGAAATAGTGGGCGATCGCCATGCCGATAATGGCGGCAATGGAGATCGGAAGTGTGGTTTTAAAGGCAAAATCGATCAGCGGCATTTCAGCTGCTTTAGCGGCCAGTACCACGTCGCCAGAAGTCGGAGACAGAATAATGGCGGCGGGAGAGGCACAAATCGCTGCGGCTGCGCCACGGCTGATACCCACGTTAACCATCACCGGGAACAGCGTTGCCATCAGCAGCACCCCCAGGCCCGTCGCGGAGGAGACCGCCAGTGACATCAGACATGCCACAAAGTAGGCGGCAATCATCAGAATGTACGGGGAATTGATATATTGCAGCGGTTTAGAGGCCAGTTTAACCACCATATCGTTGGCACCAATATGGGTCATATAGGCAGCAAAGCCGCACAGCATCATAATCATCATGCCGAGATCGCCACCGCGGCTCATCAGCAGGATTTTAATATATTCCACAATATCGGTGGCGGTATAACCGGTGCTGGTTTCACTGGCCGGTAACACCTTGTGGCCCATTAGCGCGCTAATAATAAGAAGCGTCAGACCGCCAACGAATAATACGCCGGTAGCGGAATAGCCCTTAATGATGTAGCGCGCGACGCCAACAATGACGACCACTCCGATGAGGAGTTCGATAAAGGTAAGCATGGTTTCCCCTGTACTTGCGCTCCCCAGAGAGCACTGAAAATCAAAAAAAAGAAGTGTCAAAATGTGCCGAATTAATGGCCAGCCATTGCTGACTAAAATCAATAAAACCACTACTAAAGAAGTAATCAACGATATTTTGCCATTGCTGTGCCATTTATGTCATCACAGTATTGACCACCGCTATAAATATTATATGTCATGGAATTGATAATTAATTGTTGTGGGTTTTGGTGTGATGAGCCTGGCAGGTAATAAAAAACGTAAAGCTAATTAAAAACGCTTTAATTTTCTGAGCGGCTGTTCCTATACTCAACCTCCTTTTGATACCCGACGACGCGAATATGCACGCCAGCTGGACCTATCGCCTGCGCTTTCTCAAAAAACATCTGCTGATGTTTTTGTTAGCTATGGGCTGGCTGCTGGTTCAAAGTCAGGTTGCGGTGGCGTCCCACGATTGTTCGCTCAATCTGCGCGGCGAAATGGCCATGATCCAGCACACGGATATGGTGGCCAAACCGCTTTCGCACGAGGTCAGCGTTCTCTCGCCACTGTGTGAAAAACATTGTGTGCCGGACCAGGCGCAAAAAGATCCGGCTCAGCCCCAGCTCGTCGCGCTGCCTGCGGCGATGACTCTCACCCTCAACACGCCGCCATGCAGTGCAACACCGCATTCAGCGTGGTCGCTCACCCCTCCTGCTGCGGGGCCTCCGGCAACGATCCGTTTTTGCCGGTTCCGGGAATAACTCTCTGTTAATTCGTTGAATTTATTTTTCTTTTACGATTAACAGGAGTTTTATCATGCGTGCAATTTTTGTCTCTGCGCTTACGGGCGTGCTGTTTTCCTTTATCTCTCTTTCCGTTCAGGCCACCGATCCGTCTACTGCTGCCCAACAATGGCAAGGCCAGGGCGTGGTTCAGGAGATCGCGCCACCCAAAATCATTCTCCAGCATCAGGCCATTCCTGAACTGCAATGGCCAGCCATGACCATGCCTTTTGCGCTTTCCTCCGCGGTGGACACCACGGCGATCAAGCCCGGCGACTCTGTCACCTTTACCCTGGAACGCGCGGGTGATGGTTTTCATATCGTCTCTCTGACGCCGCTGAACTAAGCGAGGACATCATGAAGCAACAGACACTGGGCGTGTGGCTCGGTGGGGTGATGCTCGTCCTTTTAAGCTCCGCCGCTCAGGCGGAGTCATGGACGCTCGCGCAAACCCTGACCGTGGCCCAACGCTATTCGGCGGAGCTTTCTGCCAGCCACAACGAAGCACAGGCGCTGGATGCGATGGCCGATTCTGCCACGCAGCTGCCGGATCCTAAGCTCAAATTCGGCATCGAAAACGTGCCCGTCCAGGGCAGTAATGACCAGCGTTTTACCCGCGAAGGGATGACCATGCAGCGTATCGGCATCATGCAGAGCTATGTGAGCGCCGAGAAGCGTGAGCGTAAATCGCAGACGCTGCAGGCTCAGGCACGCGGCGTGATCGCGAAATCTGACGCTATCCGCGCCGCGCTTCAGCGTGACACGGCGCAGGCGTGGCTCGATCTGGCCCTTTCGCAGCAGGCGCTCGCCACCGCCCAAAAACTGGTCAGTGAGACCGCGCGACAGCAGGGCGTGCAAAAAGCGAGCGTGGGCGCAGGCAGTGCAGCCCCTGACAGCGTGCTCGCTTTGCAGATGACGCTGAGCGCAATGCGCGACAAAGTGACGCTTGCCACGCGCGATGTGCAGCTTGCGCAGAGCCGTCTGTTCCAGTTGACCGGACAAGCCATCACCGATGTGCGCGGACCATTGCCGCGCTATCAGCGCTTACCGGCGGATGAAAAGACGTTGCAGGAGGCGATAGTCCGCCACCCGGAAGTGGAAGCCGCGCAGCGGGAATCCGAAACGGCGAAAGCGCGATCGGCGCAGTCGGCGGTGGCGGCGATCCCGGATGTGGATGTGGAAGTGTTCTACTCCCATCGAGCCGAAGGGTATGACGATATGGCCGGGGTGATGTTTACCGTAGACCTGCCGCTTTTCCAGTCTCGCAGACAGGATAAAGATTATGCCGCCGAGGTTTCACGGACCCTGCAGGCGGTGGATCAACTCACGCTGATTCAGCGCGAGCATGTGGCGCAGGTGCAGTCGCTGGTGGCGCAATATCAGGCCGCGCAGGTGATGTGGCAGCGTCAGCGCGACGATCTTCTGCCGCTCCAGCATCAGCGGCTCGCGCTGTTGGCCGCACAATATCGCTCCGGTCAGTCGGAGCTGTCGGCCCTGCTGGAGGCGCGTCGCAGCGTGCTGGATACCGAACTGGCTGCGAATCAGGCAGAGCGCGAGATGGCGCGGACCTGGGCCGCCATTCAATGGCTCATCCCCCAGGAGATCGCACAATGAAAACGCTCACATTCACCGCTGTTGCGCTGGCGGTTTTGCTGGCAGCGGGCGCAGGATATTTCCTGGGACAACGACACGCGCCATCCGCGCCTGAAACCGTCCAGCCTGTCGGGCGTAAAGTGCTCTACTGGTACGATCCCATGATGCCCGGACAGCGTTTTGATAAACCGGGCAAATCGCCGTTTATGGACATGGAGTTGGTGGCGCGTTACGCCGACGAAGAGAAGCCCGATGCCGGAGTGGGGATCAGTGCCCGGCAACAGCAAAATCTTGGGATGAAAACCGCGAAAGCGCAGAAACGCCAGCTGGCACAGCCCTTCACGGCCTATGCAACGGTATCAACCAATGAGCGCAATTTGATGACCGTTCCGGCACCCGGTGCGGGTGTTATTTCGAAACTGTACGTCCGGGCGCAGCAACAGCAGGTTAACGTCGGTGAGCCGCTGGCTGAGATATGGCTCCCGCAGTGGACCGCCGCGCAGCAGGAATATCTGGCGATGCGCCAGCTTGGTGATCCGGAGCTAACGCGCGCGGCGCGCGAGAGGCTGGCGTTACAGTTTATGCCGGAAGAGACGATCCGGGCGCTGGAGCGGAGCGGGAAACCGCAAACCCGGTTAACGCTGCGGGCCGAAAAGGCGGGGTATATTGCAAAACTTGATGTGCAGCAAGGGGCTCAGGTGGCTGCTAATACACCGCTCTTTGACATCGCCACGCTGGAGAGTATCTGGCTGGTGGTTGATTATCCGCAAACTCAGGCGCAGTCGCTGGCCGTCGGTGACGAAATGGTTGCCACATCCGAAAGCTGGCCGGGCGTCACTTTCCACGGCACGGTCAGCGAACTTTTGCCGCAGATGGAGACCACGACGCGCACATTTAAGGCACGCATCGTGCTGGATAATCCGCAGTTCAGGCTGAAACCGGGGATGTTCCTGACGGTCAACCGAGCCGGGCAAACGCGTGGAGCGTCGGTGCTGGCGGTACCGGAAGAGTCGGTGATAAACAGCGGAGACGCTCAGCGCCTGCTTCTGGCCAGCGGAGAGGGCTTTTTCCGGCCGGTGAAGGTGACGACGGGTATCACTTCCGCAGGCTGGACAGAAATCACCTCCGGGATACAGGAGGGCGATACCGTGGTGACGTCCGGGCAATTCCTGATCGACTCCGAAGCCAGTCTGCGTAGCGCCCTGCCGGAGGTGACAAAATGATCGCCGCTGTGATTCGGGCTTCATTGCGTAACCGTCTGCTGGTGATCCTGGCGGCGCTGGTGATGGCGGGCTGGGGCTGGTGGGCAGTACAACGCGCGCCGCTGGATGCGCTGCCAGATTTGTCAGATGTGCAGGTCATCGTCAAAGCCAGTTACCCGGGCAAAGCGCCGCAGGTGATTGAAGATCAGGTGACCTGGCCACTCACCACCTCGATGCTGTCGGTACCGGGGGCAAAAACGGTCCGCGGATTTTCCATGTTTGGTGATGCTTACGTTTACGTGCTGTTTGAAGACGGGACGGATTTGTACTGGGCGCGTTCCAGGGTGCTGGAGTATTTAAGCCAGGTGCAGTCGCAGTTACCGGGCGGGGTGAAAGTCTCTTTAGGTCCGGATGCCACCGGTGTGGGCTGGATTTATGAATATGCTCTCGTCGATCGCAGCGGTAAGCACAGTCTGGCGGATTTGCGAGCCCTGCAGGACTGGACGTTAAAATTCGAGCTGAAATCCGTACCGAATGTCTCAGAAGTGGCGACCATCGGTGGGATGGTTCGTCAGTATCAGATTGTGGCGATACCGGAGAAAATGCGCGCCCTGAACACCACCCATGCAGAGCTGGTGAGTGCAATTCAGACCGCGAACAAAGAGAGTGGCGGAGCGCTGCTGGAGATGGGCGAGGCGGAATTCATGGTGCGAACCACCGGATATCTGCGCACGCTTGAGGATTTCCGCAACGTGGTGATCGCGACTCGTGACGGGGTTCCGGTGCTGCTGAAGGATGTCGCCACGGCAGGGTTTGGGCCAGAAATTCGCCGTGGCGTGGCGGAACTGAACGGCGAGGGTGAGGTTGCCGGCGGCGTGGTGGTGATGCGCTACGGGCAAAATGCGCTGGAAACTATTCGCGCGGTGAAAGATAAACTGCAGGCGTTGCAAAAGACGCTGCCGGAAGGCGTTGAAATTGTTCCGGTCTACGATCGCTCTACGCTGATTGAGGAGTCGGTGAAAACACTGACTCATAAGCTGCTGGAAGAGTTTGCCGTTGTGGTTCTTGTCTGTGCGCTATTTCTCTTTCATTTTCGTTCGGCGCTGGTGGCGATTGTTTCTCTTCCTCTGGGGATCCTGGGCGCGTTTGTGGTCATGCACTATCAGGGCATTAACGCCAATATCATGTCGCTGGGCGGGATTGCGATTGCGATTGGCGCGATGGTCGATGCCGCCATCGTGATGATAGAAAATATGCACAAAGTGCTGGAACAGTGGCGACATGATAATCCGGATCAGGAGCCTACCTCCGGCGATTACTGGCATCTGGCCGAGCGGGCGGCGGTCGAAGTGGGGCCTGCGCTATTTTGCAGCCTGCTGATTATCACGCTCTCCTTTATTCCGGTATTTTCCCTCGAAGCGCAGGAAGGCCGTATGTTTTCGCCGCTGGCGTTCACCAAAACCTGGTCGATGGCCGTCGCTGCCGGTCTGGGGATTACGCTGGTTCCTGTGCTGATGGGCTATTTTATTCGCGGTAAGATCCCGGATGAAAAGGCTAACCCCATTAACCGCTTTTTGATTCGGCTGTATGAGCCGCTGCTCGATAACGTTCTGCGCTTTCCCAAAACAACCCTGGCGCTGGCGCTGGTGCTTTTACTGGTGACGCTGTGGCCACTCAGTCGGCTGGGCAGCGAGTTTATGCCACCGCTCAATGAGGGGGATCTGCTGTATATGCCCTCGACGCTGCCGGGGATCTCGGCCCGCGAAGCAGGCCGTTTGTTGCAGCAAACTGATCGATTAATTAAAAGCGTGCCAGAGGTGGCAAGCGTATTTGGTAAAGCCGGACGGGCGGATACGGCAACGGATCCAGCACCACTGACCATGCTTGAAACGACCATCCACTTTAAGCCGCGCGACCAGTGGCGGCCTGGCATGACGCCGGAAAAACTGGTCGAAGAGCTGGATAAAACGGTATCCGTTCCTGGCATTGCTAACGTCTGGGTGCCGCCGGTTCGTAATCGTCTGGACATGCTCGCCACCGGGATTAAAAGCCCGGTCGGTATTAAGGTGAACGGCAACAATATTGCCGATATTGAACGCATTGCCGGGCAGATTGAACAGATCGTGAAGCAGGTGCCTGGGGTGACATCAGCGCTGGCGGAACGTCTGGCGGGGGGTCGCTATGTGGATATTCGTATCGACAGGCTGAAAGCCGCGCGCTACGGGGTGTCGGTGGATGAATTGCAGAGCATGGTGTCGACGCTGATCGGTGGCGACAATATTGGCGAGGTGATTCAGGGGCGTGAGCGTTACCCCATTAACGTGCGCTATCCCCGCGATATTCGGGATAATGTCGATAAACTGCGCGTCCTGCCGGTGGTCACTGCAAACGGCAGTCAGATTGCGCTGGGCGAGCTGGCAGATATTCGTGTTACTGAAGGGCCGCCGATGCTGAAAAGTGAAAATGCGCGGCTTTCTAACTGGATTTATGTTGATTTGCGCGGCCGGGATTTAAAGTCAGCGGTGGAGGAGATGCAGCAGCGTGTTGCACAGCAGGTGACGTTGCCGCAGGGGGTATCGATCTCATGGTCAGGACAGTTTGAATATCTTGAGCGGGCAACCGAAAAGCTCAAAATAGTTCTGCCGGTAACACTCATGATTATCTTTGTTTTATTGTGGCTGACGTTTAAACGTATTTCTGATGTCTTATTAATTATGGGGACATTACCTTTTGCCCTTATCGGCGGGGTCTGGCTGTTGTGGCTGCTGGGGTATAATTTGTCGGTGGCCGGGGCAGTTGGGTTTATAGCCCTTGCCGGTGTCGCGGCTGAGTTTGGCGTTATTATGGTGCTGTATCTCAACCAGGCGCTGGATAAATATCGCCAGCGTTATCCGCAGGGTGGAAACCGCATTCTGATGCAAGCGATTCATGAGGGAGCCGTCCTGCGCGTGCGCCCTAAAGTGATGACGGTCGCGACGATTATGGCAGGATTGCTGCCGGTGATGTGGGGCGGCGGCAGCGGTGCGGAGGTCATGCAGCGTATCGCCGCACCGATGATCGGCGGCATGGTGACTGCGCCGTTATTGTCGATGCTGGTTATTCCTGCAATGTATAAATTGTTACATAAACGTTAGCTTTTATAAGCGCCTCAAATATTATGAGGCGCATCTTTACGTTTTCCAGGAATACTCCCATTTTTTAACTAAATAATTCGGACTACAGCCAATGTTGTTAAGGATTCATTCAAATAAAATTTGTTAAGCTCGGCTCCGAATACAAAAAATGGTAATTGCATTGTGACAGTAAAAAATAAATTTTTCGTAATGGTGTTGTTTATTTTCGGTCAGCTGACGTTATCTTCATTTGCTCTGGCGGATGAGCATGCGACGGACAAAGGCTGGTTCTCGACCTTTAGTGATAATGTCGCCCAAACGTGGAATGAACCGGAACATTACGATCTTTATGTCCCGGCAATCACCTGGCACGCGCGCTTTGCCTACGACAAAGAGAAGACGGACCGTTACAACGAGCGCCCCTGGGGGGCCGGTTTTGGTCAGTCGCGCTGGGATGAGAAGGGGAACTGGCACGGCCTGTATCTGATGGCCTTCAAAGATTCCTACAACAAATGGGAGCCTATTGGCGGTTACGGGTGGGAGAAAACCTGGCGTCCGCTGGCGGATGACAACTTCCGTCTCGGCCTCGGCTACACGGCGGGGTTTACTGCGCGTGATAACTGGAAATATATTCCCGTACCAGTATTGTTACCGCTTGCCTCGGTTGGCTATGGCCCGGCTACTTTCCAGATGACCTACATTCCCGGCACCTACAATAACGGAAACGTTTACTTTGCGTGGATGCGTTTTCAGTTTTAACTGTATTAACGCGACAATCTGGTTGAAAAACACGTTGGATTTGCGGCACCAGGAACAAATCGCCAGCCGAAAAAATTAACGCGACTTTTGTCACTTTTTAACAAAGAAGCACTGGACAAAACGCCCGACAATTGTTGTACTGATACCCGACACAGCATTTGTGTCCATTTTTCATGTAAAGGTAATTTTGATGTCTAAGATTAAAGGTAACGTTAAGTGGTTTAATGAGTCCAAAGGATTCGGTTTCATTACTCCGGAAGATGGCAGCAAAGACGTGTTCGTACACTTCTCTGCAATCCAGACTAATGGTTTCAAAACCCTGGCTGAAGGCCAGCGCGTTGAGTTCGAAATCACTAACGGTGCCAAAGGTCCTTCTGCTGCTAACGTAACTGCTCTGTAATTCGGGCACGTCAGCTAGAACTCCAAAACCCGCTCATTGAGCGGGTTTTTTTTGGTTTTTATCTGCTAAAAAATATACATTTTTAGAAAACTGGCAATGATAAGAACGCTCAGTAAAACCATACCCGCGCTCATCAAATGTTCTTTCATCCGTTCACCCTCATTCAGCACTGCGACAAGAGTGACAGAGAAAAATTAAGCCAACATTAACGTACCGGTGATTAATGGGTGCTGGCGGCAGAAAATAACCAAAAAGCGATCGCGGTCATCGCAAACGACCCCAGCATGTTAACGGCAATATTCGTCAACGCCCACCCCATACGCCCCTCCTGAATGAGGAACACCACTTCAGCCGAGAAGGTGGAAAAAGTGGTTAAACCGCCGCAAAATCCGGTGGTGATCAGCACTTTCCACATCGGATCGATGTGGGTCATCCGGTTAAACCACGCCAGTCCCAACCCAATGATAAAGGCCCCTATCAGGTTGGCACTTAGGGTACCGACGGGAATGGCCTGGTGCATGGGATTCAAACGCATACTGAGAAACCAGCGCGCAACGCTTCCTGTGCCCCCACCAATAAAAACCGCTAAAAGTAGTTGTAACACTGTCAAATCCTGCTATTTGATGAGAACAGGGTTTGGAGTGTATCGCTTTTGATGGAGGGGGAAAATATGTATGTTGCAGTTGGCCAGTTCGCGGTAACGCCGGTCTGGCAAGAGAATGCACGCACGTGTATTTCATTTATGGCACAAGCTGCGCGTCAGGGGGCGGCACTGCTGGTGCTTCCTGAAGCGCTTCTGGCGCGCGACGATCATGATCCGGATCTCTCTGTGAAGTCAGCCCAGCCGCTGGATGGCGGCTTTTTACAGATGTTGCTGGATGAGAGTGCGCGTAACCGGCTCACCACGGTGCTGACCGTCCATGTTCCTACCACGCCGGGCAGGGCAGCGAATACGCTGGTCGTTCTGCGCGAAGGTCGAATAATCGGGCAATACGCCAAGCTCCACCTGTACGATGCCTTTACTGTTCAGGAGTCCAGACTGGTTGATCCGGGCAGACAGGTTCCGCCGCTCATTGAGGTTGAGGGCCTCAAGCTGGGATTAATGACGTGCTACGATTTACGTTTCCCGGAGATGGCCCTGAATCTGGCACTGACGGGAGCCGATGTACTCATCCTGCCTGCCGCGTGGGTTAAAGGCCCGTTAAAAGAGCATCACTGGGCAACCTTGTTGACTGCGCGGGCACTGGACACCACGTGCTACGTCGTTGCAGCAGGGGAGTGTGGTACCAAAAATATCGGCCAAAGCCGGGTGATTGATCCACTGGGAGTGACCATTGCCGCCGCCGCTGAAGCGCCGGTGCTGATTATGGCTGAGATTAACCCTGAGCGCCTCGCTCTTGCTCGCCGACAATTACCGGTCCTTCATAACCGACGGTTTGCGCCACCGCAATTATTATGACGTTTTTTTCGACAGTGCTTGATTCACCTTGTTACAGATTGCTATTGTGTGCGCGCGTCGAATATCCGTTAATAACATCAGGTTTTCTGGCGCTCTGTGCAGCCTGTTTTAAGTGAAGAAGGTATCTATGGGTGAGATTAGTATTACTAAACTGCTGGTTGTTGCGGCGCTGGTCGTCCTGCTGTTTGGTACCAAGAAGTTGCGTACGCTGGGCGGAGACCTGGGTACGGCCATTAAAGGCTTCAAAAAAGCGATGAATGATGACGATACTGCTGCGAAAAAAACCGCAGAGGGTGAAGTCCCGGCTGAAAAGCTGTCGCATAAAGAGTAATGACGAAGCTCTTCCAGCTATCTGGAAGAAAAAAACCGGCGGATAGCCGGTTTTTTTATGGGCGAAGTGTAATAAATTATTACTTCACTTCTTCGCCTTTTGCCTGCATATCGGCATGGTAGGAAGAGCGAACAAACGGGCCGCAGGCTGCATGGGTAAAGCCCATCGCCATCGCTTCCGCCTTCATCTCATCGAACTCATCAGGGCTGACGTAGCGCTGCACAGGCAGGTGATGACGGCTAGGCTGCAGATACTGACCCAGAGTCAGCATCGTCACACCGTGGCGGCGCAGGTCGCGCATCACTTCGATGATTTCAGCATTGGTTTCACCCAGTCCAACCATCAGACCTGATTTGGTTGGAATGTGAGGGTGTGCTTCTTTAAAACGCTCCAGAAGCTTCAGTGACCAGTTATAGTCTGCACCCGGGCGCACCTGACGGTAGACGCGTGGCACGTTTTCCAGGTTGTGGTTAAACACATCTGGCGGCGTGGCGGTGAGAATATCCAGCGCGCGATCCATACGACCACGGAAATCCGGAACCAGGGTTTCGATTTTAATCGCCGGGCTTTTCTCACGGATTGCAGTGATGCAATCGGCAAAGTGCTGTGCACCACCGTCTCGCAGGTCGTCACGGTCAACGGAGGTGATAACCACATAACGCAGCGCCATGTCAGCAATGGTCTGAGCCAGTTTTTGCGGCTCGTTGGCATCGGGAGCGACCGGGCGTCCATGTGCCACATCGCAGAACGGGCAGCGACGGGTACAAATTGCGCCCAGGATCATAAAGGTGGCGGTACCGTGGTTGAAACATTCCGCAAGGTTAGGGCAAGAGGCCTCTTCACAGACCGAGTGAAGACCGTTCTTACGCATCGCCGCTTTGATACCCTGAATGCGTGACGAGTCTGCCGGAAGTTTGATTTTCATCCATTCCGGTTTTCGTAACAGCGCTTCGCGCTCCGTAACCACGTTTTTAACCGGGATAAGGGCCATTTTATCGGCGTCGCGGTACTTAACACCGCGTTCCATCACAATGGGTTTACTCATAGCGTGCGTGTTCCAGTTGCGAAATTCGAAGGAAAGCGTTTGAGTTCAAGGGAATGTTGTATTTATCAACTATTTTTGAACGAACGACAGGCAGTATATCATTGATACGGCCGATAAAGCAGCCTGTCAGGTCGCCAAATTGTAAAATAGTTGTTGTTTTGTGCCCTTTGCCCCCTGCGGGACGGGGGCGTGTAGAGGCGGGATTATCAAAACGCTTTGAGAATAATGTTAATGACGTTTTCCAGAACCGGATCGCGCAGGCTCAGTTTGTTGTAATGCAGAGCGATCTCAACGGTTTCTGCATTCAATGGCGCAAACGGGATTTGTTCCAGCGGCCAACACTGACGCAGCAGGGTATAGAGACGAGTTGGCATAATGGAGATCAGATCGCTACTGCCAATCAGGGCCGCAATCGTGAACATATTGTAACTGCTAAAGCTAATTTGCCGCTCCGGGAAGAGCTCGCTGATGCGCTGGCGAAGAGGGTTCAGACTTTGCCCTTCGCTCATCAGCAGGGCGTATTCATACTCCCGAAGCGTTTCGGGGGTGGCAGGCTGGCTGAGCGCTGGATGATTTTTACGGCAGACCAGCAGCAATCCGTCGGCAAAGAGCACGCTGTGGGCCAGTGCGCGCGCACCAAAGGTGTTCGTATCGACGATCAGGTCCGTCTGGAATTGTGCCAGCTGGGTTTCCGTATCATTGACGGGAATATTGCGTAGCAGCAATTGTGGCGCTTCACGCTTTACCGCCTGATAAATCATCGGTAATACCATCGCGCCAACTGAAGGCGAAGTACCAATGGTAATAGTGCGCTGTTTATCGTAACTCCCGGTGAGATCTAAAGCGCCGAGAATTGACTCAAGACCCTGGCTGATATACTCGTGCAGGTGGGTTGCATAGGCCGTTGGCGTCACTCCCTGACCTTTGCGAATAAAAAGGGGATCGGGAAATATAGCGCGCAATTTTTGAATTGACTGACTAATTGCTGAAGGTGTGAGATTAAGAATTTTCGCAGCATTAACGATACCCTTATGGACATATACAGCCTCAAAAATTGTCAATAAATTGAGGTCAATATTGCGCAACGTCCGGAAAACCTGCGGTTTATCTTGCCCGCCAGGTTCATTCAATCGTTTTACCGGTAAATTATTATAATCCACGCTGTCACTCCGTATTCATTCACAATATGAATGATAGTTGAATTTATATATTGTGCTTGCAGTGATCGGTAAAGTATTTTGTGGATGTCATTAGTTCAGGAAAAAGAGGATAATTTCCGAACAGATGAAGCCAATTCACCAGAATGTATTCACGGGTAGCAATTAAACCAGCTAAAAATAAGTGAGTTACTCAAGCGCTTCGAAAATATAGAAGATAATGATTATTGTAAAGCGTAAATGTGGTCTACAGGGTATGGCTCATCAAATAAATGAGCCACAATGTATTATATATTAAGCGGCGATATATTCGTGCGGTGGATTGTTTAGCAGTGCTAAAAGGTTTTTGACCAGAGACGGGCAAATATTATCAGGCGTGGCATTCTCAACCCATTGACGCATCTGGGTCATTTCCATTCCGGCGTAACCACAGGGATTGATGCGCAAGAAGGGGGTGAGGTCCATATTGATATTGAGCGCCAGGCCGTGGAATGAGCATCCTTTGCGGATACGTAAACCCAGCGAGCAGATTTTCATCTCCCCAACATACACTCCTGGTGCATCGGCACGCGGGTGGGCATCAATTCCAAATTCAGCGAGCGTTGCCACCACGGTCTGTTCCAGCACGGTCACCAGCTCACGCACACCCAGTTTTCGGCGCTTGAGATTCAGCAGAACATACATTACCTGTTGGCCTGGGCCGTGGTAGGTCACCTGCCCACCCCGGTCGCTCTGGATCACGGGAATATCGCCGGGTACCAGCACATGCTCAGCTTTACCCGCTTGCCCTTGGGTGAAAACCGGCAGGTGTTCTACCAGCCAGATTTCATCTGGTGTGTTGTCATCGCGTGAGTCGGTAAAATCGTGCATGGCCTGAGAGACAGGCTCATAGGGTTGCAGGCCGAGTTGGCGGACAAGAATTTTATCCTGATACAAAACAGCAGCTCCGGGACGTGGCAGCAAAAAGAGTATCGGGAGTATATCACAGAGGCGGGGCGGGTTACCCGGCAAAGCGGGTAACCTCAGGGGGACTACAGCACCATACGTACGATTTCGATATTGCCGAGTTCTTCGTACAGCGTCTCGACCTGCTCAATGTGCGTGGCAGTAATGGTGATAGAAACCGAGTGGTAGTTGCCCTTGCTGCTTGGTTTTACCGTCGGAGAGTAGTCACCCGGCGCATGGCGCTGTACCACTTCAACCACCTGGTCAACCAGCTCCGGCAACGCCTGACCCATTACTTTGTAAGTAAATGGAGTAGGGAATTCAAGCAGTTCGTTAAGTTTGGTTTTCATGTCAGCTCCGGCATTACATCAAAAAATAATAACTCCCACAGGGTGTGGGAGTTATCAGGATACCTAGTATATGGGGATCGAAATCACACTTTCAAGTGTTCAATTTTTAGCCAAACCAGTGATGGAACATCAATTTAATGTAATCAATGATTTTGCCGAAGAAATTACCTTCAGGAATCTCTTCCAGCACGACCAGCGGACGCTGATCGATGGTTTTACCATCCAGCTGGAAGTTAATGGTTCCCACAACCTGGTTTTTCTGCAGTGGCGCGTGCAGTTCAGTGGTGTTTAGCACGTAGCTGGCTTTCAGGTCTTTCATGCGGCCGCGCGGAATGGTCAGGTACAAGTCTTTGTCCACGCCAAGAGAGGCGCGATCGTTGTCGCCAAACCACACCGGCTCGGAAGCAAACTCTTTACCGGCTTTCAGCGGGTTCACGGTTTCGAAGAAACGGAAGCCCCAGGTCAGCAGTTTTTTGCTTTCGGTTTCACGTCCTTTAAAGGTGCGACCGCCCATCACGGCGGAGATCAGACGCATCTGGCCTTCAGTGGCGGAGGCCACCAGGTTATAACCTGCTTTATCCGTATGGCCGGTTTTGATGCCGTCAACGTTCAGGCTGTTGTCCCAGAGCAAACCATTACGGTTGGTCTGGCGAATGCCGTTAAAGGTGAACTCTTTTTCTTTATAGATGGTGTATTCGTTTGGTACGTCGCGGATCAGCGCCTGGCCAATCAGCGCCATATCGCGCGCCGAGCTGTACTGACCCTCGGCATCCAGGCCATGCACGGTCTGGAAGTGACTGTTTTTCAGGCCCAGCGCAGAGACATAGCTATTCATCAGGCCAACGAAAGCATCCTGGCTACCCGCGGCGAAATCGGCCATCGCCACACAGGCGTCGTTACCGGATTGCAGGTTAATACCACGAATCAGCTGCGATACCGGCACTTGCATCCCCGGTTTCAGGAACATCAAAGAAGAGCCTTTGAACACCGGGTTACCGGTTGCCCAGGCATCGTTACCCACGGTAACCAGATCGGTTTCTTTGAATTTACCCGCTTTCATCGCCTGGCCGATAACGTAGCTGGTCATCATTTTGGTCAGGCTTGCTGGATCACGGCGCGCGTCAGCGTTCTGCTCTGCCAGAACTTTGCCGGAGTTGTAATCGATCAGGATGTACGATTCCGCGTCAATTTGCGGAACGCCAGGGATCATGGTCTTGATATTCAGGTCGTCGGCGTGAGCTGCTGAGAGAGCAGTTGCGCAAAGGGCCGTGGTCAGCGCCATGCGCTGCAAGAATCGAGCGGAGAAAGTGGTCTTCATGGTCAGAACTACGACATCCGTGATGGAAATGAAAAAAGTGCCTTACTATAGCAAATGCTATACAGGCAGGCATCCGACTTTCAGCACGAGTTTGTGAACGTTAGTTACACACGCTGACATTCGGATACCGCCGATGAATTACTTCGCTACAGCGATAAACGACTGTAATTGCGCTTCACTTTGCAGCCGTTGCTGCAGGGAAGCGGCCTGCGATTTGCTGGCAAACGGTCCCAACTGGATACGCCAGACAGCACCGTTTTGCTCAACGCGGCCTGGAGCGCCAAATTTCTGGCTCAACTGCTGCTGATACTGCTGCGCACGCGCTTGATCGCTCACGGCGCCTACCTGAACCACAAAATTACCGCTGGCAGAAGACGCCGCGGGTGGCGTCACCGCAGCTGGTGCGGTCACAGGCGCGGTCACAGGCGCAGGTGTGGCAGCAACGGGGGCTGGCGTTGGCTCACTGCCTTCCAGCACGCCGGAGGCCAGCGGTGTTGCTGCGCCGAGGAAACCGCTGCTGTTCACCGGTGCGCCGGTGGAATCCTCGCTTTTCAGCGTATCGTTGCTGATGGCGCGCACATTATCCTGTGGCGTGGTGTCTTGCGGCAGGGTAGAGGCGCTCCCCATTCCGCCGCTTAAATCCGGGCGTGAAGGCAGGGCATAGGTTTGTTTGGCAACCGTCGTACAGACCGTACCCGGGCCTGACAACGTGCCGTCCTGCGCCACGATAATAGGATCGATACGCACTTTGGTATTGTTGGAGGTATTCAGACGGTCGGCCGCCGCGCGCGAGAGTGAAATCACGCGATCGTTACCGTAAGGGCCACGATCGTTAATGCGCACCACAATCATGCGGCCATTCGCCAGGTTAGTGACGCGCACATAGCTTGGGATCGGCAGCGTCGGGTGCGCGGCAGTAATCTGCGCCGGGTCGAAAGCCTCTCCGGATGCGGTCTGGTTGCTGCCGGGCTCTGCGTCATAAATGGCGGCAAAACCGGCCTGACTGAAACGGGACGGATCCTGAACGATTTTATAGCTCTTGCCGTCGCGTTCGTAATCCTGATTGGCACCCGCGTTCAGCGGCTCATAAATCGGATCCGCGCCGCTGATTTCAACCACCGGACCGTTACAGACCGCAGGCTGCGGCGGCGCGATGGTCGCCTGTTGCTGACCATCATCACTTGAACAAGCTGCAAGTAAACTTGCTGCGATGCAGATACCCAGCCACTGCTTACGCATGGCGATCCCCTTATTTTTATACGCTTTTGGACAACATTTTTCTGTGGGTATGGATAGACATCACTATCCCAAACCCGGCCATCAACACGATCAGTGCCGAGCCTCCGTAGCTGACCAGCGGGAGCGGTACGCCAACCACTGGCAGAATCCCACTCACCATACCAATATTTACGAAGACGTAAACGAACAAAATCAGCATTAACCCGCCGGCCATCACTCGGCCAAAGGTGGTTTGCGCCCGAGCGGCAATCCAAAGTCCGCGCATAATCAGCAGCAGGTACAGCGCCAGCAGAATCAGAATACCGACCAGGCCCAACTCTTCAGCCAGAACCGCAAAGATAAAGTCCGTGTGACGTTCAGGTAAAAATTCGAGCTGTGACTGAGTTCCGTGTAACCAGCCTTTGCCGCGCAACCCGCCCGAGCCAATCGCAATCTTTGACTGAATAATATGATAGCCTGCGCCCAGCGGATCGGTTTCCGGATCGAGCAACATCATCACGCGCTGACGCTGATAATCATGCATCAGGAAGAACCACAGTATCGGGATAAAGGCGGCCACCAGCACCACCGCAATGCCGATCAATCGCCAGCTTAATCCGGACAGGAACAGAACGAACAGGCCGGACAAGGCGACCAGAATGGACGTTCCCAGGTCAGGCTGTGCCGCCACCAGCAGCGTGGGCAGGAAGATCAGCACCAGCGCAATGGCGGTATTTTTCAGAGAGGGCGGGCAAACGTCGCGGTTGATAAAGCGTGCGACCATCAGCGGCACCGCAATTTTTGCGATCTCAGAGGGCTGGAAACGAACTATCCCTAAATCGAGCCAGCGCTGCGCGCCTTTAGAGATGGCGCCAAACGCATCCACCGCCACCAGTAAAATAATACAGACGAAGTATAAGTAGGGCGCCCAGCCTTCATAGACGCGTGGCGGGATTTGCGCCATCACCACCATGATCACCAGGCCCATCGCAATCTGGCCGATCTTGCGTTCCATCATGCCAATATCCTGACCGCTGGCGCTCCAGATAACCAGCGCGCTGTAGGTCAGCAATGCCAGCAGGATCAGCAGCATGGCCGGGTCGATGTGGATTTTATCCCACAGCGATTTCTTATTCGGATTATCCGTCATGTTTATTGGTCCTCCGCCGCAGAGGCGGCTGGGGTTTCAGCCGGCAGTTCGGTGTTGTTGTCGCCCAGCATAATGTGGTCGAGGATTTGGCGCATGATAGTACCAACCGCCGGGCCAGCGCCGCCGTTTTCAAGAATAATCGCGACCGCAACCTGAGGATTATCATAAGGCGCAAATGCCGTCATGAGTTTATGGTCACGCAGACGCTCCGCGATTTTGTGCGCGTTATAGGTTTCGTTCGCTTTCAGGCCAAAGACCTGCGCGGTACCGGATTTGGCTGCCACCTTGTACGGTGCGCCTGCAAAGTATTTATGCGCCGTTCCGTTCGGGCGATTTGCCACGCCGTACATCCCGTCTTTGGCGATTTCCCAGAAGCCGGAATGAATATCACCCACCGGCGCTTCATGTGGCTGCGACCAGGGCACCTGTTTACCGTCTTCAACCGTACTCATCAGCAGATGCGGCACTTTCACCACGCCATCGTTAATGAGGATCATCATCGCTTTATTCATCTGGATTGGCGTTGCAGTCCAGTAGCCCTGACCGATCCCGACCGGAATGGTGTCGCCCTGATACCACGGTTTTTTAAAGCGTTTGAGCTTCCATTCACGTGTTGGCATGTTACCGGAACGTTCTTCCGAGAGATCTACGCCCGTGTAATGACCGTAACCAAATTTGCTCATCCATTGCGACAGGCGGTCGATACCCATGTCATAGGCAACCTGATAGAAGAAGGTATCCGCCGATTCTTCAAGCGATTTGGTCACATTCAGGTGGCCGTGGCCCCATTTCTTCCAGTCGCGGTAGCGCTTTTCCGAGCCAGGTAACTGCCACCAGCCCGGGTCAAACAGGCTGGTATTGCGATTGATCACCCCCGCGCTCAGCGCGGAGACAGCCACATACGGTTTAACGGTGGAGGCAGGGGGATAGACGCCCTGAGTCGCACGGTTAACCAGCGGAGTGTTCGGATCGTTCAACAGGCCGGAGTAGTCTTTACTGGAGATGCCATCCACGAACAGATTCGGGTCGTAGCTCGGCATCGAGACCAGCGACAGAATGCCGCCACTGCGCGGATCGGTAACCACCACCGCTGCACGACTGCCTGCCAGCAGCGTTTCGATATACTGTTGCAGCTTCAGATCGAGCGTCAGATAGACGTCGTGACCCGCTTGCGGCGGCACTTCTTTGAGCTGGCGGATGACGCGACCGCGGTTGTTAACCTCAACCTCTTCATAACCCGTCTGTCCGTGCAGGACATCTTCGTAAAAGCGTTCAATTCCGAGTTTGCCGATATCGTGGGTCGCGGCATAGTTGGCCAGCTTGCCATCTTTATCGAGGCGATCGACGTCTTTATCGTTAATTTTGGAAACGTAGCCAATGACGTGCGTCAGCGCGGAGCCGTAAGGATAATACCGGCGCTTGTAGCCTTTCACTTCCACGCCCGGGAAACGATACTGGTTCACCGCAAAGCGAGCGACCTGGACCTCCGTCAGATTGGTTTTCACCGGGATGGAGGTAAAGCGGTGTGAACGCGCGCGCTCTTTCTTGAATGCGGCGATATCATCGTCGGTAAGATCGACAACGCCTTTCAGCGCATCCAGCGTGTCCTGAACATTATCGACCTTCTCGGGCATCATTTCGATCTGATAGATAGTGCGGTTTAACGCCAGTGGCGTGCCGTTACGATCGTAAATAATGCCGCGGCTTGGCGCGATAGGAACCAGCTTGATGCGGTTTTCGTTGGAACGCGTTTGATAGTCGGTAAAGCGGACGATTTGCAGATTATAGAGGTTGGCGATCAGCACGCCAGTCAGCAGCAAAATCCCCGTAAAAGCGACCAGCGCCCGACGCACAAACAGCGCGGACTCAGCCGTGTAGTCGCGAAAAGAATTCTGTAGTTTCATCCGCTGCTTAATTTGCCCTGGTCAATCATTACTCACGGTGATAAGGGTGGTTGGTAGTAATGCTCCACGCGCGATAGAGGCTTTCGGCTACCAGTACCCGGACAAGCGGGTGGGGCAGCGTTAACGCGGAGAGGGACCAACTTTGTTCTGCGGCCGCTTTGCAGGCCGGGGATAATCCTTCCGGGCCGCCAATCAACAGACTGACATCGCGCCCATCCAGCTTCCAGCGCTCCAGTTCCTGCGCCAGCTGCGGCGTATCCCAGGGTTTGCCTGGGATATCGAGGGTAACAATGCGGTTCTTGCCAGCGGCAGCCAGCATTAACTCACCCTCTTTTTCGAGAATACGTTTGATATCAGCGTTCTTACCGCGCTTTCCGGCCGGAATTTCAACCAGTTCGAACGGCATATCTTTCGGAAAACGACGCAGATATTCAGTAAAACCCGTTTGTACCCAGTCCGGCATTTTTGTGCCGACGGCTACCAGTTGCAGCTTCACGCATCAACCCCAGAGTTTTTCCAGCTCATACAGGCGACGGCTCTCTTCCTGCATGACATGGACAATCACATCGCCGAGGTCAACAACAACCCAGTCAGCAATCGCTTCGCCTTCCACGCCCAGCGGCATCAGCCCGGCTGCACGCGATTCCTGGACAACATGGTCAGCAATAGAGGCAACATGGCGAGTGGAAGTTCCGGTGCAGATGATCATGCAATCGGTGATACTGGATTTACCTTGAACGTCGATAGCGATGATGTCCTGACCTTTCAGGTCATCAATTTTGTCGATAACAAAATCCTGGAGTTCTTTACCCTGCAAGTTTTCCCCCTGGTGAGTGAAGTTGAGCAACGATTAAATGAGTCGCCAGGCAGTATACCTGAACTGACGGTTGTTTCGGGACAAATGTCACCTGACGGGCTGTTAAGGCGGGTATCATCCCATCCTCAGCCTGACAATGCATCGCCATTTTTGTAAAACAATTTCTGTAAAGCAATCACTGGCAGGAAGCCAGGTTGCGGAGGATATCAGCCTGAAGAGGGCTGTCAATGGCATGCCAGCGAATTAACTCATTTTTCGCGCTTACCTTCAGGCATCTGCACCTTTCTGATACAAACCTTGCTGGTGAATATAGTCCAGCACCGGGGCAGGAAGAAGATCGTCACACGACAGTGACTGCTGTAAACGCTCGCGGATCAGGGTGGCGGAGATATCAAACCACGGCGTCTCGGCCAGGTAAATTTTCCCCGCAGGCAGATTATGCAGATCTTCCACATTGTGGGTCAGATGTGCCTCCAGCCATGCCTGATACTTTTCTTCTTTCATGGTCAGCGGATAACCCGGACGACGGCAGACAATCAAATGACTGTTTTGCAAAATGGTTTCGTACTGGTGCCAGCTGGGAAAATTCAGCAGCGAATCCTGGCCGATGATAAAACCCAGCGGTTGCGTCGGGCCGCGCTCGGCGCGCCACTCCTGCAGCGTTTGCGAAGTATATGACGGGGTATCACGACGCAGTTCGCGCTCATCTAGCTGAAACAGCGGCTTGTCGGCAATCGCCAGTTCCAGCATATGTTTGCGTTGTGCGCTGGTTGCTTCCGGCTGCGGGCGGTGGGGCGGAACGTTGTTAGGCATGATGATCACGCGCTGCAGGCCGATCAGATTAGCCAGAATCTCTACGGGTTTTAAATGACCGTAATGAACAGGATCAAATGTCCCGCCAAACAGTGCCTGTAAGGCGCGCATATCAGCCATCAATAAAAACCTCTGCCAGCGCTTTATGGCACAGTAGCAGCGACAGACTTTCCAGCTCAGCCCATACCGACTGACCATAATCCTGCTTTAGCGTGAGCTCCGCGCGGGTCAGCAGTTGAACGGCCTGGCGCAACTGCTCATGGCTCAGTCGATTAACCGCCTCGGTGGTCATTGCCCGACGATTTTGCCAGACGCGATGTTTATCAAGCAGGGCGCGCAAAGGCATCGTGGTGGACTGGCGTTTTAACGTGTTAAGCAGCAAAAGCTCTCGCTGCAGCGTGCGCAGCAGGATCACCGGCTCGCTCCCTTCCAGTCGCAGTTGCTGCAAAATATGCAGCGCGCGTTTGCTTTTCGCCGCCAGCAGGGCATCCACCCAGTGGAAAGGGGTAAAGTGCGCGGCGTCGTTTACCGCCTGTTCAACGCGCGGTAACGTTAATTTTCCGTCTGGCCACAGGAGTGAAAGGCGATCTAACGCTTGCGACAGCGCCAGTAAATTACCTTCATAGCAATAGCAAAGCAGCTGGTTTGCCGCGTCATCGAGCTGCAGATTGTGTTGTCTGGCTCGTGCTGCCACCCATTTCGGCAGTTGCGCCTGTTCTGGCGTCTGACACGTCACCATAACCGAATGAGTGGCAAGCCGGGTAAACCATGCCGCGTTTTCCTGGGCTTTAGTCAGCTTATTCCCGCGAACCATCAGCAGTAAATCATCGTGCAGCAGGCTAACCAGCGTCGCGAGTTGTTCGTTAATGGCTGCGTTCGGGCCATTTTCTGGCAATTGAATGAGGAGAGTTTGACGGGATGCAAAAAGACTCATTGCCTGACAAAGCGAAAAGATCGCCTGCCAGTCGGTGCTGTTATCAAGCTGAAAGGCGTGGTGTTCATCAAAGCCCTGCGATGCGGCGACCTGGCGCACAGCATCCTGGCTTTCCTGAAGTAAAAGCGGATCGTTTCCGAGTAACAGATACGCCGCGCGCAGCCCTTCATTGAGCTGCGCGCGGAGTTGTTCAGGATACAAACGAAGCATTAGTTACCAAGCGTCCCGGGGGCGTCTGGCGTGGTACTCAGCGGAACAGAGTGTTCCGTGCTTGTGTCTTTCGACGCAAGCTGGATGCTTGGCAGTTTGCGGATCAGCTGTTCAGCCGCCTTGTCATACATTTCGTTAATGATAATTTGCTGCTCGGCATCTTTCGCCAGCGCAGTCTGTGGGTTATCAAAGAACGAACGATAGACTTTGGTGCTGATCGGATAAATATCTTTACCCGGCATCAATACGGCAGCACTGACCGACATCACCATCTGGTATTCCGCCGTACGACCATCCTGGAAGATGGACGCCGTGTCTTTGCTCAGAGATGAGCTCAGTACGCGGAAGGATGGAATATCCTGACGCAGCGTTCCTTTCTCAATCAGTTCCACGCCATTAAGACGCAGCTGGTTACGAATGGCCCGGCTCAGCGGACCGTTCGGGTCACCTGAGTCGAAGATCATCGTTTTCATCTGAGCCGGCACTGCGGTGGTATTCCGCAGATGCCAGCCACAACCGGCGGTGACAAGCACCGCCAGAGATAAGAGTAATGTTGCCAGTTGTCGCACGTTTCCTCCCGCGCTTAGCCAACGACCAGATTCAGCAGTTTACCCGGTACGTAGATCACTTTACGTACGGTAACGCCCTCAAGGTATTTCGCAACCAGATGCTCCTGGCCTGCGCGTTCACGAACCTGTTCTTCAGTTGCATCGACTGCAACGGTAATTTTACCGCGGACTTTACCGTTAACCTGCACCACAACCAGCGTGGTGTTTTCAACCATCGCAGATTCATCAGCCACTGGCCACGGCGCGTTGTCGATATCGCCTTCACCTTTCAGTTCCTGCCACAGCGTGAAGCAGGCGTGAGGGGTGAACGGGTTCAGCATACGAACGACGGCCAACAGCGCTTCACGCATTAAGGCACGATCCTGCTCGCCATCCTGCGGTGCTCTCGCCAGTTTGTTCATCAGTTCCATAATAGCCGCAATTGCGGTATTGAAGGTCTGACGACGACCAATATCATCCGTGACTTTCGCGATAGTTTTGTGAACATCGCGGCGCAGCGCTTGTTGATCTTCGCTCAGCGCATCGACATTCAGAGCCGGAGCCTCGCCCTGAGACGTATGCTCATAGACCAGTTTCCAGACGCGTTTCAGGAAGCGGTTTGCGCCCTCTACGCCAGATTCCTGCCACTCCAGCGTCATATCCGCCGGAGAAGCAAACATCATGAACAGACGCACGGTATCTGCACCGTAGCGCTCAACCATAACCTGCGGGTCGATCCCGTTGTTCTTGGACTTCGACATTTTGCTCATGCCGGTATACACCAGCTCATGGCCTGCCGCGTCTTTTGCTTTAACGATACGCCCTTTCTCGTCGCGCTCGACAATCGCATCAACCGGAGAGACCCAGTTACGTTCGCCATTTTCGCCGACATAGTAGAATGCATCTGCCAGAACCATGCCCTGACACAGCAGCTGTTTGGCTGGCTCATCAGAGTTCACCAGGCCCGCATCACGCATCAGCTTGTGGAAGAAACGGAAGTAGAGCAGGTGCATGATGGCGTGTTCGATACCACCGATGTAAATATCAACCGGCAGCCAGTAGTTAGCGGCTTTAGAGTCCAGCATGCCTTCCTGATACTGTGGGCAGGTGTAGCGCGCGTAGTACCAGGAGGATTCCATAAAGGTATCGAACGTATCGGTTTCACGCAGGGCAGGCTGGCCGTTAACGGTGGTTTTTGCCCACTCAGGATCGGCTTTAATCGGGCTGCTGATCCCATCCATCACCACATCTTCCGGCAGAATAACCGGCAGCTGATCTTCAGGCGTTGGGATAACAGTGCCGTCTTCCAGCGTCACCATTGGAATCGGCGCGCCCCAGTAACGCTGACGGGAAACACCCCAGTCACGCAGTCGATAGTTCACTTTACGCTCGCCGACGCCCAGCGCGGCCAGTTTGTCAGCGATAGCGTTGAAGCCGTCTTCGAAGCTCAGGCCGCTAAATTCGCCAGAGTTAAACAGCGTGCCTTTTTCGGTCAGCGCCTGCTCGGACAGATCCGGCTCGGAGCCGTCGGCGGCCAGAATAACAGGCTTGATGTTCAGGCCATATTTGGTCGCGAATTCATAATCACGCTGATCGTGACCCGGAACCGCCATCACTGCGCCAGTGCCGTATTCCATCAGCACGAAGTTAGCAGCCCAGACGGGAACGGCTTCACCGGTCAGCGGGTGAATGGCATTAAAGCCCGTCGCGACGCCTTTTTTCTCCATCGTCGCCATCTCGGCTTCGGCCACTTTGGTGTTGCGGCACTCTTCGATGAAGGCAGCCAGCTCAGGGTTGGTCGCAGCCGCCTGCTGTGCCAGCGGATGACCTGCAGCCACGGCCAGGTAAGTGGCACCCATGAAGGTATCTGGACGCGTGGTATAAACGGTCAGCTTCTGATCGGCGTTCTCAACGTCAAAAGTGATCTCGACGCCTTCGGAGCGGCCGATCCAGTTGCGCTGCATGGTTTTAACGGTATCGGGCCAGTGGTCCAGATTATCCAGGTCACGCAGAAGTTCGTCAGCGTAAGCGGTGATTTTGATGAACCACTGCGGGATCTCTTTACGCTCAACTTTGGTATCACAGCGCCAGCAGCAGCCGTCGATAACCTGCTCGTTCGCGAGAACCGTCTGATCGTTCGGACACCAGTTAACGGCGGAAGTCTTCTTATACACCAGGCCTTTTTTATACAGCTCGGTGAAGAATTTCTGCTCCCAGCGATAGTATTCCGGCGTACAGGTCGCCAGCTCACGGCTCCAGTCATAGCCAAAGCCCAGCATTTTAAGCTGGTTTTTCATGTAGGCGATGTTGTCGTAGGTCCACGGCGCAGGCGCAGTCTTATTTTTTACAGCTGCGCCTTCAGCGGGCAGACCAAACGCATCCCAGCCAATCGGCTGCAGGACGTTTTTACCCAGCATACGCTGATAGCGTGCAATCACATCACCGATGGTGTAGTTACGCACGTGGCCCATGTGTAGTCGACCAGAAGGATAGGGAAGCATCGACAGGCAGTAATACTTCTCTTTGCTCTCGTCTTCAGTGACTTCGAAGGTACGCTTCTCGTCCCAGTGTTGCTGGACTTTTGATTCTATCTCTTCCGGGCGGTATTGCTCTTGCATGGCAGCCAGTGGTCCTGTTTTCAATACAGCTACAAACGTAGCCAATGGATGTGGTATTTCAGATCCGCATAGCATAGCCCAAACGCCCGCGTCAAAACAGCCTTTCGCACAAATGCCCTTTGCAGGAATTTACCGGCTCTGTGGCTGACCTGACAAAGCGTCGGCAAAATAACGTCTATTATTAGAAGTAGTTACTTACCCGGGAGGCGAATGGATGAACAAGGTTGCTCAATTTTACCGCGAACTGGTTGCCACACTGACGGAACGTCTGCGTAATGGGGAGCGTGATATCGACGCTCTGGTCGCGCAGGCGCGGGCGCGGGTGGTGCAAACGGGTGAGTTAACGCGCACCGAAGTCGAAGAGGTGACGCGGGCTGTGCGACGCGATCTGGAGGAGTTTGCGCGTAGCTACGAAGAGAGCCAGGACGAGGTCACCGACAGCGTATTTATGCGGGTGATTAAAGAGAGTCTTTGGCAGGAGCTGGCTGATATCACCGATAAAACGCAGCTCGAATGGCGCGAGGTTTTTCAGGATCTCAACCATCACGGTGTGTATCACAGTGGTGAAGTGGTAGGGCTGGGCAATCTGGTATGTGAAAACTGTCATTTCCATCTGGCGGTCTATACCCCTGACGTACTGCCGCGCTGCCCGAAATGCGGTCACGACCAGTTCCAGAGACGACCGTTCGAGCCCTAGGTAAAAGCAAAACGGCAACGTCAGTTGCCGTTTTTTGTGTTTGTTCCCTCTCCCCGTGGGAGAGGGTCAGGGTGAGGGCATCAGACCGCACAAGGTCAAAGCAAAACGGCAACGTCAGTTGCCGTTTTTAGTGTTTGTTCCCTCTCCCCATGGGAGAGGGCCGGGATGAGGGTTTAGTGTTTGTTCCCTCTCCCTGTGGGAGAGGGTCAGGGTGAGGGCATCAGGCCGCACGATAGTATTCAAGTCTTTCCGCCAGCAAATCCACGAACGCTTCACGGTCGATGTCGACCATCAGCGTCGTATTCGGCTGATTACCTGTCAGGAAGTAATAGTCCACCACGGTCATCCCCTGGGTATATTTCCCCTGGGTCTCGACACCGACCCAACGATCGATAGTGGTAAAAATCTCCGGCTTCAGCAGCCAGGCGATGGTGCACGGATCGTGAAGCGGTGCGCCCTGGAAACCCCACTTCTCGGTTTTATGATACTCCATAAAGAAGTCGAGCAGCCCGGCAACGGCGGTGGCGACAGGGTTGTCTGTTGCATGAAAACGCTCGATGTCTTGCGCCATAATCTGGGCGCGATGTGTGACATCCAGGCCCGCCATCACAATCGGTAAGCCCGACTGGAAAACAATTTCGGCGGCTTCGGGATCGACAAAGATGTTGAATTCAGCCGATGGCGTCCAGTTTCCTGGTCCCATTGCGCCGCCCATCATCACGATCCGCGCGATTTTGCTGTGCAGTTCCGGATGGCTGTTCAGCAACAGCGCGACGTTAGTTTGCGGGCCTGTCGCAACCAGCGTAACAGGCTCGCGGCTTTCCCGCAGCACGCTGGCCATCAGCTCTACGGCGGTGCACTTTTGCGGCGCAAAACCCGGCTCAGGCAACTCGGGGCCATCGAGACCACTTTCACCGTGGACGTTATCCGCAATAATCAGATCGCGCATTAGCGGTTTTATTGCCCCGCCCGCGACCGGAATATCCGTGCGCTTAAGCAGCGTCAGCATGCGTAGCACATTGCGCAGCGTTTTATCGGGCGTCTGGTTTCCGGCGGAAGAGGTCACGGCTTTCAGGTCTAATTCTGGTGAAGCAAGGGCAAGAACGAGGGCGATTGCGTCATCATGACCGGGATCGCAATCGAGAATAATGGGCAGGGCCATAGTGTGCTCCTTTTGGGCGTTATTTTGTGACAAGGTTAACGCTGTAGGGTGAAGCAGACGAGGAGCAGAGGGATAAAACGTGAAGCGGTGCGCAATCCGAAGATTGCGCACCGGCTTGATTAATGCAGGATTTTCGCCAGGAAGTCTTTGGCGCGATCGGATTGCGGGTTAGCGAAGAAATCTTCTTTCGGCGAATCTTCGACAATTTTCCCTTCGTCCATAAAGATCACGCGGTTTGCCACTTTACGGGCGAAGCCCATCTCGTGCGTGACCACCATCATGGTCATCCCTTCGTGGGCCAGTTCAACCATGACATCCAGCACTTCGTTGATCATCTCAGGATCGAGAGCGGAAGTGGGCTCATCAAACAGCATGGCGATCGGGTCCATACAAAGAGCACGAGCGATGGCGACGCGCTGCTGCTGACCGCCGGAAAGCTGCGCCGGGAACTTATCTGCGTGAGCCGACAGCCCCACGCGTTCCAGCAGTTTTAAGCCTTTTTCCCGTGCCGCTTTTTTGTCGCGTTTCAGCACTTTTACCTGCGCCAGCGTCAGGTTCTCGATAATCGACAGATGCGGGAACAGCTCAAAGTGCTGGAACACCATCCCGACGTGGGAACGTAGTTTCGCCAGATCGGTTTTTTTGTCGTTCACTTTAGTGCCATCGACGACAATCTCGCCTTTTTGCACGGGTTCGAGGCCATTGACGGTTTTGATCAGCGTCGATTTTCCGGAACCTGAAGGCCCACATACGACGACCACTTCGCCTTTTTTGACTTCGGTAGAGCAGTCGGTCAGCACCTGAAAGTGCCCATACCATTTAGAAACATTTTTCAGGGAAATCATGAAACCGTCCTTTTCTTCAGCCAGCTGACCAACAGCGACGCGCTTAAACTAATTGCAAAATAAACCGCACCTGCGAACAGGATCATCTCGACCTGAGTACCGTCACGTTCGCCGATGGTAGAGGCGGTACGGAAGAAGTCCGCAAGACTCAACACATACACCAGCGAAGTATCCTGGAAGAGAACAATGCCCTGCGTCAGCAGCAGCGGGACCATGGCGCGAAACGCCTGTGGCAGAATAATGAGCTTCATGGACTGCCAGTGGGTCATCCCCAGTGCCAGTGCGGCGCTCGATTGTCCACGGGAGATGCTCTGAATACCGGCACGAATGATCTCCGAATAGTAAGCCGCCTCAAACATCGAGAATGCCACCATCGCTGAGATCAGCCTGATGTCGGTTTTCGGCGACAGCCCCAGCACGTTTTGCAGTAGGCCGGGGACGATCAGGTAAAACCACAGCAGTACCATCACCAGCGGAATAGAGCGGAAAACGTTAACATAAGCCGTTGCGAACCAGGCGAAGGGTTTAAAGCTCGACAGGCGCATGACGGCGAGGATGGTGCCCCAGACAATACCAATGACGATCGCAATGGCGGTGATTTTTAACGTAATCACTAATCCTGCCATCAGGTATGGCATGGAGGGAACAATGGAACTCCAGTCAAACTCGTACATTATTTGCCCCCCAGATTGCCCGGCAGGCGAGTTTTGCGTTCAACCAGGTTCATCACCAGCATGATGAAAGCGTTTATCAGAACATAAGCAAGCGTAATCGCGGTGAACGATTCCCAGGCATGTGCGGAGTAATCCAGCAGCTTGCCCGCCTGTGCCGCCATATCGACCAGACCGATGGTGGAGGCGATGGCGGAGTTCTTTACCAGGTTCATCATCTCAGAGGTCATCGGTGGAACAATCACACGATAGGCGTTAGGCAGCAGGACATAGCGGTAGCATTGCGGCAGCGTCAGACCCATCGCCAGGGCGGCGTTCTTTTGCCCGCGCGGAAGTGACTGGATGGCGGCACGAACCTGCTCGCAAACGCGCGCGGCGGTGAACAGGCCAAGGCAGAGCATTGAGGAGACAAAGAACTGGATATTCGGGTCCAGTTCCGATTTAAACCACATGCCGAGATTTTCCGGCAACAGTTCAGGCACGACCAGATACCACGTAAAGAACTGCACGATCAAAGGAACGTTTCGGAACAGTTCAACGTACAGGGTACCAAGGGAAGAGAGAAAACGATTCGGCACGGTACGTAAAATACCGAACAGGGAACCGACCAGGAACGCGATAATCCAGGCCGTTATTGATAACGCAACGGTGACCTGAAAGCCGCTCCAAAGCCAGCCAAGATAGGTGGTGTTGCCGAACGGGGCTTGTTGCAGAAAAATGCCCCAGTTCCAGTCTATTGACATAATAAACTCCAGAAAAAAAAGGGTAGCAGCGCTACCCTCGAAGATTGGTGAGAAGCTCAATGTTCGCGCTAAGTGGGGAACGACCACTCAACGTATAGTCTGTCCGCGCTTCCCGACAATCGAGAGGGCAGGAGGTCCCGCCCCGAGTGGTTCTAATTAGTTAAGTGCTTTGTCGTTAGGTTCTTTGAACAGGGCTTTCATGTCGTCAGACAGTTCAAAGTTCATGTTGAGATTTTTTGGTGGAATCGGGTTCTTGAACCATTTGTCGAACCATTTTTCCGCTTCGCCGGAGGTTTGGGTCTGCGCGATGGTGTCATCGATCAGTTTTTTGAAGCCCGCGTCGTCTTTACGCAACATACAGCCGTAAGCTTCTTTCGACTGCGCCGTACCGACGATTTCCCAGTTGTCTGGTTTCTTCGCTTTAGCGCGTTCACCTGCCAGCAGTGCGTCATCCATCATGAACGCGACCGCGCGACCGCTCTCCAGCGTACGGAAGGAGTCGCCGTGGTCTTTCGCACTGATGATACGCATGTCCATTTTCTTCTCTTCGTTCAGCTTATGCAGCAGAACTTCGGAAGTGGTTCCTGACGTCACGACGACCGCTTTACCTTTCAGGTCAGCGAAATCTTTAATATCGCCGCCTTTTTTAGTCAGCAGACGCGTACCGACCACAAAGATGGTGTCGGAGAAGGCCGCTTGTTTCTGACGCTCAAGGTTATTTGTTGTAGAACCGCACTCAAAATCGAAAGTGCCGTTTTGCAGCAGTGGAATACGGTTTTGTGAGGTAATCGGAATCAGCTTCACCTGCAGATCGGGTTTGTTCAGCTTTTTCTTCACCGCTTCTACGATTGCGTTGGAGTAATCCTGAGAGTAACCCACGACTTTTTGCGTGTTGTCGTAGTATGAGAACGGGACGGAAGATTCACGGTGGCCGACCACGATCACGCCATTTTTGGCAATCTTGTCGAGAGTGCTCCCGGCAGCCGGAGCGTCTTCAGCGTGAACGACGCTTGCGGACATCCCCATTACCAGCATTGCTGTGGCCAGTTTACGTAATTGCATACCCAACTCCTTTATTATCTGCGCCAATGACGCATTGATACCCATTGTGATGTTGTTATATCTCGCGCGATGCGAGTGCAGTGTTATGCAAGCTTGTTAACATTTAGTCTGGCTTAATGTAAAGATTTTGCTGCGTTAATGTTTATTTTTGCGAAGCGCGCCGCACCATTCAGAGGCAAAAATACCTGTCTGCACCGTTACGGTGCTACTGATGTGCCGTGGTGGTGCGACAAGGTTGCACGTTAAGCCAAACGACTGAATCTGTGATTTAACAAAGCAATAGACGTGCCAGAAATGAACCACACCCTGAAAGGGAGAAAGGGAGAAAGGGAGAAAGGGAGAAAGGGAGAAAGGGAGAAAGGGAGAAAGGGAGAAAGGGAGAAAGGGAGAAAGGGAGAGAAAGGCAAAGCAGGATGCGGCAAATGTGTGAGGACGATCCCCTCTCCCCTGTGGGGAGAGGGTTAGGGTGAGGGGTGAGAATTACTGACGACGCTGGCGCAGGCTCATGAGCAGCGCACCAAAACCAAACAGTGCCGTCAGGATCCACAGTGGCCAGTTACCCGTGCGGGCGTACGGCGTGAGGCCTGTCGTAGGAGTGACTTTGGTGGTCAGCACCGAGCGGGTGAACTGCGGGAGCATGGCCTGAATCTCGCCCTGAGGGCCAATCACGGCGGTGATGCCGTTATTCGTGCTGCGCAATAACGGGCGAGCCAGTTCAAGCGAACGCATACGGGCCATCTGGAAGTGTTGCCACGGACCGATTGATTTTCCAAACCAGGCGTCATTCGAAATAGTCAGCAGATAATCCGTGTCCGCACGGAAGTTATCCCTTACCTGCTCGCCCAGAATGATTTCGTAGCAGATCGCCGGCGTCAGCGCAAAGCCATGCGCATGGAGCTGCGGCTGTACGTAAGGCCCCCGGCTGAAGGACGACATCGGCAAATCGAAGAACGGTGCCAGCGGACGCAAAATGGACTCCAGCGGCACAAACTCACCAAACGGGACCAGGTGATTTTTGTTGTAACGATTCGCTGATTCGTAGCTGTACGGGTTGTCTTTGCCGAGCGTGATAATGGTGTTGTAGGTGTCGTAACGGTTCTGCTTGTTGAGCCGCGCATCGACAATCCCGGTGATGAGTGTGCTGTTTTGCGCGCGCAGCAGGTCATCCATCATGCTCAGGAAACGCTGCTGGTTGATCTCCAGATCCGGAATCGCAGACTCCGGCCAGACGATCAGGCTGGATTTACCCATCTCTTTTTGCGTCGCATCAAGATAGATTTTCAGCGTATTGATCAGTTGGTTCTCATCCCACTTCAGCGATTGCGGAATATTACCCTGCACCATTGAAACTTGCGTGGCGCGTTCAGGTTCAAGGGTGAACCACTGGATATAACGCAGCGGGAAGGGGAGGGCGAACAGCACCAGCGCGACGACCAGCGGTTTCCAGCAACGCTTGACCAGCGCCAGCACCAACAGGCCGCTCACCACCATCAGCAGGAAATTGATCGCCTCCACGCCCATGACGGGCGCCAGGCCTTTCAGCGGGCCATCAATCTGGCTATATCCAAACTGCAGCCACGGAAAGCCGGTCAGCACCCAGCCGCGTAAGAATTCGGTGATTTGCCAGACAACCGGGGCGGCAATCGCGACGCGCAGCCAGGTTGTTTTTGGCCACAGGCGCGAAAGAATACCTGCGAACAGACCGGTATACAGGGAGAGATAGGCGGCCAGCAGCACCACCAGGAAAACGTTAACCGGGCCAGGCATTCCGCCAAACTGCGCAATACTGACGTAGACCCAGTTAATGCCGGAGCCAAACAGGCCAAGACCCCAGAAATAGCCGATGGCTGCAGCCTGAACCGGGCGACGATTAAGCGTCAGCCCTTGCAGACCCATCAGGGAGAGAAGCGCCGCAGGCCAGATATCGTAAGGGGAGAAAGCCAGCGTACCGCTGGCTCCGAGTAACAGCGCCAGCAGCAAACGGACGCGCTGGCGTTCAAGCAGTGGGGCAAATGCCATTTACATTAGTCTTCCAGTTTGGGCACCGGGGAATCGTCCGGCATTCTGACGTGAACCTGAATAATACGTCGACTATCGGCCATCGCGACCTTGAACTGGTAACCGTCAATATCAACGGATTCGCCGCGCGCAGGGAGATGTCCAAACGCCTGCATGACCAGACCCCCGATGGTGTCCACTTCTTCATCGCTGAAGTGGGTGCCGAAGGTGTCGTTGAAATCTTCAATAGACGCCAGCGCGCGTACGGTCCAGGTATGGCGACTCAGCTGACGGAATTCGATATCTTCTTCTTCATCGTATTCGTCTTCGATTTCACCCACGATCAGTTCGAGAATATCTTCGATCGTCACAAGGCCGGACACGCCGCCAAATTCATCGATAACAATTGCCATGTGGTAGCGTTGAGAACGGAACTCTTTCAGCATGCGATCAACACGCTTGCTTTCCGGTACAACCACCGCCTGGCGTAACACTTTTTCCATGCTGAAAGCTTCAGAATCGCTGCGCATAAACGGCAGCAGATCTTTCGCCATTAAAATCCCTTCAATGTGATCTTTATCTTCGCTGATAACCGGGAAACGCGAGTGGGCGGATTCGATGATGACATCGAGGCACTCGTCCAGGGTCTGGTTGCGTTTCAGGGTAATCATCTGCGAGCGGGGGATCATAATATCGCGGACGCGCTGGTCGGCGATGTCCATTACCCCTTCGAGCATTTCGCGCGTATCTTCGTCGATAAGATCGTTCTGCCCGGAATCACGAATCAGCTCCAGGAGTTCATCACGGTTTTTGGGTTCTCCGTGGAACAGCTGGCTCAGAATGAGGGAAAAGAATCCCTTTTTACTGGTTGTCGTGTCGCTACTGTGTGAATTGTCGTCGCTCATGGCGTTTGTTAAGGGTTCTCTTGTGAGTTTAATGCTCACCGCCGCAGGAATGATTCATCTGCGGCGGCATGGTAAGTCAGTACGCCAAACAGAGGCTTAACTGACTATTCTTTCTCGGCAATGTACGGATCCTCATAGCCCAGAGCAAGCATTATCTCTGTCTCAAGGGATTCCATCTCTTCCGCTTCTTCGTCTTCAATATGATCATAGCCAAGCAGGTGCAGACTGCCGTGTATCACCATGTGTGCCCAGTGCGCATCGAGCGGTTTTTCCTGCTCTTTTGCTTCCTGTTCAACCACCTGACGGCAGATGATCAAATCTCCCAGCAGCGGCATTTCGATGCCCGGCGGGGCTTCAAACGGGAAAGAAAGCACGTTGGTTGGCTTATCTTTGCCGCGATAGGTCAGGTTCAGCTCGTGGCTTTCTGCTTCGTCTACCAGGCGAATCGTGACTTCAGACTCTTCCTGAAACTGCGGGATCACCGCGTCCAGCCAGGTCTGAAACTGGCTTTCTTGCGGCAACCCGGCGTTGTCTTCACAGGCCAGTTGTAAATCGAGGATCACCTGACTCATTTATGCTCTTGCTCCTGGGCTTCACGTTTGCGTTCCGCTGCCTGTTGGTCTTTACGTTTCTGTTCTGCTTCTTCCCATGCTTCATAGGCGTTAACGATACGGGCAACCACCGGATGGCGCACCACGTCTTCGCTGTTGAAGAAGTTAAAGCTGATTTCGTCTACTTCTGCCAGCACTTCAATGGCATGACGCAGACCGGATTTGGTGCTGCGCGGCAGGTCGATCTGAGTGATATCGCCCGTAATAACCGCTTTCGAGTTAAAGCCGATACGCGTCAGGAACATTTTCATCTGTTCGATGGTGGTGTTCTGGCTCTCATCGAGGATGATAAAAGCGTCATTCAGCGTACGGCCGCGCATGTAAGCCAGCGGGGCAACTTCGATGACGTTGCGTTCAATGAGCTTTTCCACTTTCTCAAAGCCCAGCATTTCAAACAGTGCGTCATACAGCGGGCGCAGGTAGGGGTCCACTTTCTGGCTTAAATCGCCGGGCAGAAAGCCCAGCTTCTCGCCGGCTTCTACCGCCGGGCGCGTCAGCAAAATACGACGAATATCCTGGCGTTCCAGCGCATCAACCGCCGCGGCCACCGCCAGATAGGTTTTCCCCGTCCCTGCCGGACCGACGCCGAAGGTAATGTCATGATCGAGGATATTGGCGATGTATTGCGCCTGGTTCGGCGTACGCGGCTTGATGACGCCACGTTTGGTTTTAATGTGGATGGCTTTGCCGTATTCAGGCACGCTTTCTGCGCTTTGCTCCAGCACGCGCGCCTCTTTGATAGCGAGGTGGATCTGTTCAGGTTCAATATCCTGAGTCTCTCCGCGCATCGGGGCAGTATCGACATACAGACTGCGCAGAATATCCGCAGCCGCGTTGACGCAGATGGCGCGTCCGGTAAGTTTGAAGTGATTATCGCGACGATTGATTTCGATACCCAGACGTCGCTCCAGTTGTTTGATGTTGTCATCAAACGGCCCGCACAGGCTCAGCAGGCGAGCGTTGTCTGCTGGCTCAAGGGTAATTTCACGCGTTTCTGTGTTCAAACTTTTCCTCTTAATGTGTGTATTGCCGAATGGCGATATGCGCATCTGGCTTACAGACGAGTCGTCTTAACGAAATTATTCACGCCAGAGAATAAAGGCGCAAGCTTATGCTTGCATATTGGGGACCCCGAAGGGAATTACAAGGCCTGCCAGAAGAGCAGGCCTGAACGCATTAAGGCTGATAAACACCGACACCCAGGTCGTTTTCTTTACGTGTACGAGCGATAACGGACTCTGGCGTCTCGGCAATGCGCAGACCCATCTCCTCTTCGGTCCGCACCACTTTACCGCGTAGGGAGTTGGTGAGAACTTCAAGGATTTCGATATCGACAAACTTGCCGATCATGTCAGGCGTCCCTTCGAAGTTGACCACGCGGTTGTTCTCCGTACGGCCAGACAGCTGCATGAGACTTTTGCGAGAGGTGCCTTCTACGAGAATGCGTTGAGTGGTGCCCAGCATCCTACGACTCCAGGCCGTCACCTGCTGGTTGATGCGATCCTGCAGAATGGCGAGGCGCTGTTTTTTCTCTTCTTCCGGCACGTCATCAACCATATCGGCGGCTGGCGTACCCGGACGCGCAGAGAAGATGAAGCTATAGCTGGTATCGAAATTCACTTCACCAATCAGCTTCATGGTGCGCGCAAAATCATCGGTCGTTTCGCCCGGGAAGCCGACAATAAAATCGGAGCTGATTTGAATATCCGGACGCGCTTCACGGAGTTTGCGGATGATAGCTTTGTATTCCAGTACGGTATGGGTACGCCCCATCAGATTCAGCACGCGGTCGGAACCACACTGAACCGGCAGATGCAGGAAGCTCACCAGCTCTGGCGTGTCGCGATAAACATCAATAATGTCATCGGTAAATTCAATCGGATGGCTGGTGGTAAAGCGCACGCGGTCGATGCCGTCGATAGCGGCAACCAGACGCAGAAGCTCGGCGAATGAGCCGGTGGAGCCATCGTAGTTTTCACCACGCCATGCATTCACGTTCTGGCCGAGCAGATTCACTTCACGTACACCCTGCGCGGCAAGCTGGGCCACTTCGAACAGAATGTCATCGCAAGGGCGGCTGACTTCCTCACCGCGCGTATAAGGTACAACGCAGTAGGTGCAGTATTTGTTGCAGCCTTCCATGATGGATACGTACGCGCTTGGGCCGTCGGCACGCGGTTCCGGCAGGCGGTCAAATTTCTCGATTTCCGGGAAGCTGACGTCAACTACCGGGCTACGATCGCCGCGCACCGAGTTGATCATTTCCGGCAGGCGATGCAGTGTTTGCGGTCCAAAAACAATATCGACGTAATGGGCGCGGCTTCGAATCAGCTTGCCTTCTTGCGAGGCAACACAGCCACCTACGCCAATAATCAGGTCCGGGTTTTTCTTTTTAAGGAGTTTCCAGCGACCTAACAGGTGGAAGACTTTCTCCTGCGCTTTTTCACGGATTGAGCAGGTGTTAAGCAGCAGAACATCGGCTTCTTCTGCCACTTCAGTCAGTTGGTACCCGTGGGTTGCATTCAGCAGATCGGCCATCTTCGATGAATCGTATTCGTTCATCTGACAGCCCCAGGTTTTTATATGGAGTTTTTTAGTCATCGACTTGCTCAGGCTCAGGATTGCAAGCCGCATATTGTAATGCTTTGGTGGGGTTGTGACCAGTATGAAGGTTGGCAGCCGCAAGGAGGAAAAAATCCGGTAAACTTAAGGGATTCTCTTATAAGGACTATTGACCATGGCAACCCAACAAACCGAAATCGCCGTTGTCGGCGGTGGAATGGTCGGCGGCGCACTGGCGCTTGGACTGGCCCAGCAGGGATTTCAGGTAACGGTCATTGAAAAAGCGGCTCCCCCCGCGTTTGATGACAACCAGCAGCCGGATGTGCGGATCTCAGCGATCAGCGCCGCATCGGTCGATCTGCTGCGAGGCCTGGGGGTGTGGGAGGCGATCCTGGCGATGCGCGCCCATCCGTATCGTCGACTGGAGACCTGGGAGTGGGAAAATGCCCATGTGAAATTTGACGCCGCCGAGCTTAAGCTACCGCTCCTGGGCTACATGGTAGAAAACAATGTTCTGCAATTAGCGCTATGGCAGGCGCTGGAGGCGCATGACAACGTGACGCTGCGCGTACCCGCTTTGCTGAAGGCGCTGCATCGCCATGAGAGCGGTCATTTGCTTGAGCTGGATGATGGTGACGAGCTGGCAGTGAAGCTGGTGGTGGGAGCGGACGGCGCCAGTTCGCAGGTTCGTCAGATGGCGGGAATTGGCATCCACGCCTGGCAATATGACCAGGCTTGCATGCTTATTACTGTGAAATGTGAAAATGAGCCCGGCGACAGCACCTGGCAGCACTTTACGCCTCACGGTCCACATGCTTTTTTACCGCTGTTTGATCGCTGGGCTTCGCTGGTGTGGTACGACACCCCGGCGCGGATTCGCCAGCTACAGGGGTTGTCGATGGCGCAGTTGCAGCATGAAATTGACAAACATTTCCCGGCTCGCCTGGGCAAAGTGACTCCGGTGGCGGCGGGGGGATTCCCGTTAACGCGTCGGCACGCCCTGCAATATGCCCGTCAAGGACTGGCGCTGGTGGGGGATGCGGCACATACCATTCATCCGCTTGCCGGGCAGGGGGTAAATCTGGGCTATCGTGACGTTGACGCTCTGCTGGATGTGATGAGTCGTGCGCGCGAGCAGGCAGAACCCTGGGCGAGCGCCGCAGTGCTCAAGCGCTATCAGATGCGGCGTATGGCGGATAATTTTGTTATGCAGTCCGGTATGGATCTCTTTTACGCGGGATTCAGTAATGATATCGGCCCGATACGCATTCTGCGCAATATCGGCCTGATGGCGGCGGAGCGGGCGGGTGTTTTGAAGCGACAGGCACTGAAATACGCGCTAGGTCTGTAGACCTGAAACGGCCTGATTTCTGTCCCTCGCTCTTTTTGGGTGAGGGCAGGAACCGGACCAGACCGATAAAGCACAAAAACAAAAAAGCCCGCAGAGCGGGCTTTTTTGTTACTAAGTGGCTGGGGTGCAGGGATTCGAACCCCGGAATGCTGGTATCAGAAACCAGAGCCTTACCGCTTGGCGACACCCCAATTGTTGCGTTAAACAAAACAGTATAACGACTTTTTAAAAATTGGCTGGGGTACGAGGATTCGAACCTCGGAATGCTGGTATCAGAAACCAGAGCCTTACCGCTTGGCGATACCCCAACAATTCTTTCTGGGTTGACCGATAACTCGATCTGTCCCTAATTTGGTGGCTACGACGGGATTCGAACCTGTGACCCCATCATTATGAGTGATGTGCTCTAACCAACTGAGCTACGTAGCCAAACTACATTCTTCGATGGCTGGGGTACCTGGATTCGAACCAGGGAATGCCGGTATCAAAAACCGGTGCCTTACCGCTTGGCGATACCCCAATACCGCGGAGAACCGCAAATCGAAGAAAATGGCTGGGGTACCTGGATTCGAACCAGGGAATGCCGGTATCAAAAACCGGTGCCTTACCGCTTGGCGATACCCCATCCGTGCAACGCGGACCTGGAAATGGTGCGGGAGGCGAGACTTGAACTCGCACACCTTGCGGCGCCAGAACCTAAATCTGGTGCGTCTACCAATTTCGCCACTCCCGCAAAAAGATGGTGGCTACGACGGGATTCGAACCTGTGACCCCATCATTATGAGTGATGTGCTCTAACCAACTGAGCTACGTAGCCATCTTTTTTCGCGTTACCTTATCGGCGTTGCGGGGCGCATTATGCGTATAGAGCTTTGCAGCGTCAATATCTTTTTCAACGAAAATGGCCGGAATGTGACTGTTTGGTTAGGTTGCGAACAGCGTGACCGAATATTCGGCAATTATTGGTTATTAATCGCTTTTGTCCAGAAAAACACGAGGCCAAAAAAAGGCCCCGAAGGGCCTGTTTAGGATCGTCACGATCATTTGTAGGCGGACTGGTGGACACCCACTGCGCGTCCTGAAGGATCGTTCATGGATTTGAACGATTCGTCCCACTCAATGGCTTTAGCCGAAGAGCAGGCCACCGATGGACCGCCTGGAACACATTCCGCTGCGCTTGGGACCGGGAAGAGCTCTTCGAAGATTTCACGGTACAGATAGGCTTCTTTAGAGCTCGGCGTGTTGTACGGGAAGCGGAAGCTGGCCGTTTCCAGTTGTTGATCGGAAACCTGTTTTGCCGCCACCTCTTTCAGGGTGTCGATCCAGCTGTAGCCTACGCCGTCAGAGAATTGCTCTTTCTGACGCCATGCCACGCTTGCGGGCAGGTAAGATTCAAAACATTCACGCAGGATATGTTTTTCCATTTTGCCGTTGCCGCACATTTTGTCCTGCGGGTTGATACGCATCGCCACGTCGAGGAATTTCTTATCCAGGAACGGAACGCGGGCTTCGACGCCCCATGCTGACATCGCTTTGTTGGCGCGCGCGCAGTCAAACATATGCAGTGCCTGCAGTTTACGCACCGTCTCTTCATGCAGCTCTTTGGCGTTCGGCGCTTTGTGGAAATAGAGATAACCGCCGAAGACTTCGTCAGAACCTTCACCTGACAGTACCATTTTGATGCCCATCGCTTTGATTTTACGCGACATCAGATACATAGGCGTTGAGGCTCGGATCGTTGTCACATCATAGGTTTCAATGTGATAGATAACGTCGCGGATCGCATCCAGCCCTTCCTGCACGGTAAAGTGAATCTCGTGGTGAACCGTACCCAGATGGTTTGCCACTTCCTGTGCGGCTTTCAGATCCGGTGCACCTTCCAGGCCCACGGCGAAGGAGTGCAGCTGCGGCCACCATGCTTCAGAACGTTCGCCATCTTCAACACGACGCGCCGCGAATTTTTTCGTGATGGCGGAAATCACCGATGAATCCAGGCCACCAGAAAGCAACACGCCATAAGGCACGTCGGACATCAGGTGACTTTTTACGGAATCTTCCAGTGCCTGGCGCAGCTCCGCTTTATCGGTCACGTTGTCTTTCACCGCGTCGAAATCGAACCAGTCACGCTGGTAATACTGGCGGATTTCTCCGTCTTTACTCCACAGGTAGCTGCCAGCCGGGAACTCTTTGATGGTGCGGCAAACGGGCACCAGTGCTTTCATCTCAGAGGCAACGTAGAAGTTACCGTGTTCGTCGTGACCCATATACAGCGGAATAATACCGATGTGGTCGCGACCAATCAGCCAGGCGTCTTTTTCGCTATCGTAGAGAACAAAAGCAAACATACCCTGCAGTTCGTCGAGGAATTCCGCGCCTTTTTCCTGATACAGCGCGAGGATCACCTCGCAGTCAGAACCGGTCTGGAAGGCGTAACGATCGCCATACTCTGCGCGCAGTGCCTGATGGTTGTAAATTTCACCGTTGACGGCCAGCGCGTGGGTTTTTTTATCGTTATACAGTGGCTGAGCGCCCGCGTTGACATCGACAATCGACAGACGTTCATGAGCCAGAATCGCTTTATCGCTGGCGTAAACGCCTGACCAGTCCGGGCCGCGATGGCGCATCAGGCGAGAGAGTTCCAGTGCCTTTTTACGCAGTTCGCCCGCGTCAGTTTTAATATCCAGTACGCCAAAAATTGAACACATAACCTTCTCCGTTAACCCTGTTGCATTGTGATGTTGCTTGCTTATGAAAATGCCGCAAAGGGGAGGGGCGCGCAAGGTTTTTACGGGGTAAAAAGCAAAAAGTGCAATGACGATTGTTGAATGTTGAAAAATGAGTACGTCGTGAGCTGTTTTATTGATGATTGTTCAAAATATTGAGGGTTCTATTAGATGGCGTGGCTTTTATCAGGGCCTGAAATGAAAAACCACGCCCTGAGGCGTGGTTGAATATCAGATAACATCAATTTCTGCGACGGAGGGATAGATCCAGCTCGGTCGGAACGGCATGGCGTCAATATCATCGATGGTAGAAACCCCCGAAAGGACGAGGATTGTCTCAAGTCCGGCCTGGAAACCGGCCAGAATATCGGTGCGCAAATTATCGCCGACAATGATCGTTTGCTCAGAGTGCGCCTGCATTTTGTTAAGGGCAGCGCGGATGATCCACGGGCTGGGTTTACCCACCACAAAAGGTTTGCGGCCTGAAATTTTCTCGATACCCGCACAGAGCGCGCCGCATGCCGGATAATAACCACGGCCATGGGTATCCGGGTTGGTGGCAATAAAGCGCGCGCCATTTGCCACAAAGTAGGCGGCTTTGTGCATCATTTCCCAGTTAAAAGAGCGCGTCTCGCCGACAATCACAAAATCCGGATTTACATCAGTGATCGTAAAACCAGCTTTATACAGTTCGTGAATTAATGCGCCTTCACCCACGACATACGCTTTTTTCCCTTCCTGACGTTTCAGAAAGTCGGCGGTGGCCATCGCGGAGGTGTAAAACACGCTGTCCGGGACATCGACCCCGGCGGTCGCAAAACGGTTTGCCAGATCTTGCCCGGTCTGTGACGGATAGTTAGTTAGCAGAACCAGCGGCATTCCCTTTTCCAGGATTCGGTTCAGAAACTCAGCGGCACCGGGCACAGCCACGTTATCGTGCATCAGCACGCCGTCAATATCACAAATCACATTCTGAATGGTCATGAACTACCTGGCATCTCGGTAAAAAGAAGGCGTCACTATAAATGGCTCTTAGCTTTCCAGCAAACGCTGGAGCAACAGACCGTTAAGCATGGCGCGTTTCACGAGCGCAAAAGCGCCAATTGCGGAGCGGTGGTCCAGCGTCGAGCGTACCACCGGCAGATTCTGGCGGAAGGCTTTTAACGCCTGGGTATTAATGCAACCTTCGATGGCCGGCAGAAGCACTTTTTCTGCTTCGATAATCTCGCCAGCGATCACCACTTTTTGGGGGTTAAACAGGTTGATAGCGATAGCAATGGTTTTACCCAGATGGCGCCCGACCTGTTCGATCACTTCGCAGGCCAGCGCATCGCCTTTGTTCGCGGCTTTGCAAATGGTTTGGATCTTACAATCTTCGAGGGTGATACGGCTTTGATAGCCCTGTTCAAGCAAATGGCGGACCCGCTGTTCAATCGCGGCGTTGGCAGCGACGGTTTCCAGACAGCCAAAGTTACCGCAGTGACAACGCTCGCCGAGGGGATCAACCTGAATATGGCCAATCTCGCCAACGTTGCCGTTACGACCGATAAAGATCCGCCCGTTAGAGATAATGCCCGCCCCCGTTCCCCGATGCACGCGCACCAGAATAGAGTCTTCACAGTCCTGACTCGCACCAAAATAGTGCTCCGCCAGCGCCAGACTGCGGATATCGTGACCCACGTAACAGGTGACGTTGAACCGTTTTTCCAGCGCGCCGACGAGCCCCCAGTTCTCAACCTGAATGTGTGGCATATAGCGAATCACGCCGCTTTCGGGGTCAACCAACCCTGGCAGAATCACGGAAATGGCAATCAGCTCGCGGATTTTACGCTGGCAGTGCTCAATAAACTGCGCAATGGTATTGAGTAGCGCATGCTCAAGCGTCTCTTGTGTCCGCTCGGGCAGAGGGTAGTGCTCTTCAGCAATGACTTTGCTGCTGAGATCGTACAGGGTGAGCGTGGTGTCATGGCGACCGAGACGCACGCCGATAGCGTGAAAATTGCGGGTCTCGGTAATAATGGAGATGGCGCGACGGCCTCCGGTAGAGGCCTGCTGATCGACTTCTTTGATCAGGCCGCGCTCAATAAGCTGACGTGTGATTTTAGTCACACTGGCGGGAGCAAGCTGGCTCTGTTCGGCAATCTGAATGCGCGAGATGGGACCCTGCTGGTCAATCAGGCGATAAACGGCCGCACTGTTAAGTTGTTTAACGAGGTCAACATTACCAATTTGAGCTTGTCCGACAGATGTCATACTTTTACTTACTCAGTGACGACCTCGTTACCATTAACGATGGTCTTAATAATTTTATAATCGTGCGTGAAGGCGGTCAGGTTGGCAACCATGCCCGGCGCAATGCCGCCCAGTTGTTTGTCCACACCTATCGCGCGAGCCGGGTAGAGCGTTGCCATGCGCAGCACTTCATCCAGCGCAATGCCGCAATGTTCAACCAGGTTGCGTACCCCTTCGATCATGGTCAGGGCTGAACCACTCAGCGTACCATTCTCATCCACGCACAGCCCATTGCGGTAGTATATTGTTTTACCAGCAAAAATGAACTGTTCAATATTCGCCCCTGCCGGTGCGGTGGCATCCGTGACCAGGCACAGTTTATCGCCCTTCAGACGTTTTGCATTGCGGATGTTGGTGTAATCCACATGCAGGCCATCAGCGATAATGCCGCAGTAGACGTCCGGTGCATCCAGAATCGCCCCGACCAGACCCGGTTCGCGGCCAGTGATGTACGGCATCGCGTTATAAAGATGGGTCGCAAAGGTAATGCCTGCGCGGAAACCGGTTTTGGCTTCTTGTTGAGTCGCGTTGGAGTGACCCGCAGAAACGACAATACCTGCTGCTGCCAGTTTGCTGATAACTTCCGGCCCGGTCATTTCAGGGGCCAGCGTCACTTTGGTGATCACGTCCGCGTTTGCGCACATGAAATCAACCAGCTCGGCATCAGGTTTACGCACGAAATCGGGATTATGCGTCCCTTTTTTAACGATGTTCAGCCACGGGCCTTCAAGGTGTAAGCCCAGCGCCTGGTGTGGGTATTTTGCCAGGTATTCACGCATCACGCGGATACCTTGTTTCATCAGGCTGTCGCTGGTGGTAATCAGCGTGGGCAGATAGCTGGTGCAGCCCGATTTCTCATTGGCTTTTTGCATGATCTCCAGCGTTTCTACCGTGACCGCCTCGGCAGTGTCATTAAACTGCACGCCGCCGCAGCCGTTCAGCTGAACGTCGATAAAACCGGGGGAGAGAGTTGCTCCATTGAGTGAGCGCTGTTCAATCTCTGGCGGCAATTCAGCCAGTGGACAGACACGTTCAATCAGGCCATTGGCGATAACAATCGCATGGTCATCCAGAATTTCATGGCCGGTATAAATCCGACCGTGGGTTAAAGCGTACATAACGACCCCCGGTTAAAAAAATCGACCGCCTCTCAAAAGAGACGGTTATTCAATTACAGACCTTTAATGTTTTCAGCTTCTAACTCGTTGAAGTATTTCAGCGTCTTCACTTTCAGTTCCATTGTGGACGGCTCATCGCATACCACAACCGCTTTCGGATGCAGCTGCAGACAGCTGATGGTCCACATGTGGTTAACGTTGCCTTCAACGGCAGCCTGAAGCGCCTGGGCTTTAACATTACCCAGCACCAGAATCATCACTTCTTCGGCATCCAGCAGCGTGCCCACGCCAACGGTCAGCGCATACTTAGGCACCAGGCTTACATCGCCGTCGAAGAAGCGGGAGTTTGCCACGCGGGTGTCATGCGTCAGCGTTTTAATGCGGGTACGAGAGGCCAGAGAAGAGGCGGGTTCGTTGAACGCGATGTGACCGTCGTTACCTACGCCACCCATAAACAGGTGAATTTTGCCATACGCACGGATTTTTTCTTCGTAATGACGGCATTCTGCGTCAATATCAGGCGCGTTGCCATCCAGCAGATTAATATTTTCAGCTGGAATATCAACGTGATCAAAGAAATTACGGTGCATGAAGCTATGGTAGCTTTCCGGATGCTCTTTTGGCAGGCCGACGTATTCGTCCATGTTGAAGGTCACAACATGTTTAAAGCTAACCTGGCCCGCTTTATGCATTTCGACCAGAGCTTTGTACGCGGTCAGCGGTGTTCCGCCGGTAGGAAGGCCGAGAACGAAAGGACGATCGGCGGTAGGTTTGAACGCATTAATGCGGTTAACGATGTGGCGAGCGGCCCATTTACCGACTTGTTCAGCTGTTGCCAGGGGAATCAGTCTCATTGTTCACCTCTAAGTTAAAGTAAAAAGTGGGCGGATGGTGTACCTGACCTGAAGTAAGCGTAACCTGGATCACGTAAGGCAGGGTCATTCCGACTTGATTTTTTGAATGATAAAATAAGTTTTCACTGTTAGCCAGTGGAAGGGAGGGTTATTAACGATATTTGGTGACAAAACTCACAAAAAGTATGCTTTTAATTTGCGATACGAATTAATTTTTCACACACTCAGAATGCCAGTGATTCATCAACTGTATACATAAGTTAGTGACACAATAAAAAACAGCTGAGAACGTGCCTTAAACGGGGTCTCATAGGGGGAAGAAAGTGAGTATTCTAGGTTATTTACAAAAGGTTGGCCGCGCACTGATGGTGCCGGTTGCCACGCTGCCAGCGGCAGCAATACTAATGGGTGTCGGTTACTGGATTGACCCGGTTAGCTGGGGGGGTGACAACGCCCTTGCGGCGCTGTTTATCAAATCCGGTGCTGCCATTATCGACAACATGTCTGTACTGTTTGCGATTGGTGTCGCATACGGTATGTCCAAAGATAAAGATGGCGCAGCAGCATTGACCGGTTTTGTGGGCTTCCTCGTGTTGACCACGCTCTGTTCTCCGGCCGCGGTTGCCATGATCCAGAAGATCCCGGTAGACCAGGTGCCTGCCGCGTTCGGTAAGATCAGTAACCAGTTCGTCGGTATCCTTGTCGGTATCATCTCTGCGGAACTGTACAACCGCTTCAGCGGCGTTGAGCTGCCGAAGGCGCTGTCGTTCTTCAGCGGCCGTCGTCTGGTGCCGATTCTGACCTCCTTTGTCATGATCGCCGTGGCGTTCATTCTGATGTACGTCTGGCCGGTGATCTTCGACGGTCTGGTGAACTTCGGTGAACACATCCAGAAACTCGGCTCTGCGGGTGCGGGTATCTATGCATTCTTCAACCGTCTGCTGATTCCGGTCGGCCTGCATCACGCGCTGAACTCTGTGTTCTGGTTTGACGTTGCGGGTATTAACGATATCCCTAACTTCCTCGGCGGCGCACAGTCCATCGAAGCAGGTAAAGCGGTTGTCGGTATCACCGGTCGTTACCAGGCGGGCTTCTTCCCGATTATGATGTTCGGTCTGCCGGGTGCAGCGCTGGCCATCTACCACTGCGCACGTCCAGAGAATAAAGCAAAAGTGCTGGGTATCATGATGGCGGGCGCATTCGCGGCCTTCTTCACCGGTATCACCGAGCCGCTGGAATTCTCCTTCATGTTCGTGGCTCCGGTTCTGTACGTGATCCACGCAGTGCTGACCGGTATCTCCGTATTCATCGCCGCATCAATGCACTGGATTGCAGGCTTCGGCTTCAGTGCGGGTCTGGTGGATATGGTGCTTTCTTCCCGTAACCCGCTGGCCACTCACTGGTGGATGCTGATCCCTCAGGGTCTGGTGTTCTTCGTTATCTACTATGTGGTGTTCCGTTTCACTATCACCAAATTCAACCTGATGACTCCGGGTCGCGAACTGGCTGTTGCCGGTAGCGAAGCAGATGGTCAGGACATGAACGTGAGCGGCGACAAAGAGCAGGACGTAGCCGGTCTGGCGCGTCAGTACATTGCCGCTGTGGGTGGCTCTGCTAACCTCACCGGTATCGACGCGTGTATCACTCGTCTGCGTCTGAACGTGAAAGATTCTTCCCTGGTAAACGAAGCACTGGCAAAACGCCTGGGCGCATCTGGTGTGATTCGTCTGAACAAAACCAGCGTGCAGATTATCGTGGGCTTCGTGGCGGAAAAAATCGCTAACGCCATGAAAACCACCGGCCCGGTGGCCGCAGCAGAAGCCGCTCCGGTAGCCGCTGCGCCGGTAACCGCAAAACCGCAGGCCGTTCCTAACGCGACCACCATCGCCGCGCTGGTCTCTCCAGTCACCGGTGAAGTGGTTGCGCTGGAGCAGGTCCCTGACGAAGCGTTCGCCAGCAAAGCGGTCGGTGACGGCGTAGCAGTGAAACCAACGGAAAAAACCGTCGTTTCCCCTGCGGCCGGGACTATCGTGAAGATCTTCAACACCAACCACGCGTTCTGCCTGGAAACTGAAAAAGGCGCGGAGATCGTGGTCCACATGGGCATTGATACTGTTGCTCTGGGTGGCAAAGGCTTCACGCGTCTGGTTGAAGAGGGTGCCGAAGTGGTCGCAGGTCAGCCGATTCTGGAAATGGATCTGGATTTCCTCAACGCTAACGCCCGCTCCATGATCAGCCCGGTAGTCTGCAGCAATATCGACGATTTCAGCGGCCTGGTCATTCAGGCACAGGGTCAGGTTGTTGCAGGTCAGACCCCGCTGTATGAGATTAAAGGCAAGTAATCGCTCCTGAGTAGAGTCAATGCCTTAAGCGGCGGGGGATAACCTCCGCCGCTTTTTTTTTTGCGTCAACTGGTCCCCTATTTCTGGCAAAGTTATTTTTTGCGTAACTAAAGGTTGTCACTACGCCTGGCTTATAAGATCATATGCCGTTATACGTTGTTTACGCTTTGAGGAACCCACGATGAGTGAGGCTGAAGCCCGCCCGAGTAACTTTATTCGCCAGATCATTGATGAAGATTTGGCCAGTGGTAAGCACACCACAGTTCATACCCGTTTCCCGCCGGAGCCAAATGGCTACCTGCATATCGGTCACGCGAAATCTATCTGCCTGAACTTCGGCATCGCGCAAGATTACCAGGGCCAGTGCAACCTGCGTTTCGATGACACCAACCCGGTGAAAGAAGACATCGAATACGTTGAGTCGATTAAGAACGACGTGCAATGGTTAGGCTTCAGCTGGTCTGGCGATATTTGCTACTCATCGGATTATTTCGACAAGCTGCATGAGTACGCAATTGAGCTGATTAACAAAGGCCTGGCCTACGTTGATGAGCTGTCTGCCGACGAGATCCGCGAATATCGTGGCTCACTGACTGCGCCGGGTAAAAACAGCCCGTTCCGCGACCGCTCGGTTGCTGAAAACCTTGAGCTGTTCGAAAAAATGCGTGCGGGTGGTTTCGAAGAAGGCAAAGCCTGTCTGCGTGCCAAAATCGACATGGCGTCGCCGTTTATCGTGATGCGCGATCCGGTGCTGTACCGCATCAAATTTGCGGAACACCACCAGACGGGCAACAAGTGGTGCATCTACCCGATGTACGACTTCACCCACTGCATCAGCGATGCGCTGGAAGGCATTACGCACTCCCTGTGTACGCTGGAATTCCAGGACAACCGTCGTCTGTACGACTGGGTGCTGGATAACATCACCATTCCTGTACATCCGCGTCAGTACGAGTTCTCTCGACTGAATCTGGAGTACACCGTGATGTCCAAGCGTAAGCTGAACCTGCTGGTCACTGACAAGCACGTTGAGGGCTGGGATGACCCACGCATGCCGACCATCTCCGGTCTGCGTCGTCGTGGTTACACCGCCGCGTCTATTCGCGAGTTCATCAAACGTATCGGCGTGACCAAACAGGACAACACCATCGAGATGGCCTCGCTGGAATCGTGCATTCGCGAAGATCTGAACGAAAATGCCCCGCGCGCAATGGCGGTTATCGATCCGGTAAAACTGGTTATCGAAAACTATCCGCAAGGTGAAAGCGAGCAGGTCACTATGCCTAACCATCCGAACAAACCGGAAATGGGCAGCCGTGAAGTACCGTTTAGCGCGGAGATCTGGATCGACCGTGCTGACTTCCGCGAAGAGGCGAACAAGCAGTACAAGCGTCTGGTGCTGGGCAAAGAAGTACGTCTGCGCAACGCGTATGTGATTAAAGCTGAACGTGTCGAAAAAGACGCCGAAGGCAATATCACCACCATTTTCTGCAGCTACGATGCCGACACGCTGAGTAAAGACCCAGCCGATGGCCGCAAAGTGAAGGGGGTTATTCACTGGGTGAGCGCAGCACACGCGCTGCCGGTTGAAATCCGTCTCTACGATCGTCTGTTCAGCGTACCGAATCCTGGCGCTGCCGATGATTTCCTGGCGACCATCAATCAGGAATCGCTGGTGATCAAACAGGGCTACGCCGAACCGTCCCTGAAAAACGCTGAAACCGGTAAAGCGTACCAGTTTGAGCGTGAAGGCTATTTCTGCCTCGACAGCCGTTATGCAACCGCTACCAAACTGGTATTTAACCGTACCGTTGGGCTGCGTGACACATGGGCTAAAACGGGCGAGTAAGCCAGGTCAATGAGAGACAAACGCCGCTGCCAGCGGCGTTTTTTTTTGCTTATCGATCATGTTGTTACTTTGTTGGGCTATTTCTTCGTAAAAATAGCGGGTCAAGGAGCTGCTACTTATTTTTTAAAATAAAGTTAAGATCGAAAATAAATAAGCGAAATGAAAGCGTGTAAGCGTTATCAATTTATATTAATTAATGAATTTAAACGGTTTTTCTCTGCTGAATTCCGCTATCTGCAATATGTTACAAATCACTACCAATTATGTGCACTTCGTCATAATCCTGCATTTTGCCTGCTAAAAATCATTGATAATTCGCGTCGCGAAAAATAGTCTAAAGACGGTAGTTAATTCGAGGGTATTTCTGACTACCCCTGACCATTTAGGTCTTTTTAGCTTTTCGCCGTTTAAGGCGTTTTAATTCGTCAAAGAGGAACAATCTATGCGTACGTTCAGTGGCAAACGTAGTGCGCTGGCGCTGGCTGTTGCCGGTGTGACAGCCATGTCAGGCTTTATGGCTGCTCCGCAGGCTCAGGCGGCAGGATTTATTGATGATTCTACACTCACGGGCGGTATCTATTACTGGCAGCGTGAACGTGACCGTAAAGACGTCACTGAAGACAAATACAAAACCAACCTTTCTCACTCCACCTGGAACGCCAATCTGGATTTCCAGTCCGGCTATGCCGCCGATATGTTCGGTATTGATATTGCGGCCTTTACCGCCATTGAAATGGCTGAAAATGGCGATAGCGCGCACCCGAATGAAATTGCGTTCTCGTCCAGCAATAAAGCGTATAAAGAAGACTGGTCCGGCGATAAGAGCGGTATTAGCCTGTATAAAGCGGCGGCTAAATTTAAATACGGTCCGGTATGGGCGCGCGGCGGTTATATTCAGCCAACCGGTCAGACGTTATTAGCGCCGCACTGGAGTTTCATGCCGGGTACATATCAAGGGGCAGAAGCCGGAGCTAATTTCGACTACGGCGATGCAGGCGCGCTGAGCTTCTCCTATATGTGGACCAACGAATATAAAGCGCCGTGGCACATTGAGATGGACAAGTTCTATCAGAACGATAAAAAGACCAAAGTCGAATATCTGCACTCGCTCGGCGCGAAGTATGACTTCAAAAATGATCTGGTGGTGGAAGCCGCGTTCGGTCAGGCAGAAGGCTATGTCGATCAGTATTTTGCCAAGGCGAGCTACAAATTTGATATTGTCGGCGGCCCGCTGACCACTAGCTATCAGTTCTACGGCACGCGCGACAAAGTCAGCGATGGCGGCGTGAACGATCTGTATGACGGCACCGCCTGGCTGCAAGCCCTGACCTTTGGCTATAAAGTTGGCCAGGTTGATTTACGTCTCGAAGGAACCTACGTCAAGGCGGAAGGGCAGCAGGGCTACTTCCTGCAGCGTATGACCCCAACGTACGCCTCTTCAAACGGTCGTCTGGATATCTGGTGGGATAACCGCTCTGACTTCAACGCCGACGGCGAAAAAGCGCTCTTCTTTGGCGCGATGTATGACCTGAAGAACTGGAATCTGCCAGGCTGGGCGGTTGGGGCATCTTATGCCTACGCCTGGGACGCAAAACCAGCGGATATGGCCACGCCGGATGCTTACTACGACCCGAACTATCGTCTGAAAGAGTCCTCATATAGCCTCGACGCAGTTTATACCCTGCAGGATGGCCGCGCGAAGGGCACGATGTTCAAACTGCACTTCACCCAGTACGACAACCACTCCGATATTCCGAGCTACGCGGGCGGTTACGGCAACATCTTCCAGGATGAGCGTGACGTGAAATTTATGGTCATCGCACCGTTCACTATCTTCTGATAATCACGCCGGCGAGGTGTTCCCCCCACCTCGCCGGAATGGAGACGGCTATGCTGAAAAAAATTATCTGTGTGGCGGCGCTGGCGTCGGCACTGGCTGGCTGCGCACAGCCCCAGGCACCTAAAGAAGATTCGCGTCTTAAAGAGGCCTACAGCGCCTGTATCAATACCGCCGAAGGCTCGCCAGAGAAGATCGAAGCCTGCCAGAGCGTACTGAATGTGCTGAAAAAAGAGAAAGCGCATGAGCAGTTTGCGACGCAGGAAAACGTTCGCGTGCTGGATTACCAGGCGTGTATTCAGGCGCGTAAAACGGGTAACGATCAGGAAGTGGCAAAGCGTTGCGACCGCATCTGGCAGGAGATCCGCAGCAACAACAGCCGGTAACACGTCGCGCCAGATCATTCGCGCTCTAAATTGCCCGGAAGCTTCAGCTTACCGGGCTTTTTGTCTTATAACAGGCAAAAAAAAGCCAACCATCAGGTTGGCTCAGAGTATGAAAATGCGATTATTTCGGTTCGTGCGCGTGCTCTTCTTCGCGGCAATCGCCTTCAGCACAGTGACCGTAGAGATACAGGCTGTGGTTGGTCAGGCGGATGCCATGGCGCGTGGCAATTTCACGCTGGCGTGCTTCGATAGAGTCGTCGCTAAATTCAATCACCTTGCCGCAATCGAGGCAGATAAGGTGATCGTGGTGATGCTGTTGCGTCAGTTCAAAAACGGATTTTCCGCCTTCAAAATTATGACGGGTGACAATCCCGGCGTCATCGAACTGGTTCAGGACGCGATAAACGGTCGCCAGTCCAATCTCTTCGCCCATGTCGATCAGACGTTTGTATAAATCTTCCGCACTGACATGATGATTGTCCGGACCTTGCAGTACTTCCAGAATTTTTAAACGAGGAAGCGTAACTTTCAGGCCAGCCTTCTTCAATGCGGTATTGTTGTCAGTCATGCGGAATCTGTCCTGTTGCTAAACGATTCACTTCAAATAAGAAGTGACAGAAAATGCACTTGGGATAATGCGTCTCATTATAGAACTGCCACGCCTAAATGAAAACTGCAAGTCTCAAGCAAAGTATGCTTATAAAAACGTGGTATCGCCAACAAACTTGTCTGATGGCGTCCACTTTAACCCGGGGACATTGTACAGGTATGGAGATAAAAGTTAAAAATTTGTAGCAATTATTTTAATCGGTTTTATCTATCAATGAGGCGCAACAAATTATGTCACGCCTCAACATTCAGTCAGGCGTTCAGAATGTCATCGAGGTGCAGTTCTTCACGGATCTGCTTAACCCATTTGTCCACACGCTCGGCGGTCAGCTCCGGCTGACGGTCCTCATCAATGGCCAGACCGACAAAGTGGTCGTCGTCCGCCAGACCTTTGGACGCTTCGAAATGGTAGCCCGCCGTTGGCCAGTGACCGACGATAACAGCGCCGTGAGGCTCAATAATGTCGCGGATGGTGCCAAGTGCATCGCAGAAGTATTCTGCGTAATCTTCCTGGTCGCCGCAGCCGAACAGGGCAACAAGCTTGCCATTGAAGTCGACTTCTTCCAGCGTTGGGAAGAAATCATCCCAGTCGCACTGCGCTTCGCCGTAGTACCAGGTCGGAATGCCAAGCAGCAGAATATCGTAACCTTCGAGATCCTCTTTGCTGCTCTTAGCAATGTCATGCACGTCGGCAACGTCTTTACCAAGCTGTTTTTGAATGTTTTTTGCGATGTTTTCGGTATTACCGGTATCGCTGCCGAAGAAAATGCCGATGATTGCCATGAGTAAAATAACCTCTTGAAACTTAATGGTATGGTGGCACGAATTGTCCACGGATAAGGGCAATCATAGCAGAACAGAGAAGTCAGCGGAAACTGCTATCGGCCCGGACTGCACTCTGTGCTACATGAAAGTGATGAAAGGATGATATTTCAGGCGATCATTGGCTGTTGCGCCATGCCTGGAGCTGCGCCATCAGCATCTCTTCGATAAGCTCGCTGCGGCTGATCTCACGGGCATCGGCCAGCTCACTTAAGGCATCTGCAGCTTCCGCGTTGAGTTTTAGCTCGACGCGTTTAAGCCCACGACTTTTGTCGCGTTTAAGCTGATTGCGTTTATTGATACGCAACTGTTCATCACGCGATAGCGGATTGGTTTTAGGTCGTCCCGGTCGACGTTCAGTCGCGAACAGATCTAATGTCGTGCGGTCCGTTTGTTCTTTGGCCATGATTCAGAGACTTCGGGGGAAAACAAGCAGCCCTGCTATTGCCCGGGCGATGAGCGCGACATCATACATCACGGATACCAGCACGCCAACGACTGGAGGCCCGCTGGCAACCAGTCGCTGACTTTTTAATCAAATTGCGTTATCAGCGAGATAGCGACGAATCGCGCGCAGCACCGCTTCTGGTTTTTCGGCATGTACCCAGTGTCCGGCTCCGGCAATCACATGCGCACGCGCCTGCGGGAATTGCGCCAGCAGCGTATCGCGATAGGCGTCGGTGACGTACGGTGAATTGCCGCCGCGAATGAACAGAGTAGGGTGCGGCCAGGCCGTGACCGGGTCCCAGCCAACGATTTCAGCGTACTGATCCCACAGCACGGGGACGTTAAAACGCCATTCACCGTCGACGAAAGATTTCAGCAGAAACTGAATCACCCCTTCTTCATCAAGGTATTCGCGCATGACAGGCGCCGCCTGCTGACGGGTGGCCGCCCCGGCTTCGGTCACGGCGTTGATGGCGGCAAAGATTTCATCGTGGCGGCGCACGTCATAATCGACAGGCGCGACATCGATCACCACCAGTTTGTCGATACGCTCCGGGGCCAGTGCCGTCAGCGCCATCACCGCTTTGCCACCCATTGAATGGCCAATCAGCGTGGCTTTTTCGATACCGTTCGCATCCAGCGTCTCCAGCAGATCTTGCGCCATCGCGCGATAGGTCATTTCAGGGCTTCGCTCTGAAAGGCCATGGTTACGCATATCCACCTGCAAAATAGAGTGATCGGCAACCAGGTCGCGCGCCAGCACGCCCAGGTTATCGAGGCTGCCAAAAAGACCGTGAACCAGTACGATGGGAGAATTATTGTTCGGCGATTGTGCAGATTGCGCTCGGCTATTCAATTTCATGGCAAAGTTCTTTTTTTACGTATGTCAGGTTAGGGTATTATGTTGACCATTCTGCCGCCCGGCTGCAAGGTTCCAGTTTATTCCGACTTTTGCTGCTTCACGGGCATGACCCTATCCGCGGTTGGGATTAGCCCTTATAATCCCAACGACTTGTATTCAGATAAGATATTGCACTGGATTAAGATGAAAACAATCGAAGTTGATGATGAGCTCTATCAGTATATTGCCAGCCACACGCGACATATTGGCGAGAGTGCGTCCGATATTTTACGGCGTATGCTGAAATTTTCCGCCGCCTCACAGCCTGCAACTCCGGTTTCCAAAGAGGTTCGTCAGTCAAACGTTGTTGCTGAAGCCAAAACAGTAGCACCGGTGAAAGACAAAGTCCGCGCGGTGCGCGAACTGCTGCTTTCCGACGAATACGCCGAGCAGAAAAAAGCGGTTAACCGCTTTATGCTGGTGCTGTCTACACTCTATTCACTGGATAACAAAGCGTTTGCTGAAGCGACCGAGTCGCTGCACGGTCGTACCCGCGTCTACTTTGCGGGCGACGAGCAAACGCTGCTTGCCAACGGCAATCAAACCAAGCCTAAACATGTCCCTGGTACGTCGTACTGGGTGATCACCAATACCAACACCGGACGCAAATGCAGCATGGTTGAACACATCATGCAGTCGATGCAATTCCCGGCGGAATTGATTGAAAAGGTTTGCGGTACCATTTAACCCTTGCACAGGAAGGACCAGGTAATGGCAAATCACGATCGAGCGGGTCAACCTGCACAACAAAGCGATTTGATTAACGTCGCTCAGCTTACCGCGCAGTACTACGTACTAAAGCCGGAAGTGGGCAACGCAGAACACGCAGTGAAGTTTGGTACGTCTGGCCACCGCGGCAGCGCGGCGCGCCATAGCTTTAACGAGCCGCATATTCTGGCCATTGCGCAGGCGATTGCGGAAGAGCGCGCCAAAAATGGCGTAACCGGTCCGTGCTATGTCGGTAAAGATACTCACGCCTTGTCCGAACCGGCGTTTATTTCCGTCCTGGAAGTGCTGGCGGCTAACGGTGTGGACGTTATCATTCAGGAAAATAACGGCTTTACCCCAACGCCTGCGGTCTCTAACGCGATTCTGGTGCACAACAAAAAAGGGGGAGCGCAGGCTGACGGTATCGTCATCACCCCTTCGCACAACCCGCCGGACGATGGCGGTATCAAATACAATCCACCCAACGGTGGTCCGGCTGATACCAACGTCACCAAAGTGGTCGAAGACCGCGCCAACGTGCTGCTGGCTGATGGTCTGAAAGGCGTGAAGCGCATCTCTCTGGATGCGGCAATGGCATCGGGTCATGTGAAAGAGCAGGACCTGGTTCAGCCGTTTATTGAAGGGCTGGCCGATATCGTTGATATGGCCGCGATCCAGAAAGCCGGTCTGAAGCTGGGTGTCGATCCGCTCGGGGGTTCCGGTATTGAATACTGGAAGCGTATTGGCGAGTTCTACAAGCTGGATCTGACCATCGTCAACGATCAGGTTGATCAGACGTTCCGCTTTATGCATCTGGATAAAGACGGCGCTATCCGTATGGATTGCTCGTCAGAGTGCGCGATGGCGGGTCTGCTGGCGCTGCGTGACAAGTTCGATCTGGCTTTTGCCAACGACCCGGACTATGACCGCCACGGTATCGTCACGCCTGCGGGCCTGATGAACCCGAACCACTACCTGGCGGTGGCGATTAACTATCTGTTCCAGCATCGTCCACAGTGGAGCAAAGAGGTGGCTGTCGGTAAAACGCTGGTCTCCTCGGCGATGATTGACCGCGTGGTAACCGACCTGGGCCGCAAGCTGGTAGAAGTGCCGGTGGGCTTCAAATGGTTTGTTGACGGTCTGCATGACGGCAGCTTCGGCTTTGGCGGCGAAGAGAGCGCGGGCGCTTCCTTCCTGCGTTTCGACGGCACGCCGTGGTCAACCGACAAGGACGGCATCATCATGTGCCTGCTGGCGGCGGAAATCACTGCCGTGACCGGTAAAAACCCGCAAGAGCATTACAACGAGCTGGCGGCACGTTTTGGTGCGCCGAGCTACAACCGCATTCAGGCCGGTGCGACTTCCGCGCAAAAAGCGGCGCTGTCTAAGCTCTCTCCAGAGATGGTGAGCGCTGACACGCTGGCGGGTGACCCGATCACCGCACGCCTGACCGCAGCGCCGGGCAACGGTGCCTCTATCGGTGGTCTGAAAGTGATGACCGATAACGGCTGGTTCGCCGCGCGTCCTTCCGGTACGGAAGATGCGTACAAAATTTACTGCGAAAGTTTCCTCGGCGATGAGCACCGTAAGCTAATTGAGAAAGAAGCGGTAGAGATTGTGAGCGAAGTGCTGAAAAACGCCTAAGTACTGATCCGGTAAGGGCTAATGCTCTCACCCGGTCCTCTCCTTGTGGGGAAGGACTAAAACACTAAAAACGGCAACCCAAAGGGTTGCCGTTTTGCTTTGTTTAGCTGTGTTTATTTTTCAGTTCAAAGCGCGGAGAGACCAAACCGTACAGCGTCCAGCCCATAAAGGTGACCATCGCGCCGTACAGCATCGCTTCCTGTCCCGAGGAGTAGAGCGCATAGAAGCTGTAAATCGCCCCGACCAGCGCCACAATGTTGGCGACTTTGGCTTTACCTGGCGCCACATTCGCCGCTTTTTGGATGATCACCAGCGCCGCCATCGACAGAATGTACGGAATAATGTTGGTCACCACCGCCAGGTTGACCAGCACGTTAAACTGGCTGTTCAGCGACGGGCTAATAGTCATCAGTGACAGGCCACTCTGGAAAATCACAATCGCCAGCATTCCCTGAACGGGGGCGTCGGACTTGCTGACGCGAGAGAAGATTTTCGGGAAATAGCCTGAATCCGCAGAAGATTTAAACACCTGGGCAATAGTGAACTGCCAGCCCAGCAGTGAACCGCAGCAGGACATCACCATCAGGCCCATGATCACTTTCCCGACTTCCGGCGTGAACATCTGGGCAAACGCCAGACCAAACGGCGCGGTCGAGTTCGCCAGATCCATATTGGGGACAATCCCGGCGATCACGTTGGTGGAGACGATATAGATAACGGCTGCCCCCAGCGTTCCGCCCAGCACCGCAATCGGCACGTTACGTTCCGGGTTTTCCACCACTTCGGCGTTAGCACACGCGGACTCCAGCCCAAGGAAGGCCCACAACGTCATCGCGATAGACGAACCGACAGCCGTAAAGAACGGCACATGGTGCGGATTCCAGGAGTTAGCGTACAGCGTCGGGCTAAACCAGAACCAGCCAATAATGCACAGGCCAACCACCGGAATGATCACCCCCCAGACGGTAATACTGCTGAGTTGACCGGTAATGCGCGCGCCGCCAAAGTTTGCCACGGTGCACAGCCACAGCACGCCAATGGTGGCGAGGCCGATTTGCACCGGGCTGAGCGTCGCACCAAACAGTTCAGTCCCGTAGCCGACGGCAGAAATGGCAATCGCGACGTTCGCAATCAGCAGCGACACGCCATAGGTATAGTTGGCCATAAAATTGCCAGACTTCCCAAAGGCATACTCCGCGTAACCGCCCATCCCGCCGGATTTACGGCTGAACATCCCGCACTTCGCAAAAGCCCACGCCAGCGCCATCGAGCCCACGGCGGTCACCAGCCAGGAGATAATCGAGATCGTACCGACTTCGGCGAGTTTGGTCGGGAGCATGATGATGCCGGAGCCCATCATATTGACCATCGTCAGGATGGTGAGCTGAACCACGCCCATCTTATTGGATTTGTTACTCATAGTTTTTCTCCTTTCAGCAGCGCGGGCTGGGCGGCAGACTGCTTAATGACGTAGCAGCGAACCTGTTTACGCCCATCACACTCTTCGATATACACACCCTGTAATTCCGGCGCGAAGCCCGGCAACAGGTTGATACCTTCTTCCAGCGCCGTGAAATAACGCAGCACCGCATCGCCCCACACTTCGCCAGGAACTACGCACAGCACGCCCGGTGGATACGGGAGCGCGCCTTCCGCGGCAATTCGGCCTTCTGTATCGCGCAGGGAGACCAGCTCCACTTCGCCGCGCAGGTAGGCGTAGTTCGCCGCCTGCGGATTCATCATTACCCGCGGGAAATGCGCTTTGCGGAACATCTCTTTTTGCAGCTGTTTCACGTTGTGACGGGCGTACAGATCGTGCATCTCCTGGCAAATCTGACGCAGTGAATAACCGGCGTAGCGGTCAGGATGCTGTTTGTAGAGAGAAGGCAGCACCTCTTTCAGCGGTGCATCGGTTTCCAGCAGTTTTTCGAAACGCACCAGTTGAGCGATCAGTTGCTGCAACTTGCCCATGTCTTCGGCAGGCGTGAGCAGGAACAGAATCGAGTTGAGGTCGCATTTCTCGGGGACGATGCCATTTTCACGCAAGAAGTTAGCCAGGATGGTGGCAGGCACGCCGAAATCGTCGTATTCACCGGTACGGGCGTTAATGCCCGGTGTGGTCAGCAGCAGTTTGCACGGATCGATAAAGTATTGATGCTCGGCGTACCCTTCAAAAGCGTGCCACTGCTCGCCAGGGACAAAGTGGAAGAAGCGCAAATCGCTGGAAATTTCCGCCGTGCTCCAGCTTTCCCACGCTTTGCCATCCACCGTTTCTGGCACAAACGGATGGATAAACCGGCAGTTCTGCAGGATCAGTTTCCGGGCTTCGATACCGTTTACCACGCAGTCCATCCACATGTTGCGTCCACTTTCGCCTTCATGCATCCGGGCGTTGATATCCAGTGCGGCAAACAGCGGATAGAACGGGCTGGTGGAGGCGTGCATCATGAACGCGTTGTTCAGGCGTTTATGCGGTACATAGCGTTGCTGGCCCTTAATATGGCTATCTTTTTTGTGGATCTGCGACGTCTGAGAGAAACCCGCCTGCTGTTTATGCACCGATTGTGTCACCAGAATTCCCGGATCGTTCTCGTTCAGCTCCAGCAGAAGCGGCGAACAATCAGCCATCATTGGAATGAATTGTTCATAACCGACCCATGCGGAATCGAACAGGATGTAGTCGCACAGATGACCTATCTTATCGACGACCTGGCGGGCGTTATAAATGGTGCCATCGTAGGTGCCCAGCTGAATGACCGCCAGGCGGAACGGGCGTTGATCGCGGCTCCGGCCAGGGGCCACCTCTGCGATCAGCTCGCGCAAATAACTTTCTTCAAAGCAATGGGCATCAATGCCGCCAATAAATCCGTACGGGTTGCGCGCGGTTTCCAGATACACCGGCGTTGCGCCCGCCTGCAGTAATGCGCCGTGGTGGTTGGACTTGTGGTTATTGCGATCAAAGAGCACCAAATCGCCTGGGGTCAGCAGGGCATTCAGCACCACTTTGTTCGACGATGATGTTCCGTTCAGCACAAAATAGGTTTTGTCAGCGTTAAACACTTTTGCCGCGTGTTTTTGTGCCGCGCACGGAGCGCCTTCATGAATGAGCAGATCGCCCATCGCCACATCGGCATTACACAGGTCGGAACGGAACAGCGTCTCGCCAAAGAAATCGACGAACTGATTGCCGGCAGGGTGACGGCGGAAGAACTGGCCGCCCTGATGCCCCGGGCAGTCAAATGCGCTGTTGCCCTGTTTAACGTAATCCACCAGCGCCCGGAAGAATGGCGGACGCAGCTGCGTTTCATACTTCAGCGCCGCGGCTTCCAGCTGGCGTCCGTAGAAGGCGTTACTGGTATCGTTACACTCAAAAACCCCGTGAATGCGCGGTAAATATTCGGCCGGAACGATTTCTTCTTTATGGGTGGCGATAAATACCGGAATACCGAAACCGGTGGCTTCTATTTCTTCAATCGTGCCGTTAAAAATATCACTCACAGAAAGGACGACGGCGGCGACATCAATATAATCAGATTCACTGACATCGATCATTTCACGGGTGGTCGTAAAACAGTCCGGGCAGGCGCGGCTGACAGCAATTTTTAGCATTTTCATCGTTGACTCTTTATTTCAGGTAATACGTGTCCCTCGACTTCTTGTGAATAAGAAATCGAAAATATCCGGATAAAAAAGCAAAGCGAGGCCGCTGATAAAAAATCAGTTAATTGCTTTTTAATGCGTTAAATCCATTCCGTCCGGTGACGGAAAAGGCTGAATTTAAGGAAAGTGAGCGCGAGTCTACAGGCAATGGCCCGTAAATCAGGAGGTTTCAGGATAACCTGTAAGCAGACGCGCCCGAGGTCGAAGGACTACCGGGCGTTGAAGAAATGAAAGTCAAAGCTGTTGCGGTGGGCGAACATCATAATATGAGTTGTCCGCCTGATATGAGGCATTAAACGATTGTTATTTTCCATGTTCATTTTCCTTTCACCAAATGAAAGCAGGGTCATTTTATCCAGGAAAAGCCGCTAAACCGTGAAGAAGATCACCAATAACCGATCATTACAGAAATAAATATTCGTTTCGAGTGAATAGTGCAGATCAAAATTCTGCATTGTAAGTGCAATGTTACGGTTGTGTTTTTAAACTGTTTTTATTTATTTTGAAGAGAAATTAAATATCCACGCCAGAGGCGGTGAAATAAATTACCCAGCGTTTTTATTTTTAATTGAAATTAGTTTGAATAGTTATTCAAAATATAAAGCGATAACCGATACCGGTTTCAGTTAATAAATGGCGAGGGCGAGCGGGGTCCACTTCCAGTTTTTGACGAAGATGGCCCATATATATGCGTAAATAATGACTATGCTCGACGGCGTTGGGGCCCCAGACCTGATTTAACAGCTGTCGTTGAGTCAGGACCTTGCCGTGGTTATTGAGAAGTACAGCCAGCAGCCGGAATTCGATAGGGGTGAGGTGGATCTCTTGTGTACCGCGAGTAATGCGGCGAGCGGCCAGATCGACCTCAATATCCGAGAAAGTATGCACCGGTTCGGACGGCGCGCTTGCGCTGTGGCGGCGCAAGGCGACGCGCAGCCGCGCCTGCAGCTCGCCGATCCCAAACGGCTTGCTAAGATAGTCATCGGCACCGGCATCGAGAGCCGCGATTTTATCCGTCTCTTCCGCCCGGGCGGAGAGCACAATGATAGGCATCTGACTCCACTGGCGCACTTCGCGGATAAAATCAATGCCGTCGCCGTCCGGCAGGCCTAAATCGAGGATCACCAGATCGGGTTTACGCGTGGCGGCTTCAATCAGGCCACGCTGTAATGTCCCGGCGTCGTACACGCGCAAACCGTCTCCCTCCAGCGCAGTGCGCAGGAAACGGCTAATCGCGAGTTCATCTTCAACAATCAGGACGTTAATCACAAATCCTCTGGTAATTCATCGAGTTCTGGCGGAATGTCGAGAGGAAGTGTAACACAAAAACTGGCCCCTCCTTCCGGACGATTGTGGGCCGTAATGGTCCCGCCGTGAACATCGACAATGGCCTGACAGATGGCCAGTCCCAGTCCGACGCCGGGGATGGCTGACTCTTTATTCCCGCGTGCAAACTTTTCAAAAATGGCGCTCTCCTGGCCCGGCGGAATACCTGGCCCGTCATCCCAGATATTAAGATGCAGTGTCTGATTCGATACGCCTGCGCTCAGGCCGATCTCTGCGCTCACCCCGGCGTATTTTGCGGCGTTTTCCAGCAAATTGATCAGCACGCGTTCAAACAGCGGCCCGTCAACGTGAATGAGCGTCAGCGGTTCGGGCAAATCGAGCGCGATGTGGCGTCCCCCGAGTCCGGGTTCGAGCATTTTTAACGCGCTACCGACCACCTCTTCCAGCGTCAGCCACTCCTTTTTCAGGTTAAACCCGCCGGACTGTATACGCGCCATATCGAGCAAATTATTGACCAGCCGGGTGGTGTTCAGCACATGCTGGCGGATTTCGCTGGCCTGAAGTGCATGAGGTGAATTTTCAGCCGCCAGATCGAGCGTCAGAATTTCTGACTGACCAAACAGCACGGTCAACGGCGTACGCAGATCGTGAGAGAGGGCCGCCAGCAGGGAGTTGCGGATACTTTCTCGTTCGCTCGCCAGCCGCGCCTGCTCTTCGCTGGTGGTCAGCGCCAGACGCTCCAGCGCGCTGGCAACCAGCAGAGTAAAGGTTTCCAGCAGGCGCTGTTGTTCGGGAATCATGAGTTGGCGCAGATTTGTCGGCTCCACAATCACCAGGCCCAGATTTTTATCCGCACTGCGCAGAGGCAACATCAGATAGGGCACGCCGGGCAGGGTGTCCGTTCCGGCTCCTGCGGGCAAACCTTTGTCAAAACTCCAGCGGGCGATGGCCTCATCCCAGGGCGTCATCCCTTTCGCAGAGGTTAGCGGGCGGAGTTTTCCCTGCTCATCAGGCAGTAAAATGAGACTGCTGGCAACGAAAGTCGAGCGGATGAACTGCTCGCTGGTCTGGACAATATCGAGCGGCGTACGGCCCACCGCCAGCGATTTGGACATCTCATAAAGATGGCGCGTGCGCTGTTCGCGGTAGCGGGCAATCCGCGCCTGATAACGCACCCCGGCGGTGAGATTCCCGACGATTAATCCCACGGTCAGCATCACGGCAAAAGTGAGGATGTACTGGACATCCGACACGGCCAGCGTGCCGCGTGGAGCAATGAAAAAGAGATCGAAGCTGGCGACGTTAATCACCGTTGCCAGTACCGACGGCCAGCGCCCGTAAAGCAAAGCCACCACCACCACACCGAGCAGATAGATCATCACCAGGTTAGCGGCGTCGAAGGCAATCAGCCATTGGCTGGCAATGATGGTGATCAGGGCACACAGCACCGCCGCGACCAGACAGCCGCGCAGCTGGATGCGCCATTTTTCACTGAACGTACGTGCATCAGGAACGCGACCGGGCAGAGGCACGGGTTTGTCATCGAGGGCGACAATCACCAAATCCAGATCCGGGGCGCGTCTGGCCAGTTTGTCGGCAAAAGTTTCGCGGCTAAACCAGCGGCGATGATGGCGACGACCAATCACAATTTTGCCCAGATTGTGCTCGCGGGCGTAGCGCAGGATCGCTTTGTCTTCGGCGGGATCGGAAAGGGTGGCCGTCTCTGCCCCCAGCTCCTGCGCCAGTCGTAAGGCGCTGAGGATTGTACGGCGCTGGTGCTCAGGAAGAGCGTGAAGATGAGGCGTTTCAACGTACACCGCGTGCCATACGCTGCCGAATTTTGCCGCCAGTCGGGCGGCGGTGCGCACCAGCTTTTCATTGCTACCGGCGTGACCAATGCACAACAAAATGGCGTCGCGCGTATGCCAGACGCGATCCTGACCCTGACGGTCACGCCAGGCGCGCATTTGGTCGTCCACCCGGTCGGCGGTACGGCGCAGCGCCAGCTCGCGCAGCGCAATCAGATTACCCTTGCGGAAAAAGTGTTCAATGGCGCGCTCCGCCTGACCGGCGATATACACTTTGCCTTCATGCAGCCGCTGACGCAGGTCGTCAGGGGGAAGATCGACCAGCACCACTTCGTCGGCGGAATCAAAAAACGGATCGGGAACCGTCTCCCGGACCTGAATCCCGGTGACGCCGCTCACGACGTCATTCAGGCTTTCCAGATGCTGCACGTTAACCGTCGTAAAAACGTCGATCCCCGCTTCGAGCAGCTCTTCGACGTCCTGCCAGCGTTTAGGGTGACGAGAGCCTGGCGCATTGCTGTGCGCCAGTTCGTCCATCAGGATCAGGGCGGGGCGGCGGGCGAGGGCGGCATCCAGATCAAATTCTGTCACCAGCCGCCCGCGATGGCTGATGCGCCGCGCCGGCTGGGTTGCCAGGCCCTCCAGCAGCGCGGCGGTCTCTTTTCGCCCGTGGGTTTCTACCACGCCGATAAGAATATCGAGCCCCTGAGCCCGTAAGCGCTGCGCCTCGGTCAACATGGCGTAGGTTTTCCCGACGCCCGCGCAGGCGCCGAAAAACACTTTCAACTTACCGCGATGCACTTGTGCCGTTTGCTCAAGTAATCGGTCCGGATCCGGGCGCAGAGGCTCGTCGGTCATTTAGTTTTTCCTTAGCGCGTCCAGCGCCAGATTCAGCTCAACAATGTTCACAACCGGCATACCGATAAAACTGACCAGCGGTTTTTGCGTGTGCGCGGCAACCAGCTGGCTGACCTGCTCAGTGCTCAGCTTGCGGGCAGCCGCCACGCGCGGGATTTGCCAGGCGACGGCCTGCGGCGTCACGCTGTAATCCAGCCCGCTGGCCGACGCCGTAATCAGCTCAACGGGGACCTCGCGGCTGGCCTGCGGATTGGCAGCGCGCAGGGCTGTAATGCGTTCGTTCACGGCTTTATCCAGTTCCGGATTGCTGCCCGCCAGATTACTCCCGCCAGAAGCCATGGGATTATACGGCGTTTCCGCAGTAGCGGAAGGTCGTCCCTGAAAGTAGCCCGCGTCGGTAAAATTCTGCCCAATCAGGCGCGAACCGCGAGTCTCACCGTCCTGGATGATGAGCGAGCCAGTGGCGCGATCGTGAAACCACCACTGGCCAAGTCCCGTTGTCAGCAGCGGATAAAGGCCGCCGGTGATCAGGGCCAGCAGAATAAACAGAAGTATAGCGGGGCGTAACATCGTCATTTGATTCACCTTTTAAACCAGCCCGAACAGGGTCAGCAGCATGTCGATAATCTTGATGCCGATAAACGGCACCACCAGTCCACCCAGACCATAGATCCACAGGTTGCGGCGCAGCATCGCGGCGGCGGTAAGGGGCTTATAACTCACCCCTTTCAGCGCCAGCGGGATCAGAAAGACAATAATCAGGGCGTTAAAGATCACCGCGCTGAGGATCGCCGAGGCCGGTGAGTGCAAGTGCATCACGTTCAGGGCATTAAGCTGCGGATAGGTGGCGGCAAACGCGGCCGGAATAATGGCAAAATACTTCGCCACATCGTTGGCAATACTGAACGTGGTAAGCGATCCGCGCGTCATTAGCATTTGCTTACCAATGTGCACCACTTCGATAAGCTTGGTGGGGTTAGAGTCCAGATCGACCATGTTGCCCGCTTCTTTCGCGGCCTGAGTCCCGGAGTTCATCGCCACTGCCACGTCGGCCTGCGCCAGCGCCGGGGCGTCATTGGTCCCGTCGCCGGTCATCGCCACCAGACGGCCTTCGGCCTGATACTGACGAATCAGCGCCAGTTTTGCCTCCGGCGTGGCTTCAGAGAGGAAATCATCCACCCCCGCTTCGGCGGCGATAGCCGCAGCCGTCAGGCTGTTATCTCCGGTGATCATCACCGTTTTAATTCCCATCTTCCGCAGCTGGGCGAAACGCTCCTTAATGCCGCCTTTGACAATATCTTTCAGCGCAATGACCCCAAGGACGTTTGCCCCTTCGGCGACGACCAGCGGTGTCGCCCCCTGACGTGCAACGCTTTCCACCAGCTGATCGACCTGAGGCGGGAAGTGACCGTTATTGGCTTCAATGTGGCGGCGAATGGCATCCACAGAGCCTTTACGGATCATCCGGTCCTGGATGTTGATTCCGCTCATCCGCGTTTGGGCGGTAAACGGCACAAAGGTGGCGTTCAGGCTTTGCACATCACGCTGACGCAGATTGAAACGCTGTTTAGCCAGAATGACGATACTGCGGCCCTCCGGCGTTTCATCGGCCAGAGAGGAGAGCTGTGCGGCGTCGGCCAGCGTTTTTTCATCCACGCCGGGGGCCGGAAGGAAATCAGATGCCTGACGGTTCCCCAGGGTAATGGTCCCGGTTTTATCCAGCAGCAGCACATCGACATCGCCTGCGGCTTCCACCGCCCGTCCGCTGGTGGCGATCACGTTTGCACCCAGCATACGGCTCATGCCCGCCACGCCAATGGCTGACAGCAAACCGCCAATGGTTGTTGGGATCAGACACACCAGCAGGGCCACCAGGACGGTGACGCTGACCGCCGTGCCGCCATAGGCTGAGAAAGGCCAGAGCGTGGCGGTGGCCAGCAGGAAGACGATGGTGAGCGCCACCAGCAAAATGGTCAGTGCGATTTCATTGGGCGTTTTGCGACGCTGCGCGCCTTCTACCATCGCAATCATGCGGTCGAGGAAGGTTTCGCCCGGGTTCACGCTACAGCGGATCACCAGCCAGTCGGAAAGAATGCGCGTCCCGCCCGTCACCGAGGCGAAATCGCCGCCGGACTCACGGATCACCGGGGCCGATTCCCCGGTGATGGCGCTCTCATCGACGGATGCTCCGCCCTCAATCACTTCGCCGTCGCAGGGAATGATGTCACCGGCTTCTGCCAGCACAACGTCACCTCTGCGCAGTTCATCGGCCGGGACGTGATCCATCTGTGCGCCATATTTCGGCTCGCGTAATTTGCGGGCAAAAGCGGTCTTTTTTACCCCTTTCAGGCTGTTGGCCTGCGCTTTGCTGCGCCCTTCAGCCAGGGCTTCGGCAAAGTTGGCGAACAGCACGGTAAACCACAGCCACAGGCTGATGGCTGCGGTAAACAGCGTATCGCCCGCCAGGTGTCCGGTCCCCATCGCGAGGGCCAGCAGGGTGGTGATGACGCTGCCAATCCAGACGATAAACATCACCGGGTTATGCCACTGCACGCGCGGGCTCAGCTTTTTCACCGCATCCATCAACGCCTGGCGAACCAACGACGGTTCTAAAAGGGCCAGTTGCTTACGACTCATGACTCATGTCTCCGCTCTGTTAGCGTAAAGAAAGATGTTCCGCGACCGGGCCTAATGCGAGGGCGGGGATAAAGGTCAATGCACCCACCAGCAACACGGTGCCAATCAGCAGGCCAACAAAGAGCGCGCCGTGGGTAGGCAGTGTGCCGGTGGTGGTGGGCTGAATGTTTTTATTCACCAGCGATCCGGCAATCGCCATGACCGGGATAATCACCCCGAAGCGACCGACAAACATGCACAGCGCCAGCAGGCAATTCCAGAACGGCGAGTTGGCGCTTAGCCCGGCAAAGGCGCTGCCGTTGTTGTTGGCAGCAGAGGAGACGGCGTACAGCACTTCGCTAAAACCGTGGATGCCCGGGTTGAAAATGCCGCTGCGTCCGGCCTCGGTCATCAGCGCCAGCGCCGTTCCCAGCAGCACCAGGGCAGGGGTGACAAGAATTGCCAGCGCGGTCAGTTTCATTTCCCGCACATCAATTTTTTTACCCAGATATTCCGGCGTGCGGCCAATCATCAATCCGGCGATAAACACCGCCAGCAGCACAAACAGCAGCATGCCGTACAGACCGGATCCAACGCCGCCGAAGACCACTTCGCCAATCTGCATCAGCCACAGCGGGATCATGCCGCCCAGCGCGGTGAAGGAGTCGTGCATCGCATTGACTGCCCCACAGGAGGCCGCCGTGGTGACAACCGCATACAGACTGCTGGCAAGAATGCCAAAGCGGCTCTCTTTGCCTTCCATGTTGATGTTGCTGTCAGCGCCCAATGCCATGAAATGCGCATTCCCGTGCCACTCCGCCCACATCACCAGCGCGACGCACACCACAAAAATCAGTGACATCGCCCAGAGCAGGGTACGGCCCTGACGGCGGTCATTGACCACGTCACCAAAGGCAAAGCAGAGTGCCGCCGGGATCATGAATATCGCCAGCATCTGCACCAGATTGGTCAGTGCGGTCGGGTTTTCGAAAGGATGCGACGAGTTGGCATTAAAGAAGCCGCCGCCGTTGGTGCCCAGCATCTTGATCGCTTCCTGCGAGGCGACCGGCCCCATCGGCAGGATCTGTTTCACCCCTTCCAGCGAGGTATACGAGGTATACGGCAGCAGGTTTTGTAGCGTCCCTTGCTGAATGTAAAACAGCGCAATGAGCAGGGAAAGGGGTAACAGGACCCACAGGGTGATACGGGTGATATCGACCCATGCGTTACCGAGCGTGCTGACCTTTTGTCGGGCAAAGGCGCGCGTCAGTGCGAAAATCACGGCGATACCGCTGGCGGCGGAGAGGAAGTTTTGGACGGTTAACCCCATCATCTGGCTGAAGTAGCTGAGAGTGGTTTCGCCCGCGTAAGACTGCCAGTTGGTATTGCTGACGAAACTGACCGCCGTATTGAGCGCCAGATGCCAGGACAACCCCGGCAACTGCTGCGGATTCATCGGCAACATGCCCTGCAGCATCAGCAACGCGAAGAGTGCGGCGAGACCGATAATATTCAACAGCAGAATGGCAACCAGATACTGACGCCAGTTCATCTCCTGAGGGGTGATCCCCAGCACGCGCCATAGCCCTTTTTCGACCTTGCCGATAACGGGGACAGAGACGCCATTTATCATCCGCGCCAGCCAGGTTCCCAGCGGCCTGGCAAGCAAGAACAGCACCAGTAAAAAACTGGCGATAAGTAAAAATGCCTGAGCCACCATCAGAATGCCTCCGCATTAATCAGGGCATAGACCAGATAACCCAACAACAGGAACACCAGCACGATGCCAGCAATCAGACCTGCACTCACAATTCACCTCCGGGTGACATTTGTTGTTGTGCAAAAGGTAGGATTTCTGGTGCAAAGATTTCGCAAAAATAGAGAGGGTGGATATAAAAAAAGTATAAAAATGCCAAGACCCTGATTTAACTGTTGGTAAGTATTTATTTAACTTTTTTGTAACTTAATTACGTGCGGAGTGTAAATATTCACTAAACGGATGAAAATAAGTGGTCGGATGAGTAGTAAAATTACAAACAAAACGGTACTATTTTAGTCAGATAACCACTTTTGATTTTTCCGGATCGCTTGTCCGGCCAACTATAGGGGAGAAAATAATGGAACTGTATAAAGAGTATCCAGCACATGTTGTCTTTTTGCGTCGCACTTTCGCCGTAGTGGCTGGTGTTGCTGCGCTTCCAGTCATGCTCTTCTGGAAAGACCGTGCCCGTTTTTACAGCTATCTGCACCGCGTCTGGGCGAAGACCAGCGAGAAACCGGTATGGATGGACCAGGCCGAAAAAGCGACCTGCGACTTCTACTAAAAAAAGACCCACACAGCGTTATCAAAGCCGCCACAGAGATGTGGCGGCTTTTTTTTATCTCTGCAGGGAACTGACGCTGACAGTAAGGTACCGCTTGCTCCTGTAACATAACTTAAACATTATAGAGCGCTATACTTGCCGCGTTTCTGGGCCGCGCTGGTTGGTCTGCGGTCAGAGACGCTACGCTTACGTTATGGACAATTATTCAGGAGTGTTATGACCACGCATCTGGTCTGGTTTCGCGCGGATCTGCGCCTTCATGACAATATCGCCCTCGCTGCTGCCTGCCGCAATCCAAACGTGCGCGTGCTGGCCTTGTTCATTGCGACCCCCGAACAGTGGCATCAACACCACATGGCGCCGCGTCAGGCCGCCTGTTTGCAGGCTCTGCTCAACGCGCTCCGGCGGGGGCTGGCCGAAAAAGGGATACCGCTTCTGTATGAAGAAGTGAGCGACTTTGCCGCCCAGCGTGAAAAAGTGCAGCAGCTTTGCGAGCAGCACCACGTTACCCATCTTTTTTACAACTATCAGTACGAGTTCAACGAGCAACAGCGCGACAGAGCGCTGGAAAAAAATCTGCCACAGGTGACCTGTCAGGGATTCGATGACAGCGTAATGTTGCCTCCGGGCAGCGTCATGACCGGGAATCACGAGATGTATAAGGTGTTCACCCCGTTCAAAAATGCCTATCTCAAGCGCCTGAAAGAGGGGCTGCCGGAATGCGTGGCGGCGCCGGCGCAAAGAGCGACGGCGCTGACGGTGTCGGGGGACATTACGTTCAATTACCCTCAACAGGATTTTGATAGCGAAAGGTTCCCCACGACCGAGAAAGCGGCGATTGCGCAGTTGCGCCACTTTTGTCAACAGAGCGCCGCAGAATATGAAGCACGACGTGATTTTCCCGCCATCGAAGGCACCAGCCGTTTATCAGCGTGTCTGGCGTTGGGCTTGCTCTCGCCGCGTCAGTGCCTGCACCGCCTGCTGGCCGAACAGCCGCAGGCGCTGGACGGTGGCGCGGGAGCGGTGTGGCTAAATGAGCTGATCTGGCGAGAATTCTACCGCCATCTGATGACGTATCATCCTAATTTATGTAAACATCGGCCCTTCATTCGCTGGACTGACAATGTAAAGTGGCAGCACGATGATGCGCTGTTACAGGCGTGGCAGAAGGGCGAAACGGGCTATCCGATTGTCGATGCGGCCATGCGTCAGCTCAATGAAACCGGATGGATGCACAATCGCCTGCGGATGATTGTCGCCAGCTTCCTGGTGAAGGATCTGCTTATCGACTGGCGTGCCGGAGAGCGATATTTTATCTCTCAGTTGATCGATGGCGATCTGGCCGCCAACAACGGAGGCTGGCAATGGGCGGCCTCCACCGGAACGGATGCGGCGCCCTATTTTCGTATTTTTAACCCGACGACTCAGGGGCAAAAATTTGACGCTGACGGCGAATTTATTCGCCAGTGGTTGCCGGAGCTGGCAAATGTGCCGGGAAAATCCATTCATGAACCCTGGGTGTGGGCTGCTAAAGCGGGCGTAAAGCTCGCGTATCCGCAGCCGATTGTTGACCATAAACAGGCGCGAGTCGCCACACTGGCGGCCTATGAAGTCGCCCGCAAAGCGTAAGAGAGTGATGATGAAAAACAGCGAACTGGAACGTTTAATCAACGAAAAGCTGAACAGCGCAAGCTTTAGCGACTATGGTCCCAATGGTTTGCAGGTTGAAGGCCGCGAAACGGTGCAAAAAATTGTCACCGGTGTGACGGCAAGCCAGGCGTTGCTGGATGAAGCCGTGCGTTTACAGGCCGATGCGGTGATCGTCCATCACGGCTATTTCTGGAAAAACGAACCGTCGATTATTCGCGGCATGAAGCGCAACCGCCTGAAAACGTTGCTGGCTAACGACATCAATCTTTACGGCTGGCACTTGCCGCTGGATGCGCACCCGGAGCTGGGCAATAACGTGCAGCTCGCGGCGCTGTTGGGCATCACCGTTATGGGTGAAATCGAAGAGCTGCTGCCGTGGGGAGAACTCTCCATGCCCGTGCCAGGGCTGGAACTGGCTTCCTGGATTGAAGCGCGTCTGGGTCGCCGTCCGCTGTGGAGCGGCGATACCGGCCCGGATTTAGTCAAACGAGTCGCGTGGTGTACCGGCGGCGGTCAGGGCTTTATCGACAACGCCGCGCGCTTTGGCGTCGACGCCTTTATTACCGGTGAAGTGTCCGAACAGACCATTCATTCGGCCCGCGAACAGGGTCTGCATTTCTACGCGGCGGGGCATCATGCTACTGAACGCGGCGGGATCCGTGCGCTGAGCGAGTGGCTGACGGAAAATACCGATCTTGATGTGACCTTCATTGATATCCCGAATCCTGCGTGATGAGAGGTGTTTAAGTGCAGCGAGCGCGTTGTTATTTATTAGGCGAAACGGCGGTAGTGCTGGAGCTTGAGCCTCCGGTGACGCTTTCGACACAAAAAAGGATTTGGCGCTTAACTCAGCGACTGGCCGAAATCCCGGAAGTGGTCGAAGCTATTCCGGGGATGAACAACATCACCGTAGTATTGCGCAATCCGCAGTCGGTGGCGCTCGATGCCATTGAACGTTTGCAGCGCTGGTGGGAAGAGAGCGAGGCGCTGGAGCCGGAATCGCGCTTTATCGAAATCCCGGTAGTTTATGGCAAAGCGGCCGGACCGGATCTCGGCGTGGTGGCTCACCATGCCGGACTCTCTGAAAAACAGGTCGTTGAGCGACACGCTGGCGTTGAGTATGTGGTGTGGTTTTTAGGTTTCCAGCCCGGATTCCCTTATCTGGGGGGATTACCCGGGGAGCTTGCCACGCCGCGTCGCGCCGAGCCGCGCTTGCAGGTTCCGGCGGGGTCGGTCGGCATTGGCGGGTCGCAAACGGGGATTTATCCGCTGGCGACGCCTGGTGGCTGGCAGCTGATCGGCCACACCAGCGTGCCGCTGTTTGATGCAAAACGCGATGAGCCGGTGCTGCTGCGCCCGGGAGATACCGTGCGGTTTGTGCCGCAGAAGGAGGGCGTATGCTGAAGGTGATTCGCGCAGGGCTGTACACCTCGGTACAGGATGGCGGACGGATCGGTCTGCGACAGTCGGGGATCAGCTATTGCGGCGCGCTGGATAAACCCGCGCTGCAGATTGCCAATCTGCTGGTGGGCAATGATTCGCTGGCGGCGGCGCTGGAAATCACACTCGGTCAGTGCAGCGTTGAATTCGAACGTGACGGCTGGTTTGCGCTGACCGGCGCAGGCTGTGACGCCACCCTTGACGGTGCGGCGGTCTGGACGGGCTGGCGTCTGGCGTTCAAAGCCGGACAGCGTCTGACGCTTAATCGACCGGTGCATGGCGTGCGTAGCTATCTGGCGATCGACGGCGGCATTGATGTGCCGGAAGTGATGAATTCGTACAGTACCGACCTCAAAACCGGCATTGGCGGTTTCGAAGGCCGGGTATTGAAAGACGGTGATCGCGTGCCGCTTCACCCCGCCGGGCGAACGTTTACCGAGGCGCAGGGCGTTAAACAGCTGCTCTGGACCAACCGTATCCGCGCGCTTCCGGGACCGGAATACCATGAATTCGACCAGGCTTCGCAGGATGCATTCTGGCGTCTGCCGTGGCGGCTTAGCCCGCAGAGTAACCGGATGGGCTATCGGCTGCAGGGCCAGCAGCTGGCGCGTACCACCGATCGCGAACTGGTGTCTCACGGACTGTTACCCGGCGTTATCCAGGTGCCGCATAACGGCCAGCCGATTGTGCTGATGAATGATGCCCAAACCACCGGAGGCTATCCGCGCATCGCCTGCATCATTGAAGCGGATATGTATCATCTGGCACAAATTCCGCTGGGCCAGCCGATCCACTTCGTGCAGTGCTCGCTGGAAGAGGCTCTCGAAGCGCGACGCCTTCAGCGGCTTTTCATCGAGCAGATGGCGTGGAGGCTGAATGATCGTCGTTGATTTAAATGCCGATTTGGGCGAAGGCTGTGGCAGCGATGCTGAATTATTGACGCTCATTTCATCCGCCAATATTGCCTGCGGGTTTCATGCCGGCGATGCGCAAACCATGCGGGAATGTGTGCGTGAAGCGTTAAAAAATGGCGTGGCGATTGGCGCTCATCCCGGCTTTGCCGACAGGGAGAACTTTGGGCGCACGGCCATGAATGTGTCGGCAGAGACGATTTATGCCCAGATGCTGTATCAAATCGGTGCACTACATGCCATCACCCGCGCCGAAGGGGGCCAGCTTCGGCATGTCAAACCCCACGGTGCGCTCTATAATCAGGCGGCAAAAGCTCCCGCGCTGGCCGAGGCGATTGCGCGGGCCGTACACGATGTGGATCCCGGTTTGATTCTGGTCGGGCTGGCGGGAAGCGCGTTGATCCGCGCCGGACAACGCGCTGGCCTGCTCACCCGTGAAGAGGTATTTGCCGACCGCGGATATCAGGCGGACGGGCGTCTCGTCCCCCGCACGGAGCCTGGCGCGCTGATCGCTGATGAGGAGCACGCGCTGGCGCAAACGCTGGAGATGGTGCTGCGCGGTCGGGTAAAAAGCCTGAGCGGCGAATGGGCGACTGTGCAGGCGCAGACGGTTTGTCTGCACGGAGATGGTGAACATGCGCTGGCCTTTGCCCGCCGATTGCGAAACGAATTTAGGCTAAATAAGATAACAATCAGTGCATAACGTGCGCCATTTGCGCTCATCGTGAGCGGGGATGCGACGTGTCAACAAAGGAATCAAAAATGCCAGAAGGTCCGGAGATCCGCCGTGCAGCGGATAGCCTGGAGGCGGCGATACAAGGCAAACCTCTGACCGATGCGTGGTTTGCGTTCCCCCAGTTAAAACCCTATGAATGGCAGTTAATCGGGCAGAGCGTGACGCATATTGAAACGCGCGGCAAAGCCCTGCTCACGCATTTTTCCCATAACCTGACGTTATATAGCCACAATCAGCTTTATGGCGTCTGGCGGGTGATCAATGTGGGTGAGGAGCCACAAACCAATCGGGTGCTGCGCGTCAGGCTGCAGACGGCGGATAAAGCAATTTTGCTCTACAGCGCCTCTGATATTGAGATGTTAACGCCGGAGCAACTGCTCACTCACCCGTTTTTGCAACGGGTCGGACCGGATGTGCTGGATCTGCGTCTGACGGCAGAAGAGGTGAAAGCGCGTCTTCTGTCGCCCTCTTTTCGCAACCGACAGTTTTCCGGCCTGCTGCTCGATCAGGCGTTTCTCGCCGGTATAGGCAATTATCTGCGCGTCGAAATTCTCTGGGAAGTGTGGCTGGCGGGGCAGCGAAAAGCGTCGCAGCTCAATGAGATGCAGCTTGAAGCGCTGTCTCATGCTTTGCTGGATATCCCGCGACTGTCCTATAACACCCGCGGCGTGGTGGATGACAATAAGCATCACGGGGCGCTGTTCCGCTTTAAAGTGTTCCATCGCCAGGGTAAGCCGTGCGAGCGGTGTGGCGGGATAATTGAGCGAACGATGCTGTCGTCGCGGCCATTCTACTGGTGTCCCGGCTGCCAAAGGTAAAAGCAAAACGGCAACCCGAAGGCTGCCGTTTTTATTGTTTGTTCCCTCTCCCCGTGGGGGAGGGGTAGGGTGAGGGCATCAGACCGCACAAGGTAAAAGCAAAACGGCAACCCGAAGGCTGCCGTTTTTAATGTTTGTTCCCTCTCCCTGTGGGAGAGGGTTAGGGTGAGGGCATCAGACCGCACAAGGTAAAAGTAAAACGGCAACCCGAAGGCTGCCGTTTTTAGTGTTTGCTCCCTCTCCGCGTGGGAGAGGGTTAGGGTGAGGGCATCAGACCGCACAAGGTAAAAGCAAAACGGCAACCCGAAGGCTGCCGTTTTTAGTGTTTGTTCCCTCTCCCCGTGGGAGAGGGTTAGGGTGAGGGCATCAGAGCGCACCCTGTCAACATTAGCGCTTAATATCAGATTTGAAATCGCGCTGGTCGTAGCCGGTATACAGCTGACGCGGACGCGCAATTTTCATCCCTTCGCTGTGCATTTCGTTCCAGTGCGCAATCCAGCCCACGGTACGTGCCATGGCGAAGATGACGGTGAACATGGAAGATGGAATGCCCATCGCTTTCAGAATAATGCCAGAGTAGAAATCGACGTTCGGGTACAGTTTTTTCTCGATGAAGTACGGGTCGTTCAACGCGATATGTTCCAGCTCCATCGCCACTTCCAGCAGATCGTCTTTCGTACCCAGCTCTTTCAGCACTTCGTGGCAGGTTTCACGCATCACGGTAGCGCGCGGGTCATAGTTTTTGTAAACACGGTGACCAAAGCCCATCAGGCGGAAGGAGTCATTTTTGTCTTTCGCACGACGCACGAATTCCGGAATGTGCTCAACGGAGCTGATCTCTTCCAGCATTTTCAGTGCAGCTTCGTTTGCGCCGCCGTGCGCCGGTCCCCACAGGGAGGCGATACCCGCAGCGATACAGGCGAACGGATTCGCGCCTGAAGAGCCAGCGGTACGGACGGTGGAGGTCGATGCGTTCTGCTCATGGTCTGCGTGCAGGATCAGAATACGGTCCATTGCGCGTTCAAGCACCGGGTTAACCTCATAGGTTTCGCACGGTGTGGAGAACATCATGTTCAGGAAGTTGCCGGAATAAGAGAGGTCATTACGCGGGTAAACAAATGGCTGGCCGATGGAATATTTGTAACACATCGCCGCCATGGTAGGCATTTTCGACAGCAGACGGAACGCCGCGATATCACGATGGCGTGGATTATTCACGTCAAGGGAGTCGTGGTAGAACGCTGCCAGCGCACCGGTAATCCCGCACATCACGGCCATCGGATGAGAGTCACGACGGAACGCATGGAACAGACGGGTAATCTGCTCATGGATCATGGTGTGACGGGTCACGGTGGTTCTGAATTCATCGTATTGTTCCTGCGTCGGTTTTTCGCCGTTCAGCAGGATGTAGCACACTTCCAGATAGTTGGATTCGGTGGCTAACTGATCGATGGGGAAACCGCGGTGAAGCAGGATACCTTCGTCACCGTCAATGAAGGTGATTTTGGATTCGCAAGATGCGGTAGAGGTGAAACCCGGGTCAAAGGTGAATACTCCTTTGGAACCCAGTGTACGGATATCAATCACATCCTGACCAAGAGTGCCTTTGAGCACATCCAGTTCAATAGCAGTGTCACCATTTAGAGTGAGCTTTGCCTTTGTATCAGCCATTTACGGTCTCCTTAGCGCCTTATGCTTAAGACTGCAAAACACGTTGTCATTCAGGCTATCACTGCGTTGGCTGCGCTCTCGAAGCCAGGTCACAGGGTTAACTATGCTCCCGGGATTCTCGGCTGGCCGCCTTGATCTGGCGCGAATGCTTGCGTGTTTTCGATTTGCATCCCGCTGTTCATCATCGTAACCAATTTGTTATTTGGCTTACCGCTCAGCTCACGAGGAGAAACCAGGGTACAGAGCTAAAGGCGCCTGGCAGGTAAACGAATGAAAAAACAGAGAAACAGCAGCAAATCAGTGTCTTTGCAGTCCGAATTATTCAAACCTGTATACCACTAATAACTGTCCTGATAACTTCGGTCAATACCATCACACTGTTACATAACTAAATCTCAGGTGAAATAGAGACCTCATAACTTTTGCGCATTATATGCCTTTTCTGCCGTTGTTTGTAACAATAATGTTTAATCTTTGTCAAATCCGATGATTAAAATTTAAAATAATGTTGTTATCGTGACTCTGATCACTGTTCCGCATAAAACCCGACAAACTGTATGTAGGTTAATTGTAATGGTTTTGTGAACGACCTATACTGCCGCCAGGTCTCCGGAACACCCTGCAATCCCGAGCCACCCAGCGTTGTAACGTGTCGTTTTAGCATTTGGAAGCAATGTTTTGCATGACGCGCAGTTATAGAAAAGGAACGCTGTCTGACCCGCACGCAGACCGGAGGAAGGAAATCCCGTCGTCTTTCAGGTTACAGGCGCGTTGGCTACGTCCGCTCACCCCGGTGACATAGTTCTCTATGATTCCGAGGATTGATTCCCGAACTTGCCGCCTTCCTGTAACCCGAAGTCCAAAGGGAATTATAAGAACAGCATGTGGGCGTTATTCATGATAAGAAATGTGAAAAAACAAAGACCTGTCAATCTGGATCTCAAAACGATCCGATTCCCTGTAACGGCCATAGCGTCCATTCTCCACCGCGTGTCGGGTGTGATTACGTTTGTGGCGGTAGGCATTCTGTTGTGGTTACTGGGTACCAGCCTCTCTTCTCCTGAAGGATTCCTCCAGGCCTCCGCCATTATGAACAGCTTCTTCGTGAAATTTATCATGTGGGGCATTCTGACTGCGCTGGCCTATCACGTTGTCGTCGGCGTTCGCCATATGATGATGGATTTTGGCTATCTGGAAGAAACCTTCGAAGCAGGGAAACGCTCAGCGAATATTTCATTTGTGATCACTGTCGTGCTTTCAATTCTCGCAGGAGTTCTCGTATGGTAAGCAACGCCTCCGCATTAGGACGCAACGGCGTACATGACTTCATTCTGGTCCGCGCTACTGCCATCGTCCTCACCCTTTACATCATCTACATGATCGGCTTCTTCGCGACCAGCGGCGAGCTGACGTGGGAGATCTGGAGCGGGTTCTTCGGATCTGCCTTCACCAAAGTGTTCACCCTGCTGGCTCTGTTCTCGATCCTTATTCATGCCTGGATTGGCATGTGGCAGGTGTTGACCGATTACGTTAAACCGTTAGGCGTTCGCTTGCCGCTGCAACTCCTGATTGTTGTGGCTCTGGTGGTTTACGTTATTTATGGATTTGTTGTGGTGTGGGGTGTGTGATGAAACTGCCAGTCAGAGAATTTGATGCTGTTGTGATTGGTGCCGGTGGCGCAGGTATGCGCGCGGCGCTGCAAATTTCCCAGAGCGGCCAGACCTGTGCGCTGCTCTCTAAAGTGTTCCCGACCCGATCGCACACGGTTTCCGCGCAGGGTGGTATCACCGTCGCGCTCGGTAATACCCATGAAGATAACTGGGAATGGCATATGTATGACACGGTGAAAGGCTCCGATTATATCGGTGACCAGGACGCCATCGAATATATGTGTAAAACCGGCCCGGAAGCGATTCTGGAACTTGACCATATGGGTCTGCCGTTCTCCCGTCTGGAAGATGGCACGATTTATCAGCGTCCGTTTGGCGGCCAGTCGAAAAACTTCGGCGGCGAGCAGGCGGCACGTACTGCGGCAGCGGCTGACCGTACCGGTCACGCGCTGTTGCACACCCTGTATCAGCAGAACCTGAAAAACCACACCACGATTTTCTCCGAGTGGTACGCGCTGGATCTGGTGAAAAACGAAGATGGCGCGGTGGTGGGTTGTACCGCCCTGTGTATCGAAACCGGTGAAGTGGTTTACTTCAAAGCCCGCGCAACGGTGCTGGCGACCGGCGGCGCAGGCCGTATTTATCAGTCCACCACCAATGCCCACATCAACACCGGCGACGGCGTTGGTATGGCGATCCGCGCTGGCGTGCCGGTGCAGGATATGGAAATGTGGCAGTTCCACCCGACCGGCATCGCCGGTGCCGGCGTTCTGGTGACGGAAGGCTGTCGTGGTGAAGGCGGTTATCTGCTGAACAAACACGGCGAACGCTTCATGGAGCGTTATGCCCCGAATGCGAAAGACCTGGCGGGTCGTGACGTGGTGGCGCGTTCCATCATGATCGAAATCCGTGAAGGTCGCGGCTGCGATGGTCCGTGGGGCCCGCACGCGAAGCTGAAACTCGATCACCTCGGTAAAGAGGTTCTGGAATCTCGTCTGCCGGGTATCCTGGAGCTGTCTCGTACCTTCGCCCACGTTGACCCGGTGAAAGAGCCGATTCCGGTTATCCCAACCTGCCACTACATGATGGGCGGTATTCCGACTAAAGTGACCGGCCAGGCATTGACCGTGAACGAGCAGGGCGAAGACGTGGTGATCCCGGGTCTGTTCGCGGTGGGCGAAATCGCCTGCGTATCGGTCCACGGCGCGAACCGTCTGGGCGGCAACTCCTTGCTCGATCTGGTGGTGTTTGGTCGTGCGGTGGGTCTGCATCTGCAGGAATCCATCGCCGAGCAGGGCGATCTGCGCGATGCCCGCGAGTCGGATATCGAAGCGTCTCTGGAACGTCTCAACCGCTGGAACGGCAACCGCGATGGTGAAGATCCGGTGGAAATCCGCAAAGCGCTGCAGGAATGTATGCAGCATAACTTCTCGGTATTCCGCGAAGGCGATGCGATGGCCAAAGGTCTTGAGCAGCTGAAAGCGATTCGCGAGCGTCTGAAAAACGCCCGTCTGGACGACACCTCCAGCGAGTTCAACACCCAGCGCGTTGAGTGTCTGGAGCTGGATAACCTGATGGAGACCGCCTATGCAACGGCGGTATCTGCAAACTTCCGCACCGAAAGCCGTGGCGCGCATAGCCGCTTCGACTTCCCGGATCGTGACGATGAAAACTGGCTGTGCCATTCCCTGTATCTGCCAGAGTCGGAATCCATGACGCGTCGTAGCGTCAACATGGAACCGAAACTGCGTCCGGCATTCCCGCCGAAGATTCGTACCTATTAATGCGGAGACAGGATAATGAAACTCGAATTCTCAGTTTATCGTTATAACCCGGATGTTGATGACGCTCCGCATATGCAGGATTACACCCTGGAAGCGGAAGAAGGCCGTGACATGATGCTGCTTGATGCGTTAATGCAGCTGAAAGAAAAGGATCCGACACTGTCGTTCCGTCGTTCCTGCCGTGAAGGAGTGTGTGGTTCCGACGGCCTGAACATGAACGGCAAAAATGGCCTCGCCTGTATCACGCCGATCTCTGCGTTACAGCGCGCGGGTCAGAAAATTGTGATTCGTCCTCTGCCTGGCCTGCCGGTCGTTCGCGATTTGGTGGTGGACATGGGGCAATTCTATGCACAATATGAGAAGATTAAGCCTTACTTGTTGAATAATGGGCAAAATCCACCCGCTCGCGAGCATTTACAGTCGCCAGAGCAGCGTGAAAAACTCGATGGCCTGTATGAGTGTATTCTCTGTGCATGCTGTTCGACCTCTTGCCCGTCGTTCTGGTGGAATCCGGACAAGTTTATCGGCCCGGCTGGCCTGCTGGCCGCGTATCGCTTCCTGATTGACAGCCGCGATACGGAAACCGACAGCCGTCTTGAAGGGTTAAGTGATGCTTTCAGCGTATTCCGCTGCCATAGCATTATGAACTGCGTCAGTGTATGTCCTAAGGGGCTGAACCCGACGCGCGCCATCGGCCATATTAAGTCGATGCTGTTGCAACGCAGTGCCTAAGTAAGAAGAGGGGAGCGCTGTTCCCCTCACCCTAACCCTCTCCCCACAGGGGAGAGGGAACGGAGTGCAGGAAATCTTTAAAAACCGCCACAATGGCATATCCAGCAATCGAGGCGTTCAGAGCGAGACAAGGCGGCAACTGAGCGCATCTCCGGGAGCATAGTTCACTATGTGACAGGGGTAAGCGAAGGCAGACAACGACGTCGCAGCCTGAACGAAGAAGATTAATGGCAGTTTTTAAAGGTTCCTTCGCGAGCCAATAAGAGCTCGCAGGTGAACCCCGGCACGTACACGAGGTGTGCGTGGTAGTTTCTACGGCGAAATAAGCATAAAAATGCTTAAGGGATCACGATGCAGAACGGCGCAATGAAAGCCTGGCTGGACTCTTCTTTCCTCTCTGGTGCGAACCAAAGCTGGATCGAACAGCTCTATGAAGACTTCTTAACCGATCCTGACTCAGTGGACGCTAACTGGCGTTCCATGTTCCAGCAGTTACCTGGCACTGGGGTCAAACCGGATCAATTCCATTCCAAAACACGTGATTATTTCCGTCGTCTGGCGAAGGATGCCTCACGTTACTCCTCCTCCATCTCTGACCCTGATACCAATGTGAAGCAGGTCAAAGTCCTGCAGCTCATCAATGCTTATCGCTTCCGTGGTCACCAGCATGCGAACCTCGATCCGCTGGGACTGTGGAAACAGGAACGTGTGGCGGATCTCGATCCGGCATATCACGATCTGACCGAGGCTGATTTCCAGGAAACCTTTAACGTCGGCTCTTTTGCCAGCGGCAAAGACACGATGAAGCTGGGCGAGTTGCTTGAGGCACTCAAACAAACGTACTGCGGATCGATCGGCGCAGAGTACATGCACATTACCTCCACTGACGAAAAACGCTGGATCCAACAGCGCATTGAGTCAGTGACCGGCCACGCCAGCTTTAGCGTTGATGAGAAGAAACGCTTCCTGAGCGAACTGACCGCAGCGGAAGGCCTTGAACGCTATCTCGGTGCAAAATTCCCGGGTGCGAAGCGCTTCTCGCTGGAAGGCGGCGATGCATTAGTGCCAATGCTAAAAGAGCTGATCCGCCATGCGGGCAACAGCGGTACGCGTGAAGTGGTGCTGGGTATGGCGCACCGCGGTCGTTTGAACGTGCTGGTCAACGTTCTGGGTAAAAAACCACAGGACCTGTTCGACGAATTTGCGGGCAAACATAAAGAACATCTCGGCACCGGTGACGTGAAGTACCACATGGGCTTCTCTTCAGATATCGAAACCGAAGGCGGTCTGGTTCACCTGGCGCTGGCGTTTAACCCGTCGCACCTGGAAATTGTAAGCCCGGTGGTGATCGGTTCCGTGCGTGCGCGTCTGGATCGTCTGGACGAGCCAAGCAGCAATAAAGTGCTGCCAATCACCATTCACGGTGATGCGGCAGTGACCGGGCAGGGCGTGGTTCAGGAAACCCTGAACATGTCCAAAGCGCGGGGTTACGAAGTGGGCGGTACTGTTCGCATCGTGATTAACAACCAGGTGGGCTTTACCACGTCGAACCCGCTGGATGCGCGCTCTACGCCGTACTGTACCGACATCGGTAAAATGGTGCAGGCGCCGATCTTCCACGTGAACGCGGATGATCCGGAAGCCGTCGCTTTCGTTACCCGTCTGGCGCTGGACTTCCGTAATACCTTCAAACGCGATGTGTTCATCGACCTGTTCTGCTATCGCCGTCACGGCCATAACGAAGCGGACGAGCCGAGTGCAACCCAGCCGCTGATGTATCAGAAAATCAAAAAACATCCGACGCCGCGCAAAATCTACGCTGACAAACTGGAAGCTGACAAAATCGCGACCCTGGAAGATGCAACCGAACTGGTTAATCTGTACCGCGATGCGCTGGATGCCGGCGAGTGCGTGGTAAAAGAGCTGCGTCCGATGAACATGCACTCCTTTACCTGGTCGCCGTACCTCAACCACGAGTGGGATGAGAGCTACCCGAACAAGGTGGAGATGAAGCGTCTGCAGGAGCTGGCTAAACGCATCAGCACCGTACCAGAAGCGATCGAAATGCAGTCCCGCGTGCAGAAAATCTACTCTGACCGTCAGTCAATGGCAGAGGGCGAGAAGCTGTTTGACTGGGGCGGCGCAGAAAACCTGGCGTACGCCACGCTGGTCGACGAGGGCATTCCGGTGCGTCTGTCCGGTGAAGATGCGGGACGTGGAACCTTCTTCCACCGTCACGCGGTGATTCACAACCAGACCAACGGTTCAACCTATACCCCGCTGCAGCACGTGCATAACGGTCAGGGCCAGTTCAAGGTCTGGGACTCCGTGCTGTCTGAAGAAGCGGTACTGGCGTTTGAATACGGCTATGCCACGGCGGAACCGCGCACCCTGACTATCTGGGAAGCGCAGTTCGGTGACTTCGCTAACGGCGCGCAGGTGGTTATCGACCAGTTCATCAGCTCCGGCGAGCAGAAATGGGGCCGTATGTGTGGCCTGGTGATGCTGCTGCCGCACGGCTACGAAGGGCAGGGACCGGAGCACTCCTCCGCGCGTCTGGAACGTTATCTGCAACTTTGTGCCGAGCAGAACATGCAGGTCTGCGTGCCATCCACTCCTGCGCAGGTTTATCACATGCTGCGTCGTCAGGCGCTGCGCGGGATGCGCCGTCCGCTGGTGGTGATGTCACCGAAATCTCTGCTGCGTCATCCGCTGGCCGTGTCCTCTCTGGACGAGCTGGCGAACGGGACCTTCCAGCCGGCGATTGGTGAGATTGACGAGCTGGATCCGCAGGCCGTGAAGCGCGTCGTGATGTGTTCTGGTAAGGTTTATTTCGACCTGCTGGAACAGCGCCGCAAGAAAGATCAGAAAGATGTCGCCATTGTGCGTATCGAGCAGCTTTATCCGTTCCCGCATCAGTCGGTGCAGGAAGCGTTGAAACCGTACGCACACGTACATGATTTTGTCTGGTGCCAGGAAGAGCCGCTCAACCAGGGCGCATGGTACTGCAGCCAGCATCATTTCCGTGATGTGATTCCATTTGGGTCTGCCCTGCGTTACGCAGGTCGCCCGGCCTCCGCCTCTCCGGCGGTAGGGTATATGTCCGTTCACCAGAAGCAACAGCAAGATCTGGTGAATGACGCGCTGAACGTCGAATAATTTAAGGATACATAATGAGTAGCGTAGATATTCTTGTTCCCGACCTGCCTGAATCCGTGGCTGATGCAACGGTAGCGACCTGGCATAAAAAACCGGGCGATAGCGTTAAGCGCGATGAAGTGCTGGTAGAAATCGAAACTGACAAAGTGGTACTGGAAGTACCGGCCTCGGCGGATGGCGTTCTGGATGCTGTGCTGGAAGATGAAGGCACGACCGTCACTTCCCGTCAGATCCTGGGCCGCCTGCGCGAAGGCAATAGCGCGGGCAAAGAGTCCAGTGCCAAATCTGAAAGCAAAGAGTCCACTCCGGCTCAGCGTCAGCAGGCCTCTCTGGAAGAACAAACGAACGATGCACTCAGCCCGGCGATCCGTCGCCTGCTGGGTGAACACAATCTCGAAGCCAGCGCCATTAAAGGCACCGGTGTTGGTGGCCGTCTGACGCGTGAAGATATCGAAAAACATCTGGCGAAAGCACCGGCAAAAGAAGAAGCCAAAGCACCTGAAGCCGCGCCTGCTGCTCAGCCTGCGCTGGGCGCACGCAGTGAAAAACGCGTGCCGATGACGCGTCTGCGTAAGCGTGTGGCCGAGCGTCTGCTGGAAGCGAAAAACTCCACCGCGATGCTGACGACGTTCAACGAAGTCAACATGAAGCCCATCATGGATCTGCGTAAGCAGTACGGTGACGCGTTTGAAAAACGTCACGGTATCCGTCTGGGCTTTATGTCCTTCTACGTGAAAGCGGTGGTTGAAGCGCTGAAACGCTATCCGGAAGTGAATGCCTCGATTGATGGCGAAGATGTTGTGTATCACAACTACTTCGACGTCAGCATGGCGGTCTCTACGCCGCGCGGCTTGGTGACCCCGGTTCTGCGTGACGTTGATACCCTGGGCATGGCGGATATCGAGAAGAAAATCAAAGAGCTGGCGCTGAAAGGCCGTGACGGCAAGCTGACCGTTGACGATCTCACCGGCGGTAACTTCACCATTACCAACGGCGGCGTGTTTGGTTCCCTGATGTCTACGCCAATCATCAACCCACCGCAGAGCGCGATTCTGGGCATGCATGCCATCAAAGATCGCCCGATGGCGGTAGACGGTAAAGTTGAGATTCTGCCGATGATGTATCTGGCGCTCTCTTACGATCACCGTCTGATTGATGGTCGTGAATCTGTGGGTTATCTGGTAGCGATTAAAGAGCTGCTGGAAGACCCAACGCGTCTGCTGCTGGACGTGTAGTCATTTTTTAGCATCACCTGCCCTGTAGGCCGGATAAGTGGAGCGCCGTCCGGCATGAATACCGCACCGGTCTACAGGTTTAAAGATAACGATTACCTGAAGGATGGATAGAACACATGAACTTACATGAATATCAGGCCAAACAACTGTTTGCCAGGTATGGCTTACCGGCTCCGGTGGGTTATGCCTGTACTACCCCACGTGAAGCAGAAGAAGCCGCATCTAAAATCGGTTCCGGCCCTTGGGTAGTTAAGTGTCAGGTTCACGCTGGTGGCCGCGGTAAAGCGGGCGGTGTGAAGGTTGTGAAGAGCAAAGAAGAGATTCGCGCGTTTGCTGAACACTGGCTGGGTAAACGCCTGGTCACTTATCAAACAGACGCAAACGGCCAGCCGGTTAACCAGATCCTGGTCGAAGCGGCGACCGATATCGCGAAAGAGTTGTATCTCGGCGCGGTTGTAGACCGTAGCTCCCGTCGCGTGGTGTTCATGGCATCTACCGAAGGCGGCGTGGAAATCGAGAAAGTGGCGGAAGAGACGCCGCACCTGATCCACAAAGTAGCTATCGATCCGCTGGCGGGTCCTATGCCTTACCAGGGACGCGAGCTGGCGTTCAAACTGGGTCTGGAAGGTAAACTGGTTCAACAGTTCACCAAGATCTTCATGGGTCTGGCGACTATTTTCCTGGAGCGCGATCTGGCGCTGATCGAAATCAACCCGCTGGTGATCACCACTCAGGGCGATCTGATCTGCCTCGATGGCAAACTGGGCGCTGACGGCAACGCACTGTTCCGCCAGTCCGATCTGCGTGAAATGCGCGATCAGTCGCAGGAAGACCCGCGTGAAGCGCAGGCTGCACAGTGGGAACTGAACTACGTGGCGCTGGATGGCAACATCGGTTGCATGGTTAACGGTGCGGGCCTGGCGATGGGCACTATGGACATCGTTAAACTGCACGGCGGCGAGCCGGCAAACTTCCTCGACGTGGGCGGCGGCGCGACCAAAGAGCGCGTGACCGAAGCGTTCAAAATCATTCTTTCTGACGACAAGGTGAAAGCCGTTCTGGTGAACATCTTCGGTGGTATCGTGCGTTGCGACCTGATCGCTGACGGTATTATCGGCGCGGTAGAAGAAGTGGGCGTGAACGTCCCGGTTGTGGTTCGTCTGGAAGGTAACAACGCTGAACTCGGCGCGAAAAAACTGGCTGACAGTGGCCTGAATATTATTGCAGCGAAAAGTCTGACGGATGCAGCTCAGCAGGTTGTTGCCGCAGTGGAGGGGAAATAATGTCCGTTTTGATTGATAAGAACACTAAAGTTATCTGCCAGGGCTTTACCGGTAGCCAGGGGACTTTCCACTCCGAACAAGCGATTGCTTACGGTACGCAGATGGTTGGCGGCGTGACGCCAGGCAAAGGCGGTACCACGCATCTGGGTCTGCCGGTGTTTAACACCGTGCGCGAAGCGGTAGAAGCGACTGGCGCAACGGCGACCGTGATCTACGTTCCGGCTCCGTTCTGTAAAGACTCAATCCTGGAAGCTATCGACGCAGGTATTAAACTGATTATCACCATCACCGAAGGCATCCCGACGCTGGATATGCTGACCGTGAAAGTGAAGCTGGATGAAGCCGGCGTGCGCATGATCGGGCCAAACTGCCCGGGCGTGATCACCCCAGGCGAGTGCAAAATCGGCATCATGCCTGGCCATATTCACAAGCCAGGCAAAGTGGGCATCGTGTCCCGCTCCGGTACGCTGACGTATGAAGCGGTTAAGCAGACCACCGATTACGGTTTCGGCCAGTCCACCTGTGTGGGCATCGGCGGTGACCCGATTCCGGGTTCTAACTTTATTGATATCCTGAAGCTGTTCCAGGAAGATCCACAGACCGAAGCGATCGTGATGATCGGTGAGATCGGCGGTAGCGCAGAAGAAGAAGCGGCTGCCTACATTAAAGATCACGTTACCAAGCCGGTTGTGGGCTACATCGCGGGCGTGACTGCGCCAAAAGGCAAACGTATGGGCCACGCAGGCGCTATCATTGCGGGTGGTAAAGGCACGGCGGATGAGAAATTTGCTGCGCTGGAAGCGGCGGGTGTCAAAACCGTTCGCAGCCTGGCCGATATCGGCGACGCACTGAAATCTATCATTAAGTAAATCCTCTCTGCTCTCCGGAAGGGGAGCTTTGACATAATAAATGTCCGTTTCGACATGGTTGGCCGCTGCAAAGCGGCCTTTTTTATTTTATGAGCGGCAGCAAACGACTCACGTGACTGTGTAGCTAGCTCCTTTGAACAGATGTTTGCCTAAAAATACGCCGAACGCGTAAAGCTTCACAAGTTATTGATCTGTATGTTCACGATATAGTAACAAGGCGTTGTTAATTTAAAGATTGATAAAAGTAAAATATCTGTGGGTCTTTTTGCTGAAAAGTCCAATCTGGTAAGTCACGGCAGAATCGCTATCCTTAAATGTTTGTCAGTCTAAAAAAGCGAGACGGCGAGTGGCGTTAATAAAAATAACTTCTGTTTATATTTTTTCCTGTATTTGATAACTAATTCCAGCTCAAATAACACATATCATTAACATTGTTTTTACTGCGGTTACCTGATTTAAACAGGTTTAACAGAAAACGGCGTTTTTGATTTAAATCAATGTTTAATGTTTGGAAAAGAGGGTGAAAAGGCGTTAAATTGTCCGCGATCAAATTGGCTGAAAAGTAGTAAATTCGCTATATATTGATCACCGTCGTAAAACGTAAAAGTGATTCAATAAAAACCTGTTTATTGTAAGGGTTTTGCAGCGTATTATATTTGCGGGATCAATTTGAGTTTTTTATTAACGTATTTGTAACCTTTCATCACTACTTTTTCCTCATCTGAAGAATGACGTTGTGGAGAGGGGAGACAGATAACTTTGTATTGGGGCATGCGTGTGAACCCTTTCTGACGGGATTCACTCTCGGAGTCTTCATGCGATGAGCAAGGAGTCATGATGTTAGATATAGTCGAACTGTCGCGCTTACAGTTTGCCTTGACCGCGATGTACCACTTCCTTTTTGTGCCACTGACGCTCGGTATGGCGTTCCTGCTGGCCATCATGGAAACGGTCTACGTCCTCTCCGGCAAACAGATTTATAAAGATATGACCAAGTTCTGGGGCAAGTTGTTTGGTATCAACTTTGCTCTGGGTGTGGCAACGGGTCTGACCATGGAGTTCCAGTTCGGGACTAACTGGTCTTACTATTCCCACTATGTCGGGGATATCTTCGGTGCGCCTCTGGCCATTGAAGGGCTGATGGCCTTCTTCCTCGAATCCACCTTTGTAGGTCTGTTCTTCTTCGGCTGGGACCGTCTGGGTAAAGTCCAGCATATGGCCGTCACCTGGCTGGTGGCATTAGGTTCAAACCTGTCCGCACTGTGGATTCTGGTCGCGAACGGCTGGATGCAGAACCCTATCGCGTCTGATTTCAACTTCGAAACCATGCGTATGGAAATGGTCAGCTTTGCGGAGCTGGTCCTGAACCCGGTTGCTCAGGTGAAATTTGTTCACACGGTGGCATCTGGTTATGTCTGCGGCGCGATGTTCGTTCTGGGCATCAGCTCTTACTACATGCTGCGCGGTCGTGATTTCGCATTCGCTAAACGCTCTTTTGCCATCGCGGCAAGCTTCGGTATGGCGGCAATTCTCTCTGTTATTGTTCTGGGTGATGAATCCGGTTACGAAATGGGCGATGTGCAGAAAACCAAACTGGCGGCTATCGAAGCCGAATGGGAAACTCAGCCGGCTCCGGCGGCGTTTACCCTGTTTGGTATTCCCGATCAAGATGCGCAGGAAAACCGCTTTGCGATCCAGATTCCTTACGCGTTGGGCATTATTGCTACCCGTTCAGTCGATAAGCAGGTCACTGGCCTGAAAGACCTGATGGTGCAGCATGAAGAGCGTATCCGTAACGGTATGAAAGCTTACGCGCTGCTGGAGCAGCTGCGTTCCGGTTCTGCCGATCAGGCTGTTCGCGATCAGTTCAATGACGTGAAGAAAGACCTGGGTTACGGCCTGTTGCTTAAGCGCTATACGCCGAATGTCTCAGACGCGACTGAAGCGCAGATTCAGATGGCAACCAAAGACTCTATTCCGCGCGTGGCTCCACTGTACTTCGCGTTCCGTATCATGGTCGGTTGCGGCATCCTGATGCTGCTGATTATCGCGGCGTCCTTCTGGTCCGTGATTCGTAACCGTATCGGTCAGAAAAAGTGGCTGCTGCGTACCGCGATGTACGGTATTCCACTGCCATGGATTGCTATCGAGTCCGGCTGGTTCGTGGCGGAATATGGTCGTCAGCCATGGGCAATTGGTGAAGTTCTGCCTACGGCAGTGGCTAACTCCTCGTTGACTGCCGGAGATCTGATTTTCTCCATGCTGCTGATTTGTGGCCTGTATACCCTGTTCCTGGTGGCTGAACTGTTCCTGATGTTCAAGTTTGCACGCCTTGGCCCAAGCAGCCTGAAAACCGGTCGCTACCACTACGAGCAGTCCACTGTGGCTACTCAGCCGGCACGCTAAGACAGGAGTCGTCAAATGATCGATTATGAAGTATTGCGTTTTATCTGGTGGCTGCTGGTCGGTATTTTACTGATTGGTTTTGCGGTCACTGACGGTTTCGACATGGGGGTGGGCATGCTCACCCGTTTCCTCGGTCGTAATGACACCGAGCGTCGAATCATGATCAACTCCATCGCCCCGCACTGGGACGGTAACCAGGTGTGGCTGATCACCGCAGGCGGCGCGCTGTTTGCTGCCTGGCCGATGGTCTACGCGGCTGCGTTCTCCGGTTTCTATGTGGCGATGATTCTGGTGCTGGCATCCTTGTTCTTCCGTCCGGTCGGTTTTGACTACCGCTCCAAGATTGAAGATACGCGCTGGCGCAACATGTGGGACTGGGGCATCTTCATCGGTAGCTTCGTTCCACCGCTGGTTATCGGTGTGGCATTCGGCAACCTGTTGCAGGGCGTGCCATTCCACCTCGATGAGTACATGCGTCTGTACTACACCGGTAACTTCTTCCAGCTGCTGAATCCGTTTGGTCTGCTGGCGGGCGTGGTGAGTGTGGCGATGATCATCACTCAGGGGGCGACTTATCTGCAGATGCGTACCGTGGGTGAATTACATCTGCGTTCACGTGCGACGGCACAGGTCGCTGCGCTGGTGACAATGGTCTGCTTCGCGCTGGCTGGCGTTTGGGTGGTATACGGTATTGATGGCTACGTGGTGACGTCGGCTATTAATCACGCTGCACCGTCAAATCCATTGACCAAAGAAGTGGCTCGTCAGGCGGGCGCCTGGATGGTGAACTTCAACAATACACCTGCGCTGTGGGCGATCCCGGCTCTGGGCGTGTTGCTGCCACTGTTGACGACGTTGACCTCTCGCCTGGAAAAAGGCGCGTGGGCATTCGTGTTCTCTTCACTGACTCTGGCGTGCATCATTCTGACTGCGGGTGTGGCTATGTTCCCATTCGTGATGCCTTCCAGCACGATGCTGAATGCGAGCCTGACAATGTGGGATGCGACCTCAAGCCAGTTGACGCTTAACCTGATGACGTATGTTGCCTGCGTGTTCGTACCGATTATTCTGCTCTACACCACCTGGTGTTACTGGAAAATGTTCGGTCGTATCACGAAAGAAGACATCGAAAGCAACACTCATTCCCTGTACTAAGTAAGGAGCTGAATATGTGGTATTTCGCATGGATTTTAGGGACGCTTCTTGCCTGTGCATTTGGTGTCATTACCGCGCTGGCGCTTGAACATATCGAAGCGACCCAAACCGGTGAAGAAAAGCACTGATGATGAATGTTATCGCAAAGCTTTATGCGGTAATGGACAAGCGCCCGTTAAGGGCGCTTTCCTTAGTGATGGCATTACTGCTGGCAGGCTGCATTTTCTGGGACCCGTCGCGCTTTGCGGCGAAAACCAGTGAGCTGGAAATCTGGCATGGTTTCTTCATCATGTGGGCAGTTTGTGCAGGCGTCATTCACGGCGTAGGGTTTCGTCCAAAAGCGATTCACTGGCAAGGTATTTTCTGCCCGCTGGTCGCTGATTTAGTGCTTCTCGCTGGACTGATCTTTTTCTTCAACTGAATAAGAACTGTCCGTTAATCTTATGGGCTTACCCGAGCCCATAAAAATTTACTCTCCGTTTACTTTCCCCCATTCCAAACCATCATTCCCGCGCGTATAGTAGCGAAGTTTAAAAGCTCTAACTTTTGTTGCATTACCAGGATGTAAAGTGAATACAACGCTGTTTCGATGGCCGGTTCGGGTCTATTACGAAGATACCGATGCTGGTGGTGTGGTCTACCATGCCAGCTACGTTGCATTTTATGAACGTGCACGCACTGAGATGCTGCGCCATCATCACTTTAGCCAGCAGGTTTTGTTGGCTGAGCGAGTTGCCTTCGTGGTACGCAAGATGACGCTGGAGTATTTTGCACCCGCCAGACTCGACGATATGCTCGAAGTCCAAACGGAAATAACATCAATGCGCGGAACCTCAATGGTTTTCACGCAGCGGATCGTCAATGCAGAGAACACGGTACTGAACGAAGCAGAAGTCCTGATTGTTTGTGTTGATCCACTCATCATGAAGCCTCGTGCGCTTCCTAAGTCTATTGTCGCGGAGTTTAAGCAGTGACTGACATGAATATCCTTGATTTGTTCCTGAAGGCTAGCCTTCTGGTTAAACTTATCATGTTGATTTTGATTGGTTTTTCAATCGCCTCCTGGGCCATTATTATCCAGAGAACGCGCATTCTTAACGCTGCGGGCCGTGAAGCCGAAGCCTTTGAAGACAAGTTCTGGTCTGGTATTGAGCTTTCTCGTCTGTATCAGGAAAGCCAGGGGCGTCGGGATACCCTTTCAGGCTCCGAACAAATTTTCTATAGCGGGTTCAAAGAATTCGCTCGTTTGCACCGCGCCAACAATCATGCGCCAGAAGCGGTCGTTGAAGGGGCATCTCGTGCGATGCGCATTTCTATGAACCGTGAACTGGAATCACTTGAAACCCATATTCCGTTCCTCGGCACCGTCGGTTCTATCAGCCCGTATATCGGTCTGTTTGGTACCGTCTGGGGGATTATGCATGCCTTTATCGCGCTGGGCGCGGTGAAACAGGCAACGCTGCAAATGGTTGCACCGGGTATCGCAGAAGCGCTGATCGCGACCGCAATCGGTCTGTTCGCCGCCATTCCGGCGGTTATGGCCTATAACCGACTGAACCAACGCGTGAACAAACTGGAACTGAACTACGACAACTTTATGGAAGAGTTCACTGCGATTCTGCACCGTCAGGCGTTTACCAGCACCGAGAGTAACAAGGGGTAAACCATGGCCAGAGCGCGCGGACGAAATCGTCGCGAACTTAAGTCCGAAATCAACATTGTACCGCTGCTGGATGTTCTGCTGGTGCTGCTGCTGATCTTTATGGCAACGGCACCGATTATCACCCAAAGCGTAGAAGTTGATCTGCCGGATGCGACAGAATCACAGGCGGTGAGCAGCAATGATGATCCACCTGTCATTATTGAAGTCTCCGGTGTCGGGCAGTACAGCGTAGTGGTAGAAAAAGATCGTCTGGATCAGCTGCCGCCAGAGCAGGTTATTGCTGAAGCAAAACGTCGCCTGGAGTCAAATCCGAAAACGGTCTTCCTTATCGGTGGCGCCAAAGATGTGCCTTACGATGAAATAATTAAAGCGCTGAATTTGCTACATAGCGCGGGTGTTAAGTCGGTAGGCTTGATGACGCAACCGATTTAATCATCTGCATAGTTTTTGGGAACCGATAGTGTCAAAGGCAACCGAACAAAACGACAAGCTTAAGCGAGCGATAATTATCTCAGCAGTGCTGCACGTTATTCTTTTTGCAGCGCTGATCTGGAGTTCGTTCGATGAGCATATTGACGCGTCAGCCGGCGGTGGGGGGGGATCCTCCATTGATGCCGTCATGGTAGACCCAGGCGCGGTAGTGCAAAACTACAATCGCCAGCAGCAACAGCAGGCGAGTGCAAAGCGGGCTGAAGAGCAGCGGGATAAACAAGCGCAACAGCAAGCCGAGGAGCTGCGAGAAAAGCAGGCCGCGGAGCAGGAGCGTTTGAAGCAGCTCGAGAAAGAACGTTTGCAGGCGCAAGAAGCGGCGAAAGAGCAGGCAGAGCAGCAGAAACAGGCTGAGACTGCGGCGAAAAAAGCGCAGGAGCAGCAAAAACAGGCGGAAGAGGCGGCAGCCAAAGCCGCAGCGGACGCTAAAGCCAAGGCTGACGCTCAGGCGAAACAAGCTGCCGATGCGGCGAAGAAAGCCGCTGCTGATGCTCAAAAAGTCGCTGAAGCGGAAGCCGTGAAGAAAGCAGCAGCCGACGCGCAGAAAAAAGCTGAAGCAGAAGCGGCAAAAAAAGCCGCCGCCGACGCACAGAAGAAAGCTGAAGCAGAAGCCGCTAAAAAAGCAGCACAGGAAGCGGAGAAGAAAGCCGCTGCCGATGCCGCTAAGAAAGCGGCTGCGGCCGAGAAAGCCGCCGCTGAAAAAGCTGCGGCTGATAAAGCTGCTGCCGACAAGAAAGCGGCTGCAGCAGAAAAAGCCGCTGCAGATAAGAAAGCAGCTGCCGATAAAGCAGCAGCAGCCAAAGCCGCCGCTGCGAAAAAAGCCGCAGCGGATAAAGCTTCGGCATCAGATGTTGACGACCTTTTCGGTGACCTGAGTTCAGGTAAGAATGCGCCGAAAACGGGCGGTGGAGCGAAAGGAAGCAATGCGTCGCCAGCCGGAAGTGGTAGTACTAAAAATAACGGTGCTTCAGGCGCTGAGATCAGTGGCTATGCCGGGCAGATAAAATCCGCGATTGAAAGCCGATTTTACGATGCCTCATCCTATGCCGGTAAAACGTGTACGCTGCGTATAAAACTGGCGCCGGACGGTATGCTGCTGGATATTCAGTCTGAAGGGGGCGATCCAGCCTTATGTACTGCTGCGCTGGCAGCGGCACGTCAGGCGAAGATGCCAAAGCCACCTTCGCAAGCCGTCTATGAAGTGTTTAAAAATGCGCCGTTGGACTTCAAACCTTAATTTACGTTTTCCCCGTGCAAACGGGGAAAAATAGACCAGGTTTAGTCACAGGGTTCTGGTAGTTTTGTCCATTTGAGTTTGTTAACATTCTGCTAAATTATCGTGGGTAAGGTTACCCAGGTAAGGGAGATATGATGAAGCAGGCATTACGTGTAGCTGTAAGTTTCTTTATGCTGTGGGCAGCTGTGCTGCACGCAGAGGTCCGTATCGAGATCACCCAAGGGGTGGACTCGGCGCGACCAATTGGCGTTGTTCCGTTCCAGTGGGCAGGGCCTGGCGCTGCACCTGAAGATGTTGGCGGCATTGTGGCGGCTGACTTGCGTAACAGCGGTAAATTTAATCCTTTAGATCGTGCTCGTTTGCCTCAGCAACCGGGTACCGCTCAGGAAGTGCAACCTGCGGCCTGGTCTGCCCTCGGTATTGATGCCGTGGTGGTGGGTCAGGTGACGCCAAATCCGGATGGTGGCTACACCGTAGCATACCAGCTGGTCGATACGGGTGGCGCACCGGGCACCGTGCTGGCTCAAAACTCCTATAAAGTGAACAAGCAATGGCTCCGCTATGCGGGTCACACTGCGAGTGACGAGGTGTTCGAGAAGCTGACCGGTATTAAGGGCGCGTTCCGTACTCGTATTGCCTACGTGGTTCAGACTAACGGCGGCCAGTTCCCGTATGAACTGCGCGTCTCTGACTACGACGGCTACAACCAGTTCACCGTTCACCGTTCACCGCAGCCTCTGATGTCACCTGCATGGTCTCCGGATGGTTCAAAACTGGCTTATGTGACCTTCGAGAGCGGTCGTTCTGCGCTGGTTATCCAGACGCTGTCCAACGGTGCTGTCCGTCAGGTCGCTTCGTTCCCGCGTCACAACGGTGCGCCTGCGTTCTCTCCGGATGGTTCAAAACTGGCGTTTGCCCTGTCTAAAACAGGTAGCCTGAACCTCTACGTGATGGATATCGGCTCAGGCCAGATCCGTCAGGTTACGGATGGTCGTAGCAATAATACTGAGCCAACCTGGTTCCCTGACAGCCAGAACCTGGCGTTTACGTCAGATCAGGCGGGCCGTCCTCAGGTTTATAAAGTCAATGTTAATGGCGGTGCTCCGCAGCGTATCACCTGGGAAGGCTCTCAGAATCAGGATGCGGATGTGAGCAGCGACGGTAAATTAATGGTAATGGTCAGCTCCAATGGTGGGCAGCAGCACATTGCCAAACAAGATCTGGTAACGGGTGGCGTGCAAGTTCTGTCGTCAACGTTCCTGGATGAAACGCCAAGTCTGGCACCTAACGGCACTATGGTAATCTACAGCTCTTCTCAGGGGATGGGATCTGTGCTGAATCTGGTTTCTACAGATGGGCGTTTCAAAGCGCGTATTCCGGCAACTGATGGACAGGTAAAATCACCTGCCTGGTCGCCGTATCTGTAAATAATAATTAATTGATTACTAAAGGAATCTTAGAAATGCAACTGAACAAAGTGCTGAAGGGGCTGATGATCGCTCTGCCTGTAATGGCAATCGCGGCGTGTTCTTCCAACAAGAATGCAAGCAACGACCAGAGCGGCGAAGGCATGATGGGTGCCGGCACTGGTATGGATGCTAACGGTAACGGCAACATGTCTTCTGAAGAGCAAGCTCGTCTTCAGATGCAGCAGCTGCAGCAGAACAACATTGTTTACTTCGATCTGGACAAGTATGACATCCGTTCTGACTTCGCTGCGATGCTGGATGCTCACGCTAATTTCCTGCGTAGCAACCCATCTTACAAAGTCACCGTAGAAGGTCATGCTGACGAACGTGGTACTCCTGAGTACAACATCTCCCTGGGTGAACGTCGTGCTAACGCCGTTAAGATGTACCTGCAGGGTAAAGGCGTTTCTGCAGACCAGATCTCCATCGTTTCTTACGGTAAAGAAAAACCTGCAGTACTGGGTCATGACGAAGCGGCTTACTCCAAAAACCGTCGTGCCGTACTGGTTTACTAAGAGAATTGCATGAGCAGTAACTTCAGACATCAACTATTGAGTCTGTCGTTACTGGTTGGAATAGCGGCCCCCTGGGCCGCTTTTGCTCAGGCACCAATCAGTAGTGTCGGCTCCGGCTCGGTCGAAGACCGCGTCACTCAACTCGAGCGTATTTCAAACGCTCATAGTCAGCTTTTAACTCAACTCCAGCAGCAGCTCTCCGATAACCAAAACGATATTGATTCTCTCCGTGGTCAAATCCAGGAAAGTCAGTATCAGCTTAATCAGGTTGTCGAACGTCAGAAGCAGATTTTACTGCAGATCGACGGGCTGAGTAACGGCGGCGCAGCAGCGCAACCCGCCGCTGGCGATCAGAGCGCCGCTGCGACAGCGACGCCTGCACCATCAGCAGATGCATCAGCCTCTTCAGGTGCGCCTGTACAGAGCGGTGACGCGAATACTGACTACAATGCAGCGATTGCCCTGGTGCAGGATAAATCGCGTCAGGACGATGCCATAGCGGCCTTTCAGAACTTCGTGAAGAAGTACCCTGATTCAACTTACCAGCCAAATGCGAATTATTGGTTAGGACAGTTGAATTACAACAAGGGTAAGAAAGATGATGCAGCGTTTTATTTTGCCTCTGTGGTAAAAAATTACCCGAAATCACCAAAAGCACCGGACGCGATGTTTAAGGTCGGGGTCATCATGCAGGATAAAGGCGATAGTGCGAAAGCGAAGGCCGTTTATCAGCAGGTGGTCACGAAGTACCCTGGCACCGAAGGTGCAAAACAAGCGCAAAAACGTCTTGGTTCGATGGGATGAGTGTCGCGTGACCAGAAATCGCGTTATTTCTGGTCTTGCCGCATGATTCGTAAGCAGTTAAGTGATCTTCGTCGAAATTTTTGTTGCGCTCAATTCTTAAATCAGTAATATATGCCGCCGTTGCCAAGGGATATCAAACAGCCCGGAAGCCGCGCAAAAGTGGGTCGTTAGCTCAGTTGGTAGAGCAGTTGACTTTTAATCAATTGGTCGCAGGTTCGAATCCTGCACGACCCACCAATAATGGTGGAAGCAGTAGTAAAACGTGAAGGATAACGTTGCGTCAGCAACGGCCTGTAGTAGGGCGAGGCAAAGCCGAGTCATCCTGCACGACCCACAACTTAAGATTATTCTGTAGTGCCCTGTAGTACGACGTTGGGTGATTAGCTCAGTTGGTAGAGCACCTCCTTTACACGGAGGGGGTCGGCGGTTCGAGCCCGTCATCACCCACCATCGGGTCGTTAGCTCAGTTGGTAGAGCAGTTGACTTTTAATCAATTGGTCGCAGGTTCGAATCCTGCACGACCCACCAATAGTCTGGTGGAAGCAATAGTAAAACGTGAAGGATAACGTTGCGTCAGCAACGGCCCGTAGGGCGAGGCGAAGCCGAGTCATCCTGCACGACCCACCAATACTACAAAATTCAGGCAACACCCGAATGGGTCGTTAGCTCAGTTGGTAGAGCAGTTGACTTTTAATCAATTGGTCGCAGGTTCGAATCCTGCACGACCCACCAGCCTGAATAAAAATTTGCAAGTCCCGAAAGGGGTCGTTAGCTCAGTTGGTAGAGCAGTTGACTTTTAATCAATTGGTCGCAGGTTCGAATCCTGCACGACCCACCAATGTAGAAAGGCGCCCTAAAGGCGCCTTTTTGCTATGTCTGATTCGGCAGGATGAGAACCTGCTGCAGGTTCGAGTCGAACGAAGTGAGACACCGGAGCCGCGTACGGCGACGGCCCGAAGGGCGAGCGAAGCGAGTCATCCTGCACGACCCACCAATGTAGAAAGGCGCCCTAAAGGCGCCTTTTTGCTATGCCCGATTCGGCAGGATGAGAATCTGTTGCAGGTTCGAATCGAACGAAGTGAGACACCGGAGCCACGAACGGCGACGGCCCGAAGGGTGAGCGAAGCGAGTCATCCTGCACGACCCACCAATGTAGAAAGGCGCCCTAAAGGCGCCTTTTTGCTATGCCCAATTCGGCAGGATGAGAACCTGCTGCAGGTTCGAGTCGAACGAAGTGAGACACCGGAGCCGCGTACGGCGACGGCCCGAAGGGCGAGCGAAGCGAGTCATCCTGCACGACCCACCAATTTTAATATCGTGTTCGATGTTAAACACCAATGTAGAAAGGCGCCTTTTTGCTATCCAAATATTGTGACTTTTCCCCTTCAATCCGCTATCTTGTTTAGTATAAAAAACGCAATAGTCTTATCTTTCGCTCAACACGCAAAAGAGAGGCTTTATTGTTAAGCCAGTAAAACGAGATGCAATGATGAGCGTAATGTTTGATGCTGAAGCCGCAATTTATCCTTTCCCGCCAAAGCCAGTTCCGTTAAGCGCGGACGAAAAGCAGTTCTACCGGGAGAAAATCAAGCGCCTGTTAAAAGAACGAGATGCGGTCATGGTGGCGCATTATTACACCGATCCCGAAATCCAGCAGCTAGCGGAAGAAACCGGCGGTTGCATCTCCGACTCCCTTGAGATGGCGCGCTTTGGGGCAAAACACGCCGCTTCCACGCTGCTTGTGGCGGGCGTTCGCTTTATGGGAGAGACGGCCAAGATTTTAAGCCCGGAAAAAACCATTCTGATGCCCACTCTCAATGCGGAATGTTCACTGGATTTAGGCTGTCCGATAGACGAATTCAGCGCGTTTTGCGATGCCCATCCCGACAGAACGGTCGTGGTTTACGCCAACACCTCTGCTGCCGTCAAAGCACGCGCAGACTGGGTGGTTACCTCCAGCATCGCCGTTGAATTGATTGAACATCTCGACAGCCTCGGGCAGAAAATTATCTGGGCTCCGGACAAACATCTTGGTAGCTATGTGCAGAAACAAACGGGGGCTGACGTTCTGTGCTGGCAGGGGGCGTGTATCGTGCATGACGAGTTTAAAACGCAGGCGCTTGCCCGAATGAAAGCCCTCCATCCCGATGCCGCCATTCTGGTCCATCCGGAATCGCCTCAGTCGGTGGTGGATATGGCGGATGCGGTCGGTTCAACCAGCCAGCTGATTAATGCTGCCAGAACGCTGCCCCATAGAAAGCTTATTGTGGCCACCGATCGCGGTATTTTTTATAAGATGCAGCAGGCGGTTCCTGACAAAGAGTTGTTCGAGGCTCCCACAGCAGGGGAAGGGGCAACGTGCCGCAGCTGCGCGCACTGCCCGTGGATGGCGATGAATGGGCTTAAGGCGATTGCTGAAGGGCTGGAATCTGGCGGGGCGGCTCATGAAATCCATGTTGATGCTGCACTGCGTGAGGGGGCGTTAATTCCTCTTAACCGTATGCTGGATTTTGCAGCTACACTACGGTCCTGACTTAAGAAATCGCGTATCATTACGCTTTGGGGAAAAGATGGATTTTTTTAGCACGCAGAACATCCTGGTGCATATACCGATCGGCGCCGGTGGCTACGATCTGTCATGGATTGAAGCGATCGGAACAATCGCCGGGTTGCTGTGTATCTGGCTTGCGAGCCTGGAAAAGATCAGCAACTATGCTTTTGGCCTGATAAACGTCACGCTTTTTGCGATTATCTTTTTTCAAATCCAGCTCTACGCCAGCCTGCTGTTGCAGCTATTTTTCTTCGCTGCCAATATTTACGGCTGGTACGCCTGGTCGCGGCAGACCCGCGATCGAGAGGCGGAGCTTCAGATCCGCTGGTTACCCTTACCCAAAGCTGTCGCCTGGCTGGTGGCGTGTGTTATCGCTATCGGTCTGATGACCCTTTACATCAACCCGGTGTTTGGCTTCCTGACGCGGGTGTCGGTATCGGTCATGTCCGGGATGGGATTAAATGTCACGATGCCAGAATTGCAGCCTGATGCGTTCCCGTTCTGGGACTCCTGCATGATGGTGTTGTCGATCGCGGCGATGATTCTGATGACCCGTAAATACGTCGAGAACTGGCTGTTATGGGTGATCATTAATGTGATAAGCGTGGTGATCTTCGCGCTGCAGGGCGTGTATGCCATGTCGCTGGAGTATCTGCTTCTGACCTTTATTGCCCTGAACGGCAGCCGGATGTGGATTAACAGTGCGCGCGAGCGTGGCTCTCGCGCGCTATCCCGTTAATGATGATGATGTGAATGGCCGGTCTGCACCTCGTTGAGGTGGCAGTCCGGTCCGTTACAGGCCTGGTACTCCATCTGGATGGTGACGTGCGAAATCTCGTAATGATGTTCCAGGAAGTGCTGGATACGCCCCAGCAAAGCATCATGATCGTGCGGAGGAACAACCTGCACATGCAGAGTCATCACCGGTTTCTCGCCAACCTGCCAGACATGGACGTGGTGAACGTCGCGAACTTCCGGGATAGAGCGACACAGTTTTCGTTTAAGGGCCGGAATATCGAGCGCAACGGGCGCGCCTTCCAGCAACTCATTCACACTTTCCCGCAGTAACCCCCACGCACTACGCAGCACCAGGCAGGAGACCAGCACCGACAATATCGGATCGATAGGGGTCCAGCCGGTGTAGATAATGACTAACGCCGCCACAATCGCGCCGACCGAACCCAGTAGATCACCCAGCACATGCAGCGCTGCGGCGCGCACGTTGAGATTTTTCTCTGTGCTGCCGCGATGCAAAATCCAGAACGCCAAAATATTGGCCAGCAGTCCGGCGACCGCAATCACCATCATGGTCATCCCGGCGACGGGCTGCGGATCGCGGAAACGCTGAAACGCTTCCCAGACGATTAAAATGGTAATCACGACCAACGCGATGGCATTCACAAACGCGGCGAGAGTGGTCAGCCTTAGCCAGCCAAACGTGTGACGGGCATTGGGTGGGCGACGAGAAAACTGCACGGCCATTAATGCAAAGAGGAGTGCTGCAGCATCCGTGAGCATATGCCCGGCATCCGCCAGCAGAGCCAGGGAACCGGAAACCAGCCCACCAATCACTTCAATAATCATAAACGTGGCGGTGACGGCGAAAGCCAGCATCAAACGTTTAGCGTTTTCGTCCCCTGAAGCAGGCGAGTGCGAATGAGAGTGCGCCATAAATCATGTCCTGATGAGATATCACTGTAAGTGTAGAGTTTTTAATATTTTGCACAAAAAAGAAAGGAGAGCTTACGCTCTCCTTAATTTCATCGGACCGTGATCCGGTTACTGAGATGTACCGTCTGTTTTGGTATCAACATCACTGTTGCTGCCGGTACCGGTTTCAACTTTCTTATTGATGTCCGGGCATTTCCCGTCTTTACACATTGAATTTTTATGAATCTCGTCTTTGCTCATACTGTCATGATTCATCGTTCCCGAGTCGGTACCATTCGGGTGCAGCATGGTTCCGCTGTTCGAACCCCCGCTGGTGTTAATGTCGTTGTTATCAACATTATTCGGTGCCACATTCTGTTTAGCATCAGGTGCAACCTGGCCTGCGGAGGCCGCTGCGTTCGCCTGACCATTGCTGTCAGAACCGGTGTTATCGGCTGCCAGTGCGGCACCGCTCGCCATCGTTAACGTTGCCGTCAGAAAAAGGGTTGCCAGTTTATTCATTTTCATCATGTTGCTCCTGTTCTGGTCGTTATTTGCTGGATAACTTCTTCCAACAGTGCGTGTGCGAATAACGTCGTGCTCAGTGAATAAAACTCCAGGCTGCGCGCTTTTGGCAGTATGGAATGTCGTTAATATTAAAAAAGTAAGTGCTTAGAGTTATAAATTGTAGAGTAGATCTCGTTTCTCGCTACTTTGTGGCGTTTATAAGCCTAATTCCAGGAATTATCCGTGCGAAGTGTAAAACCCTGTTTACACTTCCTGGCTGACAAGTTAGATTGAAAGGATTGCATTCCTTACAAAAAATATGGCCAGGCCGGAACGATCATGAATTATCAGAATGACGATTTGCGTATTAAAGAGATCAATGAGTTATTACCCCCTGTAGCACTCCTTGAAAAATTCCCCGCCACTGAAAATGCCGCGAATACGGTTTCTCATGCCCGTAAGGCGATCCACAGGATCCTCAATGGTAATGACGATCGCCTGCTGGTTGTGATTGGCCCATGTTCCATTCACGATCCTGCGGCGGCGAAAGAGTACGCCACCCGACTGCTGACGCTTCGCGAGGAGCTGAAAGGGGAGCTGGAAGTGGTGATGCGCGTCTATTTTGAAAAGCCGCGCACGACGGTAGGCTGGAAAGGGCTGATTAACGATCCGCACATGGATAACAGTTTCCAGATTAACGACGGGCTGCGCATCGCGCGTAAACTGCTGCTCGAAATCAACGATTCCGGGTTACCGGCTGCGGGTGAATTCCTTGATATGATCACCCCGCAATACCTTGCCGACCTGATGAGCTGGGGCGCTATTGGTGCGCGGACGACAGAATCTCAGGTGCACCGTGAACTGGCCTCTGGCCTTTCGTGCCCGGTTGGCTTTAAAAATGGCACCGATGGCACCATGAAAGTCGCCATTGATGCGATCAATGCTGCGGGTGCGCCGCACTGCTTCCTTTCGGTGACCAAATGGGGTCACTCTGCCATCGTGAATACCAGCGGTAACGGCGATTGCCACATTATTCTGCGCGGCGGTAAAGAGCCAAACTACAGCGCTCAACACGTTGCTGAGGTGAAATCCGGACTGGAAAAAGCGGGCCTGTCGCCAAACGTCATGATCGATTTCAGCCATGCCAATTCCAGCAAGCAGTTCAAAAAGCAGATGGAAGTGGGCGCAGACGTTTGCCAGCAGCTGGCCAACGGCGAAACCGCAGTGATTGGCGTGATGATTGAAAGCCATCTGGTAGAAGGCAATCAGAGTCTGGAGAGCGGCGAACCGCTGGTGTATGGCAAAAGCGTGACCGACGCCTGCATCGGCTGGGAAGATACCGACGCGATTCTGCGTCAGCTGGCGAATGCGGTGAAAGCACGTCGCGGCTAATTCTTCTGCACCAATAAAAAAGCGTGGATTGCTCCACGCTTTTTTTATTTCTGGCGAAAATTACTTCGCTTTACCCTGGTTCGCGACTGCCGCTGCTTTTGCCGCGATTTCGTCAGCGTTACCCAGATAGTAACGTTTAATCGGTTTGAAGTTTTCGTCGAACTCATACACCAGCGGTACGCCCGTTGGGATGTTCAGTTCGAGGATCTCATCTTCGCCCATGTTGTCCAGGTATTTGACCAGTGCGCGCAGGGAGTTACCGTGAGCGGCTACAATCACGCGCTCACCGCTTTTTACGCGTGGCAGAATGGTTTCGTTCCAGTAAGGCACAACGCGATCGATAGTCAGTGCCAGGCTTTCGGTCTGAGGCAGCTCTGCATCGGTCAGTTTCGCATAACGTGGATCGTGGCCCGGGTAGCGCTCGTCATCTTTGGTCAGCTCTGGTGGAGTCACCGCGAAGCCGCGACGCCACTGCTTAACCTGCTCGTCACCGTATTTCTCTGCGGTTTCGGCTTTGTTCAGACCCTGCAGCGCACCATAGTGACGCTCGTTCAGTTTCCAGGATTTCTCGACCGGCAGCCAGGCCTGGTCCAGTTCGTCCAGAACGTTCCACAGCGTGTGGATAGCACGTTTCAGCACAGAGGTATAAGCAAAGTCAAAGCTGAAGCCTTCGTCTTTCAGCAGTTTACCTGCAGCTTTTGCTTCGCTAACGCCTTTCTCAGACAGGTCAACATCATACCAACCGGTGAAGCGGTTTTCGTTGTTCCACTGGCTTTCGCCATGGCGCACCAGAACCAGCTTAGTTACAGCCATATCTCTCTCCTCATAAGCATTATTCGCGCTTCATCTTTCACGTTGCTTCAGCAGGGCTTACCCGGGATCCCCGCTCATAGCGTTAACTACGCAGACGGAAACCTTCAGGCATGCCACCTTAAACCGCATGAATGACTACGCATTTTGAATGATAACAATTCTCATTATATTGCCGTGAGTGCTTCAGCGGCAACGCTTAACCCTAACCATAGCGAAAATAGTGTCGCAGTGTAAGATGCTTGTGAATCCAGGGTTATGATTTTGTCTGCGATCGGCGCTATTTTCAGCAAGACGGGCAAAAAAAACCCTCCGACAGGAGGGCTAAAATTAATGCGGGATAAAGTGATATTCGGTCACGCTCCGGTATTCCTCGCCGGGCCGTAAGACGCAATCCGGCTGCGGCCAGTCGCTATGGTTGGGGCTGTCCGGCAGGAATTCGCTTTCCAGCGCCAGTCCTTGCCAGTCGCTGTAATCATCCTTTTCACGGGCAGGCGTACCGCCGAGATAGTTGCCGGAATAGAACTGCAGGGCTGGCGCGGTGGTATACACCGCCATCTGCAGCTTTTCGTCGGCAGACCACACCTGGGCGGCAGGCTGAGTCACATCCCCCTGCGCCTGGAGCAGAAATGCGTGATCGTAGCCTTTCACTTTGCGCTGATGATCGTCACTCAGGAACTCGTGAGCGATGATTTTCGCCGTGCGGAAATCAAAGCTGGTGTTCGCAACGGGTTTCAACCCTTCAAAGGGAATACCCATCTCATCGACCGGTAAATAATCATCAGCCAGGATTTGCAGCTTATGGTTGCGCACATCCGTCTGGTCGCCGTCGAGATTGAAATAGGCGTGGTTGGTCATGTTCACCGGACAGGCTTTGTCGACCGTCGCACGATATTCAATGATGAGGCGATTATCTTCGCTCAAGCGGAAGAGGGCCGTTGCCGAGAGATTACCGGGGAATCCCTGGTCGCCGTCGATGGATTCCAGCGCAAACTGCACTTCACCGTCGTTCTGCGAAGCGATACGCCAGCGACGTTTATCAAACCCTTCTGGTCCACCGTGAAGCTGGTTTTCACCCTGGTTCGGCAGCAGATCGAATTGATGACCTTCAAGCGTAAAACGGCTTTGAGCGATACGGTTGGCGTAGCGGCCCACCGAGGCACCGAGGTAAGCCGCCTGGCTGACGTACTGCTCCGGCGACGCGCAGCCAAGCAGCGTTTCGCGCACGCTGCCATCAGGCATAGGTACGCGGGCAGAGAGCAGAGTTGCGCCCCAGTCCATCAGCGTGACCACCATCCCGGCGCTATTGCGCAGGGTCAGCAGGCGGTACGGCAGACCATCGGGAGCGAGGGTCGGGGTTTCGTTTAGCACTGTCCAGCTCCTTGCGATGCTTTGCAGACGTAGAAGGTCTCCTTGATACCGGTTTTCGCTTCGTATTGCTGCGCGACAGCATTCTGAACCGCCGGAACCAGCTCCTCAGGGATCAGCGCCACAATGCAGCCGCCGAAGCCGCCGCCCGTCATGCGCACGCCGCCTTTATCGCCAATTGTCGCTTTTACGATCTCGACCAGGCTATCAATTTGCGGCACGGTGATCTCGAAATCATCGCGCATCGAGGCGTGGGACTCCGCCATCAGTTCGCCCATGCGTTTGAGGTCACCTTTTTCCAGCGCGGTAGCGGCTTCAACGGTACGGGCGTTTTCGGTCAGGACGTGACGAACACGCCTGGCCACAACCGGGTCAAGCTCATGCGCCACTTTATTGAACTCATTGAGTGAAACATCACGCAGTTTCGGCTGCTGGAAGAATCGCGCGCCGGTTTCGCACTGTTCGCGACGGGTATTGTATTCGCTACCCACCAGCGTACGTTTGAAGTTGCTGTTGATGATCACGACAGCAGCCCCTTTTGGCAAAGAGACGGCTTTGGTGCCCAGCGTGCGGCAATCAATCAGCAGCGCATGCTCTTTCTTGCCGAGCGCAGAAATCAGCTGATCCATTATCCCGCAGTTACAGCCGACGAACTGGTTTTCCGCTTCCTGGCCGTTGAGGGCAATTTGCGCGCCATCGAGCGGCAGATGGTAAAGCTGCTGGAATACGGTACCCACCGCCACTTCCAGCGAGGCAGATGAACTCAGTCCTGCGCCCTGCGGAACGTTACCGGTGATCACCAGGTCTGCACCGCCAAAGTTTTTATTGCGCTTTTGCAGATGTTTAACCACCCCGCGCACGTAGTTTGACCACTGCTGTGTATCGTGAGCCACAATCGGCGCATCAAGGGAAAACTCGTCGATTTGATTATCATAATCGGCGGCAATCACGCGCACCTGGCGGTCATCGCGTTTTGCACAGCTGATCACGGTCTGATAATCAATCGCGCAGGGCAGCACAAAACCATCGTTATAATCGGTGTGCTCACCAATCAAATTGACGCGGCCCGGAGCCTGAATGGCATGGGTGGCAGGGTAGCCGAATTGTTCAGCAAACAGGGATTGTGTTTTATCTTTCAGACTCATTTATTCGACTCCTGATTCGCGGTAATGGACATCGCTGACGGCACGCAGGCGTTCTGCTGCCTGTTCCGCCGTCAGATCGCGCTGGGTTTCAGCCAGCATTTCGTAGCCCACCATAAATTTACGCACCGTCGCTGAACGCAGCAGCGGCGGATAAAAATGGGCGTGTAACTGCCAGTGTTGATTCTCTTCGCCATTAAATGGCGCACCGTGCCAGCCCATGGAATAGGGGAACGAGCACTGGAACAGATTGTCATAGCGGCTGGTCAGCTTCTTCAGCGCCAGCGCCAGATCGTCACGTTGGGCATCGCTCAAATCGGTGATGCGCAGGATGTGCGCTTTCGGCAGCAGCAGCGTCTCGAACGGCCACGCCGCCCAGTACGGCACCACGGCCAGCCAGTGCTCCGTTTCAACAACCGTACGGCTGCCATCGGCCAGTTCGCGCTGGACATAGTCCACAAGCAGCGGTGACTGGTTTTCTGCGAAATAGGTTTTTTGCAGCCGATCTTCACGTTCCACTTCATTTGGCAGGAAGCTGTTGGCCCAGACCTGGCCGTGCGGATGCGGGTTTGAACAGCCCATCGCCGCGCCTTTGTTTTCAAACACCTGTACCCAGGGATAATTTCCCCCCAGTTCGGCAGTCTGTTCCTGCCAGGTGGTAATCACGTCAGTCAGCGCGCTCACGCTCAGCTCGGGCAGCGTTTTGCTGTGATCGGGCGAGAAGCAGATCACCCGGCTGGTTCCGCGCGCGCTTTCGCAGCGCATCAGCGGATCCACATTTTCCGGCGCATCCGGAGTGTCGGTCATCAGGGCGGCAAAATCATTTGTGAACACATAAGTGCTTTTGTAATCCGGATTTTTATCGCCGGTGACACGCGTATTGCCGGGACACAGGAAGCAATCGGGATCGTGCTGCGGCAGCGTCTGTTTAGCCGGCGTTTCTTGCGCCCCTTGCCAGGGACGCTTCGCGCGGTGCGGAGAAACTAAAATCCACTGCCCGGTTAACGGGTTATAACGACGATGCGGATGATCGACGGGGTTGAATTGGGTCATGACAGATCCTTAGTCCGGATAGCCTTGCGGGTGGCGCGATTGCCAGTGCCAGGTATCGTGCGCCATTTCATCAAGCGTGCGCGTCACACGCCAGTTAAGCTCTTTGTCCGCTTTGGAGGCATCAGCCCAGTAGGCAGGAAGATCGCCGTCACGGCGCGGAGCAAAGTGATAGGCCACGGGTTTGCCGCAGGCTTTGCTGAAGGCGTTAACCACGTCCAGCACGCTGCTGCCCACCCCTGCGCCGAGGTTATAAATATGCACGCCGGGTTTATTCGCCAGCTGTTGCATCGCTGCGACATGACCATCAGCCAGATCCATCACGTGGATGTAATCGCGCACGCCCGTGCCATCTTCCGTTGGATAATCGTTGCCAAAGATAGCGAGCGAATCACGACGACCGACGGCGACCTGCGCGATGTACGGCATCAGGTTGTTCGGGATCCCCTGCGGGTCTTCACCCATATCGCCTGACGGATGTGCGCCAACCGGGTTGAAATAGCGCAGCAGCGCGATGCTCCAGTCTGGCTGCGCTTTTTGCAGATCGGCCAGAATCTGCTCCACCATCAGTTTGCTCTTACCGTACGGGCTTTGTGGCGTCCCGGTCGGGAAGCTCTCCTCGTACGGGATTTTGGGCTGGTCGCCGTAGACGGTGGCAGAAGAGCTGAAAATGAAGTTTTTAACGTTGGCGGCGCGCATCGCGGAGATTAAGCGCAGGGTACCGTTCACGTTGTTATCGTAGTATTCGAGGGGGTTTGCCACCGACTCGCCCACGGCTTTAAGACCGGCGAAGTGAATCACGGTATCAACGGCGTGATCGTGGAGAATTTCGGTCATCAACGCTTCATTGCGGATGTCGCCTTCCACAAACGCGGGCTGCTTTCCGCCAAGGCGTTCGATGACGGGCAGGACGCTGCGCTTACTGTTGCACAGGTTGTCGAGGATGATGACATCATGGCCATTTTGCAGCAGTTGCACACAGGTATGACTTCCAATGTAACCGCTACCACCTGTTACCAGAACTCGCATTTTTCGCTCCATTAGGCTTATGGTATGTAATAACCATAGCATAACAGAGACGCTAAAAGTGTGACATGGGATAAAATAGTGGAATCGCTTACACTGCGTTTCACGCTCGTTTTGCTGACTGTCGATGCCATTCTAAATCAAAGGGATAACGATGTAATGATGCAGGTTATCTGAAAATGGGGGCCAGGCCCCCGGGATAGCGCTTTAAGAGATGCGGCTCAGTTCATAGCGATAGCTTTCGCCATCAGGAACAAATTCCAGCCGATGGGTGATGCAGGACGGCGCATCTTCGGCATGGTGGGAAACAAACAGCAATTGCGTTTCGCCCTCACCAATCAGGACATCCACAAACCGACGAATAAGCTGCCGGTTTAACGGATCCAGTCCTTGCAGCGGCTCGTCCAGGATCAGCAGAGTGGGGTGCTTGACCAGCGCTCGCACAATCAACGCCAGCCGCTGCTGGCCCCATGACAAACTGTGAAAAGGCGCGTCTGCCACGCGTTTATCCATTCCCAGAATATCGAGCCATTGTTGCGCCAGCTTGTGCTGCCTGTCGGAAACCGCCTGGTAAATGCCGATGGAATCGAAATAACCCGATAATATGACATTCCGTACCGTCGTGCTGACACGGTAATCCAGATGCAAACTGCTGCTGACGTAGCCAATATGCTTTTTAATATCCCAGATGGTTTCACCGCTGCCGCGACGGCGGCCAAACAGCGTTAAATCGTTGCTATAACCCTGCGGATGATCGCCGGTAATCAAACTCAACAGGGTGGATTTTCCCGCACCGTTCGGGCCGGTAATTTGCCAGTGTTCGCCAGGATTGACCGTCCAGCTTAGCTGATTGAGAATCGGCCGATCGTTATAGGAAACCACGCCGTTGAGCAGCTGGATGCGCGGCTGGTGGCGGTCTAAGGTATTCCGCGCCGAAGGAGCGTCTGGCTCAGGGAGTGCAATGCCGTCGAGTTTTTCACTATGCGCCAGCTGCGAGATCAACGCTTGTTGCAACAGCGCGTCTTTTTCGCCGGTCTCGGTCAGAGAACAGTCGGCCAGCACGCCCGCATACCGGACAAAATCAGGGATTTCATCGAAGCGATTCAGGACCAGAACGAGGGTATAACCTTGCTGATTGAGCGCGGCGAGCAGCGACGCCAGCTGTGCGCGGGATTGTACATCCAGTCCGTCGAAAGGCTCGTCCAGAATCAGCAGCTCCGGTTCGCTCATCAGCGCCTGACACAGCAGCGTTTTGCGGGTTTCACCGGTCGAGAGATATTTAAAGCGCCGTTCCAGCAGGTGAGTAATGCCAAAGCGTTCCGCAAGTTGCCGACAGCGGGCGTCGTCTTTTCTGTCGTCCTGGATAATTTCAGCCGTGGTACGACCGGTATCGTCTTCGCCAGGACTCAGCAGATCGGTGTTATTGCGCTGCCATTCGTCGCTGACCAGTTTCTGGAGTTGCTCGAAAGAAAGACGGGTGAGACGTGTGAAGCTGCACTGACGTGCGCCTTTAAGCTGAACCAGTTCCCCCGCCAGCGCGCGGGCCAGGGCGGATTTGCCGCTGCCGTTGGTGCCGACAAACGCCCAGCTCTCGCCTGCACGCAGGGTTAAATCCGGAAGGGTGAGAATTCGGGTATCGCTAAGACGAAACGTGCCTTGCGAAATTTGCAATGACGACATGAGTTATCCCATTTTATGCAGCAATAAGCTTCAGGGATACCCACTGTTGCCACGTTTGTCAATGCACTTAGCACAACGTGGCGATAATCACCCGGTCAGCGTTAAACCAGGCCGTGACTTCCACACTTTCCTGAAGATCTTCTGCATCTGCAGCCGGAACCGTGGCACACAGCCTCTGTCCATCCGGCAGCGCCATCAGCACTTCGCACTGAGCTTCGCCGCGTTCAATGTGGCTGATTACGCCCCGGAGCTGGTTGTCGGCGTGCTGCGCCTGTTTTGCGTCGCGCGTGATATTCACCCACGGCGCTTTCAGCAACACCAGCACCTCTTTACCCTCTTCCAGTCCCAGCCGTTCGCCGCTCTGCGCGGTGATCGCAACGTTAAGTCGTGTCGTGCCATCGGCCAGCAGAATCTCAACGTGTTGCTGAACCTGAGCGCGATCGCGCGCCGTCACCGTTCCAAACCACTGATTTCGGGCGCTGGTTTGCAGCGAGAAGCGGGAGATGGCCGCCAGCAGGCTGTCCAGGGGAAGGGCGTCGTCATCGCTCAAAACATCAAACGCTTTTTGTTGAATTTGCGCGAGCAGATCGTAGAGCTGGATCAGGCGTTGACCGTAGCGGGTGAGTACCGCGCCGCCGCCGCCCTTGCCGCCTGTCGCGCGATCGACCAGGGTTTGTTCACTGAGCGTGTTCATCTCATTGATCGCATCCCACGCGCTTTTGTAGCTGATACCGGCGTTTTTGGCGCCCTGGCTAATTGAACCGGTTTGCTCTATTTGTTTAAGCAGGGCGATGCGTCGCGGATCGGCGAAAAGCTTCTGCTGAAGTCGAAGGGTGAGGAGAATTTCGGCCTGCATGACACGTATCCTGGCAAAAAGCGTATTGTGACCCAATTGCTCGGGAGCGCAAAGCGTACCGCACAAAAGGGGATGTTTTTCTGACTTTTCAGGGTAGAATAGCCCATTCACAGTATCTGGAGAAAACCATGTTAGAGTTGTTGAAAAGTCTGGTATTCGCCGTGATCATGGTACCCGTAGTGATGGCCATCATCCTCGGCGCCATCTACGGTCTGGGTGAAGTGTTCAACCTATTTTCGAACATTGGTCATAAAGACCAGCCTAAAAAGCAGCATTGATTCCCTCCAAAACGCCCGGCTTGTCCGGGCGTTTTGCTCTCAAGTTTCCGCCATTCCCGCCGATATTATTTCCAGTACCAGGCTCGTTTACTCATTAATCGGTACGATTTAGCGCTAGGTTATCCCTGCAGTTATCGTTATATTTATAAGTATATAACGACACTCACAGGAGTTAAAAATGGCACGTACATGGCTACGCCTTTTTGCAGGGGCGACATTGACACTTTCTCTCACCGGACACGCGCTGGCTGAAGAAGGTAAAATCACGGTTTTTGCGGCGGCATCGTTAACCAATGCCCTGCAGGAGATTGCGGCGCAGTATAAAAAAGAGAAAAACGTCGACGTTGTCTCTTCCTTCGCCTCTTCTTCTACGCTGGCCCGTCAGATTGAAGCCGGTGCGCCAGCCGATCTGTTTATTTCTGCCGATCAGAAGTGGATGGATTATGCGGTTGAGAAAAAATCCATTGATACCGCCACCCGTGAAACCCTGTTGGGTAACAGCCTGGTGGTTGTCGCACCAAAAGCCAGCGCCCAGGGCGAGATCAGCATCAATAAAGAGACAAACTGGACCAGCCTGCTGAAAGATGGCCGTCTGGCCGTCGGCGATCCGGACCACGTTCCGGCCGGGATTTACGCGAAAGAAGCGCTGCAAAAACTGGGCGCGTGGGATACATTGTCGCCGAAGCTCGCACCGGCAGAAGATGTTCGCGGCGCACTGGCGCTGGTGGAGCGTAATGAAGCCCCGCTGGGTATCGTCTACGGCTCTGATGCGGTTGCCGGAAAAGGGGTGAAAGTGGTCGGGACCTTCCCGGAAGACTCGCACAAGAAAGTCGAGTACCCGATTGCGATTGTTGATGGACACAAAAATGCGACGGTCAGCACCTTCGTGGAATACCTGAAGGGGCCAGAGGCGTCGGCAATCTTTAAACGTTACGGATTTACGACTCACTGATGATATTGACCGATCCTGAATGGCAGGCTGTGTTGCTGAGCCTTAAAGTCTCCTCCCTGGCAGTTGCCTTTAGTTTGCCCTTTGGGATCTTCTTTGCCTGGTTACTGGTTCGCTGTCAGTTTCCCGGTAAAGCCCTGCTCGACAGTCTTCTCCATCTCCCCCTTGTGTTACCGCCGGTCGTGGTGGGTTATCTGTTGCTGATTGCCATGGGGCGACGCGGTTTTATCGGCCAGTGGCTTTATGACTGGTTTGGTCTCACCTTTGCCTTTAGCTGGCGCGGCGCGGTACTGGCGGCGGCTGTGATGTCATTCCCGCTGATGGTAAGAGCGATACGCCTGGCGCTGGAAGGGGTCGATCTGCGGCTGGAGCAAGCCGCACGCACGCTGGGGGCCGGGCGCTGGCGCGTCTTCTTGACGATTACGCTGCCGTTGACCTTGCCAGGTATTATCGTCGGCACGGTGCTGGCGTTTGCCCGATCGCTTGGCGAATTTGGCGCGACGATCACCTTTGTGTCGAACATCCCCGGTGAAACCCGCACCATTCCGTCGGCGATGTATACCCTCATTCAGACCCCTGGCGGTGAAAGCGCAGCGGCGAGACTCTGTATTCTTTCCATTGTTCTGGCGCTGGTGTCGCTGTTGATTTCGGAATGGCTGGCGCGTCTTAGCCGCGAGCGGATGGGGAAATAATCATGCTGGAACTTCATTTTACCCAGACGCTGGGCAATCACAGCCTGACGCTCAACGAAACGCTGCCCGCCAGCGGGATTACCGCGATATTTGGCGTATCGGGGGCAGGAAAAACCTCACTCATCAATGCGATAAGCGGCCTGACGCGCCCGCAAACGGGCCGGATTGCGCTTAACGATCGCGTCCTGAATGACGTTGAAAAAGGCATCTACCTGACGCCTGAAAAGCGGCGTATCGGCTATGTTTTCCAGGATGCCCGACTGTTTCCGCACTACAAAGTGCGCGGGAATCTGCGCTATGGGATGGCAAAAAGCATGGCCGGTCAGTTTGATAAGCTGGTGGCGCTGCTGGGGATTGAAGCGTTGCTGGACCGTCTGCCGTCGTCGCTCTCCGGTGGCGAAAAACAGCGTGTCGCCATCGGGCGGGCGCTGTTAACCGCACCAGAGCTACTGTTGCTCGACGAACCGCTCGCCTCGCTTGATATCCCCCGCAAACGCGAGCTGCTGCCTTATCTGCAACGTCTGGCGCGCGAAATTAATATCCCGATGCTCTACGTCAGTCATTCGCTGGATGAAATTCTGCATCTGGCGGACAAAGTGCTGGTGCTGGAAAATGGCAGTGTGAAAGCATTTGGCAATCTGGAGGAGGTCTGGGGCAGTAGCGTTATGCATCCGTGGCTGCCGAAAGAGCAGCAGAGCAGCATTCTGAAAGTGAGCGTGCTGGAACATCATCCGCACTATGCCATGACGGCGCTGGCGCTCGGCGATCAGCATCTGTGGGTCAATAAGATCGACAAGCCGCTGCAATCTGCGCTGCGTATTCGTATTCAGGCGTCGGATGTTTCGCTGGTGCTGCAACCGCCGCTACAAACCAGTATCCGTAATATTTTGCGCGCGAAAGTGGCGCAGTGCCTTGATGATAACGGACAGGTAGAAGTGCAGCTGGAGGTCGGCAGCAAGACGCTCTGGGCGCGTATCAGCCCGTGGGCCAGGGATGAGCTGGGGATCAAACCCGGCCTGTGGCTTTACGCACAAATCAAGAGCGTCTCGATCACCACCTGATTACAGCAGGTGAGTGTAGATGTACTGCGCGATGCTGTCGGTGGTGTTATCGCCAATCACCACATTTGCGCGCGCTTTGACCGCGTCATCGGCATTGCCCATCGCCACGCCCGTGCCCGCGGCTTCGAGCATGCTGATGTCGTTGTAGTTATCGCCGAAAGCAATGACCTCGTTCATCGACATCCCCTGCGACTCGACAAACTGCGTCAGGCGTTTGCCTTTGCTGTTACCTTTACGGGCAATATCCACCTGATCGTGCCAGGACCACTCGCACTCCAGTCCCAGCGTCTGCTCAATGTATTTCGCGAATGCGTCCAGCTTGCCGGTGTCTTCGCCCGTCAGAGCAAATTTCCAGATGGCGTTGACCTCCTGAGCAGCCTGACGAAGTGAAGAGACCTGGGTAAAGACCGGACGCTGCGCCTCCGGTAGCGAGAGCGCCCAGTTGTGGGTGCGAAGGACGTGGCCGGTCGGATGCTCATACATCATCGCATCATCGACATACATCAGGCCATGAACGGCGTGCTCATCGAGCAGATCGATCAGTTGCAGCGCCTGGGCGACAGGCAGCGGATCGGACTCAAGAACCTTTTTCGCTTGATAATCATACAAATAAGTCCCGTTACAACAAATTGCAGGTGTATCTAACGCCAGTGCCTGATAAAAAGGATGAATGGCAACGTGATGTCGACCCGTAACGATCAGGAGTTGATATCCCGCTTCCTGGGCTCGTTTGAGTGCTTCAAGGGAAGAGGGAAGCAGGGTTTTTTGAGGGGTTAACAGCGTACCGTCTAAATCCAGTGCAATCACACGCGAGGTCATTTGTTCTTCCGGGTTAATATTGAATTTAAGGTCTTACGGGATGGTACACCGAGAGACGGAACCGGCAAAATGCCGGGCGACAATTCAGCATTCACCGTTAAAAGTTAATTACGTTCACGCGCAGTGAGGAAAGGAGTATTCATGAAACAAACCGTTTATACCGCCAGTCCTGAAAGCCAGCAGATCCACGTCTGGCGTTTGAATGCCGAAGGCTCGCTTACGCTGGTTCAGGTGGTTGATGTTCCGGGACAGGTTCAACCGATGGTTGTCAGCCCGGATAAACGTTTTTTGTATGTTGGCGTGCGTCCTGAATTCCGCGTTCTGGCCTACCGCATCGCGCCGGATGATGGCGCATTAACCTTTACCGCCGAAGCGCCGCTGCCGGGTAGCCCGACGCACATCTCCACCGATCGCCAGGGCCGTTTCCTCTTCAGCGGATCGTATAATTCTGGCTGCGTTAGCGTCACGCGTCTGGAAGAGGGTGTGCCGGTTGAAATCGTGGACGTTGTCGAAGGGCTTGAGGGTTGCCACTCCGCAAATATCTCACCGGATAACCGTACACTGTGGGTTCCTGCTCTGAAACAGGATCGCATCTGCCTGTTCACCCTGAGCGACGATGGCCATCTGGCTGCGCAAACGCCTTCCGAAGTGACCACCGTTGAGGGCGCCGGTCCGCGTCATATGGTGTTCCATCCGAATCAGCAATACGCTTACGTGGTCAACGAACTGAACAGCTCCGTTGACGTGTGGGAACTGAACGATCCGAAGGGACAAATTGAGTGCGTCCAGACGCTGGATATGATGCCTTCAGAATTTAGCGACACCCGCTGGGCGGCCGATATTCATATCACGCCGGATGGCCGTCATCTTTACGCCTGCGACCGTACCTCAAGCCTTATCACTATCTTCAGCATCTCAGAAGATGGCAGCGTGCTGTCGATTGAAGGTTTCCAGCCGACCGAGACGCAGCCGCGTGGTTTTAACATCGACAACAGCGGGCAATTCCTGATTGCGGCAGGACAGAAATCCCACCACATCGCGCTGTATAAAATTCATGGCGAGCAAGGGCTTCTTGAAGAGAAAGGGCGCTATGCCGTTGGCCAGGGCCCAATGTGGGTAGTGGTTAACGCGCACTAAGCGACTGAAAATAAAAAACCTCGCCAGCGCGAGGTTTTTTTATTTCCGAAGAGGGCGATTACTGCTTCGGTTCGGCAACCACTTTGCTACCAACACCGCGGTTGTTGTATTCCCACATGCGGTTGAAGTTTGCGTCGTTCAGGTTGCGCTGCACGTTGCCTTTATCATCCATCGCGCCTGTGTTACCGGAGTAAGGACGTTTGGAGATAGCCGCATCGGCCCACGGTTTCGCCATATTGAAACCTTCATTGATCACGCTGTCACGAATGACAACCTGGCCGTTTGTAGCCGAATCGACGTCCAGAGAGCGACCCAGTTGCGCCACGCCGTCACCGGCTGCGGTAAAGCGACTGTTGATCGCCAGGAAGCCGTAGAACATGTTCGACAGCGTTGCCGGAGCAAACACATAACCTTCCTGCTGCGTACGCGAGTTCACCACGCGGAATTCGGTGTTATCAAACACCACCGCACCGCGACCGGAAACGATATCCACATCGCCTTCGAGATAGCTGTTGGTGACCTGAGTACGGGTCAGACGGTTGTTCTGCAGCGTGTTCTGTAAACCGCTGTTGGTCACGAAGAAGGTGTTCTGGCGACCCAGAATATTGACGTTATTAATCTGTACCTTGTCGCCGTCGGTACGCAGCGCGACTGCCTGATGGTTACCGGCATCGACGCCGTCACCCAGGGTGTTCTGAATGGTCAGATTTTGCAGCTGCAGGCCGTTATTCTGCGACCAGAATACCGCCGAGCACATCATGCCAACGGTCGCACTTTGTTTGCTCTGGCAGTTGTCGAACATATACCACGCCGGTTTGCCTGGCATATATTTCCCGGCCGGGTTGACCAGATGACGCCAGCTATTACGGTCGAGTTCAGAGTCGATCGCCAGACCAATCTTCACGTCGATCGCTTTCTCACCGGTACCGTACAGGGTAATGCTGCCCGGTGCGGCGGGAACATAGACAGTCCCTTCATACTCGCCTGGCATAATCGCGATGTACTGGCGTGATGCGCTGTGTTTGGTAATGGCGGCGTCAACGGCAGCCTGAATGCTGGTGTGCGTCACACCCTGAGTGCCCGCCGGGCCGACCACGAAGTCAGGCTGCGCTGGAACGTTAATCGCAGACGGTGTCCACGGCGCAGCGTTCGGATCCATTGCAGAGTAATAATGTGCAGCGGTGAAGTTTTTCGCTTCGCCAGCAGAGAGAACAGGGCGCGATGCCGTGCCGGGTGCCGCCTGCTCAGAGGGCAGCTGGTCAGGTGGCGTTGAGCTGCACGCTGACAATGTCACGCCAAAGGCGAGTGCTAACGCCAGACGAGAAATCCTGGAAATATTCAAGGGAAAGCTCCTTGCTTCACGAGTCTTAACGGGATGATCGAAATAGCCTGCTTTTTTATACTAAGTTGAGCGAAACGGGAAGACGAAAAGCTAAAAAGTTGTACATTTCACCGCGTCGTGATGGGTAAAATGTCACAAGTTAGTAACAATTTCCGTAAAGCAGGTTGACAGCGACAAATGAATCAAAATAAATGTCTATACAACCCATGACAAGTGGAAGCCCTATGCAGCAGCTTCACCCTGACGATGTTATCTGGCGCAACGCACGTCTGGCCACGCTGGATCCAAAGCATTCTGAGCCTTACGGCCTGCGTGAAAAGGTTGCGCTCATTGTGCGCGGGCAGACCATTCTGGCGCTGGTGCCGGAATCGGAAGTGCCGCCAGGCCATGCTCATCAGATCGATTTAGAGGGGCGGCTGGTGACGCCGGGTTTGATTGATTGTCATACCCATCTGGTGTTTGGCGGCGACCGTGCCGCAGAGTGGGAACAGCGCCTGAACGGTGTCTCGTATCAAACCATCAGCGCCCAGGGCGGCGGAATAAATGCCACCGTCACGGCAACCCGCAGTAGCGATTCGGACACGTTACTGAAACGGGCCGAGCAGCGTTTGCATCGCCTGATGCAAGAGGGTGTGACGACCCTCGAAATCAAATCCGGATATGGCCTTAACGCGCAGGCGGAAGAGCGCATGCTGCGCGTGGCGCAATCCCTCGCGCAACAGCATCCGGTGGAAATCAGCCCGACGCTGCTGGCTGCCCACGCCGTGCCCGCGGAGTATCGCCACGATCCGGATGCGTACCTGACGCAGGTCTGCGAAGAGATCATGCCCGCGCTCTGGCGGCAGGGTCTGTTTGAGGCGGTGGATGTTTTTTGCGAAAACGTTGGCTTTACGCTGGCGCAAACCGAGCGGGTTTTCCGGGCCGCCGCCGCGTTGGGGATCCCGGTCAAGGGCCACGTCGAACAGCTCTCCAGCCTGGGCGGCGCAGCGTTGGTGAGCCGCTATCAGGGGCTGTCGGCCGATCATATTGAGTATCTTGATGAGGCGGGCGTGCGTGCGATGGCCCAAAGCGGCACGGTGGCGGTACTGCTGCCGGGCGCATTCTATTTTTTGCAGGAGCGTCAGCGTCCGCCGGTCGGGCTGCTTCGCAAGCACGGCGTTCCGCTGGCCGTGGCCACCGATTACAATCCTGGAACCAGCCCGTTTGCCAGCCTGCATCTGGCGATGAATATGGCCTGCGTCCAGTTTGGCTTAACGCCGGAAGAGGCGTGGGCGGGCGTGACGCGACATGCCGCGCAGGCGCTGGGCCGTGGCGCAACGCACGGTCAGCTCAGCGCCGGGTTCGTGGCCGATTTTATTGTCTGGGACGCCGAGCGTCCGGTGGAGATGGTCTATGAGCCAGGGCGCAATCCGCTCTACCAGCGCGTGTTCCGCGGGAGGGTAACATGACGATGTGGCGACCGACCTCACCTGAGCTCTGGCAGGGGCGCGACGACAGCGCAGAGGCCAGCAACGCGCTGCGCATCTTCCAGACTATCGCGCAGACCGATCGTTTTGCGCCCAAAAATTCAGGTATTGCGCTGCTGGGGTTCGCGTGTGACGCGGGCGTCCGGCGCAATCATGGGCGACCAGGGGCCGCGCAGGCGCCTGATGAGCTGCGCAAAGCGCTGGCGAACATGGCCAGCCATAGCGGGCACGCGCGTCTCACCGATATGGGCACGATAAGCGTTGAGGGCGACCAGCTTGAGTCCGCGCAGCGTGCTTTGAGCGATGCGGTGCAGGCCTGCCAGCAATCGGGTATGCGCACGCTGGTGTTCGGCGGCGGACATGAAACCGCATGGGCGCACGGGCGCGGCGTGCTGGATGCGTTTGCGAATGATCGTATCGCCATCATTAATCTCGACGCGCATCTTGATTTACGCAAGGCGGAGCACGCGACGTCGGGCACACCGTTCCGCCAGCTGGCGCAGTACTGTGAAGCTCAACAGCGAGAATTTCACTACGCCTGTTTTGGCGTCAGCCGTGCGGCCAATACGCAGGCGCTGTGGGACGAAGCGGGCCGTCTGAAAGTCACGCTGGTCGAAGATCTGGATTTTCGTCGCGAGGCATTTCCCGTGCTTGAGCAGGTTTTGGCCGGGGCGGATCGCGTCTATTTGACCATCGATCTGGATGTGCTGCCCGCCGGTGAAATGCCGGCGGTGTCGGCCCCGGCGGCGCTCGGCGTTCCGGCGCAGGATCTGCTGCCGCTTATCAGGCAAATCTGTCAAAGCGGAAAGCTTCAGGCAGCGGATTTGGTCGAGTTTAACCCGCTTTACGACAGAGACGGACAGGGCGCCAGACTGGCAGCGCGTCTCGCCTGGCAAATCGCTCACTGGTGGGCATAACCCATTTAAAGGAATCACCATGTTTTCACGCTCACCGAATCCACTCTCCGCCGCACCCGCTCCTTTCTACGAAAAGGTCAAACAGGCGATCAGCGAGAAAATCGCTTCCGGCGTCTGGCGCGCGCATGACCGTATTCCGTCCGAGGCCGAGCTGGTGGCGCAGTTTGGCTTTAGCCGTATGACCATCAACCGCGCCCTGCGCGAGCTCACCGACGAAGGATTGCTGGTGCGTTTACAGGGCGTAGGAACCTTTGTCGCTGAACCGAAAGGGCAATCGGCGCTGTTTGAAATTCGCAGCATTGCCGATGAGATCGCCTCGCGAAACCATCAGCATCACTGTGAAGTGCTGGTGCTCGAGGAGACCCGGGCCAGCGCGGAGCAGGCGGCAGAGCTCAATGTGAAAGAGGGGGCGCGCATTTTTCACTCCGTCATGGTGCACTTCGAAAACGATGTCCCGGTGCAGATTGAAGACCGCTGCGTTAACGCCGAACGGGTCGCCGATTATCTTCAGCAGGATTACACGCAAACCACGCCTCACGCCTGGCTTTCACAGGTCGCTCCCTTAACCGAAGGCGAGCATATTGTCGAAGCGGTGCGCGCCACGCCACAGGAGTGTGAATTACTGCGCATTAAAGAGCACGATCCCTGCCTGCTCATCCGCCGTCGCACCTGGTCTTCCGGGCAGATTGTTTCCCATGCCAGATTATTATTCCCGGGGGCAAGATACCGCCTGCAAGGCCACTTTATGTCGTAGATTTTCAAAGCGTGATAGATAACGCAATATAACAAAATTGTATCTTTTTTGTTAAATCCAGCCTTGTGTGTGGTTGTCTATACAAGTATATCTGTTTGTATCTTTCATCCCGTATGAGGACCACACAATGTCGTCAGGTAAATATCGTCAGCAGGAGATCCGCGCCCCTCGCGGCACCACGCTGACCGCCAAAAGCTGGCTCACCGAAGCGCCGCTGCGCATGTTGATGAACAACCTTGATCCCGACGTCGCCGAAAATCCCCACGAGCTGGTGGTGTACGGCGGCATTGGCCGGGCAGCGCGAAACTGGGAGTGCTACGACGCCATTGTGGACGCGTTAACCCATCTGGAAATCGACGAAACGCTGCTGGTGCAATCCGGTAAGCCGGTTGGGGTGTTCAAAACCCATAAAAACGCGCCGCGCGTGCTGATCGCCAACTCCAACCTGGTGCCGCACTGGGCGACGTGGGAACACTTCAACGAACTGGATGCGAAAGGGCTGGCGATGTACGGGCAAATGACCGCGGGCAGCTGGATCTACATTGGCAGCCAGGGGATCGTTCAGGGCACCTATGAAACCTTCGTCGAAGCGGGTCGCCAGCACTACAGCGGCTCGCTTAAAGGGCGCTGGGTGCTGACCGCAGGGCTGGGCGGCATGGGTGGCGCGCAGCCGCTGGCGGCCACGCTTGCTGGCGCGTGTTCTCTGAACATTGAGTGCCAGCAGAGCCGTATTGATTTCCGCCTGCGTACCCGCTACGTCGATGAGCAGGCCGAAAACCTGGATGACGCGCTGGCCCGTATCAAAAAATACACCGCGCAAGGTCAGGCCGTCTCTGTCGCTCTGTGCGGGAATGCGGCAGAGATCCTCCCCGAACTGGTCGCCCGCGGCGTTCATCCGGATCTGGTGACCGACCAGACCAGCGCTCACGATCCGCTTCACGGCTACCTGCCAAAAGGCTGGACCTGGGAAGAGTACCAGCAAAAATCCCAAAGCGACCCGGAAGAGACGGTGCTGGCCGCCAAACGCTCCATGGCTGAGCATGTGTCGGCGATGCTGGCGTTCAGCAAAATGGGCGTACCGACCTTCGACTATGGCAACAATATTCGCCAGATGGCAAAAGAGATGGGCGTCGAAAATGCCTTTGATTTCCCCGGCTTTGTTCCGGCCTATATCCGCCCGCTGTTCTGTCGCGGTATCGGACCGTTCCGCTGGGTTGCGCTCTCTGGCGATCCGCAAGATATCTATAAAACCGATGCCAAAGTGAAAGAGATCGTTGCCGATGACGAACATTTGCATCGCTGGCTGGATATGGCCCGCGAGCGGATTAATTTCCAGGGGCTACCGGCGCGGATCTGCTGGGTGGGCCTGGAGTGGCGGCAAAAGCTCGGCCTGGCGTTCAACGAAATGGTGCGCAGCGGCGAACTCTCTGCGCCGGTGGTCATCGGGCGCGATCATCTGGACTCCGGTTCGGTCGCCAGCCCGAACCGCGAAACTGAAGCCATGCGCGACGGCTCCGATGCCGTCTCCGACTGGCCGCTGCTTAACGCGTTGCTGAATACCGCCAGCGGCGCGACCTGGGTGTCATTACACCACGGCGGTGGCGTAGGAATGGGTTTCTCGCAGCATGCGGGCATGGTGATTGTCTGCGACGGCTCCGACGAAGCGGCCGCCCGTATTGCCCGCGTATTGCATAACGACCCGGCGACGGGCGTGATGCGCCATGCTGACGCGGGTTATGACATTGCTATTGATTGCGCGAAAGAGCAGGGATTAAACCTGCCGATGGTCGCTGCCACACAAGGAAAGCCTTCATGAACGCTTTAACGATAACGCCCGGTTCACTGACGCTCAAACAGCTGCGTAAGGTCTGGCGCCATCCCGTCACACTCCAGCTTGATGCCAGCGCACATGCGGCGATCAACGATAGCGTGGCCTGCGTCGAGGCGATTGTTGCGGAAGATCGTACGGCTTACGGCATCAATACCGGTTTTGGGCTGCTGGCGCAAACCCGCATTGCGACCCACGATCTGGAAAATCTCCAGCGTTCGCTGGTGCTTTCTCATGCCGCTGGCGTCGGGGAACCGCTGGATGACGAGATGGTCCGCCTGATGACCGTGCTGAAAATTAACAGCCTCGCGCGCGGCTTTTCCGGGATCCGCCTGAGCGTCATTCAGGCGCTGATTGCGCTGGTCAATGCAGAGGTCTATCCGTGGATCCCGGCGAAAGGTTCTGTGGGCGCATCGGGCGATCTGGCTCCGCTGGCGCACATGTCATTGCTGCTGCTGGGCGAGGGGAAAGCGCGCTGGAAGGGCGAATGGCTGCCTGCGAAAGAGGCGCTGAAAAAAGCCGGGCTGGAGCCGATTACGCTGGCGGCGAAAGAGGGGCTGGCGCTGCTTAACGGCACACAGGCATCGACGGCGTTTGCGCTGCGTGGACTGTTTGAGGCGGAAGATCTGTTTGCTTCGGCGGTCGTGTGCGGCGCGCTGACGACGGAAGCCGTGCTCGGCTCGCGTCGTCCGTTTGATGCGCGTATCCATGAGGTGCGCGGCCAGCGCGGACAAATCGACGCGGCAGCGATGTATCGTTACCTTCTGACAGACGCCAGTGAGATCGCCGACTCTCATCACAACTGCGACAAGGTGCAGGACCCGTATTCTCTGCGCTGCCAGCCGCAGGTCATGGGCGCCTGTCTGACACAGCTACGCCATGCCGCCGAAGTGCTGCTGGTGGAAGCCAACGCGGTTTCCGATAACCCGCTGGTCTTTGCCCGTGAAAATGAGGTGATCTCCGGCGGGAATTTCCATGCGGAACCGGTGGCGATGGCGGCAGATAATCTGGCGCTGGCGATTGCCGAGATCGGTGCTTTGTCGGAGCGGCGTATCGCGCTGATGATGGATAAACATATGTCGCAGCTGCCGCCATTCCTGGTCCGCAACGGCGGCGTGAACTCCGGGTTTATGATTGCCCAGGTGACGGCGGCGGCGCTGGCGAGTGAAAACAAAGCGCTGTCGCATCCGCACAGCGTGGACAGTCTGCCCACTTCCGCCAATCAGGAGGACCATGTGTCGATGGCTCCGGCGGCAGGGCGTCGTCTGTGGGAGATGGCCTACAACACGCGCGGCGTGCTGGCGGTAGAGTGGCTGGCGGCAAGCCAGGGGATCGATCTGCGGGAAGGGCTGAAATCCAGTCCGCTGCTGGAGCAAGCGCGCCAGATCCTGCGTGAGCAGGTCACGCACTATGACGACGACCGCTTCTTCGCGCCGGACATTGATAAAGCGATGGCGCTACTGGACGCAGGAAGGCTGGTGGGATTGTTGCCAGCGGTGCTGTAATCACTCAAGCCATGGCGGCGCTGTGCGATGAGTGAGACCAGCGGATCTTCTCCCCCAGGGAGGGGAAGAAAAGACTAAAAACGGCAACCCGGGGTTGCCGTTTTGGCTTTTATTACGAATACATTTTTACGAGTACATGGCGGTCATCGACGCGCTACCCAGAGTGTGGAAATGCGCCAGATAGCCCACCATCGCGCCGCTTGCGCGTTCGTCGACCTCAAGATTTTCCACATCAAGCGCATGGACGGTAAAGATATAGCGGTGCGACTCGCCTTTTGGCGGCGCTGCGCCACCGTAACCCGGCTTGCCGAAATCGGTGTTGGTCTGGAGGGCGCCTTCCGGCAGCGGCGCTAAATCAGAACCGGCGCCTTGCGGCAGAACGCGCGTCTCGGCTGGCAGATTGGCCACCACCCAGTGCCACCATCCTGAGCCACTGGGCGCATCGGGATCGTAACAGGTCACCACAAAACTTTTGGTGCCGGGCGGAACATCATCCCACGCCAGATGCGGCGAAATATTATCGCCCTGGTAGCCCATCGCGTTTAACACGTGGCGCTCGGGAAGTTTCTCTCCGTCGCGCAGATCCTGGCTGAAAATCTTCATGCGATTTCTCCGTCTGTAGCAGTGCAAAAAGTGTAATGCATAAACAGAATACCGAAGCCAACCGGCTGGGTTAAATCACAAAATGTGCGGGAATGTTAACAGCCTCAACCACCGCGCGGGTCAGTTTACGCAGCTGCGCTTCGGTGATGAGATAGGGCGGCATCAGGTAGATCAGCTTGCCGAACGGGCGTACCCAGACGCCGCGCTCCACGAAGAAACGCTGCAATGCCGCCATGTTCACCGGATGGCGCGTTTCGACCACGCCAATCGCGCCCAGCACCCGCACATCGGCCACCCATTCTGATTCCGCCGCGCTCGCCAGTTCATGCCTGAGCTGCGATTCAATTGCCGCAACTTGCCCCTGCCACTCACCGCTTTCCAGAATCGCCAGGCTCTCGCTGGCCACCGCACAGGCCAGCGGATTGCCCATGAACGTCGGGCCGTGCATAAAACAGCCGGCGTCGCCATCGCTGATGGTCTCCGCGACGTGGCGAGTGGTGAGCGTGGCGGAGAGGGTCATGGTTCCGCCGGTCAGCGCTTTACCCAGACACAAAATATCCGCGGCGATACCGGCGTGTTCGCAGGCAAACAGCTTGCCGGTGCGGCCAAATCCGGTGGCGATCTCATCGGCAATCAGCAGAATGCCCTCACGATCGCACATCCGGCGAATACGCTTCAGCCACTCGGGGTGATACATGCGCATCCCGCCCGCGCCCTGGACCACGGGCTCGAGGATCACCGCCGCAATCTCGTGGCGATGGGCTGCCATCAGGCGGGCAAACCCGACCATATCCGCTTCATCCCACTCACCGTCAAAACGGCTCTGCGGCGCGGGGGCAAACAGGTTTTCCGGCAGATAGCCTTTCCACAGGCTGTGCATGGAGTTATCCGGGTCGCACACCGACATCGCGCCAAACGTGTCGCCGTGATAGCCGTTGCGGAAGGTGAGAAATCGCTGTCGCGGTTCCCCTTTGGCGTGCCAGTACTGCAAGGCCATTTTCATGGCGACTTCGACCGCCACCGAGCCCGAGTCGGCGAGGAAAACGCACTCCAGTGAATCCGGAGTCATAGACACCAGCCGACGGCACAGGTCAACGGCGGGCTGATGGGTGATCCCGCCAAACATCACGTGTGACATCTGGTCAATTTGCGTTTTCATCGCCGCGTTGAGGCGCGGGTGGTTATAGCCGTGGATCGTTGCCCACCAGGAGGACATGCCATCCACCAGCGTTTCGCCGGAGGCCAGATTCAGCTCGCAGCCCTGCGCGGAAGCCACCGCGTAAACGGGCAGAGGGCGGGTCATGGAGGTGTAGGGATGCCAGATGTGTTGCTTGTCGAAAGCGAGATCGTCCAGGGTCATAATCGACTTGTAAACCATTTTGAAAAGTTTTAGGTTTACAAGTATAAACCGAACCCACAATGAACTGAACCCCTTTTTGGAGAAGCCCAATGGCTCACCAGGCACGCTGGACGATGTCGCAAGTCACCGAATTATTTAATAAACCTTTCCTGGAGCTGATGTTTGAAGCGCAGCAGATCCACCGTCAACACTTCGATCCGCGCCATGTGCAGGTGAGCACGCTGCTGTCGATCAAAACCGGCGCCTGTCCGGAAGATTGCAAATATTGCCCACAAAGCGCGCGCTATAAAACCGGACTGGAAGCCGAGCGCCTGATGGAAGTTGAGCAGGTCCTCGACTCGGCGCGCAAAGCCAAAAATGCCGGCTCTACCCGTTTCTGCATGGGGGCGGCGTGGAAAAACCCGCACGACCGCGATATGCCGTATCTGGAGCAGATGGTGCAGGGCGTGAAAGCGATGGGGCTGGAAGCCTGTATGACCCTCGGGACGCTCAATGAAGATCAGGCGCAACGCCTGTCGGCGGCGGGGCTGGATTACTACAACCACAATCTTGATACCTCGCCGGAGTTCTACGGCAATATCATCACCACCCGCACCTATCAGGAGCGTCTGGATACGCTGGGTAAGGTGCGCGACGCCGGGATTAAGGTCTGTTCCGGCGGGATCGTCGGCTTGGGAGAAACGGTAAAAGATCGCGCGGGGTTGCTGCTGCAACTGGCGAACCTGCCGACACCACCGGAAAGTGTGCCGATCAACATGCTGGTGAAGGTCAAAGGCACGCCTATGGCGGACAACGATGATGTCGATGCCTTTGATTTCATCCGCACCATCGCGGTGGCGCGCATCATGATGCCGACCTCGTTTGTGCGCCTTTCCGCAGGCCGCGAACAGATGAGCGAGCAGACGCAGGCGATGTGCTTTATGGCCGGCGCGAACTCCATTTTCTACGGCTGCAAACTGCTGACTACCCCGAATCCGGAAGAGGACAAAGACGTGCAGCTGTTCCGCAAGCTGGGGCTGAATCCGCATCAGACTGACGTCCTGACCGGCGATAACGAGCAGCAGCAACAGCTGGAGCAGCAGCTTTTCAACGCCGATACCGAGCAGTATTACAACGCGGCCACCGTATGACTGCGCAACGCGATAACCGTATGACCGGGCAACGCGGCCACCGTATGACTGCGCAACGCGATAACCGTATGACCGGGCAACGCGATAACCGTATTACCTGGCAGCAGCGCATTGATAGCGCGCTGGAGGCGCGTCGGGCGGCAGAGGCTTTTCGCGTGCGTTCAGTTGTTGAAGGGGGGGCAGGCCGCTTTCTGATTCGCGACAATCGCCAGTATTGTCATTTTTCCGGCAATGATTATCTGGGGCTTAGCCAGCATCCGGCGATCGTGCGCGCCTGGCAGCAGGGAGCCGAAAACTGGGGCGTGGGCAGCGGCGGATCGGGGCATGTCAGTGGCTATACCACGGCTCATCAGAAGCTGGAAGCGTCCCTTGCCGACTGGCTCGGCTATCCGCGCGCGCTGCTGTTTATCTCCGGTTTTGCCGCCAATCAGGCGCTGATTGCGGCGCTGATGGAGAGAGAGGACCGGATCGTGGCCGACCGCCTGAGCCACGCCTCGCTGCTGGAAGCCGCCAGCCATAGCCCGGCGCAGCTGCGCCGCTTCGCTCATAACGAGGCTTCGCATCTTAACGCGCTGCTGGAAAAACCGTGCGCAGGACAGCAGCTGGTGGTGACAGAAGGGATATTTAGCATGGACGGCGACAGCGCGCCGCTCCACGAATTACATGCCGCGGCGCAGCAGCACAACGCCTGGATGCTGGTGGATGACGCACACGGCATCGGCGTGTCGGGTGAAGAAGGGCGCGGGAGCGCCGCCCGTCAAGGAGTTAAGCCGGATCTGCTGGTCGTAACCTTCGGCAAAGGGTTTGGCATCAGCGGCGCGGCAGTGCTGTGCAGTGAACCGGTGGCCGATTATCTGCTGCAATTCGCCCGCCATCTTATCTACAGCACCAGCATGCCGCCCGCGCAGGCGGTGGCCCTGCAGGCGGCGATGGCGGTGATCCGCAGTGATGAGGGGGAGCAGCGTCGACAAACGCTTGCCGCGCTGATTGCCCGCTTCCGGGCGGGAGTGAGCGAGATGCCGTATCACATGACCGATTCGCAGAGCGCCATTCAGCCGATCATCGTCGGAGACAACAGCCGCGCGTTGAAGCTGGCGCAACAGCTGCGTGAACGCGGGATATGGGTCACGGCAATCCGTCCGCCAACCGTTCCGGTGGGAACGGCGCGTTTGCGCCTGACGCTGACCGCCGCGCATCACCCGCAGGATATCGATCGCTTACTTGAGGAACTCCATGCAGCCAGTCAATAAGCAGGCCATTGCCTGCGCGTTTGGGCGAGCGGCGCTGAGCTATTCACAGCACGACGAATTGCAGCGTCAAAGTGCGCAGGGGCTGCACACGTTTATCGGTGAAGGACGATTCGGCACGGTGCTGGACGCAGGCTGCGGGCCGGGTGCGAACAGCCGTCTGTGGCGCGAGGCGGGGAGCCGCGTCACGGCGCTGGATCTCTCTGCCCGGATGCTTGAGCAGGCGCGCAATCGGCAGGCGGCTGACGACTATCTGCTGGCGGATATCGAAGCGATTCCCCTGGCGGATGCGCAGTTTGACCTCACCTGGAGTCATCTGGCGGTCCAGTGGTGCGCCAGCTTGCCTCAGGCATTGCGCGAACTGTATCGGGTGACGCGTCCGGGCGGAACCGTGGCATTTACCACGCTGCTGGATAATTCGCTGCCGGAACTGAATCAGGCGTGGAGAGCGGTGGATGAGCAGCCTCACGCCAATCGTTTTCTGTCACATGAGGCGGTGCTGACGGCGCTGGCGGGCTGGCGTCACCGCTCGACGATCCAGTTGGTCACGCTGGACTTTGACGATGCGCTCAGCGCAATGCGCTCGCTAAAGGGGATTGGCGCTACCCATTTGCATGCCGGACGGGCGCGCAAGCCGCTGACGCGCGGTGCGCTGCAGCGACTCGAACGCGCGTGGCCGCAGCAGCGGGGCAGATTCCCCCTCTCTTATCAATTATTTCATGGGATTATCGAACGTGACTGAACGCTATTTTGTCACCGGCACGGATACTGAAGTCGGTAAAACGGTCGCCAGCTCGGCTCTGCTGCAGGCCGCGCGCCTGCAGGGATTTACCACTGCCGGATACAAGCCGGTCGCCTCGGGCAGCGAAATGACGGCAGAAGGATTACGCAACACCGATGCGCTGGCGCTTCAGCGTCACAGCAGCCTCCCGCTGTCGTATCAGGCGGTTAACCCGTACACCTTCGCCGAGCCGACATCGCCGCATATCGTGAGCGCGGAGGAACAACGCCCCATCGCATTCTCGGTCCTTTCCGCGGGGCTGAGGGCTCTGGAACAGCAGGCAGAGTGGGTGCTGGTCGAAGGGGCGGGCGGCTGGTTTACGCCGCTCTCAGACCATCGAACATTCGCCGACTGGGTGACGGACGAGCAACTGCCGGTGATTTTGGTGGTAGGGGTCAAACTGGGGTGCATTAACCATGCGATGCTCACCGCGCAGGCGATTAAACACTCCGGCTTACGTTTTGCCGGCTGGATCGCCAACGACGTAGTGGCACCCGGTCAGCGTCATCAGGAATACCTTACGACGCTGAAAAGAGTCCTTCCTGCGCCGTTTCTGGGAGAAATCCCCTGGCTTGAAGAGGGGGTTGAACACGCCCATACCGGGCAATACCTGGATCTCAACGCCTTGCTTCCAGCGACAGCCAGTGCGCAATAAGCTCGTCATCCAGCTCGTTAACGTGGCCCTGGGCCACGTTACGGCCCCGATAGAGAACGCAAAACCGATCGGCAACGCGGCGAATAAACGACAGCTGTTGCTCCGCCAGCAGCACGGTCATCCCCAGATCCCGGTTTAAACGCTGCAGCAGTTGCCCCAGTTTGTGCGCAAAGGTCTGGCCCGTGCCCTGTAACGGTTCATCCAGAATCAGCAGCCGGGGGCGACAGATGAGCGCATTGGCCAGCGCCAGCTGGTATTGCTCATCAGGAGACATTCCGTTAGCACGCGAGTGGCGCAGCGGCCAAAGCTGCGGAAACAGATCATAGATCTCACTGCTTGCGCCTGCATCAGGCGCGCCTTTCGCTCTCATCGCCACGTGCAGATTCTCCTCAACGGTAAGCTGCGAGAAAATCCGCCTGTCCTGCGACACATAGCCTATCCCTGGCATCGGGTGCTGCTCCGGCGCGACGCTGAGCAAATCACGCGGTGGCGCGCCCGCCTCGTGCCAGATAATGGTGCCGCTCTCGATCGGCAACTGCCCGGTGATGCAATTTATCAGGGTCGTTTTCCCCATACCGGGCAGCCCGATAACACCCGTACACATCCCTGGCGGTAAATCCAGATCGACATTCCACAGGGTGTGCTGGCTGCCATAAAACTGATTCACTGCGCGCAGACTTAACATATCTCTCTCCTTAAAAGGCGTAATGGGCGACACGCCAGAAAGAATCTGCAAAACCCCTGCCAGATACGACAAGTTGATTAAATAAGCGGTTTTTTTCAGACAATGTCACCTTTTCCATCGGTGGCTGGAGCACATATGCACATCCGCAGTGCCCACCGGGGTGGATAGTGGTGCAGCGCCGCGGATCGCGAGAATGTGAGTAAGATCTCACCAGTCTCTTATGACCTGACGGACTGAGAAGGGTGAAAAAAGAGCGATAAATTTTTTTTAACGGGGCGCTGTGACAAAAACCGGGAATTTGCCGAGCGGCTATCTGCATGGGCTGGAAGCAGTTATCCACCATTCCTGTGGATAACCTTGTGTATTAGAGTTAGAAAACTGAAGGTAAGCGAGAGAATACGCGGCCTGCGCATGAATTGGTGCGAAACGCGGCTTTAAGAAATATCCGCTATTAATTAAATAGTTAGACAAAAGCAATCGCCGTCATGAAAGTGTCACTTGCTGCCACAAAACTATCATTACATGGCTTGACAAATGTTAAATGTGGAAATGTTCTGGGGATAAAAGGGAGGCGCCGGTGTTTTATCGTGCCAGAGGTAAAATTTTGACCCGTTTCGCACTTATTATTCGGATGTTCATCCAGATATCCGTACACGCCACTGGTTTTACATCCAGTATTTATTACTGGCAAATTTGGCCGTCGCGAGTAAAATTACACACCTGCCGCTTTTTCCGTCACCAGGTTATTGCCCATGAGTAAACTGTTCAAACTAAATTCTGCCTTCCGTCCATCTGGCGATCAGCCGGAGGCGATTAAACGTCTGAAAGAGGGGCTGGAGGACGGGCTTGCGCATCAGACCCTGCTGGGTGTGACCGGCTCGGGAAAAACGTTTACCGTTGCCAATGTGATTGCAGATTTGCAGCGCCCTACCATGGTGCTGGCTCCCAACAAAACGCTGGCGGCGCAGCTGTATGGCGAGATGAAAGAGTTTTTCCCGGATAACGCCGTCGAGTATTTCGTCTCCTACTACGATTATTACCAGCCAGAAGCGTATGTCCCGAGCTCTGACACCTTTATCGAGAAAGACGCCTCGGTGAACGAACATATCGAGCAGATGCGCCTGTCGGCAACGAAAGCGCTGCTTGAGCGTCGGGATGTGATCGTGGTGGCCTCGGTCTCCGCCATTTACGGCCTGGGCGATCCGGATCTCTATCTGAAGATGATGCTGCACCTGACCAACGGGATGATCATCGATCAGCGCGCCATTTTACGTCGACTGGCGGAACTGCAGTATGCGCGTAACGACCAGGCGTTCCAGCGCGGTACCTTCCGCGTGCGCGGTGAAGTGATCGACATCTTCCCGGCTGAGTCGGACGATTTGGCGCTGCGCGTTGAGCTGTTTGACGAGGAAGTCGAGCGCCTGTCGCTGTTCGATCCGTTAACCGGACACGTTGAGTCGGTGGTTCAGCGGTTCACCATCTACCCGAAAACGCACTACGTGACCCCGCGCGAGCGCATTGTTCAGGCGATGGAAGAGATCAAAGTGGAGCTGGCCGACCGGCGTAAAGTCCTGTTGGCTAACAATAAACTGCTTGAAGAGCAGCGTCTGAGCCAACGTACGCAGTTCGATCTTGAGATGATGAACGAGCTGGGCTACTGCTCGGGTATCGAAAACTACTCGCGCTATCTTTCGGGCCGGGGGCCCGGCGAGGCGCCACCGACGCTGTTTGACTATCTCCCGGCTGACGGGCTGCTGGTGGTGGACGAATCGCACGTCACCATTCCGCAAATCGGCGGTATGTATCGCGGCGACCGTGCGCGCAAAGAGACGCTGGTGGAGTACGGCTTCCGCCTGCCGTCGGCGCTGGATAACCGCCCGATGAAGTTCGAAGAGTTCGAGGCGCTGGCCCCGCAAACCATCTATGTGTCGGCGACACCCGGCAACTACGAGCTTGAGAAATCCGGCGATGAGGTGATCGATCAGGTGGTGCGTCCCACTGGCCTGCTGGATCCGATTATCGAAGTGCGTCCGGTGGGCACACAGGTGGACGATTTGCTGTCGGAAATCCGCGCGCGCGCGTCGGTTAACGAGCGTGTGCTGGTCACCACGCTGACCAAGCGTATGGCGGAAGACTTGACCGAATATCTGGAAGAGCACGGTGAGCGCGTGCGCTATCTGCACTCGGATATCGACACCGTTGAGCGCATGGAGATCATCCGCGATTTGCGTCTTGGTGAATTTGACGTGCTGGTGGGGATTAACCTGTTGCGAGAAGGTCTGGACATGCCGGAAGTCTCGCTGGTGGCGATTCTGGATGCCGACAAAGAGGGCTTCCTGCGTTCTGAACGCTCGCTGATTCAGACCATCGGCCGTGCGGCGCGTAACATCAACGGGAAAGCCATTCTGTACGGCGACAAAATTACGGCGTCGATGGCCAAAGCGATCGGCGAAACAGAACGTCGTCGTGAGAAACAGCAGCAGTACAACGAAGAACACGGCATTACGCCGCAGGGCCTGAACAAGAAGGTGGTGGATATTCTGGCGCTGGGCCAGGGTCTGGCGAAAACCAAAGGCCGTGGAAAAGCGCGTCACCCGGTTGAGGCCGACGCGGTGGAAGTGCTGCTGACACCGAAAGCCCTGCAGCAGAAAATCCACGAGCTGGAAGGGCAGATGATGCAGCATGCCCAGAATCTGGAGTTTGAAGAGGCGGCGCAACTCCGCGATCAGCTGCATAAGCTGCGCGAACTATTTATTGCGGCATCCTAGGAAAAGCAAAATGGCAGTCAAAGGCTGCCATTTTTAATGCTTCTGTGGGGCTGGGGGGGGGGAGGGGATCAGAGTGCACCAGACACACCTATCCCAGCGCCTGAATTGCCTTCTCCAGCGCTAAACGCAGCAAATGTCGGTCATGACGATATTTGATATCGCTCGCTTCCAGCGGCTCCTGCACAACAATACGGCCTTCAATCCCCGAGACGTCAACATGGGGGCCAACCACCACGCCGTCGATAATCTTTTTACCGACATACTGCTCCATCAGATCCAGCTTATCCGCAAGGGTCAGACTGGCAGCAGCAGGGCTGAGTTCACGGCCCAGATTGCCGATATACACCATCGGAGCCGGCGTTCGACGCAGCGCCTGTGCCAGCTCTTTCACCAGCAGCAGCGGCATCAGACTGGTATAGAAACTGCCGGGGCCGATCAGAATTAAATCGGCTTCGCTGATGGCTTCAACTGCTTCGCGGGTGGCCGGAACGCTCGGGTAGGTCATCAGCTCTTTTGGCGGCAGGATAAGCTGATCGATATTGACCTCGCCGTAAACTTCATGCCCTTCCGTGTCGATAGCCATTAAATCGACCGGTTGTTCTGACATAGGGATCAGGAATGCATCCACTTTTAGCAAGTTTCTGATTAAATTAATCGCCTCAAGAGGACGGACGCTGAGGTGATCCAGCGCCTTTAACATCAGATTTCCGAGGTTATGCCCGGAAAGTTCACCATTACCGCCAAAACGGTACTCAAACATCGCCGAAGCGACGCTTTGTTCGGTGATAAGTTGATTGAGGCAGTTACGCATATCGCCCCAGGCGATGCCGCCTTCTGAACGACGAATACGACCTGTAGAGCCGCCATTATCGGTTGTCGTCACGATCCCGGTCAGTCTGGAGCCCAGCGACGATAATGACGACATAACCCGCCCCAGCCCATGTCCTCCGCCGAGAGCGACCACACGGTCAAGATCCGCAAAAGTGCGATTGCGCATACACATTCCTTATCACATTTGATCTGCGTAACAGTAACCTAACTACCCCTAAAAGACGATGCCTCACCCCAGGCAAAATGACGTATATCAATGCGAAACTGTGATTTTTACGTATCCTGTAGTGAAAGTGCACGATCTTGTCGCTATATATACAACTATACAGCGTTATGTGCGAATGGCGAAAGCGTCATTTCCGCGCTACTATCGGCATAACCCACGTTTTCGTCATCGAAAACATACACTCTAGCCCTGGCGCCTGTGTCTCATGATATGGCGCCCTGGCCGTGGCGGTATCGCCACCAGGGTACAGAAAGAAATGACTGTGCCTCCCGTATCTGGAAAGGTGTACATGGCTTCACAACTCACTGATGCTTTCGCGCGTAAGTTTTTCTATTTACGCCTGTCGATTACCGATGTGTGCAATTTCCGTTGCACCTACTGCCTGCCTGATGGCTACAAACCGGGCAGCGTCACCAATAACGGTTTTCTCTCCGTGGAAGAAGTGCGCCGCATTACGCGGGCGTTTTCTGAGCTGGGCACCGAAAAAGTCCGTCTCACCGGTGGTGAGCCTTCACTCCGCCGTGATTTCCCCGACATCATCGCCGCCATCCGTGAAAACGACAGCATTCGCCAGATTGCTGTGACCACCAATGGCTATCGGATGGCGCGGGACGTTGCGCAGTGGCGCGATGCGGGGCTGACGGCCATTAATGTCAGCGTTGACAGTCTCGACGCCCGTCAGTTTCATGCCATCACCGGGCAGGATAAATTCCAGCAGGTGATGGACGGGATCGATGCCGCTTTCGAGGCCGGTTTTGAGAAAGTCAAAGTCAACACGGTCCTGATGCGTGATGTGAATCACCACCAGCTGGACACCTTCCTGGCGTGGATCAAACCCCGTCGCATTCAGCTGCGCTTTATTGAACTGATGGAAACCGGTGAGGGCAGCGATCTGTTTCGCCGCCACCATATTTCCGGGATGGTACTGCGCGACGAGTTGCTGAAACGCGGCTGGATCCACCAGATCCGCCAGCGGAGTGACGGCCCTGCGCAAGTCTTTTGTCACCCGGATTATCAAGGGGAAATAGGGCTCATCATGCCCTATGAAAAAGATTTCTGTGCCAGCTGCAACCGCCTGCGGGTCTCTTCTGTTGGCAAACTTCATTTGTGTCTGTTTGGCGATGGCGGCGTGGATCTGCGCGATTTGCTGGAAGACGATGCGCAGCAGGACGCGCTTGAGGCGCGTATTTCGGCGGCGCTCACGCAGAAAAAACAGACCCATTTCCTCCATCAGGGCAACACCGGAATTACCCAAAACCTGTCGTATATCGGCGGGTAATCGGCTTAAAAGGAACCCGAAAATGAGTCAGGTCAGCGCAGAGTTTATCCCGACGCGTATCGCTATTCTTACCGTTTCTGAACGCCGTGGCGAAGAGGACGATACCTCCGGCCACTGGCTGCGCGATGCCGCGCACGAGGCGGGTCATCACCTCGTGGACAAGGCGATTGTGAAAGAGAACCGCTACGCCATTCGCGCCCAGGTGTCACAGTGGATCGCAAGCGATGAGGTGCAGGTTGTTTTGATTACCGGCGGCACCGGTTTTACCGCAGGCGATCAGGCTCCCGAAGCGCTACTGCCGCTGTTTGACCGTGAAGTCGAAGGCTTTGGCGAAGTGTTCCGTATGCTCTCGTTTGAAGAGATCGGCACCTCGACACTGCAATCTCGCGCGGTGGCCGGGATCGCCAACAAGACCCTGATTTTCGCCATGCCAGGCTCAACCAAAGCCTGCCGCACGGCGTGGGAAAACATCATTGCCCCGCAGCTTGATGCCCGTACCCGTCCGTGTAATTTTCACCCTCATTTGAAGAAGTAAGTTATGTCGCAACTGACCCACATTAACGCCGCTGGCGAAGCGCATATGGTGGACGTGTCCGCCAAAGCTGAAACGGTGCGCGAAGCGCGTGCCGAAGCCTTCGTCACCATGTTGCCGGAAACGCTGGCGATGATTATCGACGGCAGTCACCACAAAGGTGATGTCTTTGCCACCGCCCGCATCGCGGGGATCCAGGCCGCAAAACGCACCTGGGATCTGATCCCGCTGTGCCATCCGCTGATGCTGAGTAAAGTCGAAGTGAATCTGCTGGCCGAGCCGGAACATCATCGGGTACGTATCGAATCCTTATGCCGTCTCACCGGTAAAACGGGCGTAGAAATGGAGGCACTCACCGCGGCTTCCGTCGCGGCGCTGACCATCTACGATATGTGCAAAGCCGTCCAGAAGGACATGGTGATTGGCCCGGTTCGCCTGCTGGCGAAAAGCGGCGGCAAATCCGGAGATTTCAGGGCGGACAATCATGATTAAAGTTCTCTTTTTTGCTCAGGTGCGTGAGCTGGTCAACACCGACAGCCTGACGCTTGACGCCTCTTTTGACACCGTAGAAGCGCTTCGCGCGCATCTGGCTGCGCAAAACGATCGCTGGGCGCTGGCGCTGGAGGAGGGCAAACTGCTGGCGGCCGTCAACCAGACGCTGGTGGATTTTACCCATCCCGTGAATACGGGCGATGAAGTGGCCTTTTTCCCGCCGGTCACAGGGGGCTAATCATGGCTGACACGCGTATTATCGTCGGACCGGAGCGCTTCAACGTCGGAACAGAATACAACTGGCTTGCCGAACGTGATGAAGATGGCGCGGTGGTGACGTTCACCGGAAAAGTGCGTAACCATAACCTCGGCGACGACGTTAGCGCGCTGACGCTGGAGCATTATCCCGGCATGACGGAAAAATCGCTCGCCGACATCGTTGAAGAGGCGCGTCGTCGCTGGCCTGTGGGCCGCGTGACGGTCATCCACCGCATCGGTGAAATGTGGCCCGGCGAGGAGATCGTCTTTGTTGGCGTGACCAGTTCGCATCGCGGCAGTGCATTTGAAGCGGCAGAGTTTATGATGGATTATCTCAAAACCCGCGCCCCGTTCTGGAAGCGTGAAGCCACGCCAGAAGGCGAACGCTGGGTGGAATCGCGCGACAGCGACAAACAGGCTGCCCGACGCTGGTAACCGGATGGCGTGGATGTGTTAATCTTACGGAGTGTGCCCACTTAATCAGGAGTTATCATGGACCGATTTCCACGTTCGGATTCAATCGTTCAGCAGACGCGTAGCGGCCTGCAAACCTATATGGCGCAAGTCTATGGCTGGATGACCGTTGGCCTGTTACTCACGGCATTTATCGCGTGGTATGCAGCCAATACGCCGGCGCTGATGATGTTTATCTTTTCCAGCAAAATCACCTTCTTTGGGCTAATCATTGCTCAACTGGCGCTGGTGTTTGTGCTTTCCGGGCTGGTGCAAAAGCTCAGTGCGGGGATGGCGACGACGCTGTTTATGCTCTATTCGGCCCTCACCGGCCTGACGCTCTCCAGCATTTTTATTGTCTACACCTATTCGTCTATCGCCAGTACCTTTGTGGTGGCAGGCGGGATGTTCGGCGCGATGAGCCTGTACGGCTATACCACTAAGCGCGATCTGAGCGGCCTCGGTAATATGCTGTTTATGGCGCTGATCGGTATTGTCCTCGCCTCGCTGGTTAACTTCTGGCTGAAAAGCGAAGCGCTGATGTGGGCGGTGACTTATATCGGGGTGATCGTCTTTGTCGGTCTGACCGCTTACGATACTCAGAAGCTGAAAAACATCGGCGAGCAAATTGATGTTCGCGACAGTTCCACACTGCGTAAATACGCCATTCTCGGCGCGTTAACTCTGTATCTGGACTTTATCAACCTGTTCCTGATGCTGCTGCGCATCTTTGGCAATCGCCGCTAATCCTCCTCCCTCACACGCCCCAAAAGGGAGCGTGTGAGGGAATCATCATTTCGCCATGGCCTTCTCGTTTTTGGCCCGCAACTTTTTCGCCCGACTCTCCAGCATCAAATAGCAAACCGTGGCCAGCGCCAGCGGCAGGAAATAATAGAGCATTCGATAGGCCAGCAGCGCGGCGATAATCGTACCGTGCGAGACATGCTCACCCGCCAGCAGCGCGATAAATACCGCCTCCAGCACGCCGATCCCGGCCGGGATATGAACGATCACTCCGGCGATACTGCTGACCAGCAGCACGCCCAGAACGAAGAAATAATTCACCTCCTCGCCAATCAGCAGCCAGATGATCGCCCCCATCACCATCCAGTTGGCGCTGGAAATCACCATCTGCAACACGGCAAATTTCCACGAGGGTAAAACCAGCTTTTGCCCTTTGACGGTCATATGACGTCGTTTAGCAAACGCGCAGGCCCACAGATAGGCGGCGATGATCAGCAGCAGGACAATACCTAAAATGCGCAGGGTCGCTTCGTCGATATACCAGTGCGCGGGCAGCTGAACCACCCCGACGGTGAAAATCACCCCGCCGAGCAGAATATAGCCCAGCCAGTTGGTGGTAATGCTTAGCGAGAAAATACGCGTAATGGTACTGCCCGGCAGCCCAAGGCGCGAGTACAGGCGATAGCGCATGCCAATGCCGCCCACCCAGGTACTGAGCGTCAGGTTGAAGGCGTAGCAGATAAACGACACCAGCATCACCTGGCGTTTTGCCAGCTTATGCCCGCAATAGGCCCGCCCCAGCAGGTCATAGCAGCCATAAATCAGATAGCTCAGTATGACCAGGCCAACGGCGGTCAGCAGCACCATACGGTTATAATTACGAATAACCTTCCACACCTCTGCCCAGTCGATTTTTTGTGCGTACACCACCAGTAAAACGGCGACAGCGATAAAAAATAGCCAGGTGAGGATTTTCTTTGCCAGTCGCCAGCGGGGATGAGATTTGCTCATTATGGTTTTACCCCTGTGTTTTCGGCTTCAATCCGATCCTGCGTTTCCATTTCAGGTTGTACTGGCGCAGGGACCTGCGCGAGCTTTGGCGTATGGGCTGGCAGCCAGCCGACCAGCGCCGGGAAGTGGCGCAGGAAGTGGAACACCACCACGCTTTTGGTCAGATTCCACCAGGTGCGTTTCGGCACCATCGAATCATCCACCCGTACGCAGTCGCGGGCAATAATGCCGTTCAGGTTGTCGCGAAGGGTCTGATTAAACTCGCGATCGTGAATGATCAGATTGGCTTCCAGATTCAGAGACAGGCTCAGGGGATCGAGATTACTGGAGCCGACCGTTGCCCAGTGATCGTCCATCAGCGCCACTTTTCCGTGCAGTGGTCTGCGGCGGTACTCGTATATCTGCACGCCGCCTTTGACCAGATAGTCGTACAGCAACCGCGCGCCTACGGTGACAATCGGCATATCCGGCTCACCCTGCACAATCAGCTTGACCCGGACACCGCGCCGCGCGGCGTTGCGCATGGCGTGCAGCAGACGATAGCCCGGGAAGAAATAGGCGTTGGCGATAATCACTTCGCGCTTCGCATTGGCGAGCATCTTCAGATAATGGCGTTCAATATCGTCGCGATGTTCACCATTATCGCGCCAGATAAACAGCGCCTGCGCTTCGCCCGGCTGGCGGTTCTCTTCCGGGCGATGACGACGTTTCCACCATCGACGCGCCACTGACTGACCCGGCAGGTTTTCCAGCTCGAACAGCAAAATATCCTGCACCACCGGGCCTTCAACTCTTACCGCATAATCTTGTTTGGCTTCCGGGCCATAATCAGACATGTGCTCATCGGAGTAGTTAATGCCTCCCACGAAGGCGACGGTATCATCCACCACCACAATTTTGCGGTGCATGCGGCGAAAGACGTTCGTGCGCATCCCCAGCAGCGGAGGGCGCGGGTCGTAATAGCGGAACACTACGCCCGCAGCGGTGAGCTCGTTAACAAAGTTATCGCTGAGATCCGGTGAACCGTAACCGTCCAGCAACACTTCGACTTTCACTCCGCGCTGGGCGGCACGCAGAACGGCCTCGTGGAGCTGACGGCCTACGCCGTCCTCAAACCAGATAAAGGTCTCAAGGATAATTTTGTGCTGTGCGCCGTCGAGCGCGGCAAAGACTGCCGGATAATAGTTATCGCCATTCTCCAGCAGCTGGATTCGGTTTCCTTCTCGCCATGAACTTTTCATAAGTGGATCTCCGCACTTAAAGGGGCATGGTCGGACAAATGCCGCCAGCTACGCAGCGTCAGCGCGTTGGGACTGCTGGCATGCGCGTTTTTGACGTAAATACGATCCAGGCGCAGCAGGGGAAACCCCACCGGGAAGGTGCGCGCCGGGCGGCCATGGGCACGGGTGAAAATCTCATCAAGGCCCGCATGCGCTTTCAACGGATGGTTGGCTCGCAGCCGCCAGTCGTTAAAATCCCCGGCGATAACCACCGGGTCGCCTTGCGGTAAGGCATTCACCCACTGTGTCATCATCTTCAGCTGCGCCTGACGATGCGCTTCCCGCAGGCCGAGATGCACGCAGCCCACATGGACCGGAAAGGCCAGATCCGGCGGGGTGATGCGGCAGTAAAGTAAGCCGCGTTTTTCGCTTTCGCCCACCGAAACGTCGTGATTTTCATAGTGCTCGATGGGGAAACGCGACAGTACCGCATTGCCGTGATGCCCTTCGGGATAGACCGCATTTCGCCCGTAGGCGTAATCGCTCCACATGGTATCGGCCAGAAATTCGTAGTGCGTGGTATCGGGCCAGTTTTCAATATGCATCGGGTGAACGTCATGCGCGCCCATCACTTCCTGAAGACAGACAATATCGGCGCCGACGGTCCGTACCGCGTCACGCAGCTCGGGTAAAATGAAGCGGCGATTAAATGTCGTGAAGCCTTTGTGTGTGTTAATCGTCAATATTTTTAATGAAAAATGCCGGGTTTGTTGGGTCATATGCTCCTGCCAGCGTCACTATCCTGATGAAAATAAAGTGTAGTAGGCGTCACAAAAAGATGCGGCGTTACGGAATTTTCCGTAAAGTGCGGTACTCTGAACTAGCAGAGAAATATCCTTCAGGAGAGAAGCCATGAAGTGGCAACAACGCGTTCGTGTCGCAACAGGTCTTAGTTGCTGGCAGATTATGTTGCATTTACTGGTCGTGGCGGTACTGGTAATGGGCTGGATGAGCCGTAACCTGGTGCACGTTGGCCTGGGATTGTGCGTGATGTATGGCGTCACCGTGCTGTCGATGCTGTTTTTACAGCGTCACCATGAAGCACGCTGGCGGGAAGTGGGTGATGTGCTCGAAGAGCTCACCACCACCTGGTATTTTGGCGCGGCGTTAATCGTCTTATGGCTGTTGTCGCGCGTATTGCAAAACAACCTGCTGCTGGCCCTCGCGGGTCTGGCTATCCTCGCAGGGCCTGCGGTCGTCTCACTGCTGACCAAAGAGAAGAAGTTAGGCGATATTACGCCTAAACATCGCGTACGCCACTGAACCCGTCGTGGCCGCTATGACCAGTAGCGGCCACAAACTTCCCCAGACAATATCCAGACTCGCATCCTTCAGATAGATCTGCTTGGTGATATCGGTAAAGTGCCGAATCGGATTCACCCACGTCAAATTCTGTAGCCAGACCGGCATGTTTTCGACCGGCGAGACATAACCCGACAGCAAAATCGCCGGCATCATAAAGACAAACACGCCGATAAATGCCTGCTGTTGCGTTGAGCACAGCGCCGAAATCAACAGCCCGAATCCCACCAGCGACAGCCCGTAAATCAGCATCGTGAAGTAAAACAGCGCCAGCGATCCGGCAAACGGAATTTGATAGGCCCAGATGCCTATTCCCAGCACAATGCTGGCCTGGAAGGTGGCAACGATAAGAGCCGGAACCGCCTTGCCGACAAAAATCTGCCAGGTAGACAGCGGCGAGACTAACAGCTGATCCAGCGTACCCTGTTCACGTTCGCGAGCCACCGACAGCGACGTCACAATCATCACCCCGATGGTGGTGATCATCGCGATGAGTGACGGCACTACGAACCATTTGTAATCGAGGTTCGGGTTATACCAGTTACGCACCACCAGTTCGCTGTTATTGGGTCTGGCTTTCCCCTCCATTAACTCCTGCTGATAGTTCTTCACCACCTGTTGCAGATAATTGGCGGCAATCTGTGCGCTGTTGGAGTTACGCCCGTCAAGAATCAACTGCATCGGCGCGGTCTGGAAGGTATCCAGATTGCGGGAAAAATCGGCCGGGAAACGCACCAGCAGCAGCGCCTTTTGCGTATCAATGGTGGGCTGAATCTCCTGCGGGCTCTTCAGCAGCAAAACATGAGTAAAAGCTTTGGCGCGGGCAAAACGTTGCGTCAGCTCTACCGAATGTTTGCCGTTATCTTCGCTGTACACCGCGATGGTGGCATTGGTCACTTCAAGCGTTGCGGCAAAGGGGAACAGCAGCACCTGGATAAGCACCGGCAGGATAAGGATCGCGCGGGTTTGCGGTTCACGCAGCAGCGATTGCAGCTCTTTACGAATTAATGTCCACAGACGATGAAACATATGCGCTCCTTAATCCAGCCGCCGTTTGGTTTTCATCCATGTCAGGCCGATAAACATCACTGCCGACGCCATCAAAAAAAGAATATTGACGACCAGCACCACCGGAATATTGCCCGCCAGAAACAGGCTTTGCAGCGTATTGACGAAATAACGAGCCGGGATGATATAGGTCACCGCGCGGATCACCGCCGGCATACTGTCTATCTGGAAAATAAAGCCCGAGAGCATAATCGACGGCAGAAACGCGGCATTCAGCGCCACCTGCGCGGCGTTAAACTGATTACGGGTAATGGTTGAGATCAGCAGTCCCATGCCTAAGGTACTGAGCAAAAACAGGCTGGTGATTAAGAACAGCAGGATCAGCGAGCCGCGATAAGGCACACCGAGAATAAACACCGACACCAGCATACAGAGCAGCATCGCCAGCATCCCGAGGAAGTAGTAGGGGATCAGCTTGCAGAGCAGCAGTTCAACGCGCGTCACCTCGGTGGACAGCAGCGCCTCCATCGTGCCACGCTCCCATTCACGGGCGATCACCAGCGAGGTGAGGATCGCGCCAATCACCGTCATGATGATGGTGACGGCCCCCGGAATGATAAAGTGCTGGCTGATGGCGGCGGGGTTGAACCAGTAGCGGGTTTGCACGTCAATCAGCGGTTCAAACGTCTCTCCGCGATCTTCCGCCCGCTGCATCTGCCACAGCTGCCAGATCCCCTCAACATAGCCCTGCACAAAGTTTGCGGTGTTGGGCTCGCTGCCGTCGGTGATCACCTGAAGAGGAGCATCCGCACCGGGCCGCGCCATATTGGCGGCAAAATCGACCGGGATCACCACCATTCCGCGAATACGCCCGGCCTGCATCATTTGCACCAGCTGCTGGCGATTATCGCTAATCGTAGCGTCAATGTAGGGTGAGCCGGTCATGGCATGGGTGAAATCCAGCGCCTCTTCACTGCGTTGTTCCAGCAAAATCCCGACCCGCAGTTTGCTGGAGTCGAGGTTTATCCCGTAGCCAAAAATAAACAGCAGCAGGAGGGGGATAACCACCGCAATCAGCCAGCTACTCGGATCGCGGACGATCTGCCGCGTCTCTTTGATGCACAACGCCCGCACCCGACGCCAGGAAATCGCCTTAGTGCTCATTCGCATGCTCCTTGTCCCAGTCGTTAATCAGGGTGATAAAGGCCTGCTCCATCGTCGGATCCTGCTGCTCATCGTCGGCGGCCTGCGCTTTTAAATCGTCCGGCGTGCCGTGCGCAATCAGTTTGCCGCGATAGACCAGGCCAATACGGTCGCAATACTCGGCTTCATCCATAAAGTGGGTGGTGACCATCACGGTGACTCCTTTCTCCACCATGCTATTGATATGCAGCCAAAATTCGCGGCGAGTGATGGGATCAACTCCGGAGGTCGGCTCATCGAGAAACAGAATATCCGGCTCGTGCATCAGGGAACACGCCAGCGCCAGACGCTGTTTAAAGCCAAGCGGCAGGGCGTCGGTGGCGTGCGAGGCAATATGGGTCAGGCCAAACGCGTCGCTCATGCGGGCGATTTTTTCACTTTGCGCCCGCCCGCGCAGGCCGTAGACGCCAGAGAAAAAACGCAAATTCTGTTCGACGGTCAGGTTGCTGTAGAGCGAGAACTTTTGCGCCATATAGCCCAGATGCTGGCGCGCTTTGCCCGAGCTGACTTTGAGATCCATATCCAGCACCAGCGCTTTACCGGATGTAGGGACCAGCAGACCGCACATCATTTTAAAGGTGGTGGATTTGCCCGCGCCGTTCGGTCCCAGCAGGCCGAATATCTCACCGCGTTGCACCGAGAAATTCACATTATCCGTCGCGGCGAAATCACCAAATTTTTTGGTCAGCGCTTTGGCTTCAATGACCGTTTCGCCGGGCGTGCCTTCCACCGTATGCAAAATGGCGCCAAGAGGAGATTCAGACGTACCCGCACCGCCCAGCAAATCAATAAACGCATCCTCAAAGCGTGGCGCCGTCTCTTCAATTTCAACCGGCGGCATGCCTTGTGCAGAGCGAATATCGTCCGCGGTGGACTCTTTTTTCAGGATCACGCGCACCGAGCGCCCCTGGATCATGCCATCGCTGACCTGCGGCAATTTCAGCACGCGCTGCAATAACTGGCGGTTGGTTTCATCCGGGCTGTGCAGTAAAAAACAGCGTCCTGCCATTTTTTGCGTCAGGGCGGTGGGTTCGCCCTGATACAGCAGCTCGCCCTCGTTCATCAACAGCACGTCGCGACACTGTTCTGCTTCGTCGAGATAGGATGTGCTCCAGAGGATCAACATGCCATCGCCAGCCAGTTCGTGGACCATTTGCCACAGCTCGCGCCGCGAAATGGGATCCACGCCGACGCCGGGTTCATCAAGCAGCAGAACCTTTGGCTCGCCCACCAGGGTGCAGGCCAGCCCCAGCTTCTGCTTCATCCCGCCGGAAAGCTTACCGGCCAGGCGGTCGGTGAAGGGGCCGAGTGAGGTGAACTCAAGCAAACGGGCAAAGGTTTTTTGCCGGGTTTCTCCGGTGACGCTGCGCAAATCGGCATACAGGTTAAGGTTTTCCATCACCGTCAGATCTTCGTACAGGCCAAATTTCTGCGGCATGTAACCCAGCATCGCATGCAGTTCGCTGTCGTTTTGGATCGGATCCAGCCCCAGCACGCTGGTGCTCCCCTCGTCGGGCTTGAGCAGACCGGCAAGCATCCGCATCAGCGTGGTTTTTCCCGCGCCATCGGGGCCCACCAGGCCGGTCACATAGCCTTTTTGCAGCGTGCAATTCAGCGGGGCAACGGCGGGTTTATCCATTCCCGCAAAGCGTTTTACCAGGTCGTTAAGTTGGATAACCGCGTCATTCATGTCCTTCCCCGTCGTTGAATTTCACCGTAATCGGCATGCCCTGACGCAGTGCGTCGTCGGCATCGGTAACGATAATGCGCAGGCGATAGACAAGGTCTGTGCGCAGATCGGGGGTTTCGACGGTTTTCGGGGTAAATTCAGCGGTGGGAGAAACAAACCCCACTTTACCGTGATACGGCTTGTCGGGTCGCCCATCGGTATAGAGCAGCAGTTCGCGTCCCGGCTGCGCCTGGTTGAGATTCGGCTCGTCAATGTAGGCGCGGACCCACACCGGACGGGTGAGGGAGAGAGTGAGAACCGTGCTGCCTGCGCTTAACATGCTGCCTGGCTCAACGGCGCGGGTCATCAGCGTGCCGTCAGACGGCGCCACCAGCGTGGTGTCATGTAAATCCAGCTCGGCCTGCGCCAGCTGCGCCTGAGCCTGTTCGAGGCTGGCTTTTGCCTGTTCGATATCCTGCGGACGGTTACCGGTGCGGTACTGGCTGAGTTTATCCTGCGCCGATTTTAATGTGGCCTGGGCCTGATCGCGCGAGGAGCGCGCATTTTCGAGATCGTTGGCCGAGATGGTGCGGCTTTTCCATAACCCTTGCTGGCGGTTAAAGAAGTTTTGCGCATAGTCGTAAGCGGCCTGCGCCTGTTTCACGGCCGCGGCGGCCTGGGCAACTTCTTCATCCCTATAGCCCGCTTTCATTAAATCATACTGCGCCTGGGCCACCGACACGCTGGCTTTAGCCTGCATCAGCGCGTTTTCGTACGGGGCTTTATCCAGCTGACCGAGCACCTGCCCGGCTTTGATCGCATCGCCTTCGTCAACCGTGAGCGATGCCAGGCGACCCCCGACGCGGAAACTCATATTGAGCGTACGAATATCCACGTTGCCGTAGAGCGTAAGACCGCGATCCTGCTGGCTCTGATACCACAGCCAGCCGCCGATCCCGGCTGCCAGCACAACGACCACCGCCAGGATGGCGACGACAGGTTTTTTCATGACTCCAGGCTCCTTTGCGTTAAACCTTGCAGGATCAGGTCGAGGTGACAGGTGATCACCTGACCGATCTGCGCAGCTTTATCCTCATCGAATTGTGTCCAGCCCGTGCGTAACAGAATGGTCTCCCGGCCCAGGCGAAAAGCGAGCACTTCGCCGAGCAGCGCATGGGTATGCAAAATGGTTTGTGTGTCGTTGGCATCGCGTCCGGTATAGGCCGCGATCAGCTGCGTCAGATGGGTGTGCATCGGCGCGATCACCTGATCGTGAACCCGCTGATAGGCGGCGGTGGGAGAGAGCTGCTCGCGCGAGATAAACTTACTGAGATTCAGCGTATCGTCGTGGGTGAGCAGGGCAATCATATTGTTGCAGGCGCTCAGAATCAGCGCGCGGATGGCGGCGCGATCCGGCGTCGGTTCGTTAAGCAGCGCGGTGGCGGCGGCAACCTGCTGCTGAAAACGGCTGCCAATGAAATCGGCGATCCACTGGGCGCAGGCGAGGTATAAATCCTCCTTCGAACCAAAGTAGTAGGTGATGGCAGCGATGTTTTGCCCGGCCTGGGCGGCGATATCACGCGTGGTGGCGTGCAGCCCGTACTCGCCAAACTGGGCCAGCGCGGCGGCAATCAGCTGGCTTTTCGCCTGTTCACCTTTGGTGGTTGTCGGAGTTGGATTCATAGCGTCATTAAGAATTAATCAATCGATTGATTAAGACTATGTATAATTTTTCGCCGTGTCCAGTCGGGTGGCGAAATATTTTGTCGTTGAATCCCACAGGGATATTTTATGCGCCGTGTCACAAAATCTGCTACACTCCGCTGCTTCGTGACATTGTGGTTTTTGTCCCTCTCTATTCGTCTTATCTCCCTGAAAACTACACCTGTGACGGTCGGGGCGGTTCGGAGTTTTTATGTCTTTTGATACCCTTGGCCTGAACCCGGAAATTCTGCGCGCTGTTGCAGAACAGGGCTACCTTGAGCCAACCCCTATTCAGCAGCAGGCGATCCCTGCGGTGCTGGAAGGCCGCGATCTGATGGCCAGTGCCCAGACCGGTACCGGTAAAACGGCGGGCTTCACCCTGCCATTATTGCAGCGTCTGGTTCAGAAAGAGCCTCATGCGAAGGGTCGCCGTCCGGTACGTGCGCTGATCCTGACCCCAACCCGTGAACTGGCGGCGCAGATCGGCGAGAACGTGCGTGAGTACAGCCGCTATCTCGATATCCGTTCGCTGGTGGTATTTGGCGGCGTGAGCATCAACCCACAGATGATGAAACTGCGCAGCGGTGTTGACGTATTAGTCGCCACGCCGGGCCGTTTACTCGATCTGGAACATCAGAATGCCGTTAAACTGGATCAGGTTGAAATCCTGGTGCTGGACGAAGCTGACCGCATGCTGGACATGGGTTTTATCCACGATATTCGCCGCGTACTGGCTAAACTGCCTGCGCGTCGTCAGAACCTGCTGTTCTCCGCGACCTTCTCCGACGAGATCAAAGGGCTGGCGGAAAAACTGCTGCGTAACCCGCTGGAAATCGAAGTGGCGCGTCGTAACACCGCCTCTGAACAGGTGACCCAGCACGTTCACTTCGTTGACAAGAAGCGTAAGCGGGAACTGCTGTCGCAGATGATCGGTGAAGGCAACTGGCAGCAGGTGCTGGTCTTCACCCGCACCAAGCACGGGGCTAACCACCTGGCTGAACAGCTGAATAAAGATGGGATTCGCAGTGCGGCGATCCACGGTAACAAGAGTCAGGGTGCGCGTACGCGTGCGCTGGCTGATTTCAAATCCGGCGATATTCGCGTGCTGGTGGCAACCGATATTGCGGCCCGTGGCCTGGATATTGAAGAGCTGCCGCACGTCGTGAACTATGAGCTGCCGAACGTGCCGGAAGATTACGTTCACCGTATTGGCCGTACTGGCCGTGCAGCGGCAACCGGTGAAGCACTCTCACTGGTGTGCGTCGACGAACATAAACTGCTGCATGACATTGAACGTCTGCTGAAAAAAGAGATCCCTCGCATCGCCCTTGAAGGCTATGAAGTGGATTCCTCAATTAAAGCAGAGCCGATTCAGAACGGCCGTCAGCAGCGTGGCGGCGGCGGTGGTCGCGGTCAGGGCGCTGGCGGACGCAGCCAGCAGCCGCGTCGTGCAGAAGGTGGCGCGCCAAAAGCGGCAGGCAAACCGCCGCGCCGTACGGGTGACGCGAAACCCGCCGGGGAAAACCCGTGGCGCAGCGGGGAAGCAAAACCCGCAGGTGAAGGCCAACGCCGACGCCGCCCGCGTAAACCTGCCTCCGCGCAGTAATCTGGAAGCCCGGCTCTAACGCCGGGCTTTTCTTTTTGCGACAACCCCGCGAACGTGCCACAATAGTGGCTGTTTATACAGTACTTCAGGTCTCCCGATGGCTTTAACCGCTGCGCTCAAAGCGCAAATTGCCGCCTGGTATAAGGCGCTGCAACAGCAGATCCCCGACTTTATTCCCCGAGCCCCGCAGCGGCAGATGATTGCCGATGTGGCGAAGACGCTCGCCGGGGACGACGGGCGGCATCTGGCGATTGAAGCCCCGACCGGAGTCGGTAAGACCCTCTCCTATTTGATTCCCGGGATCGCCATTGCCCGTGAAGAGCAAAAAACACTGGTCATCAGCACCGCCAACGTGGCGCTTCAGGATCAGATCTACAGCAAAGACCTGCCGCTGCTGCGCAAAATTATTCCTGAACTGCGGTTTACCGCCGCCTTTGGCCGCGGGCGCTACGTGTGTCCGCGCAATCTGGCGGGGCTGGCCAGTACTGAAGCCACCCAGCAGGATCTGCTGGCGTTTCTGGATGATGATTTAACCCCCAACAACAAGGCCGAGCAGGAGCTGTGCGCGAAGCTGAAGATCGATCTCGACGGCTATAAATGGGATGGTCTGCGCGATCACACCGATAAGGCGATTAGCGACGACTTGTGGCGACGGCTGAGCACCGATAAGGCCAGCTGTCTGAATCGCAACTGCCATTACTATCGCGAATGTCCGTTCTTTGTTGCGCGTCGTGAAATCCAGGAGGCGGAAGTGGTGGTCGCCAATCACGCGCTGGTGATGGCGGCGCTGGAGAGCGAATCGGTTCTACCCGATCCGAAAAATCTGCTGCTGGTTCTCGATGAAGGACACCATCTTCCCGACGTCGCCCGCGATGCGCTGGAGATGAGTGCCGAGATCACCGCGCCGTGGTTTCGTCTGCAGCTCGATCTGTTCTGCAAGCTCATCGCGACCTGCATGGAGCAGTTCCGCCCCAAAACCACGCCCCCGCTGGCGGTGCCAGAGCGGCTGAGTGAACACTGTGAAGAGGTTTATTCACTTATTGCTTCACTGAATAACATTCTCGATCTCTACATGCCCGCAACCCAGGAAGCCGAACACCGTTTTGCGATGGGTGAGCTGCCCGATGAGATCATGGAGATCTGCAAACAGCTGGCGAAGCATCTGGAAAAGCTGCGCGGGCTGGCGGAGATGTTCCTCAACGATCTCAGTGAAAAAACCGGGACGCATGACGTAGTGCGCGTGCATCGGGTGCTGTTGCAGATGAATCGCGCATTAAGCATGTTTGAAAGTCAAAGCAAGCTGTGGCGGCTGGCGTCGATGGCCCAGGCTTCCGGCGCACCCGTGACCAAATGGGCAACGCGGGAAGCGAAAGACGGACAGATCCACCTGTACTTCCATTGCGTTGGGATCCGCGTCAGCGATCAGCTGGAAAAACTGATCTGGCGAAGCGTCCCGCATGTGGTGGTCACCTCCGCGACGCTGCGCTCTCTGAATAGTTTTTCGCGGTTGCAGGAGATGAGCGGGTTAAAAGAAAAAGCGGGCGATCGTTTTGTCTCGCTCGATTCGCCGTTTAACCACTGTGAGCAGGGGAAACTGGTGATCCCCAAAATGCAGCATGAACCGCTGATGGAACACGAAGAGCAGCACATTGCCGAGATGGCGGCCTATTTTCGCGAGCAGGTCGAGAGCAAAAAATATCCGGGGATGCTGGTGTTGTTTGCCAGTAATCGGGCGATGCAGCTGTTTTTAACCTATGTGACCGATCTGCGTTTATTGCTGTTGGTGCAGGGCGATCAACCGCGTTACCGGCTGGTGGAAACGCACCGAAAACGCATTGATAACGGTGAGCGCAGCGTGCTGATCGGCTTGCAGTCTTTTGCTGAAGGTCTCGATCTGAAGGGCGACTACCTGACGCAGGTGCATATCCATAAAATCGCGTTCCCGCCGATTGATAGCCCGGTGGTGATCACCGAGGGCGAGTGGCTGAAGAGTCTCAACCGCTATCCGTTCGAGGTGCAAAGCCTGCCTGCGGCGTCGTTTAATCTGATTCAGCAGGTGGGGCGACTGATTCGTAGTCACGGCTGCTGGGGCGAAATCGTGATTTATGACCGACGACTGCTCACCAAAAACTACGGTCAGCGCTTGCTGAACGCTTTGCCGGTCTTTCCTATTGAGCAGCCTGATGTGCCGGAAGTGAAAAAAAGGCCAACGACTGTGGTGGCGGCGCGGAAAAAAGCACCGGGTGCGAGACGACGGAGTTCCGGTAGAAAATAAGCAACACTATCGTTGATGGCTTTTTCAGGGCTATAGTGTGTCAATGAAGTTGCCAGGAGAAATGTCGTGGATTATCGCAAAATTATCAAAGAGGTAGGACGCGGGAAAAACCATGCCCGCGATCTGGACCAGCAAACAGCCCGTGCCCTCTACACCCGTATGCTGAATGGCGAAGTGCCGGAGCTGGAGCTGGGGGGCATATTGATTGCGCTGCGTATCAAAGGGGAGGGTGAAGCCGAGATGCGCGGGTTTTATGAGGCGATGCAAGCGCAGACCCTACGCCTGACCCCTCCGGTCGGTAAACCGATGCCGATTGTGATCCCAAGCTACAACGGTGCGCGCAAGCAGGCGAACCTGACACCGCTGCTGGCTGTTCTGCTGCACAAACTCGGTTTTCCGGTTGTGGTGCATGGCGTCAGCGCCGATCCCACCCGCGTACTGACAGAAACCATTTTTGAACTAATGGGGATTGAACCCACTCTTCACGCCGGGCAGGCGCAGGCCAAACTTGACGGACACCAGCCGGTATACATTCCGGTTCGAGCGCTTTGCCCGCCGCTTGAAGCGCAGTTGGATCACCGCTGGCGGATGGGAGTGCGTAACAGCGCGCACACGCTGGCGAAGCTCGCCACGCCGTTCGCGGAGGATGCCGCGCTGCGTTTGTCCAGCGTGTCACATCCCGAATATGTCACGCGAGTGGCGGAATTTTTCGCTGATATTGGCGGACGAGGATTGCTGATGCACGGCACGGAAGGCGAAGCGTATGCCAATCCGCAACGTTGTCCGCAGATGACACTGATCGACCCTGTCGGGACGCGCGTCGTGCTGGAGCGCGGTGAAGAGAGTCAGGGGGCGGTGCTGCTGCCTGCGGCAAAAGATCCGGAAACCACCGCGCGCTGGACAGAGCGCTGTCTCGCCGGAAGTGAGCCGGTGCCACATTCGCTTAAACTCCAGATGGCCTGCTGCCTGCTGGCAACGGGAGAAGTGGAATCAGTGGACGCCGGGCTGGCTCGCGTTGAGCAGAGTTTTTAGCAAAAAAAAGCCCGTCCAGACTGGACGGGCAAACAAAGGGTAACAACAACAGGGTCAATGAGGGGTGGAGCAACTCGCCAGAGGGATAGCGAGCGTAGTGCATAAATCCGTTGGGTTATTTATAGATAACCGCAGTACCGCTAAGTTTGTTGTTGGTGTTAGCAGAAGTGATGGTATAACCACTTGCGCCAGCAGCAGAGGCTTTCTCAGCCAGTTTCGCTTCCAGACCATCCAGCGTGGTCGCGCCTTCAGCACTCACCACACCCATTTTATTCATACCCTGAGCCTGGGAAGTCGTGATTGACTGAGCAGCGAACGCGCCAAAAGACAGAGCAGAAAGGGCTACAGCGGCAACAGCATATTTGATGGTTTTCATAGTTAATCTCTCGCAGGTTATTCTGTTAAGGGGACGATGTTCCGTCGATGTGATAAGTATCACGTTTTTTTGCGAAAGATAAAATCGAAGAGAATTGACAGCGTTGCTCAAAAAAATTGAATGACAAATAACTTATTGAATATTAATAAATTCAAAGCGACGATTGACACTTCTTGCCGTTGCGCTTTACACAGTCGTCACGCAGCGCACTTTTTGCGACGCGGTTATTAAAAAACCGTGAGCGTAAAGGTAACTGCTTGCGGCTTCGTTTTGGGTAAAGAAGAGTCAGCGTAACTGGCTATCTTTCGATCCTCTGCGATTATATCCCGAGTTAACGCTATTTTTTGAATCTTTATTCTGCTGACAGGCGATGCACAGCCGCACGCCAGGCACCGCTTTACGCCGGGCCTCGGGGATCGGTTCGCCACACTCTTCGCACTCGTGCAGACTCTCGCCGTGCGTTAACTCTCCGCGAACTCGTGCTACCGCATCTTCAATCGTACTGTTGATCTGTTCATTGACGGCGTCATCATTCGCCCAACCGGATGCCATAGGTGACTCCTGACTGAAAGTGAATCTCATCTTATGAATATGGGGTCAAAAAACGTACAGTCAAGGAAGGGCGCGGAACAACTGCATCTGTTGGGCAGATGCAGCGCGTTTTGCGGGGTTATTTATAGATGGTGGCCGTGCCAAACATATGGTTGTCGCCGCTTGCTGATTCGACGACAAACCCTTTTGCACCTTGTTCACGGGCTTTTTCTGCCAGCTTGTGTTGCAGATCGTCAAGGTTTGATGCGCCCGTCGCAGAGACCGTCCCCGCAGGGCGAAGCTGGCTGGTATCGCTTTGGGTCACCAGAGACTGAACGGCCCAGGCGGGAAGTGATGCGGTGGCAAGAGCGCCAGCGACCACGATAAGTGTCAGGTATTTTTTCATAATCACATCCTCTGAATGACAATGGGTGATTCAGATTAAGTTTAGAAGCATACGCAGTGTGATTTAGCGCAAAAATTTGATGGTGATCTGTGTGTTTTTTGAACAATATTTATTGACAAATTATTGACATATCATAGACATACAGGTTGATGATTTTTAGTGAGTTATTGCGTTGAGAAGAGAGTTATTTACCGTTGCGTCCTCAGAGGGTATCTTACGCCGCTGTTAAAAGGAGAATGCCATGACTGCCCAAAAGCCGGGATTACACCCGCGTAACCGCCACCGCAGCCGCTACGACATGAATGCCCTGTGTCAAAGCTATCCCCCACTGCAGGACTTTATCGTTCAGACGCCTGCGGGTGAACCTTCGGTGAATTTTGCCGATCCGCTGGCGGTAAAAGCGCTTAATAAGGCGCTGTTGGCCCATTTTTATGGTGTTACGCACTGGGATATTCCGGAAGGTTTTCTCTGCCCACCCGTCCCGGGCCGCGCGGATTATGTCCATCATCTTGCTGATTTACTTGCGGATGACCGTAACGGCGAAGTCCCTGAACAGGCAACGGTGCTGGATATCGGGACTGGCGCAAATCTCATTTACCCGCTGATTGGCGTGGCGGAATACGGCTGGCGTTTTACCGGGAGTGAAATTGGCCAGCAGGCGTTTGCCAGCGCTCAGGCGATTATCAACGGCAATGAGGGCTTGACCCGCTCGATTCGTTTACGTCGACAGAAAGAGGCGTCCGCTATCTTTACCGGCGTGATTCACAAGAACGAGAATTACGACGCAACCATGTGTAATCCGCCGTTCCATGATTCCGCCGAGGCCGCCCGTGCCGGTAGCGAGCGTAAGCGTCGTAATCTTGGCCAGGCAGAAAACGCCGCGCTGAACTTTGGCGGTCAGCAGCACGAACTGTGGTGCGAAGGTGGCGAAGTGGCATTCATCGAGAAAATGATTGCCGAGAGCCAGCAGTTTGGCCGCCAGGTGAAATGGTTCACCACGCTGGTTTCCCGCGGCGATAACCTGCCGCCTCTGTATCGTGCGCTGACACAGGCAGGCGCGGTCAAGGTGGTGAAAAAAGAGATGGCTCAGGGCCAAAAGCAGAGCCGCTTTATTGCGTGGTCATTTATGGACGATGCCAAACGCCGTCGCCCGTTCTGATGCCTTTTGCCCGGTAGCGCGGTGCTGACCGGGCCTACAATGTGGGCTCTTGCGGCGGGGGTGGTGACACCGGCGCGGGGAGTACCTGGTAGGTTTGCACCGGCGGTCGCACGTCGGCGATATCGAAATGTTTCTTCACCATGCTGTCGAGGGCAAAGCGTACCGTCCACTGTTTGAGCGGCTGCGTGGTGAATGAGACCCGCAGCGTAAAGGCGGTGTTGGTCAGCCCCACAATGCCTGCATAGGATGGTTCACCGATCACCAGCCCACGAATCTCTTCCATCTCCATCAACTCCTCAACCGCCGATTTCAGCGCCTGCTTCGCTTTATCCGCATCTTCATGGCGGTCGACATCGTAATTGGCTACGACCGACCCGATGCCTCGAACAAAGTTAGCGAAGGTGGTAATGGATGACCACGGTATGATGTGATACGCGCCGGTGTCCTGACGCACGCCCACCGATCGAATCGACATCCGCTCGACCGTTCCCGTTAACGGCCCAATCGTCACCAGATCGCCTGTGTTCATTCCATTTTCGAACTGAATAAAAATGCCGGTAATAATATCTTTTACCAGCGTCTGCGAGCCGAACGAGATGGCCAGACCCAGTGCGCCAGCGCCTGCCAGCAGTGGCGCAATGTTGACGCCAATTTCCGAGAGCACAATCATGATTGTGATGGTGCTGATAATGACTGCCAGCGCATTGCGAAACAGCGTTAACAGCGTACGGGCACGGGCGCTGGGCAGCGGACGGCCATGAATATCCGAGACCAGCCGGTTTTCAATCAGGCTCGCCAGCAGCGTCCAGCCTATCGCGGAGAAGAATAAAATCAGGGCGATACGGATCAGAATATCCACGGTTTTTTCGCCTGCGCCGTTGTGCATCCAGTTCCAGAAATCGAATAATCCCCAGGCACTGAGCATCAGCATGATGGCGACACAGACGGTCAGGATGCGAGCCACTTTGAGCGATGCGGAGATCCAGCCGTTTACTCGTTTTTGCAGTTCGGGATAATTTCGCTGCACCTGCGGGGAAAGGGTGATGGTTTTGGAAATCCAGCGCGAAAGCAGGCCGGAGATAAAGGCAGCGATCCCGATAATAGCCAGACTGCGGAAGGTGGCCCCCATCATAAACTTCAGGCTGTTACCCGGATCGAACAGCGAGAAGAAGCACAGGACGATAAAATAGGCGCTGGCGAGCCAGTGCCACACCAGGGCAAACGCGCGAATAAACAGGCTGAAGAAAGAGAGCGATCGGTCAGCCAGATGCAGCAGCCCGGCGGTAATCGCCTTTTTATTATGGAAGATCAGATACAGCGCCCAGAAAGTGATGCACAGCATAATCAGCACATTTGCCAGCGCGCCAATCTGCACATTGACCTGGTTGGAGATAATCGGAACCGCCACCAGCAGGCCATATCCAATCAGACCACTGAGAATACTCAGACGCAGCGCCCAGTATTTTGCCGCCAGATCGTTGATGGAAAAAGGGCGTAAGTCCGGCACTCTGGGGCTAAATATCAGTCGTAACAGGGCTTTGAAAAACTCGATCAGGGCGAAGGCATTCAGGAACAGACTTTGCTGAAAGGCGATGGTTTTGCTCCCGGCATGAAGATTGTCGCTGAGTAACTGGCCGACAAACAGCGTCAGCGCCAGCAGCAGTAAATCAATCACAAAAGCGCCAGCAATCATCAACGGCAGGTGGAGCCAGCTGCTCCTTTCGCGGTTTTTTCTCCGCCCCCATTCGCCCATTTTGCGATAAAGCGGCCAGGCGCAGAGGCGCGCCAGCCAGTAGACGGCGAACACCAGCGCGGCCAGCATTAAAAAGTGGCTGGCGGCATTGCCGAAGGTCTGGGGATTAAAGGGTTTGTGCGGAGAGCCAATCAGGTTTCTGTAAAGCTGGGCGAAGCGCGCGGATAAGGCTTCGCCGTAATGTCGGCTCACGTCAGTCACGTTTTCCAGCACTGTCTTCTGGCTGGCGACCTCCGGTGGCGTGATTTTAGGCACTGGATCCTGCGGCGGCGTGCTGGCCACCGTGCGTAACTGTTCAATCAGCTCTTTGCGCGAGGCGTCATTCTCCAGCACGTCGGCCAGAGCACCATAGGCGGCTTTTTTCTGCTCAACGTCAGGTTCGGCTGGCGGCGGGGTTTGCGTTGATGCGGCAGTAGAGGAAGTGACGCCGGGAATGGCCACCGCCTGCGCGGGGGCGCAGAACAGGCAGAACAACAGCAGCAGGATCCACGGCACGGCTTCCTCCGGTGAAGAAAATACTCAGCAAAATGATAAGTATAGATGTCAGGCGGGGGAGGGAAGTTTTTGGGAACAATCTGGCATAAAAAAGCCGGGCGCTAAGGCCCGGCTCATCAACAGGTGAGGCGTGATTCTCAGGAGACGTGCTGCAAGAACTCCTGCAGGCGCTGGCTCGGCGGGTTCGCGATCAGATCCTGCGGATTACCATCTTCGGCAATACGTCCTTTATCAATGAAAATCAGTCGGGACGCCACTTTCTCGGCAAAACCGATTTCGTGCGTCACGATCACCATCGTCATTCCTTCTTCGGCCAAATCCTGCATCACTTTCAGCACTTCATGACGCAGTTCTGGATCCAGCGCAGACGTCGGCTCATCAAACAGCATCATTTTGGGTTTCACTGCCAGCGCGCGGGCAATCGCCACACGCTGCTGCTGTCCGCCGGAAAGCTCTGACGGATAGTGATGAGCACGCTCCGCCAGACCGACCTTCGCCAGCAGCTCTCGGGCCAGCTTCTCGGCCGCCGCTTTGTTGGCACCGCGCACACGCTGTGGGCCGAACATCACGTTTTCCAGCGCCGTCAGGTGCGGGAAGAGGTAGAACTGCTGGAACACCATGCCCGCTTCCTGACGAATCAGACGCTCGTCTACTTTCGGGTCGTTGACCTTCAGACCGTCGACGATCAGATCGCCGCTGGTAATCTCTTCGAGCTTGTTGATGCAGCGCAGCAGCGTCGATTTACCGGAACCTGACGGCCCGATAATGACCACGACTTCACCCTGTTTGATATCTAAATCAATATTATGCAGCACCTGGGTTGGGCCAAAGTGCTTGGAGACGTTTTTAAATTCAATCACAGGATTTTCATCCTTCTTTCCAGACGACGCAGAACAAAGCTCAGCAGCAGCGTAATAATCAGATAAACCACCGCCACGGCACTCCAGATTTCCAGTGCGCGGAAGTTACCGGCAATGATCTCCTGGCCCTGACGGGTTAATTCGGCCACCCCAATCACGATGAACAGTGACGTATCTTTGATGCTGATAATCCACTGGTTACCGAGCGGCGGCAGCATACGGCGCAGCGCCAGCGGCAGGATCACGTGGCGGATGGTTTCGCGACGAGACAGCCCCAGCGCCAGACCCGCTTCGCTAAAGCCTTTATGAATCGACAGTACCGCACCGCGCGTGATCTCCGCTATGTAAGCACCGGAGTTGATCATAATGGTGACCACCGCTGCGCTGAACGGGTCGATGCGCAAATCGGTGAAAGCCATTGGCAGGGCGAAGTAGATAAACATCACCTGGACAACGATGGGCGTGCCGCGGATGACTTCGATGAAAACCAGTGCGATGTGGTTAGCAATCCAGCCGCCGTAGGTGCGAGCGAAACCAGCCACCAGGCCGATAATCAACCCGCCAACCAGACCGAGGACCGAAATCCACAGGGTCATTTTGGCGCCTTCAAGCAAGAGAGGAATGGCAGGCCAGATGGCGCTCCAGTCAAACTGCATGATAATTTCCTGTTACCGTGGTTCTAAAATAGCAGGGGCGAAAGGTCGCCCCTGAGCGTACTTTGTATTTTAAGAATAATTATTTTGGTTCAGTGCCGAACCATTTTTTATAAATTTCGTTGTAAGTGCCGTTGTCACGCAGGGTTTTCAGCGCGCCGTTCACTTTGGTACGCAGATCGTCACTGCCTTTCGGGAAGGCGATGCCGTACTGCTGCGCTTCTAAAGACTCACCGACCGCTTTGAACTTGCCGTTGCCCGCCGTTTTGATGAAGTACAGGATGTTTGGCGTGTCGTGCAGTACCGCGTCAGCGCGGTTGGTGCCCAGTTCCATGTAAGCGTTGTCGATGTTCGGGAACTGACGCAGGTCTTTGGTTTTGATGTTGGCTTTAGCGTAATCAACGGAGCCCGTGCCGCTCTTCACAGCAACCACTTTGCCATCCAGATCTTTGACGCTTTTCACGTCGTTGTTATCAGCCTTAACCATGACCAGCAGGCCGCTTTTGTAGTAACCGTCAGAGAAGTCGATCGCTTTTTTACGTGCATCAGTAATCGTGATACCGGCCAGCGCCAGGTCTACGTTTTTGGTCTGCAGCGCCGGAACGATACCGCTGAAATCCATTGGCTTCAGCGTGTAATCCAGTTTGAGTTCTTTCGCGATAGCGGCCCACAGATCCACGTCAAAACCAACGTACTGGTCGCCCTGTTTGAATTCAAACGGTACGAATGCGGTGTCGGTGGCGACGATCAGTTTTTTATCTGCAGCGTGAGAGGAGACGGCAAAAGCCAGGGTAAGTGCAGCCAGTGAAACTTTTAATACAGACTTCATAGCATTTCCTTTTATATCCACGGGGCGATCCCCTGCGAGAACATACGGCTATATGAAAAAATCGTGCCAACATTGCAACTCATTGTTTTGCAAAGAGGATGATGTCATGTTTTGCACGATAAACGGTGCAAACCGCTTTTGTTGCACCATAATGGAGCGCTATTTTGGTGCAACCGGGTTTGCTCAGCCGACGGGTGGCTATTAAGCGCATATAACGGCGATAAAACAATCTTTCGTTAACGATTTTGTGAGGTGATTATTACAACTAATTTACTTTTGCAGCAAGGGAGGGCAAAAGTGTGCACCATAAACGTGCAAAACCCTCACCGGGAAGCGAGGGTTTGATTGAAAATTCGTATGGATTATTCGATGTTAGATTCGATAAACCACAGGAATTTATCCAGGTCACGTGATGCGGCGGTGAGAATATCTGCCGTATCTTCATCTTTGGCTTCGCTGATAGCCTGACGCACGTCGTTGGCGACAATCGCATAACGGTCGGCCAGCTCTTTCAGGTGCTCCTGAACGGTATGAATGTCCAGCGGGTAGCTTTTCAGCGCCGTTTTGCTGTTAATAACCTGGGTGGTGCCCAGGGCAACGCCACCCAGCTGCACGGCACGTTCTGCCATGGTGTCGAGGTGGTCTACTAATGCAGTTCGGAATCCATCCAGCATTTCATGTACGGCAATGAAGTTTGCGCCGCGCATATTCCAGTGGGCCTGTTTAGTGATCAGTGACAGGTCAATGAACTGGATCACCTGGCGATTCAGCAACTCGATCGTTGCTTTCTTATCGCTATCCGATACATCGTTGCGGGTATAAAGCAGATTAGACGCTTTCGTTTTAACCAGTTTAGCGGTACTCATAATCTCATATCCTCTTGATGTTTTGCGTTCCAGGTAATTACCGGAAATAAGTATAGCACCGCTTTTTTAGTCTGCAGGTTTGTCTGTGCCTATCGGTTTAATAGTGAAAAGGTAATTGAATAGCTAAATTTCTGTTAATTAAGATTTTATTATATTTTAATGCGGATGAGTCTTAATTACCGACGACGAGATAGAGTGTGTAAGAATATTTCATGACGCTGACAAAAAATGCGCAAAATTAATCAGCAGATATCACTGGCCCCTATTCTGCATGGCAACTGACGCCATGCAGAATATTCAGCCCTAATTGATATCGACTTTTTCAATTTTGGTTTCCGGGCGCATGGTGAGCGTGGATCCCATCGAGGCGGCAATGATGGAGCACAGCGCCAGAGTTTGAGTGAAAGTCAGGCTCTCTCCGAGGAAAACCATCCCGGAAATGGCGGCAAGCGCTGGCTCCATGCTCATCAGCGTGCCGAAGATCCGCGTAGGCAGGCGGGTGAGGGCGATCATCTCCAGTGAGTAAGGAAGCGCGGTGGAAAGCACCGCCACAGCCAGTCCGACAGGCAAAATCGACCATTGCCAGATGGATTCGGTGGCCTGGGCCATTCCCAGCGGGACGAAAATAATTGCAGCGATCAGCGAACCCAGTGCGACGGTCGCCGGACCATGCTCTTCCCCTGCCCGTTGTCCGGTGAGGATATAGACGGCCCAGCAGGCTCCTGCGCCCAGCGCCAGCGCGGCGCCGGTCAAATCCACGTGCGAGATGTTATGTCCAAGCGGTAACAAGAACCACAGTCCCAGCACGGCCAGCACCACCCAGACAAAATCCACCGGGCGGCGAGAGGAGAAGAGGGCGACGGCAAGCGGGCCCGTAAACTCCAGCGCGACGGCAATCCCCAGCGGTACGGTCTGGATCGACAGGTAGAACAGATAGTTCATGCCCCCCAACGACAGCCCATAGAACAGCAGCGGCAGACGCTGTTCCTTTTTAAATCGTAACCGCCAGGGCTTAAAGATGACGACCAGGATCAGCGTTCCCAATGCGATACGCAGCGCAGTGACTCCCGGCGCGCCCACCAGCGGAAAGAGTGACTTCGCCAGTGATGCGCCACTTTGAATGGACAACATAGCGATGAGTATTACAACGATGGGCAACCAGACTGGCGCTTTGCGAGACAACCCAGGCATCCTTTCTCCTGTCAATTTTTGTCAAAGGAAGTAAAAGCGGCAGTGTAATGGAAAATAAACGTACGCGGTTGAGACTTTGTTGAAAAAAAAAGCCGAAATCCTCTTACAATGAAGATAAGTTGATGGATAAAACAGCTAACAGATTAGGAATAATCTGGATGATTGTATTAACGTTGACGCGCAAAATTAGCGTAATACCGTGAAAATCTGGTTTTTTTTGAATGAGATAGCTGGGTCTGGAAACGTTCTGTTACATCAAGGCTCGGTTAGACATCACGAATCTCAAAGAGTTTCACAAGATTTTTTGATATATTTAAAACTTACGGACTTACTTGAAGCACATTTGAGGTGGTTATGAAAAAAATTGCATGTCTTTCAGCACTGGCTGCTGTTCTGGCTGTTTCCGCAGGTACCGCTGTAGCTGCTACTTCTACCGTTACCGGTGGTTACGCTCAGAGCGATATGCAGGGCGTAGTAAACAAAGCTAACGGTTTCAACCTGAAATACCGTTACGAGCAGGACAACAACCCGCTGGGCGTGATCGGTTCTTTCACCTACACCGAGAAAGATCGTTCTGAAGATGGCGCTTACAATAAAGCTCAGTACTACGGTGTGACCGCTGGTCCTGCTTTCCGCCTGAACGACTGGGCAAGCATCTACGGTGTTGTAGGTGTTGGCTACGGTAAATTCCAGCAGACTGAAAACGAAAGTCTGAACCGCACTGCATCTACCAGCGACTACGGTTTCTCTTATGGCGCAGGTATGCAGTTCAACCCAATCGAAAACGTTGCTCTGGACTTCTCCTATGAGCAGAGCCGTATCCGCAACGTTGACGTTGGCACCTGGATCGCAGGCGTGGGTTACCGCTTCTAATCACTCCGGTGAGCCAATAAAAAATCCGCCCAATGTGGCGGATTTTTTTTTGCTTTAACGGCATCTGCGGAGGTTCTTTCTGGTCACAAACCCAAGAGCAGAGGCAACGCGGACTTACCGACTCTTCGTCTCAAAGAGATCGGTCCCCAGATGGGTGTATTCCACTTTCTGTAACTTGAAGTTGGTAATGTAAACCGGCGGCGCTTTTTTGTTGGAGATAAACGGGTAGTGATGGGTAATCTCCTTAGCGGAAATACCGGTCCACTGGGCGAAGAAGCTCAGGAAGTCATTGGCGGAGCGGCGCGCCTTAATGATGCGATGGGATTTATCGTCGCTTGAAAGCACCATGAAAGGCACCTGAAAGTTCTGCTGAAATTTGTCGTCATGCGCCAGGTATTGCACCTTTTTTCCGCGCTCTTTAAATGCCAGACCGTGATCCGAGAAGTACACCATTGAGAAACTCTCGCCGGTATTGCGCAGTTGAGTATACAGCTGACTCAGCAGTTCATCGGTTTGCGTCATGGTGTAGAGATAGCAAGAGGTCTCTTTGGACTGGACGAAAACCGTATATTTTCCCTGAGTACGATCGCAGGCCTGCGGGTGTGAACCCATCAGATGCAGGACAATCAGCTGCGGCTGGGTGCGCTGGCTGGCAAATACCTGCGCGGTCATCTTCAGCAAGGCTTCATCTTTGGTATTTTTATCCGCTTCAAAGTCACCGTTTTTCAGGAACTGCGCCTCATCGGCTCGCTTTGCGATGCTGGCGATGGCGGTGTCGTATTCCCCAATTTGCCCCTGATTGGAAAACCACCAGGTCTGAAAACCTGCGCGGTTTGCCAGCGTAACAAAGTTATCCTGATACTGAGGTTTACCGTCCACCACGCGACTTAACGTCAGCCCGAGCGATTTCTGCGTCGAGCCGCTCGCGGCCACATAATCGGTAAACAGCGTGCCATTGACGGAACTGGCGAACGGGGTGTTATCCCAGTGGCCGCCAAACGCGCCCAGCGCATCGCGGCGGGCGCTTTCGCCAATCACCACCACATATGTGTGATACTTCGGTTTTACCGCCAGTACATTCCAGGTGTCTTTCATGTTCGACAGCTCTGCCATACGCGTCTGCTCGTCGAGCACTTCTTTATTGTTCACCACAATATCTTTAACGAAGCGGAAAACCGGATAACCCGTATCTTTCAGTTTGAACACGCCGCCCCACGCCAGGTTTTGCACCGGGGCGACAAAAAAGGTCGCCACGCCGATAACCAGGCACAGGTTTTCAATCATGCTCCACGGCTTTTTCTGCTGCGGTTTACGACGCACCGCAATCACGCCCAGCGCGAAGATAAACAGGCCAATGACATAGCTGTACCACGGGAAGATCGTCAGGATCTCCGTGGACTCTTCCATATTGGTGGAGTGCAGCGCCAACAGGGTATTAAAGTTTGGTGCGCCATACGCCTGACCAAACGGGTAATACATGGCTGCAACCACAGAACAGATCCCGACGATAACTTTTTGCGCGCGCGGAGCGCTGCGCCACATCAGATGGAGCAGGCAGGTGAATGCAACGGCGTAAAGCAGGCTAAAAGGATAGCCAAGCGCAAAGTTAATAAGCAGCGATTGCAGAAAGTAGAATCCCGTCCACGGGCTTAAGGCCCGACTGCGGGTAATAAATGTTTCTTTCAGGGTTACGTTCATAGGTCACTATCATGAAAACGCCATGTGCTCACCCTGGCGTCGAGGGTCAAAGCCTGCCTGACAGTGCGTGGAGAGGGAATAAGGGTCCGCTTCAGCGAGCCGCAAATGGTGCAGGGCTGCAAGAAGATAGAGCCAGTCGGCTATCAGGTCAACAGTTGCTATTCAGATGTTTTGCGAGAGGGATTACAAATCCGTAAAAAAAGGCGGGAATTGGGAGTCAACAGGTCAGTTTATGCGGTGAAAATGACAGAAAAATGAAGCGGCGTACCGCGACGCCGCTTAGTGGGAAGATTTGTCGTTCTGCTGCGGTTTGCCGTTAATCATATCGCACAGCATGTTCAACAGCATTAAGCGTACTTTAAAAGGGGAATGGCTAAACACGTTTAAACACCTCTTGAATTCATTCATATGACCTCCTGATTTTTGATCCCTTCGATCCGTGAAGGGTGACTGCATTACATACAGATATAGCACAGGCTATATTGTATAGCTATGGCTAATTCGTTAATTTTTTGTGCTTGTAGAGCTATGGTTTACAATGTTCGCTCTCGCTATTTGACGCCACGTGCGTCGCCACACTGAGGAAGTGCAATGAACCGTCGCGCAGGTAAGCCAACTACAAAAAAAAAGACGCAACTGGTGAATGTTGAAGAGCATGTTGAAGGGTTTCGTCAGGTACGCGAGGCGCATCGGCGTGAGTTGATTGATGACTATGTGGAGCTGATTTCCGATCTCTTTCGCGAAGTGGGCGAAGCGCGGCAGGTTGATATGGCGGCCCGGCTTGGAGTCTCCCAGCCGACGGTAGCTAAAATGTTGAAGCGTCTGGCCTCGGTCGGATTGATCGAAATGATCCCGTGGCGCGGCGTATTTCTGACGCCAGAGGGTGAAAAGCTGGCCCAGGAAAGCCGCGAACGCCATCAGATCGTCGAAAATTTTTTACTGGTTCTGGGCGTGAGCCAGGATACCGCCCGCCGGGATTCCGAAGGGATTGAACACCATGTCAGCGAAGAGACGCTGGAGAGATTCCGCGAATTTACGCTTAAATTTGGATCGCAGGCTGAATGAACATCCCGGGACTGCGGGCGCTCGCCCGCGATCGTTTCTTCCATCTTCTCTTATTCACTGGCGTTGTCCTCAGCTTCTTCGTCCCGTTCGCCCCCAAAACCTGGCCGAACGCCATTGACTGGCACACCATTATTACCCTTAGCGGGCTGATGATGTTGACCAAAGGCGTCGAATTAAGCGGCTATTTTGACGTGCTGGGGCGCAAGATGGTGCGCCGTTTTGCCACCGAACGCAGGCTGGCGATCTTTATGGTGCTGGCTGCCGCGCTGCTTTCTACTTTTCTCACCAACGACGTGGCGCTGTTTATCGTCGTGCCGCTGACCCTGACGCTGCGTAAACTGTGTGAAATTCCGGTCACCCGGCTGATTATTTTTGAAGCGCTGGCCGTCAACGCCGGATCGCTGCTCACCCCGATTGGCAACCCGCAAAATATTCTGCTGTGGGGTCGTTCTGGGCTGTCGTTTGCCGCGTTTACCTGGCAGATGGCGCCGCTGGCGCTGGTGATGATGCTTTCGCTGCTGGTGGTGTGCTGGTTCGCGTTTCCTGATAAATCGCTGACCTATCACAGTGGCGCGCAGGCTCCCCACTGGAAACCCCGTCTGGTATGGGCCTGCCTGGCGTTGTATATCGTCTTTCTGACCGCGCTGGAACTGAAATACGCGCTGTGGGGAGCGCTGCTGGTGGCAGGCGGTTTTTTACTGGTTGCCCGGCGTGTGCTGGTGAGCGTCGACTGGACGTTACTGCTGGTCTTTATGGCGATGTTTATTGATGTCCATCTGCTTATTCAGCTGCCGGTGCTGCAGGGCGCACTTCATAGCGTCAACGGCTTATCCTCCGCCGGTCTGTGGCTGACGGCTATCGGGCTGTCGCAATTTATCAGCAATGTCCCGTCCACCATTCTGCTTCTGAACTATGTGCCGCCTACGGCGCTGCTGGCGTGGGCCGTTAACATCGGCGGATTCGGCCTGCTTCCGGGGTCGCTTGCCAATCTCATCGCCTTACGAATGGCAAACGATCGCCGCATATGGTGGCGTTTCCACCTCTGGTCGCTGCCGATGCTGGCGTGGGCGGCCACCGTCGGTTTCGGATTATTCCTTCTCATATAGTGCGCTAATTGTCAGCTTTTCCTGGCAAATGTATAGCAACGTCCTAACTTTAGTGAACGGCATAACTGTGATGCCGTTCACTGACAGGAACGTTGTTGGCATATGGCAGAGACAAACGAAAACGCTGAACAAAACGAAAGCGCAGATCAAAACGAAAAAAGCGAGCGCAAACGCCCCGGTAAAAAGCCGTTAATTATCCTTGGGATAGTGGTGGTGGTAATGGTCATCGTCGCGCTGGTGTGGTGGCTTCTGACCCGAAATGAAGAGACCACCGACGATGCATTTACCGATGCAGACGTGGTGACTATTGCCCCGAAAGCGGCGGGCTACGTCACCGAACTGCGGGTTCGCGATAATCAGCGGGTGAAAAAAGGCGATCTGCTGGTAGTCATCGATCCGCGTGATTCGAGCGCCCAGCGCGATCAGGCGCAAGCGCAATTAGGGCTGGCTATCGCGCAGCTGCATCAGGCGCAGGCGCAGCTGGCGCTGTCGAAAGTGCAATATCCGGCCCAGCGTGACGAAGCAAAAGCGCAGGTGCTGAAAGCGCAGGCTGACATGGCAAATGCGCAGGCGGAATATCGTCGCCAGCGCGGGGTGGATCCGCGTGCGACGACGCAACAGAGCATTGACTCAGCCAACGCGCAGCTGCGCAGCGCCCAGGCCGGTCTGGCAAGCGCGCAGGCTCAGCTTGAAGTCGCGGAGCAGGTCCAGCTACAAATACGTCAGCAAGAGACGAACGTCGAAGCGCGTGAACGTCAGGTGGATCAGGCTAAAGCCCAGCTTGAGACCGCTGACCTCAACCTTTCGTACACCGAAGTGCGCGCCCCGTTTGATGGATTTGTCACTAAGCGCAACGTGCAGCCGGGCACGCTGGTGCAGGCGGGTACGGCGCTCTTTTCACTGGTATCGCCCGATATCTGGGTGGTGGCCAATTTCAAAGAGTCACAGCTTGAGCGGATGCGTCCGGGCAATAAAGTGGCGATCACCGTGGATGCCTGGCCCGATATGCAGCTCGAAGGGCATATCGACAGTATTCAGCAGGGTAGCGGAGCGCGTTTTTCAGCCTTCCCGGCGGAAAACGCCACCGGCAACTTTGTGAAAATCGTACAGCGCGTGCCGGTCAAAATCGTTATTGATAAAGGGCTGGATCCGAAAATGCCCCTGCCGCTGGGCCTCTCCGTTGAACCGAAGGTCACGCTGGAATGACGGACCACAGCCATGAAAACTGGCGGCCAGCCGGTAATCCGTGGGCGGTAGCGATCGTTGTAACGCTCGCCGTGTTTATGGAGATCCTCGATACCACCATTGTAAACGTGGCGCTGCCGCACGTGGCGGGCTCGCTCTCGGCAAGCTACGACGAGTCGACCTGGGTGCTCACCAGCTATCTGGTCGCCAACGGGATTGTGCTGCCCATCTCCGCGTTTCTGAGCCGGGTGTTTGGGCGCAAGCAGTTCTTCCTGATCTGTATCGTGATGTTCACCATCTGCTCTTTTCTCTGCGGCATCGCGACGGAGCTATGGCAAATCATTCTGTTTCGCATTATGCAGGGCTTTTTTGGCGGCGGGCTGCAGCCTACCCAGCAGTCGGTGCTGCTGGATTACTTCAAACCCGAGGATCGCGGCAAAGCCTTTGGCCTGTCGTCGATTGCTATTATCGTCGCCCCGGTGCTGGGGCCGACGCTGGGCGGCTGGATCACCGACAACTACTCCTGGCGCTGGGTGTTTTTTATCAATATCCCGGTCGGCATTGTCACGGTGCTGGCGATTTATCAGCTGCTGGAAGATCCGCCATGGGAGCGTAAATCCGAAGAAAAACTCGCCATTGACTGGACCGGGATTGGCCTTATCGCGCTGGGTTTGGGCTGTTTACAGGTGATGCTCGATCGCGGCGAGGACGACGACTGGTTTTATTCCAACTTTATCCGCACGTTCGCCGTGCTGACGCTTATCGGCATCATTGGGGCTATTTACTGGCTTTTATATGCCAAAAAGCCGGTGGTGGATCTGCACTGTATGAAGGATAAAAACTTTGCCATTGCGAGCCTGCTGATGGCCGGAATGGCGATGATTCTTTATGGCAGTTCGGTAGTCATCCCCCAGCTTGCTCAGCAGGATTTGGGCTATACCGCCACCTGGTCCGGGATGGTCTTATCCCCCGGCGCGGTGCTGATCGTGCTGACGATCCCGCTGGTACTGAAACTGATGCCTCTTGTGCAGACGCGCTGGATCATCGCCTTTGGTTTTGCCTGTCTTGCGGTATCGTTTTTCTGGTCGCGCACGCTGACGCCGGATATTGATTTCGAAACACTGGTGCTGTTTCGTAGCGCCCAGTCGTTCGGGCTGGGATTCCTGTTTGTTCCGCTCACGACCATCGCGTTTATTTCGATACCGAGGCGGCTCAACGCTGATGCCGCCGCGCTTTTCACCATGTTCCGCAACGTGGCGGGATCGATAGGCATTTCTCTGTCTACCGCTGCGATTACCGAACGCGCGCAGACGCACAGTGCGCATCTGGCGTATCACGCTTCGCCGTTTAACGAACAATTCCAGCTGGCGCTGCGGGAATCGGCGCAGGCGATCCAAAACTTCACCACCCAGGTGGGCGATCCAATGGGTATCGCCACCGGGCGGATGTACCAGACCATGATTGAACAGTCGCGCTTCCTGGCTTACGTGGATGTCTTCACGATCCTGAGCGCGGTGGCCTTATTGCTTATACCGTTTTGTTTGTTGCTCTCGCCGGTGAAGAGCGAAGGCAGTGCAGGAGCACATTGATGATCTACAGACGTTTATCCCCCCTGTTTTTAATGCTGCTGTTAGCGGGGTGCGCCGTGGGGCCTGATTACCAACCGCCCGCACCGCAGACGCCTACGACATGGAACGATCCTGGCGATGCGAGCGTGAAGTCGAAGGTGGAGACCACGGCGGTGAATCCGCGCTGGTGGAAGACTTTTGGCTCCCCGCAGCTCGACAGCCTGATCGAACGGGCAATTGCCGGTAACCTCTCGCTGCAGCAGACCGTCCTGCGCATCGCCGGTGCCCGCGAACAGATTAATCAGGCCGGCGGGGCCTTTTTCCCCGCGGTGAACGGCAATCTGCAGGCGACCCGCCAGCAGCTCGGCCTTGAGGGGGAGCTAAAATCCCACGGGGTATACGATCAGCTGGATAGCGTGGACCCCGAGCTGAAAGGGGCGCTGGGACCGCTGACCCAACCGATTAATCTTTACCAGGGCAGCTTTGACGCGCAGTGGGAACTCGACCTGTGGGGCAAAGTACGCCGTCAGGTGGAAGGCGCCGAGGCGCAGCAGAGGGCCGCTATCGAGCAGCGTAACGATGCGCTGGTCTCGCTGGAGGCGGAAGTCGCGCGGGCCTGGCTGCAACTGCGCGGGGCGCAGAGCGTTATCGCGACACTCAATACCCAAATTGAGAGCGCGCAGCAAACCCTGGAGCTGACCGAAAGCCGCCAGCGCGGTGGGTTATCGCCGCAGATGGATGTGGAAAATGCCCGCGCCCAACTGGGCAATCTTGAAGCGCAATTGCCGCAGTATCAGGCTCAGGAACGTCAGGCGATGAACGGGCTGGCGATTTTGCTGGGTAAACCACCGGGCGCACTGGACAGCGAACTGCGTGCTGTTCAACCGCTGCCCGCGTTGCCCGAGATTGTGCCTACCGGGATCCCCTCAACGCTGGCCCGCCGCCGTCCGGACGTGCGCGAGGCGGAGGCGAATCTCCATGCCGCCACGGCGCAAATTGGCGTCTCCGTTGCCGAACTGTTCCCCAGCGTGTCGCTCTCCGGTCAGTTTGGTCTGCGCAACAGCGAAACCAACTGGCTCACCGACTGGAGCAGCCATTTTTACAGCGTTGGCCCGCAGATTTCGGTGCCGATTTTCCAGGGCGGACGGCTGGTCTCAAGCGTCAAAGTGGCGCGCGCTCAGCAGGGCGCTGCGGTGCTCGACTATCGGCAGACGGTACTGACTGCGCTGGGCGACGTGGAGAATGCGCTGGTGAGTTATCGCACCGACCAGCAGCGTGAGGCAGGTCTGGGCAAAACCATTGATGCGCTGCAAAACGCTTTCGATCTCGCGAGCGACAGCTATCGTCAGGGAATTGCCAGCTTTATTGATGTGCTGGATGCCCAGCGTCAGCTGGCTCAGGCGCAGCAGCAGCGAGCCCAGTCTCAGGTGCAAAGCGCGCTCGATTTGGTGGCGCTCTATAAGGCGCTGGGCGGGGGCTGGGAGCCGTATCAACAGGTTCAGCTGCCGGATTATGCGGTGTTTGGCGATGCACCTCGCGGCTGATATTCAGAGGATTGGGCAAGAAACAGACAGGAACGACACATTCGCATTTTGCAGGCGGCGAGTATAACTGTCTGGCACCCATCAAACGAACACTGCGAGGAACGTTGTATGCGTTATCAAAAGTTGGGCAATACCGGTCTGTTTGTTTCGGAGCTGTGCCTTGGCACCATGACCTTCGGCGGCGAAGGTGGCATGTGGGGAAAAATAGGCCAGCTTCAGCAGAGCGATGCGGAAAAACTGATCGGCCGTGCGTTGGATGCCGGGATTAACTTTATCGACACCGCGAATGTCTATTCGGAAGGTCGCTCGGAAGCGATCACCGGGCAGGCGCTGAAGAACCTGAAAATCCCGCGTGAAAATGTGGTGGTGGCCACCAAAGTGTTTGGCGAAACCGGCACGGCGGGAGTCAACTCGCGCGGTAATTCGCGTTATCACATTATCAGCAGCGTGAAAGAGAGCTTGCGTCGTATGCAGCTCGATCATATCGATCTCTATCAACTGCACGGTTTCGACCCGGCCACGCCGATCGAAGAGACGCTGTATGCCCTGGATAATCTGGTCCAGCATGGTCACGTGCGTTACATCGGCGTGTCGAACTGGGCGGCGTGGCAGATCGCTAAAGCTCTGGGAATTTCGGAGCGTCTCGGGCTGGCGCGTTTTGCCTCGTTGCAGGCGTATTACACCATCGCCGGGCGTGACCTTGAGCGCGAGCTGGTGCCGATGATGCAAAGCGAAGGCGTCGGGCTGATGGTCTGGAGTCCGCTGGCTGGCGGTCTACTGAGCGGGAAATACGGTCGCGACGGGCAGAGCGAAACGGGGGGACGTCGTCTGGAATTTGACTTCCCACCGGTGGAAAAGGATCGGGCGTTCGATTGTGTGGACGTGATGCGGACCATTGCCGAAAGCAAAGGCGTTTCGGTGGCGCAAATTGCGCTGGCGTGGCTGCTGCATCAAAAAGTGGTGAGCAGCGTCATTATCGGCGCTAAGCGCGTGGACCAGCTTGACGATAACCTCGCCGCGACGGCCATTCGTCTGAGCGAAGAGGAGCTAAAACAGCTGGATACCGTCAGCGCGTTACCGCGCGAATATCCGGGCTGGATGCTGGAACGTCAGGGCGAATATCGACTGAATCAGTTAGCTCAGTAGTAAACTTTCCCGAACCCCTGGCCGGATCCGCATCGCGTATCCGGCTTTTTTATGTCTATGCTGCGGTGAACGTTACGCTACGCATTTAATCCGGCTGCGGGTATTTCCTCGTAAGATGAAAAGATGTCCGGGGATCACGGTATCGGTTAGTGCCAGCTGATATAAATTGATTGTTCATTACCCTGCGTTAGTTCCATT
>WJYB01000030.1 GCA_009668015.1 Enterobacteriaceae bacterium RIT714
GGCTGATAAAGAGATCCCGGCTAGATGGCTGGGATTCTGTACTTTACTCAGAATCTGATGGTGGAGATTTTCGGGCTTTACGTTCGTCTATCTTGGCGAAAATCCATGAGCCCAGCCCCCCCGTAGTTCCTGCGATAGAGCTTACAACGATGATATCTATAATTTCTTCTCGCGTTAAATTAACCTTACTATCAAAAATCAAGTCAATAACAACACTAGCCATAAAGAAAAAAATGAAACAACAGAAAACAAGATAAACAATACTTAAAAATAAAAGCCTCAAAGTTATATTCTTGTGTTTTTTATTTATCAGCATCATTGGAATCCTTCTTATTTATTTTATCTTTAATTTTATTACCAATAAATTCACCACCAATAGAACTAATGACATCACTAACAAAGCCAGAGCCTGGGCCTAAAACTGGATTCAATACAGGCGGCGCAATAACGCTAACTGTTGTACCAAACAACCAGCACCAGCGAAAGCACCCTTATCCGGGCCATCTGTAAAGAATGCCCCACCTGCTGCAATCCCTGCATTCTGCCAGACACTCCGCCCCGGAGCCAGCGCCCCAGTGATGCCTGCCGAGGCACTTCCCCAGTAATCCCAGCTTTTATTTTCATTACCCGGTTTACTCAGATCAAACCACTGATAAGTACCATTGCCTATTTCCGCGCTAACTGCACCACCCACAACTTTACCTACCGATGCCGCTGGCCCTAAGTTTGAAGCCGTCAGCCAGTTGCCTGAGAACGAGCAGGCGATAGTCCGGGAAGTGCTAGAGAGTCTGATTATCAAGTATCAGTCACGCCGCTGGGATTCATCAAGGAAGACAGCTAAAGAAGAGTAACCGGGAAGAGATTTAGCGCGGTGATAACTGGCTGGAACCCGTTACCGCCGCTAACCACAACTAACTAATCAGGAGTTAATCACGGCTGAGCAGGATTCTATTTCAGAAGCGAAGATT
>WJYB01000031.1 GCA_009668015.1 Enterobacteriaceae bacterium RIT714
GCACCCGCAATATTTCCACCAGCCAGTCCCTGAAGCGCTGCCGTCGCCGCCTGGATACCGCGCTGGATAGCGCTCCCGGTACCGTACTGCTGCATTTCATCTTTGTACGCCTGCGAATTACGCAGATTCGCAAGATAATCCAGCCGATCTTTCTCTGTCGCATTAGCTGGCAGTGTCGTTTTCAGTTCGCTCTGGGCTTTCTTCAGCCCGTTGATATCACCCTGCGTCCGCGCGATATCCGCCGCCTGGCTGCCGATATCGCTGATTAAGCTCACCGCCTTCAGCCGGTTTTGCTCTTTCTCCTTATCGAAGATGGGGCTGATGCTGTCGTTGGCATGTTCGGTGTCACGGCTCAGGTCTGCCACGTCCTGTTTCTGGTTCGCCTGGTCGCGCACGGTGATCGACCCGTTCGCCACTGCCGCCTGCGTGGTTCCTTCCGCGTGCCCGCTATGGCTTACCGCCGATATCATCCCGCCCGGCATATTGCCTTTGAACTGATCGCCGACAAAGCTACCGCCGCCGCTCAGGCTAATGCCCGCATGGCTGACTTTATAATCCGCTTCGTTTTGCAGATCGCTAAACCCAAGCGTGCCGGTATCGAGGCTGTTTTTATCCGCCGTGGCGGTGGACGCGAT
>WJYB01000032.1 GCA_009668015.1 Enterobacteriaceae bacterium RIT714
CCGGAGCCCGCGGGCACGCAAAGGCGAGGCCAGTATCGTATCGCCCAACAGGCTCGAGCGACAGTTCAATCCGGATGCTCCGGATAAACGTTGGGTAACGGACATAACCTACATCAGGACCCACGAAGGCTGGCTGTATCTTGCTGTGGTTGTTGATCTGTTCTCACGCAAAATTATCGGCTGGTCAATGCAATCCCGGATGACAAAGGATATTGTCCTGAACGCACTGCTGATGGCTGTATGGCGGCGTAATCCCCAAAAACAGGTGCTGGTTCACTCGGACCAGGGCAGTCAGTACACAAGCCATGAGTGGCAGTCGTTCCTGAAATCACACGGCCTGGAGGGCAGCATGAGCCGTCGCGGTAACTGTCACGATAATGCGGTTGCAGAAAGCTTTTTCCAGTTACTGAAACGCGAACGGATAAAGAAAAAGATCTACGGAACGCGGGAAGAAGCCCGC
>WJYB01000033.1 GCA_009668015.1 Enterobacteriaceae bacterium RIT714
GTAACGGACATAACCTACATCAGGCCCCACGAAGGCTGGCTGTATCTTGCCGTGGTTGTTGATCTGTTCTCACGCAAAATCATCGGCTGGTCAATGCAATCCCGGATGACAAAGGACATTGTCCTGAACGCACTGCTGATGGCTGTATGGCGGCGTAATCCCCAAAAACAGGTGCTGGTTCATTCGGATCAGGGCAGTCAGTACACAAGCCATGAGTGGCAGTCGTTCCTGAAATCACACGGCCTGGAGGGCAGCATGAGCCGTCGCGGTAACTGCCATGATAATGCGGTTGCAGAAAGCTTTTTCCAGTTGCTGAAACGCGAACGGATAAAGAAAAAGATCTACGGAAAGCGGGAAGAAGCCCGCAGCGTTATTTTTGATTACATCGAAATGTTTTATAACAGTAAGCGTCGGCATGGTTCGAGCAATCAGAT
>WJYB01000034.1 GCA_009668015.1 Enterobacteriaceae bacterium RIT714
TGCCCATGAGCGGTAAACGTTATCCCAAAGAGTTTAAAATTGAAGCAGTCAAATAGGTTGTTGATCGCGGTTATTCTGTTGCCAGCGTTGCAACACGTCTCGATATCACCACCCACAGCCTTTACGCCTGGATAAAGAAGTACGGTCCGGGCTCATCCACTCATAAAGAACAGTCAGATGCTCAGGTCGAGATCCGCCGACTCCATAAGGAGCTGAAGCGGGTTACCGACGAACGGGATATATTAAAAAAAGCCGCGGCGTACTTCGCAAAGCTGTCCGACTGAGGTACGCCTTTATTCGTGACAACTCCCGTTGCTGGCCTGTTCGTATGCTCTGAAGGGTGCTGGATATTCATCCCAGTGGCTTTTACGCCTGGTTTAAGCAACCGTATTCTCAGCGCCACCAGGTAGATCTGAGACTGACG
>WJYB01000035.1 GCA_009668015.1 Enterobacteriaceae bacterium RIT714
TCGGGCTTCTTCCCGCGTTCCGTAGATCTTTTTCTTTATCCGTTCGCGTTTCAACAACTGGAAAAAGCTTTCTGCAACCGCATTATCATGGCAGTTACCGCGACGGCTCATGCTGCCCTCGAGGCCGTGTGATTTCAGGAACAACTGCCACTCATGGCTTGTGTACTGACTGCCCTGATCCGAATGAACCAGCACCTGTTTTTGGGGATTACGCCGCCATACAGCCATCAGCAGTGCGTTCAGGATAATGTCCTTTGTCATCCGGGATTGCATTGACCAGCCGATGATTTTGCGTGAGAACAGATCAACAACCACGGCAAGATACAGCCAGCCTTCGTAGGGCCTGATGTAGGTTATGTCCGTTAC
>WJYB01000036.1 GCA_009668015.1 Enterobacteriaceae bacterium RIT714
GTTGTATCAAACGCCCATCACAACACTTAACCCCTCGAGGCAACCCCACAGGTCGTGAGTGTTCTTAGCAGTAATCGCCTCTACCGCTACGGCGGATAAAAACAGCCTCGATACCGGCACGCTTGGGTTTAGCGATCTGCAAAACGAAGCGGATTATAAAGTCATCCATGCGGGTATTAGCCTGAGCGGGGGCGGTAGCTATGGCGGCGATCAGTTCAAGGGCAATATGCCGGGCGGGATGATATCAACGGGTTGAA
>WJYB01000037.1 GCA_009668015.1 Enterobacteriaceae bacterium RIT714
GTGAATAGCAAGGCGTCTTGCGATTGAGACTTCAGTGTCCCCTTCGTCTAGAGGCCCAGGACACCGCCCTTTCACGGCGGTAACAGGGGTTCGAATCCCCTAGGGGACGCCACTTGCTGGTTTGTGAGTGAAAGTCGCCGACCTCTGTATCTCAAAACTGACTTACGAGTCATGTTTGAGATATTTGCTCTTTAAAAATCTGGATCAAGCTGAAAATTGAAACGACACACTGTGTCTGTTCTCCGTA
>WJYB01000038.1 GCA_009668015.1 Enterobacteriaceae bacterium RIT714
TCTTCGGTCGGTTTCAGCATATGCGCCAACTGTGGAGCACTCGCCCCCGCAAGGGCACCCGCAATATTGCCACCCGCCAGGCCCTAAAGCGCTGCCGTCGCTGCCTGTCACCCCGCTGGATATCATTACCCGTGCCGTATTTATCCATTTCGGCTTTGTATTGCGGGGTTTTACGCAGCTCGTCTGCACTCAGTTCAGGGTTTGCCTTCTTCGCCTCC
>WJYB01000039.1 GCA_009668015.1 Enterobacteriaceae bacterium RIT714
ATAAGCAGTAAAAAATCTCTGCAGGCTTGTAGCTCAGGTGGTTAGAGCGCACCCCTGATAAGGGTGAGGTCGGTGGTTCAAGTCCACTCAGGCCTACCAAATTTATCCTGATACTGCGTTGTGAAAAGACTCGCATACATCAGTATGCTTCGTCATTCCACGCCTTGTCTCAGTCTAAATTACCGGTAATGAGATTTAGTCTTTG
>WJYB01000004.1 GCA_009668015.1 Enterobacteriaceae bacterium RIT714
TTTTGTCCTTTCCTGTTCATTGCTCTATTTCCTCTCCGTGAAACTTTCTCACCTTTGACTTCCTGACTCGACATTCACGCGATTCCTGGGTATTGTCAGCTATCTGGATGTCTAAACGTTTATACGTATGCTGTGAGGATATAAGGTTATGCCGATTCGGGTGCAGGACGAGCTACCAGCCGTCAATTTCTTGCGTGAAGAGAATGTCTTTGTTATGAAGGCATCGCGCGCTACAGGTCAGGAAATTCGCCCTCTGAAGGTTCTTATCCTCAACCTGATGCCTAAAAAGATCGAAACCGAGAACCAGTTTCTGCGTCTGCTCTCTAACTCGCCGCTACAGGTAGATATCCAGCTACTCCGCATTGACGCCCGCGAGTCGCGGAACACCCCTTCTGAACACCTGAATAACTTCTACTGTAACTTTGAAGATATCCGTAACGACAACTATGATGGCCTGATCGTCACCGGAGCACCGCTTGGTCTGGTGGAGTTTAACGACGTGGCCTATTGGCCACAGATCAAACAGGTACTGGAGTGGGCCAAAGATCACGTCACCTCAACGCTATTTGTCTGTTGGGCGGTACAGGCAGCGTTGAATATTCTCTACGGAATTCCCAAGCAAACCCGCGCAGAAAAGCTTTCCGGCGTTTACGAACACCATATTCTCCATCCACATGCCTTACTGACGCGCGGTTTCGATGACTCTTTCCTGGCTCCTCATTCGCGTTATGCTGATTTCCCGGCCGCGCTGATTCGTGATTACACGGATCTTGAGATCCTGGCCGAAACGGAAGATGGCGACGCCTATCTGTTCGCCAGCAAAGACAAGCGCATTGCCTTTGTCACAGGACATCCTGAATACGATGCACACACGCTGGCGAGTGAATATTTCCGCGATCTCGAAGCGGGGTTAACCCCGGAAGTGCCGTACAACTATTTCCCAAAAAACGATCCGCAAAACAAGCCGAGAGCAACCTGGCGCAGCCATGGAAATCTGCTGTTCACCAACTGGCTTAACTATTACGTCTATCAGATCACGCCATACGATCTGCGCCACATGAATCCAACTCTGGATTAATCCTCTGCGCAGAACGATCCTAAAGCGTTTCAGCATTCCAGATCAGGCACCTTCGGGTGCTTTTTTTATTTCCGAAATAATCTTCATCAACCAATAAAATTTTAATCTTAATAACATCAATGTCTTATCTGTATTTACTAATTAAAATGGAAATTGTTTTTGATTTTAGAAAAATAATGGATAGTCTTAAATCTGCTGAGCGAAAACCACACAACGATCTTTCGCTCGCAGTGGGGGACGCTTTTTTGGATCTTTGATGAGGAGCAGCGAAATGAATCAACAGGCAACGACCACCGATGAACTGGCATTTAACCAAACCTATAGTGAGCTGGAACAGCAGGTTCTGACGCCAGATGCCGTCGAGTTTCTGACAGATCTGGTAACGCGCTTTGCACCGAAGCGCAATAAACTGCTGGCGGCTCGTATTCAGCAGCAGCAGGCCATCGATAACGGTACGCTTCCAGATTTTATTTCGGAAACCGCTTCCATTCGTAGCTCTGACTGGAAAATTCGTGGTATTCCGCAGGATTTGCAGGATCGGCGCGTAGAGATAACCGGCCCGGTTGAGCGCAAAATGGTCATCAACGCGATGAATGCTAACGTCAAAGTCTTTATGGCGGACTTCGAAGATTCACTGGCGCCAGACTGGCGTAAAGTGATCGAGGGGCAGATTAACCTGCGTGATGCGGTGAATGGCACCATCAGCTACACCAATGAGGCCGGAAAAATCTATCAGCTGAAACCCAATCCGGCTGTGTTGATCTGTCGCGTGCGTGGTCTGCACCTGCCGGAAAAACACGTCACATGGCGCGATGAGGCTATTCCTGGCAGCCTGTTTGATTTTGCGCTCTATTTCTTCCACAACTACAAAGCGCTGCTGGCGAAGGGAAGCGGTCCCTATTTTTATCTGCCTAAAACGCAATCCTGGCAGGAAGCGGCGTGGTGGAGCGAAGTCTTCAGCTACGCAGAAGATCGCTTTAACCTGCCGCGAGGTACGATCAAAGCCACTCTGTTGATTGAAACACTGCCTGCCGTCTTCCAGATGGACGAGATTTTACACGCCCTGCGCGACCACATTGTTGGCCTGAACTGCGGGCGCTGGGATTACATCTTCAGCTACATCAAAACGTTGAAAAATCATCCAGACCGCGTATTACCGGATCGTCAGGCGGTCACAATGGATAAACCCTTCCTCAACGCTTATTCGCGATTGCTGATAAAGACTTGCCACAAGCGCGGTGCGTTTGCGATGGGCGGGATGGCGGCGTTTATTCCGAGCAAAGATGCTGAACGCAATAATCAGGTATTGAGCAAAGTGAAGGCGGATAAAGAGATGGAAGCCCGTAACGGTCACGACGGTACATGGATTGCACACCCGGGCCTCGCGGATACCGCCATGGATGTATTTAACGGCGTATTGGGCGAAAACAAAAATCAGCTTTTCGTCACCCGCGAAGACGATGCGCCGATTACCGCTGAACAATTACTCGCGCCCTGTGAGGGCGAACGGACTGAAGCAGGCATGCGCGCCAATATCCGCGTGGCCGTGCAATACATTGAGGCATGGATTTCCGGTAACGGCTGCGTACCGATTTACGGTCTGATGGAAGACGCCGCAACGGCTGAGATCTCCCGTACTTCCATCTGGCAGTGGATCCATCATCAGAAAGCGCTCAATAACGGTAAACCGGTTACCAAATCGCTGTTTCGCCAGATGCTGGCTGAAGAGATGCTGGTGATTCAGGACGAGCTGGGCGAGCACCGCTTCAGCAGCGGCCGTTTTGACGATGCGGCGCGCCTGATGGAGCAGATCACAACCTCCGACGAGCTGATTGATTTCCTTACGCTGCCCGGCTACCGCCTGCTGGCCTGAAGAGCCCCGATATTTTGTTCGCCATTTTGGCCCAGGGCTGTGCTCAGAACTCTCACGTACGACGAGTGCGCTTCGGTTCTTGCGCGCTGGCCCTGACCAAACAGCCTTCACCAATAACGCCTGGGAAGCCAGGCCGATAATATGGAGCATCTGCACATGAAAACCCGTACCCAACAAATCGAAGAATTACAAAAAGAGTGGACTCAACCGCGCTGGGAAGGCATCAACCGCCCGTACAGCGCGGAGGAAGTGGTGAAGTTACGCGGCTCGGTCAATCCTGAATGCACGCTGGCGCAGCTCGGTGCCGCGAAGATGTGGCGTCTGCTGCACGGCGAATCGAAAAAAGGCTATATCAATAGCCTGGGTGCGCTGACGGGTGGGCAGGCGTTACAGCAGGCAAAAGCGGGGATTGAAGCCGTTTATCTCTCCGGATGGCAGGTGGCGGCGGATGCCAACCTGGCGTCCAGCATGTACCCGGATCAGTCGCTCTATCCGGCCAACTCTGTGCCGTCGGTTGTGGATCGGATCAACAACACCTTCCGCCGTGCGGATCAGATCCAGTGGGCGTCGGGTATCGAGCCGAACGATCCGCGCTTTGTCGATTATTTTCTGCCGATCGTCGCGGATGCCGAAGCAGGGTTTGGCGGCGTATTGAATGCGTTTGAGCTGATGAAATCAATGATTGAGGCCGGTGCAGCGGCGGTTCACTTTGAAGATCAGCTCGCCTCCGTTAAGAAATGCGGACATATGGGCGGTAAAGTGCTGGTCCCGACGCAAGAAGCGATTCAGAAGCTGGTCGCCGCGCGTCTGGCGGCAGATGTTCTGGGCGTGCCGACCCTGGTTATCGCCCGTACCGATGCGGATGCGGCGGATCTGATTACCTCTGACTGCGATCCTTATGACAGCGAATTCATTACCGGTGAACGCACCAGCGAAGGGTTCTACCGTACGCATGCAGGTATCGAGCAGGCGATCAGCCGCGGCCTGGCCTACGCCCCGTATGCCGACCTGGTGTGGTGTGAAACCTCCACGCCGGACCTGGCACTGGCAAAACGCTTTGCCGATGCGATTCATGCCAAATATCCAGGCAAACTGTTGGCCTACAACTGCTCACCGTCGTTCAACTGGCAAAAGAATCTGGACGACCAGACCATTGCCAGCTTCCAGCAGCAGTTGTCTGAGATGGGCTACAAATACCAGTTCATCACCCTCGCGGGCATCCACAGCATGTGGTTCAACATGTTCGACCTGGCGCACGCCTACGCCCAGGGAGAGGGCATGAAGCACTACGTGGAAAAAGTACAGCAGCCAGAGTTTGCCGCCAGCAAAGAAGGCTACACCTTTGCCTCTCACCAGCAGGAAGTGGGAACGGGCTACTTCGACAAAGTTACCACTATCATTCAGGGCGGTGCATCATCCGTTACTGCGTTGACGGGTTCGACTGAAGAATCACAGTTCTGATGTTTTCCCCCTCTCTCCTCTGGGGAGAGGGCAGGATGAGGGGAGTCTATGCCGCGTGGTCTGGAGTTACTGATTGCACAAACCATCCTGCAGGGGTTCGACGCACAGTATGGTCGTTTTCTGGAAGTGACTTCGGGCGCGCAGCAGCGCTTTGAACACGCCGACTGGCATGCTGTTCAACAGGCGATGAAGCAGCGTATCCATCTTTACGATCATCACGTGGGTCTGGTGGTGGAGCAACTGCGCTGCATCACCGACGGCAAAAACCCCGACGCCGATTTCCTGCTCCGCGTGAAAGAGCATTACACCCATTTGTTGCCGGATTACCCGCGCTTCGAGATTGCGGAGAGCTTTTTCAACTCCGTCTATTGTCGGTTATTTGACCACCGCTCGTTATCTCCTGAGCGGTTATTTATTTTCAGCTCCCAGCCGGAGCGTCGCTTTCGCACCATCCCGCGCCCGCTGGCGAAGGATTTCTTCCCCGAGCACGGCTGGGAAAGTTTACTGACAAAAGTGCTGTCCGATTTACCGCTGCGTCTGCCCTGGCAAAACAAAGGCCGGGACGTAGGTTATATCGTTGCTCATCTGGCGGAAACGATAGGTACTGAGACCTTAGCGCACAGCCATTTACAGGTGGCTAACGAACTGTTTTTCCGCAATAAAGCTGCCTGGCTGGTCGGAAAACTGATCAACTCCACGACCACCATCCCGTTCCTGTTGCCCATTCATCGCACCGATGACGGTGAGCTGTTTGTGGATACCTGTCTGACTACCAGTGCCGAAGCCAGCATCGTTTTTGGCTTCGCCCGCTCTTACTTTATGGTTTATGCGCCGCTCCCCGCCGCGCTGGTCGAATGGCTGCGCGAGATTTTACCCGTCAAAACCACCGCCGAATTGTATATGGCGATTGGCTGCCAGAAGCACGCCAAAACAGAAAGCTATCGCGAATACCTGCACTACATCACCAGCACCGATGAGCAGTTCATCGAAGCGCCCGGTATCCGTGGGATGGTGATGCTGGTCTTCACCCTGCCAGGGTTTGATCGGGTATTTAAGGTCATCAAAGATAAATTTGCGCCGCAGAAAGAGATGACGGCAGCCCATGTTCGCGCCTGCTATCAGCTGGTCAAAGAACATGACCGTGTCGGACGGATGGCCGACACCCAGGAGTTTGAAAATTTTGTGCTGGATAAACGCCAGATCGATCCCGCGTTAATGGCGTTGCTGTTGCAGGAGGCTCCGGGAAAAATCACCGATCTTGGCGATAAGATTGTCATCAGTCATTTGTATATCGAACGTCGCATGGTTCCGCTCAATATCTGGCTGGAGCAGGTTGACGGCCAGGCGCTACGCGATGCGATTGAAGAGTACGGCAACGCGATCCGTCAGCTGTCAGCGGCCAATATTTTCCCGGGCGATATGCTGTTTAAAAACTTTGGTGTGACACGCCACGGGCGGGTAGTGTTCTACGACTACGACGAAATTTGCTATATGACAGAAGTGAATTTCCGCGATATTCCACCGGCCCGTTATCCGGAAGATGAACTGGCCAGCGAGCCGTGGTACAGCGTCTCGCCGGGGGACGTCTTCCCGGAGGAATTTCGCCACTGGCTCTGCGCCGACCCGCGTATCGGGCCAATTTTTGCCGAGATGCATGAAGATCTGTTCCGCGCGGAGTACTGGCGCGGTTTACAAACCCGCATTAAAAACGGGTACGTAGAAGATGTGTATGCTTACCGCAGACGGCAACGCTTCAGTGTGCGGTGGTCAATTTAGTGTTTTCACCCTCTCCCGTGGGAGAGGGCTGAAGTGAAGGCATCTGGCCGCACTCACCCTTAACGCATCCCACCATACGCCAGCGTCACTTCCTTCGCCGCTTTGATCACCAGCGCACCCAGCTCGGTGACGCGATCATCCGTGACGCGCGAGATCGGGCCAGAAATGGAGATCGCTGCGAACGGCTCGCGATGCTCATCAAAAATACAGGCCGCAATGCAGCGCAGGCCCAGGGCGTGTTCTTCGTCATCAAACGAATAGCCGCGTTTGCGGGTCTGTGCTAAATCATCTTTCAGATGCAACGGCGAAACCAGCGTGGCATGGGTATACGCATGCAGCCCTTTACGATGCAGCAGGCCGGTGACCTGTTCCTCGCTTAACTGCGACAGAAACGCTTTCCCCGCGCCCGACGCATGCATCGGCAGCTTACCGCCAATCGGCGCGGACATACGCATCAGCTGCGTACACTGCACCTGGTCAATGATAATCGCCTGATGATCGCTCTGGTCGAGCACCGCCAGATTGACCGTTTCGCCGGAATCCTCCATCAGTTTGCGCAGGATCGGGTGCACGATTGCCAGCAGATTACGGCTCTGCAAAAAACTGCTGCCGACAATAAATGCGTGCGCACCCACCGACCAGTGACCCAGCTCGCCCACCTGACGGACAAAGCCCAGCTGCTGCATCGTGCTTAGCAGACGATGAGTGGTAGAGTTTGGCAAGCCAGCCTGTTGCGCCAGCTCGGTAAGTGCCACGCTGCTGTGGGATTCCGCAATCCATTCCAGCAGTTTTAAGCCGCGCGTCAGAGACTGTACTTGTCCACCAGGTGGTGCGGTCGTGGTAGCAGCAGGTTTTCTGCCGCGTTTAGCGGGAACGGTAGCGACCATGGTGAGATCCTTTTTCTGTATCGTGGAAATCATTTTCGTTTTATTTGGTGAATTTGCAACCGTTATCCTGACTGATCGGAGGAGTGATAGTGAACATGTCTCATGTTAACGCTGCGTGACTTCTCCACCCAGCGAGATTATGCCAGTATGGACTGCTGGCCTTTTGGCCTTGTTGAGCGTTGTCGGGAGCGAGTGTGAGCAGCAAAGTAGATCAACTGCGTGCGCAGTTAAATGAACGAATTCTGGTGCTGGACGGCGGCATGGGCACCATGATCCAGAGCTATCGTCTGAGTGAAGACGATTTTCGCGGCGAGCGTTTCGCCGACTGGCCCTGCGACCTGAAAGGGAATAATGACCTGCTGGTGCTGAGTAAACCGGATGTCATCGCGGCCATCCATAACGCCTATTTTGAGGCGGGCGCGGATATCGTTGAAACCAACACCTTTAACTCGACAACCATCGCCATGGCGGATTACCAGATGGAATCCCTGTCGGCAGAAATCAACTTTGAAGCGGCCAGAATGGCGCGAGCCTGTGCCGATGAGTGGACGGCCCGCACGCCGGACAAACCGCGCTACGTCGCCGGGGTGCTTGGCCCCACCAACCGTACCGCCTCTATTTCACCGGACGTGAACGATCCGGCTTACCGTAATGTCACCTTTGATCAGCTCGTGGTGGCGTACCGTGAATCCACCAAAGCGCTGGTGGAAGGCGGTTCCGATCTGATTATGATTGAAACGGTGTTCGACACCCTGAACGCGAAAGCCGCCATCTTTGCGGTGAAAGAAGAGATGGAAGCACTGGGTGTCGATCTGCCGATCATGATATCCGGCACCATCACCGATGCGTCGGGACGCACCCTCTCCGGTCAGACGACAGAAGCCTTTTACAACTCCCTGCGCCATGCCGATGCGCTCACCTTTGGTCTGAACTGCGCGCTGGGTCCTGACGAACTGCGCCAGTACGTGCAGGAACTTTCCCGCATCGCCGAGTGCTACGTCACGGCGCACCCGAACGCCGGTCTGCCGAATGCCTTTGGTGAATACGATCTTGATGCCGTGACCATGGCCGCGCAAATTCGCGAATGGGCAGAGTCTGGCTTCCTGAATATCGTTGGCGGCTGCTGCGGCACCACGCCGGAACATATTGCCGCCATGAGTAATGCCGTCGCAGGATTGCCGCCGCGCCCGTTACCGACGCTGCCGGTGGCCTGTCGTCTGGCGGGCCTAGAGCCGCTGACGATTGCTGAAGACAGCCTGTTTGTGAACGTCGGTGAACGAACTAACGTCACCGGTTCCGCTAAGTTCAAACGACTCATCAAAGAAGAAAAATACAGCGAAGCGCTGGACGTTGCCCGTCAGCAGGTGGAAAGTGGCGCGCAAATTATTGATATCAATATGGATGAGGGGATGCTCGACGCCGAAGCGGCGATGGTGCGTTTTCTGAATCTGATTGCCGGTGAGCCGGATATCGCCCGCGTGCCGATCATGATTGACTCCTCAAAGTGGGAGGTCATCGAGAAAGGGCTGAAGTGCATTCAGGGCAAAGGCATCGTCAACTCCATCTCAATGAAAGAGGGCGTTGAGCCGTTTATCCACCACGCAAAACGGGTGCGACGCTATGGCGCAGCCGTGGTGGTGATGGCGTTTGATGAGGTGGGCCAGGCCGATACCCGCGAACGCAAGATTGAGATTTGCCGCCGCGCGTACAAAATCCTGACCGAAGAGGTCGGTTTCCCGCCAGAAGATATCATCTTTGACCCCAACATCTTTGCCGTCGCGACCGGTATCGAAGAGCACAACAACTATGCGCAGGACTTTATCGGCGCCTGTGAAGATATCAAACGCGAATTACCGCACGCGCTGATCTCCGGCGGCGTTTCTAACGTGTCGTTCTCGTTCCGCGGTAACGATCCGGTACGTGAAGCCATCCACGCCGTGTTCCTCTACTACGCCATCCGCAACGGCATGGACATGGGGATCGTCAACGCCGGACAGCTGGCGATTTATGACGACCTGCCCGCCGAACTGCGCGACGCCGTGGAAGACGTGATCCTCAACCGCCGCGACGACTCCACCGAACGGATGCTGGAGCTGGCGGAGAAATATCGCGGCAGTAAAAGCGACGAAAGTGTTCAGGTTCAGCAGGCGGAGTGGCGCGCATGGGACGTGAAAAAGCGTCTGGAATACTCGCTGGTCAAAGGCATTACCGAATTTATCGAGCTGGATACGGAAGAGGCTCGCCAGCTCTCCGCGCGTCCGATTGAGGTGATCGAAGGGCCGCTGATGGACGGGATGAACGTGGTCGGCGACCTGTTTGGCGAGGGCAAAATGTTCCTGCCGCAGGTGGTCAAATCCGCGCGCGTCATGAAGCAGGCGGTAGCCTATCTCGAACCCTACATTGAGGCCAGCAAAGAAAAAGGGCAGACCAACGGCAAGATGGTGATCGCCACCGTCAAAGGCGACGTCCACGATATCGGCAAAAATATCGTCGGCGTGGTACTGCAGTGCAATAACTACGAAATCATCGACCTCGGCGTGATGGTTCCGGCAGACAAAATTCTCAAAACCGCGCGCGAAGTGAATGCGGATTTGATTGGCCTTTCCGGGCTTATCACGCCGTCGCTGGACGAAATGGTCAACGTGGCGAAAGAGATGGAGCGCCAGGGCTTTACCATTCCGCTGCTGATTGGCGGTGCGACGACCTCAAAAGCGCACACGGCGGTGAAAATCGAGCAGAACTACAGCGGGCCGACGGTCTACGTGCAGAACGCCTCACGTACCGTGGGCGTGGTGTCAGCATTGCTCTCTGCGACCCAGCGTGACGATTTTGTGGCGAAAACCCGCAAAGAGTACGACACCGTTCGTATCCAGCACGCCCGTAAAAAACCCCGCACGCCGCCGGTTACGCTGGCCGCCGCGCGGGAAAACGATCTGGCTTTTGACTGGGCAAGTTACACCCCGCCGGTAGCGCATCGTTTGGGCGTTCAGGCCGTTACTGCCAGTATCGAAACCCTGCGTAATTACATCGACTGGACGCCGTTCTTCATGACCTGGTCGCTGGCGGGCAAATATCCGCGCATCCTTGAAGATGAGGTGGTCGGCGAAGAGGCGCAGCGCCTGTTCAAAGACGCCAACGATATTCTCGACCAGCTCAGCGCAGAAAAGAGCCTCAATCCGCGCGGCGTCGTGGGGCTATTCCCGGCGAACCGCGTCGGAGACGATATCGAAATTTATCGCGATGAAACGCGAACCAGCGTGTTAGCCGTCAGCCGCCATTTGCGTCAGCAAACCGAGAAAGTGGGTTTTGCCAACTACTGTCTGGCCGATTTTGTCGCGCCAAAACTGAGCTGTAAAGCGGATTACATCGGTGCATTCGCCGTCACCGGTGGACTGGAAGAGGATGCGCTGGCCGACGCCTACGAAGCGCAGCACGATGATTACAACAAAATCATGGTGAAAGCGATCGCTGATCGTCTGGCTGAAGCCTTCGCGGAATATCTGCATGAGCGGGTGCGTAAAGTGCACTGGGGATATGCCGCTAATGAAAACCTCAGCAACGAAGAGCTGATTCGCGAAAATTATCAGGGTATCCGTCCGGCGCCAGGCTATCCGGCGTGCCCGGAGCACACTGAGAAAGGCACCATCTGGCAGCTTCTGGATGTCGAAACCCATACCGGAATGAAACTGACCGAGTCCTTCGCCATGTGGCCTGGCGCGTCCGTTTCGGGCTGGTATTTCAGCCATCCTGACAGCAAATATTATGCCGTGGCGCAAATTCAGCGCGACCAGGTTGAGGATTACGCGCGGCGTAAGGGGATGAGCGTGTCGGAAGTGGAGCGCTGGCTGGCGCCAAATCTGGGCTACGACGCCGACTGATCCGGCGTTTTAGAACGGTTCTGACGGCAAATAAACCGCGATACGTCACCTTTCCTTACAACATACAGGGCGCTCACAGGGCGCCCTGTCTCTTTCTTACGTTTAAACCCTTATACTGGAAGAGAACCGTCAAAGGAAAACGTATAACGATAAGGAGAACCCAGATCCGTGCTGACTCTGTTACACCTGCTATCGGCTGTTGCTCTACTGGTATGGGGCACACATATCGTCCGTACCGGCGTGATGCGTGTGTTTGGCGCGCGCTTGCGCACCGTCCTCAGCCGCAGCGTTGAGAAGAAACCGCTCGCCTTCTGTGCGGGGATAGGCGTTACCGCGCTGGTGCAAAGCAGCAATGCCACCACCATGCTCGTCACCTCTTTTGTGGCGCAAGATCTGGTGGCGCTGACCCCTGCGCTGGTTATCGTCCTTGGCGCAGATGTGGGGACCGCGCTAATGGCGCGCGTGCTCACCTTCGATCTTTCGTGGCTTTCGCCGCTGCTTATTTTCATCGGCGTGATCTTCTTCCTTGGCCGCAAACAGACCCGCGAAGGGCAACTGGGGCGCGTGGGGATTGGTCTGGGGCTGATTCTGCTGGCGCTGGAACTGATTGTGCAGGCGGTCACGCCGATCACCCAGGCCAACGGCGTGCAGGTGATTTTCGCTTCGCTGACGGGCGATATCATGCTGGATGCGTTGATTGGCGCGGTGTTTGCCATCATCAGTTACTCCAGCCTGGCGGCGGTGCTGCTGACCGCCACACTGACCACTGCAGGCGCGATCTCCTTCCCGGTGGCGCTCTGCCTGGTGATAGGTGCCAACCTGGGATCTGGCCTGCTGGCGATGCTCAATAACAGCGGAGCCAATGCGGCCGCCCGTCGCGTGGCGCTGGGCAGTTTGCTGTTCAAGCTGGTGGGCAGTCTGATCATCCTGCCGTTTGTGCATCCGCTGGCGAATCTGATGGATAACCTGCCGCTGCCGAAAGCCGAACTGGTTATTTACTTCCACGTCTTCTACAACCTGGTGCGCTGTCTCGCGATGGTGCCGTTCGCCGGGCCGATGGCGCGGTTCTGCAAACGCATGATTCGCGATGAGCCGGAACTGGATGCGCGCCTGAAACCGAAGCATCTGGACACCACCGCTCTCGATACTCCGGCACTTGCGCTGGCGAATGCCGCCCGCGAAACGCTGCGTATGGGCGATGCGATGGAGACGATGCTGGATGGCCTGAAAAAGGTCATGCACGGCGAGCCGCGCGAGGAAAAAGAGCTGCGCAAGCTGGCCGACGATATCAACGTGCTCTATACCGCCATCAAGCTGTATCTGGCGCGTATGCCGCAGGATGAGCTGGCAGAAGAGGAGTCACGCCGCTGGGCGGAGATTATTGAGATGTCGCTGAACCTTGAGCAGGCGTCGGATATTGTCGAGCGCATGGGCAGTGAAATTGCGGATAAATCGTTGGCCGCCCGCCGGGCGTTCTCACTGGAAGGCGTTGCTGAGCTGGATGCGCTGCTGGAGCAACTGCTCAGCAATTTGCAGCTGGCAATGTCGGTCTTTTTCTCCGGCGATGTTCCCAGTGCGCGTCGTTTGCGCCGCAACAAACACCGCTTCCGTATTCTCAACCGCCGTTATTCGCACGCGCATGTTGATCGCCTGCATCAGCAAAACGTGCAAAGTATCGAAACCAGTTCCCTGCATCTGGGGCTGCTCGGTGACATGAAACGTCTCAACTCCCTGTTCTGCTCGGTGGCCTATAGCGTCATGGAGCAGCCGGATGAAGATGATGAAAGGGATGAGTATTAGTCTTGTGCACTTTTAATCGTTAAACAAAGACCCAGCGCTTGCATGACCATTAATGTGGTTTTGAGCGTTGGGTTGCCTTTCTCGCTGAATGAACGATAGAGTTGTTCACGAGATAAACCCGTCTGAGCGGCAATTTGGCTCATCCCCTTTGCCCGGGCAATAACGCCTAACGCTTTTGCTATATAAGCGGCGTCACCGGTTTCTAATGCATCAGCCATAAACACAGCGATTTCATCATCATCGACAAGCGCTCTGGCGGGATCGTATTGCGTCAATTTATTCATGGCTTATCAACTCCTGGGGTTCAAGCGATCTGGCAAACGTCTTAGCCAGTTGTATGTCTCTGTCCTGAGAGCTTTTGTCGCCGCCGGTCAGTAATATGAGCAAAATGTTTCCATATTGTTTGAAATAGATGCGGTAACCAGGACCATAGTGAATTCGCAACTCGCTGACGCCTTCCCCGACGGGCTTTACATCTCCGGGCAAACCGTTGGCTAAACGAAAAAGGCGGGCAGCAATGAGTGTCTTGACCCGTTTATCTTTTAAGCTTCGCTCCCAGTTGCGAAACGATGTTGTCTGAACGATTTCCTTCATACTACTCAATGTATTTTTTAAACTACACTCCCGATGGACTTATGGCGTGAAAATTAGAAGAAAAAAGTGGAGCGCGAAATGAGAGGAGCACAGTTTCTGAAGACGTCTCGCAAGTCAGAACAGCGAAAGCCCGTTTTTAGTGGCTAATCTTTTTACCAGCCCAAACCTAAGGTATATTTCGCCCATTAAGGAGAAATTATGCTGCCCACCCAATCAACCCGACTCAACAAATACATTAGCGAGAGCGGAATCTGCTCACGCCGCGAAGCTGACCGTTACATTGAGCAAGGTAACGTGTATCTCAACGGTAAACGCGCCACCATCGGCGATCAGGTGGTCCCTGGCGATGTGGTGAAAGTGAATGGTCAGCTTATTGAGCCCAGAGACGAAGAGGATCTGGTGTTTATCGCGTTGAATAAACCAGTGGGTATTGTCAGCACCACGGAAGAGGGCGAGCGGGATAATATCGTCGATTTCGTTAACCACAGCAGCCGTATTTTCCCGATTGGCCGCCTGGATAAAGACTCTCAGGGGCTAATTTTCCTCACCAACCATGGCGATCTGGTGAACAAAATCCTGCGTGCCGGCAACGACCATGAGAAAGAGTATTTAGTTACCGTGAATAAGCCCGTCACGGACGAGTTTATTCGCGGTATGAGCGCGGGCGTGCCGATCCTCGGCACGGTCACTAAGAAATGCAAAGTGAAAAAAGAGGCACCTTTCACCTTCCGCATCACCCTGGTTCAGGGGTTAAACCGGCAGATCCGCCGCATGTGCGAGCATTTTGGTTTTGAGGTGACGAAGCTTGAGCGTACGCGCATCATGAACGTCAGTCTCTCCGGCATTCCGCAGGGTGAATGGCGTGATTTAACGGGTGATGAATTGATTGAGCTGTTCAAGCTGATTGAGAACTCGACGTCCGAGGTGAAAACGGCGAAGCCGAAGGCGAAACCAAAAACCGCCTCGACGCCGGCCAAAAAACCGGTCAGCGGCAGCGGCAAGAACATGGCGAAAACCCCGGCAGAGATGGCAAATCGTAAGCGCTTTGCATCGGCAGGGCGGAAAAAGAAAGGGCGCTAATTAGCGCCTTCCACGGGGTGAAGTATTGGCAGACCAGGAGAAGGTTGATTCCGTATCCGGTTTATAAGCCTGCGCCTTTTTAAGCTTGCGGGCTTTTTTTGCTTCAACTTCACGCTGAGCCATCAGTTTGTCGATGTACTCTTTTTTAACCTGATTGGTTTCAGCGTTTGTCAGAGTACGACCATGTGCAATCCGTGCGCGATCGAGCAGGGTTTTCAGCTCGCGCTGCTCGCTTTCCGTCATGTCTTTCTGGGTCAATCTCGGTGTGGACATACCTGAAGCCTCTTGAGAATAGAGGCTTCAGTGTAAAGCAAGCCAGGGCTTGCGCGAAGCGAATTAGCTTTCTTTCACCACTTCTTTTTTCGTCGGTTCGTCAATCGGTTTTCCTGACCAGTAGCCCGCCAGCAGCGAGCCGGAAAGGTTATGCCATACCGAGAACAGCGCGCCCGGCAGTGCCGCGAGCGGAGAGAAGTAGATCTTCCCGAGCGCGGCCGCCAGCCCTGAGTTCTGCATCCCCACTTCAATTGCCAGCGTGCGGCAGGTCGATTCATCAAAGCCGAACAGCTTCCCGCCCCAGTAGCCGCCCAATAGCCCAATGGTGTTATGCAGAATCACCGCGATGATCACCACAAATCCTACCGACGCGATATGCGATGCCGACCCGGCAACCACGGCGCTGATGATCGCCAGGATACAGACCATCGAAAACGCAGGCAGGTAAGGCTCCACGGCTTTCACGACTCGCGGGAACAGGTGATGGATGACCAGACCGAGCGCAATCGGAATCACCACGATTTGCAGGATGGAGAGCAGCATACCCATCACATCCACCTGAATATGCGCATCCACGTACAAACGCGTCAGCAGTGGAGTGGCAATCACGCCCACCAGCGTTGAGACCGAAGAGATGGTGACAGAGAGCGCCACATCGCCTTTGGCAAGATAGATCATCACATTCGATGCCGTCCCGCTGGCGACGCTGCCCACCAGCACCATCCCGGCGGATAAGTCCGGCGGCATTTTAAACGCTAATGCCAGCAGCCAGGCGGCCAGCGGCATCACCAGATAGTGCAGGAAAATCCCCGCCGCGACGGGCGCAGGGCGTGACAGCACGCGTTTAAAGTCGTCAATTTTTAGATGCACGCCCATCCCGAGCATAATCAGCATCAGTAGCGTGGTGACCCACGGGCCAATTGGGGTAAAGGTCGATGGCGTGTAATAGGCGAGAACAGAGAGCAGCAGCGCCCATAACGGGAACAGCCGCGTGATAGCGGATAACATAGTGAATTCCTTGCGATGACGTTGTGTTATTTAGTTATAAAAAAGCCGGGTTCGAGCCCGGCTATAGGTAATGTTTATCGTGCTAAGGAATTTTATTCAAACAAATTATGATGAAGTTTCTGCACGACTTGCTCGGCTTCGTGACCCGGTACGAGGAAGCACAGGTTATAGCTGGATGCGCCGTAGCAAATCATGCGGATATTGAACGGATCCAGCACGCCAAAGACCTCTTTACCGACGCCGCAGGCGCGTGACAGCTGGTTGCCAATGATCGCGACCAGCGCCAGATCTTCTTCCACTTCAACGCGACACAGGGCAGAAAGCTCCATCAGCAGCGATTGCGTCAGCAGGGTATCGCCCGTTGACGTCGAGCCGGTGGTGTCGAGCGTCAACGCAATGCTCACTTCAGAGGTGGTGATCAGATCCACCGAGATATTGTGGCGTGCCAGAATGCCAAACACTTCCGCCAGGAACCCACGAGAGTGCAGCATATTCAGGCTGTGCAGCGTGACCAGCGTCTGCTTGCGACGCAGCGCCAGGGCACGGAATAGCGGTGGTTTTTCGGTTTTGTTGCACACCAGCGTACCGCCTGCTTTCGGGTCTTTGCTCGATCCGACAAACACCGGAATATCGCTACGTACCGCGGGCAGCAGCGTGGCGGGATGCAGCACTTTCGCCCCGAACGTCGCCATTTCGGCAGCTTCTTCAAAGGCGATAACATCAATACGTTTCGCGGCAGGCACGACGCGCGGATCGGTCGTATAGATCCCAGGAACGTCGGTCCAGATATCCACGCGGGTGGCGTGTAGCGCTTCGCCCAGCAGCGCCGCGGTATAGTCGCTACCGCCACGGCCCAGCGTCGTGGTGCGGCCTTTGGCTTCACTCCCGATAAAGCCCTGAGTGATGACAATGCCTTCGGCAAGGCGTGGGGCCAGTTGCTGTTGTGCCAGCTCAGAAAGCGTAGCAACGTCAGGCTCCGCGCGACCAAAGCGATCGCTGGTACGCATGACCTTACGCACATCAAACCATTGCGCCAGTACGTCGCGCTCACGCAGGATTTCAACGAACAGCAGAGTCGACATCAGCTCACCGTGGCTCACCAGTTCGTCGGTCAGCGCGGTAGAGGTCGCCAGTGAGGCGGCTTCTGCCAGGGTGGTGATATTTTCGAGCAGGCGTTCAATTTCCTCGCGAATCACCTGTGGATTCTGCATCTGCTCCAGAATATCAAACTGAATTTTGCGCAGCGCATCGAGCTTCACAAAGCGTTCGGTCGCTTCCAGTCCTTCTGACAGGGCAACCAGCAGGTTCGTCACGCCAGCAGAGGCGGAAAGTACGACCATGCGGGTGTGTGGATCGGCCAGCACCACATCGGCGCTGCGGTTCATGGCTTCGTAATTGGCCACGCTGGTACCGCCAAACTTGGCGACAACAAAACTCGTCATAACATCCTCGTGTCGGGGAAAGAATAAAGCGACCATGGCACAAGAACGAAACGAAGACAGGTGCAGGCGCAAATACCGCCCTATAAATAAAATGCGGGGGGAGTCCTGTCAACGCTGGGATTATGCGGATTTTTCATGGGGGGGTATCCCTTAGTAACAGGACTTATAACAAGGCACTATTTTATCCTCCGATTCACGGCATTCTGGACGACATTCAACCCCTTCAGGGGCTGGCTTCAGCGGCTATACTTTTTGAGTCTTTTCACGCCCGTTTGATGCAGGCCAGGGCAATGGCATAAAAACCATCACAATTTCCGCGCGCAGGCGCTACAATCGACCGCAGTCACAATTCTCAAATCACAAGAGTATTGCTAATGAAAAACATCAATCCAACGCAGACTTCTGCCTGGCAGGCACTACAAAAACACTTCGACGAAATGAAAGACGTCACTATCGCGGATCTGTTCGCGAAAGACGGCGATCGTTTCAGCAAATTCTCCGCGACCTTCGACGATCTGATGCTGGTGGACTTCTCCAAAAACCGCATCACTGAAGAGACGCTGGCCAAACTGCAGGATCTGGCGAAAGAGACCGATCTGACAGGGGCTATCAAGTCCATGTTCTCCGGCGAGAAAATCAACCGTACTGAAGACCGCGCTGTACTGCACGTCGCGCTGCGTAACCGTAGCAATACCCCGATTATTGTTGACGGCAAAGATGTGATGCCGGAAGTGAACGCCGTGCTTGAGAAGATGAAAACCTTCTCTGAAGCCATTATCTCCGGTAGCTGGAAAGGCTATACCGGTAAAGCGATCACTGACGTCGTGAACATTGGTATCGGTGGTTCTGACCTCGGCCCATTCATGGTGACCGAAGCGCTGCGCCCTTACAAAAATCATCTGAACATGCATTTTGTCTCTAACGTCGATGGAACTCACATCGCCGAAGTGCTGAAGAAAGTGAACCCGGAAACCACGCTGTTCCTGGTCGCGTCTAAAACCTTCACCACCCAGGAAACCATGACCAACGCCCACAGCGCGCGTGACTGGTTCCTGGCAACGGCGGGCGACAACAAACACGTCGCAAAACACTTCGCGGCGCTCTCCACCAACGGCAAAGCCGTGGGCGAGTTCGGCATTGATACCGCGAACATGTTTGAATTCTGGGACTGGGTCGGCGGTCGTTACTCCCTGTGGTCAGCGATCGGTCTGTCGATCATCCTGTCCGTGGGTTACGACAACTTTGTTGAGCTGCTTTCCGGCGCGCATGCGATGGACAAGCACTTCTCCACCACTCCGGCCGAGAAAAACCTGCCGGTCCTGTTGGCGCTGATTGGCATCTGGTACAACAACTTCTTTGGTGCTGAAACCGAAGCCATCCTGCCGTACGACCAGTACATGCACCGCTTTGCGGCGTACTTCCAGCAGGGCAACATGGAATCCAACGGCAAGTACGTTGACCGTAACGGCAACGCGGTGGATTACCAGACCGGCCCAATTATCTGGGGTGAGCCGGGCACTAACGGCCAGCATGCGTTCTACCAGCTGATCCACCAGGGCACCAAAATGGTCCCATGCGACTTTATCGCACCGGCAGTGACCCACAATGCGCTGTCTGACCATCATCAGAAGCTGCTGTCTAACTTCTTCGCGCAGACCGAAGCGCTGGCGTTTGGTAAAGCCCGCGATGTGGTCGAGCAAGAGTATCGCGATCAGGGTAAAGATCCGGCGACGCTGGACCACGTTGTCCCGTTCAAAGTGTTTGAAGGCAACCGTCCAACCAACTCCATCCTGCTGCGCGAAATCACGCCGTTCAGCCTGGGTGCGCTGATTGCGCTGTATGAGCACAAAATCTTCACGCAGGGCGCTATCCTGAATATCTTCACCTTCGATCAGTGGGGCGTTGAGCTGGGCAAACAGCTGGCTAACCGCATTCTGCCGGAGCTGGGTGACGATAAAGATATTAACAGCCATGACAGTTCAACAAATGGTCTGATTAATCGCTATAAATCCTGGCGCGGATAATTAATATTCCCATATCAATGCCGGCGAAATGCCGGCATTTTTTTATCGGATAATTCCGGTTGTCCGTTACCTGGCGCAAATTTCTATTCTGAGTTTATTCCGAAAAGGCTGATTACCCTGTTAATCACTACGGGTAATTTTAGGAATATACGGAGATTTACTGGTTGTGATTTTTATTATAACCATCTGAATTTTATTATCTTATTTTATATTATTTAGCCGGTTGTATTTCCTTTCATCCATTTGTCCTAAAACCGCCTTGCTATTTCCCCGTTCGCCAATCCGTCTGCTTTAGTTGTGTATACTCGAATCCGCCCGAATTTCTTTTTGGGCAAATCTCCATTCATTCATTGAAGGGAAATTGTTATGAAAAAAGTACTGTATGGCATTTTTGCCATATCTGCGCTTGCGGCGACGTCTGTCTATGCGGCTCCGGTTCAGGTCGGAGAAGCAGCAGGCTCGGCAGCAACGTCTGCGTCAGCGGGAAGTTCTACCGCGACCGCAACGAGCACCGTAGGCTCGGCCGTGGGTGTCGCTCTGGCGGCAACCGGTGGCGGTGATGGCTCCAATACCGGAACCACGACCACCACGACAACAAGCACTCAGTAATCACGGGTGTATTAACCATAACCACACTTCGGTGTGGTTATTTCGCCCCTTCGGAGAAGAGTCGTGAAGCGACCTGCAATCATCCTGATTTGCCTGCTTTTGCAGGCGTGCTCAGCCACCACTAAAGGGCTGGGACATTCACTGTGGGACAGCGTCTTCGGTACGCCCGGCGTCCATCTTACCGATGATGATATCCAGAACATGCCGTATGCCAGCCAGTACATGCAGTTAAACGGGGGACCGCAACTGTTTGTGGTGCTCGCTTTCGCCGAAAACGGGCAGCAGAAATGGGTGACGCAGGATCAGGCCACCCTCGTGACACAGCATGGCCGAATCGTGAAAACCCTGCTCGGCGGCGACAATTTGCTGGAGGTCAATAACCTCGCGGCAGACCCGCTGATCAAACCCAATCAAATTGTGGATGGCGCAAGCTGGACGCGCACGATGGGCTGGACGGAGCACCAGCAGGTGCGATACGCCACCGCGCGGTCCGTTTTCCGCTGGGACGGCACTGATAGCGTAAAACTGGGTAGCGATGAAACTCAGGTACGGATCCTGGATGAAGAAGTCACCACCGACCAGGCGACCTGGAATAACCGCTTCTGGGTGGATGATGAAGGGCAGATTCGTCAGTCGTTGCAGTACCTTGGCGCTCATTACTTCCCGGTGAAAGCCACCCTGATCAAGGCGGCAAAACAATGAAAATCATAGCAAGCCTTGCACTGTTTATGAGTCTGGCTGCGCCGCTGGCGTGGGCGGCGGGGACCGTTAAGGTCTACACCCCAGAGAACAAAGAGCCGAAAACCTTATCGAATGCCGAGCACCTCATTGATTTAGTCGGACAGCCCCGACTGGCAAACAGCTGGTGGCCAGGCGCGGTGATCAGCGAGCATCAGGCCACGGCGCTGGCAGAACAAAAACACAACGCCTTGCTGGCAAGACTGACCGGGCTGGCCGGGCAGGAAGAGGGTGACACGGCCGCGGCTATTAACGCCATGCGCCAGCAGTTACAAGCCATCACGGTAACGGGACGGCAAAAGATTAACCTCGATCCCGATGTCGTGCGGGTGACGGACACCGGCAATCCGTCTCTGGAAGGGGAATATACCCTGTGGATCACCCCCCAGCCTTCCACCGTCACGGTGATGGGGCTGGTGAGTCACCCCGGCAAAAAACCGTTTACACCGGGACGCGACCTGGCGAGTTATCTGGATGATCAAAGCCTGCTGTCGGGCGCCGAACGCAGCTATGCGTGGGTGGTTTATCCCGATGGCCGCACGCAAAAAGCACCGGTGGCGTACTGGAATAAACGTCATATCGAACCCATGCCGGGCAGCGTGATTTTTGTCGGCTTTGCCGACCATTTCTGGACGAAGGCGTATGACGGGCTGAACACCGACATCCTTTATTCCCTGACGCAGCGGATACCGGATTAATGAAAAGAACTTATCTCTACAGCATGCTGGCGCTGTGCGTCAGCGCCGCCTGCCATGCCGAAACCTTTCCCGCTCCCGTCGGGCCGTCGCAGTCAGATTTCGGCGGCGTCGGCCTGATGCAAACGCCCACGGCACGCATGGCGCGCGAGGGTGAAATCAGCCTCAACTATCGCGATAACGATCAGTACCGCTATTACTCGGCTTCGGCGCAGCTGTTTCCATGGCTGGAAACCACCCTGCGTTACACCGATGTGCGAACGAAACAGTACAGCAGCGTGGATGCTTTCTCCGGCGATCAGACCTACAAAGATAAAGCCTTCGACGTCAAATTACGCCTGTGGGAAGAGAGCTACTGGATGCCGCAGGTCTCCGTCGGCGCGCGCGATATCGGCGGTACGGGCCTGTTCGATGCCGAATACATTGTCGCCAACAAAGCCTGGGGACCGTTCGACTTCTCTCTGGGGATGGGCTGGGGCTATCTCGGTACCAGCGGGAATGTGAAAAGTCCGTTCTGCTCTTACAGCGATAAATACTGCTATCGCGATAACAGCTACCAGAAAGCGGGCTCGGTGAACGGCGATCAGATGTTCCATGGTCCGGCGTCATTGTTCGGCGGCGTGGAATACCAGACGCCGTGGCAACCGCTGCGCCTGAAACTTGAGTATGAAGGCAACAACTACACCGAGGATTTTGCTGGCAAGATCGAGCAGAAGAGCAAGTTTAACGTCGGCGCCATTTACCGTGTCGCCGATTGGGCCGACGTTAACCTCAGCTATGAGCGCGGCAACACCCTGATGTTTGGGGTCACGCTGCGAACCAACTTTAACGACATGCGCCCGTCATACAACGATAACGCGCGGCCAAAATATCAGCCGGAGCCGCAGGATGCCATCATACAGCACTCGGTGGTGGCCAATCAGCTTACCCTGCTGAAATACAATGCGGGCCTTGCGGATCCGAAGATCCAGACGCAGGGCGACACGTTGTATGTCACGGGAGAACAGGTCAAATACCGCGATTCCCGCGAAGGCATCGAACGGGCAAACCGGATCGTGATGAACGATCTACCGGACGGGATCCGCACGATCCGCGTCACTGAAAATCGCCTCAATATGCCGCAGGTCACGACCGAAACGGATGTCGCCAGCCTGAAGCGTCATCTGGAGGGCGAACCGCTGGGACATGAAACCGAGCTGGTTCAAAAACGCGTGGAGCCGGTGGTTCCGCAAAGCACCGAGCAGGGCTGGTATATTGATAAATCTCGCTTCGATTTCCATATCGATCCGGTGTTAAACCAGTCGGTTGGCGGACCTGAAAACTTTTACATGTATCAGCTTGGCGTGATGGCAACGGCGGATCTGTGGATGACGGATCACCTGCTGACCACCGGGAGCGTCTTCGGTAACCTTGCCAATAACTACGACAAATTTAACTACACCAATCCGCCGAGCGACTCTAAGCTGCCGCGCGTGCGTACCCGCGTGCGTGAATATGTGCAGAACGATGTCTATGTGAATAACCTGCAGGCCAACTACTTCCAGTATCTCGGCAACGGTTTCTACGGCCAGGTGTACGGCGGTTATCTGGAAACCATGTACGGCGGCGCGGGCGCCGAAGTGCTCTATCGTCCGGTCGACAGCAACTGGGCGTTCGGCCTTGATGCCAATTACGTGAAACAGCGTGACTGGCGTAGCGCGCAGGACATGATGAAGTTCACCGATTACAGCGTGAAAACCGGCCATCTCACCGCCTACTGGACGCCGTCGTTTGCCCAGGACGTGCTGGTAAAAGCGAGCGTCGGTCAATATCTGGCGGGTGATAAAGGTGGTACGCTGGATATCTCCAAACACTTCGACAGCGGCGTGGTGGTGGGCGGTTACGCGACCATTACCAACGTGTCGCCAGACGAATACGGGGAAGGGGATTTCACCAAAGGGGTGTATGTGTCTATCCCGCTGGATCTCTTCTCGTCAGGCCCGACGCGCAGCCGTGCTGCGGTGGGCTGGACACCGCTGACGCGTGATGGGGGTCAGCCGCTGGGCCGTAAGTTCCAGCTGTATGACATGACCAGCGACCGGAGCGTGAATTTCCGCTGATACCCCTCACCCTAACCCTCTCCCCAAAGGGGAGAGGGAATCGCTCAGAGCCGTCTTTTCCCCCTCGCCCTGTACAGTGTGGGAGAGGGGATCGTTCAGAGCCGTCTTTTCCCCCTCGCCCCTTTGGGGAGAGGGCCGGGGTGAGGGGTCTCCTCGCCATTGCATAAAAACATAAGCAAAAAATATAGATCCCTGTCACATTTTTACGTTATACAAGTACCTCACCCCTGAGACCGAGGTGCTGTATGTCATCACTGACTCGCCCGCGCGTTGAGTTTATCTCAACGATTCTCCAGACCGTGCTGAGCCTCGGTTTGTTGAGTCTTGGCCTGATACTGGTCGTTTTTCTGGGCAAAGAAACGGTGCATCTTGCCGATGTGCTCTTCGCCCCTGAACAAACCAGCAAATATGAGCTGGTCGAAGGACTGGTGGTCTACTTTCTCTACTTCGAATTTATCGCCCTGATTGTGAAGTACTTTCAGTCTGGCTTTCATTTTCCACTGCGTTACTTTGTCTACATCGGCATCACGGCGATTGTGCGGCTGATCATCGTCGATCACAAATCACCGATCGATGTGCTGATCTACTCTGCGGCGATCCTGCTATTAGTCATCACTCTCTGGCTGTGTAACTCTAAGCGGCTGAAACGCGAATAAAAAAATGGCGGCCCAAAGGCCGCCAAACAACAGTCACAAGTTAACTCGTCATCTTTCAGGTTGTTGATGCGTTGGCTGCGTTCGTTCACCCCGGTCACCTGTTTGAGCAAGCTCCCGGGATTCACTCACTTGCCGCCTTCCAGCACCCCGAAATAGTGGGAGTTGGGTCAATACGTCAAAGTTGAGGGTTGCAGTGGCATAACATGATGAAACTTAACCTTTAACACCGCCCGCCGTGAGGCCATTGACCAGCCAGCGCTGGGCCAGCAGGAACACCACGGTAATCGGGATGGCCGAGAGAACAGCGGCTGCGGCAAAGTCACCCCACAGATAGTTTTGCGGGTTGAGGTATTGCTGCATCCCCACTGCCAGCGTGTAGCTATTCACATCGCGCAGGAGCAGGGACGCGACCGGAACTTCGGTAATGGCCGCGATGAACGACAGAATAAAGACCACCGCCAGAATCGGCACCGACAGTGGCAGCAGCACCAGGCGGAATGCCTGCCACGGCGTGGCGCCATCCAGTGACGCCGCCTCCTCCAGCGAGCCATCAATGGTTTCGAAATAGCCTTTAATCGTCCAGACGTGGAGGGCGATACCGCCCAGATACGCGAAGATCACACCGCCGTGGGTATTCAGACCGATAAACGGCACGTACTGGCCGAGACGGTCGAACAACGCGTACAACGCCACCAGCGACAGCACCGCCGGGAACATCTGGAAAATGAGCATGCTTTTCAGCAGCGTCGCTTTACCCGGGAAACGCATACGGGCAAAGGCATACGCGCAGGTGGTGGAGAGCGCTACAATCCCGATAGCGGTAATTCCGGCCACTTTGATGGAGTTCCACAGCCATAACAGCACCGGGAAAGGCGGCGGCGTCACGCGGCCATCGGCGTGTTCGACGCTGAAGCCCAGCGCCAGCTTCCAGTGCTCCCACGAGATCTGGTCCGGGATCAGGCTCCCGGTGGCGAAGTTCCCTTCACGCAGGGAGATGGCGATAACCATCAGCAGCGGGAACATAATGGCGGCGATAAAAATCAGCAGCCCTAAGTGCGTCACCAGCAGGCGCAGTTTTTGAGATTTGGGTTGTACCATAGCCATAATATTCTTTACTCCTTAACACCGATCCAGGCTGTTTTGCTTGCCATTTTGAACGCTGGCAGTGCTCAGAATCCTCACGTACTTCGTGTACGCTCCGGTTCTTGCGCGCTGGCAGCGCCCAAACTGGCTGCGCCAATGACGCCTGGTGATTCCAGTTAGTCAAATTTCATACGTGTGGCTTTCAGGTTCACAATCGCCAGAGCGCCCACCAGCAGGAAGATCAGGGTGGCAATCGCCGCCGCCAGACCAAAGTCCTGACCACCGCCGCCTTCAAAGGCGATGCGGTAGGTGTAGCTCACTAACAGATCGGTATAGCCTGCTGGCGTGGTCGTTCCTAGACGGTCCGGGCTGCCGTTGGTCAATAACTGAATCAGTACGAAGTTGTTAAAGTTAAAGGCAAAACTGGCAATCATCAGCGGTGTCAGCGGCTTGATCAGCAGCGGGAGCGTAATCTTAAAGAAGTTCTGGAACGGGCCGGCGCCGTCCATCGCGGAGGCTTCGTACAGATCGTCCGGAATCGCTTTCAGCAGGCCCATGCACAGGATCATCATGTACGGATAGCCGAGCCAGGTATTGACGATAATAATCATACTGCGGGCGGTAGTCGGGTCGCTGAACCAGGCTGGTTTGATGCCAAACAGCGCGCCCAGCATCATGTTGATTTCGCCAAAGCTCTGGTTAAACAGCCCTTTGAAAATCAGAATCGAGATAAACGACGGCACGGCGTACGGCAGAATCAGCAGCACGCGATAGATGGCTTTGCCTTTCAGTGATTCCCACTGAACGACACAGGCCAGCACCATACCGACCGCCACGGTCAGAATGACCGTCAGGACCGAGAAGACGACCGTCCAGACGAAAATGGCGAAGAATGGCTTCTGAATGCCTTCGTCGGTGAAGACGCGGGTGAAGTTGTCCCAGCCGATGGTGACGGTATAGCCCGGGCTGAGTTTTTCGTCGCCCCAGTTGCCGTCAGCGTTAATGGACTGGTAGAAACCGATCTCGTTGTTCGGACGGTATTTCACGCCGCTCTGGTTGTTGGTGAGCGTACCGTCATCGGCTTTGGTATAGAGCGGCTGCGTGCCGGAGAACTGACGCAGCGAGCTCATGATCACTTTGCTTTCGTCCGGCAGAATCGCGGTGAGTTGCGTCAGCGCCTGACGGTTCTGGGTAATGATGCGCAGATTCGCGCGCTCGCCTTCCGGCAGAGCATCGGCTTCTTTCAGCGTTAGCTTCTGTTCGCCGCCAAATTTGAAGGCGTCGGAGACATAGTTTTTGCCGCTCTCGTCGTCCGTCAGGGCCAGCTTCCACTCGTCACCCGCCGGATATAAACCAAAGTTAAAGCTTTTCCCGGCCTGGTAGGAGCGGTCCATCAGCACCTGCTGGGCGCGTTCCTGTGCGAGCTGGTTGGTGCTGCTGTAGTTAGTGAATGCGATAGCGATAGTACAGATCAGCGGGAAGAGCACGAACAGCCCCATCCCGGCCACACCCGGATAGACATAACGCCAGGCATAGGCTTTACGATTGGCGAAAATATACAGGCCAACTGAGCTTAAAATCAGCGTCATGATGGCGAACAGGTACTCCCCCTGCACATACATTAAAACAACAAGGTAACCCACCAGTAAGCCCAGCAGACCTATCACTGACCATTTCAGCGTGTCGCTTTGCCACCCGTGTTTCTTTTTAATGACATCCATGGGGATATTCCTCTACAGCTTGATTTGTTCTCCCTCTCCCCTCAGAGGAGAGGGTCGGGATGAGGGGAAACATGCGACCTCACCCTAACCCTCTCCTGAAAAGGGAGAGGGGATAAAAACATTACTTCGTGATACGACCCTGCGCATCTTTCAACGCGGCATCGACAGTCTGACGACCGCTTGCTGCGTTAATGACGGCGGTACGAGTGGCATACCAGAACGCCGCCATTTGCGGGATATTCGGCATGATTTCGCCTTTCTGGGCATTATCCATTGTGGCGGCAATACGCGGGTCTTTCGCGAGCGTATCCTGGAAGGATTTCAGGGCAACAGCGCCCAGCGGTTTATCCTTGTTCACTTCACCCAGACCCTGGTCGGTCAGCAGATAGTTTTCGAGGAACTCTTTCGCCAGCTCTTTGTTCGGGCTGGCGGCGTTGATACCTGCGCTCAACACGCCAACGAACGGTTTCGACGCTTTGCCTTTAAAGGTTGGCAGCAGTGCGACGCCGTAGTTAATTTTACTCTTGTCGATATTGGTCCAGGCCCACGGACCGTTAATGGTCATCGCGGTTTCACCCTTGTTGAACGCCGCTTCGGCAATGGAGTAGTCGGTATCCGCGTTCATATGTTTGTTTTTAATCAGGTCGACCAGGAAGGTCAGACCGGCTTTCGCGCCAGCGCTGTCCACGCCCACGTCTTTCACGTCATATTTGCCGTTTTCAAACTTAAAGGCGTAACCGCCGTCGGCAGCAATCAGCGGCCAGGTGAAGTACGGTTCTTGCAGGTTGAACATCAGCGCGCTCTTACCCTTCGCCTTCAGCTCTTTGTCCAGAGCCGGGATCTCTTCCCAGGATTTTGGCGGGTTCGGAACGAGGTCTTTGTTGTAGATCAGCGAGAGGGCTTCAACCGCCACCGGATAGGCGATCAGCTTGCCGTTGTAACGCACGGCGTCCCAGGTGAACGGGAACAGTTTGTCCTGGAAAGCTTTATCCGGAGACACTTCAGCCAGCAGGCCAGATTGCGCGTAGCCGCCGAAACGGTCATGCGCCCAGAAGATAATGTCCGGGCCATCGCCGGTGGCGGCAACCTGCGGGAATTTCTCTTCCAGCTTGTCAGGGTGTTCAACGGTGACTTTGATGCCGGTGTCTTTCTCGAATTTCTTACCCACTTCGGCCAGGCCGTTATAGCCTTTGTCGCCGTTAATCCAGATAACCAGTTTACCTTCTTCAATTTTGGCGAGAGCCGGTGCGGAAATCATCATTGCTGCCAGGGCGGACAATGCGAAAACGCGTGCGCCAGTATTGATTTTCATATCTGCCATCCTTTTTGGTGATGTGCTCGTGGATACACTGAGGTGGTTCAACGTGACTCAGTCTCCTTATTTGACATCCTCTTTCCATCCTCCCTGATGCTACGCCCCACCCCCTCTTTGTGTGATCCGTGTTGCATAAATTTGAGTTATGAGTCCTGGCGCACACAAAAACACCCTGAATTTTGCCGTCTGCATCACGAATTTAGCCGCAGCCCGCCTGATACAGGGGCAGAAGCGGTTCTCTCATCCTCCCGCCTCCTCCCCCATAAAAAAGCGAGGGGGTGGAGGATTCACACACGTTATAGATGCCCCATAGTCAGCCCATCTTGAATGTTTCTGTCGGTGACAGGTTGTAACGAAGGGAGAAGGGCATGGCGAGCGTACAGCTGCGGAATGTAACGAAAGCCTGGGGCGACGTAGTGGTGTCTAAAGACATCGATCTCGACATCCACGAAGGTGAATTCGTGGTGTTTGTCGGTCCGTCTGGCTGCGGTAAGTCAACGCTGCTGCGTATGATTGCTGGCCTGGAAACAATCACCAGTGGCGATCTGTTTATTGGTGAAACGCGCATGAATGATATCCCGCCAGCGGAACGCGGCGTCGGCATGGTGTTCCAGTCCTACGCGCTTTATCCCCATCTTTCCGTTGCCGAGAATATGTCGTTTGGCCTGAAGCTGGCCGGCGCGAAAAAAGAGGTGATCAACCAGCGCGTCAATCAGGTTGCCGAAGTGCTGCAGCTGGCGCATCTGCTGGAACGAAAACCGAAAGCGCTGTCCGGCGGGCAGCGTCAGCGTGTGGCGATTGGCCGTACGCTGGTGGCCGAACCGCGCGTATTCCTGCTTGATGAACCGCTTTCTAACCTGGACGCCGCTCTGCGCGTTCAGATGCGTATCGAAATCTCCCGTCTGCACAAACGTCTTGGCCGCACGATGATTTACGTCACTCACGATCAGGTCGAAGCGATGACGCTCGCCGACAAAATTGTGGTGCTGGACGCTGGCCGCGTCGCGCAGGTGGGCAAACCGTTAGAACTTTATCACTACCCGGCTGACCGTTTTGTTGCGGGCTTTATTGGCTCGCCAAAGATGAACTTCCTGCCGGTAAAAGTCACCGCAACAGCCATCGAACAGGTGCAGGTGGAACTGCCGAACCGTCAGCAGATTTGGCTGCCAGTGGACAGTGCCAACGTGCAGGTTGGGGCAAACATGTCCCTGGGTATTCGCCCTGAGCATTTACTGCCGAGCCACATCGCCGATGTGACGCTGGAAGGGGACGTTCAGGTTGTCGAACAGCTGGGCCACGAAACACAGATTCATATCCAGATCCCCGCCATCCGTCAGAACCTGGTTTACCGCCAGAATGACGTGGTGTTGGTAGAAGAGGGTGCCACATTCGCTATCGGTTTGCCGCCAGAGCGTTGCCATCTGTTCCGAGAAGATGGCACTGCATGTCGTCGGTTGCACAAAGAGCCAGGCGTTTAAGCATTCCAAAAACGACACTTCACCCTTCGCGCTGCAGCCAACGAAGAGGCAGCCCGAAGAGTGGCGTGTAATAAGAAAAGCAATGATCTCAGGAGATAGAATAATGATTACTCTGCGCAAACTTCCTCTGGCAATCGCCGTGACTGCGGGCATTTTGTCTGCTCACGCGGGCGCCGTCGACTTTAAAGGTTATGCTCGTTCCGGCATCGGCTGGACCGGGAGTGGCGGCGAACAACAGTGCTTCCAGGCAACCGGTGCGGATGCTAAATATCGTCTCGGTAACGAATGTGAAACCTACGCGGAAATTAAATTAGGCCAGGAAGTGTGGAAAGAAGCGGACAAGAGCTTTTATTTTGACTCCAACATTGCCTATAAAACCTCTCAGCTGAATGACTGGGAAGACAGCAACACGCCAGCTGTGCGTGAGTTTAACGTCGTAGGTAAAAACCTGATTGATTCACTGCCAGGGGCAAATATTTGGGCAGGTAAGCGTTTCTATCAACGTCATGACGTCCACATGATCGACTTCTACTACTGGGATATCTCCGGTCCTGGTGCGGGTCTGGAAAACATCGACGTTGGTATCGGTAAACTCTCTCTCGCAGCAACCCGCTCTTCTGAGTCCGGTGGTTCTTCCGCATTCGGCGATCGCGATCCGGACACGGGCCTGCGCACCTATAACAACAAAGTGCCAAACGACGTGTTTGATGCGCGTTTAGCCGGTATGGAAATCAACCCTGGCGGCACGCTGGAACTGGGTGTTGACTACGGTCACACCAACATTCCTGACGACTACTACCTGCAACCGGGTGCATCGAAAAACGGGTGGATGTTCACTGCTGAACACACCCAGAGCATGATGAAAGGTTTCAACAAGTTTGTGGTGCAGTACGCCACCGACTCGATGATTTCTCAGGGTAAAGGTCAGGCTCGTGGCGGTTCCGTTGATAACGACGGTAGCCTGATCCGCGTCCTTGACCACGGTGCCATTACCCTGGCGGATAACTGGGACCTGATGTACGTCGGTATGTATCAGGATATCGATCGTGACAACAACCAGGGCTCCACCTGGTACACCGTGGGCGTGCGCCCAATGTACAAATGGACGCCGATCATGAGTACTTTGCTTGAAGCGGGTTACGACAACGTCAAATCTCAGGAAACCGGCGATCGTAACAATCAGTACAAAATCACCCTGGCACAACAGTGGCAGGCAGGCGACAGCATCTGGTCTCGTCCGGCGATTCGTGTGTTTGCAACCTATGCCAAGTGGGATGAGAAATGGGGCTACGTGAAGACCGATTCTGACGGTAACTTCTCGTCTGCTGCGGCAAGCAACAGCACTGTTACGCCATTCGGCACCACCAGTCGTGGCGATAGCGACGAGTGGACCTTCGGCGCTCAGATGGAAATTTGGTGGTAATTCAGGTTCTTCCTTTGTGAAAGAGGGGCGTCAGCCCCTCTTGCTAATACTCCCCGTACTTCCTGGAAAGTATGCGCTATTGCCTGGCTACCATGCTTTCATTCAATGAGGTCATAATAATGAAAAAAAGTCTCTTAGCACTCTGCCTGGCGGCGGGCATGCTTTCCGCATTACCGGCAGTGAGCCTCGCTGACGTCAACATTGTTCCACAGAACACAACGGCTGCCCCGGCCATTCCATCAGCCGCGCTGCAAAGCCTGAACTGGACGCCGGTCAATGTGTCACAAACGCAGACCATTGAGCTTGCAAATACCGGGCAGACTCTCAAGGTTCCGGGCATCGCTGGGCCTGTGGCGGCCTGGAGCGTGCCTGCCAATCTGGGCGAATTAACGTTAACGATTGTCAGTGAAGCCGACAAAACACCGTCAGTTTTTGCCCCAAACGTGCTGGTACTGGATCAGAATTTGGCTCCTGCCGCCTATTTCCCGAGCAGTTATTTTACCTATCAGAAACCTGGCGTGATGTCAGCCGATCGCCTTGAAGGGATCGTCAAACTGACGCCTGCGCTGGGTCAGCAAAAAATATATCTGCTGGCGTTTACCACACCTGAAGATTTACAGCGCACCACCAAAATGATCGATCCGGCAAAATCTTATGCTCAGGGGGCGGGTAACGCTATCCCTGATATTCCGGATCCAATCGCCCGCCACGTCACGAATGGCACCTTGAAACTCAAAGTTCAAACGAATTCCAGCTCCAGCATTTTAGTGGGCCCGCTGTTTGGTTCATCGGGCCAGGCGTCAGTGACCGTCGGCAACACCGCTGCGCCAGCCACCGCGTATTCAGCGCCTGCAACGGCGGCGCCAGCCCCAGCCCCGGCGAGTGTTTCCGCTGCCCCGGCTCCTGCGAAAAAAGCCGAGCCAGTGCTCAACGATACCGAAACTTACTTCAATACAGCCATCAAACAGGCAGTTGATCGCGGCGATGTCGACAAAGCGCTGAAACTGCTGGATGAAGCCGAGCGTTTAGGTTCAACCACTGCCCGTTCCACCTTTATCAGCAGTGTAAAAGGCAAGGGGTAACTATCTCCCCACAGTGCTGATTTTGTCCGTAGTTTAGTGCGCCTGAGTGGGCGCACTTTTTTTTGTGCAGCAAAAGCTGTTGCATCGCTGTTGCGATAATGATCGCTAATCGGCGTTTGAGCGCCCCCTGTCTTCGTTTCTGCGATACAATAGCCAAACGTTATGTATCGGAGAATCTGGCATGTCACACCCTGCGCTAACGCAACTGCGTGCGCTGCGCTATTTTGAAAACATCCCCGCACTTGACCCGGCGCAACTGAACTGGCTGCTGCTGGAAGATTCCATGACGAAACGTTTTGAGCAGCAGGGAAAAAAAGTCACGGTGACGCTGATTCAGGAAGGTTTTGTCTCCCCCGATGCGGTCATCAGTGAACTGCCGCTGCTGCCTCAAGAAGAACGCTACTGGCTGCGTGAAATTTTGCTCTGCGCAGACGGTGTGCCCTGGCTTGCCGGACGCACGGTGGTCCCTGAATCCACGCTTTCGGGACCGGAGCTGGCATTGCAACAACTGGGCAAGACTCCGCTGGGGCGCTATCTTTTTACCTCGTCCGAGCTAACCCGTGATTTTATTGAGATTGGTCGCGATGCCGATTTGTGGGGACGCCGTTCCCGCCTTCGCTTAAGCGGCAAGCCGTTAATGCTGACGGAGCTGTTTTTGCCGGCATCGCCGTTGTACTGAGAGGAAACGAAAATGGAGTGGAGTCTGACGCAAAATAAGCTGCTGGCGTTTCACCGCTTAATGCGTACTGATAAACCCATCGGCGCATTGTTGCTGTTATGGCCAACGCTGTGGGCGCTATGGGTCGCCACCCCGGGATTACCGCCGCTGTGGATACTGGCGGTCTTCGTGGCGGGTGTCTGGTTGATGCGCGCAGCGGGCTGTGTGGTCAATGACTATGCGGATCGTAAATTTGACGGGCATGTAAAACGCACCGCCAACCGTCCGTTACCGAGCGGTCAGGTCACCGAGAAAGAGGCGCGTACGCTGTTTGTGGTGCTGGTGTTACTCGCTTTCCTGCTGGTGTTAACGCTCAATACCATGACGATTTTACTCTCAGTCGCGGCGCTGGCGCTGGCATGGGTCTATCCGTTTATGAAGCGCTACACCCATCTGCCGCAGGTGGTGCTGGGTGCGGCGTTTGGCTGGTCGATCCCCATGGCGTTCGCCGCCGTCAGTGAATCCGTGCCCCTGAGCTGCTGGCTCATGTTCCTCGCCAATATTCTGTGGGCCGTTGCCTATGACACGCAGTACGCCATGGTCGACAGAGATGATGACCTGAAGATTGGTATCAAGTCGACGGCAATTTTGTTTGGCCGTCATGACAAACTGATCATCGGGATACTGCAGGTCGCTGTCCTGGCGCTGATGGTGCTCATAGGTTACCTGAACGGGCTGAACTGGGCGTTCTACTGGTCAGTGCTGGTGGCTGGATTGCTGTTCGTGTATCAGCAAAAATTGATTGCTCAACGCGAGCGCGATGCCTGTTTCAAAGCGTTTTTGAATAACAACTATGTCGGCCTGGTGTTGTTTATCGGCCTGGCGATGAGTTACTGGTCATAAGTAAAAGCAAACGGCAGCCTCTGGGCTGCCGTTTTAGTGTTTGCACCCTCTCTACAGGCGAGTACCGTGCGAGAGGGCGTGGTGAGGGCATTTGACTGCCCCCTTTATTACTCGTCCTGCGTCGCGCTCTCAATGGTTAAGCGCACGTCGGAGGTAATCAGTTCTGCCAGCATCTGATAAACCTTCATCGTCTCTTCAGGCTCTGCATCTCCGGTGTCGCTGATATAGCCTTCGTCACGCAGCGTCAGTACCAGCGAGCTAAATACCGCTTTATCGAAGAATTCTGGGGCGTTAATGCCGTGCAGGACGGACAAACGCTGAGCCAGCGTACGGCTCTCTTTTTCCAGTGTTCCGCGATTGATGGACGGGTTAGCGCTCAACAGCCAGAAGGTGATCGCGTAGCGTTGCAGCGTCTCGCGTGCGCCCGCTGCCAGCAGTTGCAGCGTGCGGGAGCGTGATGGATTGATCAGCAGCTCGTCATCTTTCACCGTCAGCAGACCCTGGCGGAGCAACTCTTCCGTCAGTTTATCCAGCTCAATTGCCAGCTCCTCTTTGCTCCAGCGCAGGAACAGCTCCGCTTTCAGCATCGGGTAGAGCGTTTCAACATGGCGCAGCAATTCCTGACGGGAGATACGACGATGTTGGGTGATGATCGCGGCCATAAGAGACGGCAACATCAGCATATGGGTGATGTTGTTGCGATAGTACGTCATCAGTACCGCCTGCTCGCGCGGCAGAATGATGATATCGCCAATCGTATCTTTCTCGACCTCAAACTTGTTCATCTGCAGCGCGTGATCGATCAGTTGACCCGCGGTGGTAGAAGGAACGGTAGAATCGGTTGAGTACGGAACATTACGCATAATGCTCAGATAGCAGTCGAGCTGTTCGGTCAGCTGTTCACGCGTAAGGGAGCGCTGACGCGATGCCAGCAGCGCCGTAACGCACAGGTTCATGGCGTTAGCCGCGCCGGCGTTATTAATGCGCACCATCAAATCGGCGGCGATGCTGTTAACCGTCGGCGTCAGCCACGCAGGACGAATCGCCTCGATCGGATCGATAGATTCGCGCCATTCCGGCACATGCTGATTCAGATAGGTCATCAGCGGCATCGGTTCGCCAAAGTTCACGTAGCCCTGACCGAGATTACGCAGCTTGCTCAGGCCTTTCAGCATCTGCGGCAGGCTCTCTTTCTCTTTGGTCGCGCCGCGCAACTCTTTGGCGTAAGTACCCACTTCCATCACGTGCTCGTAGCCGATGTAAATAGGCACTAACGTGATTGGGCGCGTGCCGCCACGCAGCATCGCCTGAATGGTCATCGACAGCGTACCGGTTTTAGGGTCAAGCAGTCGGCCGGTGCGCGAACGCCCACCTTCGACAAAGTATTCAACGGAATAGCCGCGGCTGAACAGCTCGCCCAGATATTCGCGGAACACGGTGGAATAGAGCTTATTGCCCTTGAAGGTACGGCGGATAAAGAACGCGCCCAGGCGGCGGAAAATCGGGCCTGCTGGCCAGAAATTCAGGTTGATACCGGCAGCAATGTGCGGCGGCACCAGCCCCTGGTGATAAAGCACGTACGAAAGCAGCAGATAATCCATGTGGCTGCGGTGGCAGGGCACATAGACGATCTCGTGACCGTCGTGAGCCAGCTGGCGCACGCGCTCGGCGTTATGGACGTTAATCCCCTGATAGAGACGGTTCCAGGTAAAGCTCAGGATACGGTCAGACAGGCGGATCATTTCATACGAGAAATTCGCCGCAATCTCTTCCATCAGGGCGATAGCGTTCTGCTGGGCTTTTTCGTGAGAGATTTTCTTGCTGCGCGCTTCATCTTCAACCGCGCGGGCAATCGCTTTGGATGCCAGCAGTTTATTAAACAGATCCTGACGCGCGGGCAGGCGTGGCCCAACGGCCGCCAGGCGCTGACGGGCGAAGTGCATACGGGCGACGCGAGCCAGTTTTTGCGCGATGATTTTATCGGTACCGTGTTCGTCAGCCATGCGGCGCAAGGAGACGGACGGCGAGAAACGCACAAAACTGTCGCGTCCCAACCATGAAACGGCAAAGAATTTTTGAATGCCGTTAAGCATACGCAGCGGCGGATTTTCTTCGCCTTTCTGACGTCCCGGACGACGACCAAACATCACCGACACCGGCACCATCTGGACATCCAGATCGGGGTTGCTGCGGTGCAGATCGAGGTAGTCGTGGAACAGCTTGATGGACTCTTCCTTCGGCGTGTAATAGGTAAACACGCGAGGCCCGCCGTGAATAAACACGTAGCGTGGCAGCAGAGTGCCATCGACCTCAAGGGGTTCAAGCGGATCGGGTAAGTCGTGCGCCAGACATTGGGCGCGCAGCGTCAGTAAGTCTGCCTTCGAGTTGTAAGGCAAAACGTACATAATAGGGCGCGAGGTATCGAGCCCTAATTCCAGCGCAGGTTCCGCCGGGATAGACTTACTTTTTACCAGGACGCTTAATGGTAAATTAAGTAATTTGTAGTAAATTCGTGGCCAGCCGGACATAAACGATGTAAAGCCTCTGGTTAATAATGCAATTGCGGCGCAAGGATAACAGAAAGCGCGCAAAATTTCTGTTGTTACCCGTCATACTTCAGGCTGCGGCGATACGCGTCGCAGCGAGAGTGATTGACGCTAAATCTAAGAAAAGGTTCTTTTAATGGCCAATAATACCACTGGGTTAACCCGAATCATCAAAGCTGCCGGATATTCATGGAAAGGTTTCCGCGCCGCATGGATCAATGAGGCTGCTTTCCGCCAGGAAGGGGTAGCCGCCATCATCGCGGTGATCATCGCCTGTTTCCTTGATGTGGATGCGATCACCCGCGTTCTGCTTATTGGTTCGGTTCTTCTGGTGATGATAGTGGAAATTCTCAACAGTGCTATTGAAGCGGTAGTGGATCGTATCGGTTCTGATTTCCACGAGCTCTCAGGCCGTGCGAAAGACATGGGTTCTGCCGCCGTGTTGCTGGCGATTATCATCGCTGCCATCACCTGGGGCACGCTTCTTTGGTCACATTTTCGATAAGCCTTCCAGATTCAAATAAGTCTCTGGTTTTTTGTGCAGTTTTTGGTTCCAAATTCACCTTTGACTGTATATACTCACAGCATAACTGTATATACACCCAGGGGGCGGAATGAAAGCGTTAACGGCCAGACAGCAAGAGGTGTTTGATCTGATCAGAGATCATATCAGCCAGACGGGAATGCCCCCGACGCGTGCGGAAATCGCACAGCGCCTGGGCTTCCGTTCTCCAAATGCCGCTGAAGAGCACCTCAAAGCGCTGGCACGTAAAGGCGTCCTTGAGATTGTCTCCGGCGCTTCACGCGGCATCCGTCTGCTGGTGGAAGAAGAAGAAGGCCTGCCACTCGTGGGGCGCGTTGCAGCGGGTGAGCCTTTGCTGGCACAGCAACATATCGAAGGGCATTATCAGGTCGATCCTGGAATGTTTAAACCGAGTGCTGATTTCCTGCTGCGCGTCAGCGGTATGTCCATGAAGGATATCGGTATCCTGGATGGCGATCTGCTGGCGGTACATAAAACGCAGGATGTGCGTAACGGCCAGGTTGTTGTTGCGCGTATTGACGACGAAGTTACGGTTAAGCGACTGAAAAAACAGGGTAACTCTGTTCAGTTGTTGCCAGAAAACAGCGAGTTCTCTCCGATTGTTGTGGATTTGCGCGAGCAGACTTTCACTATCGAAGGGCTGGCAGTTGGCGTTATCCGTAATGGTGAGTGGCTGTAATTTCTCTCTGACAGGCTGTGGTCCCACCGCAGCCTGGCTGTTTCTCCCTTCCCGGTAATTGCTCATGTCTCTGCTGACCTCTTCAGACAAGGCATTGTGGCGTCTCGCCCTGCCCATGATCTTCTCCAATATCACCGTACCCCTTCTCGGCCTGGTCGATACGGCTGTCATTGGTCATCTGGACTCTCCGGTTTATCTGGGAGGCGTAGCGATCGGCGCCACGGCGACCAGTTTTCTGTTTATGCTGCTGCTCTTTTTGCGCATGAGCACGACGGGGCTTACCGCTCAGGCATTTGGCGCCAAAGATCCGCGGCGTCTGGCACGGGCGCTGGTTCAGCCGCTAATCCTTGCCCTGGGTGCAGGTTTGCTGATTGTGCTGTTGCGTACTCCCCTGATCGATCTGGCGTTGCAGATTGTGGGCGGGAGCGAAGCCGTGCTGGAGCAAGCGCGACGTTTTCTGGCTATCCGCTGGCTCAGCGCTCCGGCCTCCCTGGCGAATCTGGTGCTGCTCGGCTGGTTGCTTGGTGTTCAGTATGCACGGGCGCCGGTGATCCTGCTGGTGGTGGGAAATCTCCTCAATATTGTTCTCGATTTGTGGCTGGTGATGGGCCTGCATATGAATGTGCAGGGGGCGGCTCTGGCGACTGTCGTGGCAGAATACGGCACATTTTTCATCGGCTTGTGGATGGTTAAACGGGTGCTCGCGATGCGTGGCATCTCGCTGACGATGCTCAAAACTGCGTGGCGCGGCAATATTCGTAAACTGCTGGCGCTGAACCGCGACATCATGCTGCGCTCGTTGCTGCTGCAACTCTGCTTTGGCGCGCTGACGGTGTTTGGTGCGCGTTTAGGTCCAGAGATTGTGGCCGTCAATGCCGTACTCATGACGTTACTGACCTTCACGGCCTATGCGCTGGATGGCTTTGCCTACGCCGTAGAAGCCCATTCCGGGCAAGCCTACGGTGCGCGGCAAGCGGGGCAATTGCAGGACGTGTGGCGTGCCGCGTGCAGACAATCTGGCCTGGTGGCGCTCGTTTTTGCGCTGATCTATGCCTTATTTGGTAATCACATTGTGGCGTTACTGACCACATTGCCTGAGTTACGCGAGCTGGCGAGTCATTACATCTTCTGGCAGGTCGTGTTGCCGGTGGTGGGGGTCTGGTGCTATTTGCTGGATGGTATGTTTATTGGCGCGACGCGCGGCGCAGAAATGCGCAACAGCATGGCCGTGGCGGCAGCGGGCTTCGCCTTAACCCTGTTGACACTTCCGTGGCTCGGAAACCACGGTTTGTGGCTGGCTCTGGCCGTATTTCTGGCGCTGCGGGGCCTGTCGCTGGCCCTTATCTGGCGTCGTCACTGGCGCAAAAATACCTGGTTCCCATAGTGGCTTCGTTCGGCGAAACGGTTAAAGATTCTGAATCTCAACACGCATGCCGAATCCTTATCTACAATTATTATCACGTCCAGCAGGAAATGAACGTAACGGACGATACGAATTTACGTGATAACCGAACGATGAGGAATTGATTATGAATAAAGACGAAATCGGCGGTAACTGGAAACAGTTCAAAGGTAAAGCGAAAGAACAGTGGGGTAAACTGACCGACGATGACGTAACTGTCATTGAAGGTAAACGCGAACAGCTTGTCGGTAAGATTCAGGAACGATATGGCTACGCGAAAGACCAGGCGGAAAAAGAGGTTGTTGACTGGGAAAAACGCAACGACTACCGCTGGTAAATGAGTTCTACCCGAACGTACATGGATGTACGATCCCTGAGGGCGGCTTATGCCGCCCGCTTACGTTAACGCGGCTTTTTCTTTACCAGTATCGAATGATCGTGCTGGCAATCGCTTTGGTGGCGACAGGCCTCTACTTCCACACAGGCTGAGCATAAGCCGTGCGCCTCAATCACATTGTGGCGAAGGGCAAATCCCATTTTCGCGGCCAGCGAATGCATAATATCTTCCACACCCTCCGCACCCTCTTCTTTGACCACTCCACAGCGATCGCAGATAAACATGGCGGACGTATGCGTCGGTTGATCGAACAGATGGCAAAGCACATAGCTGTTTGTTGATTCAACTTTATGCACAAAACCCTGTTCCAGCAGAAAATCCAGCGCCCGGTAGACGGTGGGGGGTTTTGCCTGTGGCTCGCTTTCACGCAATAAATCGAGTAAATCATAGGCGCTGATGGCACCGGGTTGCAGGCTCATCAAACGCAAGACTTCAAGGCGCTGCGGGGTCAGGCGCACATTGCGTTGCGCGCAGAGCTTTTCAGCTTGCGCTAACAGCTCCTGCATCGTGGTCTTATCCATATAGCACCTCGAATCAAATTGACGGGAAACGCTCACTTTACCATGTTCTGCTCAAAACGCCGAGATCCACCACAGTGTGCTATACCTGAGCCATCGCAACACGAGAAACTCTTATGAAAAGACCTGACTGCATTAAACACTGGCGCGACGTTGAGGGCGCTGATGACTCAACCTATCCCGATAGTGACGAACGTTTTGCCATTGGCGCCCCGCTGGCCCGCAAGCTTGGACTCGGGCGTATCGGTATCCATCATGAGCGATTGCCGCCAGGCCGTCGTACCTCTTACCCTCATGCAGAAAGCGATGAAGAAGAGTTTATCTATGTCATTGAGGGATATCCGCAGGCGTGGATAAATGGCTACCTGTGGAAGCTGGAGCCGGGCGACAGCGTCGGTTTTCCGGCCGGAACCGGTGTGTGCCATACCTTTATCAATAACACTGATGACGAAGTACGACTGCTGGTCGTGGGCGAGGCAAACAAAAAGCACAATCGTATCTACTATCCGCTAAACCCGGTTTATGCCGCCACGCGAGAAGATCGCTGGGTCGATCATCCGCCGCAATTTTTTGGCCCTCACGACGGAAAACCTGGGCGAAAATAATATCCTCTTCTATAAATATTGAGGGCCGTCACACATAACAACAGGCCAAAGGGATGATTTAACTTAAGGAAATAGCGGGTCTTTTTGTTCTTATTCACAGCAATAGTTCGTCCCCGTTTGGGAGATAACTGACGGGGGTTGTTTAATAACAGATTATAAGACGAGCATACTGTGAAAAAAAATTTTAAATTTTCGGTGGTTAGCATCGCTGTCTCCCTGTTTATGGCAAACGAGGCGGGAGCAGCCAATACCTGGACAGAAGCGCGTAGCGACGCGATGGGCGGTACGGGCGTTGCATCAGGCAATTACGGTAGCGGAGCGTTCATTAACCCGGCACTGCTGGCAAAAGCAAAACCCGATGATGACATTACCGTTATTTTGCCTTCTGTTGGGGCACGCATTACAGACAAAGACAATCTTCAGGATGATATCGACGATATTAGCGATAAAGTCGATCATTATGACGACGTGATCAGCAACCTGACGGCGGCTGAAATCATCGCTAATCCGTTGGGCTCGGTGAATCAGTTCCAGAGCGCAGCGAAAGATCTGGCTGATGAACTTAATAACCTGAAAGGCAAAACCGCCCGCGCCAATGCAGGTGCAGGAATTGCGGTGAGTATTCCCAATAACGTGCTGGCGGTAGCCTTTGTGGCGAAAGGCAATGCCCACGCACGCGTCAGCTCATCTATCGATCAGCAGGATATTGATTACCTGCGCGGTATTCAAAACAGCAAAATTGTGGCCGGAGGCGTCGCGCTGGATGCCGCGTTAAACGGCTCGGATGAGATCACTAAAAACCTCAACTCTACGGCATCGGGTCGCGTGGCGATTGTTTCTGACTACGGTATCGCCGTCGCCCGACAGTTTGATATTGCCGATGTCCCGGTCTCCGTCGGTGTGACGCCAAAATTGCAAAAAACCTGGCTCTACAACTACACCACCTCCATCTACACCTACGACAGCAACGACTGGAACAGCAGCCGCTATCGTAATGACGATACCGGATTTAACGTTGATGCAGGTATCACGGCTGATTTTGGTGAGAACTGGACGGTCGGTTTGAGCGGGCAGAACCTGATGTCTCGCGATATCGACACCAAAGACGTGCGCATCCGCAATGGCCGCACGGGAGAAGTGGTCAACTATAAAGATACCTATCAGATCCGCCCTCTGGTGACGGCGGGCGTGGCCTGGCACACCGATCTCGTGACCCTCACCGCCGACGGTGATCTGACGGAAACCAAAGGCTTTAAAAGCGAGGAAAACTCGCAGTACGTAGGCGTCGGTGCGGAAGTGACACCGCTCAGCTGGCTGGCGGTTCGTGCGGGTTATCGTGCGGATGTGAAGGATAACGACAGCAACGTCTTTACTGGCGGTGTCGGCTTTGCGCCGTTCAACACGGTACACGTGGATCTGATGGGGCTGTACGGCGAAGACGAAACCTGGGGGGCTGGCGCGCAGTTAAGCGTGACGTTCTAAGGTCATCCGGAGGCCATGCGCCTCCGGCTTTTCTTTGTGCTATAGTAGCGCCCCTTTTCCACCAGATGCTTAAAACTTCGCCATGTCGTCAGAATCAAAGCCAACATTTCCAGCACACCGTTTTTCCATCGCCCCTATGCTCGACTGGACGGACAGACACTGCCGCTATTTCCTGCGCCAGCTCTCACGCCATACGCTGCTGTACACCGAAATGGTCACGACAGGTGCGATCATTCATGGTAAAGGCGACTATCTGGCCTACAGCGAAGAAGAGCATCCTGTTGCCTTGCAGCTGGGCGGTAGCGATCCGGCGGCGTTAGCGCATTGTGCGAAGCTGGCTGAAGAACGTGGCTATGACGAAATTAATCTCAACGTCGGTTGCCCGTCCGATCGCGTGCAGAACGGCATGTTTGGCGCCTGTCTGATGGGCAACGCGCAGCTGGTTGCGGACAGTATCAAAGCGATGCGCGACGTGGTGTCGATTCCGGTAACGGTAAAAACGCGTATCGGTATTGATGACCAGGACAGCTACCAATTCCTGTGCGATTTTATCAATACCGTTTCAGGGAAAGGTGAGTGTGAGATGTTTATCATTCACGCGCGCAAAGCCTGGCTCTCCGGCCTCAGCCCGAAAGAGAACCGCGAAATTCCACCGCTGGACTATCCACGCGTTTATCAGCTGAAGCGCGATTTCCCGCATCTCACCATGTCGATTAACGGCGGCATCAAGTCTCTTGACGAAACCAAAGCCCATTTAGACCATATGGATGGCGTGATGGTCGGCCGTGAGGCGTACCAGAATCCAGGCATTCTTGCCTCGGTCGATCGCGAAATCTTTGGCGTTGATGGCGCGGACAGCGACCCGGTGGCGGTGGTGCGAGCGATGTATCCCTATATTGAGCGTGAGCTGAGTAACGGAACCTATCTGGGGCACATTACCCGCCATATGCTGGGTCTGTTCCAGGGGATCCCCGGGGCGCGTCAGTGGCGTCGTTATCTGAGTGAAAACGCGCATAAATCCGGGGCCGATATCGACGTCCTGGAGCATGCGCTGCGTCTGGTCGCGGATAAGCGATAATTTTCACTAAAAGATGGTCAAATTCACCACGCCCCGCCTGTCCTCGCGGGGCGTTTTTGTTTAAAATCAATGCATTAAAATTGGCACGTTTCTTGTAATACTCAGAGCATACTGTGATGTCTTACGTGGGAGAGAGCCATGCTGGAACTGCTATTTGTGGTTGGATTTTTTGTAATGCTGATGGCGACCGGAATTTCGCTGCTCGGTATTCTGGCAGCGCTGGTGGTGGCGACGGCGGTGATGTTTATCGGCGGGCTGTTTGCGTTGATGATTAAACTGTTGCCGTGGCTGCTGTTGGCGGTCGCTGTGGTATGGGTGATCAGGGCGATTAAAACACCAAAAGTTCCACAGTATCAGCGCAATAACCGCTTTCGTTACTAAGGTATTGAGGTATTCGTCACATACCTGCAACTTTTCCGGCAGCGATGCTTAGAACAGAATAGGATTTACTTATCAAATCTGTCACTATTGCTGCCGTTAACGAATTCATCGAGCTGTACCCTACATACAGCCGAACTAAAAAAAGAAAGGGCTTCCCACGGGAAGCCCTAATTCTTTTTAAGGGATCAGCAAACTCGACCCCTGCGTGACACGACTCTCCAGCACCTCATGCGCACGCTGCGCCTCGCTCAACGGATATTTCTGCTCATCGGCCACATCCACTTTAATCACCCCACTGGCGATCAGTGAAAACAGCTCGTTGCTTGCCTCGGTCAACTCGTCACGGTTGGTAATGTAGCCTTGCAGGGAAGGGCGAGTCACATACAGCGAACCTTTCTGGTTAAGGATGCCCAGATTCACGCCGGTCACCGCTCCCGAGGCGTTACCAAAGCTCACCATCAGCCCGCGGCGCTGCAAACAATCCAGCGAGGCTTCCCAGGTATCTTTTCCGACCGAGTCGTACACCACGCGCAGCTTTTTACCGCCGGTTATCTCTTTCACGCGCTCAACAATGCTCTCTTCGCGATAGTTAATCACCTGCCACGCGCCGGCCTGTAATGCCCGCTGTGCTTTTTGCGCACTGCCGACCGTGCCGATTAACTTAGCGCCCAACGCTTTTGCCCACTGACAGGCGATAAGGCCGACACCGCCTGCCGCAGCATGAAACAGGAATGACTCATCGGGTTTAATTTCGTAGGTTTTCCGCAGCAGATAATAGACGGTCAGCCCTTTCAGGAATGACGCTGCAGCTTGCTCAAACGAAATCGCATTCGGCAGGATAGCGGCTTTATCAGCAGGAACGTTGTGGATGGAGCTATACGCACCCAGTGCGGACTGGGCATAGACCACGCGATCGCCTTCTTTAATATGTTTAACGCCGCTGCCCGTTTTCACCACGATGCCTGCGGCTTCGGTTCCCAGGCCGCTCGGCATGGCCGGTGGCGGGTAGAGGCCGCCGCGAATATAGGTGTCGATGTAGTTAATGCCAATGGCTTTGTTTTCGACCTGGACTTCATTTTCGCCAGGCGCAGCGGGAACAAATTCCACCGCTTTCAGCACTTCTGGCCCACCATGTTTCTGGAACTCAATGCGCGTTGCCATGCTCCCTCCGTCAGAAAAATATGGTAATCTTTCGACCCACTCTTTATCTCGGTAACTCCATTCACTATGGCAGGAAATAAACCCTTCAACAAACAGACTGAGCCTCGCGAGCGCGATTTGCAGGTAGCCGGGTTAAAAGTCCCGCCGCACTCGATTGAAGCTGAACAGTCGGTGTTGGGCGGTTTAATGCTGGACAACGAGCGTTGGGACGATGTCGCCGAACGCGTCGTATCCGACGATTTTTATACCCGTCCGCACCGCCATATTTTTACCGAAATGGCACGCCTGCAAGAGGCTGGCAGCCCTATTGATCTGATTACGCTGGCGGAATCGCTGGAACGTCAGGGGCAGCTGGACTCTGTCGGCGGGTTTGCTTATCTCGCAGAGTTATCTAAAAACACGCCAAGTGCGGCGAACATCAGCGCATATGCGGACATCGTGCGTGAACGTGCCGTTGTCCGCGAGATGATCGCCGTCGCAAATGAGATCGCCGAAGCGGGCTTTGATCCGCAGGGGCGCACCAGTGAAGACCTGCTGGATCTCGCGGAATCCCGCGTGTTCAAAATTGCTGAAAGCCGCGCGAACAAAGACGAAGGCCCGCGCAATATTGCCGAAGTCCTCGATTCCACCGTTGCGCGTATCGAACAGCTCTTCCAGCAACCGCACGATGGCGTCACCGGCGTCAACACCGGCTATGACGATCTCAATAAAAAAACCGCCGGTTTGCAGCCGTCGGATCTGATTATCGTTGCGGCGCGTCCGTCAATGGGTAAAACGACCTTTGCGATGAACCTCGTCGAAAATGCGGCGATGTTGCAGGATAAACCGGTACTTATTTTCAGTCTTGAGATGCCATCGGATCAGATCATGATGCGTTCTCTGGCGTCACTGTCGCGCGTGGATCAGACCCGTATTCGTACCGGTCAGCTCGACGATGAAGACTGGGCGCGGATCTCAGGCACCATGGGTATTCTGCTGGAAAAACGGAATATCTATATTGATGACTCTTCCGGCCTGACGCCGACGGAAGTGCGTTCGCGCGCCCGTCGTATTGCCCGTGAGCACGGGGGTATCGGCCTCATCATGATCGACTACCTCCAGCTGATGCGCGTGCCGTCGCTCTCGGATAACCGAACCCTGGAAATCGCAGAGATCTCCCGCTCACTGAAGGCGTTAGCTAAAGAGTTACAGGTTCCGGTTGTGGCGCTTTCGCAGCTTAACCGCTCCCTGGAGCAGCGCGCCGACAAACGCCCGGTCAACTCCGATCTGCGTGAATCGGGCTCCATTGAGCAGGATGCCGACTTGATCATGTTCATCTACCGTGACGAGGTTTATCACGAGAACAGCGACATGAAAGGCATCGCGGAAATCATCATTGGTAAACAGCGTAACGGCCCGATCGGGACGGTGCGCCTGACGTTTAACGGACAATGGTCTCGCTTTGATAACTATGCGGGACCACAGTACGACGACGAATAAATCCTCGTCATCCTTCGCGCCACAGCGGCGTTGGCTGCGGCCGCTCATCCCGGTCGCTTAGTTGGCTCAGCTCCCAGGATGAGCGGACTTACCGCCTTGCTGTGACGCAAATGATTTAGAGGATTGGATTTATTTCATTAAGGCAAGGAATTCAAATGCAAGCGGCAACTGTAGTCATTAACCGCCGCGCTCTGCGACACAATCTGCAGCGTCTGCGTGAACTGGCTCCCGCCAGCAAACTCGTTGCAGTCGTGAAAGCGAACGCTTACGGACACGGTCTTCTTGAGACCGCGCGAACGCTACCCGATGCCGACGCCTTTGGCGTCGCCCGTCTTGAAGAGGCTCTGCGCCTGCGAGCGGGGGGCATCACCCAACCCATTCTTTTGCTGGAAGGTTTTTTTGAAGATGCCGATCTGACGACGATTGCGGATCAGCATCTGCAAACGGCTGTTCATAATGAAGAGCAGCTGATCGCCCTCGAGACGGTCCAGCTGAGCGAGCCGGTCACGGTGTGGATGAAACTCGACACCGGCATGCACCGTTTAGGTGTGCGTCCGGAGCAGGCCGAGGCGTTTTATCAGCGCTTAACCCAGTGCAAAAACGTGCGTCAGCCGGTGAATATCGTCAGCCACTTTGCTCGCGCCGATGAGCCAGAGTGTGGCGCAACGGAACGCCAGCTCGATATCTTTAATACTTTTTGCGAAGGCAAACCCGGGTTGCGCTCCATTGCGGCATCGGGCGGTATTTTGTTATGGCCGCAGTCCCACTTCGACTGGGCGCGGCCTGGCATCATTCTTTACGGCGTATCGCCGCTGGAGAGCAAACCCTGGGCACCTGATTTTGGCTTTCAGCCGGTGATGTCTCTGGTCTCCAGGCTGATTGCCGTGCGCGATCACAAAGCCGGCGAGCCGGTGGGCTACGGCGGCAGCTGGATTAGCGAACATGATACCCGGCTGGGCGTAGTGGCGATGGGCTATGGTGATGGCTACCCACGGGCGGCCCCTTCCGGCACACCGGTGCTGGTTAATGGTCGTGAAGTACAGGTCGTCGGGCGCGTGGCGATGGACATGATCTGCGTCGATCTGGGTCCGAATGCTGATGACAAAACGGGCGATCCGGTCGTCATGTGGGGCGAAGGATTACCCGTTGAGCGCATCGCTGAAATCACGAAAGTAAGTGCTTACGAACTTATCACGCGCCTGACGTCAAGGGTGGCGATGAAATTCGTGGATTAGTATGCCGCGTCCAGCAAACGTATCTTTGCTGGACGCGGACGGTTATTTGATCGCGTCGTAAACAGAATTATCGGCCAGGAAGTCTGAGGCTAAACCGGCTTGCGGTGAGAATCTCTCACCTCGAACAGATGAGAAGGGCGCCCCCGTGCTTGCGCATGACACGTAACGTTCGCCCTGATCTTTTTCAGTAAACCAGAGATACGAATAATCGTGCATTTGGTTATAGAGCGCGGCATTTGCGGCGATCCCTTGATGAAGTTCCAGCAGTTTTGCATCCGTCAAATTCAGCGTTTTAACGTGAGCCACTCCCCATCTTTTCAGACATGCCTCCGCTAAATGACGCACAATTGTGCCTGGCTCATACAGCACTTTGTCGCCCTTATCACCGTTGACTGATGCGTTCCCCACAAGCGTTGCATGCCGACCGGCCATCGGATAGATATGCACGACGGTGGAGCGGTGTGTCTGAGGGATCACGCAGCTAAAGCCTTTTGAACGCTCATCTTTGGCATAAAATGCAACATACTCCCTGACATTATTCCCTAACGTCACTTTCTCACTCTGGAAGTTACCCATGCCCGGAACGGGATCAATCGCAAAAATATTAACGGGTATTGTCGTCAATAACGGATCTTCAAGCATCGCGTTGGCCAGCATATGGCAGCTGATTCCCCCTCGACTCCAGCCCACCAGATTGATCTGAGTGGGGAGTATTTGTCCTTTCCGATAGGTCTTAATAATTTGCTGCTGCAATTGTTGCTGAGTGACTTTACGATCGCCATAGTCATATTTGCGCCACCAAAACGATCCCTCGACTTCAACATCCTGAATCGGAACGCCCGCTTTCTTAAGCTGATCGTAATTTTCTTTGGTCAGCTTCTCACGCTGCCAGTCAAAGTTACCTTTAATGATGTGAAGAGCATGCTGGATATTTTCTTTCCAGCCTTCGCCAGTGATTTGGCCTCGCAACTGGCTATATTCTCCGCTTTTTACCCACATCTCATCAGACTGAAGATTACCGCTCCCGGGGCCATCAATAATTACCCATTCTGCAAACTCCTTTCCTGAGTTATGCGTAGCCAGAGTGGAAACTAATTCCCCGTTCCAGTAATTAGCATGTGAGTCATCGAATTTATTAGAACCCGTACCGCAGAAGTAGATCGTTAATATAGTCATAAAATCCTCGTCGAAATATTAAGATATATAGGGTAGACACATGTGCCACTGAAGAGTAATCGAGTAATTAGTGTTATTGAATATGCTGTTAATCCTATGCGATGTTCTCCAGGTAATATGACGAGTAAAATTGAATTGACGCTTTTCTTTTTATTTAGCAGTGCTTAAATATTTTTCATGAAATATGACGTTTACCCTATGCCAAAAGATGTTTAAAAAGTCAGTCATTAGCACCCATACTAAAACTCGGAATAAGTTGATTGAATAATTCAAAAAAAGAGAAATCAGACGAGGTAAGTTGTGATGAATATATTGATGATCGATGAGTTACCGATCTACATTCACGGTATGAAAACTGAACTGAACAGAGTCATGCCGGAATGTACCGTTTTCGCTACAAACAGCTTTGATGATGCATTGACTATCCTTGAATCGACCCCGATCACAATCGTACTGATTGATGGGGAAATGAACTGTACAGACTTTATAAAAGAATTAACGATAAGCAGGGCGGCGTTACCCGTCGTCGTCATGTTGCGGAAGGTTGTAGACAGCATTTTTAATTTTTATATTCGGCAAAATGTCAAAGGCATTGTGACGAAGGAGCTTCCGGCGGAGAAAATAAGTCAGATACTGAATATGGTACTGTCTGGTGTCGTTTGTTTCCCTGAACAAGCCATTCTCCATCGCTCTCAACAGGCGGAATCACCCACCATTTATACGCTGAGCCGACGCCAGCAGGAGGTGTTGAGGCTGTTGGCAAATGGCGGGACCAATAAACAGATTAGCAGACAGCTTAATATTAGTGCTGGCACGGTAAAAGTTCATCTTGAATCCATTTTTCATCGCCTTCAGGTCAATAATCGAACCCAGGCGGCGATGTTATATTATAAATATATCGCCGACTAAACAAAAATATTCTGACTGTCCTGCAATCAACTGCTTGTTCCTCATGCTATGCTGAAAAAGTTAAAGCGCAACCGCGAATATTGTGTTGCGCTTTATTTTTTAATTCTTCAAGTAGAAGTAGCAAAGAATAACGACTAATGTTCCAAAATCCTGCAGTAGCCAGAAAGGAAGACTATCGCTGAGTATATCTGCGCCCGTCAGGATGAAGTCTATATTCAACCCGCTTTCGGCAAAGAGGCCAAATGCCAGTGCAGCCAAACCTATTTTACTCACCACCGGGAGAGCATGCACTCTTCGGCTATAAGCACCAAATAAGATAATAAATGAGGTCGAAAAATCGATCAGGATCGTAAAAAGGAGAATCCATCCATCAGCAGTTTTAAACATGTTAGTCCTCGTTTGGTTTGTTATTATTAAGATCTGGCGATGGCAAGGATTCGTTTCGCACCTTACTTTTAATCACACTGGCAACATCAAAAATATCCTGTTGCTCATGACGACGGAAAAAATTGGCCAGCCAAACGATCAACCCATTACTGAGAGCACCTAATATATAACCCAAACCCAAAGTGATATCGGCCTGGGTGAGATCTATTTTTAACCAGCGGGCAGTTAAGCCGCCTAACGCCACTGCCGCACCCATGCTGATGCCACCAAATATGACACCGGCAATAAATCGACTATGCTGATGCAATCGTTGGGGTTGCCAAAAAAACGAAATACTGACTCCGCCAAATAGGCCGGAAAAAGCTAATAGTGCTTCACTGATAAGTGTCGAGAGATATAAATCAGTCATGTATTGTTCCTCAGCAATAAATAAAATCCCATACCGTCATTAATAAAGTAGGGGATTCTATTTGTTATGTTGTGAGTTCGCTTATTGGCAGGGATCCAGCGCAACCAGATGCTCATATTTATCAGTGGTAATAAAGCGCTGCGGCCCCGCATTGCTATAGATCAGACGCTTGTTATTGCGATATCCCCGGAGAATATCAATATCAGCGCTAAGCCAGGATCGGCCTGGTGGCAGTATTTTGTTTGTGTAAACATCGCCACCGATCCACTTACCATTGGTGGGTTTTAATCCCCACAGTGTCTCAGAGTCCTGACCAGACCAGTTAAGACGTTTGGCCTCTTCCGTCGTGATATATTTGTCCGGCAGTCGTCCGTTTTTGTTCAGAAATCGTAGTGTTAAGGCCAGATTCGCGACATCATTAACGGGGGCAAAACCTTTATCCGTTAAGAAATGGTTGGTCTTGTTAATCTCATCCTCACAGGTTTTCGGTTCTGCGTGGGCAGTTGTTAAGGCAGCTGAAAACATCATAATCAGCGCTATAGTTTTATATAACGTAAATCGTTTCATGGTTTTTCCTGTTTATTAGCTCAGAAATAATTTCATTTCAGCATCGCGGCGACGAGTGAGACCAGCAAGAACTTTACCACCAGCCTTATTCCAGCTTTTGAATTGCAACGCCGCACCCTCAATATCGCCCATATTGATTTTCTTCAGCAGCGTTGATTTCTTTAAATTGCCGACTCCGAGATTAAAAGCAAAAGAGACGAGTGCATCGAACTGATTCTGCGTGACGGGTCGGGTGAGTAATTTTTTTACGCCAATCTCCGTGCGCTTTAAATCCTTACGCAGGATCTGTTTTGCTTCACCGGTGCTTATTTTGGTGAGCTTATCCATCTCCTCTTTAAGAATTAAATGCCCATAGCCGATGGTCCATAAACCGACAGCATCGCGGTAACGTTCCAGTTTCAGTCCTTCAAACTGACAAATTAGCTGTACGCCTTTATCGCCGGTATTTTCAGGTTGTTTTTGCATTACGGTGTCTCCTCTGTTTTTGGACGGGGAACCACTTTATTGGTGTATTCATCAATTAAACGCATGACGCTCTCTGGCGGTTCCAGCGCGGTAAACTGCATTTCAACATCGACATGCCGACTGTCGCGGCCCCCTTTGGTGTCGCTGGCAGGCGAAAGGCTGACATGAAAACGGCCAAAATCGTTTTCACCCGCGTGTTGGGAAGGTGCCTGCATACCTTCTGTACGGATTGTCAGATTTACCTTCATTTTTTCCAGCATCAGCCCGCGCGGCGTGGAAAGCGCGACCAACGGCAGATCGAAATAATGTTTGTCATCCAGCTCCAGTTGTACCGTGCGGGGGATTAGCGAACCGTCGTTTCCGGGTTCAAAAAAAGGATCCAAAGCTTTCATATATTGTTGAGCAATTAACTCATTAGCGGCGGTCGCCGCGTATTGCATCCCACGCGTAATATCTTCAAGCGTGACGGGCACGCCCGGAATAGCCGATGGCGGCGCGGGTGAGGGGTTCTCCTGCGCGGGAGGCTGCGTTCCTTCAGCCTCTTTGTCCGTATTATTTTCTGGCTCCGCATCTTTGCTGCCCCGTAGCCATTTTTTAAAAGACATAATTAGCTCCTGAAGTGAGGCCACCAGAGGCGGCCCCATACGTTATGGAAAGCAATATTCCAGCGACGCAATGGCTTATTGCGCTGCGACGGGCTTGGTTTTGGCGTTGGTTAAGTAATCAATGACGCGCTGAAGGGCTTCAGGCGGCTCCTGACGTTTTACCTGGGTGTGAATTGAATATTTGGCACGAGTATCGGTAGAGCGTGTTTGCTCAGATTTATGCGACACCTTACCGGTCATTTTGGCGGAGAATACCCCCCAGCCGACGGAGGCTTCGACCGACGCTTCCGCTTCAGTACTGCTCGCGCTGGCTTCGCTTTGGCTCACTTCAAGCTCAAAATCGATAGTCCCTTCCTCGATACAGATGATTGGGTGGGCGATCGCGGCCAGCAGCGGAATGCTCATTTTGCGGGTAACGCTACCTTTGTTGACGCCTTGCTCATCAACCACGGTTTCGTCGTAATCAAACTCAATAGCGACCGCTTTACCGTCCTTAATACAGACGGAGAGCAGAAAATCGGTATAAGACTTACTGGCCTGTACCTGAGCCTTGATCATTGCCTGCAATGGCCCGCCAATCATATGTTCCAGCGGCAGAGCATTAATGACTGAACCAATAAATTGTGAATCCATAATGTAAACTCCTAGAATCAGTGATTGCGCGGTTGCGCAGGAGTTAAATTACGGCAGTGAAGGCGGAGGCAATATTGGGCAAATGACCCGTTTGCTCAACACAAAGAACCTATGCGATACGGGGGATGGTGAAGCGGTACAGACGATGTGATAAAAACCTCGATTTTGCGCTGTATTCCGGTTTATTGTTGAAATCCCTGCCTGTTAGATATTCGGAGAATCATCGCGTGTTCCAGAAAGTTGACGCCTACGCCGGCGACCCCATCCTCTCCTTAATGGAGCGTTTCAAAGAAGATTCGCGCAGCGATAAAGTCAATCTGAGCATTGGTCTTTATTACAATGAGGATGGCATTATTCCTCAGCTGCAGGCGGTCGCCGAGGCTGAAGCACGCCTGAATGCAGTGCCGCACGGCGCATCGCTCTATCTGCCGATGGAAGGCCTAAACACCTATCGCAACACCATTGCGCCACTGCTGTTTGGGGCCAGTCACCCGGTATTAACGCAAAAGCGCGTGGCGACCATTCAGACGCTGGGCGGCTCGGGTGCGTTGAAAGTGGGCGCTGACTTTTTGAAAAAGTATTTCCCCGATTCTGGCGTCTGGGTGAGCGACCCAACCTGGGAAAACCATGTTGCCATTTTTGAAGGCGCGGGATTTGTTGTCGGAATCTACCCATGGTTCGACAACGAAACGAATGGTGTGCGCGTTGAAGCGCTGCTGGAAAAACTCGCCACGCTGCCGGAACGCAGCATTGTGCTGCTGCACCCGTGCTGCCATAACCCGACCGGCGCAGACCTGACAAACGCCCAGTGGGATGCGGTCATTGAAGTGCTGAAGGCGCGTAATCTGATTCCTTTCCTCGATATTGCCTATCAGGGCTTTGGCGCAGGGATGGAAGATGATGCTTACGCCATTCGCGCGATTGCCAGCGCGGGTCTGCCTGCGCTGGTCAGCAACTCGTTCTCGAAAATCTTCTCTCTTTACGGCGAGCGTGTCGGCGGATTATCCGTGGTCTGCGAAGACGAAGAGTCCGCAGGGCGTGTATTGGGGCAGCTTAAAGCCACCGTTCGTCGCATCTATTCCAGTCCACCGGCTTTTGGCGCGCAGGTTGTGGCCACGGTTCTCGGCGATGAGCAACTGAAAGCGACCTGGCTTGCCGAAGTTGAAGCGATGCGCAAACGCATTCTGACCATGCGTCAGGCGCTGGTTAACGCCCTGAAAAGTGCGCTGCCGGAGCATAATTTTGATTATCTGCTTAAGCAGCGCGGAATGTTCAGCTACACCGGACTGAGTGCGCAGCAGGTGGATCGCCTGCGTGAAGAGTTTGGTGTCTATCTGATTGCCAGCGGTCGTATGTGCGTCGCGGGTTTGAATAGCCATAATGTACAGCGCGTGGCCCAGGCTTTTGCTGCTGTAATGTAAGTGCTCACTTACGGCAACCCCCTCTCTTTGTGGGAGGAGGATGTCGCCTGAAAATATGTTGTGCTCATGACCTCTCTTTTTAACGAGAGATTTATTTTAAGGAAGAGCAATTCGACTCAGGATTGGCTCCCTTAACTTTTCTGTCATGCATTCAGCCTTTTATACCTCTCTTTCCCTCTCTGTGATATCCCTCATTTTATTAAGGTTTATACGAAAAATTCCCTTTCCTTCACCTGGCTCAGGGGGTAAGGTCTGATAGATTTTTGACCATTTGCTCAACTCAAAATGATAAAAAACTGAATATTCAGGGGAATACATGCGCAAAATCACACTGGCGCTCAGCGCCGCCTGCTTATTGTTTTCGCTTAATAGTGCAGTTGGTGCACGGGCCTCAGCGCCAACGCCGCTTTACACCGGAACCACCGCCGCCATTCTGGCTGAACAAGCCCCCATTCACTGGGTCTCCGTCGCGCAAATTGAAAACAGCCTGATGGGCCGTGCGCCAATGGCCGTGGGTTTCGACATTGACGATACCGTCCTTTTCTCCAGTCCGGGCTTCTGGCGCGGTAAAAAAACGTTCTCGCCAGAGAGCGAGGAGTATCTGAAAAACCCCGAGTTTTGGGAGAAAATGAACAACGGCTGGGATGAGTTCAGTATCCCGAAAGAGGTGGCTCGCTCACTGATTGCGATGCACGTTAAACGCGGCGACAGTATCTATTTCGTCACTGGCCGTAGCCAGACCAAAACGGAAAGCGTCACCAAAACCCTGCAGGGTGATTTCTCGATTCCTGCCGCCAATATGAATCCGGTTATTTTTGCGGGCGACAAAGAGGGGCAAAATACCAAAACCCAATGGCTGGAACAGAAAAATATCAAAATTTTCTATGGTGACTCGGATAACGACATCTCTGCCGCGCGTGATGTCGGTGCCCGCGGCATCCGCGTTCTGCGCGCCTCCAACTCAACGTATCGCCCGCTGCCGATGGCCGGATCGTTCGGTGAAGAGGTGATTGTTAATTCTGAATACTGACATGCGATGATTTTTTGAACAAATCAGGCCTGCCCGGGTTTACCTTTTGTCGTCTTGCTGCACACTTAAAGGGGCAGGTCCTCAGGTCGCACACAATCCACTCACAGGGGAGCAAAGATGACAATTTCGGAGATACTGCAGTACTGCATGAACAAAACCGGCGCGGAACAGAGCGTTCACAGCGACTGGAAAGCCACGCAAATTAAAGTGGCGGACGTTTTGTTTGCGATGGTAAAAGAGGTGGAAGGGCGTCCCGCGGCATCGTTAAAAACCAGCCCGGAGTTAGCCGATCTGTTGCGCCAGCAGCACAGCGATGTGCGGCCAAGTCAGCATCTGAATAAAGCGCACTGGAGTACCGTTTATCTCGATGGTTCACTGCCGGATTCGCAGATTTACTATTTAGTCGATGCCTCTTATCAACAGGCGATTGAACTGCTGCCGGATGATACCCGACAGCAGCTCTCCGTCTGATGATTACAGCAGAGGTTTGAGGAAGCGTGCAGTGTGCGAGGCTTCGCACTCTGCCACCGTCTCAGGCGTACCGGAGACAAGGATTTCACCGCCGCCGCTGCCGCCTTCCGGACCGAGATCCACAATCCAGTCTGCGGTTTTGATGACATCCAGATTGTGCTCAATCACCACAATGGTGTTGCCCTGATCGCGCAACTGATGCAGCACTTCAAGCAGCTGCTGGATATCGGCAAAGTGCAGGCCGGTGGTCGGTTCGTCCAGAATATACAGCGTCTGACCCGTGCCGCGTTTCGACAGCTCACGCGCCAGCTTCACACGCTGCGCTTCACCCCCCGACAGCGTTGTCGCGGATTGCCCAAGACGAATGTAGGTCAACCCCACGTCCATCAGCGTTTGCAGCTTACGCGCCAGCGCAGGCACGGCATCGAAGAATTCACGCGCCTCTTCAATGGTCATATCCAGCACTTCATGGATAGTCTTGCCTTTGTATTTAATCTCCAGCGTTTCGCGGTTATAGCGCTTGCCTTTGCACTGATCGCACGGCACATAGATATCCGGCAGGAAGTGCATCTCGACTTTGATCACCCCGTCACCCTGACAGGCCTCACAGCGGCCACCGCGCACGTTAAAGCTGAAACGTCCTGGCGTATACCCGCGCGAGCGTGATTCAGGAACACCGGCAAACAGTTCACGAACCGGCGTAAAGACGCCAGTATAAGTCGCCGGGTTCGAGCGCGGAGTACGGCCAATCGGGCTCTGGTCGATATCAATAACTTTATCGAAATGTTCCAGCCCCTGAATGTCACGGTAGGGCGCCGGTTCAGCAAGCGTTGCGCCGTTCAACTGGGTCTGCGCAATCGGGAACAAGGTATCGTTAATCAGCGTCGATTTACCGGAACCCGACACCCCGGTGACACAGGTGAACAGCCCGACGGGCAGCGTCAGCGTCACGTCTTTCAGGTTGTTACCGCGCGCCCCAGAAAGTTTCAGCACTTTCTCTGGATTCGCGGCCACGCGCTGTTTCGGCACCTCAATTTTGCGTTTACCGCTCATGAACTGGCCGGTCAGCGATTCCGGTACGGCCATGATGTCATCCAGCGTCCCTTCTGCCACCACCTGGCCGCCATGCACGCCAGCACCTGGACCGATGTCGATCACGTGGTCAGCGGCGCGGATCGCGTCTTCGTCGTGCTCGACCACAATCACCGTGTTACCCAAATTACGCAGGTGGATCAGCGTACCGAGCAGGCGCTCGTTATCGCGCTGATGCAGGCCGATGGACGGCTCATCCAGCACGTACATCACGCCGACTAAGCCCGCGCCAATCTGGCTTGCCAGACGAATACGCTGCGCCTCGCCGCCGGAAAGTGTTTCCGCTGAGCGAGAAAGTGACAGATAGTTCAGGCCGACGTTCACGAGGAACTTCAGGCGATCGCCGATCTCTTTCAGCACTTTTTCGGCGATTTGCGCGCGTTGCCCGGACAGCTTCAGATTGGTGAAGAAGTCCATCGCATGACCGATGCTCATATCAGAGATGGTCGGCAGGGCGGTGTTCTCAACGAACACGTGGCGGGCCTCGCGACGCAGACGCGTACCTTCACAGGTGGTGCAGGAGCGGTTGCTGATAAACTTCGCCAGCTCCTCGCGTACTGCGCTGGATTCGGTCTCTTTGTAGCGTCGCTCCATATTATGCAGCACGCCTTCGAACGGGTGGCGGCGTACTGAAGTATCGCCGCGATCGTTCATGTATTTGAATTCGATATTCTCTTTACCGGAACCCGACAGCACGACTTTATGAACATTAGGGCTTAAGCTCGCCCACGGCGCTTCAACGTCGAATTTGTAGTGCTCGGCCAGCGATTTCAACATCTGGAAATAGTAGAAATTGCGTCGGTCCCAGCCGCGAATCGCCCCGCCCGCCAGAGAAAGCTCCGGATTTTGAATAATACGATCCGGATCGAAATACTGCTGTACGCCCAGGCCGTCGCAGGTTGGACATGCGCCTGCCGGGTTGTTGAACGAAAACAGACGCGGCTCCAGCTCGCGCATGCTGTAGCCGCAAACAGGGCAGGCAAAGTTCGCAGAAAACAGCAGTTCTTCGGCTTTTGGATCGTCCATATCGGCCACGATGGCGGAACCACCGGAGAGATCCAGTGCGGTTTCAAACGATTCGGCCAGACGCTGCGTCAGATCTTCACGCACTTTAAAGCGGTCAATGACCACTTCGATGGTGTGTTTCTTTTGCAGCTCCAGTTTTGGCGGATCGGACAGATCGCACACTTCCCCGTCAATACGGGCGCGGATGTACCCCTGGCTTGCCAGATTCTCCAGCGTTTTGGTGTGTTCGCCTTTGCGCTCTTTGATGATGGGAGCCAACAGCATCAGGCGCTTGCCTTCGGGCTGCGCCAGCACGTTATCCACCATCTGACTGACGGTTTGCGCGGCCAGCGGGACGTCGTGGTCCGGGCAGCGCGGCTCACCCACGCGCGCAAACAACAGGCGCAGGTAGTCATGAATTTCGGTAATCGTCCCGACCGTTGAACGCGGGTTGTGTGAGGTCGACTTCTGCTCAATGGAAATAGCAGGCGATAACCCTTCAATATGGTCAACGTCTGGCTTTTCCATCAGCGACAGGAACTGACGCGCATAGGCAGACAGTGATTCAACGTAACGACGCTGTCCTTCGGCATACAAGGTGTCGAAAGCCAGTGATGATTTGCCAGACCCCGAAAGCCCGGTCACGACAATCAGCTTGTCGCGAGGGATTATCAGGTTGATATTCTTGAGATTATGGGTGCGGGCGCCCCGTACTTCGATCTTATCCATTCACCTTTCCCGGTAGAGACTCGGATGCCTGGTTTGTTTGAAGGACAAACGGCAGAAACGGCTAATTATGACACAATTCGACCTGTTTGAATATACAGTATTGGAATGCAAATTCTGATTTAGTGTGCAACAATGTTTAGTTCGGGAGAGTTCTGTGGAATCCGCGTCGCAGCTATCAAAATGCCACGTGGAAATGGTACACTCGCGCGTTTACACTATTAAGAAACGTATTCAGGAGACACGATCATGGCCAGCAGAGGCGTAAACAAGGTGATTCTCGTCGGTAATCTGGGCCAGGACCCGGAAGTACGCTACATGCCGAGTGGTGGCGCAGTTGCCAACATTACGCTGGCTACTTCCGAATCCTGGCGTGATAAAGCGACCGGTGAGATGAAAGAGCAGACTGAATGGCACCGCGTTGTGCTGTTCGGCAAACTGGCGGAAGTGGCCGGTGAGTATCTGCGTAAAGGTTCTCAGGTGTATATCGAAGGTCAGCTTCGTACCCGTAAATGGACCGACCAGGCCGGTGCAGAAAAATACACCACGGAAGTGGTGGTAAACGTCGGCGGCACCATGCAAATGCTGGGTGGCCGTCAGGGCGGTGGTGCTCCGGCAGGTGGCGGTCAGCAGCAGCAGGGTAGCTGGGGTCAGCCTCAGCAGCCTCAGGGCGGCAACCAGTTCAGCGGCGGCGCGCAGTCTCGTCCGCAGCAACAGTCCGCTCCGGCACCGTCTAACGAACCGCCAATGGATTTCGACGACGATATCCCGTTCTAATCTGATCGGTGAGCTGTTACGTTCTGTTTGAATGAAAGCTTACATAAATTAACGGGTTAGATAGATATGGCCCTCTTTTATCTGAAAGGATAGAAGAGGGTTTTTTATTGTCCGCAAAATACTCACGGATCCAGAAGTGCAAAAAGTCAGATGCGCCTGTTTCTGCCCGGAGTTGCAATAAAAAAGCCTCCGCAAGGAGGCTCGTCATTCGCCGGCAGAGGCGACAATCAGGTCATGACCACCGGCCAGTCTGGCGGGGTGTGGCTCATGGCTTCGATCATCACCACTTTCATGTTGCTCCAGATGGTCGCCACGTCCACCATCGTGATGCCCAGCAGCCCCGTGGCGAACCAGCATGCGGCACCCAGCCCCAGGCAGGTGCTAATCACAGCCAGGCCAGCGTAGTCAGATTTACGAAATTGAATGTTCAGCGTGCTGGCTAAAAACATCAGAACCGCACTAAACAACGGCCAGCGCAGAAGAACCATGCTGGTTGTAATGGTCGCCATAAAACCCATCCTCAAAAGCAGACGAACTACAATGAAACAGCGTTTCGCGTTACAAATTATGTGTGAACTATATCACATTTGTTCTTTTATTCACCAGTACTGTTGCCGGGATAATGTGCGCTTTTTAACCTTTTGAAAGAAAGAAAATTGGAATGCAAAATATATCTTTGCAGGCTAAGGGAAGGTTTATTCTTTTCTTTATAAGGAATTCATTGAGATAGGAAATTCATTACAGATGGCAGGCGGTTGTACAATATTTACAGTATGAATACTATGGCTTATGCTTGAACGGACAATTAAATATACGCTCAGTTAATAACTCAGATTACTGATTTTATTATTTATTTTTTTCTTCTGTCACTTATTTTGCACACACGCATTCTCTTTTTTTACATATTTATGCGGTTCCCCTCTGCCGCCTTTGGATCACTTTTTCCGAATTCTGAGTTATTCGTTGCGCCCGTTTTTTTATCATTCAACGACCTGCGAATAAAATGATGAAAGAAACATGCCGTGAAATTATTGATGACAGCATGCTGGCTCTGCATGCTTTAGCAAAACTGATGCCGCGGTTAACCTCCCAGTGCTCGTTATCGGAGATGCTGGAAACCATCAACCGCACGCTGGGTTCTACGCTGGCCTGGATTAGCGTGGATGACGACAGGGGATATCCACGCGTCGTGTGCGCCGGAGAGGTGACGTGCCACGCCTTTGACGTGACGGATTTTCTGGCCAGTACTCTGCTGCAACGCCATCATCGCTCATGGCGCGCTATTTACTGGAAAGAAAATGTCGGCAAATCGCTATTCACTGCCCAACATCCCGGATATGGACAATTACAAAGCGGGGTTTTATGCAAACTCTCTTCCCACGACGGGAGTTGTAACGGCTATTTCTTTCTGGCGTTTACCCGGCGATTGCAGGCGTTGCCCGTGCTGAAAAATATCGTCGCGGTGCTGGTCGAAAAACTCAAAGAGTATTTTGCCGAAATGGTCTCCCGTGAGCGAACGGCAAAAGAGATGCAGCGAGTGGTCACACAATATAAGACTTTATTTGAACGCGCCCCGGTACTGATGACCTCTTTTGATAAAGGGAATCGTTGCGTGCTCTGGAATGTGGAGTGCGAAAAAGTTTTCGGCTGGAGTATGGCGGAAATTAATGCCCATGCCGATCCGCTGGCGGTATTTTATCCCGACCCGGAAGAGCGACGGCGGATCCGTGGCTCGTTTAATGTCTCGCCGAAAGATATGTACGAGTGGCATCCTCTGCGAAAAGATGGCGCACAGCTCACGATCCTGTGGTCGAACATTCCGCTCCCGGATAACTCGATTCTGAACATTGGGCTGGATATCACCGAACGGAAAAAAGTCGAACAAGAGCTGGCGCTGAAGGCCACGACTGACGATCTCACCGGATGCCTCAACCGCTCTGCCATTTTGCAGCAGATCCAGACCGCTATGGCAGAGACCCAACGGCCAGATGCGGGCAACCGTTTTTGCGTGCTGATGTTTGACCTGGATTACTTTAAGCAAATTAACGATGAGTGGGGACATCAGGTCGGAGATTCTGCGCTGGTGCATTTTTGCGATCGTCTGCGCGAGATAAGCCCCGAGCATTCGGCTCTGGGCCGGGTGGGCGGTGAGGAGTTTCTGCTGCTGATGTCGCAGGCGGATAGTGAAGCGGCGGTGGTCCTTTCCGCCAGGTTGCGCACCGCACTTATGGAAAGGCCGATGCAGATGGGGGATAAATCGCTGACGCTCTCCTTCAGTGCCGGGGTGGTTGAGGTGTGTTGCGAGCAGAATGACAGCTCAGCGCTGCTCACTCGCGCCGATAAAGCCTTATATGATGCCAAACGTAGCGGAAGAGGGAAAACGGTGGTGTCTCGCGATTATCTATAAATCATCTGCGGGAACGCCGACTGGCAAATAGGCAGAAATTTCATGATGATGTTGTGCTTTTTTCATGCTGTCATGAGTTTGGCTTAATCTATGATTCTCTGTTGTGTTATCTTAAAACGCCTGGTTAAGACTGGATAATTATTTTCCTTAATTAAAACGGAACGCATTCTTTTAGTTTGGCTTACGGGAAAATAATATCGGCATAACCAAATAACAGGTTTTTGATGATAAAAGTCAGTTGCTAACTTCGCATGATTCATGCAACGTAATCACCTGTTTATCAAAGCATCCGGCCTTCATTACTACAGGCACACAAAATGCAGGGATATGAGGCGGAAATGAATCGTAGCGCGCGGCGCAAGATGCTAAGGGTGGTAGGGATCATCATGGTAGTTTCACTACCGGTGATGCTTGCGCTATGGTTTGCCCAGCTAAGAGCCGTAACGGAAACAAGCAGTCAGCTACGAACCTTTGCGCAACTTGCTTTAGATAAAACTGAACTCGTCATTCATCAAGTTGATTTAGCCCGCGACGCGGCCAACAAATATCAGGGTGAATTGTGTACGCCGTCCCATCGACAATATATGTTGAACGTGGTGCGCGGTCGCCTGTATGTCGCTGATTTAATTTACGCCGAAGGTCAGCAGTTTTTGTGTTCTACGGTCACGACGCCCAACCAGCCCTACGTTATCGCTGCCCCCAATTATCAACGTAAGCCCGACGTCTCTATCTATTATTTCCGCGATACGCCCTTTTTCGCTGGTTATAAAATGACATATATGCAGCGCGGGAATTATGTGGTGGTGGTTAATCCGCTCTCGTACAGTGAAGTCATGTCGGCAGATCATTCGCTGGAATGGGGAGTATATGACACGGTCACCAACGCATTCTTTTCGGTCAGTCTCCAGTCCAATATTCCCTTATTACATACGCTGGTGGGAAAAGCCGATCAGCCATTTCAAAAAGATGACCGTTTTTACACCATTGTCCAATCTACGAAACGTCCTATAGCGGCTATTGTTTCAACATCGAACGCCCGGTTTTATGAAATTCTTTATCATCAGGCGACGCTAACGCTACCGCTGGGAATGATTTGCAGCATTATTATATTGCTGGTTTGGTCACGTACTCATCGCGAATTTAATTCCCCCGGACGTTTATTGCATCGGGCACTGAATAAACGACAGCTGTGCGTTCATTATCAACCGATTATTGATATTAAAAACAATCGCTGCGTTGGCGCTGAAGCTCTGCTTCGATGGCCAGGATTTAATGGGCAAGTGATGAGTCCCGCCGAGTTTATTCCGCTGGCGGAAAAAGAGGGGATGATCGAGCGAATCACTGATTATGTCGTCGAAGAGGTCTTTAACGATCTTGGGCATTTTTTGGGGGACAATCCGGACCTGTATATTTCCATCAATCTGTCGGCGTCCGATTTCCACTCTTCCCGTCTGATTGCCCTTATCTCTGATAAAGCCCACCAGCACAACGTTCGGGCGCAGCAGATTAAGATCGAAGTGACGGAGCGCGGCTTCATTGATGTACCGAAAACCACGCCAGTGATTCAGGCCTTCCGCCAGGCGGGCTACGAAGTGGCTATCGACGATTTTGGCACCGGTTATTCAAACCTGCATAACCTCTATTCGCTCAACGTGGATATCCTTAAAATCGACAAATCCTTTATTGATACCCTGACGACCAATAGCACCAGCCATCTGATCGCCGAACACATCATTGAGATGGCCCAAAGCCTGCGCCTGAAAACCATTGCCGAAGGCGTGGAGACGGCGGAACAGGTGACATGGCTATTGAAGCGCGGCGTGCAATATTGTCAGGGCTGGCACTTTGCGAAAGCGATGCCACCGCAGGAATTTATGACCTGGCAGCAGCAACCGGTTCCGGTGTTGATCCCCCGCACAAGCTAATTGAGCTGGTGGCGATAATCGCTGGGAGTGCGATCAAATTCGCGACGAAACACCCGGGAGAAGGTCTGCTGGGAGACATACCCCAAATCCATCGCGATATCAAAAATAGGACGCCTGGTGGTACGCAATGCCTGAGCGGCCAGCAGCAAACGGCGCTGGCGAATGTAATCCCCCAGGGTCTGATGCATCACAGTGCGGAACATTCTCTGCAGATACCATTTTGAATAACCGGACTTTTTGGCGACAACGTCAATGTTTAACGGTTGGTCGATATGTTCATCAATCCATTCAATAAGTGTCTGAATAATTTGCTGATGTGACATAAGGTTGCCCTCTTTTAATACAGCTTTCTCTGTAGATTCGTCGTTTTCTCTGCGGTGGAGTATAATTCCTCAAGTTAACTTGAGGTAAAGAGGTTTTATGGAAAAGAGATTGCCCAGAATAAAAGCGCTGCTGACGCCGGGCGAAGTGGCGAAGCGAAGTGGGGTGGCGGTCTCGGCGCTGCATTTCTATGAAAGCAAAGGCTTAATTAAAAGCATCCGCAACGGGGGCAATCAGCGGCGCTATACCCGCGATGTCCTGCGCTACGTGGCGATTATCAAAATTGCGCAACGCATCGGCATCCCGCTGGCGACCATCGGCGATGCGTTTGGCGTTCTGCCGGAAGGGCACTCGCTCAGTCCGAAAGAGTGGAAAGAGCTCTCTTCGCAATGGCGCGAAGAGCTGGATCGGCGCATTCATACGCTGGTGGCATTGCGCGACGAGCTGGACGGATGTATTGGTTGCGGATGTCTTTCCCGCAGCGACTGCCCGCTGCGCAACCCGGGCGATAAACTGGGTGAGCAAGGAACCGGGGCGCGACTGCTGGAAGAGGAGTAAAAAACTAAAGCGCCATAAAGGCGCTTTAGTTTGTTCCCGGTCTTTGTCTTTCTCTCTATCCCGCTGGTTCACGGGAGGGTTTCCCCCGACATCAACACCCCTCATGTCGAGCACGTTGGGGAGGTTCCGGTTTGTGTTGACACTTTAATTCTATGCAAAGCCCTGCTGATTGCCAGTCAACAAGGCGAAATTCTCGCCAAAATTTTTTCGCCAAGTTGTGCAATTTTCTATAGTTAGTTTGTATGAATCACAGGAGATCACCATGCTTACGCTCCACCATCTGAATCAGTCCCGCTCACATCGCGTGATTTGGGCACTCGAAGAGCTCGCTTTGCCGTACCAGATTGTGCGTTATCAGCGGGAAAAAACCATGATGGCCCCCGCGTCGCTCAAGAAAATTCATCCGCTGGGCAAATCGCCGGTGGTTGAAGATAACGGCCTGATCCTCGCCGAATCGGGGGCTATTCTTGAATATTTGCAGGAGACCTATGATCCGCAGTCGCATCTCAAGCCTCAGGATGCGGCCGATAAAATTCAGTATCGCTTCTGGCTGCATTACGCCGAGGGATCGCTGATGCCTTTACTGCTGATGAAGCTCATTTTTGTCAGCCTCGGCAAACCGCCGATTCCGTTTGGCCTGCGTTCACTGGGGAAAGTGCTTGGGCAGGGGGTGCAAAAAGCGTGGCTCAACCCGCAGCTGGAAACCCACGCGCGCTACATTGAAGCGCATCTCAGTGAAAACACCTGGTTTGCCGGAGAGCAACTGAGCATGGCCGATATCCAGATGACGTTCCCGATTTTCGCGCTGCTGGCACGAGGGGGAATCGATAATCTGCCTCATACCCAGGCGTGGAAAAAACGGGTTGAAATGCGTCCGGCCTGGCAGCGGGCTATTCAGCAGGGCGGCCCCTTCGAGATCCCTGGCGGGTCGTAGAATGTTATGGAATTGCGCATTCACGATAACGTTTGCGCATCCTCTGGTTATTTCTTCAGCGTCATAAGGCCAATTTAGCGAAAAACGACAAAGTTCAGTTGAAAAGGGCGTGTATTACGCTAGATAATCGTTTGCCTTAAATTGACCACCCGTTTTGTAGGCGCGGAGCTAAACGTTTGCTTTTTTTGTGACGCCCCTTTTCGTCGCAAACGCAGCACAAGGATTTGACGTTTCGCTGGCAGTGGAGTGTTCACCACGCTCACAAACGAATGATAAAAACTCTCAGGGGATGTTTTCTATGTCTACGCCTTCAGCGCGTACCGGCGGTTCACTCGACGCCATCTTTAAGATTTCTGCTCGCGGCAGCACCGTGCGTCAGGAAGTGGTTGCAGGTCTGACGACCTTCCTGGCGATGGTCTATTCCGTCATTGTTGTGCCGGGCATGCTGGGCAAAGCGGGCTTTCCGCCTGCAGCCGTGTTTGTCGCAACCTGTCTGGTGGCAGGCGTTGGCTCGATCGTTATGGGTCTGTGGGCGAACCTGCCGCTGGCGATTGGCTGCGCGATCTCATTAACCGCGTTTACGGCGTTCAGCCTGGTACTGGGCCAGCACATCAGCGTACCTGTCGCGCTGGGTGCGGTCTTCCTGATGGGGGTGCTGTTTACTATCATCTCCGCCACCGGGATTCGTAGCTGGATCTTGCGCAACCTGCCGCAAGGCGTGGCGCACGGTACGGGAATTGGTATCGGCCTGTTCCTGCTGCTGATTGCCGCAAACGGCGTCGGTCTGGTTGTTAAGAACCCGCTGGATGGCCTGCCGGTTGCGCTGGGTCACTTTGCCAGCTTCCCGGTGATCATGTCGCTGATTGGCCTGGCGGTGATTATCGGCCTCGAAAAACTGAAAGTGCCTGGCGGGATCCTGCTGACCATCATCGGTATCTCCGTTGTCGGCTTGATCTTCGACCCAACCGTTCACTTCTCCGGTATCTTCGCGATGCCTTCTCTGAGTGACGAGCAGGGCAACTCTCTGATTGGCAGCCTGGATATCGTCGGCGCGCTGAACCCGGTGATCCTGCCAAGCGTTCTGGCGCTGGTGATGACCGCGGTGTTTGATGCCACAGGCACTATCCGCGCGGTAGCCGGGCAGGCGAACCTGCTCGATAAAGACGGGCAAATCATTGATGGCGGCAAAGCGCTGACCACTGACTCCCTGAGCAGCGTGTTCTCGGGTCTGGTGGGCGCGGCTCCGGCAGCGGTGTACATCGAATCCGCAGCGGGTACGGCAGCGGGCGGTAAAACCGGTCTGACGGCTATCACCGTTGGCGTATTGTTCCTGCTGATCCTGTTCCTCTCTCCGCTCTCTTATCTGGTTCCGGCCTACGCAACGGCTCCGGCGCTGATGTACGTGGGCCTGCTGATGCTGAGCAACGTGGCGAAAATCGACTTTGCTGATTTCGTCGATGCCATGTCCGGCCTGATTACCGCCGTGTTTATCGTGCTGACCTGTAACATCGTAACCGGCATCATGATTGGTTTCGCTTCACTGGTCATTGGTCGTCTGGTCTCCGGTGAATGGCGCAAGCTGAACATCGGTACCGTCGTGATTGCGATCGCGCTGGTGGCGTTCTATGCCGGTGGCTGGGCAATCTAAGCCTCTGCAACCTATTGAAACGGGTGGCTTTGGCCGCCCGTTTTTATTTTCGGAACACACATCGTTGTCTTTTGCGTTACTCTGGGGAAGGTAGAATAAAGGCACGACGCCTTACCGAGCGCCAGGCCCATTGGGCTATTTTGCCTGTGCCGATTTAGCCGAGTGGGATATTTATAAGAAACACCGCAAACAGGGAACGCATGGAAATCTTCTTCACAATACTCATCATGACCCTTGTGGTCTCACTTTCCGGGGTAGTGACCCGAGTCCTCCCCTTCCAGTTACCTCTCCCGCTGATGCAAATTGCCATCGGCGCGCTGCTGGCATGGCCGACGTTTGGTCTGCACGTAGAGTTCGATCCCGAGCTGTTTCTCGTGCTGTTCATTCCGCCGCTGCTGTTTGCCGACGGCTGGAAAACCCCCACGCGCGAGTTTCTTGAACACGGGCGGGAGATTTTCGGCCTGGCGCTGGCGCTGGTCGTCGTCACGGTGGTTGGGATTGGTTTCCTCATTTACTGGATCGTCCCGGGCATTCCGTTGATTCCCGCCTTCGCGCTGGCCGCTGTTCTGTCACCGACCGATGCGGTGGCGCTGTCCGGCATCGTCGGAGAAGGGCGCATTCCGAAAAAAATCATGGGCATTCTGCAGGGTGAGGCGCTGATGAATGATGCCTCCGGCCTGGTCGCCCTGAAATTTGCCGTCGCGGTGGCGATGGGCACGATGATCTTTACCGTCGGTGGCGCGACCGTTGAATTCTTCAAAGTGGCGATTGGCGGCATTATGGCCGGTTTCGCCGTCAGCTGGCTGTATGGCCGCTCGCTGGGCTTCCTTAGCCGCTGGGGCGGCGACGAGCCCGCCACGCAGATCGTTCTGCTGTTTCTGCTGCCGTTCGCTTCTTATCTGATTGCGGAACATATCGGCGTATCCGGCATCCTGGCGGCGGTCGCGGCGGGGATGACGATCACCCGTTCCGGCGTTATGCGCCGAGCGCCACTGGCGATGCGTCTGCGTGCCAACAGCACCTGGGCAATGCTTGAATTTGTGTTTAACGGCATGGTGTTCCTGCTGTTGGGCCTGCAACTGCCGGGTATTCTGGAGTCGTCGCTGGTGGCGGCAGAGGCTGATCCGAACGTCGAAACCTGGATGCTGTTTACCGATATCGTGCTGATTTACATGGCGCTGATGCTGGTTCGCTTCGGCTGGCTGTGGACGATGAAAAACTTCAGCATGCGCTTTCTGCATAAAAAACCGATGGAGTTTGGCTCCTGGACCACGCGTGAACTGCTGATTGCGTCCTTTGCCGGTGTGCGTGGGGCGATTACCCTTGCCGGTGTGCTCTCTATTCCGCTGCTGTTGCCGGATGGTAATGTGTTCCCGGCGCGCTACGAGCTGGTGTTCCTGGCGGCAGGAGTGATTCTGTTCTCACTGTTTATCGGCGTCATCATGCTGCCCGTGCTGCTGCAACATCTTGAAGTGGCCGATCACGCCCAACAGCATAAAGAGGAGCGAATCGCCCGCGCGGCTACGGCTGAAGTGGCGATTGTGGCGATCGAAAAAATGGAAGAGCGCCTGTCGGCTGACACCGAAGAGAACATTGATAATCAGTTGCTGAAAGAGGTTAGCTCGCGCGTGATTGGTAATCTGCGCCGACGCGCCGACGGCCGTAACGATGTTGAAAGCTCAATGCAGGAAGAGAATCTCGAACGCCGTTTTCGCCTGGCGGCGCTGCGCTCCGAGCGTGCCGAGCTTTACCACCTGCGCGCCACCCGGCAGATCAGCAATGAGACGCTGCAAAAACTGCTGCACGATTTGGATCTGCTGGAAGCATTGCTGATTGAGAATCCGTAGGGCTTCTCATGTAAGTGAGAGCGGGACATGAGGCTCAGGAGGGTCTTCCGTTGACTTCTGGTCCCGCGCTTCTCTAAACCAGCAGCGCTCGTGAACGTGTTATGGGGGCTATTGTGGCCCCCTTAACAATCCCGTCCTCCGGCAAAGAAAATCGCTGCTCGGAAAGCACCTCAACAATTTTTGCCCGGACCGGGGTGTCGCTGCGGGGGCTTTTTACTCCAGAGAAGAGGTCTTCACCCAAAATCCTTCGCAGCACTTCAGCCATGCCTGTGCGCTGTGCGACAGATAGACGCCTTCGCGCCAAATCATGCCTAGCTGCCAGTGCAGATTGCTGTCGAGCGGTATCCAGCGCAGCGTGTTTTTGTCCAGCCGCTCGCATACGGGCTGCGGTAAAATGGCGATCCCCACTCCGGCTTGCACCATCGCCGCCAAAAAATCCCACTGCCCGCTGCGCACGGCAATACGCGGTTTGACGCCATGATCATTAAACAGCTGCATCAGTTGACGGCTAAGGGCAAAATCCTCGTTGTAGATAAGCAGCGGATGTTCCGCCAATAATTCCGGTTTCACGGTGTGAATGTGCAGCCAGTCGCCCGAGCGCGGAACCAGCACGCACAGAGGATGGCTGAACAGTGGCAGCGTTGCCAGCCCGCTGTCTTCTTCAACGGGCAGGGCGGTCATCGCCAGATCCAGCTCGCCATTCATCACCGCCTGTTGCACCGTCAGTCCGCCAAATTCGGAGATTTTCAGCTCGACGCCCGGATAACGCTGGCGATATAAACTGATAGGCCCGGCCATCATCATGCCGACCATCGGCGGGATCCCCAGGCGCAACAGACCTTTATTCAGATGGTTAATATCGCCCAGTTCGGCTTCGAGCTGGCGAAACTCGGCCAGGATCGCCAGACCGCGCTCAAACACCACGCGACCGGTATCGGTAAGCAACAGCTTGCGCCCATCGCGAATTAACAACGTACAGTTCAGTTCATCTTCGAGATTTTTCAGCATCTTGCTGATGGTGGGTTGGGTGACAAATAACTTCTCCGCTGCGCGGGTAAAACTCTGCTGGCGGACCACCTCGACAAAATAGCGCAGCGTTCTTATGTCCATGATTATTCCTCGAAACTATACCTTCGATGATTTTAATTCATTTCAGTCCATACCGTGCGGTCACTATACTGGCGCCTCGTCTCATTTTTGAGGAAATCCCCCATGGCCGTGGCGTTAAGTCGTGTTACGCCTGCCGTTATGCAACGACTCCAGGTGCCGGTTCAGGTACTTCTGTATGCGGGTTTGTTCGTTTTCGCTGAATATCTTGTCAGCTGGCTGCGTTTGCCGCTGCCGGCCAATCTGGTCGGCATGGTATTAATGCTGGCCCTCATTCTCTGTCGCGTGATCCCTCTCAACTGGGTGCGCGCGGGCGCCCGCTGGCTGCTGGCAGAAATGCTGCTGTTCTTTGTTCCGGCCGTGGTGGCGGTAGTGAATTATGCACAACTGCTGATGGTGGACGGCTGGCGCATTTTTGCGGTGATCGCCTTGAGCACGCTGATGGTGCTGGGGGCGACGGCATGGGTGGTGGATAAAGTGTATCGCTTTGAAATCAGCAGGCAGAAGCATGACTAATTTTCACATCAGCGTGTTGTGCCTTGTCGTCACGCTGGTGGTCTATTTTGCCAACAAACGACTCTATCGCCGCTTTCACGCCCTGCCGCTGATGCCGCTGGTCTTCACCCCCATTTTACTGGTGCTGATGCTGGTCTTCGGCCATATCTCCTGGCAGAACTATATCGGCGAGTCGCACTGGTTATTGTGGCTGCTTGGCCCTGCGACTATCGCCTTTGCCGTACCGGTTTACGATAATCTGGCGATCATCAAACGTCACTGGATGTCGCTGACCGCAGGCGTGGTTACCGCCACGGTGGTTGCGGTGACCAGCTCGGTGTGGCTGGCGCGACTATTCACTCTGTCGGATGAGATCCAGCGCAGCCTGGCGGTGCGATCCGTCACCACGCCGTTTGCGCTGGCCGCCGCCAAACCTCTCGGCGGGCAGCCCGATCTGGTCGCGCTGTTTGTCGTGGTGACCGGCGTGTTTGGCATGGCGGTGGGCGACATGCTGTTTTTGCGCCTGTCGATTCGCGAAGGGATGGCAAAAGGGGCCGGATTTGGCGCGGCGTCGCACGGCGCAGGGACGGCTCGCTCTTACGAGCTGGGCCAGCAGGAAGGCGTGGTGGCGAGCCTGGTAATGATGCTGTCCGGCGTGGTGATGGTGCTGGTTGCGCCGCTGGTGGCATGGGTAATGTTCTGACCAGCGGCGTGACGGTTATTTCAGCCGGGCAACCAGCTCAAACTCTTTAAAATGAACCGGTCGCTGCTGCTGCATCGAGAGATTTCCGGCGATACCGGTCAGGATCGACATGGCGCCTGCGCGGTGGTCGGCAGCGCGTTTGAGCGGATCGTGACCCGGTTCGCCAAACAGGTCCGCCAGCATCGCGTTATCGCCGCCGCCGTGTCCGCCTTCACCGAGCGAGAAATCGGCCTTCCAGGGAGCATCGAACATCGGGAAGATGGTGATATCACACGCTTCCAGACTGCCTTCGTTTTCGCGCTCACCGCCGGCGTTAACGTAGGATTTCTCCACGATCCTCATCTCCAGTCGCCCTTTGCTGCCGTTGAACACCACGTTCAGCCCTTCCCACGGCAGATACGTATTCAGCGAATAGGTCAACTGCGTCTGGTTCTGGTATTTCACCAGCACTGACATTGTGTCTTCGATGGTAATGCCATCGCTGAAAACGCTCTGATCGCGGTAGTAATTGTCTTCATGCTCGGCATCGAGATAGAGCGCTTTAAGCTGTGGATTTTCAGCCATATGCAGCGCAAAGGGATCGTCTTTTGCCTGCGTGTAGCCATGGGCGCGCGGGTAGAATTGCGCAACGCCGCGGCGCTCCGCATTCTCTTTGCCGTAAAAACGCAGGCTGCCTTCCGCGTAAACGCGCTCAGGATAGCTGCCCAGCCAGAAGTTCATCAGATCGAAATGGTGGGTAGATTTATGCACCAGCAGGCCGCCGCTGTTTCGTTTTTCCCGATGCCAGCGACGGAAGTAATCCGCGCCATGTTCGGTGTTGAGCAACCACTCAAAATGTACCGAGTAGACCTCGCCGATGGTGTCGTTCATCAGCAGCTCGCGCACTTTGCTGTGATGCGGGGCATAGCGGTAATTAAACGCCACGCGTACCTGGCGGCCCGTCTCTTCAATGGCGTCGAGAATGCGCAGAGCGCGCTTTTCATCAATGGTCATCGGTTTTTCGGTGATCACGTCGCAGCCTGCGCGCAGCGCCCGGACAATATAATCGTCATGGGTGCGATCCATCGTGGTCACAATGATGATGTCCGGACGCGTTTCGCGGATCATCTCTTCAAACTGCGCGGCTTTCCAGGTGGAGACCGGCGCAGCGCCTTCGTTCTGCAGCAGTTGATTTGCATAGTTCATGCGCGTCTGGTTGGTGTCGCAAAAGGCCACCATTTGCGCACCGGTTTTCCATTGTCCGCCAATAGCCGAAATATATAATCCAGCGCGGCCGCCGGTTCCTACAAGGGCATATCGCTTCATCGTATCCTCACGTAATAAAACAATGTTTCATAATCGTTCAGGTACTGTAGCGCGATGGCCGAAGATGGATATGTTAACAGGAGAGAAATGTGATCCCCGGCCAGAATGACCGGGGAGAATTAACGATTAATGCGCGCGGCCCTGATCGATACCCAGGCCGGTTTGAGAACGGATAAACTGGGCGCGGAATTTATCACGCTCCAGATTACCTTCCGCTGAGTTATCGGTGGCAGAGAAGAACCAGATCCCGATGAATGCCACGGCAATGGAGAACAGCGCCGGGTATTCGTAAGGGAAGATGGCTTTTTCGTGACCGAGGATTTGCACCCAAATGGTGGGGCCGAGAATCATCAGAATCACCGCTGTCAGCAGGCCCAGCCAGCCGCCAATCATCGCGCCACGGGTGGTCAGTTTTGACCAGTACATGGAGAGCAGAATGATCGGGAAGTTACAGCTTGCCGCAATGGAGAAGGCCAGTCCGACCATGAAGGCGATATTCTGTTTCTCGAACAGAATCCCCAGCAGAATCGCCACCACGCCGAGAATCAGCACGGTGATTTTGGAGACCTTCAGCTCCTGGCGCTCGGTCGCCCCTTTACGCCACACGTTCGCATAGAGGTCATGAGAGACCGCCGATGCGCCCGCCAGCGTCAGACCGGCGACCACCGCCAGAATGGTGGCGAACGCCACGGCGGAGATAAAGCCGAGGAACAGGTTGCCGCCCACGGCATCGGCCAGATGTACCGCCGCCATGTTATTGCCGCCAATCAGCTGTCCCGCCGCGTCTTTAAACGCCGGATTCGCGCCCACCAGCATGATCGCGCCAAAGCCGATGATAAAGGTCAGAATGTAGAAATAACCCATAAAACCGGTGGCATAGAAGACGCTTTTACGCGCTTCGCGGGCATCGCTGACGGTAAAGAAACGCATCAGGATGTGCGGCAAACCGGCAGTACCAAACATCAGACCCAGTCCGAGGGACAGGGCGGATATCGGGTCTTTCACCAGTCCGCCGGGGCTCATAATGGCTTCGCCTTTCGGATGAACCGCCATCGCTTCGGTGAACAGGTTATTGAAGCTAAAGCCAACGTGTTTCATCACCATAAAGGCCATAAAACTGGCGCCGAACAGCAGCAGCACGGCTTTGATGATCTGCACCCAGGTGGTGGCGAGCATCCCGCCGAACAACACATACATCACCATTAATACGCCCACCAGCACCACGGCGACGTGGTAGTTCAGGCCGAACAGCAGTTCGATCAATTTCCCTGCGCCTACCATCTGGGCAATCAGGTACAGCGCCACCACCACCAGCGAACCGCAGGCGGAAAGGGTGCGGATCGGGCCTTGTTTCAGGCGATAGGATGCGACGTCGGCAAAGGTGTAGCGCCCGAGATTACGCAGGCGCTCGGCAATCAGGAACAGAATAATCGGCCAGCCGACGAGGAAGCCGAGGGAGTAAATCAGCCCGTCGTAACCGGAGGTATACACCAGCGCGGAGATGCCGAGGAACGACGCGGCAGACATAAAATCGCCCGCAATCGCCAGCCCGTTCTGGAAGCCGGTAATGTTACCGCCCGCGGTGTAATAATCGTTACGGGACCGTACGCGCTTTGACGCCCAATAAGTGATATAGAGCGTCAACAGCACGAAAATCAAAAACATAATAATCGCCTGCCAGTTGGTTGGCTGGCGTTCAACCGCGCCGGTAATGGCATCAGCAGCGTTGGCAGCAATAGGTAGTGTGGCGGCTAGCGCCGTCAGAACTCGCTTCATGATGCTTTTACCTCGCGCAGAACTGCTTTATTAAGACGATCAAATTCACCGTTAGCGCGCCAGACGTACACGCCGGTCAGCACAAATGAAATGACGATGACGCCAATCCCGATGGGGATCCCACGCGTGACGCTGGTTCCTGCGTGCAGCGGCGTGCCGAGCCAGTGAGGGGCAAAGGCGATCAGCAAAATAAAGCCGACGTAAATAATCAGCATGATGATGGAAAGAATAAAGGCAAACCGTTGCCGTTTTTCGACGAGCTCCCTGAAATGCGCACTATTTTCTATCTGCTGATAAATGTTGTCATTCATCACAGAGTCTCCAGAGGTTCCCCTTTGTCTTTCACGCTGCAGGTGCGTTGGCCGCACTCGACCACCCCGGTCACATAGATAACTATGCTCCTGGGATGTTCTCGCTTGCCGCCTTCCTTCAACGTGAAATCCTTTGGGGAGGGGTGTTTTAATTCCCTCTCCCCTATAGGGAGAGGGCCAGGGTGAGGGGGGTTACGAAGGCATCGCGATGGCCTGCTTCTCTTCGAGCAGTTTTTCCACTACGCCAGGATCGGCAAGCGTGGAGGTATCACCGAGATTACTGGTATCGCCCGCCGCGATTTTGCGCAGAATACGACGCATGATCTTGCCGGAACGGGTTTTCGGCAGCGAGTCGGTCCAGTGCAGCACATCCGGCGTGGCAAGCGGGCCAATCTCTTTACGCACCCAGTTACGCACTTCGGTGTACAGCTCTGGTGACGGCTCTTCGCCGTGGTTCAGAGTGACGTAGGCATAAATCGCCTGGCCTTTAATGTTGTGCGGAATGCCCACCACGGCGGCTTCGGCAATTTTCGGATGGGAAACCAGCGCCGATTCAATTTCAGCCGTTCCCAGACGGTGACCGGAGACGTTCAACACATCGTCCACGCGTCCGGTGATCCAGTAGTAGCCATCTTCATCACGGCGCGCGCCGTCGCCGCTGAAGTACATGTTTTTAAAGGTCGAGAAGTAGGTTTGCTCGAAGCGATCGTGATCGCCAAACAGAGTGCGCGCCTGGCCAGGCCAGGAGTCGGTGATCACCAGATTGCCTTCGGTTGCGCCCTCCAGCGGATTGCCTTCGTTATCCACCAGCGCTGGCTGGACGCCAAAGAACGGACGCGTGGCGGACCCCGCCTTCAGTTGGGTCGCGCCGGGCAGGGGAGTAATCATGAAACCGCCGGTTTCGGTCTGCCACCAGGTATCCATCACCGGACATTTTTCGTTGCCGATTTTCTTCCAGTACCATTCCCAGGCTTCCGGATTTATCGGCTCGCCCACGGAACCGAGAATACGCAGGGAAGAGCGGTCAGTACCTTCAATGGCTTTATCGCCTTCGGCCATCAGGGCGCGGATCGCGGTGGGGGCGGTATAGAGAATATTGACCTGATGCTTGTCCACGACCTGGCTCATTCGCGCAGGTGTCGGCCAGTTAGGCACGCCTTCGAACATCAGCGTGGTCGCGCCACAGGCCAGGGGACCATACAGCAGATAGCTGTGGCCCGTTACCCAACCCACATCGGCGGTACACCAGTACACATCGCCCTGGTGATAATCGAAGACATATTTAAACGTCGATGCCGCGTACACCAGATAGCCACCGGTGGTGTGCAGCACGCCCTTTGGCTTGCCGGTTGACCCCGAGGTATAAAGAATAAAAAGCGGATCTTCCGCGTTCATCTCTTCGGGCTGATGCTGGTCGCTGGCGTTTTCAATCAGATCGCTCCACCACAGGTCACGACCCTCTTTCCACTCCACGTTGCCGCCGGTACGTTTGAGGACGATGACATTGCTGATGGTTTTGACGTTCGGGTTTTTCAGCGCTTCGTCGACATTTTTCTTCAGCGGAATGCCGCGTCCGGCGCGAACGCCCTCATCGGCGGTGATCACCAGTTTTGAACTGGAATCAATGATGCGCCCGGCCACGGCTTCCGGCGAGAAACCGCCGAAAATCACGGAATGCACGGCTCCGATGCGCGCGCAGGCCAGCATCGCTACGGCCGCTTCAGGCACCATTGGCATATAAATAGCGACGACATCGCCTTTTTTGATCCCCTGATCCAACAGGACGTTGGCAAACCGACACACGTCGCGATGCAGCTCTTTATAGGTGATGTGTTTACTCTGTGAGGCGTCGTCGCCTTCCCAGATAATGGCGGTATCGTCACCGCGCCCGGCAAGATGTCGGTCCAGGCAGTTAGCGGCCAGATTCAGGGTGCCATCTTCATACCATTTAATCGAAACGTTGCCGGGGGCAAAAGAGGTGTTCTTCACCTTTTGATAGGGCTGGATCCAGTCCAGAATTTTACCCTGTTCGCCCCAGAAGGCGTCAGGATCGGTAATCGAGTGCTGATACTTCTCTTTATACTGTTCCGGATTAATCAGGCAGTGGTCCGCAATATTTGCGGGAATGTCGTGTTTGTGAATTTGGCTCATGGCTTTTTTTCTCCTTGTAAGATGTTAATAATATGTCGCAAAAACGTTAATTGTAGGGGCTTTAGCAGCTTTGTTTGTTATTTGGGCGACAGATCACGCATTAACTGAACAGGTTGAAAAAGCAGCAAATGAAACTTTGAAGGGAAATAATTTACCGTAAGGATTATTCACATTTAGTAGAAAAAAAGCGTTTTTATAACAAAAGGTTATTTATAAGAATTATTACAAATTAGCGTCAGATGACCATTTAGCAGTGAAAAGCCTCGTTCTTTAAGGCTTGCGCAGCAGGCCATGCAGATGATACTGATACGGCGCGTTAAAAAACCCCATAAACCAACGCAACACAATTCATACCCTTTCAGTATGTTTCCATATTCATGCAGTTTTGATGAATAGGACGCTTCATTGAGGAAGTCAGTTTTTATGAAAAATTTTAAAATCAGCCTGGCCTGGCAAATCCTGCTGGCAATGGTGCTGGGTATCTTGCTGGGTAGTTATCTCCATTATCATAGTGACGACCGCGAGTGGCTGGTGGCGAATATGCTGTCACCGGCGGGCGATATCTTTATTCATCTGATCAAAATGATCGTTGTCCCGATTGTGATCTCAACGCTGATTGTGGGTATCGCGGGCGTCGGCGATGCAAAGCAGTTAGGGCGTATCGGCGCGAAAACCATTATCTATTTCGAAGTGATCACTACGGTTGCGATCATCCTTGGCATCACGCTGGCGAATGTGTTTCAGCCGGGCGCCGGGATTGATATGTCGCAGCTGGCAACGGTGGATATTTCGAAATACCAAAGCACGACAGCAGACGTGCAAAGCCATGCTCATGGCCTGATGGGAACTATCCTTTCGCTGGTGCCAACCAATATTGTGGCGTCGATGGCGAAAGGCGAAATGCTGCCGATTATCTTCTTCTCGGTGCTGTTTGGTCTGGGGCTTTCTTCCCTTCCGGCAACGCACCGTGAGCCACTGGTGACGGTGTTCCGCTCGATCTCCGAAACCATGTTTAAAGTGACGCACATGGTGATGCGCTATGCGCCGGTGGGCGTGTTCGCGCTGATCGCCGTGACGGTGGCGAACTTTGGTTTCGCCTCGCTGTGGCCGCTGGCCAAGCTGGTTATCCTGGTTCACTTTGCGATTCTGTTCTTTGCGCTGGTGGTGCTGGGGATTGTGGCGCGCATCTGCGGGCTGAGTATCTGGATCCTGATTCGTATTCTGAAAGACGAGTTGATTTTGGCTTACTCCACGGCCAGCTCTGAGAGCGTTCTGCCGCGCATTATCGAGAAGATGGAAGCCTACGGCGCGCCCGCGTCGATTACCAGTTTCGTTGTCCCGACCGGTTACTCCTTTAATCTCGATGGCTCAACTCTGTACCAGAGTATCGCGGCAATCTTTATCGCCCAGCTGTACGGGATCGATCTGTCACTGTGGCAGGAAATCGTGCTGGTCCTGACCCTGATGGTGACCTCCAAAGGGATTGCGGGCGTTCCGGGGGTTTCCTTCGTGGTACTGCTGGCAACGCTCGGCAGCGTCGGTATTCCGCTGGAAGGGCTGGCGTTTATCGCTGGTGTGGATCGTATTCTCGACATGGCGCGTACCGCGCTGAATGTGGTGGGGAATGCGCTGGCGGTGCTGGTGATCGCCAAGTGGGAACATAAATTCGATCGCCAGAAAGCGATGGCTTACGAGCGTGAAGTGTTAGGGCGTTTTGATAAGACGGCTGACCAGTAACGTTCTTCCTCCCTCTCCCGTCGGGAGAGGGAATTCACTCCTCGCCGCTCAACGCGTCAAACTCTTCGCAGCCGGTGTCAAATCCTTCGCTACAGCTCAAATTTAGCCAGTACAGCGCCTTCTGTTTGTTCGGGGCGATAAAGCCTTTTTCGCCTTTCTGGAAGACCATGCCAGCCCAGTATTCAGCATAACCGGTGCGTGAAAGGGCAGAGCTGCGCTTGAGCCAGCGTTCCGCCTGCTCATCGTCCTGGGCTATCTCGACGCCGTTGGCGTAAATCAGGCCCAGCAGCATCTGGGCATCCACCGCGGAATCACTTTCGATATCTGAGGTGGCGGTTTGCAGCAGTTTTACCGCCTGCGGGTAATCGGTTTTACCGGCCTGAGTGTTGACCAGCAGCCGCGCCAACATAATGGCTCCGCGTTGACTCCCGGCAATCGTCGCCTGCTGCGCCAGCGCTTTGGCCTGCGCATAATCACCCTGATTAAAATGAAGCTGGGACAGCAGCGCCACGGCATCAACATCACCGCTTTTTGCGGCTTTTTCCGCCCAGACCGCGGCCTGCTTTTCATCACCGGAACTTAACAGCGTATCGGCCAGATAGTATTGGGCACGCTTATCGCCCGCTTCAGCCTGCGCTTTATACTGGCCGCCAATGTCATCGGCGTGGACCAGCAGGGGAAATAACAGCAATAAACTACAGCGTTTCATCATCCGGTTTCGTCACCATCAGGAGGGAGCCGCAGTATAAGGGGTGCAACAAAAGAAGAAAATGGCTGTTTAATTTTTACGCCATTCCGCTTCCGCAGAGCGATCCGCTTAAGATTCCTTCACTCAGGGCCTGACTGAGCGCTCTATTTTTCATCAGGATCTCATAAAGCTCAGCGTTGGTGGTGATATGTCCTTTTTTCATCAGCGTGCGTTTATGGGTGCTCAGACTGCGGGAACTCATCTCTTCCCCGTCTTGCTGATAAAAAGGCGGTCCGCCGCACAGCGCATGGATAAACGTCAGCTCCTGCGGGCTAAACAGCGGTTCGTCATAACGCGCATGTTTAATATGGCAGCGATGATTGGTAAATAATGCCTCATATTCGAACAGCTGCGCTTTGCGGGAAATCACCGCGATATTTGTGTTATCACTCAGTTGCCGCAGCAGTGAGGGATCAATTAAGCCGAGATGATTAACATGGTTGACGACAAAAGCCAACGTGATATTTTCGCCTGGCGCTATCGTCTCCATTACGGCGGAATAATGTTTAAGATTCATGACGTCCAGCAGAACCAGTGTTTTTTGTTCTAAATACCGATCCTTTTTTGCATTGAATAATGTCATGACGCTCTCTGTATAAAGACGATCGCTGCTTAATACAATTATTTTCATTTTATTGAACGCGTCTTTTTACTGATAGGTGACATTAAATGTGGCGGTTGTATCTGCCGTGCCGCCATCTATCGTGGGCTTTGTCTGAATATATTGCGCCATAAAGTTGTAGGTTTCATTAAAGGTATCAGTCGTGCCGACTAATATATCTTCACTGAGTTTTAGCGGCGTGTCGTTAAAGAGGATCTGAACGCCGATACCGCCAGCGGTCCCGTCCTCCCCGGCCTCGGTTAATGCCAGCACGCTGGTATCGCTGGTGTCAGCGTTTTGCTTGCCATCCAGCGCAACATGAACATTAAGGCCCATATTGCAGCTTAGTTTCAGGGAGAACGCCTTTGCGCCGGAGGTGCTGCCCACACCGGTAAAGGAGGAGTCCGACACATCGCCTAACGGAATGGCAATAGAGTGTGCAGCTAATGAGCAAGAATTCAATGAGATTGAGAGGTTTGCCTGCCCACTCCAGATGTTATTCAGCGGAGTTTCAGTGCCATTGCTGTCGATGTGATAGCTCGTTTTCACGGCGGGGATTTTTTGGATCATCCCCTCTATATCGTCATCGGCTATTCTGACCAGTTCAACCGACGATTGAATCTCATCCTGAGAAGACCCTGACAGGTGGCAAGTATATACCCGCGAGGAGTTTTCAATCTTATCTGTTAATTTAATACCGCAAAAACCCGCGCCGGTGCGAAAATTGAAGCGAACGCCCATAGCGGGCATATTGGTAGGGTAAACGTCAGTGTAACCGTCGACAGGAGTAGCATCGATTGTGATTTTAAAATAGACATCATGTTCTTTGGCGTCACTCGCGCTGCATATCAGATTATAGGTACTACCGTATCCTGAAAAAGCCTGAGTCGATTGACCGATAGGCATATCCCTTGCTATAAAAGCCGAGTTATATAACATATAACTTCCCCCCTGAGAACTGCACCCCGTTTCTGCATGGGCTTTAAGCGGGTGGAAAAAGGAAAATATCACCACCAGCGCCAGAAAAATGAATTTTTGGTAAGTTTTAAACATGAGCAATCTCTTATTTACACTGCTGATTAATTAGCATGATGCCACTTTGCGGTTCGCTGTCCGGCAGCGAATAATCGACCTGGCATTGTTCATCTGAATTAGGTCCCCACTGCACGTTTAGCGTGCCGTGTTGGTTTAATCCGGTCAGATAGACCTGACCTGCATCGCCGACGATAAAGCCCTGGGCATCAGGCGATGTTGGATCGGTGACGGTGGCGCCGAAGGGAACAGGAGCGCCCCCCATTTTCAACAGCGTCATCAATACTCGATTGCCCACGCGGGCCTCAAAATCAGCGCGAACCACCGCCCCGCGGGTGGGAACCACGGTTTTACTGGTTAAGGCGATATCCACGTTATCGGGCAAGGTTTCCGTGTTCAGGCTGATGTCATTTTCACGATACGGGCTCAGGTAGGGCTGCACGGTGTAGCCGCGGAAATCCGTTGTCACCCCGCTCTGGTTATTGACGTCGACACCGCTGGCGCCCGGCGCTTTGACCAGCGCAACGGTCTCGCCTAACGGCTGGCTCAGCGTGATGCCATTTTCATGCGCCACCAGGCCACCAGAAATTCCGTAGTTCAGACGCGTGCTGTCATTGTCATAGCTGTAGCCGCCGCTCGCCTGTCCGTAGGTGCCGTGATAGCTTGTACTCAGACTGCCGCTATCGCCCTTGCCATCAGAGGCATACCCTTCCTGCACGCCCCAGCTCAAATTATTGGATGCCAGCGCGGTGCCATTCAGGCTCACGCTGTGGCTGGTGCCGCTCTGTTTGCTGGTATTCATTCCGTAGCTGGCATAGGTATTCTTCAGGAAACGATCCAATGGCACGCTGACGTTCAGCGTGAAGATTTGATCGTGTTCATAGCGGTCATCGCTATTGTCGCTGGCCGACGTATTGCGGTTATAGCTGTAGTTAAGGCTATAGCTGATGTCATGCCAGCTGTTGTTGTATCCCAGACTCACCGATTTCCTGGTCTGATTGCTGTTCCAGTAATCTTCCGAAACCACGCTGGCTGATAGCGACCCGGCGTTTTTCCACAGATTCTGGTTCATCGTCAGCTCTTTACGACTGCGGCTTTGCTCGGGTGAGGTGTTACCGCCGCCGTAGGTGTCGAAAATATCCTGCATGGTGTAATAACCATCCGTCGAGTAGCGATACCCGGCGACGGAGAAGCTGGTCCCGGTTTGCGAAATACTTTTGCTGTAGCGCACGCGCCACGATTGCCCGCTCTCTTTTTCGCGATTAAAAGGCGTTGACCAGGATTTGGTATCGTCAACGGAGAACGCACCGAGCATACCGATGTTAAAACCCAGCCCGAATGCCGCAGAGCGATAGGTTTTTGCATTTTGAGCACCGCCGTACGCGGTGATGCCCCAGGGTAAACCGTACATTGCAGTTCCCTGGACAAAGGGTGTTTCGACGGTGTCGTCATCATAGGAGCGGTATTTACCGCCGGTAACGCTGTATTTGAAGCGTCCCTCACGTTGCAGCACGGGGAGTGAGGCGAAAGGCACGATCAAGTGCTGCTCGCTGCCGTCGCTCTCTTTTATCGTCACCTCTAAGTCGCCGCTGCCGCCGGTCGGGTACATGTCAGTAATTTCGAACGCGCCGGGGGCGACATAGCTTTGATAAATCTCGTAACCGTTCTGGCGAATAGTGACCTGGGCGTTGGTTCGGGCAATGCCGCGTACAACGGGGGCATAGCCGCGCAGGCTATCCGGCAGCATGTCGTCGTCGGAAGCGATTTGCGCGCCGTGAAACGGAATACTTTCGAAGACATCGGAGGGCGATGAGCTATCACCGAGGGTTAACTGGCTTTTCAGCGCGACGATATTGCGTTGCGCATAGGTATAGACCGAACTCCAGTCCTCTAAACCCTGGCTGTCGCGACTCCAGGTGCTGTAGTTGCGAAAACGCCACGGGCCGAGATTCAGACCCGGACGCAGGTTGGCGTATTGGCTGTTACTGTTCTGACCATTGCCGCTGCGTGCCGAGCTGCTGTCCCCTGAAAAGCTGTAGTTCATTAAGAACGCCGTGATGCCGTTATCCCACTGTTCTGGCGGCACATAGCCACGGGCGCGAGGGGTCATTGCCGCCTGCGGAACGCTCAAATCGAGCTGCATGGTGCTAAAGGTCAACGCAGCAGAGGCCTGAGGGATAGCCGATAAATTGGCACAGTCAGAGCCGCTGGCCAGGGCAGGAAATAATTCTGTTCTGACGCCGTATTTCTTTAAATCGCTGACAGTCAGGCAGGGCTGCAGACTGGATTGACCGTCGGCATTATTGGCCAGCGCAAATTCAATATCCCGGGTGTCAATTTTATCTTTGTTAATATACACATCAACGCGATACGTGCCCGGTGCCTGAGAGCCCCCGTCAAAGGTACTCAGATCCGTTTTGCTCTGTTGGTTATCTTCGGTTTCTAATAAGGCGGGGTTAAAATACATCTCGCCCGTTTTAGGTTCTGCATGGGCATAGCCGGATAATATTTGCGTAATAAGTGTCGCGAGTAAGGCATGCTTAAGTAGTGAATGATATTTCATAACATGCCTCCTCTGGACAAAAGAATAGTGATGACAAGCTGATGCTTATCAGAGTGAATAAAATTGTGATGAGGCGAAATTAATTAATTGAGGCGGTATGTTCCGGACCGGTTACACCGGAATCATTAATTAATTTCCAGCTCACCTTTCCTGACGATTGCCCGCCAGCACCGGAAAATTGTGCTGTCGCATGCGGCGCAACATAGGTGACGCTCGGAAGTACCTTACCGTTTACGCTGATCGTATTAAAATTCATATAATAATTGGTCGGGTTGGTTACCTGAATTTTATTTCCGATATGTTGCCAGGTCAGAGATTGCGTTTCTTCTTCAGGGGTACCTTTTAACGTTTCAGGTCGGTAAATCAATTTAATACGGCTTTTAATAGCGACCTGCAGCGTATTATGCGCTTTAGCAACATAAGGAATGGATTTAATACTCAACCAATAAAGTGATTCCTGGTTCTGAGGGAGATTGCCCGCCTGAACGATACGCAGAATATTTTTCTGTTCACCATCCAGACGGAACAGTGGTGGTGTAATAACGAATGGGGATTTTTTATCGCCTCCATTCGTGGATTCAACCCACGACTGGATTAAATAAGGTGTTTTATCCGGGTTTTCTATACGCAGTGAGCTTTCTTTTTTCTCTCCGTTATAAATAACCCGTGTTCCACCCACGACCACACCGGCATGAGCAGCATGAAATGAAAATAACAGACAAGCGACAGTGGGTAATGAATAGAATTTCATTTATTTAATCTCGGGATTGTTTACTGGACTATAAGGATTAGTTGTAGTTAACGGTGAAACTGACAGCAGAATCTGCTGGGCCGGCGACAACCGTATCACTGTTGGCAATATAGCGGGCGCTGAAATTCAGCTTATTCGCGGTATCAGCCTCAAGGTCGTAGTCCTTGGAGGCTGTTGCCAGCGCGACAACGCTGTTGTCGTCATCCAGAATCTGAATACCGATGCCAGCAGCAGCAGGGGCTTCTGTGGTTCCAGCTGTCAGGGCGAGGATATTGTTGTCACCATCGAGTGAGGTACCATCGAATTTAATCGCTGCTGAGGTAATCGCAGCCGGGCAGTCTTTTAAGGTCAGTACAAACGCGGTAGGCGCGGAGGTTGCGCCTGTTTTGTCGAAAATACTTTTGTTAACTTTGCCCAAGTCAACGGTCATGGTATTACCGGCACCAATATCAACCGTGCAAGCGGCATCAAGGATTTCACCGGTAAAGTTGATTTGTCCGTCTTCAGCGAAAACCACGGAGGAACCAAACATTGTGCTGGAAAATAATAGAATAACTTTTAACTGATTTTTCATGACTAATTTACCTTAATGGTAGTTGGGTAATAATTATTGCCGCAGAAAATTATCTCACAGCAATAACGGACTTCGAGGCTCTCATATCGTGAGAGATTTATTTTACGAACCACCTGTAAAAAGAACAGGATAATTCTCTCTGAATTCAGAATGACGCAGGCGTGGTCAATTTTAAAATACTTATATAAAAACGGTGACGACTGAAATTTATTGATAAGTAAAGGTCGCGGTAACGGCAGAGCTAATATCTCCGGCAGTGGCATTACCTTCTTCGCTATAAGCACGGGCATGTAAATTAAAAGTATAAGTGCGGTCGGTAGCAATCGTGCCGGTTAATGATTTGCCATTTCCCAGTTTTTCTCCCTGCAATCCCTGTAGTTCGATGGCCACATTTTTTGCGGTTCCGTCGTTGGCATACATACTTTCAGGATTATCGGTATCCGCTTTACCACTGAAGGTTACGGTGGCTTTTGTGGTGGCAGCCGGACAATTAATGACTTTTAAATTAAAGTCGACCCAGGGGGTCGATGAATTGGCTTTGCTTAAATCACTTCGGGAAATATCTTTGCCTAACTGTACCGGAACATTAAGGCTATCGCTGTCCACTTTACAGGATGAAGAAGTAATTTTGCCGGTGATATTGAGTATAACCGTATCCCCCATCGCCCAGACCAACAGGGGATGAATAAATAAAAGCGTACCAAAGAGAGCGGTTTTTAACTTTCTCATAGGATTCTGTCACTATTTTCTCAATGAAGGATGCCATGACCTGTTTTAAAGGGTGACCATATTTCGACCGTCAACAAAGATCGTACGTTTGTTAACGCGGTTGTTATCCTCAATGTCGGTGATAATAATGCGCCTGATACCCTTGAGCCTTCAAGACGAATTCTCTCTGAATTCAGAATTTGATTAGAACTCGAGTGATAACAATCATTTTCATCATCTTAAAAATGATATTCCCGCAGGGTAGTGAAACGCGGCCTGTCAGAGCGCACTTTTTTCGCGCGTCAGAACCGTGAGATAGATACATCTTTGTTGGCTATAATTTTCTATGAATCATTTCTTTGATGAATGTTAATGGCGTAACACTATGAATAAAAAGGAATTGGATACATTATCTGAGTACCGGCTAATCAAGCCCGTGGAGGATATTGAGCGACTGATTGAAGCCCTGACGCCTGATGCCACCACGATCACTTTTCGTCACGGCCAGCGTTTAGACCTGATTACACAGCAAGAACCCAAATGTTATCTGCTCACCGAGGGCTCACTTCACGTCAATCGCATCAGAGATGGTCTGGTGCTGGGCACGGTATATGGCCCCGCTATTCTGGGCATGAGTAACTTTTCCTCGTCCCTGGACCCCACCTATATCACCACCGATGAGGACGTCAGGCTAGGGGTTGTCCGCCTGGATGATATTTTTGACATTCTCGATCGTACGCAACTGTGGAAAAGTTTTTCCATCACGCTGTTATACATTATTGGTCATTATCATCATTACAACCTGAAGATGATCGCCCCGACTTCCTATGAAAAGGTCAGGTATCAACTGATTGATTTGGCGAGTAAACCTGTGGATGTCAGAGCAGAAATCAATGTGACGGAATTTATCCATGAAAGAACGCTGCTGTCCCGCAGCCACATCATGGCGATCCTTTCAGAATTAAAAACGGGCGGGTATATCAAAATTAAAAAAGGCAACTTGGTCGAACTCACCGAATTGCCGCAGAAATATTAGAGATGATGCGTCCCTGACCCAACGGCTTTCAGGGACGCAGTTAGCGCAAGTGATTGCCTTAGCCCATTGCGCTCTCACGCAGGCTGGCTTTCAGCTTGTTATACTCATCAATCACGTACTGCTCGGCGCGGTGTTGGTCGGCGATAGCTTCGACACGCACGGCGCAATACTTGTACTCCGGGGTCTTGGTTATCGGGCTTAAGTTTTCCGTCACCAGCTCGTTACAGGCACCAATCCACCACTGGTAGGTCATATAGACCGCCCCTTTATTTGGGCGATCGCTGACCTGCGCGCGCGTGATGACCCGGCCTTTGCGCGAGTTCACCCACACCAGTTCCTCATCCTGGATACCCAGTCGTGCGGCATCGGCGGTGTTGATCTGTGCGTAACCTGGTTCATCCGCCAGGGCTGCCAGTGCGGCGCAGTTCCCGGTCATCGAACGACAGGAGTAGTGGCCGACTTCACGCACCGTCGAGAGCACCATCGGATATTCATCGGTGAGCTTATCGATTGGCGCGACCCAGTCGCAGGTGAAGAACTGCGCCAGCCCGTTCGGGGTATCGAACTTCTCGGCAAAGAGATATGACGTTCCCTGATCGGCTTCCGATTCGTCGCGGCATGGCCACTGGATATAGCCCAGTTCGCCCATTTTTTCGTAGGTGGCACCGGTGAAATCAGGGCACAGATTCCGCAACTCGTCCCAGATCTCCTGGGTGTTGTTATAGCGCATCGGATAACCCATCCGGGTAGCGATCTCGCTGATAATCTGCCAGTCCGTTTTCAGATCCCACTTCGGCTCTACCGCTTTAAAGAAGCGCTGGAAGCCGCGGTCTGCCGCGGTGAAGACCCCTTCATGCTCGCCCCACGACGTTGACGGCAAAATCACATCCGCCGCCGCCGCGGTTTTGGTCATAAAGATATCCTGCACAATCACCAGCTCGAGATCTTCAAAGCCTTTGCGTACCGCCGACAGTTCCGCATCGGTTTGCAGCGGATCTTCGCCCATGATGTACGCGGCACGCACTTCACCGTGCGCTGCACGATGCGGCAGCTCGCTGATGCGATAACCGGTATGCTCAGGCAGACTCTCGACGCCCCACGCTTTAGCGAATTTCGCACGGTTTTCCGGGAATTTCACGTACTGGTAGCCAGGATAGGTATCCGGCAGCGCGCCCATATCGCAGGCACCCTGAACGTTGTTTTGCCCACGAACCGGATTCACGCCGACGTGCGCTTTACCCAGATTCCCCGTCAGCATCGCCAGGCTGGTCAGTGAACGCACGGTCTCGACACCCTGATAGAACTGGGTGACGCCCATACCCCACAGAATGGCGGCAGTTTTCGCCGCAGCATACATGCGTGCTGCCTGGCGAATTTCTTGCGCGCTCACGCCCGTGATGGTTTCCACCGACTCCGGCGTATAGCCTTCAACGATTTTGCGATACTCTTCAAAACCTTCGGTACGGGCCGCGACAAACGCCTGGTCGTACAGATTTTCTTCAATAATGACGTGGCCCATCGCATTCAACAGCGCGATGTTCGAGCCATTTCTTAACGCGATATGCATATCCGCAATACGCGCCGTTTCGATTTTACGCGGATCGCAGACGATGATTTTCGCCCCGTTGCGTTTCGCGTTAATCACATGATTCGCCACGATAGGGTGCGAATCCGCCGGGTTATAGCCGAAAATAAACACGAGATCGGTATTATCTATCTCGTTGATGGCATTACTCATTGCGCCGTTACCGACCGACTGGTGCAGACCTGCAACCGATGGGCCGTGTCAGACGCGAGCGCAGCAGTCGACGTTATTGGTACCAATAACGGCGCGCGCGAATTTTTGCATTACATAGTTGGTTTCATTACCCGTACCGCGTGATGAGCCGGTAGTTTGAATCGCATCCGGGCCATATTTCGCTTTGATGGCGCTCAGGCGGCTGGCGACATAGTCCAGCGCCTCGTCCCAGGAGACGGATTCCAGCTTTCCGCCACGTTGACGGCGAATCATTGGGGTTTTCAGACGGGGGGTGAGGATCTGGGTATCGTTAATGAAATCCCAGCCATAGTAGCCTTTCAGGCACAGCGTACCCTGGTTGGTCTTACCCTGTGCAGCCTCCGCCCGAACGATTTTGCCGTTATCGACCACCAGGTTTATCTTGCAACCTGAGGCACAATAGGGGCAAACCGTGACGACTTTTTTCATCGGTATCGCTCCAGTTAATCACATCTTTCGCAGCCTGTTATGCAGCATCTATGCCATGTTTTTAATGTGGGTATACCCTGACTTTACGGCCCCTTTTTGGTCAAAACCCTGACGAGGAACAGGCAATCGTCAAAATTGACGTGTCGAAGGGGCAACGGATGTGACATGGCTTGAAATTCCGTCACGCAATAATGGATTTGGCTGGAGCCGTTTGCAGAATAGATCAGACTTAACATAATCCTCTCACGGAAGCAGACGATGAAACCGGCGATTCTGGTGGTTGATGACGACACGACAGTTTGCGAACTGCTGCAGGACGTACTCAATGAGCACGTCTTTTCATGCGCCTGCGGCGTAAAATCGAAATTAACCCTCATCAGCCGCTGCTGATCAAAACCATTCGCGGCCTTGGTTACGTCTTTGCCGCCGATGTTTCGCACAGCGATAAAGCCGCTTAAAGGTTGTCGCGTAAAGACGCCTCCCGTTCGACTAATGTTTTCGCACCAGCACTCCCGGTTCGTCTTCTTCGATGTTGTTATCACGCGACAGGGCTGCATAAAGTGGTTGTCGTGCTCGTCGTCATTGACGGAAGAGACTTCGCCCGTCGCCCCTCACCCTAACCCTCTCCCCATAGGGGAGAGGGGACTGTCCGGTGCTGTTTTTTTACTTCAGGGGAGAGGGGGACTGGACGGTGCGATTTTCGCCCTCTTTGCTACAGGGGAGAAGAATTGCCCAGAGCGGTTTTCTTCCTCTTTGCTAAAGTCCGGTGCGGTTTTCTCCCTCTCCCCTATGGGGAGAGGGCAGGGGTCAGCATCGGGCCGCACAATCCCCGGTTACCGGACGTCGAAATATTGCGTAAACCGTTTACGCGGACACAGCTGGCACAGGCGCTGGGTAAGGCGAGCAATATTTGAGATTCCTCCGCTACTCCCGCCGCACCGCGTTGAATAACGTAAAGCCAGCCCCTCTGCGAGACTGGTTCTATGAAACGTTACTCTACTGCTCTGTTATTTGGCTTGCTGTCGTTAACCAGCCAACTGGCTCATGCCGATATTGTTGATGACGCCATTGGCAATATTCAGCAGGCTATCAACGATGCCTACCATCCCGGCTCAGGCCAGCGTAATAACGATGATGATCGCTATGATGAGAGTCGTCGAAACGACAGTCGTCAGTACGATGACAGACGACGCCAGCTGGAGGACCGCCGCCGTCAGCTTGACGACAGACAGCGCCAGCTCGATGAAGACCGGCGTCGGCTGGAGGACGATGAGCGCAGGCTGGAAGAGGACTATTAAAGGCGTGATGCATTTTCCGCATGACCTTTTGAAAGCCTGATAAATGGATAAAGGGCGCAACGGGCGCCCTCTCTTTTAGGCCACACAGCGTTCATTCCAGCTGTCTTTAAACACAATATTACCGTCGACGTATTTCCACTGAATCGACTCATAACGTAGCTGGATGGTTTCCATGTGCCTCCCGGTGCCGGAACCCGGATGCAGGTTTGGCGTGATGCCGGTAATTTTGACATTCTCCATAAAAATATTGAAATACTCGGCTTCACGACCCGATTCCAGAATATGGTACATTTTGATTTCGGCCGATTTAAAGGTCATGCCTTGACTGATTGCGCGGTATAAAAACGGCGTAACGCGATCAAATTCTTTTTGAAAATGAACAGGGGTATGGATGCGGGTACCCGTTAATTTCCCGGTGTTATGGTCAGCGGGAATGGTGAGGTGATGCGATAACGAGAGTATTTCAATCGAACCTTGCCTGCCGATGACGCAAGAATTGCCTTGTACCGGAGAACCATTTTGATCGGTTAACCATAAATATGCGGGATTAGACATACTATTTTCCTTTGTCTGTCTCTTTTGATTTCCTGTAATTGTCAAGGGCAGTCACAATTCTGGAAACAGAGTAAATGATAACTATCCATAGCGCCATATAGACAAATTTCATCGGCCACGGGTTAAACATCATAATGCACAGTATGATTCCGCCAACCAATAATACGGAATCAATAACCACCCATATATTAATCAGGGTGAAGAGGAGAATGTCGGCAAAGGTTTTCAATACCGAAAGCAAAGGGCTATTGCCTGGCATTTAGCCTCTCCCCGACTTCGTGAATAATACGATTAAACGCCGGGCTTCCCTGAGTGAATCTGACATGAATCGCATCCACAAAGGGTTTAACCGCAGGTTCAATCAGAAAGTATAAAAGATCGTAATCGTGGGGAGAAAGCAGCATATAAACCTCTGGATCCTCGGCCTCCAGTGCCTGAGCGGTGCGGATGGAACGTTCACTCATTCCTCCCACCAGCAGCGCCATGGCGACGGTGCCAATGACGCCTTTACTGTCTGCCGCAACAATAAAAGAGACGCGCTCCAGCGCCGCCGCCGCAATCAGCGTGACTAATTTTGTCGCCAACATCCGGCCAGCAACGGACGACATGACAGACCGATAAGCAGTATCTTGCTGCGACTCAGAGAGATACGTATTAAAGAGTTCGAGAATCTTTTGCGCGGCATTCACGATATTTTGATAGTTCAGTATATCGTGGCGTATCGCGGTGACCATTCGAATGCGTTGCGTCTGGTGGGAGAAACGGGAGTCCGTATCCAGATATCCCCATGCCAGATATCCCATATCCAGTGGCACCGTAAGCGCGCCATTAATCATTCCTTTAACCGTTTCAGGTGCAATAATGATATGTGCAATTCTGCTTGCAATATCCTTTACCTCGTCTGTTGCAATATTCCCCACGAGAACCATGTCTACCATGAAAATCCCTCTTACACGGTGATGTTAGTTAATAGCGTATTTCCGGAGGTGCTGAGAAATCATTAAACGGTGCAGGTATATATCCTACAGGGCGTTTTTGTACGGAAAGGAACATAAAATGCGGAAAGCGTTTGTGCTTTGATAGTAATTTAAGAGGGAAATGAAAAATCGCCAGGGCTTAATAAGTGATATTTTAAATAGAACGACTCATATTCATTGATACGCTGAAAGTTTAATCCATCGCCAATATCATGCCGTCATAAGCCGCTTCATATCCCGCGGGCAATGGGTTATCCATCAGCCACACGTCAAACTGGTGGCTGATATGGGTCAGAATCACCTGCGGACAACCAATTACCTCGTTCAGGGCTATCACGGTAGTCAAATCACCGTGATTACGCGGGGTTTCAGGGCGCGGCTCGTGGCTGCAATCAATGACCATCGCCTGCGGCGGGTTGTTGAGCAGGAATTTCACCGTTTTATCCGGCAGCCCGGCGGTGTCCGACAGCCACGCCACGCGGCTGTGGGCGCTCTCCAGCAGATAGCCAAATGTCAGCCTGGAATGATTCAGCGGCAGCGGAGTGACGCGTAATCCCTGCAATTCAAACATCACAAACGGTTCGACCGTATGGCTAAAGTCGAGAATGCCGGGGTGCCTGAAAAGATCGTCGCATCCGCTTTCATCCGGTGGCCCGTAAACCGGAATGGTTGCCCCCACGCCCCAGCGCAGCGGGAACAAACCCTGCACATGATCCATATGATAATGAGTGAGTAAAAATTGCTGAAAACTGCCCGCCGGCCAGTCATCCATCAGATGTGGAATGCCCGCATCCAGCAGTGTGACAGCATCATTGAATTTGACTACCGCGCTACAAGGGCGGCGGCGATGCCCTTCCTGCAATCGTGCCCGGCGACAGGCCGCGCAGTCGCAGCCGAAGACCGGCACCAGCTGGGCGCCACCGGTTCCTGTGAGCGTCATCGTCAGGCTCATCACGCCTCCTTACAGCGCTTTGGTAAAGCGAAAATGGCTCTGCGTATACCCTTCGCGCAGATAGAAACGGTGGGCATCCACGCGCTTCACGCTGGTGGACAGCTCGGTCATCTCCGCATCCACGCGACGCGCGGCGTCCTCTGCCCAGGCTAACAGCCGGCTCCCGACGTTCAGACCGCGCGACTGCGGCAATACCACCAGCTCCTGAATCTCTCCAATCCAGCGGACATGATGCAGATGAAACTGCAAATGCAGGCCAATCATTCCGACGATATGCCCGTCGAGCGCCGCAAGCTGATAATGCATGTGGCGGTCCTGAAGGTTGGCGAGATAACCGGCATGGAACGCCTCGCGGTCGAATTGCGCCTGCTTTAGCTCGCAAATCAGCGCGTAAACGGCTTCAGCATCTTCAGCAGTGGCGGGGCGAAGTTCACAGACAGGCATGATGTTTTTCCTTTTGCCGGATAAGCGCTAAAAAGTGTTCGACTGACTGTAGCAAACTTCCGTCGTTATTGAGGAGATGGCAGTCGGATGGCGTATAGCGCGCGGCGCGTTCCAGCCGCAGGTCGATCTCCCGCGCGCTCTCCCGCCCACGGCTTTCCAGCCGGTGGCGCAAAATCTCCGGTGAAACGTGCAGGCAGACCGGCAGCAGCGCCTGGGCATAGCGGGCGCGGGCCTGCGCCAGATGGGCGCGTGAGCCGTTCACCAGCACGTCAAACCCGGCGTGAAGCCACAGATCGATCTCCACGCCCACGCCATAGTAAAGGCCGTTGGCGTGCCAGCTTAATGCCAGTAAGTTCTGCCCGGCGCGAGTAAAAAACTCCTGTTCGCTGAGGGCAATGTGGTTCTCGCTTCCCGCATTCGCTGCGCGCGTAATATAACGATGCGCGACCAGCAATCCCGGGTGTTCCTGCTGACGCAGCGCCATCAGCAGACTGTCTTTTCCGGAGCCGGACGGCCCCATCAGCCAGATCAGTTTTCCCATCAGAACACCCGTTTACCCTGACGCCAGACGTGGTCGATATGGATGTGCTCGCCCTTACGATGCGCCAGCACCAGATCCGCCCGTTTGCCTTCGCCAATCACCCCGCGATCGCTCAGGTTCAGCGCGTTGGCCGGGTTTTTGGTCACCAGGAGAATGGCCTGCGACAGCGTAAAGTCGTTACCTTCATCGCCAGCCACGCGAAAAGCCGCATCCAGCAGGCTCGCCGGATAGTAATCGGATGAGAGAATATCGAGCAGGCCGAGCGAGGCGAGCTGGCTTGCCGCCACGTTGCCGGAGTGAGAACCCCCGCGCACGATATTTGGCGCGCCCATCAGCACGTTCATCCCCACTTTGCGCGAAGCCTCTGCTGCGGCAAACGTGGTGGGAAATTCGGCGATCACGCTGCCAAGCTGATGGGATTCGAGGACATGCTCGTGAGTGGCGTCGTCGTGGCTGGCGAGGGCAATATTGCGCTCCCGGCACATCGCCGCGATCGACAGGCGATTCGGCTGCGACCACTGCGCCGCCAGCGCGAGCTGCTCTTCTTCATAGCGCGCCATCTCCTCGTCGCTAAGTGAATATTTGCCCTGATAGTATTCGCGATACTTCTCGATATTGGCGAACTGACGCTGGCCCGGAGAGTGGTCCATCAGAGAGACCAGCGATACCGGTTCGCGGCCAACCAGCTTTTCAAACAGCGGCAGCGTGGTGTGGTGGGGCAGTTCGCAGCGCAGATGCAGGCGATGCTCGGCGCGGTTAAGCCCGCGTTTTTGCGTCTCCTCGACCGCGTTAATCATCTTCTCCAGATTTTCCAGCCGGTCTCCGCCGTCGCGTACATCGCCGATGGCCACCGCGTCCAGCACAGTGGTGATGCCGCTGGCGACCATCAGCGCGTCGTGGCTGCTCATCGCCGAATGCGCAGGCCAGTCCACTTTTGGCCGCGGGGTAAAGAATTTATCCAGGTTATCGGTGTGCAGCTCGATAAGGCCCGGCAGCAGCCAGCCGCCGTCGCCGTCCATCGCCTGCGGTGAGCGGCTCTGGGTTTCGGCGTATGTGCGAATCACACCGTCCTGGATTTCAATCGATCCGTTGATGACTTCGTTTTCGAGTACCAGCTTGACGTTATTGATAATCATGGCGCGACTCCCATCGCATGCAGACGATCCGCCACGCGATCGCGGACCGTGGCGTCGTGGAAGATCCCCACGATCGCCGCGCCGCGCGCTTTGGCCTGTTCGATCAGTTCGACCACCGCGGCGCTGTTTTTGGCATCCAGCGAGGCGGTCGGTTCATCGAGAAGTAAAATCGGGTAATCGACAATAAAGCCGCGGGCAATATTCACGCGCTGCTGTTCGCCGCCGGAAAAGGTCGATGGCGCCAGATGCCACAGCCGTTCCGGGACGTTCAGACGGGTCAACAGGCTGGCCGCTTTGGCGGCGCACTCTTCGCGCGACACGCCCAGATCCAGCAGCGGCTGCATGACCACATCCAGCGCCGAGATCCTCGGGATCACTCGCAGAAACTGGCTCACCCAGCCGATCGTTGCGCGGCGCACTTCCAGCACTTTGCGCGCCGGAGCCTGCACCAGATCCACCCACTCGTCGCCGTGGCGAATATGGATGTGGCCTTCGTCCGGCAAATAGTTGGCGTACAGCGATCGTAACAGCGTCGATTTTCCGCTGCCGGAATGGCCGTGCAGGACCACGCATTCCCCGTTGCTGACCTCAAGTGACGCGTTTTGCAGCACCGGCAGGCGCACGCCGTTTTGATGGTGCAGGACAAAGGTTTTACTTAAATTTTGTACACGAATGGCGTTCATGATGTTCCCTTAATTCTGCAACACGGACGACACCAGCAGCTGGGTGTACGGATGAAGCGGATCGTCGAGCACGCGGTCCGTTAAGCCACTTTCCACCACCCGGCCCTCTTTCATCACCATCAGGCGGTCCGCCAGCAGACGGGCCACGCCCAGATCGTGGGTGACAATGACCACCGCCAGATCCAGTTCCACCACCAGGCCACGCAGCAGGTCCAGCAGTCGCGCCTGCACGGAGACGTCCAGCCCGCCCGTCGGCTCATCCATAAACACCAGCTTCGGGTGCGTCACCAGATTGCGGGCGATTTGCAGACGCTGCTGCATACCGCCGGAAAAAGTGGTGGGCAGGTCGTCGATTCGCGAGGCGGGGATTTCGACATCGGTGAGCCACTGCTGCGCGGTGGCGCGAATATCGCCGTAATGACGTGCCCCGGTCGCCATCAGCCGTTCGCCGATATTGCCGCCCGCCGACACCTGACGGCGCAGGCCGTCCATCGGATGCTGATGGACCACGCCCCACTCGGTGCGCAACAGCCGACGGCGCTCGGCTTCACTCATGCCGTACAGCGACTGGCCCTGATACAAAATTTCGCCATTCTGCGGCGCAAGACGCGCGGAGATAGCTTTGAGCAGCGTCGTTTTTCCGGAGCCGGACTCGCCGACGATGCCCAGCACTTCGCCAGGCCAGAGATCGAATGACACGTCGCTAAAACCTTTGCCCGGCGCATACAAATGGGTGAGGTGATTGACTGAAAGCAGCGGTTTCATGGGCGCTGGGCCTCGCTCTGTTGGCGGCAGAAATCGGTGTCGGAGCAGACAAACATGCGTTTGCCCGTATCGTCGAGCACCACTTCATCGAGATAGCTGTGTTTCGACCCGCAGATCGCGCACGGCTCGTCCCACTCCTGCACCGTAAACGGGTGATCGTCGAAATCGAGGCTTTCGACGCGGGTAAACGGCGGAACGGCGTAGATGCGCTTCTCGCGCCCGGCCCCGAACAGCTGGAGCGCGGGCATCATGTCCATCTTCGGGTTATCGAATTTTGGGATTGGCGACGGGTCCATCACGTAGCGTCCGTTCACTTTCACCGGATAGGCGTAGGTGGTGGCGATATGGCCGAAACGGGCGATATCTTCGTACAGCTTCACCTGCATCACGCCGTACTCTTCGAGGGCATGCATGGTGCGGGTTTCCGTTTCGCGCGGCTCGATAAAGCGCAGCGGCTCGGGGATCGGCACCTGGAAAATCAGGATCTGATCTTCAACAAGCGGCGTCTCCGGGATGCGGTGGCGGGTCTGAATCAGGGTGGCGTCTTCCGTGCGCTCGGTGGTGTTCACGCCGGTAACGCGTTTGAAGAAGTTACGGATCGACACGGCGTTGGTGGTGTCGTCCGCCCCCTGGTCGATGACTTTTAGCACGTCCGCTTCGCCGATCACGCTGGCGGTGAGCTGAATGCCGCCGGTTCCCCAGCCGTAGGGCATGGGCATTTCGCGGCCGCCGAACGGTACCTGATAGCCTGGGATTGCCACCGCTTTCAAAATGGCGCGGCGGATCATGCGTTTGGTTTGTTCGTCCAGATAGGCAAAGTTGTAGCCGCTGAGGTTAGCCATTGTTGTGCTCCCGTTGCAGACGTTTCAGCAGTTCCAGTTCCGCCTGGAAATCGACGTAATGCGGCAGCTTAAGATGGGAGACAAAACCGGCCGCTTCGACGTTATCCGCATGGGCCAGCACGAACTCTTCGTCCTGCGCCGGGCTGGAAAGGGTCTCGTGATAGTCCGGGGCTTGCAGTGCGCGGTCGACCAGCGCCATCGCCATCGCCTTGCGCTCGCTCATGCCAAACACCAGCCCGTAGCCGCGAGTGAACCAGGGTGATTCGTTTTCAGGGGCTACAAAGCCGTTGACCATTTCACATTCCGTTAGCAGCAGTTCACCGACATTCACCGCAAAACCCAGCTCTTCTGGCACAATTTCAACCTGAACGTAGCCGCTGCGGATCTCGCCCGCGAAGGGATGGTTGCGCCCGTAGCCGCGCTGGGTCGAGTAGGCCAGCGCCAGCAGATACCCTTCGTCGCCACGCATCAGCTGTTGCAGGCGCGATGAGCGTGAACACGGATAGACCGGCGGCGTGCGGGTGACGTCGTCGGGCACGCTGCCGCTGTCCTCTTCCGCCTTCGCCAGCCCCTGATTCACCAGCAGACTAAAAACGTGGGGGGCGCTTTCCTGGGTGGCGTCGCCTGAATTCAGGGTGGGGGCTTCGCCGTTCGCCAGCAGGGTGAAATCCAGCAAACGATGGGTGTAATCGTAGGTTGGGCCGAGCCGTTGCCCGCCGGGAATATCTTTGTAAATGGCCGAAATTCGGCGTTCCAGGCGCATCTCTGCGGTATTGACCGGCTCGCTGACCGCCAGTTTCGCAAGCGTAGTGCGATAAGCGCGCAGCAGGAAAATGGCTTCGACGTTATCGCCGCTGGCCTGTTTCAGCGCCAGTGCCGCCAGCTCGCGATCGGCGATGCCGCCCTCGGTCATCACCCGGTCCACCGCAAGGTTGAGCTGTTGTTCAATCTGGTTAACGCTCAGTTCGGGAAGCTGTTCATCTCCCCGTCTTCTGTGCTCTTGCAATGCATGGGCGCTGGCTATCGCCTTTTCGCCCCCTTTCACGGCAACGTACATCAGCACACCTCTACATGAGTGGTCCGTGGGATAGCCAGCAGACGTTCGCCGCAGGTCAGGATCAGGTCGATACCCAACGGGAACGGGTGAGGGCGTTCGGTGAGTTCGTGAATAATGCACTCCGGCAGTTGCGGCGCGACCATCCGCTCGTCGGCAATACCGGCGCCGGTCAGGCGCAACATCCGGCCACCGCTGAGGCTGGACACCTGCAGAATCAGCGTGGCGCTGGCTTCCGGGGCCACGGCGCTGCCGGACGAGAGCGCGTTAAGCTGCTGATGGTCGATCTGCTCGTCGGCGACCGCAAACACCGCCTGCTGCGGCTGTTCAACCAGCGGCGCGCTGGTGTGAAAACGCAGATTCTGGCTGGCGATATCATTTGCCATACTGGCCGACAGCCACACCGGCGTGTCGTTATCCGCCAGCGTCAGCAGCACGCTGGTGGTGGCGATATTCAGCGGCTGCCAGCCGTGTGTCAGCTGATGCAAAGAGACAATCACGCCGGGCTCGCTCATGGCTTTCAGCAGACGACGAAAACTGTGTTGGGCATCCGGTACTGCCTGGGTAAAAGCGGGTTGAAGCGTCATGCGTTGTCTCCGCGAACAAGCGTAAAGAAGTCGACCCGGCTGGTATTGATTTCGGCCTGACGTGCGGCGATTCGCGCGGCACGGTCAGCCTCCAGCGGGGCAATGAGGGTTTCCATTAACGACTGAAAATAGGGCTGTTCCTGCAATAGCGCGTCGACGACGGCGCACAGCTCGGCATGCTGTTTGTCGCGCCCGAGCAGATAGCTGTAACCCAGCGTTCCGCTGGTGAGGCGGACCACTGCGCGGGTAAGGGTGGCGTCACCGGCAAAAAAACGTTCGCCGGTACCGCCCGTCCGCGCCTGAATCTGCACAAGGCCAACTTCGGGTGCGCGGATCGTTTCGTATTCCGGCGTCAGTTTCAGCGTGCGCATGCGTTCACGCAGCGCCGCGGGCTGGCTGTGAGCGAGCACGCTCATCCAGCGCTGGCGAGTGGAGGTATCGAAATGCATTCAGTGCTCCATGGTGAATTCAATCATGTCGGCGCGGGTCAGGCTGACGGAATACTCCGTCGCGTTGATGTCGCCGTCACGATGGTTGAGAGTGCGCACGCAGAGCAGCGGCGCCATGTTCGGGATCTCCAGCACTTTGCTCTCTTTGGCCTGCGCGCGGCGGGCGCTGATCCGCGTCTGGGTGCGCCTGAGCGCAATCCCGGTGGCATCAGACAGGAAGTCATGCAGCGAGCCGCTGGAGAAATTTTGCAGCGTCGGCCAGAGGGTGAGGTCGGCGAAGTAGTGGTCGATTTGGCAGACCGCCACGCCGTTGACCCGGCGCAGGGTGCGCAGGTGCACCACGTTATCGCCTTCCTGAATGCCCAGCGCATCCGCGATGTGGCTGGAGGCCGGGCGCAGTACCGAGAGCAGTTTTTCGCTGGTCGGGTGGCTGCCCTGATCGAGCAGATTCTGGCTAAAGCGTGCCTGAGCATTCAGGGGGTAGTCGAACGGGCGCATCAGCACCAGCACGCCAACTCCCTGACGGCGCTGTACCCAGCCGCGTTCCACCAGCTGATCAATGGCGCGGCGCAGCGTGTGGCGATTGACCTCGTAACGGTCGGCGAGCTGTTGTTCGGCAGGCAGATAGTCGCCGCAGCGATAGTGGGTGCGCAGCTCCACTTCAAGTTTGGCGGCGATCTCTTGCCAGCGGGTAGGGTAACTGGTCGGATGTCTGGATAAGTGCATAGAAATCAATGCCTCGCTTCTCAGATAAAGTGCTTACGCAACCGTTGGGAGAGGAAGTCCAGCAGGCTGACGGTGATGATGATAAGGACCATCAGCGCGCAGGTTTGCTGGAACTGGAAACCGCGAATCGCCTCCCACAGCGTGACGCCAATCCCGCCTGCGCCCACCATGCCGACCACCGTGGCGGAGCGGACGTTGGATTCAAAGCGGTAGAGGGAGTAGGAGATCAGCAGCGGCATCACCTGCGGCAGAACGCCATACAGAATTTCTTCGATTTTGTTGGCTCCGGTGGCGCGAATCCCTTCCACCGGGCCGGGCTCAATGGCTTCGACCGCTTCGGATAACAGCTTGGAGAGTACGCCGGTGGTATGAATGAACAGCGCCATGACGCCAGCAAACGGACCCAGACCGACGGCGACCACGAACAGCATGGCGAAGACCATTTCGTTGATGGCGCGGCAGGCGTCCATCAGGCGGCGCACCGGCTGGTAAATCCACCAGGGAACGATGTTTTCGGCGCTCATCAGGCCAAACGGGATGGAGAGGACGACCGCAAGCGCAGTGCCCCAGACGGCGATTTGCATGGTGACGGCCATTTCACTGAGATAGTCTCGCCACTGGCTAAAATCCGGCGGGAAGAAGTCCGCCGCAAAGGTGGCCATGTTGCCGGAATCTTTGACCAGCATCAGCGGGTCCATTTCCGCGCCTTTCCAGGAGATAACGAGCACCGCCAGCAGAATGGCCCAGCTTATCAGCGAGAACCAGCTGCGTTTTGGTGGTGGAACGGTGATGGTTTGCATGAGTTCTCCTAATGTTCTCTCCCTGTGAGAGAAGCCGCGGTGAGGGATTAGCGTGCGCTTTTCCCCTCACCCTAACCCTCTCCCCAAAGGGGAGAGGGAACGATTGCACCTTCTCCGCAGAGGGAATGATGACTCTCCCCCCATTGGGCACGATTACACCCTCTCCCCTCTGGGGAGAGGGCAGGGGTGAGGGGAAAAAGCGCTATTGCACCGCTTTATTCACCGACGTCATCGCGCTCAGCGCAGCGGTCAGGCGGTCCAGGTCTTCCAGCTGTGCCTGAAGCGTCGACACTTTGCTGGTCTTCTCTTCGCTGTTCAGACCTTTGTTGTCCTTCACGCCCTGCATCTCTTTAAACAGCGCCAGTTGACGAATCGGTACCAGCTGCAGGTCGCTTGAGGCGCGGAACGGTGCCCACCCCAGACGTTCCAGTACGGTTTTCTCTTCTGGCGTTTTGCCGTAATTCATAAAGAAGTCGTACACCTTGTCTTTGGTGCTTTCGGAGAGATTTTTCCGCCAGACAATCGGGTCGCCCGGAATGAGTGGCGATTTCCAGATCACCTTCAGTTCTTTCAGTTTTTCCGGCGCGGAGGTTTTCAGTTTGTCGAGGTTTTCGGTGTTATTGGTCGCCACATCGACCTGTTTGTTGGCGACGGCCAGCGCGTTGGTTTCATGTCCGGCATTGACGGTACGTTTGAATTCGCTGGGGGAGACGTTATTTTTGGCGAAGACGTAGTAGCCAGGGACCAGGAAGCCGGAGGTCGAGTTAGGATCGCCGTTGCCGAAGGTCAGATCTTTACGTTTGGCGAGCATGTCATTGAGGGTGTTGATCGGACTGTCTTTATTGACGATCAGTACGCTCCAGTAACCCGGAGAACCGTCGGCAGCGACGGTTTGCGCAAAGACCTGACCGTTAGCGCGGTCCACCGCTTCCATGGCGGAGAGGTTGCCGTACCAGGCGATATCGACTTTGTTAAAGCGCATCCCCTGAATGATGCCGGCATAGTCCGGGGCGAAGAAGGCATTCACTTTGATACCCAGTTTGGTTTCCATATCTTTCAGGAACGGTTCCCACTGGGGTTTCAGGTTTTGCTGTGACTCGGTCGAAATAATGCCAAAGTTCAGGGCTTTTTCCTGCTCCTGGGCATACGCCGGGCTTAACAGGGTGCTGATGCTGAACATGCTGGTGAACGCCAGCGCGGCAACGGCTTTGTAGCTCATCTATGTTCCTCACTTAGACATTGTTCCAGGCTGGCAGCGCCATGAATGCCTGGTCTTTCAGGGCATTAAGCAGCCTGCGCGTTCTCATCGACGCGGTTAATGCTGCGGTAGAGATGGTCAGATCGTTCGTTATCAAAGTGCTGGCTTGCGCCATCAAAGAACACATGGCCCTGACGCAGGGCGACGATGCGTTCGCAGTAGCGCAGGGCGTAATCCACCTGATGCAGCGTCACCACCACGGTGATGCCGTCGTTCTGGTTAATGTCGCGCAGGGTTTCCATCACGATGCGGGCAGATTCGGGATCCAGTGAGGCAATGGGCTCATCCGCCAGAATGACTTTGGCTTTTTGCATCAGCGCCCGGGCAATCGCCACGCGCTGCTGTTGTCCACCGGACAGCGTCGAGACGCGCTGGTGGGCGAAATGGGCCATGCCGACGCGGGTCAGCGCCTGGAGAGCTTGCTGTTTTTGTGCCGGAGAGAACCAGCGCAGACAGGTGCGCCAGAACGGAGTGCTGCCCAGCGCGCCAATCAGAACGTTCTCCAGCACCGTCAGACGATTCACCAGATTGAACTGCTGGAAGATGTAGCCGGTTTGCGCGCGGCTTTTACGGATATCGCTCGCGAGGCGGCCTGCGCGCTGCACGGTGTTACCCAGCAGCTCAATGTGGCTTTCTGGCGTTTTATCACCGGTGATTAAACCGCTGAGATGCCTTAAGAGTGTGGATTTGCCTGAACCAGAAGGCCCTAACAATGCCACCATTTCGCCCTGCTGGACGGTCAGATCAACGGCATGCAGCGCCTTGTTGTGATGAAAGGTCTTGCTCAGTTTCTCGACGCGGATGACAGTTTGCATGTGGCCTGGCCTCAAGGAAAATGTGGGCCCATGCTGGCGGATTATTGTGACATTTGGGTTAAGTATTCGTTGCAGGAGTTTGAATAATTGAGGCGAGTGCGATGACAGGCGGAGGCGGGCGGCCTCCGCCGGAAGGTTACTGCGGTTTAACGACGTTGATCATCCACGGCACGCCATATTTATCGGTGACTTTACCGAATCCGTGCGCCCAGAAGGTTTCCTGCCAGGCCATCTCGATATGACCGTCGGCGGCCAGATTGTCGAACCAGTGTTTGCCTTCAGAGACATCCTGAGTATCGAGAACCAGCGTAAAGCCTGCATACTGCGCTTTACCGCCCGGAGCTCCGTCACTCATCATGATATCGCTGCCTGCGATACGCACATTGGCGTGAGCGATGGCGGTATCCGGGAACTGCATACCGGAAGGACAGCCTTCGTCGCTATGCTCATCTTTGGGCATTTCGCCAAAGGTGATTTTATAGAGGAGTTCTGCGCCGAGGGTCTGCTGATAAAAGGCGATGGCCTCTGCACTGTTACCGCTGAATGCGATGTAGGGACTTAACGGCATAATCATTACCTCAGGTAAGAGAAGCTCAGTAAGTTTAGTTCGGATTGTCGGGGCAGGATAAGCGCAGCGCAGGTGTAAAAAAGGCCCGGCAGCGTGACGCTTACCGGGCCTGTAAAGAAAACAAAAGTAAAATCAGTTCTTTTTCACAAATTCGGATTTCAATTTCATTGGGCCGAACCCGTCAATTTTACAGTCAATATTATGATCGCCTTCCACCAGGCGAATACCCTTCACTTTGGTGCCGATTTTCAGCATCGAAGAACTGCCTTTGACTTTCAGGTCTTTTACCACGGTAACGTTATCACCATCGGCCAGCAGATTACCGTTGGCATCTTTTACGATCAGCGTATCGTTATCCTGTGCAGGTTCTGCATCATTCCATTCATGGGCGCATTCAGGGCAAATGAACACCCCATTATCTTCGTAGGTGTATTCAGAATGACATTGTGGGCAATGTGGAAGTGACATATTCGTATCCTCAAAAAGTGCGAACGGGGCTGGAAAGTGCCAGCCAAAACCCGGCTGTTTGCCGAAAAAGGCGTCAAGTATAGCCTAAATCCACACATTTGTCGGTGACATTCTTTTTTTTAAATAGTGATAACACTTTTTTCAGAGTGACATTTCCTGTCAGTCACTTAAGCGATGCTAACACCGTGCTTAAGAGATAAGCATTGCAATGGAATATATTGAATATTTTATTGCGTAAATTGCCAGGTACAGTCATTTCGGATAAGGTGAGGCGAGCAGTTGTTATTTATCAACGGAACCTGAGATTGCCGCTTTTTGCATTGGCAGCCGGGAATTACCTCTCATTTTGGGTGGGTAAATTAGTTTGATATATCCTATAGCTACATAAAAATGGTCTACGCTCAATATCTTTCGGCTCCTCTTGCCGAGAGGAGCGCAGGAGCGCTTTACGCTGTCGGCAGATTATATTTTGTTTTGTCATCAGGCGCTTATATTCATTAAACCTATTTTCCACGCGTAATCAAAAAGCCGAAATTTCTTATTAAAACTATCTGGCTTAATAAAAGTAATAAATTTGCGTTAAGGAAAGGCTTTTATCATGCACACACAGACAATTTTCGAATTAAGCCAGGAAGCAGAGCGGTTGTTGCAACTTGCTTTGCAGAATCTGGATGCCCTTAAGTCTATGCCGATTGCGGTTCTGGATAGCACAACTGCTGCAATGACCGGGGAGACGAATAATGTTCTTCCTTTGCACTTTAGTACCCGCGGCGTTGAAACTCAGCTTTCTATGCTGAATAACGAATTACGCAAAATTACCCGTCTTGAGATGGTGCTGGCGATTGTCGGCACCATGAAGGCCGGGAAATCGACGACCATTAATGCGATTGTCGGAACCGAAGTCTTGCCCAACCGTAATCGTCCAATGACCGCGCTGCCGACGCTGATCCGCCATACGCCGGGGCAAACAGAGCCGGTGCTGCATTTTGCGCATGTGTCGCCTATTGATACGCTGATCAAGCAGTTGCAGGAAAAATTGTGCAATCACGATCGCGGAAAGCTGACGCAACGTCTTGAGATCGACAAAGATATGAATGCGCTGCTGGGGCGTATTGAGCAGGGCGAAGCCTTCGAAAAACACTATCTTGGCGCGCAGCCGATCTTCCAGTGCCTGAAAAGCCTCAACGATCTGGTGCGGCTCTCACAGGCGTTAGGCGTGGAATTCCCGTTCTCGGAATATACCGCCATTGAACATATTCCGGTTATTGAAGTGGAATTTGTGCATCTGGCGGGGCTGGATGCGCATCTGGGACAATTAACGTTGCTCGACACCCCGGGGCCAAACGAAGCCGGGCAGCCGCATCTGCAAAAAATGCTCAGTGAGCAACTGTCGCGCTCCTCCGCCGTGCTGACGGTAATGGACTACACGCAGCTTAAGTCGATATCAGATGAAGAGGTGCGTCAGGCGATTTCGGCGGTGGGGAAATCGGTGCCGCTTTATGCGCTGGTCAATAAATTCGATCAGAAAGACCGTAACAGCGATGACGAAGAACAGGTGCGGGCGATGATCTCCGGCACGCTGATGAAAGGGAATATCTCGCCCGGACAAATTTATCCGGTCTCGTCGATGTGGGCATATCTGGCAAACCGCGCGCGCTATGAAATTTCCACTCATGGTCGTCTGCCGGATCCGCAGGAGCAGCGCTGGGTGCAGGACTTTGCCGAAGCGGCGCTCGGACGTCGCTGGCGAACAGCCGATCTGGATGACGTTGAACATATCCGTCACGCGGCCGATCTGCTGTGGGAAGACTCGTTGTTTGAACAGCCTATCCGCAAACTGATCTATGCCGCTTATGCCAACGCGTCGCTTTATGCGCTGCGTTCCGCATCTCATAAGCTGTTGAACTACGCGCAAAATGCGCGTGAGTATCTGGATTTCCGCTATCAGGGGCTGACGGTGGCCTTTGAGGAGCTGCAGGTCAATATTGCCCGACTGGAAGAGGATATGGCGCTGTTACAAACGCGTCAGGATGTGGTGAGCGATGAAGTGGGGCATGAGGTTGAGCAGGCGCTTGATGCGGCTAATGCGTTTATTGCCCATCAGCAAAGCCATATCCAGCAGGCCATCAGCCACGTTTTCAACCGCGATAACATTCTTGATTTAGCGGGCGTTGAGAAGATGAATTTGCGTAGTGGCGCGTCGGCTGAAATGGGACAACTGGTGCTGGACGATGAAGGGCAGGCGCAGATTGTACTGAGCAAAATCCGCTCCTCCTGCGAAATGATCATGCTGGATGCGCAGGGCAAAATAAGCCGTGAGCTGGCGCTGCGCTTTGACCAGCTGGAATCGACGCTCGCCCGTTCCCTTAACGAAGCGATGCGTCCTATTGAGAAGCGCATTAAAGAGGAGCTGAGTCATGCCGGTTTTCGCGCAAGGATCAGCTTCCCGGCATTCCAGGCGAGCCAGCTTAACTTCAACACTCGCGGGCTGTTTAACGATGCGATTGCCCCGGAGAACCGTCCTGCCGGAGAGGTGTCCGGTTCCGCCAGCGTGCGTGAGACGGTGTCGCGCTGGCTCAATAATCCGGGCTGGGGCTGGGAAGATTACGTGATGACGCGTACCCGATATGTCATTGATGTGGCGCAGCTTCACCAGCGCTTCAAACACCATATTGAGCAATTTTGTGAACAAATCTGTAAAGCTTTGGTGGCGCAGGTCGATGTCTCTGTTACGGCAGGAATGGCGACGTTTTTTGCAGAATTCTCGTTATGTCTTACCGGGTTACAGGAAAGCTTGCGTGATAGCCTCGCAGTGCGGCAGCAAAATGAGCATTCCACCAGGGCGCTCAGCCAGCTGTTGCAGCAAAGTATTACTACTGCGACGTGGATTCAGGAAGATACCCGACTGTTACGCGATGATATTCAAACCCTATTCGCAGCAGAGCAACCATGACAACACAACTACTGGACGGTCCCGGGCGGACGCTGGAGTGTATTCATCCCAAATTTATGGTCGATTTGGTTCAGGGGGTGGACGCGGCGCGTCCTGCTCCTCTTGTGCCGCAGCAGCAGCAATTTCGTGAGCGTTTAGCCCAGGAGATCATGACTCAGTCGAAGCTTCGGCCCTGGGCGATGACGGGAATGTTCAGCGAAAATGCTGCCCTGCGGCTGGGCCTGGCGGAGAAACTGGCCGGTATGTTTGATCCCGGACACCTGGCGTTGACCCGTATGACCGACAAATTAACCTCATTACGCCAACAGACCCATCGTCCGGGCCAGCAGTCTCCTGGCCTGATGCAGCAGTATGACGATCTTTGCGCCTATTTTTGCCAGCGTACAGCCTATAAAGAGAAAGCGCTTTCTCAGCGTGGGTTAACGGTGCAGGCCGGTGAACACAGTGAGCAAATTTTTACCCGCTGGCGAGCGGGCCAATACGACGGCTGGTCACTCGCTGGGCGGTGCTATGTGGCACTGGAAGAGTTGCGCTGGGGTGCGTTTGGCGATGCCTGCCGTCTGGCGAACGATGATGTGGGCGCGATGCTGAAGGACAATTTACGCAGCCTTGCGGCAAATTATCTTGCGCAGGGAATTAACGCTTCCCCTGCCACGCGCCACTTTTATCATCAATGGCTGACGACGCCGATATCACCGGGCTTAATGGATCATAAAGATATGTTGGGCTGGCTGGGGGACTGGTGTCATCCGGAACGCCATCCGGTGAGCTGGTCGGTGACCCAAAGCTGGCAAACAGTTGCGCTGGGGATGCCCAGATTATGCTCGGCAAAAAGACTGGCAGATGCGATGGTCAGTGAGATGTTCGGCGAGTAAAAAGCCAAAACCCTCTCCGAAGAGAGGGTCTTGAGATAAGAACTTAGTGGTGCAAGGATTCTACTGGCTGTGGCTCTGACTCGACTTTCGGGATGTTGCCATAGCGCTTCGCATACAGTGCAGTAATGATTGGAACCAGAATCGCGGTCACAATCACCGCGGCAGCTACCAGCGCCGTAGCGGATGCGGCGACGGGTTCGAATGCCGGGTTAATCTGCGCAATAATGACCGGGTTCGCCACGGCCGCTCCTGCGGCGGATGAGGCGGCGACACCTGCGGTACCATTTCCTCCCCCGATAACGCGGTCCGCGATAATCAGTGGAATACCGGTGATGACGATGACTGCCACACCCAGAAGGATACCCAGCAGGCCGGTATCCAGGATTACGCCCAGGTTGATGGTGTTACCCAGCGCGAAGCCGAAGAACGGAATCAGAACCGGGGTTGCCTTGCTGAAGAAATCGCGCAGATCGGTGTCCAGGTTACCCAGTGCAAAACCGATCAGGAATGGCAGGACAGCGCCAACGAAATGGTGCGGTTCAAACGAGGCCAGACCGGCAGAGCCGAGGATCAGCATCGTCATCAGCGGGCCCGATTCCAGAGACATCAGCACGAATGCGCCGGACTCTTCTTTGGTGCCGTACTGGTTCATCAGGCTGGCGTAGAGGCCGCCGTTGGTCATGTCCATTGCTGAAACAATCGCCAGAATGGACAGCCCTGCGAAGAAGCCTGTCTGGATACCGTTCTCAGGAATGAACATCGCACAGATCATTGCCACAACCCAGGCAACGGCAATTTTGGTAATCACCAGCGTGCCTGATTTACGCAGAACGGTGCCGGTCGCTCGTAAGTTAATGGAGGCCCCAATACAGAAGAACCATACCGCCAGAATTGGCACGGTACCGGTAATCATTCCTTTTGTGAAACCACCGAAATAAGCACCTGTATTCGGAGCAAGTGTATTTAATATTGCGCCAAGTACCAGTGGAACCAGCATCATCCCGCCAGGGATGCGTTCAATCGTGGCTTTGATTTTCATGATAAACCCTCACATCTTATCTCGCGTTTCTGGCGGACAAGTCAGCTAAAAATATTTATTAAATTCAAATGATTGTGAATTGTTGCTGTCTGGTAATCCGTTTGTTGATGCACCAGCCGTAAGTCAGAATCTCTCTTTTACGGTCAGTAAGACGCACCCCGGACGGCGTGTTCGGGCTTATCATGCGATCATTGGAATTATGATTCAATGAAAATAAAACAATGTTTTAGTTATCTTGATCACATATTTTTGTAAACCCGTGTCTACATTATTAATAAATAAAATCGCTGTGAATTGAATGTAAATAAAGGTGAGTGATATTTTTTATTGCGACAAAAATAATCACCCGCGAAATAATCATTCTGGCGCTCTCTGAGTGATCATCGTGATAAAGACGCGTTTACGCTTTTTGACAACTTTTGACGCCCTTCGTAAATATTTGTGAAGTTGATCACTAATTTAAAGGCTGGTAGGGTAAAGAGGTCACTAACTGCCCAGTCAGGCGTCAACAGGTTCGGTTGTATCGACGATAAACGTCAATGTAAGTAAACCTGCTACGCTTGAAGAAGAAGATTCGCATGAGGCGAATCTCAAGGTTCACAGACCGCAAAAAGATCTGTGGTATGGACAGGGCTGAGTCTACGAGGATAGCAATGCTTAAAAGGAAAAAAGTCAAACCCATCACACTGCGCGACGTCACCATTATTGATGACGGCAAGTTGCGCAAAGCCATTACCGCCGCTTCCCTTGGTAACGCGATGGAGTGGTTCGATTTTGGTGTTTATGGTTTCGTTGCCTATGCATTAGGTAAAGTCTTCTTCCCCGGTGCCGATCCCAGCCTGCAGATGATTGCGGCCCTGGGGACCTTCTCCGTACCGTTTCTGATCCGTCCGTTGGGTGGTTTGTTCTTCGGCATGTTGGGCGATAAATATGGTCGCCAGAAGATCCTTGCCATCACCATTGTCATCATGTCGATAAGTACCTTCTGTATCGGCCTGATCCCTTCCTATGCCTCGATTGGCATATGGGCACCGATTCTGCTGCTGCTGTGTAAAATGGCGCAGGGCTTCTCGGTAGGGGGCGAATACACGGGCGCGTCCATCTTTGTCGCGGAATATTCTCCGGACCGTAAACGCGGCTTTATGGGAAGCTGGCTCGACTTTGGCTCGATTGCAGGCTTTGTGCTCGGTGCGGGCGTCGTAGTGTTGATTTCAACCGTCGTCGGCGAAGAGAACTTCCTTGAGTGGGGCTGGCGTATTCCGTTCTTCATGGCGCTGCCGCTGGGTGTGATTGGGCTTTATTTGCGCCATGCATTAGAAGAGACGCCGGCATTCCAGCAGCACGTTGACAAGCTGGAGCAGGGCGATCGCGAAGGGCTGCAGGATGGTCCAAAGGTGTCGTTCAAAGAGATTGCGACCAAACACTGGCGGAGTCTGCTGACCTGTATCGGTCTGGTCATTTCAACGAACGTGACCTATTACATGCTGCTCACCTATATGCCGAGCTATCTGTCGCATAACTTGCACTACTCCGAAGATCACGGTGTGCTGATTATTATCGCCATCATGGTGGGTATGCTGTTTGTGCAGCCGATTATGGGCCTGCTGAGTGACCGCTTCGGTCGTCGCCCGTTCATTATTCTGGGCAGCGTTGCGCTGTTCCTGCTGGCGATCCCGGCCTTTATCCTGATTAACAGTAATGTACTCGGTCTGATTTTCGCCGGTCTGCTGATGCTGGCGGTAATCCTCAACTGCTTCATCGGGGTGATGGCGTCAACGCTTCCGGCGATGTTCCCGACGCATATTCGCTATAGCGCGCTGGCGGCGGCATTTAACATCTCGGTGCTGGTGGCTGGTCTGACGCCGACGCTTGCGGCTTCGCTGGTCGAAACCACGCAGAACCTGATGATGCCGGCTTACTATCTGATGGTCATCGCGGTGATTGGTTTAATTACCGGTCTGACGATGAAAGAGACGGCCAATCTGCCGTTGAAAGGTGCCACTCCGGCGGCCTCTGACCTTCAGGAAGCGAAAGAGATCCTGCGTGAGCATCACGACAAGATTGAACACCGCATTGAAGATATTGATGCCGAGATCGAAGCACTGCAGGCGAAGCGTTCTCGCCTGGTGGATCAGCATCCACGGATAAATGAGTAACAGACAAAAACCCGCCGCTGGCGGGTTTTTTTTTAACAGCCCGCGGCGATATAGTCGCCGTTGGCACTGACCGGAATCACCGTTAAGAACAAGACGGTTGCGAACAGAATCAGAATCACGCCCCCGATAATCTTCGCGCAGGGCATCAGCCAGCTCAAACCTGAGCGGTCACCGAAGAAAGCAACCGTCCGCTCCCGCGCAAAGCGTACCGCCAGCGAAAGCCCCATAATCGACAGCGCTGTGCCGAACGACATGGTCATCACCGCGGCAATCCCCCATGTGACAATTCCCAGCGCATTTGAGAACAGTAAAATCATTATTGCTCCGCTACACGGGCGCGCGCCAATCGCCAGAATGACGCCGAGACGGGTTTTCCAGTCTCCCTGGCTGAGATCGACGCCTGCGCCATGATGTCCGCAGCCACACTGCTCATCGTGCTGGTGAAGGGGCCTGAGAGACGCGATGGTCATCTGGCGAGGACGCAGGCTTTTCAGCGCATGGTAAATGATAAAGGCACCGAACGCGCCGATCAGCAGCGCGCTGATTTTCTCTACGTACCAGCGGCTGGTACTCAGATCGCCCGAGGCGAGGTTAAACCCTACGGCCAGGATAAAAACAAACAAAATGGCGCTGACGCCCTGCATCAGACTCCCGACAAAGGGCACGACGCGTGCCGCCAGAAGGCTCTCTTTATTGGTGCTCAGGTAGGCTGTGACGATAAATTTGCCGTGGCCGGGTCCGATGGCGTGCAGTACCCCATAAAAGAAGGAGCCGGTCAGCAGCCACAGCCCGCCGCTGTATTGCTGGTTATTCAGTTGCAAGAGATACATCACCAGATAGCGGTGGAGCGTTATTTGCGTCGCGAGACACCACTGAATAAACGTGTTCCAGTGTGCGTGCAGGGTAAAACCTGCAAACAGAATCACCAGTGCCATCAGTCCGGCAGTGGGAAGACGCCAGTCACGCGTAAGACGTTGTGTGATCATGATTTGGCCTGCGGGAAAATTTGGGGGAAGTATAGCGTTTGTCACCGTGTGGTGACGGCTGTTTCTCTCGGTTGTTACTGAGCGACAAGATACGGACAGGGGGTTAATCCCCCGTCATCCCTTCACCACTTTTGCCTTTTACCCATGCAAGCCGGCGGTTGAACATCTTTTTAAGTGCCCGATTCAGCGTGTTGAACCAACCTGTTGGTCGCGGATCGGCGAGCATGCTCAGCGCTCGGGCGTAATCCAGCACCAGCCCCGGCGTCCAGGCCATTGTCTCGGCGCGTTTACGTAATTGCAGTGCTACCCATAGCTCCGGTGTGGACATCAATTTTCCTATCGCGAGCCAGAATCCACGGCGTTGCCATAGCCTGCCGACGGAACCCTCCAGCGCGGCTTCGAGTGCTCTTGCGACACTGCTGGAGCAGTTTCGATGCGTCAAATTATAGGATTCGTTCTGACGATAGCTTTCCCAGAAGGCTATCAGACGCGTTTCGCTGTAATTGCGAATGCGCACTTGTCTTGTTGAGGGGCACCATTGCACGGATTCAGTTGCATAATCCGGCTGAAACAGCCCTGGAACATTATTTTCCGGCGTGGCCCTTAACAGACGGGCGAAAGCATCAGGCGAGCGATCAATCAGCACTGCAGGGTAAAGGCTGATATAGATCCCACCCGGCGATTCCAGCGCAGCATGGCCGGTAGAAATAATGCCATTTTGATCCACCGCTGCAATATAGCGATTGATGACCGGACGGGAAAGGGTTTCACCTGGCGCCGAGCCAACCGGTGTCCAGACGTGCACGGTAAGCGCTTTTTCGTTATCGTCTGGCGGACCGTCCCATTCCACGACGGCGGGAGGATGAGTATCCGCTTCCTTCATATACTCCTCGCCTTTCAGGCCGGGATTGGCGGCCGCGACTTTGACGCGGTTGGCGAGGATAAACATATTCCATCCCGCAAACGCGAGACCCAGCCCAAGACAGTACGGAACGGTACCAGCGTAGTGTGAGGGCCAGGGCTGGTAGAAGAAGATAGCGAGGGCAATTTCAACAATGCCTCCCACCAGAGCGGGCCGCCATCGCTGATAACGTACCACCAGCGCAGAGGCGATTTGCAGGGAGCCATCCAGTAAAAACAGGGTGCCGAATATTATAGCTAGCACCAGATTACCATCATGATTACCTGCAAGAATCAGCACAGCTGCCAGCGAAAAGGTCGCCCCTTTCACATAGCGCAATATGCGCTGTCCCCCCATCCCGCTGTGAGCCACCATTAAAGTGGCGCCGCCTTCGAAAAGCAGCAAACAGGCGAAAGGTTCAATGGGAAAGAATAGCGATCCGTCCATGGCGTCAACAAAGATGACTATACCGGCAATGAGCGTTATCCAGCCGAAGCGGCGAAGCCCGCGCCAGTGCGAACGCAGAAAATCCACGCCGAGCAAAATCAGGATCAATCGCATCATGAGAGCGCTTCCGGAAATAACCTCTCACATATATAGCTCACCCAATCGGAGAGTGCGTGATCAATCCACGAACTCCCCGGTGGCTACCGATGATGCAGTTGTCCGGCAGCATTGATACGCATCGGGCCAGTACAGGGTGCTATCAACCACCGCCGGTGAGAAAGGTATGGCTTCGGACTTCCATTTTGCCGCGCCTGGCGCTTAATTTTTCCGCCTGGCTCGTTCGGCTGACGCATTTTAATGATGGCATGACGGGACGACCAGGGCTCCAGGCAGCGATTGACAAGGGATAAGCAGCATCACGAGGAGGCTATTCAGTTTTTTCAGGATGATATTGTTATTCGGCAGTGGAGGTATTATTTATGCATCTCGTAAATAAATATTATTCGTGGGGTAATGATTTTGAATAAATTATGGTTTCATCAAAAAAATACATTGACGAAAATAAATAATGCACTGGCTAATTTTAAATTACCATTTGGAGTGAGATTATTGAATTACATGTTCTGCTATAAACCGGAGTAATATTTATTTGTCATATGTTTTATGAATGTTTTTGGGGGTGATGTATTGATATAAACTCGTCAATGGTCAATTATCTGGCATATGTTTTTTGATCTGTCTTTTATTTTGAGGGGCGATATTACAGTTAATTGTTACGGTTTTGAAATATTTCCCACGTAAAAATAATTAAGCGTTGGCAGTAATTCATCAGAGGTGAGTGGCGTATTGTCTGGCCTTAAGTGGAATTTATCTCATCAAGTAATCACGCCTTTGGGCGCTATTTTTTAAATCTTCATTCATGACTATTTACATTTAAGGAGTATCAACCTCTTGTTACGCCATGTAATTGGCGTAGCATTTTCACGTAATTATCTGTTTTGCCCCGTTAAATTGTTACTGCAGGTCTGGCTGTGTTATCGCGGAGAACTCCGGGGAAACCTGCCGTCTGAAACATTTTCATTTCTAGTGTGAAGGAACATGACATGTCTGGTTCATATCAGGAAGAAATTCCGAAAGCCCGAATTAATCTCAAATTAAGCTTGCATACAGGAAACGCCCAAAAGAAAACCGAACTGCCACTGAAATTGCTGGTAACCGGTGATTTCAGTAATGGCGAAGAACAGCGTCCGCTGTCTGAGCGTGAAAAAGTAAACATCAACAAAAATAACTTTAACAGCGTCCTGTCCGACTTTTCTCCCTCGGTTAATCTCACTGTGGAAAATACGCTGGCAGGTGATGGCAGCGAAGAAAACGTTCGTCTTAGCTTTAAAGATATGAAGGACTTTGAACCGGAGCAGGTGGCCCGACAAATTCCCCAGCTCAAAGCGATGCTCGCCATGCGCAGCTTATTGCGCGATCTCAAATCCAATTTGCTGGACAACGCCACGTTCCGGAAAGAACTGGAAGTCATATTGCGCGATCCGGCCCTCAGCAATGAGCTTCGCAGTGAAATTGCCGCACTTGCCCCTAAAGCCTGACGGAAACTATTAAGGAAAATGCTGATGTCTGTACAGAATGAAAATGCCGCTTCTGTGGGCGAGACCACCGTACTGGAACGCGCTGACGCAACGGGCGTCTATGCCTCCCTGTTTGAAAAAATTAACCTCAAACCCGCATCCAGCCTGAGCGATCTCAGCATCTGGCAGGATGAGACGGCGATGGCAGAAGCTGGTGCCAATGAGCGCATTACCGCTGGGGTTCAGGTGTTTCTGGAGCGTTTGCGCCAGTCCGGCCAGAAGGTGGAAAAACTCGATAAAACATTAATCGACCACCACATCGCGGAGCTGGACTATCAGATTAGCCGCCAGCTTGACGCCGTTATGCACAGCGAAGAGTTCCAGAAAGTAGAGAGCCTGTGGCGTGGCATGAAGCATCTGGTGGACAACACCGATTATCGGCAGAACGTGAAAACCGAAATCCTCGACGTCACCAAAGACGTTCTGCGTCAGGATTTCGAAGATGCGCCGGAGATCATTCAGAGCGGATTATACTGGCACTCTTATACAAGCGAGTACGACACCCCAGGCGGCGAGCCCATTGCGGCGGTGATCTCAGCGTATGAATTTGACGCCAGCCCACAGGATGTGGCGCTGATGCGTAACATTTCCAAAGTCTCCGCTGCTGCCCATATGCCGTTTATCGGCTCCGCGGGCCCGAAATTCTTCCTCAAAGAGACCATGGAAGAAGTGGCTGCTATTAAAGATATCGGTAACTACTTCGACCGCGCCGAATACATCAAATGGAAATCCTTCCGCGACACGGACGATTCCCGCTATCTCGGTCTGGTGATGCCGCGCGTGCTGGGTCGCTTGCCGTATGGCCCGGATACCGTTCCGGTACGCAGCTTCAACTATGTTGAGCAGGTGAAAGGTCCGGATCATGAGAAATACCTGTGGACCAGCGCGTCGTTCGCCTTTGCTGCCAACATGGTGAAGAGCTTCATCAACAATGGCTGGTGCGTGCAGATTCGTGGACCGCAGGCCGGCGGCGCGGTAAAAGACTTGCCAATTCATCTCTATGATTTGGGGACCGGCAATCAGGTAAAAATCCCGTCTGAAGTGATGATCCCGGAAACCCGCGAATTTGAATTCGCCAACCTCGGTTTCATCCCGCTGTCGTACTACAAAAACCGCGACTACGCCTGCTTCTTCTCGGCGAACTCCACGCAGAAACCGGCGCTGTACGACACCCCTGATGCCACCGCTAACAGCCGTATCAACGCCCGTCTTCCGTATATCTTCCTGCTGTCACGTATTGCGCATTACCTGAAAATTATTCAGCGCGAAAACATCGGCACCACCAAGGATCGCCGCCTGCTGGAGCTGGAACTGAACACATGGGTGCGCGGCCTGGTCACCGAAATGACCGATCCGGGCGACGAGCTGCAGGCTTCTCACCCGCTGCGCGATGCGAAAGTGATTGTGCAGGACATTGAGGACAACCCGGGCTTCTTCCGTGTGCAGCTCTTTGCCATACCGCACTTCCAGGTCGAAGGGATGGATGTGAATCTGTCGCTGGTCAGCCAGATGCCGAAGGCGAAAGCGTAAGGTGGCCCAGGGATGAAGATTTATCGTCCGTTATGGGAGGATGGGGCCGCTCTGGCCCCGCAGCAATTTCAGCAGCAGGCCCGCTGGAGTGAGCACGTTGCCGACATGGTCGCCCTGATGGGGATTTCTCATCCCTGGGGCGTGGTTGCGGCAGAATTTGATGATGCGGCGCTGGCACTGTCGCGGCTGAACGCTACCCGTCTTGTGCTGCAGTTTCAGGATGGCACGATAGTGGATACGGATCTCGCAGACAATCTCCCGCCGGTCTGTGATCTGTCCACTGCGGTCGGACGTGAAAGCGTTGAGGTGGTTGCTGCGTTACCCCTGCTGAGTGCCAGCGGGGGCAATCTAGATAACGGACAGGACAGCGAACGCCCCCGTCGTTGGAAAGCAGAACGTGTTGTGGTCCAGGAACTTGCCGGGTATGAAAGCGGGGAGCTGGCTATTCTGCGCAATGTCATCACGCTGAGGTTATCTACCCAGGAAAATACGGCATACCTGACCTGTCCGGTGGTCCGTCTGGTGCGTAATGCTCAGGGGCAGTGGAGCCGTGACCCGTCGTTTATCCCGCCAATGCTTTCGCTTTCCGCCAGCCCGTTGCTGGTCACCGATCTGGGTGATCTGTTGGTGCGTCTGCAGGTGCGTCGTCGTCGTCTGATGGCCATGCGCCGTGAGAGTAATGAACGGATGGCTGATTTCGCGGTGGCCGACGTATCTCTCTTCTGGCTGCTCAATGCCCTGAACAGTGCCGAACCGGTCCTGACGGAGCTGCTACAGTCGCCGTCCCGCCATCCGGAACTATTGTACCGGGAACTGACCCGCCTTGCCGGCAGCCTGCTGACGTTCTCACTGGAGCATGATGCCGGGGATATTCCGGCGTATCAACACGATGCCCCTGAACAGGTGTTCACGCCATTACTGGCTTTACTGGATAAGCTCCTTGAGGCGAGCCTGCCATCGCGGGTGATAAGCATTCTGCTTGAGCATTACGATCAGATCTGGAAAGGCTCCCTGCATGATGCGCGCCTGCGCGAAGGGGCCGATTTCTACCTGTCCGTCCGCTCATCCATGCCGAATCACGAGCTGCAGGTCAGATTTCCTCTGCTGTGCAAGGCCGGCAGCTTCGACGATGTCTCCGATGTGGTGAACGTGGCACTGAGTGGCATGGTGATCAAACCGCTCACCCATGTGCCGGCGGCAATCCCGTTGCGTCTGGAAAACCAGTATTTCTCGCTGGATCTGTCGACGGAAGCTGCAAGGGCGATGCTGGAGGCGGAGAGCTGTACCTTCTACACCCCGGGCTCACTCGGTGAGGTGAAACTTGAACTCTTTGCGGTACTACGTACATGACCAAATCAGATATCAGCGTGATTGAACGTATTTTCTATCCCGGCTGGCTGATGGCCAGCCAGCTGCGGGGCGGTCAGGAAGTACGGGAAGGGGAAAAGCTTTACCGCCGGGCCTGTCGACTGGTACAGGATGCACGGACAGCTGTGACCGAAGCGGGATACAGCGACATCAGTCGTGACCACATGGTGTACGCGTTGTGCGCCCTGCTCGATGAGAGCGTACTTAACCGCGGGATGACCGATGACGGGTATCTGGTCTGGCACCGCGATCCACTGCAGGCCCATTTCTTTGGCTCGCTGAATGCCGGGGAGGAACTTTGGGAGCGTATTCGTAACCTTCTTAAGGAAACCGCGCCTGATACCGCGGTGCTGACCTGTCTGTACCGTACCCTGCAGCTGGGGTTTGTCGGCCGGTATCGTGCTCGGGATGATGAACGCCGCGAGGATGTGGTCCGCAGTCTCAGCGAGCGGGTACCGGCATTTTCGCTGGCGCAGGATGCACCGATTGTGGTCAGAACGTCCCGGCTGCGTGGAGGGCGTCGTGGGTACTGGTTTTCCTGGGTTATCGGTGCGGCAACACTGACCGCACTCTGGTTTTTCCTCTCGTCCTCCCTCACTGACCTGGTGAGTCAGATTGTCAGGCCGGGGTAAGGGATGCGTGATACTTACCGGAGTCTGTTGACGGCGCTAAGTGCGGTGCTGGCGCTGTGGCTTATCCTGGGCTTCTGGCCGCTGTCAGTCACAAGCCGTGTGGCACTCAGTTTACTGGTTATTCTGGTGTGCGGCATGGTGCTGTGGCGCCAGCGAAGGGACGCCCGGTCTCTGGCCGCCGCGGTCCGGGATCTGGGGGATAACAGTCTGCCGCCGGAAGATTTTCAGGGGGCAGTTATTCTCGCCTGCGGGGATAACACGGCCCTTTTTGCGCCCGGTACCTTTTTCCGCGAAACCCGGCAGGGCTGGTATTTGTGGGTTAAGGATGCAGAGCATTTACCAAAACTTGCGCAGCACCTGAGTCAGGTCCGTCCGGCCCTGGTGTCGCAGATCTCTGTATTACTGGCCGTCCTGCCCGAAAAACACACCTCTGTAGATGATTTTGCCCAGCAACTCAGGGGCTGGCAGCGTGGTGTGATGCAGTGTCGTCCCGCAACGGGCAGCATTCCTCCGGTCTGGACGGCCACCTGGGTGTCACCGTCTGCCGCCAGCCATGATGCAGAGCCCGTCTGGTTCACAACTGTTAGCCATCGTACAGGTATTCAGGTGTATCAGCCCGGGCAAGGCAATCTGTCACTGCCAGAATGGACTCGGGACAACGATGCCGGTAAGCGTCTGTCACGCCTGAGTCAGGGGTTGTGGCTGGACAGTCTGCTGAGCTGGCAGGCGAGTACCATCAACACACTGTTACAGGTTCGTCATGGCGAGTTGCCTGCTTTAAAGCTCTGTGCTCAGGGGATCTGTATGACGCCCGTCAGAGGGCTTGCCAACAACCTTTGGCAACAGCATATCGCCAGCCTTACGACTCTGCCCCCCGACATTGCGGCGACTGAAGGTCCCTTACCGTTGCCGGAATTGCTGCTGTCTGCCCTGCCACGACGCCGGGGTGTCAGTCGCCGGATGGTGTTCTGGCGTTATGCCGGACTGATGTCAGGGATTTTCCTGGCACTGGCGATGCTGGCGTCCTGGGTGAATAACCAGCGTCTGATCCGCAATGTTGGCGATCATCTTGCCCTCTATCACCACCTGATCGGCCAGCCCGTTGCTCCCAAACTCCGGGCGCAACAGCGTCTGCGTGCCGACGCGGTGCTGCTGGATGACTGGCAACGACGGGGTGAGCCTGTTCGCTACCGGTTAGGACTGTATCAGGGACTGCGTCTGATTCCGCCAGTGGAAGCCGCGGTGAATGACTGGGCACCACCGCCATCGCCTGCACCTGTTATTAAAACGATTAGTCAGGACCCGAAAATCGTCCGTCTCGACAGCATGTCGCTGTTTGACTCAGGTAAAGCGGCGCTTAAAGAGGGGTCGACCAAAGTGTTGGTCAATGCCCTGGTGGGCATTAAAGCCAGACCGGGCTGGCTGATTGTCATCAGCGGCCACACCGACAATACCGGCAGCGTGCAGCTTAACCAACCCCTCTCTTTGCAACGCGCAGAAGCGGTGCGCAACTGGATGCGTGACACCGGTGACGTCCCGGAAAGTTGTTTTGCGGTGCAGGGGTTCGGTGACAGCCGTCCAATTGCATCAAACGATACGCCCGATGGCCGTGCGCAGAACCGGCGTGTCGAGATCAGTCTGGTACCGCAGGCAGATGCCTGCCGTCTGCCAGATACAAAACCAGCGTCACCGGATGAAAGTGACGTTTCAACTCAAGAAATGGAGAAGTAAACATGGCAATTCCAGTTTATCTATGGCTCAAGGACGATGGCGGTGCGGACATTAAAGGTTCCGTCGACGTGAAAGACCGCGAAGGCAGTATTGAAGTGGTGGCTCAGGATCACAGCCTGTACATCCCCACCGATAACAACACCGGCAAATTAACCGGCACCCGTATCCACACGCCGTTCCTGTTTACCAAGGAAATCGACTCCTCCAGCCCGTACCTGTACAAGGCGGTGACCACCGGTCAGACCCTGAAATCCGCCGAATTCAAGTGGTACAAAATCAACGACGCAGGCCAGGAAGTTGAATATTTCAACACCAAACTGGAAAACGTGAAGCTGGTGAAAGTCGCCCCGAAAATGCACGACATCAAAGACCCGGCAATGGAAAAACACAACCATCTGGAAATGATCGAACTGCGCTACGAAAAAATCACCTGGACCTATAAAGACGGCAACATCATTCATTCTGATTCCTGGAACGAACGCGCCACCGCCTAAGTTACTCGTCATATTTCGCGCTGTAGCGGCGTTGGCGGCGTTCATGCACCCCGGTCACTTACTTATGTAAGCTCCCGGGGCTGCACTCACTTGCCGTCTTGCCACAGCACGAACTATTTAGAGTAACCACTCAGATGGGCAGCGAGTTTGCCCATTTTTTGCTGAGTGTCTGCCGCGCGGACTTTCAGCAAAAAAATACACAATTTGTCTGCCTGACCTGATGCGCTTAGGGTTCCTTAAAGAAAGGGAAAGCGAGGGGCGGTAGCGTGTCCGGAACTTAAAAAGAGAGGAACTCATGGAAAATCCCGCCATCCTGTTACGCCGACTGAACCCTTACTGTGCCCGCGCCATGGAAGGGGCCGCGTCCCTGTGTCAGACCCGGGCGCATGCGGAAATTTTACCAGAACACTGGCTGCTGAAACTGCTGGAGCAGGGTGAAGGTGACCTGACGGTGCTGGCCCGCCGCTACGAATGGGATATGGACGCCCTCTGGCAGGATTTACTCGGCTGGCTGGACAAGCTGCCGCGTTCGGTGCGCGGGCGGCCGGAGCTGTCCGACGGCATTCAGACGCTGATGCAGGAGGCCTGGATGCGGGCCTCCCTCAATGGTGAAGAGCAAATCCGAAGCCATCACCTGTTGATGGCGCTGGTCGATAAGCCAAAACTGGCACGCTGTGACGGGCTGTGGCCGCTGCTAACGCTGGGCCGGAGCCAGCTGGAGCGCCTGCGTCCGCTGCTGGATGCCCGGTCGGATGAACGCCCTGAAGTCCAGCAGGAAGCTGAACTGGCGCAAAGCGGCAGTGAAGTGGAATTTGTCGGCCGTCCGGTCGGAGCTGAAATCGGCGAAGGTGAACTCACCCCGGCGCTACAGAACGCGCTGGATAAATTCACCCTCGATGTCACCGCCAAAGCGCGTGAGGGAAAAATCGATCCGGTGTTTGGCCGTGATACGGAAATCCGCCAGATGGTCGATATTCTCTCGCGTCGTCGTAAAAACAACCCGATTCTGGTCGGTGAGCCTGGCGTGGGGAAAACCGCCCTTGTGGAAGGTCTGGCGCTGCGCATTGCCGAGGGCAATGTACCGGAATCGCTGAAAACCGTCAGCCTACGCACCCTCGACCTGGGTCTGCTGCAGGCGGGGGCGGGCGTAAAAGGGGAGTTTGAACAGCGCCTGAAAAACGTGATTGATGCCGTGCAGCAGTCGCCGGTTCCAATTTTGCTGTTTATCGACGAAGCGCACACCATTATTGGGGCGGGCAACCAGGCGGGCGGCGCCGATGCGGCCAACCTGTTAAAACCGGCGCTGGCGCGTGGCGAACTGCGCACCATCGCCGCCACCACCTGGAGCGAATATAAGCAGTACTTCGAGCGCGATGCCGCGCTGGAGCGCCGTTTCCAGATGGTGAAAGTGGACGAGCCGGATGACGACACCGCCTGCCTGATGCTCAGAGGCCTGAAATCCCGCTATGCGCAACATCACAGTGTGCATATCACCGACGCCGCCGTCCGCGCCGCCGTCACGCTGTCGCGGCGCTATCTGACGGGCCGTCAACTGCCGGACAAAGCCGTCGACCTGCTCGACACCGCGAGCGCCCGGGTGCGCATGAGCCTCGATACCGTGCCGGAAGCGATGGTTCGTCTGAAAGCACAGCTGACGGCGCTTGAGCTGGAGCAACAGGCACTGCTGGAAGATATTGCGCTCGGGGGGGAGCAACACAGCGACCGCCTGTCGGTCATCGAACAACAGCGTCAGGAGAAAACCGACGCTCTGGCATTGCTTGAAAGCCATTTCTCGGAAGAAAAAGCCCTCAGCGAACAGCTGATGGCCTGTCGCCAGGACATCAGTCGTCAGAGCGATATCCATGTCCTGCAGAAGCAGCTGGATAAACTCCAGCAGAGCAATGCCCTGATACAGGTGGATGTCGACGCCCGCACCGTTGCCAACGTGATTGCCGACTGGACCGGGGTGCCGCTCTCTTCATTAATGAAGGACGAACAGACTGAACTGCTGAACCTGGAAGCGGAAATCGGCAAACGCGTGGTGGGTCAGGACGCGGCGCTCAACGCTATCGCCCGGCGTCTGCGGGCGTCGAAGACGGGTCTTACGCCAGAGAACGGTCCGCAGGGTGTCTTTCTGCTGGTGGGGCCAAGCGGGGTCGGTAAAACCGAAACGGCGCTGGCGCTGGCTGATGTCATGTACGGCGGGGAAAAATCGCTCATTACTATCAACCTCTCTGAATACCAGGAGCCGCATACCGTCAGCCAGTTAAAAGGCTCCCCTCCGGGCTACGTCGGCTACGGTCAGGGCGGCATTCTCACCGAAGCGGTGCGCAAGCGTCCGTACAGCGTGGTGCTGCTTGATGAAGTGGAAAAAGCGCATCGCGACGTGATGAACCTGTTTTATCAGGTCTTTGACCGCGGATTTATGCGCGACGGGGAAGGGCGTGAAATCGACTTCCGCAATACCGTGATCCTGATGACCTCTAATCTGGGCAGCGATCCTCTGATGCAACTGATTGACGAGCAGCCAGAGGCTACAGAAAGCGATCTGCATGAACTGTTGCGCCCGATCCTGCGCGATCATTTCCAGCCCGCGCTGCTGGCCCGTTTCCAGACGGTGATCTTCCGGCCACTGGCGGAAACCGCGATGCGCATCATCGTGCAGATGAAGCTCGACCAGGTCAGTAAGCGCCTGCACCGCCACTACGGTCTGACCACCCACATTGATGTGAGTCTGTTCGATGCCCTGACCGCCGCTTGCCTGCTGCCCGACACCGGGGCGCGCAACGTCGACAGCCTGCTCAACCAGCAGATTTTGCCGGTGCTGAGTCAGCAACTGCTGATTCACATGGCCGCCAGACAGAAACCGCAGTTGTTACGCCTTAGCTGGAGTGAGGACGAGTGTATCGGGTTGATGTTTGATTTTATCTAAAGGGTAACAATTATGGACAGCGCAAAAGAGATTGCCAGAGATATGCTTGAGGCCATTAATATCGATGGGTCCGGTTTTATCGGCGCAGTGGCGAAAGGCGTTATTTCCTTACCCGTCAGCCTTGCCTATCTTGGTTATGATTTTTTAGACACGGAACATCGTAGAGAGAATCAGGATGATAAATTTAGGTTAGCAGCACTGGTTAAAAAAGTAACCTTTAACGATGAAACTATTTGTAAGGTTATTCAACCATTTATAGATGATTTTATATCTCGGGTTGATATGCCTTCTGTTGCACTTCACATCACCGGTAGTAGTGTGGGTAAGGCGCTTTTTTCACAATTCACTGGTGTTAAATTGGGATATATGATCTCGGAACGAGCTGCAACTGCATTGTTTGCGGGCACAGTTATTGGCTCGGCACTTTCAATTGGCGCAGAGGCATCACGTGCAATTTATACATCACGATATTTACTGCAAAGAAACCCTGAGGCTTACTACAAATTGAAAAACATGGGGGATTTGGACCTTTTATATTTTCTTGTCGAAGATACAGTCAAACCTTTCGAAACAGCATGTGGTATACATGAGCAAAATCCAGAAGAGTTTGGCAGGATTTGCAAGTATTTCTTTGGTGGGCTATGAATATTCTTGGGAAAATAATTTCTATTGTGCTTAATATTGTTTGTGCTGTTGGCGCGACGCTAGTGCTATGTGGGCTACTTCTTGTCTTTTGGTTTTTCTTTGTATCAGAACTGGAGAACAGGTTCTATTGGGGGGGGGGGGCTTTGTTGTTGCATGTCTTGGTTATGTAATTTATCGATATGCATTCCCCAAAATTCATAAGAAATGGGGCGACCATTATTAATTTCATATCGACGCTTGGTCTGAATGGATCGTTATGAACATAAAAGATTTTTTACTTATCATTGTTTCACGGATTTTAGCCAGTATTGGAATGACGATAGGGACTATCAGTATGGTTTACTCTTTTTACTGCTTTTTTTTTTCTTCCAATCCTTACCGTTTTATTCTTGGGGGCGCAGGAGTAGTAGCCTTTTGTATAGGTTATGGACTTTATAAATTTGCCTTGAAATATATTTATGATGAGTGGGACCATTATAGATAGCATTCATGATATTTGTTGGGTTTGATTTTATTTAACATCATTCTGATCCAGTACCGGAGCTATAAAAATGGAAAATATATTTGAAATGACAGAGGGTATCCTTAATCGCTATAAACTAGATATTCCTTCCTGCCCCTATCCATTGGATGTGGAACGTTTTGATGGTTTAGAACAAATGAGTGCTCTCTATCATTATACCATTCGTTTTACTAGCTCACATCCGGACCTTACGGCTGAAATGATGTTAAGTAAGACCGCTACGCTGAGCATGGGGGTGGGGGAACTATTTAATTCTGTTGTCGGTAAAATTGTTCATGGTGTGGTGACAAATTTCCGACGTCTGACTGGTTCACGCGATCAGGTTACGTATGAAATTATTCTGGAACCTTTTATATCCTTACTGGATAAGCAGTTTCGCACCCATCGTTTCTTCGTCAACAAATCGGTACCGGAGGTGGTGACCGAAGTCCTCCAGGAGCATGGCCTGAAAGGCTGGGAATACGAGTTCACCCTCAAGGCGGAGTATCCGAAGCGCGAACAGATAAACCAGTACCAGGAAAGTGACCTCGCCTTTATCGAACGCCTGCTGGCTGAAGTGGGGATTTTTTACTTCTTCACCCTGCAGCCTGACACACAGACGGAAGTGGTGCACTTCGCGGATAAACAGAGTGCCTGGACGTTCGGTAAAAAACTGCCGCTGAACAGCCCGTCAGGGGCGAATGACAATGCCGTTAACTCCGTGTGGGGCGTTCATGTCCGGCACAACGTGGTGGAGCGCTCGGTCACGGCCAGCGACTATAACCACCGTGAAGCCCAGAATATCCTGACGTCCGCTCCGGCCGACATGACCCGGGGCGATGGTGACGGCATCACATATGGTGAGGTGTACCACTACCGTCCGCGCCATCTTGAGCGTGGCGACAAGATTAACCCGACAGCCGAAACCGGTAACTTCTGGGCGCGCCTGGAGCATGAACGCTTCCTGTCCACCCAAACCGTGGTGACCGGCAGCAGCACCGATTACACCCTCGGCCCGGCCCAGGTGCTGACTATTACTGAAACCGCTATCCCACCGACGCTGCCGCGTGAAACTGAAAATGGCCTGGTCATCGTCAGCGCCGGTTATACCGCCAGCCGCAAGAATGCCCTGAAAGTGTCATGGGCGGCGATGCCGTACTACGAAAACCGTTGCTGGCGTCCTGCGGCTAAAAAGCGCCCGGTGGTGAGCGGCACCCTGATGGCTCGCGTGACCAGTGCCAAAGATAACGATATCTACGCCTGGCAGGATGCGTCGGGCATGTACCGGGTAAAATTTGATGCTGACCGTGACGACAAGCGTCAGGGCATGGAAAGTATGCCGGTGCGCTTTGCCAAACCCTACGGTGGCGACAAATATGGCTTCCACTTCCCGCTGATACAGGGCACGGAAGTGGCCATTGCCTTTCATGAGGGCGACCCGGACCGGCCATATATAGCCCACGCCCTGCACGACTCCCGCCACGTTGACCACGTCACTGAAGCCAACAGCACACGTAATGTTATCCGCACAGCTGGCCTGAACAAGCTACGGATGGAAGACAAGCGCGGTGAGGAGCACATCAAACTCAGTACCGAGTACGGGGGCAAGACCCAACTTAATTTAGGGCACAACGTGAATGCTTCAAGGGCATTGCGGGGTGAAGGTGCTGAGTTACGTACTAATGACTGGGTAAGCGTCCGGGGTGGGAAAGGCATTTTGCTTACCGCAGATGCTCAACCTGACGTGGGCAGTAAAATGCTGGAAATGGACAGCGCTGTTCAGCAGCTTGAACAGGCTCTCACGCTGGCAAGAAGCCTCCAGGCGGCGGTGAAAGGAGCGAAAGCAACGGAATCAGATATTGAAAGCCAAAAGGCGCTAAACAGTTCACTTAAATATCTCAAAATGCCGGGAATGGTGGCCAGCGCGCCAGCCGGGATCGGCATTCTTAGTCCAGAAGCGGTCCGCCTGGCTTCAGGCGGGGCGAGTATTGCCCTGATGTCAGGAAAAAATACCGATATCAGTGCAGGGCAATCGTTCACTGTGGCAGCAAGTGAAACGGTGAGTTTGTTCGCGCAGGCGGCGGGTATGCAACTGTACGCCGGCTCGGGTAAGGTTGATATTCAGGCGCAAGCGGATGCCGTGGATGTCTCAGCATTACAGGACATTACAATCAGTAGCAGTCAGGGAAGTGTGAAGGTTAATGCAAGTCAGGAACTGATTTTAAGTTGTGGTGGCGCTTATATAAAACTTAGCGGCGGGAATATTGAACTCGGTTGCCCGGGAAATATTCTGCTGAAGGCGGCAAGTGTAAACCAAACTGGGCCTGCGACATTTGATACTCCACCACGCACTTTCCCTAAAGGGTATGGCGGAACCTTTACTGTTACCGATCCTGAATCAGGAGATATCAAACCCTTTACCACTTATAGAGTAACCTCTCCAGATGGCGAGATGCATGAAGGAATATCTGACTCATCTGGCAAAACCGCTCCGTTTTACTCATCGACACCTGGTAACGTAAAAATTGAATTTCCACGTGAGCAAAAGGAAGAAGGTCCAGGGCATTGGGTCACTGTTGATCATGATTATCACGGGTTGAAGAACACTGCAATTATGGCAGTCAACCGCTTAACTTCTATGGGAGATGAGGGGCGTGTTTTTGGTTCTGAAGGGAAGGACTATATGAATACGAAAAGAGATAAAATCCAGGAATGGCAGCCGTTGCCATCTGATGCTGACGGCGAGGTTAGTCAACAATCAGCAGTACATCGTTACGGAGAACAGAGAAAGGTAACGCAAACTTTTCTGGAAGGTGACGATGCCTGGGCTGTTACAGGTCGGTCGTGGCACTGGCAACCAACGACCGCTGATGATATCTATGAGGGAATTAAATGAAATTTAGATTAAAACAAAACCATATATTTTATTTTTGGGCGGCGTTTGATCTCTTTTATATTGCCAGATTTATCTGGCTGAATATCTCTCAGGGACGAATTCCTTTAATTGATGATATATTGTCTTTTAGCAATATTTATCCGCAACAAGGAGCTTATTCGCTAGTCCTTTTTTCATTTTCATTGCTGTTTAATATATCGATTGTTTTTTCTGCTGCAATGCTTTTAAAAAAGTGGAAGTATGTGAGCTGGATAGTTTATTTTCAAACACCATTCAGACTGTTCTTCATGATCCCTTCTATTTCGATATTGCCATGGATGTTCAAAACTATGTCAATCAAAGTTGGAGCAATATTTTTTGTCGCTGTATTCTTATCAGAAATAATCAAGATTGGGACATTTTATCTTACAAGAGAAAAGAACTCATAAACTTTTGTTACATCTGAATAAAGAGGGATATTTATGGCAGGAAGTTCATTAGTGACATCTGTGACACATACAGAGGCAAAAGCTACGGCGGGAAAGCAAAAACCCTATTGGGTCGAATTTCAATTGGTTGATGAGCAGGGCGATCCTGTAGCAAATATGCCATGGGCTGTGGAAAGTGCTCACCCTGTGTCCGGGCCGGTAGAGGGATTCACTTATTCTGGTCAGAGCGATGCTGAGGGGCTAATCAGGGTCGACATGCCGCACGGTCTGGAGCTGAGGCTGATGTTAGATGGCAATCAGCTGGCTACGGAAATGGAAAAACGTTCACTTCGTGTTGGTAGAGATTCGATTAAAGATTCCATAGTGCGACCAATAGCAGAAGAAGATGGTTACATTTGGCACTATGCTGTCGTGGGCGAAATATGTCATGAAAAACCTGATTTACAGCTAAGAGCTGGCGAAGAGCTGCCCTTGTTCCATTTTCCAACCAGTACTGCTTTTAAGGGGATTAAGGTAAGGACAAATGAACTTGAAAAGCGCCATGTGATTGAGATATGTCCTTTAAGAGCCTGGGAGCTTGTTCTGCATCATCAAAAGGATTATTCCATTGCAAATGGCATTAATCTTGGGGCAGCTGCAACGCTTGCTTATGCAGATGACAGTATCCTGGATACAGTGTCAATTACGCGCTTTTTTATCAACCAATGTCAGGATCTTTCCCGCTTACCTCAGCTCTATAAAGACGAATCTGCATGGAATACGCTGGTTCAGGATGTTCCCTTTAGTAAACGATATCTTCCCCCGGTGTTTATGGATACCTCAAAAGATACTTCGCCTAAAGTAGACAAAAATAATTCACAGGGAACAACACAGACGGAGGTCGATACTACTGCAACAAAGGCAAACGGTGATACGCAGCTTTATTATGTCTATAACACGGATAAAGTGATAGTTGCCTGGCGTGGAACGGCCAGTGTGTTCGATGTGGGGACAGATCTTGCATTCAGACCGGTGAATTCTGAAATTTGTGATAGTGATAAAACACAATGTACTAGCTTATTGCATGCTGGAAAAGTACATACCGGGTTTTGGAGTGGATATAGTCGGGTTGAGAAGAAATTTAAAGATGAAATAAACATACTAAGAGCGTTAGTTGAAAACAAAGAACTCTTTATTTGTGGGCATAGTTTAGGTGGCGCATTGGCATTAATTCATGCAGCAAAACTAAAGGACTATAACCCGGTGCTTTACACCTATGGAATGCCGCGTACCTTTACTCGCGATGCCGTAATGCAATTGTCGGAGATTACACATTATCGCCATGTCAATGATAACGACCCGATTCCTGCAGTCCCAGCAGAAGCCAACCTGGATAATGAGCTATACAAACTTTGGGGATGGTTTGGCGGTACTCTGGGCTTTTTCTGGTCAGTGGGTGAACTTCTCGCTTACCAGATGGTTGCCTGGGGAGACTGCTTCTGGCACCACGGTAATACGGTGGCCTTTCTCACTGCCACCCAGAGTCGGGAATGGAATGAGTGCAAGAGAGACCTGCCAACGCCGGCAGGGTGTATTACCATCAGAAAATCACTTCCCCTTAAAGCTAAACTTTACCTGGTGCCTGCGCTGGCGGAACAGGATATGCAGCAGGCTGGTCAGAAGCAGAAAGAGTTTAAAGCGTCATTAACGCAGGCAGATCTTACTGATTTTTTCCCCAAAGGCAGTAATCCGGACAGAGGGGTTAATTTAAATCTTTTTGAACACTTTATGACCTCCTATATGCCCTATATGTATAACAAGGGGTTAGAGCTGATTGATAATGCCGGGATAGTGGAAAAGCGTACCTTTACTGAGCATCGGTATAACGTTGATTCATTCAGGGAACAGATGGCAGAAAATAAAAATGGCATACCGGAGAAAGAGTTAGCAAGAAATAACATCTTTCTGAATATAGAAGGACTGCTTGGCGTATCGCTTTCCCCTACGTTATCTATGCCATCTGGCAACGATACGCTGTTGCGGTTTGCTCAATACGGAGAAGAGGTGATGGAAAATGTCTAATCAATCAAAAATTATTCTGCTTTCCCTGGTGTTGTTTACTGTGGCGGGTTGCAGCATGAGTCGGGCTGTAAATAAAACGTTATCGCCACCGGCGGATACAAAATGGGTCAATATTGAAGTAAAAAATCCGTCTCAGTATACGAAACCGTTCCCGCTTGAGGTCAGATACATCTCGTATGAATGCAAGAAAAAGAGAATCAGCGGATTTGATGGTTCAGTGATCACAGAACCCAGCTATAACGTTATTGGGATCCCCATGCAGCAAGAAAACGGTGATATCTGGAATGCAAAAGTTGCTATAGCTGGCGGCGGTTCATGTAAATGGACGTTGAGTGCGGTCAATCTAGGTATTGAGTATATAGACGCGACACATCTTGGTAAGGATCTTGTACCCGGTACTGCGGTAGGAGTGTCGCTCGCTTTTGATAATGATGCTTCCAGGAACGGGCAATATACTGCAACTGAAGGCGATTTGAATTTATCACCAAAATATTATCCATATATATCTGAATGGAATCTAGGCGAAAAAAAGAAAGAGTTGTCTCTTTTGGGTAAGAAAAGTTTTTTATCTTTAGGTGTTGATAATTTAAATAAAATTAAATTTTCACCTGTAATAGATGAGAGCAAGGTTGTAAAATATATCGGGATAGAAAGAAAAATCAAAGGTGCACATTCAAAAATAGAATATCCAGATGGTAGTGTTATTTCCGATGGAACTGTATTCCCAAGTTTTGATAAAATCGATAAGATGAAGGTCGGCAAATAATAATAGACGGATTTTGCATTTAAGGTGTATCAGAATAATTAACTATCACTCGTATGCGCCAGCACTATGCTTTTGCGTATTTGCTCAATACGGAGAAGAGGTAATGGAAAATGTATAATCAATCAAAAAGTGTTCTGCTTTCTCTTGTATTGTTTACTATGGCGGGTTGCAGCATGAGTCGGGCTGTAAATAAAACGTTATCGCCACCGGCGGATACAAAATGGGTCAATATTGAAGTAAAAAATCCGTCTCAGTATACGAAACCGTTTCCGCTTGAGGTCAGATACATCTCGTATGAATGCAAGAAAAAGAGAATCAGCGGATTTGATGGTTCAGTGATCACAGAACCCAGCTATAACGTTATTGGGATCCCCATGCAGCAAGAGAGCGGGGATATCTGGAAAGCGAAAGTTGCTATGACTGGCGGGGGCTCATGTAAATGGACCTTAAGTGCGGTCAATCTAGGTATCGAGTATATAGACGCGACACATCTTGGTAAGGATCTTGTACCCGGTACGGCGGTAGGGGTATCGCTTGCTTTTGATAATGATGCTTCGCGTAACGGGCAATATAGAATTGTGACAGGGGATTTGAATTTATCACCAAAATATTACCCATATATAATAGAGTGGCGATTGTTAAGTAATGAGAACGAATTAACTCTCTTGGGGGAAAAAGATTTCTTGTCGTATCGGGTTATTGATGTTGATAATATCTTATTTGAGCCATTATTAGATGAAAGGAAGATTATTAGATATATAGAGCCAGAGAAAAAAATTGATGGTGTTTACTCCAAAATAATTTATCCGGACGGAAGTATTGCACCTGAAAGAACGCTTTTTCCTGATTTTAATAAGGTTGATAAAATGAAGGTTGAAAAATAAAAAGTGATACAGGGATTTCTCCTGTTAAACGTATCCGGATAATTAATTATTATAACTGCATGCCTGTAACACGCTTTTCTGATTAACTCAATACGGAGAAGAGGTGATGGAAAATGTCTAATCAATCAAAAATTATTCTGCTTTCCCTTGTGTTATTTACTGTGGCGGGTTGCAGCATGAGTCGGTCCGTAAATAAAGCGTTATCTCCACCGGCGGATACAAAATGGGTCAATATTGAAGTGAAAAATCCGTCTCAGTATACGAAACCGTTCCCGCTTGAGGTCAGATACATCTCGTATGAATGTATGAAAAAGAGAATCAGCGGATTTGATGGCTCAGTGATCACCGAACCCAGCTATAACGTTATTGGGATCCCTATGCAGCAAGAGCGCGGGGATATCTGGAAAACGAAAGTTGCTATGACTGGCGGCGGTTCATGTAAATGGACCTTGAGTGCGGTCAATCTAGGTATCGAGTATATAGACGCGACACATCTTGGTAAGGATCTTGTACCCGGTACGGCGGTAGGGGTGTCGCTTGCTTTTGATAACGATGCTTCCCGAAACGGGCAATATAGATTAGTACAAGGGGATTTGAAACTATCGCCAAAATATTATCCTTATATAACGGAGTGGAATCTTAATAAAAAATTGAAAGATCTGTCTTTGTATGGGAAGAAAAATTTTATACGTTACAGGGTTACTGATGGTAATAATATTCTATTTGAACCTTCATTAGATGAAAGTAAAGTAATTAGATATATTGAACCAGAAAAAAAATCAAAGGCATTTACCCTCGAATAATATATCCAGATGGCAGTGTTACATCCGATGGTACTGTGTTTCCTGATTTTGATAAGATTGATAAAGTTAAAAAATAAAAATGACAGCGGTTTTTTCCTGTTAAACGTATCAGGATGATTAATTATTATAACCGCATACCTGTAACACGCTTTTATGACTGACTCAAAATGGAGAAGAGGTGGTGGGAAATGTCTAATCAATCAAAAATTATGCTGCTTTCTCTTATATTGTTTACTATGGCGGGTTGCAGCATGAGTCGGGCCGTAAATAAAACGTTATCTCCACCAGTGGATACAAAATGGGTCAATATTAAAGTAAAAAATCCGTCTCAGTATACGAAACCGTTCCCGCTTGAGGTCAGATACATCTCGTATGAATGCAAGAAAAAGAGAATCAGCGGATTTGATGGTTCAGTGATCACAGAACCCAGCTATAACGTTATTGGGATCCCCATGCAGCAAGAAAGCGGGGATATCTGGAAAGCGAAAGTTGCTATGACTGGCGGCGGTTCATGTAAATGGACGTTGAGTGCGGTCAATTTAGGTATCGAGTATATAGACGCAACACATCTTGGAAAAGATCTTGTACCCGGTACGGCGGTAGGAGTGTCGCTCGCTTTTGATAATGATGCTTCCAGGAACGGGCAATATACTGCAACTGAAGGTGATTTGAATTTATCACCAAAATATTATCCATATATTCGAGAAAGGAAAATAGCAGAGAAAATAAAATCGCTTTCCCTATTGGGGAAAGAAAATTTCCTTTTATATAGAGTGTCTAAATTCAATAGTGTTTATTTTTATCCTGAAGTTGATGAGATGAAAGTTATTAGATATATAGAGCCAGCAAAAAAAATTGATGACGTTTACTCCAAAATAATTTATCCGGACGGAAGTATTGCACCTGAAAGAACGCTTTTTCCTGATTTTGGTAAAGTCGATAAAATGAAAATAAATTAATAATTTTAAGTTTGTAAGTCGAGGATTCAACATGACAAAAGGTTTGGTTTTACTTGGTGATAAAACTTCGCATGGCGGTAAAGTCATTTCCGCTTCTTCCAGTATTACCGTCGACGGAAAAACGGTTGCTTTAGTGGGTGACAGAGTGAGTTGTCCGGTTCCAGGGCATGGCATGAATCAGATTATTGAAGGCTCCCCTCAACGCACATTTAACGGCCGCGCTGTTGTTGTCGATGGCTGTAAATGCCAGTGTGGCTGCACCGTAATTTCAAGTGCGATGAACAGTACAGTAGGATAATCAATGGGCTGGGAAAGGTCGAAAGCCACAATCACGGAATTACCGCCTGAGCCATCTCTTATTATGTGGCTTATTGCGGGCGGCGTTGCCGTTGTTGCTGGCGTACTGCTGTTTATTCTTCATGCGTCTGGCATGGTTAAGGCGTTAGGTGCTTTTAACATCTGGTGGCTTGCATCCAGCCCTGTTCTTGGCTGGTTTTTTCTCTTTTGCCTCCGGGGGTGGCTCTGGGGCAGAGCCGTTAATGAGCATCAGTTTTTACAAAAGGAAGCCGAACATGGGCAGCGGCAATGGGAGGCATGGGCAGGCCGTTATCTGGCGGTGCTGGGCAACAGCATACTGTTACCTTCAGGAGTGACCGCCGACGCTATTGCGAAATCAGAGGCATCAGGCGCGGCGCAACTGCTTTCTTTGGCCCGCCATTTTGATTCTCCATCCGTGACGACACATTCTCTCATGGAACTGGGGCTTGCCGGTGTGCAGAGCACAATGGCGACACTGCCTGCCACCGTACCGTTGAATATCACTATTGTCAGCGACACCCTGTCTGCGGAATCAGAGCCTCTGTTTCGTAAAGTTTGGGGGAGCGTATACCCCGGGCGAGCCACACCGGATTCTGTTTCATTTTGTGAAACCCTTTCTTTTACCTGGATTGAAGAGCGCCTTAAAAAGCCCGTTCTGGATATCGATTTTATTCTGATAATACAAAGTAATGGTGTCGAACGCTGTTCTGATGCACTGGCGAGTATGATCCTGACCAGCGATGATGTCGCTGAAAAATATCAACTCCCCCATGTGGCCCGCATTTTGAGACCGATGCCTCTGGATATGGCTAATTTCAAATCAGAGATGGGATTGTTTCTGGAAACACAAACGATCGCTTGTCAGACATCAAAAGTCTTTTGCGACAACAGGCACTGGAACGAACATTTTGCCGATGTCATGACTGCAGCCGAAAAACATCAAACCCCGTGGATGCCCCAGGAGATTGACGTCCTGGAAAAATACAACGGGATCCCAGGTGCTGGCAGCGCCTGGCTTTTGGCCGCATTAGTCTTTGACATCGTGACTATCTGTAAAGCACCCGTTCTGGGACTTTTTACCTCAGGCACTGACCATTTTGTCAGTACTGTTACTACAGGGAGTGAAAATAATGATGCCGGTTAGCTCATGGGGCAGGGGAGGGCTTGCAGGTATTCTCGCCTTTATTTCGTTATTTATTCTGGGCCTGATCCTTCATTTTGGTCCCCGATACGGTATTGATACGTATCCGAAACAGGTACTGGCATTTGTAGCGGTCTGGGTTGTATTACTTATTTGCCGCTTTATCCCGTTCGTTTACCGGTTTATGAAGGAAAAATATCATCGCTGGCAGGAGCGGAAGAAGAATGCATTGCCTCCTGATGAATCAAGGGTTGCCGGGATTCCCCCCCGTAATGTCACCGTAACGGCCATTCGTCAGGCGATGCGCAATTTGTACGGCCGTCGCTGGAGCCGTAAGGTTCGTATTCTGCTGATAACCGGGACCGTCGCTGAGGCGGAACAACTGACGCCGGGTCTTACCACCCAGCTCTGGCAGGAAGACCGCGGCACGCTGCTGTTGTGGGGGGGTGACCTCAATACCCCGACGGACAGCGCCTGGCTGACCGCGCTGCGTAAGCTGCGTCGTCGTCCGGCGGATGGTCTGGTATGGGTGACCTCGGCCTTTGACCAGCTCTCAGCGCCAGGGCTGGAACAACCGATACCGGTCCCGTCCGAAAGCATCATGGACTCCCTTTCTCACGCCATCAGCGACCTTATGGACGTGCTCGGCTGGAAGCTCCCGCTATATGTCTGGTCTCTGCATCTGCGCGCCGGTAAACCGGAAGGGCGCATTGTGCAGGCGACAGGCTGTCTGTTGCCTGCCGGGTGTCGTACCGAAGGGCTGGCGCAGCAGCTTAATGTCCTGGCATCTGACCTGACTTCTCAGGGGCTGCAGCAGACCTGCGGTGACATAAAACATCACTTCCTGCTGGCGCTGGCTGACCAGCTGATTCGTGAACCGGAGAGCGTGACCGCACCGCTGTCAGTCATGCTCAATCCGTACCGGCCGCTGCCGCTGGCGGGCGTGGTGTTCAGCCAGCCATCCGCGGGCGCTGAGCGCAGCGTGCAGCATCACTGGGGTATGGACCGCCGCTGGGATGTGCTGCCAGATACTGTTCGCTCCCTTCCGGCTGCGCTGCGTCCGCATAAACTTGGTCTTCCGTGGGGCAACGTACTGACTTCCGTTGTCGGGCTGCTGATGGTGTCATGGGCAGCCTGGATGGGCGTGTCGTATATCAGTAACAGGCAGCAGATTGACGGCGCGAATGCCCAGGCAACGCTTGCCGCCCGTCAGAACCTGCCAGTTGAACAACGCCTGCACGCACTGTACGAACTGCAGAAAACGCTGGCCCAACTGCAGTACCGTTCAGAGCACGGAGTGCCGTGGTATGAGCGTGCCGGACTCAGTCAGAATGACGCCCTGCAGGCCGCGCTCTGGCCACGTTATCAGGACAGCGCGCTGCCGCTGTTGCGTGATGCCGCCGCCGGACACCTGCAGACACAGCTTAACGCCTTCAATGCCCTGCCACCGGGCAGCCCGCTGCGTGAGCAGATGGCAAAAACCACCTGGGAGCAGCTCAAACTCTATCTGATGCTGGCCCGCCCGGCGCATATGGATGCGGCCTGGTTCAGTTCCGCGCTGCTGCATGACTGGCCGAAACGTGATGGCGTGAAAGACGGTGTCTGGCAGGGCGTGGCCCCGTCACTGCTGTCATTTTATGGTGCACAGCTGGCCCGTCATCCGCAGTGGTCCCTGTCTGCGAATGAGGGCATGGTCAGCCAGGTGCGCTCCCTGCTGGTTCGTCTGATGGGCGTGCGTAACAGTGAATCCACCCTGTATCAAAAGATGCTCTCTCAGGTGGCTCATCTGTATGCCGATATGCGTCTGGAAGCCATGACGGGCGAGACCGATGCTGCCCGTCTGTTCAGTACAACTGAAATCGTGCCGGGGATGTTCACACGCCAGGCCTGGGAGCAGGCCGTGCAGCCCGCCATTGAAAAAGTCGTCAAGGCTCGCCGGGACGAGCTCGACTGGGTGCTGACTGACAGCAAGCGGTCGGTGCCCTCTCAGGATGAAAGCTCCCCGGAAGCGCTGAAGAAACAGCTGACGGAGCGCTATTTTGCAGATTTTGGCGGGGCCTGGTTGGCGTTCCTCAACAGTCTGCGGCTTCATCGTGCCGCCACACTGTCGGACTCGATTGACCAGTTAACCCTGATGGCCGACGTGCGCCAGTCTCCTCTGGTGGCCCTGATGAATACCCTGAACGTGCAGGGCCGCACCGGGCAGACCGGGGAGGCAATATCTGACTCGCTGGTGAAATCGGCGAAGAATCTGCTGGGCGGTGACAGCCAGGATGCCATTGACCAGAGCGCCGGGGTACATGGCCCGCTGGATGCGACTTTTGGCCCGGTCATCGCGCTGATGGACAAGAGCCGCACCGGAACCGATGCACAGAGTCTGCAGTCCTTCCTGACCCGGGTGACGCAGGTACGTCTGCGTCTGCAGCAGGTGACCAACGCCGCGGACCCGCAGGCCATGACCCAGACGCTTGCACAGACGGTGTTCCAGGGCAAGGCGGTCGACCTGACCGAAACCCGTGATTACGGCAGCCTGATTGCAGCGGGCCTCGGTCAGGAGTGGAGTGGTTTTGGTCAGACGGTATTTGTGAACCCCATGGAGCAGGCCTGGCAGCAGGTGCTCACCCCGGCGGCCGACAGCCTCAATACACAGTGGCAGCAGGCGGTGGTCAGCGAGTGGAACAGTGCATTTGGGGGACGCTATCCGTTCAGCGATGCCAGCAGTGATGTTTCCCTTCCACTGCTCGCGAAATACCTGAATGCCGATTCCGGGCGTATTGCGCAGTTCCTGCAGACCCGCCTGAAAGGGGTTTTGCACCGTGAGGGCAACCACTGGCTGCCGGACAGCATTAACGCCCAGGGACTGACCTTTAATCCGGCCTTCCTCAATGCCATCAACACCCTGAGTCATATCTCGGATGTGGCGTTCACCGAGGGCAATGCCGGGATGAACTTTGAATTGCGTCCGGGTACCGCCGCCGGCGTGATGCAGACTGACATGATTATCGACAGCCAGAAACTGACCTACGTGAATCAGCTCCCGGCGTGGAAGCGCTTCACCTGGCCTGCGGATACCGAAGCGCCCGGCGCGAACCTGAGCTGGATTAGCACGCAGGCGGGGACCCGGCAGTATGCGGATATCCCCGGCGCCTGGGGGTGGATACGTCTGCTCGATAAGGCCGCCGTCAGTGCTTATCCGGGCGTGGGCAGCAGCTACAGCCTGAGCTGGAAAGCGCAGGACGGACGAACCTTGAATTACACCCTGCGAACCGAAGCAGGAGAGGGACCTCTGGTGCTGCTGAAACTGCGTAATTTCCGCCTGCCGGACACTATCTTCAGCGTCAGCGCGCAGGCATCTTCTCCGGATACCACTGACAGCGCTGATGCGGCGGAGGTGTACTGATGAACACCCTGAATCCGTTACTCAGCGCCTGTCAGGCTGATAAAGCGGCTTTGCTGCAGACCACCCGTGAACGGGTGGCAAAGTGGGACAGCTGGCTGCAGCCGTTATCAGATTCGTCGCCCGTTGGGGATGACCCGGGCTATGACGATGACTTCCAGCAGATGCGTGAAGAGGTCAACAAACTCTCCGGCGCCGACACGGAGCTTATCTGTCGTCTGGCGGAAAAACTGCTCACGACCACCGCCAAAGACATTCGGGTGGCAACGTACTACTGCTGGGCGAAGCTGCATCGTGAGGGGGAGCAGGGGCTGGCCGATGGGCTGGAACTACTCGCCGGCCTGCTGGAACGCTATGGACAGCAACTTCACCCGCAGCGTGACCGCAGCCGCAAGGCGGCGATGGAGTGGCTGGCGGGTTCACGCCTGACCGACAGTCTGTCGCTGTACCCGGAAGTGGTCCGGGAAGAGACGCTGCGGACCGCCGGAGCGCTGCTGCTGATAGCACACCTGACCCAGGACGATCCGGATGCAACCCGGCCGCAGCTCAGTGCGCTGTACGGTGCTCTGGAGAGTCGGCTGCAGAAAGCCGGTGGCGTGGATGCCGTCGTGCCGCAGAATGCCAGCCATAGCGAACCGCCTGCCACAACGCGTCACGGTGATGTCCTGGCTCCAGGGCGTATTACCTCCGGTCAGGATTTGCTGGCGCAGGCGCGCACCTTCTCCGAATACCTGCGTGAGCAACCTGACGGCTGGCTGTCAGCGCATCACCTGATGAAAAGTCTGCGCCACGATACGCTGCATGCCATTCCTGGCCCGGATGCGCAGGGGCGCACGCGTATTGAGCCGCCAAGAGCGGACCAGCGGGCATTACTCAAACGCCTTTATCTGCAGCAGAACTGGAGTGAAATGCTGGAGACCGCAGACAGCACCTTTTCGCGCGGCGCCAACCATCTGTGGCTGGATCTGCAGTGGTATATCCACCAGGCGCTGATGAAATCTGGTCAGGCTACGCTGGCAGACATTGTGGCGGCCGATCTGAAAGGGCTGCTGACCCGCTTGTCCGGACTGGAAGCGCTGGCCTTCAGTGATGGCACCCCCTTTGCCGATGAAGTGACCCTGAACTGGATCCAGCAGCGCGTGCTGGATGCGACGGGCGGGTGGGGGAACGACACGCCGTCTGCTCAGATGGCCTCCGGAAACGATGACATTCTGGCCCTGGAGCCAGAAGCCGTGGCCCTGGCCGACAGTGAAGGTCCGGAGGTGGCGCTGAACTGGTTGCAGAACCGGCCTGGCATAACGACCGACCGTCAGCGGTGGCTACTGCGTCTGCTGATGGGGCGTATTGCTGAACAGTACGGTAAAAATGAGCTGGCAGTGCACTTGTTCGCTGAACTGGGGGCTTGTGCCAGTGAGGTGACCCTCACCGAATGGGAGCCTGAGCTGTTGTTTGAAGTCCAGGCCCGCCATCTGAAGCTGCTGAGAATGAAAGCAGGTCGGGCAGAGTCGGACAAAGCTCGCCTGCACACTGAAATGGAAAGCCTGCTTGCCGGATTAATTGCTATCGATCCTGCCCGTGCGGCCGTCTTGTGCGGGTAATGCAAAGAAATGAATTCCGGAAATGATGCCGGTGATATAAATAATTTTAGGAATAAAAACTTTCATGAAAATAACCAAATCTGCAGCATGCATTGGCATGGTGCTCTTACTGTCCGGGTGTACTGTACTTTTGTGGGGGGGAAATAAAGTCGCAGATAGCCATAGCGTGAATGTCATGCAAATACAGGATAATGTCACCGACATTTTTCAGTATAAAAATCTCGCCGCTTCCGCCGTTCAGGATAAAGCCAATATACCTCTGATTATTCCATCAGAAGGTATTGCCTTTTTGGGTGAAAAAAACGTCTATATATTGACGAGGGGAGCTGATGAATTACTGTCTTTAAACAAATTAACAGACAACATCCCCCTGGTTGCAGGAAAAGAAGAGAATACGCTCAAGCTTCAGTTGTCTCGCCCTGAAAAAGGGGATGCAGTCGTTCACTTTAGCGATTCGTTACGGATCAGGGTAAATAAAAGCGCAGGTGAGCTTTCAGAAGACGATATAAATGTCATTAAACATTCAGGTTTCCAGAACACTGATGGGGAATACTGGAAAAACGTCAATATTGAGGGCGCGATTCTTCCAAGGAAAAGTCTCAATTATGCATTTACCAATACCGAGTCACTGGGGCGAAAGTACAAAGTTGAATTTTACGCGACCGACAGTGAAACCGATTTTTATCCGAAGAATCTTGCTACCAACATAGTGCTCACACCTGTGGCACTTGCTGCAGATATTGTATTTTTCCCTGTCTCCCTCACGTTTCTACGCTTAATTATCGGGCAACAACACTAGGGCTAACTCCAGCTGGAACGCATATGAAAGATCAGACCCTGCGATATTATGACGCGGAAATGCGCTACCTCCGCGAAGCCGGCAAAGAGTTTGCCCAGACCCATCCTGATCGGGCCGCGATGCTGGACCTGGATAAGGCGGGTACCCCCGACCCGTATGTTGAACGCCTGTTTGAAGGCTTTGCCTTCTCAATGGGGCGGTTGCGCGAAAAAATTGATGACGACCTGCCGGAACTGACGGAAGGGCTGGTCAGCATGCTCTGGCCCCATTACCTGCGTACCATTCCATCACTCTCGATGGTGGCGTTTACGCCTGCGTTGCAGGCGGTGAAGATGGCAGAGGTCATGCCTGCGGGGCTGGAAGTGTACTCCCGGCCCGTGGGGCCAAAGAATACGGTCTGTCGTTACCGCACGACGCGGGATGTGATGCTTAATCCTCTGAATATCTCAGGGGTGACCATGACCACTGAGCCTGATGGCCGCTCGCTGTTGCGGATGCGTTTTGCCTGCAGCACGCAGGCCGACTGGTCGCACGCTGACCTGAGTCGTCTGAGCCTGTATCTCGGGGCGGATGCACCGGTCAGCAGTCAGCTGCATCTGATGCTGACCAAACGGCAGGCGGCGCTGTATATGCGCCTGCCCGGGCAGACCGACCGTATCCGGCTTGACGGGTATTTTTCTCCGGGTGGATTTGGTGATGAGGACGGGCTGTGGCCAAAAGGCGATACCGCTTTCAGTGGTTACCAGCTGTTGCTGGAATATTTCACCTTCCGGGACAAGTTTATGTTTGTCCATCTCAACGGGCTGGACGATATCACGCCGCCTGCCGGGGCGGAGTATTTTGATATTGAAGTGGTGTTCAGTTCGCTCTGGCCATCAGACCTGCCCGTGAGCGATGAGGCCGTTCGCCTTCACTGCGTGCCGGTGATTAACCTGTTCACGCTGGAGGCGGACCCGCTCACTATCACCGGTCTGGAAAATGAATACCTGCTGCGGCCTAAACGACTGCAGGACGGGCACACTGAGATTTATGCCGTCGATTCGGTCACCGGTTCAAACCGCACCCGTGATGCGGAGTACGTGCCGTTCAGCAGCTTCCGTCACAAAGGTGGCATGATGCGCCGTCATGCGCCGCCCCGTTATTACCACACCCGGGTGAAGCGCAGCGTGACCGGGCTGTATGACACCTGGCTTATTCTGGGCGGTCACCAGTGGGAGGATGACCGGCTCGTTGAGCGCGAAGCCGTGTCGCTGCAAATTACCGGCACCAACGGCCAGCTACCGCGCCGGGCGCTCCAGAGCACGCTGCTTGACCGCTGTGAACAGATGGTACAGACACCGTTAACGGTGAGAAATCTCGGCAAACCCACGCTGCCGGTCTATCCGCCTGCGGAAGACCGTTTTCACTGGCGGGTGTTGAGCCATCTCGGCTCCGGCTTCCTCAATATGATGAGTACCGCCGAAGTGCTGCGCGGCACGCTGGCGCTGTATAACTGGCAGGAAGATGAACTCAATAACCGCCGTCTGGAGGCTATCCAGCACGTGGCGCATCATCGCCTGCAGCGGTTCGAGCAGGGTTTCCTGCTGCGCGGGCTGGATATCGAAGTGACTCTCGACAGCAACGGTTTCACGGGGGAAGGGGATATTCACCTGTTTGGCGAAATGCTGAACCGGTTCTTTGCGCTGTATGCCGATATGAACCAGTTTAACCAGCTCACCCTTATTGTTCAGCCAGAAGGAAAATGCATCCGGTGGAAAGAGAATCACAGTCCGCGCCTGCCAGGATGATGGAGCAGCTACGGCAGTATCTGCCGTACATGAACTTTTACCGCTTCTGCCAGATACTTGAGCAGAGCCAGCCGGGTAAACCGGTCACTGGCAGCACCTGGCAGGTACGTCATGAACCGGTACGTTTCCGGCCCCATCCCGGCATGGGTTTCCCGGCCTCCGAAATCAAAGGGATTGAACCGCCTGAGCATCCCCACCTGCCGCCCACGGTGCGCATCACCTTTATGGGACTTTACGGCGTGGAGTCCCCGCTACCGACCCATTACATCGATGACATTACCCAGCGTCGGGAAGGCCATGAAGCGACGGCTGATTTTCTTGATATCTTCAACCACCGGCTGATCGCTCAGTACTACCGTATCTGGCGGAAATACTCCTACCCAGCCACCTTCGAAGCCGGCGGGAAGGACAACACCTCACAGTATCTGCTGGGGCTCGCCGGACTCGGGATTGACGGCTGCACGGACAGTATTGCGACACCCGCCTCGCGTTTTCTGGCGCTGCTGCCGGTCATGCTGTTGCCGGGGCGTACTGCGGAAGGGATGGTGTCGCTGGTACGTCTGCTGGCCCCCAATACCCGGGCGAAAATCTGGCATCACGACAAACGACGCGTCCCGCTGAAAAAAACGTTGACGATGAGCGTGCGTCAGCCCGTCACCCTGACCCACCGGCCGGTGATGGGTAGCTATGCCACCGATGTTAACAGTCAGGTGCTGATGCGCCTGACCACCACCGACCCGGAAGAAGTGCAGGGCTGGCTACCCGGTGGCGACCTCCACACGGATTTAATGGCGCTGCTGCATGTGTATCTCGGGTCACGACTCGATGTGCGGCTGCAGCTGTGCGTGGACCGCAGCCTGCTTCCTGATGCCACGATGCACAGCCAGCCCCGGGCGGGGGCGGTACAGCTGGGCCGTACCGCCGTCATGCGGCCACTGAATCCGGAAAACACCCGGACACACCCGAAAATCATCACCATTAATCTGGGCCGCTATGAGCGGGTTCAGGAACATATTCACCGCAGGGAGACCGATGAAGATGGCGATTACCACTGGTAAATTTCCCCTTGTTGCACTGACCGCAGGCATCACGATGCTGCTGGCGGGCTGTGGACTGACCCAGAAAGTCACGGACGGCACTGTCGCCGTGAGCAAATCAATATTCTATAAACAGGTAAAAACCCTGCACCTGGATATTCGCGCCCGTGAAGCCATTAATAACAATGCAAGTGGCGCGGCGTTGTCCACCGTGGTGCGTATTTATCAGCTTAAGGATCGCAAGACGTTCGACAGTACGGACTACCCGTCTCTGTTTGCCACCGACAGTCAGGCGATTAAAGCAGACCTGGTGGCAGAGAAAGACATTCGCCTGGAGCCGGGCGGGGCGGTGATGGTCGATATGCCGATGGATGAAAATGCGCAGTATGTGGCGGTGGCCGGGATGTTTATGTCACCGGATCAGGCAAACAATACCTGGCGCGTGGTACTGAGCCGGGACGATCTCGATCCGGACAGGGCACGGATCATCGACGCGGGTAACAACCGGCTGACGCTGGAGCCACTGAAAGATGAATGAGTCGCCACGTCCGTCGCTGTATGAGTCTCTCTTTGGCAATTTCACTGGCGGCCTCGACCTGCATCAGGTCAGCGAGCAGAACCAGGTGATTTTATCGGTACTCGACAACATGCAGCGCATCCTCAACTGCCGCGCCGGTACGCTGGCGCACATTCCGGACTATGGACTGCCGGATATGACTAAAACGCTGCAGGGCATGCCCGGCACAGCTCATGAGCTGATCGGCAAACTGTCGGCTGTTCTGCTTAAATACGAGCCAAGGCTGAAAAAAATTGACGTGGTACTTCTGGATCAAGAGATCCCCGGTGAATTGCGCTATGCGATAGATGCCGAACTCAGGGGAATCGGGCTGGTACGCTATGGCACGGAGTTTATGCCGGAGGGGCGAGTGCTTATCAGACATATGAAAAACGAACATTATCTGGACGCACGGGCAGCGATTTAACCGAATTTTTGTTCATATTGATATATTTTCCTGCCGTTTCTTTCGCAGGTAATAGGGTATTTCGGTATGACAGAAAAAATAACGGATTCGCCCGTTACAGAGCATCGGATTATCACACCGGGTCAGAAGAAAGGAGATAGCGTGTCAGCCAGAGCGCGTTTTTTTAAGAAAGTACAGCAACAAACCGTCGCTTTACCTACAGACGGGTCTGTTGCAGCAGATATTCAGGCATTCTGTCAGCGGATGGCGGAATTTGCACAGCAGATACAGCAGTGGTTTGACGGAGCCGGTATTAGAGTGACGGTCGCATCAAAATATGTGCAGGACCTGAGCACAGTAGGGCATAGCCTCAATAGCGGCGCACTCCGCTACGAAATCACGACGGTCAGGCTGCAAAACGATCCCCGAAGCGTAAGCATTTTGCCTGAGCAGCTTTATCGGGGAGGTGAGAAAGGTTGTGTCACGATGACGGTCAATGCGCCTGACCGCATCCCGGTAAAACAACTTTTTTATTTATGCATGGCGCCGGAAGCGGGCTGGTTTATTCGCGGCGAGCATCAGGCGATAGTGAAAAACGTCATCATGACTGAAGACATTTTCTTTCGTGCCATTGAGAATCTGGCCTGAAACCCGATGTACCCGGATAAAAGCCGTTGAACATCGCAGCTCTGGTTAATGTTTTACCAAAACTCCAAAAGCAAAAACCCGCCTTTTTGGCGGGTTCTTTAAATAGTGGTGCCCGGACTCGGAATCGAACCAAGGACACGGGGATTTTCAATCCCCTGCTCTACCGACTGAGCTATCCGGGCAACGGAGCGAATTAAACCTTAATCCCGTAGGATCGTCAACCCTATTTAGGGAAAAGCTGTTCAACTGCTTAACTTTGCGGCAATCTGTCCGTTTGAGCGCCGAAAATGCACAAATCTTCCAGACAAAAATGGCAAGAAATCGCAATGCTGACGGGCAGGAGGAGGGCGATATGGCGAACGACTGGCTTGAGCTACGTCAGCATGCAGATACGGGTATTGAAACGATCAAGGCGCATTTTGAGGGGCATGCCTACGATCCGCACTGGCATGACAGTTATCTGGTGGGCATTACGCTTTCCGGTACGCAGCAGTTTCATTGTCGTCGCGAATGGCATCATAGTCGTCCGGGCGATGCTTTTCTGCTGGAGCCGGGGGAGATCCATGATGGTGATGCACCCGTAGAAGGGGGCTTTACCTATCTGACCTTTTACCTGGATGAACAGTGGCTGACCAACACCCTGCACGGCTTGTATGAGGCCACGCCCGGGAGCTACTCACTCCATTTTGCGCAAACCCTGACGCGTGAGCCCCAGCTGGTTGGTGCTATTGGCGACACGTTTGCAGCACTCCATTCTGACGAAATGAAAATCGTGCAGCAGAGCACGATGGATCATCTTCTGGCGCAGATTACCTCTCATTGTCACTGGCGCAAAAAGTTGCCCTCTCAGCTGCAAAGCGCCGCTGTCGCCCACCGCGCGCGCGATTATCTTTACGCACACGTGGGTGAGAACATCGGTCTTTCCGATCTCGCACGGGAGACGGGCACCGACCGTTTTACGCTGACGCGCTGCTTTAAACGCGAGTTCCATTTGGCCCCCCACGCCTGGCTCATCCAGCTCCGACTGGCGAAAGCGCGGCAGTTGTTGGCCCGTGGTGAGCAGCCTGTCGATGTGGCTGCGGCACTGGGATTTGCCGACCAAAGCCATCTCGGGCGTTGGTTCCAGCGCGCGTATCGTATAACCCCCGCTCATTACCGAAAGTTGTGCACAAACCTTCCAGACGTTTCCAGAAAATAACGGCACATTCAGGGCTCTGATAAGAAGGAGCCACCTGTGAATGTGATGCCGTTTCTGCTGTTTGCCTTTGTTGCCTCGATAACGCCGGGGCCGACCAATATCCTCGTTTTGACCAACAGTCAGCATTACGGTGTGAAGGCCACCCTTCCCCCATTGATTAGCGGCTGCGTGGCAGCGAGCGCCATTGTGCTGGTATCCGGCGCGGGAGCAGGGGAATTGTTGCGCCAGTATCCGCTTATCCGCCAGATCATGAGCTGGGCTGGAGTGTTGTGGCTAAGCTGGATGAGCTTGCAGCTTTTTAGCGCCCCGGCGGCGAATCTGACCAACGGAACGCAGCACCGTTTTACGGTTCGTGCGGCGGCTCTATTACAGGTGATTAACCCGAAAACGTGGATGATGGCGTTGGCGGTGGTGAGTTTATTTGCCCCTAAAGGCGAGCATGCCTTGCGGGAGATCGCGTTAATGGCCCTATGGTTTTTGCTTATCTCAGTGGCCTGTCTGACGTGCTGGGCATGGTTGGGAAGCGCGGTTAACCGCGTGTTTCGCACCACCGTGGCGATGGTGCGCTTTCAGCGGGTGATGGCGCTGTGTCTGTTTGCCTCTGCCTGGGCAGGCATGCTGGCCTAAGTGAGCGCTCCGCCCATGCGGCACTGGGCAAAACGCAGAATATCTTCTGCCAGCCGATGCGCCGTCTCGACGTCAGTAAGGCTACGATTAACCAGCATGCGGCTCAGACACCCCTCCAGCACCAGCTCCATTTGTTTGGCGACCATCGCAGGATCGTCCACTTCGAGCGTCGTGAGCAGCTCGTGAGTAAAGTCGTGAGCCGCGCGTTTTTGCTGTTCTGCCAGTTGGTGAATAGGGTGACCAGGATCCGGATAGAAAGTACAGGCGGCGATAAACAGGCACCCTGGATAGCGTTTGTTGCGCACGCAATCCGCCAGCGCCGTATAGCGCGCCAGTAATTTTTGTTCTGCCGACAGATCTTCATTCAGTATTAACTGCCTGCGCCAGATATCCACCTGCTGGCTGAGATAGCGGAGCGCATCGTAGAGCAGAGCTTCTTTATCGGGCCAGAAGCGGCGCAGTTCATCCAGAGGATAATTGACGCGTTCGGCCACCATCTCAAGCGTGGTGCTGGCGATCCCTTGAATCTCAAGTAATTGTAGGGCTTGTCCCAGTACGTCTTCACGTTGCACGGTTTTCTCCTCCCAATGCTAACGGTTTCTCCCGTTAACAGTGTCGTTTACGGTTGGCGATCGCGCAAATGTGCGCTGAACGCTGCCGCATCCATAAATCCAGTCACGCGTGCCGCCGGTTGTTCCTCGCCCTGTTCGTTAAAGAACAGGATCGTCGGCAGCCCCAACACGTTGAGTTGCTTCAGTAAAGCCTTATCCTGGGCGTTATTGGCTGTCACATTAGCCTGCAGCAGAACGGTATTTTTCAGCGCGTTTTGCACCTGCGGATCGCTAAAGGTATATTTTTCGAACTCTTTACATGCCACACACCAGTCGGCGTAAAGGTCGAGCATCACGGGTTTTCCTTTGGCCTGCGCCAGCGCGGTATTCAGCTCATCAACGTTGCTGATGTGAGTGAAGTTAAGATGCGCCTGAGTTTGCGCGCTTGTGGACCCAAAGGCCCAGTCCTGAAGCGGACGCACGCTTATCAGCGCGGCAGCCAGCAGGATGATTTGAAGCAACCGCATCCAGGGTTTTTTCGCCTGCAGACTAGTGATAAACGCCCAGCCAAAGAACGCCACCGCAAGCATCGCCCACAAGCGAACGCCCCAGACATCGCCTGTTACGCGCTCCAGCAAGAAGACCGGCAGCGCCAGAATCACGAAGCCAAAGGCCGTCTTCACTTGCGCCATCCACGGGCCGCTTTTCGGCAGCAGGCGATTGCCAAAGACCGTCACCAGGATCAGCGGCAGACCCATGCCCAGCGCATAAAGGTAGAGCGTACCGCCGCCGAACCACATATTGCCGCTCTGCGCGATGTAGAGCAGGATCGCGCTCAGCGGCGCGGTGGTGCAAGGTGAGCAAATCAGCCCGGCAATGGCGCCCATCACAAAAACGCCACCCGCAGAACCGCCTTGTTGCCGGTTACTCATCAGCGTTAAACGTGTTTGCAGGGACGACGGCAGCTGCAGAGTAAAGAGCCCAAACATCGACAGAGCCAGCAGCGTGAAGACTATCGACAGGCCGATGAGCACGTAAGGATGCTGGAGCGCAGCCTGAAACTGTAGCCCGGCGGCGGCAACCACCAGGCCCAGCGCCGTATAGGTCAGCGCCATCCCCTGCACATAGATAAACGCCAACAGCAGCGCGCGAGTCGTCGATAGACGTTGTTGACCGCCCAGCACGATACCCGAGATCAGCGGATACATCGGTAATACGCACGGCGTGAAGGCGATGCCGATGCCGATCAGCAAAGCCCAGAGCGCAGAGAAGGGGAGCCTGGTGCTCTCTTCGCCACTTTTTCCAGCTGGAGCAGGAGAAACGGCCGGTTGAGCTGCCGCTTTTACCTCACTCAGCGGCACTATTTTGGTTTCAGGTGGATAGCAGAAACCTGCATCAGCACAGCCCTGATAGGTCACTGTGAGCGTCGCGCCGGGGCTTGCCTGATTCACCGTAACCGGCACGTTCAACTGCTGGCGATAAATTTCGCTTTTGCCATAAAACTCGTCTTCATGCCACTCACCAGCGGGCAACTGTGGCTCACCGATTTGCGCGTTTGCGGGCGTGATGCTGACCTGCTTGCGATAAAGGTAATAGCCGTCTTTGACCTGCCAGCTCAGATTGAGATCGTGCTGATTTTGCTGGAAGTCGAAGACAAACGCCTGGTCAGCGGGAATGAAATTCGAGCGGCCGGGCGCGTCAAATAACCCGGCAAATGCTGATATGCTGCACAGCAGAAGAATCAGTGTAAGGAAGCGTTGAGCCATGAGAGATAATCGTTATCGCCGTGGAGGACTGGCATAACCAGTAGTTCCGGGGTCTGGTAAGGGTGATGAGATTTGAGGCAGTCGAGCAGCGCTTGTTGATGTGCCACGTTGGTTTTCAGCAGCATTTGCACTTCGTACTCCTGTTCCAGCTTGCCTTCCCAGTAATAGAGGGACGTCGCGCCGGGAAGGAGGGTCACGCAGGCTGCGAGCTTTTCTGCCAGCACTTTGGCGGCCAGCTCCTGGGCGGTGGCTTCATCGGGGGCGGTACAGAGTACAACAACAGCGTCAGGCGTGTTCACAAGTCGACCTCCTCATCGCGAAAAAATCACTATATCACGCTGGGCCGGAGGCGATTAATGAATCGGGCCGCTAAGCGGCCCGACTTTAACTAATTTTACACCGGAGGCGGATCAGAGAATCACGCTGCCGATCAGGAAACCGAAGCACACGGCAAAGACCACGCCCATCGTGCCTGGGATAAAGAATGGATGGTTAAAGACGAAACGCCCGATGCGCGTAGTCCCGGTATCGTCCATCTGTACCGCCGCGACCAGCGTCGGGTAGGTAGGCAGAATGAACAGGCCGGAAACGGCGGCAAACGAGGCGACCGCTGTCAGCGGCGACACGTTCAGCGCCAGCGCCATTGGCATCAGCGCTTTGGCGGTCGCGGCCTGAGAATACAGCAGCGCAGAGGCAACGAAGAAGATCACCGCCAGCAGCCACGGATGCCCCTGAATGACCGTGCCCGCCGTCTCTTTAATCCAGTCGATGTTGTGAGACACGAAGGTATCGCCGAGCCACGCCACGCCGAGGATACAGATACAGGCGCTCATTCCCGCTTTAAAGGTACTGGAGCTCAGAATGCTGTCCGTTTCCACGCCGCAAAGCGTTGTGGTCAGCGTCGCGACACTCAGCATAATAATCAGGATGGCGTTGGTGGTGTTCATGAGCGGCGTCGCTACCAGGCCCAGGCTTGGGCTGTTAACGATGGCATAAATCACCACGCAGATTACGCCCAACAGGAACAGCAGCACTGACAGTTTGGCACGCGGTTTGATCTCAATTTTGTTTTCACCGCGCAGCTCGATCAAGCCCTCTTCCAGACGCTTCAGATACACCGGATCGTCGGAAAGTTTGGAGTTAAACAGCATGGTGACCAGGAAGGACATCAGCAGAACGGCCAGCAGCGTTGAAGGAATCACCACCGACAGCAAATGAATGTAGCTGACGCCGTGGCCTTCCATGACGGATGACATGTAAACCACTGCGGCAGAAATCGGCGAGGCGGTAATGGCAATCTGGGCGGAGACGACGGCGGTCGACAGCGGGCGGCACGGTTTGATGCCTTGCTCTTTCGCCACTTCAGCTATCACCGGCAGCGTTGCCAGGGAGATGTTGCCCGTACCGGCAAAAATGGTCAGGAAATAGGTGACAACAGGCGCGAGAATGGTGATGTACTTAGGGTTTTTGCGCAGCAGCTTTTCAGTTTGATGAACCAGATAATCCAGGCCGCCCGCGATCTGCATCGCTGAGATCGCCGCAATAACCGCCATGATGATGGAGATAACGTCAAACGGGATTTTACCCGGTGCGACACCGATGGCTGCCAGTACCAGCACGCCCAACCCACCGGCATAGCCGATACCAATCCCCCCTAGCCTGGCGCCGAGAAAAATCGCCGCTAAAACGATAATCAGCTCAATGACAATCATAATCGCTTCCTTGAATGTTAGATGTTGGATACATAAATGTTATTTTTGTGATGTCCTATAAAAGCAAAAAGGCACGTCACAAGTGACGTGCCTTTCGGAAGTTTAACCGGAACTGTTATTGTTCGCTTTCATCGGTATAACGTTTCGCTTTGTAGGCCGGGTGCATCAGGTTTTGCGCCGAGAAGATATCATCCAGCTCCGCTTCTGTCAGCAGTCCACGCTCAAGCACGACTTCACGCACGCTCTTACCGGTTTCGGCGCAAATCTTCCCGACGATATCGCCGTTGTGGTGGCCGATGAATGGGTTCAGATAGGTGACGATACCGATAGAGTTGTAGACGAAGCTTTCACACACGGCTTTGTTTGCCGTGATGCCGTTAATGCATTTTTCCAGCAGGTTGTAGCAGGCGTTGGTCAGAATGTGGATAGACTCGAACATCGCCTGACCGATGACCGGCTCCATGACGTTCAACTGCAGCTGACCTGCTTCAGAAGCCATCGTCACGGTGATGTCGTTACCGATGACTTTGAAGCACACCTGGTTTACCACTTCTGGCACAACCGGGTTCACTTTGGCTGGCATGATGGAAGAACCAGCCTGCAGCTCTGGCAGATTGATTTCGTTCAGGCCGGCACGCGGACCGGAAGAGAGTAAACGCAGGTCGTTACAGATTTTGGAGAGTTTCACCGCCAGACGTTTCAGCGCGCTGTGTACCATCACATAGGCGCCGCAGTCGGAGGTGGCTTCAATCAGGTCTTCTGCCGGAACGACGGCCAGGTTGGAGACTTCGGCCAGTTTCTGCACGGCCAGTTGCTGATAGCCGTCCGGGGTGTTCAGGCGAGTACCAATGGCGGTCGCACCGAGATTCACTTCCAGCAGCAGCTCGGAGGTGCGCAGGATGTTGCGGGTCTCTTCGTTCAGCAGAACGTTAAAGGCGTGGAATTCCTGGCCGAGCGTCATCGGCACGGCGTCCTGCAACTGGGTACGACCCATCTTCAGGATGTCCTGGAATTCAACCGCTTTACGCTGGAAGCCATCGCCCAGCTGGTTAATCGCGTCGATCAGTTTCACTACAGAGGCGTAAACGGCGATACGGAAACCGGTCGGATAGGCGTCGTTAGTAGACTGGCACTTGTTAACGTGGTCGTTCGGGTTGAGGTACTGGTACTCACCTTTCTGGTGGCCCATCAGTTCAAGCCCGATGTTTGCCAGCACTTCGTTGGTATTCATGTTCACGGAGGTACCCGCGCCGCCCTGATAGACGTCAACCGGGAACTGATCCATGCATTTGCCGTTGTTCAGCACTTCATCGCATGCAGCGATGATGGCGTTCGCAGCGCTTTTCGGAATGGTTTGCAGCTCTTTATTTGCCAGTGCTGCGGCTTTTTTTACCATCACCATGCCACGCACAAACTCAGGGATGTCACTGATTTTGTTGTTGCTGATGTAGAAGTTTTCAATCGCTCTCAGAGTGTGAATACCGTAGTAGGCATCCGCTGGAACTTCCCTGGTACCCAACAAATCTTCTTCGATACGAATGTTGTTTAACATGTGAACCTTCTTTTAAAGCAGCCGATGGATTGTACTAAACACACAGTAGATATGTGGTTTTCAATATTTGCTGACCGACGATTATTCCCTCAATCAGCCAGATACCCGAGATCATATGCTGATGATAGCGAATTGCCGTAATCTGGATCACTTATTATCACCCTCATCACATGATAATTATTAATCTGTGAAATGAATCACCGCTTGAATGTTTCCAGAAAAAATATCCGTGCAAACCGATTGAAATTTGGCTAATCGTCACCACTTCAGAAAGACGCGACTCGCAAATACATTCAGACAGAGGCCAGAGGCGTCTGCCACACAGGAGAAACCAGTGCGCTGGATACCTTTTATTGCCATTTTTCTCTATGTTTACATTGAGATTTCTATTTTTATCCAGGTCGCCCACGTGCTGGGCGTCCTGCTGACACTGATTCTGGTGATATTCACGTCAGTGATTGGTATGTCACTGGTGCGCAATCAGGGTTTCAAAAACTTCCTGTTAATGCAGCAAAAGATGGCGGCGGGGGAAAGTCCGGCGGCCGAAATGATCAAAAGCGTGTCCCTGATTCTTGCGGGCCTGCTGCTGATTCTGCCGGGGTTCTTCACCGACTTCCTTGGCCTGTTACTGCTGTTGCCACCGGTGCAAAAACTTCTGACGATGAGACTGCTGCCGCATCTGCGCTTTAACCGTATGCCGGGCGGCGGGTTCAGCGCCGGTCCGGGCAATGGCGAGACCTTCGACGGGGAATACCAGCGCAAGGACGACCAGCGCGACCGTCTCGATCATAAAGACGATAAATAATGTGAAAACGCCCGGCATCGCCGGGCGTTTTGTCAAAGAACCACGCTACGCTTAGGCAACAGCAGCCACAATCCGGCCAGCATAATTACCGCATACAAACTTTTCCATCCCACCATCGCCAGCAGCAGTAAACAGAGCACACCGCCTGTCACCGCCAGCGCCTTAAAGCGTCCTTTCAGTAATCGACATCCTGCGATCATGCACAGCATATAAATCATGATGAAAATGCCATTGGCATAGACGATAAGGGCATCAAGATTAATGTTCAGCCAGTAGATTGCCAGAGTGCTCAACACGCAGCAGCCCAGCACAGCGTTCAACGCGTTAAGCGGGAGCTGGCGTGTTGACAGGCGAGATAACCGGCTGTTTGGTTTGTACTGCGCCTGGGACCACACCAGACGGGCGAAGCTCTGAATATAGATATTCAGGCTGGCGAAACAGGCGAGATAGCCAATCACGCAGGCGACCCATAAGGCTTTTACGCCAAACAGTTGTACGACGATGCCGGGCAGAGAGGCGGCAGCGGCAGTCTCCGCGCCATAAGCGTGGAAATGCAGTACCAGCACCGTACATGCCCAATAGACGGTCCCCGCCAGTACCAGGCCAATCATCAGAGCGCGTGGGAAGTCGCGCTCCGGCTGTTTAAATTCTGATGCCAGATGCGCGAACGCTTCCAGCCCGACAAAACACCAGAACATCACGGAGAGTGCGGCGAACAGTTGAGAGTGATCGACATCAGCGATCGTCGGGAAAGGAATCGCGCTCACCTGGATATTTCCCGCCCACCAGATAGCTGCAATCAACGCGACGATAAGCACGGCGACCAGCGTTTGCAGATTGGCGCTGGAGCTGGCTCCGCGTGAACCGACCCACCAGATGATGGCAAGCGTCCCCAGTTCCGCAAACAGCAGTTGTTCGTCGTGCCAGCCAAACAGCGCCTGACCAAAGCCGGTGGCAATATGCAGAGCCGCAGGCAAGCCAACCGGAATGACCGACAGAAACAGCCAGCCGGTGACGCGCTCGAGCCGTGGGCCAAACGCCATGCCGACAAAATGCGCTACGCCGCCCGCGCTGGGGAAGTGCCGTCCGAGTACCGCAAAGACAATCGCAATCGGGAAAACCAGCACGATCAACACCGGCCACGCCCACAGGCTGTTATTTCCGGCCACCCATGCCGCCAGCGCAGGCACGGCAAAGACACCCGTCCCTAACAAGGATGTTGAGAGGAGTCCCACACCTTGCGCCAGTCCCAATTCCTGCTTGAGTCCACTCATCTGCTTCGTCCTGACACCATCAAAAGAGAGGCGATGGTATCACTTTCACAATTTTTTTTTCGATAGCCCCTTGAAGGGTCAACCCCCCATCCCCATCTCTCAGGGCACTAGTCGGAAAACCGTTCCCGGCCCGGCGTCATCCATAACTGATAATGACTTTCTCAAAGGAGAGCTATCAATGAGTATTCGTCCGTTACATGATCGTGTGATCGTCAAGCGTAAAGAAGTTGAAACCAAATCTGCTGGCGGCATCGTTCTGACCGGTTCAGCAGCAGCTAAATCAACTCGTGGCGAAATCATCGCTGTCGGTAAGGGCCGCATTCTGGAAAACGGAACTGTGCAGCCACTGGACGTTAAAGTTGGTGACATCGTGATTTTCAACGATGGTTACGGCGTGAAATCCGAGAAGATCGACAATGAAGAAGTGTTGATCATGTCCGAAAGTGACATCCTGGCAATTGTTGAAGCGTAATCCGCGGACGACACTGAACGAATTTGAGGAAATAAGAACATGGCAGCTAAAGACGTAAAATTCGGTAACGACGCTCGTGTGAAAATGCTGCGCGGCGTAAACGTACTGGCAGATGCAGTTAAAGTGACCCTGGGCCCGAAAGGCCGTAACGTAGTGCTGGATAAATCCTTCGGCGCACCAACCATCACCAAAGATGGCGTTTCCGTAGCTCGTGAAATCGAACTCGAAGACAAGTTCGAAAACATGGGCGCGCAGATGGTAAAAGAAGTTGCCTCTAAAGCGAACGATGCGGCAGGCGACGGTACCACCACTGCGACCGTACTGGCACAGGCGATCATCGCTGAAGGCCTGAAAGCTGTTGCTGCGGGCATGAACCCGATGGATCTGAAACGTGGTATCGACAAAGCGGTTATCGCGGCTGTCGAAGAGCTGAAAACGCTGTCCGTACCATGCTCCGACTCTAAAGCGATTGCTCAGGTTGGTACTATCTCCGCTAACTCCGACGAAACTGTCGGTAAACTGATCGCTGAAGCGATGGATAAAGTCGGTAAAGAAGGCGTTATCACCGTTGAAGACGGTACCGGTCTGGAAGACGAACTGGACGTGGTTGAAGGTATGCAGTTCGACCGCGGTTACCTGTCCCCATACTTCATCAACAAGCCAGAAACTGGCGCTGTTGAGCTGGAAAGCCCGTTCATCCTGCTGGCTGATAAGAAAATCTCCAACATTCGCGAAATGCTGCCAGTTCTGGAAGCCGTTGCGAAAGCGGGTAAACCACTGGTTATCATCGCTGAAGACGTTGAAGGCGAAGCGCTGGCTACGCTGGTGGTTAACACCATGCGCGGCATCGTGAAAGTGGCTGCGGTTAAAGCACCTGGTTTCGGCGATCGCCGCAAAGCCATGCTGCAGGATATCGCGACTCTGACCGGCGGTACCGTTATCTCTGAAGAGATCGGTATGGAACTGGAAAAAGCGACTCTGGAAGACCTGGGTCAGGCGAAACGCGTTGTGATCAACAAAGACACCACCACCATCATTGATGGCGTGGGCGACGAAGCTGCTATTCAGGGCCGCGTTGGTCAGATCCGTAAGCAGATCGAAGAAGCAACTTCTGATTACGACCGTGAAAAACTGCAGGAGCGCGTAGCGAAACTGGCTGGCGGCGTTGCGGTAATCAAAGTCGGTGCGGCTACCGAAGTTGAAATGAAAGAGAAGAAAGCTCGCGTTGATGACGCCCTGCACGCAACCCGTGCTGCGGTAGAAGAAGGCGTAGTGGCTGGTGGTGGTGTCGCGCTGGTTCGCGTTGCCGCTAAACTGTCTGGCCTGACAGCTCAGAACGAAGATCAGAACGTGGGTATCAAAGTTGCGCTGCGCGCAATGGAAGCTCCACTGCGTCAGATCGTGTCCAACGCCGGTGAAGAGCCGTCTGTGGTGGCGAACAACGTGAAAGCAGGCGAAGGTAACTACGGTTACAACGCAGCAACTGAAGAATACGGCAACATGATCGACTTCGGTATCCTGGACCCAACTAAAGTGACCCGTTCTGCTCTGCAGTACGCGGCATCCGTTGCGGGTCTGATGATCACGACCGAGTGCATGGTGACCGATCTGCCTAAAGGCGATGCTCCTGACTTAGGCGCAGCTGGCATGGGCGGAATGGGTGGAATGGGCGGCATGATGTAATTGCCCTGCGCCCGGCATCTTTCTGAAACCAGAATGATTTGGGCGCATCCATCGCAGAATTGAAAAACCCCCAGGCAGAAATGTCTGGGGGTTTTTCTTTTGGTCATCTTTTTAGTATAAGGTTTACACACGGACAAACATTGTCCAGCTTATTGAAAACGAGGAATAACATGCGCGTAAAAGTCTGTGCAGGGATCGTAGGGGCAGCGTTGCTGCTGGCGGGTTGTAGCTCCAGTAACGAACTGTCCGCTGGTGGTCAGAGCGTTCGCTTTGTGGAAGATAAGCCGGGTAGTGAGTGTCAGCTGTTAGGCACGGCCAGCGGTGAGCAGAGCAACTGGATGTCGGGTCAGCACGGTGACGAAGGCGGTTCAATGCGCGGTGCAGCGAATGCGCTGCGCAACCAGGCGGCGGCGATGGGAGGCAACGTCATTTATGGTGTCAGCAGCCCAACGCAAGGCATTCTGTCGAGCTTTGTGCCGACCGCCAGCAAAATGAACGGTCAGGTTTATAAGTGCCCGAACTGAGTTAAGTGCGGGCGGATGCCCTCACTCCGGCCCTCTCCGGCAGGGAAAGGGAGCAAACGCTACAAACGGCAACGGGCGTTGCCGTTCTGTTTTGACCTTACGCCACCGGCTTTTACGACTGGCGTAACTGTAAATCCAGCGGTGTCTTGCTCGGCTCTCCGCCAATTTCTCGTGCCAGTTTCGGCACCATATAGCCCGATACCAGCGTCAACAGCTCACGCATGATCTGCCGCGCCTCTTCGTCACTCACCATGAAATGCGCCGCACCCTGAACGCGGTCCAGCACGTGCAGGTAATAGGGCATCACACCGGCATCAAACAGGGCGTTGCTCAGATCGGCAAGGGTAAGGGCATTATCGTTGACTCCGCGCAGGAGCACGCTCTGGTTGAGCAATGTCACCCCCACCAGACGCAGACGCGTCATCGCAGTGCGGAACGCCTCATCAATCTCTCTGGCGTGATTGATGTGATTCACCAGCAGGATTTGCAGTCGAGACTGTTCGAAACGGGAAACCAGCGTATCGGTGATACGCGCCGGAATCACAATGGGTAAACGGCTGTGGATACGTAACCGTTTGATGTGAGGAATCGCTTCCAGCTGCGAGAGAAGCCAGTCCAGCTCATGATCTTTCGCCATCAGCGGATCGCCGCCAGAGAAAATAATCTCATCCAGCTCCGGATGGGCCGCAATATAGTCCAGTGCGACCTGCCAGTTGCGCTTATTGCCCTGATTTTCGGCATACGGGAAGTGGCGACGGAAGCAATAACGGCAATTTACCGCGCAACCCCCTTTCACCAGCAGCAGCGCGCGATTACGGTATTTATGCAGCAGCCCCGGCACTACGCTGTTCTGTTCTTCCAGCGGATCGGTGCTAAAACCCGGTGCTGTCACGAACTCATCCTGTGAAGTAAGTACCTGTTTCAGCAATGGATCGTCGGGGTTTCCTTTCTCCATACGCGCGACAAAAGCGCGTGGAACGCGTAGCGCAAAGAGACGCTTAGCCTCGCGGCCAGCAAGCAAATTTTCATCAGAGTCTATATTCAACAGACGCAGCAGTTCATCAGGACTGGTGATTACATCGGCAAGTTGCGATAACCAATCTTCTCTGGACGGGGTATTTAGGGTTACAATATGCGCCATTTTGTGGCTTAGCTACCAGTTAACAATTTTAGAGGGCCTTATGGCGACTTACTATAGCAACGATTTTCGTGCTGGTCTTAAAATCATGATGGACGGCGAACCGTACGCGGTTGAAGCCAGCGAATTCGTTAAACCCGGCAAAGGCCAGGCGTTTGCGCGCGTTAAGCTGCGTCGCCTGCTGACCGGCACCCGCGTTGAGAAGACGTTCAAATCTACCGACTCCGCCGAAGGCGCAGACGTTGTCGATATGAACCTGACCTTCCTGTACAACGATGGTGAATTCTATCACTTCATGAACAACGAGACTTTCGAGCAGCTGGCTGCCGATGAGAAAGCCGTTGGTGATAACGCGAAATGGCTGCTGGATCAGGCTGAATGTATCGTTACCCTGTGGAACGGTCAGCCTATCTCTGTGACCCCGCCAAACTTCGTAGAACTGGAAATCATCGAAACGGATCCAGGTCTGAAAGGTGATACTGCAGGTACTGGCGGCAAACCGGCTACCCTGTCTACTGGCGCAGTGGTTAAAGTTCCATTGTTTGTCCAGATTGGCGAAGTCATCAAAGTGGATACGCGTTCTGGCGAATACGTGTCCCGCGTGAAGTAATTCATGTAAATGACACTGGCGCAGCGTTTGCTGCGCCTGATTGATTCAGGCAGGGATGATGAACCGTACCGTTAAAATTCTGCTGTTGCTGGCCCTTTCTGGCGCGTTCCTTTCCGGTTGTGACACCGCTCGTGGCGTAGGCGAAGATATTCAAGACCTGGGTCATATCATTTCACACGCGGCCAGTTAAAAGCGTCTATTTTTCCTAAAAATCCTTCCTTTTCCGTCAATCGCTCGGATCTTGTCTATCCTTAAGTGGCTATACACAAATAACATTGGCTATAAAAGGAAGATATTATGGTTAAGAAAACAATTGCAGCGATCTTTTCTGTTCTGGTGCTTTCTTCAGTATTAACCGCATGCAATACCACGCGCGGCGTAGGTGAAGATATCTCGACCGGCGGTAGCGCTATTTCGGGTGCAGCGACGAAAGCACAGAACTAACGTAGCTTTGCCTGGACGGTACGGAACGGGATGTATCGCCGTACCGTCAACTTTCCGCTTCCTGAAGAGACAAAAACGGTGAGAAACGGGTATCCATATGCAGTTTCATCCGAATATTCCGTTTATAGGTATACACCGTCTTACTGTTAATACTGAGCTTTCCGGCGATAACCTGATTGCTGGCTCCATCCATCCAGAGCGTTAATACTTTTTCTTCCTGCCGGGTCAAAAGAGGTGTCGCAACCTGCGGTATTTCATAGCTGGCGCAGGTACTCAATGCGTCATTAATGACCGTGGCCAGCCCTTCAAGCGTGGTGCTTTTAGATAACGAAGCCCACAGCGGATACTGTTTTATCGAGTTTGCTTTATCGACAACTTCCCCTGACTGCAACAAAATAAACGGTAGCGTCTCACTGGCAATAAGCAGTGAGGAGAGCTGCTGGATATCATTCATATCCTGCATAAAGCTGTTTAAATCAGCGATCACCAGCGTCGGTTTCCAGTGCAGGATATGTTCCCTGGCAAGGAAAAGGTTGTTCAGTCCGGTCACCATGAATGTGCCGGGGAACAGACCGGAATGATTGAGCCATGCTTCAAACCCGGTACGGGTGAAGTGACAACGGTCAATCAAGAGAATTTTAAACATGTTGTTTTCGCAGTAGGCAAAGGGTTGGCTTGCTGCCATCAGAAAGCACTCCATCATAGGGAAGTCCGATGAGTGATAAATGACTGAACTACGTTGCATACTGAGGCTATTTCAGCCTTTTACCTGCATTTCGCAAATGGATTGAAAAAAATTCTCTTTCTGAGCAAAATATGTGACTCACTCTGCCTTGCGGGACGACCCGTAAGCGCTTCGACCAGCGGGGACGGCCCCAGACTTTTATTTAAGTTAAGGAGCCTGATATGTCCTGGATAATTCTTCTGATTGCCGGTTTGCTGGAAGTGGTGTGGGCCATTGGCCTGAAATATACCCATGGTTTCACCCGACTAACCCCCAGTATCATTACCGTAACCGCCATGATTGTCAGTATTGCGTTGCTCTCCTGGGCGATGCGAACGCTGCCAGTCGGGACGGCCTATGCGGTCTGGACGGGAATTGGCGCAGTGGGTGCTGCCATTACCGGCATTTTGCTGCTGGGAGAATCCGCGAGCCCGGCGCGTATTGCCAGCCTCGCGTTAATTGTGGCGGGAATCATCGGCTTGAAACTCAGCACTCATTAATGGGGCTGTTCAATCCAGATTAATTTCGATACATCAAACCCTTGCCGGGTCGCGACATCCAGCATTTGCTGCTTCATTTCGTCTGAAATGGTCGGCGTGCGTGAGAGGATCCACAGATAGTCGCGATTCGGCCCACAGACCAGCGCATGGCGATACTCTTTGTCCAGCGCTATCACGTTGTAACCCCCGTAGAATGGGCCGAAGAACGACACTTTTAGCGCGGCTCTGTCTGGATCGCCGGTAAAGTATGCTTTGCCGATCGACTGCTGCCACATTCCGCGTTCAGGATTGTATCCCCGATTAATGACCTGAATCCCACCGTCATCCATTGTGCTGTAAGTGGCGGTAACGCGCTGTAAACCTCGTTCAAAGCGATGATCCAGGCGCGCGATTTCGTACCAGGTACCGAGATAACGCTGTGCATCGAAATTGTTTACGACGGTAACGCCATTTGGCGGGGTAGGGGAACTGCAGGCAACAACTAAAAACGCGGCTGTCACCGCGGCGATAACAGGCAAAATGCGCATAGAGATTTCCTTGCTGTTTTTTTGTTAAGTGTAGATGACAGCAAGGAAAATGAGGATAAAAACGTTATTTCAGTGCGTTCACTATTTGGTAAGCGGCTTTAACCCGGGCAGGGTTGGGATAACTCTTGTTCGCCAGCATCACGATGCCAATCTTCTTTTCAGGAATGAAGGCGACGTAGCTGCCAAATCCGCCGGTGGATCCGGTTTTATGCACCCAGGAGGCTTTCACCAAAGGTGCGGGTGGGTTCACTTCTACCGCGGTCAGCGGGGCGAGCGCGATCTTATTATCACTCCCGTCAACGACGGTTTTCTCTTTTACCGGCCAGTTCAGCATTTCCCAGCCTAAGCCCTGATACATCTCACCAATACGCCAGTAGCGCGACTGCGCCAGCGCGATCCCCTGCTGCAGATTTTCATCTTCAACGCTTGTCGGGTTCATATTGACCTGCACCCAGCTCGCCATATCTTCAATCGTCGTTTTGACGCCGTACGCTTCTGCATCCAGCTGACCCGGTGAAACGTGAACCGGTTTATCATTACGATAGCCCCATGCGTAATGTTTTTCTTCAGATGCCGGGACAGTGATCCAGGTGTGATTGAGTTTCAGCGGCTGAAATACCCGTGTGGTCATCGCCTCCTCAAAGTTCAGTCCGGAGGGTTGAACCGCCATGGCACCAAACAGGCCAATACTCGCGTTAGCGTAAAGGCGTTTTGTACCCGGCGCCCACTGCGGCTGCCAGTTCTGATAGAAATTCACCAGAGCGGCCTGGTCAGTGACCTCGTCAGGTACCTGAAGCGGTAACCCGCCTGCCGTATAGGTTGCCAGATGCAGCAGGGTAATGTTTTGCCACTGTTTGCCCGTCAGCTGCGGCCAGTATTTGGCAGCGGGATCGCTCAGGTTAATTTCCCCGCGCGCGATAGCGTCGCCACCTAAAACGCCAGTGAAGGTTTTACTCACTGATCCCAGCTCAAACAGCGTTTGCCGGGTGACGGGCAGACCGGCCTTCAGATCCGCTTTGCCCAAGGTGAAGTAGTGGGTTTTTCCCTGATAAATCACGGCGACGGCCATGCCCGGTATCGCCTGTTCTTTCATCAGAGGCGTTATCGCACGGTTGACGAGATCGGCAATTTGTTTATCTGAAGTGGCGGCGGCAAGGGTCGAACAGGAGGCACTGAGCAGCAGTGCGCAACAAAGTAATTTTTTCATCTGTGCATCTTCCATAAAAAAGCCCGCCGGGAGAGGCGGGCCGGATGAAGATGAACCATATCAAATCGTGACGATAGCAACCAGGGTAACCACCGTCAGAATGGTGGCCAGACCGTAAAACACCCATTTCCCGTTAGGGACGTGAATTTTCAGATCATGCATCGCGTGATGAATACGATGCAGGCCCAGCCACAGTGGCAGAACAATCATCAGGAAGATAAATACGCGGCCGATAAAGCTACTCGCAAAGGCGAGCACGCGATCGTAGTCCAGCGCATCACCGGGAAACAGCCCCAGCGGCAGGAGAATGCCGACAAGCAGGATAATGACGGGCGCGATGATAGCGCTCCACATCCCGCCCGCACCGAACAGTCCCCAGAATACCGGTTCGTCAGAACGCTTTGGATTTGGATTAATCACTCGGGCCTCCTTACCAGAACAATGCGATAAACAGAACGACCACAGTCACCACCGCAGTCACCGCCCAAAGCCCCTTGATGACTGGCTCGGGTCCCATTTTTTCGCCTTTAACGATAATATTCGCGGCCTTAGGCGCCAGCTCAAACCAGGTTTTGGTATGCAACAGCGCGGCGGCAAGCACGATAATATTCAGAATGACCACAATCGGATTTTGCAGGAAGCCCACAAAACTGGTCCAGGTTTCCGGGCCGTGCTTCAGCGCGAAAAGACCGTACATCAGCTCCAGGCTAAACCAGACTGCGGGAACCGCCGTGCCTTCACGCAGCATATAGAAGCGATAAAACGGCAGTTTCTTCCACCAGGTGGACGGCATTGGCCGCACGTAGGCTTTGCGTTTAGTCGTCATCATGCACTCCTTAGCGTGGTTTCAGGGTAGCGATAAGAAAGTCTTTCGAGCTTTCCACTTTCCCCTGCTGGATAGCGGCGGCCGGATCGACATGCTTCGGACACACTTCGGAGCAATAACCCACGAAGGTGCAACTCCACACGCCGTTCTGGCTGTTCAGCTGCGCCATACGTTCTTTTTTACCGTGGTCGCGGCTGTCTTCGTTATAGCGATGCGCCAGGGTAATGGCGGCCGGACCGATGAACTCAGGGTTCAGACCAAACTGCGGGCAGGCGGCGTAGCAAAGACCACAGTTGATGCAGCCGGAGAACTGATGATATTTCGCCATCTGTGCCGGCGTCTGTGTGTTCGGTCCTTGATCGGGTGTACGCGGGTTGCCGATGATATACGGCTTAATCGCTTCCAGGCTTTCGATAAAGTGGGTCATATCGACCACCAGATCGCGCTCGATCGGGAAGTTACCCAGCGCCTCAACCTTAATGCCTTTTGTGTACTCGCGCAGGAAGGTTTTACAGGCCAGTTTCGGCACTTTGTTGACCATCATGCCGCAGGAACCACAGATCGCCATACGGCAAGACCAGCGGTAGCTCAGGTCCGGAGCCAGGTTGTCTTTGATATACCCGAGCGCATCCAGCAGCGAGGTTTGCTCATCATAAGGCACCTCGTAGAATACGCTGTGCGGTGCGGCGTCCACTTCCGGGTTGTAGCGCACCACTTCAATTTTCAACGTCTGCATCTCAGCCATTCGCCTTCTCCTTCTTATCGGCTGCTTCCGCTTCTGCCCCATACACGCGTTTTGCTGGTGGCAGCGTAGTGATCTTCACGTCGCTGTAATCCAGACGCGTCGTTCCATCCGGGTCGCGATAAGCGAGGGTATGCTTGAGGAAGTTGACGTCATCACGCTCGGTGCAACCTTCGTCAAGACGCTGATGCGCACCGCGCGACTCTTTACGCGCCAGGGCTGAATGCGCCATACATTCGGCTACGTTCAGGCCGTGGCCCAGCTCGATGGTATAAAGAAGATCGGTGTTGAACACGCTGGACGTATCGGTGACGCGTACCCGCTTGAAGCGCTCCTGCAGTTCCGCCAGCTTATCGACGGTTTTCTGCATCAGTTCCGGTGTACGGTAAATACCGCAACCCTCTTCCATGGAGAGACCCATTTCGTCGCGAATTTTTGCCCAGTTTTCGCTGCCTTCCTGGTTGACCAGCGCTTTCAGTCGTTTCTCAATATCACTCACCTGCGCATCCAGTGCGGCCCCATTGGCCTCACCGACGGTGGCGGCACGTTCCATGGCTTGTTCACCCGCCATGCGGCCAAACACCACCAGTTCTGCCAGAGAGTTTGAACCCAGGCGATTTGCGCCATGCAGACCCACGGAAGAGCATTCGCCGACGGCAAACAGCCCTTTAATACGGGTTTCGCATCGCTGATCGGTTTCGATACCGCCCATGGTGTAGTGCGCGGTTGGGCGGACCGGAATCGGCTCTTTCACCGGATCGACGCCCACATAGGCTTTTGCCAGTTCACAGATGAACGGCAGACGTTCCAGCAATTTCTTCTCGCCCAGATGGCGTAAGTCGAGCCAGACCACATCGCCACGCGGCGTGGAGACGGTGTTGCCTTTGCGCCACTCATGCCAGAACGCCTGGGATACTTTGTCACGCGGGCCCAGCTCCATATATTTGTTTTTCGGTTCGCCGAGTGGGGTTTCCGGACCCATGCCGTAATCCTGGAGATAGCGATAACCATCTTTATTCACCAGAATCCCGCCTTCGCCGCGGCACCCTTCCGTCATCAGAATGCCGGAACCGGGCAGGCCGGTAGGGTGGTACTGGACGAACTCCATATCGCGCAGCGGAACGCCGTGACTGAGCGCCATCCCCATACCGTCACCGGTGACAATTCCGCCGTTGGTATTGTAGCGATAGACGCGACCCGCACCGCCGGTCGCCATCACGACCGCATTAGCGCGAATTTGCACCAGTGTGCCTTCCATCATATTCATCGCGACCAGACCGCGAGCCTGACCTTCATCGACCAGAATATCGAGGACAAAGTGTTCGTCGAAGCGTTGAATTTGAGGGAACTGGAGAGAGGTCTGGAACAGCGTGTGGAGCATGTGAAAACCGGTTTTGTCAGCGGCAAACCACGTGCGCTCGATTTTCATCCCACCAAAGCGACGCACATTCACGCTGCCATCAGGGCGACGACTCCACGGACAACCCCACTGTTCGAGTTGGGTCATTTCAGTTGGGCAATGATGGACGAAATAATCAACGACATCCTGTTCGCAAAGCCAGTCGCCACCCGCGACCGTGTCGTGGAAGTGATATTCGAAGCTGTCATGATCCTGTGCAACGGCGGCGGACCCTCCTTCTGCGGCAACGGTGTGGCTGCGCATCGGATAGACTTTTGAAATCAGTGCGATTTTAGCGTTTGGATTAGCTTGTGCTGCGGCAATCGCAGCCCGTAATCCCGCACCGCCAGCACCTATAACGGCAAGATCGGCTTGAAAAGTTTGCACGACATTCCTCCAGATTTTTGTTTTTTCGCAACGTGATAATCCAACGGGTTTTCACTTGCCTTAAGGGCGGTTGCGAACGCGTTTCCACTGCTCCTTTATAGGTAAAACAGTATAACCGTATGGATGAGGGGGAAATTTGACGTGTTCGATTTTTTTGCTGTTCTGTGCGGGGATTTATCATTGTGTTTGATGAACCGCGTCACGAAATCTGATGGGCTACTGAATCGAAAAATTTACTGCACAAAATTTGTCTCTCTCCCGGCTAACGAGTAGACTTCGTGCCCTTGTCTGAAACTGGAGAAATTCCCATGAGCGAAACGGCCACCTGGCAGCCGAGCGCAACCATCCCCAATCTGTTAAAACGTGCGGCAATTATGGCGGAAATCCGTCGTTTCTTTGCCGACCGTGGCGTACTGGAGGTGGAAACGCCGTGTATGAGCCAGGCGACGGTAACCGATATTCATCTGGTCCCGTTTGAAACCCGTTTTGTTGGTCCTGGTCACTCTCAGGGGATGAATCTGTACCTGATGACCAGCCCGGAATATCACATGAAACGCCTGCTGGCGGCTGGCTGTGGACCGGTATATCAGCTGTGTCGCAGTTTCCGTAATGAAGAGATGGGGCGTCACCACAACCCGGAATTCACCATGCTGGAGTGGTATCGTCCGCATTACGATATGTACCGCCTGATGAATGAGGTGGACGATCTGCTGCAACAGGTGCTGGAGTGCGCCGAAGCGGAAACGCTCTCGTATCAGCAGGCCTTCCAGCGTCATCTGGAAATCGATCCGCTGTCAGCGGACAAAACGCAGCTGCGTGAAGTGGCAGCGAAGCTGGATCTGAGCAATGTTGCGGACAGCGAAAAAGATCGCGATACCTTACTGCAACTGCTGTTCACGTTTGGTGTCGAGCCGCAGATCGGTAAAGATCGTCCTACTTTTGTTTACCACTTCCCGGCAAGCCAGGCTTCGCTCGCGCAGATCAGTACTGAAGATCACCGTGTCGCTGAGCGTTTCGAGGTCTATTTCAAAGGTATTGAACTGGCGAATGGTTTCCACGAATTGACCGATGCCCGTGAACAGCAGCAGCGTTTCGAGCAGGATAACCGCAAGCGTACAGCGCGTGGCCTGCCGCAGCAGCCGATTGATACGAATTTGCTCGAAGCATTAAAAGCCGGGCTGCCGGACTGCTCCGGCGTCGCACTCGGCGTGGACCGTCTGGTGATGCTGGCGCTGGGCGCTGAACAGCTTGGCGACGTGATTGCCTTCACGGTGGATCGCGCCTGATTCCTGGCCCTTCCGCGGAAGGGCCGAATAGTTTTTCAAATCCTGTAGAATATTATTTCGATAGATAATTATTCAGTTTTAATTCGCGCTGTTTATATTTTTTATGTGAGTAAAATCACTTTGAAGATCTCCGCAAAGATATAATCTGAGTGAGGTGGTCGTGTCATTTCTCACAAGGATTCAGTGAAGATGAATAATTTGATTTTCTGCAAGGTCGATAAATTTGGCTTTCCGCATTGGGATAGTTTCGATTTTTTTCGCTGGTATATATTGCCGACAAACTGGAACTATATGACGGGTAATTCATATTTGTGGCTTTATAAAACATCGTGGTTAATATATCATCGAGATAGAATAAAATAGTATGCAAGAGAGGCAGAAATCCCTGCTTTATTACTTGCAGGTGTTGCAGTTTCAGAAGTTGGAGGGACACCGGAAAGGTTCAAGGTATTTAGTGTGTTACAGATCAGGCAAGTAATAGAAAAAATCAGTAAAGGAAATAATAAAAGTTCAAATGCCACATCTGTGGGGTCAATCGCGATACAATTAGGAGTGGCTGCGAAAACGTTAGGAATTAATCCTGATGCCTTGGACAATGCTCAACAGCTTCGTCTCGCTCAATGTTTACTAGAGAATAGTTTTAATATCCGCGTAGTGGCTTTTCATTTACGTGACCTGATTCTCTATGATAATCCTGGAATCGATACATCTCATTTAACAGATGAACAAATTATTCTTGCTGGCTCTCGTTATAATCGTGGCACGCAGAGAAAATCTGATGATATTATAAACTCTATTCACTCCCCTCAAGGTGGAGAAACTCGTGAATACAGTGAGTATGGCAGAAATATCATTGAGAAAAAACAGACGATCATAAAAATCTTGCAAGGAAGATAAATGACCTGGAAAGTATTTACACTAGGTTTTATTTGGTTTTGTGTTTCTATACTGTGGATTACTTTTTTATCTGTACAGGATAAAGAGTGGCTGATAAGAGAGGGAAGCGTAAAAAACATCTGTGATCTGATGAAATATATTGAAACTGATGATGTCCGCGATGTTGGGATTGTCCTAACCATCCCTTTAATTTTTCCTGCAATTTATACCCTTGTCTGCATAAGAAAACATTACTGGTTTATCTCTTTGGTGATATTGCTGATTACAGCTTTTTGGCTGTGGCGATTTTTTTTACGCTATCAGATATGTCTCTGGTAACCAAAAACGAAGCGTATAAAAAGGCTGGTCATAACGAGCGACCAGCCTAATGAATTACAAACTTCCCGCTGGGCGCTTTTTCGCCGCTGACGTCATCGTTCTGCCCGTTTTACGGCCATCCAGTGTTTCCAGACGCATCTGGAACGGCGGGAATGGCATATCGATACCGTGCTCGCGGAAGCCCGCCAGAATGAGCTGGTGGATTTCATGGCGCAGCGGCATACGATGCCCCATCTCGGCGGCGTAAATACGTAGCTCGAAAATCTGAATCCCCTGCTGCAAATCGACCAGGAATACTTCCGGCGCAGGATTATCGATCACCAAAGAACAACGCTCGGCGGCGGTATAGAGAATTTGCGTTACCTCTTCGCTGTTTGCGTCCGACGGAGCCGGGACGGTGAGCACCACGCGCGTGACAGAGTCCGATAGCGACCAGTTGATAAACTGTTCGGTGATAAAGGCCTTATTTGGCACGATAATCTCTTTACGATCCCAGTCGCTGATTGTGGTGGCGCGAGTGTTAATACGAGTGATACTGCCGGTCAGATCGCGGATCGTCACGGTATCACCGATACGGATTGGCTTCTCAAACAGAATGATCAGGCCAGAGATAAAGTTGGCGAAGATCTCCTGTAAACCGAAGCCCAACCCGACACCCAGTGCGGCGACCAGCCATTGCAGCTTGGACCACTCAATACCAATCATCGAGAAGCCCACCAGGCCGCCAAACAGCAGGATCAGGTATTTGGTAATGGTGGTGATGGCATATCCCGTCCCGGGCGTTAAATCGAGGTGCTGCAGTAACGCCAGTTCCAGCAGCGCCGGGAAGTTACGCACCAGCTGCGTGGTAATAATCAATACCAGGATAGCGATTAACACCGCGCCCAGTGTAATCGGCTCAAGGCTTTCGACTCCCTGAACGGTCGATGTGGCATCCCACAGAGAGATGTTCTCCAGGAAGCCAAACGCGGAGTGGATTTCAGACCACAGCACGATGACCGACAGGAGGGCAATCAGCATCAGAATGGAGCGCACCAGTCGCAGAGACTGGGTACTGATGGCATCGAGATCCAGTTCGACCTCATCCGCTTCCGTCGTGCCCTCTGTGCTGCTGGTATTGTGCGGCTCTTCTTCACCCCGCGCACGCTGGGCAAGGATTTCGGCGCGACGATGTTTGGCACGGTCAAACGCCAGTCGGCGGCGCTGAATTAACATCCAGCGGCGGATAATGTGATACACCACCAGCAACAGGAACCAGATTGCGACCGAGGTTTCGAGGCGCGCCAGCAGAGCCTGCGCAGTCGCCAGATAGCCAACCGCAGCTGCCAGAATAGCCACCAGAGGGGCGCTGAGCAGCAGGTTCCACAGCATGCGGTTAACCATATTGTCGCCGCTACCGGTTTTATCGACATACAGTGGAATTCCCGCCCGTTTCAGGCTCAGTGTGACCATCGCCAGTGCGCCGCAGATCAGCATAAAGCAGAGCCTGCCGAGCGAGCCGGAAAACTCACGATCGTTGAGATTATCGAACATAATCAGCGCCATAATGAGCGGCACAATCAGCCCGATACTCATCAGGTAATAGCGCATTGCCCGTGTGACGCGCTGGCGCGGCCAGGCGAAGTGGGCGATAAACAGCCCGTTAGGACGGGCAAAGGTGGCGCAAATCATCACCACCCACAGCAGGGGAACGGTGGCAGTCACGCCATCGCCAATCGCCACCGCGAGGGGATACGGCCACGCCTCCCGCAGACCATAGCCCAGCGTCATCCAGAGCACGGGCAGCGGAGAGGCCACCAGGATAGACCAGAATACGGTGCGTAGCGTGAGCCAGAAGTGATCCTGCGTGACTTTACCCACCCGGGCGCTGGAACGTTCCAGGAAACGGGTAAAATGCCTGCGCGAATAAATACTAAACCCGACCAGAATCAACGCGGCCAGTAGCGGGAAGATTGTCTCTTTACTGGTCAGGATCATGACACCGGCTTTACCCACTTGACCAAATGTATCCAGTGAAATCAGGCGGCGCAGATCCTGAACGATATCAATTGGCCAGGAGAAGCCCATTGGGCGCACATCAGAGGTCCAGAACAGGTATCGGTGTGTCGCCTCGTTGACCTCTTTGAGCGCGTCCTCCAGCTGACTGTTGGAGACCTTCAGCTTAGTCAGCTCCAGAATCAGCGTATCCCCGCCCTGCAGAAGCGAGTTCAGCAACTCACGTTGGGTGCGTAACTGGGCCTCCAGAATGCGGTTCTGCTCACTGGTCAACGGCTGGCCGTCTGCCTGATGAAGCTGGCGGATTTGCGGCTGTTTGTTCAGCTGATCTTCATAACGCAGGCGCTGGACGCGCAGTTGCGCCATTTCGGTATCCAGCTGCTGCGGTTTAGGCATTTCAGGTAAACGCGCCACCTGAGCACGTAACGCTTCGCCCAACAGATTTGACGAGCCAAGCCACTGCGACTGTTCACGCAAGGTGTTGAGCGCCTGGCGTACCTGCAGGGTCTGATTGGTTGCCTGACGCTGCTGAGAGGCGACCAGGTCCATTCGCTGAGCCTGCTGGTTCAGTGCTGCGGACAACTCGCGGTTAACTTTGAACTGTTCGACGATTCCGGCCGGGAGGTTGTCGCTGTTTTCCGCCAGCAGTTCGGTGCTCTCCAGCGCGCGTTCTGCTTCCCGCTGACGCTGGCTGTTCAGTTGATTACGCAGGGCTTGCAGATAAGCGTCGAGCTGCTGGCTCTGCTTCTGCGCCAGCTCCGAGCGCATGCGTGCCAGCTCCTGACGGTTATTGGCCGACAGCTGGGCCAGCTCAAGTTCATCCACCTGCGCCTTCAGCCGGGATGATTCAGCCTGCAGGCTGATATTTTGTGGCGAATTACCTGATTGCGTACCAATACGCCGCTCCACTTCGTTGAGCTGGCGGCGGGCATCGGTTTGCTGCTGAGGAAGCTGACTTAATGAATCAGCGATTTCGCGCGCGCGATCTTGCTCCTGCTGGGCCTGACGGCTTTTTTCCAGCAGTTGGCTGCTGACCTGCAGGATCTCCTGGTTCAGGGCGTCGGAGGTCATCCCCGAAGGGACATCGCGTGGCTCTTCGCGCAGATTATTCAGCTGCGTGCGGAGCGTTTGTGAGAGTTTGGGGAAGTTATCAATAACTTGTTGATATTGCTGCGCGCGCTCAAGAGAACCTTTACGTTCATCAAGCGCGTTCAGGGCGGACTGGAGCAACTCAACGGTCTCTGGCTGAGCGGGTTTGGCCGCTTTGGCCTGCTCCAGTTCCTGGCTTATCTGTTTGGCATCGGGGGCTGTCGCTGCGTACGCCCCCATACTGAGGCACCAGGCCATCAGAAAAATGATAATCGGGCGCACGTCAGCGATTCCTTTGGTTAGCCTTCGTCTTTCTTGTCTTCAACCAGCGGGCTGGCTTCATGTTCAGCGGCGATCTCTTCTTCCGGCAGCGGCGCTGGCTCGGCTTCTGGTGTCACGAAGGTTTCCGTCGAGATAGCCAGCGGCTGACCAATTTTGGTCACGGACAGGCTTTGCAGAGAATCCACCAGATTCACTTTACCCGGCGCAAACAGGTTGATAACCGTTGAGCCCAGCTTGAAGCGACCCATCTCCTGACCTTTCAGCAGCGCGACAGAGCCTTCGCTCTCGCCAGCAGGCCAGGTCCAGCGTTTGATAACCCCTTCGCGTGGCGGAGTGATGGTGCCGGCCCAGACGGTTTCAATGCTGCCTACAATGGTAGCACCCACCAGAATCTGTGCCATTGGACCAAATTCAGTATCAAACAGGCAGATAACGCGTTCGTTACGGGCGAACAGGTTCGGAACGTTCTGCGCGGTCAGGTGGTTCACAGAGAACAGATCGCCCGGCACGTAGATCATTTCACGCAGGATACCGTTGCACGGCATATGCACGCGGTGATAGTCGCGCGGCGAGAGGTAGGTGGTGACAAATGAACCGTTACGGAACAGATCGGCCATCTGATAGTTACCAGCCAGCAGGGCTTCCATGCTGTAGTTGTGGCCCTTGGCCTGCAGGATTTTGTCTTCTTCGATTTTACCGAGCTGGCTGATGACACCATCGGCTGGCATGACCAGGATATTCGGATCGGTATCCAGCGGGCGGACTTCATCACGCAGAGGGCGGACAAAGAAATCGTTGAAAGTGCGATAGCTGGCGGTATCCGGCTTCTGCGCCTCTTTCATATCGACCTTGTAGTATTTAACGAACAGGTCGATAACCAGCTTTGTCAGCCAGCCCGCTCGTTTGCTCGCGCCCCAGCCCGCCAGGCGGGTGAGCCATAGTTTCGGCAGAATGTATTGAAGCGAAAGTTTAAATGAGTTTAACAAGGTAGCCTCCAGGCCATTGTTTTGTCGTTCCTGATCCGACCGAAAACAGCCGGAACCTGAAAAAAGGGGACGATTTTAGCGATGCTTAGCTTAGTTGTCAGTTATCAGAATCAGAAAAGTTTTTACGCGTTTTTACCTGATCCATGCTTTCGAGGATCCGGTGATAGTTATAGAAACGGGTTTCTGCGATTTTACCGTTTTCTACCGCTTCGCGAATGGCGCAGCCAGGGTCGTTATCGTGTTTACAGTCGCGATATTTACACGCACCTAAATAGTCATGGAATTCGACAAATCCATTGAAGATTTGTTCTGGTTCAAGATGCCACAAACCAAATTCGCGTACTCCTGGGGAGTCAATCACATCGCCGCCGTGGGGGAAGTGGTACAGGCGAGAGGCCGTGGTGGTGTGCTGCCCAAGACCGGAGTTATCAGAAACATCGTTGGTCAGGATCTCTTTCCGCAAGCCCAGCAGGTTGTTCAGCAGGCTGGATTTGCCAACCCCGGACTGACCCGCAAAGATGCTGATACGGTCGGTCAGCGCCTCTTTGAGCGGTTGAAGGCCATCTTTTTTATGGCTGGAAACCATCAGCACGCGATAGCCGATCGCGCGGTAGATATCCATCTGCTCGTTGACAAAGGCCATGCCTTCGTCGTCCAGCAGATCGATCTTGTTCAGAACGATCAGCGGTTCGACCTCCAGCGTTTCGCAGGCGACGAGGTAACGATCGATAATGTTGAGTGAAAGTTCCGGCAAGATCGCCGATACAATCACGATTTGGTTAATATTGGCGGCGATCGGTTTGACGCCGTCATAGAAATCAGGGCGTGTCAGGACGGAGGTCCGCTCATGAACCGCTTCGACGATCCCTTTTACCGTGACACCCTCGGCCGCCGCTTTGCCCGGACGCCATACCACACGGTCACCGGTGACCAGTGAGCGGATAGTGCGGCGAATGTTGCAGCGGTGAACGCCACCGTCGGCGGCTTCCACATCGGCATGCATACCGAAGCGGCTAATCACCATGCCTTCAGTGGGCTCGCCAAACAGGTTGTCGTCGTAATCGGGTTTCTCCGAAGTGGTCTTAAGACGGCGCTGATGGTTGGCATTCACACGGCGCTGTTGCCCTTTGGAGAGTTTATTTTTACTCAATCGTGCTGGCTCCTGGTCGCCCATGTCGGGCAAAACCTCTATGATACACACTAATTAATACTAGTTAACCAGCTACGGCCGGTTATGCGAGAAGGGTGGAAAATAACATGAGCGCGGATGAAAACAACCTGATTTGGATCGATCTTGAAATGACCGGGCTCGATCCCGAGCGCGATCGCATCATCGAAATCGCGACGCTGGTGACTGATGCTCACCTGAACATTCTGGCGGAAGGCCCGACGATTGCGGTTCATCAGTCTGACGCACAGCTGGCGCTGATGGATGACTGGAACGTGCGCACCCATACCGGAAGCGGGCTGGTGGAGCGAGTAAAAGCGAGTACGCAGGGCGATCGCGAAGCGGAACTGGCCACGATTGAGTTCCTCAAGCAGTGGGTCCCGGCGGGTAAATCGCCTATTTGCGGTAACAGCATTGGGCAGGATCGCCGTTTCCTGTTTAAGTACATGCCGGAACTGGAAGCGTATTTCCACTACCGTTATCTGGACGTGAGCACCCTGAAGGAGCTGGCGCGTCGCTGGAAGCCAGAAATTCTTGATGGTTTTAAAAAGCAGGGCACGCACCAGGCGATGGATGATATCCGCGAATCGGTGGCTGAGCTGGCGTATTACCGCGAGAATTTTATTAAGTTGTAAGTTTGCTGCCCGGCGCGCTTGCGTAGCCGGGTTTTTGCCGATAAATTGTGCAGCTTGCCGATTAATTAAGCACTTGAACGGGATTTCAAAAAAATCGCTTTCAGGGGGGTTGCAGCTAAAAGGATTTCTCGTATAATGCGCCTCCCGTAACGACAGAGAATTACGCGTTACGAAAGCATCAAATTAATCGCAGGATTTCAGGTTGCAGCAAGTGACTTGAAGGACAAAGATTAAGCGGGAATAGCTCAGTTGGTAGAGCACGACCTTGCCAAGGTCGGGGTCGCGAGTTCGAGTCTCGTTTCCCGCTCCAAATTTGAAAAGTATCGCAAGATACGCACCACCCAATCGCAGGATTTCAGGTTGCAGCAAAGCGGCTTGAAAGACAAAGATTAAGCGGGAATAGCTCAGTTGGTAGAGCACGACCTTGCCAAGGTCGGGGTCGCGAGTTCGAGTCTCGTTTCCCGCTCCAAAATTTGAAAGTATCGCAAGATACGCACCACCCAATCGCAGGATTTCAGGTTGCAGTAAGGCGGCTTGAAAGACAAAGATTAAGCGGGAATAGCTCAGTTGGTAGAGCACGACCTTGCCAAGGTCGGGGTCGCGAGTTCGAGTCTCGTTTCCCGCTCCAAATTCTTCTTCTCTCCAGATTATCCACAGCGAAATTGTTCGTTGGGGACATTTTATTTTGTCTTTGACAAACTCTTGTAAACAGAGTTATCCACAGAAGAGTCTGCTTAGAGCCGATGTGCAATAACTTCGCATAATGAATGAAATTTCTATAACTTATTGAAATTATTATCTAATATTTGATTTCAAAATGTTATCGGGATCACTTGACCTGTTTGCAAAGCCTGATGCAGCTTGACTTCATAATTTTATTCACAGGCTGTGAATAGTTCAGGCATCGCGCGTAAGCCCTTTTTCAATCACCCGCACCAGACGCTGTTTCTTCGGTAACTGCACCTCAACCACGCAGGCATTTCGCTTCTCAATTTGCTGCGCAATCGCCCATTCTATGTGTTCATCGAGAAGTGGGTGCTCACCTCTGCGTTTTTCGAGCGCCTGAATATTGGCTTCCTCCCAGGGGGCATTCCCCAGGGCAACGGCGATGTTTCTCAGCCAGCGCAGATGTCCAATACGTCGAATCGCAGACCCTTCCGTCACTTTGAGGAAATACGCCTCGCTCCAGGAAAAAAGGTCGATGAGCTGCGGGGCATGCAACGCCTTACGCGGACTGAAATCGTCTTCATCCGTCAGCTGCGAATAGCGGTTCCACGGGCAGATGAGCTGGCAGTCATCACAACCGTAAATGCGATTACCCATTAGCGGGCGAAACTCTTCAGGGATGGAGCCTTCCAGTTCGATGGTGAGGTAAGAGATGCAGCGGCGTGCATCAACGGTATAAGGCTCGACAATGGCTCCGGTGGGGCAAATGGTCATACACGCGACGCAGCGCCCGCACCCTTCTTCTACCGGTCCATCTATCGGTAACGGTAAATCAATCAATAATTCACCGAGAAAGAAGAATGATCCGGCGTCACGGCTAAGGATTAGTGAGTGCTTACCTGTCCAGCCAAGACCCGCTTTTTCTGCTATTGGGCGTTCAAGAATAGGCGCGGAGTCGACAAACGGTCTAAAATTCAGCGAGCCGCAGTGCTCCTGGATGGTTTCGCCGAGTTTTTTTAAGCGGTTACGCAGAAGCTTATGGTAATCGCGCCCAAGCGCATAACGGCTCACGTAACCTAAAGACGGGTTTTTCAGCGTGCGGGCGAATGCCGCATTAGCCGGCAGGTAGTTCATGCGAACGCTAATCACGCGCAAAGTACCTGGCAACAGTTCATGAGGGCGCGCGCGCATCATGCCGTGACGTGCCATCCACTCCATTTCGCCGTGGTACTGTTTGTCCAGCCAGGCCTGAAGTTTTGGCTCGCTAGCGGTAAGGTCGGTATCGGTGATACCCACTTTCTGGAAGCCAAGCTCAGCGCCCCACTGTTTGATGTTTTGCGCTAACTGATTGAGATCGAGGGGCTGCGACATGACGGACCATACAATGAAGAAAAACTCCACAAGTATACCACATTCCATTTGGCCTGCGGACGAACTGCGTCACGCCGAAAAAGAGGCTGCCGATAGCCTCGGAGTCACCCTGTATGAACTGATGCAGCGCGCGGGCCAGGCGGCATTTAACGTCGCCCGCGAGCATTATCCTCAGGCAACGCACTGGCTAATCCTCTGTGGGCCGGGCAATAACGGCGGTGATGGCTATGTCATTGCCCGTCTGGCTATCGCCGCTGGGATTAACGTGACCCTACTGGCACTGGAAAGTGAGAAACCGTCCCCGGAAGAAGCCAGCGAAGCGCGCAATGCCTGGCTCAATGCCGGTGGCGTGATTCATGCTGTAGATAGCGTCTGGCCAGAAAACACCGATCTCATCGTTGATGGATTGCTCGGTACCGGGCTCAGTCAGGCTCCGCGCGAAAATGTGGCTGCGCTGATTACCCGGGCTAATGCCCATCCGGCTCCGGTTATCGCTCTGGATATTCCTTCGGGGTTGATGGCGCAAACGGGGGCGACGCCAGGCGCAGTGATACAAGCCGCGCATACGGTCACCTTTATTGCGCTTAAACCCGGATTGTTAACGGGCAAAGCGCGCGATGTGGTGGGAACGCTTCACCACGATGCGCTCGGACTCGAAAAGTGGCTTGCGGGCCAGCAAACGGCAATCTCTCGTTTTGATGCTTCCCGGCTTGCACAGTGGCTACCGCCACGCCGTCCGACGTCGAACAAAGGCGATCACGGGAAACTCGTGATAGTCGGTGGCGATCACGGCACGGCAGGGGCGATTCGCATGACCGGAGAGGCCGCTCTGCGGGCGGGCGCGGGCCTTGTGCGAGTGCTCACTCGCATTGAAAATATACCCCCGATTGTGACCGCCCGGCCAGAGCTGATGGTGCATGAACTGACTCCGCAATCTCTTGAAGAGAGTCTGGAGTGGGCGGATGTCGTCGCGATAGGCCCCGGGCTCGGCCAAAAAGAGTGGGGCAAAAAAGCGCTTCAGAAAGTCGAAAATTGTCGGAAACCGATGCTGTGGGATGCCGACGCGCTGAACCTTCTGGCAATCAACCCTGATAAACGTCACAATCGCATTCTGACGCCACACCCCGGTGAAGCCGCGCGGCTGCTTAACTGCAGCGTCGCAGAAATTGAAAGCGATCGCTTACTTTCTGCGCAGCGTCTGGTAAAACGTTATGGAGGTGTTGCAGTTTTGAAAGGGGCAGGCACGATCGTTGCCTGTGAGTCTGGCGCGTTAGGTATTATCGACGCGGGCAATGCGGGAATGGCCAGTGGCGGAATGGGCGATGTGCTCTCCGGCATTATCAGCGCGTTGCTTGGACAGAAACTCACCCCATATGATGCAGCCATTGCAGGCTGCGTGGCACACGGTGCGGCAGCCGACAGACTGGCCGCGCAGTATGGTACGCGCGGCATGCTGGCGACCGATCTTTTTGACACGCTACGGCGTGTTGTTAACCCGGATGTGATTGACGTAGAAAATGACTAATCGAGTGATTTCTTTACCCGACGAGCAGGCAACTTTGGATCTCGGCAAGCGCCTGGCGCAGGCTTGTGAGGGGGCAACCGTCATTTATCTGTATGGCGATTTGGGCGCGGGTAAAACGACCTTCAGCCGGGGATTTTTGCAGGCGTTAGGCCACAAAGGGAATGTCAAAAGCCCAACCTACACCCTGGTGGAACCGTACACACTTGAGCACCTGATGGTGTATCACTTCGATCTTTACCGTCTTGCGGACCCGGAGGAGCTCGAATTTATGGGGATCCGTGACTATTTTGCCAACGATGCCATTTGCCTGGTGGAGTGGCCGCAACAAGGCGCGGGTGTGTTGCCTGACCCGGATGTCGAAATTCACTTAGATTACCAGGCGCAAGGGCGTGAGGCACGCATCAGTGCAGTTTCCTCATCAGGTAATTCCTTGCTGGCGCGTTTAGCCAGCTGAACTAAGGGATAACGGGATGATTAATCGCGTTAAAGGTTGGTTGTTGGCCGCCACGGTGCTGCTGTGCGCACAGGCCGGGGCGGCGAGCTTATCGGACATTCAGGTGTCCAATGGTGATTCGCAGGCGCGGATCACCTTCAGTTTTATGGGCGATCCGGATTACGCCTTCTCCCAGGAAGACAAGCGAAGCGTCGCACTGGATATCAAACAGACCGGCGTCATTCAGGGGCTGCCGCTGCAGTTTAGCGGGAATAACCTGGTGAAAAGTATTCGTTCCGGAACGGCAAAAGACGCTCAGTCTCTGCGACTGGTGGTTGACCTCACGCAAGACGGCAAAACGCGCGCGGTGAAGCAGCAAAATGGCGCGAATTACACCGTGGTCTTTACCATCAATGCCGATGCACCGCCGCCGCCTCCACCGCCGGTAGTGGCGAAACGGGTGGAACAGCCGATGGTTGCGCCGCGTCCTTCCGAGCCGGCGCGCAATCCGTTCAAAGCGCAAAATGATCGCATCACCGGCGTGACCAGCAGCAATACGGTAACGCGTCCTGCGGCGCGCGCCCGTGCGGTGACGAGTGACGAAAAAGTGATCATCGCCATTGATGCCGGACACGGTGGGCAAGATCCTGGCGCAATTGGCCCCGGCGGCACGCGTGAGAAAAACGTCACCATCTCGATAGCGCGCAAACTGCGTGCGTTGCTGAATGACGACCCAATGTTTAAAGGCGTCATGACGCGTGACGGGGATTATTTTATCTCGGTGATGGGGCGCTCTGACGTTGCCCGTAAGCAAAACGCTAACTTCCTGGTGTCGATTCATGCGGACGCTGCACCAAATCGCAGTGCGACAGGTGCCTCGGTGTGGGTGCTGTCGAACCGTCGCGCCAACAGCGAAATGGCGAACTGGCTCGAAGAGCACGAGAAACAGTCCGAGCTGCTCGGCGGCGCGGGTGATGTGCTGGCGAACAGCCAGTCCGACCCGTATCTCAGCCAGGCGGTGCTGGATTTACAATTCGGTCATTCTCAGCGCGTCGGGTATGATGTGGCAACTAACGTCATCGGCCAGCTCCAGCGCGTGGGGGCGATACATAAACGCCGTCCTGAACATGCCAGTTTAGGGGTGTTGCGCTCACCGGATATCCCGTCGATCCTGGTCGAAACCGGTTTTATCAGTAATAACGGCGAAGAACGTTTACTGGCGAGCGACAGCTATCAGCAGGAAATCGCCGATGCCATTTATAACGGCTTGCGTAATTACTTTGCGGCCCATCCGCTGCAGTCTGCGCCGCAAGGCAGCGCGGGCCAAACCGCCAGCGCCTCTCTGCCTGGCGAAATGAGCGCAACCCACTAAGGAGACATCATGCCGATTCAGGTTCTGCCGCCGCAGCTTGCGAACCAAATCGCCGCCGGTGAGGTGGTGGAGCGTCCTGCATCGGTCGTGAAAGAGCTGGTTGAAAACAGTCTCGATGCGGGGGCCACCCGCATTGATATTGATATCGAACGCGGTGGCGCAAAGCTTATCCGTATTCGTGACAACGGTTGTGGCATCAAAAAAGACGAGCTGGCGCTGGCGCTGGCCCGTCACGCCACCAGCAAAATTGCCTCGCTCGACGATCTGGAAGCGATTATCAGCCTCGGTTTTCGCGGCGAGGCGCTGGCCAGTATCAGCTCCGTTTCCCGTCTGACGCTCACCTCCCGCACCGCTGAACAGCAGGAAGCCTGGCAGGCTTATGCAGAAGGGCGGGACATGGATGTGACGGTGAAACCTGCGGCCCATCCGGTGGGCACCACGCTTGAAGTGCTGGACCTGTTCTACAACACCCCGGCGCGCCGCAAGTTTATGCGCACTGAAAAGACCGAATTTACCCATATTGATGAGATCATTCGCCGTATCGCGCTGGCGCGTTTTGACGTCACCATCAACCTGAGCCATAACGGCAAGGTGATGCGTCAGTACCGCGCGGTGGCGGAAGGCGGGCAAAAAGAGCGTCGATTAGGGGCGATATGTGGCACGGCGTTCCTGGAACAGGCGCTGGCGATTGAGTGGCAGCATGGCGATTTAGCGATGCGCGGCTGGGTGGCCGATCCTAAAGCGATGAATGCGACGCTGGCGGATATTCAGTATTGCTACGTTAATGGCCGTATGATGCGCGACCGTCTGATTAACCATGCCATCCGCCAGGCCTGCGAAGATAAGCTTGGCGCGGATCAGCAGCCTGCATTTGTGCTCTATCTTGAAATCGATCCGCATCAGGTGGATGTCAACGTCCATCCGGCCAAGCATGAAGTGCGTTTCCACCAGTCGCGGCTGGTGCACGATTTTATCTACCAGGGCGTGTTGAGTGTGTTGCAGCAGCAAGCGGAACCGACGCTGCCGCTGGAAGACGAAACGCTTGCGGTGCGCACAGTCCCGGAAAACCGTATTGCCGCAGGGCGCAATCAGTTTGCTGAACCTGCGGTCGCGCGCCAGCCTGATGCGCCGCGCTACGCCACGGCCACGCATACCAGCACCCCGCGCCCGACCGGGGCGAATTATCCCCATGCCCCGACGTATCAAAAACAACAGGGTGCGTTGTACGGCAAATTGCTTGATACTCCAGCGGTGGAGCGGAAAGAGAATGTCGCGCAATCCGCGCCCGCGCTGGACGGGCACAGCCAGAGCTTTGGGCGCGTATTAACGATCATCGCGCCGGAGACGGCGCTGCTTGAGCGCGACGGCCATCTTGCGCTGCTGGCCTTACCCGTGGCGGAGCGCTGGCTGAAACAAGCACAACTGACCCCCGGAGCTAACGCCGCGTGTGCTCAGCCGCTGTTAATTCCGGTACGGATCAAAATATCGACGCAAGAGTCCGCGATTCTGAAGCGCACTCAGGCCCTGTTGGCGGAAATGGGTATTGAATTTGTGCTTGAGGCGCAACATGTGATTATTCGCGCGGTGCCTTTACCCTTACGCCAACAAAATTTACAAAACTTGATTCCTGAACTGATAGGCTACCTGGCGCAGCAAACAACGATTGATGCCGCCAATACCGCGCAGTGGATTGCCCGCCATCTGGCGAGCGACCATCATCCGTGGAGTATGGCCCAGGCCATCACCGTGCTGGCAGAAGTTGAACGTCTTTGTCCAAATCTGGTCAAAGCTCCGCCGGGTGGTTTATTACAACGTGTTGATTTACATTCGGCGATGAACGCCCTGAAAGATGAGTGATGTGAGTAAGGCGAGCCTGCCTAAGGCAATTTTCTTAATGGGGCCGACGGCCTCCGGTAAAACGGCGTTAGCGATTGAGCTACGTAAAGTTTTGCCAGTAGAGTTGATTAGCGTCGACTCCGCCCTTATTTATCAAGGGATGGATGTGGGTACGGCGAAGCCAAACGCAGAAGAACTGCGCGCGGCACCGCACCGGTTGCTGGATATTCTCGACCCGGCGCAGGCCTATTCGGCAGCGGATTTCCGCCGCGATGCGCTGGCGCAAATGGCCGAGATCACCGCGGCGGGACGAATACCGCTGTTGGTTGGCGGAACAATGCTCTATTTCAAGGCGCTGCTGGAGGGATTATCTCCCCTGCCATCGGCAGACCCGGAAGTCAGAGCAAAGATTGAGCAGCAGGCGGCAGAGCAAGGATGGGTGGCGTTGCACCAGCAGCTGGAAGAGATTGATCCGGTTGCCGCAGCGCGGATTCATCCAAATGATCCGCAAAGGCTTTCCCGGGCACTGGAAGTTTTTTTCATTTCGGGTAAAACTTTAACGGAACTGACGCAAACGTCAGGAGAAGCTCTGCCGTATCAGGTGCATCAGTTCGCCATCGCCCCGGCGAGCCGTGAACTGCTCCATCAACGAATTGAGCAGCGTTTTCATCAGATGTTGGCTTCAGGTTTTGAAGCAGAAGTGCGGGCGCTATTTGCTCGCGGAGATTTGCATACGGATATGCCTTCCATTCGTTGTGTCGGATATCGCCAGATGTGGTCATACATTGAAGGCGAGATTTCATACGATGAAATGGTTTATCGAGGTGTTTGCGCCACCAGACAGTTAGCGAAGCGCCAGATGACCTGGTTGCGAGGCTGGGACGGAATCCACTGGTTAGACAGTGAAAAGCCTGAACAGTCCTACAACGAAGTTTTACAGGTAGTGGGTGATATCGCAGACTGAATGTGTACAATTAAGTCGTATCGTGCGCAATTTTTCAGAATCGCAAGGTTCTAAGTACAAAACAAGCATATAAGGAAAAGATAGAATGGCTAAGGGGCAATCTTTACAAGATCCGTTCTTGAACGCATTGCGTCGTGAACGTGTTCCAGTTTCTATTTATTTGGTGAATGGTATTAAGCTGCAAGGTCAGATTGAGTCTTTCGATCAGTTCGTGATTCTGTTGAAAAACACGGTCAGCCAGATGGTTTATAAGCACGCTATTTCTACTGTTGTTCCGTCTCGCCCGGTATCTCATCACAGCAACAACGCTGGCGGCGGCACTGGTAGTAACTATCATCATGGCAGCAACGCGCAGGGTTCTTCTGCACCTGCGCAGGACAGCGAAGAAACCGAATAAGGTTACTCGCTGTTTTTCCACACGGGGAGCCAGGTTTTCTGCGTTCCCCGCTGATCTATTTTAAGGAATTTACGCTTGTTTGACCGTTATGATGCTGGTGAGCAGGCGGTACTGGTACACATCTATTTTTCGCAAGACAAAGATATGGAAGATCTCCAGGAGTTTGAAGCTCTGGTCTCTTCCGCCGGTGTCGAAGCAATGCAGGTGATTACCGGTAGCCGTAAAGCGCCGCACCCAAAGTATTTTGTTGGTGAAGGTAAAGCAGTCGAAATTGCGGAAGCCGTAAAAGCAACCGGCGCGTCCGTCGTGCTGTTTGATCACGCGCTATCTCCGGCTCAAGAGCGTAACCTGGAAGCCCTGTGCGAATGCCGCGTTATCGATCGTACAGGACTGATATTAGACATTTTTGCTCAACGTGCACGTACCCACGAGGGGAAATTGCAGGTTGAGCTGGCGCAATTGCGTCATCTGGCAACGCGCCTCGTGCGCGGCTGGACCCACCTTGAAAGGCAAAAGGGCGGGATTGGTTTGCGTGGCCCTGGTGAAACCCAGCTCGAAACCGACCGTCGACTGCTGCGTGGCCGTATTACCCAGATCCTCTCACGTCTGGCAAGAGTCGAAAAACAGCGTGAGCAAGGACGTCGTTCGCGAACGAAAGCTGACATCCCGACGGTGTCGCTGGTGGGGTATACCAACGCCGGTAAATCCACCCTGTTTAACCAGATCACTGATGCCAGCGTCTATGCCGCAGACCAGCTGTTTGCGACCCTTGACCCCACGCTTCGTCGTATCGACGTAGCGGATGTTGGTGAAACGGTGCTGGCGGATACGGTAGGGTTTATTCGTCATTTGCCTCACGATCTGGTCGCTGCATTTAAAGCGACGTTGCAGGAGACGCGACAGGCGACACTGCTACTGCACATCATTGATGCCGCGGATGTTCGCGTGCAGGAAAACATCGACGCTGTGAATACCGTGCTCGAAGAGATCGACGCGCACGAGATCCCAACGCTGTTGGTGATGAACAAGATTGATATGCTGGACGATTTTGAACCGCGTATCGATCGAGATGAAGAGAACAAACCAATTCGGGTCTGGCTTTCTGCCCAGACCGGAGTCGGTGTGCCACTGCTTTTCCAGGCTTTGACAGAACGTCTTTCCGGTGAGGTCGCTCAGCACACGCTGCGCTTACCGCCACAGGAAGGCAGGCTGCGCAGCCGGTTTTATCAGCTTCAGGCGATAGAAAAAGAGTGGATGGAGGATGACGGCAGCGTGGGGATGCAGGTGCGTATGCCGATCGTTGACTGGCGTCGCCTCTGTAAACAAGAACCTACGCTGGTGGACTACGTTGTCTGATCAGAAAAAGGTTTAAACAAGGCCTGAAAAAATTCGCCCTTGCATAACAAATATGGAGCATATACATGGCGTGGAATCAGCCCGGTAATAACGGACAAGACCGCGACCCGTGGGGAAGCAGCAATAATCAAGGCGGCAACTCTGGGGGAAATGGCAACAAAGGTGGTCGCGAGCAGGGGCCTCCTGATCTGGACGATATCTTCCGCAAACTGAGCAAAAAGCTCGGTGGTTTTGGCGGTGGTAAAGGTTCTGGCTCCGGTGGAAATTCCACCCAAGGGCCGCGCCCGCATATGGGTGGCCGCGTAGTGGGGATTGTTGCCGCTGCGGTGGTGATCATTTGGGCTGCGAGCGGGTTCTATACCATCAAAGAAGCTGAGCGCGGTGTGGTCACTCGCTTCGGTAAATTTAGCCATCTGGTTGAGCCGGGTCTGAACTGGAAGCCAACGTTTGTCGATAACGTGACCGCGGTTAACGTGGAATCGGTTCGCGAACTGGCCGCGTCCGGCGTGATGCTGACCTCTGATGAGAACGTGGTTCGCGTTGAGATGAACGTGCAGTATCGCGTCACCGATCCGCAGCACTATCTGTTCAGCGTGACCAGTGCGGATGACAGTCTGCGTCAGGCAACCGACAGCGCTCTGCGCGGTGTGATCGGTAAATACACCATGGACCGTATTCTGACGGAAGGTCGTACCGTTATTCGTAGCGATACCCAGCGCGAGCTGGAAGAGACTATTCGTCCGTACAACATGGGTATTACCCTGCTGGACGTCAACTTCCAGGCTGCTCGTCCGCCGGAAGAGGTGAAAGCCGCGTTTGATGATGCGATTGCCGCGCGTGAAAACGAACAGCAATACATTCGTGAAGCAGAAGCCTATACCAACGAAGTGCAGCCGCGTGCGAACGGTCAGGCACAGCGTATTCTCGAAGAAGCGCGTGCGTATAAAACGCAGACCATCCTGGAAGCCCAGGGTGAAGTGGCTCGCTTTGCGAAGATCCTGCCGGAATATAAAGCTGCCCCGGAAATTACCCGTGAGCGTCTGTATATCGAGACCATGGAGAAAGTGCTGAGCCACACCCGTAAAGTGCTGGTCAATGACAGCAAAGGTGGCAACCTGATGGTGCTTCCGCTGGATCAGATGCTGAAAGGCGGTAATGCGCCTGCGGCAAAGCAGGATAACAGCGGAGCGAACAATCTGCTGCGCCTGCCGCCTGCTTCCGGCAGCAACTCCAGCGCCAATACCTCGTCTTCTTCAAGCGATGGTGACATCATGGACCAACGCCGCGCCAACGCGCAGCGTAACGACAGCCAGCGTCAGGGGGAATAACGATGCGTAAGTCAGTTATTGCGATTATCATCATCGTGCTGGTCGTACTTTATACCTCGATCTTTGTGGTCAAAGAGGGTGAACGCGGGATTACTCTGCGCTTTGGCAAAGTACTGCGTGACGATGAAAACAAACCGCTGGTCTTTGAGCCGGGTCTGCACTTCAAGATGCCGATGATTGAATCAGTGAAAACGCTCGACGCGCGTATTCAGACCATGGATAACCAGGCTGACCGTTTCGTCACCAAAGAGAAAAAAGACCTGATCGTCGATTCTTATATCAAATGGCGTATCAGCGATTTTAGCCGTTACTATCTGGCTACGGGCGGCGGTGACGTTTCCCAGGCGGAAGTACTGCTGAAACGTAAGTTCTCTGACCGTCTGCGTTCTGAAATTGGTCGTCTGGATGTGAAAGACATTGTGACCGATTCTCGTGGTCGTCTGACGCTTGAAGTGCGTGACGCGCTGAACTCCGGTTCTGCGGGTACAGAAGATGAAGTGACCACGCCAGCCGCAGATGATGCGATTGCGAAAGCCGCTGAACGTGTTCAGGAAGAGACCAACGGCAAAGTGCCGGTGATCAACCCGAACAGTATGGCTGCACTCGGTATTGAAGTGGTTGACGTGCGTATCAAGCAGATCAACCTGCCTGCTGAAGTGTCCGAAGCGATCTACAACCGTATGCGCGCTGAGCGTGAAGCGGTAGCCCGTCGCCATCGTTCACAGGGCCAGGAAGAAGCGGAAAAACTGCGCGCCACTGCCGATTACGAAGTGACGAAAACACTGGCAGAATCTGAACGTCAGGGCCGCATTATGCGCGGTGAAGGCGATGCAGAAGCCGCGAAACTGTTTGCCGATGCATTTAGCCAGGATCCGGATTTCTATGCCTTTATCCGTAGCCTGCGTGCGTATGAAAACAGCTTCCAGAGCAACCAGGATGTGATGGTATTGAGTCCTGACAGCGATTTCTTCCGTTATATGAAGACGCCAGGCAACGCCACACGATAAACTCAGCCCCGTTTGAGTTTTCAAACCACCGCTCTTAACGGAGCGGTGGTTTTCTTTTATAAGGAACCAAAATGAATTCAACTATTCTGCTGGCGCTCGCGTTAGTTTTGGTGCTGGAAGGTCTGGGTCCGATGCTGTATCCGCGCGCCTGGCGTCGAATGATCGCTACCATGAGCCAACTGCCGGATAATATTTTACGTCGTTTTGGCGGGGGTCTTGTGGTTGCGGGAGTGGTGATCTACTACATGTTGAGGAAAACGATTGGCTGATCAAAAAGTGGTCGGATTTGCCTTATGATGTGGGCAAAAAGTGCTGTAACTCTGAAAAAGCGGTGGTAGAATCCATTTTTAAGCAATCGGTGATTTTGAAAATGGGTAACAACGTTGTCGTACTGGGCACCCAATGGGGTGACGAAGGTAAAGGGAAGATTGTCGATCTTCTGACTGAACGTGCTAAATATGTTGTACGCTATCAGGGTGGTCACAATGCTGGCCATACTCTCGTAATCAACGGTGAAAAAACCGTCCTCCATCTTATTCCATCAGGCATTCTTCGTGAAAATGTGACCAGCATCATCGGTAACGGTGTTGTGCTGTCTCCTGCTGCGCTGATGAAAGAGATGAAAGGCCTGGAAGACCGTGGTATCCCGGTTCGTGAGCGTCTGCTGCTCTCCGAAGCCTGTCCGCTGATCCTCGACTATCACGTGGCGCTGGACGTGGCGCGTGAAAAAGCGCGCGGCGCGAAAGCTATCGGCACGACTGGCCGTGGCATCGGTCCAGCTTACGAAGATAAAGTCGCCCGTCGCGGTCTGCGCGTTGGCGACCTGTTCGACAAAAACACCTTCGCTGAAAAACTGAAAGAAGTGATGGAATATCACAACTTCCAGCTGGTGAACTTCTACAAAGCTGACGCCGTTGACTACCAGAAAGTGCTGGACGATGTTATGGCGGTGGCTGACATCCTGACCGGTATGGTTGTGGATGTTTCCGATCTGCTGGACCAGGCGCGTAAGCGTGGCGATTTCGTCATGTTTGAAGGCGCGCAGGGTACGCTGCTGGATATCGACCACGGTACCTATCCGTACGTCACCTCCTCTAACACCACCGCGGGTGGCGTAGCGACCGGTTCCGGCCTGGGTCCTCGCTATGTGGATTATGTTCTGGGGATCATCAAAGCTTACTCCACGCGCGTGGGTGCGGGTCCATTCCCGACTGAGCTGTTTGATGAAACTGGCGAGTTCCTGTGCAAGCAAGGTAACGAGTTTGGCGCGACCACTGGTCGTCGTCGTCGTACCGGCTGGCTGGACGCCGTTGCTGTGCGTCGTGCCGTGCAGATCAACTCCCTGTCTGGCTTCTGCCTGACCAAGCTGGACGTGCTGGACGGCCTGAAAGAAGTGAAAATCTGTGTTGCCTACCGTATGCCGGATGGCCGTGAAGTGACCACCACTCCACTGGCTGCCGACGACTGGCAAGGCATCGAGCCAATCTACGAAACCATGCCAGGCTGGTCAGAAACCACCTTTGGCGTGAAAGAGCGTAGTGGCTTGCCGAAAGCGGCGCTGGATTATATCAAGCGCATTGAAGAACTGACCGAAGTGCCGATTGATATTATCTCTACCGGCCCGGACCGTACTGAAACGATGATTCTGCGCGACCCGTTCGACGCATAATTTCGTGACCGTTGGCCTGCGGGGTAACCTGCAGGCCAGATTAGCGTCGTTCCATCTGGCAATAGCCCCCTGATTCCCGCTTTTCCCTCCTTTCAGTCTAAATAAATTCGCCGTTAACTATCTGGCTGGTTTATCATCATTATTGAATATCTCTGCGGTCTGACCGCGTTTTTTCCCTTTTCCTGAGGTTGATGTGCAGTTAACGAGTTTCACCGATTACGGCTTGCGTGCGCTGATCTACATGGCGTCGTTGCCACAAGGACAGATGACCAGTATCTCTGAGGTGACAGAGGTCTACGGCGTGTCCCGTAATCATATGGTCAAAATAATCAATCAACTTAGCCGTGCGGGATACGTGACTGCCGTCCGCGGGAAAAACGGGGGGATTCGTCTCGGTAAACCAGCACAGAGTATTCGTGTTGGGGATGTGGTACGTGAACTCGAGCCATTGACTCTGGTGAACTGCAGCAGCGAGTTCTGCCACATCACCCCCGCTTGCCGCCTGAAACAGGCGCTTTCTAAGGCTGTGCAAAGTTTTCTCAAGGAACTGGATAACTACACGCTGGCCGATTTGGTTGAAGAGAATCAACCGCTGTATAAATTATTGCTGGTGGAATGAAGAAAATTTCCACCGGAGCTGACAACGGAGGAACCGACATGTCACATGATCCTTTCCAGGAACGCGAAGCAGAAAAGTACGCGAATCCTATCCCAAGCCGCGAGTTCATCATCGAACACTTAACAAAACGCGAAAAGCCCGCCAATCGTGAAGAACTTGCCGTTGAATTAAATATTGAAGGTGAAGAGCAAATTGAAGCCCTTCGCCGCCGTCTGCGCGCCATGGAGCGTGACGGGCAACTGGTCTTTACCCGCCGCCAGTGCTATGCGCTGCCGGAGCGCCTCGATTTGCTGAAGGGTGTCGTTATCGGTCACCGCGACGGTTTCGGCTTCCTGCGTGTTGAAGGCCGTAAGGACGATCTCTACCTTTCGTCCGAACAGATGAAGATGTGCATCCATGGCGATCAAATCCTGGCGCAGCCGCTGGGGGCCGATCGTAAAGGCCGCCGCGAAGCGCGCGTGGTTCGCGTGCTGGTACCGAAAACCAGCCAGATCGTCGGGCGCTACTTCACCGACGCGGGTGTGGGCTTTGTCGTGCCGGACGACAGCCGTCTGAGCTTCGATATCCTGATCCCACCTGAAGAGGTGATGGGCGCGCGCATGGGCTTTGTGGTGGTGGTTGAGCTTACCCAGCGCCCGACGCGTCGCACCAAAGCGGTCGGTAAAATTGTCGAAGTGCTGGGCGATAACATGGGCACCAGCATGGCTGTCGATATGGCGCTACGCACCCATGAAATTCCTTACGTCTGGCCGACAGCCGTTGAAGAACAAATTAAAGATCTGAAAGAACAGGTCCCGGAAGAGGCCAAAGTGGGCCGCGTGGATCTGCGCGATCTGCCGCTGGTCACCATTGATGGCGAAGATGCCCGCGACTTCGATGACGCGGTCTTCTGCGAGAAAAAACGCGGCGGCGGCTGGCGTTTATGGGTGGCGATTGCCGACGTCAGCTATTACGTCCGCACTAACACCCCGCTGGACAACGAAGCGCGCAGTCGTGGCACGTCTGTCTACTTCCCGTCGCAGGTTGTTCCAATGCTGCCGGAAGTGCTGTCCAACGGACTGTGCTCACTCAATCCGCAGGTTGACCGTCTGTGTATGGTCTGTGAAATGACCATCTCCACCAAAGGGCGCTTAACCGGCTACAAATTCTATGAAGCGGTGATGAGCTCGCACGCGCGCCTGACGTATACCAAAGTCTGGCACATGTTGCAGGGCGACCAGGAGCTGCGTGAACAATATGCGCCGCTGGTTAAACACATCGAAGAGCTGCACAACCTCTACAAAGTGCTGGATCAGGCGCGCGAAGAGCGCGGCGGGATCTCGTTTGAGAGCGAAGAGGCGAAGTTCATCTTTAACGCTGAACGTCGTATCGAGCGTATCGAACAGACACAGCGTAATGATGCGCACAAACTGATTGAAGAGTGCATGATCCTGGCGAATATTTCAGCGGCACGTTTCGTTGAAAAAGCCAAAGAGCCTGCGCTGTTCCGTATTCACGATAAGCCAACCACAGAAGCGATTACCGCCTTCCGTTCGGTGCTGGCGGAGCTGGGGCTTGAGCTGCCGGGCGGCAACAAGCCTGAACCGCGCGATTACGCCGAGCTGCTCGAATCCATCGGCGATCGTCCTGATGCGGAAATGCTGCAAACCATGCTGCTTCGCTCCATGAAACAGGCGATTTACGATCCGGAAAACCGCGGTCACTTCGGCCTGGCGCTGCAGTCTTATGCGCACTTTACCTCGCCGATTCGTCGTTATCCGGATCTGTCGCTGCACCGCGCCATTAAGTATCTGCTGGCGCAAGAGCAGGGGCATAAGGGCAATACTACGGAAACGGGCGGCTACCACTACTCCATGGAAGAGATGCTCCAGCTGGGTCAGCACTGTTCCATGGCCGAACGTCGCGCCGACGAAGCCACCCGCGATGTCGCGGACTGGCTGAAGTGTGACTTCATGCTGGATCAGGTAGGCAACGTCTTTAAAGGCGTGATTGCCAGCGTCACCGGCTTTGGCTTCTTTGTGCGTCTCGACGAGCTGTTTATCGACGGCCTGGTTCACGTCTCGTCGCTGGATAACGACTACTATCGCTACGATCAGGTAGGACAGCGTCTGACGGGCGAATCCGGCGGCCAGACTTACCGTCTGGGCGATCGCGTCGAAGTGAAGGTTGAAGCCGTTAACATGGACGAACGTAAGATTGATTTCAGCCTGATCTCAAGCGAACGTGCGCCGCGTAATGTGGGTAAAACCGAGCGCGAAAAAGCAAGAAAAGGCGCGAACGGTAAAACCAGCGGCAAACGCCGCCAGACGGGTAAAAAAGTGAACTTCGAACCGGACAGCGCTTTCCGCGGTGATAAAGGCAAAGCAGCGCCAAAACCACCGAAAGCGAAGAAAGAGAAGAGCGCGAAAAAGCCGTCGGCGAAGACCCAGAAAATAGCCGCTGCGACCAAAGCGAAGCGAGCTGCAAAGAAAAAAGTGGCGGAATAACACTCCCTCACCCCTTGTCGGCCGGGTAAGCGTAGAATTGCCCGGCAAAAGCAATTAATGAGAACCATCAATGAGTGAAATGATTTACGGCATCCACGCGGTGCAGGCCCTGCTGGAGCGCGCACCGGAGCGTTTTCAGGAAGTTTTTATTCTGAAAGGGCGTGAGGACAAACGTCTGCTGCCGCTGATCCATGCGCTGGAAGCTCAGGGCGTGGTGATCCAACTGGCCAGCCGCCAGTTCCTCGATGAGAAAAGTGAGGGCGCAGTACATCAGGGGATTATTGCTCGCGCGAAACCGGGTCGTCAGTATCAGGAAAACGATCTGCCGGATCTGATCGCCCAGTATGATAACCCGTTCCTGCTGATCCTTGACGGGGTTACGGATCCGCATAACCTCGGCGCTTGTCTGCGTAGCGCAGATGCCGCCGGTGTGCATGCAGTCATTGTGCCGCGCGACCGCTCTGCGCAACTCAATGCGACCGCGAAAAAAGTGGCCTGTGGCGCAGCGGAAAACGTGCCGCTGATCCGGGTGACTAACCTGGCGCGCACCATGCGTCAGCTGCAGGAAGAGAATATCTGGATCGTGGGGACGGCTGGCGAAGCCGATCATACGGTCTACCAGAGCAAACTGGCTGGCCGTCTGGCGCTGGTGATGGGCGCAGAAGGCGAAGGTATGCGTCGTCTGACCCGTGAGCATTGCGACGAGCTGATCAGCATTCCGATGGCCGGGAGCGTCTCTTCTCTGAACGTCTCTGTGGCAACGGGGATTTGCCTGTTCGAAGCGGTACGTCAGCGCGGAATATAAACAGCAAGGCCTTCCCCAGGAAGGCCTTTTGTTTTCGCCCTCATCCGTGGGAGAGGGCCGGGATGAACGCATCAGACGGTGCCAGTCTCACTCCTCCAGCGAGCGCAAATGGTCGTCTTTATTGAGCGTCATGAGCGCCGCCATACTCACCACTGCCGTTGCCATCACGTAGTAAGCGGGAATATCCAGATTGCCGGTCTGCTTGATCAGCCCTGTAATAATTAAGCCCGCGCAGCCAGAGAAAATGGCGTTCGACAAAGAATACGCCAGTCCAAGCCCGGTATAGCGCACGCGCGTTGGAAACATCTCCGACAGCATCGCAGGCCCAGGTCCTGCCAGCATTCCCACCAGACCGCCCGCAATGAGTACCACTATCGCTTTCACCGCCAGGGTGCTGGATTCAGCCTGCAAAATCTTCAGCAGCGGCAGGGCGAGGATCAGCAGTAGCGCGGTGGCAATCACCATCACCGTGCGGCGTCCGATCCGATCGCTCAAAATCCCCGACGGAATGATCGTCAGAGCAAAGCCAATATTCGAGATGACCGCAATCAACAGCGCCTGGTTAAAGCCGGTATGCAGCGCCGATTGCAGGTAGGTCGGCATAATCACCAGATAGGTATAACCCGCTGCGGACCACACCATTACGCGGCCAATCCCCATGACGATCGCCTTGAAGGTGGCAGCGGTCTGCGCCCGGGAGACAACCGGCTTCTCCTGCTGTTGGACGAAGCTTGGCGTCTCTTCCATGCTGACGCGCAGCCACAGAGCGACCACACCCATCGGCAGCGCGAGGAAGAACGGAATACGCCAGCCCCAGTCGTGCAGCGCTTCTGGCGTGAGCACCGCGGAGAGCAGCGCGACAATGCCTGCGCCGGCTAACAGCCCCAGAGCGACGGTAAAGGACTGCCACGCGCCATACAGACCCCGTTTACCGCGCGGGGCAAACTCGGTCATCAGCGACACGGCACCGCCGTACTCGCCGCCCGCAAACAGACCCTGCAGGATGCGCAATCCGGTGATAATCAGCGGTGCGGCAATACCGATGCTGGCATACACCGGTACGATACCAATTGCCGCGGTGGCGAGCGTCATCAGCACCAGCACAATAATCAGCGTCGGCTTACGCCCGATACGATCGCCAATACGCCCAAACACCACGGCACCCAGCGGACGGAAGAAAAAGGCGATAGCAAACGAAGCGTAGGTGAGGATCAGGCTGGTAATCCCCGCTTCGCCCTCAAGCTGGAAAAAATTCTTCGCAATAACGGTGGCCATAAAACCGTACACCGCAAACTCATACCATTCGATGAAGTTGCCAATAGAGCCTGCAATTAAAGCGCGTTTATGCGCATCCGGCGCGGGGTGGGAAGATTGCATAATGATTCTCTTCGAAAAGGTGAGAATAAATTATTCAACAGTTTGCGCAGAGTGAAATAGTTTATTCTTATATTGTGTGACCTGTTTCACGAATGATTTCAGCCAGATCGCCACCGTGTGACCCGACTCCCATGCAGCGATTGCCGGTGCTGTCCATACTTACCTTCATTGCCATTGAAGGAGGGAGACACAATGCACTGGCAGACCCACACCGTCTTCAATCAACCAGTCCCGCTGTCGAACAGTAATCTCTTTCTGTCTGACTGCGCCTTACACGACGCGGTGATTCGGGAAGGGGCCGAATGGGATAGTGAATTGCTTGCCAGCATAGGCCAGCAGCTGGGAACGGCGGAATCGCTGGAGCTGGGCAGGCTTGCCAACGCTAATCCGCCAGAGTTGCTACGTTACGATGCCCGCGGTGAGCGGCTGGATGACGTGCGCTTTCACCCGGCCTGGCATCTGCTGATGCAAGGGCTTTGCGCCAATCGGGTGCACAATCTTGCCTGGGAGGATGAGGCCCGCAAAGGGGCATTTGTCGCCCGCGCCGCGCGCTTTGTTTTGCATGCTCAGGTCGAGGCGGGCACGCTCTGCCCTGTCACGATGACATTTGCCGCTACGCCCTTGCTACAGCAGACGCTGCCCAAACTTTTTCACCCCTGGCTGACGCCGCTGATGAGCGATCGCTACGATCCGCATCTGGCGCCCGGTGGGCAAAAACGCGGGCTGCTTATCGGGATGGGCATGACCGAAAAGCAGGGCGGTTCGGACGTGTTGAGCAATACCACCCGGGCGGAAAAGAGCAGCGACGGCAGCTATCAGCTGACAGGGCATAAATGGTTTTTCTCGGTACCACAAAGCGATGCGCACCTTGTGCTGGCGCAGGCCAAAGGCGGCCTGTCATGCTTCTTCGTGCCCCGCGTTTTGCCCGACGGGCAGCGCAATGCCGTTCGGCTGGAGCGTCTGAAAGACAAGTTGGGCAATCGCTCCAATGCCAGCAGCGAAGCTGAATTTCACAGCGCCTCGGGCTGGCTGTTGGGCGAAGAGGGTGAAGGCGTCCGCTTGATTCTGAAGATGGGCGGCCTGACGCGCTTCGACTGCGCGCTGGGCAGCCACGGGCTGATGCGCCGCGCGCTGTCCGTCGCGCTTTATCATGCCCATCAGCGGCAGACGTTTGGTAAAAACCTGATCGATCAGCCGCTGATGCGTGAAGTGCTGAGCCGTATGTCGCTTCAGCTGGAAGGGCAGACCGCTTTGCTCTTCCGCCTGGCGCGCGCCTGGGACCGGCGTGACGATCCGCAGGAAGCCGCATGGGCACGCCTCCTGACTCCGGCCGCGAAATACAGCGTCTGTAAAGCGGGGATTCCTTTTGTCGGAGAAGCCATGGAAGTGCTCGGTGGCGTGGGCTATTGCGAAGAGAGCGAATTACCGCGTCTTTTCCGCGAAATGCCGGTGAACAGCATCTGGGAAGGATCGGGCAATATCATGTGTCTGGACGTGCTGCGCGTGCTGGCGAAACAGCCTGGCATTATTGATGTGCTGCACGACGATTTTGCTCAGGTGAAAGGACAGGACCGCCATTTTGATCGCAGCTGGCGGCAGCTACAGCAGACGCTGCGCAAACCGCACGAGGCGCAGGGCAGGGAGATCACCCGGCAGATCTTTTTGCTGGGCGCTGGCGCACAGATGTTGCGGCACGCATCGCCACCCGTGGCGCAGGCGTGGTGCCGCATGATGCTTGATCCTCGTGGCGGAACGCTGCTGAGCGAGCAGGTCAAAAATGACCTGCTGCTGCGCGCTACGGGCAGAGTGGGGTAGTTAGTGCTTCAGGCGGAACAGGCTCACCAGTTCGGTCAGGTGCGAGCCTTTCTCGCGCAGCGTTTGCGCGGTTTGCTCACTGCGGGAAACGCGGTCGGCGTTGATGTGTGACGCTTCGCCGATATGCGTCATCGCCAGATTGACCTGACGAATCCCGGCGGATTGTTCATGCGATGCGTGGTTAATCTCGGTCACCAGCTGACTGATGTTATCAATGTGAACAATGATTGAGTCCATCGCGTGCTGCGTCTGCTCTGACAGCTGATGGCCTTCGCTTACTTTGTTCAGGGTGTCGCCAATCAGCTGTTCGATCTCTTTGACGGCATTGGCGCTTCGCGCTGCCAGCGCCCGCACTTCCTGGGCAACCACCGCAAAGCCTTTGCCGTGTTCGCCTGCTCGTGCGGCTTCTACCGCCGCGTTGAGGGCCAGAATATTGGTCTGAAAAGCGATGGATTCAATAACGTGAGTGATAGCCTCGATACGTTTCGATGCGTCGCGAATATCATCCATCGTCGCCACCGCATGGCTGACGGTCTCACCGCCCTGGTGCACTGCGCGTGAGGTTTCGCCGACCAGCTGCTGCGTCTGTTCCATATTCGCGGCGTTTTGCTGCACAGTGGCAGCCAGCTGCTCCATGCTCGCCGACGTCTCTTCCACGCTGCTGGCCTGTTTGTTGATCTGCTCCGAGATTTCTCCGGCATCGGATGCCAGCGCGTTGGTGCCGAGGTGGATCTCACCAGCGGCCTCGCGAACCTGCTGAACAATTTGCTCAAGCCCGCCGCCCACACCGTTGATCGCGGCAATCAGTTGGCCGACTTCATCCTGGCGCGTGACGGGCAGTTCAGCGCGAAGATCGCCTGCGGCGTATTGACGGGCCAGATGGATGACATCGCGCAGGGGGCGGGTCAGCCAGCGGCGAATGATGACCACAAACAGCGCTGCGAACAGAGCCGAGAGCACCACGCCCGCCAGCAGGAAGCGATCGCGCAGCGCATTGACGTCGGCCAGTAAGATGGATTTATCCACTTCACCAATAATGGTCCAGTTCCAGCCCGGGAGCGGCGTATAAGCCATTTGCAATGTGCGGCCATCGTCACTGATGCGCTCAAGCGTGCCAGACTGGCCGCTCAACAGCTGCTGCTGGAGGGCGCTATCCCACTTCGGTTGCTGTCCCTCCAGGCTTGGGTGGAACAGGTATTGTCCGCGTGTTTTACCGTTGCCGCGATCCAGCACGTAGAAATGACCACTCTCCCCGAGGCGACGGTTGAGGATTTTATCGCGCATGACGCTCCAGGAATGGCTGATATCGACGCCGACAAAGACAATCGCGATGACCTGACCGCTCGCATCTTTGACCGGCTGATATTGGGTGATGTAACGCTTGCCAAACAGCAGAGCCAGCCCGCGATAGACATCTCCTTTGGTCACGGCGTTAAACGCGGGGCTGGTGTTATCCAGAACGGTGCCGATCGCGCGCTCACCATTTTCTTTGCGCAGGGAGGTCGCCACGCGGATAAAGTCATTCCCACTGCGCACAAACAGCGTCGAAATGGCGCCAGTACGGTTGAGAAAATCATCGGAAAAGGCGTTATTTTCGTGAAGTTCGGTTTCGCCGCCCTTCAGCAGGGGAACATTTTGCCCGTTGATCGTGCGGGTCTGGCTGGGATCGCTATTCAGCGGTTGGGGCAGGAAAGTGGTGAACAATTTCGTGTAGCTTTCTACCTCTTCACCCAGGCTGGTATTGAACATCTGCACCATATCCACCACGCCGGTAGACTGGTTTTGCAGATCTTCTAACGCCAGGGCTTCCAGCTGTTGGCTGGCTTTATGACTGAGGAGAAACGTGAATAGCAGAAAGAGTGTGGCGACACTCACGCCGGTAAGGAGGGAGAGCTTTGTTCCGAGACCTGTGCGGCGGAAAAAGTTGATCATAAATTGCTCACTGTCGAAAAGGTATGGCTGTTCAACGGCAGAGCGGGACTAACGTTTATCAACTTTATGTAACAAAATGTTACTAAACTGTCTCGATTCAGTAACGTAAAGGATAATAGATTTGTAAAAATAGAAAAGCCACTAAAAATGAGTGGCTTTTATAAGAACGCATCAGGCGTAAAGAATCGCTTGTACCCGCCATTGATCGACAAGCCTGTCCTCCTGCATCTGGACAATGCGATACCACGAAGCACCCTGCTCATCGGCTTTTAAGGCAATCACACGTTCAACGTCTTGCGGGCTCCCTGAAATATTATTCACGGAGATAAGGCCAATTTCATTTAAGCCTGTGACGCAATCAGCACTGGCAAACTCTGCTGACTGCGCGGTGGTGCTCATCAGCCCTGCTGAGAGCAACAGTGAGGTCAAAGCAAGAGATCGTTTCATTGTCAGCTCCATTTCACATGTCTCCGGTATCCGCCGGGCAATCCTTCGCAAATAAACTCACTTCCTTTGTCACAGGCATGGAGTTTATTGTGGACAGGAAAACGTCTATGGACGCAAAGCAGTGTAAATGTCGTTTAAATGCTGACAGTTATTTGTGGTACAGAATCGCCTGGGAATACCACTGTCCTGCCAGAACCGTCTCATCAATTAAAATGATGACGTAATAATCTGCTTTGGCTGCGACGGCTTTTGCTTTTATTGCATCCTCCGCATCCGCCGGCGAACCGACGACTAAGACGGAGACAGTACCCATTCGCTGTAATCCTTCGGTCTGATTACGACGAATTTCCTGAGGGTGATCGGTGGCCGGAGGAGCCGGTTGCGGTGTTCCTTGCAACGCGCTACAACCCGCTAACAGCGACACCAGCAATAAAGCAGCGAACCTGCGCATAACCATATCTCGTTTCCTGATAGCCATAGTGTAGATGTCTGCGAATTTCATTTTGGGGGAATGTTCCCAAACTGTTATCTGTGACGTAAATTTCGAATGAAAATATCGTGAAAGCGTAATCCAGTTCTCAACATTATGAATCACCCTTAAGACATGAGGCTCAACGATGATTGAACTTAAGACACAGCAGTTTGGCGACCATGAAATTCTACACGCTTTCCCTGGCGGAATGGGTGAGCAGCCGCTGCCCGTCGTGGTTTTTTATCATGGGTTTACCTCATCAAAACTGGTCTACAGCTATTTTGCGGTGGCGCTGGCTCAGGCGGGTTTTCGCGTGGTGATGCCTGATGCGCCCGATCACGGGGCGCGTTTTGCGGGCGATGAATCCATGCGGTTAGGGCAGTTCTGGCAAATTCTGCATGGGAACCTGGTTGAGTTCGCCGGATTACGGGATGCACTGTTTCAGGCGGGGCTGGTGGCCGACGAACGCCTGGCGGTCGCAGGGGCCTCGATGGGGGGAATGACGGCGCTGGGTATTATGGCGCGACACCCTGAAGTGAGGTGCGTGGCGAGCCTGATGGGGTCGGGATACTTTACCTCACTGGCCCGGACGCTGTTCCCGCCGCTGGAGCAGGACGTAGAAACTGTGCAGGCAGCCCTTGCGGAGTGGGACGTGAGCCGTGCGCTGCCGCAACTGGCCGATCGGCCTCTGCTGCTGTGGCACGGCGAGGCGGATGATGTCGTGCCCGCCGTGGAGACCTTTCGATTACAGCAGGCGTTAGTGGGTGAAGCGCGGGATAAAAATCTGACCTGTTTATGGGAAGCGGGGGTGAGGCATCGGATTACGCCAACGGCGCTGGACGCCACGGTCGAGTTCTTCCGCCAGCATCTCTGAACGCGGCACGGCGTCACGATAAAAAAAGCCCCCGGGCAGGGGGCAAGTCAAACTATGGCTATGTTCTCGTTGTTGGCTTTCCTGGTGCTAGCATTTAAGTCTTATCGGTAGATATCTGCGCTTGCATGCATATTGCCGTTGCTACCGGGCTCACGGGTGAATATCACGTGATAATACGTTGCGCCCTGTGCATCAGTTTCTTCATTAAGCGCCTGATCTGCTTCACTTTCAGTGGCGAAGTTATGATTAATGTAAATTACGCCCAGGCTCTGCACATCATCCATATTTCTGGCCTGTCGGCCGTCTATTTTTATGGCTGCCATCGCGTTTGCACTAAGCAAAAGCGCAGCCAGAATGGCAATAACGATGTTTTTCATGATATGCGCTCCACGACTACGTGCGGTATGACAGTTTTCCTCTCCTTCTTTCCGGGATAGGGTCTGATTAAAGTGTAATCGCTTCTGTTGCCGGCAATCGCGACCATTTCTGATGCTGTTGTTCAAAAAAGTAGCGCTTTCCGATGTGTCTAATTTTAAATCATCCACTTAGACCCGCTTTGCGCTTAGTGCGAATTAATTGCGCAATCAGCTTGAGTTTTTGGGGGTTCGCAATTAGAATGACGCGTCAATTTTTCGGCCGCCCTTTAACACGTTCCTTGCCTCCATGGGCCGCGGCTGACCCAGACAGGAGGCTGAATAATCCGTAAGGAGCAATTCGATGCGTCATTACGAAATCGTTTTTATGGTCCATCCTGACCAGAGCGAACAGGTTCCGGGTATGATCGAACGTTACACTGGTGCAATCACTGCAGCAGAAGGTACGATCCACCGTCTGGAAGACTGGGGCCGCCGTCAGCTGGCTTACCCGATCAACAAACTGCACAAAGCTCACTACGTTCTGCTGAACGTTGAAGCTCCGCAGGAAGTGATCGATGAGCTGGAAACTAACTTCCGCTTCAACGACGCCGTTATCCGCAGCATGGTAATGCGTACTAAGAACGCAGTTACCGAAGCATCTCCGATGGTTAAAGCGAAAGACGAGCGCCGTGAGCGTCGCGATGATTTCGCAAACGAAACCGCAGATGATTCTGATGCTGGGGATTCTGAAGAGTAATTTCTGATGACCAATCGTCTGGTGTTGTCCGGTACCGTGTGCAGGAACCCCCTTCGTAAGGTCAGCCCATCAGGAATTCCTCATTGCCAGTTCGTGCTTGAGCATCGTTCTGTGCAGGAGGAAGCCGGTTTTCACCGGCAGGCGTGGTGCCAAATGCCCGTTATTATTAGCGGACACGAAAACCAGGCCATTACTCACAGTATAACGGTCGGCAGTGCAGTCACCGTTCAGGGGTTCATTTCTTGCCACAAGGCAAAGAACGGCCTGAGCAAAATGGTTCTGCATGCCGAGCAGATTGATTTGATAGATTCTGGAGACTAGCCATATGGCACGTTATTTCCGTCGTCGCAAGTTCTGCCGTTTCACCGCGGAAGGCGTTCAAGAGATCGACTATAAAGATATCGCAACGCTGAAAAACTACATCACCGAAAGCGGTAAGATTGTCCCAAGCCGTATCACCGGTACTCGTGCAAAATACCAGCGTCAGCTGGCTCGCGCTATCAAACGCGCTCGCTACCTGTCCCTGCTGCCGTACACTGATCGTCATCAGTAATCGGGCACGGTCCATTAATACGACTTTAAGAGGATAAGGTAATGCAAGTTATTCTGCTTGATAAAGTAGCAAACCTGGGCAGCCTGGGTGATCAGGTTAACGTTAAAGCGGGTTACGCACGTAACTTCCTGGTTCCACAGGGTAAAGCTGTTCCAGCTACTAAGAAAAACGTTGAGTTTTTCGAAACACGTCGTGCTGAACTGGAAGCCAAACTGGCTGACGTTCTGGCGGCTGCTAACGCTCGTGCTGAAGCAATCAATGCACTGGGCACTGTTACCATCGCGTCTAAATCTGGCGACGAAGGTAAACTGTTCGGTTCTATCGGTACTCGCGACATCGCTGACGCTGTAACTGCAGCTGGCGTTGAAGTGGCTAAGAGCGAAGTTCGCATGCCGAACGGCGTTCTGCGTACCACTGGTGAGCATGAAGTGGACTTCCAGGTTCACAGCGAAGTCTTCGCTAAACTGGTTGTTAACGTTGTAGCTGAGTAATTTTTTTACTCTGTTAGCGTTTGAAGCGCCGGCCTTGTGCCGGCGTTTTGTTTTTTAGCCCTACCCAAAATGGTCTATCTCTTCTTGTATGGTAGATATTCCTGGCGCATTCTCTGATAATAAATTGAAACGCAATTTTATCTTTGAGATTTGCCATGGACTCCGCTCTGCCTACGCCCGTATTTGCCCGTAAAAAAGTCGCTTATGCCTGCGCCACGCTGTGTTGTTTGCTGTGGGGAAGCTCCTATCCGGCAATAAAAAGTGGCTATGAACTCTTCCAGATAGCGACTGACGATATCCCCTCCAAAGTGGTTTTCGCGGGTTATCGTTTTCTCTTCGCCGGCCTTTTACTGCTGCTGTTCGCACTGGCGCAGCGTAAACCCATTGCCAGGCTCACTCCCCGCCAGTTTGGGCAACTGACGCTGCTGGGCCTGACCCAAACGTCAATCCAGTATGTTTTCTTTTATGTGGGGCTTGCATACACGACAGGCGTGAAAGGCTCGATCATGAATGCGACCGGGACCTTTTTCAGCGTCCTGTTGGCGCACTTTATCTATCAGAACGACAGACTCAGCTATAACAAAACGCTGGGCTGTATTCTGGGTTTTGCCGGCGTGATGCTGGTGAACGTTAACAGCGGCTTGATGGATTTTACGTTTGTCTGGAACGGCGATGGTTTTGTGGTGCTGGCCGCCTTTATCCTCTCCGCCGCCACGCTGTATGGAAAGCGGATCTCTCAGACGGTGGACCCGACGGTGATGACCGGCTGGCAGCTGGCGATTGGAGGGATGGTGTTGATGGCAGGAGGCTACGCCACGGGCGGAACGCTGGAAGTGCACAGCATGGCTGCCGTTGCGATTCTGGGCTATCTGACGTTGCTTTCGTCCGTGGCCTTTGCACTCTGGAGCGTACTGCTGAAAGTTAACCGCGTCAGTATGATTGCCCCGTTCAACTTTGTGGTTCCCGTCGCCGGTACAGTGCTGTCTGCGATTTTCCTTGGCGAAAATATTATGGATATCAAATACGCCATTGCGCTGGTGCTGGTGTGTTCGGGGATTTGGTGGGTGAACAAAGTCGGCAAAAAAGCCCGGTAAGCGCTAACGCCACCGGGCAATGGGTTATCTCACACGCAGAAAACTGCCGTCAGGCTGGCGCATAAACAGCACCTGCTGATTATTTCCGGTATCAATCGTCAGGCCTGTCACCACGCCGTTGGCGTTCTGGCGAATCTGCACGACCTGGCCATTTTGCAGATTACTCAGGGGTTTTCCTGCGCCTTCTACCTGTGCCATCGCATAGACATCGGTCGCTGGCAGATTATGGTCACGGAACAGCTGCGCCAGCGTTTTGCCAGGCTCTACGCGATAAGAGCGCCACTGCTGCTCAATGCCGGTTGGCTGTTGGGCTTGCGACTGGACAGGCGCGGCGGCTTGCTCCTGCGGCTGTTCTTCCTGAACAGGCTCAGGAGAAACGGGAGCCACCTGGCCGGGATCGTTTGACGGCGTGACCAGCTGCGTTGGCATGGACTGCTGATCGGGCTGAGGCCGCGACTGCGACTGCATATCCAGCTGCGCATTACGGCTGACAGGCTGGGTATCTGTGTCATCGCCAGAAGGAAGCAGAAAGCCGACCACGACCAGCAGGGCTGCAATAATGATGCCTCTGCGATGCAGGGGCGGCAGCGGATCCATGATGCGAAAATGGTCTGGCGCGTGCCAGATTTTCGCCAGGGTAGGTTTCAGTTCAAATCGCCCGGGCATGGCTCTCCTCCTGCTCCGCGTCATTTTTCCCGCTATCATTCCGGCCGGTACAGGGGGCTTTCCGCGCTCAATTCAGTCACGTACCTGAGGAGCTGCGGTGTGGTCGCCTGCCTGAAACCGGTATGGTTTGGGGTAATCATATCCTGTCCTGATAAGTATAGTTCGCTAACTGCCTGAATGGTGTAGCAAAGCAGGCTTCCATGACAGACGTTTGGGAATAATCCTGATTGTCCCTATTGTTTCTTTTTCGCCGCAGTTTGTCATCTTTACTTACGACAAAGTTTTACCCATAGGGGCGTGGCTGATATGCTGCCCGCTACTTTAAATGTGATGGAAGGAAAACCCATGACCACCCCGACTTTTGACACTATCGAAGCGCAGGCAAGCTACGGTATCGGTTTGCAGGTAGGACAGCAGCTGAGCGAATCCGGCCTGGAAGGACTGTTACCGGAGGCACTGGTGGCGGGTATCGCTGATGCGCTGGAAGGCAAGCAGCCGGCCGTTCCGGTAGACGTCGTGCACCGCGCGCTGCGTGAAATCCACGAGCGTGCAGATGCCGTTCGTCGCGAGCGTTTTGAAGAGATGGCTGCCGAAGGCGTGAAATATCTCGAAGAAAACCGCGAGAAAGAGGGTGTGAACAGCACCGAATCTGGCCTGCAGTTCCGCGTGATCACCCAGGGCGAAGGCGCAATCCCGGCCCGTACCAACCACGTTCGCGTGCACTACACCGGTAAACTGATCGACGGTACCGTGTTCGACAGCTCCGTTGCCCGTGGCGAACCTGCAGAATTCCCGGTAAACGGCGTGATCCCAGGCTGGATCGAAGCGCTGACGCTGATGCCGGTTGGCTCTAAATGGGAACTGACTATCCCGCAAAACCTGGCCTATGGCGAGCGTGGCGCTGGCGCGTCCATCCCGCCATTCAGCACCCTGGTGTTTGAAGTCGAGCTGCTGGAAATCCTGTAATCGACGCGCTTTTTTCCTCTCCCTCGCGGGAGGGGAAAAGAGTGATAAAACCTATAGTTACGCCGATATCAACATTTTATCTTGCAAACGAACGAGTTGCGTGTATTTTTGTGAGCTGTTTCGCGTTGTATGAGTGATATGACACTCACTTTAAACATATTATTAACATAATATCTATTTCATAGTATTCATCCCGCCGATTCTTACCTACTATCGATGAGTCTTTTACAGGCATCGTCGTTTTTTGACGTTAATAAGGGCCAGAAGAGCCTAAACAACACAGACAGGTACAACAGGAAAATATCACATGGTAGATCAGGTAAAAGTCGAAGCCGAAGCTGAGGCTTCGTCTGAACAGTCGCTACGGCGCAATCTTACAAACCGTCATATTCAGCTAATCGCCATCGGCGGTGCCATTGGTACCGGGCTGTTTATGGGGTCAGGCAAAACCATCAGTCTTGCCGGGCCGTCGATCATTTTTGTCTATATGATCATCGGTTTTATGCTCTTTTTCGTGATGCGTGCAATGGGTGAGTTGCTGCTCTCGAATCTCGAATACAAATCCTTTAGCGATTTTGCCTCCGACCTGCTCGGGCCGTGGGCGGGCTATTTTACCGGCTGGACCTACTGGTTCTGCTGGGTGGTGACCGGTATGGCGGACGTTGTCGCGATTACCGCCTACGCCCAATTCTGGTTCCCCGGGCTGTCAGACTGGGTGGCGTCCCTTGCGGTGATCGTCCTGCTGCTGAGCCTCAACCTCGCCACGGTGAAAATGTTCGGTGAGATGGAGTTCTGGTTCGCGATGATCAAAATCGTCGCGATAGTAGGGCTTATCGTTGTCGGTCTGGTCATGGTGCTGACCCACTTCCAGTCGCCGACGGGCGTCGAAGCGTCATTCACCCACCTGTGGAATGACGGGGGCTGGTTCCCGAAAGGGCTGAGCGGCTTCTTTGCTGGCTTCCAGATTGCGGTCTTCGCGTTCGTGGGTATTGAGCTGGTGGGGACGACGGCTGCGGAGACCAAAGATCCGGAGAAATCCCTGCCGCGCGCCATTAACTCGATTCCCATCCGCATCATTATGTTTTACGTCTTCGCGCTGATCGTCATTATGTCCGTGACGCCGTGGAGCTCGGTCGTTGCTACCAAAAGCCCGTTTGTCGAGCTGTTCGTGCTGGTGGGGCTGCCCGCTGCGGCGAGCCTGATTAACTTCGTGGTGCTGACCTCTGCGGCCTCTTCGGCGAACAGCGGCGTCTTCTCTACCAGCCGTATGCTGTTTGGTCTGGCGCAGGAAGGGGTCGCCCCGAGCGCCTTCGCTAAGCTCTCTAAACGTGCCGTACCGGCGAAAGGGCTGACCTTCTCCTGTATCTGCCTGCTGGGCGGGGTGGTGATGCTTTACGTCAACCCGAGCGTCATTGGCGCGTTCACGATGATCACCACGGTGTCCGCCATTCTGTTTATGTTTGTCTGGACCATTATCCTCTGCTCGTACCTGGTGTACCGCAAACAGCGTCCACAGCTGCATGAGAAATCCATCTACAAGATGCCGCTGGGCAAATTGATGTGCTGGGTCTGCATGGCGTTCTTTGTGTTCGTCCTGGTGCTGCTGACGCTGGAAGACGACACCCGTCAGGCGCTGATGGTCACGCCGCTGTGGTTTATCGCTCTGGGGCTGGGCTGGCTGTTCATTGGTAAGAAACGCATGGCTGGCATGCGTTAATAAAAAAAGGCCACAGCGTGTGTGGCCGAAATTCGGACTTCAGGAAGGCGCTCTCGGGCGCCTTTTTTTATTCACCTGCGAGGGCACGCGGGAACAACACATTGTTTTCCAGGCTGATGTGTTCCATCAGATCGTCGATCAGCTCGTTAATGCCGTTATACATCGCTTTCCAGGTGGTGCAAGCGTCTGGCGGCGGGGTGACGTTGTCAGTCGTGTGTTTGATCACTTCCAGCAGTTCTCCCGCATCGTCGTGTTCACTTTCCATCACGCTGATTGGCCCCATGGCCTGACTGCCCATACCCTGTTTGATCATCGGGAACAGGATCTGCTCTTCTTTCATCATGTGGCTGGAGAGTTCCTGATTCAGCATGGTCAGATACTTGGCCAGACCGCGCGGTACGGAAGCTTTATCGGCATGCACACGCTCGACTTTGGTGGCCTGCAAAATCAGCTCTGGCAGCTGTTCGCGGTGACGGTCGTGGTAGCGCACAATGATGTGGTCAATGATTTCAGCCAGCGCCACGCTGCGCCAGTCTTTCTCTATCGGCTGCTCGGCCAGCTGCGCCAGCTCTGCTTCAATCGCGTCAACGTCCAGCTCCTTACGCAGAGCCGCACGCGCCAGCGTCTGCTTACCACCGCAGCAGTAATCCATATCGTATTTACGAAACAGCGCGGATGCGCGCGGAATGGAGAGCGCGAGCTCGCCAAGGGGTTGGTCGCGATAGGCCATAACAGTTACCTCATCATTAATAATATAAGATGCATTTTAAATGCATCTTTAAGGCGGCGCTATAACCCTTTAGTGGCAGCGGTGAAAATGAGAGATGCGTCACAATTATTTTGCGCGTTTAACGTGCTGAATGGCTTTAAAAAATTCAGAAAATGAGGGCTTTACGCGCGGTTTCGCGTTAAACAACCCCGCGCGCCTGCCGATAGATACACGTCAGACAATATCCTGCATATAACAAAGGTTACGCATGTTTAAACGTATAAAAGTCATCACTCTCTTGATTTCGGTGCTGCTGGTGCTCGGCGCGATGCAACTGATCTCGGCGGGTGTGTTCATTAACGCTCTTAATAACGACAAAGATAACTTCACCGTCTCTCAACTCTCCAGCCAGAATGTCGCGGAATTTACGGATGCCTGGATAAGCCTCAACCAGGCGCGTGTCACGCTGAACCGCGGCATGCTTCGTCTGCAAAGCAGCGTTGCGAGCCAGATTAACGGCGGCCAGTTAAATGAACTGGTCGCAACCGCCAAAAATTTGCTGGCTGACGCGCAGGGCCATTACGATAAATATTACGCCTTGCCGGAAACGCCGGGAATGGACGAAAACCTGTCGAAACAGCTTGAGGAACAGTATCGCGTTTACGCGTCAACGCTGACGCAAATGAACGCCTTGCTGGCGCAGGGCAATCTGGAAGATATGTTCAAACAGAATGCCGAGCAAAAGCAGACCGGGATGCAGAAAGTGTATCGTGAATGGCGTGAAGCGCAGGCGAAGCTGACCAACCGGGGTATGCAGGATAACGAAAGCGACTACAAACGTATTCTGTGGATCCTCTCCACCATTATGGTGGTGGTGGTTGGTGTGATTATCGCCAGCTGGATTGCGATGCGTCGTGTACTGCTGCAGCCGTTGCATGAGGTCATTAGCCATATCCGCGCGATTGCGGCAGGCGATCTGACTCAGCCCATCGAGGCCCACGGCAAAAACGAAATGGCCGTGCTGACGCGTAACGTGCAGGAGATGCAAACGGCGCTGGCAAACACGGTGGGTGTAGTTCGTGAAGGGGCTGACACCATTTATACCGGGGCCGGTGAAATCTCCGCAGGCAGTAACGACCTCTCTTCTCGTACCGAGCAGCAGGCCGCTTCCCTGGAAGAGACCGCCGCGAGCATGGAGCAGTTGACGGCGACCGTGAAGCAAAACGCGGACAATGCCCGCCAGGCTTCCCGTCTGGCTCTGGATGCCTCCACTACGGCGAAGAAAGGCGGCAGCGTGGTTGAAGGTGTTGTGCGCACCATGGACGATATTGCTACCAGCTCCAGCAAAATCGCGCAGATCACCAATGTGATCGACGGTATTGCCTTCCAGACCAATATCCTTGCGCTTAACGCGGCGGTAGAAGCGGCGCGTGCGGGCGAGCAGGGGCGTGGTTTTGCCGTCGTTGCGGGTGAAGTTCGCACGCTGGCACAGCGCAGTGCTCAGGCGGCGAAAGAGATCAAAGCGCTGATCGATGATTCCGGCGAACGCGTTAACGCGGGTTCACAGCTGGTGAATCAGGCGGGTAGCACCATGGCTGAAATTGTAAGTGCTGTCACGCGCGTGACCGACATTATGGGCGAAATCGCTTCTGCCTCTGATGAGCAGAGCCGCGGTATTGATCAGGTCGGCCAGGCGGTGGCGGAGATGGACCGCGTCACGCAGCAGAACGCCTCGCTGGTGGAAGAGTCAGCCGCCGCAGCGGCAGCGCTGGAAGATCAGGCCGCTCGTCTGAACGAAGCGGTTGCGGTGTTTAAAATCACCCGTGGTCAGGCGGTGAAAGCCGCGCCCATCAAAACCTATACGCCGAAAGCCAAACCGGCTGCGGCCGTGACAGAAGCCAACTGGGAAACGTTTTAAATCATACCCGATGGCGCTGAAGACCGTGTAGCCAGCGATTTGCAGCACCCGGCTTGCGCAGCGCCACCGGGCGTAGTTTTATGATTCAGAAACCGGAATCACCGTAGGTTTTTCCGGTTTCGCTTTTACGGCGACCACCACTCCCACCACCAGCAGCGCAATACCGCTAAGGGTTAATAATGGTGGCACGCTCTGGCGCATCAGGAAGGTGTAGAGCAGTCCGGCCAGCGTTTCGAACACGATCAGCGGGCCTAAAATCACCGTCGGCAATTTTTGGCTGGCAATATTCCAGCACAGCGCCCCCACCCATGAACACAAAACGGCAATCGCAATCATCAGGCCGACGAACAGCCACGGGCGCGGGCCAAACGGCAGGGCAAAGTCCGGTTGCTGTGTTCCCAGCCAGCTGCAGGCCGCCACATAGCCAATCAACGACACCGGTAGCGTCACCAGCGCTTGCGCGGTGGCCCACATCATCGGATGTTTATCCGGATTTTCCCGCAGCCAGCGGGCGTTACGCAGGGCATACCACGCCCAGCAAATCACTGAAATAAATGCCAGCATAATACCCGAGCCATAACGCCAGCCGCTCAAATCGCCCATCCCGTGACGTAATTCGGCAATGTTCACACAGGCCAGCCCCAGCGCGATACAGACCAGCGCAGGCACCATTCTGGCCCACGCCAGCTTGCCGTCACGATGGCTATAGAGCAGGTTAGCGAACACCGGAATCACCACCGGCAGGGTGCCGATAATCATGGTCGACACGGGCGCACCGGTGCGCTGAATGGCGCTTGCCAGACAGACGTAATAAATCAGATTGCCCATCATGGTCAGTGCCAGCGCCGTTATCCAGTCCTGGCGGCTAAGCTGACGCAGGCGAGCGCGCCCCATCCACGCCAGCGGCAGGGCGATCAGCCCCAGCGCCAGATAACGTCCCATTGACTGCAATACCGCCGGATATTCCGGCACAATCAACGGGCCGACAAAAATCAGCCCCCACATCAAACCCGCCAGCAGGGCATACAACACGCCGCTAATCATTTTGCCATCCACGTCAGAGAAACCTGCGCGCAGTGTAGAGCGACCGCCGCCTGGAATATTGTATGAGATTGCGCATCAGCGCCTGGCGACCTGTTTCTGATAGCGAACCGGGGTAATACCGTAGCGATGGGTGAACGCGCGGGTCAGATGCGATTGATCGGTCAGGCCGGTTGCGGCCGCGACTTCAGCGGCAGGCATGCCGTGAGTGAGAAAGGCTTTGGCGCGCCACAGGCGGATCGCCATCAGCATCTGATGCGGGGTCACGTGAAAATGGGCTTTGAACTGGCGCTGGAAATGATACGGACTCAGCGATACCACACGGGCCAGCTCATCCAGCGTGACCGGGCGCATGTAGTTATCATGCAGATAATCGCGCGCCCGCTCGAAGCGATGCGCCCCTTCCTGAACAACCGGCGCATGGCGGGCCAGCGGCTGGAAAGTGTCAATCAGATCCAGCAGCAACCCTTTTTGAGCCAGCGGATCGTCGGTGTGCCACAGGCCATAAATCAGCTGACAGATCTGCTGCGAGCGCTGCGGATCGTAGCGCGTGACGTCGCTAAACCACCAGTGGCGTATGCCGGTCACCTCTTCCAACAGATCGGGGTCGAGATAAACCATCCGGTAGCGCCAGCCGTCATCCGTCGCGGCCTCGCCGGTGTGCAGCTCGTCCGGGTTCATGGTCACCACGGAATGCACAGGCGCGACGTACTGTGTGCCGCGATAGCGAAAGCGTTCGGCCCCGGCTTCTATCGCGCCGATCCCGAAGGCTTCGTGGGTGTGCGGCTCAAAGGCGTAGCGGGAGATATGCGCGTGGTACAGTTCGACACCGGGCACTTGCGCCAGATGGCGAAAGCGCGCGCTGTCTCTCTCATCAATGAACTGTTCCGGTACGCCTTGCACGGTGAGCCTCCTCATGGGTCATTCTTTATTATCAGAGATGACCCAGGGGGATGCCACAAAAATTAACCGATTGTTAACAGTTACAGAATGGCTTTGATGCTCTCGGCCAGCGGCGTGGTCGGGCGACCAATCAGTTTGCTTAAGGTACGGCTATCGTCGAACAGACCGCCCTTCGAGGCCCCGGTATCGGAGTCCGCCAGCATATCGGCCAGTCCGGCCGGTAAGCCCACGCCTTTCAGCGCGGCGGCAAAATCGTCTTCGCTGAGGTTCTGATATGTCACCGGTTTTCCGCTCTGTTTGCTCAGCTCAGCGGCCAGTTCGCTCAGGGTCCAGGCGCTGTCGCCAGCCAGTTCATACACGTTTCCGGCATGGCCCTCTTCGGCAATCACTTTTGCTGCCGCGGCGGCGTAATCAGCGCGAGTGGCGGACGCAATTTTCCCTTCGCCTGCTGCGCCGATAAACACGCCGTGCTCCAGCGCCGGAGGCGCACTCGCCAGATAGTTTTCGGTATACCAGCCGTTACGCAGCAGGGCATAGGGAATGCCGGATTCTGCCAGCGCTTGCTCGGTGGCGACATGTTCCACGTGCAGGCCAAGCGGAGAGGTGTCTGCGTGCAGCAGACTGGTGTAGGCGATAAATGTCACACCTGCGGCCTTCGCGGCGTCGATCACGTTCTGATGCTGCGTGGCACGCTGGCCAACTTCGCTGGATGAAATTAACAGCAGCCTCTCCACGCCGCTCAGTGCAGCGGTAAATGCCTCCCGATCGGTGTAATCCGCCTGGCGGACGCTAATTCCTTGTTTACTCAGCGCTTCGGCTTTGGCCGGGTTACGCACGATGGCCACAATCTGGCTGGCGGGAACGGTTTGCAAAAGCTGTTCGATAACAAGCTGGCCCAGTTGGCCGGTAGCGCCGGTGAGTGCGATCATGGGAAATCTCCTTCGTCTTTGTCTGGTGTTGAAGCACACTAACACCATAGCTAACTTTTAGTAAGTACGTACAAAAAGGTAAGTGTGAAATCAGCGTCAACGACGTTTCTTTACAGCACGGTGCGTTTTTTGCCGCTAAGATAAGCCCCTGAATTTTGTTGAGGCGTTTATGATCTCCCGTCAGCGTAAAGCTTTTCTTCTTGTCGCTCTGGCATGTCTGGTGGTGCTTGTGTGCGCCACGCAGCGCATGGCGGGGCTGCACGCGCTGGTCATGAACGCCTCTTCCGTGGCTCAGCAGACTGTGGAGCAAACGGGTGACAGCGATGCCCCGATTACGCCCTGTGAGTTGAGCGCGAAATCCCTGCTGGCGACACCGCCCATCATGTTCGAAGGCGCGCTGTTTGCCATCATGCTGGTCCTGGCGGTGCTGGCCGCCGTACCGCCTCGCCCGGTGCGCCGCTGGCCGCCTCGCGTCACTTCTCCGCCCCGATTGCGGGTGCATCTGCGACTCTGCGTATTCCGTGAATGAGTGATTGCCTGCTAATTCAGGTTAATCAATTATTTATGGAGAAAATAAATGTATGCACTTTTAAGGCAGCTTCTGCTCTGCCTGTTCTGGCTATGGCTGCCCGTCAGTCAGGCCGCCGACAGCGGCTGGCTACGCGCCGCGGATAACGATCATGCCAGCGTTCGCCTGCGGGCAGACGCACAGCAAGGACGCGACACGCGCTTGCTGCTGGACGTGACACTGGAAAAAGGCTGGAAAACCTACTGGCGTTCACCGGGAGAAGGCGGGATCGCCCCGGCAATCAACTGGAACACTCCGCTGGAAATGAACTGGCGCTGGCCGGTGCCGCAGCGCTTTGAGGTGGCGGGTATCACCACTCAGGGCTACGACGGCAGCGTGTCGTTTCCGATAACCTTAAGCGGCCCGTTGCCAGAGAAACTGGCGGGTATTCTGACGCTCTCCACCTGCAGCAACGTCTGCATCCTGACCGACTATCCCTTTACGCTGGATCTCCGCGAGCCAGCCGATCCGCATTTCAGCTACGATTTCAGCCGCGCGATGGGCACGCTGCCGCTGAAGGAAGGGCTAACTTCGCAGTTGAGTGCCGGTTTCGCGGCAGAAAAATTGACCGTCACAGCGACCCGCGAGGCGGGCTGGCAAAAGCCCGAGCTGTTTATCGACACCCTGGCCGACACGGATTTTGGCAAGCCGGTTTACCGGATTGACGGCCAGAACCTGACCGCGACGCTGCCGGTCAGCGACGGCTGGGGCGACGCCGCACCGGATCTGCGGGGTAAAACGCTGTCGCTGGTGCTCGCCGACAGCGGTCAGGCGCAGGAAAGCCGGGTGACGGTGGGCGAAGCCCGCGCCAGCGATGCGGCGTTTTCCCTGGGCTGGATTTTGCTGATGGCGCTGGCGGGCGGGCTGATCCTCAACGTCATGCCCTGCGTGCTGCCGGTGCTGGCGATGAAACTGGGCAGTATTGTGCAGACCTCACCGACTCACCGGCGTAGCGTTCGCCAGCAGTTTGTGGCTTCAGCCGCCGGAATTGTGACCTCGTTCCTCGCCCTGGCGCTGATGATGACCGTGCTGCGCCTCAGCAATCAGGCGCTCGGCTGGGGTATCCAGTTCCAGAATCCCTGGTTTATTGGCGTGATGCTGCTGGTGATGGTGGGTTTCAGCGCCAGTCTGCTGGGCCTGTTTGAAATCAGGCTCTCCTCCGGCATCTCTACTTTTCTCGCCACGCGCGGTGGTAAGGGTCTACTCGGGCATTTTTGCCAGGGGGCGTTTGCGACGCTACTGGCAACGCCGTGCACCGCGCCGTTCCTCGGCACGGCGGTTTCGGTGGCGCTGGTCGCCCCGTTGTCGCTGCTGTGGGGGATATTTCTGGTGATGGGGCTCGGCATGAGTCTGCCGTGGCTGCTGATTGCCGCCTGGCCGGGTCTGGCGCAGCGCCTGCCGCGCCCGGGGCGCTGGATGAATATCGTGCGGATCATTCTGGGGCTGATGATGCTCGGTTCCGCGCTGTGGCTTGCCAGCCTGCTGTCCGTTCACATCGGGCAAATTCCGACGCGGGTGTTGAGCGCGTTTCTCGTCACTGGGCTATTGCTCGCCATGCTGTGGCGCTGGGGATGGCGGACTGCGTGGGTCAGTACGGCGGCAGTGATAGTGGTGCTGGCAGTCGCCTTTGCGCTGTTACGTTCCGGCGGCGCAGGCCTGGCGAAGGATCGCATCGCCTGGCAGCCGCTCAGCGAACAGGCCATCACCGACGCGCTGGCGAACAACAAACGCGTCTTCGTCGATGTCACCGCCGACTGGTGCGTGACCTGCAAAGCGAATAAATACAACGTGCTGCTACGCGACGAGGTGCAAAAAGCCCTCAGCGAGCCGGATGTTGTGGCCCTGCGCGGCGACTGGAGCCGTCCGTCCGGGACGATTAGCCAGTTCCTCCGCGTGCGTCAGAGTGCCGCCGTCCCCTTCAACCAAATTTATGGCCCCGGACTGGAGCAAGGCCGCATATTGCCGCCGCTGCTGGATCGTGACGATCTCCTTCAGACCCTGAATAACGCCAAAGGAAAATAACAATGCGTATCTTAACTATTATCATGCTGCTCTGCGTTTCGGCCCTCAGCTTTGCCGCTGAACCCGAGCTGGAAAATTTGCTCTGGAACGATGCCAGTACACCGTCGATGGGCGCCGAAAAACCGCGCCTGACGCTGGTGTCGTTTACCGATTACAACTGCCCCTACTGCAAGCAGTTTGACCCGGAGCTCGAGAAGATTGTGCATAAATTTCCGGAGGTCAAACTGGTGGTAAAACTGTTGCCGTTTCGCAGCGAAAGCTCGGCCCATTCTGCGCGGATCGCCCTGACGGCCTGGCGACAGCAGCCTCAGCAGTATTGGGCGCTGCACCAGCGATTGATGTCAAAGAAAGGCTATCATGACGACGCGTCTGTTCTGGCCGCGCAGCAGAAAACGGGCACTGGCACCATTAAGGCAGATGAGAAAAGCGGCGAAACGCTGCAGATGAATTTGATTCTTGCTCAGGTGCTGGGCGTGCAAGGTACTCCCGCGACGCTGGTCGGAAAGACCATGGTGGCGGGTGCGATTCCTTACGACGAGCTGGAGGCGCTGGTGAAGCAAGAGCTGGCGAATCCGGATGCGCAGTAAATACGCGCGCTGGCTGCGTGAAGGCCTCGTATGGCTGCTGATAGCGCTGGCTGCCGTTCTGGTCGTGGATCAATTCCGCAAACCCGCGTTGCCGCCGACATTCATCAGCACAGCGTTGCAAACGCTGGACGGCGAATCGGTTGATCTGGCGCAGCGCAGCCACGACCGACCGCTGGTGGTGTATGTCTGGGCCACCTGGTGCGGCGTGTGTCGATACACCACGCCGTCGGTGGCGAAGATGGCTGAGGATGGGCAAAACGTGATCACCATTGCCTTGCGTTCAGGTGATGACGCCGCGCTGAACCGATGGCTGGCGAAAAAGCACTACGCGATGCCGACGGTTAACGATCCTCAGGGCCAGCTCGCGCGACGCTGGCAGGTGCAGGTTACCCCCACGGTGATGATCGTCTCACGCGGCGAAGTCAAATCCATCACCACGGGTTACACCAGCGGCTGGGGCATAAAACTGCGGCTATGGTGGGCGGGTTTGTAAGGAAAACGGCCTGCCGAACGGCAGGTCTCTCCTCTTATCGCTTCCGTGTTTGTCGATTTTTGTGGCACACTATCAGCATTACTAACTTAAAGTAAGTACGTAAAAAAAGGTAAGTATGAAAACGACGATCCCAACGCTCAGCGAGCAAATGCGCGACGGCAATCTGTTTGCCGAGCAATGCCCCTCCCGCGAGGTACTCAAGCATGTGACCAGCCGCTGGGGCGTGTTGATTCTGGTCGCGCTGCGTCAGGGAACGCACCGTTTCAGCGATCTGCGGCGTAAAATGGGCGGCGTCAGCGAAAAGATGCTGGCCCAGTCGCTGCAGGCGCTGGAGATGGACGGGTTTGTGAATCGTCTCTCTTATCCGGTGGTGCCTCCGCACGTGGAGTACAGCCTGACGCCGCTTGGCGTGGAGGTGAGTGAGAAAGTTGCCGCGCTGGCGGACTGGATCGAAGTGAATACGCCGCAGGTTCTCACCCATCGGGAAGAACGTGCGGCGTAGTGGTCTGAACTTACTTGCTCAAATCTAGCTGGTAAATGGCGAAGCCGATGTCATCGGTTCCGGCTTTGCTCATCGGATACTGCGCTTTGTCTTTAATAAACGCCGCCGCTTTGTCAGACGGTGACGTCTCAAAACGAATATCCAGTTTGTTGTCGCTGTGAATCGGGGCCAGACGCCAGTTATTGTCCGCCGCCGGATGGATCGCGCCATCCTTTTTCGACTGTTCGCCAATCCACGCCGCCAGCACCGAGCGGTTCTCGTCCGGTGATGCGAACGCGATATGGCTATCGCCGGTTCCGGCGAATTTGCCGCCATACGCGCGATAGTTATTGGTGGCGACCAGGAACACCGCATTCGGGTCGATTGGCTTACCGTTAAAGGTCAGATCCTTGATACGTTCTGCCGTCGGGTTAATGGTCTGGCATTCACCGTCGTATTTCGCCGGCTGCGAGACGTCAATCTGATAATTCACGCCGTCAATGACGTCAAAGTTGTAGGTGCGGAAACCGTCCCAGTTGATCAGCGACTGCGGTTTGCTGCTATGAACGTCGATCTGGTTAAACTGCCCGGCAGAACACTCCAGCCACTCTTTCACCTCTTTGCCCGTCGCTTTCACCACGACCAGAGTATTTGGATAGAGATAGAGATCCGCCGCGTTGCGGAAGGTGAGCTGACCTTTTTCCACTTCAACGTAGCTGGCCGGATCGTTTTTACGCCCGCCGACTTTGAATGGCGCCGCTGCAGAGAGCACCGGCAGTTTTGCCAGGTCCGGATCGCCCTGAATAAAGCGCTCAACGTAGGCTTTTTGCGCCATATTCACCACCTGAACAGTGGGATCGTCCTGCACCAGCGCCAGGTAGCTGTACATATTGTCGGAGGATTTCCCGACCGGCTTGCTGACAAATTCGCGGGTTGCATCGTGATCGTGCTTGAGCACGTTCAGAATGTTTTTATCCTCCGCTGCCAGCGATTTTTTCGCTGCCGCGTCGTAAATCGGACGGGCTTCGGCTTTCGACTGCGTGACCTGCCACTTCCCGCCATCATTGTTTAGCACCAGGTCCACGACGCCAAGATGATCGCCCCACATGCCAGGCATCACCGACGGCACGCCGTTCAGCGTCCCTTTTTCAATGTCTGCGCCTTTAATGCTGGCGAAATCTTTGCCCGGGAAGACCGCGTGCGCGTGGCCAAACAGAATGGCGTCAACGCCCGGCACTTCGCTGAGATAGTAGACAGAGTTTTCGGCCATCGCCTGGTACGGATCGGCCGACAGCCCGGAGTGCGCGACCACCACGACCAGATCCGCCCCTTTCTCACGCATCTCCGGCACATACTTGCGTGCGGTTTCGGTGATGTCGTTGACGGTCACTTTGCCCGAGAGATTCGCTTTATCCCAGGTCATGATCTGCGGCGGCACAAAACCGATATAGCCAATTTTGAGCGTCTGCTTTTTACCGTCCTGATCCACGACCTCTGTCTCTTTGATCAGGTACGGTGTAAATAGCGGCTTTTTGGTCTTAACGTCGATAATATTGGCGTTAACGTACGGGAATTTCGCCCCGGCGAGGGCCATATGCAGATAGTCCAGTCCGTAGTTGAACTCGTGGTTGCCGAGGTTACCGACGGCATAGTCCAGGGTATTCAGCGCTTTATACACCGGGTGAATGTCACCTTTTTTCAGCCCTTTTGCCGCCATGTAATCGCCCAGCGGGCTACCCTGAATCAGGTCGCCGTTGTCGACCAGTACGCTGTTTTTCACCTCACCGCGCGCGGCATTGATCAGACTGGCCGTGCGGACCAGTCCGAACTTTTCTGTCGGGGTATCTTTGTAGTAATCGAAATCCATCATGTTGCTGTGCAGGTCGGTTGTTTCCAGAATGCGAAGATCGACCGTCGCTGCCTGCACGCTCGCGGCAATCAGCGTTGCCAGGAGCGTTGCGCTAAACTTAATCATCAGAGGAGTCCTTTTTACGATCCAAGCCACAAAAGAATATGTATGTATATTTTGTTGCTTACAGAAATGTGAATCCTGCCAGAAAAAAGCGCCGTGAAACCAGAATTGCTTCACAGATAGCGGAATTGTTTACAATACGATATAACTAAAACAATAAGTTATGACCACTGCGATAACAAAGAGGTGGAGAATGTTAGATAAAATTTGTCAGCTCGCACGGGATGCGGGTGATGCCATTATGCAAGTGTACGAGGGCGCAAAGCCGATGGACGTCGTCAGCAAAGCGGATGACTCCCCGGTCACTGCCGCGGATATTGCGGCGCATGATGTGATCCTCAAAGGATTACTGGCGTTGACGCCGGATATCCCCGTGCTCTCAGAAGAAGATCCGCAGAGCTGGGATGTGCGTCAGCACTGGCAGCGCTACTGGCTGGTCGATCCGCTGGATGGCACCAAGGAGTTTATTAAGCGTAACGGCGAGTTTACCGTCAATATTGCCTTGATCGAGAAAGGCAAGCCGGTGCTGGGCGTGGTTTACGCCCCGGTGCTGAATGTCATGTACAGCGCCGCAGAGGGCAAGGCGTGGAAAGAAGAAAATGGCGTGCGCAAGTCGATCCAGGTGCGTGATGCCCGCCCGCCGCTGGTGGTGATCAGCCGCTCGCACAGCGATACGGAATTGCAGGAATATCTGCATCAGATCGGTGAGCACCAAACCACGTCGGTAGGCTCATCGCTGAAATTCTGCCTGGTGGCGGAAGGGCAAGCGCAGCTTTATCCGCGCTTTGGGCCGACCAACGTCTGGGACACGGCTGCCGGCCACGCCGTGGCGGCTGCAGCCGGCGCACACGTTCACGACTGGCAGGGCAAGCCGCTGGACTACACCCCGCGCGAGTCGTTCCTGAATCCGGGCTTCAGAGTCTCGCTTTATTGATCGAGCGATTTATGCAGCAGGGCGATAACCTGCTGCACCTCTTCCTGGGTCAGCGCTCCGTCTTTTGCCCACAGAACGCGGCCATCTTTATCCAGGACCACCACCGCGGAACTCTCTTCCTCCAGCTGCCAGGCTTTACGCGTCACGCCATCGCTGTCGACAATAATTTGTGACCAGGGGTAGAGCTTTTTATTGCTCTCCAGGCTGCTGCGCACAAACATGCCTGAGCCTGGGATCGCATCATCGGTGTTAACAATCGTGGTGGTCTGGTAGCGGTCATGAGGCAATTTTGCGGACTTAATCGCTTCTACCAGCGAGGCATTTTTCTCTTTTGCAGACGTTCGACCGGCAATATGTTGCACCACTCGCACTTTCCCAGCGAGCTGCGCGCTATTCCAGGGTTTGTAGCTAAACTTATCATTGTCGAGAATCAATTCTCCCCGATCGGCGACACCGACTGGCGGCAGACGTTGTCCTGTTTCAATGTTATGCGCAAAGGCCGTCAGCGGCAGAATCAGGCAGGCTGCGGCGAGGATGGTACGAAGGGTCATGGTGTTTCCTTATTGTTTGCAGGTGATCCGACCACTTGGTCTTACGCTTTAATCATAAGTGCGATCAATTCGCTTTTCCCGCAATCCGAATGCCAGTTTGCGGGTGACCGCACATATCCTGCAAAAAACGAGGGCTTATCCTGCATTCGGTAACGCTCTGCAAAGAATGTTCTGAATAATTGTAATCAAACGGTAAATAAACTTATGCACACTGGGTATCAATGTTTTTCTGGTCTATAGTCATTGAGCAATAAAATTTGCGCTCTGGACAGTCGGCCCGATTGTGGCGCCGCAAGGGCGTGTGATTCGCAGGAGATACAAGAATGAAAATTTTCCAACGCTACAACCCGCTTCAGGTGGCGAAGTACGTGAAGATCCTGTTCCGAGGACGGTTGTACATCAAGGATGTTGGCGCTTTCGAATTTGATAAGGGTAAAATTCTTATCCCGAAAGTGAAGGACAAACAGCACTATTCTGTGATGTCCGAAGTCAACCGCCAGGTTATGCGTCTGCAAACTGAGATGGCTTAACCAACGTGCTATGCAGTAGTTAACGAAGTATAAAAAACGGCTCCCACTGGGAGCCGTTGATGTTTGTGGCGCTTACGTCGATGGACTCTCTTCCGCGTCAGGCAGCTTAGGCACCAGCACCGTCGGTTTGTTATCAATTCGCGTGACCAGCAGCTGGTCGATACGATAGTTGTCGATATCCACGACCTCAAACTTATAGCCTGAGAACTTCACCGAGTCGGTACGTTTCGGGATTTTACGCAGCATAAACATCATAAAGCCGCCAATCGTCTCGTAGTTGCCGGACTGCGGGAATTCATCAATATCCAGCACGCGCATCACATCTTCGATTGGCGTACCGCCGTCAACCAGCCATGAGTTCTCATCGCGCGCCACAATCTGTTCTTCCAGACCCTGACCAACCAGATCGCCCATCAGGGTGGTCATTACGTCGTTAAGGGTGATGATACCCACAACCAGCGCGTATTCGTTCATGATCACCGCGAAATCTTCGCCCGCCGTTTTGAAACTTTCCAGCGCTTCGGAGAGCGTCAGAGTGTCCGGCACAATCAGGGTATTGCGGATCATGACGCCGCTGTTCAGCGCCAGGCTTTGATTGGCCAGAACGCGGTTCAGCAGGTCTTTGGAGTCAACGTAACCAATGATGTGGTCGATATCTTCGTTACACACCAGGAACTTGGAGTGGGGATGTTCGGCCACTTTGTTTTTCAGGCTCTGTTCGTCTTCGTGCAGATCGAACCAAATCACGTTTTCGCGTCCGGTCATGGATGACGGCACGGTACGGGATTCGAGTTCAAATACGTTCTCGATCAGCTCATGCTCCTGCTTACGCAGCACGCCAGCCAGCGCGCCCGCTTCGAACACCGCGTAGATGTCGTCGGAAGTAATGTCGTCCTTGCGTACCATCGGCAGTTTGAAGAGACGGAAAATGGTGTTTGCCAGGCCGTTAAAGAACCAGACCAGCGGACGGAACACGTACAGGCAGAAGCGCATCGGGTTGATGATACGCAAAGCGACAGCTTCTGGCGCAATCATACCGATGCGTTTCGGAGTTAAATCCGCAAACAGAATGAACATACCTGTGACCAGCGAGAAAGAGAGGATAAAGCTCAGCTGCTCGGACAGTTCAGGCGAGAAGTAGCGTGAGAACAGGCTATAAAATGCAGGAGAGAAGGCCGCATCACCCACGATACCGCCCAGAATGGCGACCGCGTTCAGACCAATTTGCACCACGGTAAAGAACATACCGGGGTTTTCCTGCATCTTCAGGATGCGTTGTGCATTGAGGTTGCCATCATCGGCAAGCAGTTTAAGTTTGATCTTTCGGGAGGCGGCCAGCGAAATCTCTGATATCGAGAAAAATGCACTGACGGCAATAAGGCAAAGTATTACTAAAATACTGTTTAACATAGTTTATCCGGCTTCTCGCCAGATCCTCGGAAGGGAAGTTGATTTCGTTTGTGTGAAGACACATTGAACATCGGCTCGTAGCGTTGAGCTGATTATTTCAGCGGGTAGTATAGCGTAAACGTGTGTAAATCCGCCAGAGGTCACATTTTTACGCTTAAGTACCGAGAAGTGTTGTGTTTTGGAATTGATGGGAACCATTCTCATTTAAAGAGGGTTTTCATGCAATCTTTACCAGATCTTTATCCAATCTTTATACAGCAAAGTGTATGTTTTTTAGACAGAACTGCTTCTTCTGAACGCTCTTTTATGTGGCAGCGTCGATTAGCTGGGAAACTTCTACGGGTCAGCCTACGGACTCAGGACAAAACTGTGGCTCAGTATCGTGCCGTAAAGCTCACAGAAGCCTTCATAAGGCTCTCTCAGCTAATGGGGGATACAAACCCACGATTGATTCGTGAAACTCTTCTTAAGGCCAGAGATAAGCAAATAGAGGATGAGTTTTTATCCGCCGTTACAGCATGTCATGTTTCGTGTTCCCCAGTAATGCAAGAAAATAACTTTGCACCGCAATTATCTTCTGTACTTAAAGAGTGGCTTGAGGAGATGAGTTCTGATTGGGCGAAGAGTACCAAAGTACTTAATGAGAGAACGGTAAATGGTTTCCTGGAATGGTGTGGGGATATCCCAGTAGCTTCAGTTACGAAAAAGACGGTGAGCACTTATAAAAAGTTTCTTGATGAGTCGGGTAAGTCACCACGATCCAGACATGATGCCATCATTAAGGTTTCTGCTATGTTCAATTTCGCTATGAAGCAACGTGATTACATCGCGAAGAATCCTTTTTTGGGGATGAACTATAAGAATGTTGAAAATGTGAGTATTAAAACGGGGGTTTCATTAAGTGAGCATCAAAAAATAATTACTTCTGAGCATGTTGCCAACACCAGATCCTTGTGGTGGTTACTAAACCTACTGTTTTACACAGGAGTACGTATAGGTGAGGCGATCCAAATCACTTCAAATGATTATATTGAGAAAGAAGACCAAGGAAAGCTCATCAAATGTATCAGCATTAATGATGCTGGAACTAAAACCGTTAAGAACAACGAATCAATTCGCGATATACCTTTAAGTGATAGCCTTCTAAAGGCTGGTATGTGGGAAGAGAAACCAATATATCATTGGGTTAATAATTCATCTGCAAGCAATGCCATAAGCAAGGCTTTCAAAAAAGCAGGCATGAAGCATACAGCACATGACTATAGATATGGTTTGTCAGACCGATTGAGAGATCTTCAAGAAGTACCAGATCATATAAGATTCTCGATACTTGGACATGCTCATCGAACAATGACGGATAGGACATACAGGAGTAAACAACCACTTCTGCAAATGAAACAAGTGATTGATCGTATCTGAATTAAAAACAAACACATGGATGTGTTATCGTGAAGTACATTACTTTAAATTTTTTGTGAAATGCTTTCCCTTTATATCCTATACTAAAAGGAATGATGAATTTATAAAAATAATGTGAGGTTTAATATATGAGAATGAAAGAACATTATTATGATAAGGCACTATCTTATTTTAAGTTATTGGAAGAAGAGTATGAATGTATTATAAGGGAAGAGGAAAGGGTGTTTTCTAAAGACAGCAATAAGAGATTGTTAATAAAAACAAAAGTAAGCAACGCTAAAAAATAATCCACATTCATTTTTATTTTATGTGTTTTTATATGTGCTGAATATTTTTGTCACTTTTTATTTTTATCCTTTGGTTATAATGCTGAAATTTTCAAAATATTTTCAATGAGTAACCGATTACTTAGTTTTTTTGTTGTGCGATAGAAACAGGTGCGTTGTTATTATTTCATAATCTAAAGGCGGGTTACTTAGCAACACTTAGTAATACAGGCTATTAAATATAAATGTACTAAAAACGCATATTTCATTCACTATAAATATCGGTAGATATTTATAGGGAGAGAAGAAAAAAATGAAATGAATTTAAATTATGTCCTATACTATATGTATAGTTAAAAATCCTGTTGGTGTACCCGTTAGTCGTGGGGTAATGATAAGAGCGTCATTATCCTTGGTATAATAAATTAAAACCTGATCCTATCGACAAGTAGATGGCAGATGAGTTGTTCAACAGAACGCAGTGCAAATGAAACCCGTGCAAATTTCCCGAGCGTAAATTCCAGACAAAAAAGACGAAAACGCAGGAGTCACGGCAATGTGGCACTATAAAGGAATCGGATAATATCCCGTAGATTCCCTTGATAGACATATAAGGCCAATCCTTACCAAATGGTATAAGGGAGTCTATTACTTCTAATAGATTCTGTGGCGAATTTATACAATATAGATCCGTCCAGAATTTGAGAAGTACTTAGACGCTTATAGGAGTTATTCATACAGCTTTTATAAGAAGAGTAGTGATGAGCTACGACCGTTGCAGAGAATGGCGATAGGAAGAAACAGGGCAACCCGCTTCCGCTTGAGTACAATATAGTTATATTCAGAATTCGCTGTATGAAATGTTGATGAGTATCAGCGTCAAGAAGTACAAACTAATTGTATATCTTGAATTTCTTCCCCCTTAGTGGGGGGATCGAAATGTATCCAAGAAATCCCGTCAAGGGGTAACGCTGTTAAAGCTAAGCATCAAAATAAATGAATTGAATGAGAGGCAAGCGAACGTAGTTCGTTGGTCACGAATGAAAATTCTGACTTGCCCGTAGGGCAGTCACATTATCTAATCTATAACAATGAGTTCAATGAATGTGATATCGAAAGGATTCTTTTTTAATCTTTATCAAATATACCCCTTGTACTAAGTGATTTATATATTTTAGTCATTTATGAATGAGAAAAGATTATCCGTTATGAATATTCGGCATGTACCCGATAAATTCATCAATTGGTCAAGTAGTAATAGAAATAGTACACAGGAAGTGGATGTTGTGGGTTCTAAGACAGAAAGAGTTAAAGCATATGATCGATTCTACCTATTGAAAAACATATGATTAATAGATATCAATAGGTAAAATCGATCGATTATAAAATATCGATCGATTAAATCGATCAATTTCGTGAGGTATGTTATGATTGTTAGTGTTACTAACTGTTTTTTAAGGGGATTTATGGATTTTTTAATTGTTGTAATCATCTGTTTAGCCCTTACCGCCGTTACATACAAAACATGGTCAAAACGCTGTATCAGTAGAGGGAAAGGAAGAACCAGCACTGTAATTACCTCTCTATTACTAAGTTTCGTCGTACTTACAGTTACCTTCGTCATTGGCGTCATCAGTTTCATTCCGGCAAAATCAGGGGCTGTGAGTACCGTTACAGAATCCATGCCATCTGAGCGAGAACAGAAGGCAAAAAGGTATATCGAGAGTAAAATTAACAGCCTCAATAGGAGTAGTGGTAAGTACTTAGTAGCTGAAAATATCTACAAGCAACATGGCGTTTGGGTTGATGATTATATTGCTATTCAAAAGAAATCATGCTCACGTGAATTCAATCGACTTTTAGCTGCTAATGCAGCATCTGAGCAAGCCATTGAGTACTGGAATCAAACCTCTGATTCTTTGACCCGGTCGGGCGTTTCGCCATTTGCAGGGGGGAGAAACCCTACTACAGATCCCGAAATTCAAAGAACCAGGAATGACATCGATTTTGCTCGTTCCCAATTAGATAAATGTGGTGTAGCTCATCTTAATGAGATAGAACACCGTGTTACAGTACAAATTGATAATTAAAATAGGCTTAGTATTATGTATTTTAAAGCGGTAATTATAAGTTCAAGCTTACTATTGTGTTTATCAGCCTCTGCTGAAGAACTGAAGCAAGATATTGATAGTAAATTAAAACAATGCAAAATGGATGCTGTTAGTACTATTGACTTACAGAATTGCTATATCAAAGCTACAACTGAATGGGATTTAGAACTGGGGAACCAGTACAAACTACTAATGAATGGTCAATCTGATAACGTGCGTATTGCTCTCAGAGACTCACAAAGACAATGGATTAAATATAGAGATCAGTATGCTTCTGCCATGGATGTATTCTACAAACAACAAGGTGGTACTATTTCATCATTAAATGTTGCTGAATCTAAACTCAACATTACTCGTGATAAAGCAATTGATCTTTATCGATTAAGAAATAGTAGTGATTTATCATCGCCAGCAACGGTAGACAATAATAAAATAGAAAGCATTGAAGTTAATAATAGCGTTGGTGAAGAAAAGGTAAATGAAAAAGTTGTTTCAACCGTATCAAATAATGATGCCTCCGATTCAAAGGTACGGGTGTGTAAATTTGTAATACAAGCTGATAAAACTATTAAGGAAATGCCTGGGTTCTTCGCAGAGAATAAAATGACTGTATTAGATAAAGGGACACAATTCACAGTACTTACTGGCGATTATTTTAATATACCAGATAAATTAATTAGCCCCGATCATTTAACTTCAGTAAAAAATAAAATGTTCGGCACAGGAAGTCAACAAAAGGATGGTACTGTTTCAACTTTTTCTAAAGATAGCTCTAATTATGTAGTCACTACGTGGGCGAATACAGCATTTAAGCACACAAAATTTCAATTAACTCTTTATGCTTGCAAATGATGTGAGTTTTAAGTTTTTTTAAAACCTTTCAAGGTAGCTTAGGCTACCTTTTTTATTGCCATCGATATGTTAGGGCTGGTGGGAAGCCGCTATTAATGATTCTTAAAGTACTTTCATCACACCATTCACACAGCAAAACGCCGAACATAAGGTAATCTTCTGTTCCAGGGTTAAAATAATTGTGCATTAAGTCATGCAAAGTACGTTCTGTTTCTGTGAAGGCATTCGTTTTTTCATTTCTCATTTAAGCCGCTACACTGTTCATTTCTTTCTTTATGCGGCTGATGGTATTGGTACTTACACCGAATTCAGCAGCTACAGAGCGAACACTTCCGCCAGATGTCAATGCCGCGACGATTTCAGTACGCGGGATGCTTCTGCCATTTCCCCGCCCGGAAATACGCCCAGCAGCTTTAGCCGCTTCATACCCTTCACGCTGACGAAGTAGCATTTGCTCACGTTCCATTTGAGCGATTCCCCCAAGTAACGTTAAAACAAGATTACCTGTTGGGGAGTTGTCCCCTGTTTTAATTCCTTCTTTATAAAACTGGATCGCGACACCTCGTTTAGTCAATGCATCTACGGTTGATAGAAGGTCTGCTGTATTACGGGCAAGGCGGCTGATGTCATGCACATGTAAAGTATCCCCCTCGCGTAAGTACTCCATCATCGCTAAGAATGCTTCACGATTGGTATCTTTCGCACTTACTTTCTCAGTGAATGTTTTGTCAAAGGTGATCCCAGTATCTGCTAATTGTCGATCGCTGTTTTGTTGCAAGCTGGATACGCGAATATAAGCGACGTGTGCCATGTCAAAGTCTCTTGATGTTTCGATTTGTATGTTGCGATTTATTATAAGGTGTAGCGATGAAAAATCAAGGCAGATCGCTACGTCTAATCAGGTTTAAAGGGAGATTTGATGTGTAGCGATTAAGGATGCTAAATTGCTACAGTTTTTAATGTTATATACCAATAGCTCCTATGACAAATCCTCCTTTAAGTATTCAAGTGCTACACTGTAAGTTCTGTTATTATCTACATTCACTCTAAAAAGGGTAAAATAGCATGTTAGAAAAACTGTTTGAAATATCGCTGGCGAAATTTTTTGAGAGGGAGAAGAAAAACATTATAAACGGAGTCGCTGAGAGAAATTTGTGTTCTCGTTTGGGGCTCTATTTAGAATTAGAAGCAGAAAGAGAGAGGTTGATAGGTTATTATGCTGATGTAGAATATAACAGAAAGCAAAATGGGGAGGTTAAAACTATCTTGGATGGTGATTATAAAGTAATTAGAATAAATTGTGATCTTATTCTGCATAGTCGAGGAGAAATAATCAGTAGAGATAACTTAATTGCAATAGAAATGAAAAAAGTGGAAAGGCCAGAAGTTGAAAAATTTAATGACATAAACAGACTTCGAGCGATGACTAAAAAAAGCTATGATAATGTATGGTCTTTCGATGGGCAAACACACCCTGAGCATGTTTGTGGTTATGAGCTTGGGTACTTTATTGAGATTGATAACGTAAATAATTTTTACAAAGTTGTAAAAATAAGTTCCGGTGAAATCATTAATTCAACTAATGGGGTATTTTAAATACTCAAAATTACAAATTTCTAATTTTTTAAAGAAGTAGGAATAATATTATATATTCCTACTTTAATGAATTTGTGTCCTCACAGGGCATCTTTTGCCAAACTATCATATAGTATTTTTGTGAGTTCAGATTCAAGATAATCATCACTCATTAATTTGATAAAATGCTTTTGTGCTTCTTTTGTTTTGATAACAAATTTTTCACCACTACCATTAGTCTTTAAAATGCCAGATAAAATTTTATGTTTTGAAACGAATTCTATCACGGTTGGACAATCTATTTTTCCCAGAACAGGTGAATGCTTTGCTATTTTCGCCAATTTTCGTGCAGTTGAAATATCTGCTGAGCTTTTTTCTAAGTGAGTTATATCATCGATCATCCCAGAAATTTTGAGTGCTTGCAATGCAAGAGATGATTGTTCAGTGATCACAGTATGAAACTTCATAGCTATTTCTAAAGTTCTGTGATTTTTAACGAAGAATTTATCATTTAAAAGAAAAAGATCATAATTAAAGTCTAATTTGAAAATGTTATTATTCAATTCTTCAAGGATACCTTGTTTGTTCATTATGAAATTAACAAGATTGGATGTATTCTTTAATACTGTTAGAGGGGTTTTATTCTTATAAAGAGAAAGGGATTTTCCATTTCCATAAAGTATAAAAGCAATTGCTTTTACATCTTCAAATGTTGGTGTTGGTATATAAAACTCCTGTGAGTTAGGAGGCAGTTTTGATGCTGTTTGCAATGCGTTAAATTCTTGAGGCGTTTGTTGGTAATCAAAAATAAATAATGCATTTTTTCGCTCATCAATATTTGAAAGGAGCGGTAATGTTAGGTCTGGATTATCTATAATGTCTAATTTTAATTTTTCGGTAAACCCTTTTGTAATATTCCTTAACGATGCTGGATCTACTTTTGATATTTTAGGGATATAAGTGTTACCATTTTCCAAAAAAAAGATCAATCGAGATCCTGAAAGATTCGAAATAAGATCATTAACTTCAGTTTTTAATTGAGCCAAGTTCATTTTTTTTCCTTGCTATAAAAAAGCGATCATCAAAAAAACTGTAATATACGTTATTTCCAACTGTCAAATCATCCATCGTTATAGCGATAAGGTTCTCCATTACGCCCGATGCCGGGTGCTTGATTTTTACTTTATATAGCTTATATCCAAATAAAGCTAATGTTGGGTTTGCATAATACTTGTCAGTCCGAATGAAAATCAAACCAATAACAATGAGAAGTAGGAAATAAGCAAGGTTTTTTTGCGTATCCTCAAAAGTAAATCCAATAAATGGAATAATGTATGTGGCTAAAAATGTAAGGTTTTCATAATTCTCACTGTGACATTCTATAATTTCCATTGTGTCATTAGTGTTGTGTTTTGTTATGTTTTTAAATCTGCAATAGAATAAAAGGCTTAAGAGCATTAGAAAAATACAAATTAATGGAACTATGTTCGTGGTAATTAGTTTTTTGAAACCAATGAATTCACATCTTTCTCCATAGCACATTGGTATCCTTGCACTTAATATTAGCACGAATGCAAAAAGCATTGTCAATGAAACTATATAAAGACCTATCTTATTGAAATTATTGTCTTTTTTCATGATCCGCCCCCAGTTTAAAAATCATATAAGAACCTGAATATTTCAGTAAGATCATCGTAACATACAGATACTGTTTTTATGTACAGTATTTTATTGGATTGGTAAAAAATGTATGGATAGCAAATTCCTTCAGATTGTATCCTCAGTAATTATTAATAATAGATTCAGTACTATAGTTGTTCAAAATAAATGAATGGAAAGAAATTATACATGCTTGATCTCTTCTGTCACTTCTTATAAGGTCAAAACTTCATAAACCACCATCAAACCCCTACCAACACTGACATACTGCCCCTGTAAAGTGGATTCAAAATGGCTGTTTAACATAGTTTATCCGGCTTCTCGCCAGATCCTCGGAAGGGAAGTTGATTTCGTTTGTGTGAAGACACATTGAACATCGGCTCGTAGCGTTGAGCTGATTATTTCAGCGGGTAGTATAGCGTAAACGTGTGTAAATCCGCCAGAGGTCACATTTTTGTCGGAAAGGGGTGAAAATGAGCGTACGGGCAGCTGCGATCGGCCGCCCGCCCGCAGCTTAAGAAAGCGTCACGCTGGCAACCGGCCCCCGGTTCGCATCTCCTCCCCAGACCTGGTCATACTCATAGCCGGTGAGCTGTTTGATCACGACCCGCGTTTTGTCATCGCAGTCGCGATAATCGCCGCCCAGCTTGCGGCGTGCGATCTCTTTCAGCAACAGTTTGTGCGTGTCGCGCGTCAGCTTGAATTTATACGTGGCGATAAAGCTCACCGCCAGCAGGGCCGAGGTGGCAAAGAGCATCAGTCCGATAATGGCGTACAGCGCCATTTCAGGCTGCGCGCCGCTGCCTTTCACGAACCCGGACTCCTGCAACACCACGCCGATCAGCATGATCGCAATCGCCACCGTGCTCTTGCGCGTCAGCACCATGACGCCGGCAAAAATCCCCTCCCGCCGTTGCTGAGTGACCATTTCGTCGATATCGGGAATAAAGCTGTAGATATTCCATGGGATGTAATACAGACCAGAACGTGCCGCGCCCAGCAGAATAAAGACCGCCGAAAACAGCAGAGCGGGAACCTGGGTGTGGGTGTAATACATCGCGAACAGAAACATCAGTACGAAAAATATACATCCGTAAGATAATCGCAGCGCAGCCGATGGGGAGATATTAAGCCGGTTTAACAGCAGCATAAATCCGTAGGTCCCCGGCACCGAGGCAAAAGCAGCAATACTTAACCAGCCGGATACCGCTGCAGCATCCTGATTCAGACAATACACCACGTAATAAGTAAAGACTGAACCGAACACGTCCATGGCGGTGAACGAGAAAATATAGATGATAATGTGCAGGCGGAAGGCGCGAATATGGAAGGCTGAAAACAGATCCACAACCAGATATTTCAGGTGATTGAGTAAACCGCTACTGCGGTGGTTATCGATTTTGAAATCGGACTCCTGATGCACATCTTTTGCCTCCCAGGTGGTGCGCCAGGTGACAAAGACGGCGAGACAAAAGACCAGCGAGAAAATCATTCCCGTGAGGGTGTAGGTAAACGAATTATCTTTACCGGTAAATTGCATAATGACGCCCGGCACGAAGACCGCAAGAAATCCCCCCAGCTGGGAGCAGATCATTCTTACTCCGGATAAGCGGCTGCGCTCTTCATAGCGGTTGGTCATTTCTGCCGCCAGCGTCTCCCATGGCACCAGTACCATTGCCGACAATAATTCAATGGAAAGATAGGTCCCTAAATAATACCAGTAGCCCATGTCGGTCACCCACAGCAGGGCATATAAAAACATCAGCGGTGAACTTAATAATAAAAAGAAGCGGCGGCGGCCAAATTTACGCCCCAGCCAGGTGTTACCAAAATTATCAGTGATATAACCCATAATCGGGCTTAATACGGCGTCAATAACCCGCGCAATGGCAAAAATCGAGCCCGCTTCCAGAACGCTGAGTCCGCAATAAGTGGTGTAAAAAAATAAAAGCCAGGTGCCAATAATGGCGAAAGCACCTCCGCCAAACAGATCGGTTATACCGTAGCCGAGCGCCACGCCATAGCCAACCCTACGTTCAGTTGGTTTGACCATAATGTTTTTTCCAGGTGTAGAGTCACTATTAACCAGACGGTGCTGGTCGTTTTTTATTTACTGCTGGAATATAAAGAACGTACTAACGATTAATATCGATCCACTGCCTCATCTGAGATGAACGATAAATAGCCTCCACAATCTTGAGTGATTTTCCGGCTTCGTGAATATCGATGTAATTCGCTTTTCCGGGATGGTGTAGGGCGGTGTAAAAGCTGCTGATGGCATGCTGATGACCCTGTCCCCAGTAGCTTTTCGCTATACCGTCGGGGGAGGCGTCGCTCACCAGTTTGGTCCGCTCACCGTTGCGAATTCGCCACAGCGCGTTATCGCACAGCTGGAGCGTGGAATTTTCACAATGGATCTCCAGCAATAAAGGGGAATCGGTCGTGTGGCAGTTGCTGGCGTAAAACAGCCCACGCGCGCCGTTGGTGAAATGCAGCGTGGCCATCGCGCTGTCTTCGGCTTCGGTCAACTCTGCCAGCTCGCCGCAATCGACAACGCCTTTCAGCCGCGTTACGCCGCCGGCAAACCACTGCATCAGATCGAGGGTGTGAATGGCCTGATTGATCAACAAACTCCCGCCCTCGGTCGCAAAACGTCCGCGCCACGGGCTTTGGGTGTAATAGCTCCCGGCGCGCGACCAGGTCAGTACCGCTTTGATGCTCAGCATCGTGCCGGATGAACCGTCAGCCAGCTCATGTCGGATGCGCTGGCTGGTGGGGTTGAGTCGGTTCTGATAGCACACGCCGAGTTTTCCCGACGCGTTTTCCACGGCTTCGTTAATCTCTGCGACGTCGCTTCCGCTCATACCGACCGGTTTTTCGCAGAAAACATGCTTACCCGCTGCGAGTGCCGCCAGGATCATCTTTTTATGCTCGAAGTGCGGCGTACAGATGTGGACCACGTCGATCTCCTCATCCAGCAGCATTTCCCGGTAATCCTGATAAAAGCGGCAGTGGTAGGTCATCGCCAGCTTCAAACCGGCTTCGCTGTCGATATCCACCAGCGCACGCAGCGTCACGCCGGGCATCTGGCGAAGGGCATTCACGTGACAGCGGTGGATCGCACCGCCGCCGATAATGGCCGCATTCAGCATTTTCATCTGCGCCTCCCGTTACTTCGCCGCATTCGCCAGCATTTGCGCTTTTACGCACAGCTCCGCCGCTTTAAAGGCGTGCGCCTGGGTCATCGCTTTTTCAGTGCGATGCAGACAGTCGAGGATCAGCTCGCCGAAGAACGGGAATCCCACCTGTCCGGCAACCGGATAGCGGAACTCCCCCTCTTTATTAACGAGATAGACCACGTCTTGCTCGCCACGGGTCAAATCAACGTATTTGCGGATTTCGATGTACCCTTCGGTCCCCAGTAGGGTCAGCCGCCCGTCTCCCCATGTGGAAAGTCCGTCGGGTGTAAACCAGTCGCAGCGGAAATAGCCGCTCGCGCCGTTTTCGCCGCTGAGCATGGCGTCGCCGAAATCTTCAAAGTGCGGGTGCTGCGGATGATTAACATTGCGCGCCTGGCTGGCAATGACGGTGGCGTGGCTGTTGCCGGTATAAAAGAGAAACTGCTCAATCTGATGGCTGCCGATGTCGCACAGAATGCCGCCAAAATAACGGCGATCGTAGAACCAGTCCGGGCGGCCTTGCCCTTCGCGATGCGGACCGGTTCCCAGGGTTTGCACGACGCGGCCAATCGCGCCTTGTGTTACCAGCTGTCCGGCGAAAACGGCGCTTTCGACGTGCAACCGCTCGCTGTAATAGACCGCGTATTTACGCCCGGTTTGCGCCACCATCGCTTTGGCATCGGCAAGCTGATCCAGCGTGGTCAGCGGCGCTTTGTCGGTGAAATAGTCTTTGCCCGCTGCCATGGCTTTCAGCCCCAGCGCGCAGCGCTCGGACGGAACAGCGGCTCCGGCAACCAGCTGTACATCGGGATCGGCGAGGATCACCGCCAGCGACTCGGCGATCTTCACCTGTGGAAACTGCTGCACGAATTTATCCACCTTCGCCGGATCGGGATCGTAAACCCATTTCAGCGTCGCCCCGGCTTCTGTCAGCCCGTTGCACATGCCGTAGATATGGCCATGGTCGAGCGCGGCTGCGGCAAAGATAAATTCGCCCGGCTGTACCACCGGCTGCGGTTTGCCAACGGGGGCGTAATTCATACCGTCGTTTTTCTTCATGTCAGATCCCCTGGTCCAGATTTTTGCCTAATGGAATGGCGCCCGCTTCGCTGAAATTCGCCACGCTGGCCGATTTTTGATAAAAGCGCGGGGCGAGGGCGTTGGTGCCACCGGTGCGATAAAACGGGTCGTCGTGCGAAATGGGCAGGGAGACCACGCTTTTGGTTATCGCCGATTTATAGATAGCGGTGATCAACTCCAGCGAGCGCTTGCCCTGTACGCCATCCACCAGCGGAGCGGTGCGCTGCTCAATGGCGCGCAGCATGTCGTGGATTTGCCCTGTGTGCAGCGTCCAGTCGAGTTTTGGCGTCTCGTGAAACACCGCATTTAGCTGCGTTTCGCGCGTCGTATCGTTTGTTTCCTGCGGAAAACCGTTGTCGGCACTGACGCTGGCGAATGCCTCCCAGGGGGCGGAGATCCGCGCTTTATCGCCCTGAATAGTGATCTTTTGATCTTCTCCGTGATGCACCACCGAGGCCGTGAGCTGGGTTAGCGCGCCGCCGGGATATTTGAAAATAGCGGCGCTCAGGTCTTCGACTTCGGCGTTGTCGTGGGCGACGTTGGTCATCATCGCCACCACTTCCGACGGGAAGCCCAGCATCCACTGGATGGCGTCGATGTGATGCACCGCGTGGTTAAGCGTGCAGCCGCCGCCCTCTTTCTCCCAGGTGCCGCGCCACCACAGATCGTAATAGCAGTGGCCGCGCCACCAGAAAGAGTCCACCTGCGCATGGCAAATCTTGCCCGCCAGACCGGAGTCCAGCGCCGCTTTTAAGCGCCAGAAAGCGTCGGTAAAGCGGTTTTGCGCAACGATCGATAGCGTCTTTCCGCTGGCTTTTTGCGCGGCGATCATCGCGTCGCACTCCTCCAGCGACGCGGCCATCGGTTTTTCGCACAGTACGTGACGCCCGGCGTTCAGGGCGTCGATGCTGATTTCGGCGTGGACGTAGGGCGGCGTGCAGACGTCGACAATATCAATGTCAGGTTCGGCGGCCAGCATTTGCTGGTGGCTGTCGTAGACCCGCGCGTGGTCGAGGTGGTAGCGCGCTTTTTTCTCGTGCGCTTTTTCCGGGTAGATATCGACCAGTGCCACGATCCTGCAGCGCTGCCCATGCTCTAAATAGCTCTGAATATGGTTGTGAGAGATGTTCCCTGTCCCCACGATGGCGATATTTAACATCGTTGATTCTCCGGTGTTACCAGGTGCCCGAGGCATCCAGGGTGCGGCTGGTGGTCTCTTTCTCCACAGAAGTGGAGATGCGCTGCTGCAAAAGGCGCAGGTACTGTTTTTCGTCCAGCGGCAGCGTCACCCAGTCATCGGTCCAGGTCGAAAGGTGCATGGCGTTGGAGAGCGTCAGGCCGTTGATGCCTTCCTGCCCTGGCGCAATCAGCGGCTCGCCGCGCAGAACCGCAGCGCAAAAGTTGGCGGTAATGACGTGATGTTCGCTGCACTCAGGCGCGACGGGGAGGGAGACTTCCCAGCATTCCGGCTCGCCAAAGCCGTTTTGCCAGCGGGCGTTGAAAGCGGTTTCTGATTCGCGTAGTCGCCAGTAACGCAGCTTGCCCTCCTCAACCACCACTTTGCCGCGATCGCCGGTAATCTCCAGGCGATTGGTTCCCGGCGTTTCGGCGACGGTGGTGATAAATACTCCGGTCGCGCCGTTCGCGTATTCGGCGTAGGCGGTGACGTCGTCTTCCACTTCAATCTGACGATGTTTACCGAACTGACAAAACGCGCGCAGGCGTACCGGCATGCCGACCAGCCACTGCCAGAGATCCAGTTGATGCGGATCTTGATTCAGCAACACGCCGCCGCCTTCGCCCTTCCAGGTGGCGCGCCAGCCGCCGGAGTTGTAATAGCTTTGCGAGCGATACCAGTTAGTGATAATCCAGTTCGAGCGGCGGATTTTGCCCAGCTCGCCGCTGTCGATCAGATCTTTCACTTTCTGATAGAGCGGGTTAGGGCGCTGGTTATACATGATGCCAAACACCACATCGCACTCGCTCGCGCAGGCGTTCATCTCCTGCACCTGCGCGGTATAAACCCCCGCAGGCTTTTCGCACAAGGTATGGATGCCGTGGCGCATCGCCATCATGGCGAGTCGGGGATGGTCATAATGGGGCGTGGAGACAATCACCGCATCCACCAGCCCGCTGACGACCATCTCTTCGGCATCGTTAAACAGCGGAATCGAATCGCCCACCACCATGCGAATGCCCGCATGCTTCGCAGGATCGTTATCGCAGACCGCGGTCAGGTAGGCGTCTTTAACCGTGCCCGCTAATAAATAGCGCGCATGTAGCGTGCCGATATTACCTGTTCCAATAATGCCAAAACGTAGCTTTTCCATGTCACACCAGAATTTCAGTGAAAGAGTGATGAATGGAAAATAGGAAAGGGGAACCGCAGCGACAATGTGTTTTTGTGAGAATACTCGCAGGGCGTATAAGTAAAAACGCATGGATTTGAAATTTGGTTTTAAAATCAATGCGCTGTTTCTGCAAATATTTGCAGAAACTGAATGCGAGCGAGGTCACACTATGCCGGGCAAGCTAAAAATGGACGAAATTGCGGCGCTGACGGGCTATTCCATCAGCACCGTTTCGAGGGTGTTAAGCGGCAAATCATATACCAGCGACAAGGCGCGTGAGGCCATCGTAAAGTGCGCGCGTGAGCTGGGCGTGATGGCGTCGCTGGCCAGTGGCCGGCTGTTAATCAACGGGATTGCCGTGTTTGCGCCGGAAAGAACTTTCCACGGGCGTGGCGATATTTTTTATCTTGAGGTCACAAAAGGTATTGCCGAAGCCAGTGCCCCGCATGACGTCTGGGTGACATATTGCGGATTAGAGGAAAAACGAGCGGATGTGAAATTATTCCTCGAAAAAGCCGGCCATAAAAATATTAACGCGATAATTATTATTGGCACCGACGATGCCACGATATTGAAACTGGCAACCACGCTGAATAAACCCTGCGTCCTGATTAATTCCATTGATCGGGAAATGACCCTGGACTCCGTTTCACCTGATCACCGCGCCATTGGTTTTATGGCGATGCGCCATCTTTTTGACCAGGGCCACCGCCGCGTGTTGATTATGACCTGCCTGCGGCGGGAAACGCTCTACGCGCGCCTGGACGGTATCAAAGAGGCGTATCGCCATTTTCATGTCTCTTTTGATTCGCAGCACGATTTGCTGGTGATGGAAAATTTTGCGGCGGAGGAGGCGGAGCGTGCGCTGGACGATTGGCTCTCAACGCATGATAAAGCGCTGTGGCCGGAGGTGATCTTTCCCAACAGCATCAGCATGACGGAAGGGGTGCTGAAAGCGCTGCATCGTCATGGCGTCCGCGTGCCGGAAGAGATGTCGATCATGACCACCGACTTAAGCTGGAATCTGCAAAACCGGCTGGATACGCCCGTTACCGGGATTACGGTGCCGTGCCGTGAGCTGGGAATTGAGGCGGTTCACCTGCTGCAAATGCGTATGAACAGGCCGCAGGCGTCAGTATTTAACCTGATGTTGCAGGGCAAGGTGATGGATTATGGCTCCGTGAGTTCTGCCACGCGCCACGCCGCCCGCGTGGCGCTGGATGAGTGATCAGGCCAGCTGTGGCGGCAGGCAGACGCCGATCCCACCGATACCGCAGTAGCCGTACGGGTTTTTATGCAGATACTGCTGGTGGTCGTCCTCTGCATAGTAAAACGGTGTGGCGGTGGCAATTTCAGTGGTGACCTGGCGACGATCGCCCGCGGCGTGCATCGCTTCCTGGAAGCGCGTCAGGCTGGCGCGCGCAGCGGCATCCTGCTCAGGCGTGAGCGGATAAATGGCGGAACGGTACTGCGTACCATGGTCGTTGCCCTGCTGCATCCCTTGTGCCGGATCGTGGTTTTCCCAGAAAACCTGTAATAATTGGTCGTAGCGAATAACTGCAGGATCGTAGACCACGCGCACGGCCTCAGCATGGCCGGTCTCGCCGGAGCACACTTCGCGGTAGGTGGGATTGGGCGTATATCCACCGGTGTAACCCGCGGCGGTGCTATACACGCCCGGCAGTTGCCAAAAAAGGCGCTCGACGCCCCAGAAGCAGCCCATGGCAAAGAGGGCGATTTCCATCCCTTCCGGCACGTTGGTCATCGAGCGATCGTTCACGGCATGCAGTGTGGCTACCGGCATAGGGGTATTGCGTCCCGGTAACGCATCTGCTTGAGATACAAGATGCTTTTTGTCGAATAAACTCACGGTGGGGCCTCCCGGGCAGCGATGTTTCAGTTAAGGTTGTCATGAAGCGTGTAATTGAACACAATAAATACGCTGAATGAGTCTAGATTTAAACATAAGAAATATTAGGTCTCTCGGCCATTTTTCAACCCACTGATTGGGTTTTGGGCTTTATGCCGTGATACGCCGCGGAGCGGCACTTCAATTGCTTCCAGGGTGGAAACAAGGATATTCAGGAGAAAACGTGCCAAAGATCCGCCAGTTATGTTTGGTCAGTTTATTGCTGACAAGCGGAGTCGCCAGCGCGGCTAATGTCCGTTTGCAGGTTGAGGGGTTATCCGGGACGCTGGAAAAAAACGTGCGTGCGCAGCTGTCAACCATTCAGAGTGACGAAGTGACGCCGGACCGGCGCTTTCGCGCGCGCGTGGATGATGCGATCCGCGAAGGGCTAAAAGCGCTGGGTTACTATGAACCTACCATTGATTTCGACTTACGCCCGCCTCCGGCAAAGGGGAGACAGGTGCTGATTGCCCGCGTGTCGGCGGGTGAACCGGTGCTGATTGGCGGTACGAACGTCGTACTGCGCGGCGGTGCGCGTACAGACCGGGATTATCTGGATCTGCTGAGTACGCGCCCGAAAGTCGGCACCGTGCTGAATCACGGCGATTATGACCACTTCAAAAAAGAACTCACCAGCGTAGCGCTGCGTAAAGGCTACTTCGACAGTCAGTTCAATAAAAGCCAGTTAGGCGTAGCCCTCGACAGACGTCAGGCGTTCTGGGATATCGATTACGACAGCGGCGAGCGCTACCGTTTTGGCGATGTCACCTTCGAAGGTTCGCAAATCCGCGACGAGTATCTGCAAAACCTGGTCCCGTTCAAAGAGGGCGAGTACTACCAGTCGAAAGATCTGGCGGAGCTGAACCGTCGCCTTTCTGCCACCGGCTGGTTTAACTCGGTGGTGGTGGCGCCCGAATTTGATAAAGCCCGTAAGACGAAAGTACTACCGCTGCATGGCGTGGTTTCACCGCGCACCGAAAATACGATTGAGACAGGTGTCGGCTATTCCACCGACGTGGGGCCGCGCGTGAAGGCCACGTGGAAAAAACCGTGGATGAACTCGTATGGCCACAGCCTGACGACCAGCGCGAGTATCTCTGCGCCGGAACAGCAGCTCGACTTCAGCTATAAAATGCCGCTGCTGAAAAACCCGCTTGAACAGTATTACCTGTTACAGGGCGGCTTTAAGCGCACCGATCTGAACGACACCGAGCAGGACTCCACCACGCTTGCCGTGTCGCGCTTTTGGGACCTCTCCAGCGGCTGGCAGCGCGCAATTAACCTGCGCTGGAGTCTCGACCACTTTACCCAGGCGAATGTGACCAATACCACCATGCTGCTTTATCCGGGCGTGATGATTAGCCGTACGCGCTCGCGCGGCGGCCTGATGCCTGTCTGGGGCGATTCGCAGCGGTATTCGATTGATTATTCCAACACGGCGTGGGGATCGGACGTTGATTTCTCCGTGGTGCAGGCGCAAAACGTCTGGATCCGTACCTTCTATGATAAGCACCGTTTTGTCACCCGCGGCAACCTGGGCTGGATTGAAACCGGCGATTTCGAACGCGTGCCGCCGGACCTGCGCTTCTTTGCGGGCGGCGACCGCAGTATTCGCGGCTACAAATACAAATCCATCTCGCCCGAAAACGACAAAGGCCAGCTGACGGGAGCGTCAAAACTGGCGACCGGATCGCTGGAGTATCAGTACAACGTCTCCGGCAAATGGTGGGGGGCGATGTTTGTTGATGGCGGCGAGGCGGTGAACGATATCCGCAGAAGCGATTTCAAAACCGGCGCGGGTGTTGGCGTGCGCTGGCAATCCCCCGTTGGGCCAATCAAGCTCGATTTCGCCGTTCCGGTGGGGGATAAAGACGAGCACGGTTTACAGTTTTACATCGGTCTGGGGCCTGAATTATGAGTTTATGGAAGAAGATAAGCCTCGGCGTTCTGATTTTTATCCTGCTGCTGCTCGGTACGGTGGCATTCCTGGTGGGGACCACCACCGGTCTGCATCTGCTGTTTAACGCGGCAAACCGCTGGGTTCCTGGGCTGGAGATCGGCCAGGTCACGGGCGGCTGGCGCGATCTTAGCCTCAAGAATATTCGTTACCAGCAGCCCGGCGTGGCGGTCAACGCGGGTGAATTCCATCTGGCGGTTAAGCTGGGTTGTCTGCGCGACAGCAGCCTGTGTGTGAACGATTTGTCGCTAAAAGACGTTAATGTGGCGATAGATTCGAAAAAAATGCCAAAGTCTGCGCCGGTCGAAGAGGAGGAGAGTGGTCCGCTGAACCTCTCCACTCCCTACCCGATTGCGCTGTATCGGGTTGCCCTTAATAACGTCAATATTAAGATCGACGACACAACCGTCTCGGTAATGGACTTCACCTCCGGCCTGCGCTGGCAGGAGAAGAATCTCACGCTGACGCCCACCGCGCTACAGGGGCTGCTGATTGCCCTGCCGAAAGTAGCAAAAGTGGCGCAGGAAGAGATTGTCGAACCGAAAATCCAGAATCCGCAGCCAGAAGAAAAACCGCTGGGTGAGACGCTTAAAGATCTCTTCTCGCAACCGGTTCTGCCGCAGATGACCGATGTCCATCTGCCGCTCAATCTGAATATCGAAGAGTTTAAAGGTGAACAGCTGAGACTGACCGGCGACACCGATCTGACGGTGTTCAATATGCTGCTGAAAGTCAGCAGCATCGACGGCGAGATGAAGCTCGACGCGCTGGATATTGATACCAACCAGGGCAGCGTTAACGCCACCGGTAATGCGCAGCTGCGTGATAACTGGCCGGTGGATTTCACCCTGAACAGCACGCTGAATATTGACCCGCTCAAGGGCGAAAAGGTGAAGCTGAAAGTGGGCGGCGCGCTGCGGGAGAAACTGGAGTTTGGCGTTAATTTGTCCGGCCCGGTCGATATGGTCCTGCGCGGGCAAACGCAGTTAGCCGAGGCCGGATTGCCGCTCAATCTGGAACTGGTCAGTGAACAGCTTTACTGGCCGTTCACGGGGGAGAAGCAGTTCCAGGCCGACGATCTGAAGCTCAAACTGAGCGGTAAAATGACCGATTACACGCTGTCGTTCCGTACGGCGGTGAAAGGGCAGGGCGTGCCGCCAGCGAATATTACTTTAGATGCGAAGGGTAACGAGCAGCAGATTAAGCTCGATAAACTCTCCGTGGCGGCGCTGGAGGGTACAACGGAACTGACGGCGCTGCTCGACTGGCAAAAGGCGATCAGCTGGCGCGGCGAGCTTAAGCTTAACGGTATCGATACCGCCAAAGAGGTGCCGGACTGGCCGTCGAAGCTGAATGGTCTGATCAAAACGAGCGGAAGCTTGTACGGCGGCACCTGGCAGGTGGATGTGCCGGAGATCAAAATCAGCGGCAACGTGAAGCAGAACAACGTGAACGTTGAAGGCGCGCTGAAAGGCAACAGCTACCTGCAATGGATTATCCCGAAACTGCACGTGGCGCTGGGGCGCAACACCGCGGATATCAAAGGTGAGCTGGGCGTTAAAGATCTCGATCTTGATGCCACTATTGATGCGCCTAATCTCGACAATGCGCTGCCTGGGCTTGGCGGAACGGCGAAAGGTCTGCTCAAAGTGCGCGGTACGGTTGATGCGCCGCAGATTCTGGCCGACATCACTGCCAACAGTTTGCGCTGGCAGGAGCTGTCCATCGCTCGCGTTCTGCTGAAAGGGGACGTCAAATCCACCGACCAGATCGCGGGCAACCTGAATCTGCGCGTGGAGCGGATTTCCCAGCCGGATGTGAATATCAGCCTGGTGACGCTGGACGCGAAAGGCAGCGAAAAGCAGCACGATCTCCAGCTGCGCGTGCAGGGCGAGCCGGTTTCTGGCCAGCTGCATCTGACCGGCAGTTTCGATCGTAAAGAAGAACGCTGGAAAGGCCAGCTGGATAACACCCGCTTTACAACCCCGGTTGGACCGCTGGCGTTGTCTCGTTCCATCGCGCTGGATTATCGCAACGCAGAGCAGAAAATCAGCATTGGGCCACACTGCTGGACGAACCCGAATGCCGAACTGTGTGTGCCGCAGACCATTGACGCGGGAGCAGAAGGGCGCGCGGTCGTCAATCTCAACCGCTTTGACCTGGCGATGCTAAAACCGTTTATGCCGGATACCACCCAGGCGAGCGGGGTATTTAGTGGTAAAGCGGATGTCTCGTGGGACACCACTAAAGAAGGGCTGCCGCAGGGGAACGTCACGCTCTCCGGACGTAACGTGAAGGTCACGCAGACGGTGAATGACGCGCCACTGCCGGTTGCCTTCGACACGCTGAATCTGACGGCAGACTTGCATAATAATCGCGCAGAACTGGGCTGGCTGATACGTCTGACCAATAACGGCCAGTTCGACGGTCAGGTGCAAATCACCGATCCGCAAGGACGGCGTAACCTGGGTGGCAACGTCAATATCCGCAATTTCAATCTCGCGATGGCGAACGCTATTTTCTCGCGTGGTGAAAAGGCCGCCGGGATGCTGAATGCCAATCTGAGACTGGCGGGGAATGTGCAAAGCCCGCAGCTGTTTGGGCAGATGCAGCTCAACGGCGTAGATATCGACGGTAACTTTATGCCGTTTGATATGCAGCCAAGCCAGATTGCGATGAACTTCAACGGGATGAGCTCGACGCTTGCTGGCGTGGTGCGTACCCAGCAGGGGCAGATTAACCTCAGCGGTGATGCCGACTGGAGTCAGATTGATAACTGGCGCGCGCGCGTAGCGGCGAAAGGCAGCAGAGTGCGGATCACCGTGCCGCCGATGGTGCGCCTGGATGTCTCGCCGGATGTGGTGTTTGAAGCCACGCCAAGCCTGTTTACCCTTGACGGGCGCGTCGATGTGCCGTGGGCGCGTATCGTGGTGCATGACGTACCGGAGAGCGCGGTCGGCGTCTCCAGCGACGAAGTGATGCTTAATAATAATCTGAAGCCGGCTGAACCGAAAAGTGCCGGTATTCCGATCAACAGTAATCTGATCGTTCACGTCGGAAACAACGTGCGTCTCGATGCGTTTGGTCTGAAGGCCCGACTCACGGGCGACCTGAAAGTGGCGCAAGATCAACAGGGACTTGGCCTTAACGGGCAGATCACTATTCCTGAAGGACGCTTCCACGCCTACGGTCAGGACCTGATTGTCCGTAAAGGTGAACTGCTGTTCTCCGGCCCGCCGGACCAGCCGCTGCTGAATATCGAAGCAATTCGTAATCCGGAAGCAACGGAGAACGACGTGATTGCCGGGGTGCGTGTGACCGGGACCGCCGACGAGCCGAAGGCGGAGATCTTCTCCGACCCGGCGATGTCGCAGCAGGAAGCCCTCTCCTATCTGCTGCGCGGACAGGGGCTGGATAGCCAGCAGAGCGACAGTGCGGCGATGACATCCATGTTAGTGGGCCTGGGGGTTGCACAAAGTGGGCAGGTTGTGGGTAAAATCGGCGAGACGTTTGGCGTAAGTAATCTGGCGCTGGACACCCAGGGGGTCGGTGACTCTTCGCAAGTGGTGGTCAGTGGCTATGTCCTGCCAGGTCTGCAGGTGAAATACGGTGTAGGGATCTTTGACTCACTGGCAACTCTCACGTTACGCTATCGCCTGATGCCTAAGCTATATCTGGAAGCGGTGTCTGGCGTAGACCAGGCGCTCGATTTGCTCTATCAGTTTGAGTTTTAGCAATGCGAATATTTGTATACGGCAGTTTACGAACCAAGCAAGGCAACAGTCACTGGATGACGAACGCCCAGTTGCTGGGTAATTACAATATTGAAAACTACCAGTTGTACAGTCTGGGCCACTATCCAGGCGCGGTTCCGGGGAACGGAACAGTACAGGGAGAGGTTTATCGTATTGATAATGCCACGCTAGCCGAACTTGATGCCTTGCGCACCAGGGGCGGTGAATATGCACGTCAGTTGATCCAGACCCCGTATGGGAGTGCATGGATGTATGTGTACCAGCGTCCGGTCGATGGATTGAAACTGATTGAAAACGGTAACTGGCTGGACAGAGACCAGTACTGATATGAACAACGCCACCTTCGGGTGGCGTTGTTTTTTGTGGGATTAAAACTCGATACGTGCGCCGAGATTATAGCGACGGCCTTCCAGCTGACCGTAGTCTCCCCAGGAGGTAGTGCGTTTCGGGTCGGTATCGAACAGGTTGTAAACACCCGCCAGCAGCTGCGTATTTTTGTTCAGCTTATAACGTGCGCCGATATCCACCAGCGTGTAAGACTCATAATGCGTACCGCTGTTGCTGTCACGGTTGCTGCTGCGATAATTCGCCGTGCTCCACAGATCCAGCGCTTGCGTGGCGGCCCAGTTCAGTGACAGATTCGCCATGTGGCGCGGATAATCATTCAGCGCGTAGCCTTTATTCGCACCGGATTTCTGTTCGCTATGGTTCCAGGTGTAGTTGACGTTCGCTTTCAGCGCTTCGGTGACCTGCCAGTCGGCATTCAGCTCGATACCGTAAACGTCGGCTTCACTGACGTTGAAGTATTTATCCACCGAGTCCGCTTTATAACCGTTAACCACACACTGGTGAGTGGCCGTTGTTTCACAGATCGTCTGCTCGGAGATTTTGTCCTTAAACTGGGTGTAGAACACGGTTCCATCCAGCGAAAGCGATTTCCCGGTCCAGTACAGGCCCGTTTCGGCGTTAACGCTTTTTTCCGGCTTCAGATCGTCATTACCTACCGTCAGGAACGGGTAAGGCGGCGTTGAGCCGTGCGGAGTAATAAACTGATCTGACGTGGCGCGCAGTTCGGGCTTTTTATAGCCCGCGGAGAGGCCGCCTTTCAGCGTCCAGGCGTCGTTAATCGCCCAGTTGCCGTACAGTTTTGGCGTGACGTGAGCGCCGAAATAGCTGTCGTAATCGCCGCGCGCAGAGGTGGTCAGGATGAAGTCGTTGATCGTCCAGCTATCTTCTGCAAACAGCGCCCAGCCGTTTCGGGTCACTTCGGTGACAGGTTCTACGCCCGGCAGCGTTTTGCCCGACTCATAGAAGTGGTCATTGAGCTCTTCACGCGTAAAGTTGGCGCCGACGGTGAGCTTATGGTCATCGAAGGTAAAGGTCGTTTGCGAGTTGGCGACGTAGTTTTCGGTCTGCACATACTCTGGCGACGTGTTGTCCAGCAGATACTTCGAACGCCCTTTTTCGTAGTTGATGTAGTTGGTTGTGGCGATAGTGTCATCGGCATACCAGCCGGTGTGGGTCAGGGTGACTGCATCGCGATCGAATTTCCACATCCACGGCGTACCGCGTTTTTTGGTGCGGTTTTTCTCTTGCTCGCCGACGACCACATTCAGATCGAACAGGTTATTGTCGCTGGCCTTGAGGCCCAGAGTGGCATCGACGGACTTACGGTTATGTTTGCCGAAGTAGTTCTGGCGCTCATCATCGCGGCGATCCAGTCCGTCTGCGGCAATGCTTAAACCCAGTTTATCCTGAATCAACGGTCCCATCGCGAACAGGTTCAGCTGGCTGGTGTTACCCAAATCCTTGTGCTCCTGCAGCCAGGTGTTCGCTGCGATCGCCCCCGTCCAGTCTTCCACGCCGTACGGTTTTTTGGTGATGACGTTAACCACGCCGCCGATGGCGTCAGAGCCATACAAAGAGGACATCGGCCCGCGAATCACTTCGATACGTTCGATGGCTTCCATCGGCGGTAAAAAGCCCGCTTCTGCACCGATATCCTGGCCATAAGGCCGCGATTCGCTGGTGTTCTGCTTGACGCTGTTGACCATAAACGCCGTATAGCTGGAGTCCATGCCGCGCATCATAATGCTGCCGTTGGCCATATCGCTGCCGCCGTTCGATACCGACACGCCGGGGATATTTTTAAGCGCGTCGCCGATGGTCTGGTCGGGTTGAATATCCAGCGTTTTACGATCGATACTTGAAATCGTCGCGGGCGCTTCTTTTTTCTGTTGTGAAAAGCCGGTCGCGGTGACCACCATTTCATCATCCGCCTGGGCGGATAAAGCCATACTGCCAGTGAATGCCACTATTCCTGTGAACGTAATAAGTTGACGCGTTTTCATAGCCATAAACCCAAAAGGAAAAATAAAAAAACACCCTGCGGTCTTACGCCGCAAGGTGTGGTGGATGATGAAATCAGAGCTTATCGAGCGTAATTTTCAGCACGTAATCGGGGCGGTCTTTTGCCACTTTCTCATCTTGTTTAATGCTGGCGTACAGCACATTTCCGTCAGAAGAGAGGGCGAGACTATTAGGCATGGCGTTGGTCGCAATGCTGTTTTTCAGCTGGTACGTTTTGCTGTCGATAATGCTGATGAGTTTGGCGTTGCGATGGGTGACGTACACTTCGCTGCGCTTTTCGTTATAAAGCACCGCCAGCGAGTTGGTGACGTCGATATGGTCCAGCACCCGGCCAGTATTAATATCGACCACCAGCACCTTGGGTAAATCGGGATCGGTCAGGAAGGCGCGATTATTTTTGCTGTCGAGGGCGATATTCAGGAAGAAATGTTTTTTCTCCGGTTCGACGGTGAATCGGCTGACAATTTTGTCGGTCGTTGTGTCTACGGCGATCAGTTCATTTCTGCCGTTAACCACATACAGGCGATTTTTCTGCGCATCCAGCGCCAGCCCGGTCGGATATTCACCCATATTGGTCAGGGTCGTGATCAGCTGACGCTTTTCGGTATCGACAACCCAGACGATCCCCTTTTCCACTACGCCCGAGACGTATAAGCGGTGGCGTTGTTTATCGAGCACCATTTCGCGGGTATGGGCGATCTCTTTCGGGTTGCTGGTGTCGGCGAGCTGTATCACGGCCAGCTCTTTGCCGGTCCGGGTATCAATCAGAGTGACTGAACCTTCCAGCGTATTGCCCACGTAGAGGAGATGATTTTCTTCATCCAGGGCGGTGGCAAATGCCCTGCGGCTGGTCTCGATGACGCCTGTTCCGGTCAGATCTTCGAGGTCCAGTTTGTAGATTTTGCCCTGGGTTTTGTCTTTATCGAATGAGGGTGCGCTGGCGGCAAATAACACCTTTGCCTGGCCATCGTAAGCGAGTTCGTACACGCCGTGGCCCACGGGCTGAGTGACAAAATCTTTTTCTGGCAGCGGGGCGGCGAAACTCGTGACGCTGGTCAACATTAATGCCGCAGCGATGGCTGAGGCGACAGACGCTTTAAAGGTCTTCACATTGTGTAGGGTCATTGACGTTTATTCACATTTGTTTACGAACTGAAAATGATAATGAGATCTACTATCATTAGCAATTGCAACTTTGAGGTGAGTGCTACCTTTTCTGGTAGGTCAATAACCGGTTAAATCTTAAGGAGATAGGGGCAGGCAGGCATAAAAAAGCCCCGACTCGCGGGGCTTAGAACGGAGGGTAAGAATTACTTCTTAGCAGCGCGTTCGAAAGAGGCAACGATTTCAGCTTTTGCCGCTTCTGCGTTGTCCCAGCCGTCAACTTTAACCCATTTGCCTTTTTCGAGATCTTTGTAGTGCTCGAAGAAGTGGGTGATCTGTGCTTTCAGCAGTTCTGGCAGGTCGTTCACATCTTTAATGTGATCGTACTCTTTGCTCAGTTTGGTGTGCGGAACCGCCACCAGTTTCGCATCTTCACCGGCTTCGTCGGTCATTTTCAGAACGCCAACCGGACGGCAGCGAACCACAGAACCTGGGGCCAATGGGTATGGCGTCGGGACCAGAACGTCTACCGGGTCGCCATCCAGGGACAGGGTGTGGTTGATGTAGCCGTAGTTGCACGGGTAGAACATCGCAGTGGACATGAAACGGTCAACGAACAGCGCACCGGTGTCTTTGTCGATTTCGTATTTGATAGGATCTGCGTTGGCCGGGATTTCGATAACCACGTAGATGTCTTCCGGCAGTTCTTTACCCGCAGGGACGTTGAGTAAGCTCATGTTGGTGTCCTTCAAAATAATGGTAAACAAGTGGCGAGTATTATAGCCAACTCGCGCTGAAAGTCTTCGCCTGTTTTCACTCCCAACCTCATCTGAACGCCATTTTCAGAGCGTTTCCATGACAGGAAAATCCATAAACACAGCCGCATAATTAATGCGCGAATGAAAGCGATTACAAACTTGTGATTAACGTTTTGTTCACTTTTCTGAAGTGTGATGTAACGCAATTCGTTACATCCTCTATTGGCTATAGTTTTTCCGCAGAACATCTTTTGACCAACAATAACCTGGGCTACGAGGACATCATTATGTGGAAGCGCTTACTTCTTGTCACAGCAGTTTCGGCAGCCATGTCGTCTATGGCAATGGCCGCACCCTTAACGGTCGGTTTTTCTCAGGTCGGGTCTGAATCCGGCTGGCGAGCAGCAGAAACCAGCGTTGCGAAAAGCGAGGCTGAAAAACGCGGTATTACGCTGAAAATCGCTGATGGCCAGCAAAAACAGGAAAACCAGATTAAAGCGGTGCGTTCATTCATCGCCCAGGGCGTTGACGCTATCTTCATCGCGCCAGTGGTGGCAACCGGCTGGGAACCGGTGCTGAAAGAGGCCAAAGACGCTGAAATTCCGGTCTTCTTGCTGGACCGTTCCATTGATGTCAAAGACAAATCTCTCTATATGACCACCGTCACCGCGAATAACGTGCTGGAAGGACAACTGATTGGTGACTGGCTGATTAAGCAGGTGGATGGCAAGCCGTGTAACGTCGTTGAGCTGCAAGGAACGGTGGGTGCGAGCGTCGCCATTGACCGTAAGAAAGGCTTTGCAGAGGCCATCGCAAAAGCGCCAAACATCAAAATTATTCGTTCTCAGTCCGGCGACTTCACCCGCAGTAAGGGCAAAGAGGTCATGGAAAGCTTCATCAAGGCTGAAAACAACGGCAAGAACATCTGCATGGTATACGCGCACAACGATGACATGGTGATCGGAGCCATCCAGGCCATTAAAGAAGCGGGCCTGAAACCGGGCAAAGACATTCTCACCGGTTCAATCGACGGCGTACCGGACATCTACAAAGCGATGATCGACGGCGAAGCGAATGCCAGCGTCGAGCTGACGCCAAACATGGCCGGACCGGCGTTTGACGCACTCGAAAAATTCAAGAAAGACGGTACCAAACCAGAACAGCTGACCATCACCAAATCGACCCTCTACCTGCCTGATACAGCGAAAGAAGAGTTAGAGAAGAAAAAATCAATGGGCTATTGATGCCCATGCCGCTCACCCCTCACCCCTCACCCCGGCCCTCTCCCCCAAGGGGAGAGGGGGAAAGATAAGTCGGAGCAGAGAATTATCACTGGCACGATGAATCCCCTCTCCCCAGGAGGGAGGGTGAAAGGCAAGGCGGAGCTAATAATTATCACTGGCACGATCAATCCTCTTCCCCAAGGGGTGAGAGGGAAAGGTAAGGCGGAGCAGAGAATTTAACTGGCACGATCAATCCTCTCCCCAAGGGGAGGGGGGGAAAGATAAGTCGGAGCAGAGAATTATCACTGGCACGATCAATCCTCTCCCTCAGGGGAGAGGGTGAAAGGCAGGGCGGAGCATAGAATTATCACTGGCACGATCAACCCTCTTCCCCAAGGGGAGAGGGTGAAAGGCAGGGCGGAGCAGAGAATAATCACTGGCACGATCAATCCCCTCTCCCCTATGGGGAGAGGGTTAGGGTGAGGGGAAGAACGATGACCACCGAACAACACCAGGAAATCCTCCGCACGGAAGGTCTTAGCAAAAATTTCCCCGGGGTGAAGGCGCTGGATAACGTTGACTTCAGCCTGCGGCGTGGCGAAATCATGGCGCTGCTGGGGGAAAACGGAGCCGGAAAATCGACGCTGATCAAAGCGCTGACCGGGGTATATCACGCCGATCGCGGAACCATCTGGCTTGAAGGCCAGGCGATTTCGCCCAAAAACACCGCTCACGCCCAGCAGCTTGGCATCGGGACGGTATACCAGGAAGTCAATCTGCTGCCGAATATGTCGGTGGCGGATAACCTGTTTATTGGTCGCGAGCCGCGTCGGTTTGGCTTGCTGCGCAGGAAAGAGATGGAAAAACGGGCCACGACCTTGATGGAGTCCTATGGCTTTTCCCTCGACGTCCGCGAGCCGCTAAACCGCTTTTCAGTGGCGATGCAGCAGATCGTCGCGATTTGCCGCGCGATCGATCTCTCCGCCAAAGTGTTGATCCTCGATGAACCCACCGCCAGCCTCGACACCCAGGAAGTGGAGATGCTCTTTACCCTGATGCGTCAGTTGCGCGATCAGGGCGTCAGCCTGATTTTCGTCACCCATTTTCTCGATCAGGTTTACCAGGTCAGCGATCGCATTACGGTTCTGCGTAACGGCAGTTTTGTCGGCTGCCGTGAAACCCGCGAGCTGCCGCAGATCGAGCTGGTGAAAATGATGTTGGGCCGTGAGCTGGACACGCACGCGCTGCAACGCGCCGGGCGTACGTTGCTAAGCGATAAACCGGTCGCGGCATTTAAAGATTTTGGGAAGAAAGGCACGATTACGCCGTTCAACCTCGAAGTGCGCCCCGGCGAGATTGTCGGTCTGGCGGGGCTGTTGGGATCGGGCCGTACCGAAACCGCCGAAGTGATTTTTGGCATTAAACCTGCCGACAGCGGTAGCGCGATGATCAAGGGCAAACCTCAGACACTACGCTCGCCGCACCAGGCCTCCTGTCTCGGCATCGGTTTTTGCCCGGAAGACAGGAAAACGGACGGTATTATCGCCGCCGCGTCGGTGCGTGAAAATATTATTCTGGCACTCCAGGCGCAGCGCGGCTGGCTGCGCCCGATTCCGCGCAAAGAACAGAACGCGATTGCGGAACGATTCATCCGTCAGCTCGGTATTCGTACGCCCAGCGCGGAACAGCCCATCGAGTTTCTCTCCGGCGGTAACCAGCAAAAAGTCCTGCTTTCCCGCTGGCTGTTGACCAAACCCCAGTTCCTGATCCTTGATGAACCGACACGCGGTATCGACGTTGGCGCGCATGCGGAAATTATTCGCCTGATCGAAACGCTCTGTGCCGACGGGCTGGCGCTGCTGGTCATCTCCTCCGAGCTTGAAGAGCTGGTGGGGTATGCCGATCGCGTCATCATTATGCGCGATCGTAAGCAGGTGGCAGAGATCCCGCTGGATGAACTTTCCGTTCCGGCGATCATGAATGCCATCGCGGCATAAGGAGTTAATCGTGATGCCCCGTTCACTCCCTCATACCACAGCGCCAAAGCGCCGCTTCAACTGGCCAACCGGCACGCCGCAGATCGTGGCGTTGTTGTTAGTGCTGGTGGTGGATAGCCTTGTTGCGCCGCACTTTTTTCAGATCATTTTGCAGGATGGCCGCCTGTTCGGTAGCCCCATTGATATCTTAAACCGCGCCGCGCCGGTGGCGCTGCTGGCTATCGGGATGACGCTGGTCATTGCCACCGGGGGGATCGATCTTTCCGTGGGCGCGATCATGGCTATCTCGGGCGCTACCGCGGCGTCGATGACCGTCTCCGGACACAGCCTGCCTGTGGTGTTGCTGGCGGCGCTGGGAACGGGCGTGCTGGCCGGGCTGTGGAACGGGATACTGGTTTCCATTCTCAAAATTCAGCCGTTTGTCGCCACGCTGATTTTGATGGTGGCCGGACGCGGCGTCGCGCAGCTTATTACCTCAGGGCAGATTGTCACCTTCAACTCCCCGGATTTAGCGTGGATCGGCAGCGGCAAACTGTTGCTGTTCCCCACACCGGTGATGATTGCGCTGGTGACGCTGATCGTGTTCTGGCTGTTTACCCGCAAAACCGCGCTCGGCATGTTTATCGAGGCGGTCGGAATTAACATTCGGGCGGCAAAAAATGCCGGAGTCAGCACCCGTCTGGTGGTGATGCTGACCTATGTTCTCAGCGGTGTCTGCGCTGCCATCGCGGGGATTATCGTCGCTGCGGATATCCGTGGTGCCGATGCCAACAACGCCGGGCTGTGGCTCGAGCTGGATGCGATTCTGGCGGTGGTGATTGGCGGCGGATCGCTGATGGGCGGGCGCTTTAACCTGCTGCTGTCGGTGATTGGCGCGCTGATTATTCAGGGTATGAATACCGGTATTTTGCTTTCTGGCTTCCAGCCGGAGCTCAACCAGGTCGTCAAGGCGGTCGTTGTGCTCTGCGTGCTGATTGTTCAGTCGTCGCGCTTTATTAGCATCGTTAAGGGGATTCGCGGCCATGATAAAACGTAATTTACCGCTGATGATCACGCTGGGCGTTTTCGTGCTGGGTTATCTCTACTGCCTGACGCAATTCCCCGGGTTTGCCTCCACGCGCGTGATTTGTAACATCCTCACGGATAATGCTTTTTTGGGCATTATTGCCGTTGGTATGACCTTCGTGATCCTCTCCGGCGGAATCGATCTCTCCGTCGGCTCGGTGATCGCCTTTACCGGCGTGTTCCTCGCCAAAGCGATAGGCTTTTGGGGGATCTCACCGCTGCTGGCCTTCCCGCTGGTGCTGGTGATGGGTTGCGCGTTCGGGGCGTTTATGGGGCTGTTAATTGACGCGCTGAAAATCCCGGCATTTATCATCACGCTGGCCGGGATGTTTTTCCTGCGCGGCGTTAGCTATCTGGTGTCCGAAGAGTCGATCCCGATTAATCACCCGATCTACGAGACTCTTTCCGATCTGGCCTGGAAAATCCCCGGCGGCGGTCGCCTGAGTGCGATGGGGCTGCTGATGCTGGGCGTGGTGGTCATCGGGATTTTCCTCGCCCACCGCACCCGTTTCGGTAATCAGGTGTATGCCATTGGGGGAAGCGCCACGTCGGCAAACCTGATGGGGATCTCCACCCGCAGCACCACTATTCGCATCTATATGTTGTCTACCGGTCTGGCGACGCTGGCCGGTATTGTTTTTTCCGTTTATACCCAGGCGGGCTACGCGCTGGCTGGGGTAGGGGTTGAGCTGGACGCGATCGCCTCGGTCGTCATTGGCGGCACGCTGCTCAGTGGGGGCGTCGGAACCGTGTTGGGCACGCTGTTCGGCGTGGCGATCCAGGGGTTGATCCAGACCTATATAAACTTTGATGGCACCCTGAGTTCCTGGTGGACCAAAATTGCGATTGGGATTTTGCTGTTCATCTTTATTGCGCTGCAGCGTGGCCTGACGGTGCTGTGGGAGAACCGCTTAAGCTCGCCGGTGACGCGCGTGAGCACCACCACGCTCAACCGATAACACTCTGAATTTGCTTAAAGTGTAAACTTTTTCCGGTAGCGGTCGATAACCTTATTTTATGTCCAGAATTATCTTGCTACCGGAAATAACATCATGCTGAAAACGCTATCGATTCGTACCGGCTTGCTTTCGTTACTGGCCGTTATGACCCTTCTGCTGCTGATTGTCAGCGGCATTGGCATTTATGCCCTCACACAGAGCTCCTCCTCTTTGCAGCGCATCAATCACCTTCAGGGTGAACAGATGATCAAGCTGAACGCGGGTTATACCCTGATTTTGCGCGCCCGTAATGAAGCCAGTCAGGCCGTCCGTTTGATGGAAATCGGCATGCTGGATGATGCCGCCAAATCCGTGCAGAACATTAATCGTGAAGTGACCCAGGCCCAAAAAACGCTGAAGACGGTAATTGATAGCGGCGTTGAGGATAGTGAGGGGCAAAAGCTTCTGGACAACGTCGCGGCAAGCCTTGCCGTATATAACACTGACGGCATCACCCCGATGCTGGCCGCGCTGAATCAACAAAGCGCCGATGGCTATTATGATCTGCTGGAGAATAAGCTGATCCCGGTCGCCCGTCAGTTCGACAACGATATGCAGGCGTTTCAGGCGTGGAGTGAATCTCGCGGAAACGCTGAAGTGAAGGCCGTGCAGTCGAGCAAAAATCGCGTGATGATGTTCATCGTGATCGCTGCGCTGATCACCGCTGGCGTGATCGTCCTGGCCTGGCTGCTGCTGCGTCATATGCTGCTCAAACCGCTCTCAACCTCGATTTCTCAACTGGAACATGTGGCGGCGGGGGATTTAACCCACAGTCTGAGCGAACCGGCCAGCCAGGAATTTAATCGCCTGAATGCGGCGATTGAAGGGATGCGTCAGTCACTCATGGGCTCGGTGCTGCGCGTGCGTGATGCCAGTTCGCAGATCGATACGGGCAGCCGCGAGCTGACCGCCGGAAACATGGATCTGGCCCAGCGTACGGAATCGACGGCAACATCGCTCGAACAGACAGCGGCGAGCATGGAAGAGATCACCGCCACCGTGAAACAAAACGCGGATAACGCCGAGCAGGCGCACCAGATGGCGAAACGTGTCTCTGATACCGCGGACCACGGCAGCGAAATGGTGTGCTATGTCATTGAGAAAATGCGTGATATTTCGGGAAGCTCCGCGCGTATTGCCGATATTCTTAGCGTGATTGACGGGATCGCATTCCAGACCAACATTCTGGCGCTGAACGCCTCGGTGGAAGCGGCGCGCGCGGGTGAGCAGGGGCGCGGTTTTGCGGTGGTCGCCGGTGAAGTCCGCAATCTCGCCAGCCGAAGCGCCGACGCGGCGAAAGAGATCCGCACGCTGATTAGCGATTCACAAACCCACGTTAACGAAGGCAGCGAACTGGCGCAGCAAGCCGGTGAGACGATGGATGAGATCGCCACCGAAGTGTTACGGATGACCAAACTGATGCGTGAGATCGCCAATGCCTCTCTGGAGCAAAGCCGCGGGATCGAGCAGGTCAATATTGCGGTCAATCAGATGGACGAAACCGCGCAGCAAAACGCTGCGCTGGTACAGCAATCTTCCGCCGCAACGCGATCTCTGGAACAGCAGTCGCGAGAGTTAATTGAAGCCATGTCCTCTTTTAAACTGACGGCACAAACGGCCTGATAAAATAAACCCTGGCGTGTTATGCGTCGGGGTTTACGCTTCCGCAGTATTGACCGCGCCAATATTCTGATGAATATCCGCCATTAAATTCTCCAGCGAGTGGGTTAATTGTAGCGCTTTGTTTGTTGGCTCCAGATATAAACCTTTACGAATAAATAACGGTTCATCAAAGAGCTGGTTAAATCGTTTTAACGCAAGACTGACCGCCGGGCGCGACATCTCCAGGCGCACAGAGGCTTTCGCCATGCTGCCGCAGCGAACGATTTCAATAAATACGGGGATGAGATTTAAATCGATACCGGTGTTTGCACGTGAAAAATTTTGCATTGCACAGCGTCTCCTCTGAATAAATAATCAATTATTCAGAATAATGCGCGAGTAGTGGCGAATATTAAAGCGAGATTTTTATATTAATTTATACGGTAAAATATATAAATAAGAACGGGGAGTCTGGCTCCCCGTTATAATAATGTTACGCGTCCGGGTATTCGCGGATTAAACGCTCAACATCTTCAACCATATGGTCGTTACCCACAAAGAAAGAGCGGCGCTGGTGCAGGCTGTGCGGAATGATATCCAGAATACGCTCTTTACCATCGCTCGCCTTGCCGCCGGCCTGTTCGGCCAGGAACGCCATTGGGTTGCATTCGTACAGCAGACGCAGTTTCCCTTCCGGGTGGCTGGCGGTGCTTGGGTAGAGATAAATGCCGCCTTTCAGCAGGTTACGGTGGAAATCTGCCACCAGGGAACCGATATAACGCGAGGTATACGGGCGCTGCGTCAGCTTATCTTCTTCCTGGCAGAATTTGATGTATTTCTTCACACCATTCGGGAATTTGATGTAGTTGCCTTCGTTAATGGAGTACGTGCTGCCGCTTGCCGGGAAGCGCATACGCTCCTGGCTGAGGCAGAACACACCCAGTGACGGATCGTAGGTAAAAGCGTGTACGCCGCAGCCGGTGGTGTAAACCAGCATGGTGGAGGAGCCATAAACCACATACCCGGCAGCAACCTGCTTGTTGCCCGGCTGGAGGAAATCTTCTTCGGTGACCGGCGTGCCAACAGGCGTGACGCGGCGATAGATAGAGAAAATGGTCCCGACAGAAACGTTGACGTCGATGTTAGAGGAGCCATCCAGGGGATCCATCAGCACGACATATTTGGCATGTTCGCACCCTTCGAAAACGACGATTTCATCTTCTTCTTCAGAGGCGATACCCGCAACGATGTCGCGTGCGCGCAGTGCAGCTTTCAGTTTTTCATTGGCGAACAGATCGAGTTTTTGCTGAACCTCGCCCTGAACGTTCTCGGCACCGCTGGCACCCAGGATATCGACCAGACCGGCCTTATTGATATCGCGGTGGATGATCTTCGCACCGAGCTTTATTGCCGACAGCAAAGCAGTGAGCTCACCGGTAGCATGAGAGAACTCATGCTGCTTTTCGACAATAAATTCACCTAACGTTTTCATAACACTTTCCCTGAATCGTATGTTGAGTAAAGCGATCGTATGTTCACTAAAACGACTAAAGCCCAACAATCTTAACAAACATTCAAATATTAGCGCAGAGGTGAATCGCGCCAGCAAAATACGGATTTACCTGAAATGCGTTTCTCTGCGGCTGACATGTGAGTAAAATGTGCGCCACACAGAAGAGGGATAGTGACGTATGCGCATTCATATATTGGGGATTTGTGGCACTTTCATGGGCGGACTGGCGATGCTGGCGCGCTCTTTGGGCCATGAGGTGACAGGTTCGGACGCCAATGTTTATCCGCCGATGAGCACCTTGCTTGAGAAGCAAGGTATTGATCTCATTCAGGGATATGACGCCAGCCAGCTCGATTCACAGCCGGATCTGGTGATCATTGGCAACGCCATGACCCGGGGGAATCCGTGTGTCGAAGCCGTGCTGGAGCGCAACATTCCTTTCATGTCCGGTCCGCAGTGGCTGCATGATTTCATTCTCCGCGATCGTTGGGTCGTTGCGGTGGCCGGTACGCACGGTAAAACCACTACCGCCGGAATGGCGACCTGGATTCTTGAAGCCTGCGGCTACAAGCCCGGCTTTGTGATCGGTGGTGTGCCGGGGAATTTCGACGTCTCCGCGCGTCTGGGCGATAGCCCGTTCTTTGTGATTGAAGCCGATGAGTACGACTGCGCGTTCTTCGATAAGCGCTCTAAATTTGTGCATTACTGCCCGCGCACGCTGATCCTCAACAATCTTGAGTTCGATCACGCGGACATTTTTGACGATCTGAAGGCCATTCAGAAACAGTTCCATCATCTGGTGCGTATCGTGCCGGGCCAGGGCCGTATCATTTATCCTGAGAATGACATCAACCTGAAGCAGACGATGGCGATGGGCTGCTGGAGCGAACAGGAGCTGGTGGGTGAGCAGGGTCACTGGCAGGCGAAGAAACTGACTACCGATGCTTCCGAGTGGGAAGTGTGGCTGGACGGCGAGAAAGTCGGCGAAGTGAAGTGGGAACTGGTCGGCGAACATAACATGCACAATGGCCTGATGGCGATTGCTGCGGCGCGTCATGTCGGCGTTCTGCCAGCCGATGCGGCAAACGCGCTGTGTTCCTTCATCAACGCCCGTCGTCGTCTTGAGCTGCGCGGCGAAGCCAACGGCGTCACCGTGTACGACGATTTTGCCCATCATCCGACGGCCATTCTGGCAACGCTTGCGGCATTACGCGGTAAAGTCGGTGGAACAGCGCGCATTCTGGCCGTGCTGGAACCTCGCTCGAACACCATGAAAATGGGGATCTGCAAAGACGATCTGGCCCCTTCTTTGGGTCGCGCCGATGAAGTCTTCCTGCTGCAACCACAGCATATTCCGTGGCAGGTGGCCGAAGTTGCCGAGGCGTGTATTCAGCCCGCGCACTGGCATGCTGACGTCGATACGCTGGCGGAGATGATCGTCAAAACGGCACAGCCGGGCGATCATATTCTGGTGATGAGTAACGGTGGTTTTGGTGGGATTCATCAGAAACTGCTGGACGGTCTGGCGAAGAAAGCGGAAGCCGCTGAGTAACGATTACCCCTCACCCCGACCCTCTCCCCAGAGGGGCGAGGGGGAAAAACGGCACCGGCCAGCCCTCTCACCCAGAGGGGCGAGGGGGGAAACGGCACCGGTCAATTCCCTCTCCCCTCTGGGGAGAGGGTTAGGGTGAGGGGACAAGCGCTCTGAATCTTAACCTTCGTTTTCAGCCAGTTCGCGCAGATACTGGAAAATCAGACGCGCAGATTTCGGCGGCTTATTCCCTTCTTTCTCTTTCTTTGCGTTACGGATAAGCGAACGCAACTGCTGGCGGTCGGCATCCGGCCACAGATTCAACACTTCTGCGACCGCTTCATCGCCTTGATCAACCAGACGATCGCGGATCTGCTCAAGCTTATGGAACAGCGCAACCTGCTGGTTGTGGCGGTTTTTCAGCTTATCCAGCGCCTGGCGAATGGGTTCTACGTCACGCTGGCGCAGCATTTTACCGATCAGCTGAAGCTGGCGGCGGCGGCCTTCTTTTTTGATTCGTTGGGCCAGTTCAATGGCACCGCGCAGATCCGGGTCGAGCGGGAGTTTATCCAGCGCGTTCTTACCCAGCTCTACCATTTCCGCACCAAGTTGTTTTAACTCTTCGGCGTCACGTTTAATTTCACTTTTACTGACCCAGATGATTTCATCATCTTCGTCTTCGATGTCATCACCGGGAACGTCGTCGAGCCAGTCGTCGGGCTGCTTAGTCATGTCAGGCTCCTTAAAAAAGAGGCTAATGTTACCAGTTAAGACGCGCACTGAAAAACGGTTCTCTGTTAGACTTCAGATAACTATCTCTTACAGTATGGCATTTGCGATGAAAGTAACCTCACAAGTTGAAGCGCAGCGTAAGATTCTCGAAGAAGCGGTATCCACAGCACTGATGCTGGCTTCAGGTCAATCCGATGGTGCGGAAGTAGCCGTGAGTAAAACCACGGGCATTGGCGTCAGTACCCGTTTTGGTGAAGTGGAGAACGTTGAATTTAACAGTGACGGCGCGCTGGGGATTACGGTTTATCACCAGAATCGCAAGGGGAGCGCCTCCTCGACCGATCTCAGCCCGGACGCGATTGCCCGTACCGTGCAGGCGGCGCTGGATATTGCGCGCTACACTTCGCCTGATCCTTACGCAGGTGTGGCGGAAAAAGAACTGCTGGCGTTTGACGCCCCCGATCTGGATCTGTTCCATCCTGCCGATATTTCACCAGACCAGGCGATCGAGCTGGCGGCACGCGCTGAACAAGCCTCTTTGAAAGCGGATAAGCGCATCACCAACACCGAAGGTGGCAGCTTTAACAGCCACTATGGCATCAAAGTCTTCGGCAACAGCCACGGCATGCTGCAGGGCTACTGCTCCACGCGCCACTCTCTTTCTAGCTGTGTGATTGCCGAAGAGAACGGCGACATGGAGCGCGATTACGCCTATACCATTGGTCGTGCGATGGAAGATTTGCAGTCGCCTGAGTGGGTCGGTGAAGAGTGTGCGAAGCGTACGCTTTCCCGTTTATCGCCGCGTAAACTCTCCACCATGAAAGCCCCGGTGATTTTTGCCAATGAAGTGGCAACCGGTCTTTTTGGCCATCTGGTGGGAGCGATTGCCGGTGGGGCGGTGTACCGTAAATCAACGTTCCTGCTCGATGCCCTCGGCACGCAGATCCTGCCCGAGTGGCTGACCATCGAAGAGCATCCTCACCTGTTGAAAGGCCTGGCCTCCACGCCGTTCGACAGCGAAGGGGTACGCACGGAGCGTCGCGATATTATTAAAGACGGCGTGCTGACTCAGTGGCTGCTGACCAACTACTCCGCGCGCAAACTGGGGCTGAAAAGCACCGGTCACGCGGGCGGGATCCACAACTGGCGCATTGAAGGTCAGGGCCTGAACTTTGAGCAGATGCTGAAGCAAATGGGCACCGGGCTGGTCGTGACCGAGCTGATGGGTCAGGGCGTGAGCGGTATCACCGGCGATTACTCTCGCGGTGCGGCGGGCTTCTGGGTCGAAAATGGCGAAATTCAGTATCCGGTGAGCGAGATCACCATCGCCGGAAATCTAAAAGATATGTGGCGCAATATCGTGACGGTTGGTAACGATATTGAAACGCGCAGCAATATACAGTGTGGTTCAGTGCTGTTGCCGGAGATGAAAATCGCCGGTCAGTAATACCCGTCATACTTCAGGCGGCAGGGCCAGGCGCAGCGCCTTGTCCCGTCGCCCGAATGACTGAGGGTATTGCGCTTATTGTTAATAATAAAAAAGGAAGTGAGCAATGCGTAAACATCTGTTAGCGATCGTCGCAGCTTCAACGCTGATTCTTGGTTCTTCTGCGTTTGCCGCCGATCTTGAAGACGATATGGATACCCTCAGTACCAATCTGAAGGTGGTGCAAAAAACGGATAATGCGGCAGAGATGAAAGACGCATTGACCAAAATGCGCACCGCCGCGCTGGATGCGCAAAAAGCCACGCCGCCTAAGCTGGAAAACAGCGCGGCGGACAGCGCAGAGATGAAAGACTATCGCCACGGTTTTGACGTGCTGGTCGGCCAGATTGACGGCGCGCTGAAGCTTGCCAACGAAGGCAAAGTGAAAGAGGCGCAGGCAGCGGCCGATGAGTTCGTGACGACGCGCAACGCCTACCACAAAAAGTATCGCTAACCGACGCGCTGCTTCTTATCAGTACCCCGCGGGGGAGTCATGCACTTCCTCGCTATCCTCTGAAGTCGGTCATCGGTATAAGTAAACCTTATCCACATCACAATTTTGCCCATCCGCTGATAAACGTTTCCGCTTGAGTTCCTGATAGTTGACCGCCGAATAGCGTGATATTCATCACGCAAAGACAGTCGATAATTCATATTCAACGCATTTATGTGGCACAGATCACTGGCGCCGCTCTCCTTTCCACTTCGAAGTGGAAAACAACTCGCTACAAACATTTAACCTCCAGCGTTAGTTTTATCCCAGAGCCATTAACGGGGTAAGACGAGTGATTAACGGAGCGGTAATGAACGACGTTGGGGAACAGGCAGCCAAAACTGAACAGCTTGCCGACACCATGTTAAAGCAGGTGTTTGCCCTGCTCAGCCATCACAACATTCTCCCCAATGACGTACAGGTACAAATGCTGACTTCGCACGTTCGCGCGATGGCGCACCGGTCGGTGACCGGCGAGCCGCTGCCGGAGGTAGAAGCCGACCTGTTCGACGAAATTTCTGCAGATTCGATGCGGCTTGCCCGCGAAGTGGTCGCTCAGTTTGGCAATCTTCCTGATGAAGAGGCCTGGCTGCTCTCCGTTCACTTTGAAGTCGCGAAAGACAACCTTTAAGGAGCAACACCATGGAACAAATTACAGTCGTGATTGGCGATCGTCTTGGTAAAGGCCAGAAAGTCGCTGCCGGGGTTGAAAAGGCAGGCGGGCGTGCGGTGGTCGTACCGGGCGTGGCAGCAGACATGAAACTGGGCGATGTGATGAAAGCGGAAAACGCCACCTTCGGCATCTCCTTCTGCGGCAGCGGTGGCGCAGGCGCAATCACCGCGCAAACCAAATATGGCTACAAAGCCAAATACGGTATGCGTTCAGTGGAAGAGGGCGTCACCGCCATTAACGAAGGCTGCAACGTGCTGGGCTTTGGCTTTATGGACAAAGAAGAGCTGGGTGAGCGTCTGGTGCAGGCGTGGCAGAAGAAGCACGGCGCCTGAATATGAAAGAACACTTCACCACCACGGTGAGAGTCAAAGGCAAAGGCGAGATGAAAACCCGCGCCTTTGCTGACGCACTCAACCACGTTCAGGCCGCGGTGATGAACACATCGCCGCATATCTTACTGCGTATTGAGCCACAGGATGTGCAGGTTGTTCAGGCGCAAGAAGCGGTGCGTAAAGAAGCCTTTCTGTACTTCTTTTTGCGCCGGGAAAGACGCACCTACAGCGTGGAGCTGGATGTGACCGTCAACGTGACCGCCATCAATCTCGACAAGGTGGACTTTGTCACGCAACGCTGATTCTTACTAATAGGGCAGACTAATGTTCCTGATAATTTTAATAAAATCGCTCATCATCGGCGGCCTGGTTGGCGTCGGCGTAGGCGCCGGGGCTGCACGCATGTTTCATGCGCCTACCACACAGGGTATGGGCGCGTTTCGTACGTTAGGGGAACTGAACTCCTGCGAAGGGGACCCTGCTTCCCACTTCTCTTTTGGATTAGGCTTCTTCTTCAACGCCTGGGCATCGTCGGTGGCGGCGGGGGCATTCACCCAGGACGTTGACCATCGCATCATTCCTAACTGGGGCGCGGCAGCGCTGATGTTAAAAAACCGCAACGTCGGCGAAACGCTGCACAATCCTAAGCGCATGGCGATTGCCTGCGGCATCATCGGCATGTTCGTGGTCACCTTCCTGAATCTCACCGCGTCGTCCGTTCCGGCGGCTCTGCAGGTGACTGCCGTTAAGGTGCTGGTTCCGGCGGCAAACCTGCTGGTCAATACCGTGATGCCGGTGATTTTCTGGCTGGCCGCCATTGATGCGGGCAAAAAGTCCGGCTTCTGGGCGACCGTGTTTGGCGGCGCAGCGCAGCTGATTATGGGTAACGCCGTACCGGGTCTGGTGCTCGGCATTCTGATCGGTAAAGGCGTAGAAGAGAGCGGCTGGAACCACGTCACCAAAGTGATGATGGTGGCTATCGTTCTGCTGTTCGTGTTGAGCGGCTTCTTCCGCGGCTTTGACATGAAGATGATCGAATCCTTCCACCTCACCGTGCCGAACTGGCTCGAACTCATCCACAGCTCGCTCAGCGGCAAATAACAGGAGCCTCTAAATGGAACAGAATAAAGGTTTTTGGTATGCCGACTGGTCGTTCCCGATCTTCGTTGGCCTGCTCTCGTCCGGCGTTTTTGCCGGGACGCACATGTACTACCTGTACGGCATCGGCGCATTTAACGAAGTGGCGTTCGTCGCCATGCTGAAAGCGGGAATGGATACCGGCGTTTATGGCGCGGTGGCGGCCTTCGGTGCGAGCTTCCTGTTTGCCCGCATCATTGAAGGATCGCTGGTGGGGATTCTGGACATTGGCGGTGCGATCCAGACCGGCGTAGGGCTGGGCGTGCCGGCGCTGCTGCTGGGCGCTGGCTTTGTCTTCCCGGTGGCGAACTTTATTGCTTCCCTGATTACCGGGCTGGTGATTGGTCTGGCGATTGGCTATCTGATCATTCTGGCGCGTAAATTCACCATCAATCAGAGCGACTCCACCTATGGCGCGGACGTGATGATGGGCGCGGGTAACGCGTCCGGGCGCTTCCTCGGCCCGTTGATCATTCTCAGCGCGATGACCGCTTCTATTCCGATTGGTATCGGCTCGCTGGTGGGCGCACTGCTGTTTTATCTGTGGCAGAAGCCGATTACCGGTGGCGCGATCCTCGGTGCCATGATTTTAGGTTCACTGTTCCCGGTGTCTCTTTAACCTCCACGGGCGCGAATGCGCCCGACTTATCAGGAGACAGGTATGTTTGATTTACTCCTGCGCCGTGCGCGCCTTACCGACGATACCCTGAGCGATATCGCCATCCAGGACGGAAAGATCGCGGCGCTTGGCGAGATTGACGCTCCCGCACACAAGACGGTCGAGCTGAACGGCGAGGTGTTTGTCAGCGCAGGCTGGATTGATTCCCACGTTCACTGTTACCCCCACTCCCCGATCTACCACGACGAGCCGGATAGCGTGGGGATTGCCACAGGCGTCACCACGGTGGTCGACGCGGGCAGCACCGGTGCGGATGATGTGGACGACTTCTACGAAATTACCCGCAAAGCCTCAACCGAGGTTTTTGCCCTGCTGAACATTTCCCGCGTGGGACTGATCGCCCAGAACGAACTGGCGAACATGGCCAATATCGACGCCAACGCGGTACAACAGGCCGTCGCACGCCACCCGGATTTCATCGTTGGCCTGAAAGCGCGCATGAGCAGCAGCGTGGTGGGGGAAAACGGTATTACGCCGCTGGCGCGTGCGAAAGCGATTCAGAAAGAGAACGGCGATCTGCCGCTGATGGTCCACATCGGTAACAACCCGCCGAATCTCGACGAGATTGCCGATCTGCTCAGTTCCGGCGACATCATCACCCACTGCTACAACGGCAAACCGAACCGCATTTTGACGCCAGAGGGCGAACTGCGCGCCTCCGTCACCCGCGCGCTCAAACGCGGCGTGCGTTTAGACGTGGGACACGGTACGGCGAGTTTCAGTTTTGAAGTGGCGAAACGCGCCATCGCGATGGGCATTTTGCCGCACACCATCAGCTCGGATATTTACTGTCGCAACCGGATTAACGGCCCGGTAGGAAGCCTTGCCAGCGTAATGTCGAAATTCCTCGCTATCGGCATGTCGCTGCCGCAGGTGATCGAGTGCGTCACCGCCAACGCCGCCGATGGCCTGCGTCTGGCCCATAAAGGCCGTATTCAGCCGGGGCTGGATGCGGACCTGACGCTGTTCACCGTCAAACATCAGCCCACGCTGCTGGTGGATGCGGAAAACGACAGCCTGCAGGCTGAACATCTTCTGGTGCCGCTTGCCGCGATCCGCGCGGGCAAGGGCTACATGACCGAACAAGGGAGTACGGAAAATGCCTTCGATTTATGAGAAATACCATTTAAAACAGGTCATTAACACGTCTGGCCGCATGACCGCGCTGGGCGTATCAACGCCGCGCCCGGAAGTGGTGCAGGCGGCGATGGACGGCATGAACCAGTACTTCGAAATGAAAGATCTGGTGAATAAAACCGGGGAATACATCGCGAAGCTGCTGGACGTGGAAGGGGCGACGGTGGTCTCGTGCGCGTCAGCAGGGATCGCCCAATCCGTGGCCGCGGTGCTGGTGAAAGACAGCGACTGGCTGCTGGAAAATCTGCACGTCACCCCGATCGAGAATAACGGAATCGTGTTGCCGAAGGGCCACAACGTCAACTTTGGCGCACCGGTGGGCACGATGGTGGCGCTCGGCGGCGGCAAGCTGGTGGAAGCCGGTTACGCCAACGAATGCTCCGCCGATCAGCTGGCGGCGGCGATCACCCCGCGCACGGCGGCGATCCTGTACATCAAATCACACCACTGCGTGCAGAAAAGCATGCTCAGCGTTGAGCAAGCCGCGGTGGTGGCGCACAAACACGATCTGCCGCTGATCGTCGATGCGGCGGCCGAAGAGGATCTCCATACCTACTATCGTTCCGGCGCGGATCTGGTGATCTACAGCGGCGCGAAGGCGATCGAAGGGCCGACCAGCGGTCTGGTGATCGGCAAAACGCAGTACGTCGAGTGGGTTAAACGCCAGACGGCGGGTATTGGCCGCGCGATGAAAGTGGGCAAAGAGGGCATTCTGGGGCTGACCTGCGCCATCGAACACTACCTGACGGCCACGAAAGAGAGCGGGGCGGAAATGGTGGCGAAGATGACGCCGTTTATTGATGCGCTGAATACGCTCAACGGCGTCACGGCCCGTGTGGTCTGGGACAGCGCTGGCCGCGATATCGCCCGCACCGAAATCAAATTCGACGAAGCCGCCACCGGCGTGGGGACCGGCGATCTGGTCAATGAACTGAAGCAGGGCGAATACGCGATTTACTTCCGCGGCTACAAGGCTAACGAAGGGATTATCGAAGCGGATGTGCGCAGCGTCAGCGCCGATCAGCTGAACATTGTTTATCGCCGCATTCGTGAAGTGTTAGGCCAGGAGAAACAAGCATGAAACTGACCCCCAATTTTTACCGCGACCGCGTGTGCCTGAACGTACTGGCCGGTTCTAAAGCCAACGCCAGCGCGATTTATGAGGCGGCAGAAGGCCATGTGCTGGTGGGCGTACTCTCTAAAAACTATCCCGATGTGGCAAGCGCAGTAACGGATATGCGCGAGTATGCAGCGCTGATCGACAACGCCCTCTCCGTCGGACTGGGGGCGGGCGATCCGAACCAGTCGGCGATGGTCAGCGAGATTTCCCGCCAGGTGCAGCCGCAGCACGTTAACCAGGTGTTTACCGGCGTCGCCACCAGCCGTGCGCTGCTGGGGCAGAATGCGTCGGTGGTTAACGGTCTGGTTTCGCCGACGGGAACCGTCGGAATGGTCAAAATTTCTACCGGCCCGCTGAGCAGCGCGGCGCCGGACGGCATCGTTCCGGTTGAAACGGCGATTGCCCTGCTGAAAGATTTCGGCGGGAGTTCCATCAAGTATTTCCCGATGGGCGGCCTGAAATGCCGCGACGAATATCAGGCGGTGGCAGAGGCCTGCGCCCGTCATGATTTCTGGCTGGAGCCAACCGGCGGAATCGATCTGGAAAACTTCGAGGCGATCCTGCAGATCGCCCTCGACGCAGGTGTGAGCAAAATCATTCCGCATATTTATAGTTCGATTATCGACAAAGTCAGCGGTGATACGCGCCCGCAAGATGTGCGCACGCTGCTGGAAATGACGAAGAAACGGGTGAAGTAAAACTAAATTTTACTCCTCACCCCTCACCCTAACCCTCTCCCCAAAGGGGAGAGGGAACGATGACCCCCTCGCCCCCTTTGGGGAAGAGGGTAAAAGGCCGCACCAGGCACTCTTTGCCCCTCTTTGGGGAGAGAGTGAAAAGCCGCACCGGGCACTCTTTGCTCCCCTTTGGGGAGAGAGTGAAAAGCCGCACCGGGCACTCTTCTCTCCCCTCTTTGGTGAGAGAGTGAAAAGCCGCACCGGACATTCCCCTCTCCCCTATGGGGAGAGGGTCAGGGTGAGGGGACACAAACCGCACAACACCAGGAGCCACCATGCCAACTCGTCACCTGCTCGTCGCGTCACTCTCTCTGCTTGCCACCGCCGCTATCGCCCAGCCGCAGTTCGCCTGGGTGGGGACCTATAACCCGAACGGTGAAGGGCTGTACCGCTTTACCGTCGATCCGCACACCGGCGCGCTGGCGAATAAAACGCTGGTGAACAAGCTGCCGAATGCCGCACAGCTCACCATTTCACGCGACGGCAAAACGCTGTATCTGGCAAGCGAAGTGGAGAACGGGGTGATTCAGGCGCTGCGCATAGGGGCCGATGGTGAACTGAGCGAGCTGAATCAGGTGCCATCCGGCGGGGCGGGTCCGGTGTTTGTCTCTCTGACGCCTGACGGGCGTCATCTGCTGGTGGCGAACTACGTCAGCGGCTCGATTGCGGTGCTGCCGGTGCAAGCGGACGGAAGCCTGGGCGAGGCGACGGATACCCATCAGGATCAGGGCCAGCCCGGCGCGGGCAAGCCAGCTGCGGCGGTGGAAGGCAGTTTCGCGATAAGCGATCACAATGGTCCGCATGCGCATATGATCGCCGCCGATCCGAGCGGGAAATATGTGTTTTCTACCGATCTTGGCCTCGATCGTATTTATCAGTACCGTTTCGACGATCAACGCGGCACGTTAACGCCAAACGATCCGCCGTTCATTCCTGCTTCCTCTCAAGGCGCAGGGCCACGACATTTTGTCTTTACGCCTGGCGGTGACGGACTGTGGCTGATTAACGAAGAGGCCTCGACGCTGACGCATTACGCGCTGGATACCGTATCCGGAAGGCTGAAAGAGGGCAAAACGATCTCCGCGCTGCCGAAAGAGTACAAAGGTACCAGCTTCGCCGCGGGCCTTGTGCTGAGCCGCGACGGTAAGCAGCTGTACGTCGCTAACCGATTGCATAACAGCATTGCGCACTTTACCGTAACGGCGGAAGGAACGCTGACCCATCAGGACGATGTCTGGACCCGGGGCGACTATCCGCGCACGCTCACGCTGGATGAGCAGGGGCGATGGCTGTACGTTATGAATCAGCGCAGCGATAACATCACCCGTTTTCGCGTGGCGGCGGATGGCAAGTTAAGCTTTGAGCCAGAGTATACGCCGGTTGGCAGCCCATCCCAGATGGTCATTTCACCTGGTCCATAAGCCGTAAGAGGATACAAACGTGCGATTTCCGAACCAACGTTTAGCGCAACTGTTCGATCTGTTGCAAAACGAGACGCTGCCGCAGGATGAGCTGGCGCAGCGGCTGTCGGTCTCCACGCGTACCGTGCGGGCGGACATCACCGCCCTGAATGCGCTGCTGGCAGGCCACGGCGCGCAGTTTATTCTCAGCCGCGGTAACGGCTATCAGCTTAAAATTGACGATGCCATACGCTACCAGTCGTTGCAGGACTCCCGTCCGAGCGCGCTGCGCATTCCCCGCACCGGCCAGGAGCGCGTGCATTATCTGGTGGTGCGTTTTCTCACTTCTGCCTTTTCCCTGAAGCTCGAAGATTTGGCTGATGAATGGTTTGTCAGCCGGGCCACGCTGCAAAACGATATGGTGGAAGTGCGAGAGGGCTTCCAGCGTTACAACCTGACGCTGGAGACGCGCCCGCGTCACGGCATGAAACTGTTTGGCAGCGAGATGTCGGTCCGCGCCTGTCTGACCGATTTGCTGTGGGAGCTGGCCCAGCAGGACAGCCTTAATCCGCTGGTCACAGAAATTGCCCTGAACGCGGGCGTGCCGGAACAGCTGGTGGCTGTTTTGCATGACACGCTCACCCGTCATCACATTCGTCTTACTGATGAAGGGGAACTGTTTGTCCGGCTCTACTGCGCGGTGGCGGTACGCCGCATCAGCGAAGGCTATCCGCTGCCGGAATTTAACGCCGAAGATGTGGAAGATAATGTGCGCGGCGCGGCGCGGGATATCGCCGCCGCCATTTCACAGCTCGCCGACAAAGTGCTCTCACCGTCGGAGGAAAACTGGCTGTGTGTCCACATTGCCGCCCGCCAGATTCAGGAGATCGCCCCGAGCGCGATTAACGCCGACGACGATGAAGCGCTGGTCAATTACATCCTGCGCTACATTAACACGCACTATAACTACAACCTGCTGAACGATGCCCAGCTGCACGCGGATTTGCTGACGCATATTAAAACCATGATCACCCGCGTGCGCTATCAGATCATGATCCCCAATCCGCTGCTGGATAACATCAAACAACACTATCCGATGGCGTGGGATATGACGCTGGCGGCGGTTTCCGGCTGGGGGAAATATACGCCGTATGTGATCAGCGAAAACGAGATCGGTTTTCTGGTGCTGCATATTGGCGTCGGGCTGGAGCGCCATTATAACGTCGGCTATCAGCGTCAGCCGCGGGTGCTGCTGGTGTGTGATGCCGGAAACGCGATGGCGCGCATGATTGAAGCGGTGCTGCAACGTAAATACCCGCAGGTGGAGGTGACGCGAACCGTTACGCTGCGCGAATACGAGCTGGCGGACAGCATCGGTGAGGATTTCGTGATCTCCACCGCGCGTATCAGCGAAAAGGCCAAGCCGGTGGTCCTCATCGCCCCGTTCCCGACCGACTATCAGCTGGAACAGATCGGCAAGCTGGTGCTGGTGGACAGAACGCGCCCGTGGATGCTGGAAAAATATTTCGACGCGGACCATTTCCGCGTGATTGATTCAAATATGGATCGGCAAACGTTGTTCCAGGAACTGTGCGGGCAACTGCGTGAGGAAGGATTTGTCGACGCGGAGTTTCTCGACTCGGTGGTCGAGCGTGAGGCGATTGTCAGCACCATGCTCGGCGATGGCATCGCGCTGCCGCACTCGCTCGGTTTGCTGGCGCAAAAAACGGTGGTCTACACCGTCCTCGCCCCACAGGGGATAAAATGGGGCGATGAAACGGCGCACGTCATTTTCCTGCTGGCGATCAGCAAAAGCGAGTACGAAGAGGCGATGGCGATTTACGATATTTTTGTCACTTTCCTGCGCGAGCGGGCGATGACGCGCCTGTGCGGCTGTCGTGATTTTGCAGAATTTAAAACGGTGGCGATGGAGAGTTTGAGTCGTTTTTGAGGCGATGGGCGGAGAACGTCTCCGCCCACGTTTTATCGCAAATGATGGACAACCTGGTTGCTGCTGCCGCGCCAGATCAGCGCCGGGTCTTTCAAATCCTGCACGAATTTACCGTCCACCAGCACGTTAATCAGATCGACGATTTCCATCTGTGCGTCGTTCAGCTCCTCCAGCTTGTAGCCGGTCCACACCCAGATATCCTTGCCGGTACACTCATTGCGAATGCGTTTCACCAGACGAAGAATATCCGCGACGTTCTGCGGATGCAGCGGATCGCCGCCGGAGAGGGAGATCCCCTGACGCTGAATACGCGTGTCGTTCAGATCGCTGATGATCCGGTTTTCCATCTCTTCAGTAAACGGTTCGCCGGAGTTCAGCCGCCAGGTGCTTTTGTTATAGCAGCCCGGGCATTCATGAACGCACCCGGATACAAACAGGGTGCAGCGTGTGCCGGGACCGTTGACGATGTCGACGGGGTAATATTGGTGGTAGTTCATTTTTGTTTTCCACTGAGCACGCTGATGCCCTCACCCCGGCCCTCTCCCACGCGGAGAGGGAGAAAACCACCCGGACGAGAGAGCACGAAAACCGCGCCGGGCGAGAGAGCACGCAAACCGCAACGGGCGTGAGATCACGCAAACCGCGCCGGACGGTTCCCTCTCCCCTATGGGGAGAGGGTTAGGGTGAGGGGAAAAATCGCGTGACGGATTACCCGATCTGCCCATTCCCCAGATGCTTCACGCGGCGCTTCACTTCTTCCTGCTTACCGGCGTTGAACGGACGGGCGTCCGGGCTGCCGAGATAACCACACACGCGGCGGGTGACGGAAACGCGCGCGGCGTCGTGGTTACCGCATTTCGGGCAGGTAAAGCCCTTGCTGGTGCATTCGAACTCGCCGGTGAAACCGCACTCGTAGCACTCGTCGATCGGCGTGTTAGTGCCGTAATACGGCACATGTTGATAGCTGTAATCCCACACGTCTTCCAGCGCTTTCAGGTTGTGCTGAATGTTCGGGTATTCGCCGTAACAGATAAAGCCACCGCTCGCTACCGGAGGGTAAGCCGCTTCGAAGTCGATCTTGTCGTATGGATTGACCTTTTTCTCGACGTCGAGGTGGAAGCTGTTGGTGTAGTAGCCTTTGTCGGTCACGCCGTTCACCACGCCAAACTCGGCGGTATCCAGACGACAGAAACGATCGCACAGGTTTTCGCTCGGCGTGCTGTACAGGCTAAAACCGTAGCCGGTTTCGTCTTTCCACTGGTCAACCGCATCGCGCAGATGCTGGACGATGGCGATACCTTTGGCACGCAGCGCTTCGCTGTCATAGACGTGTTGATCGCCAAACAGGGCGTTGATGGTTTCGTGAATGCCAATGTAGCCCAGGGAAATCGACGCGCGACCGTTTTTGAAGATCTCCGACACGTCGTCGTCCGCTTTCAGGCGTACGCCGCAGGCCCCTTCCATATACAGGATCGGTGCGACGCGGGCTTTCACCCCCTCCAGACGCGCGATGCGGGTCATCAGCGCTTTACGCGCCAGCACCAGGCGCTCATCCAGCAGCGCCCAGAATGCCTCTTCGTTGCCTTTTGCTTCCAGCGCGATGCGCGGCAGGTTGAGGCTGATCACGCCCAGGTTGTTACGCCCGTCGTGGATTTGCTCGCCGTTTTCATCTTCATAAACCCCGAGGAAGCTGCGACAGCCCATCGGCGTTTTGAACGAGCCGGTCACTTTGACCACCTGGTCATAGTTCAGAATGTCCGGATACATGCGCTTGCTTGCGCACTCCAGCGCCAGCTGTTTGATGTCGTAGTTCGCATCGCCAAACTTGTGGTTCAGCCCGTCGCGGATCGCAAACACCAGTTTCGGGAACACGGCAGTTTTGCGATTTTTACCCAGACCGGAAATACGGTTGCGCAGAATCGACTGCTGAATCAGACGCGATTCCCAGCTGGTGCCCAGGCCAAAGCCGAAGGTCACGAACGGCGTCTGGCCGTTAGCGGTGTGCAGCGTGTTCACCTCATATTCGAGCGACTGGAACGCGTCGTAGCACTCTTTTTCGGTGCGCGAGTGGGCGTAGCCGTCGGCGTCCGGGATCTGCCACTCTTGCGCCACGCTACGGTGCTTGTTAAAGCTTTCGGTCACGAACGGGGCCAGCACTTCGTCAATACGGTTGATGGTGGTGCCGCCGTAAATATGGCTCGCCACCTGAGCAATAATTTGTGCCGTCACCGCGGTGGCGGTGGAGATGGATTTTGGCGGCTCGATCTCGGCGTTACCCATTTTAAAGCCATGGGTAAGCATGCCTTTCAGATCGATCAGCATACAGTTGAACATCGGGAAGAACGGGGAGTAGTCGAGATCGTGGTAGTGGATCTCACCGCGTTCGTGCGCCTGCACCACGTCGCGCGGTAGCAGATGCTGACGGGCATAATGCTTGGCGACGATACCGGCCAGCAGATCGCGCTGCGTCGGGATCACTTTGCTGTCTTTATTGGCGTTTTCATTGAGCAGCGCAGAGTTGGTCTGCTCGACCAGACCCCGGATCTCCTGATTCAGGCGACCGCGCTTTTCACGCTGGATGTCACGGTCGTGACGATACTCGATATAGGCGCGCGCCAGCTGTTTATAAGGGCCAGACATCAGCTGATTTTCAACCGCCGTCTGGATCTCATTGATATCCACCTGGCTGCGCTCATTCATCTGCTGGCTGACAATTTCTGCGACGGTGGCGCAGTAATCTGCGTCATCGACTCCCGCTGCTTTAGCTGCACGCAAAATGGCTTCTTTGATGCGCTCTGACTTAAATGGCACTTTGCAGCCATCTCGTTTCATCACATGCGGTGTCATGATCACTCCATTAAAAACAGGTTATCCACAGAGGTGGGGAAGGTTGTCCAGGACGCAAGTCCCGATGCCTCAATCACTTCCCTCGTTCCCGACGCTTGTTATCCACAATTCCGGCCGGCGTTGTCGCCGTTGTCTTGTTGGAATAGTAGACGATAAATACAATATGTTGGGTCGGCGTGCATTTTAAGTTCTATATGTAGTGATTTGCATCAAAGATGTTTGCGTTTTTTTTGATTCAGAACAAAGTAAAAAGACGAGAGTACAAACGGCGGGCGCTTCAATGAATGTAAATTGTGGCAGATAAAAATTGATTAATTATTCAACTAAAACAGATAACTAATGCCGGGCAAGCGCTGCGCCGCCCGGCATTTTTATTACTCCTGTAGCCACCACACCGCTTCAAACGGGCGCAGCGTCATGGTTGCAGGCCGGGTAGCGACTTCAGCGTAGTTGCCCATCGCGACGCGCCAGTTGCCCTCTACCGCGTGCGGCTGCCAGGGCTGGCACTGATCGCTGAGGTTAGCGACGACCATCAGCGTCTGCCCCTGCCACTGACGGCGGTAGCACCACAGGGACGGATGCTCGGGCAAAAGATCCTGATAATCGCCCCAGGTGAGCACCGGCAGCGTTTTGCGCAGTCGAATAAGTGCCTGGTAGGTATAAAAAACGGAATCCGGATCGTTAAGCGCCGCGTCAACGTTGAGGGTCTCAACGTTATCGCAGAGATCGATCCACGGCTCGCCTGCCGTGAATCCGCCGTTCGGGCTGGCGTCCCACTGCATCGGCGTGCGGCTGTTATCGCGGGATTTACTGGCCAGAATCGCCAGCAGTTCGTCGGCGTCACGGCCGGTTGCCCGCTGTTCGGCAAACATGTTGTGGCTCTCAACGTCCCGGTAATCGGTAATGCGGCTGAAGTGCGGGTTGGTCATGCCGATCTCTTCACCCTGATAGATATACGGCGTGCCCTGCATCCCATGTAGCACCATCGCCAGCATTTTGGCGGAGGTGGTACGGTATTCGCCCTCGTCGCCAAAGCGCGAAACGATGCGCGGCTGATCGTGGTTACACCAGAACAGCGCGTTCCACGCCACATTGTGCATTCCTTGCTGCCAGTGGCGGAACAGGGCTTTCAGGGCGATATAATCCGGTTTCGCCAGTGTCCATTTTTCACCGCCCGGATAATCCACCTTCAGATGGTGGAAGTTAAACGTCATCGACAGTTCGCGCCCGTCGAGCGCGGCGTATTGCTGGCAGTTTTCCAGCGAGGTGGAGGACATCTCGCCCACGGTCATCAGGTTGCGCGGGGTGAAAATGTCCCGGCTCATCTCCTGCAAATATTCATGGGCGCGCGGGCCGTCGGTATAAAAACGGCGGCCATCGCCGGTTTCATCGTTCGGGAAATCCTGCTCTTTGGAGATCAGGTTGATCACGTCGAGACGCAGACCGTCCACGCCGCGATCGGCCCAGAACTCGCACACTTTTTTCAGCTCGCTGCGGACCTGCGGGTTTTCCCAGTTGAGATCGGCCTGTTCCGGGGCGAAGAGATGCAAATAATACTGCTCGCTTTCGGCGTGCCAGCGCCAGGCGTTGCCGCCAAATTTAGAGCGCCAGTTGTTCGGCGGCGCGTCCGGCGTGCCGTCGCGCCAGATATAAAACTGACGATACGGACTCTCTTTATTTAATGACTCGCGGAACCACGCGTGCTGCGTGGAGGTGTGGTTGAGCACCATATCGAGCACCAGACGGATGCCGCGCGCATGGGCCTGTTTCACCAGTTCGTCAAAATCATCCAGCGTGCCGTAGGCAGGATCGATGGCGGTGTAGTTCGCCACGTCGTAACCGTTGTCCACCTGCGGAGAGATATAGAACGGCGTCAGCCAGATGGCGTCCACGCCGAGGGTTTTCAGATAGTCCAGGCGCTGCGTGACGCCGCGTAAATCTCCCGTGCCGCGGCCGGTGGTGTCCTGGAAACTCTTTGGGTAAATCTGATAGATGACGCCGTTCTGCCACCAGTGAGGAAGGGTATTCATAGTTCGTTCCTGCAAATGCGAAGGGGCGCAACTGCGCCCCGAAAGAAGAAGTTAAACAATCTGCAGCGTGCCCTGACGGAATTTGCGCTGATAGATAACCGTGGTCAGCGCCATCGGGACGATAATTGCCACCGCCATCGCCAGGGAGAACACCTGCCAGAAAGTCGGCTGAATGGACAAAATGCCCGGCAGGCCGCCGACCCCAATGCCGTTCGCCATCACGCCGTTCAGACCACACAGCAGCCCGGCCAGTCCTGAACCGATCATCGCGCACAGCATCGGGAAGCGGTATTTCAGGTTGATACCGTACATCGCCGGTTCGGTCACGCCGAGGTAAGCGGAGATGGCCGCCGGAACCGAGATTTCCCGTTCATTGTGCTTACGGCTGACAATGATGATGCCCGTTACCGCCGACGCCTGAGCAATGTTCGACAGGGCGATAATCGGCCAGACCGGCGTCCCGCCGAGGCTTTGAATCATCTGCATGTCGATGGCCAGCGTGGTCTGATGCACGCCGGTAATCACCAGCGGCGCATACAGGAAGCCAAACAGCGCGGCGCCAATCGGGGCGAAGCTGCCGGTCATCAGGTGACGCACCGCGAAGGCGACGCCATCGCCAATCATGCGGCCAAACGGACCGATAAAGGCGTGGGCGAGGAACACGGCCAGAATCAGTGAACAGACGGGCACGACCACCAGATAGAGGTAATCTGGCACGATACGTTTCAGGCGCGTTTCAATAAAGCCCAGCGCCAGACCGGCCAGCAGAGCCGGGATCACCTGTGCCTGATAGCCCACTTTGGCGATGGTAAACAGGCCAAAGTTCCACACTTCCGGCACCTGTTGTCCCAGTAAGTAAGCGTTCATTAACTGCGGAGAGACCAGCGTCACGCCGAGCACGATACCGAGGATCGGCGTCCCGCCCATTTTGCGCACCGCCGACCAGCAGATCCCCACCGGCAGATAGAAGAAGATCGCCTCGCCAATCAGCCACAGGAAGTCATAGATGCTTTGCAGCGCCGGATACATCTGCGCCAGCGTTTTGCCGTCGCTCATCGGCACATCGCCGATCACGTTACGGAAGCCGAGAATCAAACCGCCGCTGATCAGCGCGGGCAGCAGCGGGAAGAAGATTTCCGCGAAGTGGGAAATCAGCTGCTCGTGCCATTTCATGTTCTGGCGCGCCGCTTTTTTGGCCTGCTCCTTGTCTGCTGAAGCGTGGCCGGTGGTGGCCAGCAACGCCTGATAGTAATCGCCCACATCGGTGCCAATCACCACCTGGAACTGCCCGGCATTGGTGAAACAGCCTTTGACCATCGACAGTTCTTCGATGCCTTTTGGGTTAGCTTTGGCCGGATCGTTCAGCACAAAGCGCAGGCGGGTAATGCAATGGCTGACGGTGGCGATATTCTCGCGTCCGCCCACCAGGACGATCAGCTGGTCGATCTCGTTTTGTTTAACTTTGCTCATCATGAAGCCTCATGACAGATGTGAAGGGTAATGACCTGGACGCAAGCCTACTCTTTCAGCGAAACGGCGAAAACGGGAACGTTCCCGAAATCGGGCGAGGATCACAATAATCCGTTTTATCAGGGTTAAGAGAGGTGGGCTGGAATGACGATCTGACGGGGCTCGATGCGCCCGTTAATCTGTTCAATCAGCTGTGTCGCGGCCTGACGACCCGCTTCGCCATAGCCAGGATCGACGGTGATAATTTCCGGATGCAGGAACTTCATCAGCGGCGTGCTGCCCACGCTGGCAAGCTGGATAGTGTCGATGCGCTGTTCCTGCAAATACTTGCTGGCGCCGAGCGCGAGGGTATCCGTGGCGCAGATGAGCGCGGTAGTTTGCGGCGTCAGCACATTCGCCACCTGATCGTAGCCCTGTTTCATCGCCAGACCCGGCAGGGCGGCGACGGCTGAAAGGGTGTGCTGTTTGCAGAAGGCGAGGTAGGCCTCGTGGCGACGTTTACCGGTGGTGACATCACTGTGCGGCACGCCGAGGAAGCTGATATGGCGATGCCCCTGATCGTACAGGCGCTGCATCAGCGTCAGGATCGCCCCTTCGTCGTCATAGCAGACGGAGGCAAAACCGCTCGCATCGCGTGCCAGCAGCACCAGCGACGCTTGCCACGGTTTAAGCATCTCGTCTTTAATGCCGGTAAAGCCAAACAGGATCACGCCGTCGATATTTCGCCGCTTCAGCATGCCAAGATGCTCTTCAACCATCTGCGTGGAAAACTGGCTTTCCATCATTATCGGATCGTAACCCTGCTCGTAAAACACGGGCAGCATGGTTTGCACCGCCAGGTTTTCCGACAAAGAGTCGAGACGAGACACAATAATGGCGACCACTTTGTCGCTCTGCCCGCGCATGGCGCGCGCGGAACGGGAAGGGGAAAAACCGTGCTGATTCATCACCGCCTCGACACGCTCACGCGTGCGCTCGCTGACACCGCTTTCGTTATTCAGGACCCGCGACACGGTCGATTTCCCTACGCCGCTTAAACGCGCTATGTCTTTAATGGTCAGGCGATTCTGCATCCGTTATTCCCTGTAACTGCGACAAAGTTATCAATTGAGCCTACTGCGACCGGGCGGTTTAGCAATGGGCAAAATCTGGTTTACGTCTGGTTTAGTTGCCGGGGCGTATCATACCGTCTGAAGCGTCACAAACGGTATGGTTAAAACAGGATACTGCGCGTTGACGGACTCTTTTTTACTTACCGGAGGCTGTATGGATCCCGATCCCGCCCCTCTCTCGCGAGGGAGAACCCGTTCGTTCCGGTAAGCCAGCCCGTGCTGTCTCACCGGTGATGTGAGGCAGCAACGCAACCCGTCATACTTCATGCCATCAGAAGTATTCAGGGCCACCACGTTTCTGCTATGAAAATTTAAGTGCCATTCAGGTACGGCCTTGCCCTGCCTGAAGGAAAAACTGCGTCCGTCTTAACGGATGCGGGAGAGTTTTTATGCTGAAAAATATCACCCGTCAGCTGCTGGCGCAGCTGAACCGCCACCTGCCGCGCCGCCTTGTTCAGCGCGACCCTTTACCCCATGCTAAAAATCTGGCGGGCGCCGCCATTCCGGCGACGCTAACGGCGCAGTGCCTGAAGGCCGCCGCGATGGACGAGAACGAAGTCTGGCGCGCCTTTGGCGGTCATCCGGAAGGACTGAACGCCGCCGAAGTGGAGAAAACCCGCGCCGGGCACGGCGACAACCAGATCCCGGCGCAAAAGCCTGCGCCGTGGTGGGTGCATTTGTGGCTCTGTTATCGCAACCCTTTTAACCTGCTGCTGACGGTGCTCGGGAGCATTTCCTACGCCACCGAAGATCTGTTCGCCGCCGGGGTGATTGCGCTGATGGTGGCCATTTCCACGCTGCTGAATTTCATTCAGGAGGCGCGTTCCACCCGGGCCGCCGACGCCCTGAAAGCGATGGTCAGCAACACGGCGACGGTGCAGCGCGTCATCAATGAGAAAGGAGAAAACGCCTGGCTGGAGTTGCCGATCGATCAGCTGGTGGTGGGCGACATCGTTAAACTGGCCGCCGGAGACATGATCCCTGCCGATTTACGCGTTATTCAGGCCCGCGATCTGTTTGTGGCGCAGGCCTCGCTGACTGGGGAATCCCTGCCGGTCGAGAAGGTGGCGCGCAGCCGCGATCCCGATCAAACAAACCCGCTGGAATGCGACACCCTGTGCTTTATGGGGACCACCGTGGTGAGCGGGACGGCGCAGGCGATCGTGATTGCCACCGGCGGCAACACCTGGTTCGGCCAGCTTGCCGGGCGCGTCAGTGAGCAAGAGAGTGAACCCAACGCGTTCCAGAAAGGGATTGGCCGCGTCAGCATGCTGCTGATCCGCTTTATGATGGTGATGACGCCGATTGTCCTGCTGATCAACGGCTATACCAAAGGCGACTGGTGGGAAGCGGCGCTGTTCGCCCTCTCCGTGGCGGTCGGCTTAACGCCGGAAATGCTGCCGATGATTGTCACCTCCACGCTGGCGCGCGGGGCGGTGAAACTCTCCAGACAGAAGGTGATTGTGAAACACCTCGACGCCATTCAGAACTTTGGCGCGATGGATATTTTGTGCACCGACAAAACCGGCACGCTGACGCAGGATAAAATTGTGCTGGAGAATCACACCGATGTCTCGGGCAAGGTGAGCGAGCGCGTGCTGCATACCGCGTGGCTGAACAGCCATTACCAGACCGGGCTGAAAAACCTGCTGGATGTGGCGGTGCTGGAAGGGGTGGATGAAGATTCGGCCCGCACGCTCTCGACGCGCTGGCAAAAAGTGGATGAGATCCCGTTCGATTTCGAGCGCCGCCGCATGTCGGTCGTGGTCAGCGAACAGGCGAATGTTCACCAGCTGATCTGCAAAGGGGCGCTGCAGGAGATCCTGAATGTGTCCACCCAGGTGCGCCATAACGGCGACATCGTTCCGCTGGATGACACCATGCTGCGCCGCATCAAACGTGTGACCGATAACCTGAACCGGCAGGGGCTGCGCGTGGTCGCGGTCGCCAGCAAATTCCTGCCGGGGCGCGAAGGGGATTACCATCGCGTTGATGAGTCCGATCTGATCCTCGAAGGTTATATTGCGTTCCTCGATCCTCCGAAAGAGACCACCGCGCCCGCGCTGAAGGCGCTAAAAGCCAGCGGCATCACCGTGAAAATCCTCACCGGCGACAGCGAGCTGGTGGCGGCGAAAGTGTGTCATGAAGTGGGGCTGGATGCGGGTGTTATTGTCACGGGCAGCGATATTGAAACGCTCTCTGACGATGAACTGGCGCAGCTTGGCAAAACCACCACGCTGTTTGCGCGCCTGACGCCGATGCACAAAGAGCGCATTGTTTCCCTGTTGCGCCGCGAAGGGCATGTGGTCGGCTTTATGGGCGATGGTATCAACGACGCGCCTGCGCTGCGGGCGGCGGATATCGGCATTTCCGTCGACGGCGCGGTGGATATTGCACGCGAAGCGGCGGATATCATCCTGCTGGAAAAGAGCCTGATGGTGCTGGAGCAGGGTGTGATCGAAGGACGCCGTACCTTTGCCAACATGCTGAAATACATCAAAATGACCGCCAGCTCGAACTTTGGTAACGTCTTCAGCGTGCTGGTGGCGAGCGCATTTCTGCCGTTCCTGCCGATGCTGCCGCTGCATCTGCTGATTCAGAATCTGATGTACGACGTCTCCCAGGTGGCGATCCCGTTTGATAACGTGGACGACGAGCAGATCCAGAAGCCGCAGCGCTGGAATCCGTCCGATCTCGGGCGCTTTATGCTGTTCTTTGGGCCGATCAGCTCGATCTTCGATATTTTAACGTTCTGCCTGATGTGGTTTGTGTTCCATGCCAATACGCCGGAACATCAGACCCTGTTCCAGTCCGGTTGGTTCGTGGTCGGGCTGCTGTCGCAGACGCTGATTGTGCATATGATCCGCACGCGCCGTATTCCGTTTATCCAGAGCCGCGCCGCCTGGCCGCTGATCATCATGACCGGAGTGGTCATGGTGCTGGGTATCGCGCTGCCGTTCTCACCGCTGGCGGGCTATCTGCATCTGCAGGCGCTCCCGCTGAGCTACTTCCCGTGGCTGGTGGCGATTCTGGCGGGCTACATGGTGCTGACGCAGATGGTGAAAGGGTTCTATAGCCGTCGTTACGGCTGGCAGTAAAAACATACCCTCACCCTAACCCTCTCCCTGGAAGGGAGAGGGGACCGCTCTGTGCCGCCTTTCATCCTCGGCCTAACCCACTCCCTGGGAGGGAGAGAGTACCGCTCTGTGCCGCCTTTCACCCTCGCCCTATCCCAGTCCCTGGAAGGGAGAGGGGACCGCTCTGTGCCGCCTTTCACCCTCGCCCTATCCCAGTCCCTGGAAGGGAGAGGGGACCGCTCTGTGCCGCCTTTCACCCTCGGCCTAACCCACTCCCTGGGAGGGAGAGAGTACCGCTCTGTGCCGCCTTTCACCCTCGCCCCTTTGGGGAGAGGGCCGGGGTGAGGGGACTGGCTTTCCTCCCAAATTCAACAACCTGTGATCTCCGTCGTGCCATTCGCTTGACGACAAATTGAGCGCATGTTAACAGAATGTTTTGCCTTTATTTGGCCCGTCAGATAAGGAACATTCATGTTACGGTACAGTCTCTTAACCGCCGGGCTTATGCTCGGCACTTCTGCCTTTGCCGCTCCGGCAGGCGATCTGCCGCTGATGCCCTGGCCCGCTCACGTGGAACGTCCCGCGAAACAGGGCGCACTGATCCTTAGCGATAACCTCTCCATCAGCATCAGCGGCGACGATCTGGGCGATGCGGCGAACCGTCTGCGCCAGCGCATCGCGCTGCAGACGGGCTGGACGCTCCAGCCGCAGGCCGACAAACCCGAAAAGCCGACCATCACCATGACCATCGCTAAAAAAGTGAAGCCGCAGCCGCTGCCGGACAGCGATGAAAGCTACAAACTCACCGTCGATGCGAACGGGGTGAACATCACCGCCAACACGCGCTTTGGCGCGCTGCGGGCGATGGAAACGTTGCTCCAGCTGATTCAAAACGGCGCGGAAAACACCTCGATTCCATGGGTGTCGATTGATGACGCCCCGCGCTTCCCGTGGCGCGGGCTGCTGCTCGATTCGGCGCGCCATTTTGTCCCGCTGGAGGATATCAAACGCCAGATCGATGGCATGGCGGCGGCGAAGCTGAACGTACTGCACTGGCATCTGACGGACGATCAGGGCTGGCGGTTTAGCTCGAAGCGCTATCCTAAACTGACCCAGCTCGCCAGCGACGGGCTGTTCTACACGCCGGAACAGATGCGTGAGGTGGTGCGCTACGCCACCGCGCGGGGGATTCGCGTGGTTCCCGAAATTGACATGCCGGGCCATGCGTCGGCCATCGCCGTGGCCTATCCGGAACTGATGAGCGCACCAGGGCCGTATAAAATGGAGCGCCACTGGGGCGTACTGAAGCCGGTACTGGATCCGACAAAAGACGCGACTTATACGTTTGCCGACGCGATGGTTAGCGAACTGGCGGCGATCTTCCCCGATCCGTATCTGCATATCGGTGGCGATGAAGTTGACGATACGCAGTGGAAAAACAGCGTCGCCATTCAGCAGTTTATGCGCGACAACAAGCTGGCTGACAGCCACGCGCTGCAGGCGTATTTCAACCGCAAACTGGAAACCATTCTTGAAAAACACCATCGCCAGATGGTCGGCTGGGACGAGATCTATCATCCCGACCTGCCGAAAAGCATTCTGATCCAGTCCTGGCAGGGACAGGACGCGCTCGGCGAAGTGGCGAAGCACGGCTATAAAGGCATTCTCTCCACCGGTTTTTACCTCGATCAGCCGCAGAGTACGGCCTATCACTATCGCAACGAAATCGTGCCGCAGGGTTTAAACGGGGTGGATATCCTTGCCGATAACGACAGCGCGCAGAGCTGGACTTTCACTATGCCGCGTCTGAAAGGCAAACCGGTCGAGGGCAGTTTTACCCTGGTGAAAAGCGTCACCGGCTGGCGCGGGTTTATTGATTTCAGCGGCAAATCCCGCCGCGCGGTGAATAACATCGAGTGGCGCGACGACAATCAGGTGACTTTCACCGTCGATACCTGGATGGGGGAAACGCGTCCGGTGGTCAATGTCGAAAACGATAAACTCCGGGGCTATTTCCTGGTGGGGAACGCGCGCTATCCGATTTCCGGCGCGCGCCTCAACGATGTGCCGAAAGGGATCCAGCCGACGGTGCCGGATGCCGATCGGCAGGCCAATCTGCTCGGCGGTGAAGCCGCGCTGTGGGCGGAAAACGTGGTTGCGCCGGTGCTGGATATCAAACTCTGGCCGCGCGCGTTTGCAGTGGCGGAGCGCCTGTGGTCGGCGCAGGACGTCAATGATGTCGACAACATGTACACCCGTTTACAGGCGATGGACAGCTGGACGACGGTGTCGGTCGGGCTGCAACAGCATAGCCAGCAGCAGGCGCAGTTCACTCGTCTGGCGAATAACGCCGACACCCTGCCTCTGCAAATTCTCGCCCAGGCCGTCGAGCCTGCGCAGTATTACACCCGTCAGCATCTGAAATTCCAGGCCGGAAATTATCATCAGTTTGAGCCGCTGAATCGCTACGCCGATGCGCTGGGCGCGGAGAGCCAGACCGTTCGTCAGATGGATAAATGGGCCGAGCGCTTAATCAGCGATGCGGAAGATAGCGAAAGCGCCGAGGCGCTGCGCCACGTCTTTACGCGCTGGCAAAACAACACCAGCGACGCGCTGGCGCTGAGTGAAAGCAACTATCAGCTGAAAGCTATAAAACCGGTGATTCAGGAGGTGGACAAACTGGCTTCGATTGGCCTGCGCCTGACGGATCTGGTGGCGCGTCAGGGGACGCTGGACGATAAGGAGATCGCCTCGATTCAGACCGAGCTAGATAATGCGGCGAAGATTCAGGATGAAGTGGTGATTGCAGCGGTTTATCCGCTGGAGAAGTTGCTCAGGGCGACGCGGAATCAGTAAGGACTGTTGGGTCTAAAAACCAAAAAAGGCCTGAATTTCAGGCCTTTTTTAAAATTTACGATTAGATATCGCGCAACTCACGCATAAGGGGGCCTTTCAACTTTCTGCGTAACAGGCTGGCCGAAGAATGTTTTTTAGCTGTCGTCAGGCTGGTTTTACGGCCGGTCATATGTACATCAGCGTTGTCAGAATGCGTATTCAATTCAGCAGAAGCTAATGCCTGAAATACCGTCTTCTCACTATTTTTAGAGACGATAAGCGAATTGCGTTGCTGCTTTATGTAATACGACATAGCTGGCTCTCCCCTCTGTAACTGTTTTGTATGCCCGTAAATCTTTTGCTATCAGTGGCCGCGGAGCTTTCTTTGGCAACCCTGTCTTTTTATTATAACGCGGTTCATTTTTTAACCCAAGCATGTAGTCATAGGTCTCTTCAAGGGAGATGCGGCGGCCGATATCGACTACTCCCCCTGAGGCGGCCTGGAAGACAAAACCACCGATATTAAATGTCTCATAGTGCGCGATTAAAGCCAGTGAGACTGTTTGCAAGACGACAGCACTGCCTAACCCCTCAAATCTGACATGACGAAAATCGGCCAAATTATCCATCCCGTCAAAGGCATCAAAATAGACTTCAGCCATGCCGTTAACCGGGAATGGCACTCCGGCTGGCATTTTGTAACCGAACCGGGTAAAGGTTAGCTCCTTAACCAGGCTACCAATAATGACGGTGTAAATTTCGTTACCGGCAACAAAAACGTAGCTGTGGTGAATGCGATGATCATAGACGAACCTTTTTCGCCTCATGCCGTATTCATCAAGAAAAACCTCTTCTTCAATGCGCACTCATTCCCTCTTTGTAAAGCACTACATTTTGTATGTGTTAACCATACTCCTCTGTATAAAAAACAGTGCCCTGGTAATGGGATAAATTCTTGAACTGCGAAGGAGCTTCAGAGAAAGATGGCGGGGGATGAAAAAGTTGCGGAGAAGGGGAAAATAGCAGAAATAGCCCCCTCCGTAGTGGAGAGGGCAAACCAATCAGCGACGAACCGCAATCGCCTCAATCTCAATCTTCACGTCTTTCGGCAGACGCGCGACTTCCACACAAGAACGCGCCGGGAAGGTTGCGTCGTGCTCGTTGAAGAACGCTTCATAAGTGGCGTTAACGGTCGCGAAATCGTTCAGATCTTTCACGAATACGGTCGTTTTCACGATATCGCCCACTTTCAGGCCCGCGGATTCCACGATCGCTTTCACGTTTTCCAGCGACTGACGCGCCTGCGCCGCCACATCTTCCGGCACTTCGCCGGTTTTCGGGTTCACCGGGATCTGACCGGAAGTGATGATCATGCTGCCGAGATCGACGCCCTGAACGTAAGGCCCGATAGCCGCTGGTGCATTTTCCGTCGCAAGTACTTTGCTCATGTTTTCTCCAGGATAACAGCTGATAAAAAGTTCCCGGCCATTATACACATCATCCTTCACGCCGCCTCTTCGTTGGCCGCGTCCTCATACCCCGGTCACAGAGTTTCCTGTGCTTCCGGGGGGATTTGGACTTGCCGCCTTGATGCGGCGCGAATGATTTCGTGTAACAGGAGGCCGGGATCTCATTACCAGCCTCAATTAGTTGGCCAGCACCACATAATGAGAAAATTCTTTTTCGCAGTATTTGCACTTGAGCGCGATGTCGTTCGCCCGTTTTTTCACGGCAAAACTGGACGACACCGGCTCAGCGTGACTGATGCAGTTGCTGTTCGGACAGACCAGTACGTGCTCGATGCGTTCCGGTAAGTTCGGGCGCGATTTTCCCACCACTTCGTAATCGTCGATGCGGTTCACCGTCGCATCCGGCGCGTACAGGGAGAGCTGGTTGACCTGCTCGTCGGTCAGGAACGTGTTCTCGATTTTGATCAGGTCTTTGCGGCCCATCTCGCCGGACGGCAGGTTCAGGCCGATGGTGATGCGCTGGTCGGTTTCGGTCAGCTTGAACAGCGTCAGCAGCTTAAAGCCCACCTGCGCAGGGATATGGTCAATCACGGTGCCACGCTTGATGGCTTCAACCTGGAGTTTATTATCATGTGTCATTGTCATTTCCCCTTACAGAGCGAATTCGCGATTCAGAACCAGTGCCAGTAACGCCTGGCGAGCGAAAATACCGTTGCCGGCCTGCTGGAAATACCAGGCGTGCGGCGTCTTATCCACGTCGGTGGCGATTTCGTCGATGCGCGGAAGCGGGTGCAGCACTTTCATGTTCGGGCGTGCGCCTTCGAGGTCGCTGGCGCGCAGGATGAACTGGGCTTTGACGTTGGCGTACTCGGACGGATCCAGACGCTCTTTCTGCACGCGCGTCATGTACAGCACGTCCACTTCACCCATCACCTCTTCAATGCTGGCGTGCTGGCTCCACTGGATGCCTTTTTCGTCGAGCATATCGAGAATGTACTGCGGCATCGCCAGCGCCGCCGGGGCGATAAAGTAGAAGCGGTTGCCGTTAAATTTCGCCAGCGCCTGGGCCAGCGAGTGGACGGTGCGGCCATATTTCAGATCCCCGACCATGGCGATGTGCAGATTTTCCAGACGCCCCTGCGTTTCCTGGATGGTGAACAGATCCAGCAGGGTCTGCGTCGGATGCTGGTTCGCACCGTCACCGGCGTTCAGCACCGGAATACCGCCGGAGAACTCGGTCGCCAGACGCGCCGCGCCTTCCTGCGGGTGGCGCATCACAATCGCGTCCACGTAGGTGCTGATAACGGAGATGGTATCCGCCAGCGTCTCGCCTTTTTTGCCCAGCGACGTGTTGCTGCTGTCGGAGAAGCCGACCACGCTCGCGCCGAGGCGGTGCATGGAGGTCTCGAACGACAGACGGGTCCGGGTGGAGGCTTCAAAGAAGCAGCTCGCGATCACTTTGTGCTTCAGCAGCTCGGGCTGTGGGTTGGCCTTCAGTTTTGCCGCGGTATCCAGAACCAGTTCCAGCTCTTCGCGGCTGAGGTCATTGATGGAAATGATGTGTTTTTGATAAAGCGGATTCATGTTTATCTCCTGACGCCGGGCAAAAAAAAGCCCCTCAAATGAGGGGCTCTGGGAATAGGGTTATCAACGGGAAGAAAAACGGCAGGCCAGCGTCTGTTTTCAGACGCGGTAGGACTGTATGTCGTACACGCTTGACCATGACTTCCTCCCGGCAAATTGTCGGGCATTATACTCAGCTCGATTTTCTGATCAAGCGATTAATGCACACTTTACTCAGTGCAAACGGTTCTATTTGAATATTAATGCGTTCTGAGTAAATAATTAATTTGCTTATGGACCAGCGCCGTGCGCTTCACCACGCGGGGCGCGACCCAGACAATACTGCTTCCGGCCACCACACCTAAAATTTCCGGTAACTGGTGATAATCCAGAATTCGCGCCACGGCGCGCCCGTATCCGGCGACGGTATGGATAAGGATAAACTCGCTGTTGTGCTCCACGCTGACCACCATTTCGGAGATCGAACGGGCGGCATCGGGGGCGGGGCGCAACTGCGGATTCATCGAATAAATCTTTTGGCCCTTGGCATTGCGAATTTTTATAACGCCAAGCAACTTCAGCAGCCGGGAGACGCTCGACTGGCTGATGCTGTCAAAACCCCGATCCTGCAAATCGCGGCGTATTTCTTCCTGGGAAAGGTAACTGTTTTCGCTAATCAGGCTCTGGCAAACCGCGAGCTGAAGCTGTTCTTTTGGGGAGTAATCTCCATATTCCGTCATATCTACATCCCATACGAGTGGCCAAAAATGTCCGGTGGCGCCGCACCGAACCGGAGTCCGGATAAGCACAGCGCCATCCGGCAAATTACAACAATGCACCCAGGCTCAGCGCCGCCATGATGACAATCGTCAGGATCCCCAGCAGGGGAGCGACCCACTTCAGATAGCGTACGTAAGGCACATGAGCGATCGCCAGTCCGCCCATCACGACGGCAGACGTTGGGGTGACCAGATTGACGATACCGGATGCAGACTGATACGCCGTCACCACCAGGTCGCGGTTGACGTTAGCGAAATCGGCGAGCGGTGCCATGATCGGCATCGTCAGAACGGCCAGGCCGGATGAAGAAGGCACAAGAAAAGAGAGCACCACTTCCAGCCAGTACATCACGTTAATAAACGCAACGGACGACAACCCGGTCACAAGATCTTCCGCACTGTGCAAAATCGTGTGCGTAATCATGCCTTTATCCATGATCACTACGATACCGCGCGCGATGCCGATAATCAGCGCGACGCCCAGCAAATCGCGCGCGCCGTTGATAAATGTTGAGGTCAGCTCCTCTTCGCTCATGCGGGCGATCAGGCCGACGATAATGGCGCTGGCGAGGAAGACCGCGGAGATCTCTGCCATCCACCAGCCGAGCACCGCCACGCCGTAGATCATCACCGCGAAGGCGAGAGCGAATATCACCAGAATCACTTTGCGCACCGGGGTAAATTCCAGCGACTGCTCGCCTTTATCACCGAGGAAATGCGCACGGTTTTCTGCCTCTTTGTCGGCGACGATCGACAGGGACGGATCCAGGCGAACCTTGCGGGCGTAGCGCATCACCCACCACACGCAGATAATCCAGCCGATCGCCAGCAGGGCGACGCGCAGGGCGATTCCGTTGGTGAACGGAATGCCTGCGGCGTTAGCGGCGATGACCGTAGCGAAGGGGTTAATGGTCGATCCTAAGGTTCCGATCCCCGCGCCGAGCAGCACCGTGGAGGCGGCGACCACCGGATCGAAACGGGCGGCCAGCATTACCGGTACTAACAGCGTGTAGAACGGCAGCGACTCTTCCGCCATGCCGTAAATGGTCCCGCCGGCGGCGAACAGCGCCATCAGGATCGGGATCATCCACTCTTCGCGACCGCGCAGCCGGGTGGTGACGCGTTCGATCCCGGCGTCAATCGCTCCGGTTTTGGTAACGATCCCCAGAAAGCCGCCGATGATCAGGATAAACAGCGCCACGTCGATCGCACCCGCCTGGCCGGAGACCGGATCGTACAGCCCGGCGATCGGTGCCATCAGTACCGAGATAATTCCCTGCGGATGCGCGGCGACGTGCGCGTAAGTTCCGGCAATGGGCACTTCTTTGCCGAGCGTGGCGTTCATCGCCATCTGATATTGGCCGGCCGGAACAATCCAGCTCAGGGCCGCCACCACGGCGATCAGGAAAAAGAGAATGGTGTAAGCGGAAGGAAATTTGAACTTGCCCATGATGTTCTCCTTGCCCCGGCGCACCCAGCGGCGCGCCGGGCGGTGATTAGTCGCCGAGTGTCGCCACCATGACCGCTTTAATGGTGTGCATGCGGTTCTCTGCTTCGTCGAAGACGATAGAGTTCGGCGATTCGAAGACCTCTTCCGTCACCTCCAGCCCTTTCAGGCCGTAGGCCATTTCAATTTCACGGCCCACTTTGGTGTGTTCGTTGTGGAACGCGGGCAGGCAGTGCATGAATTTCACGTTCGGATTGCCGGTGGCTTTCATGACCTCGCCGTTGATCTGATACGGTTTCATCAGGCTTACACGCTCTGCCCAGGCCTCTTTCGGTTCGCCCATCGACACCCAGACGTCGGTGTAGAGGAAATCGGTACCGTGCACCCCTTCATTCACGTCGTCGGTCAGAGTGATGCGCGCGCCGGTCTCTTTAGCGATGGCCCGGCACTGCTCAACCAGCCCGGCTTCCGGCCAGAAGGATTTCGGGGCCACCAGGCGGATATCCATGCCCATCTTCGCCGCGCCGACCATCAGCGAGTTGCCCATGTTGTTCCGCGCGTCGCCCAGATAGGCAAAACTCAATTCCGGCAGGGTTTTGCCCGGCGCGTGTTCGAGCATGGTCATCAGATCGGCGAGGATTTGCGTCGGGTGGAATTCGTCGGTCAGCCCGTTCCACACCGGCACGCCCGCGTATTCGCCCAGCTCTTCGACGATTGACTGACCATAGCCGCGATACTCGATGCCGTCATACATGCGGCCCAGCACGCGGGCGGTGTCTTTCATCGACTCTTTGTGGCCGATCTGCGATCCGCTTGGGCCGAGATAGGTGACCTGCGCGCCCTGATCGAAGGCGCCCACTTCAAACGCGCAGCGGGTGCGGGTGGAGGTTTTTTCGAAAATCAGCGCGATGTTTTTGCCGACTAGCGTTTGTTTTTCGCGCCCGGATTTTTTGGCGGCTTTCAGGTCGATGGCCAGATCGATCAGGTACTGGATTTCTGCCGGGGTGTAGTCCAGCAGTTTGAGGAAGTTGCGGTTTTTCAGATTGATAGTCATGTGGTGATCCTTGTTAAATTTAAGCTGTTAGCGGTGCTTGCCTCTTACCCCTCACCCTAACCCTCTCCCCATAGGGGAGAGGGGACTGTCCGGATCTGGTGTTCTCCCTCTCCCCTATGGGGAGAGGGCAGGGGTGAGGGGAAAAGGCGAAATCAATTGCGAATCAACGTCCCTTTCTCCCCGGCGAGGATGGCGGCGCCATCAGCCAGTGCGCCGATCCCGGCGATGCCTTTGCAGGTCTCGACAAACTCACGGCAGGCGGCGACTTTCGGGCCCATTGAGCCGGCATCAAACGGCATGCCTTTGAGCTGTTCGGGCGTGACCTGTGCCAGCGGGCGTTGGGTCGGTTTGCCCCAGTCGAGGTACACCGCGTCGGCATCGGTCAGAATGAGCAGCGCGTCGGCCTCAATCTGGCGTGCCAGCAGGGCGGCGGAGAGATCTTTGTCGATTACCGCTTCAATGCCGTGATAGCCGTTGGCGTTTTCCACCACCGGTACGCCGCCACCGCCGTTGCAAATCACCAGATGATCGCGCTCAATCAGGGCGGTAATGGCGTCGCGCTCGACGATGCGTTTCGGCTGCGGCGAGGGCACAACGCGGCGGAAGAACTTTCCGTCGGCCTTGTACACCCAGCCTTTTTCCTCCTGTAGCGCCCTGGCCTGCTGTTCGCTGTACACCGGGCCGATGTATTTGGTCGGGTTGCGAAACGCCGGATCGGCGGGGTCAACTTCCACCTGAGTGAGCAGCACGCTCACTTCGCGCTGTGGCAGGAAATTCTTCAGGGCCTGCTGGAGCATGTAGCCGATCATTCCCTGACTCTCGGCGCCGAGAATATCGAGCGGATAAGGTGTGACTTTGTCGTAAGCGCTGTTTTGCAGTGCCAGTAGCCCGACCTGCGGCCCGTTGCCGTGGACCAGCACCACGCGCCACTGTTCGGTAAGTCCGGCGATAGTGCGGGCCGCCAGCTCGATGTTCTGGCGCTGAATGTCCGCTTCCAGCGGCTCGCCGCGTTTGAGCAGCGCGTTGCCGCCCAGCGCCACGACCAGAGTGGGTTTTCTTTCCATGATGGCTCCTTTAAATTCCGTCGCGTTCCAGCGGGCAGCTCATGCAGCGCGCACCGCCGCGGCCGCGTCCCAGTTCGTCGCCCGGAATGGGCAGCACAGTGATCCCGGCTTTGTCGTATTTCTCGTTGGTCCAGATGTTGCGTTCGTAGCCGATCACCACGCCGGGGCGAAGGGTCAGCACGTTGTTGGCGTCATTCCACTGCTCGCGTTCGGCTTCGAAGGCGTCGCCGCCGGTAGTGATAAGGCGCACCTGACTGATGCCTAATGCTTTTTCGATAGCGTGAAGCAGGTCAGTTTCCTGGGTGCGCAGCAGGCCGCCGCGGCCGTCCGGGGTGAGCGTCCAGCACTGGGCGTCTTTGCGCACCACTTCCGGGTAGACGGAGAAGGTATCGACGTCGATGTGGGTCATAACGGTGTCGAGGTGCATACAGGAGCGGTGTTTCGGCAGCTCGACGGCAATCACGCGTTCGGCCTGGCGATGTTTAAACAGGCTTTGCGCCAGGAACTCGACGCCCTGTGGCGTGGTGCGTTCAGACATGCCGATTAATACCGCGCCGCGACCAATCACTAATACGTCGCCGCCCTCTAATGTCGCGTGATCGTAATTAATATTTTCATCACCGAAATATTTAATAAAATCACCGTCAGCAAATGCCGGATGCCAGCGATATATTGCGCGCAGGTTATTGGTTTCACGTTGACGCGCCGGTTTAGCCATCGGGTTAATGGAAACACCGTTATATATCCAGCATGAGGTATCGCGGGTAAATAAGTGGTTGGGCAACGGTTTCATAATAAAATCATTAGCCGTATGGGTATCGACAACCATATTTGTAATAAATGCGGGTATTTCTCCGTAGGTTAAACCACCGCTTAAGCGACGCGCCAGTTCACGATGGGGCATATCGGCCAGCCAGCCGCGAACGTCGTTGGCAAAGGCGGGACCAAGGCGATAATCAGAGATTTGGGTTTCCAGCAGCCAGGCTTTAGCATCTGCAATATCAAGCGTTTGAGTAATGAGATCGGTTAACAGCAGGACTTCCACACCCTGCTCACGCAGCGTGTTCGCGAAAATGTCATGTTCTTCACCCGCGCGTTCCACTGACAAAACATCATCGAATAACAGCTCCTGACAGTTCGATGGTGTCAGGCGTTTCAGACTTAAATTCGGGCGATGTAGCATAACGCTACGCAATTGACCAATTTCAGAACCGACGTAATGCTTTTCCATAATTATTCCTTTAACTTTTTTTCAGAATAAAAAGGGCTGTGCTATGAAGTGTATTTAATTCATAGCCCTTTAAGCTCAATTGTTTTCACGGATCATAGTAGGCGGTTAAGAATTGTATTTTGTGATGTGGCTCACGTGAGATCGGATATTGTCGGCTTTGTTTTCTATTGCATGACTCGTATCAGATAATGATTATTTAGTTATTATCAGGCAATGAATGACTAAGCATATCTGGCCGGAGATATTTGTGATTGTTATTGATTTGTATATTTTAATAAATGACTAAAAATATACAACACTATGATTTTTAAGGTTAAATGTTTTTAGTTGGCATGATTATGCAGAAACATACCGTAGTTATTTGGGGTTTAACTAAAATTAAAAAATAACTATCCAGATTAACTGAGAATAAAAAGGTTGGTAAAGTGTGACTGAGCCACGGGTTTTAAATTTAATGCATGAAAATCATGATCTTGTACTTAAGACGTGAAAACCTGCCTCTCTCTTTATGCATAATCATTGCATAGTTGCCTGAGACGCTTTAACAGCTATTTAACAGCTTTTCCGATAAACATGCGCTGCCGCAAAGATGGCGCAAAAAAGGGTGGTAGGGCAGCGATAATTCTCGTATAAAAGCTGAAAATGAAACATCGTTTTATATTGAGGGTTTAATCATGATCGTTGGCAATATTCATCACTTACAATCCTGGCTGCCGGAAGAGCTGCGTCTGGCGATTGAGCACGTCAAAGCGCACGTTACGGATGCCACCACGCTGGGCAAACACGATATCGACGGCAATAACCTGTTTTATCTGGTCTCTGAAGATATGACCCAGCCGTTCGCCGAGCGCCGCGCGGAGTACCACGCCCGTTATCTGGACATTCAGATTGTCTTAAAAGGCCAGGAAGGGATGACTTTCAGTACGTTGCCGCATGGCACGCCGGAGACCGACTGGCTGGCGGACAAAGACATCGCGTTCCTGCCTGAAGGCGAGCAGGAGAAAACCGTGGTGCTGAGCGAAGGGGATTTTGTCGTGTTTTATCCGGGCGAAGTGCATAAACCGCTGTGCGCGGTGGGCGCGCCTGCGCAGGTACGTAAAGTGGTTGTGAAGATGCTGGTGGAGTAATTTCCCCTCACCCCGGCCCTCTCCCCAAAGGGGCGAGGGAGTATAGACGGTTTGTAGCAGTCCCCTCTCCCCTCTGGGGAGAGGGTGAGGGTGAGGGTGAGGGTGAGGGGATTATCACTCCCCAAGCGTGGCCACCATCACCGCCTTAATGGTGTGCATACGGTTCTCCGCCTGGTCAAACACGATACTCGCCGCCGACTCGAACACCTTATCGGTCACTTCCATGCCGCCGTGCAGATCGAACTCTTTCGCCATTTGCTTGCCGAGCGTGGTTTGATCGTCATGGAACGCCGGCAGACAGTGCAGGAACTTGACGTTCGGATTGCCCGTCAGGGCCATCATTTCACAGTTCACCTGATAGTTACGCAGCAGGGCGATACGCTCCGCCCACTTCTCTTTTGGCTCGCCCATCGATACCCACACGTCGGTATAGATGAAGTCCGCGCCTTTCACTCCGGCGATCACATCTTCCGTCAGGGTGATTTTGCCGCCGTTCTGCAATGCCAGCGCGCTGCACTCCGCGACCAGACTCTCTTCCGGCCAGCAGGCTTTTGGTGCCACCAGACGCAGATCCAGCCCGACCAGCGCCGCCGCTTCAAGCATCGAATTGCCCATGTTATTGCGCGCGTCACCCGCATACACCAGCGTCATCTCTTTAAAGGATTGACCCGGCAGGTGTTCCTGCATGGTTAACAAATCGGCCAGCAGCTGCGTGGGATGGAACTCGTTGGTCAGGCCATTCCATACCGGTACGCCTGCATATTCCGCCAGCGTTTCGACCACTTCCTGACCGTGGCCCCGGTACTGAATCCCGTCGTACATGCGTCCAAGCACGCGTGCGGTATCCTTAATTGACTCTTTATGCCCAATCTGGCTACCGCTTGGGCCGAGATAGGTGACGCGAGCGCCCTGGTCATAAGCGGCAACTTCGAAAGAGCATCGTGTGCGGGTTGAGTCTTTTTCGAAGATGAGCGCGATGTTTTTGCCAGTAAGCGTTTGTACTTCCTTGCCATTTTTTTTATCGGCTTTGAGTTGCGCGGCAAGTGACAGCAAAGCGTTGAGTTGTGCAGGGGTAAAGTCGAGCAATTTCAGAAAGTGTTTTTTATACAGTTCAGACATTTTATCCTCACATGGCAAAGGCCACTTATTGAATTAAAATTCACTTTATATGTATTAATATTCACTTGCAACCCTGTTTCATAAATCTTTCTTACATTAGGTGGAGGCAAACACGTCCGTGTGTGAAAATAGAAGTATCTGCCGAACTTTAAAGAGGAACGAGCCATGGCAAACCCAGAACTGCTGGAAGAGCAACGCGAAGAGACGCGCCTGATCATTGAAGAACTGCTGGAAGACGGTAGCGATCCGGATGCGCTGTACACCATCGAGCACCATTTCTCTGCAGATGACTTTGAATCGCTGGAGAAGCTGGCGGTAGAAGCGTTCAAAATGGGTTACGAAGTGACCGAGCCGGAAGAGCTGGAAGTGGAAGAGGGCGAAACCGTCATCTGCTGCGATATCCTGAGCGAAGGCGCGCTGAAAGCTGAACTGATTGACGCGCAGGTTGAGCAGCTAATGGACCTGGCTGAGAAGTTTGAAGTGGAATACGACGGCTGGGGCACGTACTACGAAGATCCTAACGGTGAAGAAGGCGACGACGAAGATGATGAAGACTTCGTCGATGAAGACGACGACGGCGTGCGTCACTGATTAATAAAATACACAAAATCATTCACGCTGCGTCGAGGCGGCAACTGAGTGAATCCCGGCGAGCTTACACAGGTAAGTGACCTGGGGGAACGAGGGCCGCCAACGAAGAGGCAGCATGAAGGATAAAGTGTATTGCGGCAGCTTAGGCTGCCGCTTTGTAAGGTTTCATCATGGATTACCCGCAGATACTCGCTCCCGTTCTTAACTTCCTTCAGTGTCCGACCCCGCAAGCATGGATTGAGAAAGCCCGCGACCCGGCAAACCTGCCGCTCCTGCTCACCGACCACATGGTGTGCGAACTCAAAGCCGCGCAGACCGCGCTGCTGTTAGTGCGAAAATATGTCGCCGATAAAAGCGGGGCCGATGCGCTGCTTGAGTGGCTCAAACCCTACGAAGCGTTCACCTTTCGCGACGGGCCGGAACCCGATTTTGTGGCCCTGCATAAGCAGATTGGTAAAAGCGTGATGCCCAAAACCGACGACCCGTGGGGCCAGGCGCTTATCGACAGTATGGTCCTGCTGATCAAAGAAGAGCTGCACCACTTCTGGCAGGTGCGCGAGGCGATGCTGGCGCGCAACATTCCTTACGTCAAAATCACCGCCAGCCGCTACGCCAAAGGCATGCTGAAGGAAGTACGCACTCACGAACCGCTGACGCTTATCGACAAGCTCATCTGCGGGGCGTACATCGAAGCGCGTTCCTGCGAGCGTTTCGCCGCGCTGGCTCCGTTCCTTGATGACGACCTGCAGAAGTTTTATCTTTCGCTGCTGCGCTCGGAAGCGCGTCATTACCAGGACTATCTGACACTGGCCCAACGGGTTAGCGACAACGATATCTCATCTCGCGTACAGCTTTTTGGCGAAATTGAAGCCACACTTATCTCAACACCGGATGATGAGTTTCGCTTTCACAGCGGCGTGCCGGTGTCATTCGACATATCGGGCCATTCCCATCAGGCGTAAGGGTGGGAGCCAGTTTAAATCCGGGCATGGCCCGGGTTTAAAATGACAAATCAAACAGCCCGATGGATCGGGCTCAAAAGGATGCGAGATGAGAAGACACTGGAAACCTATTGTCATTGTTGCCGTCCTGGCCGCCGCGGTGGCGTTCTGGGTCTATTACGACAAACAGCGCCTGCTGCAAACGCCTGAAAATCGACTCGATACCACGCTCAACAGCATTCCCGCCTGGCAGGTGCTGAAAGAGCAAGAACCCGCGTTCCAGCAACGTATCCGTAGCCAGATCCTCGCGATGCAAAAAGAGGGGGATTCCGAACAGGAGATTATCGACGTCGTACAACCGCAGATCCTGCATCTGCAGATGTCGCGTCTGCAAACCGCGCCGGATGCGAACGTGGTGGACTATATGCGGGCGAATATGGAACAGACCGCCGCCATCCAGAAGGTGAGTGACGACGCGTGTTTCCGTTTTCTCTACCCGGAGGTGAAGGGCGGTATCAATCCGCTGCGTGTTCTGGATAAAACCATGATGCAGCGCCGCGTCAAGGCTGACGCCGACATGATGCGAGCGGCCTGGGGCGAGAACAAACACACCGTCACGGCGCAGGAACGCGAGACCGCTATTGCCGATGTGCGCCCGATTATGAAAGAGCTTGCCGCGAAGTATGGCGAGGACATCCAGCTGTTGCAGGCGCCTGATAAAGCGGCGGGTAAAGAGAAAGTGTCGTGCGACATGGTGCAGGAGATGTGGGCGAAGGTGCTGAAGCTGCCAGAAAGCCACGCCGCAGGGGTGATCCGACTGGCTGTTTCCGAACTGGAATAGGCATTACGCTGTTTTTTTCGACACTTAGCGCACGAACCACGCGCTGCCGCTTGCAAGGCGGCGCGTGACAGGTATAATCCACAACGTTTCCGCATATCCCTTCAGTGCCGAAGTGGCGAAATCGGTAGACGCAGTTGATTCAAAATCAACCGTAGAAATACGTGCCGGTTCGAGTCCGGCCTTCGGCACCATCGGAACATCAATAGACGTCAACGGACGTCTTTTTTTGTGCCTGAAATCCAGTATTTACCCATCATTCCCGCTATATTAACTCTCTCAAGGTCAACCGACTTCAACGTACATCTACCAACAGATGTTGGTACAGATGATGGTATTTCCGGTTCGATAATGCTTGTACCAACAGGGAGGGGATAAGCATGGCTCTAACAGATATCAAAGTCAGAACAGCCAAGCCAACAGATAAGCAATATAAGCTGACCGATGGCAACGGTATGCACCTTCTTGTTCATCCAAATGGCTCTAAGTACTGGCGTTTGCAGTACCGATTTAGCGGAAAGCAAAAGATGCTGGCTCTGGGTGTTTACCCTGATGTGTCACTCGCTGATGCAAGGGCTCGCCGTGATGAAGCTCGTAAGCTTTTGGCAAACAGCATTGATCCGGGAGATAAAAAGAAAAATGATAAAGTTGAGCAGGAAGAAGCACGTACTTTTGAACAACTTGCTATTGAGTGGCATGCCACAAATAAAAAGTGGTCGGAAGAACATAGTCGTCGGGTGCTGAAAAGCCTAGAGGACAATCTCTTTCCCGCCATTGGTAAGCGGAATATCATTGATCTCAAAACTCGAGACCTGCTGGCCCCAATCAAAGCGGTAGAGTTGTCGGGGCGACTTGAGGTGGCTTCCCGTCTACAGCAGCGTACTACCGCAATTATGCGCTATGCGGTACAGAGTGGTTTGCTTGATTATAACCCGGCACAGGAGATGGCCGGTGCCGTTGCTTCAAGTAACAGGCAGCATAGGCCTGCGTTAGAGTTGAGACGTACTCCCGAACTGCTTCAGCGCATTGATAGCTATACCGGCAGGCCTTTGACTCGTCTTGCCGTTGAGCTAACTCTTCTTGTCTTCATCCGCTCCAGCGAATTGCGTTTTGCTCGTTGGTCTGAGATCGATTTTGAAACATCAATGTGGACCATACCCGCAGAGCGCGAGGCTATTGAAGGGATAAAGCACTCCCAGCGCGGCTCAAAAATGCGTACACCTCATTTGGTGCCGTTATCTCGTCAGGCGTTAGCAATCCTTAAACAGGTACACAAACTTAGTGGCGATCGCGATTTTGTTTTCATCGGCGATCACGACCATCGCAAACCGATGAGTGAAAACACGGTGAACAAATCTTTGCGAGTGATGGGATATGACACACAGGTTGAAGTCTGCGGTCACGGTTTCAGGACAATGGCGTGTAGTTCGTTGATTGAGTCAGGGTTGTGGTCGAGAGATGCAGTGGAACGGCAGATGAGCCATATGGAGCGTAACTCTGTGCGAGCGGCTTACATTCACAAAGCTGAGCATCTTGATGAGCGCAAACTGATGCTGCAATGGTGGGCTGATTTTCTGGATGCGAATAGGGATAAGGCGGTGAGTCCGTTTGATTTTGCCAAATTAAGCACGGGATGATTAGGTTATTTAAGGTATGTATCTGACATACCTTATTTTTTCTATAACATGGCTTCTGATGGGGTGTTCGCTTTGGTAATGAAATCTGTTGTTTAATGCCAAAAACTCATATTGCAAGCTTGGTTCAAGTGATAGGTAGTTTTACACTGTCTCATCAGAAAAGCAGCATCTGAGATTTAGCCATTCATTCAGACAGAGACGTTCTTACTGTTATATCTAAGGCAGGAGCCATGACTAGTCGCCCACAGATGATTATTAATGTTCTTCAGGCTAATCCTGATGAGCAATTTACAGCCCGTCAGCTTGCCCAAAAAATCATTGATCACTATGGAGCAGAGCTTGCTGTAAAGCGTCAAAATCCTCGATTCGCCAATGATGAAGATTTCTTGAGTCAAATAGCTGCTGAAGTCGGTGGGAGCAGAACCGTTCAGGCAAAAGCGATGTGTCCTCAGGTTATGACGCGTGACAAACCTCGGCCCAGACTTTATTACTGGGGTAAGGAAATCGATAATGGCGTGCAACAAGAGTCATCTTTTGATATTGCTCCGACTCCGTCTGCTGAGACGGTAGCTTTTTCTGAGCATGCTCTTTACCCGCTTTTGATTGAATACCTTTCTGAAGAAGAAGAATTACTTTGCCGTCGTATCGATGAAAAGCGTTCAAGCAATAACAAAGGTCTTGGGGCAAACCATTGGCTTTATCCTGATATTGTTGCGCTGCAGCCCCTCGATAAAGGTTGGGATAGCGTTGTGCAAAACTGTGTACGGTATAGCGAAGGGCGTTTAACCCGTCTGTGGTCTTTTGAAGTAAAACGTCAGCTTAATCGTAGTAATGTTCGAGAATGTTTCTTTCAGGCTGTGAGCAATTCAAGCTGGGCCCATTTTGGTTATCTCGTCGCGACCGAAATAAATGAAGATAAGCAGCGTGGCGTAGAAAGAGAACTGCAGATGTTGTGTGCATTGCATGGTATTGGTGTGATCCTTCTTAATCCGCAAGACCCCGGTAATAGCCAAACTCTGATTCCTGCACGAGAGCGAACAAGTATTGACTGGCAATCCGTTAACCGTCTGGTGGTAGAGAACAAGGATTTTAAAGAATTTATCGATTTGGTTTCTGATTATCATCAGACAGGAAAAATACATAAAGCGTTGTGGAATAGATAAGTCGCTGCAATATTTCGATCAAAGTCATAATAGTGAGTTAGAAGCAAGAAAGGTTAATTATAGCGAATTATTTAGAGCTAGTAAAATTGAAAGGATTCTGTCTGTGATCTAGTGGAATAGTAAAAGTATTAAAGGTGAGCGCGAACTCGCTCACCAAATTCGATAAAAGAACTAAATTGATATAGATAATGTTGGATTATCCAAAGCTATCGTGTCATTGATATAGAGCTCTTATTTCGGAGGGAACTTTTTGCGGTTGTTAGCTAAATGGAATCCTTCAGGCAACGGTTTAAATTTATCACCATCTTTAGGCCAGCGCTTTGCTCTGCTCTGGAAAGCTCTAAGCGCATCAATATCCAGTGTTGCTGCAATAACAAAATCATTATCCCCACCTTTTACGCGAGCAAGATCACGCATAAAGGATTCTTTAGCTGGTGAGCGCACCCGGCTATCACCATACCTACGATTATTTACTAAAATAGTATAAGCATGTACATCAAGAGCTGCTGATTCTATCAAAGAAGAAAAAGTATCAAGATCTTTATTCCAGCTCAAAACCATTAATGCATCAATAGCACCCTGAAAGTGAATTCTAGCCTTGCTATTTTGGAGTTCAGAGCAAATCATGACACCAAAATTGACTCCATTATGAATATAAACAGGCTTTTCTGGTTTTCCTGCAATAGAGGAAAATGCCCAAGATTTCCCATACATTGAAAGTAGAGTCTCATCCTCACCGACAGCAGGTTCGAGTTTTGGTTGCCAAATTTTAACAAATGCGGGATAACCAAGTCTATTGTCCGATAATATAAGCAACGCTTCACTTAATAATTCATTATTATTAATGTGACGATATTCAGTACCAGCAATAAGACTAATGCCTGCCGCGCTTAATCGGTCGCCGATGCTATTAACCCAGCGTAAAGGAATTGATAGCTCTGGAAATAAAACATAATCAGGCTTAGGTGAAAGTCTCAATGTTGCATTAACCAGTTCAGATATTCGTTGATATCTGACACGAGATAAATTTGACTTATTACAGGCCATGGCAGCCCAATCTTCCTCTTCTGTCCTGATGTTTGTCAATGCTACAACAACTTTACGCTTCTTATCAGTACCAATATGGAGATTATTCGGATATTTAGCTTGCTTTAATGTTGTTTCATCTAAGTATTGTTCAGTTGCTAATTGTGTTGGCTGTATCCAAACACCGCGCAATGCTTGAACATAGCTGGCCCAAATAGCTGTAGGTGAATCATCTGATGCATTATTGTCTTCTGAAGCCAATCCGACGCACTCTGGTGCTAATTCAGATATTTCAGACGGTGTTAAAGGTCTAGTAGGAAAAAGATAAGGTAGAAAACTCTCACTGGATCGATTATCCTCGTCAACATTAGCTAGTCTG
>WJYB01000040.1 GCA_009668015.1 Enterobacteriaceae bacterium RIT714
CGATGGGGTTATAGCTCAGCTGGGAGAGCGCCTGCCTTGCACGCAGGAGGTCTGCGGTTCGATCCCGCATAGCTCCACCATCCTTTACTGCTGAAAACAAGAAAACTTCAGAGTGTACCTGAAAAGGTTCACTGCGAAGTTTTGCTCTTTAAAAATCTGGATCAAGCTGAAAATTGAAACGACACACTGTGTCTGTTCTCCGTA
>WJYB01000005.1 GCA_009668015.1 Enterobacteriaceae bacterium RIT714
TCTCTCTTTAAGTCATCTTAAATAACTCCGAGGTGTCTGTTAAACCCGTGGCGATTCATATAACCAGACGACGCGCAGGCGTTAGCCGAGGCTGTATGTGAAGGGTTAGCCAAGTGAGCTGGGTGTATCTGTAGCCGTCAGACTGCACTGGAGTAAGCCACATTTATTGCCGTAAATGCGGGCTGTTGTCATGCTGATGAGCAAAGGATTCATTGTAAATACAGAGCGGTCACCGGGCAGTTCGGATATTCATGTTGAACAGGCGATGCAGTGATTCAAATGATATGGTGCCTACGTAAAATACTCCCACCAGAACCGGATGCTTGAGCAATAACGATAACTGGCCAGACAGTATGGGGGCGTATTTTAGTGTTCTGCCTCTATCTTCAACTCAGTTTAAGTTACGAAAACAGCGAAATAATTGCGATGATGCCCGCAAACCGCTCTCGATCCGCTCGCCCGCTTCTCACTACCAACAAAAAAGGCGCCATTCGGCGCCTTCCTCACTCAACTGATTTTTCAGCTTTTCGCCGCTTTTCCGGATATCACGCCGACAAATTCGATCACCTGCTTTTGCTTGCGTGCGGAGAGCTTACCCACCTCGCGCAGCAGCTTCTCGATATCGGTTTCTTCCGGCTCTGGCTCCCGCGCGGTGAGCACCATGCAGCCTTTCATTACCTTCACGTCCACCCGGGTGCCGGTGCTGAATCCGGCTTCGTCCAGCCAGTAGCCTTTCATAATCATGGCCGGCATCCGGGCGTGATCGTGAAAACGACTCGCATAACTCACGGTAAAATGACGGCTATCGGCGGACAACACTTCTGGTTCACATGAATCTGCAATACAATCGACGTTAGTCATGATTTCTATTCCTTGAAAATAGTGATTGTGATGAGCGGTGCGGACGTGTTGGCGCATGTCCGCATCGCGTTAAATATACTGTATATTTACTCAGTAAATAAGGAAAAGTCCAGCTAAAAATAGAACGTAATAAGAGCGTTCAGGAGGGTTTTAAATATATATATTTAAGACGAATGAATTATGGCTACTTTATTTATCGGCATAGTCTTTATTTAACGACTTTCAGCCATTCTCCCCCTCACTCAATTCCCGCACCCTGAAACGCACTCGCATCGTCACACAGACCCTGGACGCTGTGATCGTCATCGCTTTTCCGGACGCCTTTATTTGCTCAACTGGCGTGCGACTAAAAATGATGAACTAAATATTATCAACGGATGAGACGACGATGAAACAGCAGTGGAGCAAGGAGCAGGCGAATGAATGGTATCAGCGGCAGGGCTGGCTGTGCGGGTTTAACTATCTGCCCTCGACGGCGGTGAACTGGACGGATATCTGGCAGCAGGAGACGTTCGATCCCGCCACGATAGATCGCGAGCTGGGCTGGGCGGCGCAGGCGGGCTATAACTCGCTGCGCATCAATTTGCCGTTTATCGTCTGGGAGCACGATCGCGACGGGCTGCTGGCGCGCATTGACCATTTTCTGCGGCTCGCCGACGGTCACGGCTTCAGCACCATGCTGGCGCTGATGGACGACTGCGGTTTTTCGGGCGACGAGCCGTATCTCGGGCCGCAAAAGCCGCCCGTGCCGGGTAAACACAACAGCCAGGCGGCGGCGAGTCCGGGGCGTGATAAGGTGTGCGATCGCGAGGTTTGGCCGCAGATTGAGCGCTATATCCGCGACGTTATCCGCCATTTCCGCGATGATAAGCGCGTCCTGCTGTGGGATCTGTATAACGAGCCGGGAAACCGCGGCATTTTTGCCACCGGTACTGTCGAAACACAGTACGACGAAAAGCTCGAAGCGTATGCACACGAGCTGATACGGCTCGCGTTTGAGTGGGCGCGGGATGAAGATCCGTCCCAGCCGCTCACCGTCTGCGCGTGGCGGCTCCCGGCAGAAGAGGAGGGGGAGACATTCTTCCGGCATCCGCTGGATCACACGGCGCTGGCCCTGTCGGACGTGGTGAGTTATCACGCCTATACCAACACCGCGCGCATGACGGCGATTATCCAGCAGTTACAGGCGAGCGGACGCCCGCTGTTCTGTACCGAATGGCTGGCGCGCCACGTCGGCAGCACCCCCGAAGAACAGCTCCCGCTGATGTATATCGCGAAAGTTGCGTCGTATCAGTGGGGCCTGGTGCGTGGCAAAACCCAGACCTGGCTGCCGTGGCCGTCGATCATGCAAGGATCGACGGATTACTGCCGTCTCTGGTTCCACGACGTCTTTGACGAGAACGGCATTCCTTTTTCCCGCCAGGAGATGGCGCTGGTCCGCCGGCTTCGCCAGATCGCCCCGCTGGTGCAGGGCGAATAACGCGGTCAGCGGCGCGCCGCGAATCACTGAAACCCCCGTCCTGCGACGGGGGAGGGCATTACTTTTTACCGTTCGGTTTAAGCTGCTCGCCCGGCCTGAGGCGGAACAGCTCGTCATCGCGGGTGGAGTAGCGGACCGTTCCGTCCGCCAGCAGATAAGCCCCCTCGGTGAACCCGGCCCCGTTCAGGAACGGGGCTACCGCATCGGGCTTGTTCTGGAATGCCGCTTCCAGCGCGATCAGCGCATACGGGGCGATATGATCAATACTGGCAAACTCCGCTTCGGGATCATCAACAAAAAAGCCGTTGATGCGTTGGGTCGTGAGGATATTTGTGCCGATACGATCCGCCAGCGTCAGATAATCCTGCTGTCCCGTCGCCTGCCACAGATCGATGAGCGCAAAGATGGCGTACGGCTGGTGGTTGTCGGTATTCATATTGAGCTGACGGTTCGCGCCGCCGGGCTCGCCGATATCGCCAAGATCCTGGCCTTTGGCGATGCCCCGAGCCACCGTCCAGATGGCGTGATCCGGCTCAAGCGTCCAGGCCCTGGCATACGAGAGTAAAAACTCGTTTCCTGCCGGATACGCTTTCAGCACCGTCCCCTTTTTGCCGTAATAGCCATCCCGTTTAAGCGCGTAGCCGGAGAGATCCGTGCCGTTGGCCAGCATCGGGCGGAAGGTGTTGCTTTGCTCATCGTAAGCGTAGGTGGCGAAGGCCTTGAGGCCATCAAGCGTCCATTTTTTGATGTCGTCGCCCTCTTTGCCCAGCGATTTCGCCAGCGCCAGCTGCATCAGCGCGTTTTCCGAGTAGAGCGTGCTGGTTCGGCCTTTCAACATCATATTGCCTTCCAGCGCGTCGGCTCCCAGTTCGGGGCCAAACTGACGCTGCGCGCGGTCGCCATATTTCGAGTGCGTGTCGCTGTCATCGGTGGTTTCGGCGCGTTTAAGCGGCTGAGTAAACTGGTACACGCCCAGTCCGGTTTTTTTGTCGCGTGGCAGCACGTACTGTTCGGCAAGTCGTTTTGCCCACTTCAGCGCACCCGCGTCGCGATCGAATTGATAGAGCAGCGAAGCGGAGTAGATCAGGTCATTGCCGGCATTCAGAAAGCTCAGGCCTTTGGTGGCGAAAAACGGCGGCTGTTGCTCAAAATCACTTTGCCACAGCGCGCCCATCGGTTTGCCATATTCCCCGTGGCGGCTGGTTTCCAGCGTTTTCCAGTCGTAGACATGGGCATTCCAGAACGCTTTGATAAAGCGCGCGGTGGCCTTGTCATTGACGGCAAACATCATGTCGTACCAGGGATAAGCATTCTTTAGCTCGTGGACCATCTCCTTTTCGCTCGGGCCTTGCGGTTGCAGGGTTTTCAGGTCGATAAAGCGATGGCCGCCCCACAGCAGTAGCCCGCTGGCGTCCTGATAGTGGTCAAAGTAGTAGCGAATATTCTCTTCGACCCGCTGCTTATACTTTTCCTCGCCGGTGAGGCTGGTTAACCCCGCCAGCACCCGCATCAGATTTTGCTGGGCCGAGAAGTTCGACAGCACCGCGGCTTTACCATCCGGGAAAATCCATTCCAGCTGCTTGCCGGTACGCGGATCCACGCCGTTTGCCAGCAGGGGCACGTTGTGACCATAGCGATCGCCAGCCTTGTCGAAAACCGCATCCGCGAACTGTTTCACGCTGCTCAGACGCTGGCTCTCCTGCGCGGCGGCAGCGCTGAATGAAAAGAGGCTCAGAAAACTGACTGCCAGAGCTATTCTTGACGTCTTCATTATTTTCCTCATTATAAAAATAAGGGTTTTAATAAACCCTTATTTATTTTTATCAGGCTATTTAGCTTTCATCAGAAGGAATATTTCACGCCGACGCGGTAACGCGTTTGCCGTTCATCCGTGACTTTGCTGCCGGAGACATTACCGATGGCCATATAAGGGGACCAGTTTTTATCCAGTTTATAGGTCAGCTTAAAATCATGCGTCCAGTCGTAACTTTCATTATCAGCCAGCACAACGCCGGCGGAATTGGCTTTTTTATAGTCCAGTTCATAATCGAGCTGATAATCTTTCAGGAATTTCCACGACAGCACGCTGGTCAGGTTATAGCCGTTTTCCGAGGTGTCTTTGGTGGTGCCAATATTGCCGGAATTACGCTTGTAGTAAGGGCGGTAGCGCAGGGAGGCGCTCACGTCATCGGTCAGGTTGGCTTTACCGCGCAGATAGGGACGATAGTTATTTGAAGACGAGCTGGTATCCAGCGAGAAACCTGGTTCAATCTGGAACGTATTATTGATTTTATAGACGTAGCTCGCCACCACTTCAGTGCCATTACTGACGGTTTCATCAAAGGCTTTGTCTTTATCCTGTGAGCCTTTCCACTTCCCTTCCAGTGATAATCCAAAACCATTTGCGAAGCGATGAGACATAACCAGTCGATCTTTATGGTTATTACCGCCGCTGTCATTCATTTCATGACGATAATCGAAGGTGACAGCGTGTGCGGCGATACTCATAAAAGGGACGGTGAATAATAATAATGAGCGAAACATAGGGGTCCTCTATTTTTATTTTCCAAAGGTATAAGATGTTCTCTGCCAGAAAGCAGACATAGTGGTAAAAATGAAACAATTAAAAAGGCGTGTGGTGCCGGGTGCCTCCCGGTGAATTAGGCGCTGATTTCCTAATCCGTCCATAAAAACGAAATTTCATTGAGGGTTTCCTCATGTCAGCATGACCCCGCCGCTGAGGGGGATTCACCACACATTATTCTGTCAGGCCCTGGTGTTGACGGCCTTAAAAGGCATTTATATTTTATGGAATAAACTTTTACACAAATTGAAATGATGTTTTGAGATCGAGATCGGAATATGAATAAGAGATAAAAATTATTTTATTTAATAATTATAAAGATAATCCTAATGATTTTATTGTCTTATTGTTCAATGTGTTGTGGTAGTTTTTGGGTCGTTTTTCATAATGTGACATTCCCAATTTGAGACAGGGCATAAAGTGAGGGTAAACTTATTCCTGGATGATGCGTGACACACGACATTAAAAATGCCGTAAACTTATCTGAAAATATCGCTGTTAAAGAGACAAGGCGTCTTTTGCGGTTTTGAACTTAAACGAAAGCTAAACGAGCGGGCAGAGAGCATTGATCTGCCAGGCTGTCGATATAACACTCGGAAGAAAAGCCTGCCTGCGGGGAGGATAATAAAAAGATCGTGACCTCTGGAGCCTCAATATGACCATCTACGGAAAGGATCGTTTATTCATTTATGGCATTGAGAAAATACTGAAGCAACTGCGTGGTGAGCGGGGAGCGGGTGCGAGCGGCGATCCGCCCTGCGTGTACGTCACCTCCGGAATGGATATCCAGGAAATGTACTCTCTGTTCTTCAGCAGCCCGCCGGAGCACCACGCCATATTTATCACCTCCGAGCGCTATTTTGATTCGCTCAACCGCCTGTTTCCGGGGCTATTAAAGCTCTGCCTGTCAGAAAAGCTGACGGTGGATGAATTGCGTCAGGCGCTCAGGGTGATGAGCCTGTTATCGGCACAAAACCAAAGTGCAGGCTACCTGCCCGATACGTTTAAATTTACCAACGCCGAGCAACAGATCATGCGGCTTATTTTGCGCGGACACTCGCTGGATGATATCGCCCGTATCCGTGGAGTCAGCCCCACGACGGTCAGCGTACAACGCAACGGGCTGATGAAACGCATGGGGACCAAGAGCCTGCAGGAGCTGTGCTCGCTCTACTCCGCCATGCGCACCCAGTGACAACGCCTGCCCGCCAGGCGTCATCCTCTCCTTCAGAACACCGGAATGCCCAGCCCGCGTTTTACTTCTCTCAGGGTGTGCTGCGTGACGTCGTGCGCGCGTTCACTGCCTTTTTTTAGCAACGCCATCAGCATCCCTTTGTCCTGAATAAAGGTCGCCCGGCGCTCGCGCATTGGCGCAATCAGCTCCTGCAGGCAGATTTCCAGCTCGTTTTTGCAGGTGCGATCGCCCAGGCCCCCTTGCTGATAATGGGCTTTCATTGCCGCCACTTTGGCTTTATCCGGATGAAAAGCATCGAGCCAGGTGAAGACCACGTTGCCTTCGATCTGCCCGGGATCGGCGATCTTCAGGTGGGTCGGATCGGTGTACATGGCGCTGACCGCGCGATGAATCATCTCTTCACTTGCCGAAAGGTGCAGCGTATTGCCGAGTGATTTCGACATTTTGGCGCTGCCGTCCACGCCCGGCAGACGGCTGGTGTCACTCAGCATGGCCTTGCAGTGGCGTAACACCGGCGCTGGCAGCAGGCTATTCATCTTATGCACGATCTCGTTGGTTTGTTCGATCATCGGCAGCTGATCATCACCAACCGGCACCACCTCCGCTTTGAAAGCGGTAATATCCGCCGCCTGGCTGACAGGGTAAACCAGGAAACCGACAGGCAGCGTGCGGGCAAATCCTTTCTGCGCGATTTCGTTTTTCACTGTCGGATTACGTTCCACGCGGGCGACGGTGACGATATTCATATACAGCGCGGTGAGCTCTGCCAGCGCGGGCAGGGCCGATTGCAGACAAATCGTGGTGAGCCCGGGGTCGATACCCGCGGCCAGATAATCGGCCAACACTTCGGGGATGTTATCGCGGATTTTTTGCGGGTTGCTGCCGTTATCGGTCAGGCCTTGCAGGTCCGCCACCAGCACAAACTGTTGATAATCCTGCTGCAGGGCAACGCGCTGGCGCAGCGAGCCGACATAGTGGCCAAGATGCAAAGGGCCGGTGGGGCGATCGCCGGTCAGAATGGTGGTTTTACTGTTCATGAAAGACTCCTTAAGGTTTAAAAGCCGAAAGACGTCTCTGAAATGCAATAGCCGCCTTTCGGCGGCTATCTGAATATAAAGAACTGAAATTCGGGCCGCCTTCAGGAAGGCAGCCACCACAGGTTGTGATGTAAAGCGCGGGTGGTGTGTTTTCTGTTCATGAAATTACCGTATCATGTTCTGTGCAAAATACAAAAGGGGAATGCCATGCTGCAGTCACTTAACCACCTCACGCTGGCGGTCAGCCACCTGCCCACCAGCGTGGCGTTCTGGCGCGATCTGCTGGGGTTATCGCTGCATGCGCAGTGGGACACCGGAGCCTACCTGACCTGCGGGGATCTCTGGCTGTGCCTCTCCTTTGATGAAACCCGCAAAAACGTGCCGCCACAGAAGAGTGATTACACTCACTACGCTTTTAGCATTGCGCCGGAAGATTTCGACTCATTCTCACGCCAGCTGGAGCAAGCCGGTGTGACAGTCTGGAAAAGCAATAAAAGCGAAGGGGCGTCGTTCTATTTTCTCGATCCGGACGGACACAAGCTGGAGCTGCATGTGGGCGATCTCGCCGCGCGACTGGCGGCGTGTCGGGAAAAACCGTATGCCGGCATGCAGTTTTATCGTTAAGACGTAAAAGGCTTAGGCGCCATTGAAAACGAGAAAAATACGCCTGAAAAATGTGCCGGAATGCGCGTCATTTCTGTGATGGTCGCCTGAACGGGGGATTCCAGGCAACCCGTGTAGCGGATTACTCGCCCACCAGCTCGATCCGGTTGCCATCCGGATCGGCGATCACGGCTTCATAATAGCCATCGCCCGTCATGCGCGGTGCGCTTAACAGTGTGTTGGTCTGACGGGCATTCTCGGCCATGGTGTCCACAACTGCTTTTGCCCCCACGTTGATCGCGATGTGCGCCCACCCGACAAATTCCGGAAACACGGGGGCTTCAGGAAGTTCCGGTAATGTCATTAACTCAATCGTCGGCCCGTCACTCAGCGTAATAAAGTGGGATTCGAAGCCGGGACGATTCTGGCTGACATACCGCGCGTTGCAGCTACCAGCAAAAATTGTTTCCCAGAACTGCACCTGAGCGTCCAGGTGGCGGGTCCAGAGTGCGACGTGTGCGATTTTCATATTAACCCTCGTTGTCTGATATGCCTGGTTGAACACGGTTCCTGAAAACGAGCAGGAAGCTCTTCCCGCCGCACCTTTTCCCGGGATCGTTCGGTATGAGTGACGGGCTGAAACCAGAATCCGTCATCAGGTTTACTGGCCAGCAACTGCCGGGGCTGAACAGGGCTTTTCATCATCATGCTCGCGGGTTGGCTCTGTGGATTGACAGGGTAAGCGCCATGCAACATTATGCGCATTGATGCTCGATTTAGATTTTAACAGGATTCTTTATGCTCGATTATGCTGCTTTTCCGGAACAACGACAAGACCTGATCCGCACGATCCTTCAGGAGAACGGCAGAGTGGTCTGCGCGGAACTCGCTTCCCGGATGAAGGTGTCAGAGCATACCATTCGTCGTGATTTACATGAACTTAGCAAAGAAGGTATCTGTAAAAAGGTCTACGGTGGCGCGGTGCTTCAGCTACCGGATGCTGGCAATTTCTTCAGCCGGGAGCAAAAAAATCCTGCAAAAAAAGACATAATCGCGCAAAAAGCGGCAACACTCATCAAACCGGGCGGCTGCATTTTTATTGATACGGGTACGACGAATCTGGCGCTGGCGAAAGCGTTGCCCGCGGATCTCAACGTGACGATCGTGACTAACTCTCCGGTCATCGCGGCAGAACTGCTTCGTCATCCGCTGTGCGACGTGATCATGACTGGTGGCCAGCTCCAGCGCGGCTGCGGGGGTGCCGTCGGGGCGACTGCGGCCAGCCAGATCCAGGGGATTATTTTTGATCAGGCCTTTATCGGCGGCTGCGCGATGGATCCTGAGATGGGGCTGACCGGATTTGATTTTGCTGATTGCGAGTTCAAGAAAACGGTGATTGCGCAAAGCAACCAAACCATCGTCGCGTTGACCACCGATAAGATCCCCGGTGTGGCGCGTTTTGTGGTGGCGAAAAGCCGTGAGATAGATGTGCTGGTGGTGGAAGCCAGTATGGAGCAAGATATGCTCAGCGCGTTCGCCATGCAGGATGTTCGCATTGTGTGCGCCTGAGGACTTTGCCAGGTAAAACAGGCTACACTCTGATTTTGAGCGCTAAAAACCGAGGATAAGAATAATGCACATCACACAGAAAGATCGCGATACGGAAAAAACAGAAGGGAAAACAGGTACGAGCGCACTGCAGCAGAAGATGCTCGACTCACGATCGATTGTTATCTCCGGTGAAATCGACCAGGCTCTGGCAGAGAAAGTGATCACCCAGCTGATCTTACTGCAAAGCGTGAGCAACGACCCTATCAAGCTGTACATCAACAGCCAGGGCGGACACGTTGAAGCGGGTGACACCATTCACGACTTCATCAAATTCATTCGCCCGGAAGTCCACGTGATTGGCACCGGCTGGGTGGCCAGCGCAGGGATCACCATCTTCCTGGCGGCGAAAAAAGAGCATCGCTACTCTCTGCCGAATACCCGCTTTATGATCCACCAGCCGCTGGGTGGCGTGCGTGGCCAGGCGACGGATATTGAGATCGAAGCCCGTGAAATCATCCGTATGCTGGAGCGAGTGAATAAGCTGATCGCGGATGCCACCGGACAGCCGCTGGAAAAAGTGAAAAAAGACACTGACCGTAATTTCTGGATGTCGCCTTCCGAGGCGCTGGATTACGGAATCGTGGGCAAAATCATTACCCATTACGACGATCTGAAGCTGGATTAATCGTTCACGCTGGCGCCCGGATGACGGGCGCTAGCGTTCATGCAAAATGATCGCCAGCCAGTTTGTTTTTATCCTTTCCGGGAATTCCGGGTACGGCTCCAGCCGCGTACAGGCCCCCGCCCAAATAAATGTGTTTTCTCCCACCCGATACCAGTGCGCGTTGCCTTCAACCGCATCCCCGACCACTGCGCCGCAAACGGTCAGCGGACTGCCTGCCGGAAGTGCATGGGCGACGGGCGCGAACATGGACGGACAGTTCTGACGGACATACACCATTACGGTGGTATTAACGTTGCCGGAAACCGGGAGTTCAGTGAAATTGCTCATGCCAGCCTCGTGACCGCTCTGATAAATTAACGATATAAGTCGTGATGAAACACGCGATCACGATAAAGAATGAAACTGTCACGGAGTGTCATTCGATGGGGTGACGGATAATGGATTTCACCGCCACTTGACCCACGACAAGGCAGCCTGACTGCACCTCTTCCATAATCGCGCCTGACTCTCTTTTCACGGGTGCTTCCCATGGCGTATCAACTGAATCTCAACTGGCCGGAATTCCTCGAAAAATACTGGCAAAAAAAACCTGTCGTCCTGAAAAATGCCTTTGCGAATTTTATCGATCCGATCACGCCAGATGAGCTGGCGGGCCTGGCAATGGAACCGGAAGTCGACAGTCGTCTGGTGAGCCATTTCAACGGCGAGTGGCAGGCGAGCAATGGCCCGTTTGAACACTTCGATGGCCTCGGTGAAACCGGCTGGTCGCTGCTGGCGCAGGCGGTAAACCACTGGCATATGCCGTCCGCCGAGCTGGTGCGTCCGTTCCGCGTACTGCCGGACTGGCGTCTCGACGATCTGATGATCTCTTATTCCGTGCCTGGCGGCGGCGTCGGTCCGCATATCGATCAATACGATGTGTTTATCATTCAGGGCATGGGCAGCCGCCGTTGGCGAGTGGGTGACAAGCTACCGATGCGTCAGTTCTGCCCGCATCCGGCGCTGCTGCATGTCGATCCGTTTGAGCCGATCATCGACGAAGATCTGGCGCCGGGCGATATTCTCTATATTCCGCCGGGATTCCCGCACGACGGCTTTACCCATGAAACGGCGCTGAACTACTCCGTCGGCTTCCGTGGGCCAAATGGCCGCGATCTGATCAGCAGTTTTGCCGATTACGCGCTGGAAAACGATCTGGGCGGTGAGCACTACAGCGATCCGGATCTGACCTGTCGCGAACATCCTGGCCGCGTGGAACAGTACGAACTTGATCGCCTGCGTAGCATGATGATCGAGATGATCAGCCAGCCGGAAGAGTTCAAAAAATGGTTTGGCAGTTTTGTCAGCACCCCGCGCCATGAGCTGGATATCGCTGCGGCGGAACCACCGTATGAACCTGAAGAGGTGCTGGATGCGCTGCTCGGCGGCGAAACGCTCTCTCGCCTGAGCGGTCTGCGGGTGTTGAATATCGGCGACAGCTTCTTTATCAACAGCGAACAGCTGGAGACATCGGACGCTAAAGCCGCTGACGTACTGTGCCGTTACACCGAATTCGGTCAGAACGAACTGGGCGATGCGCTGCAAAATCCGGCGTTTGTCGCGGAGCTTACTGACCTGATTAATCAGGGTTACTGGTACTTCGAAGAGTAATGCATAAAAGCCCTGCGGTGGGGGTATTTCCGCCGCAGGGTATTGTGCGGATTAATCGTTATAATCCCAGCGGGCACGTAATGTGCGAATGAAGGCATCGGCGCGTAGCGCCCGGCCATCAGGACCAATGAGCGCAACGGAACCTTCTGGCAAGCCGAATAGCGTCTCTATGGTTTTTTTAATTCCTCCGACGCGGGCATCGTTGCGAGCGGCGCGTTGGCGGCTTTTCGAGTTTGTTCGGGTGGCCGGTGCTGCGTCTGTTTCCTCCTCCGACTCTTCTTCTTCTTCTTCGTAATCGTATTCAATCAGCTGTTCGTCACTCTCTATCGGCTTCCATTCCCCATCTTCCATAACCCACGCTGTGCCGTCCTGAAGATGATAAAGGGGAGTCCCCTGTGACGCTGGAATTTCGTCGCTGAAGCGTGATTCACTCTCTTTTTTATAGCGAATAGCATCGCCAAATGCGTTCAGGACTTCCTCTTTGCCATCAATAATCAAAAAGGCAGACCAGCAGTGACGCATAAAATTAACGCTATTGGTCATGTACAGATAAATTGTGCAGCTCGGGTGAGGTGAACAGCGAGCCAGAGCGGAGAGCACTGGTCCCACAAAATCATCAAGCGTCAGGCCTGCTTTATCCAGCATGTCCATATCTATTTCAACGGTGGGGAGTGCACCTTTGCTGACCTGTAATTTAAAGGGTGTCATTGAATGAGTCACTGTATCGCGTTCCTTTCGTTATCATTAAGTTAGCGCCGGTAGAGCAGAACATTTACCATCATTTTTTTGTGATGGACGATGTTGTCTTTCGCTGCCGGTCCCCACTGGTCATAGCTCATCATGAATACCTGTTTCAGGCTTTCGGCGTAAGAGCTTTTCTCATAATGATCCTTCTTCGCCAGCGGGGAATGGTTACTGAGCTTTGAATTATTGCTATGGCTAATAAGGCAAAGGTTGCCAAAATTATCGGCACCTTTTTCCAAATCCTGAGAGGCTTCAAGTCGTGAGGCATTGCCCAGGGGGTTTTGGGGCCAATAGTGTTCGACTGACGTGCGAAAGGTAAACGTAAATTTTTCCGCTCGTTTGAGGATGTATTGCATATTGACACCGTCAAAATGATTTTTATTTTTCAGATTCACCCACAGCAGATAGTCGAGGCGGTTAAAGATATAGTTTTGTACACCCGTCCCCTGATGTAATGGCGACTCGTCGAGTTCAGACGGGAAAGCGGTCGGGGTATTTTCCAGTACCTCAAAGTCATAATTTTGTTCACTCGCGTGATCCGATAAGCGGTCGAGTAAAAAGTGGTTAGCCATGTTCTCAAGATAATTGAGATACTCCCTGGCATTTACGTTCAGTCGATCGGCTTGAGTATATTTATTCAGCCAGTACAGCGCTCCGTTCAACCAGTATTTATAGATTTGTGCCTGAAATGATACGTGGAACATCGACAGCAACATAACCGCGTTCACGTTATGCGGAATATTACGCTCCCTGATTGACGGTTTTTCTGACTGAGGAAACGAACTCGTATAGCTAAAACTCTTTTCATAACGCGTCAGGGCTTTAAGGCTCCACTCATCATCATTTTCACGTTTGATGATGTAGCGATCGAACAGCATCCGGCATTTCAACAACTGCATAATGAACTGCCGAGGATCCGGGTCGTTTGCTGTGAAAGTTTCCAGGAGACGCTTGTCATCAAGCGGTGTATCGCGATCCGCCAGACGAAGTACCTGCAGCAGAAAATTCGGGAAGGTAATCACCGAACCAAACGTGCCTGTTTGTTCTTCATCGGGATGATGAGAGTGGGCCGTTTCGGCGCCATCCCCTTTGGGATGGAAGATAATATCATGCAGAGTACGGCTTGTTTCACGTTGATCTTTATTCAGATCAGGGTGCAAAAGCTTCTCAAAATGCTGAGGGATCTCATTCCAGTCATTGCCAAACCATATATTGCGCAAGGAGTGATGAACGCTAAGCTGCACATAACGGTGCATATTGGCGCAGGCATCCCAGATGATCGAAAATGCGGCTCGTTCGGAATCCCCGGTTCCATTGCCTAATTTATCCATTAAACGGGCTTTGAGAATTTCGTGTTTTTCCAGCTGCTCGCCACGATTATTCATTATCTCAAAATAGTGGTTTAAATCGGTATCCGCAGGCACAACAACGCGCAAAAGCACAACGTTTTCCAGCAAATAGCGCAGGAATGCGGAGCGATCAATGTCCATTTTTTGTATGAAACTGACCATGATTTTCCAGGCCCGCAATACCGACGATTCAACAGCGTCCTCGTCATCGGGAGCGCGACCTGTTTCAAATAAGCTGCTGAGCGTGGCGTCCGATTTAACGCGACAGTCAAAATGGAGATTAATGCCCTTTATTCCCGGTAATGGCAGGGAGAACGCGTTTTTCATCACCGAGAGTAAAATACTCAGTGTGGTATGTCGCTGTTGGCCATCAATGGTTTCGAAGTGGTTATGGCCTCTTTGTGCCACCACCAGGCTGCCGATGAAATAGTGATTGTCTCCCCTGTTATTGCGGGCAACGTCCCAAATATCCAGGATTAACTGCTCGATCTGCTCCTGCCCCCAGGCGTAATTACGCTGATAAATAGGAATAGTGTAATGATCATTGTGAAACAGTTGACCGACCGTTAATGCGGCCACGTCCTTTTGCTCATATGCCTGGTTGAACATAGCCTTTTTCCTTTAACGCCTCGGTTAGCGGGTCGATCTTAGTTCCTTTGATATCATTTTGATGGATCACTGGAACCAGGTAATTCAGGATATCGCCTGGCTGTTGAGCCAGCTTTATTTTCCACAGCAGTCCGTTGTGGCTGAGCGCAGCATTTTCGATCGTTTCGATGGTGATGCGATGATACTGGAGGCGTAGCCTGTAGCTCCACGCAAAGCAGATTTCAGCCGCTTTATCCAGGTGCTCGTCGGCAAACCGATCGTAATAGTAAAGTAGCGCGCAATTGAAGAGATTCCGCACGTAGCGATCACCGGTACGGGTTGCACCGTCATAGTGTGTGAGGAGTTGTAGCAGAGAATTAACGGGGGAATTTTTAGGATCAAACAGCGATTCATAGAGCGCACCGTAATACTCAATATATTCAAAGAAACGTTTTCCATTAATCAGATGCTGATCAATCTGGAAGGGGAAAACCATATTTGAATTATCAATACTGCGCTTTGGATCGAGATTAAATTCCGTGACCATCTTATCTAACGCCAGCAGACTGGTGGTGTACCGCCAGTTTTTTTTATTGGCTGAAATACCCTTAAAAATATGGAGTTGGTTTTTAGTGAGCGAATGGCCGGCTTCACCGTTTGTCCAGCAGCGTAAAGGGAAGAGCGTTTTGCTCATTAACTTGTCGAGGTCGGGGCGCGTTGAGAGTTTATCATCCTGGGTAACGTTTTTTTCCCAGTTTTCAACGCAATGTTGCCGCTCTTCAGAGCTGTTCCCCTCCATTTCACGCAGATGAAAGGCTTTCAGCAGATCGTAGGCTTCAAGCGTCTTGCCTCGGGCATTCTGCGAATCAAAGAACTGAAATGCTTCGCTTAGGTTGTCCAGTGTCACGCAAATGAGTTCACAGCTATGCAGAAGGTATTGATAAATTTGCGACCGATCGCTGGCGGATAATGTGTTAAGTCGCCGACGAATCAATCCGGCATTTTTTTCCACATTCTGCTGCGTGATACTGTTATTAAATGCATGTTGAAGAAGGGAGGGAGAGCAGTATTGCTGATGTGGATCGAATAGCGCGCAAAGAAGGCTGAGTGTCAGTAGACGCTGTTGACCGTCAACAACAGCTTCTAACTCGCTGTCATACTTGTCTTTATACAGAACGAGTGTTCCAAGACGATATCGCGATTTATTCCGATGCTGGATAATATCATCAACAAGTTGATTGACATGTAATTCTTGCCACTTATACGGGCGCTGGTAATCCGGAATAGAAAGCGATTTTTCAAGCGCCTCTTTTACCGTTACTATTTTTTTGCTGAGAATAGCCATTTCAAACGCTACAAGATAAGGTTAAGGATAGTGTGGACCTGGCAGTCTAATGGATACGGGAACCAATGGGAATTACCTGATTTTTATAGTCTTTAGAAGGTCACAGAACATAAATAATAGTATTTTTTGCTCTCTACAGATTTAAGTTTGATCATGGGCCGTTTTCCGGCCTGACGCTGACAATTGTTGTCATGTTCTGGCAGTGCTATGGTTGAGACGTATTTTCATCTTTTGGAATTTTTATGAACAGCTCCGCCAGCCTACCCATGTGTTCCAAACGTCTGTTCTGCGTTGAAGACTTTATCGGTTTTGGCGAGCGCTACGGCATTGACTACCACTTCCCGCGTTTGACCGACAGCGTTGTCAGCAGCACCCCCGTATTGCATGGTGATGTCGAAGAGATGACTCTCTCCTCCGGCATTTCGTTAACGCAATCGAACGTGCGCGTTCTTCAGCCCTATGAAACCACTTCCCGCCACAGCAGCCCGCTTTATATGCTGGTGGTGCTTGAAGGATGCGTCACGCTGGCGCTGAACGGTAAAGAGTATCAGGTGCGCTCCGGCATGGCGTTCAGCTCCCGGTTGAGCGAACAGCAGGTCATGAGTGCGCGTCACGATGCTGACAGCACATTGAAAACCCTCTCGTTCGGTGTTTATCCCAACGATACCGATCGCGAGAGCTTACTGGAAACGCTGCTCCAGGAATGGCAGGCTTTGCAGGTGCCAGCCTTTATCTGGCAGGTTCCGGGATGCGTTTTAAGCGGGATCCAGCACGCACAGCAGCGGGGCTTAAGCACACTGTCGCGTCAATTACTGCTCGAAGGGCTGATGTATCAGCTGCTGGGTCACGGTCTGAACCATTGCCAGCAGCAGACAGATGCCTGTTCAGTGCCGGTGTGCGGTGAATATGCGCGCCTGGAACAGATCCGCCGTTTGCTGGAACACTCCCCGGAAAAGGAATATACCCTCGCGCAACTGGCCGGTCAGGCGGCGATGAGTCAAAGCAGCCTGCGCAGCAAGTTCCGTCAGGCATATGGCTGTACGGTGTTTGATTATCTGCGCGACTGTCGTCTTGCGCTGGCGCGCCGCTATCTGCTGGAAGGGCACAGCGTCCAGCAGGCCGCGTGGATGTCCGGCTATCAGCATGCCACCAACTTCTCCACCGCTTTTCGCCGTCGGTACGGTCTCTCTCCTGGCGACGTGCGCAGGCACGGCTAACCCAATTTTCCCCATCACGCGAATGCGTTACGTGCGGTTTGTCATTGCGCATACGTAACCTGGCGGTGCGCATAGCTGTTTGCGATCTCAAAAAGGCAATAATTCTTATTAACAATTAGAAACGCCTTTGGAGATTTTCATGTTTGCTAAATCGCGGTTAGCACTGCTCGTGGGATGGGTGACCGGTACTGTTGCATTCCCTTTGCTGGCGCAGGAAACGCCGAAAACCGAAACCGTTGTGGTGACGTCGCAAATGCAGAGTGGCGCGACCAAACTCGAAACGCCGGATATCGAAACCCCGCAGTCGGTGTCGATCGTGACGCGCGAGCAGTTCGAAGAGCAGGGCGCAACCAGCGTACGACAGGCGGTGAGCTACACGCCCGGGGTTTACAGCAACCAGATTGGCGCTTCGAATCGATTTGATTACATCGTGCTGCGCGGTTTCTCGGACGGCAGCCTGGATAACGTCTATCTCGATGGTCTGAAGATGATGGGCGACACGAATTCCCACAGCTCACTGGTGGTCGATCCGTGGTTCCTGGAAAATATTGAAGTGGTGCGTGGTCCGGCATCGGTCCTGTATGGTCGCTCATCGCCGGGCGGGATTGTTGCGCTCACTTCGCGTAAACCGTCATTCGATCCGGGCGGCGAGATCAAACTGTTCGCCGGCAATAACGATCAGCGCGGCGCGATGTTTGACGTCACGGGCGCACTGGACGATAACGACCGCGTGGCGGCGCGGCTGAGCGGGATGACCCGTTACGCCGATTCCCAGTTCGGGCCGCTGAAAGAGGAACGCTACGCGCTGATGCCCAGTCTGACCTGGCGCATCACCGACAATACGCGCCTCGACCTGATGGCCTATCTGCATCGCGATCCTGAAGGCGGCAGCCACTCCGGTTTACCTTATGAGGGAACCGTTGTTCCACATGACGGCAAGAAAATTTCCAATAACTTCTTTGAAGGCGAGGACGATTACGATAAATACGATCGCCGCGAGAATATGGTGGGTTATAACATCGAACATCTGTTCGATAGCGGCTGGTCGGTGCGACAGAAGCTGCGTTATCTGCACACCAAAGTCGAGCTGAATCAGGTTTACGCGTCGGGCTGGCTCAACGAAACCGACCTGAATCGCGGCTATTCCGGCTCTGACGAGAAAATGAATGCCATCACGCTTGATAACCAGATCGACGGCAGCTTCGATACCTGGGCAGTGAATCACCGTGTGCTGATCGGTCTGGATTATCAGGATCGTAGTAACAACACCACCGGATACTATGGAAGCTTCCCGCCGATTAATGCCTTCCATCCGGTGTACGGCGCAAAGCCTGACGACATCAGCATGTACAGCAAAGAGAAGCACAAGCTGCGCCAGACGGGCTACTACCTGCAGGATCAGATGTCGATTGATCGCTGGCGTCTGACGCTTGGCGGGCGTTACGACCAGGTGAGCGTCTCTAATATCGACAAACTCAACGATACCCGTAGCGATCTGGATAAGAACAACTTCAGCAGCCGTGCGGCGTTGCTGTATCTGTTCGATAACGGCGTAGCACCGTATATCAGTTACTCCACGGCGTTTACTCCAACCAGCTTTGCCGATGAGAACGGTCAGATCCTCGATCCGATGAAAGGCAAGCAGTGGGAAGCCGGTGTGAAGGTGGAGCCGGAGGGGATGAACAGCCAGTTCAGCGCGTCGGTGTTCCGCATTAATCAGAAAAATATCGCCACCAAAGAGGAGCCGACCGATCCGTATCGTTCCATCGGTGAAATCGAATCTGAGGGCGTTGAGCTGGAAGCGATCGGCCAGTTAACCGACAGTCTGCGTATGCAGGCGGCCTATACCTACACGGATATCCGCTATAAAAAGAGCAGCCCGGAAGAAGAGGGGAAACGGGCGGTGTATGCCCCGCGTAACATGGCCAGCGCCTGGCTGAGTTATGATGTCAAAACTGGTCCGCTGGATGGTCTGACTATCGGCTCCGGCGTGCGTTACGTTAACGGTGTGACCAGCGATCGCCAGAACACGCACACGCTGCCGTCTTATACGCTGGTGGATATGGCGGTGGGATACGACCTGTCGAAGCTGGGTGTGAAAGGGCTGAGCGCGCAGCTTAACGTTAATAACCTGACCGATGAAAACTACGTGGCGGCCTGTAACTCGCTCTCATACTGCTACTTTGGCGCCGAGCGCAGCATCGTGGGGAGTGTTTCCTGGACGTTCTGATGTGAGTCCGTTCGGCCTGAAGCCCGGTAGCGCTATGCCTGCCGGGCCTACGGTTTATTGAACGTTGTGTACGCCGGGTAAGGCTTTGCCGCCCCCCGGCAAAAAAATCACTCCTCCATCGCAATGACAATCGCTTCACCCATCTGCTTTAATGCTTCGCGATGCTTTTCGTTGGGTGGTAGCGCGACGTTAATGCGCAGGCAGTTGCGATATTTCCCGGAGGCAGAAAAAAGCGAGCCGGCGGCGGCCTGAATCTTCAGGCGACACAGCTGCTTACTGACACAGACCATATCCACGTTTTCCGGCAACTCTACCCACAGCAAAAAACTCCCCTGCGGGCGCGTTACGCAAATCTCGGCGGGAAAATACTGACGCACCCAGCAGGTATAGCGTTCCATATTTTGTTGGTAAATCTGACGCATACGGCGCACATGACGATGATAATGGCCGTCGCGGATGAATGCGGCGACCGCCATCTGCGTGGCGGGAACATTAAAACCGCCTGCCGCATATTTCATGTGCATCACCCTATCGTAATAACGACCCGGCACAATCCAGCCAACGCGCAGTCCTGGCGCCACGGTTTTGGTAAATGAGCTGCACAGCAGCACGCGGCCGTCGATATCGAGCGAGTGAATGGTCCGCGGGCGAGGATACTCCGCCGCCAGCTCGCCATAAATATCGTCTTCTACGATGACAATATCGTGGCGCTGCGCCAGGGACAGAACCTGACGTTTGCGCGCCTCCGGCATGATGAATCCAAGGGGATTGTTACAGTTGGGCACCAGAATCACGGCTTTGATCGGCCACTGCTCCAGCGCCAGCTCCAGGGCCTCGATGCTGATCCCGGTTTCGGGATCGGTTGGGATCTCGATCGCTTTGATATCAAACCCGCGCAGCATCTGCATCGTGCCATGAAACGAAGGGGATTCTACGGCCACGATGTCCCCCGGTTTGCAGACGGAAAGCAGGGCAATTGAGAGCGCACCGTGGCAGCCGTTGGTGATCACAATCTCCTCCGGCGAGACGGTCGAGCCGCCGTCGAGCATCAGACGAGCGATCTGCTCCCGCAGCTCTTTGCGCCCTTCCAGGATGTCGTAGCTCAACATTTCGCACGGATTATGCTGCGCAATTCGGCTCATCTCGCGCCACAGCGGCTTCAGGCTCGGCTGGGTCAGATCCGGTGAACCGCCGCCAAAAGAGATCATCTCGCGATCGCCGCGTGCATCCAGCAGCATCATCACTTCGTCCCATTGGGTGACTTCAACCGGACGCTGAACCGGGCGCGTCATCGCGGGGACGGGCGGCTGGGCTTTGCGTTGAGACACGAAGTAGCCGGAACGCGGCTGAGGCGTAATCAGCTGAAGATTTTCGAGGATCTGATAAGCCTGCTGAATGGTGCTGATACTGACGCCGTGCTCCTGGCTTAATGCCCGCACCGAGGGCAGTCGCTCGCCACTACGATACAGCCCTTGTTCGATGCGTTGTGCCAGAAGATTGGCCAGATGTTGGTAGCGCGTCATGCTGTATCCTCAGTTTTCACCATACAGATTGTCAAACCAGTACAGATAGCGGCGAAAATCGCCATGCAGATTCATATTTAGCGGATCTGTATGTTAAAGAAAAGTTGTTTTTGAATCTGTATTGCAAAAAGGGATTTCATGATGATAGAGCCTCAAACAGAGTGAGGAGAGCATCATGGAATTTCACGAAAATCGTCCCTTCAGGCCGTTTATGGGTTTTGTTCTGGTCTGGCGGGCATGGGCTAAATGGCGTCGTCGCGAACAGACGCGTCGGATTTTGCAGGGGATGAGCGACGAGCAGTTACGGGATGTGGGTTTAACACGAAATGACGCGTGCAATATTTAAGGCCGGAAGGGGCATTTATCTGCACGGCGGCAGATAAATGCCTGAATATTATTCTACTGTCGTTTTGCTGGTGTTTTCCGCAATGCGGCGCAGATATTCGTTATTTTTAAACGCCACCATGATTAATTCAAACATCACGCGGCAGCCAATCAGGCTGAAAATCATGCCGAAAAAGCCGGCAATCAGGTGCTCGGTAAACATGGAATATACGCCGCCAAGCAGAATCAACAGCATGGCGATCCAGTAGAAAAATACCAGCACGCGGGGTGTTAAAAGATAATCAAATCCCAGAATTGACTTCATTTTCTCGTCCTTAGAATCATGTCGGATATCGACAAATTAAGCCCGCAGAGTATAAAGAGATGTTGGATCACGCACACCTACGAATATTCCCAGGTCCGGATTTGGTCAATCAATTAACCGAAGCGTCTCTGCCAGTGGGCGTCGTAACAGAAGCAGGGCCTCTTCATAAGAGCGCACGTTGTTGTAGCCCATCACCAGTCCAAAGCGTTTGCCCGAGCCGAAATACCATTCAGATAACGCATTAACCTGTAGCTGGTGCGCCTGCCAGCAGCGAGCCACTTCGCGATCGCAACTGCCTTTGGTCAGGAAAGCGACGATATGCATACCGCCGTCGTTTTGCTCGGTGAAAAACCGCTCGCCATACACCTCCTGTAACGCGGCAATCATCCAGTCACGGCGCTGTTGATACAGCGAACGCATCTTTTTGAGATGGCGGAAGAAGTGGCCGTCATTCAGAAAAGACGTCAGGATTTTTTGCGTCAACACCGGCTGGCCGCTGGCCACGATATCCGCGCAGTCGGTAAACGCATCCACTGTGCTGGCAGGCATCACGACATAGCCCATTCGCAGCGAAGGCATGACGGTTTTGCTGAAGGTTCCCATGAAAATAACCCGATCGTGGCGATCCAGGCTTTTCAGAGACGGCAGCACTTTGCGGGTGTAATGAAATTCGCCGTCGTAATCGTCCTCAATAATCCACGCTTCGTTTTGCGCCGCCCAGTCGAGCAACTGCTGTTTACGCGGAAGCGAGAGCGTGACCGCCAGGGGGCTTTGATGTGAAGGGGTGACGATGGCGAAGCGGGCATCGCGATGATGGCGCAGCAGATAGTCGGTATCCATACCGGAGCGATCCACAGGCACGGTATGCAGACGCGGAACGATGCGTTTCAGCAACTGTTGGCCCATGAAATAGCCCGGATCTTCAAAAAGCACTTTATCGCGGCGGCTGGCGAGGGTGTCGAGGATCAAACGTAAACTGCCGCTGTAGCCGCTGGTGATCAGGACTTGTTCCGCCGAACATGACAAACCGCGTGAAATATTCAGGTAGCTCGCAATCGCCTGGCGCAGGGGATACCAGCCCATCACCGGCGGACTGAGCATCTCTTCCTGACGCATCGATCGCGTCGCCTGCCCTGCCAGCAGCAGCCATTTTTTATAGGGGAAACTGTCCAGCGCCGGAATACCGGGGCGCAAAAAACCAGGGCGTTCGCGTTGGCTGATCAGGGATTCCGGCAGGGCGCCGGTGCTGTGATCGGCGGGATCTTTTTGTCCGGCGGGCACGTTCAGATCGGGGTTCACTCGCGTACCACGTGCGCCCTGGCTCACCAGATAGCCTTCTCCGGTCAGGATCGCGTAGGCGGTTTCGACGGTTTTCCGCGCCACCTTTAGTTCTTCAGCCAGCACGCGAATGGCGGGAACTTTATCGCCAGGCTTCAGAATGCCGCGCGTAATATTGTCGCGATAGCGGGTGTAAATCGCGTGATAGCCCGATTTCATGTCCTACCTCATTTCATGCTTTTTGTACCTTTTTACTATGTCATGATCGGCGTAAATTTACCCCATCGCATTTGATATGCCGCACAAAAAGAGGAAAGACAATGAGCACTCGCGTCAACCATCATAAAGTTACTCCGGCACTTGCCAAAGCGCTCTCCGACCTGAGCATGGCGATCGGTAAAACCGCCATTGATCCGACGCTGAAGCACCTGATCGACATTCGCGTTTCCCAGTTGAACGGCTGCACTTTCTGTCTGGATATGCATGTGAAAGAAGCGAAAATCGCCGGTGAGCGTGAACTGCGTCTTTATCACCTGTCCGTCTGGCGCGAGTCGCCGCTGTTTAGCGCTCGCGAGAAAGCGGCGCTGGCCTTCACCGAAGCGCTGACCCAAATCAGCCCGGAAGGGATCAGCGATGAGCTGTACCGCAGCGTGTCTGAGCACTTCTCCGATATCGAGATTTCAGAGCTGAACTTCGCCATTGTCGCCATCAACGCCTGGAACCGTCTGGGGATCACCTCTCGCATGGAGCCGGGCGCAATGGACGCGGCATATGGCCTGAATAAAGCTAACCTGGAATAATCCCGCGCGGTGACCCTTCTTCCTTTCAGGAAGAGGGGATCGCCTGCATCCCGTCTTTATCTCCCTCTTCCGAATCCTTCTCACACCGTGGGCAGGGGCGCTGACCTCCAGATACTTTCGCAATTCCTGCTGTTTCTCACGTCGTTTCTTGATACTTACCCTGATAACTATTATCTTGACCGTGAGTGATGAGAGGATTTCCCGTGAGCGAAGAAGATCTGTTCTGCCGTAGGCCGATGGGCATGCGGATGGCCATGATTGTGCGTCAGTGGCGCGCAGTCATTGATGACGCCATTCTTGATACGGGGTTAACCCAGTCGAGCTGGACGGTGATGATGCAGCTCAAACAGCTGGGAGATAATGTCTCGGTGAGCGAGCTGGCGGAAGTGCAGGGTATCGAACTGCCGCCGCTGATGCGCACCCTGGCCCAGCTCGAAAAACAAGGGTATCTGCTGCGTGCGACATCGCCTTATGACAAACGCATCCGGCTGCTCACACTCACGCCTGATGGCAAAGCGGTACTGAAAACGCTCACCCGAGTGATTGAGAATTTTCAGGAACGCGTGTCGCAGAATATTGCTCCTGAACATCTTGCGATTTTCAGCGCAACATTAAATCAAATCGCCTGCAATTTGCGGACAATCCGCGAAGAAGATAACAAGACCCAAAAATAATGACTCCTGAACAAAAATTTGCCCGCTGGGTAAGGGTGAGTATTGCCTCTTTCCTGCTGATGTTTGTCTATTTTATCGTCGCGGATATCTGGATCCCGCTGACGCCGGACGCAACCGCCATGCGCGTGGTGACGCCGGTATCAGCGCGGGTTTCAGGCTATGTGTCGGCAGTGCATGTCCACAACAACAGCCAGGTTAAGAAGGGCGATCTGCTGTTTGAACTCGATCCGACGCCGTTCAGTAATAAAGTCGAGGCGGCCCAGATCGCGCTCGAACAGGCGCGTCTGTCTAATCAGCAGCTGGATGCGCAAATTATCGCGGCGCAGGCCAGCCTGAAAACGGCACAGCTCACCGCCCGCAATGACAAAGTGACGTTCGATCGTTATCAGCGTCTGAGCACGATGCAAAACGTCTCGCAATCGGATCTGGATAAAGTGCGCACCACCTGGCAGAGCAGCGAGCAGTCGGTGGCGAATCTGGACGCGAACATCCGCAATCTGCGCATTCAGCGCGGCGAACGTGACGAAAAGCGCAATGTGACGCTGCAAAAATACCGCAACGCGCTGGAAGAGGCGCAGCTCAACCTGAACTGGACAAAGGTCTATGCCGAAGCCGACGGAACGGTGAGCAACGTGCAGCTTAGTCCCGGTTTTTACGCCTCTTCCGGTTCTGCCGCGCTGGCGCTGGTCAATAACCAGATGGACATCGTCGCGGATTTTAGAGAGAAAAGTCTGCGTCATACCCATCAGGGGACGGATGCCGCCGTGGTGTTTGATGCTTTCCCGGGACACGTTTTCCACGCCCACGTCACCAGCAGCGATGCCGGTATTCTGGCCGGACAGGAAGCGGTAAACGGTCAGCTTTCGCAACCGGAAACCTCCAACCGCTGGGTGCGCGACGCCCAGCGTATGCGCATTCATATCGCGCTGGATGAAGCGTTACCGAAGCATCTGCCTACCGGCGCACGCGCCACGGTGCAGCTCTATAACAGTGAAGGCCCGTTTGCCCGGTTCTTCTCCGGACTGCAAATCCATCTCGTCAGCCTGTTGCATTATGTCTATTAATACTCTTGCGCGGGTCTTCACCCCGCATGACAACATCGTCTATACGGCAAATGATTTTCGCCAGACGCTGCGCATCGTCTTTGCCGGGATGATTGCGCTGAGTATCTCGAGCTTTTACAACACCACCTACGGCGTCTTTTACGTGGTGTACCCCATCATGTTGCTCTCCCTCGTGCCGGTGTTTAACCGCCAGGTGGCAAAGCAGTTTGTTTTTAGCGCGTCGCTTAACTGCGTCGAAATGGTGTTTATCATCGGCTATTTGTCGCAATGGCCGGTGATCATGACGCTGGTGGTATTTGCGCTGTACGTGATGCGTTTTCGTTTTATGAGCCAGGGACCGCTGTTTTTGTTCGGCTCAATGGGCGTGGTGTGTCAGAGCGTGATGCTCAATTTTATGAGCTATCCCACCACCAACTGGCACACGCTGCTGTTTTCCAATATCGAAGCGAGCGTGATGGCGGTGTGCCTGAGTGCGCTGATGCACTACCTGCTGCCGGACGTGGAGCCGCGTCAACGTCCGCCGCTGATTGAGAAAAATGCCGCGCGCGTTCGGCACGAATCTTTGCTTTCCGGTACGGTGGCGACGCTGATTTTTGTCGTCTTTCAGATAAGCGATCTCAGCGATTCCTTGTCGGCGCTGATGGCGGGCGTGCTGATCCTGTTCCCGATGAACTATCGTGGGGCGGTGATGAGCTCGATCTGGCGCGTGGTCGGTGTGGTGCTCGGGTGTCTGTACATTCTGGTGATGCAGCTGGTGCTTTACGACCACAGCAGCCATATGGTGTTAATGATGCCGCTGATTGGCCTCGGACTGGCGTTTGGCGCTCGTCTGCATGTGATGGAAAAGGTCGGTGCCGGTGTGGGATTCGCCAGTATTACCACCATCGGGATTATGTTCGGACAGAATATGCATCCCGATGGCGACCTGGTCTTCAGCGATCTGTATCGCATTGTCTCGGTCACCGTCGCGCTGCTCGCTACCCTGACGCTGGTGTTCCTGGTTCATCTGATCCTCAACTGCTTTGAGCCAACGCGCTACGTCATTCGCGAAGGATGACACACACATTTTTTCCGTTCTGTGATATCACTGTTGGCCGGTTAATGGGGCGACAAAAGGAATGGACGGATGTGGCAGACAAGGGCGCTGGAGCTGAATAATCAGGCTTACTGGAACTGGGATAAGGCCTGTGAGCTGGTGGATTATGCCGTAGCGCATGATTTCAATACCGTGATTGTCGGACAGGTCGATCTGTTCGACAAACTGGTTTCACCGAAAGGCTATACGCCTCATCAATATAACGACCGCCTCTCCAGCCAACAGCGCGCCCGCTGCGTCTATCTCAATCGTCTCGGATTACTGTGCCAGCAAAAAGGGCTGCGGTTTTATCTGCAGGCCAAAGAGCTGAACTTCCCCACGGACCTGCTGCTGGCGCATCCTCATCTGTTTGAACCCGGCCACGGCGTGCGCTTCGACATTGATTTCTGGTGCGATTATCTCAGCGAAAAAGTGGCCCTGATTTGCCAGCGGATCCCGGCGCTGAGCGGCCTGCTGGTGGCGATTTCCAACACCGACGGTCTGCTGCCTATCTCGCGTCCAAACTGGGAGCTGGAGGCGCAGGACAACGCAAATTTACCGCAGCGGGATGAACGCAGTTTTGCGCTGTACAGCCGCTGTTTTCATGCCCTGTCGCGCACGATGCAGAAAGAGAATAAGCATCTGGTGCTGCGGGTCTTCCCGGCGGGGAATCACGATCTCGGCAACGTGCTGGAGGCGATCCGCCCGCTGCCGGAGAGCGTAAGCGTGTCGATTAAACTCACCCCTGAGCGTTTCTGGCCGTCATTCCCCAACAATCCGGCGCTGCTGGCTGTTCACGAACGCGAGGTCTGGGCGGATATCGATCTGGTGGGCGAAGAGGTGGGCTGGGGGATTTTCCCGTTCCCGCGCATTGATGAACTCCAGGGCCGCCTGCTGTGGTGTCGCAGCAATCCGGCGATCCGGGGCGCGGTGTGTAAAACCAGCTGGGAGGGCGTCGATAACCACTGGATCATGGGGACGCTGAGCGAGTGCAATCTGGTTGCCTGTAGCCGCATGCTGGCCAGCGATGGCGTGCATCTCTCCACCGATCGGCTGATGACATACTGGCTCGACGAAAGTTACGGCTGGCGTCCGGATCCTGATATTTTCGACGAATTTACCTCGCTGCTGGAGCAGGCCGGACAGGTGCTGTATCAGGCGATTTACGTGCGCGATCACGTTTTCCATCGCCACAGTCAGGTGCCGGAAAGCTACGGCCAGGCGGTGTGGAGCCTTTACGGGCAGCTCAACCGCAACCACTGGTTACCCGGTTCGGAGCGTGATATCACCTTTGATGCCAGCGATGTTGAAACCTCGGCCGCCTGCCTGACGCGGATCGCGCAGGAGAAAGACGACGCCCGCGATGCCTCTCTGGCCCTGCGGGAACAGGCGCTGCGCTTTAGTGACCGGGCCGAATTTCCGTATGCGCTAAAACGCCGCTGGCTTGAGGAGTGGCAGGGTTTTGCCATCTACTGCCATCTTTTTTTGCATGCGCAAAAAGCCTTCTTCACCCTGCGCTTTGCCCGCGAGGTCGAAAACAGCTGGAGCATGCGTGAAATCTGCCAGATTAATATTCAGGAGCTGTATCGGAGTGCGTCTGAGATGGAAGACTACTGCACGAAACACGCCGATGCCTCGCCCGGATTGCACGTCCTGTTTGATGCCTCGCGGGTGCGGGCGCTGGCGGATAGCCTGAGCGTCGAACTGAAAGCGTTGAAGGGATAACGCCGCTCATACTGTGATCAATATCACCTCACGCGATCGCGTTGCGTACTGCGCGCGCGATCGCCGTCACACGCCTTTTTTTCGTGTGCGATAAGGTGTGATCGTTATCACATCGTTTCTCTGCCGGTGGATCGCTTTGTGAGTGGTCAGGCAGATCCCGCCAATCCCCAATAATGGGTGCTCGTTTAATCACCGCAATCCGCTGATGATATACGCGTAATGTATTCGTCGTGGGAAGGTGAGGAAGAGATGTCACAGGGTGACTGGCAGTTATCACAGGGCGACGCGCTCACGCGTTTTCTGTTTTCAGAGGCGAAGGAAGCGCGCTTTGCTGAATTTTACACCGGAGAGGCGGGCGATCCGGCGATCGACTATCACTTTCGCAATGGCTCCGGCCCGCAAGAGGACGCTTTCTGTCGCCGCGTATTTCGCCAGACGCATGCTCTGCGCGTGGTCGATCCCGCGCAGGCGCTGCCCTGTCATGAAGTGACCTTCACCGGCGAAAATGACACGGTCTCCTTTTCTGATTTCCGCCATTTACCTTTTCATCTTCAACGCTGGCTGACGGTCGATCTTTTTGCTCCCTATAGCGGAGAATTCAGGTTCCGGCTCGGCACCTGCGGGGGCGTTCGGCTGTGGATTGAGAGCGAATTAGCGGCCTGCTTTACGCCGTTCACGCGCAATGCGATGCAGCACGTCGAGGTGACGCTGGGGTTAAAGGCGGGCAAAAACAGCCTGTTGATCCATCTTGATGAGCTGTTCGAACGCGACACGATATTTGCCCTGCAAATGGTTTACCTGAGTGACACCGTTCTCGGCGTGGCGTTGCCTGGTAAAAGCGGGGCTATCGTCGATACCCTGAGTCAGTTTGCGCGCGGACTGCGCCCTGAGCTGGCCGCTTTCAACCATACCGTGCGCCTGCACAGCAACGTTCCCGCACCGGAGGGCATCCGTCTTCGCGCGGAGATCCGCGGGATGGGCAACGATAATTTCACCCCGCAAACCCTCGATTTTGGTGTGCTAAACGCCAAACAGAGCGAGCTGACTCTGCCATTACCGCACGATATCGGCGAGGCACACTATCAGCTGCGCCTGACCCTGCAATGCGGCGACCTGGCGCTGACGCGTCAGATGGGGATCAACGTGTTGCCCGATGCGCCCGCGCTCACCCGCGCAAACACGCTTAACGGACGCAAACAGGAGGCGCTGCGCTATATCGCAGAAAACGGAATGGACCGCACCAGCCGCCTGCTGGCGATGATGCATTTGCGTGAGTACGGCCCGCAGTGTGAAAGCCTGCTGAACAGCACCCTGAAGCGCATCAGCGCGCGGGAAGACTGCTCTGATTTCTCGCTGGTGCCGCTGCTGTGGATTTGGCGCTATCACCAGGGGGAATACTTTCCTGCGCCACTGTGGCGGCGCGTCAAATCAACCCTGTTGGGCTATCGCTACTGGCTCGACGAGCCGGGCTGCGATGTGATGTGGTTCTGGAGCGAAAACCACGCGCTGTGCTTCCATACTGCCCAATATCTGGCCGGGCAATTTTTCCCGGACGAGCGTTTTATTGCCTCGGGCCGCAGCGGACGCGAGCAGCAGAGTATTGCCGAAGCGCGGCTGATGCAGTGGTTTGATGCGATTGAGGTTCACGGCTTCGTTGAGTGGAACTCCGCGCCCTATTATCCCGTGGATTATATTGGCTTGTTTGCGCTGTATCAGATGGCCGACAGCCAGCAGATTCGCACCCGTGCAGGCCAGCTGATTGACCGCCTGATGTTACAAAGCGCACTGCATTACCAGAGCGGAGTGGCCGCTGGCACGATGGGACGCGTTTACGAAAAAGAGCTGTTGGCCGGCATGTTGACCGAGCTTTCCGCTTACGGCGCGGTGGCCTGGGGCAACGGCGGATATAACCGCAAATGCGCCTCGCTGCCGCTGTTCTGCGCCAGCGACTACGTGCCGCCATCCGTATCGACAGAATACGCGACGATGACAGAGGGCGAGCTGTCCGCCTGGTACACCTGCGGCGGCGGCAACATCTGCGTGTGGAAAGCGCCAGGCGTCAGTTTGTCGTCGTGTGTCGATCACCATACCGGCGAGCCTGGCCATCAGCAGCATCTTGTCGATCTGCAATTTGCCTCTCGTTTTGACGCCAAAATCTGGATCAATCATCCGGGCGAAGCCGAGCCAGGCGGCGAAAAACGGCCGTCGTTCTGGGCCGGAAACGGCGTGATGCCGCGCGTCACGCAGGTGGAAAACTGCGCGTTGATGCTCTGGCACATCGAACCGGAAAACGCCCTGCCGTGGACGCACATCCATTTACCCATCGACGCGTTTGAGCAGCTGATCGCGACGACGCACGCCCGCATCGTGCGTGCGGGTCAGGCATTTGCCGCGGTGCTGTGTTCCGCTCCTCTGCACACGACTGAGCAGGGATTAACGGCCGGAAGCGAGTGTCGGGCCTTCGGGCGCGATGTGGCGTGGTATCTCGAAGCGGGTTACGGCGATGACGCGGCCTTTGCTGACTTCTGTACCGCCATCGCGGCACTTGAGCTGCATGTCGATGTGGCTACGCAGACGGCCACTTTGCGTCATCCGCAGCGGGGAGAGGTGAGGTTGACCGATTTCCCACCTTTTCCACCCCTGAACGGCGGTGAACCGCGCGTGGTACGCAAGGGAGTGACAGCATGAACAAGGAAGGGTTAACAAGCACGCTGGACCGCGTGGTGCGTGGTTTTTGTCGGCTGAAAAATCTCGACGAAGTGGGGACCAGCGACGGATTTGCCATCCACTTTGAAGAGTGGGAGTGGGAAATCGGTGTCGGACTGTACGGTTTCTGGCGCTATGCCGCGTACCAGCAGGATACGGCGCTGCAACAGTCGATCCTCGGCTGGTATGACGCGCAGATCCGCAAAGGGCTGCCGGAAATGCAGATAAACACCACCGCGCCGATGATCGCGCTGGCGCTGGTGGCGGGGCAGCAGCAGCGTCAGGATCTGCTGCAAACGGTGAATGACTGGGCCGACGGCCTGCTGCGCGATTTACCCAAAACCGAAGAGGGCGGTTTTCAGCATGTGGTGAAAGAGCAGCCGAATACCGGCCAGCTTTGGGATGACACGCTGTTTATGACCTGTCTGTTTCTTGGCGTGGCGGGCATCGTGCTCAATCGCCGCGATCTGATCGACGAAGCCGGATATCAGTTTTTGCTGCACACCCGCTACCTCAGCGATCCGGCCAGCGGGCTGTGGTATCACGGCTGGACGTTTGTGGATAAACACCATTTTGCCGGGGCGTTTTGGGCGCGCGGTAACGCGTGGATCACCGTGGCGATCCCGGAGTTTATCGAACTGATGGGCGAGCATCTGGATACTGGCGTGCGCCGTTATCTGTCGCAGGTGGTGTCGCGGCAGGTGCGCACGCTGTGTGAACTGCAGGCCGACAACGGCATGTGGCATACGGTGCTCGACGATCCGCTCTCACCGCAGGAGTCGTCCGCCACAGCGGGGATCGCCTACGGCATGCTGCGCGGTGTGCGGATGGGCATTCTGGATGAAGCCGTGAGCGCGAACGCGCTGCGGGCATTTGACGCGGTGATGGCGCGTATTGACGAGAACGGGATTGTCCTCGAAGCGTCACGCGGCACCATGCTGGGCTGGGATATTCAGTATTACTGCGATATCGCGATGGCCCCGGTTCCTTACGCTCAGGCGTTAACCATGCTGCTCCTGCTGGAGATGGAGCAGGGTGACTGGCCTGAAAAAACCTCTGTGACCTGACCCGCGAGAGCGGATAGCTGGAGATAATAATAAATGAAAAAACGCAATATCATGGGCGCCTTCCAGACGTTTGGCGGCGCGATGGCGGTCCCGATAGCCTTCCTGCCGTTTACCGGATTGCTGCTGGCCGTCACCAACATCCTGACCATGCCCGACATCATGGGCGATTTGGCCCATCCGGACTCTAACTTCTTCAAAGTGATGACCATTCTGAAGTCCGGCGGCTGGACGATATTCCGCAACTTCCCGCTGCTGTTTTGTATGGCGCTGCCGATTGGCCTGGCAAAATCGGCCCAGGCGCGCGCGGCGCTGGTGGCCTTTTTCTCCTACATGGCGTTTAACTATTTTACCAACGGGATGCTCACTTTCTGGGGCGCGGATTTTGGCGTGAACTTTAATCAGGAGGTTGGCGGGCAGAGCGGGCTGGCGCTGGTGGGAGGAATCAAAACGCTCGATACCAGCATTGTTTTTTCGCTGATCGTTGGCGGGATCGTCACCTGGATCCATAACCGCTTTTTCGAGAAAAAACTGCACGACTACTTCTCGATTTTCCAGGGCATGGCGCTGGTGTTTATCATCTCCTTCTTCATCATGATCCCGCTGGCGTGGCTGACCTGTCTGGTGTGGCCAAAAGTGCAGCTGGGCATTAATGCGATGCAGACGTTTTACATCGAAGCTGACGTACTGGGGATGGGGCTTTTTGCCTTTGTCGAACGCATTCTGGTGCCGACGGGATTGCACCGTTTTGTCTATTTCCCGTTCTTCTTCGGCCCGGCGGTCGTCGACGGTGGCCTGTACACTCACTGGATTGAGAACGTCTCGACTTATGCGGCCTCCAGCGTGCCGCTGCGCGAACAGTTCCCGGCGGGTGGTTATTCGCTTTACGGCAATATTAGCGTCTTTTGCTCGCTGGGCGCGGGGCTGGCGATTTACGCCACCGCCAATAAAAATCAGAAGAAAAAAGTGGCGGCGCTGGTAGTTCCGGCGATTATCACCGCCATGAGCGTCGGGATCACCGAGCCGATTGAGTTCACCTATCTGTTTATTTCCCCGGTTCTGTACCTGTTAAATGCGCTGATTGGCGCGGTGCTGTGCATGGTGTTGTATATGGCCGGTGTGGTCGGTTTTATGGGCGGCGGGATGAACGATATGATCCTGTTTAACTGGATCTTCTACGCGCAAAACCATGCGCATCTGATCTGGATCCATCTGGCGATCGGCTTTGGCTTTGCGGCGATCAACTTTGCGGTCTTCCGCTACGTTATCCTCAGATACAACATCCTGACGCCGGGCCGCAGTGAGGATGAAGACGACGTGCGCCTTTATTCCAAACAGGATTACCGCGATAAAAAAGCGGCGGGAAAACAGCCCGACCGCGAGAAGGCGATTGCGATCCTGCACTGCGTTGGCGGGGCGGGAAATGTCGATACCATCAGTAACTGCCAGACGCGTCTTCGGCTGGTGATCAACGATCCGGCGCGGGTCATGGATGATAAAGCACTGAAAGCCGCCGGGGCGCTGGGGACCCTTCGCAACGGCAACAATCTGCAGATTGTGATCGGTCTGTCGGTGACGGTGGTGCGCGAGTTCTTTGAAGCGGAAGTGATCCGCGAGCGCGAGGCGGGGAGCGACGCGCCCACGCCACAGCCGGCGAGTTAAGTGAAAAACGGGGCATTGCGCCCCGTTTTAGTGTGATAAGAACGTCGGGATTTGCGACAGTAAAAACAGGATGAGCCCAATCGTTCCGCCGACCAGCGTGCCGTTAACGCGGATAAACTGTAAATCTTTACCGATATTCAGCTCAATCTGGCGCGACATGTCCTTCGCATCCCAGCCTTTAACCGTGTCGCTGATATGGCGCGTCAGGAACGCGGCAAAATCAGGCGCCACGCGATGCGCCGCCTGCTCCAGATGCTCGTTCAGCGAGGCGCGCAGGCTGGCATCGGCGACCAGCGTTTCACCAAACCACTGCCCGGCCCTGGCGATGCGCTGCTTCACTCGGGAGTCGTCGCTCTGCATATCCGCTTTCAGCCACGCGCGCAGGTCGGCCCACATCTCGCCCAGATAGCGGTTAAACGCCTCATCGTTCTTCAGATAGTGTTTGATGTTCTCGGCTTTGGTCGCCATCTCCGGATCGTTTTTCAGATTGTCGATGAGCTTCAGCGTGGCGCGATCAAACGCCTGGCGGATCTGGTGCGTGCGGTCGTGGCTGATATCGTCGAGGATGGCGTTCACCGCATCGGAAACCAGCTCGGCGCTTTGATCGCCCAGCCATTCAGTGGGCAACATCATGGCCTTGCGCGGATGTTCTGTTTTGAGCCAGTGAACGATCTGTGCGGCGATAAAATCCCGCGTGCTGTCGCGCTGAATCAGCGTAATCAGGCGGTTGATGATCGCGTCCAGCAGCACCTGATGGCGATTATTTTTGGTCATACTCTCCAGCATCAGCGCGCTGGTTTCGGTGAAATCGACTTTATCAATCGCCTTATGCACCGCGCGTTTCAGCAGACGCTGAATGCGTCCGTCGTCGGTCAGTTCCAGGAACCCACTCATCACCTGAATCAGATGCTGCCCGACGCGCTGCGCGTTATCCGGCTGGCTGAACCATTTGCCAATCAGCTGCGCCGGCTCATAGCGGCGAATGAGGGCCACTAGCGACTGGGTATCGAGAAATTTTTCCTGCACGAACAGGCCGAGATTGTCGCCAATCCGGTCTTTATTGCGCGGGATAATCGCCGTGTGACGGGAGATAAACGGAATAGGGACACGTCGGAACAGCGCCACCACGGCGAACCAGTCCGCCAGCGCACCCACCATCGCCGCTTCGGCAATCGCCTTAATCCCGCGCACCCAAAACGTCTGTGGCAGGAACAGTGTGGCAATAAAAGTGGCAGCCGCAATCAGCAGCAGCGACAGCGCCAATAGCTTGGCGCGTTTGAGTTCAGCTAATTTTTCCATAGGGTTAAGGATAGAGCGGAACGCGGGCGGAGTGCAAAAATCTGTGGTTAGTCGCGCAGCGCCTGCACAAAACGGGTGAAAAAGTCTGGCTGCGGTTCGTCATACCACAGCGCATAGAGATCGGCGGGGATGGTCTCTTCGAGTTTCAGGAACACCACGCCAGGCCAGTGGATCAGCGCGCAAGATTCGGGTAACAGCGAGACACCGTTTCCGCTGCTCACCAGCGCCAGCGCGGTCTGCGGTTCAAAAACCTGATGCGTCACCAGCGGCGAGACGCCGAGTGCGAGACAGTGGTCATACACCTGACGGGCAAAATCGCTGCGCGCGAAGGAGAGGGAGATAAACGCCCGATCGGCCAGATCTTTCAGGGAGAGGGTGGCGCGGCGGCACAGCGGATCGCTTTCATGCACCGCCACGCATACGGTTTCACGCGCAAAGAGCTGGCAGCGGATCCTCGCTTCAACGTGAGGAATGACGTTGCGATTGATGGCGATATCAATTGTGCGGGCCAGCAACGCCCCGGTTTGTTCCTGCTGGCCGAGTTCATGCAGCGTCCAGTTGACGTCCGGATTGGACTCGCGAAAGGCTTTCATCCTGGTGAGCAGCGGCCCCCACATCGCGCTGCCAATGACCCCGATATTGATATGCTGCTTTTCGCTGCGACCAATCTGGCGCACGTAATTTAACGACTGCTCGGTGGCGCTCAGTAGCCTGTCTACCTCCGCTTTCAGCACTTTTCCGCCGTGAGTGAGCACCACTTTGCGGCTGGTTCGCTCAAAAAGAGCCACGCCGAGGATCTCCTCCAGCTCTTTGATTTGCATACTGAGCGGCGGCTGGGAGATATTCAGTTTTGCGGCGGCACGGCCAAAATGCAGCTCTTCGGCGAGGGTCTGGAAATAGCGCAACATCCGGAAACGGACACGGCTATTGGCCTGAGTATCAAGCATGACGGGTACCGAGAAAAAAGAGGGTGGCGATATCATGCAACCCCCTCTGGAGAGTGTCAAACCGCGGCCACTTCGCCCCGAGGCAGGTGTTCTGCGTTACTGCAGGCGATAGCCGCAAGCAGGGTGATCATCAGCAGCGCATAGGCACAGGTGGAGGCATTCACCGCGCCGTGCAGGCCGTAGCGGCTGTTTACCAGCGATGAAACGGTCGCAAACAGCAGTGTACCCACGGTACCGCAGGTGAGCAGGGCGGAGATCAGCGTCGGCGAACTGCGGCTAACCTGCAGCGAGCCGTAGCTCATCAGGCCGGAGAACAGACCGGAGTTAAAGAAGCCGAAAGCGCCGCAGGCAATCATAATTAACGTGGTATTGGCGCTGTTGCTGATAAGCGCAATCGCGACCAGGCCGACGGTGGTACAAATCAGCAGGAAGGTGCGCAGTTTCATCCACTTCACGGTGAACTGATTGAGGAACAGCCCGGTCGCTTTCGCCACCCAGTAGACCGTGGTGTACAGCGCCGCCTGTTCTGGCAGCATCTGGAAACGCCACTGCAGATAGCCCGGCGTCCACATGGTGAAAATCGGCTCCGCCAGCAGGAACAGAAACAGCGCCCCGCACAGCAGCCACACGGAACGGCCCCACTGCTCTTTGCCGGAGGCTTCGTGCTGCGCGGGTTCCGGGGCAACGGTTGCCGGATAACGGCTGCGGAGCGTCAGGATCAGCATCAGCACGCCCAGCCCGCCCATGATGCCGTACATCGCCATCCAGCTCGCGCCCATTTTGAACAGCCACGCCAGCAGAAAAGAGAGCGTCGCACCCGCCAGACTGAAGAAAAAGTCGGTGAAAATCAGGCTCGACGAACGGCTTTTTTCATCGGGATTGATGCGTACCACCAGGTAGCTGCCAATGGTCATGAAAATCCCGCCGCAGGCGCCGATGACCGCGACCGCGATGCTGAACATGGTGAGCGTCGGGGTAACGAACAGCAGGGCGCTGATGAGAATGGTCAGCGCCGCGGCGATCACCAGCGGCTTTTGCAGGCCCCATTTTTTCATCAGAATGCCGCCGAGCATGATCGGCACGAACATGCCGATGTTCATCAGGGTAAACACCTGACCGATAAAGCTCGGGTTCTTATTGAACGCGGCGCACAGCGGGCCGAGGACAATGCCCAGCGTCGAAACCAGGGCACCGACGAAGTAGTAGCTCAACCAGGAAATCGCGTTCAGGCTGCTGCGGGAGTAATTTTCTGACATCTGCATTTCTCCTGGCGGGCGCGTGGCCCGCCGCTGGACGGGAAGTTAGCGGCAGTTCTTCACGAACTGGCTAATCAGGCGAATGAAATCGTCGGTGACCATCGCCGCACATTTCAGGGTTTGTTCGTGGGAGAGCTCCACGTCGCTCAGGCCTTCTGCCATATTGGTGATGGCCGATACGGCCAGCACTTTCAGGCCGCAGTGGCGTGCGACAATCACTTCCGGCACCACCGACATGCCGACCACGTCGCCGCCCATGTTTTGCATCATGCGGATCTCTGCCGCGGTTTCGAAGTTAGGCCCCGGATAGGAGACGAACACGCCTTCGTGCAGCGTGATATTGAGATCACCCGCAGTGTGATGCAGTTTTTCGCGCAGGTCTTTGTCGTAGGCGTTAGCGAGGCTAAAGAAGCGCGGGCCAAAACGGTCGTCGTTCGGCCCGACCAGCGGCGTGGACGGCATGGTATTGATGTGGTCGTTCAGCGCCACCAGGCTGCCCGCCGGGATAGCCGGATTGAGCGATCCCGCCGCGTTGGTGCAAAACATAAACTCGCAGCCAAGCAGCTTAAAGGTGCGCACCGCATGGGTCATGATGCCCATTCCGACGCCTTCGTAGAAATGACCGCGGCCCTTCATGCAGATGAGATCCACGCCGTGCAGCGAGCCCATCACCACTTCCCCCGCATGGCCAATCACGGTACTCACCGGAAAGCCCGGTAATTTCTCGTAAGAGATAACGGTTTTGTTATCGAGCTTATCTGCCAGCACGCCGAGGCCAGATCCGAGAATAAACGCAATGCGTGGTTTAAAGCCGGGTTTGGCGTTACGAAGGATTTCAACGGCTTCGTATGGGGTGTTGTTAATGACCGAATGAGACATCTGTCGCTCCTGAATAAGATGGGTATGTGCCCATTCTGCGAAGCGTGCGATTGCTAATCCAATTGGATATACACAGTTATTGATTCGATTTTATGAATGGATTGAGAGCTGCGAACAACGGATGTTTTTTATTTCAGTGGTTTACAAAAAACGGACGTTTAGCGCGTTGGTCGGTCAGGGAAAAATAAGAAGTTGAATTGTGATGGGGTTCACTGGGAGGGATAAGCGGGGAATACAACTCCGGCAAGCGAAGAGCTGGCCAGGTTCAAAGCCTGACGAATTAAATAGCACACTGTTACTGCACGCTGTGCAAGGAAAAATATAAAAGGAATCATTCATTATTGGATAAAAGTCAGTAATCATTTCAGTATAATTTACGTTCGCTTAAAAACTATTAAATCGCAGTTAACATTCTTTAACTTTACGTGCATTTTTGAAAATAAGATCTGTAATCCTTTTTCAAATAAGGCGTACGATGAGCGGAAGATAAAAACAGGAATGTTTAAATGGCTTTTCTCCGCGTAACGGATATCTATCTCTTTTCATGCGGTCGGAAAGGATGTTTTCTGAAATGAAAACTTCAGCCAGCGTTGCATTGGCTATTCTTGCCGTTACCACTGTGGGGGCGGTTTACGCATGTATCGGGGAAAAGGCATATCAAGACCAACTTATTTCCGGATTAAACGAAGGTTTACAATTGAAATCAAACGGTAACATCGGCGAGATATAGACAGGGAGAATATAAATGGATGCTGCATTGCTTGATATGATGCGCTCAGGCAGAAATAAAAAATGGGCCGAAACAATGGTTAACCTTGAGGCCAGAAAACTGATCAGTACAGCGAATACTCTGTCTTCCTTCCATCTTCGGGATGGTTTGACGCGGATGAAGTTTGTCCAGGATATTAAAGATCTTGTTGAGCAGCAGTTTGCCATCGCCCGACGGGCAAAATCAGACGAAGAGTGCATGGCGTGTCTTAAAAATCTGAAGGCTGAGACGGAAAACCTTGAGGTACAGGACAGAATGCTGCGAACGAAATCGGCCAAACTTTATGCCAAAGTGGAGTTCGTCCGGGAAAATAACAAAATTGTAGGTTATGTTATTTCAACTGTAAATGTAGTCTTGTCCGGCGTTGAAATAGCTGTTGGTCTAACTCTCATAGGTTCTATGACGCCCTTAGGCGTTCTTGCCGGTGCGGTTCTGGTTACTGATGGTGCAAACGGTATAAGCAAAGAAATTGCACATTACGCAATGGATAACAAAACCTCGGAAGGGTTGATTGCTGATGCAGCTATGTCCACCGCGGAATTCATGGGGTTCAGCCGTAATAGCGGGTTGGGGATCTATAAATCAATCTCGCTCGCTGCAAATACATATAGCATATTCGGTCTGTTCAGACGCCCCGGAACCTGGCGTCTATTTCGGTATCTGCCGGCCGATTATTATCGTAAAGTGAGCACCATGAGCCGTCCAAAGCTCACAATGAAAATTGTAGGTTATGGGGTTAAATCTAAGGTCATTTTTGACCTTATGTCTGTTACCGACTCGGTTCAGAATTAGTTGGCAGTCTTCGATAACGCCATGATTTGTATGCGAGTTTTGCCGGGGCTATATACCATATAAAAGGCAATACAATTGCAAGTGTGGCTGCAAGTGTGATGCTGGTATTGATAGATGCCAGCATCAACGTAATAACCAGTATGCTTAAGGCCACGATAGTAATCCATTTCGAGGCGATAAAGCGGTTTGCAAGATCATGAGTTATGGAATCCAGTGATCCGCCATAATTAGCCATATTGTTCTTCAGTTTTTGTAGCTCTGCATGGCTAAACCCTGACTTCAGTAGCGCAGTCTCACTCACTTTCATCGCATTCCACCTTTTATCCTTAAAATGTAGACACCTCTAAGTAGCGAGTATACACAAAATTACGGATAAAATGGGATCATCCCCAAACACTCAATGGTTATTTTTGTTGATTAAAAAATTTATTCCTGATTGTGTGTAGTTAACATTCTTTAACTTTACGTGCATTTCTGAAATAAGATGTGTAATCCTTTTTCAAATAACGCGTACGATGAACGTAAGGTAAAAACAGGGATGATTAAATGGCTACGGTTGAGGAACTAAAAGGAACCTACTAAATGACTATTTTCCTTGTAGCAGTTATTCATTACTCTTCTTGTAATCAGGAAAGGATACTCCGCAGATATGAAAACCTCTGCCAGCGTTACATTGGCTATTCTCGCTGTTATCACTGTGGGGGCGGTTTACGTATGGCCGTATGTCAAAATGGATTTCACCGAAAGCGCGAGTTACACGGAACAGGATAAACGGGAGTGCGAATTTTTTACGCCTGATATTTTGAAGAACATGCCTCGTGTATCAGCCCATTATCATTTTGGGTACTCCAATGTCTCCGGTCCGGATCTCCTTATCTATGAGGTGACGTTTTCTGGAACGACTCATACCAACAGAATTAATCATTACCTTCAGAAAAACGGCTTCAGGCGTCTCGGTAGCTGTGATATCGACGGAGAATGCTGGCAAGGAGATGATCCCGGTATGTCAGTCTCCGTGAGCATCGATGCTAAATCAGAAATAGTCATTGTGTCGGTGATGGATAAAACATAATTATTGATGATGCGAATGATTTTTAGCGCCTGTATCATGACAACCCGCGTATCACTCAGCAAATTGCACCGAAAGACTGGAGAAAAATATTTCCTAAGAACACTCCGGATATACCCAACTTTACGCCCGGCCTCAGTCATCTTGACTACCCTTAATAGCCTGAACGGAAATTAAGGAGACCTACATGGCTTACCAGACAGTGAATCCTGCTACTAACCAGCTCGTCAAAGAGTACAAATCGCATACCGATGCTGATGTCGAAGCGGCGCTGAAAACCGCCGATGCGCTTTACCATTCCGAATGGGCGAAAGGGGATATCGGGCAGCGCTTACCTGTCCTGCATAAGCTCGCGGATCTCATCGACAGCCGGACAGAAGAGCTGGCGAAAATTGCCAGTCAGGAGATGGGGAAACTCATCGAACAAAGTCGTGGGGAGGTGAAACTCTGCGCGCAAATCGCACGTTATTACGCGGATAACGCGACGCAATTTCTGGCTCCGGTGACCTATAAAACGGAGCTGGGCGACGCGTGGGTGGAGCATCATCCCATCGGTGTGGTGATGGCCGTTGAACCGTGGAACTTCCCGTTCTATCAGTTGATGCGCGTGCTGGCGCCGAACCTGGCAGCAGGTAACCCGGTGATCGCAAAACATGCCAGCATCGTCCCGCACTGTGCCGAAGCCTTTGCGCATCTGGTTCGCGAGGCGGGAGCGCCGGACGGCGCGTGGACTAACCTGTTTATTTCTCAGGATCAGGTGGCGAATATCATCGCCGATCCGCGTGTGCAGGGGGCGGCTCTGACCGGCTCGGAAAAAGCCGGTAGCGTAGTGGCCGCGCAGGCGGCGAAGCACATCAAAAAATCGACCCTCGAACTGGGCGGTAACGATGTGTTTGTGGTTCTCGACGACGCCGATCTGGATAACGCGGTGAAAATCGGCGTTAATGCGCGTCTCAACAACGCCGGGCAGGTTTGTACGGCGGCTAAACGCTTTATTCTTCATGAAAAAGTGGCGGAGCAGTTCCTGACTAAATTCACCGAAGCTTTTGGAAAGGTGAAGATCGGCGATCCGCTGGATGAGAACACCACGCTGGGACCGTTGTCGTCGAAAGACGCTCTGGAAACCCTGACCAAACAGGTCAACGAGGCGGTGAAGAACGGCGCGAAGCTTCACTTCGGCGGTAAGCCGGTGCAGCGTGAAGGTAACTTCTTTGAGCCGACGATCCTGACCCATATTTCCCGTGATAATCCGGCGTACTTTGAAGAGTTCTTTGGCCCGGTAGCGCAGATTTATGTGGTCAAAAACGATGACGAAGCGGTGAGCCTGGCGAACGATTCCCACTATGGCCTTGGCGGTGCGGTATTCAGCAAGGATATCGAACGAGCGAAGAAAATGGCGTCGCGAATTGAAACCGGTATGGTGTATATCAACTGGCTGACCGATACCGCGGCGGAGCTGCCGTTTGGCGGCGTGAAGCGTTCCGGGTACGGGCGCGAGCTGTCGGATCTGGGGATTAAAGAGTTTGTGAACCAGAAACTGGTGGTTGTGCGTCAGTAAAATCCGCGTATAAAAAAACCTGCCATCTGGCAGGTTTTTTTTGGTCCGTTCGGGGGTGTTAGAAGCTTACGCCGCCGCCCACATAGACACCGTCAATCAGAGTGTGGTTTGGACGACCATCTTTGCCATCAACGCTTACGTGGCGGTAACCCACTTTCAGCGTAACCGGTTTAACAGGCGCCCAGCTTACGCCGCCGTTGGCTTCTACGTAGTTTTTCACGCTGTTGTTCAGGCCGTCTGGTGCGACATAACCTTCACCGAACACATTAATGCTGTCGGTCAGGGCAACATTCACGCCGCCACCGAATGGGAAGGCTACGCCGTTATCGCCTTTTTTCGGTCCGAGGTAGATGGCTTTCGCACCGGCATTCAGCATTACCGGGCCAACTTCCAGGTTATAACCTGCACCCACGCCGCCCGTCTGAGTACCGTCATCGGTATTTTTCAGCCAGTTGGTTTCGGCGTAAATACCGGATGAGGATTTACCCATTTCAATATTTAAATTGGTGAAGTTTTTTCCCTGTTCAATGGAAGCGCCCATCGCCATCGCGGAACCGGAAACAGCAGTCAGAACAGAAAGCAGAATGAAGTTAATCTTTTTCATGGTTAAATCCTCGTCATCAAATTAATCTGGGGACACCTTAACAAGGGATGTTTATGACTGCAAATGTGACGAAACTCGCGGTTTTATCCTGATTTCGCTATAAAAATGTGTTTTTGATGTTAAGCGAGCGTTGAATTGTCACGGCGTCAACCCATAATCTTTTCGTGTTTAGACTACGTTTTATTTATTGGCTAAACAGCAGTTGAACGTGGCCGGATTAATCGTTTGAAGGGAATTAATTAGGATTTTTATTATTTAAAATAAGTTCTGAAAATAACGTAACATTACATTTCTGGAAACGATATTACGCTTATTTGATATAAACCGCCCCGAAGAAAGGGCGGTTTGAGTCCTGAGATCAGGATTTAAGCGATGCAAATCCCGCCCGAATCTCTTCTTCCGGCAGTTGAATACCGATAAACACCATGATGCTGTGCGGCGCTTCGTCGCCCCAGGGACGGTCCCAGTCGGCGCTGTAGAGGCGCTGTACGCCCTGGAACAGCAGACGGTTGGGTTCGCCGTCGATCCACAGCATGCCTTTATAGCGCAGCAGTTTGTCGGCAAACGACAGCAGCAGATTTTCCATCACGCGGGAGACGTCGCTGATATTCACCGGGTAGTCCAGTTCGACCACAATCGACGAGACGTCGTTTTGCTTATCGGCGATAAAGTGAAAACGTGGCGCAGAGGTGACCTTCTCTTCCAGCATAAAGCCGTTGGTGTTGAACAGCTGTGCGAGGTCGATATCGCCGTGGGTGACGGTAAAGACTGGCGCGCGGGCGTTGATGCGCGTCAGACGTTCACGCAGTGCCGTCGCGTCTCCCGCTACGTCGGTTTTGGTGAGCAGGATGCGGTCGGCATAACCCACCTGCGACTGCGCGATAGTGAACTGGTTCATCTGCTCGTCGGCATGGACCGCGTCCACCAGCGCAATCACGCCGTCCAGCAGATAGCGCTGACAGAGGATCTCATGCGAGAAAAAAGTCTGAATAATCGGACCGGGATCGGCCATGCCGGTACATTCGATAACCAGACGGTCGAAAGCGATCTCACCGCGGTCGCGGCTGTCGACGAGGTCGAGCAGGGCGTTTTCCAGTTCGTTTGAGCGGGTGCAGCAGATACAGCCGTTGGTCAGCGTTTTGATCTGCGTGGCGCGATCGCCAATCAGCTGATCGTCCACGGAGACTTCGCCAAATTCGTTTTCGATTACGGCGATTTTAAAACCGTGCTGTTCATTCAGGATATGGCGTAACAGAGTGGTTTTACCCGCGCCGAGAAAGCCGGTAAGAAGGGTTACTGCAATCGGTGTCATGTTCTCTCCTTTAGCAGCAGCGCACGCCGCCTTTGCCATCACCGCCATAGCGCGCTTGCTGGCGTTCACGGAAGAATTCGGTATAGGTCATGTACGGTTTATCCGGATGGTTGGTCTGCATATGCTCAACGTAGTTGTCATAGTCCGGAATACCAATCAGCATTTTCGCCGCCTGACCAAGATATTTTTTTGCTTCGCCTAAGTTACCAAACATTGTGCCATCCAGATATGCGTAAAGCCCGGCGATGTGAGTCCACCGGGCGTTGTTTCCCCTCACCCACCCCCTCTTCCCAGGGGGAGAGGGCCGGGGGTTAGTGGTGTGAAGAGGTTTTCACGCCGCCTTCCGGCACCGGAACATACGGTGTCTCTTTATCGGTTCGCACATCGGTGTTGCGCACTTTCATCCAGGTTTTGATGCCATAGAAGATAATGCTGTACACCACCACCAGGAACAGAACACTCAGACCCGCGTTGGTGTAGTTGTTCACCACGATATGGTTCATGTTAGCAATCTGCTGTGCGGTCAGATCACCGCCGCCTGCGGCAATCTTCTCTTTGTACTGGTTCGCCATGTACAGGAAGCCTTCCAGCTGCGGGTTGCTACTGAACAGTTTCAGACCCAGCGCCCAGGTGGTGCAAAGCAGCAACCACAGAGCCGGAACCACGGTGACCCAGATGTATTTGGTGCGTTTCATTTTCACCAGAACTACGGTACCGAGAACCAGAGCTACGGCTGCCAGCATCTGGTTAGAGATACCGAACAGCGGCCACAGGCTCTTGACGCCGCCCAGTGGATCAACCACGCCCTGATACAGCAGATAACCCCACAGACCGACGCAGCCCGCAGTACCCAGCACGCCCGCCACCAGTGAGTCGGTTTTTTTCAGGAACGGAACAAAGTTGCCGAGCAAATCCTGCAGCATGAAGCGGCCCGCCCTCGTGCCCGCATCCAGGGCGGTGAGGATGAACAGCGCTTCAAACAGAATACCGAAGTGATACCAGAAGCCCATATCAGCCCACGGCAGCACTTTGTGGAACACGTGTGCGATACCGACAGCCAGGGTTGGTGCGCCACCGGCACGGTTCAGAATCGACGGTTCACCGATATCTTTCGCCGTCTGCATAATCTGTTCAGGCGAAATGACAAAGCCCCAGGAGCTGACGGTCGCCGCTGCGTGCGCGCTGGCATCTTTCAGCTGCGCCATGATCAGCGCGGCATTATCGCCACCCATCTCATGCAGGTTTGGCATGGTGATGCCCAGGCCCGCAGGCGGGGTGTTCATCGCAAAGTACAGACCCGGTTCGATGATAGACGCGGCAACCAGCGCCATGATCGCCACGAAAGACTCCATCAGCATCGCGCCGTAACCGATAAAGCGTGCGTCGGTTTCGTTGGCCATCAGCTTCGGCGTGGTGCCGGAGGCGATGAGCGCATGGAAGCCAGAAACAGCGCCACAGGCGATGGTGATAAACAGGAACGGGAACAGCGCGCCTTTCCACAGTGGACCAGTACCGTCAATGTACTGGGTCACGGCTGGCATTTTCAGTTCCGGGTTGATGATCACGATACCGATCGCCAGACCGACGATGACGCCGATTTTGAGGAACGTCGCCAGGTAATCACGCGGGGCCAGAATCAGCCAGACCGGCAGCAGCGCAGAGATAAAGGCGTAGCCGATCAGTGCGAAGGTAATGGTAGTGTCTTTAAAGGTCAGCGCCGGGCCCCAGTACGGGTCGTGCGCGATAATGCCACCAAAGTAAATGGATGCGACCAACAGCACGATGCCAATCACCGACACTTCGCCGACGCGGCCCGGGCGGATAAAGCGCATGTAAATACCCATGAACAGCGCAATCGGCACGGTGGAGCAGACGGTAAAGACGCCCCACGGGCTTTCTGCCAGGGCTTTCACCACGATCAGCGCCAGCACCGCGAGGATGATGATCATAATCAGGAAGCAGCCGAACAGGGCAATGGTCCCCGGAACGCGGCCCATCTCTTCTTTGATCATTTCACCCAGGGACGCGCCGTTACGGCGGGTCGAGATAAACAGCACCATGAAGTCCTGCACCGCACCCGCCAGCACCACGCCTGCGAGCAGCCACAGCGTGCCTGGCAGATAGCCCATCTGCGCGGCAAGTACCGGCCCAACCAGCGGACCCGCACCGGCAATAGCGGCAAAGTGGTGGCCAAACAGCACATAGCGGTTTGTCGGAACATAGTTCAGGCCGTCGTTGTTAATAACCGCAGGCGTGGCGCGGGTCGGGTCGAGTTTCATGACCTTCTGCGCGATATACAGGCTGTAGTAGCGGTAGGCGACCAAATAGACGGAGACTGACGCGACTACGATCCACAGGGCGCTAACGTGCTCGCCCCTGCGTAATGCGACAACCGCCAGACAGAAAGCACCGAGGATCCCAAGGAGCGCCCAGGGTACGTGCTTAAGTAGTTTTTTCGTATCCATAGTTAGACCTGGTTTTTTAACAGTAAAAAGGGGTCAGAGTTCGTTATGAGGAGGTATTGATTAATGCTGAGGCGATCTTGCCAGATCCGGGCGTGTGTAAAGGAGAGTAAATGGGCGAGTGGTTGTTTGCGGGCGTTAAGCGGTCAAAGGCAGCGGCGAGTGGTTCAGGCTCGCCGCCAGAGGTCTGGTTTATGTGATTGATATCACAATTTTTATTCCACCGCGTCTGCGGTGACGGTTGCCAGATAGCCTTCGAGCGTTCCGAAAAGTTTTTCCCGTAGCCACTCAGGCTCTAAAACCTGAATGTTGGGCAGCCAGTAGAAGATCAGCGGCAGGATCTGATTCTCATGCGCCGCCTGGCAGCGGATCGTCACGCCGTCATGAACTTCTGCGATGACTTCCTGATCGGGCAATAAATCGCGCCGCTTAAAGTAGTGGGAAATATTATTGTTAATAAATATTTTCACCTCGAAAGTATCTTCGCTGACCCACGGGTCGAGATTTTTTTCCAGTAATTCTGTGGTATCTGCATCCGGACTGAAGGTCTGCTTCTGAATATCAAACCAGCTTATCTGGCTCAACGAAAAGGATTTTAGCCTGTCATTTTCCGTGGCTTGTAAATACCATATGTTTTTCTTGTTAATGAGTTTGTATGGATTGATCAGACGCGTTTTACCTTTATAAATTATCTGGCAAACATTACGCTTCTTAATAGATTTCTCAATCGCCAGCAGATGACGACGAATATCGTTTTGTACAGTGTGTTCAGCATCGTTGCTGAGGATCCGAATATGGTTTTCTTCAACGCGGGCCTCCAGATTTTGCCAGAAGGCATTGCCTCGTTCCGGGAAATAATTATCCGCATTCAGAAGGTTAGCCATCGCGTGGTGCAGCCCCTGTCCGTGGGCGCTTTGTACCGAGTGGATCAGGCGATAATGACCGCTGCCGGTATGCTGAACAATAGGCGAAAGCGCATTGAGATCGCGGTATACCGTGCGTTCAGTAATGTTGAATTTTTGCATTAGGTCGTGGCGATTTACCGCACCGTTTAAATGCAGCTCCATAAGAATATCGACAAGTCGTTCAGCCGATCGGCTCCGGGCTGGAGTGGCCATAATATATTCCTGATGATTGCTGTGAAAAGCTCTGAATTATGCAGATATCACTGACAGAAGTTGTCAGTGTGACAGAGGCAAAATTTATCTTATGGCTATATAACGGCGCGATTTAGGATAAACATTAATCTTTTTTTTGCCAGATAATCGGTAAACATCACAATCATCAACACGATTTTCGTAAAGTTTTCCCTAACCAGGCCGAAAATTCTGTTATCTGTCTGATGGAAAGAGAAAACATGTTAAATCGTATCAAGATTGTCACCAGTCTGTTGCTGGTTTTGGCTATTTTTGGCCTTTTACAACTGACATCCGGTGGTCTTTTCTTTAATGCCCTAAAGCATGACAAAGAAAACTTCACTGTCCTTCAAACTATTCGCCAGCAGCAATCCACGCTTAACGGCAGCTGGGTCGCGTTGCTGCAAACCCGTAATACCCTCAACCGCGCGGGTATTCGTTACATGATGGATCAGAGCAATATCGGTAGCGGCGCGACCGTAGCCGATCTGATGCAGATCGCTTCTGCTTCTCTGAAGCAGGCGGAAAAAAACTGGGCTGACTACGAAGCACTGCCGCGCGATCCGCGTCAGAGCGACGCCGCCGCACTGGAAATTAAGCGTAACTACGATATCTATCACGGGGCTTTAGCCGAGCTGATCCAGCTGCTGGGCGCAGGCAAGATCAATGATTTCTTCGATCAGCCGACTCAGAGCTATCAGGATGGGTTCGAGAAGCAATATGTGAACTATCTGCAGCAGAACGATCATCTGTATCAAACTGCCGTGGATGACAGCAACAGCTCGTACACGCAGGCCATCTGGGTCCTGATTAGCGTGCTGATCGCGGTGCTGGTGGTGATCGTTGGCGTGTGGCTGGGCATTAAACAGTCTCTGATTTCTCCGCTGAATCGTCTGATCGACAGCATTCGCCATATCGCCAGCGGCGATCTGGTGAAGCGTATTGATGTCGAAGGGACTAACGAGATGGGCCAGCTGGCAGATACTTTGCGTCATATGCAGAGTGAGCTGGTGAGCACCGTGGGCGACGTGCGTAACGGCGCGAATGCGATTTACAGCGGCGCGAGTGAAATTTCGGTTGGCAACAACGATCTCTCCTCCCGTACCGAGCAGCAGGCCGCTTCTCTTGAAGAGACGGCAGCCAGCATGGAACAGCTGACCGCGACCGTTAAGCAGAACGCCGAAAATGCCCGTCAGGCCAGCAATCTGGCGCTGAGCGCGTCCGAAACGGCGCAGAAAGGCGGCAAAGTGGTGGATAACGTGGTGCAAACCATGCGCGACATCGCGGGCAGTTCGCAGAAAATCGCGGATATTATCAGCGTGATCGACGGCATTGCTTTCCAGACCAACATTCTGGCGCTGAACGCTGCGGTAGAAGCGGCGCGTGCAGGTGAGCAGGGCCGTGGATTTGCGGTGGTGGCCGGTGAAGTGCGCAATCTGGCGCAGCGCAGCGCCCAGGCGGCACGCGAAATCAAAAGTCTGATTGAAGACTCTGTTGGCCGCGTGGAGCTGGGTTCTACTCTGGTTGAAAGCGCGGGCGAAACCATGGGTGAAATCGTGAATGCGGTAACCCGCGTGACCGATATCATGGGCGAAATCGCTTCTGCCTCTGACGAGCAGAGCCGCGGTATCGACCAGGTGGGTCTGGCGGTGGCTGAGATGGATCGTGTGACTCAGCAGAACGCCTCGCTGGTGGAAGAGTCCGCGGCGGCAGCGGCGGCGCTGGAAGAGCAGGCGAGCCGTCTGACGCAGGCCGTTGCGGTATTCCGCATTCAGCAGGAACAGGTGAAATCACGTGAGCAGGCGGGTCTTAAATCACCGGTATTGCCGGTGAAGGGGCGTAAAGCCGCGGCAGCCAGCTCCGGTGCAGGTGACAACTGGGAAACCTTCTGATGTAAAAAAAGCGCCCTGCTCAGGCAGGGCGCTTTCTCTTCTCAAATGAATGTTAACCGGCGGTGTGGATAACTTTCATTTCAACCATCCCAATTCCCAGTTTACGCGGCGAGTGCCCGAGGATATTGCCCTCGTTTGTCGATTGCGGATCCGGCGGAACGATCACAACAGTGCGACTCCGTGATGGATTGTCGAAATGCAGCGTTGTGGTAGAGACATCGTTACCCAGCGTTAAGGTCTGTTCCTGGTCGCCAATGCGGACCGGAATCGGCTTGTTAGCATTGGGGCCAAAGGCTTTTGCCGTAATCACCAGATCGAATTTTTCCGGCAGTGGCGCGTTAAATTCGATTTTAACCTCATCGCCAAGCTGTGCGTTCGACCAGCGTCCCCATGATTCCGGACGCGAAATCCCGCTAAACTGCTTCACCTCTTCGGGCGCGCCCGCCACGTTAAAGACAAAGCTGTCAGCTTTATAGCGAATATCGTTATCGACGACTTTCAGCAGGTCGACGTTACGTTTGTAGCGATCAGTATCGATCACGGTATCTTTGAAAGCCGTTTTGCTTTTCCACTGATCTTTATCGACATGCTTAACGGATTGCTCGCCGCCCAGCTGGCCCTGCGATACACACCAGTCCGTAGACAGTGACAGCGGCTGGGACCACAGCTGGCCCATTTTGTAGCAGCGGTCGATCCAGACGAAGTTATCGCGCGGGGCAAAGTCTGCCAGCTGGAAACGCAGCGGAGCAGAGTATTCGCTTTCCGGTAGCGGTTCGACGCGGTTATCCGAAATACGCAGCAGCAACGGCAGACGGAAATGGCTGCCCGAGAAGGCGACCATGCCTTTCTGCTGGTCGATGGTGAAATCTTTCATCTCTTTGGGGAAATTCCACAGGCGGATCACATCGGGTTTCCAGGCCAGAATCTTTTCCTTCATATTGAGGAACACTTCTGACAACGACTGACCCGACAGGGTGCTGCGCCCCAGCCCGATAAAGTTATCGCCGCCCATAATATCCAGCACCGTCGCGCCGTTATCCATGGTGTTGCGCTTGGTGCCAATCACTTCCTGCTGGGGCTGGTCGCCGCGCATGACAAAAAATAAGTTGCTGCGGTCCTGTTTATTTAAATCATCCCATGCGGTGTTTTTCATGGCCAGATGGTCGGAAGAGACGACGATGACGGTATTTTTAAAATAGGGTGAGGCTTTGATTTTATTGATAAACGCGGCGATATGTTCCTGGCTGCAGGTCACCGCGCTGAAAGACTGATTCTTTTTGCCGTTGATCTCATAGCTTTTGCGCTGGCAGGTACGTGAGATAAAACCGTCCGGATGATGGGTATCGACGGTCAGGGCAAACAGCGAAAAACGTTTGCCGGATTTGGACAGCTCTTCAAATTTCTTCCAGGTTTCATCCAGCACGGTGTCATCATAAAAACCCCAGTCGTTGCGATAGGAGGGATCCGCCACGCTGGTTTTTAACTCTTCGGCGCCGTACAGATGATCAAAGCCGTGAGATTTCAGGAACACGTCTTTACCGGCAAAACGCAGATTGGCGCCCTGCATAAAGTAGTTTTCATAGCCGGAGTTTTTCAGGATGTCGCCCAGACAGATATTCTGCGGGAAGAAGCTCGACATCGAGGCGGAGGCGTTGCCCTCGAACGGCGCGAACAGCGGAATACCGCACTGAGAGGCGACCATACCGGCAATGGTGTAATCAGTGCCTGGCAGTTGCGCAGTATGGCTAAAATCCAGCCCTTCGCCCTTCAGCGCGCCGAGTTCAGGCGTCAGATCCGGGAAGGCATCGTTATCAAAATAGGTGCGCTCAAGGCTTTCACCGTAGATATACACCAGGTTGAGTTTTGGATTAGCGATTTTTTTGGCCGGTTCTTTGTAATACGCCACGAAATCCGGATCGCCATCGCGCGACTGGGACTTCACCAGCTCGGTAATCTGATGGAAAGCAGGGCTGGCATCGACAGAGGCGAGCGCCAGCACCAGTGCCAGCACGCTGTACCCCATATGATGCGGGAGATGACGGCGGCGGCGTAATACCCAGCCGAGAGTGCCAAACACCGCTACCAGCGCCAGGACCAGTCCGATACCTGGAAGTATGTACTTACTAACACCTGCACCGGTCAGGCTGTTAGTGAGGGTATAAAGCACGGCATCGTTGATACCGTCACCGGTAAAATAATCACTGGCGTACAGGGTAATGTTTAAAACAATAAAAAGGCCCAACACCAGTAAGGTAGCGATAAACCACCAGGTGTTACGTCCCGCTTTCCAGGCATAGATGCCCGCGGAAGCAAGGAACAGAGCAAGGGATATAAACTCTGACAACAGCTTATCCTCAATAGTGCCAGTCACTTAGCTGGCTAACTGATTATTTTTTGGGTAATACAATTTAATGGCGAAGTCACATAGCTGCAATTCTAGTGTTACTAAATTGTGCTGTTGTTAGGATTTGGTTTAGAAAGTGGATTTTTTGAACGCCGTCGCATCCCGATATGAGGGGATGGAGACACTGGCAGGTAGGGCAAATCCGACTCTGACGCCGCGTTGCCAGAATATCCCAACAAACGCGGCATGTTGTGGCAGAAAATGTGAGTGGTCAGGAGAGGAAATTAACGCCTTGTTTTAGCACCAGATCGCAGGCTTTGGTTTTCACCTGTTTCGCGAGAGCGGAATCGCCAATGGTGCTCAGATTCAGTTGCTGACCATTTTGCGCGTTCAGCAGACCCTGGATACCGTCCATATAGTTGGTATCTTGCTTCTGCTCTTGCGTATCCAGCCCCAGTTTTCCCAGAACCTGATTTTTAATGTTCTGCGTATCCGTGACCGATGCCAGCTTTTGCTTCGCGCAATAATCCAGAATACCCGCGGCGTTATTCATGGTTCCTGCGCTCAGACTTTTATTACTGTTGCCCAGCAGGCTGGTGAGCGACGAAGCAGACAGTCCACCGCTCTGGGAACTGCTGCTCCCTTTGGTGAGTTCACTGGCGGCGCTGGATAAAGAGTCCTGCCATGATGCAGCCTGTGCTGCGCCGGTCAGCAGAACGACGCTCAATGCTGTGCTCAGTAGAATATGTTTTTTCATAAAATTGACTCGAAGAGGCCCGTATGGGCTGAATGTGGCATCAGTATATACCCCCGAAACGCGCGCCTTTCCTGGAAATATCCTAATACTCTTTTCCTGTTACGCGGTCGCGATAGCTGTCCCAGGTGAAATTCACCCATAAGCTGTTGCCCAGCCGCATTCTGTCCATCACGCGTTCACCCAGCAGCTTTGTCATCTCTTCGGCTTTGTGGTTGGTGAGCATCCCGGTTGGGCGTTTTGAAGAGGAGCGGCGGTCCACTATCTGGTTGATGATGACCTTTTCGTAGCGCGATTCAGTTTGCACCCCGATCTCATCGATGACCAACAGATCGACGTTACTGAGATCGTTAAGCAGCTGCTCTTCGGTGGTCTCGCGATTGCTGAAGGTGTCTTTCATGGCGGACATAATATCGGCGACCGTGATGATCAGTACCGATTTTCCGCGCAGCAGCAGCTCATTACAGATTGCTGCCGCCAGATGATTTTTGCCGGTGCCGGGTTTACCGCTGAAAATAAAACTGGCGATACTGCCGTCGAATTCTTCAACATACTGGCGCGCTTTTTCCAGCGCCATCATTTGGCCGTCATTCTCAACGCGGTAGTTATCGAAGGAACAATTCTGATGCAGCGGGCGAATGCCTGAACGGTTAAAAGTGCGCTGCATTTTCATGGCGCGGTTTTCTCGGGTCAGCGCTTCAGAGCGCATTTTTCCCTGCTCTTTTTGCCAGGCCAGCAGCTCTTCGCCCGATGTAAAGGCAGGCTTAACATTGGCTGGCATCATTTTTTGCAAACGTTTCATCAGGTCGCCGACGTTTTTCATATCATCCTCTGAATCCTGGTGGGATCTGATTATCGGGCTCGGAAAGGGTATTAATATCCCGCTTAGGTTGGCCGCCATTGCTGGCGCGATTTATTTGCACGCTGCGCGCCAGTTTTTGTTGCCACTGTACGTGGTGGAACACTTTGCCTTCTGCCTGCCAGTAAGCAACAAACGCCGCCAGCTCTTCCTGCGTGACAGGTTGCGTCAGGGCAATGCCCCACAGTGCCGCCTGGCGCTGGAAATCGGCATCCGGTTGCCATCCAGCATACATGGCAAATTTCCCCATAGGTATGGCTGCGGGGGCGCTGGCCGGTTCTTCGTAGAATTGCGTATCCAGAGTGACATCGCTGGCTGGGCGCGATAAGCGCGCTTCAATATCCAGAAGCTGCGCCAGACGTTCCGGCGTAATGGCGTAAAACGCCGGGGCGTTATCCGCAAATACGGCGATCGTGCCGCCTTCGGCATTAGACAATACGCCACGGGGATCGCGCATAAAGGCATCGATTCCGGCGACGCTGGTGGTCAGGATTCTGGAGGACATAACACTTTCTCTACTGAATAACGGCGGGCGTGATAGGGGCTTATGTTAGCACAGAGAGGAGGGGGCAGGCAGGGGATCGTGCGTGGGCGAATACCCTCCCGCATCACGAGAGGGTATCGGGAAATCATCAGGCGATGATGTTCAGCGTCACATCAATATTGCCGCGGGTGGCATTAGAGTACGGGCAGACGATATGCGCGGCATCAACCAGTTTTTTGGCTTCCGCTTCGTCCATGCCTGGGACGTGAATATTCAGTTTTGCTTCGATACCAAAACCGGTTGGCAGTGGTCCGATACCCACTTCACCTTCGATGAATGCTTCTTTTGGCAGGGCAATTTTGTCACGGGCAGAGACGAACTTCATCGCGCCCAGGAAGCAGGCAGAGTAGCCAGCGGCGAACAGCTGTTCAGGGTTAGTGACTTCACCGCCCATCCCGCCCATCTCTTTTGGCACGCCCAGTTTAACATCCAGTACGCCATCAGAAGAGGTCGCACGGCCGTCACGGCCTCCGGTGGCTTTGGCTTTGGCGGTATAAACAACTTTTTCTAAAGACATGGCAGGTTCCTCATCTTACATTTATGTGTGCTATTAAATAGCGTGCGATATATATGGGTAAATCTAAACATGTTGACTATAGCCTCAGGCGCGATGGAGTTGCTGGCGCAGCTGCTCAAGCTGTTGCTTGAGGGCGAGCAGGGTATCGGCATCGCATTGCGCTGCACAGCCCACTGCCTGCGGGATATTCAGAGCCTGCTGCTGCAAAGCACGGCCTTCAGGGCGTAATGTCACCGCTACCTGACGTTCATCCTGGCGCGAACGCTGGCGGACAATCAAACCGGCATTTTCCAGTCGTTTCAGCAGCGGGGTTAAGGTGGCTGAGTCCAGAAACAGACGTTCGCCAATCTCCGACACCGTGATGTCATCCTGCTCCCACAATATCAGCATGACCAGATATTGCGGATAAGTCAGGTCAAGCGGTGCCAGCAGTTGCCGGTACAGCTTATTCAGCGCCAGATTTGCGGAGTAAAGCGCAAAGCAGAGCTGGTTATCCAGCATCAGCGCAGAGTCGGTGTCGTTCGTTTTCGCGTTCATGCGTTGAATATAGATAGTGCACGATTTAATTGCAAGCGATTTTATGGACAGGTATAGCGCAGGGCGACCTGAACCGCCATCTTGCGGTAGTGCTGGCGCTGGGCCTGCTCATCGGCACCCTCTTCAAACAGCAGCGTGAAGGTATAGCTATTGGCGACATAGTGAAAACTAAAACTACTGATAAGACGGTGTAAGTCGCGTGCGTCAACGGTCTGATTAAACAGCTGTTTTGCTTTACCGCGCTGTAAGATTGCTTCTAGCAACTCCAGGGCGCTGCGATTAACCTGGCGTAAATAGCTGGATTGCTGCATAAAACGACCGCGCTGCATGTTTTCCATACAGATAATGCGAATGTAATCGGGATGATCGGCGTGATAGTCAAAGGTTGTTTCAACCAGATGTACCAGCGCCTCAACGGGCGGGATATCGGCCAGACTAAGCTGCTTTTCGCTGGCACGGATCTGGGTGTAGACGTATTCAAGCGCCTGCAGATACAGGCTCTCTTTATTTTTATAGTGATAAACCACCATCCGCTTGGTGGTGCCTGCTTTTTCCGCAATTTGCTCCATGCGCGCGCCGTTCAGACCATATTCAGCGAACAGGGCAATCGCGCTCTGAAAAATTTTGTCCTTCAGGCTGGAATCATCATGGTGGTCGGGGAATTCGCTGCCGGGGTTAGCCACTTCCACTCCTTACATCGCCAAACAGAATGCAGGGATTATCACCATGGCAGCGAGAGAACACAAATTTCAGACGCGTGGGCGTTTACGATACAGCCATAAACCCGGTATCGACAGGCCAATCGAAAGTGCGCCGACGATTGACGAGGCTTTCAGGAAATTGCTTAGCAGGAGGATCATTTGCGGCTCGCTGTAGCCGAAGTGGCTGATCTTCACTGCAGAGATCATGGCGGTATAGGCTGAAATGCCCGGGAACATGGGGATCACTGCCGCGACGGTGAAGACTTTAGGATGTGCCAGATACCAGCGAGACCACTGAATGCCAATGCAGCCAACCAGCAAAGATGCCATGAAGGTTGACCATTCAATATTGAATCCGGCCGTCATCATCACCATGCGCGATCCATGTCCGATGGCTCCCAGTAGCGCGCACCAGGGTAAGGCGCGCTGCGGTACATTGAACACCATGGCAAAACCGACAGCGGGAATGGCGGCAAGAGCCATATCTTGCGCCAGCGCGAACAGAAACTCGATTACGCCCATCCGCGTAGCCCCCAAAGTGTCATGGCCATCACCACCCCGATGCAGGTCGCGAGGGTGAGCAAACTGGCGATAGCCCAACGCGCCAGGCCAGTGTTGATATGCCCTTTGAACATGTCTGCCACTGAGTTGATCAGCGGAAAACCTGGCACAAGAAGCAGCACGCTGGCCGCCATCGCAATGGTCGGTGTGTTAGCAAAAACCGGCAGGCGCAGCAGCAGACCGGATACCGTCGTGGCCACAAACGCGGCGATACAGAAGTTAATCTGGGGATGCATATGTCGTTGAGTCAGAAGCTGGCGTACATACATGGCGACAGCGCTGGCGAAGAAGGTCACCAGCGCACCATCCCATCCACCTTTATTCAGCTTGCAGAAACAAGCGCAGGAAAGCCCAACCATCACCACCACTAAGGCGCGCGGATAGCGCAGGGGTTTTATCTGGTTAAAGCGTTTTTCAACAGTGCTCAGGTCCAGAAGCTTATGTTCGGCCATGATGACGATATGCTGCACTTCCGTCACCACATGCATGTTTATCCCGCGATCCTGGTTTTTACGGGTTGATGTAAGACATTGCCCATCTTTAATGGTGGTCAGCACGATAGCGTTTGATGAGATAGAGCTTTCGACGCTGTCCATACCCAGCGCCAGCCCAAGGCGTGTAGAGAGCTCCTCAACCAGCGCGCTTTCGGCACCGTGTTGCAATAAGAAAAGGCCGCACTGGATACACAGACGTGTAACGGCGCGTTGTGACGACTGATCTGCCTGCATTTGTTGCCCTGAAAAATGAGAACTGCCAGATGGTCTGAATGTTTACTTTTATCACGAAGCACAGCCCCTGGTGCGCTGGGCCAGATCAACATTTGTGCAATCAGCGGGGAAAAGTCGTTGAGGGGATAGAGTCTATTTTGATTTATTTTATGAATATTTAATTTTCAAATATACATTTACTAACTAATAATCTCTTGTTTATATTTTATCGCAAGGCTATTACATTACGCGGGTTTTGTATTATATTAACCTCGGTTTTAGCGCCCCGGCATTATTTGGTAAGTTATAAATGGAACTTATACCCATAATTTATTTTCGAGGTGAACCTCATATCAGGGTGACGCTTTAAATGTCATGAATTAAATGAAGAAAGGATTCGGAGTACCTATGTCACTAGCGAAGGGAAAGTTCGGAATTGTTTTCAGTAAAAGTCCGGTGATGAAGGCCGGGTTGGCCGGTGTGATGGCTCATAATTTTCCTGAATATGAAGTGGCTTATTGCGATTCGAAGGATGAAATGACATCGTTGCCGTTAGGCCGAGCCGTCGTTGCCATTATCGATATCTCTGGCGATTATGTTAATCCCCGTGTCACGCTCGAACAATATTATTTATTATTGAGACAGCATCGCCATATCCACTGGATATTTTTAGTTCCGCGCCCTCTCTATCCACTGGCGGTGGAGTTGCTCATGTCCCCGGAAAGCACGCTGCTGTCCGATATCGAACCTATTGAGGGGGTTCTTAAAGCCGTCAGTGCGGGGAGCAGTCAGTATGCTGAACGCATAAGTCAGTGCTTGCTAACTCCTGAGCCACTAAAGGTGGACGAAGCGTATGAGCCGCGTGTGGTGCTGACCCTTTCTGAGCGCAAAGTTCTGCGTTTGTTAGGCAAGGGGTGGGGTATCAATCAAATCGCTATGTTACTTAAGAAAAGCAATAAAACAGTCAGTGCGCAAAAGAATAGCGCGATGCGGCGCTTATCTCTGCATGGTAATGCTGAAATGTACGCGTGGATTAATAGTACTCAGGGAATAAGAGAACTGAACTTAATTTCAGCCTATGGAGATTCAGAAGAATGGATAAAAATATCTCAGGAAGACATATTGCTGTCATAGACCAATGCATTCTGAGTGCGGTAGGGCTGGGACATCTTTTTGCTGCTGACCCTCTCGGCCAGTATCAGTTACATCTTTTTAATGATTTCGACACCTTTGAGACAGCTCTTTCGAATATCCCTTTTTTCTCGGTGATCTATTCACTTTCCGATGGGCGAGAAGAACGGCGGAACTGTCTGGTGTACCTGCGTGAATTAGCATTGACCCATGCCCGGATTCAGCGAATTATTCTGGCTGCAAATGAAAGCGAAGCAAGATTGATTGGTCAGTTTTCTCCGTCTCGTCTCCATGGTGTCATCAGTAAGTCGGTTTCCTTGCCCGAATTGCGCCAGCAACTGACTCTGTTATTAGGGGAGACGACCCGGGTCAATGACAGCACATTCAATCACTGTAACCGCAGCCAGAGCAGGATGTTAAGTCCAACGGAGCGCGCCATTCTGCGGTATATGTCGTCTGGCCTGTCGATACCCGAAATTGCGGCCCGGCTGGACCGTAATATCAAAACTATCCGGGCACATAAATATAACGCGATGGTTAAACTGGGGGTGAGTTCTGACGTGGGTCTGCTTGATGCAGCAGATATTTTAGGGCATTTCCCCTCCCGGGAGCCCCTGTTTACCGCCCCTGTCCCGCCGCTTTTCTCCTGAATGGTTGAAGCGCCAGAGCGATCTGACGCGACAATTAGCTGCAGACATCAATCCATTTAGCTGATGTGAGTTCTGCCATCCTCTCCGGTGCGATACGTACAGCGCTATGGATTGAACCGGCCGCAGGGAGCACTTCCTCATATTGCTTAAGCGATATATCGCAATAAACAGGCAGCGGATTTTCCAGGCCAAAGGGACAGACTCCGCCGACAGGATGGCCCGTCAGTGTCACCACCTCATCACTGCAAAGCATTCGTGCCTTCGCGCCAAAGGCATCTTTTAGCTTTTTGTTATCCAGGCGCGCATCGCCTTTGGCAACCACTAATATCACCTGATTTTTGATTTTCAGTGACAAAGTTTTCGCTATCTGACCCGGCTCAACGTGATGGGCGGCAGCAGCCAGTGCAACGGTGGCAGTGCTTTGGCTAAGCTCAATAACATCAATATCCGGGGCATTGTCAGCAAAAAATTGCCGTACAGAGTGCAAACTCATTGTTATCTCCTGACAAATATCCTGCGTAATCTGTCATAAGAAATTATGCTCTGTAAATATCTCTTAAGTAACAAATATCCTGTTCAGCCGATTTCTGGATCACCTTCACATTCACGGAAACCGGTTACAGTAACCGGTTGCAGTGCGTGAACGAGAGATTAATACTGACAAGGTTACTTCCTCTGTATCCAATAATAAGAGTCGATTATGAAATCAATCCGTCCGAGCTGTGCTGCTGGTACACGAACCAGCAAGGTTGTGAATCTGATGTATGGAACACCGTGTGGCGCGTATGCGCTCGAATTTAACATCTGACAGGAGAGCCATAATGTCTGCCAACCATGCTGCATTTAATCTGATATTCCGTTTTGTCGAAAACTATGTCAGTCCGATTGCCGGGCGGATCTCCTCCCAGCGTCATGTGATGGCGATTCGCGATGGGTTTATCTCCGCGATGCCGTTTATGATTGTCGGTTCTTTCTTGTTAGTGTTTGCTTACCCACCTTTTTCACCAGACACCACATGGGGATTTGCGCGCGCGTGGCTGGATATGGCAAAACAGTTTGAAGGTCAGATCCTGACCCCGTTCGATATGACCATGGGTATCATGTCGATCTACATTTGTGCAGCAATCGCCTATAACCTCGGCAAGCATTACGTTAAGTCGCATCAGCTTGACCCGTTCATGTGCGCGATGCTGTCACTGATGGCGTTTTTACTGGTGGCTGCTCCGAAAACAAAAGGCGCAATGCCGGTTGATAGCCTGGGCGGAACGGGGATCTTCACCGCGATTCTGGTGGCGGTGTACTGTGTCGAACTGATGCGTTTCCTGAAAGCGCACAATATTGGCATTCGGTTGCCGGACCAGGTTCCACCGATGATCAAAAACTCGTTCGATCTGCTCATTCCGGTGTTAGTCGTGGTGCTCACGCTGTATCCGCTGAGCCTGTTGATTCAGTCTCAGTTTGACATGCTGATCCCTCAGGCCATCATGTCGATCTTTAAACCGTTAGTCTCTGCTGCTGACTCTCTGCCTGCGATCCTGCTGGCGGTGCTCATTGGGCATTTGCTGTGGTTTGCCGGTATCCACGGCGCAGCGATTGTGTCTGGTATGCTGCAAATGTTCTGGTTGACCAATCTGGGGATGAACCAGACTGCGCTGGCGCAGGGCGCACCGTTGCCACATATCTTTATGGAAGCCTTCTGGACTTTCTTTATCGTTATCGGTGGTTCTGGCGCAACGATGGGGCTGGTGATCTGTTATCTGCGCAGCCGCTCTGCGCACTTACGTTCCATTGGCCGTTTAAGCGTCGTTCCCAGCTTTTTCAACATCAACGAACCCGTCATTTTCGGTACGCCGATTGTGATGAATCCAGTGTTCTTCATTCCTTTCCTGCTGGCACCAATGGTTAACGCGGTACTTGCATGGGGAGCCATGAAGCTGGATCTGATTGGTCGTGTGATTTCAGTCGTGCCCTGGACCGCACCGGCACCGGTGGGGGCTGCGTGGGCGCTGGGGTGGGACTTCCGGGCTGCCGTTCTGGTGATTCTGCTGGCGCTGGTCTCCGCAATCATCTACTTCCCGTTCTTCAAAGTGTATGAGAAGCAACTGCTTGAGCAGGAAGCTGAAGAAGCGCAGCGTGCAGAAGACGAAAGTCAGCAGGTTGCCTAGGTAACAGCAAAACGGCAACGTTGAGTTGCCGTTTTTAATATCACTGCGGGAGTGCGTAGCCAGCAGGCTACAGGTGATTATTTCAGCGTACAGTCACCACACTGCTGAACATCCGGCAGGCGATAGCGTTGGCAGCAGGTACGGCGCACGAGCAGTCCATCTCGCGGAACCACGGTGCGGAACAGCGGGTTATCCTGACCATCAGACAGTTGTTTAGCAAAGAAGCAGGACTGGCGCAGCGCGTCCACGGTCTCATCGCCCAGCACCGGTTTCATTTCGGTCAGATACCAGTGAATGAGATATCCGGTATTACTCCAGATGAGCTTTCCATTAATCTCGCCGGTCTCTTCCAGCGCATTCACCACCGGAATGAGCGCCTGCTTCACCAGCGTTTCCATGCGATCCTGAGCTGACAGCACCGTCGCATTTCGATCTTCATGCACGTCAATCCAGAAACACGCCGCGCGGCCGGTCTCATGGAATTCAACGTGAAAATGTTCTGGTGAAAGATCCAGCGCTGCGTCCTGTGTTAACAGTGCAATCATCAGCGGCGGGACCATCAGCCCGATATACCACTGTGCCCAAAGGGAGAGTAACGGCTTGTTTTCCCGAGCGAGAGAGGGCTGATTACGGTAAATATGATCGGAATAAACCGCCAGCAAAGATTGCATCTCGGCTGGTCGACTCCACTCTGCCAGCGTCATCGCCTGATGCGGATGCGGTTCATCCAGCTTGATGAAATCCAGCAGATAAGCGCGTGTTTCGGCGATCGTCTCTCGTACGGAATCCGCAAGCGTTGTGCTCCCGGAGAGACGGGCTCGCCAGAGAATGGGGTCAACAGCGTGTACGGAACGAGTAGCCATAGCGGAATAGGATACAAATCTAAATGATAATGATTGCCAATCCTAGCTATAGATAAATTCGAGCGCAAGCCTTTTGTCGTTAAAGCGGGAGCTGTGGCTTAACCGGCCTGAAGTTCAGGGCTAAGCAGGATATTGTTGCGCCCCATATGTTTGGCTTCGTATAACGCTTTATCGGCTTTCTCAAGTGCGCTGTCGATATCCTCCGGCTCAAAGATGGCAATACCCATGCTGACGGTCACATTGGTGGCTACGCTCACATTAAACATATGCGGGATCTTGAGGTCGTAAACCTTCTGACGAATACGTTCTGCTGTCTGGCGTGCCTGATCGAGGGTCACGCTGGTGAGCAGCACCATAAACTCCTCGCCGCCAAAGCGCGCAACAATATCCCGTGAACGCACCGCATCGCGAATAGCGGCGGAAACCCGAATCAGCGCCTGGTCGCCCATCATATGACCGTAATGATCGTTATAAGCTTTGAAATGATCGATATCCAGCAACAGAACGAAATGTTCACCCTGCTCCAGTGCCGGAAGGTTCTCGAGCCGATTTTGTAGTCCACGGCGGTTATACAGGCCTGTCAGTGGGTCCATCATGCTCAAATCGTTCAGCGTCTCCCGCTCCTCAAGCAGCTGGTACAGCAGTTGTTGAGCAAAGCGATCGTTTCGCTTTTGAATCACATGATGAATCGCAATCCCGGCCATAGGCAGGGCGAGGGAGTACACAATACGTAGCCACTGATCGTGATCGCTAAACCACAGACAGACGACAAATGTCGGTAGCGAGTGCATCGTGAACGCCTTGATATTACTGGCGAAAGCCAGCGAACCAATAAAAAGTACGCTTAAAAATGCGAGCAGCAGGAAAGTGATCCGATCGTCAGTCACGAACGTGAATTTATACGCGATATGCCATGCCCATATTCCACCAAAGATGAACGAAATCAGCGGAATATTGATCTTCCTGGTTTTATTTCTCCAGTGCCATGTGAGCAACGACAAACTGAGCGTAAGAATTATCGCTACAGGTAAAGTCAGCGCACGCACGCTGTAAAGCGGGTTCAACGCAGTAAAAAGCGCAGATATGGCGTTCAGGAATAAAAATAAACGTAAAGATAACTGATATTTCTTGTGACGTAATGAACGCCAGGATTGTGCTGTCATGTCGGTGTTTTTTATTAAAACTGAATTAAATCAAAATAATGGCTGCCAATGTGAATGAAAAACTGAAAAATTATCAGGTACTAAAATATCAGGAAATTGTTATAGGTAGTTAACAGGTGTGCAATTTATCACCTTACACATTTCCTGTCATTACGGGAAAGGTAAAGGTTGCGAGAATGTGTACGCCCATACTGACAAATGAGAAAACCTATCATATGATATTGGTTATCATTATCGAATTGAGAGAGAAAATCATGTTGAGTAGGGCACTGGGAAGTGGATGGGGAGTGTTACTGCCGGGGCTGATCGTTGCCGGGCTGACATTTGCCGATCTCTCATTAGATGTCTGGAAAACGATGATTGTGTCTGGCTTGTTGGCGACATCAGCGATGATTTGGCACAAACAGTTGCGGCACTTCGTTCTGCTGCCATCATGCGTAGCGCTGATCAGTGGGATGCTGGTAATAATGATGAGTTTGAAATAAGAGGGAAAACAGAGAAAAATCAGGGAGGAGATAAGATAAGTGGTGCGAAGAGGGGGACTTGAACCCCCACGTCCGTAAGAACACTAACACCTGAAGCTAGCGCGTCTACCAATTCCGCCACCTTCGCACTGTTATCTTATTCTTTTGATATCGCCTCGTTGGTGCGAGGGGGGGGACTTGAACCCCCACGTCCGTAAAGACACTAACACCTGAAGCTAGCGCGTCTACCAATTCCGCCACCGTCGCCCGGTGAGAACAATATCAACATGGTTTGTGGTGCGAGGGGGGGGACTTGAACCCCCACGTCCGTAAAGACACTAACACCTGAAGCTAGCGCGTCTACCAATTCCGCCACCGTCGCATACCATCAATACTTAAAAAGTATCGCAACCACGGAGGCGCATTCTAGATGTTTTCAGCTTTTCGTCAATAGATAATTGCCCAGGGTGTTTTAATTGCTGCAAAAATGGGCATTTACATAGCCCGGACGACAATATGCCGCCGGGCCGAAACGAATTATTTCTTCGCCTGACGGGTCATTACCGTACGATACACTTTAAAACGTCCGGTCTGAGCCAGCACTTCATGGAAGCCGAAAATTTCATCCAGAAGTTTAGGATAAGGCAAGAAGGCATTGGCAACAATACGCAGCTCTCCGCCGCTGTTGAGATGGCGTACCGCGCCACGAATCAGCGTTTGCGTTGCTTCGAGACTGGTTTCTACTCCGTCATGGAACGGCGGGTTGGAGATAATCATATCGAAACGCCCGGTCACTTCAGAGAAGACGTTACTGGCAAAGACCTCGCCTTCGATTTCGTTCGCTGCAAGCGTAGCGCGGCTGGCTTCCACCGCCGGAGCGCTTACATCGCAAAGGGTGAGGCGCACTTTCGGTGAGTGGCTGGCGAGAACGGCAGAGAGAACGCCCGCTCCGCAACCGATATCCAGCACTTTGCCTTTCGTATGCGGGGTAAGGGTGGAGAGCAGCAGCTGGCTACCGACATCCAGACCATCGCGGCTAAAGACGCCCGGGAGCGTTTTAATGGTCAACGCTTCGTGCTGATACTCGCCCCAGTATTTTTCGGCATTGAATTCAGGCTGTTTTTCCAGACGGCCATGATAAAAACCGCAGCGACGCGCGCTGTCGATTTTGTTCAGCGTGACGTAATCTTCCAGCATCTGCTCTGCACTGCGCACGCCGCTGCGGTTTTCACCGACAACGAAAATGTCGCAGCCAACCGGCAGCATCGAAAGCAGATTCATCAGCTGGAACTGCGCTTCGGGTTTGTTCTTCGGCCAGTAGTAGATCAGCGTATCGCAATCGGCGACATCGGCTTGCTCTGCCACCAGGCTAAAGCGCACGCGTTCGCCCATCTGACGGTCAAGAGCCTGCCAGTGGTGGAACTGCTGGGTATGCGCACGACTATCCGCGCATTCGAAACGGGCAGGAAGGTCATCCTGCATATCTCCGGCAAAAAGAATACGGCTTTGTTCGAAATCATCACTGTGGCGCAGCAAGACTTCACTTGCCGGGGTAAATGCAGACATGAATTGTTCCTCAATAAACTCAGGCGGGGATTATAGTAGTTTGTTGGCGGATATACGACGAATTTGCTATATTTGCGCGCCTGACAGACAGGAGTTTTCGCTATGACATCCCGACGAGAGTGGCAGTTGCAGCAACTGGGTATTACCCAGTGGGCTTTGCGTCGCCCGACGGCGTTGCAGGGCGAAATCGCCATCTCAATTCCTGCGCACGTTCGTCTGGTAATGGTGGCGGAAGAGCCGCCCGCGTTAAATGAAACGTTGATAGGCGACGTGTTACGAGCGCTGAAAGTGACCCCAGACCAGGTGCTGCAGCTGACGCCCGATCGTGTGGCGATGTTGCCCCCTGAGAGTCATTGCAATAGCTGGTGGCTTGGCACAGCAGAAGAGGTGGCGCTTAACGGCGGACAACTCTCCTCGCCGGCGCTGGAAGAACTGAAAGCAAACCCCGCGGCGCGAAGCGCGCTATGGCGACAAATCTGCGAAAATGAACATGATTTCTTCCCTCACGACGTCTGATCTTGCATCTGCGTTCGCGATTGAAACACGCGCCCATGCTTTTCCATGGAGCGAAAAGACCTTTGCCAGTAATCAGGGCGAACGCTATCTCAACTACCGTCTGGATGTGAATGGCGAGATGGCGGCATTTGCCATCACGCAGGTTGTTCTGGATGAGGCGACGCTCTTTAATATTGCCGTTGATCCCGCTTTTCAGCGCCGGGGTTTGGGCAGAGAGCTGCTTGAGTTTTTGATTCGTGAGCTGGAAGCACGAGATGTCTTCACTTTGTGGCTTGAGGTGCGTGCGTCCAACGCGGCTGCTATCGCGCTCTACGAGAGCTTAGGTTTCAACGAGGCGACAATTCGCCGGAACTACTACCCTGCCGCAGAGGGACGCGAAGACGCCATTATCATGGCTTTGCCGATTGGATAACGAAAAAGGTTGTAACGATGAAATGGGACTGGATTTTCTTTGACGCCGACGAAACGCTGTTTACGTTCGATTCGTTTGGCGGCCTACAGCGGATGTTTTTAGACTACAGCGTCACGTTTACCGCGGAAGATTTCCAGGACTATCAGGCGGTGAATAAGCCGCTTTGGGTGGATTACCAGAACGGTGCCATCAGCGCGTTACAGCTACAACATCAGCGTTTTCAGGGCTGGTCGGAGCGTCTGGATGTTTCGCCTGGCGCCTTGAATGAAGCCTTTCTCAATGCGATGGCCGAGATTTGCGCGCCGCTGCCTGGGGCGATTTCCCTGCTCGATTCATTAAAAGGCAAAGTGAAGCTGGGGATCATCACCAACGGTTTTACCGCATTGCAGCAGATCCGTCTTGAGCGTACGGGTCTGCGCGATCATTTTGATGCATTAGTGATTTCCGAGCAGGTCGGTGTGCCAAAGCCGGATCCGCGTATTTTTGATTATGCGCTGGAAAAAGCCGGTCGTCCCGCTCGTGAACGCGTATTAATGGTGGGGGATACCGCTGAGTCGGATATTCTCGGCGGCATGAACGCCGGGCTTGCCACCTGCTGGCTGAACGCGCACAACCGCGCGTTGCCTGAAGGTATCACCCCGACCTGGACCGTAACGTCATTGAACGAACTGGAGCAACTCCTGTGTAAACAATGATTGCCTGCCCCCTGTTGATGGGTAAAATAGCCGCAATTTCGTATTCCATGATGCGTGGCCTTGTGTCGCGCTTATATAAGAAGATTTGATTATGACGTTGTCTCCTTATCTGCAAGAGGTGGCCAAGCGCCGTACTTTTGCCATTATTTCTCACCCGGATGCCGGTAAAACGACCATCACCGAAAAGGTGCTGTTGTTCGGACAGGCTATCCAGACCGCCGGTACGGTCAAAGGCCGTGGCTCCAGCCAGCATGCAAAATCTGACTGGATGGAGATGGAAAAGCAGCGTGGTATCTCGATTACCACTTCTGTGATGCAGTTTCCGTATCACGACTGCCTGGTCAACCTGCTCGATACCCCAGGGCACGAAGACTTCTCCGAAGATACCTACCGTACGCTGACGGCGGTTGACTGCTGTCTGATGGTCATTGATGCCGCAAAAGGTGTAGAAGATCGAACCCGTAAGCTGATGGAAGTCACCCGTCTGCGCGATACGCCGATCCTGACCTTCATGAACAAACTCGACCGTGACATCCGCGATCCGATGGAAGTGATGGATGAGGTTGAGCGCGAGCTGAAAATTGCCTGTGCGCCCATCACCTGGCCGATCGGCTGCGGCAAACTGTTCAAAGGCGTTTACCACCTCTATAAAGATGAAGTGTATCTGTACCAGACCGGTAAAGGTCACACCATCCAGGAAGTGCGTATCGTGAAAGGGCTGGATAACCCGGATCTGGACGTGGCGGTGGGCGAGGAGCTGGCAACACAGCTGCGTGATGAGCTGGAGCTGGTGAAAGGCGCCTCTCATGAGTTCGACAAAGAGCTGTTCCTGGCCGGGGAAATCACGCCGGTGTTCTTCGGTACCGCACTGGGCAACTTTGGTGTGGACCATATGCTGGATGGTCTGGTGGAGTGGGCGCCGCAGCCTATGCCGCGTAAAACCGACTCCCGCCTGGTCGAAGCCGCAGAAGAGAAATTCACCGGTTTCGTCTTTAAAATTCAGGCCAACATGGACCCGAAACACCGCGACCGCGTTGCGTTTTTACGCGTGGTATCCGGTAAATACGAGAAAGGCATGAAACTGCGCCAGGTGCGTATCGGTAAAGACGTGGTGATTTCTGATGCGTTGACCTTTATGGCGGGCGACCGTTCGCACGTTGAAGAAGCCTATCCAGGTGACATCATCGGTCTGCATAACCACGGCACCATTCAGATCGGCGACACCTTCACCCAGGGCGAAATGATGAAGTTCACCGGCATCCCGAACTTCGCCCCTGAGCTGTTCCGTCGTATCCGCCTGAAAGATCCGTTGAAGCAAAAACAGCTGCTCAAAGGTCTGGTTCAGCTCTCCGAAGAGGGGGCCGTGCAGGTCTTCCGCCCAATCGCCAACAACGATCTGATCGTGGGTGCGGTGGGTGTGCTGCAGTTTGACGTGGTCGTTGCGCGTCTTAAGAGCGAATATAACGTTGAAGCGATTTACGAATCGGTGAACGTGGCAACGGCGCGCTGGGTTGAATGTGCTGACGTGAAGAAATTCGAAGAATTTAAGCGTAAGAACGAAATCCAGCTGGCTCTGGATGGTGGCGATAACCTCACTTATATTGCCCCAACCATGGTCAACCTGAACCTGACTCAGGAACGTTATCCTGATGTTCAGTTCCGCAAAACTCGCGAACACTAATCACTTCTCAGAGCACGGCGTCTGCCGTGCTCTTCTTAAAGTCCTGCCTTATTAATCCCTTGCGGAATGTTCTTAATTCAACGTCTTTTCATCGTTGTTGCTCGTTTTTTGCCCGTTTCGGAAAGCGCACTTGAAAATGTGATCTATATTTAACTCAGTGTTTAACACCGGGCGCGGATGAAAGCTCTGTTCAATGCGTGTTGATAAGCCTCTCATCCCGACCGTGTGTTTATTCGCAAGATTAATAACTAGTATGAAGGGATGTTTGACGCTCAAATTATGAGCAAACCTACAGGAATACATCGATGAATATGACAAGACTGAAGATTTCTAAAACTCTGCTGGCGGTCACTTTGGGCGGTCTCCTGGTAAGTGGATCTGCACTCGCAGAAAGCACCACCACGGATAAGGCTCAGTCCACGGCTGACAGTGCAGGGCAGAAAATCGATAGCTCTATGAATAAAGTCGGTAATTTCATGGATGACAGCTCTATCACAGCAAAAGTGAAAGCCGCTCTGGTGGATCATGAAAACATCAAGAGCACCGACATTTCCGTTAAAACTGAAAATAAAGTGGTCACCCTGAGCGGCTTTGTAGAAAGCCAGGCCCAGGCTGAACAAGCGGTTACCGTTGCTAAAGGCGTTGAGGGTGTGACCTCAGTCAGCGACAAACTGCATGTTCGTGACGGTAAAGACCAGTCTGTAAAAGGTTATGCAGGAGACACGGCAACTACCAGCGAAATCAAAGCTAAACTATTAGCTGATGACATCGTGCCGTCTCGTAAAGTGAAGGTGGAAACCACCGATGGAGTGGTACAGCTCTCCGGTACGGTTGATTCTCAGGCGCAGATTGAACGCGCTGAAACTATCGCTAAAGCCGTAGATGGCGTGAAAAGCGTCAAAAACGATCTGAAAGCGAAATAAGAACGACTTTTGGACACAACGCTTGTGAGCGTCCTGAGCGCTCACGTATAGCGGCTGATATTAACTATGGTAAAGGAGAGTTTTATGTTTCGTTGGGGCATCATATTTCTGGTTATCGCGTTAATTGCCGCCGCTCTGGGCTTTGGTGGTTTGGCAGGTACAGCAGCCGGTGCGGCGAAAATTGTCTTCGTCGTCGGTATTATCCTGTTCCTGGTCAGCCTGTTTACCGGACGCCGTCGTCCCTAGCTAAGCGTAATGGGACCGTCGGAATGCATCACGACAACCGACCAATACATCAAAGCCAGTCCTTGCGACTGGCTTTTTCTTGTTTGAGTCATGGGGTCAGTATGCGCTACTGTGTAGTCACATAATAAAGAGAACAGGAAAGCAGCGGTGGGGCAGAGAATTCCCGTAACACTCGGCAATATAGCGCCGCTGGCGTTAAAACCATTTCGCCCAGGCCAGCTTGCATTAGTCTGTGAAGGCGGTGGACAGCGAGGCATCTTTACAGCCGGCGTGCTGGATGAGTTCATGCGCGCGCAGTTTAACCCGTTTGATCAGTTCTTCGGCACGTCTGCTGGCGCGCAAAATCTGTCTGCCTATGTCTGTAACCAACCCGGCTACGCCCGCAAAGTGATTATGCGTTACACCACTTCACGGGATTTCTTTAATCCGATGCGCTTTGTGCGCGGCGGTAATCTGATTGATCTTGACTGGCTGTTAGACTCCACCGCCAGCCAGATGCCGCTGGCAATGGACACTGCGGCGCGCCTTTTTGATACCGGGAAAGAGTTCTGGATGTGCGCCAGTCGGGGCGATGACTATTCACCGGGCTATTTCTCGCCGCACAAAGAGAACTGGCTGGACATTCTGCGTGCTTCCAGTGCCATTCCTGGCTTCTACCGAACCGCTGCGGCCCTCGACGGCATCAACTATCTGGACGGTGGGATCAGCGACGCAGTCCCCGTACAGGAAGCCGCCCGACGGGGGGCGCAAACTATCGTGGTGATTCGCACCGTCCCTTCGCAAATGTACTATACGCCGCAATGGTTTAAACGAATGGAACGCTGGCTGAACGACAGCAGCCTTCAGCCGCTGGTGAATATTGCCCATCATCATGAGACCAGCTACAGCGCCATGCAGCGTTTTATCGAAAAGCCGCCCGGCAAACTGCGCATCTTTGAAATCTACCCGCCTAAACCGCTGAACAGTATGGCGCTGGGCAGCCGCGTGCCAGCGCTACGGGACGACTACAAAATGGGCCGTCTGTGCGGACGTTATTTCCTGGCGACGGCGGGCAAACTTTTGGCTGAGCGCCCGCCTATTCACCGACATAAACGGATTATTACGCCGCCTGCGATTGTGGCAAATGACGCGCTGGATATGCCGTTAATTGATGTTCCGCAGGCTAACGACACGACCTTTGATAATGAGGATCTGGCGTGAGCTTTTGCTTTATCGACACCCACTGCCACTTCGATTTTCCGCCGTTTGTCGGCGATGAAGCGCAGAGTATTGAGAAAGCAGCCTGCGCAGGGGTGCAGGCGATCATCGTGCCAGCCATTGAAGCGGCCAATTTCGAAAGGGTGCTTGAGTTGTCCCGATCCCACCGCGCACTGTACGCCGCGCTGGGCCTGCATCCCATTGTGGTGGAAACGCATCAGGATGCGCATCTGGAACAGCTGGAAGCGTGCATTCTCGCCGCCGGAAAAAAGCTGGTGGCGATCGGTGAGATCGGTCTCGATCTCTATCGTGACGATCCGCAATTCGATCGCCAGCAGGCGCTTTTGGATGCGCAGCTAAAACTGGCTAAACGCCACGATCTGCCGGTGATCCTCCACTCGAGACGCACTCACGACAAACTGGCGATGCACCTCAAACGCGCCGATCTGCCGCGAACCGGCGTGGTACACGGATTTTCCGGAAGCCTTCAACAGGCGCAACGTTTTATTGAGCTTGGCTATAAAATCGGTGTCGGCGGGACGATCACTTATCCACGCGCCAGCAAAACGCGGGATGTCATGGCGCAACTGCCGCTTTCGTCACTGCTTCTGGAGACCGATGCGCCGGATATGCCCCTGAACGGTTTTCAGGGACAGCCCAATCGTCCGGAGCAGGCGGCGCGGGTCTTTGCGACGCTGTGCGAATTACGAGCTGAACCTGCAAAGGCGATCGCCGATGCACTGCTGCAAAACACCGAAGATCTCTTTGGCATAACGCTATAAATAAAGCGCCGGGCGGATCACCCTGATCTGCCGTTTTTCCAGCGCTTGCGCCAGCGGTTCGACATCGTCAGCCGTGGCGCTACGCCATGAAGCCGCTTCACCATAAACGCCGTGCGCATGAAACGCATTGATTCGTACCGGGACATCGCCCAGTGCGCGGATAAATGCGCTCAGGGGCCCCAGATGCTGCAGATAATCACTGTGTTCAGGAATAACCAGCAGGCGTAACTCTGCCAGCCGATGACGATCGGCCAGCCAGCGGATACTGTGTTTAATCTGCGGGTTTTCACGTCCGGTCAGGAAACGATGATGCTCATTGTTCCACGCTTTCAGATCCAGCATGGCTCCCTCAAAAACCGGCAACAGATTTTGCCAGCCGGTTTCACTGAGTAGACCGTTACTGTCCACCAGACAGGTTAAATGCTTTAGGGCCGCGTCGGCTTTCACCGCGTGAAACAGCGCCAGCAAAAACAACAGCTGGGTGGTGGCCTCGCCGCCGCTGACGGTAATGCCTTCGATAAAGGGCGCCACCTTGCGGATCTGCCCGAGTATCTCCTCCACGCTAAAGCGCTGTGCCATCGGGGTCGCCTGGTGTGGACACAGGCGTAAACAGGTGTCGCAACTCTGACACGCCTTTTCCTGCCACCAGACGCGACCGGCCTGAATGCTCAGCGCATCGTGCGGACAATGTATGACGCAGTTGCCACAGTCATTGCAGCGACCGATTGTCCACGGATTGTGGCAGGTTTTGCAGCGCAGGTTACACCCCTGCAGGAACAGCGCCAGGCGGCTGCCCGGCCCGTCCACGCAGGAAAACGGGACAATCTGACTAACTAAAGCGCATCTGCTGTTCATGGCTGATCACCCGCGACTGACGTTCAAGGATTCGGGTATTTCGCGCAGCCTCTTCCCCAAGCCAGGTGGTGTTGGTGCGTGAACCCTCAGCACGATATTTTTCCAGATCTGACAAGCGCACCATATACCCGGTAACGCGCACCAGATCGTTCCCGGCGACATTAGCGGTAAACTCGCGCATACCTGCCCTGAACGCACCCAGGCAAAGCTGTACTACCGCCTGCGGATTACGTTTGATGGTTTCATCCAGCGTCAGAATATCGCTGATGCCGGACGTGTAGTGTTTGTGATGAGGGGCAACGGCCAGCAGATGGCTGATGGGGTCAGGTTCATCGCCATAGGGCAGGCGTGCTCCTGGCGTGGTGCCGGAATCGGAGCTGATACCCGACTGGGCATGCAGCATGGCGCGCTGCTTCCAGCCGTGTTTCACCGGCGTATTTTCAACAAATTCCGCGAGCTGTTCACTGATGCGATAACCCAGCGTATTGGCCTGCTCATCTTTGCCATATCGCCCGTCGAGACCGGCTTTTTCACACAGCGTATTCACGGCTTCAGCCAGGCCGTACATGCCAAACATCGGCACGAAACGATCTGCATCAATCAGCCCCTCTTTCACCAGGAAGCTATTCTCAAAGAAGCCGGATTGCTGATAAAGGAATTCACAGCGCGCATCAATGATCTCCATCTGCTGCTGACAGTAGTGCGGTAGCGTGCGGGTAAAGAAATCATCCACTGATTCACTGGCCTGCGCGATGGCCTTGAGATTCAGGCGGACCAGCGTGCTGCCACCGCCCGCGAGCGGCAGGGAGTTGTAACAACTCACCACGCCATAACGACCTTTTGTGAAAATTTTATCATTCATCGGGCCGTTGGAAATATGCGGTTTACTGCATTCGCAAATGTTTTTTGCCACCGTCAGTAGCAGATCGTCAGGGGTGATTTCCGGATCGTAAATGAACGTGAGATTAGGCGCCACCTGCTTTAGCTCTGCATCTGCACGTAAAATCGCACGAGTAACGGGCGTATCCGCCGGGCCGATGTTGGCATGCATAAAGGCATCGGGCAGGGTTCTGTCGAGATAACGCCAGAAACGTTTTATTCGGCTATTAATGTCTTCTTGTGTTAGAATTCTAACATACGGTTGCAGCAACGCGTCGAGATGGCCGAGAAACACGGGCATGGATGTGACGGATGGAACATGGTGATAGAGGATAGTGAGTAATGAAAGGGCGTCATCAAGGTCTTTTGCCCCTTCCAGCTCTAACCACTCTGAGCCGTTTGCCAGGAACCTGGCGTAGTCCGGCAGAACGTAGCGTGGCTTGAAAGGCGCGTGACCTTCAAACATGTCGCAGATGAAACCCTCGTCCAGCGCGGCACGAGCTGCGGATGAAAGGGAGGGATAGGGCAGATTGTTTTCCGCTTCCAGCGCCAGAAAATGGCGTTTTTGCTCAGGCGTCAGTACCGGGCTTGTCACAATTTGCTGGCAACGTTGTTGCATAGCATCGAGACCGGAGGTGGACATGTTCGCTTCCTTATATTCTGCGGATGATGGGCAGATTGTAGGAAGTCATCACATCGGGTCTATTGATCAGACGTGGGTGATTGCTGTTTTAGTCAGCAGATTCAAGAGTAAAATTTGAAGTTGATCTCATTACAGTAATGCAAATTTGTACGCAGTTTTCATTAACTGTGATGAATGTCGAAGTGTGAATGCGGGTGAATGTTAGAATACTCACAGACCCGCACGGTGAAAATTTATACGGCGATGCCGTTGGAGAATGTTATGACTGATTTAACCGCAAGCAGCCTGCGCGCGTTGAAACTGATGGACCTGACCACCCTGAACGATGACGACACCAATGAAAAAGTGATCGCATTGTGTCATCAGGCGAAAACGCCAGTAGGCAACACTGCCGCTATCTGTATCTACCCGCGTTTTATCCCGATTGCACGTAAGACTCTGAAAGAGCAGGGCACGCCGGATGTGCGCATCGCCACTGTGACAAACTTCCCACACGGTAACGACGACATCGAGATCGCGCTGGCAGAAACTCGCGCGGCGATCGCCTACGGTGCCGATGAAGTTGACGTGGTGTTCCCGTACCGCGCGCTGATCGCCGGCAACGAGCAGGTCGGTTTTGATCTGGTGAAAGCGTGTAAAGACGCCTGTGCTGAAGCAAACGTATTGCTGAAAGTGATCATCGAAACCGGTGAGCTGAAAGAAGAGCGGCTTATTCGTCAAGCGTCTGAAATCTCTATCAAAGCCGGTGCGGATTTCATCAAAACGTCTACCGGTAAAGTGCCGGTCAATGCCACGCCGGAAAGCGCACGCATCATGATGGAAGTGATTCGCGACATGGGCGTTTCTAAAACCGTTGGTTTCAAACCTGCGGGTGGCGTGCGTACTGCAGAAGACGCGCAGCAGTTCCTGGCTATCGCTGACGATCTGTTTGGCGCCGACTGGGCTGATTCCCGTCACTACCGCTTTGGCGCATCCAGCCTGCTGGCAAGCCTGCTAAAAGCGCTGGGTCACGGCGACGGTAAGAGCGCAAGCAGCTACTAATTACTCGTCATATTTCAGGCCGCAGGTGTTTTGGCTGCACTCTCTCACCCCAGTGACTTACCTGTGTAAGCTCCTGGGGGATTCGCTCCTTTGCCGCCCTCCTGCAACTCGAATTATTAAGAGTAAAATTTTCTCGCGGCGGGTTTATCCGCCGCATTTAACCTGATTCCTCGGGGGTTACCGTGTTTCTCGCACAAGAAATTATTCGTAAAAAACGTGATGGTCATGCATTAAGCGACGAAGAGATCCGCTTCTTTATCAACGGTATTCGTGACAACACCATCTCTGAAGGGCAGATTGCCGCCCTGGCGATGACCATTTTCTTCCACGATATGGCGATGCCGGAACGTGTCTCGCTGACCATGGCGATGCGGGATTCAGGGACCGTCCTGGACTGGAAAAGTCTTAACCTCAACGGCCCGATTGTGGACAAACACTCCACCGGCGGCGTGGGTGATGTGACATCGCTGATGCTTGGCCCAATGGTGGCGGCATGCGGCGGCTATATCCCGATGATCTCCGGGCGTGGCCTGGGCCATACCGGCGGCACGCTCGATAAACTGGAAGCCATTCCGGGCTTCGATATCTTCCCGGATGACCAGCGCTTCCGCGACATTATTAAGGATGTTGGTGTGGCGATTATCGGCCAGACCAGCTCTCTTGCTCCGGCAGATAAACGTTTTTATGCCACCCGTGATATCACCGCGACAGTCGATTCTATCCCGCTGATTACCGCCTCGATCCTCGCCAAAAAGCTGGCGGAAGGCCTGGATGCGCTGGTGATGGACGTGAAAGTGGGCAGTGGCGCATTCATGCCAACCTACGAACTCTCTGCGGCACTGGCTGAAGCGATTGTTGGCGTGGCCAACGGCGCGGGCGTACGTACAACTGCGCTGCTCACCGATATGAATCAGGTGCTGGCCTCAAGTGCGGGTAACGCGGTTGAAGTGCGCGAAGCGGTGCAATTCCTGACCGGTGAATACCGAAATCCACGTCTGTTCGACGTCACGATGGCGCTGTGCGTTGAGATGCTGATCTCCGGCAAGCTTGCCAAAGACGACGCCGAGGCGCGCGCTAAACTGCAGGCAGGTCTCGATAACGGCAAAGCGGCTGATATCTTTGGTCGCATGGTTGCGGCCCAAAAAGGCCCGACCGATTTCGTCGAAAATTACGCAAAATACTTACCGACCGCGACGCTCAGCAAAGCGGTTTACGCCGATACTGAAGGCTTTGTCTCCGCGATGGATACCCGTGCGCTGGGCATGGCTGTTGTCTCGATGGGCGGCGGACGTCGTCAGGCTTCGGACACTATTGATTACAGCGTCGGCTTTACCGATATGGCCCGTCTGGGCGATAGCATTGACGGGCAGCGTCCGCTGGCGGTGATCCACGCGAAAGACGAAGCCAGCTGGCAGGAAGCGGCCAAAGCGGTGAAAGCGGCCATTAAACTTGACGACACAGCTCCCGAAACCACACCAACCGTCTATCGTCGTATCACCGAATAGCGGTATACTGATCTGATCGGTTTTTTATGAATTTTTGAAGCACATAAGTACGGAGAACAATTATGAAACGTGCATTTATTATGGTGCTGGACTCATTCGGCATCGGCGCGACAGAAGACGCAGAACGTTTTGGTGATGTCGGTTCCGACACCATGGGTCATATTGCAGAAGCCTGTGCCAAAGGCGAAGCGAACAATGGCCGTCAGGGCCCACTGAATCTGCCAAACCTGACCCGCCTGGGTCTGGTCAAAGCGCATGAAGGTTCGACAGGTAAAGTGGCGGCCGGTATGGACGGCAACGCGGAAGTGGTGGGCGCATACGCCTGGGCGCACGAGCTCTCTTCCGGTAAAGATACTCCGTCAGGTCACTGGGAAATCGCCGGTGTACCGGTTCTGTTCGACTGGGGCTATTTCTCCGATCACGAAAATAGCTTCCCGCAGAAGCTGCTGGACAAGCTGGTTGAGCGCGGCAATCTGCCGGGTTACCTCGGTAACTGCCACTCTTCCGGGACGGTGATTCTGGATCAGCTTGGCGAAGAGCACATGAAAACCGGCAAGCCGATTTTCTACACCTCCGCGGACTCTGTGTTCCAGATTGCCTGCCACGAAGAGACGTTCGGTTTGGATCGTCTGTACGAGCTGTGCGAAATCGCGCGTGAAGAGCTGACCGAAGGCGGCTACAACATTGGCCGCGTCATCGCTCGTCCATTTATTGGCGACAAACCGGGCAACTTCCAGCGTACCGGCAACCGTCACGATCTGGCCGTAGAACCGCCAGCACCGACCGTGCTGCAGAAGCTGGTTGAAGAGAAAGACGGCCAGGTGGTTTCTGTTGGTAAAATCGCGGATATCTACGCGAACTGCGGTATCACTAAAAAAGTGAAAGCGACCGGTCTGGACGCGCTGTTCGACGCCACTATCAAAGAGATGAAAGAAGCGGGCGATAAGACGATTGTCTTTACCAACTTCGTTGATTTCGACTCCTCCTGGGGCCACCGTCGCGACGTCGCCGGTTATGCTGCCGGTCTGGAGCTGTTCGACCGCCGTCTGCCGGAGCTGCTGGAGCTGGTCGGGGAAGATGACATCATCATCCTGACCGCTGACCACGGCTGTGACCCAACCTGGACCGGTACCGACCACACCCGCGAGCACATTCCTGTGCTGGTGTACGGACCGAAAGTGAAACCAGGATCGCTGGGCCACCGAGAAACCTTCGCGGATATCGGCCAGACGATTGCAAAATACTTTGGTACGTCCGACATGGAATATGGCAAGGCCATGTTCTGAACACACAGGGTGCGGCCTGATGTCCTCACCCCAACCCTCTCCCACGGGAAACATGGGTGCGGCCTGATGCCCTCACCCCAACCCTCTCCCACAGGGAGAGGGGGATATTAAATGAAAAGGATCTGAAGATGGCAACTCCTCACATTAATGCAGAAATGGGCGATTTCGCGGACGTAGTTTTAATGCCGGGCGACCCGCTGCGCGCGAAGCACATTGCTGAAACCTTCCTTGAAGACGTGCGTGAAGTGAACAACGTGCGCGGCATGCTGGGCTTCACCGGTACTTATAAAGGCCGCAAAATTTCTGTCATGGGTCACGGTATGGGTATCCCGTCCTGCTCCATCTACACCAAAGAGCTGATCACCGATTTCGGCGTGAAGAAAATCATCCGCGTGGGCTCTTGCGGTGCGGTGCGTATGGACGTGAAACTGCGTGATGTGGTGATCGGCATGGGTGCTTGCACCGATTCCAAAGTGAACCGTATGCGTTTCAAAGATCACGACTTTGCGGCGATTGCTGACTTCGGCATGGTGCGTAACGCGGTTGATGCGGCGAAAGCGCTGGGCGTTGATGCTCGCGTGGGTAACATCTTCTCTGCAGACCTGTTCTACTCTCCGGACGGCGGCGAAATGTTCGACGTGATGGAAAAATACGGCATCCTGGGCGTGGAAATGGAAGCGGCGGGCATCTACGGTGTTGCCGCTGAGTTTGGCGCGAAAGCGCTGACCATCTGCACCGTGTCTGACCACATCCGTACTCACGAGCAGACCACTGCCGCTGAACGTCAGACCACGTTCAACGATATGATTAAAATCGCGCTGGAATCCGTTCTGCTGGGCGATAAAGAGTAATTTTCTCTCTTTCCCTCCCTCTCCCTGTGGGAGAGGGGCGGGGTGAGGGCATCAGCGCGCATCTAGCGAACGGCCTGGGCAATCCATTGTGACAGTTCTCTCAGCTCCGCTTCCTGCTCCGGGAAATCCCCTAACAGCGCGTCGCACTCCTGCTGCAGACTCTCCGCGCGATACAAACAGCCCTGTAAACGAGCTGCCAGCGCTTCCAGCGGTGCCGGGTTCAGGCTATCGGTAAATACCTGCGTACGGGTGATAATGCCTCGTTCAACGTCGAAATGCAGCTCTACGCCACCCCAGGTAAACCGCTCATCCAGCAGATGTGAAAACGCCGGCGCCTGGCCAAAGTTCCATTCCCAGCTACTCTGACGGGCAAATGTCTCGGCAAAATTAGGCAGGTCCGGCGTTTTGTCGGGGGAGATGACCTCCGCTTCAACGCGTTCGCCATAGTGTTCAAAGAACGCCTCGCGGATCGCCACGCAGATTTGCTCATGGGTGATCCCAGGCAGCAGTTCCACCAGGTTGGCCACGCGACCGCGCACCGAGGTAATACCCTTGGCCTGCAGCTTTTTCTTGTCCGGATTGAGATAGTTCGCCAGACGGCTTAAATCCGCATTGAGCAGCAGCGTACCGTGATGAAAACCGCGATCTTTAGTTTCGCGATACGCCGAGCCGGAGACTTTGCGATCGCCTTCAGCCGTTTTGACCACCAGATCGTTGCGCCCGGAGGCTTCCGCCGTGACGCCGAGTGAATTCAGCGCATTGAGCACAATCGCAGTGGAGATGGTTTTATCGTATTCCGGTTTACCGGCCATAAAGGTAAAGCAGGTGTTGCCGAGATCGTGGAACACCGCGCCGCCACCGCTGCTGCGCCGTGCGAGGCGCACATGGTCTTCTTCCATACGCCGCGTATTACACTCTTTCCACGGGTTTTGCGCGCGGCCAATCACCACCGTGTCGGCGTTGCGCCAGAGGAACAATACGCGTTGGGTGGCGGGCATCTGGCGGAAGATGCACTCTTCCACTGCGAGATTAAACCAGGGATCGTAAGAGTCAGAGATGAGCAGGCGTAACGTCGTCATGGCAGATTTCCTTTTCCGAATCGTTCGCCTACTTTACCACTAATCTTTCTTCTCGCTCTCTTCCTCTTCGGGCACCGATTTACTGGCCGTCAGCAGGAAAGGCGACTGCTGCCAGCGTGTGCGTTTGCCCTGCAGCAGCGTTCGCGTCAGCACCACGCCGATGGCCAGAGAAAGCAATAGCATCAGGCGCAGAATATTGGTGGTATTATCCACTTGTTTTGCTTCAGTCGGCAGCGTGTGGGTATCGAGCGTCAGGCGCAAATAGCCCAGTGGACCATTTTTGCCCTGAATCGGCTCAACGATCTGCTGATTAAAGTAACCGCCCGCCTTTTTGCCATCTAATGCCAGCCGATCGCGGACGTCGACATGCTCACCGGACCGCGCGATCAGATCGCCTTGTTCGTCATACACGCCAGCATCCAGAATGCGGCTATTTTCCGTAATTTGCCGCAATACCTGAGCTATTCGTTTGTCGTCAGGCGTCTCGGTACGCATCGCCGGGGCGATGGTCAGCGTCACCTGACGGGCCAGAGTACGGGCCAGCTCTTCGAGCTGTGGATTACGTTGTCGTTGATGATTCTGGCTAAACCAGGATGCCCCTTGCATCAACGCGACCAGAAGTGCGAGGCAGGAAAGGACAATCACTGCACGATGAAGCCGGAATTTCAGTTTTGCGCGAGCCATATTCCACCTGCTGAAAATTTACGGCTTAATGTTGCCAGAAGTGATGGTTACAGGGTAGCCTCATGCGTTATTTTCCCCCTGGAACCTTCCGGCGCGAACCAATTTACAGGAGCTTCAATGCCGAACATTACCTGGTGTGACCTGACCGATGATGTCTCTTTATGGCCAGGATTGCCGCTCTCTTTAAGTGGTGATGAGGTCATGCCTCTGGACTACCATGCAGGGCGTAGCGGTTGGCTACTGTATGGACGCGGTCTGGATAAACAACGCCTTACCCAATATCAAACGAAGCTCGGCGCGGCGATGGTGATCGTGGCGGCCTGGTGTGTGGAAGACTATCAGGTGCTGCGTCTGGCCGGTTCGCTGACGCAGCGCGCGACCCGTCTGGCGCACGATGCCGGGCTGGACGTTGCTCCGCTGGGTAAAATCCCACATCTGAAAACGCCGGGCCTGCTGGTCATGGATATGGATTCAACCGCCATTCAGATCGAGTGCATTGATGAACTCGCCAAACTGGCCGGAAGTGGCGAAATGGTAGCGGAAGTGACCGAGCGCGCGATGCGCGGCGAGTTAGATTTTGCACAGAGCCTGAAGCAACGTGTTGCGACCCTGAAAGGGGCGGATGCGAATATTTTACGTCAGGTGCGCGATGAATTGCCGCTGATGCCGGGTCTCACTCAACTGGTGCTCAAGCTGGAAACGCTGGGCTGGAAGGTGGCGATTGCGTCTGGTGGGTTTACCTTCTTCGCCGATTATTTGCGCGACAAACTGCGCCTGACGACGGTGGTCGCCAACGAGCTGGAAATCATGGACGGCAAACTGACCGGCCAGGTGATTGGCGATATCGTTGACGCCCAGTACAAAGCCAATACGCTAACCCGTTTGGCTGAGAAGTACGAAATTCCCGTCATGCAGACGGTGGCCATTGGCGATGGTGCGAACGATCTGCCGATGATCAAAGTCGCGGGACTGGGCATCGCTTATCATGCCAAGCCTAAAGTGAATGAAAAGACTGAAGTCACCATCCGTCATGCTGACCTGATGGGGGTGTTTTGCATCCTGTCCGGCAGCGTGAATCAGAAATAAAGAGGTACACCGTGGCGAAAGCTCCAAAACGCGCATTTGTCTGTAATGAATGTGGTGCGGATTATCCGCGCTGGCAGGGGCAATGCAGCGCCTGTCATGCGTGGAACACCATCACCGAAGTGCGTGTGGCCGCTTCGCCGACCGTGGCCCGTAACGAGCGTCTGAGTGGCTATGCGGGCCATGCCGGTGTCTCCAGAGTGCAGAAGCTTTCGGACATCAGTCTGGAAGAGCTGCCGCGTTTTTCCACCGGCTTTAAAGAGTTTGATCGCGTGTTAGGCGGCGGCGTAGTACCCGGCAGCGCGATTCTGATCGGCGGTAATCCTGGGGCGGGTAAATCGACGTTACTGCTACAGACGCTGTGCAAACTCGCAGAACAGATGAAAACACTGTACGTCACCGGCGAAGAGTCCCTGCAGCAGGTCGCGATGCGCGCGCACCGCCTTGGCCTGCCGACCGGGAATCTCAATATGCTCTCCGAAACCAGCATTGAGCAGATTTGCATGATTGCGGAAGAAGAGCAGCCGAAGCTGATGGTCATCGACTCCATTCAGGTGATGCACATGGCGGATATCCAGTCATCGCCCGGTAGCGTCGCGCAGGTGCGCGAAACCGCCGCCTATCTGACGCGGTTTGCCAAAACGCGCGGCGTAGCGATTGTGATGGTGGGCCATGTCACCAAAGATGGCTCGCTGGCTGGCCCTAAAGTGCTGGAGCACTGCATTGACTGCTCCGTGATGCTCGACGGCGATGCGGATTCCCGTTTTCGTACGCTCCGCAGCCATAAAAACCGCTTTGGTGCGGTAAACGAGCTGGGCGTTTTTGCGATGACCGAACAGGGGCTGCGAGAAGTCAGTAATCCGTCGGCCATCTTCCTGAGCCGGGGCGATGAAGAGACGGCTGGCAGCTCTGTGATGGTGCTATGGGAAGGGACGCGTCCGCTGCTTGTAGAGATCCAGGCGCTGGTGGACCAATCCATGATGGGCAACCCCCGTCGCGTGGCGGTCGGGCTTGAGCAAAACCGTCTGGCGATTTTGCTGGCGGTATTGCACCGTCACGGTGGTCTACAGATGGCGGATCAGGATGTCTTCGTCAACGTGGTGGGCGGGGTCAAAGTGACGGAAACCAGTGCCGACCTGGCGCTGCTGCTGGCGATGGTTTCCAGCCTTCGCAACAGGCCGTTGCCGCAGGATCTGGTGGTCTTTGGAGAAGTCGGGCTGGCTGGAGAAATTCGCCCGGTACCCAGCGGGCAGGAGCGCATCTCTGAGGCGGCAAAACATGGTTTCCGTCGGGCGATTGTCCCGGCTGCCAACGTGCCGAAAAAAGTGCCGGAAGGGATGAAGATTTTTCCCGTCAAGAAACTGTCTGATGCGTTAAATGTGTTTGACGACATATAATTATACCCATCGTACTTCAAGTTGCATGTGCGTTGCCGGCGTGCGTTCACCCCAGCGGCTTCCCTGTAAGCGCATGAGGTGAGCACAGCCCGCTCCCCGCAACTCGAATGATTCAGGGTTTGGCTATTCGATTTTGCAGGAGGCACCGTAATTTATGTCAACATTTGACTATCTTAAAACCGCGATCCGCCAGAAAGGCTGCACCTTGCAGCAGGTGGCGGATGCCAGTGGGATGACCAAAGGCTATTTAAGCCAGCTTCTGAATGCCAAAATCAAAAGCCCTGGCGCACAAAAGCTGGAGGCGCTGCACCGCTTCCTCGGCCTTGAATTCCCGCGCATGCAAAAGAATATTGGCGTCGTGTTTGGCAAGTTTTATCCGCTGCATACCGGGCATATCTATTTGATTCAGCGGGCCTGTAGCCAGGTCGATGAGCTGCATATCATCATGGGTTACGACGAAAAACGCGATCGGGCGCTGTTCGAAGACAGCGCGATGTCCCAACAGCCCACCGTCTCCGATCGCCTCCGTTGGCTGCTTCAGACCTTTAAATATCAGAAAAACATTCGTATTCATGCCTTTAATGAAGAGGGGATGGAGCCGTATCCGCACGGATGGGATGTCTGGAGCAACGGCATTAAAGCGTTTATGGAAGAAAAGGGGATTGCCCCGAACTGGATTTACACCTCTGAAGAGTCCGATGCGCCGCAGTTTCGCGAGCATCTGGGGACCGAAACGGTACTGATCGACCCTAAACGCACCTTTATGAATATCAGTGGCGCGCAAATCCGTGAAAACCCGTTCCGCTACTGGGATTACATCCCTACCGAAGTCAAACCCTTCTTCGTGCGCACGGTGGCCATTCTTGGAGGCGAATCGAGCGGGAAATCGACGCTGGTCAATAAGCTGGCCAACATTTTCAACACCAGCAGCGCGTGGGAATACGGACGTGATTATGTTTTCTCACACCTGGGCGGTGATGAGATGGCACTTCAGTATTCTGACTACGATAAAATCGCGCTAGGTCATGCCCAGTACATTGATTTTGCAGTCAAATACGCCAATAAAGTCGCGTTTGTCGATACCGATTTTGTCACCACCCAGGCGTTCTGTAAAAAGTACGAAGGGCGCGAACATCCGTTTGTGCAGGCGCTGATTGATGAATACCGGTTCGATCTGGTGATTCTGCTGGAGAACAACACGCCGTGGGTGGCTGATGGCATGCGCAGCCTCGGCAGCTCGGTGGATCGCAAAGAGTTCCAGACCATGTTGGTGGATATGCTGCGCGAAAATAACGTGGAGTTTGTTCATGTGGAGGAGTCGGACTATGACGGCCGCTTCCTGCGCTGCGTGGAGCTGGTGAAAGAGCTGATGGGAGAGCATGCCAATTCTTCCCCTCACCCCGGCCCTCTCCCCAAAGGGGTGAGAGAGTAAAGACGGCTCCGTGCGGTTCCCTCTCCCCAAAAGGGGCGAGAGAGTAAATATTAAAAACGGCAACCGAAGTTGCCGTTTTGCTTTTATTTGGAGATACGTTTGTACTTGATACGCTTTGGCTCCAGCGCATCGGCGCCAAGCGTGCGTTTCTTATACTCTTCGTATTCGGTGAAGTTACCTTCGAAGAACTCCACTTTGCCCTCATCCTGATAATCCAGAATGTGGGTGGCAATACGGTCAAGGAACCAACGGTCGTGCGAGATAACCATCGCGCAGCCCGGGAACTCCAGCATGGCGTTTTCCAGCGCGCGCAGGGTTTCGATATCCAGGTCGTTGGTTGGTTCATCGAGCAGCAGAACGTTACCGCCAACCTGCAGCAGCTTCGCCAGATGCAGACGGCCACGCTCACCACCGGACAGCTCGCCCACGCGTTTACCCTGATCCACACCTTTGAAGTTGAAGCGGCCAACGTAGGCACGGCTTGGCATCTCGGTGTTGCCGATACGCATGATATCCTGCCCGCCAGAGACTTCTTCCCAGACGGTTTTGCTGTTGTCCATTGCGTCACGGAACTGGTCCACGGAGGCCAGTTTCACGGTATCACCCAGCGTAATGGTGCCGCTATCAGGCTGTTCCTGACCGGACATCATGCGGAACAGCGTTGATTTACCCGCGCCGTTTGGACCGATGATACCGACAATCGCCCCTTTTGGTACGGAGAAGCTCAGATCGTCAATCAGGACGCGATCGCCGTAAGATTTACGCAGATTGCTGACCTCAACGACTTTATCGCCCAGACGCGCGCCTGGTGGAATAAACAGTTCGTTGGTTTCGTTACGTTTCTGGTATTCGGAACTGTTCAGCTCTTCAAAGCGTGCCAGACGGGCTTTGCCCTTAGACTGACGGCCTTTAGCGCCCTGACGAACCCACTCCAGCTCTTTCTCGATAGATTTACGACGAGCGGCTTCCTGAGACGCTTCCTGCGCCAGACGCTGATCTTTCTGTTCCAGCCAGGAGGAGTAGTTACCTTCCCACGGAATACCTTCGCCGCGGTCAAGCTCCAGGATCCAGCCCGCCACGTTATCAAGGAAGTAACGGTCGTGGGTAATCGCCACAACGGTGCCTTCGAAGTCGTGCAGGAAGCGTTCCAGCCAGGCCACGGACTCTGCATCCAGGTGGTTGGTGGGTTCGTCGAGCAGCAGCATGTCTGGCTTTTCCAGCAGCAGACGGCACAGCGCGACGCGGCGGCGTTCACCACCGGACAGCTTCTCAACTTTCGCGTCCCAGTCCGGCAGGCGCAGGGCATCTGCCGCACGCTCCAGCTGCACGTTCAGGTTATGGCCGTCATGCGCCTGGATAATTTCTTCAAATTTACCCTGTTGCGCCGCCAGTTTGTCGAAGTCAGCGTCCGGTTCAGCATACTTCGCGTAAACTTCATCCAGACCTTTCAGGGCGTTAACCACTTCAGAAACGGCTTCTTCGATGGATTCGCGAACGGTATGTTCCGGATTTAGCTTCGGTTCCTGCGGCAAGTAACCGATTTTGAGACCAGGCTGCGGGCGAGCCTCACCTTCGATATCTGTATCGATGCCCGCCATGATGCGCAGCAGGGTGGACTTACCGGCACCGTTGAGACCCAGAACACCGATTTTTGCGCCCGGGAAGAAGCTCAGCGAGATATTTTTCAGAATATGACGTTTCGGCGGAACCACTTTGCCGACACGATGCATGGTATAAACGAATTGAGCCACGTGGACTTCGCCTCTTTTATCGTAATGAAAATAGAATTCAGCTGCGAAGTGTAGCCGTTTTCACTGGCTAATCCCAGCCAGGAAGTCCAGGAGTGTTAAAACGCGCAAGAAAGGTAAAAAAGTGTCCATGACGTGGCGTGTTGCGGGATGCCTGGTTAGCATAGATCCATTACATTTTTATGTGGCACGACGCCGCAACGGTATTCAACAAAATGAGGAAGAGCTTGTGGAAAAAGCCAAACAGGTGGTCTGGCGTCTGCTGGCTGCCAGCGTATGCGTGATGACGATAAGCCACGCAGCGCACGCCGATTCACTGGACGAACAACGTAACCGCTATGCGCAAATTAAGCAGGCGTGGGACAGTAAGCAGATGGATACCGTGCAGGCACTGATGCCGACGCTGAAAGAGTATCCGCTCTATCCGTATCTGCAATATCGCCAGATAACCGACGATTTAATGAACCAGCCGACGGTTACTGTCGCCGGGTTTATTCAGGCAAACCCGACGCTTCCGCCCGCTCGCACGTTGCAGTCGCGCTTTGTCAACGAACTGGCGCGACGCGAAGACTGGCGCGGTCTGCTGGCATTCAGCCCTGAGAAGCCCGGCACGACTGAGGCTCAGTGTAATTTCTATTACGCCAAATGGGCGACCGGACAGCAGCAAGAGGCCTGGAGCGGCGCGAAAGAGCTGTGGCTTTCTGGCAAAAATCAGCCTAACGCCTGTGACTCGCTGTTTGGCGCGTGGCGCGCATCGGGTCAGCAAGATCCGCTGGCCTATCTCGAACGTATTCGCCTGGCGATGAAAGCGGGCAACACACGTCTGGTGACCACGCTGGCGGGGCAAATGCCTGCCGATTACCAAACTATCTCCACGGCCGTTATTCAGCTGGCAAACGATCCTAATTCGGTTCTGACCTTCGCCCGTTCAACGGGGGCAACGGATTTCACCCGTCAAATGGCGGCGGTGGCCTTTACCAGCGTGGCACGGGATGATGTCGAAAACGCGCGGCTGATGATTCCGCAGCTGGTGCAGGCGCAGCAGCTTAATGACGATCAGACCCAGGATCTTCGCGATATCGTCGCCTGGCGTCTGATGGGAACAGATGTTACGGATGAGCAGGCGCGCTGGCGTGACGATGCCATTATGCGCTCAAATTCGACTTCGCTGGTGGAGCGCCGGGTACGCATGGCGCTGGGAACGGGCGATCGCCGCGGCCTGAATACCTGGCTTTCCCGTCTGCCGATGGATGCCAAAGAGAAAGACGAATGGCGCTACTGGCAGGCTGATTTACTGCTGGAGCGGGGCCGGGAAGACGAAGCAAAAGAGATCCTTCATTCCCTGATGCAACAGCGCGGTTTCTATCCGATGGCGGCGGCGCAGCGTCTGGGCGAGGAGTACACGCTGAAGATTGATAAAGCGCCAGCGAACGCGAATACCGCCCTGACTCAAGGGGCTGAAATGGCGCGCGTCCGCGAACTGATGTACTGGGGGATGGATAACACCGCGCGCAGCGAATGGGCGAATCTGGTGACCAGCCGTACCACCGATGAGAAGGCGCAGCTCGCGCGCTATGCCTTTGATAACCGCTGGTGGGATCTGAGCGTACAGGCCACGATCGCCGGAAAACTGTGGGATCATCTGGAAGAGCGTTTCCCGTTGGCCTACAAGGATCTGTTCGATCGCTACACCAGCGGCAAGGACATTCCACAAAGCTATGCGATGGCGATTGCCCGTCAGGAGAGCGCGTGGAACCCGAAAGTGCGTTCGCCAGTGGGCGCCAGCGGGCTGATGCAAATCATGCCGGGAACCGCCACGCACACGGTGAAGATGTTTAATATTCCTGGCTACAGTAGTCCGTCGCAACTGCTGGATCCGGATACCAATATCAATATTGGTACCAGCTACTTACAGTATGTTTATCAGCAGTTTGGCAATAACCGTATCTTCTCGTCGGCGGCTTATAACGCCGGTCCTGGGCGGGTACGCACCTGGCTGGGTAACAGCGCCGGACGCCTTGACGCCGTGGCGTTTGTGGAGAGCATTCCGTTCTCAGAAACCCGCGGCTATGTGAAAAACGTGCTGGCATACGATGCGTACTATCGTTACTTCATGGGGCAAAAAGATACGCTGATGAGCGACGCGGAGTGGCAGAGAAAGTATTAATCCTGCCGGGTTGTGTTATGCTTGTACTCGTTTATGAGTACAAGCAACGACGAATGGCGGCATAACATGACCCAGCATTCCCCTTATTCATCGGCGATGGCCGAACAGCGCAATCAGGAGTGGCTTCGTTTTGTGGAGCTGCTTCGCCAGTCCTATGAGCAGGATCTGCATTTACCGTTGATGCAATTGATGCTCACGCCCGACGAGCGTGAAGCGTTGGGCACGCGCGTGCGAATTATTGAAGAGTTACTGCGGGGCGAAATGAGCCAGCGGGAGCTGAAAAACGAGTTGGGCGCGGGCATCGCGACGATTACCCGAGGCTCCAACAGTTTAAAATCGGCCCCTGTTGAACTGCGTCAGTGGCTGGAATCTGTGCTGCTCGGCGTTCAGCGATAAATCGCGTTGTGAAACGGACTTAATGCCAGAATCACAGCGTGATGATAAACGCTTGAGCGCGTCAGCGCGCCGGCGGTAAAGACCCCGATAGCCCCGTCTTTGCGGCCGATCTCATCAATGCCGGTGTAGTGCGACATCACCGGTCCGAGCGCCTCGCCTGCCTGCACTTTTTGCAGAATGACTTCCGGTAGCGGCAGCGTTGCGGAGCGCGCTTCGCCTCGCTGTTCGCGACTTTCGATCACCACCCAGCTGAACGTCGCCCCTTCATCAATCCCGGCTTCAATCGCCACCCAGAAATCCGCCTCCGGGCGCGCGGCCCTGGCGTTTACCACGCGATTTCGTGCGCCAGCCCGCGTTTCCTCGCTGCCAAAAGGCTGTTCAGGGACACCACTCTCGACGGCGACAGCGTCAATATGGCAGGATCCTTCGCCGAAGATCTCTTCAAATGCCCTTAGAATTGCCTGAATTTTGGCAGGATTGGTGGTAGCAGAGACAACATGGTGCATAATTAAGCTCGATTCAAAAAAACTCATCGCAGTATAACGGAAAAAAAGCATGTTACAGGTATACCTTGTTCGCCACGGTGAAACGCAGTGGAACGCCGAGCGACGTATTCAAGGGCAGTCAGACAGTCCTCTCACCGCCAAAGGTGAGCAACAAGCGTGGCAAGTGGCGGAACGCGCCAGAACGTTAGGCATCACACACGTTATTGCCAGTGATTTAGGTCGTACACAGCAAACGGCGCAGATTATCGCTGAGGCCTGCGGTTGCGACGTGACCCTCGATCCTCGCCTGCGCGAACTCGATATGGGAGTGCTGGAAAAGCGCCCTGTGGATTCGCTGACCGAACAGGAAGAAGGCTGGCGGCGTACGCTGGTAAACGGAACGGAAGACGGTCGTATTCCGCAAGGCGAATCCATGCAGGAGCTGAGCGTGCGCGTGCAGGCGGCGCTGGCAGAGTGCCTGAAGCTACCGAAAGGCAGCCGCCCGTTGCTGGTCAGTCACGGTATTGCGCTGGGTTGCCTGGTGAGCACTATTCTTGGACTGCCTGCTTACGCGGAACGCCGTCTGCGTTTGCGTAATTGCTCGATTTCCCGTATCGATTATCAGGAAAGTCCATGGCTGGCATCAGGCTGGGTGGTGGAAATGGCAGGGGACATCTCGCATCTGGATGCCCCTGCGCTGGATGAGCTGCAGCGTTAACGGCGAACCGGAACCAGATATTCCATCCGCAGATCGATTGGGCGTTCTTCCGGTTTTACGTCGCTCGCCGGGAAGTAACGCTCAATATCCTGACCTTTACGGCGGTTCAGATTCAGCATCGGCATGCAGGTGCCGTAAACGTTGAGGATGAACTCCTGAACGCCAGTGCCCAGTCCTTCGTAGGTGAACATGACATATTCACCGCCTTCCAGAACCACCGGTTTAGCCCCCTGAATATAGCCATTGGCCATTTCTGGAGTGAGCGCGGTGGTGTAGAACACCTCCTGCTCGTCGTCCTTTTCCAGGCTCGGGTGCGTTTCGTTGAGACCGTACAGCAGCGGTGGAATGACCGGCGAATGGCTCAGGAAGTCGCGCCAGAACTGCACACGCATTTGATGCCTGAACTCGGAAATCTGCTCCAGCGAACAGGAGTAGCTTTGCGTCGTTCCGATCAGGTGTGTTTCTGGCAAAGTGATCATTTCATGTTTAGGCATCGCAAACTCGCCCAGACGTAGCGGCGGACGCATCCCAAACGAACTCCAGTCTGGCGAGCGGCGATAGAGCGCTGGCGTCAGGGAGAACTGTTTTTTAAAGGCGCGGGTAAAAGTTTGCTGCGAATCAAACCGATATTGCAGAGCAATATCCAGAATAGGTCGCGCCGTAAGGCGAAGTGCTACAGCCGATTTTGAAAGGCGGCGTGCACGAATATAGGCACCGATGGCGTGACCGGTGACATCTTTAAACATCCTTTGCAAATGCCACTTGGAATAGCCTGCTTTTGCCGCCACATTATCCAGTGACAAAGGCTGGTCCAGATGACCTTCCAGCCAGGTAAGCAGATCGCGAATAATTCCAGCCTGATCCATATACTATCCTCATCCTTAAAACAGCAGGTGCCTGATAACAGGGTAGCGGATCATAGCATTTTTTGATGTTTTAGCATTCAGTGTTTTTTTTGCGCATAAATGCTTTTTAACGCACATTAAGGGCACATATTTTCTAATCCTGTGATCTTGCTACATTTTTGTTCTGAATGTCGAATAATCGCGTAGCGTCATTTTAAAAAATGGTAACAATATGAAATACAAGACATTGATCTTCTCCGCTCTGATGCTGCTGGCTGGTCGTGCGGCACTGGCTGAACAAGTTGGTTCCGTCGATACCGTGTTCAAAATGTTTGGCCCAGACCATAAAATTGTGGTCGAAGCATTTGACGATCCTGATGTGAAAAACGTCACCTGCTACATCAGTCGCGCCAAAACGGGCGGCATTAAAGGTGGGCTTGGACTGGCCGAAGATACCGCTGACGCCGCCATTTCCTGCCAGCAGGTCGGGCCGGTTGAGCTGAGTGACAAGATCAAAAACGGTAAAGCGCAGGGCGACATCGTATTCCAGAAACGGACTTCGCTGGTGTTCAAGAAACTGCAGGTTGTGCGTTTTTACGATGCGAAACGCAATACGCTAGCGTATCTGGCGTACTCCGATAAAGTTGTTGAGGGATCGCCGAAAAACGCGCTGAGCGCGGTGCCTATCATGCCGTGGCGTTAATTCAGGGAAGGGCTATGCAGCAACCATTGATTTGGCTGGTCGAAGACGAAATCAGCATCGCTGAGACGCTGATCTACATGCTTTCGCAGGAAGGATTTGCGGTGAAGGCGTTTGAGCGCGGCTTGCCGGTGCTGGACGAGGCGCGACGCCAGATCCCTGCATTAGCCATTCTGGACGTCGGGCTGCCGGATATCAGCGGTTTTGAGCTGTGCCGCCAACTGCTGGCCCAGCATCCGTCGCTGCCGGTGCTGTTTCTCACCGCCCGCAGTGATGAGGTGGATAAGCTGCTGGGTCTGGAAATGGGGGCGGATGATTACGTGGCTAAACCCTTTTCACCCCGCGAAGTGTGTGCGCGCGTGCGGACGATTTTACGGCGGATGCAGAAATCTGCGCTTCCCTCTGAGATCGTCCGTATCGGGCAGTTTGAACTGAACGAGTCTGCGGCGCATATCAGCTGGTGTGGCCAGCCGTTATCGCTAACCCGTTATGAATTCTTGTTGCTGAAAACGCTGCTTCACGCGCCAGGCCGCGTCTTTTCGCGTCAACAGCTTATGGATAAAGTCTGGGGCGATGACGGGGAGAGCTTCGACCGCACGGTCGATACTCATATCAAAACCCTGCGGGCTAAGCTACGAGCGGTAAATGCTGACCTTTCGCCAATCAGCACCCATCGCGGTATGGGCTACAGTCTGGGAATGCATTAATGCGCATCGGTATGCGACTGCTGTTGGGCTATTTCCTGATTGTGGCGATTGCCGCCTGGTTTGTGCTGTCGATATTTGTGCAGGAAGTGAAGCCGGGCGTGCGCAGAGCAACGGAAGGGACGTTGATTGATACCGCTACGCTGCTGGCCGAAGTGGGTCGTGACGATCTGCTGGCAGGCGATGCGCAAAACGGCAGGCTGGCGCACGCGTTCGCACAGCTCCACCAGCGGCCGTTTCGCGCCAACATTGGTGGCATTCACAAGGTGCGTAACGAATATCACGTCTATATGACGGACCCGCAGGGCAAGGTGGTATTCGATTCCAGCGGAAAAGCGCTGGGAGAAGATTACTCGCGCTGGAATGATGTCTGGCTCACGCTGCGCGGTGAGTATGGCGCGCGCAGTACACAGAGCAACCCTGATGACCCGCAAAGCACCGTGATGTACGTTGCCGCCCCGATAACCGACCAGGGCAAGATTATCGGCGTGTTATCGGTGGGGAAACCGAACAGCGCTTTGGCCCCGGTTATCCACCGCAGCGAGCGTCGTATTCTGTGGGCAGGCGCCGCCCTGCTGGGGATTGCTCTGTTGATAGGGCTGGTGGTGGCCTGGTGGATTAACCGTTCAATCAGTGCGTTATCTCGTTATGCCGACTCTGTGACGCACGAGACGCCGCTGCCGTTACCCGATCCAGGCAGTAGCGAGCTACGCAAGCTGGCTCAGGCGCTGGAAAATATGCGCATTCGCCTCGAAGGTAAAAACTACATTGAGCACTATGTTCACGCGCTGACTCATGAGCTGAAAAGCCCGTTGGCGGCGATTCGTGGCGCGGCGGAAATCCTGGCTGAACAGCCGCCACCGCAGGTCGCCGCGCGCTTTGTTGACAATATTCTGCTGCAAAATGCGCGGATGCAGTCACTGGTTGAAAAACTGCTTGAGCAGGCGCGGCTGGAAAATCGCGTGGAGATAGTCCCGGTTCGGGTAAGCATCGATGCGCTGTTCACCCGTGTCGTCGATGCGCGCTCTGCAATCCTGGCGGCGAAAAAGATCGCGCTGACCCGCGAGGGCCAGTCGCTGGTGGTGGAGGGCGACGAAGAACTGCTGGAGCAGGCGCTGGGGAATCTGGTGGATAATGCCATCGCGTTCACTCCTGAAGGCGGGAATATTGCGCTGGCAGCCGCTGCGGTGCACAAAGAGGTACAACTGACCGTGACCGATAGCGGCAGCGGGATCCCGGATTACGCGATGCCCCGCATCTTCGAGCGTTTTTATTCTCTTCCGCGCGAAAACGGGCTGAAAAGCAGCGGGCTCGGGCTGGCGTTTGTGCAAGAGGTGGCTCGACTGCATCAGGGGGATATCGTGCTGCGCAATCGGGAAGAGGGTGGGGTCACGGCGACGCTGATACTTCACCGTCCCTTCACATAGCTTCAAACTGACCGCACATAGCCTCGTTACGCTCTCTCCATCACAAAGGAGAAGGCTATGAAAAAATCCCCCCTGTTCTGGAAAATCAGCACCTTGCTTGGGTGCATTCTACTGTTGCTACTTCCGCTGTTTATGGTCAGTAACCTGATTTCGGAGCGAGCCAGCTATCGCGATGATGTCGAAGATACCCTACGCCAGAGCACCAGCGGCCCGCAGCAGCTCACCGGCCCGTTAATCGCGGTCCCGGTCACAGAGATTTACTATAAATTTGAAGACAAAAAAAAGGTCGAGCACAAGCGCAGCTTCCTGCACTTTTTGCTGCCGGAATCACTGGTGATTGATGGCAGTCAGCGGGTAGAGTCCCGCAACATCGGCATTTATGACGGGCAAATCTGGAGCACCGATCTCAAACTCAAAGCGCAGTTTAATACCGATAAGCTGGCGCAGCTCAAAGGGGAAACCATCACCCTGGGACAGCCGTTTATTGCCATCGGCGTGGGAGATGCGCGCGGCATTGGCGCGGTGAGCGTGAGTCAGGTCAATGGTGAAACGCTTGCGGTGGAGCCGGGGTCTGGCGTATCGGGTGAGTTACCCGGGATCCACATTCCGCTCACGAAAAAGGCGCTTGAGACAAAAACACTTTCTCTGGAAATGGCGCTTAATCTCAATGGTACGGGCAGTTTTTCCGTGGTGCCGGTGGGGCGTAACAGTGAGTTGACGCTGCGCAGTAACTGGCCGCATCCCGGTTTTATGGGCGATTATTTACCCGTTAAGCGTGAGATCGGCGCGTCTGGTTTCCAGGCGCACTGGCAAAGCAGCTGGTTTGCTAACAATCTGGAGAGCCTGTTTAGTACTAATCAACTGCCAGAATGGCGCAATGTACCGGCATTTAGCGTGACGGTAGCGACACCTGCCGATCAGTATCAGCTGACGGACCGGGCGATAAAATATGCTGTGCTGTTGATTGCCCTGACCTTTATGGCGTTCTTTGTCTACGAGACATTAACCGATCTTCGTCTGCATCCGATGCAGTATCTGCTGGTGGGGCTGTCGCTGGTCCTGTTCTATCTGGTGCTGCTGGCTTTCTCCGAACATGTCGGTTTTACTCCTGCCTGGGTGATCGCAAGCCTGACTGGCGCGTTAATGAACGGTGTTTATCTGCAGGCTGTACTGAAGGGCTGGAAACGAAGCGCAATTTTTGTTGTGGCCCTTTTAGGGCTTGATACCGTGATGTGGTTCTTGCTGCGTTCGGAAGACAGTGCGTTATTGCTGGGATCGGGCGTGCTGGCGACAGCGTTATTTGCGGTCATGTTCCTGACCCGTCACTTTGACTGGTACTCACTTTCACAGTCCAGGCGCCGTCCCCCAAAGGGTGACGGGAGCAATGAATCCGTGCGGATCTGGAAATAAAAAAAAACGGCGCGTTAAGCGCCGTTTTTTATGCATGGATGCGGGAGATTATTCCTGCAGATCGCCGCAGAAACGGTAACCTTCACCGTGAATGGTGGCGATAATTTCCGGCGTATCCGGCGTGGATTCGAAGTGTTTACGAATACGGCGGATAGTCACATCAACAGTACGATCGTGCGGCTTCAGCTCACGGCCAGTCATTTTCTTCAGCAGCTCTGCGCGGGACTGAATTTTACCCGGGTTTTCGCAGAAGTGCAGCATGGCGCGGAATTCACTGCGCGGCAGCTTGTACTGCTCACCGTTCGGGCTAACCAGTGAACGGCTATTGATATCAAGTTCCCAGCCGTTGAACTTATAGCTATCAACGCTACGACGCTCTTCACTGACCGTACCCAGATTCATGGTGCGGGACAGCAGGTTGCGTGCGCGAATAGTTAACTCGCGAGGATTAAACGGCTTGGTGATGTAATCATCAGCGCCGATTTCCAGGCCAAGAATTTTATCAACTTCGTTGTCACGGCCTGTCAGGAACATTAAGGCCACGTTCGCCTGTTCACGCAGTTCGCGTGCCAGAAGAAGGCCGTTTTTCCCGGGCAGGTTGATATCCATAATGACCAGGTTGATATCATTTTCAGAAAGGATCTGATGCATCTCTGCGCCATCGGTCGCTTCAAAGACATCGTAGCCTTCTGCTTCGAAAATGCTCTTTAACGTGTTGCGTGTTACCAACTCGTCTTCAACGATAAGAATGTGCGGGGTCTGCATGTTTGCTACCTAAATTGCCAACTAAATCGAAACAGGAAGTACAAAAGTCCCTGACCTGCCTGATACATGTCGCAAATTAACATGATCGGCCTAACGTGACTAAAGTACGTAATTGCGTTCTTGATGCACTTTCCATCAACGTCAACAACATCATTAGCTTGGTCGTGGGTACTTTCCCTTTGGACCCGACAGTGTCAAAAACGGCTGTCATCCTAACCATTTTAACAGCAACATAACAGGATAAGTGACACCGGACACCCAATAAAACTACGCTTCGTTGACATATATCAAGTTCAATTGTAGCACGTTAACAGTTTGATGAAATCACTGTATCGGATTGCTAGCCTTTGTCACAAATTTTCAATAAACCAACTAGTTGCAGATAGGGATTAATAAACAACGCGAATCCAATTCGAAAATGCCATCAATACGCGTATTATCATTAATAAACATATGGATAAGGAATGTTTTTTAACATTCAAACCTGTAGTTCACTCCCGGAATAGTTTAGCGCTTTTAATTTGTTATGAAACGCTATTTCGGTGATTTGTGTTGCAATTTTGTAAATTCGCGCCGCGTAATATGTTGAGCTGTATCACACTTTTACGCGCTAACTGTTTAAAAAGAGAGCATAAATGCACTTATCAATCGTGCTGGTTTCGCCAGCCAGACCCGAAAATATTGGCGCCGCCGCGCGCGCGATGAAGACGATGGGATTTACCGATTTACGTATTGTTGCCAGCGAAGCGCATCTTGAGCCTGCGACACGCTGGGTGGCGCATGGTTCGGGTGAAATAATAGATAATATAACAACTTACGATACGCTGGCCGACGCGTTGCACGATATTTCTTTCACCGTGGCGACCACTGCGCGCAGCAGGGCGAAGTACCATTACTACGCCACTCCGCCTGAACTGGTGCCGATGCTGAAGGAAAAAAGTGCGTGGCTGAATAAGGCCGCGCTGGTTTTTGGCCGGGAAGATTCGGGGCTGACAAACGAAGAGCTGGAGCTTGCCGACGTGCTGACGGGAGTACCGATGGTGGCCGATTACCCCTCGCTGAATCTGGGACAGGCGGTGATGGTCTATTGCTATCAATTAGCGTCATTAATGCAAACTCCCGCCCCGCAAACTGAGAGTGTTGATGAAAATCAGCTGGGTGCTTTACGCGCCCGTACGCAGATGCTCATGGATCGGTTGGGTGTCGCCGACGATCAAAAAATGGTGGACTGGTTGCATCAGCGACTGGGACTGCTTGAGCAACGTGATACCGCCATGTTGCACCGATTGCTGCACGATATTGAAAAAAAACTGGCAGAGTAAAAAACTGTCATATGATTTTTATATGGTTTAACTGTCTGTTACTCAGGGTTGTGGCTGGTCTTATCCGGAGAAAAATAAATCATCAGGCAGCGGGTCATGAAGGCAACGCGAAAATCGACCAAAACAGAAATTCATTGACTTAAGGTGCCGGATACTTTAACCCTAAAAGAATACAGGACAGACAGAAAACAACACAGAGCACACAACATCCATGAATCGCGTTAGCACCACCACCATTACAACAACCATCATCATTACCACAGGTAACGATGCGGGCTGACGCGTAACAGGAAAAACAGAAAAAAGCCCGCACCTGAACAGTGCGGGCTTTTTTTTCGACCAAAGATCACGAGGTAAACCATGCGAGTCTTGAAGTTCGGCGGTACATCAGTGGCAAACGCAGAACGCTTTTTGCGCGTTGCCGATATCCTGGAAAGCAATGCCAGGCAGGGGCAGGTGGCAACCGTGCTCTCTGCCCCGGCTAAAATCACTAACCATCTGGTGGCGATGATCGAAAAAACCATTGGTGGCCAGGATGCACTTCCGAACATTAGCGATGCCGAGCGGATTTTTGCCGACCTCCTTCAGGGGCTGGCCGGGATCCAGCCTGGCTTCCCACTTGCACAGCTGAAAGCCTTTGTTGAGCAAGAGTTCGCCCAAATCAAACATGTCCTGCATGGAATTAGCCTGCTGGGTCAGTGCCCGGACAGCATCAACGCGGCGCTGATTTGCCGTGGTGAAAAGCTCTCTATCGCTATCATGGCGGGTCTGCTGGAAGCGCGCGGCCACAGTGTGACGGTGATCGATCCGGTTGAAAAACTGCTGGCCGTGGGGCATTACCTCGAATCTACCGTCGATATTACGGAGTCCACCCGCCGTATCGCTGCCAGTAAAATTCCGGCTGACCACATGATCCTGATGGCGGGTTTCACCGCCGGTAATGAAAAGGGCGAACTGGTCGTGCTGGGCCGTAACGGTTCTGATTACTCCGCCGCGGTTCTGGCTGCTTGCCTGCGTGCCGATTGTTGCGAAATCTGGACCGATGTTGACGGGGTCTACACCTGCGATCCGCGCCAGGTCCCGGATGCCCGGTTGCTGAAGTCGATGTCTTATCAGGAAGCCATGGAGCTTTCCTACTTTGGCGCAAAAGTGCTTCATCCGCGTACCATTTCACCGATTGCGCAGTTTCAGATCCCTTGCCTCATCAAAAATACCGGCAACCCGCAGGCTCCTGGCACGCTGATTGGCGCAAGCCACGACGAAGACGATTTGCCGGTAAAAGGCATTTCGAATCTGAATAACATGGCGATGTTCAGTGTTTCCGGTCCAGGCATGAAAGGCATGGTCGGCATGGCGGCACGCGTTTTTGCCGCGATGTCGCGCAACGGCATCTCTGTGGTGCTGATCACCCAATCTTCCTCCGAATACAGCATTAGCTTCTGCGTGCCGCAGGCGGACTGCCCGCGAGCGCGTCGTGCGCTGGAGGAGGAATTTTATCTTGAGCTGAAAGAAGAGCTGCTGGAACCGCTGTCGATCCAGGAGCGTCTGGCCGTAATCTCGGTGGTGGGTGATGGTATGCGCACCCTGCGCGGGATCTCCGCCAAATTCTTTGCCGCACTGGCTCGCGCCAATATCAATATTGTCGCCATTGCGCAGGGCTCTTCAGAGCGTTCCATCTCGGTGGTGGTGAGTAACGACGACGCGACCACCGGCGTTCGCGTCACCCATCAGATGCTGTTTAACACCGACCAGGTTATCGAAGTATTCGTGATCGGGGTGGGTGGTGTCGGCGGTGCGTTACTGGAACAGGTGAAGCGTCAGCAGGGCTGGTTGAAAAATAAGCATATTGATTTGCGCGTCTGCGGCGTGGCGAACTCAAAAGCGTTACTGACCAACGTTCACGGTCTGAATCTGGAAAGCTGGCAGTCGGAGCTGGCGGAAGCCAAAGAGCCGTTTAATCGTGGCCGCCTGATCCGTCTGGTCAAGGAGTATCACCTGCTGAATCCGGTTATTGTGGACTGTACCTCTAACCAGGCCGTTGCCGATCAGTATGCTGATTTCCTGCGTGAAGGTTTCCACGTGGTCACGCCGAACAAAAAGGCCAACACCTCGTCGATGGACTACTACCATCAGCTGCGCACGGCCGCCAGCAAGTCTCGTCGCAAGTTTTTGTATGACACCAACGTGGGCGCGGGGCTGCCGGTCATTGAGAACCTGCAAAACCTGCTGAATGCGGGGGATGAGCTTCAGCGCTTCTCCGGTATTCTTTCCGGTTCGCTGTCGTTTATTTTCGGCAAGCTGGATGAGGGCATGAGTCTGTCCGACGCCACTCGCGCCGCGCGTGAGCTGGGCTATACCGAACCGGACCCGCGTGACGATCTTTCCGGCATGGACGTGGCGCGTAAGCTGCTGATCCTCGCCCGTGAAACCGGTCGTGAGCTGGAGCTGTCCGATATCGTCATCGAACCGGTACTGCCGGCAAGTTTTGACGATAGCGGCGAGGTGGAGGCATTTATGGCCCGATTGCCTCAGCTTGACGATGACTTTGCGGCGCGCGTGGCGAAAGCCCGTGATGAAGGTAAAGTATTGCGTTATGTTGGCAACATCGAAGACGACGGCGTATGCCGCGTGAAGATTGCCGAAGTGGACGGTAATGATCCGCTGTTCAAAGTGAAAAACGGCGAAAACGCTCTGGCGTTTTACAGCCACTATTATCAGCCTTTACCGTTGGTCCTTCGCGGTTACGGCGCAGGGAACGATGTGACGGCAGCGGGCGTATTTGCCGATCTGCTGCGTACCCTGTCATGGAAGTTAGGAGTTTAACATGGTGAAAGTTTATGCCCCGGCTTCCAGCGCCAATATGAGCGTCGGATTTGATGTGCTGGGTGCGGCGGTAACGCCAGTGAACGGAGCGCTTTTGGGTGATACCGTTACGGTGGAAGCGGCGGATAGTTTCAGTCTCAATAATATTGGCCGTTTCGCCAGCAAACTGCCGCCGGAACCGCGCGAGAATATTGTTTATCAGTGCTGGGAGCGTTTCTGTCAGGAGATTGGCAAAAACGTGCCCGTTGCCATGACGCTTGAAAAAAGCATGCCGATTGGCTCGGGTTTAGGTTCCAGCGCCTGTTCGGTTGTTGCTGCGCTGGTGGCGATGAATGAGCACTGTGGCAAGCCGCTGAATAACAACCGTCTGCTGTCGCTGATGGGCGAGCTGGAAGGGCGCATCTCGGGCAGTATTCATTACGATAACGTTGCGCCGTGCTTCCTTGGCGGCATGCAGTTGATGATTGAAGAGAACGGCATCATCAGCCAGCAAGTGCCGGGCTTTGACGAGTGGTTGTGGGTGCTGGCTTATCCCGGCATTAAAGTCTCCACCGCCGAGGCGCGTGCGATCCTGCCTGCGCAGTATCGTCGTCAGGACTGTATCGCGCACGGTCGCCATCTGGCGGGCTTTATTCACGCCTGCTATACCCGTCAGCCAGCGCTGGCCGCGAAGCTGATGAAAGATGTGATTGCCGAGCCGTACCGCACCAAACTGTTGCCTGGGTTTAATGAAGCGCGCCAGGCATCGCTGGATATTGGCGCGCAGGCCTGCGGTATTTCGGGCTCCGGCCCGACGCTGTTTGCACTATGCGATAAGCCTGACACCGCGCAGCGCGTGGCTGAGTGGCTGACGAAAAACTACCTGCAAAATCAGGAAGGCTTTGTTCATATTTGCCGTCTGGACACGGCAGGCGCACGAGTACTGGGATAAACGATGAAACTCTATAATCTTAAAGATCATAACGAGCAGGTCAGCTTCGCGCAGGCAGTGACTCAAGGGCTGGGCAAAAATCAGGGGCTGTTCTTTCCCCACGACCTGCCGGAATTTAGCCTGACGGAAGTGGACGACATGCTGAAGCAGGATTTTGTCAGCCGTAGCGCCAAAATTCTCTCTGCTTTTATCGGCGATGAAATTCCGCAGCAGCTGCTGGAAGAGCGTGTTCGCGCGGCGTTTGCCTTCCCGGCGCCGGTAAGCCAGGTTGAACCTGATGTCGGTTGTCTGGAGCTGTTCCACGGCCCGACGCTGGCATTCAAAGATTTTGGCGGCCGCTTCATGGCGCAGATGCTGACGCACATCAGCGGTGACAAACCGGTCACCATTCTGACCGCCACATCCGGTGATACCGGAGCCGCGGTGGCGCATGCGTTTTACGGCCTGAAAAACGTGCGCGTGGTGATCCTCTATCCGCAGGGCAAAATCAGTCCGCTGCAGGAAAAACTGTTCTGTACGCTGGGTGGAAACATTGAAACGGTAGCCATCGACGGTGATTTTGATGCCTGCCAGGCGCTGGTGAAACAGGCTTTCGACGATGAAGAGCTGAAATCTGCTCTGGGCCTGAACTCGGCTAACTCCATCAACATCAGCCGCCTGCTGGCACAGATTTGCTACTACTTTGAGGCGGTAGCGCAACTGCCGCAGGAAGCCCGTAATCAGCTGGTGATCTCCGTACCAAGCGGTAACTTCGGTGATCTGACCGCGGGCTTGCTGGCTAAATCGCTCGGTCTGCCGGTGAAGCGCTTTATCGCCGCCACGAATGCCAACGACACAGTGCCGCGTTTCCTGAAAGAGGGAAAATGGACGCCAAATACCACTCAGGCCACGCTGTCTAATGCGATGGACGTGAGCCAGCCGAACAACTGGCCGCGTGTGGAAGAGCTGTTCCGTCGTAAAATCTGGCGTCTGGGCGATCTGGGGTATGCGGCGGTGAGCGATGAAACCACCAAAACCACGATGCGCGAGCTGAAAGCGATCGGTTATACCTCCGAGCCGCATGCGGCAATTGCCTATCGTGCGCTGCGCGACCAGCTGAATCCGGGCGAATATGGCCTGTTCCTCGGCACGGCTCACCCGGCGAAGTTCAAAGAGAGCGTAGATGAGATCCTGGGTGAATCGCTGCCGTTGCCGAAAGAGCTGGCCGATCGCGCCGATCTGCCGCTGCTGTCCCACAATCTGCCAGCAGATTTTGCCGCGCTGCGTCAGCTGATGATGACGAAAGCGTAAATGGGGTCCACCCGGTGGCACTTTGCTTGCCGGGTCCGCTGCTGTCGTAAGTCGGGTAAGGTCTGGTGACCGCCCGGCTTTTTTTATGGAGAAATTAAGGAGAGATTTGGCAGGGAAAAAGCAGGAATTCCCAATAAATGCGCTCACTTAGAGATTAGGATTGCAGAGAATAACATCCCCCGTTCCCCTCACGTAATCTCCTTTCATCGGCCCACGTTGGGCAAGAATGAAAAGGAGTAACCTATGTCTACACTGAAACCTGCTTTGCTCGCACTTTCGCTGATGCTGGTGGCTCCCATGGCGGTACAGGCATCAGAAATTACGCTGATCCCGGCGGTAAAATTGCAGATTGGCGATCAGGACAAAAGTGGTCACTACTGGGATGGGGGGCGCTGGCGTGACCATGACTGGTGGAGATCACATTACGAATGGCGTGATAACCGCTGGCATCAGCATGATGAGCATCGCGATCCTCACGATAACCGTCATGGCGATAAACATGATAACCATGGCAAGGGGCCAGACTGGAAGCATCATTGATTTTCTCCTGACCCTCTCCATACAGGGGAGAGGGGCAGGGATGAGGGAGCGTTACTGCTCGTGGCGCTTAAATACCATCTCGCCTTTCGCTGAAGCCTCGCCGTCATAGAAATACCCTTCGCTGTTAAATGCGCTTAATTGCTCCGGTTTGGTCAGCCGATTTTCAATGATATAACGACTCATCAGCCCACGCGCTTTTTTGGCGTAGAAACTAATCACCTTAAATTTGCCGTTTTTCTCATCTAAAAATACCGGCTTGATGATCTCCGCGTTCAGCTTTTTCGGCTTCACGGATTTGTAGTATTCATCAGAAGCCAGATTGATGACGATATTATCGCCCTGCGCTTTCAGCGCGTCGTTCAGCTTCTCGGTGATGGTATCGCCCCAGAAATGGTACAAATCTTTGCCTTTAGGATTCTCAAGGCGGATGCCCATCTCCAGGCGATAGGGTTGCATCAGGTCCAGTGGACGCAGTACGCCGTAAAGGCCGGAAAGCATGCGCAGATGCTGCTGGGCAAAATCGAAATCCGCTTCACTGAATTCTTCTGCCTGCAAACCCGTGTAAACATCGCCTTTAAACGCGAGGATCGCCTGACGGGCGTTCTTCGGCGTGAAGTCTGGCTGCCAGTCGTGGAAACGGGTGGCGTTGAGATCGGCGAGTTTATCGCTAATGCTCATCAGCTTACCGATTTGCGGGGCGGTGAGTTTACGTGCCTCGCGGATCAGCTGCTGCGAATGATCCAGCAGTTCGGGCTGGGTATAGCGCTCGGTGGCGAGCGGGCTCTGGTAATCGAGCGTTTTTGCAGGTGAAATCAGAATCAGCATATCCAGTCCTTGCAGGAAATTTAGGATGACTTTACCAAAAAAACCGCCTGAATTGATCGATGGCTGCTATTGCCGCGGTAAATCATCCCAGCTTCCGGGCGCAATCTGCGCCTCGATTTCCGGATAACGCGTGGCATCAAATACGGGTTTGATACCGAGTTTGCGCTGGCGAAGATAATCCCGGGCAATGAGCGTCACCACCGGTGAGAGCAGTAAAATCGCGGTCAGATTAGTGATGGCCATCAGCGCCATAATCACATCCGCCAGTTGCCACACCAGCTGCAGGCTCATAACCGATCCGATAGCCACCATGACGGCGATGCAGGCTCGCAGCATCCAGAGTGTGCGGCGCGAGTCCAGGCGTAAGAAAATCAGGTTGTTTTCGGCGTAGATATAATTCGCCACGATCGAGCTGAAGGCGAAAAGACTCACGATAAACGAGACGAATCCCGCTCCCCAGCTGCCGGTAAGAGTGACCAGCGCCTGTTGGATAAGCTGGATCCCGGCGGTATCTGGCGCATGAGAAATGGGACCCGCCAGCAAGACGATCATCGCGCTGGCGGAACAGATAATAATGGTGTCGATAAAGATACCTATCATTTGCACAATGCCTTGCGCCGCCGGGTGAGGGGGCCATGATGCCGCCGCTGCTGCGGCATTGGGGGTGGAGCCCATTCCGGCTTCATTTGATAACATGCCGCGCTGAAAACCGGCCGTCAGCGCCTGGCTGATGGTATACCCCAGCGCGCCCGAAGCCGCTTCTCGCCAGCCAAAGGCCGCTTTAAAAATAGTGGCGATCACATCCGGGAGCTGGCCGATATGCATGAGGGTCACGACCAGACTGGTGGTGATCCACAGCAACGCCATTGTCGGCACCATCCATTGCATCAACCGCGCCACGCCTTTGATGCCCGTCACAATGACCAGTAGCGTGAGCACCGCCAGTATTGCGCCCGTTATCCATTCCGGGAAGTCACAGGCGTATCGCAGCGCATGAGCCACGGAATTGGCTTGTACCGTATTAAAAATGAACCCGTAAGCGAGAAGCAGGAAGACAGAAAACAGTACGCCCATCCATTGCATGCCAAGGCCGCGGGACATATACCAGGCCGGGCCGCCGCGAAAATGACCGTGGCGATCCCGCTCTTTGTAGAGCTGGGCCAGCGAGCATTCGGCGAAGGAGGTCGCCATACCGATGATGGCGGTGACCCACATCCAGAACACCGCGCCAGGCCCACCGGCACCGATAGCCAGAGCCACGCCCGCCAAATTACCGCTGCCCACGCGGGCCGCAAGGCTGGTGCATAGCGCCTGAAAGGAGGTTAATCCGTCGGGATGGGGCGTTACGCTATTTTTCAGACTTTTGCCAAACTGGCGAATATAGCGAAACTGAATAAAACCACTGCGTACGGTGAACCAAACTCCGGCTCCCAGTAGCAGATAGATCATCACCGAGCCCCACAGGACTTCATTGATAAACGAAAAGAAATCAGGCATTAACGTCCCTCTTGTTGATGCCAAATACGTACCCGTCATACTTCGTGCCGCAGGGGCGTTGACTGTGTTCCTTCAACTGCCGCGTTACTCGCCCTTTTGCGACCCAGGCAAGCGCTGTACAGGACACAAGTATCATGTCCTGCCGTCCGAATTATGTAAGGCAAGATTGTGAACTACGCCATTTAGTTAATTAGCATGCTGTTAATATTTACAGTTTATCATACTATTGCTAAGCGCACTGTCTGCGGTTGCGCTGTCATTCCGTCGTGTTATCATCAGGGCAGACCGGTTACATCCCCCTAACAAGTAAACCTGTCATTTTTCCGCTGCTGGCTCGCTGTCGGTAGCGCGAATTATCCAGGGCACGTTAAAAGAGAAACACTATCATGACGGATAAATTGACCTCCCTTCGTCAGTTCACCACTGTCGTAGCTGACACCGGAGATATCGCGGCAATGAAGTTGTACCAGCCGCAGGATGCCACAACTAACCCTTCTCTGATTCTTAACGCCGCGCAGATCCCTGAGTACCGCAAACTGATCGACGAAGCTGTCACCTGGGCCAAAGCCCAGAGCAACGACCGTGCGCAACAGGTTGTGGATGCTACCGATAAACTGGCTGTGAACATCGGTCTGGAAATCCTGAAACTGGTTCCGGGTCGTATCTCTACCGAAGTTGACGCGCGCCTGTCTTACGACACCGAAGCGTCTATCGCGAAAGCCAGACATCTGATCAAACTGTATAACGATGCGGGCATCAGCAACGATCGTATCCTGATTAAACTGGCTTCTACCTGGCAGGGTATTCGTGCCGCTGAACAGCTGGAAAAAGAAGGGATCAACTGTAACCTGACGCTGCTGTTCTCCTTTGCGCAGGCACGTGCGTGTGCAGAAGCGGGTGTTTACCTGATTTCTCCGTTCGTAGGCCGTATTCTGGACTGGTACAAAGCCAACACCGATAAGAAAGAGTACGCGGCATCTGAAGATCCAGGCGTCGTTTCCGTGACGGAAATCTATGAATACTACAAACAGCACGGCTATGAAACTGTCGTGATGGGCGCAAGCTTCCGTAACGTAGGCGAAATCATCGAGCTGGCTGGCTGCGACCGTCTGACCATCGCCCCTGCGCTGCTGAAAGAGCTGGCGGATAGCGAAGGTACGCTGGAGCGTAAACTGAGCTACACCGGCGAAGTGAAAGCGCGTCCGGAGCGTATTACTGAGTCCGAGTTCCTGTGGCAGCACAACCAGGATCCAATGGCAGTAGACAAACTGGCGGATGGTATCCGTAAGTTTGCTGTTGACCAGGAAAAACTGGAAAAAATGATCGGCGACCTGCTGTAATCATTCTTCATGGCCGGGAACCTCTTCCCGGCCATGTTACTTCTTTCGTCCTCTGTCTGAATTTCCCCTCTGCGTGTATCATTCCCCTTAATCAGTATTGTTATGAAGGGAATGGATATGAATACCTTACGCATCGGCTTAGTGTCGATTTCTGACCGCGCATCCAGCGGTGTTTATGCGGATAAAGGCATTCCTGCCTTAGAAGAGTGGCTGGCGGCCGCACTGACCACGCCTTTTGAACTACAAACGCGCTTAATTCCTGATGAACAGGCGATCATTGAACAGACGCTGTGCGAGCTGGTGGATGAAATGAGCTGTCATCTTGTCCTGACCACTGGCGGAACGGGGCCCGCGCGCCGCGACGTGACGCCTGATGCGACGCTTGCGATCGCCGACCGTGAAATGCCTGGCTTTGGCGAACAGATGCGCCAGATTAGTCTGCACTTTGTTCCTACGGCTATCCTTTCTCGTCAGGTTGGGGTGATCCGTAAGCAGGCGTTGATTCTCAATCTGCCTGGCCAGCCGAAGTCGATTAAAGAGACCCTGGAAGGCGTAAAAGCGGATGACGGTAAAGTCGTGGTGGCGGGAATCTTTGCCAGTGTACCGTATTGTATACAGTTGCTGGATGGCCCGTATGTCGAGACCGATCCGCAAGTGGTAGCAGCTTTTCGCCCGAAAAGCGCAAGACGAGAAACAATATCCTGAAATTAATGTGTTTGTGACATAAGCTATAGGCTCAATGGCGTGTTGATATTTTTACGGTATAGTAATTTTTTCTTTACGATTACTGTAAAAATAAATCAACATCGCTGGAAAGGCTCCCTATGTCACATTACACCCGGCCTCTGAATCGTCAGGACTACAAAACGCTTACCCTCGCTGCCCTTGGCGGCGCGCTGGAGTTTTACGACTTCATCATCTTTGTCTTTTTTGCCGCCGTTGTGGGAGAACTCTTCTTCCCGGCCGACATTCCGGAATGGCTGCGTCAGGTGCAGACCTTCGGCATTTTTGCCGCGGGATATCTGGCGCGACCGCTGGGGGGAATCATCATGGCCCATTTTGGCGATTTGGTCGGGCGCAAAAAGATGTTCACCCTCAGTATCCTGTTGATGGCTGTTCCTACGCTGGCTATCGGTCTGCTGCCGACGTATGCCTCCATGGGCATCGTTGCCCCCGTCTTATTGCTGCTGATGCGTATTCTGCAAGGCGCAGCGATTGGCGGAGAAGTGCCGGGAGCCTGGGTGTTTGTCGCTGAACATGTGCCCGCGCGGCGCATCGGGATTGCCTGTGGCACCTTAACAGCCGGACTCACCGTCGGCATCTTGCTCGGTTCAGTGGTGGCGACTCTCATCAATACCAGCATGACACCGCAAGCGGTTCACGAGTGGGGATGGCGTATTCCTTTCCTGCTGGGCGGGGCGTTTGGCCTGGTCGCCATGTACCTGCGCCGCTGGTTGCAGGAGACGCCTGTTTTCCTTGAGATGCAGCAACGTAAAGCGCTGGCTCAGGAATTACCGGTTAAAGCCGTGGTGGTACGCCATCAGAAAGCGGTTGCTGTCTCCATGCTGCTCACCTGGCTGTTGTCTGCCGGGATTGTGGTGGTGATTCTGATGTCGCCCGTCTGGCTGCAAAAACAGTACGGATTCGCTCCGGCAATAACGCTGCAGGCCAACAGCATTGCGACCATCATGCTGTGCTTTGGCTGCCTGCTGGCCGGTCTGGCTGCCGATCGCTTCGGTGCCAGTCTGACGTTCATCGTGGGCAGTTTGCTGCTCGCAGGATCGAGCTGGGCGTTCTATCACCTGGCAGGGGCGCATCCTGAACAACTGTTCCTGCTGTATGGCGTTGTCGGTTTATGCGTCGGCGTCGTTGGCGCCGTGCCTTATGTGATGGTCCGCGCCTTCCCGGCGGAAGTGCGTTTTACCGGGATCTCGTTCTCTTACAACGTGTCATACGCGATTTTTGGCGGATTAACGCCGATTGCCGTTACGCTGCTGATGGGCGTTTCGCCGATGGCTCCGGCCTGGTATGTACTGGCGCTGTCGCTGATGGGGCTGGGCCTGGGGATTTGGCTGCGGGGAGAGCGCCATCAGTTGATGGGGCAGGCGCAGGCTAGTGAGGGGTAAAACGTCATTGAAGGGCGTTGGGTAGAACATTTTGCTCAACGCTTCAATGGTGATGATGTTGTTAAACCATCGACCACCATCTGTAGTCGTCCTTACGAACAGTATTCCACCCGACCTTTTACGCCACAGACTGTCGCCAGATTCGCGGAAGTGGCCACGCCGCCCGGTACGCCGCTGGCAATCAGTGCGCCATCTTTCAATATCACGGCATATCCGGCGTGGCGCAGTGCGATATTGATGTCGTGGATCACCACCACCGTAACGATGTTGCGCATCCGCGTTTCACGGGCGGCGATATCCATAATGTGGAATTGATAGTTAAGGTTGAGTGCGCTGAGAGGGACATCAGGTAACCAGAACCGTGTTTTATCCCGAAACCTTTCTGTGGGGATGCTGTTGCTGACAACCCCTGCTCAATATGGCGTTGTGAAAAGGAATGTATCGGAAGGGATTTCGCGGGAGATATCGTGCCCGCAGTGCGGGCACGAAGAGAGATTAGTGTTTTTCACCAATCGGCAGTACGGTGCGGCCGAACTGTTCGTTCAGCACTTCGCCCATTGCCAGGTAGATTGCGCTTGCGCCGCACACCAGGCCAATCCATCCGGCAACGTGAACGATGCTTTCGTTATCGGCCAGATGGCCAATCGCCAGCAGAGCAAACAGCACGGTCAGGCTCAGGAAGATGAACTGCAGCACGCGGTTAGCAACCAGCGTACCGAAGAACATGAACAGGGTGAATACGCCCCACAGACCCAAATAAACGCCCAGGAAGTGCGCGTTGGCCGCATCTGCCAGACCCATTTTTGGCATAATCAGAATAGCGACCAGCGTCAGCCAGAATGAACCATAAGAGGTAAACGCCGTTAAACCGAAGGTATTGCCTTTTTTATACTCCAGCAGCCCCGCGAAGATTTGCGCGATACCGCCGTAAAAAATGCCCATCGCCAGGATAATACTGTCCATCGGGAAAAAACCGATGTTATGCAGGTTCAGCAGAATTGTGGTCATGCCAAAACCCATCAGGCCCAGCGGAGCCGGATTAGCCAACTTAGTGTTGCCCATAAGTCCTCAAAAAATCATCATTAGTATGGTGAAATGGTTAAATCCACGCCTGCTCTCCCAGGCGTGGCGCGGCATAATAATCAGCGCGGCATCCGCCGTCTATGATCTGAGCAGGGTGAAATTAAAAAATTTTTTATCCTTCCCCCTTGATGGATGCCGTTACGACCCCATCTTGTAGTCAACCGCAGTGAGTGAAGCTGAAAAAAATCAAATCTGGGCAGTTGAAACCGCACGTTTCGCCCTTATTACAGATTCACAACCACATGATGAACAAATTTTTAGTGGAGACGTTTAGATGGGTAAAATTATTGGTATCGACCTGGGTACTACCAACTCTTGTGTAGCGATTATGGACGGCACTACTGCACGTGTGCTGGAGAACGCCGAAGGCGATCGCACCACGCCTTCTATTATTGCTTATACCCAGGATGGTGAAACTCTGGTTGGCCAGCCGGCTAAGCGTCAGGCAGTGACTAACCCGCAAAACACCCTGTTTGCGATTAAACGCCTGATTGGTCGCCGCTTCCAGGACGAAGAAGTGCAGCGTGATGAAGCCATCATGCCGTACAAAATCATCGGTGCTGACAACGGTGATGCCTGGATTGACGTAAAAGGCCAGAAAATGGCACCGCCGCAGATCTCTGCTGAAGTGCTGAAGAAAATGAAGAAAACGGCTGAAGATTACCTGGGTGAACCGGTAACTGAAGCGGTTATCACTGTACCTGCGTACTTCAACGATGCTCAGCGTCAGGCAACGAAAGATGCCGGTCGTATCGCGGGTCTGGAAGTCAAACGTATCATCAACGAACCCACCGCAGCTGCGCTGGCTTACGGTCTGGATAAAGAAGTCGGCAACCGTACTATCGCGGTTTACGACCTCGGTGGTGGTACTTTCGATATCTCTATTATCGAAATCGACGAAGTTGACGGTGAAAAAACCTTTGAAGTTCTGGCTACCAACGGTGATACCCACCTCGGTGGTGAAGACTTCGATAGCCGTATGATCAACTACCTCGTTGATGAATTTAAGAAAGATCAGGGTATCGACCTGCGTAACGATCCGCTGGCGATGCAGCGCCTGAAAGAAGCGGCAGAAAAAGCGAAAATCGAGCTTTCTTCTGCGCAGCAGACCGACGTGAACCTGCCGTATATCACTGCAGACGCGACCGGTCCAAAACACATGAACATCAAAGTGACTCGCGCGAAACTGGAAAGCCTGGTCGAAGACCTGGTCAACCGTTCCATCGAGCCGCTGAAAGTTGCTCTGCAGGATGCTGGTCTGTCTGTCTCTGACATTCAGGACGTTATCCTGGTGGGTGGTCAGACGCGTATGCCAATGGTTCAGAAGAAAGTGGCTGAATTCTTTGGTAAAGAGCCGCGTAAAGACGTTAACCCGGACGAAGCTGTGGCAATCGGTGCTGCCGTTCAGGGTGGTGTACTGACAGGTGAAGTGAAAGACGTTCTGCTGCTGGACGTTACCCCGTTGTCTCTGGGTATCGAAACCATGGGCGGCGTGATGACTGCGCTGATCAGCAAAAACACCACCATCCCGACTAAGCACAGCCAGGTGTTCTCTACCGCTGAAGACAACCAGTCTGCGGTAACCATCCATGTGCTGCAGGGTGAGCGTAAACGTGCTGCGGATAACAAAGATCTGGGCCAGTTTAACCTCGACGGTATCAGCCCGGCTCCGCGCGGTATGCCTCAGATCGAAGTCACCTTTGACATCGACGCTGACGGTATCCTGCACGTTTCCGCGAAAGACAAAAACAGCGGTAAAGAGCAGAAAATCACCATCAAAGCTTCTTCTGGTCTGAACGAAGAAGAGATCGAAAAAATGGTTCGTGAAGCAGAAGCGAATGCTGAATCTGACCGTAAATTCGAAGAGCTGGTTCAGACCCGTAACCAGGGTGACCATCTGCTGCACAGCACTCGTAAGCAGGTTGAAGAAGCCGGCGAACAGCTGCCAGCTGAAGACAAAACCGCTATCGAGACTGCACTGAGCGCGCTGGAAACTTCTCTGAAAGGCGAAGATAAAGCGGATATCGAAGCGAAGATGCAGGAACTGGCACAGGCGTCCCAGAAGCTGATGGAAATTGCTCAGCAACAGCACGCACAGCAGCAGGCTGGCGCTGAAGCTGGTGCTTCCGCGAACAACGCGAAAGACGACGACGTTGTCGACGCTGAGTTCGAAGAAGTAAAAGACAAAAAATAATCGCCCTGATGCAGGGTAATTAATCGGCACGGGCGTAGAGGTTTCCTCTCCGCCCGTGCTCGCATGTTAAGGGGCTGAAAAAAACAATGGCAAAGCAAGATTACTACGAGATTTTAGGCGTTCCGAAAACCGCGGAAGAGCGTGAAATCAAAAAGGCGTACAAGCGCCTGGCCATGAAATTTCACCCGGACCGTAACCAGGGTGATAAAGAGGCCGAAGCCAAATTTAAAGAGATCAAAGAAGCCTATGAAATTCTGACCGATGCTCAGAAACGTGCGGCCTACGATCAGTACGGTCATGCTGCGTTTGAACAAGGCGGCATGGGCGGCGGCGGATATGGCGGTGGCTTTGGTGGCGGCGGCGCTGATTTTGGCGATATCTTTGGCGACGTTTTCGGCGATATCTTCGGCGGTGGCCGTGGTCGTCAGCGTGCAGCTCGCGGCGCAGATCTGCGCTATAACATGGAGCTGTCACTGGAAGAAGCGGTGCGTGGTGTCACGAAAGAGATCCGCATTCCAACTCTGGAAGAGTGTGATATCTGCCACGGCAGCGGCGCGAAAGTGGGCACCAAACCACAGACCTGTCCAACCTGTCACGGTTCCGGTCAGGTGCAGATTCGCCAGGGCTTCTTCGCCGTGCAGCAGGCGTGTCCGCACTGTCATGGTCGCGGTACGCTAATTAAAGATCCGTGCAACAAATGTCACGGTCACGGTCGGATTGAGAAAACCAAAACCCTGTCCGTGAAAATCCCGGCAGGCGTGGATACGGGCGATCGTATTCGTCTGTCAGGTGAAGGTGAAGCCGGTGAGCACGGCGCACAGGCAGGCGATCTGTACGTTCAGGTGCAGGTCAAACAGCACGCCATTTTTGAGCGTGAAGGCAACAATCTGTACTGCGAAGTGCCGATTAACTTCGCCATGGCAGCGCTGGGGGGTGAGATCGAAGTCCCTACCCTGGATGGCCGTGTGAATCTGAAAGTTCCGGGTGAAACCCAAACCGGCAAGCTGTTCCGCATGCGCGGAAAAGGCGTGAAATCGGTACGCGGTGGTGCTCAGGGCGACCTGCTGTGCCGCGTGGTGGTAGAAACGCCGGTCGGCTTGAACGACAAACAGAAACAGCTGTTAAAAGAGTTGCGTGAAAGCTTCGGCGGTCCAACGGGCGAGAATAACAGCCCGCGTTCTAAAAGCTTCTTCGATGGCGTGAAAAAGTTCTTTGATGATTTGACCCGCTAAGTTGACTGCAGGTGTCAATTTTTAAAGCCCGGAAGCGATTCCGGGCTTTTTCTTTTGTGGCGAATGATTCGATAAAACCGAGCTTATCCGCAACATTAATCTGATTTTTTCGAGCTGTTTGCCTTGGTATTATGGTTTTATCGAGGTATGGTCTTAGAGAGAGAACTAAAGTGAAACTTTTACAACGATTCTTCAGCAATGAAGCATCCGGCGGCGTGATTTTGATTATCGCCGCAGTGGCTGCAATGGTTCTGGCGAACCTGGGAGCAACACAGGGGCTTTATCACGCCTTCCTGGAAACGCCCGTAGAATTGCGAGTGGGTGCGCTGGAAATCAACAAGAACATGCTGTTATGGATTAATGATGCGCTGATGGCGGTCTTCTTCCTGCTTGTTGGTCTGGAAGTGAAGCGCGAACTTGTGCTGGGTTCACTGGCCAGTCGCCAGCGAGCGGCATTCCCGGTTATCGCCGCGATTGGCGGTATGGTGGTTCCGGCACTGCTCTATCTGGCGTTTAACTATCAGGATCCGGTTGCTCGCCACGGCTGGGCGATCCCGGCGGCGACCGATATCGCCTTTGCGCTCGGCGTGCTGGCGCTGTTGGGCAGTCGCGTTCCTGTTGCGTTGAAGATCTTCCTGATGGCGCTGGCGATTATTGATGACCTCGGCGCAATCGTCATTATCGCCCTGTTCTATACCAGCGAACTGTCGATTCTGTCGCTAAGCGTAGCGGCTGGTGCTATCGCGGTGCTGGCGCTGCTGAATATCTGTAATGTGCGCAGAACGGGCATTTACGTGCTGGTAGGGGTCATCCTGTGGACGGCGGTGCTGAAGTCTGGCGTACATGCGACGCTGGCAGGCGTTATTGTCGGCTTCTTTGTACCGCTGAAGGCGGAGCACGGCAAATCGCCGGCCAAACAGTTAGAACATGTGCTGCACCCGTGGGTTGCCTTTATGATCCTGCCGCTGTTTGCCTTTGCTAACGCGGGCGTTTCGCTTGAAGGCGTGACTTTTGCCGGTCTGACCTCCATGTTACCGCTGGGGATTATCGCTGGCCTGTTTATTGGTAAGCCGCTGGGCATCACGCTGTTCTGCTGGCTGGCGCTGAAGTTCAGACTTGCTTCCTTGCCGCAGGGAACGACGTTCCGGCAGATCATGGCGGTGGGCGTGCTGTGTGGAATTGGGTTCACGATGTCGATTTTCATCTCGACGCTGGCCTTTGCATCGCTGGATCCGCAGCTCATCGTATGGGCTAAGCTGGGCATCCTGACCGGCTCGTTACTTGCCGCGTTTACCGGCTATGGCCTGTTGAAGATGAAGTTGTCGGCACAGGCGCAGACGGCATAACAGGAAAACGAAAGAGGGCAGAGGCCCTCTTTCGAATACAGACTCAGGGAGCGAAGACACTATGTCTCACATCAATTACAACCATCTGTACTATTTCTGGCATGTCTATAAAGAGGGTTCCGTGGTGGGAGCGGCGGAAGCGCTCTATCTGACGCCTCAGACCATTACGGGCCAGATTAAGGCGCTCGAAGAGCGTCTGCAGGGAAAGCTGTTCAAACGGAAAGGTCGTGGAATTGAGCCGAGCGAGCTGGGAGAGCTGGTTTTTCGCTACGCGGACAAAATGTTCACCTTAAGCCAGGAAATGCTCGATATTGTGAATTACCGCAAAGAGTCGAATTTGCTCTTTGATGTGGGCGTAGCCGATGCACTGTCCAAGCGTCTGGTCAGCGGCGTGCTGGATGCTGCGGTCGTTAAGGATGAGCAAATTCATCTGCGCTGTTTTGAATCCACGCATGAAATGCTGCTTGAGCAACTGAGCCAGCACAAGCTGGATATCATTATCTCTGACTGCCCGATTGATTCCACTCAGCAAGAAGGACTGTTCTCGGTGAAGATTGGCGAGTGTGGCGTCAGTTTCTGGTGCATCAATCCGCCGCCGGAAAAACCGTTTCCAGCCTGCCTTGAGGAGCGACGCCTGTTAGTCCCTGGGCGGCGTTCGATGCTGGGTCGCAAGCTGCTGAACTGGTTTAACTCGCAAGGGCTGAAGGTGGAAATTCTGGGCGAGTTTGATGACGCCGCGCTAATGAAAGCCTTTGGCGAAGCGCATAATGCGATTTTCGTTGCACCGACGCTGTATGCGCACGATCTTTATTTTGATGACAAGGTGACGGAGATTGGACGGGTCGATAACGTCATGGAAGAGTATCACGCGATATTTGCCGAAAGAATGATTCAGCATCCGGCTGTGCAGCGCATCTGTAACGGCGACTACTCGGCGCTGTTTGCTTCGCCTGTATCACGTTAAGCCAATAAAAAAACCCGCATTAAGCGGGTTCTTTAAAACAAGCAACAACAAGTGGCGATTAAGCCAGTTTGCTGATCTGCGCAGTCAGGTTTGCTTTATGACGCGCTGCTTTGTTCTTATGGATCAGACCTTTAGCAGCCTGACGATCCACGATTGGTTGCATTTCGTTAAATGCGTTCTGTGCTGCAGCTTTGTCGCCAGCTTCGATTGCTGCGTATACTTTCTTGATGAAAGTACGCATCATAGAGCGACGGCTTGCATTGTGCTTACGAGCCTTTTCAGACTGGATGGCACGTTTCTTAGCTGATTTGATATTAGCCAAGTCCAACTCCCAAATATGATCTATGTGGACAATTCAAAGGCCGAGGAATATGCCCTCTATACCTTCTTTTGTCAATGGATTTGTGCAAATAAGCGCCGTTGAATGGCGACGCTACGTTACGTAGTGATGGCGCAGGATTCTACCAGCTTGTCTCACCTGAATACAGTCTTTCGGTGTAAAAAACGCAGTTTACTGACAGTTTTTTTCCCTCCGAATGGTCACCATCCTGAAATCATTACGGCTTTCTGATTTGAGGGCACAATCGCCGGTTAACCTTAACCGCTGTACAAGGTATACTCGGGCGATTTTCACTGTTTTGAGCCTGTCATGAAGCTGATACGCGGCATACATAATCTCAGTCAAGCCCCTCACGGGTGCGTACTGACCATTGGTAATTTCGACGGCGTGCATCGTGGGCATCAGGCGCTGTTGCAAGGATTGCGTAAAGAGGGCCAGGCCCGCGGACTGCCCGTTGTGGTCATGATTTTTGAACCGCAGCCGCTGGAACTGTTTGCCGGCGATAAAGCGCCCGCGCGTTTAACTCGCCTGCGCGAGAAGTTGCGCTATCTGGCTGAGTGCGGCGTGGACTATGTGCTGTGTTTGCGCTTTGACCGGCGTTTCGCTGCACTGACGGCGCAAAATTTTGTCGGCGACCTGCTGGTAAAACGGCTTGGCGTGCAGTTTCTGGCCGTGGGTGATGATTTCCGTTTTGGCGCTGGTCGTCAGGGCGATTTCTTGTTATTACAGAAGGCTGGCCTGGAGTTCGGATTTGATGTCACCAGCACCATGACCTTCTGCGAAGGTGGCGTACGCGTGAGCAGCACTGCGGTTCGCCAGGCGCTGGCCGACGATCAACTGGACGTGGCTGAGAATCTGCTGGGGCATCCGTTTGCCATCTCCGGACGCGTAGTGCATGGCGATGCGCTTGGCCGCACAATAGGTTTCCCGACGGCGAATGTACCGCTGCGTCGTCAGGTTTCCCCGGTAAAAGGGGTTTATGCGGTAGAAGTGGTCGGGTTGGGTGATAAGCCTTTGCCCGGCGTTGCCAATATTGGCACCCGTCCGACAGTTGCTGGCGTGCGTCAGCAGCTGGAAGTGCATTTGCTGGACGTTGTAATGGACCTTTATGGTCGCCATATAGATGTAATCCTGCGTAAAAAAATACGCAATGAGCAGCGATTTGCTTCGCTTGATGAGCTGAAAGCACAAATTGCGCGCGATGAGTTAACGGCCCGCGAATTTTTTGGGCTATCGAACCCGGCTTAATGCCTGAACGAGTTTTAAATACGGAACCGAGAATCTGATGAGTGACTATAAATCAACCCTGAATTTGCCGGAAACAGGGTTCCCGATGCGCGGCGATCTCGCCAAGCGTGAACCGGGAATGCTGGCGCGTTGGACCGATGATGACCTGTACGGCATCATTCGTGCAGCCAAAAAAGGCAAAAAAACCTTCATTCTGCATGATGGCCCTCCATATGCGAATGGCAGCATTCATATTGGTCACTCTGTAAACAAGATTCTGAAAGACATTATCGTGAAGTCCAAAGGACTCACTGGTTTTGACTCGCCTTACGTTCCGGGCTGGGACTGCCACGGTCTGCCGATTGAGCTGAAAGTGGAGCAGGAATACGGTAAGCCGGGTGAGAAATTCACCGCCGCTGAGTTCCGCGCAAAATGTCGCGAATATGCGGCCGCGCAGGTTGATGGTCAGCGTAAAGACTTTATCCGCCTGGGCGTATTGGGCGACTGGTCGCGTCCGTATCTGACCATGGACTTCAAAACAGAAGCCAACATCATCCGCGCGCTGGGTAAAATCATCGGTAACGGCCATCTGCATAAAGGCGCGAAGCCAGTGCACTGGTGCGTTGACTGCCGTTCTGCGTTGGCAGAAGCGGAAGTGGAGTATTACGACAAAACCTCTCCGTCAATCGACGTGGCGTTCCATGCCGTTGATGCCGATGCGGTAAAAGCGAAATTTGGCGTTTCCGCCGTGAGCGGTCCGATCTCGCTGGTTATCTGGACCACCACTCCGTGGACGCTGCCAGCAAACCGCGCGATCTCTCTCTCTGCGGAGTTCGATTACGCGCTGGTACAGGTAGAAGGCCAGGCAGTTATTCTGGCGAAAGATCTGGTTGAAAGCGTTCTGAAACGCGCAAACATCAGCGAATACACCGTGCTGGGCACCGTCAACGGTGCTGAGCTTGAACTGATGCGCTTTAAGCATCCGTTTCTCGATTTCGACGTGCCGGCCATTCTGGGCGATCACGTTACGCTGGACGCCGGTACCGGTGCGGTACATACCGCCGGTGGCCACGGCCCGGACGACTACAACATCAGCCTGAAATACGGTCTGGAAATCGCTAACCCGGTTGGTCCGGACGGTTCTTACCTGCCGGGGACTTATCCGGCGCTGGACGGGATCAACGTCTTTAAAGCGAATGACATCATCGTCGACATGCTGCGCACCAGCGGCGCGCTGCTGCACGTTGAGAAGATGCAGCACAGCTATCCGTGCTGCTGGCGTCACAAGTCGCCCATCATCTTCCGTGCGACCCCGCAGTGGTTCATCAGCATGGATCAGAAAGGCCTGCGCGCGCAGTCGCTGAAAGAGATCAAAGGCGTGCAATGGATCCCTGACTGGGGTCAGGCACGTATCGAATCCATGGTCGCTAACCGTCCTGACTGGTGTATCTCCCGTCAGCGTACCTGGGGTGTGCCGATGTCTCTGTTCGTCCATAAAGAGACGCAGGAACTGCATCCGCGCACGCTGGAACTGATGGAAGACGTGGCTAAACGCGTTGAAGCGGATGGCATCCAGGCGTGGTGGGATCTTGATTCCAAAGAGATCCTGGGCGACGACGCGGCCAACTACGAGAAAGTGCCAGACACCCTCGATGTGTGGTTCGACTCGGGTTCCACCCACTCCTCGGTGGTGGATGTGCGTCCTGAGTTTGCGGGACACGCTGCCGATATGTATCTGGAAGGTTCTGACCAACACCGCGGCTGGTTTATGTCATCTCTGATGATCTCCACGGCGATGAAGGGCAAAGCGCCTTACCGTCAGGTTCTGACTCACGGCTTTACCGTTGATGGTCAGGGGCGCAAGATGTCCAAATCTATCGGTAACACCGTTTCTCCGCAGGACGTGATGAACAAACTGGGCGCGGATATTCTGCGTCTGTGGGTCGCCTCGACCGACTACACCGGCGAAATGGCCGTATCGGATGAGATCCTCAAACGTGCTGCCGACAGCTATCGTCGTATCCGTAACACCGCGCGCTTCCTGCTCGCTAACCTGAACGGTTTTGATCCGGTCAAAGACATGGTGAAACCGGAAGAGATGGTGGTACTGGATCGTTGGGCTGTAGGCTGCGCGCAAGCGGCACAGGAAGATATCCTGAAGGCCTACGAGTCATATGATTTCCACGAAGTGGTGCAGCGTTTAATGCGTTTCTGCTCCATCGAGATGGGCTCGTTCTACCTCGACATCATTAAAGACCGTCAGTACACCGCGAAAGCAGACAGCGTGGCGCGTCGCAGCTGCCAGACCGCGCTGTATCACATCGCTGAAGCGCTGGTGCGCTGGATGGCGCCGATCATGTCTTTCACCGCAGACGAAATCTGGGGCTATCTGCCAGGCGATCGCGAGAAGTATGTGTTCACCGGCGAGTGGTACCAGGGCCTGTTTGGTCTGGCTGAGACTGAAGCGATGAACGATACCTTCTGGGACGAGCTGCTGAAAGTGCGCGGCGAAGTCAACAAAGTGATCGAGCAGGCGCGTGCTGATAAGAAAGTGGGCGGTTCACTGGAAGCGGCGGTCACTCTGTACGCAGAACCTGAACTGGCCGCGAAGCTGACGGCTCTCGGCGACGAATTGCGATTTGTCCTGTTGACCTCGGGTGCCAGCGTTGCCGATTATGCACAGGCGACTGCGGATGCCCAGCAGAGCGAACTGCTCAAAGGTCTGAAAGTGGCACTGAGCAAAGCCGAAGGTGAGAAATGCCCGCGCTGCTGGCATTACACCACCGATGTCGGTCAGGTGGCGGAACACGCAGAAATCTGTGGACGCTGTGTTAGCAACATCGCCGGTAGCGGCGAAAAACGTAAGTTTGCCTGATGAGCCAATCTCTCTGTTCAACAGGACTGCGCTGGCTGTGGCTGGTTGTAGTCGTGCTGATTATTGATTTGGGCAGCAAATTCCTGATCCTCCAGAACTTTGCTCTGGGGGATACGGTGCCGCTGTTCCCGTCACTGAATCTGCACTATGCGCGCAACTATGGCGCGGCGTTTAGCTTCCTCGCCGACAGCGGCGGCTGGCAGCGTTGGTTCTTCGCGGGTATTGCTATCGGTATCTGCGTGATCCTTGCGGTGCTGATGTACCGCTCGAAAGCGACGCAGAAGCTGAATAACATCGCCTACGCGCTGATCATTGGCGGCGCGCTCGGCAACCTGTTTGACCGTCTGTGGCACGGCTTTGTCGTCGATATGATCGACTTCTACGTGGGTAACTGGCATTTCGCCACTTTCAACCTGGCCGATAGCGCAATTTGCATCGGTGCCGCGCTGATTGTGCTCGAAGGCTTTTTACCGGGCGCCGCGACGAAAAAACAGGCGTGATCCCTGATGCCCGGCAGGCGTTTCGCCGCCGGGCAAAACAACTGGACGATTTGCATGTCTAAATCCATACAGAGCAATAGCGCGGTGCTGGTTCACTTTACGTTGAAACTTGACGATGGTTCCAGCGCAGAATCCACCCGCAATAATGGCAAACCTGCGCTGTTTCGCCTGGGCGATACCTCTCTTTCGGAAGGCCTTGAACAGCAACTCCTGGGGCTAAAAGAAGGCGAGAAAAAAGCGTTTTCCCTTGAACCAGATGCTGCGTTTGGCGTGCCGACTCCGGATCTGATTCAGTATTTCTCTCGTCGTGAATTTATGGATGCAGGCGAGCCGGAAATTGGGGCGATTATGCTCTTTACCGCAATGGATGGCAGCGAAATGCCTGGCGTGATCCGCGAAATCAATGGCGATTCCATCACCGTGGATTTCAACCATCCGCTGGCCGGGCGTACCGTTCATTTTGATGTTGAAGTGCTGGAGATCGACCCGGCACTGGAGGAAGTGAATGCAGATCCTGTTGGCTAACCCGCGCGGTTTCTGCGCCGGTGTAGACCGCGCTATCAGCATTGTTGAAAACGCGCTGGAGATTTACGGCGCGCCAATTTATGTGCGTCACGAAGTGGTACACAACCGCTACGTGGTGGACAGCCTGCGCGAGCGTGGCGCGATCTTTATTGAGCAGATCAGCGAAGTGCCCGATGGGGCAATCCTGATTTTCTCAGCGCACGGTGTTTCGCAGGCCGTTCGTAACGAAGCCAAAAACCGCGATCTGACCGTGTTTGACGCCACTTGTCCGCTGGTGACCAAAGTCCATATGGAAGTCGCTCGCGCCAGTCGTCGTGGCGAAGAGTCTATTCTGATTGGCCATGCGGGCCACCCGGAAGTCGAAGGCACGATGGGCCAGTACAGCAATCCGGAAGGAGGCATGTATCTGGTCGAATCACCGGACGATGTGCTTACACTTAACGTGAAAAACGAAGCCCGGCTGTCATTTATGACGCAGACGACGCTCTCTGTGGATGATACGTCAGATGTCATTGACGCGCTGCGCAGCCGCTTCCCGAAAATCGTTGGGCCGCGCAAAGATGATATCTGCTACGCCACCACGAATCGTCAGGAAGCCGTCCGTGCGCTGGCTGAGCAGGCCGATGTTGTGCTGGTGGTGGGTTCTAAAAACTCCTCCAACTCCAACCGTCTGGCTGAACTGGCACAGCGGATGGGCAAAGCCGCGTTTCTGATTGACGATGCCACCGACATCCAGGAAGAGTGGGTGAAAGAGGCGAAGTGCGTCGGCGTCACGGCGGGGGCTTCCGCGCCCGACATTCTGGTACAGAACGTGATCGCTCGTCTGCAGGAACTCGGCGGTGGCGAAGCCATTCCGCTGGAAGGCCGCGAAGAGAACATTGTTTTTGAAGTGCCGAAAGAGCTGCGTATCGACGCGAAAGAAGTCGAGTAAAGTATTACTGATGCCAGTCATTTAATGACTGGCATTTTTCATTTCGGGCATTAATCCTCGCCCACATTCTGGTGGCGACAGGTCGGTGACGGCTCCGCTACCGCGCATTTCCCCTCTTTGTCATATCCAAACGCCCTGCATGCGAAAGCGTGCCGACAGGCACAAGGTCGTTCCCTGCAGGCAGAGAAATCATGTCTTTTACTGATACTGCCGCCTGTTTATCATAAAATTCTAATTATCGGCGTTTTCAGATAGCAGCCTCGGCAAAGGCTGGTTACTCTGAAAACGATTTACATACTTTTAACGTAAGAGAATAACTATGCATGATGCACAGGTCCGTGTCGCGATAGCGGGCGCGGGTGGCCGTATGGGTCGCCAGTTAATTCAGGCAGCGCTGCAGTTGGATGGCGTTGCGCTTGGTGCTGCGCTGGAGCGCGAAGGCTCCTCGCTTCTCGGTACGGATGCCGGTGAACTGGCAGGTGCAGGAAAGACGGGCGTCACCGTGCAAAGCAGTCTGGATGCGGTGAAAGGTGATTTTGACGTTTTCATTGATTTTACGCGCCCGGAAGGCACGCTAAATCATCTCGCATTTTGTCGTCAGCATGGTAAAGGCATGGTGATTGGCACAACCGGATTTGATGACGCCGGCAAGCAAGCCATCAAAGAGGCTTCGCAGGATATTGCCATCGTCTTCGCCGCCAACTTTAGCGTGGGCGTTAATGTGATGCTCAAGCTGCTGGAAAAAGCCGCCAAAGTGATGGGCGACTACACGGATATCGAGATTATCGAAGCACATCATCGCCACAAAGTGGATGCCCCGTCGGGGACTGCTCTCGCGATGGGCGAAGCGATTGCTTATGCACTTGATAAAGATTTAAAGGATTGCGCGGTCTATGCGCGTGAAGGACATACTGGCGAACGCGTCCCAGGAACAATTGGCTTTGCAACAGTTCGTGCTGGCGACATCGTCGGGGAACATACGGCGATCTTCGCCGATATTGGCGAGCGCGTTGAAATTACGCATAAGGCATCCAGCCGAATGACGTTTGCCAATGGCGCTGTCCGTTCCGCATTGTGGTTAAAAAGCTTTGATAATGGTCTTTTTGATATGCGAGATGTGCTCGATCTCAATAATTTGTAAGAGTTGTTACCCTTCGTGATGTGGTTATTGCAGTCATAATTGATTGATTGCACAGGGCAATATTTTATTGCCCTTATATTTTATCTTGTTGGTTTGGATTTCTGGCTTTAACCCTAATAAATAAACATTATCCTCTTATTTTGTGTTGCTCATATGTAAATTTTGACCATTTGGTCTGGTTTTTCTACTGCCTCCCCCGCAAATTCCACTAAACTTGCCATTCAAACGTTTTCTAAAGTGATTTTGTTGATCTTTTTGCGGCTTAACCGGCTTTAAAGGCCCGGGCGCTGCGAAACAATAAATAAAATATCCGTTTTAAGTTGACTTTAAGGCTCTAAATCTCCAGAATGCCGCCGTTTGCCGAAAATCCGCTGGCAACAAATTTGCATTGATTCATAACGTGGTTGTGAATTAATATGCAGATAAAGTGAGTGAATATTCTCTGGAGGGTGTTTTGATTAAGTCAGCGCTATTGGTTCTGGAAGACGGAACCCAGTTTATCGGTCGGGCCATAGGGGCAACAGGTTCGGCGGTTGGGGAAGTCGTTTTCAATACTTCAATGACCGGTTATCAAGAAATCCTCACTGATCCTTCCTATTCCCGCCAAATCGTCACCCTTACTTATCCCCATATTGGTAATGTCGGCACCAACGCCGCCGATGAAGAGTCCTCTCAGGTTCATGCGCAAGGTTTGATTATTCGCGACCTGCCGCTGATTGCCAGCAACTACCGCAATACGGAAGACCTCTCTTCTTACCTGAAGCGCCATAACATCGTGGCGATTGCCGATATTGATACCCGTAAGCTGACCCGCATCCTTCGCGAGAAGGGCGCGCAGAACGGCTGCATCATCGCAGGTGATAACCTGGATGCCGCGCTGGCGCAGGAAAAAGCAAAAGCCTTCCCGGGGCTTAACGGCATGGATCTGGCGAAAGAAGTCACAACGGCAGAAGCCTACAGCTGGACGCAGGGGAGCTGGACGCTGGCAGGCGAGCTGCCAGAAGCGAAGAAAGAAGACGAACTGCCGTTCCACGTGGTGGCTTACGACTACGGCGCCAAGCGCAACATCCTGCGCATGCTGGTGGATCGCGGCTGCCGTCTGACCGTCGTACCGGCACAAACGCCAGCGGACGAAGTGCTGAAGATGAATCCGGACGGGATCTTCCTGTCAAACGGCCCGGGCGACCCGGCACCGTGTGATTACGCTATCGACGCGATTAAAACCTTCCTTGAAACCGATATTCCGGTATTTGGTATCTGCCTCGGCCATCAGCTGTTAGCGCTGGCGAGCGGTGCGAAAACCGTGAAAATGAAGTTTGGTCACCACGGTGGAAACCATCCGGTAAAAGATATCGACAACAACACGGTAATGATTACCGCACAGAACCACGGTTTTGCGGTGGACGAAGCGTCAATGCCTGCGAACCTGCGCGTCACGCACAAGTCGCTGTTCGACCATACCCTTCAGGGTATCCATCGCACCGACAAACCGGCGTTTAGCTTCCAGGGACACCCTGAAGCCAGCCCCGGCCCGCACGATGCCGCGCCGCTGTTCGATCACTTCATCGAACTTATCGAGCAGTACCGTAAGACCGCTAAATAATCAGGAGCCGAGAAGAAAATGCCAAAACGTACAGACATAAAAAGCATCCTGATCCTTGGCGCTGGCCCGATTGTGATCGGCCAGGCCTGCGAATTCGACTACTCTGGCGCACAGGCGTGTAAAGCCCTGCGTGAAGAGGGTTACCGCGTCATTCTGGTTAACTCCAACCCGGCCACCATCATGACCGACCCGGAGATGGCTGATGCGACGTATATCGAACCGATTCACTGGGAAGTGGTACGTAAAATCATCGAAAAAGAGCGTCCGGATGCCGTGCTGCCAACCATGGGCGGCCAGACCGCGCTGAACTGCGCGCTGGAGCTGGAGCGTCAGGGCGTACTGGCGGAGTTTGGCGTCACTATGATTGGCGCCACCGCTGACGCGATTGATAAAGCGGAAGACCGTCGCCGTTTCGACGTGGCGATGAAGAAAATTGGTCTCGACACCGCGCGCTCTGGAATTGCGCATACGATGGAAGAGGCGCTGGCGGTTGCCGCTGACGTGGGTTATCCGTGCATCATCCGCCCGTCCTTCACCATGGGCGGTACAGGCGGCGGGATCGCCTACAACCGCGAAGAGTTCGAAGAGATTTGCGAACGCGGTCTGGATCTCTCCCCAACCAAAGAGCTGCTGATTGACGAGTCGCTGATTGGCTGGAAAGAGTACGAGATGGAAGTGGTGCGTGATAAAAACGACAACTGCATCATCGTCTGCTCTATCGAAAACTTCGACGCAATGGGCATCCACACCGGTGACTCCATCACCGTGGCGCCAGCCCAGACCCTGACCGATAAAGAGTATCAAATCATGCGTAACGCCTCGATGGCGGTACTGCGTGAAATCGGCGTTGAAACCGGCGGTTCTAACGTGCAGTTCTCCGTGAACCCGAAAAACGGTCGCCTGATTGTTATCGAAATGAACCCGCGCGTATCACGCTCCTCGGCGCTGGCTTCTAAAGCGACGGGTTTCCCGATTGCGAAAGTGGCGGCGAAACTGGCGGTAGGTTACACCCTCGACGAGCTGATGAACGACATCACCGGTGGCCGCACTCCGGCTTCGTTTGAGCCGTCCATCGACTACGTTGTCACCAAAATCCCTCGCTTTAACTTCGAGAAATTCGCGGGCGCAAACGACCGTCTGACCACCCAGATGAAATCCGTCGGCGAAGTGATGGCGATTGGCCGCACTCAGCAGGAATCCCTGCAAAAAGCGCTGCGCGGCCTGGAAGTGGGCGCAATGGGCTTCGACCCGAAAGTGAGCCTGGATGACCCGGAAGCGCTGACCAAAATTCGTCGCGAGCTGAAAGACGCAGGCGCCGAGCGTATCTGGTACATCGCTGATGCTTTCCGCGCGGGTCTCTCCGTGGACGGCGTCTTCAACCTCACCAACATCGACCGCTGGTTCCTGGTGCAAATCGAAGAGCTGATTCGCCTGGAAGAAAAAGTGGCCGAGATGGGCATTAACGGTCTGGACGCTGACTTCCTGCGCATGCTGAAGCGTAAAGGTTTTGCCGATGCGCGTCTGGCTAAACTGGCGGGCGTTCGTGAAGCGGAAATCCGCAAGCTGCGCGACCAGTACAATCTGCATCCGGTCTACAAACGCGTGGACACCTGTGCGGCAGAGTTTGCCACCGACACCGCCTACATGTACTCCACCTATGAAGACGAGTGCGAAGCCAACCCATCGGTCGATCGCGATAAGATTATGGTCCTCGGCGGCGGTCCAAACCGTATCGGCCAGGGCATCGAATTTGACTACTGCTGCGTACACGCCTCTCTGGCGCTGCGTGAAGACGGTTACGAAACCATTATGGTCAACTGTAACCCGGAAACCGTATCGACCGACTACGACACCTCTGACCGCCTCTACTTTGAGCCAGTCACCCTGGAAGACGTGCTGGAAATCGTGCGTATCGAGAAGCCAAAAGGCGTTATCGTGCAGTACGGCGGCCAGACTCCGCTGAAGCTGGCGCGCGCGCTGGAAGCCGCGGGCGTACCGGTTATCGGCACCAGCCCGGATGCGATTGACCGTGCGGAAGACCGCGAACGTTTCCAGCAGGCGGTTGACCGTCTGAAGCTGAAACAACCCGCAAATGCCACCGTCACCGCGATTGAAATGGCCGTTGAGAAAGCCAAAGACATCGGCTATCCGCTGGTGGTGCGCCCGTCCTATGTGCTGGGTGGCCGCGCGATGGAAATCGTCTACGACGAAGCCGACCTGCGTCGTTACTTCCAGACGGCGGTGAGCGTCTCTAACGATGCGCCAGTGCTGCTGGACCGCTTCCTTGATGATGCGGTTGAAGTGGATGTGGATGCGATCTGCGACGGCGAAATGGTGCTGATTGGCGGCATCATGGAGCACATCGAACAGGCTGGCGTTCACTCCGGTGACTCCGCATGTTCTCTGCCAGCGTACACACTCAGTCAGGAAATTCAGGATGTGATGCGCCAGCAGGTGCAGAAACTGGCCTTTGAACTTCAGGTACGCGGCCTGATGAACGTTCAGTTCGCAGTGAAAGACAACGAAGTCTATCTGATTGAAGTCAACCCGCGTGCGGCGCGTACCGTACCGTTCGTCTCTAAAGCCACCGGCATCCCGCTGGCGAAAGTCGCGGCGCGCGTGATGGCGGGCCAGACGCTGGCACAGCAAGGCGTGACGAAAGAGATCATTCCGCCGTACTACTCGGTAAAAGAAGTGGTTCTGCCGTTCAACAAGTTCCCGGGCGTTGACCCGCTGTTAGGGCCTGAAATGCGCTCGACCGGTGAAGTGATGGGCGTGGGACGCACCTTTGCAGAAGCGTTTGCCAAGGCGCAACTGGGCAGTAACTCCACCATGAAAAAACAGGGGCGCGCATTGCTCTCCGTCCGCGAAGGCGACAAAGAGCGTGTGGTGGATCTGGCCGCGAAGCTGCTGAAACAGGGCTTTGAACTGGATGCGACCCACGGGACCGCCATCGTGCTGGGTGAAGCAGGCATCAACCCGCGCCTGGTCAATAAGGTGCATGAAGGTCGTCCGCACATTCAGGACCGTATCAAGAATGGCGAGTACACTTACATCATCAATACCACGGCCGGTCGTCAGGCGATTGAAGACTCCAAGCTGATTCGCCGCAGCGCGCTGCAGTACAAAGTGCATTACGACACCACCCTGAACGGCGGTTTCGCGACAGCCATGGCGCTGAATGCGGATGCCACCGAGAAGGTGATTTCGGTGCAGGAAATGCACGCGCAAATTAACAAATAAGCGAGTTGTAGGCCGGGTAAGGTGAAGTCGCCACCCGGCACAATGGGGTGATCACCCCGCCCCTCTCCCACAGGGAGAGGGAGAACACGTTAAAAACGGCAACCTGGTTGCCGTTTTGCTTTTACTGTCTTCAGTTTTGTAGGCCGGATAAGGTTTAGCCGCCACCCGGCAACACATCTATTCGTTCGTCTTCAGAGTCTTCTGGTTTTCCATCTCTCTTCAGTCAGTTAGCCTAAAATGGTTAAGTCGATAATTAAATTCAACTGAAAAGCAGGGAGAACACCATGCGAAATAAACTTCTGGCTACCTCACTTTTTGCTGCCGCAGCCCTCTTTACCGTTGCCGGTTGTTCATCCAACCAGGCCGTGAAAACCACTGACGGTAAAACGATCGTCACCGACGGCAAGCCGCAGGTAGATGACGATACCGGACTGGTTTCCTATAAAAATGCCGAAAATGGCCAGACTGAGCAGATCAATCGCGATCAGGTGAAGTCGATGGGTGAGCTGGATAACTAATCGTTTTCCGTGGCCCCGCGTGCGAGCGTGGGGCCAGTGCATCATGTTTTCAGTGCGGAACAGACCGGCACGCCGTATTCACTTTTTCCTCCCGCTTTTCCTCAAGGCTAAAATCCTCCCCATAAATGCGTTCCAGCAGAGCGCGCATCAGTCATGAATACATAAATAACAGTTATCATTGTAAGCGGTTCAATTAACTGTCTACACTCTTGCTCATTACAACAAGTGTTTACACAGGCATTACCATGATTCTGATAATTTATGCGCATCCTTATCCGCAGCACTCGCATGCGAATAAGCGAATGCTTGACCAGGTAAGGACGCTCGAAGGGGTGGAAATTCGCTCCCTTTATCAACTCTATCCCGACTTCAATATTGATATCGCCGCCGAACAGGAGGCGATATCGCGCGCGGATCTGATCGTCTGGCAGCATCCAATGCAGTGGTACAGCACGCCGCCGCTGCTCAAACTGTGGATCGACAAAGTCTTCTCCCACGGCTGGGCGTACGGCCATAACGGCCACGCGCTCAAAGGCAAAAGCCTGTTGTGGGCTGTCACCACCGGCGGGGGCGAAAGCCATTTCGATATCGGCTCGCATCCGGGGTTTGAGATCCTGGCGCAGCCGCTGCAGGCGACGGCGATCTACTGCGGATTAACGTGGCTTCCTCCTTTTGCGATGCACTGCACCTTTGTGTGTGACGATGAAACGTTGCAGGCGCAGGCTCGTCACTACAAACAACGTTTACTCGACTGGCAGGAGACCCACCATGGATAGTCATACGCTGATACAGGCGCTGATCTACCTGGGGGCGGCGGCGCTGATAGTGCCGGTTGCCGTGCGTCTGGGCCTGGGCTCGGTACTGGGTTACCTGATTGCTGGCTGTGTGATTGGGCCGTGGGGACTGCGGCTGGTGACTGATGCCGAGTCGATTTTGCATTTCGCCGAAATCGGCGTGGTGCTGATGCTGTTTGTCATTGGTCTTGAGCTGGATCCGCAGCGGCTGTGGAAACTGCGCGCCTCGGTATTCGGCGGCGGGGCATTGCAGATGGTCGCCTGCGGCGCGCTGCTGGGCGGTTTTTGCATTTTGCTCGGCATGGACTGGAAGGTGGCGGAATTAATCGGCATGACGCTGGCGCTCTCCTCGACGGCGATTGCGATGCAGGCGATGAATGAGCGCAACCTGACGGTTTCTCAGATGGGGCGCAGCACTTTCTCCGTCTTACTTTTTCAGGACATTGCCGCAATCCCGCTGGTGGCAATGATCCCGCTGCTGGCGGCCAGCGGTTCGTCAACCACGCTGGTGGCGTTTGCCCTGTCGGCACTGAAAGTCGTGGGAGCGCTGGCGCTGGTGATCCTGTTAGGCCGCTACGTGACGCGTCCACTTCTGCGTTTTGTTGCGCGTTCGGGTTTGCGCGAGGTGTTCAGCGCCGTCGCGCTGTTCCTGGTGTTTGGTTTTGGTCTGCTGCTCGAAGAAGCGGGCTTGTCGATGGCCATGGGGGCGTTCCTGGCGGGCGTTCTGCTGGCCAGCTCCGAATATCGCCATGCGCTTGAAAGCGATATTGAACCGTTCAAGGGGTTGCTGCTGGGGCTGTTTTTCATCGGCGTCGGGATGTCTGTCGACTTCGGGACCCTGGTGACGCACCCGCTGCGCATTCTCATTCTGCTGGTCGGTTTTCTGGTGATCAAAATGGGGATGCTGTGGCTGATCGCCCGTCCGCTGAATGTGCCGAATAAACAGCGCCGCTGGTTTGCCGTGCTGCTGGGACAGGGCAGTGAGTTCGCCTTTGTGGTATTTGGCGCAGCGCAGATGGCGAATGTGCTGGAGCCGGAATGGGCGAAGGCGCTGACGCTGGCGGTAGCGTTGTCGATGGCCGCCACGCCGATTTTGCTGGTATTACTGACCCGGCTGGAACAATCCGGCAGCGGGGAGGATCGCGAAGCCGATGAGATCGATGAAGAGCAGCCGCGGGTGATTATTGCCGGATTTGGACGCTTTGGACAAATCACCGGCCGTTTACTGCTCTCCAGCGGCGTGAAAATGGTCATTCTTGATCACGATCCTGACCATATCGAAACCCTGCGTAAATTCGGTATGAAAGTCTTTTACGGCGATGCAACGCGCGTCGATTTGCTGGAGTCCGCCGGGGCCGCCAAAGCGGAAGTGCTGATCAATGCGATTGACGATCCTCAGGCCAGCCTGCAACTGGCGGAACTGGCGCTGGAGCACTTCCCGAACCTGAAAATCATTTCTCGCGCTCGCGATGTCGATCACTACATCAAACTGCGTCAGGCTGGGGTTGAGGCGCCGGAACGTGAAACATTTGAAGGCGCGCTAAAATCCGGTCGTCTGGCGCTGGAAGGGTTGGGGCTGGGCGCTTATGAAGCGCGCGAGCGCGCTGACCTGTTCCGTCGTTTTAACACTGATATGGTCGAAGAGATGGTGGAAATGGCAGAGAGCGATGCTTCCTCCCGTGCCGCAGTGGTCAAGCGCACCAGTGCGATGTTAACCGAGATCATCAACGAGGATCGCAATCATCTTTCGCTGACTCAGCGCCATGGCTGGCAAGGCACGGAAGAGGGGAAACATACCGGCGATCCGCAGGATGAACCCGAGAGTAAACCTGCTACGTGAAGTGGAGTTGCCAGCAATTTTGAAAAATTTCACGTTCTTTACTCTACCGCCAGTCGACGAAAGATTAAGCTTTCCGTATAGTGGCGGCAATTTTTTGCATCCGGGAAATTTTCAATGATCAGTCTGATTGCAGCGCTGGCGGTAGACCGCGTTATCGGTATGGAGAACGCCATGCCGTGGAACCTGCCTGCCGATCTCGCATGGTTTAAACGTACAACGTTAAATAAGCCCGTCGTCATGGGCCGCCTGACCTGGGAGTCAATTGGACGCCCCTTGCCGGGCCGTAAGAATATCGTCATCAGTAGCCAACCCGGTACCGACGATCGCGTTGAGTGGGTAAAATCTGTCGATGACGCGATTGCCGCATGCGGCGACGCCGAAGAGATTATGGTGATTGGCGGTGGTCGAGTGTATGAGCAGTTTCTGCCAAAGGCGCAGAAGCTGTATTTGACTCACATTGATGCGGAAGTGGAAGGGGATACGCATTTCCCGGACTACGATCCGGACGAGTGGGAATCCGTATTTAGCGAATTCCACGACGCTGATGCGCAAAACTCGCATAGCTATTGCTTCGAAGTTCTGGAACGTCGGTAAGTTTGTCACCCTCTCCCGACGGGGGAGGGTGAACGCTCTCAGGAGGCGACTGCCTCACCTTCTCCTAAGTCCAGTTGCCGGTTCGACGGCTGAACAAAGATCTTTTTATCTTCCCAGCGCAGGCAAGTCAGATCGCCGCCCCAGCAACATCCTGTATCCAGCCCGTAAATATTCTCCGGCGTTCCCTTGCCTTCAAGGGAGGCCCAATGGCCGAACACGACGCTGTACTCTTCTGTCACCGGACCCGGGATGGCAAACCACGGCTTAAGCGGCGTGGGAGCATTTTCCGGCGTGTCTTTACAGTACATATCCAGTTGCCCATTAGGGAAACAGTAACGCATGCGCGTGAACGCGTTAGTCACGAAGCGCAGACGCGCCAGCCCGCTTAACTCCGGGCTCCAGTTGTTGGGCATATCACCATACATCGCATCCAGGAAGAACGGATAGGAGTCGCTGGCAAGCACGGCTTCCACGTCGCGGGCGCACTCTTTTGCCGTCGCGAGATCCCACTGTGGGGTAATGCCGGCATGCGCCATCACCAGCTTTTTCTCTTCGTCGACCTGCAACAATGGCTGACGACGCAGCCAGTTGAGTAACTCGTCGGCATCGGGCGCTTCAAGCAGAGGTGTCACACGATCTTTGGGTTTATTGCGGCTGATACCCGCAAAAACCGCCAGCAGATGCAGATCGTGGTTGCCGAGAACAACGCGCACGTTATCGCCCAACGATTTAACGTAGCGTAAAACGTCCAGCGAGCCGGGACCGCGTGCAACGAGATCGCCCGTCAGCCATAGCGTGTCTTGCCCAGGCGTAAACTCCACCTGCTTTAACAGTGCGATCAGTTCATCGTAGCAACCGTGAACGTCGCCAATCAGATATGTAGACATGTCATTAATGAATGAAAGTAGGAACGGCGAGACGGAAAACAGGAATGGCAACGCGGAACGTATTACCGTCTGCATCAACCATTTCATAATGGCCCTGCATCGTGCCCATCGGTGTTTCTATGACGGCACCGCTGGTGTATTGAAACTCTTCGCCAGGGGCGATGTGGGGTTGTTCTCCGACCACACCTTCACCCTGGACTTCGATCTCACGGCCATTGCCGTTAGTAATCAGCCAATAGCGCCCGATGAGTTGTACAGGCATCCGCCCCAGATTGCGAACAGTGACGGTGTAAGCAAAAACAAAACGTTCGTCGTCCGGAGTGGACTGAGACTCGATATAGACGCTTTGCACCTGAATACATACGCGGGGCGAATCAATCATGGCTTACTCCTTGGGCGGCGCGTTATCGCTGATGTAATTAGCTAACTTACAATACTGCTCAACGGAAATGTTTTCCGCACGCATTGCCGGATCGATACCTAATTCGGTCAACACCTCGACGCTAAACGAGTTACCAAGGCTGTTACGAATCGTTTTACGGCGCTGGTTAAAGGCCTCGGTGGTGATGCGGCTCAGTACGCGCAGCTCTTTGACCGGGTACGGCATCACCGCGTGTGGTACCAGACGAACGACCGCAGAATCCACTTTCGGCGCTGGAGTAAAGGCCGTTGGCGGCACTTCAAGCACCGGGATAATCTGACAGTAGTACTGCGCCATGACGCTTAATCGACCATACGCTTTACTGTTCGGCCCTGCAACCAGTCGGTTGACGACCTCTTTTTGCAGCATAAAGTGCATGTCGGCGATGGCATCAGTATAGCTAAACAGATGGAACATCAGCGGCGTAGAGATGTTATACGGTAGGTTACCAAAGACGCGCAGCGGCTGACCCAGTATCTCCGACAGCTCGGCAAAGTTCATGGTCATGGCGTCTTGCTGATAAATGGTCAGCTTCGGCCCCAGGAACGGGTGTGTTTGCAGGCGAGCAGCCAGATCGCGGTCCAGCTCAATAACGGTCATTTCGTCAAGACGTTCACCCACAGGCTCAGTCAGAGCGGCAAGACCCGGACCGATTTCGACCATGGCCTGGCCTTTTTGTGGATTAATAGCTGAAACGATGCTTTCGATAACAAACTGATCGTTAAGGAAGTTTTGCCCGAAGCGTTTGCGGGCTAAGTGGCCCTGATGGACTCTAGTATTCATTGAGTATTAATAATCATTTTGATGGCGAGATTAAGCGCCGTAATAAAACTGCCGACATCCGCTTTGCCTTTTCCTGCCAGATCCAGCGCAGTACCGTGGTCAACGGACGTTCGAATAAAGGGTAAACCGAGCGTGATGTTCACAGCGCGGCCAAATCCCTGGTATTTTAGCACGGGCAGGCCCTGATCGTGGTACATCGCAAGCACTGCATCGGCACTATCAAGATATTTGGCCTGAAAAAGGGTATCGGCGGGCAGGGGCCCGCTGAGATTCATCCCTTTGGCACGCATTTCATCCAGCACCGGAATGATGGTATCAATCTCTTCGGTACCCATATGCCCGCCTTCGCCTGCATGCGGATTTAACCCGCAGACAAGAACATGCGGCGCTTTGATACCGAATTTGGTTTGCAAATCATGATGCAAAATGGTGATGATTTCACGCAGCAACGCGGGCGTGATGGCCTCTGAAATTGCTTTGACAGGCAGATGAGTGGTGACAAGCGCAACGCGCAGCTCTTCTGTCGCCAGCATCATTACAACTTTGTCGCTATGAGAACGTTCTTCAAAGAATTCGGTATGTCCGGTAAAGGGTACACCCGCTTCATTGATAACGCCTTTATGCACCGGGCCGGTAATCAGCGCTGCAAACTCGCCATTCAGGCAACCATCACAGGCGCGAGCCAGCGCATCCACGACATAGAGGCCGTTTTCAACGCTGAGCTGACCAGGTGTGACCGCTGTCCGCAGGGGAACCGGAAGGAGCGTTAATGTGCCTTGCGGCTGCGGAACGGGATGTTGGCTCGAATCATAAGGCAGGAGCGTTAAAGGCAGACCGAGCAATTTTGCCCGGTCTTGTAATAGTGTTGCGTCAGCACAGACGACCAGTTCCACCGGCCAGCTTCGCTGAGCGAGCTGGACTACGAGGTCGGGACCAATCCCGGCGGGTTCGCCGGGAGTGATAACAACACGGTGTTGTTTCATTAGTTGCTCAGTACTTTCACGTAAGCGCTGGCGCGTTGTTCCTGCATCCAGGTTGCCGCTTCTTCAGAGAATTTACGGTTGAACAGCATACGGTAGGCTCTGTCTTTCTGTGCCGCGTCAGTTTTATCCACGTTGCGGGTATCCATCAGTTCGATCAGATGCCAGCCGAATGAAGAGTGTACCGGAGTACTCATCTGGCCTTTGTTCAGTTTCATCAGTGCGTCGCGGAATGCCGGATCGTAGATATCGGCAGCAGCCCAGCCAAGATCGCCACCCTGGTTGGCAGAACCCGGATCCTGAGAAAACTCTTTCGCTGCGTTTGCGAACGACGTTTTGCCGCTCTTGATATCCGCTGCGATCTGTTCCAGTTTCACGCGGGCCTGATCGTCCGTCATGATCGGTGATGGCTTAAGCAGGATATGGCGGGCATGGACTTCCGTTACGGAAATGCTCTGGCTCTGGCCGCGCAGATCGTTCACTTTCAGAATATGGAAGCCAACGCCGGAACGAATTGGACCCACGATATCGCCTTTTTTCGCCGTACTCAGCGCTTGAGCGAAGATCGAAGGCAGCTCCTGGATACGACCCCAGCCCATCTGGCCACCTTTAAGCGCCTGTTGGTCGGCAGAATACGTGATCGCCAGTTTGCCAAAATCTTCGCCCTTACGTGCCTGCTCAACCACAGCGCGCGCCTGGCTTTCTGCTTCAGCAGCCTGATCGGACGTTGGATTTTCCGAAAGCGGGATCAGAATGTGGCTCAGATTCAGCTCGGTGCTGGCATCGTTCTGATTGCCAACCTGCTGCGCCAGTTGATCAACTTCCTGCGGCAGGATCGTTACGCGACGACGAACTTCGTTGTTGCGCACTTCAGAAATCAGCATCTCTTTGCGGATCTGATTGCGGTAGGTCGCGTAGCTGATTCCATCGTACGCCAGACGGCTGCGCATCTGATCCAGCGTCATATTGTTCTGCTTAGAAATATTGGCGATCGCCTGATCGAGCTGCTCGTCAGTGATTTTTACACCCATTTTCTGACCCATCTGCAGAACAATCTGATCCATGATCAGACGTTCGAGGATCTGATGACGCAGCGTAGCGTCATCTGGAAGCTGCTGACCTGCCTGGCCCGAATTGAGCTTTACAGATTGCATCAAACCATCAACGTCGCTTTCGAGCACAACACCGTTGTTCACAACGGCGGCGACCTTATCAACAACCTGTGGCGCAGCAAAGCTGGTGTTCGCAACCATGGCGATACCGAGCAGCAGCGTTTTCCAGTTCTTCATACTTTTTCCATTTCAATTAACCGCAAAGCGGATTACGTTGTAAATCAAGCACATTACAAGGAACTACGGTACGGCAGAATATTCGAACGCAGCATCTGCTGAGTGCCCAGGCCATAGTTAGAGCTGAGGCCGCGTAATTCGATATTAAAGCCAATGACCTTATCGTATTTGCTCTGATTGTTATCGGTATCCCAGCCGTTAAGTTTGCGCTCGTAGCCAACGCGAAGCGCGTAACAGCAGGAGTTATATTGCAAGCCAACCATCTGATCCGCTGGCTTGCTGGTATTGGTGTCAAAGTAATAGGCGCCCACAATTGACCAGCGATCGGCGATTGGCCAGCTTGCGGCTCCACCCACCTGTGAGATGCCTTCTTTATACTGCTCGGCGGTGAAGCTCGGCAATGTCGCCTGAATATATTCCGGGCTGGCATAGCGATAGGTCAACTGTACCATCCGATTTTCATCACGACGGTATTCGAGAGCACTACTGCTTGTCGCGACATTATTCAGGCGTGTATCGTACTGGAGACCACCACGCAGACCCCAGCGATCGGTCATGCGCCAGTAGGTATCACCCGCCCACACCAGCGATCCCGTTTTGTTATCTTTTTCCCAGTTGATGTTGTCATCACCGGTGCGAGACTCGGTGAAGTAGTAGATTTGACCAACGGAAACGTTAAAACGTTCAACGGAAGCCTGATCATAAACACGCGTTGTGACCCCGGTCGTGACCTGATTAGCTGAAGCAATGCGGTCAAGACCGCCGTAGGAACGATCGCGGAACAGGCCGCTATAGTCAGATTGCAGCAAGGTTGAGTCGTAGTTATTGATTTGACTTTGGTCGCGATAGGGTACGTAAAGATACTGCATACGTGGTTCCAGCGTTTGGGTATACCCCTCCGCCAGATTCATATCGCGTTCAAAAATGAGCTTACCGTCCATCTTAAACTGCGGGAGTGTACGGTTAACGGAATCTTTCAGATCGGCGTCTTTATCAGTGTTGTAATTTTCAATATTTTTCTGCTGATAGTGAGTTGCCATCAGCTTGGCTTCGGTATCCAGACTTGCCCAGTCATTCGACCATGGCAGGTCGATCGTCGGCTCAATGTGAAGACGCGTCGCTTCCGGCATATCCGAATTGGTATTCACGAAATGCACGGCCTGAGCATACACTCGGGTGTCGAACGGACCGACGTCATTCTGATACCAGTTGACATCGAGCTGTGGTTGAGCGCCATAGGTGCTCGAATTCTGGGTACTAAAGACCTGGAACTGCTTCGTAGATACTGTGGCGTTGAAGTTCTGAATAGCATAACCGACGCTGAATTTCTGCGTCGCATAGCCATCGGTACTTGAACCATATTTGGTATCGAAGTTGTTAAAGTAATAGGGGTCGCTGACCTTGGTGTAGTTGACGTTGAAGCGCCATACCTGGTCCATCACTCCAGCGTGCTGCCAGTAATATAGCCAGCGATGGCGATCGCCTTCTGACGGATGTTCATCCTGGAACACTTTATCCGACGGCAGATAATCCAGCTCCATCAGGCCAGAGCCCGCTTGGGTCAGATAGCGGAACTCGTTTTCCCACATGATGTTCCCGCGCTTATGGATATAGTGCGGGGTAATTGTGGCGTCCATATTGGGCGCGATGTTCCAGTAATACGGCAGGTAGAACTCAAAATAGTTGCTGGTGCTGTATCTGGCATTCGGGATCAGGAAGCCTGAACGGCGCTTATCACCCACCGGCAACTGCAGGTAAGGGCTATAGAAAACAGGCACTGGCCCGAGTTTAAAACGCGCATTCCAGATCTCAGCGACCTGCTCTTCGCGGTCATGGATTACTTCGCTGCCAACGACGCTCCAGGTATCGGAACCCGGCAGGCACGAGGTGAATGAACCATTCTCAAGGATGGTATAGCGGTTTTCGCCACGCTGTTTCATCAGATCCGCATTTCCGCGGCCCTGACGACCCACCATCTGGTAATCACCTTCCCAGACGTTGGTGTCTTTAGTATTCAGGTTTGCCCAGCCTTTCGGACCTTTCAGGATGACCTGATTGTCGTCATAGTGCACATTGCCCAGTGCATCGACCGTACGAACCGGCTCCGCCGCGCCCTCTGGTTGTTTCTGATGCAGCTGAACTTCATCTGCCTGCAGACGGCTATTACCCTGGTTGATATCGACGTTGCCCGTAAAAGTGGCGTTATCAGGGTAGTTACCTTTTGATTGGTCAGCAGTAATCGTCACAGGCAAGCTGTTGGGATCGCCCTGTACCATCGGGCGATTATAACTTGGGATGCCAAGCTTACACTGCGAGGCAAGATCGGCGGCCATTCCCTGTTGGCTATACAGAGCCGCGCCGATCATGGTGGCCAGGAGGGTGGGGATACGTTTTTTCATACGTTGTATTTAGTGTTCCGTCATCAGTGGCTACGGCTTACAAACGGTCAGAGACTATCTTACTCATCAGCGTAGTGCCAGCGTTAATCCTGCCCGTTTGCGAGTCAGAGTGTTAGGCTCGCTATCGAATGACGAGTATGATAATGCAAATTATAGGCGATGTCCCTCAAATGACCGTGGCTCGACCACTGTGATGATGGAGTTGCGTCGATACCTGGAACATGACCATACGGGGAGTATATGCAGTATTGGGGTAAAATTATTGGCGTCGCGTTCGCATTAATGATGGGCGCTGGATTCTGGGGCATCGTGCTGGGCCTCATTATCGGGCATATGTTTGATAAAGCTCGCAGCCGCAAGATGGCCTGGTTTGCCAACCAGCGCGAGCGTCAGGCGCTCTTTTTCTCCACCACCTTTGAAGTCATGGGGCATTTAACCAAATCCAAGGGGAGAGTCACTGAAGCGGATATCCAAATCGCCAGCGTCTTTATGGATCGGATGAGCCTGCACGGCGAGTCGCGAGTCGCTGCGCAAAACGCATTTCGGATCGGCAAAGCGGATAACTATCCCCTGCGTGAAAAAATGCGTCAGTTTCGTAGCATCTGCTTCGGACGCTTTGATTTAATCAGGATGTTTCTTGAAATCCAGATTCAGGCGGCGTTCGCAGACGGTTCACTGCATCCTAATGAGCGTGATGTTCTGTATGTGATTGCAGAAGAGCTGGGTATTTCCCGCATGCAGTTCGATCAGTTCCTGCGCATGATGCAGGGTGGCGCGCAATTTGGCGGTGGCTATCAACAGCAGCAATCATCAGGCGGGGGATGGCAGCAGGCGCAGCGAGGCCCGACGCTGGAAGATGCCTGTAATGTTTTAGGTGTCAAACCCACTGACGATGCAACCACCATTAAACGCGCCTATCGCAAGCTGATGAGTGAACATCACCCGGATAAGCTGGTCGCGAAAGGGTTGCCGCCGGAAATGATGGAAATGGCGAAGCAGAAAGCGCAGGAAATCCAGAAAGCCTACGAGCTGATTAAAGAGCAGAAGGGCTTTAAGTAATCGTAAGCCCGGCAAGCGCCGGGCACTACGTTAAAAATCTGCTGGTGCTTTAAACGTCATCAGATTGCCAAACTCCGGATGAGTGATCGTCAGCATCTGAGCGTGTAACTGCAGGCGTGGAGCCATTGCCAGGGCCTCTGGCGTCGCGTAGAAACGATCTCCCAGAATCGGATGGCCCAGCGCCTGCATATGCACGCGCAGCTGGTGCGAGCGACCGGTAATCGGCTTAAGCAGAATACGCGCGGTATTATCCGTCGCGTATTCCAGCACTTCATACTCGGTCTGCGCCGCCTTGCCGGTTTCATAACACACCTTTTGCTTCGGGCGGTTAGGCCAGTCGCAAATCAACGGTAAATCCACCAGACCTTCTGCTTTTTCCGGGTGTCCCCAGATCCGTGCGATGTACTGTTTCTTCGGTTCGCGTTCGCGGAACTGGCGCTTCAGCTCACGTTCAGCCGCCTTGGTCAGGGCCACCACAATCACACCGCTGGTTGCCATATCCAGACGATGCACGGACTCAGCCTGCGGAAAGTCGCGCTGGACGCGCGTCATCACGCTGTCTTTGTGCTCTTCCAGACGTCCCGGCACGGACAACAAGCCGCTGGGCTTGTTGACCACCATGATGTGTTCATCCTGATACAGAATGACCAGCCAGGGTTCCATTGGCGGATTGTAGGTTTCCATGATCATGTCGCGCTCCGTTTACTGATGCGTGACAACAATCAGACGCAACGCGTCCAGTCGCCAGCTCGCCTGATCCAGGCTTTCCAGCACCTGCTGACGGTTGCTCTCAATCGCAGCCAGCTCATCGTCACGAATGTTTGGGTTCACCGCTCTGAGGGCTTCCAGACGCGACAGCTCTGCCGAGAGTTTTTCGTCAGCTTCGCTGCGCGCAGCGTCGATAAGCGCTCGCGCGGCTTTCTCAATCTGCGCTTCACCCTGCTGCAAAATGGCATGAACGTCCTGTTGCACCGCATTCACCAGCTTGCTACCGGTGTGACGGTTAACGGCGCTGAGCTGACGGTTAAAGCTCTCAAACTCAACCTGAGCCGCCAGATTGGTGCCGTTTTTATCCAGCATCAGACGCACCGGTGTTGCCGGCAGGAAGCGGTTGAGCTGCAGCTGTTTTGGCGCCTGCGCTTCAACCACGTAGATCAACTCCAGCAGCAGCGTCCCGACCGGCAGGGCTTTATTTTTCAACAGCGAAATGGTGCTGCTACCGGTATCGCCGGACAAAATCAGATCCAGACCGTTACGGATCAGCGGGTGTTCCCAGGTAATGAACTGCGCATCTTCACGCGACAGCGCAACGTCACGCTCGAAGGTGATCGTGCAGCCATCTTCCGGCAGGCCAGGGAAGTCCGGGACCAGCATATGATCGGACGGCGTCAGGACAATCATGTTTTCACCGCGATCGTCCTGATTGATACCGACGATATCAAACAGGTTCATGGCGAAGCTGATAAGGCTGGTGTCATCATCCTGTTCTTCAATGCTTTCGGCTAGTTGCTGTGCCTTCTCGCCGCCGTTGGAGTGGATCTCCAGCAGACGGTCGCGGCCTTGCTCAAGCTGCAGTTTCAGCGCCTCGTGCTGCTCACGGCAGGATTTAATCAGCTCGTCAAAACCGTCGGTCTCTTCCGGAGAGGCGAGGAACGCGGTCAAATCGCCATGCACCTGATCGTAAATGGTGCGTCCGGTCGGGCAGGTATGCTCAAACGCATCCAGGCCTTCGTGGAACCAACGCACCAGCACGGACTGGGCGGTTTTCTCCAGATACGGAACGTGAATTTGAATATCGTGCGCCTGGCCGATACGGTCCAGACGACCAATACGCTGCTCCAGCAGATCCGGGTTAAACGGCAAATCGAACATGACCAGCTGGCTGGCGAACTGGAAGTTACGCCCTTCAGAACCAATTTCGGAGCAGAGGAGCACCTGCGCACCGCTGTCTTCTTCCCCGAACCACGCCGCTGCGCGGTCACGCTCGATGATGGACATGCCTTCGTGGAACACGGCGGCACGGATGCCTTCGCGCTCACGAAGCACCTGTTCAAGCTGAAGTGCGGTGGCCGCTTTGGCGCAAATCACGAGCACTTTCTGTGAGCGGTGAGCGGTCAGATAGCCCATCAGCCACTCAACGCGCGGATCGAAGTTCCACCAGGTTCCGGTATCACCTTCAAATTCCTGATAAATTTGTTCCGGATAGAGCATGTCGCGTGCGCGCTCTTCGGCACTTTTGCGCGCGCCCATGATGCCGGACACTTTGATCGCAGTCTGGTACTGCGTCGGCAGCGGCAGTTTGATGGTGTGCAGCTCGCGTTTCGGGAAGCCTTTCACGCCGTTACGGGTGTTTCGGAACAACACGCGGCTGGTGCCGTGGCGGTCCATCAACATGGAGACCAGTTCCTGACGCGCGGTTTCTGCGTCGTCGCGGTCGCTGTTGGCGGCGTGCAGCAGCGGCTCAATATCCTGCTCGCCAATCAGCTCGCTCAGGGTGTTGAGTTCATCGTTGGACAGGTGCTTACCGGCCAGCAGAAGCGCGACTGCATCAGCGACCGGGCGATAGTTTTGCTGCTCTTCGACAAACACAGAGAAATCGTGGAAACGGCTCGGATCGAGCAGACGCAGGCGGGCAAAGTGACTTTCCAGACCCAGCTGCTCCGGCGTAGCGGTCAGCAGCAGGATGCCCGGCACGCGTTCAGCCAGCTGTTCGATTGCCATATACTCACGGCTCGGCGCATCTTCGCTCCAGACCAGGTGATGGGCTTCATCGACGACCATCAGATCCCACTCGGCATCGCACAGATGCTCAAGGCGTTGTTTGCTGCGGCGCACAAAATCCAGGGAACAGATCACCAGCTGTTCGGTTTCGAACGGGTTATCCGCATCGTGCTGGGCCTCGGCGTAACGCTCATCATCAAACAGAGAGAAGCGCAGGTTAAAGCGGCGCAACATTTCGACCAGCCACTGGTGTTGCAGAGTTTCCGGAACCACGATCAGCACGCGTTCGGCGGCACCAGAGAGCAACTGCTGGTGCAGGATCATGCCCGCTTCGATGGTTTTACCTAAACCCACCTCGTCGGCCAGCAGAACGCGCGGTGCATGACGGCGACCGACATCGTGGGCGATGTTCAGCTGATGCGGGATCAGGCTGGTGCGCTGACCGCGCAGGCCGCTCCACGGCATGCGATACTGCTCGCTCTGGAATTTACGAGCGCGATAGCGCAGCGCAAAGCGGTCCATACGGTCAATCTGACCGGCGAACAGCCGGTCCTGCGGCTTGCTGAACACCAGTCGGCTGTCGAGAAGCACTTCGCGCAGCATGACATTTGTCTCGTCGGTATCCACGCGGGTGCCAATGTAAGCGAGTATTCCATTCTCTTCTTTTACGTCTTCAATCTTCAGCTGCCAGCCTTCATGGCTGGTAACGGTGTCGCCCGGGTTAAACATGACGCGGGTGACAGGGGAGTCATTGCGCGCGTACAGACGGTTTTCACCGGTGGCCGGGAAAAGGATGGTAACCATACGCGCATCCAGCGCTACCACAGTCCCTAATCCAAGTTCGCTTTCCGTATCGCTGATCCAGCGTTGACCAAGTGTAAAAGGCATAGTTGTTTGGCTCTAATCTTTAATTGCAGGCAATAGTTCGACCACCGTCGCAAAATGACGGCCATCGAAAAATGGGTCCGGGAATGGAAAGGGCGCTATGGTACTGGATGGCGGCGTTTTCGTCACGCGTCAAAATAGCCCCAGTTGCCCTGTCATGAGTGTAGCAAAATCATCGTCGAGGAACGGTAAAATTCCATCGGCAACTGGCATAAGCTGCCGGGTCAGATAGTGATCGTAATCGAGCGGCGAGTGCTGATAATCGACCGGTTCCGGGCCGCTGGTGGTCCAGACATACTTAATTGTTCCTTTATTCTGGTACTGTGGTGCCCGGCCACGGCGGACGTTTTCGTCATCCGCCAGCCGCGCGGCGCGGACGTGCGGAGGCACATTGCGCTGATATTCTGCCAGCGGTCGGCGCAGACGCTTGCGATAGACCAGCTGGCTGTCCAGCTCGCCCGCCAGCAGGCTGGCGATCGTTTCGCGCACATACTCCTGATAGGGTTCGTGACGAAACACCCGCAGATACAGAGCTTGCTGGAACTGTTGCGCCAGCGGCGTCCAGTCTGTTCGCACCGTTTCAAGCCCTTTGAAGACCATTCGCTGCGACTCACCTTCCTGAATTAATCCGGCATAGCGTTTCTTGCTTCCCTGTTCAGCACCGCGAATGGTGGGCATCAAAAAGCGGCTGAAATGGGTCTCAAATTCCAGCTCTAAGGCACTGGTTAAGCGCTCTTTTTGCAAATGATTGCGCCACCAGTCGTTGACGAACGCCACCAGATTTTTGCCGATTTGCGCGGCGTCCTCTTCGCTGTGCGCACCTTTTAGCCAGACGAACGTTGAATCGGTATCACCGTAGATGACCTCATAACCCTGCGACTCCACCAGCGCTTTGGTCTGGCGCATGATTTCATGCCCGCGCATGGTGATCGACGAGGCGAGACGCGGATCGAAGAAGCGACAGGCGCTGGTGCCGAGCACGCCATAAAAGGCATTCATGATGATCTTCAGCGCCTGGGACAACGGCTTATTGCCGTGGCGCTTAGCCTCATCGCGCCCGTGCCAGATTTGGCTGACAATCTCCGGCAGGCAGTGTTTTTCGCGGGAAAAGCGCGCCCCCAGAAACCCTTCTGTACTGTGAATGTCGTCCGGATGGGCCATGCCCTCGACCAGACCGACCGGATCGATCAGAAAAGTGCGAATGATCGACGGATAGAGGCTTTTATAATCCAGCACCAGCACCGAGTCATACAGACCGGGTCTGGAGTCCATCACATACCCGCCAGGGCTGGCCTGCGGAGGCACTTCTCCGAGATTAGGCGCGACATATCCCGCACGGTGCATTCGCGGAATATACAGATGACCGAATGCGGCGACCGATCCACCGTGACGATCGACCGCCAGACCGTTGACGGTAGCGCGTTCCAGCAAGAAAGGCATGATCTCCGTTTTATGGAAAATCCGCGTCACCAGCTCGCAATCTTTGAGGTTATAGGTGGCCAGTGCGGGCTTATCCTCATTGAATCGCCGGTCGATCTCGTCCATGCGATCCCAGGGGTTGTCGATGGATTTTCCCTCTCCGAGCAGCTCTTGCGATACCGTTTCCAGTGAAAAAGAAGAGAAGTTCCAGAACGCGGATTTCAGCGCCTCAATGCCGTCTACGATCAGCCGGCCATTCGCCTGAGCAAAGAACACCCCATTTTTAAAACCGTGCTCGCGCCACTCCAGCTCGCTGTTACCGCGCCCAAGCATCAGCGGAATACGATAACGTTCGGCATGCTTTTGCAGCACGCGCAGGTCAAACTGCACGACGTTCCAGCCAATCAGAACGTCCGGATCGTGAAGGGCAAACCACTGATTGAGCTTTTCGATCAGCTGAGGGCGGCTGTTCACGTACTCAAGATCGAAATCAAGCGCAGTGGCGTCGCCGTTGGGCGGGCCAAGCATATAAACGATTCGTTGCCCGCACCCCTCAAGGCCAATGCAATACAACTCGCCGTGGCGGGTGGTTTCGATATCCAGCGAAACCCACTTCAGCGGTGGGCGATAGTGAGGACTGGGCTTGAGGCGGGCGTTGATCAGCCTGTCTCCGCGTTGAGTGCCATCGACCCATACGGGGGCGGTAATAAACCGCTCCATCAGATAGCGTTCCGGGGGGCGAATATCGGCTTCATAAAGTGTGATGCCCGCTTCGCGTAGCAGCTTTTCATAGCGCATCAGCTGGCGATGGGCGCGACAGTAAAGACCGTACACTGGCTGGCGATGAAAATCTTTCAGTTGCAGCGGGGTGAGGCGCCAGCCATTTTCGCCGCGTAACACCTCGCGCGTTTTTTCGATGTGCTGTTCCGGGATAAACGCCACGGACTCCTGCGGCGACAGTGTGACGTTCAGCGGGCCATTGTCCGTCGCCAGCCAGAGTTCAACCTCCGTACCTTGCGGAGTATCCCGCCAGTGTCGGGTCAGTAAAAAGCCTTCTTGCGCCTGCGCCACACGTTAATCTCATCAAACAAAACCAGGCGTGATTATAGCCTGGTTTCGCTTTCGATGCTGGGTTTATATACAGCCTTACTGCCCGTAATAGGCCTTCGCACCGTGTTTTCGCAGGTAATGTTTATCCAGCAATGTTTGCTGCATCTCCGGAAGCTGCGGCGCAAGCTGGCGACAGAAAATCCCCATATAGGCGATCTCTTCCAGCACAATGGCGTTATGCACCGCGTCTTCGGCGTTTTTACCCCATGCAAACGGGCCGTGAGAATGAACGAGCACGCCGGGCATTTGCGCGGCATCGATGTTTTGTCGGGCAAAAGTTTCAACGATCACGTTGCCGGTTTCCCACTCATACTCGCCGTTAATTTCGCTATCGGTCATTTTACGGGTACAAGGAATGGAGCCGTAAAAATAGTCTGCGTGGGTCGTACCCGTCGCCGGAATGGACTGTCCCGCTTGCGCCCAGATAGTGGCGTGGCGCGAGTGGGTATGCACAATGCCGCCAATCGTTGGGAACGATTGATACAGCAAACGGTGAGTGGGCGTATCGGAAGAGGGCTTTTTGTTTCCCTCAACCACTTCGCCGGTGGCAATACTGACGACCACCATATCGTCGGCGGTCATTACCGTGTAATCAACGCCAGAAGGCTTGATCACAAACACCCCTTTTTCACGATCGACGGCGCTGACGTTGCCCCAGGTGAGCGTCACAAGATTGTGCTTTGGCAGCGCCAGATTTGCCTCCAGCACCTGTCGTTTAAGATCTTCTAACATGCATTCCTCCAGGAAAAAGCGGCCCGCCCTGCAGCAGGCCCAAAGTTCCCCTGTTAACGTTTTGAACCGTAATAGACTTCGTTCCAGCGCAGCGCATCTTTGAACGCGGGCAGGCGGGTGTCGTTATCAATGACGGTCAGTTCAATGTCGTGCAGTTCGGCGAACTGACGCATGTCGTTAAGATCTAATGCGTGGCTGAAGACGGTATGGTGCGCGCCGCCGGCGACGATCCACGCTTCAGAGGCGGTGGGCAGATCCGGCTGGGCTTTCCACAGCGCGTTTGCGACCGGCAGTTTCGGCAGAGAGTGCGGGGTTTCAACGGCATCCACACAGTTCACAAGCAGGCGGAAACGATCGCCCAGATCGATCAGGCTGGCATTAATGGCTGGCCCGGTTCGGGTGTTGAAGATCAGGCGAGCCGGATCGGCTTTGCCACCAATGCCGAGGTATTGCACATCGAGGATCGGTTTCTCTTCGACGGCGATCGAAGGACACACTTCCAGCATATGCGAGCCGAGCACCAGATCGTTGCCGTTCTCGAAGTGATAGGTGTAATCCTCCATAAATGAGGTGCCGCCCTGTAGACCGGTCGACATCACCTTCATGATGCGAAGCAGGGCGGCGGTTTTCCAGTCGCCTTCGCCCGCAAAGCCGTAGCCTTGCTGCATCAGACGTTGCACCGCCAGGCCTGGCAGTTGTTTCAGGCCGTGGAGATCTTCAAAAGTGGTGGTGAAGGCATGGAATCCGCCCTGTTCCAGGAAGCGCTTCATACCCAGTTCGATCCGCGCCGCATCCAGCACGTTCTGCCGCTTATCGCCGTTGATCTGCGCCGCTGCGGTCAGGCGATAGCTGCTTTCGTACTCGTCGACCAGCGCGCTGACATCACCGTCGCTAATCTCATTGACCACCTGCACCAGATCACCCACGGCCCAGGTATTGACTGAGAAGCCAAATTTAATCTGCGCGGCCACTTTATCGCCGTCAGTGACGGCCACTTCGCGCATGTTATCGCCAAAACGAACCACTTTAAGATGGCGGGTATCCTGTTTCGACACCGCCTGGCGCATCCATGATCCGATGCGCTGCTGCGCATGTTGATCCTGCCAGTGGCCAGTCACCACACCATGCTGCTGGCGCATGCGGGCGCCGATAAAGCCAAATTCGCGGCCGCCGTGCGCGGTCTGGTTCAGGTTCATAAAGTCCATATCAATGCTGTCCCACGGCAGGGAAGCGTTGAACTGAGTGTGGAATTGCAGCAGCGGTTTATTCAGGATGGTCAGGCCGTTGATCCACATTTTTGCCGGGGAGAAGGTATGCAGCCATACCACCATTCCCGCGCATTTATCATCGTAGTTGGCATCACGGCAGATGTGGGTGATCTCGTCTGGCGTCGTGCCGAGGGGTTTCAGCACCAGCTTACACGGCAGTTTGGCTTCCGCATTGAGCGCGTTGACGACATGTTCAGCGTGTTTAGTCACCTGCTGCAACGCTTCCGGTCCATACAGATGCTGGCTGCCAATCACAAACCACACTTCATAATTATTAAAAATGGTCATTTATCGTGTCCTTAATGAGTCAGGGTTGCCGGTTTTTCCGCGGTGTTTTTAGCCGGGGTGGCGACAGGGAGATAATGTTGCTCGGCGCTTTTCGACCATTGCAGGTAGCGCTGATAAAGCTGTTCAAAGCGTTGTGCCTGCTGAGGGCGCGGCTGGAGCGTGCTTTCTACGGCGCTCGCCATATGTTGCTGTGCGGCTGGAATATCTGCGTGGATGCCTGCGGCAACGGCCGCGAAAATGGCAGCACCCAGAGCACAACACTGATCGGAGGCGACAATTTGCAGCGGACGATTCAGTACATCGCAGCAGGCCTGCATAATGACCGGGTTCTTACGTGCGATACCGCCCAGCGCCATCACCTCGTTAACCGCAATACCCTGTTCGGTGAAGCACTCCATGATGGCGCGCGCACCAAAGGCGGTGGCCGCAATCAGGCCGCCAAACAGCGCAGGCGCATCGGTTGCGAGATTGAGATCGGTAATCACGCCTTTCAGGCGCTGGTTGGCAAACGGCGTACGGCGTCCGTTGAACCAGTCGAGTACCACCGGAAGATGGTCGAGTGACGGATTTTTCGCCCACGCTTCCGTGAGCTGAGGCAGCAGCTGTTTTTTGCTGGCATCGATCTGCGCTTTCAGCTCCGGATGCGTTTCTGCCAGCCGATCAAGCGGCCAGCCGAGCACACGACCAAACCAGGCGTAGATATCGCCAAAGGCCGATTGTCCGGCCTCCAGACCGATAAAATCAGGCACCACGCTGCCATCCACCTGGCCGCAAATCCCCTTCACGGCGCGATCGCCGACGGTGGCTTTATCCGCGGTCAGAATGTCGCAAGTGGAAGTGCCAATCACTTTCACCAGCGTATTGGGCTGTGCCCCCGCGCCGACGGCCCCCATATGGCAGTCAAACGCGCCGCCAGAAATCGTGACGTTCTGCGTCAGGCCCAGGCGCTGCGCCCACTCTTCGCTCAGCGTTCCCACCGGGATATCGGCGGTCCAGGTATCGGTAAACAGCGGGTAGTGCAGGTTTTGATTGATGATCGGATCGAGTTCATCGAAGAAGGTTGCCGGAGGGAGTCCGCCCCAGCTTTCGTGCCACAGTGATTTATGTCCGGCACTGCAGCGCCCACGGCGAATATCCTGCGGGCGGGTGGTGCCTGAAAGCAGAGCGGGGACCCAATCGCACAGCTCGATCCACGAGACCGCCGCCTGTGCCACGGCGCGATCGGCGCGGGTGACATGTAATATCTTCGCCCAGAACCATTCGCTGGAATAAATGCCGCCAATATAGCGAGAGTAGTCCGCCTTGCCGGGCTGATGGCACAAACGGGTGATAGCTTCGGCTTCTTCAACGGCGGTATGGTCTTTCCACAGCACGAACATGGCGTTCGGGTTGTCGGCAAATTCAGGACGCAGCGCCAGAATATGACCGTCAGCATCCACTGGCGCAGGGGTTGATCCGGTGCTATCCACGCCAATCCCGACGATCTGAGCGCGCTGCTCGTTGCTCAGTTCCGCCAGAACGGTTTTGAGCGCCGCTTCCATTGATTCGATGTAATCGCGCGGGTGGTGGCGAAACTGGTTGTTTGGCGCATCACAGTAACGCCCCTCTTGCCAGCGCGGATACCACTCAACGCTGGTTGCTATCTCCTGACCCGTACGACATTCCACCGCCAGGGCGCGTACCGAGTCACTGCCAAAATCGAGGCCAATCGCAATTGCCATTTATCTTGCTCCGTCAAAAAACAGGTATGAATGAACATTAGAGATTGGGGGCGAAAATCGTCAGGCAGGATTCGCTAATCTTATGGATTAAATTGCTGTTGAGGTGGAAAGTGTGACGCTGTGCAAATATTCAATGTGGACATTTCTGCCGTAGTTATAGACACTTTTGTTACTGCCGAATCACCTGAAGTGGCGGATAAATAAAGGGTGAAGGCCGAATTAAAGCGGAATGAACAGACAGGGAAGACGATTTGGTTATTGGGATAACCCGTTTTTAGACGGCTTTTACTGATATGGACAATTTGTTTCCTACCTGACCGTCGGGAGTCATCATTTTATGGCCGAAACGCAAAACGATCCCTTGTTACCGGGCTACTCTTTTAACGCCCACCTGGTGGCGGGATTGACTCCCATCGAAGCCGATGGGTATCTCGACTTTTTTGTTGATAGACCGCTGGGGATGAAGGGGTACATTCTGAATATCACCGTGCGTGGCGAAGGGATAATCAAAAATAACGATCGGCAATTTGTCTGTCGTCCGGGCGATATTCTGCTGTTCCCGCCCGGTGAGATTCATCACTACGGGCGGCATCCGGACGCAAAAGAGTGGTATCACCAGTGGGTCTATTTCCGTCCACGCGCTTACTGGCAGGAGTGGCTGGCCTGGCCGGCGATTTTTGCACACACCGGTTTTTATCGTCCTGACGAGGCGCATCAGGCGCAGTTTCGTGAGCTTTTTGCCCAGATCATTGATGCTCAGGCCGGAGGGCGTTACGCCGAACTGCTGGCCATTAATCTACTCGAACAGCTGCTGTTGCGACGGATGGAGGCGATCAACGCGTCGCTAAATCCACCGTTGGACAACCGCGTGCGCGATGCCTGTCAGTACATCAGCGATCATCTGGCGGACAGTCAGTTTGATATTGCGGGAGTCGCTCAGCACGTCTGCCTGTCGCCATCGCGCCTCTCGCACCTTTTCCGCCAGCAGCTTGGCGTGAGCGTGCTGAGCTGGCGCGAGGATCAGCGCATCAGTCAGGCTAAACTGCTGTTGAGCACCACGCGAATGCCGATCGCCACCGTGGGCCGTAACGTGGGGTTTGAAGATCAGCTCTACTTCTCGCGAGTCTTTAAAAAATGTACCGGGGCCAGTCCCAGCGAATTTCGCGCCGGATGTGAATAAACAGTAAATAATCCGAAACAAACAGGTGAAGTCCAGCCGCAGCCAGTAAACTATTCAGACAATTGTTGTCTTGACGTGACAGGAAGCTCTTCGCAGAATCGCTGCTTCGTTATCTGACCGGAATCGTTATGCAGGCATTGCTGGAACATTTTATTACTCAGTCCGTTATGTATTCGCTGATTGCTGTGGCACTGGTGGCTTTTCTTGAATCGCTGGCGCTGGTGGGGCTGATTTTACCCGGTACGGTCATGATGGCGGGCCTCGGCGCGCTGATTGGTAGCGGAGAAGTTAACTTCTGGCAGGCGTGGCTGGCGGGTATCGTCGGCTGTTTGCTGGGAGACTGGATCTCATTCTGGCTCGGTTGGCGTTTTAAAAAGCCGCTGCATCGCTGGTCGTTCATGAAAAAGAACAAAGCGTTGCTCGATAAAACAGAGCATGCGCTGCATCAGCACAGTATGTTCACCATTCTGGTCGGGCGCTTTGTCGGCCCGACGCGTCCGCTGGTGCCGATGGTTGCCGGGATGCTGGATCTGCCCGTTTCCAAGTTTATTCTGCCCAATATCATCGGCTGCGTCTTCTGGCCGCCGTTCTACTTCCTGCCCGGCATTCTGGCCGGCGCGGCGATTGATATTCCTGCTGATGCGCAAAGCGGCCATTTCAAATGGCTGTTGCTGGCGACGGCGCTGCTGCTGTGGGTGGCCGTCTGGCTGTGCTGGCGCTTGTGGCGAAGTGCGAAAGCGGGAACGGATCGGATCACCCATTATTTACCGCGCGCTCGCCTGATGTGGCTGGCCCCCGTCCTGCTTGGGATGGCGGTGGTGGCTTTGGTTGTGCTGATACGACATCCGCTGATGCCGGTGTATGGCGAGATTTTGCTGAAAGTGGTGAGCCGATAGGGGGATCCCCTCTCCCTAAGGAGAGAGGGGGCCGTCCGCGCTCGTATTGCGCGCAATCCCCAGTAATCCTGATGCACTGGCCCTCCCGCTGACCAGCTCCTGCGTGTCGCCGTCCCAGGCGATGCGCCCGTCGGCGATAACGACCGATCGCCCCGCGATTCTGGCGGCATCTTCCACGCTATGTGACACCATCAGCATGGTGAGATTTTTTTGCTGACACACTTCTTTTACCAGCAACAACATCTCCTGACGCAGGGCCGGGTCGAGGGCCGAGAACGGCTCGTCGAGGAGTAAAATCGGCTGTTCGCGCACCAGACAACGCGCCAGAGCGACGCGCTGGCGCTGTCCGCCAGAAAGCTCGCCGGGCAGGCGATCGCTAAAATCCGTCAATCCCATTTGCTCCGCAATGGCGTCGAGTTTCTGGCGCTGCGCGGCTGTCAGTTTGAGTCCCGGATCGAGCCCCAGGCCAATATTCTGCCGGACCGTCAGATGGGTAAACAGATTGTTTTCCTGAAACAGCATCGACACCGGGCGCTGCGAGGGCGGCGTGTGGGTATGATCCTCACCGTTGATCGTCATCTCACCCTTCGCCGGAGGCAGAAAACCGGCAATCAGATTGAGCAAGGTGCTTTTCCCCGCTCCGCTGGGACCGAGGATGGCTATCATCTCCCCCTGATGGGCGGACAGAGTAAAGCGCATCGGCAAATGCTGGTAAAGCCAGGTTACATCAGTCAGTTTTAGCATCACGCCCCGGAATTTTCTCGATAACGGTAAATAGGGTAAAGCACAGCAGCAGGAGTAAAAGGGCCGTCACGGCGCCATCCTGACTGCGATAGGATCCAATTTGCTGATACAGCCAGAAGGGCAACGTGCGGAAATCGTCGTTCCCAAACAGCGCCACCACGCCGAAATCGCCAATCGACAGAACGCTGGCAAAAGCCAGCGCCTGTGCCAGCGGACGTCGTAGCGCACGCAGTTCCACCACGGTTAGCCGCTGCCAGCCATTCATTCCCAGCGACTGGCAGAGCAGGCTGTAGCGCGCGCTCAGATCGCGCATCGGATTTTCGAGCACTTTGAGCGCGTAAGGAATTGCCATCAGCGCGTTGGTGAAAATCACGATACCGTCGGCGTTCTCGGGCAAGCCGATAGTGCTGTTGAACAGCAAAAAGAAACCGGTCGCCAGTACAATACCCGGCATCGCCAGGATCAGCATTCCGCTTAGTTCCAGCGCCTGCCCGCTCAGTTTTAACTGCCGTGCGTACAGCTCGCGGCTGCTCCACAGCAACATCATGGTCAACAAGACACACAGCAACCCGGCGCCCAGCGCGATACGCAGCGATGTCCACAGCGCCTGCCACAGCACCGGCTGTTGCAAGACGGAGAGCAGATTCAGGTTGAGGCCATCCACCACGACTGCCAGCAGCGGCGGCAGCAACAGCAAAAGAGCGAGCACGATAAGCGTGAAATCCCCCAGCCGACTGCGCAGGCGATCCTGTGGATCGCGCCAGCCGTTGATCTGATGGCTTCCCACCGCAATGGCTTTGCTCAGGCGCTGACTGAGCAGCACCAGCCCCAGACAGCAGAACATCTGGATCATCGCCAGCAGCGCCGCACGGCCCGGATCGTAGTCATAGCTTAGCGCCTGATAAATTGCCAGTTCAATGGTGGTGGCCTGCGGCCCGCCGCCCAGCGAAAGCACGGTGGCAAAGCTGGCGAAGCAGAGCATGAAAATCAGGGCGGCTACGGGAGGGATCTGTCGGCGCAGCCAGGGCCATTCGACAAAGCGGAAAAACGGCCAGCCGCGCATGCCGAGTTGAGCGGCCAGCTGGCGCTGCTCGCCGGGGATATTTTCCAGCGCCTGTAAGAACAGCCGCGTTGCCATCGGCATATTGAAAAAGACGTGGGCCAGCAGAATGCCCTGCAGGCCATAGGGGGAAAAGGTCCATTCGATGCCAACGCTATTTAACAGCGCAGCGATCCATCCCTGCCGACCGTAAACGCTCAGGATCCCAAAAACGGCAACCAGCACCGGCAGGATCAGCGTCATCGCGCACAGGCGCAGCAGCGCTTGTCTTCCGGGGAAGCGGCGGCGATAGAGCGCCCGCGCCAAAAAGATCGCCGGAATAACAGAGAGCAGGGCAGAGAGAAAAGCCTGCCAGAAGGAGAACCGTACTACATGCCAGAGATAGCTGTCATGCCAGAGCGCGGCAATGTCGCTTTCTGGCGCGTTGAACCACAGCGCCAGAAAAGCCCCCAGACTCACCGCCACCATCAGGATGGCGGCAGTCAGCCCGGGTATCAGCCAGCCGGGGATTAGCGGCTGACGGCGCGTTGCCATTCGCTAATCCATGCGCTGCGCTGCGAGGAGACCTGCTGTGGCGTGAACTCCAGCGTGGTTTGCGGTTTGGCGAGCTGATCAAAGCCCGCAGGCAGCGTCACATCGGTTACCGGATACATCCAGTTGCCGGTCGGAATGGCATTCTGGAAAGCGGGAGAGACCATAAATTTCAGGAATTTCTCGGCCAGCTCCGGCTGCTTGCTGGCGGCGGTACGCGCGGCAACTTCCACCTGCAGATAGTGGCCTTCGGTAAAGCTGGCGGCAGCGTAGTTATCCTTTTTCTCTTCGATAACGTGATAGGCCGGGGAGGTGGTGTAGCTGAGCACCAGATCGCTTTCGCCTTTCAGGAACAGGCCGTAGGCCTCGCTCCAGCCTTTGGTGACGGTAACGGTTTTGGAAGCCAGTTTCTGCCAGGCTTCCGGCGCTTTGTCGCCATAGACTTTTTGCATCCACAGCAGCAGACCCAGGCCCGGCGTACTGGTGCGCGGATCCTGATAAATCACGCGCCATTTCTGATCGCTCTCGACCAGCTCTTTCAGACTTTTCGGTGGATTCTTCAGCTTATTTTTGTCGTAGATGAAAGCGAAATAGCCGTAATCAAACGGCACAAAGGTGTCATTTTTCCAGCCGCCAGGCACTGTCACCGCATCGCTGGCTATGCCGCTTTTGGCGAACAGTTTTGTTTGTGAAGCGGCTTCCAGCAGGTTGTTATCCAGACCGAGCACCACGTCCGCCTTGCTGTTTTTGCCTTCCATGCGCAGGCGGTTGAGCAGCGAAACGCCATCTTCCAGCGCCACAAACTTCAGTTCACAGTTGCAGTCGGCTTCAAAAGCTTTTTTGACCACCGGGCCTGGGCCCCAGTCGGCGGCAAAGGAGTCGTAGGTGTAGACCGTTAAAACGGGCTTGGCAAACGCAGGCAGCGCGAAGAGCGCCAGCAGGGGGAGAACTTTTTTTAACACTTTGCACCTCAAAGTTGAGTGGCAAAGGATTTTGAGCGACAGCCTCAAATCCCTTCGCCGGCGTTATCCGGATCAGGTTCGACGGGTATTATCTCAGCGCACATCATCGATGCAGCACCCCGTTGAGAACGGCGGTATTGTAATGATTTGGTGAATATTACGAAAGTGTTATGGTTCCGGCGGCGCAAACCAGGCGGATTTAAAGTCAAACCAGCCGAGCGTGTTCATGCGTAAGCCGCGCATACTGCGCTGGCCCTGGATCATCAGCCAGTGGTGAATAAGCGGCACCATCGCCTGCTGGGACAGCAACTGCTGGCACCAGACCGCCAGATTCATCTCTCCGGCACGCCACTGCGCGGCGTCCTGCTGCCAGTCCCGGGAGATGCAGTGCTGGATCAGCGGAATTTCATACAGGTGCGAGAACAAAGAGAAGTCTAGCGGCAGAGTGAAGTTAGCGCTGTTCAGCCAGATATCGCTAACGGCCTCTCCGCGATACCACTCATCGTAATCCACCTCCTGAATCTCCAGCGTCACGCCTTCCGCCGCCAGCAGTTTGCCCATAATTCTGGCAATCACGCGATGTTCTACATGCTCGCGGTAGTACGTCAGGGTGATGGACTCCAGTCCGGCAGGTTTCTCTGCGTAGCCCGGACGAGCATGATGCCAGCGCGGAAGCAGCCCGTACGCCGGGAACCAGTAGGCCTGGTGCTGATCTTCCGCATGATAAATGAGGCTGGCGGGGGCGAGGATGTGGCTTATCCACTGGCGCACATCATGGCTTGCCCCCCGATGGGTACGGGAATCAAACAGCAGATAATAACAGCCCTCTTCGAGGCGACTCTCGACGGCTTTTTCGCCGGCGGTGGGGCCTTCGAGCGTCAGGCCTGCGCTAAACTCCTCGCCGACGTCGGGCAGGACCCAGACGTTAACTTCATCAATCAGGGCGCGATAGCCGAAGTAGTCGTCGAATGCGCGGATTTTGAGCTGGTTGCTGTTGTTGCGCGTCACGGCGTAAGGGCCGGTGCCAACGGGCTGGCTGGCGAAATTCGGCATGGAATGCCACTCGAGTGGCAAAATCATGGAAGGGACGTAGCCCATCAACCAGGGTAACCACTGGTCTGGTTCGGAAAGCTCAATATCCAGAGTCCAGGCGGTTGGCGAGTGGATCCGTGAAATATGCGAATAGAGCGGCAGCTCTCGTGCCCGCTCCAGAGAGGCGATGACATCTTCCATCTCCAGCTCACGCCCGTGATGAAAATGAATGCCGGGGCGTAAAAAAAAGCGCCAATGGACGGAGGATAATTGCTGCCAGTGGTGCGCGATGTCGGCTTCCAGTTCCCCGTTTTCCTCATTTATGCGCGTCAGACCGCTGAAAATTTGCCGCGCCATATGGGTTTCAGAGCGGCGTAACGCGCTACCGGGCAACAGATTTTTCATCGGACGGTAGTAGAGTACGCGCAGGATATGGCGTCCCTGGCGGAAACTACGGCCCAGGTGCGAAACCAGCATCTGGCGCACCGCGGCCTTATCGCCGACCAACTGCACCAGCTGATCGATTCGGTCCTGCTCCAGCAGATCTTCGGCGCGCTGTTGCTGCAAGGCCAGCCCGGTGTAGAGAAACGTCAGCCGCGAACGTTTGCCGCGCCCGGCTTCTGCCTCCCAGCTCAGCCAGCCCTGTTGCTGCATGGTATTGAGCAACGTGCGCATATGGCGGCGCGAGCAGCTCAGGAGATCCGCCAGTTCGTTCAGCGTCGTCTCCTTTGTCTGGCCATCGCAGCACTGCCAGAGGCGGATAAATTGTTGTTGCAGACGACCAGAAGGCATAAAAGGGGAACTCCTGACAAAAAATCAGCAATTTATTAATCCTCATATTAAGCCAATAATTCATTTCGTTGAAGTGAGGAGGTGAATATGAAGAGGTCTACCGCACGTCAGTTTTATCAGCACTACTTTTCAGCGACAAAAGGAGTGTCCTGGCTGGCCCGCCAGTTTGCAGAGCAGCGGCTGAAATTGCTTGAAGATCTGATGCAATGGGAAGTGACGAATTCGACCTCTGACCGCTGACTCGCCTCGATCATGTGTGACTGAGTATTGGTGCTTATCACCCGCCAGCAAAATGTTTTTGCTGGCTTTTTTCGTTTACTATGCCACTCAAATTCGATCCTCTTTGACAAGGAACTGCGCATGCTCTGGTTGATGACGATGGGCCGCCGCCTGAACGGCGTGTATGCCGCTTTTATGCTGGTGGCCTTTATGATGGGCGTGGCGGGAGCGCTACAGGCCCCGACGCTAAGCCTGTTCCTGAGTCGGGAGGTCGGCGCACAGCCGTTCTGGGTGGGGCTGTTTTACACCGTGAATGCCATCGCCGGGATCCTGGTCAGCCTGTGGCTGGCAAAACGGTCCGACAGCCAGGGCGATCGCCGCAAATTAATCCTTTTCTGTTGCGCCATGGCCATCGGTAATGCCTTGCTGTTCGCCTTTAATCGCCATTATTTGACGCTCTTGACCTGCGGCGTATTACTGGCTTCGCTGGCGAATACCGCGATGCCGCAACTTTTCGCTCTGGCGCGCGAATATGCGGATAGCTCGGCGCGGGAAGTGGTGATGTTCAGCTCGGTGATGCGTGCACAACTCTCCCTGGCATGGGTGATTGGTCCTCCGCTGGCGTTTATGCTGGCGCTGAATTACGGCTTTACCATGATGTTCTCCATCGCGGCGGGGATTTTTGCCATCAGCCTGGCGTTGATCGCCTTTGTGCTGCCATCGGTCGCCAGGGTGGAGCAGGCGGCGGATACGCCCGTCACTCATGTGAGCGGCTGGCAAAATAAAAACGTTCGCATGTTATTTATCGCCTCGACGCTGATGTGGACCTGCAACACGATGTACATCATTGATATGCCTTTGTGGATCAGTAGCGATCTTGGCCTGCCCGATAAACTGGCGGGGATCCTGATGGGCACCGCCGCCGGGCTGGAAATTCCGGCGATGATTCTGGCGGGCTACTACGTCAAGCGGTTTGGCAAGCGTCGGATGATGGTGATTGCGATGACCGCTGGCGTGCTTTTTTATCTTGGCTTAATTCTGTTTCACAGCCGCGAGGCGCTGCTGGTGCTACAGCTGTTTAATGCGGTGTTTATCGGGATCGTCGCCGGGATTGGAATGCTCTGGTTTCAGGATCTCATGCCCGGACGGGCGGGATCTGCGACCACGCTTTTCACCAATAGCATTTCTACCGGTGTGATTCTGGCAGGGGTGATTCAGGGAGCGCTGGCGCAAAGCTATGGTCACTTTGCCGTGTATTGGGCGATCGCAGGGATTGCGGGGGTGACGTTGATTCTGACGTGCCGGGTAAAAGACGTTTGAAAAAAGGCCCGCTGTCGCGGGCCATTAAGTTAATTCATAAACGAAGGTTGTTTATTTTCGTAGTCCGCAATCGCCTCTTCATGCTGCAGGGTTAAACCAATGCTGTCGAGGCCGTTAATCATGCAGTGGCGGCGGAAGTCGTCGATTTTAAAGCTGTAAGTTTTGTCACCCGCTTTCACCACCTGCGCTTCCAGATCCACTTCAAATGAAATGCCCGGATTTGTCTTCACCAGCGCGAACAGCTCATCGACCTGTTCGTCGCTCAGCGTCACCGGCAGCAGCTGGTTGTTGAAGCTGTTGCCGTAAAAGATGTCGGCAAAGCTTGGGGCGATCACCACTTTGAAGCCGTAGTCCGTCAGCGCCCACGGCGCGTGCTCACGGGAGGAGCCACAGCCAAAGTTTTCACGTGCCAGCAGAATGGATGCTCCTTTAAATTCCGGAAAGTTCAGAACGAACTCGGGATTCGGCTGCTGGCCGCTATCGTCGAGAAAACGCCAGTCGTTAAACAGGTGAGCGCCAAAACCGGTGCGGGTCACTTTCTGTAAGAACTGCTTAGGAATGATGGCGTCCGTATCGACGTTCGCCGCATCCAGCGGGACAACCAGGCCCGTATGTTGGGTAAATTTCTCTGCCATGATTGTTTCCTTATTTCAAACCACGAATATCAGCAAAATGGCCGGTCACTGCGGCCGCAGCGGCCATTGCCGGACTGACCAGATGGGTGCGACCACCGCGGCCCTGACGGCCTTCAAAGTTTCGGTTACTGGTGGAGGCACAGCGCTCGCCTGGGTTCAGACGGTCATTGTTCATGGCCAGACACATGGAGCAGCCCGGTAAACGCCACTCAAAACCGGCTTCGATAAAGATCTTATCCAGACCTTCGGCTTCGGCCTGGGCCTTCACCGGGCCAGAGCCGGGAACCACCAGCGCCTGCACGCCGGGCGCAACTTTACGCCCTTTGGCAATCTCAGCGGCGGCGCGTAAATCTTCAATGCGCGAGTTGGTGCAGGAGCCGATAAACACCTTGTCGATCGCCACGTCGGTCAACGGAATGCCCGGTTTCAGGCCCATATAGGCTAACGCTTTTTCCGCGCTGGCGCGTTCCACCGGATCGGCAAACGAGGCCGGATCGGGGATAGTGTCATTAACGGAGATGACCTGACCAGGGTTGGTTCCCCAGGTGACCTGCGGGGCGATATCTTCTGCCTGCAACGTCACCACGGTATCGAAAGTTGCGCCTTCGTCGGTTTGCAGCGTTTTCCAGTAGGTGACCGCATCGTCAAAATCTTTGCCTTTTGGCGCGTGCAGACGGCCATTCACATAGTTGAAGGTGGTTTCGTCCGGCGCGACCAGACCGGCTTTAGCACCCATTTCGATGGCCATGTTGCACAGCGTCATGCGGCCTTCCATGCTCAATGCCTGAATGGCATCGCCGCAGAATTCCACCACATAGCCGGTGCCTCCGGCGCTGCCGGTTTTCCCGATAATCGCCAGAACGATATCTTTTGCGGTAATGCCCGGTGCGGCTTTGCCCTTCACTTCAATTTTCATGGTTTTCGCGCGGCCCTGCTTCAGGGTTTGCGTTGCCAGTACGTGCTCAACTTCTGAAGTGCCGATGCCGAATGCCAGCGCACCAAACGCGCCGTGAGTCGCAGTGTGCGAGTCGCCGCACACGATGGTCATTCCCGGCAGGGTGATGCCCTGCTCAGGACCCATTACGTGGACAATGCCCTGATAGGGGTGGTTCAAATCGTACAACTCAACGCCAAAAGCGTTGCAGTTCTTGATCAGCTCCTGCATCTGGATGCGGGCCATTTCACCAGAAGCGTTGATGTCTTTCGTCTGGGTGGAGACGTTGTGATCCATGGTGGCGAAGGTTTTCCCCGGCTGGCGAACCGGACGGTTATGCGCGCGCAGACCGTCAAACGCCTGTGGGGAAGTGACTTCGTGGACCAGATGGCGGTCGATATACAGCAGCGGCGTTTCGTTTGGGGCTTCGTAAACGACATGCGCATCAAACAGTTTTTCGTATAACGTCTTCGCCATGATTACACCCCTTCAGCGACATAGCGGGCAATGATGTCGCCCATTTCATCGGTACTGACGGCCGCCGCACCGCGCGCTAAATCGCCGGTACGGATGCCTTCTTCTAATGCACGGTTAATGGCGCTTTCAATCGCGTCTGCCGCATCGTTTGCATCAAGGCTGTAACGCAGCAGCAGCGCGAGAGAGAGGATCTGTGCAATCGGGTTGGCAATGTTTTTGCCCGCGATATCGGGAGCAGAACCGCCCGCAGGCTCGTACAAGCCAAAGCCCTCTTCGTTCAGGCTGGCGGAAGGCAGCATCCCCATGGAGCCGGTGATCATTGCGCATTCATCAGACAGAATGTCGCCGAACAGGTTGGAACACAGCAGTACATCGAACTGCGACGGATCTTTGATCAGCTGCATGGTGGCGTTGTCGATATACATGTGCGCCAGCTCAACGTCCGGGTACTCGTTGGCGATTTCGTTGACGATTTCGCGCCACAGAATCGAGGATTGCAGGACGTTGGCTTTATCAATGGAGGTCACTTTGTGACGACGTTTGCGCGCCGATTCAAACGCGATGCGGGCAATACGTTCAATTTCAAAACGGTGGTAAACCTCGGTATCGAAAGCTTTTTCGTGCCGACCGCTGCCTTCGCGACCCTTTGGCTGTCCGAAGTAGATCCCGCCGGTTAATTCACGCACACATAAAATGTCGAAGCCGTTGGCGGCAATGTCGGCGCGCAGCGGGCAAAACTCTTCCAGACCCTGATACAGCTTCGCCGGACGCAGGTTGCTGAACAATTTGAAGTGCTTACGCAGCGGCAGTAATGCCCCGCGCTCGGGTTGTTCTGCTGGCGGCAAATGCTCCCATTTCGGACCGCCGACGGAGCCGAACAATACAGCATCCGCATTTTCGCAGCCTTCGACCGTAGCTTTTGGCAGCGGCGTCCCGTGGTTATCGATCGCAATGCCGCCCACATCGTAGTGGCTGGTGGTAATTTTCATCGCGAAACGTGCGCGTACGGCTTCCAGGACTTTCAGCGCCTGTGTCATCACTTCCGGGCCAATACCGTCGCCCGGCAACACAGCAATATGGTAATTCTTCGACATTACACGGTTTCCTTATTGTTCTCTTTATTCTGAGCTTTGCGTTGCAATTCTTTCTCGACTTCTGCGGCGCGCCAGATGTTGTTCAGGACGTGCACCATGGCTTTGGCGGAGGATTCGACAATGTCTGTCGCGAGGCCAACACCGTGGAAACGGCGGCCGTTATAGGTGACAACGATATCGACCTGTCCCAGCGCATCTTTGCCGTGGCCTTTGGCGCTCAGATCGTATTTAACCAGTTCGATGTCATAGGCGGTGATGCGGTTAATAGCCTGATAAATGGCATCGACCGGTCCATTTCCGTTGGCGGCTTCCGCTTTGACGTCGTCGCCGCAGGCCAGTTTGACCGACGCCGTGGCGATATCGCTGGAACCTGACTGCACGCTGAAGTAGTCCAGACGGAAATGTTCAGGTTCTTCCTGCTGCTTGTTGATGAAGGCCAATGCTTCCAGGTCGTAATCGAATACCTGACCTTTTTTATCCGCCAGTTTCAGGAAGGCGTCGTACAGATGATCCATGTTGTAGTCGCTTTCTTTGTAGCCCATCTCTTCCATACGGTGTTTCACCGCTGCGCGACCGGAGCGGGAAGTCAGGTTCAACTGGACCTGATTCAGACCGATGGATTCCGGGGTCATGATTTCGTAGTTTTCGCGGTTCTTCAGCACGCCATCCTGATGGATACCGGACGAGTGAGCGAAAGCGCCAGTACCGACAATCGCTTTGTTTGCCGGGATTGGCATGTTGCAAATCTGGCTGACGGTCTGGCTGGTGCGCCAGATTTCATTGTGATTGATGCGGGTTTGCACATTCATAATGTCTTTGCGCACTTTGATGGCCATGATCACTTCTTCCAGTGAACAGTTGCCTGCGCGCTCGCCGATACCATTCATGGCGCCTTCTACCTGACGCGCCCCCGCATGGACAGCGGCAATGGCGTTGCCCACCGCCAGACCTAAATCGTCATGGGTATGAACGGAAATAATCGCTTTATCAATATTTGGGACGTGTTCATACAAGCCGGTGATGATGTTCGAGAACTCAAACGGCATGGTATAGCCAACGGTGTCCGGGATGTTAATGGTGGTTGCGCCCGCATTGATAGCGGCTTCAACGACGCGTGCCAGGTCGGCGATGGGGGTTCGGCCCGCATCTTCGCAAGAGAATTCAACGTCATCGGTATAGTTACGGGCACGTTTCACCATATACACTGCGCGCTCAATGACTTCATCTAAGGTGCTGCGCAGTTTGGTCGCGATATGCATCGGGGATGTGGCGATAAAAGTATGGATTCGGAAGGCTTCGGCCACTTTCAGCGATTCTGCGGCAACATCGATATCTTTTTCTACGCAGCGTGCCAAAGCACATATGCGGCTGTTTTTAATCGTGCGTGCGATGGTCTGTACGGATTCGAAGTCGCCAGGTGAAGAGACCGGGAAGCCCACCTCCATCACGTCAACACCCATACGTTCCAGGGCCAATGCAATCTGCAGTTTCTCTTTCACACTCAGGCTTGCCTGTAACGCTTGTTCACCGTCACGTAAAGTTGTATCAAAAATAACGACTTGCTGGCTCATGGGTTTGGTCCTTGTCTGTCCTGGGGCGCCTTGCTACGAGCATAAAAAAACCCGCGCAGTGGCGCGGGTTTTTTGTTTACTGAAGACGATTCAACGTTGAATTTCGCCCGCCAGCCTACCGCGCACAGTGGATGCGTTTAGTAGTAGTAGGCTGAGGAAGCGAACGTTACGAATCATGAATCATGCTCCAGATAAATATGTTATGCATTTAGTGGTACTGGATATGTCAGTCCAAGTCAACCCCTGAATTAAAAATCGGCTTCATTCATCAAACATCTTGTCAGCGTTACTTTAGCGAATTGTGCTGGTTTTTAGCATTCGGACCGTTCAAATAGTCTACTTTTAGACTCTAAATAAAGTTCAATGATGAAATTTTTATAATTCGTTTCAATTAAACATTGTTTGATATGTTTGATCCTGTCTTTTTAATTTCATTTAATTCATTGGGTTATGAAAGTATATGATTCGGATGCAGTAAATGAATGTCGAAGAGTGATATTGAAATGTTAACTAATGTTCGTTGTTGCTAGTGAATAGTTTAATAAAACTTAAATCTTAGTTTACAGGCTGCTTATTGTTTATTCATTGGATTTATGGTTTCATTCAAATCCTGATTTTTTATTTGCCATCTTCGGCTCTTGCTGATTGAGTATCTGTATGCGTCCGCATGCGATTTAGCGTGAGTTTTATATATTCTGAATTTTTAAATCTTCTCTTTTTCTGGTTTTATATGCATGATAAATAATATTTTAAGAAGTAATTACTGCACTAAGGTAAAGGGAGTTTAGCGTGACAGTGGAGTTAGATATGTCAGAAAAAAGAAATGAACGGTCTCACGTTGGTGAAGGGAATCGGCCGCAATTACGTACGGTTGATCTCAACTTATTAACCGTATTTGATGCTGTTATGCAGGAACAGAATATTACCCGGGCAGCACAGGCTTTAGGCATGTCTCAACCCGCCGTCAGTAACGCTGTTTCACGACTTAAGGTGATGTTTAACGACGAATTGTTTGTTCGCTATGGCCGTGGGATTCAACCTACCGCCAGAGCCTATCAGCTATTCGGTTCGGTGCGTCAGGCGCTGCAACTGGTTCAGAATGAGCTGCCGGGCTCCGGTTTCGAACCTTTAAGCAGCGAGCGCATTTTTCATCTTTGCGTGTGCAGCCCACTGGATAATTATCTGACGTCTATTATTTATAATAAAGTCGAAGCAATCGCACCCAATATTCATCTGGTATTTAAATCATCACTTAATCAAAATACAGAACACCAGTTACGTTATCAGGAGACGGAATTTGTTCTGGGTTATGAGGAATTTCGCAGGCCGGAATTTTCGTGTATTCCCCTGTTTAATGATGAAATGGTGCTGGTTGCCAGCAAAAATCATCCACGGATGACCGGGCCGCTGCGTGAAAGTGATGTTTATAACGAGCAACATGCCGTTGTCGCACTCGACAGATATGCCTCGTTTAGCCAGCCGTGGTATGACACGCCAGATAAACAGTCAAGCGTCGCTTATCAAGGAATGGCGATGGTTAGCGTATTGAATATTGTGTCGCAAACGCATCTGGTTGCTATTGCCCCTCGTTGGCTGGCAGAAGAGTTCTCTACTCAGCTTGAGCTGCAAATACAGCCTCTGCCGTTGAAACTCAATAGCCGTACATGTTATCTCTCCTGGCATGAAGCGGCTGGTCGGGATAAAGGTCATCAGTGGATGGAAGAGTTATTAGTGAGCGTTTGTCGCCGCTAATCTATATCAGGATGAATCGGGGCTAATGCTCTGGTTTATCCTGTTATTATTTTTGATTGCAGAGTTTTATCCTGTCTTGATTTTTTCTTTTCGTTGTTTCCCTAACAAAAATAGATGAATGACTTATTCAGCGCCTTTTTGAGCGATGAAGCATTAACTCAATCGCCTGATTTAGTTGAATTCACTATATCCTTAAATAATACCTCTTTATTCTGCTATCGACCTCTCTTCGATGCCAGGGTTTGCTGATTGCCTGCCTCATAGCGAGCGGTTATGGTGATGACCACTCTGCAAAAATGAAAGACAGGGGAAGCCCTGATCAGCAAGACAGCGAGGAAATGAATTCCTGTGTTCGTCAATAACGATAAGAAGCCTGGAGGCAAACCATGGAGATGTTGTCTGGCGCCGAGATGGTCGTCCGATCGCTCATCGATCAGGGCGTAAAGCAAGTATTCGGTTATCCCGGAGGCGCAGTCCTCGATATTTATGACGCGCTACATACCGTGGGCGGCATTGATCATGTGCTGGTACGTCATGAGCAGGCGGCTGTGCATATGGCAGATGGTCTGGCGCGCGCAACGGGGGAAGTGGGTGTTGTGCTCGTGACCTCGGGGCCAGGGGCAACCAACGCCATTACGGGTATCGCTACCGCCTATATGGACTCCATTCCGCTGGTGATTCTGTCAGGGCAGGTCGCTACCTCGCTGATTGGCTATGATGCGTTTCAGGAGTGCGACATGGTGGGGATCTCCCGCCCGGTGGTGAAGCACAGTTTCCTGGTCAAGCAAACCGAAGATATTCCCGGCGTGTTGAAAAAAGCCTTCTGGCTGGCTGCCAGTGGACGCCCGGGGCCGGTTGTGGTCGATTTACCAAAAGATATTCTCAATCCGGCCAATAAATTGCCTTACGTCTGGCCGGAGTCGGTGAGCATGCGCTCTTATAACCCGACGACTCAGGGCCACAAGGGCCAAATCAAACGCGCGCTGCAAACGCTGATCGCGGCGAAAAAACCGGTGGTCTACGTCGGTGGCGGTGCTGTGAATGCGCATTGTCACGAACAGCTGCGGACCCTCATTGAGACATTAAATCTGCCCGTCGCGTCGTCATTAATGGGGCTGGGTGCTTTCCCGGCATCGCATCGTCAGGCTCTGGGTATGCTGGGTATGCATGGCACCTTTGAGGCCAATATGACGATGCATAATTCCGATGTGATATTCGCCGTGGGTGTCCGCTTTGACGATCGCACCACCAACAATCTGGCGAAGTACTGTCCGAATGCAACGGTGCTGCACATTGATATCGATCCGACCTCCATTTCCAAAACGGTCCCGGCCGATGTACCTATTGTTGGCGATGCGCTGCAGGTGCTGGAGCAGATGCTGGAGCTGCTGGCGCAAGAGACCCCGGCGCAACCGCTGGATGATATTCGTGACTGGTGGCAGCAGATTGAGCAGTGGCGTGCCCGTCAGTGTCTGAAATATGACACGCAAAGCGAGCACATTAAGCCCCAGGCGGTTATCGAAACGATCTGGCGTTTAACGCAGGGGGATGCCTATGTCACCTCTGATGTGGGTCAGCACCAGATGTTTGCCGCTCTGTATTATCCGTTTGATAAACCTCGCCGCTGGATTAACTCTGGTGGCCTTGGAACCATGGGATTTGGTCTGCCCGCAGCTCTCGGCGTGAAGCTGGCACTGCCGGATGAAATAGTGGTGTGTGTCACCGGTGATGGCAGTATCCAGATGAACATTCAGGAACTCTCCACAGCCCTGCAATACAATCTGCCTGTACTGGTGCTTAACCTGAATAACGGCTATCTGGGGATGGTGAAGCAGTGGCAGGATATGATCTATTCCGGGCGCCATTCACAATCCTATATGAAATCGTTGCCAGATTTTGTTCGCCTGGCGGAAGCTTACGGCCATGTGGGGATTCGCGTTAGCGATCCGGCGGAACTGGAAACGAAGCTCGGTGAAGCTCTTGAACACGTCAGAAACAACCGCCTGGTCTTCGTGGATGTCATTGTGGATGGCACGGAGCACGTCTATCCAATGCATATTCGCGGTGGCGGTATGGATGAAATGTGGTTAAGCAAAACGGAGAGAACCTGATGCGCCGGATATTATCTGTACTACTGGAAAACGAGTCCGGAGCCTTGTCTCGCGTTATTGGACTCTTTGCTCAGCGTGGCTATAACATTGAAAGCCTGACTGTGGCTCCGACTGACGATCCGACCCTCTCGCGGATGACTATTCAAACGGTCGGTGATGCGAAGGTGTTGGAACAGATTGAAAAGCAGCTGCATAAGCTGGTGGATGTGCTGCGTGTCAGTGAATTAGGGCAGGGGGCCTACGTTGAGCGAGAAGTGATGCTGGTAAAAATTCAGGCCAGCGGATACGGACGCGAAGAGGTGAAACGCAACACGGATATCTTCCGTGGGCAGATCATTGATGTTACGCCCTCTATTTATACGGTGCAGCTTGCCGGAACCAGTGACAAGCTTGATGCGTTTTTGGCGTCAGTGCGGGATGTCGCAAAAATTGTGGAAGTGGCGCGCTCCGGTGTCGTGGGCTTGTCTCGCGGTGATAAAATAATGCGCTAGCAGTTAAAAAAGTTCGCCTCTTTAAGCCTGGTCTGCAAAGCCAGGCTTTTTTTTGCCTAAACGCACCTTAAGTGAGAGAAAAGCGGTTGCCGCAACGACTATTCTGCGTTTAGATGTTAAAGATATAACCATAAACCTGACAAGGCCATGGACTACTTTATTTCGTTTAAGGGGCAATTGTGAAACTGGATGAAATCGCCCGGCTAGCCGGCGTGTCACGAACTACGGCAAGCTATGTGATTAACGGTAAAGCAAAGCAGTACCGTGTCAGCGATAAAACCGTTGAAAAAGTGATGGCGGTGGTGCGTGAGCATAATTACCATCCGAACGCTGTCGCGGCCGGATTACGTGCCGGGCGCACCCGATCTATTGGTCTGGTTATTCCGGATCTGGAGAATACCAGCTATACCCGCATTGCCAATTATCTTGAACGCCAGGCGCGTCAGCGCGGCTATCAACTACTGATTGCCTGTTCGGAAGATCAGCCTGATAACGAGATGCGCTGTATCGAACATCTGCTGCAACGGCAGGTTGATGCGATTATCGTATCGACTTCCTTACCCCCGGAGCATCCTTTCTACCAGCGTTGGGCGAACGATTCATTCCCAATAGTCGCACTTGACCGTGCGCTGGACCGTGAGCATTTTACAAGCGTAGTGGGTGCCGATCAGGACGATGCTGAAATGCTGGCTGCTGAACTGCGCACTTTCCCGGCGGAAACCGTGCTTTATCTGGGGGCGTTGCCGGAGTTATCCGTCAGCTTCCTGCGCGAGCAGGGTTTTCGTACCGCCTGGAAAGACGATCCGCGTGAGGTGCATTATCTCTATGCCAACAGCTACGAGCGCGAGGCCGCCGCTCAGCTGTTCGAGAAATGGCTTGAGACCCACCCGATGCCGCAGGCGTTGTTCACCACCTCTTTTGCGCTGTTGCAGGGCGTTATGGATGTGACGCTGCGTCGCGACGGCAAGCTCCCTTCAGAACTTGCCATTGCCACCTTCGGCGATAACGAGTTACTCGATTTCCTGCAGTGCCCGGTACTGGCGGTAGCGCAGCGCCATCGTGACGTCGCTGAGCGCGTTCTGGAAATCGTGCTGGCAAGCCTGGATGAACCGCGTAAGCCTAAACCGGGGCTGACGCGTATTAAACGCAACCTGTACCGTCGCGGTGTGTTAAGTCGCCGTTGAGTTGAATATTCAGGGTGGGAGACTGCCCTGATTTTCCGATTATTACAGGAAATAATAACCGGATCAGTTTAGGATAATTCCTTAAGAACCATAGCCTGCTATTCATATTATTTCTTTGAGCACTTAACGAGCTTTTTTTAAGGTTATTTAAACGTCATTAGTCGCTATTTTTTGTATTGTTTTGTTACAATCGTCATTCGCTCGCTGAATTATCAGCCGTTTTTCCCTCTTTATCTCCAGCCCTGACGCCAGGTCTTGTGCCTTCACGCTTCTAACGTGCATCTGGCGCTGTTATCCCCGTGCGTAATGTCTTAAAATGCCGCCCGCGTCGCAAACTGACACTTTATATTTGCCCCTGGTGGTATGGAGTGATTTTTAACGTTCGTGTGCATATTTGTTTTTTTTCTTACAAATATTCAGGACGTTAATTTTGCCTCGCCAGTTGTGCAGTTATTAATCAAGTCAGGTTCTGTCTGTAAATAGAGGACTTTCAAGCCTCTGCCAGGATAGTCCTGGCTTGACAAGCTTTTCCTTCGCTCCGTAAACTCCTTTATGTGGGAATTTGTGGGTTAAAGTGGCGATAAGGGGTGAGGCTGGCATGTTCCGTGGGGCGGCGTTAGTCAATCTCGACAGTAAAGGGCGTTTATCGGTACCAACCCGATATCGCGACCAACTGATCGAAAGCGCTTCTGGTCAAATGGTTTGCACCATTGACATTAACCACGCCTGCCTGCTGCTTTACACCTTACCCGAATGGGAAATTATTGAGCAAAAGCTGTCGCGACTGTCGAGCATGAACCCGCAGGAACGCCGCGTTCAGCGGTTGTTATTGGGGCATGCCAGTGAATGTCAGATGGACAATGCAGGGCGAATACTGATTGCGCCTGTGTTGCGGCAGCATGCCGGTCTGACGAAAGAAGTGATGCTGGTCGGGCAGTTCAATAAATTTGAACTGTGGGATGAAACGACCTGGTATCAACAGGTCAAGGAAGATATCGACGCTGAGCAGTCAGAATCCGCCGTGTTGTCGGATCGATTGCAGGACTTGTCTCTATAAATATGATGGAAAATTTTAAACATACAACGGTGCTGTTGGACGAGGCCGTGAACGGCCTGAATATTCGTCCTGACGGCATCTATATCGATGGAACATTTGGTCGTGGCGGCCACTCGCGTCTTATTCTCTCCCAGCTGGGAGCAGAGGGGCGCTTACTGGCAATCGATCGCGATCCGCAGGCTATTGCCGTAGCGAAGACCATTGATGATCCACGCTTTTCCATCGTACATGGACCTTTCTCCGCGCTGGCTGATTATGTCGCCGAGCGCGGCCTGACGGGCAAGATTGACGGTATTCTTCTCGATCTTGGCGTCTCCTCACCACAGCTTGATGACGCGGAACGCGGTTTTTCCTTTATGCGCGACGGCCCGCTGGACATGCGTATGGACCCGACGCGGGGCCAGTCTGCTGCTGAATGGCTGCAAACGGCTGATGAAGCCGATATTGCCTGGGTTATTAAAACCTTCGGCGAAGAGCGTTTTGGGAAACGTATTGCGCGCGGCATCGTTGAGCGTAACCGCATTGAACCGATGACGCGTACCAAAGAGCTGGCGGAAGTCGTGACAGCAGCCACCCCGGTCAAAGATAAATTCAAACATCCCGCGACCCGTACCTTCCAGGCGGTGCGCATCTGGGTAAACAGTGAACTGGAGGAGATAGAGCAGGCGCTAAAAAGCTCGCTCGGCGTGCTGGCCCCAGGTGGGCGGTTATCCATCATCAGCTTCCACTCGCTGGAAGACCGTATTGTGAAACGCTTTATGCGTGAACAAAGTCGCGGTCCTCAAGTGCCTGCGGGGCTGCCGATGACAGAAGAACAGCTCAGGAAACTGGGTGGCCGTCAGTTGCGAGTAGTAGGCAAGTTGATGCCGGGCGAAGAAGAGGTGGCAGAGAATCCACGCGCCCGTAGTTCAGTGCTGCGTATTGCAGAAAGGACGAACGCATGATCGGCAGAGTGACAGAGACCCTAAGCAAAGTTAAAGGATCGTTAGGAAGCAACGAGCGCCATGCTTTGCCTGGTGTGATCGGCGACGATCTCTTGCGGTTTGGGAAGCTGCCACTCTGCCTGTTCATTTGCATCATTGTGACTGCGATAACTGTGGTGACAACGGCGCACCATACCCGTTTATTAACCGCGCAACGCGAGCAGATGGTGCTGGAACGCGATGCGCTGGATATCGAATGGCGAAATCTGATTCTCGAAGAAAACGCGCTCGGCGATCACAGCCGGGTTGAAAGGATCGCAACGGAAAAGCTGCAGTTGCAGCATGTTGATCCTTCACAGGAAAACATCGTAGTACAAAAATAAGGGAAAACGCGACGCATGAGATCAGCGGCGAAAACGCAAAAACCGAAACGTCAGGAAGAACAGGCCAACTTTGTGAGTTGGCGTTTTGCGTTGCTTTGTGGCTGCATTTTACTGGCGCTGGTTTTCCTGCTGGGACGCGCGGCGTGGTTACAGATTATCGCGCCCGATATGCTGGTGCGTCAGGGTGACATGCGCTCCCTGCGCGTTCAGGAAGTCTCTACTTCGCGTGGAATGATTACCGACCGTTCCGGCCGTCCGCTGGCGGTGAGTGTGCCAGTGAAAGCGATTTGGGCCGACCCGAAAGAGCTGCATGACGCGGGGGGGGTCACGCTGGATAATCGCTGGAAGGCGCTTGCTGATGCGTTGAAAATGCCGCTCGATCAGATGGCTGCCCGCGTCAATGCCAACCCAAAAGGTCGCTTTATCTATCTGGCGCGTCAGGTTAACCCTGACATGGCGGATTACATTAAGAAACTGAAACTGCCCGGGATTCATCTGCGCGAAGAGTCGCGCCGTTACTATCCATCGGGTGAAGTAACCGCTCACCTCATTGGCTTTACCAACGTCGATAGCCAGGGGATTGAAGGGGTCGAGAAAAGCTTTGATAAATGGCTTACCGGGCAACCGGGCGAGCGTATAGTGCGCAAAGACCGCTATGGTCGCGTGATTGAGGATATCTCCTCGACCGACAGCCAGGCGGCGCACAACCTCGCTTTGAGTATCGACGAGCGCCTGCAGGCACTGGTTTACCGCGAGCTGAACAATGCGGTCGCCTTTAACAAAGCCGAGTCGGGCAGCGCAGTGCTGGTGGATGTCAGCACCGGCGAAGTGTTGGCGATGGCCAACAGCCCCTCCTATAACCCGAACAACCTGACCGGTACGCAGAAAGATGTCATGCGTAACCGTACCATTACCGACGTGTTTGAGCCGGGTTCGACCGTCAAACCGATGGTGGTGATGACTGCGCTTCAGCGCGGCATCGTCAACGAAAATACCGTTCTGAATACCATACCTTACCGAATCAACGGTCACGAAATCAAAGACGTGGCGCGTTACAGCGAATTAACCCTGACCGGGGTGTTGCAGAAGTCGAGTAACGTCGGTGTTTCTAAGCTGGCGTTAGCGATGCCGTCCTCAGCGTTAGTAGAAACTTACTCTCGTTTTGGGCTTGGAAAGGCGACCAATTTGGGGTTGGTCGGAGAACGCAGTGGCTTATATCCTCAAAAACAACGGTGGTCTGACATAGAGAGGGCCACCTTCTCTTTCGGCTACGGGCTAATGGTAACACCGTTACAGTTGGCGCGAGTCTATGCAACGATCGGCAGTTATGGCGTGTACCGTCCGCTATCCATTACCAAAGTGGATCCACCGGTTCCGGGTGAGCGAATCTTCCCGGAATCAACCGTTCGTACCGTCGTCCATATGATGGAAAGCGTGGCGCTGCCTGGCGGCGGCGGCGTGAAAGCGGCGATTAAAGGCTATCGCATCGCAATCAAAACCGGTACAGCGAAAAAAGTGGGGCCGGATGGCCGCTACATCAACAAATATATTGCGTATACCGCAGGCGTTGCGCCTGCCAGCAATCCGCGTTTTGCGCTGGTGGTCGTTATCAACGATCCCCAGGCAGGTAAATACTACGGTGGCGCCGTCTCCGCGCCGGTGTTTGGTGCCATCATGGGCGGCGTTTTACGCACCATGAACATCGAACCGGATGCGCTGGCTACGGGCGATAAAAATGAATTTGTAACTAATTAAGGCGAGGAAACAGGTGGCAGATCGTAATTTGCGCGACCTTCTTGCTCCGTGGGTGCAAAACACACCTGCGCGAGAGCTGCGGGAGATGGTACTCGACAGCCGTGTGGCTGCATCGGGCGATCTCTTTGTAGCAGTGGTCGGTCATCAGGCGGACGGGCGTCGTTATATCCCGCAGGCGATTGCGCAAGGTGTAGCTGCTATTGTTGCTGAGGCCAAAGATGAGGCAACCGATGGTGAAATCCGTGAAATGCACGGCGTGCCGGTCATCTATCTCAGCCAGTTAAATGAGCGCCTCTCCGCACTGGCGGGGCGTTTTTACCATGAACCCTCTGACCAACTGCGTTTGGTTGGCGTGACGGGCACCAACGGCAAAACCACCACCACACAGCTGATGGCGCAATGGGCCCAGCTGCTGGGTGAAACCAGTGCGGTAATGGGAACCGTGGGTAATGGTCTGCTGGGAAAAGTTAATCCAACCGAGAATACCACCGGTTCTGCGGTCGATGTTCAGCATGTGCTGTCCGGCCTGGCAGAGCAGGGCGCAACCTTTGCCGCAATGGAAGTCTCTTCCCACGGACTGGTACAGCATCGTGTCGCCGCGCTGAAATTTGCGGCATCAGTGTTTACTAACCTGAGTCGCGATCACCTTGATTATCACGGTGATATGGAAAATTACGAAGCGGCAAAATGGCTGCTTTACGCCACGCACCACTGCGGTCAGGCGATTATCAATGCCGATGACGAAGTGGGCCGCCGCTGGCTGGCTAAGCTGCCCGATGCGGTCGCGGTGTCGATGGAAGATCATATCAATCCGAACTGCCACGGGCGCTGGCTGAAGGCAACGGCGGTCAATTATCACGATAGCGGCGCAACGATTCGCTTTGCTTCCTCATGGGGTGAAGGCGAAATCGACAGCCGCCTGATGGGGGCTTTTAACGTCAGTAATCTGCTGCTGGCACTTGCGACGCTGTTAGCACTGGGCTACCCGCTGGCTGAACTGCTGAAAACAGCCGCTCGTTTACAGCCCGTTTGCGGTCGTATGGAAGTGTTTAGCGCGCCAGGAAAACCGACTGTCGTGGTCGATTATGCCCACACGCCGGACGCGCTGGAGAAAGCGCTGCAAGCAGCCCGCCTGCACTGCACCGGCAAACTGTGGTGTGTCTTCGGCTGTGGCGGCGATCGCGATAAGGGCAAACGCCCGCTGATGGGCGCGATTGCCGAGCAGTTCGCCGATATTCCGGTTGTCACCGATGATAACCCGCGTACCGAAGAGCCGCGCGCGATTATCAACGATATTCTCGCGGGGATGATGGATGCCGGTCGTGCACGCGTGATGGAAGGCCGTGCTGAAGCCGTAACCAATACTATTATGCAGGCCAACGAGAACGATGTGGTGCTGCTGGCCGGTAAAGGCCACGAAGATTATCAGATTGTTGGTGCTCGCCGTCTTGATTATTCAGACCGCGTGACGGCCGCGCGTCTGCTGGGAGTATTGGCATGATTAGCATGATGCTCGGCCAGGTCGCCACGGTAGTAAATGGCGAGCTGAATGGTCCGGATCTGAACATTGATGCCGTCACGACCGATACCCGTAAAATCACGCCGGGCTGCCTGTTTGTGGCCCTGAAGGGCGAGCGATTTGATGCGCATGATTTTGCCGAACAGGCAAAAGAGGGCGGTGCGGGCGCGTTGCTGGTCAGCCGGAAACTGGATATCGACCTGTCGCAGATCGTGGTGAAAGACACCCGACTGGCATTTGGTGAGCTGGCGGCCTGGGTTCGTCAGCAGATGCCTGCCCGCGTGGTGGCACTGACGGGCTCGTCCGGTAAAACTTCTGTAAAAGAGATGGTTGCCGCGATCCTGAGTCAGTGTGGCAACACGCTCTACACCGCAGGCAATCTGAATAATGATATCGGCGTGCCGATGACGCTGCTGCGTCTGACCAAAGAACATGAATACGCTGTCATTGAATTAGGCGCCAATCACCAGGGCGAAATTGCCTGGACCGTCAGTCTGACGCGTCCGGAAGCGGCGTTAGTCAATAATCTGGCTGCGGCGCATCTTGAAGGTTTTGGTTCGCTGGAAGGGGTCGCAAAAGCTAAAGGCGAAATTTATACCGGCCTGCCGCTCGACGGTGTCGCCATTATGAATGCTGATAATAATGACTGGCTGAACTGGCAAAGCATTATTGGCTCACGTAAAACCTGGCGCTTTTCACCGAATGCAGCGAACAGCGACTTTACGGCAACCTATATCCATGTGACCTCGCACGGAACCGAATTTACGCTGCAAACCCCCACGGGCAATGTCGATGTGTTATTGCCTCTGCCTGGCCGTCACAATATCGCCAACGCGCTGGCTGCTGCTGCGCTTTCGATGGCCGTGGGGGCCTCGCATGAGGCGATTAAAGCGGGCCTGGCAAATCTTAAAGCTGTGCCTGGGCGTTTGTTCCCTGTCCAACTGGCAGAGAATAAATTGCTGCTGGATGACTCCTACAACGCTAACGTCGGCTCAATGACTGCGGCAGTTCAGGTGTTGTCAGAGATGCCTGGCTACCGCGTGATGGTGGTTGGCGATATGGCCGAGCTGGGCGATGAGAGCGAGCAGTGCCATATCCAGGTGGGCGAGGCGGCGAAAGCCTCCGGCATTGATTGTGTGTTGAGCGCAGGGACTCTGAGTCAGGCCATTAGCCAGGCTAGCGGTGTGGGTGAACATTTCACCGATAAAGCCGCGCTGATTACCCGTCTTAAGACGTTGATTGCAGAACATCAAATTGTGACTGTTTTAGTGAAAGGTTCACGTAGTGCCGCCATGGAAGAGGTTGTGCACGCATTACAGGAGAACGGAACATGTTAGTTTGGCTGGCCGAACATTTGGTCAAATATTATTCAGGCTTTAACGTCTTTTCCTATCTGACGTTTCGCGCCATCGTCAGCCTGCTGACTGCGCTGTTCATCTCTTTGTGGATGGGCCCGCGCATGATTGCCCGTCTGCAAAAACTCTCTTTTGGTCAGGTTGTGCGTAACGACGGTCCGGAATCGCACTTTAGTAAACGCGGTACACCTACGATGGGCGGGATTATGATCCTGACGGCCATTGTCGTGTCGGTGCTGCTGTGGGCCTATCCGTCTAACCCGTACGTCTGGTGCGTCCTGACGGTACTGATTGGTTACGGCATTATTGGTTTTGTCGATGACTACCGCAAAGTGGTACGCAAAGACACCAAGGGGCTGATTGCCCGCTGGAAATACTTCTGGATGTCGGTGATTGCGCTCGGCGTGGCCTTTGCGCTCTATCTGGCAGGCAAAGACACGCCAGCCACCGAACTGGTCGTACCGTTCTTCAAAGACGTCATGCCGCAGCTGGGCCTGTTCTACATCCTGCTGGCTTACTTCGTGATTGTTGGGACGGGTAACGCCGTTAACCTGACTGACGGACTGGATGGCCTGGCCATCATGCCAACCGTGTTTGTCGCAGGGGGCTTTGCGCTGGTCGCGTGGGCGACAGGCAACATGAATTTTGCCAATTATTTGCACATTCCTTATCTGCGTCATGCCGGTGAGCTGGTCATTGTCTGTACAGCGATCGTCGGTGCCGGACTGGGCTTCCTGTGGTTCAACACCTATCCGGCGCAGGTCTTTATGGGCGACGTTGGTTCGCTGGCACTGGGCGGCGCGCTCGGCATTATCGCCGTGCTGCTGCGTCAGGAGTTCCTGCTGGTGATTATGGGCGGTGTCTTCGTCGTTGAAACGCTTTCTGTGATTTTACAGGTCGGTTCATTCAAGCTGCGCGGTCAGCGCATCTTCCGAATGGCGCCGATTCACCACCACTATGAACTGAAAGGCTGGCCAGAGCCGCGCGTGATCGTGCGATTCTGGATTATTTCGCTGATGCTGGTCCTGATTGGCCTGGCAACGCTGAAGGTACGTTAATCATGGCAGATTACCAGGGTAAAAAAGTCGTTATCATCGGGTTAGGCCTTACGGGGCTCTCCTGCGTGGACTTTTTCCTCGGGCGTGGCGTGACGCCGCGCGTGATGGATACGCGTGTTTCTCCGCCTGGCCTGGACAAGCTCCCGGAACAGGTTGAAAGCCACCTTGGTGGTCTGAATGAAGACTGGCTTCTTGCCGCCGATCTGATTGTCGCCAGCCCGGGAATGGCGCTGGCACATCCTTCGTTGAGTGCTGCGGCGGATGAAGGCGTTGAGATTGTCGGCGATATTGAGCTGTTTTGCCGCGAAGCGCAGGCGCCGATTGTGGCTATCACGGGGTCAAACGGCAAAAGCACCGTTACGACGCTGGTGGGCGACATGGCTAAGGCGGCCGGAGTTAACGTGGGCGTGGGTGGCAATATCGGTCTGCCCGCGCTGATGCTATTGGATCCGGCTCGTGAGTTATACGTGCTAGAACTTTCCAGCTTCCAGCTGGAAACCACATCCAGCCTGCAGGCTGTGGCGGCCACAATCCTCAATGTTACCGAAGATCATATGGATCGCTATCCGTTTGGCTTGCAGCAGTATCGTGCGGCCAAACTGCGCGTCTACGAAAACGCAAAAGTGTGCGTGGTTAATGCCGATGATGCATTGACGATGCCTGTGCGGGGTGCAGATGAACGCTGCATCAGTTTTGGCGTGAACATGGGCGATTATCATCTGAACCGCCAGCAGGGCGAAACCTGGCTGCGCGTGAAAGGTGAAAAGGTGTTGAACGTGAAAGAGATGAAACTTTCCGGTCAGCATAACTACACCAACGCGCTGGCGGCGCTGGCGCTGGCCGATGCGGCAGGTTTACCGCGCGCCTCGAGCCTGAAAGCGCTCACGACTTTTACAGGGCTGGCCCATCGTTTTCAGCTGGCGCTGGAACATAATGGCGTGTGCTGGATTAACGACTCCAAAGCGACCAACGTGGGCAGCACAGAAGCTGCGCTGAACGGATTACAGGTTGATGGAACCCTGCATCTGTTGCTGGGCGGTGACGGAAAATCAGCCGATTTCTCCTCCCTCAGGCCATATCTGACGGGCGATAAGATTCGCCTGTACTGCTTCGGACGTGACGGAGCCGAACTTGCCGAATTGCGCCCGGAGATCGCGGAACAAACCGAGACCATGGAACAGGCTATCCGCCTTATCGCTCCTCGGGTCAAATCCGGCGATATGGTGCTGCTGTCACCGGCTTGTGCCAGCCTCGATCAGTTTAAGAATTTCGAACAGCGTGGCGATCTCTTTACCCGACTGGCGAAGGAGTTAGGCTGATGCGTTTATCTCTCCCTCGCCTGAAAATGCCGCGCGTGCCGGGTTCCAGTATCCTGGCATGGGTCTTTACGGCGCTGAAAGGCTGGGTGATGGGCTCGCGGGCTAAAGATTCCGATAGCCTGGTAATGTATGACCGTATGCTGCTTTGGCTCACGCTGGGCCTGGCTGCGATCGGTTTTATTATGGTGACGTCGGCCTCTATGCCTGTAGGACAGCGCCTGGCGAACGATCCTTTCCTGTTTGCCAAACGTGACGGTTTGTACATCATTCTGGCGTTCTGTCTGGCGATGGTCACCTTGCGCCTGCCGATGGAGTTCTGGCAGCGCCATAGTACGGCGATGTTAATCGCCTCGATTATTATGCTGCTGATCGTTCTGGTCGTCGGCAGTTCCGTTAACGGTGCATCACGCTGGATTGCCTTTGGCCCGCTGCGTATTCAGCCCGCTGAGTTTACCAAGCTGTCGCTGTTCTGTTATCTCGCCAACTACCTTGTGCGCAAAGTGGACGAAGTGCGTAACAACCTGCGCGGCTTCTTAAAACCGATGGGCGTGATTCTGGTGCTGGCGGTTCTGCTGCTGGCGCAGCCTGACCTCGGTACGGTGGTCGTGCTGTTTGTGACTACTCTGGCAATGCTGTTCCTGGCGGGGGCAAAGCTGTGGCAGTTCATCGCCATCATTGGCATGGGGATTTCGGCTGTGGTTCTGCTGATCCTCGCGGAGCCGTATCGTATTCGCCGTGTGACCTCGTTCTGGAACCCCTGGGAAGATCCCTTTGGTAGCGGTTACCAGCTCACTCAATCATTGATGGCATTTGGCCGCGGTGAGGTTTGGGGCCAGGGATTAGGAAACTCGGTTCAAAAACTGGAGTATCTGCCCGAGGCGCATACCGACTTCATCTTCTCCATTATTGGGGAAGAACTGGGTTATATCGGTGTGGTACTGGCACTTTTAATGGTATTCTTCGTCGCTTTCCGTGCTATGTCGATTGGCCGAAAAGCGCTGGAAATCGATCACCGCTTCTCTGGTTTTCTGGCCTGCTCAATTGGTATCTGGTTTAGTTTCCAGGCATTAGTCAACGTTGGCGCCGCAGCCGGTATGCTGCCGACGAAGGGCCTGACGTTGCCGTTGATCAGTTATGGTGGTTCGAGTCTGTTGATTATGTCGACAGCCATTATGTTCTTGTTACGTATAGATTATGAGACGCGTCTGGAAAAAGCCCAGGCGTTTACACGAGGTTCACGATGAATCAACCGAAGCGGTTAATGGTGATGGCAGGGGGAACCGGCGGACACGTTTTCCCGGGGCTCGCGGTAGCGCACCATTTAATGGATCAAGGCTGGCAAGTTCGCTGGCTGGGAACCGCCGACCGCATGGAGGCCGATCTGGTGCCGAAACACGGTATCGAGATCGACTTTATTCGGATTTCCGGTTTGCGCGGAAAGGGTATCAAGGCGCAATTACTCGCGCCGGTGCGTATTTTCAACGCCTGGCGTCAGGCGCGTGCAATCATGAAACGCTTTAAACCTGATGCGGTGCTGGGGATGGGCGGCTACGTTTCTGGTCCTGGCGGACTGGCGGCATGGTCGTTGGGTATTCCTGTCGTGCTGCATGAGCAAAACGGCATTGCCGGGCTGACGAACAAATGGCTGGCAAAAATTGCCACCAAAGTGATGCAGGCCTTCCCGGGTGCGTTTCCGAAAGCGGACGTTGTCGGGAATCCGGTGCGCGTGGATGTGTTAGCGTTGCCGCTGCCGCAAGAACGGCTGATCGGGCGTGAAGGCCCGGTACGTGTGCTGGTTGTGGGCGGCTCGCAGGGTGCGCGCATACTGAACCAGACTCTGCCGCAGGTGGCGGCAAAACTGGGCGATAGCGTGACGATCTGGCATCAGAGCGGAAAAGGTGCGCAGCAAATGGTCGAGCAGGCCTATGCTGAAGTCGGTCAGTCGCAGCATAAAGTTACTGAATTTATTGATGATATGGCGGCGGCCTATGCCTGGGCCGATGTCGTGGTGTGTCGCTCCGGTGCGTTGACGGTGAGCGAAATCGCCGCGGCAGGTTTGCCTGCCGTGTTCGTGCCTTTCCAGCACAAAGACAGACAGCAGTACTGGAATGCGCTGCCGCTTGAGAAAGCGGGTGCCGCAAAAATTTTTGAACAGCCACAGTTTACCGCCGATGCGGTCGCCGCCACCCTCGCGGGCTGGAACAGAGCGACATTACTCGAGATGGCAGAACGCGCACGCGCGACCGCCATCCCGGATGCGACCGAGCGGGTGGCAAATGAAGTGAGCCTGGCAGCTAAGGCTTAACCCTTGTAGCGCGTTTTGCGTTGCACGTATTTTTAGAAGTATCGATGGCGGTTAGAGAATGAATACACAACAACTGGCGAAACTGCGTTCAATCGTGCCCGAGATGCGTCGCGTCCGGCACATCCACTTCGTTGGCATCGGCGGCGCAGGTATGGGCGGTATTGCCGAAGTCTTAGCCAACGAAGGTTACCAGATCAGCGGTTCCGATCTGGCGCCGAACCCTGTTACGCAACAGTTGGCGTCGCTTGGGGCGACTATCTATTTTAACCACCGTCCTGAGAACGTGCGTGATGCGAGCGTTGTTGTGGTCTCCAGCGCCATTTCTGCCGAAAACCCGGAGATTGTTGCAGCTCATGAGGCGCGTATTCCGGTGATCCGCCGGGCAGAGATGCTGGCTGAATTGATGCGTTTTCGTCACGGCATTGCTGTTGCGGGGACGCACGGCAAGACCACCACAACGGCGATGGTCTCCAGCATTTATGCGGAAGCCGGGCTGGATCCGACGTTCGTTAACGGTGGTCTTGTGAAGGCTGCCGGTGTGCATGCACGTCTGGGCCATAGCCGTTACCTGATTGCGGAAGCCGATGAGAGTGATGCGTCGTTCCTGCATCTGCAGCCGATGGTGGCCATTGTCACCAATATCGAAGCCGACCATATGGACACCTACCAGGGTGACTTCGAAAATTTAAAGCAGACCTTCATTAATTTCCTGCACAACTTGCCGTTTTATGGGCGCGCGGTGATGTGCGTTGACGATCCGGTGATTCGTGAGTTGCTGCCGCGCGTAGGCCGTCAGATAACGACTTACGGTTTCAGCGAGGACGCTGACGTCCGCGTGGAAGATTACACGCAAACTGGCGCGCAAGGTCATTTCACTCTGGCCCGTCAGGATAAAACGCTGTTACGCGTGACGTTGAATGCTCCAGGTCGTCACAATGCGCTGAATGCTGCGGCTGCGGTGGCTGTTGCCACAGAAGAGGGCATCGAGGACGACGCTATTTTACGCGCGCTTGAGAGCTTCCAGGGTACAGGTCGTCGTTTCGACTTCCTGGGCGAATACCCGCTGGAGTCAGTCAATGGCAAATCGGGTACAGCGATGCTGGTTGATGACTACGGTCACCACCCGACAGAAGTGGATGCAACGATTAAAGCTGCACGCGCGGGCTGGCCGGAGAAAAATCTGGTGATGGTCTTCCAGCCTCACCGTTTCACCCGTACGCGCGATCTGTATGACGATTTCGCTAACGTGCTGTCTCAGGTGGACACCTTGCTGATGCTGGATGTGTATTCTGCAGGGGAGACTCCAATTCCTGGTGCAGATAGTCGTTCTCTCTGTCGCACGATTCGCGGACGCGGTAAGGTAGACCCTATTTTGGTGTCCGATCCGGCGCAGGTCGCTGAGATCCTGGCTCCTGTCCTCACGGGTAACGATTTGATTCTTATCCAGGGCGCTGGAAATATCGGCAAAATCGCACGCAATTTAGCTGAAATCAAACTGAAGCCGCAAACCTCTGAGGAAGAACGCCATGGCTGATAAGATCGCAGTCCTGTTTGGCGGGACTTCCGCAGAACGTGACGTTTCGCTGAACTCCGGTGCAGCCGTGTTAGCGGGTCTGCGCGAAGGGGGCGTAAACGCTCATCCGGTTGATCCGAAAGAGACGGATATTACGCGCCTGAAGGAAATGGGCTTCGATAAAGTCTTTATCGCTTTGCACGGTCGCGGCGGTGAAGACGGTACGCTACAGGGCCTGCTGGATTTAATCGGTTTGCCTTACACCGGAAGTGGTGTGATGGCGTCCGCTATTTCTATGGATAAGCTGCGCAGCAAATTACTGTGGCAAGGTGCGGGTTTGCCTGTGGCACCGTGGGTTGCATTAACCCGCCGCGAGTTCGAAATTGGCCTTGAAGAGAGCGTTAATGCACGTATGGTGCAGCTAGGTTTGCCGGTTATTGTGAAACCCAGCCGCGAAGGCTCAAGCGTCGGGATGTCTAAAGTCGACAAAGCTGGCGATTTATCTTCAGCGTTAGCACTGGCATTTCAACACGATGAAGAAGTTCTGATTGAAAAATGGCTCAGCGGCCCGGAATTTACCGTCGCGATGCTGGGTGAAGAAATTTTGCCGTCAATTCGCATCCAACCGGCTGGAACCTTCTATGATTATGAGGCGAAGTATCTCTCTGATGAGACGCAATATTTCTGCCCAAGTGGTCTGGAAGCAGAACGTGAAGCAGATTTACAGGACCTGGTGCTTAAAGCCTGGACTGTTTTAGGTTGCCGCGGTTGGGGACGTATCGACGTGATGCAGGACAATGACGGGCAATTTTATCTGCTCGAAGCCAATACCTCTCCGGGTATGACCAGCCATAGTCTGGTGCCGATGGCAGCACGTCAGGCGGGGTTGAGCTTCTCGCAGCTGGTTGTCCGTATTCTGGACCAGGCAGGCTGATATGTCTCAGGCTGCACTGAACACGCGCAACCGTGACGAGGAAGAAGAATATTCTTCTTCAGGACGGAGCAATGGAACGCGTCTTGCAGGGATCCTGTTCCTGCTTGGTGTGCTGTGTACCGTGTTTATCAGCGGCTGGATGGTGTTGGGCTGGATGGAAGATGCACAACGATTACCCCTGTCAAAACTGGTGGTGACCGGTGAGCGCCATTACACGCGTAACGATGACATTCGCCAGTCGATTCTGGCATTGGGATCGCCTGGGACGTTCATGACTCAGGACGTCAACATTATTCAGAGTCAGATTGAACGTCTGCCCTGGATAAAACAGGCGAGCGTAAGAAAGCAATGGCCTGATGAATTGAAGATTCATCTGGTTGAATATGTGCCCATTGCGCGTTGGAATGATCAGCACATGGTTGACGTAGACGGAAACTCGTTCAGCGTCCCGGCAGATCGTGTCAGCAAGCAAAGTTTACCGCTGTTGTACGGCCCGGAAGGTAGTGAAAACGAAGTATTGCAGGGTTTTCGCGACATGGGACAAGTGCTGGCTAAGAACCGGTTTACGTTAAAAGATGCGGCAATGACGGCTCGTCGTTCATGGCAACTGACCTTAACGAATGGGATTAAGCTCAATCTTGGTCGCGGCGACACGATGAAGCGACTGGCGCGTTTTGTAGAACTTTACCCCGTTTTACAGCAGCAGGCGCAGACAGACGGCAAACGGATAAGCTACGTTGATTTGCGCTATGACTCAGGCGCAGCAGTCGGTTGGGTGCCGGCTCCGGTTGAGGAACCTAATCAGCAACAGAATCAGGCACAGGTACAGGCAGAACAACAATGATCAAGGCGACGGACAGAAAACTGGTAGTTGGACTGGAGATTGGCACTGCGAAGGTTGCCGCTTTAGTAGGGGAAGTTCTGCCCGACGGTATGGTCAATATCATTGGCGTCGGCAGTTGCCCGTCACGTGGTATGGATAAAGGTGGGGTTAACGATCTTGAGTCGGTGGTGAAATGCGTTCAGCGCGCCATCGATCAGGCAGAATTAATGGCAGATTGCCAGATTTCTTCCGTTTACCTGGCTCTCTCTGGAAAGCATATTAGCTGCCAGAACGAGATCGGGATGGTGCCGATTTCCGAAGAGGAAGTCACTCAGGAAGACGTTGAGAATGTGGTGCATACGGCAAAATCGGTGCGCGTGCGTGATGAACACCGCGTGTTGCATGTGATTCCGCAGGAATATGCGATCGACTATCAGGAGGGTATCAAAAACCCAGTCGGTCTTTCCGGTGTGCGTATGCAGGCAAAAGTGCATTTGATCACATGTCATAACGATATGGCGAAGAACATCGTCAAAGCCGTTGAACGTTGTGGCCTGAAAGTTGACCAACTTATTTTTGCAGGACTGGCGGCAAGCTACTCCGTACTCACGGAAGACGAACGTGAATTGGGCGTCTGTGTGGTTGACATCGGCGGTGGTACAATGGATATGGCCGTTTATACCGGCGGTGCTTTGCGCCACACCAAAGTGATTCCTTACGCCGGGAATGTGGTGACAAGCGATATCGCTTACGCCTTTGGTACGCCACCTAGCGATGCAGAGGCGATTAAAGTGCGCCACGGTTGTGCACTGGGCTCTATTGTCGGTAAAGACGAGAGCGTTGAAGTGCCGAGCGTGGGTGGTCGACCGCCGCGCAGCTTGCAGCGTCAGACTCTGGCTGAAGTCATTGAGCCGCGTTACACCGAGCTGCTGAATTTGGTCAACGAAGAGATTTTACAGTTACAAGAACAGCTTCGTCAGCAAGGGGTGAAGCATCACCTTGCGGCGGGGATTGTATTAACCGGCGGCGCAGCACAAATTGAAGGTCTGGCAGCCTGCGCGCAGCGAGTGTTCCATACGCAAGTGCGTATTGGCGCACCGCTGAATATTACCGGTTTAACGGATTACGCTCAGGAGCCGTATTACTCAACGGCCGTGGGCCTGCTTCATTACGGGAAAGAGTCCCATTTAAGTGGTGAAGCAGAAGTGGAAAAACGTACGTCGGTCGGTTCCTGGGTCAAACGACTCAATTCCTGGCTGCGAAAAGAGTTTTAATTTTTTAAAGAGACCGGAGAAAATTAGCGGTCTCAGGCGACAGGCACATACACGAAATCATTCAGGATTCTGCGCGGCAGCTTGTATGATGAAGTGTAAAAACGGAGAGAAACCATGTTTGAACCAATGGAATTAACCAACGACGCGGTGATTAAAGTCATCGGCGTCGGTGGAGGCGGCGGTAACGCTGTCGAGCATATGGTGCGCGAACGCATTGAAGGCGTTGAATTCTTTGCAGTCAACACCGATGCCCAGGCACTGCGTAAGACGGCTGTAGGCCAGACTATTCAGATCGGTGGTGGTATCACCAAAGGTCTGGGTGCCGGGGCTAACCCGGAAGTGGGCCGTAATGCTGCCGAAGAAGACCGTGAAGCACTGCGTGCTGCACTCGATGGCGCTGATATGGTGTTCATCGCAGCAGGTATGGGCGGTGGTACAGGCACCGGTGCAGCCCCCGTGGTTGCTGAAGTGGCCAAAGATTTAGGCATTCTGACCGTTGCTGTTGTGACTAAGCCTTTCAACTTTGAAGGCAAGAAGCGCATGGCATTTGCGGAGCAGGGTATCACTGAGCTGTCCAAACATGTGGACTCTCTGATTACTATCCCGAACGACAAACTGCTGAAAGTTTTGGGTCGCGGTATCTCTTTACTGGATGCTTTCGGCGCTGCAAACGACGTGCTGAAAGGCGCGGTGCAGGGTATTGCCGAGCTGATTACCCGCCCAGGCCTGATGAACGTCGACTTTGCGGACGTTCGCACTGTGATGTCTGAAATGGGCTATGCGATGATGGGCTCTGGCGTGGCGAGCGGTGAAGACCGTGCAGAAGAAGCGGCTGAAATGGCTATCTCTTCTCCGTTGCTGGAAGATATCGATCTGTCCGGCGCGCGCGGCGTTCTGGTCAACATTACCGCTGGCTTCGATCTGCGTCTGGACGAGTTCGAAACCGTGGGTAACACCATTCGTGCGTTCGCGTCTGATAACGCCACCGTGGTTATCGGTACTTCCCTTGATCCGGAAATGAACGACGAACTGCGTGTGACCGTTGTTGCCACCGGTATCGGCATGGACAAACGTCCAGAGATCACCCTGGTCACTAACAAGCAAACGCAGCAACCAGTGATGGATCGCTACCAGCAGCACGGTATGGCTCCGCTGACACAAGAGCAAAAACCCGCTGCTAAAGTGGTGAATGATAACACCCCACAAACCGCGAAAGAGCCAGATTATCTGGACATTCCGGCGTTCCTGCGTAAGCAAGCTGACTAAGAATTGGCTGGAATTTGGGGATTTTCGCTCTTTGTGCTAAACTGGCCGCCCGTTAGTGATATACACTTTCGGTTGGATAAGTAATTTGGCGAGATTATACGATGATCAAACAAAGGACACTTAAACGTATCGTTCAGGCGACTGGCGTCGGTTTACATACCGGCAAAAAAGTCACACTGACGTTACGACCTGCGCCGGCCAATACCGGGGTCATCTATCGTCGCACCGACTTGAATCCACCGGTAGATTTTCCGGCCGATGCCAAATCTGTGCGTGATACTATGCTCTGTACTTGCCTGGTGAACGAGCATGACGTGCGGATTTCTACCGTAGAGCACCTTAACGCCGCCCTTGCGGGTCTGGGTATCGACAACATCGTTATCGAAGTTGATGCACCAGAAATCCCGATTATGGATGGTAGTGCTGCTCCGTTCGTTTATCTGTTGCTGGATGCCGGCATTGATGAACTGAACTGCGCGAAGAAATTTGTACGCATTAAAGAGACTGTTCGCGTTCAGGATGGCGACAAGTGGGCTGAATTCAAACCGTTTAATGGTTTCTCGTTGGACTTTACCATCGACTTTAACCATCCGGCGATTGATGGCAGCAACCAGCGCTACGCGATGAACTTCTCTGCTGATGCGTTTATGCGCCAGATCAGTCGCGCTCGTACTTTCGGTTTCATGCGTGATATCGAATATCTGCAGTCCCGTGGCCTGTGCCTGGGCGGCAGCTTCGATTGTGCCATCGTTGTTGACGATTATCGCGTACTGAACGAAGACGGCCTGCGTTTTGAAGATGAATTCGTTCGTCACAAAATGCTGGATGCGATTGGCGACCTGTTCATGTGTGGTCACAATATCATTGGTGCATTTACCGCGTTTAAATCCGGTCATGCACTGAACAACAAATTGTTGCAGGCAGTCCTGGCAAAACAGGAAGCCTGGGAATTTGTGACCTTTGAAGATGAAGCTGAACTGCCTCTGGCATTCAAAGCTCCAAGTACGGTCATGGCGTAACGGTTAACACCGTTTGTAAAAATCGACTGGTTAACCTGGTACTCTCTCCGGCCAGGGAGACCAGTCGTTTTTGTTTTTACACTTCTGGTTTTCTCCCCCTCATGACACTGGGTCTGCAGAGCACAGAAAGTGCACGCGATTGCTACTTTCTTAACCGCATTTACCCGCTGCATTACGTCATTCCTGCTGCTGTATTGTCGCTTTAGTGATAATATCTGTGCGCTAAAAAGAATAAGTGAACGCATGCCTGTCCGGGCTTGCATACGATGGTGGATTAGGTGAGCGGAATTTTAACGCGCTGGCGACAATTTGGCAGACGTTACTTCTGGCCGCATCTCTTATTAGGGATGGTTGCGGCGAGCTTCGGCTTGCCTGTACTCAGCCACAGCGCGGAGCCGTCAGCGCCTGCGAATACCACGACCACCAAACACGATCTCTCTACGCGGGTAAACTTTACCCATCTTGCGCTGCTTGAAGCGAATCGCCGTCCAAGTTTTACGGTTGATTATTGGCATCAGCATGCTATCCGCACGGTTATCCGCCATCTCTCTTTTGCGATGGCCCCTCAGGCCATGCCTGTTGCGGAAGAATCACTGCCGGTTCAGGCGCAGCATCTTGCTCTGCTCGATACGCTCAATGCATTGTTGACGCAGGAGAGTAAGCCGCCGGTTATTGTTCGTCAGACGACGAACAGCGCTTCCATCACACACGCTGCCTTTTCGGTATCCGCCTGGATTAGCCAGGTCCAGGGTATCCGCGCCGGGCCTCAACGCCTCAGCTAAATTAACTGTAATTCAATACCTTAATTTATCTGCCTGTCTAAGGCGTGTGAGAATTTATTATGCTAATCAAGTTATTAACCAAAGTTTTCGGTAGCCGTAACGATCGTACCCTGCGCCGTATGCGCAAAGCTGTCACCGTGATTAACGCTATGGAACCGGAGATGGAAAAGCTCTCCGACGACGAACTCAAAGCCAAAACGGGTGAGTTTCGCGAACGTCTGGAGAAAGGCGCAACGCTCGAAAGCCTGATCCCGGAAGCCTTTGCTGTTGTACGTGAAGCCAGTAAGCGTGTGTTCGGCATGCGTCATTTCGATGTACAGCTGCTGGGCGGTATGGTTCTGAATGAACGTTGCATCGCAGAAATGCGTACCGGTGAAGGTAAAACTCTTACCGCAACTCTGCCGGCTTACCTGAATGCACTGTCGGGTAAAGGCGTTCACGTTGTTACCGTCAACGACTATTTGGCGCAGCGTGACGCCGAAAACAACCGTCCACTCTTCGAATTCCTGGGTATGACTGTCGGCATCAACATGTCCGGCCTGCCAGCTCCAGCCAAGCGCGAAGCCTATGGCGCGGATATCACTTACGGGACAAACAACGAATACGGTTTTGACTATCTGCGCGATAACATGGCGTTTAGCCCGGAAGAGCGCGTACAGCGTAAACTGCACTATGCGCTGGTGGATGAAGTTGACTCCATCCTGATCGATGAAGCGCGTACCCCGCTGATTATCTCCGGTCCGGCTGAAGACAGCTCCGAGATGTACCGTAAAGTCGACAAAATCATCCCGCACCTGATTCGTCAGGAGAAAGAAGATTCCGATACGTTCCAGGGGGAAGGCCACTTCTCCGTGGACGAAAAAGCGCGTCAGGTGAACCTGACCGAACGCGGCCTGGTGCAGATTGAAGAGCTGCTGGTTGAACAAGGCATTATGGAAGAGGGTGAATCACTCTACTCTCCAACCAACATTATGCTGATGCACCACGTTACTGCGGCATTGCGCGCTCACGTGCTGTTTACCCGTGACGTCGATTACATCGTTAAAGACGGTGAAGTAATCATCGTTGATGAGCATACCGGCCGTACCATGCAGGGCCGTCGCTGGTCTGATGGTCTGCACCAGGCTGTGGAAGCGAAAGAAGGCGTTGATATTCAGAACGAAAACCAGACGCTGGCTTCCATTACCTTCCAGAACTATTTCCGTCTCTACGAAAAACTGGCGGGTATGACCGGTACTGCGGATACTGAAGCGTTTGAATTCAGCTCTATTTACAAGCTGGATACCGTTGTTGTCCCGACTAACCGTCCAATGATCCGTAAAGATATGCCGGATCTGGTCTACATGACCGAAGCAGAAAAAATTCAGGCGATCATCGAAGATATCCGCGAGCGTACCGTTGCAGGTCAGCCGGTGCTGGTGGGGACTATCTCCATCGAGAAATCCGAAGTGGTTTCTCATGAACTGGATAAAGCAGGTATCAAGCACAACGTGCTTAATGCCAAATTCCACGCCAAAGAAGCGGATATTGTTGCCCAGGCAGGCTACCCTGCTGCGGTAACCATCGCTACAAACATGGCGGGTCGTGGTACCGATATTATGCTCGGTGGTAGCTGGCAGGCCGAAGTGGCCGAGCTCGAAAACCCAACGCCAGAGCAAATCGCGCAGATCAAAGCCGACTGGCAGGTACGCCACGACGCGGTACTGGACTCCGGCGGTCTGCATATTATCGGTACTGAGCGTCATGAATCACGCCGTATTGATAACCAGCTGCGCGGTCGTGCGGGTCGTCAGGGGGACGCCGGTTCTTCCCGCTTCTACCTGTCGATGGAAGATGCCCTGATGCGTATCTTTGCCTCTGACCGCGTGTCCGGCATGATGCGTAAACTGGGTATGAAACCAGGCGAAGCGATTGAACACCCGTGGGTAACCAAAGCGATTGCTAACGCTCAGCGTAAAGTGGAAAGCCGCAACTTTGATATCCGTAAGCAGCTGCTTGAGTATGATGATGTCGCTAACGATCAGCGTCGCGCTATTTATACCCAGCGTAACGAACTGCTGGATGTGTCCGATGTTAGCGAAACCATCAACAGCATTCGCGAAGACGTCTTCAAAGCGACTATTGATGCGCACATTCCGCCGCAGTCCCTGGAAGAAATGTGGGATATCGAAGGCCTGCAGGAACGTCTGAAAAACGACTTCGACCTTGAGCTGCCAATCAAAGAATGGCTGGATAAAGAGCCAGAGCTGCATGAAGAAACGCTTCGTGAGCGTATCCTTGAAACCGCTGTTGCTGTTTATAAGCAGAAGGAAGAGGTAGTTGGCGCAGAAATGATGCGTCACTTCGAGAAAGGCGTTATGTTGCAGACGCTGGATTCTCTGTGGAAAGAGCACCTGGCTGCGATGGATTACCTGCGTCAGGGCATCCACCTGCGTGGTTATGCGCAGAAAGATCCGAAGCAGGAATACAAGCGTGAATCTTTTGCAATGTTTGCCTCCATGCTGGAATCGCTGAAATATGAAGTGATCAGCACCCTGGGCAAAGTTCAGGTTCGCATGCCGGAAGAAGTTGAAGCCATGGAGCAGCAGCGTCGTGAAGAGGCTGAGCGTCTGGCTCAGATGCAACAGCTCAGCCACCAGACTGACGAAGACGAAGCGGCTGCAGAGCTTGCTGCACAGACTGGCGATCGCAAAGTAGGGCGTAACGATCCGTGCCCATGCGGTTCCGGTAAAAAATATAAAGCGTGTCATGGCCGTCTGAGCTAAACACGTATTCAATCAAAAAGGCGCAGATCTCTGCGCCTTTTTTATGGATGTGACAATATGAAAATACTGCAAATCGCCGTCGGGATTATTCGCAACCCGCAAAATCAGATCTTCATTACCCAACGCGCCGCTGATGCTCACATGGCAAATAAGTGGGAGTTTCCGGGGGGTAAAATAGAATCAGGTGAAACGCCGGAACAGGCGCTGGTTCGCGAGCTTCAGGAAGAGGTGGGTATTACGCCACTGGATGCGACACTGTTCGACAAGCTTGAGTATCAGTTTCCGGATCGCCACATCACGCTCTGGTTCTGGATGGTGGAGCGCTGGGAGGGAGAACCGTGGGGGAAAGAGGGACAGCCCGGAAACTGGATTGAGCTTGCGGCGCTTGACGCTGACAAATTTCCGCCAGCTAACGAACCCGTCATTACTAAACTGACCCAGGAATGGAAGGCCTGCTAAGCAGATTGCCAGCAGGCGCAGCGTAGAACGGGTTACTGTTGTTCTTCGCTCCAGTCGTCGCTGTCGGATAGATCGCCCGCGCTCGGGATTCGTTTCTCTTCCGCAGCCCACTCGCCCAGATCGATTAACTGGCAACGTTTGCAGCAGAACGGGCGAAACGGGCTGATTTCGCCCCAGATCACGGCTTTGCCACAGGTCGGGCAACTGACGGTAATAATTTCAGACATCAATACTCCTTAGCAGCAAGCCAGTTCGAAATCGAGGCGCTCTGGGACAATGCCGTTTTCGCTGTCCAGTGGCATAAATCGGATCGCAAAGCGGCTCTTGTGACCGGAGATTTGCGGATAGAGCTGGTCGCTGAGTGACAAATGCAGTCGTAGCAGGTCGGCATCGTCGCCATTGTCCTGATAGAACCCGTTAAGGCTGGTCTGTTTGCGAAACGGTGCTGACTGGCGGACCAGATCGAGGATCAGGGTTAACGCCTGATGCATTGGCGCCAGGCTATCCATCCAACCTTTAACCTGACTGTCCCGCTGTTCCTGCGGCATATGTAGCCACATATGCAGTGTCGGTAAATCAAAGCTACAGCAACCGCCGGGGATGCTCAGACGCTGGCGAACCAGACCAATCAGACGATCCTCACGCAGAAATTGCCCGACGCGAGGAGCCGCCATCAGAGTGCTGCTGCTCTGCTTCAACTGCTGACGCAGTGAATCTATGCGGTTCTGATCAACCCCCGGGACTTCCGTCCAGGCCTGCAACTTACGCTGCTGACGCTCAAGCTCTTTAAGCAACTCTGTACGCACATCGCCGCGTTCAATCACATCCAGCAGATCGCCTACATTGCGAAAAAAATGCAAAGCCGTTGAGTGGTCGGCAATAGGCAGATGACGAGACAACTGTTGAGTCAGAAATTCGATGCGCAGCCACGTACGCATTTTTTCATTGAGTGGGTGCTCAAAAAGGATGTGAGTATTCATTCTGATTTTTCCTGTGCTGCGGCCTGCGCGGCATATGTCAGATATTGCGCATGCAGGCGGGCCACATCCGATGCAAGATTATCGGGTGCGCCATCATTATCAATAACATCGTCTGCGACGGCAAGGCGCGCTTCACGCGTAGCCTGCGCAGCAAGAATTTGTTCGGCTTGCTGACGAGAAACCTTATCGCGCAACATCGTGCGCTGAAGCTGTGTTTCGCGTGAAACATCAACCACCAGGATTCGATTAGCTTTGTATTGCAGCTGATTTTCTACCAGTAGCGGCACAACCCATAAAACGTAAGGCGAAGTGGCCTCAGATATCTGGCGCTGGGTTTCCTGATGAATCATGGGGTGGAGAAGAGCGTTGAGCCAGGTTTTTTCTGCCGGATGCGAAAAAATACGCTCGCGAAGCAGGCGTCGGTTTAATGTGCCATCAGCATGAATAATGTTGTCCCCGAAATGAGCCTGAATAGCATTTAAACCGGGTGTGTGAGGCTCTACCACCTGACGGGCAATGATATCAGCATCAATTATCGTGATACCTAAACGTGCGAATGCGTCAGCAACAGTGCTTTTGCCGCTGCCAATGCCACCTGTTAACGCAACAATGTACCCCATTAAATGAAATCCTGGGTGTTATTCATTATTAAAATCAAGATCTTAAAATTCAACTTTACGGTAGTAATGGGTTAATTCTGGTTACCTGCTTTTTACCAGGTAAATTTATAGGATTGTAGCGTAAAAAAAGAGAAATTCGCAGTCTTGCGGAGCACGTATTAGTGCGTATGATAACGTCACTGGAGTTGTGCTTTTAACATATTTGCCTCTAACCCCAGGAATCCGCACATGCGTATCGAAGAAGATCTGAAGTTAGGTTTCAAAGACGTTCTTATCCGCCCTAAACGCTCTACACTGAAAAGTCGCTCAGACGTTGAACTCGAACGTCAATTCACCTTCAAACACTCAGGTCAGACCTGGTCCGGCGTGCCAATTATTGCCGCTAACATGGACACTGTGGGCACTTTTGCCATGGCATCGGCGCTGGCCTCCTTCGACATCCTGACCGCAGTTCATAAGCACTACAGCATTGAAGAGTGGAATGCTTTTGCCTCTTCACAATCAGAAAATGTGCTTAAACATGTGATGGTTTCCACCGGTACGTCCGACGCAGATTTCGAGAAAACGAAACAAATCCTGAAAGGTAATCCGGCGCTGAATTTCGTCTGTATTGATGTGGCGAACGGCTATTCCGAGCATTTTGTCCAGTTTGTCAGCAAAGCCCGTGACGCCTGGCCAGACAAGACCATTATTGCCGGTAATGTCGTAACCGGCGAAATGTGTGAAGAATTAATTCTTGCTGGTGCCGATATTGTGAAAGTGGGGATTGGCCCAGGCTCCGTCTGTACCACCCGTGTTAAAACCGGCGTTGGCTATCCGCAACTGTCCGCTGTGATTGAGTGTGCCGACGCGGCACACGGGCTTGGCGGTCAGATCATTAGTGACGGCGGTTGTACTATGCCGGGCGATGTTGCTAAAGCCTTTGGCGGCGGCGCCGATTTCGTGATGCTTGGCGGCATGCTGGCAGGACACGAAGAGAGCGGCGGTACTGTGGTTGAAGAAAACGGCGAGAAATTCATGCTGTTCTACGGTATGAGCTCTGAATCTGCGATGAACCGTCACGTCGGCGGCGTTGCTCAGTATCGTGCTGCAGAAGGTAAAACCGTGAAGCTGCCGCTGCGTGGTCCTGTCGAGAATACTGCCCGTGATGTGATGGGTGGACTGCGTTCCGCATGCACATACGTCGGAGCTTCGCGTCTGAAAGAGCTGACCAAACGCACAACGTTTATTCGCGTTCAGGAACAAGAAAACCGCGTTTTCAACAGCCTGTAAGTGCTCTGCTGGCGTACTGTCGTGCGCCAGCACTATCCTGCACTCATGGCATCTCCCAAATGAAAAATGGGCAGATACATTGCCACCACCAGCGTTCCGATAATCACCCCTGTCACAATCAGCAGTAACGGCTCTAAAAGTGAAGCCAGATTATCTGCATGCTGAAATGTCTGCTCATTGTGATGGTGTGCCAGATTAGCCAGCATCGTATCCAGCGCCCCTGATACTTCGCCGGTTCGCACCAGTTGGATGCAAAGCGGGGTAAAAACTTCGGCTTCGCTCAGGGATGACCATACTGGTGCGCCCTGCGCAACTCGTTCTCTGACACCTTTTAAAACCTCTTGCCAGTACACGCCTTCGACCGACTCTTGCGAACTTTCCAGCCCCTGCAAAAAGGCGATCCCTGCCCGCTGTGTGAGCGATAAAATCGTAAAAATCTGACCCAGTTTTTGCCCCCTTACCAGCGATCCCATAATGGGGATCCGTAAAACAAAGCGCTGGTATAAACGCTGCCAACCGGGGTGACGCTTTAAATAGCGCATCATGATTGCCGGTAAAAATACGGTGATGATGAGCGCCACGGCCTGCTCGTGGACAAAGGTTGCAAACCCCATCACCAGCTGTGTGAGCACTGGCAGCGGGGTATTGAACGTTTTATAGATCGCAGCAAACTCAGGCAGCACCAGCGTTACCATTGCCAGTACCACGACCACCGCCAGCATCAAAATGATCATCGGGTAACGCAGCGCTTTTTTAACTTTCGCGCTCAGCTGATGCTGTAATTTTTGCTGCTGAGCGAGCTGGCGACAACACTCTTCCAGTTTTCCTGTTAGCTCTCCGGTTTTCATCATGGAGACATAAAGCGGCGGGAAAGCGTCTGGCCATTTTTTTAACGCCTCTGAAAAGGCGCAACCCTCGCTGAGATCCTCTGCCAGGCTGGACAATAGTGCCTGCCACTGCTTAACAGGATGCTGTTCAGCAAGCATTTGCAGGCTGATGGCGAGCGTAAGACCGGCCTGAAGCAACGTAGCGAGCTGACGAAATATTTCATAACTGTGTTGAGCCTGCCATTTTTGCTGCATAAGACTGCGCGACAGGCCGAGCGGGCACAGCTGCTTATCTGACAGGCGAGCCATGGCCGCAGTGCGATCGGGTGCCCAAATCGTACCCTGTTGAAATTCGCCGTTAAGGGTCAGGGCACGCCAGCGCCAGAGATGATTAGCCGCCATGGGGCACTCCCAGTACGCGAACGATTTCTTCCAGAGTGGTTAGCCCTTGTTCCACAGCCATGCAACCGTGTTCAAAGAGCGTCGTCATGCCACTTTGTTTGGCACTCATTTCAATCTCTTCGATGGATGCATCGCTGGCGATGGCCTGGCGAATATCATTGTTCACGCGCAGGACTTCAAACAGGGCGACGCGGCCATAAAATCCGTGGTAACAGCGATCGCAGCCTACCGGTTGCCAGTGTGGTAGCTTTCGCGGCCAGACTGATTTCGGCAGCAATGACTCTTCCTGCGTCTCTTTTCTGCAATGAGGGCACAGGCGGCGGACCAGCCTTTGCGCAATCACCAGGGTCAGAGCAGAGGAGACCATCCAGCGGGCAACGCCCATCTGCTGTAACCGGATCAGCGTTTCGGTTGTCGAGTTAGTATGTAGCGTTGAAAGGACTAAGTGCCCTGTCTGTGCGGCATTGATGGCGATCTCAGCCGTTTCGCCATCACGGATCTCGCCCACCATAATGATGTCAGGATCCTGACGTAAAAGCGCACGCAGAACGCTTTGAAACGTCAGGCCAGCCCGGGGATTAATTTGCGTCTGGTTTAGCCCCGCAAGGGGGATCTCTACCGGATCTTCAACGCTACAGATATTTACATCTTTTGCATTGCAGGCTTGCAGCGCACTATAGAGCGTAACGGTTTTGCCGCTACCGGTGGGACCAGTCACCAGCAACAGGCCTTGTGGCTGCTGCAGCGCCTGCGAAAAAAGACCAAGCTGATCGGCGGTCATACCTAACGTTTCAAGTTCCAGGGCCTGTTGCACCTGGTGCAGTAAACGCAGAACGATTTTTTCACCTCCTCGACATGGAAGAGTGGCGATGCGAAAAGAGACGGATGCACCGGACAGTTCAACGGCGAACTGCCCGTCCTGGGGTAGGCGACGCTCCGCGATATCCAGATTACCCAGCACCTTTAAGCGGGCAATCAGCGTAGTGGCCATGGCTGTGCTTAAAGGCGGCTGCGGGTAAAGCACGCCATCAATCCGTAAGCGGATTTGCCAGCTGTTTTCTGCGGGTTCGATATGGATATCGGAGGCGCGCTGGCTAAGCGCCTGCAATAGCGTTCTGTTCAGGATATCGACCGCAGAATTCGTCGCAGAAGTCGCTACCGGCAAATGCGATTGCGATAAAGTCTGCTGATGCTTCTCCATGCGTTCAGCCGTCCAGCATTCAATATCAATTCGCTTTTGCGTCGCAAAACGAAGCGCCTCCATGAGCTCCGACGGTGGTGTGCCCACCACCGCAATACTGACCCGGCCAGAGTCGCTGCTGAGCAGCAGCGCATGATGGCGTTGGCACAACATAACCAGTTGCTCTGAATTCATCATCCGCTCCTCTTACTTCGTGTCGAAACGGAACACGTCTTCACAGGCTTGTTTCAGCGCGCTGTCATTGTCGATATTACAGTCGCGCGTCCAGCCCGTGATGCCGTCACCGTCACTCCAGAGAGGAGTCATAACGACGTCAAGACCATTCAGGCTCTCTTGACCCGTCAGCGCGACTGCGCCTTTGACGACACTCATGGCTGAAACGTAACGCGTGGTGGTGGGGGAGGGGATGCCGTTGGTACCGCCATCGCAGGTACTGACCCCGCCGTGATCGAGCGCGCAGAGTTCGATGGCTGTGCGATAAGGCACGAAGGTTTGCAGCATATCGGTCAGCGCGGCTTTACGCAGATAGTTTTGATAGGCGGGTACGCCGATGGCGCTGAGGATCGCGATAATGCCGATGACGACCATTAACTCAATGAGGGTAAATCCTTTTTGTCTGTTCATGTCTGCTCCTTAGGTTGAGTGGCGCAACTGTGGCAGGGCAGAAGAACAAAAACGAGCGGGGAAACCACGATCGTGAAGGGGGATTCAGGGGATTTCAGAAGGGTTGCACAGAGACGCAAAAGATGTGCGAGGCGGATCGAATTCTCTTAATCATTCAGCCCTCTCCCGCAGGAGAGGGAGGACACGGTTGTGCTATTTAAAACGCATAGAGAGATCGAGGGCGCGTACATGTTTGGTGAGCGCACCCACGGAGATAAAATCCACACCCGTTTCGGCAAACTCACGGATAGTTTCACGCGTCACGTTGCCGGACACTTCAAGCTGGGCCTTGCCGTTTGTGCGTTTTACCGCTTCACGCATCCGATCGGTATCGAAGTTATCCAGCATAATAATATCTGCCCCGGCCTTGATGGCGTCATCCAGTTCATCAAGGTTTTCCACTTCCACTTCGACCGGTACGTCAGGGTGGAACCAGAACGCTTTTTCGACGGCCTGGCGCACCGAGCCAGACGCAATAATGTGATTCTCTTTGATCAGAAACGCATCGGATAATCCCAGACGATGGTTTGCCCCACCGCCGCACAGAACCGCGTATTTCAGCGCCGTGCGCAGGCCCGGAAGGGTTTTGCGCGTATCCAGCAGCTGAGTGCGAGTCCCTGCCAGCAGAGCCACATAAGTGCTGACTTCACTGGCCACGCCGGACAGCGTCTGCACAAAATTCAGGGCGGTACGTTCGCCCGTTAGCAAGACGCGGGAAGGGCCGTTCAGCTCGAACAGTGGCTGATTGGCCGTGATGGTGTCGCCATCTTCGACATGCCAGGTGATCTGAACGTCATCGCCTGCCAGTTGAGTAAAGACCTCTTCCACCCAACGCTTACCGCAAAAGACACCGTCTTCACGGGTGATGATCACCGCATGTGAGCGCGTCTCTTTTGGCAACAATTGGGCGGTAATATCGTTATCGGCGTTAACCTCACCGCCCAGATCTTCGCGCAGCGCATGGGCGACGCTTGCCGGGATATCGAGGCTAATACGTTCCAGAAGCGCGTCACGTCGGTGGTCGGGGTTATAACGGCGAGGCGGCATGATAAAACTCCAAATTGGTAACGAATCATAAGATTGAAACATGCTACTCTGAACCGAGTATCAGCACCATACATAAGGAGAGCCAGCATGCAGTTACACGACGGATGGCTGGTGGATGCGCGGCATGTCCCCTCGCCGCACCATGATTGCCGCCCGGAGGATGAAACCCCTTCACTGCTGGTGGTTCATAATATCAGTCTGCCGCCTGGCGAATTCGGCGGTCCGTGGATCGATGCATTATTCACCGGAACGATTGATCCTAATGCTCATCCCTTTTTTGCTGAGATTGCGCATCTGCGCGTTTCTGCCCATTGTCTGATTCGCCGTGATGGTGAAATCGTCCAGTATGTTCCTTTCGATAAACGCGCGTGGCATGCGGGGGTTTCGTCCTGGCAAGGGCGTGAGCGCTGCAACGATTTTTCGATAGGGATCGAGCTGGAAGGCACAGATACCGCGCCTTACACTGATGAGCAATATCAGGCGCTGGTTGCGGTAACGCGAGAGCTGATCATGTTGTACCCCAACATTGCTGACAATATCACTGGCCATAGCGATATCGCGCCGGTGAGAAAAACCGATCCTGGACCGGCTTTTGACTGGCCCATGTTTCGCGCCATGCTTACCGCTTCGTCAGATAAGGAGATGACATGACGTTGTTCACCATGCTGCTGGTGATGATCGCTGAACGGTTGTTTAAACTGGGCGAACACTGGCATTTGGATCACCGGATGGAAGTGCTGTTCCGACGCATAAAGCATTTCTCCCTGTTGCGCACTTTACTGATGACTGCGGTCGTCATGGGCGTGGTTTTTCTGCTGCTGCGCGCGCTCTACGGTCTCTTTTTCAACGTCCCGCTGTTGGTGGTGTGGATCCTGCTTGGCGTGCTCTGTATCGGTGCCGGAAAGGTCCGTTTGCACTATCATGCCTATCTGAAAGCCGCTTCACGTGACGACGGCCACGCGCGCGGCGCAATGGCAAGCGAACTGACGCTTATCCACGGCGTGCCGCCGGATTGCAATGAACGCGATTATTTACGCGAGCTGCAAAATGCGCTGCTGTGGATTAACTTCCGTTATTATCTGGCGCCGCTATTCTGGTTCGTGGTCGGCGGCGTGTGGGGGCCGGTGTTCCTGATGGGGTATGCCTTCTTGCGCGCCTGGCAAACCTGGCTTGCGCGCTATCTTACGCCGCACGAACGTTTGCTGTCGGGCATTGATGCCATTTTGCATGTGCTGGACTGGCTGCCAGTCCGACTGGTCGGGGTGGTCTACGCGTTAATCGGCCACGGCGAGAAGGCTCTGCCAGCGTGGTTTGCATCGCTGGCCGATCGGCATACTTCTCAGTATCAGGTATTGACCCGGCTGGCGCAGTTCTCTCTGGCGCGCGAGCCACACACGGACAAAGTCGAAACCCCAAAAGCGGCGGTGTCTATGGCGAAGAAAACCTCGTTTGTGATTGTTGTTTTGGTCGCTCTGCTGACGATCTACGGTACGCTGGTGTAAGCCAGCGCACCGCGCGTCTCACACCGTATCCGCAGGCGGGATGCCAAAATCTGGCATCCCGTTTTCGTTCCAGTGGACAAGCTTCAGGCGGGTATGACGGTTCGGATCGTACAGCGGATCGCCCTCAATTTCGGTGTAGTTACGCGCGTGATACACCAGCACGTCCTCACCGTCCGGGGTTTGCGTAAAGCTATTATGTCCAGGTCCGTACTGACGATTTTCATAGCTGGTGGTAAACACCGGGCGCGGCGCTTTGTGCCAGTTGGCTGGGTTGCGCAGATCGGCATTTTTATCGATCCACAGCAGCCCCATGCAGTAATTCTCATCCGTCGCGCTGGCGGAATAGCTGATGAACAGCCTGTCTCCGTGCTCCAGAACCGCCGGGCCTTCGTTGACCCAGAACCCGCGGCATTCCCAGTCGTACTCTGGCTTACTGAGCATCACGGGCTCACCTTTGAGCGTCCACGGATTTTCCATCTCGCAGAGATAGAGATTGGAGTTCCCTGAGATATCCGGCGCTTTTTGCGCCCACAGATACCAGCGTTTGCCCTGATGGACAAACGTCGTGGCATCGAGGGCAAAGGTATTAAACGGTGTGGCGATCTGTCCTTTTTCGATCCATTTCCCGGCCAGCGGATCGCTATCGGCGCATTCCAGGACGAACATCCGGTGCTGGAACATATTGAGCTGATCGAGCGCTTTCGTGTGCGCGGCGGCAAAGTAGATGTACCACTTGCCGTCGATATGATGCAGCTCCGGCGCCCAGATCAGCTCGCTCATTGGGCCGTTCTCCGGCTTACGCCAGACCACCACTTCTTGCGCACTGCGCAGACCATCCAGCGAGTCCGCGCGGCGAATTTCCAGGCGGTCGTATTCCGGTACGGAGGCAATAAAATAGTACAGCCCTTCGTGACAGAGGATAAACGGGTCAGCGCGTTGTTCGATAAAAGGGTTAGGCCAGTGTTGCATTTTTCTTTCCTTATTTGGTTTCAGCGGCTTTGAGTTCCTGATAATCATTCAGCTCGCGGTAGTTGATGCGACGTTTCTCCAGATCTTCCTGAATCTGTTTCATCGTTTCGCGATCCAATTTCAACAAACGCACAACGCCTGCGGTAATCAGATAGCCGACGCCCGGAATGACGGTGAACAGCAGGACAATCCCGTTGATGGCATCGGCGCTTTGCGCCTTCGCCCCGGCATCATAACCGTACCAGGAGAGCAGGAAGCCGACCATCGCACCGGCAATCGCCAGCCCCAGTTTGAGGAAGAAAATGTTGCCGGAGAAGCTGATCCCGGTGATGCGCTTACCGGTTTTCCACTCACCGTAATCGTCCACGTCCGCCATCAGTGACCAATGCAGCGGGGATGGGATCTGATGCAGAATATTGAGCAGGAAGTAGAGCACGACAATGGTGACGGTCGCTTTGGGATCGAAGAAATAGAAGGCCGAAGAGAAGATCGCCAGCGCGATGTTGGTCCAGAAGAACACCTTCAGTTTGCACCAGCGGTCGGTCAGCAGTTTAGCCAGCACGCTACCGAGCATCATGCCCACCACGCCCAGGCTGATAAACAGGGTAGCGAAATGGGTGCTTTGGCCCATGACCCAGGTGACGTAGTACATGGTAGCTGCCATGCGGATAAAGCCAGGGCAGACATTGCACAGCGTCAGCAGCAGGATGCGCACCCACTGATCGTTTTTCCACACGTCCTTAAGATCGTTTTTCAGCTCGTCATTGGTCTGGACCGCCGGGCGAATACGTTCCCGTACGGTGGAGAAACTAAACAGGAACATACAGGTGCCAATCAGCGCCAGCACGGTCATCGCCATTTGATAACCTTTGGCTTTGTTGTCACCGCCAAAATACTCCACCATCGGCAGCAGCGTTAACGACAGCAGCAGGGTCGCAATCCCCACCATAACAAAGCGATACGACTGACAGGCCACGCGCTCTTTCGGGTCGTTAGTGATGACACCACCCAGTGAGCAATAGGGAATGTTGATCGCCGTGTAGGTGAGCGACAGCAGGAAATAGGTCACAAAGGCATAGATAACCTTGCTGTTATAGGTCCATTCCGGCGTGGTAAACATCAGAATACTGAACAGGGCATACGGGAAGGCGATCCACAGCAGCCATGGACGAAAACGCCCATATTTACTGCGGGTGCGGTCAGCGATGGCTCCCATTATCGGGTCGGTAATGGCGTCAATCACGCGCACAGACAGCAGAAGCACCCCCACCAGAGCCGGGGCAAGCCCAAAGATGTCCGTATAAAAATAGTTAACAAACAACATGATGGCGCCGAAGATGATATTGCATCCGGCGTCGCCCATCCCATAGCCGATCTTTTCTTTTACTGAAAGTTTATTGTTATCCATCGACAGCTCTCCGAGTTACGGTATGGAGAGAATTATTCGCTGGCAAATGAATATATGCGTTGCAGTATCAAGGCGGTGATATGGATGAAATTGCTGTTGGTGAGAATTTGTGAGGCAGGTAACACGCTCTGTGCCCGTGGCGGACACAGAGCGTGAAGGTATTAATGCGCTTTTACGGCTTTGGCATTTTTCTGTTTAAACAGATAGCCCACGCCGAGGATCACAATCCATACCGGGATCAGATACACGGAGATGGCCATACCCGGCGTCATCAGCATGATGACCAGCACGGCCGCCATAAACACCAGGCAGACCCAGTTACCCAACGGATAGAACAGCGCCGGGAAGCGAGTCGTCACCCCTTGCTGCTGCTTGGCACGACGGAACTTGATGTGCGCCAGGCTAATCATCGCCCAGTTGATCACCAGAGCTGAGACCACCAGCGCCATCAGCAGACCAAAGGCGGATTCCGGCGCCAGATAGTTAATCAGCACGCACAGGGCGGTCACCACAGCGGACACCATAATGGAGTTCACCGGCACGCCGCGTTTATCGACGTTCAGCAGCGCTTTAGGCGCGTTACCCTGCTGAGCCAGACCGAACAGCATACGGCTGTTGCAGTAGACGCAGCTGTTATAGACGGAAAGCGCCGCGGTCAGCACCACGATGTTGAGCGCGTTTGCCACAAAGGTATCGCCCAGTTCATGGAAGATCAGGACAAACGGGCTGGTGTCAGCGGTGACGCGCGTCCACGGCAGCAGGGAGAGCAGAACCGCCAGGGAACCCACGTAGAAGATCAGAATACGATAGATAACCTGGTTGGTGGCTTTCGGAATGCTTTGCTCAGGGTTATCGGCTTCTGCGGCGGTAATTCCCACCAGCTCCAGCCCGCCGAACGAGAACATAATGATCGCCATCATCATCACCAGCCCGGTCATACCGTGCGGCAGGAATCCGCCTTGCTCCCACAGATTGCGTACGGTGGCCTGTGGGCCGCCGTTGCCGCTGAACAGCAGCCAGCCGCCGAAGATGATCATCGCCACTACGGCGATAACTTTAATAATCGCGAACCAGAATTCCATCTCACCGAACACTTTGACGTTGGTCAGGTTGATGGCGTTAATGATGACAAAGAAGGCCGCAGCCGATGCCCAGGTTGGGATTTCCGGATACCAGAACTGAATGTACTTACCGACAGCGGTCAGTTCCGCCATCGCGACCAGCACGTACAGAACCCAGTAGTTCCAGCCAGAGGCGAAGCCCGCAAAACTCCCCCAATATTTGTAGGCAAAGTGGCTGAACGAGCCGGCAACCGGCTCTTCAACCACCATCTCGCCCAGTTGGCGCATGATCAGGAAGGCGATAAAGCCTGCAATAGCATAGCCCAGGATAATGCCGGGGCCTGCTGACTGAATAACGGATGCGCTGCCCAGAAACAGGCCAGTACCAATAGCGCCACCCAAAGCGATAAGCTGGATATGGCGGTTTTTAAGGCCGCGCTTTAGCTGATCGCCGTGCTGTTGACCTTCCATTATATGAAACCTCGTGTGTGGTTGTTATGTTCACGCTCGGGCGTGTGTACTTATGAAATTCCATTTCATGTATTTATTTCTTTACGGTTCAATTGACCTAAAAAACAGAAGACGACTTCCGTAAGCGCAAGAATAGTGGTAAGCGCCAGCGAATGCACCTGGTTTATAAAGGGATGATGACGAGTTGAATAAAAAGAGAGCAGTTGTTAATTGATGCGCTTAACCCCTTTTATCAGGGTATAGAATAAAAATGCTTCATAAGGGGGTTAAAATTTCACATTTTTCAGTGGTGAATCGGTTCAGACCGAGTCGTTTGCGTTTCATATAAGTTAAAACTGCCCCTTTGTGAGTAATCAATACATTTGTGCAAAGTTACATTTCTGAAACGTTATTTCTGTAAGGTTGTTAAAATGTGCAGGGTTTACTGATTTCAATCAAAACCAATATGGACAGAAGGTGAATACTTTGTTACTTTAGCGATACGAACATAAAATTGGTAAGACCAATTGACTCCGGGCAAAAAGGCGTAAGACAGGGAATATGGCCTACAGCAAAATTCGCCAACCAAAATTATCCGATGTGATTGAGCAGCAGCTGGAGTTTTTGATCCTCGAAGGGACTCTGCGCCCCGGTGAAAAACTCCCGCCTGAACGCGAACTGGCAAAACAGTTCGACGTTTCCCGTCCCTCTCTGCGTGAGGCGATTCAACGTCTCGAAGCAAAGGGCTTGCTGCTTCGTCGCCAGGGCGGCGGTACTTTTGTGCAAAACAGCCTGTGGCAGAGCTTCAGCGATCCGCTGGTAGAGCTTCTTTCTGACCACCCTGAATCCCAGTTTGACCTGCTTGAGACCCGTCACGCGCTTGAAGGCATCGCGGCTTATTACGCGGCACTGCGCAGCAATGATGAGGATCGTGAACGCATTCGCGAACTTCACCAGGCCATCGAACGGGCCCAGCAGTCAGGCGACCTTGACGCCGAGTCCGATGCCGTCGTCCAGTATCAAATTGCCGTCACCGAAGCGGCGCACAATGTGGTGCTCCTCCATCTGCTACGCTGCATGGAGCCGATGCTGGCCCAGAATGTTCGACAAAATTTTGAATTGTTGTATGCCCGTCGGGAGATGCTCCCTTTGGTCAGCAACCATCGCACCCGAGTATTCGAGGCGATAATGGCCGGGGAACCGGAGCAGGCGCGTGAAGCGTCTCACCGTCACCTGGCTTTCATTGAGGAAATCTTGCTGGACCGCAGCCGTGAACAGAGTCGTCGAGAACGTTCGCTGCGCCGCATACAGCAAAGAAAGGATTAAGCGCCAGTTTTTTTAGAGCGCGGCAACTAAACGCAGAACCTGTCTTATTGCGCTTTTAGTTTTCGAAATAGTTTGGATTGTATCGCGGCGGCAAACGCGCGAATCCCCCCAGCAGCATAGTTCACTATGTGACTGGCGTGAGGAAGCGCAGCCAACAAAGAGACAGCCCGAAATATGAAGAAAGGAAAGTGCAATGGGACAGGTTCCAGACAAATCAACGTATTAGATAGATAAGGAATACCCCCATGTCAGAACGTCTCCAAAATGACGTGGATCCGATCGAAACTCGCGACTGGCTACAAGCGATCGAATCGGTCATCCGTGAAGAAGGTGTTGAGCGTGCTCAGTATCTGATTGATCAGCTGCTTTCAGAAGCGCGCAAAGGCGGCGTGAAAGTGGCTTCAGGTGCAGGGGCTAGCAACTACGTAAACACGATTGCCGTTGAAGACGAACCGGAATACCCGGGCAATCTGGATCTGGAACGTCGTATCCGTTCTGCAATCCGCTGGAACGCGATCATGACCGTTCTGCGTGCCTCCAAAAAAGACCTGGAGCTGGGTGGCCACATGGCTTCCTTCCAGTCTTCTGCGACCGTTTACGAAGTGTGCTTTAACCACTTCTTCCGCGCACGCACCGAGAAAGACGGCGGCGACCTGGTTTACTTCCAGGGCCACATCTCTCCGGGCGTTTACGCACGTGCGTTCCTGGAAGGTCGTCTGACTGAAGAGCAGATGAACAACTTCCGTCAGGAAGTTCACGGTAAAGGTCTGTCTTCTTATCCGCACCCGAAACTGATGCCTGAATTCTGGCAGTTCCCGACCGTTTCTATGGGTCTGGGTCCAATCGGTGCGATTTACCAGGCTAAATTCCTGAAATATCTGGAACACCGTGGCCTGAAAGATACCTCTCAGCAGACCGTTTACGCCTTCCTGGGCGACGGCGAAATGGATGAGCCAGAATCTAAAGGTGCGATCACCATCGCGACCCGTGAGAAACTGGACAACCTGTGCTTCATCATCAACTGTAACCTGCAGCGTCTGGATGGTCCGGTAACCGGCAACGGCAAGATCATCAACGAACTGGAAGGCATCTTTAGCGGTGCTGGCTGGAACGTGGTTAAAGTGATGTGGGGCGGTCGTTGGGATGAGCTGCTGCGTAAAGATACCAGCGGTAAACTGATCCAGCTGATGAACGAAACCGTTGACGGCGACTATCAGACCTTCAAATCCAAAAACGGTGCCTACGTTCGTGAGCACTTCTTCGGTAAATACCCTGAAACCGCAGCGCTGGTTGCAGACTGGTCTGACGATCAGATCTGGGCTCTGAACCGTGGCGGCCACGATCCGAAGAAAGTCTACGCAGCACTGAAAAACGCACAAGAAACCAAAGGCAAAGCAACAGTTATCCTGGCTCATACCATCAAAGGTTATGGCATGGGTGACACCGCCGAAGGTAAAAACATTGCGCACCAGGTGAAGAAAATGAACATGGACGGCGTGCGTTATATCCGCGACCGCTTCAACGTTCCTGTCACCGACGAGCAGGTTGAAAACCTCTCTTACATCACCTTCCCGGAAGGTTCTGAAGAACACACCTATCTGCACGCACAGCGTCAGAAACTGAACGGCTACCTGCCGTCCCGTCAGGTGAACTTCACTGAGAAACTGGAACTGCCGGTTCTGGAAGACTTCTCCCAGCTGCTGGAAGAGCAGAACAAAGAGATCTCTACCACTATCGCTTTCGTTCGTGCCCTGAACGTGATGCTGAAGAACAAGTCGATCAAAGATCGTCTGGTTCCAATCATCGCCGATGAAGCGCGTACCTTCGGTATGGAAGGTCTGTTCCGTCAGATTGGTATCTACAGCCCGAACGGCCAGCAGTACACCCCGCAGGACCGTGAGCAGGTTGCATACTACAAAGAAGACGAGAAAGGCCAGATTCTGCAGGAAGGGATCAACGAGCTGGGCGCAGGCGCATCCTGGCTGGCTGCTGCGACTTCTTACAGCACCAACAACCTGCCGATGATTCCGTTCTACATCTACTACTCCATGTTCGGTTTCCAGCGTATCGGTGACCTGTGCTGGCAGGCTGGCGACCAACAGGCTCGCGGCTTCCTGGTCGGTGGTACTTCCGGTCGTACGACTCTGAACGGTGAAGGTCTGCAGCACGAAGATGGTCACAGCCACATTCAGTCTCTGACTATCCCGAACTGTATCTCTTACGATCCATCTTATGCATACGAAGTGGCTGTCATCATGCACGACGGTCTGGTGCGTATGTACGGTGAAGCGCAAGAGAACGTTTACTACTACATCACCACGCTGAACGAAAACTACCACATGCCGGCAATGCCAGCAGGTGCCGAGGAAGGTATCCGTAAAGGTATCTACAAACTCGAAACCCTCGAAGGTAGCAAAGGTAAAGTTCAGCTGTTGGGCTCCGGTTCTATCCTGCGTCACGTACGTGAAGCAGCACAGATCCTGGCGAAAGACTACGGCGTAGGTTCTGACGTGTACTCCGTCACTTCCTTCACTGAACTGGCGCGTGATGGCCAGGATTGTGAGCGCTGGAACATGCTGCACCCGCTGGAAACTCCACGCGTACCGTACATCGCTCAGGTGATGAACGACGCTCCGGCAGTGGCATCTACTGACTATATGAAACTGTTCGCCGAGCAGGTTCGTACTTACGTACCGGCTGATGATTACCGCGTACTGGGTACCGACGGCTTCGGTCGCTCTGACAGCCGTGAGAACCTGCGTCACCACTTCGAAGTTGATGCTTCTTACGTGGTCGTTGCAGCGCTGGGCGAACTGGCTAAACGTGGCGAAATCGACAAGAAAGTGGTTGCGGAAGCAATTACCAAATTCAACATCGATGCAGATAAAGTTAACCCGCGTCTGGCGTAAGAGGTAAAAGAATAATGGCTATCGAAATCAATGTACCGGACATCGGGGCTGATGAAGTTGAAATCACCGAGATCCTGGTCAAACCAGGCGACAAAGTTGAAGCTGAACAGTCGCTGATCACCGTAGAAGGCGATAAAGCCTCTATGGAAGTCCCGTCTCCTCAGGCTGGCATTGTTAAAGAGATCAAAGTCTCTGTTGGCGATAAAACCGAGACTGGCAAACTGATCATGATTTTCGATTCCGCCGACGGTGCAGCTCCTGCTGCACCAGCGCAGGAAGAGAAGAAAGAAGCAGCGGCTCCGGCGGCTGCACCAGCGGCTGCGGCTGCAAAAGACGTTAACGTGCCTGACATCGGCGGTGACGAAGTTGAAGTCACTGAGATCATGGTAAAAGTGGGCGACACCGTTGCTGCTGAACAGTCCCTGATCACCGTAGAAGGCGACAAAGCCTCTATGGAAGTCCCGGCACCGTTCGCGGGCGTGGTGAAAGAGATCAAAATCAACACCGGCGACAAAGTGTCTACCGGCTCCCTGATTATGGTCTTCGAAGTGGCGGGCGCAGCGCCTGCTGCGGCACCAGCACAGGCGGCTGCTCCGGCGGCTGCGGCTGCACCAGCAGCCTCTGGCGCGAAAGACGTTAACGTTCCGGATATCGGCGGTGACGAAGTTGAAGTGACTGAAGTGATGGTGAAAGTGGGCGACAAAGTTGCCGCTGAGCAGTCACTGATCACCGTAGAAGGCGACAAAGCCTCTATGGAAGTCCCGGCTCCGTTCGCGGGTACCGTTAAAGAAATCAAAATCAGCACCGGCGACAAAGTGTCTACTGGCTCTCTGATTATGGTCTTCGAAGTGGAAGGCGCTGCGCCTGCTGCGGCCCCGGCTGCTGCTCCGGCTCCTGCTGCTGCCGCTCCGGCGCCTGCTGCTAAAGCAGCTGCACCGGCGGCGAAAGCGGAAGGCAAATCTGAGTTTGCTGAGAACGACGCGTACGTTCACGCCACTCCGCTGATCCGTCGCCTGGCGCGCGAGTTCGGTGTGAATCTGGCGAAAGTGAAAGGGACGGGCCGTAAAGGTCGTATCCTGCGCGAAGACGTTCAGACTTACGTGAAAGACGCGGTGAAACGCGCTGAAGCGGCACCTGCTGCTGCCACCGGCGGCGGTATTCCGGGCATGCTGCCATGGCCGAAAGTGGACTTCAGCAAGTTTGGTGAAATCGAAGAAGTGGAACTGGGCCGTATCCAGAAAATCTCTGGTGCGAACCTGAGCCGTAACTGGGTAATGATCCCGCACGTTACGCACTTCGACAAAACTGATATCACCGATCTGGAAGCGTTCCGTAAACAGCAGAACGCTGAAGCTGAGAAGCGCAAACTGGACGTGAAATTCACCCCAGTGGTCTTCATCATGAAAGCGGTTGCGGCTGCGCTGGAGCAGATGCCACGTTTCAACAGCTCCCTGTCTGAAGATGCACAGCGCCTGACGCTGAAGAAATACATCAACATCGGTGTGGCGGTTGATACGCCAAATGGTCTGGTTGTTCCGGTCTTCAAAGACGTGAACAAGAAGAGCATCACTGAGCTGTCTCGTGAACTGACCGTGATCTCCAAAAAAGCGCGTGATGGTAAGTTGACTGCTGGCGAAATGCAGGGCGGTTGCTTCACTATCTCCAGCATCGGCGGCCTGGGCACCACCCACTTCGCGCCGATTGTTAACGCGCCAGAAGTGGCTATCCTCGGTGTTTCCAAGTCCGCGATTGAGCCGGTGTGGAATGGTAAAGAGTTTACTCCGCGTCTGATGATGCCGATTTCTCTCTCCTTCGACCACCGCGTGATCGACGGTGCTGATGGTGCTCGCTTTATCACCATCATCAACAACACCCTGAGCGATATTCGTCGCCTGGTGATGTAACCGAAAAGCCGGCCAGTCGGCCGGCTTTTTTGCTTGTAATCTCATGAAAATTGTGAGGTTATTGGTAAAGACAACAATTCATGAGCCGTTTGTTGTTTCAAAATTGTTAACAATTTTGTAAAATACGGGCGGATAGAACGTCCCGGTGGATGAAGGGCGACAAGTACCTGGACCGCCGGAAATCAATAAGAGGTCATGATGAGTACTGAAATCAAAACTCAGGTCGTGGTACTTGGGGCAGGCCCGGCAGGTTACTCTGCTGCCTTCCGTTGCGCTGATTTAGGTCTGGAAACCGTAATCGTTGAACGTTACAACACCCTCGGTGGTGTTTGTCTGAACGTCGGCTGTATCCCTTCTAAAGCACTGCTGCACGTAGCAAAAGTTATCGAAGAAGCCAAAGCACTGGCTGACCACGGTATCGTCTTCGGCGAGCCGAAAACCGATATCGACAAGATTCGTACCTGGAAAGAGAAAGTGATCACTCAGCTGACCGGCGGTCTGGCTGGCATGGCTAAAGGCCGTAAAGTGAAAGTGGTCAACGGTCTGGGTAAATTTACCGGGGCAAACACCCTGGAAGTGGAAGGTGAGAACGGCAAAACCGTGATCAACTTCGACAATGCGATCATCGCGGCGGGCTCCCGTCCGATCGAACTGCCGTTCATTCCGCATGAAGATCCGCGCGTGTGGGATTCCACCGACGCACTGGAACTGAAAACCGTTCCAAAACGCCTGCTGGTTATGGGCGGCGGTATCATCGGTCTGGAAATGGGTACCGTGTACCATGCGCTGGGTTCAGAGATTGACGTGGTTGAAATGTTCGACCAGGTTATCCCGGCTGCCGATAAAGATATCGTTAAAGTCTTCACCAAACGCATCAGCAAGAAATTCAACCTGATGCTGGAAACCAAAGTGACTGCCGTTGAAGCGAAAGAAGACGGTATTTACGTTTCCATGGAAGGCAAAAAAGCGCCAGCTGAAGCGCAGCGTTATGACGCGGTGCTGGTGGCTATCGGTCGTGTGCCTAACGGTAAAAACCTCGACGCGGGCGCTGCTGGCGTGGAAGTGGACGACCGTGGCTTTATCCGTGTCGATAAACAACTGCGCACTAACGTGCCGCACATCTTTGCTATCGGCGATATCGTCGGTCAGCCAATGCTGGCGCACAAAGGTGTTCACGAAGGTCACGTTGCCGCTGAAGTTATCGCGGGCATGAAGCACTACTTCGATCCGAAAGTGATCCCATCTATCGCTTACACCGAGCCAGAAGTTGCCTGGGTGGGTCTGACCGAGAAAGAAGCGAAAGAGAAAGGCATCAGCTACGAAACCGCCACCTTCCCGTGGGCTGCTTCTGGCCGTGCTATCGCTTCCGATTGCGCCGATGGCGTGACCAAACTGATCTTCGACAAAGAGACTCACCGTGTGATCGGTGGTGCGATTGTCGGTACCAACGGCGGCGAGCTGCTGGGTGAGATCGGTCTGGCTATCGAAATGGGCTGTGACGCTGAAGACATCGCTCTGACCATCCATGCGCACCCGACTCTGCACGAGTCCGTGGGCCTGGCTGCAGAAGTGTTTGAAGGTAGCATCACCGACCTGCCAAACGCGAAAGCGAAGAAGAAGTAATTTCTTCTTAAGTGATGAAACGCCTCTCCCGAGGCGTTTTTTTTGCCTGAATACTACCCAATTTGGTAGTCATCCCATTGATATCTCCGCTAAAAAAATCTCTCCAACTGCCGATAACCTTTTCACCTTTGTGTGGTTTTTAGCTGCACGGACTCTGGGATTGGTACTTTTTATTACAGGAAAAAAGGAAAACACATGTCTTTAAAGAAAGTGGCGGTTGTTGGCTTGGTTGCAGCGGTAATGACGCTGACAGGGTGTGGCGCGATGACTACGGCGGTGAAGAAACGTAATCTGGAAGTGAAAACGCAGATGAGCGAAACCGTCTGGCTGGAGCCTTCCAGTGAGAAAACGGTTTATATCCAGGTAAAAAATACCTCTGATAAAGATATGAGCAACCTGCAAACCCTGCTGGCAAATGACCTGATTGCCAAGGGCTACAAAGTAACCAGCTCCCCGGACAGCGCTTACTACTGGGTGCAGGCTAACGTGCTGAAAGCCGACAAAATGGATCTGCGTGAATCCCAGGGCTATCTGAAAACCGGTTACGAAGGGGCTGCCGTCGGTGCTGCACTGGGCGCAGGGATCACTGCTTATAACAGCTCCTCTTCTGGTGCCGCGCTGGGCGTGGGTCTGGCGGCTGGCCTGATCGGCATGGCGGCAGATGCGATGGTAGAAGATGTGAACTTCACCATGGTCACTGACCTGCAAATCTCCGAGCGCAGCAAAGCTAAAGTCACCACCGATAACATCGCCGCGCTGCGTCAGGGAACCTCTGGCGTGAAGCTGCAGACCAGCACCGAGAAGGGCGATCGCGCGAAGTATCAGACCCGCGTAGTATCCAATGCCAACAAGGTTAACCTGAAGTTTGAAGAGGCGAAACCGGTGCTGGAAGCTCAGCTGGCGAAGTCAGTCGCAAACATTCTGTAATTGCTGATAACGCATATAAAAAGCCGCTCAACTGAGCGGCTTTTTTATTATGGCGTGACCGGATGCCACTGCGCATCCGGCGCATATTCCTTCAGCGCTTGCGCTTTCTGCCGGGATTCACTCCCCAGGTTGGTCTGATAAACCCGGTCATCCTGATTGATGATGAAACTCATCACACCCGTCTCGCCGTAGCTGACGGGCCAAGCTACCATAGCAAAACCTTTCTCTTTATCAGGCAGAATGCGGAAACGATAGCCGTGATAGCCTGTTACTGGTGTGTCCGGGCTAAATGCCGGACCGAGCGGGCTCGGCGCTTCGCCAGGTGCTGCGGGCCAGTACAATCCGTCCTTTTTCCCTTCTGAGCTCACGACTTTCTGCGCATAGTGATGATTCAGGGCAAAATAGCTCTGCTGGGCATCGACGTAGGCGTGCAGCGCTTCAATAGCGGCAAGTTCGTTGCGGCCAATTTCGCGCGTCAGGATCTCCTCGGCGGCTTCCTGCATATCGAACTGCCACCCCTGCTGGCGTTTCACCACCGGTATGGGCAACTGCCAGTTGCTGTCGCCAACGACCAGATGGGCCACATCACCATCGGTCACCGTGCGATGGCTGACCTTCCAGTCACGCACAAAACGATCTACCGCATCGGGATCCACGCCTTCAGGCGGCAGAAATTCTCGCCAGTCATCACCGAGAAGAGTGTTCATCTCGCCTTCGTTTTGCTGGTTGATGGCTTTCGCCAGCGCGCTGGTCGCCTCTTCAGGCGTGCTGAAATGCTGCTGAGCGATAGTGAAAGTCGAGACCATAAACAGCATCACGCCACTGAGTAATTGCTTTTTCATTTCGATTCCCTTAGCGGTGACGGAATTCACGATGTTCAGTGCGGCCTGCAGGCATTTGCCGGGCTGGCTGATTCTGGGTGCGCGAGGTGAACTGACGGCTTTGAGCGCCGCGCTGCTGTTGCGCCTGCCAGTTTGCAGAACGGCTATCGTTACCACTTAAAGCATTGGCCCGCTGATGAGAAATGGGCTGGCGCTCGCCTGGCGAAGCGCGATTTTCTTGTCGCGAGGTCACCGGCTGGCGGTTATCACGCGGGGAAGGATTGTTCGCCCGGTTTGCCGTTTGTGGCCGGGTGTTGTCGTAGCCACGGTAGTTATTGCGTTGGGAGATCTGTTTAAGCTGGTTGCTTGCAGCCTGACGCTGCGCGTCTTTGGTCGCCGGAGACGCGGTGCGTGACAGTGATTTTCCGCTGGATTGCTGCACCTGAGCCAGAGCCGCCTGACGCTGGCTGTCGCGGTTCACCGGTTTTTGCTGGGTCGCGCTTAAACCTGTCGCACTTTCCGTCTGGTGGAAGCGGCTGTTCAACTGATTGGTGGGATACGGAACACCCTCACGGTAGGCCGGATTATGTTGCCAGGTACGGTTGTTATCGGTCAGACGCTGCCCGCTGATTTTATTGAAGTTATCCACGTTGATATTGATGTTGTTATCGCCGTTACGGTTATAGCCGTCGTTGTGGTGGTGGTAGTCATCGTCATCATGATGGTGGTGATCGTCATCGTCGTCCCAGTCGATATTGCTGAAAATGGCATAGGTCGTGGCAACGCCAAGGCTGAATCCCAGACCTTTGACCAGGCTATCGGTAAATTGCTCTCCCGGAGAAGGGGGCAAATAGACGGGCGGATAGCTGGCATTAGGCCAGGTGCCGTAGACGGTAGCGGGATTGTAGGTGGGGACGTAAACCACCTGAGGATCAGCGGACCCGATCTTAATCACCGTTGGGGGCGTTGCGGTGCTGCCTGAAGAGGACTGCGTTGATGCGCTGGTCGTCTGAGCGGGGGCGGTTTTTTTCTCGGTGGTCACCGTCTGTTGCGGCGTGGACTGCAGTGCACCGGTCTGCTGGGCCAACAGGCGTAAACGCTGTACGGAGTCCATGACATCCTTGGGTTGCGCGAGAAACGCATCGCCCAGGTTCTGGATCCACGGTGGGTTTTCGCCCATCAGCGACATTAACTGAGGAAAGGCGACCAGCGATTTGACGCTAGGGTCCCACGGCTGACTATTCACCGCCTGAATAGCGGCATCTCCCTGCATTTTGGGATTATCTTTCGACCATTGCGCAGCCTGAATGACGTTGGCCGGGTAAGTCGATGCCATCAGAATCTGAGATAAAAGCGAGTCGGGATAGAGCGCAACCGGCGCGACCCATTGATCGATTTGCGCGGCGGTATAGGCTGGCGTCAGGGCCGGGGCTACTGAAGGCGCGACGGGTTGTGTCACGACGGATTGCGGTGCGACGGGAGCCTGTTCCACCGGGGAGACAGCCTCGGGGGTGCGGCTTTTCACAAACATCACACCGGATGCAGCTAACAGCCCGGCACTACACAGAAGAACAAGCAGATGTGGCTTAAAGGGCAACTTCATAGTGCGACTCCAGCGTAAGCGGTACCAAATGGCGTTGTTATTGCCGCGAGTATATTCACCCGAGTTTTAGCGTTTTAGCTATTGTTGGGAAACGGCCCCGCAAGTACGGATAAAGAGTATGTGTATTTATTACACAAATTATATCTGTTGGCGGAAAAACCGTTGGACGTCAGGCAATAAATGCACTGTCGCTCGCTGTTTTTGCTGCTGGCACAGCGATGCCACGCTGCGCTACACCATACGTAACGATTCAGCAAATTATTTAATGTTGCTTTTTTGTAAACGGATTAACACTGTGCAGAAATCCTGCTATGCTGCCCGACGCGGTATCGGGCATTTACCCTACAAACTGCTGTCTCACAGGAGCGTGAAGAGAACGCCGATACACCAAAGCCTTCAGGCTGCGCAGCCAACACAGACGCAGCCTGAAGAATAAAGTGTATGCCGCATTATGATAATGAGAGCGAGGAGAACCGTCGTGCTAGAAGAATACCGTAAGCACGTAGCAGAACGTGCCGCCGAGGGAATTGTACCGAAACCTTTAGATGCAACCCAAATGGCCGCGCTCGTCGAGCTGCTGAAGAATCCGCCTGCGGGCGAAGAAGAATTCCTGTTGGATCTGTTGATCAACCGTGTTCCGCCTGGCGTAGATGAAGCCGCGTATGTTAAAGCCGGATTCCTTGCTGCGATTGCCAAAGGCGAAGCCACCTCCCCACTGGTCACTCCTGAAAAAGCGATTGAACTGCTCGGCACCATGCAGGGCGGTTACAACATTCATCCGCTGATCGACGCTCTGGATAGCGAAACGCTGGCACCGATTGCCGTCAAAGCGCTGTCCCAAACGCTGCTGATGTTTGATAACTTCTACGATGTGGAAGAAAAAGCCAAAGCAGGCAATCGCCATGCTAAACAGGTGATTCAATCCTGGGCTGACGCGGAATGGTTCCTGAACCGTCCGGCACTGGCTGAAAAAATGACCGTCACTGTGTTTAAAGTGACTGGCGAAACCAATACTGATGACTTGTCTCCGGCTCCGGATGCCTGGTCTCGCCCGGATATCCCACTGCATGCGCTGGCGATGCTGAAAAACGCCCGTGAAGGTATTGAGCCGGATCAGCCGGGCGTTGTCGGCCCGATCAAACAGATCGAGGCGCTTGCAAACAAAGGCTTCCCGCTGGCCTACGTCGGCGATGTTGTCGGCACCGGTTCTTCCCGTAAATCTGCAACCAACTCCGTACTGTGGTTTATGGGGGATGACATCCCTCATGTGCCAAACAAACGTGGCGGTGGTTTGGTGCTGGGCGGCAAAATCGCCCCTATCTTCTTCAACACCATGGAAGATGCAGGCGCATTGCCAATTGAAGTGGACGTGAACGACCTCAACATGGGTGACGTCATCGACGTTTATCCGTTTAAAGGTGAAGTTCGTCGCCACGAGACCGGCGAGCTGTTGGCAAACTTTGAACTGAAAACCGACGTGCTGATTGACGAAGTGCGTGCCGGTGGCCGTATCCCGTTGATTATCGGTCGCGGCCTGACCACCAAAGCGCGTGAATCGCTGGGTCTGCCGCACAGCGACGTGTTCCGTCAGGCGAAAGACGTGGCCGAAAGCAGCCGCGGTTATTCTCTGGCGCAGAAAATGGTCGGTCGCGCATGCGGCGTGACGGGTATCCGTCCTGGCGCTTATTGTGAACCGAAAATGACCTCCGTCGGTTCTCAGGACACCACCGGGCCAATGACCCGTGATGAGCTGAAAGATCTGGCGTGTCTGGGTTTCTCTTCTGATCTGGTGATGCAGTCCTTCTGTCATACCGCTGCCTATCCAAAGCCGGTTGACGTCACCACTCACCACACCCTACCAGACTTTATTATGAACCGCGGCGGTGTTTCACTGCGTCCGGGCGATGGCGTTATCCACTCGTGGCTGAACCGTATGCTGCTGCCGGATACCGTAGGCACTGGCGGTGACTCCCATACCCGTTTCCCGATTGGGATCTCATTCCCGGCGGGCTCTGGTCTGGTGGCGTTCGCGGCGGCGACGGGCGTGATGCCGCTGGACATGCCGGAATCCGTTCTGGTGCGCTTCAAAGGCAAAATGCAGCCGGGTATCACCCTGCGCGATCTGGTGCATGCGATCCCGCTGTACGCGATCAAGCAAGGGCTGCTGACCGTTGAGAAGAAAGGGAAGAAAAACATCTTCTCAGGCCGCATTCTGGAGATCGAAGGTCTGCCGGATCTGAAAGTGGAGCAGGCATTCGAGCTGACCGACGCCTCTGCCGAGCGTTCGGCTGCTGGCTGTACCATCAAGCTGAACCAGGAGCCGATTGTTGAGTATCTGACCTCTAACATCGTGCTGCTGAAGTGGATGATTGCGGAAGGCTACGGCGATCGCCGTACGCTGGAGCGTCGCGTGCAGGGGATGGAAAAATGGCTGGCGGATCCGCAGCTGCTCGAAGCCGATGCTGACGCAGAGTATGCGGCGGTGATCGACATCGATCTGGCGGATATCAAAGAGCCAATTCTGTGTGCGCCGAACGATCCGGACGATGCGCGTCTGCTCTCTGATGTGCAGGGCGATAAGATCGACGAAGTGTTTATCGGTTCTTGTATGACCAACATCGGCCACTTCCGTGCGGCCGGTAAGCTGTTGGATGCCCATAAAGGCCAGCTGCCAACGCGTCTGTGGGTGGCTCCGCCAACCCGTATGGATGCGGCACAGCTGACGGAAGAGGGTTACTACAGCGTGTTTGGCAAGAGCGGGGCGCGTATCGAAATCCCTGGCTGTTCCCTGTGTATGGGTAACCAGGCGCGCGTGGCCGATGGTTCGACGGTGGTTTCCACCTCGACCCGTAACTTCCCGAACCGTTTAGGTACGGGGGCGAACGTCTATCTGGCCTCTGCCGAACTGGCGGCTGTTGCGGCGCTGATCGGCAAACTGCCGACACCGGAAGAGTACCAGACCTTTGTGGCTCAGGTGGATAAGACGGCGGTGGATACCTACCGTTACCTGAACTTCGACAAACTTTCTCAATATACCGAGAAAGCGGACGGCGTGATCTTCCAGACCGCGGTATAAACGGCAAAACCGTCTCCACCGAGACGGTGTTTAGTGTTTGCATCCTCTCCTCTGGGAGAGGGACGAGGTGAGGGCATCAGGCCGCAGGGTCTTGCTCTCACCTTTTTATTTTCCACTCCTGACACCCGTCCCGCTTTTTATCTCCTCGCTATCTGCGATAATTACGCCATTGGCTTTGCAGAGGAAAAAACGATGGATTACGAATTTCTGCGCGACATCACTGGTGTGGTGAAAGTGCGTATGTCGATGGGCCACGAAGTTGTTGGGCACTGGTTTAACGAAGAAGTAAAAGAGAACCTTGCTTTGCTTGATGAAGTTGAACAGGCTGCCCGCACGGTAAAGGGTAGCGAGCGCACCTGGCAGCGTATTGGACATGAATACACGCTATGGATGGATGAAGAAGAGGTGATGGTACGCGCCAATCAGCTTGAAATATCGGGCGATGAGATGGAAGAGGGCATGAGCTATTACGATGAAGAGAGTCTGTCGCTGTGCGGCGTAGAGGACTTTTTACAGGTCGTCGCGGCGTACCGCGATTTTATGAAACAGAAGTAATTCTTCGGAGCGTCCTTGCTCCATGCGCCTGTTACACGGCCGGAATATTGCGGCCGTAGTAGATTTCGCGCATCTCTTTCCAGAGCAGATCGGTAATGACTTTTCGCTCTTCTTCGCTTAAATCTTCAGGCCTGGTGTGGAACATGTAGTGCTTCAGGTCGAATTCTTTCAGTAACATCTTGGTGTGGAAGATGTTTTCCTGATAGACATTGACGTCCATCATATCGTACAGCGCCTTCATATCCTCTGACATAAAGTTCTGAATCGAGTTGATTTCATGATCGATAAAATGCTTCATCCCGTTGATATCCCGGGTGAATCCGCGCACGCGATAATCGACGGTCACAATATCGGATTCAAGCTGATGAATAAGATAATTCAGCGCATTCAGTGGCGAAATCACGCCACAGGTGGAGACTTCGATATCGGCGCGGAAGGTACATAATCCGCCCTCCGGATGGCTCTCCGGATAGGTGTGAACGCAGATATGGCTTTTATCGAGATGGGCAACCACCGCTTCTGGCAGCGGGCCGGGGTGTTCGGTAGGATCGATAAGATGCGGGTCAACAGGCTCCTCACTGACGAGGATCGTCACGCTTGCACCCTGCGGTTCATAATCCTGACGTGCGATATTCAGGATATTAGCTCCAATAATCGAGCACGTTTCTGACAAAATTTCAGTCAGGCGATTGGCGTTGTAGAGTTCGTCGATATAGGCGATATAACCATCGCGCTCTTCCGCTGTTTTAACGTAGCAGATATCGTAAATACAAAAACTCAGGCTTTTGGTCAGGTTGTTAAAGCCATGCAGTTTCAGCTTTTTCAATTTAGTTCACCCCCTTAGAGTCATTGTGCGGACAGTGCGTCTTGCAGATATTGTGGCAAGGCAAACGCTGCCGTATGTACTGCGGGATTATAGTAACGGCATTTCAGGTTGGCCTGATGGAAGCGGGCCTGGATTATTTCAGTCGAGAGATGGCGCAGCACGTCATTGTCTGTCGCCCAGGCAAAGGTCATGATCCCGCCGTAATAGGTCGGAATTGCTGCCTGATAGAAACTCACATCGCCAAAGTAGTGGCTCAGTTTGCGGTGGCTGTCGATGGCTTCATCCTGTTGCAGGAAGCAGACGCCGTTCTGGGCAACAAAAATTCCGCCGGGTTTCAGGCAGCGTTTGCAGCCTTCGTAGAAGGAGGAGGTGAAAAGCGTCGCGCCCGGGCCAATCGGATCGGTGCAATCGGAAATGATCACATCAAACGTTTGCTGCGTCTGATTCACAAAATTGACGCCGTCGTCGATCACCAGCGTAAAGCGCGGATCGTCGTAGCTGCCCGCATTGTGGTTTGGCAGGTACTGGCGGCAGAAAGAGACTACGCCAGCGTCGATCTCTACCATGGTGATGGTTTCAATCGATTTATGCCGCGAAACTTCGCGCAGCATAGCGCCATCGCCGCCGCCGATGATCAGCACATGTTTCGCGTGCCCGTGCGCCAGCAGCGGTACGTGGGTCATCATTTCGTGATAGATGAATTCGTCACGTTCGGTGGTTTGTACTACGCCATCCAGCGCCATCACGCGGCCAAACGCGGCATTCTCGAAAATGATCAAATCCTGATGATCGGTTTTCTCGTGATAAAGCACGTTATCAACGGCAAAGTACTGACCAAACTGGTCATGCAGCGTTTCATGCCACATTTTATTATCGGTCATTGGCTGATACCTCCTTTGTTAACATCCATTACACCCACGCAAAATGGGCGCAACATCATAGCCAACAACGACCGTGCATGCACGGCCATCATTTCAACAAAGGGGCGTCGGGAAGGTTACTTTACGTAGGCGAGCAGGCTCAGCGAATCGCGGGCCAGCGCTTTGCATTTTTTCGCGACAGGGATGCCGATGCCGCTTAAATCGCGGTAGCTGTCTTCACCGAGCGCCTTCATGTCAAAGCTATCGTAGTTGCTGAGATCCCATTGGTTCTGCTGGGCAAAAAAGACCAGTGCGCGACGAATCTGCCCGTTAGGCAAATTCTGGTAGCCACAATCGTTCTTCAGGAATACAAAAACCGCCGTTAAATCGGCCATATCTTCCGCTTCATTTTCACTCAGCGCATAACTGTTTACGCTCGCAGCCATCAGGCTGCCGAACAAAATTGTCCTGAAAAACGTCTTCATTGCTTCTACCACTGCATCACGGAAATTTAACGTTAGCATACTTGATAGCAGGGCGACGACCTTTATTATTGCCGCTTTACTTGACCTTCCGGTTAGGGGAGGGTTTAAGCTCAAATTATCGTCTGCAGGACATAAGGGAATAGATATGCAACGTCGTGATTTTTTGAAATATTCTGTTGCGCTGGGTGCTGCCAGCGCATTACCGCTGTGGAGTCGCGCCGTGTGGGCTGCCGACCGGCCCGCGCTGCCCATACCTGATTTGCTGACGGCGGACGCCCGCAGCCGTATCCAGCTGATTGTGCAGTCAGGCAAATCGGTATTGGGTCCCCATCACGCCACGACATGGGGTTATAACGGCAATTTACTCGGACCCGCGCTCCGCTTATCCAGGGGCAAACCGGTGACGGTGAGTATTCACAACACTCTGGCTGAAGAAACGACGCTGCACTGGCATGGACTGGAAGTGCCCGGTGAAGTGGACGGTGGCCCGCAGGGTGTCATTAAACCCGGCGGTGAGCGCAGCGTAACGTTTACCCCCGATCAGCGCGCCGCCACCTGCTGGTTCCATCCGCATCAGCACGGTAAAACCGGCCATCAGGTCGCGATGGGTCTGGCGGGCCTGGTTTTGATCGAGGACGATGAAAGCCGCCTGCTGCGTCTGCCGAAACAGTGGGGTATCGACGATATACCGGTTATCGTGCAGGACAAGAAATTCACCGCCGACGGACAGATCGACTATCAGCTCGATGTAATGAGTGCCGCGGTAGGCTGGTTCGGCGATACGCTGCTCACCAACGGCGCGATTTATCCTCAGCATGCCGCGCCAAAAGGCTGGCTGCGTTTGCGTCTGCTCAACGGCTGTAACGCGCGTTCACTCAATTTTGCGACCAGCGATCAGCGACCGATGTATGTTGTTGCCAGTGACGGTGGCCTGCTGGCGGAACCGGTAAAAGTGAATGAACTTCCGATGCTGATGGGCGAGCGTTTTGAAGTGCTGGTGGATATCAGCGACGGCAAGTCGTTTGATCTCGTTACGCTTCCGGTCAGCCAGATGGGGATGGCCGTTGCGCCGTTCGACAAACCGCATCCCGTTTTGCGTATTCAGCCGCTGCGGGTAACGGCCTCCGGCACGCTGCCGGATACTCTCGCCGCTATCCCCGCGCTGCCGTCGCTTGACGGGTTAACGCAGCGTAAGCTGCAACTTTCGATGGACCCGATGCTCGATATGATGGGCATGCAGGCGCTGATGAATAAATATGGCGATCAGGCCATGAGCGGAATGCATCACGGCCAGTCGATGGGCCATATGAATATGGATCACGGCAGTATGGGCCATATGAATCACGGCGGCGGGAAAGGGTTTGATTTCCACAACGCCAACCGTATCAACGGCCAGGCCTTTGATATGACCACACCGATGTTCGCGGCCAGTAAGGGCCAGTACGAACGCTGGGTGATATCCGGCGAGGGCGACATGATGCTGCATCCATTCCATATCCATGGCACGCAGTTACGTATCTTGTCAGAGAATGGCAAGCCACCAGCGGTACATCGTGCAGGCTGGAAGGATACGGTAAGAGTGGAGGGCGGGGTGAGCGAGGTGCTGGTGAAGTTTGATCACGACGCGCCGAAAGAGTTTGCTTACATGGCGCACTGTCATCTGCTGGAACATGAAGATACGGGGATGATGTTAGGGTTTACGGTGTAAATGCGTGCGGTTTGATGCCCTCACCCCGACCCTCTCCCACAGGGAGAGGGGGAAAATCGGGCAGTCCCCTCTCCCTTGAGGGAGAGGGGCTGGGGGAGAATTACTTCACATCATCTGGCAACGCATACGCGACAATATAGTCGCCCATCTTCGTACCAAACGAACCATGACCCCCCGCAGAGATGACAACGTACTGCTTGCCATCCACTTCATAGGTCATTGGTGTCGCCTGTCCACCCGCCGGCAGACGGCCTTGCCACAGTTTCTCACCGTTGCTCATGTTATACGCGCGCAGGTAGTTATCTGCGGTTGCTGCGATGAACAAGACGTTACCCGCGGTAGAAATTGGGCCGCCAAGCATTGGCATCCCCATATTGAACGGCACTGGCACAGGCATCGGGAACGGCATGCTGTCTTGTGGCGTACCAATACGTTTTTTCCAGACGACCTGGTTGGTTTTCAGATCCGTTGCTGCGATATAACCCCATGCAGGCTGTTTACACGGCAGGCCAAACGGAGAGAGGAACGGGTTGAGCGTCACGCCAAACGGTACGCCGTACTGCGGCTGAATACCCGCTTCCGTGCCGCTGCCTTTCGCATCTTTCGGCTGCTCCATCGGGTTACCCGGACCGCGTGGGATCAGCTTCGAGACGAACGGGAGCGCCATCGGGTTAGCAATCGCTACCTGACGGTTAGGGTCAACGGAAATTCCACCCCATTCAAACATACCGAGGTTGCCCGGGAAGACCAGCGTGCCCTGCTCAGACGGCGGGGTGAAGATGCCTTCATAGCGCAATTGATGGAACATCACGCGGCACACCAGCTGGTCGAACATGGTGGCGCCCCACATGTCAGCGCCGGTCAGGTCTTTCTTCGGACGGAAGCTCAGGTCCGAGAACGGCTGCGTTTTGGTGACGTAGTCGCCTTTAGCTGCGCCCTGCGGAACCGGTTTTTCCGGAGCAGGAACTACCAGCTTGCCGTTAGTGCGATCCAGCACGAAGATGTTACCGGTTTTCGCCGGAGCGTAGATGACCGGAACGGTTTTACCGTTGACGGTAATGTCGGCCAGCGTTGGCTGGGACGGCATATCCATATCCCACAGGTCGTGGTGTACGGTCTGATAGCTCCAGGCCAGCTTACCGGTAGTGGCATTCAGCGCCACAATAGAACTCGCGTAACGCTCCTGCTCCGGTGTGCGGTTACCGCCCCAGATATCTGGCGTGGTGACACCCATCGGCAGATACACCAGATCCAGTTTCGCGTCATACGCAGCCGGTGCCCAGGAGTTCGGTGAGTTAAAGGTAAAGGTGTGTTCATCCGACGGGATAGCGTTTGGATCTTTCGCGCCCGGATCGAAGGCCCACAGCAGTTTGCCGGTGTTCACGTCGAAACCACGGATCACGCCCGACGTTTCACGAGTCGAGAAGTTATCCGTTACCGAACCGGCAATCACGATAGTTTTATCGGTAATAATCGGCGGTGACGTTGGCTCATACAGGCCCGGAGTGGTATCGGGCATGTTGGTTTGCAGATTGAGGATACCTTTGTTGGCAAAGGTTTCGCACAGCTTGCCGGTCTCCGCGTTGATCGCAAACAGACGGCCATCATTCACGGGCAGCATAATACGACGTGGGCAATCTGCCACGACGTCCGGGCTGGCATTATCCGCACGGGCTTCATGGTAAGAGACGCCGCGGCAGGTAATGTGCTGGAAGGAAGGATTAGAATTCAGCTGTGGGTCAAAGTGCCATTTCTCTTTACCGGTTGCCGCATCCAGTGCAAACAGGCGCTGGTGAGCGGTACAGAGGTAAAGCATGTTGCCGACTTTGATCGGCGTGACTTCGTTCGTCAACTCACCCGGATCGTTCGGCTGTTTCAGATCGCCGGTACGGAATACCCAGGCTTCTTTCAGGTTTTTAACGTTGTCGGCATTGATTTGCTTCAGCGGCGAATAGCGTTGTCCTTCCTGATTACGGCCATAAGCAGGCCAGTCACCGTCAGCAATCTGCGAGATAGCAGCGGCAGGCGTTGACTCGGCATTCAGCGTGCCTTTGATTTCCTGCGGATCGTTAAAACCAGCCCAGGTCAGAATGCCGCCGGTAATGAGCAGAGCCACGACCAGAGCGGCAACGGCGCCGTTGGCGGGGATCCACAGACGACGCCAGACGAACGGCAGAATCAGCCAGATACCGAAGAAGACCAGAATGTCGCTACGCGGCGTGAGCGCCCAAAAGTCGAAGCCGACTTCCCAGACACCCCATACCATGGTGGCAAGAAGTAATGCAGCGTAAAGCCACAGCGCGGAACGTTTACGACGCCACAGCAGGACGGTGACACCCAGCATGATCAGACCCGCGATCGGGTAGTACCAGGAGCCGCCAATAGTGACCAGCCACACGCCACCGATTAACAGATACAGCGCGCAGAAAGCGGCGAAGAGCGCTGTCAATGTCACCAGTAGACGCGGCTGTTGATTTTTTGTTTCAGCCATAGAAAAGTACTCTGTAGTTTGTTAATTATTTGATAGCAATTAATTATAGGTATTAACAAGTGTGATCGGAATCACAAATTGAGCTTTTTATAACTCATGCGCCAGGCGAATCCATTTGCTGGTATACTGCCGGACTTGTGAATCAATGTTGGACGCAGGTAAATCCGCATTGATAGATTGGTTTTAAATCATACGGTTAGTAATATGAAACATACTGTTGAAGTGATGATCCCGGAAGCGGAGATCAAAGCGCGTATCGCCGAACTGGGTCGTCAAATTACCGAGCGTTATCAGGACAGCGGCAGCGAAATGGTGCTGGTGGGTCTGCTGCGCGGTTCATTTATGTTCATGGCAGACCTGTGCCGTGAAGTACACGTTTCCCATGAAGTCGATTTTATGACCGCCTCCAGCTATGGCAGCGGCATGTCGACCACCCGCGATGTGAAAATCCTTAAAGACCTGGACGAAGATATTCGTGGCAAAGATGTGTTAATCGTTGAGGACATTATCGACTCCGGTAACACTTTATCGAAAGTGCGCGAAATTCTGAGCCTGCGTGGGCCAAAATCGCTGGCGATTTGTACCCTGCTGGATAAACCCACGCGCCGTGAAGTGGACGTGCCGGTGGAGTTTGTCGGTTTCTCTATCCCGGATGAGTTCGTGGTCGGTTATGGTATCGACTATGCGCAGCGCTATCGCCATCTGCCGTATGTCGGCAAAGTGGTGCTGCTGGACGAATAAAATGTTGTGCGGAATGGCGCGTTGATGCCTGTACTCCGACCCTCTCCTGTCTGGAGAGGGTAAAAAGCGAAGGTGCCGACCGGCGGCTTGCCAGACTTATTTGTGGTTGGCGTGTTTCTTTGTCAGATTCGATACACCCTGACGATAGCGCTGTTCAAGCGTTTCGCGGTTCGTGGCTGTCACTTCCAGGTCACGCAGCAAGCCATCGTGAATCCCATATGCCCAGCCGTGAACGGACACTTTCTGTCCCCGCTTCCACGCGGAACGCATGATGGTGGAGTGACCCAGGTTATACACCTGTTCCATGACGTTGAGTTCACATAAGGTATCGAGGCGGCGCTCCTGCGGCATTTCGCCCAGCAGTGAGCTATGTTTGAACCAGATATCGCGAATGTGCAGCAGCCAGTTATCAATCAGCCCCAGCTCCGGGTTTTCGACCGCAGCCTGTACACCGCCACAGCCGTAGTGGCCGCAAATAATAATGTGTTCCACTTCCAGAACGTCCACGGCGTACTGAACGACGGAGAGGCAATTGAGATCGGTGTGAATCACCAGGTTTGCCACGTTACGGTGAACGAACAGCTCACCCGAATCAAGGCCGGTCAGGCGTTCCGCCGGGACGCGGCTGTCAGAGCATCCAATCCATAAAAAACGTGGATTCTGCGCCTTCGCCAGCTTCTCAAAAAATCCCGGGTCCTCTTCAACCAGCATTTTTGACCATAGTGCATTGTTGCTGATGAGTGTATCTATGTCATTCATAGAGGTTAACGACCTGTAACCGAGTAATAGCGTTGCGCTAATATAGGGTAACTCGACTTTTATTGAAACCACACAACGTGTGTCAGAACTATAGGTAAGTTTAATTCATGACTATCGCACTGGAGCTCGAGCAGCTTAAAAAAGTCTATCCGGGTGGCGTTCAGGCGCTGCGCGGGATCGATCTGAAAGTGGAAGCGGGAGATTTCTACGCGCTTCTGGGACCAAACGGTGCCGGAAAATCCACTACGATCGGCATTATCAGCTCACTGGTTAACAAATCCTCAGGTAAGGTGGCCGTCTTTGGCTATGACCTGGAAAAAGACGTGGTCAACGCCAAACGCCAGCTGGGACTTGTGCCGCAGGAGTTCAACTTCAACCCGTTCGAGACCGTGCAGCAGATTGTGGTGAATCAGGCGGGTTACTATGGGGTTGAGCGTAAAGATGCCATCACGCGCAGCGAAAAGTATCTGAAACAGCTCGATCTGTGGGAAAAACGCGATGAACGCGCGCGCATGCTATCCGGTGGGATGAAGCGCCGCCTGATGATCGCCCGAGCGCTGATGCATGAACCAAAACTGCTGATCCTCGATGAGCCAACGGCGGGCGTGGATATTGAGTTGCGCCGTTCGATGTGGGGTTTTTTAAAGGATCTGAATGATAAAGGCACCACCATCATTCTGACCACTCACTACCTCGAAGAGGCGGAAATGTTGTGCCGCAATATCGGCATCATTCAGCGCGGCGAGCTGGTGGAAAACACCTCGATGAAAAATCTGCTCTCCAAACTCAAATCCGAAACGTTCATTCTCGATCTGGCGGCTAAAAGCCCGCTGCCGAAGCTGGAAGGCTACCAGTATCGTCTGGTCGATACCTCGACGCTGGAAGTGGAAGTGCTGCGTGAGCAGGGGATTAACAGCGTGTTCTCGCAGCTGAGCGCGCAGGGTGTACAGGTGTTAAGTATGCGCAATAAAGCCAACCGACTGGAAGAACTGTTTGTCTCGCTGGTCCATGAAAAACAAGGAGAGCAGGCATGATGCATCTTTATTGGGTGGCGCTTAAAAGTATCTGGGCCAAAGAGATCAACCGCTTTATGCGCATCTGGATCCAAACCCTGGTGCCGCCAGTGATCACCATGACGCTGTATTTCATCATCTTCGGGAATCTGATTGGCTCCCGTATTGGCGAAATGCATGGCTTTACCTATATGCAGTTTATCGTGCCGGGCCTGATCATGATGGCGGTGATCACCAACGCCTATGCCAACGTGGCATCGTCGTTTTTCAGCGCGAAGTTCCAGCGTAATATTGAAGAGCTGCTGGTGGCCCCGGTTCCCACGCACGTCATCATCGCCGGTTATGTGGGCGGCGGCGTAGCGCGCGGGCTGGCAGTAGGGATTCTGGTGACGGCTATTTCTCTGTTCTTTGTGCCTTTCCAGGTTCATTCGTGGGTGTTTGTGGCCGTCACGTTGCTGATGACGGCTATTCTGTTCTCACTGGCGGGGCTGCTGAATGCGGTGTTTGCGACCACGTTTGATGACATCAGTCTGATTCCGACCTTTGTGTTGACGCCGTTAACTTATCTCGGTGGGGTATTTTATTCGCTCACACTACTGCCGCCGTTCTGGCAGGCGTTATCTCACCTCAATCCGATTGTATATATGATCAGCGGCTTCCGTTTCGGTTTCCTCGGTATTACTGATGTGCCACTATTCACGACCGTTGCCGTACTCGCGGTATTTATTATCGCGTTCTACATCCTGTGCTGGTATTTGATCCAGCGCGGCCGTGGACTGCGCAGCTAATCGACAGCCCGGTGGCCGCAAACCATCGGGCTGTTTTCTGATTTCATCCTGATAAACTGGGTCAAACTTGTCGTTGCGGGTAAAATAATTTTTTCAGAAATGAACGATGGGAAGGGATCCCGTGAACGACATAGAAAAAAAGATGCTGGAACATGGCTTTACAGGCAAGGATCTGCGGATTTTTCGGCATTACCTGCAAAAGGACTCCTTATTAACGCATTTAGTTTTATTGCATGAATTAAGGAAGCGGTTTTTAGTCATGCTAATGATGTCATTCATTGTTTTACTTTTTTGTCTTTTCCAGCAAGCTCATGATGGCGATGATTCGTGGCTTCCCTGCCTGTTAACCTTCGCTATTTATGCCTGTATTGCCTGGTTTATGACTCCAATGGGGCTGGCGTTTAAGGCATTTCGCTTTCTTAAAAAATACGCTTAACGACACGGGCTTATTCATTTTTAACGAGTCAGAATATTTTATGGAGTACATCAGACTTTCTTTCGGGGATGTGTGACGATGATTTTTACTTCATCGCCGCATATATTATGACACTCGATAATAGCCGCTCTCTTTTTGAAGAGAAATCAGTCCTGATTTCTCGTGATAATATTTTCCTTCATGTAATGAATCATCCCCATAATATCAGCCACTTTTTATCTTTGCCTGATACCGATAATATTTAGGAACCAGACGTGGGGTTTTTTCCTGGTGTCTTGTACGATTATTGACTCCAATCACCTTGCGGCAACCCTCACTCCGCTAAACTACTTTCCCCTTCAAGGAGAAAGACTATGCTGGGTTGGGTGATTACCTGCCATGAAGACAATGCCCAGGCGATGATTGAGCGCCTGGAAAAGAAATTCGGTCCGCTACCCCAGTGCATGGCAGTCAATTACTGGCATGAGCTGAGTACCAATATGCTGAGCCGAATGATGTGCGATGCGCTACATCAAACTGATACTGGCGAAGGGGTGATTTTTCTTACCGATATTTCAGGCGCCGCACCCTATCGCGTGGCGGCATTGCTGAGTCATAAGCACGATAACTGCGAAGTGATCTCCGGTATTAACTACCCGCTTATCGAAATGATGTACCCGCTACGCGAGACGCTGACCAGCGCTGAATTCCGCGATACGCTGGTTGGGCAGGAGATCCCGGGGGTCAGTAGTCTGTGGCATCAGCAACAGAAAAACCCGCCTTTTGTCCTGCTACACGACCTGTATAAGAATTAAACGTTGGTATTGATCTGGCATTTGTTACAATGACACCTGTTTTTTCGTAGCGACACAGACCTCATGCTCACGCGTACTATTTTCCTGCTTTTGCTGCTGATGTCCGGCGGCGTTTCAGCCAGTTTATTAAGCCAGCAAGGCTTACCCGCACAATACATGCAGACCACCGAAGATGCGGCGATTTGGGCGCAGGTGGGCAACAGTGTAGTTAACGTTGGCAATGTCCGGGCGGGTCAGATCCTTGCCGTAGTACCGACCGCTGCTGATTACTACGAATTCCGCTTCGGCTTTGGTACCGGCTTTATTGATAAGGAGCATCTGGAAAAAGTTCAGGGCAAACAGCGTGTTGAAGATAGTCTGGGCGATCTCAACAAGCCGCTGAGTAATCAAAATCTCATCACCTGGAAAGACACGCCGGTCTATAACGCACCCAACAGCGGCAGCGCCCCTTTTGGTACGCTGAGTAGTAACCTGCGCTATCCCATCCTTGGCAAGCTGAAAGACCGTCTGAATCAGACCTGGTTTCAAATCCGCCTGGGTAACCGTCTGGCATGGATCAGCAGTCTGGATGCGCAGGAAGATAGCGGCATTCCGGTCATCACTTACCACCATATTCTGCGCGATGAAGAAAATACCCGTTTCCGCCATACCTCCACCACGACCAGCGTGCGCGCTTTCAGCAACCAGATGACCTGGCTGCGCGATCAGGGCTATACCACCCTGACCATGTATCAGCTCGAAGGTTACGTGCGTAATAAAATGAATTTGCCCGCGCGCGCGGTGGTGATTACTTTTGATGATGGTCTGAAATCGGTCAGTCGTTATGCCTGGCCGATTCTGAAAGAGTATGGGTTTAAGGCGACGGCGTTTATTATTTCCTCGCGTATTAAGGGGCATCCGCAGAAGTGGGACCCAAAATCACTTCAGTTTATGAGCGTGTCGGAAATAAAAGAAATTCAGGATGTGTTTGATATTCAGTCGCACACTCATTTCCTGCACCGCGTCGATGCGAACAAGCATCCGATTTTATTAAGCCGCAGTCATCATGTGATCTTATTTGATTTTCAGCGGTCGCGTCGGGCGCTGGCGCAATTTAATCCGCATGTGCTTTATCTCTCATACCCGTTTGGCGGCTATGATGATAAAGCGGTAAAAGCGGCGAATGATGCCGGTTTTCATCTGGCGGTGACAACCGTGAAAGGGAAGGTGAAGCCGGGAGATAATCCGTTCTTACTGAAGCGTCTTTACATCTTAAGAACGGATTCGCTGGAGACGATGTCGCGGCTGATCAGTAATCAGCCGCAGGGATAGCAATCAGGCAACCTGAACCGGCACTGCTTTTGCAGTGCGTTTCATCTCGTTGTCGCCATCAAAATAGGCCACTTTTGGCTGCCAGCTGCGCGCCTGTTCATCCGGCATCGTTACGTAGGTGGCGATAATCAGGATATCACCCACGTCAGCGCAGTGTGCTGCTGCGCCATTTACCGAAATGATTTTAGATCCGCGCTCGCCCGCAATCGCATAGGTCGAGAAGCGTTTGCCGTTGGTGACGTTGTAAATATCAATGGCTTCGTATTCAAGAATACCCGCCGCCTCAAGGAAATCCTGGTCAATCGCGCAGGAGCCTTCGTAATGCAGGTCTGCCTGCGTCACTTTGACGCGGTGAAGCTTACCTTGCAGCATTGTGCGAATCATAACGTTACCTTTACTCTTCATACGTCCCCCGCCGTCGGGAGAGGGCAGGGGGAGGGGAAACATTCCCCTGGTAAATATCAGCGCAGTATTGCCCGATTTTTAATCGCTGTCTACTACGCCAGCTCAACCACTTTGTTGTCAATCAGCCGCGCCTGACCGAGCCAGGCGGCAACCAGAATGACGGCGCGTTTGCTGGTGGCAGAAAGTTCCAGCAAGGTGTCCGCATCGCGAATTTGGATGTCGTCAGCGCGCAGGCCTTTATCGTTCAGCTCTTGCTCTGCAAGGGCAATGATCTCTTCTGCACTCAGCTCATGCGCCAGTAACTCTTCCGCCATTGTGTTCATGACCTTACTTAATTCTGGCGCAATTTTACGCTGCTCGGCAGTCAGATAACCGTTGCGTGAACTGAGTGCCAGCCCATCTTTGGCACGCACAATCGGCACGCCAACAATCTCGATGTCATAACCCATATCAGCAACCATCTTGCGGATCAGCGCCAGCTGCTGGAAATCTTTCTCACCAAAGCAGGCGACATCCGGCTGTACCAGGTTAAACAGTTTGCTGACAATCGTTGAAACGCCGCGGAAATGCCCCGGCCGGCTGGCCCCTTCGAGCATCGTTGAAATACCCGGAACATCGACAAAGGTCGCGCCTTCCGTGCCTTGCGGATAAATATCAGCAGGGGCAGGGGAGAAGACGAAATCAACGTGACGCTTATTGAGCTTCTCGCAATCTTCCTGCAGCGTGCGCGGATAGCGCGCCAGATCGTCTGCGCGGTCGAACTGCATTGGATTAACGAATATGGAGACCACCACCACATCGGCGCGGGCTCTCGCTTCATCAACCAGTTTCATATGACCATCATGCAGATTGCCCATGGTCGGAACCAGTGCGATACGTTTACCTTCCTGACGCAGGCGACGAATGTGCTGACGTAGCAAGGGCAGGGTTTCAATGATTAGCACAACAAGACTCCTTAATGGAAACTGTGTTCTTCACCCGGGTAGACACCGGATTCAACGTCGGCAATATACTGCCTGACCGCTGCGCGCATGTCGCCGGCATCGCTCAGGAAATTTTTCGCGAATTTAGGAATGTGGCCACCGGTAATCCCAAACGCATCATGCATCACCAGAATTTGCCCATCGGTGACGTTACCCGCGCCAATGCCGATAACAGGAATCGAGAGGGCATCAGTGACGCGTTTTGCCAGTTCAACGGGAACGCATTCCAGAACCAGCAGCTGTGCGCCTGACGCTTCAAGCGCCAGCGCATCGTCAAGCAGAGTCTGCCCCGCATCGCCGCGACCCTGCACCTTATAGCCGCCAAAGATATTGACGGACTGCGGTGTTAATCCCAGATGACCACAGACGGGGACCGCGCGCTCGGTGAGCATTTTTACGGTGTCAGCCAGCCAGACTCCACCCTCAATTTTGACCATATTCGCCCCGGCACGCATCACGGTTGCAGCGTTCTCGAACGCCTGTTCTGGCGTGGCGTAAGCCATGAAGGGAAGGTCTGAAAGCAGCAGGCAGTGCGGCGCCCCGCGACGAACGGCACGGGTATGGTAAGCAATATCGTCCACGGTTACTGGCAGAGTGGAATCATGTCCTTGAACCGTCATCCCTAACGAGTCGCCAACCAGCATGACGTTAATCCCTTCTTCCGCAAACAGTTTTGCGAAGCTGTAATCATAGGCCGTGATCGTGGCGAAGCGTCTCTTTTCCTGTTTGCATTTCTGCAGCAAGGAGATGGTGGTTGGTTTCATAATGTTTCCTGATAGCCCAAAACGAATATTTGCGCATTCTAACAGTAACATTCGGGGGAACAATGATTTTAGGCAACCGATTCACACCAAATATTTCGTGTGGATCGGCAAAAAAGCAGGGTTACCAGAGGGCGGGTTTGGCGGCGTTGAGCTGTTGCAGAACAGCCTGCAAAGATTCGCCATTCGGGAAGGTCAGCGTCGGGGCGACTTCCAACAGCGGCCACAGCATAAAACCGCGGTTCTTCATGTCGTAATGCGGTACCGTCAGGCGTTCAGTCTGAATGATGCGGTCGCCAAACAGCATAATATCCAGATCCAGCGTACGAGGGCCCCAGCGCTCTGCTTTGCGCACGCGACCTTGCTGAAGCTCAATACGCTGGGTGTTATCCAGCAGCGCTTCGGGCTCAAGCGCTGTTTCCAGCACCACGGCAGCATTCAGATAATCTGGCTGATCCTGTGGGCCAAGCGGAGGCGTACGGTAAAACGCAGAAACCGCCACCAGGCGGCTCTGTGGGATATCGCTTAACGCTTGTACGGCAGCGTTAACCTGCTCCAGCGGAGAGGCCAGATTGCTGCCGATGGCGATGTAAGCGAGGGTCATGCGCTGCCTTCGCGGCGCGGGGCGCGCTTGCGTGGACGACGATGACGGCGACGCGGTTCTGGCTCATCGTCCAGATTAGTGAGCATGCCTTTCTGTTCTGGCGGTGCTGAAACCTGGAACTCTCCCCACCATTGCGTCAGGCTTTGCAGTTCCTTGTTATTTTCGATCTCAGCGCGTAGCGCCAGCAGATCGTAAGCCGCACGGAATTTAGGATGCTCCATCAGTTTCCACGCACGCTTGCCCTGACGGCGAGACATACGTAATTGCAGCTGCCAGATATCACGCACCAGCGTCGTGATGCGCTTAGGGATCGCCAGCGTACGGCAGGCTTCGTCCAGCACGTCATTCGCGGCGAGCGCGAAGGCGTCGTAGTAAGCCAGACCGCTCTCCTGAGCAATCTTCTGCGCGGTTTCGAGCAGGGGATACCAGAACATCGCTGCAAACAGGAACGCCGGGTTCACACGCATATCGTTATGAATGCGGGTATCGGTGTTTTTTAGCACCTGAGCGATGATGCGTTCCATCGGGCTATCACCGTTTTCGGTGAAGTAACGGACGATGGTCGGGAACAGCGGCTGGAACAGGCTGTTTTCACGCAGCAGCTTGTAGGTTTCGTATCCGTAACCGGCCTGCAGCAGTTTCAGCGACTCTTCGAACAGACGCGCCGGAGGCACATCGTTGATAAGCGTGGCCAGACGAGGGATCGGCTCGGCGGTTTCAGGGCTGATCTGCATGTTCAGCTTGGCTGCAAAACGCACTGCGCGCAGCATGCGAACCGGATCTTCGCGGTAGCGGGTCTCAGGATTACCGATCAGGCGAATCACGCCCTCTTTCAGATCCTGTACGCCACCCACGAAATCACGCACCGTAAAATCAGCCACGCTGTAGTAGAGGCTGTTGATGGTGAAGTCACGTCGCTGGGCATCTTCTTCAATGGAGCCAAAGATATTGTCACGCAGCAGCATGCCATTTTGACCGCGCTGAGAAGTCGTGCGATCCGTTGTGCTGCCTTCGTGATGACCACGGAAGGTCGCCACTTCAATAATTTCTGGCCCAAACATGACGTGGGCAAGACGAAAACGGCGGCCTACCAGACGACAGTTGCGGAATAATTTACGCACCTGTTCAGGCGTGGCACTGGTCGTCACGTCAAAATCTTTTGGTTTTTTGCCGAGCAGTAAATCGCGAACGCCGCCGCCCACGAGATAGGCCTCATAGCCTGCTTTATTCAGACGATAGAGGACCTTGAGGGCATTTTCACTGATATCTTTGCGGGAAATAGTGTGCTGCTCACGCGGAATAACCGACATATGGGATTGAGCAATAGCGTCGTTCGCCATGCTCTCATCGCGGCTTAGCACCTTACGGCAAAAATTAGCGACTCGAGTAAAAATAGTACACCTCAGTAGTGTGTTTCATTTATAGGACAAAAAATGACACGTCATCCATCATGCTGCCTGTGCGTTGACTGCCTGCGTTCATACGGTCGTTTACAAAAGTAAATTCCCGGTGATTCACTCAGTTGCCACCTTGATCCAGCACGGATGCTTCGTGTAAAAAGCGGCTAATCATAGCTCAGCGAGACGCATTTGAGAATGCTGGATTTTCGGCACCGCTGCGAGCACCCAATGATCGACGGCTTTTTTCAGCAATTCATCGGTGCGTAAATCCTGCCATTCGTGCGTGACATTCTGATTTAAAAATCGCAGTGCCTCGATCAACACCGGGCGCGGATCGCTATTCGGTAACGTCGGCGCGTGGTTCTGTTTTGAAAGTTTATTCCCTTGTTCATTCAACGCCAGCGGCAGATGAATATAATCGGGTACATTCCAGCCAAATTGTTGGTATAGCGAGATTTGCCTCACCGTGGGTTCAATCAGATCCGCACCGCGTACAATTTCCGTCACGCCCTGGAAATGGTCATCGACGACGACGGCCAGGTTATAGGCAAATAAACCGTCCCGGCGATGGATAATAAAATCTTCACCCGCCAGTCGTTCATCAGCCTGAATGGTGCCAAGCAGCAGATCGTCAAAATGGGTGACAGGATGATGCTGCAGCAGACGTAGCGCTGCATTTTCTGGCCCGTTATTCAGGCTGCGGCAATGACCGTCGTAAACGCCGCCTGCGCTCTGAATCCGCGCCCGGGTGCAGGTGCAATAATAAGAAAGCCCTTGTTCGTGCAACCACGCCAGTCGTTCGCGGTAAGCGTCATGCCGCTGCGATTGCCAGAGAACGTCACCGTCCCAGTGGAGGCCGTAATGTTCCAGCTGGCGCAGAATGGTATCTGCAGCACCGGGAACTTCACGCGGAGGATCAATATCTTCGATACGCACACGCCAGATGCCCTGTTGAGAGCGCGCTTGCAAATAGCTGCCGAGAGCGGCAATCAGCGAACCAAAGTGCAATTCACCGGAGGGAGATGGCGCAAAGCGCCCGATATAGTCTGATTGAGGCATATTCACGGCAGACAAAAGTAACAAGGCGGGAGAAACTCCCGCCTTTGTGATCGTTATGACAGGGCTGGAATTAACCCGCCATCTGTTTTTCGCGGATTTCAGCCAGCGTTTTACAGTCGATGCACAGATCGGCAGTCGGACGCGCTTCCAGGCGACGGATACCAATTTCCACTCCGCAGGATTCGCAGTAGCCGAAATCTTCGTCCTCAACCTTCTTCAGCGTTTTCTCAATCTTTTTGATGAGTTTGCGCTCGCGGTCACGGTTACGCAATTCGAGGCTGAATTCTTCTTCCTGAGCGGCACGGTCTACCGGGTCCGGGAAGTTGGCTGCTTCGTCCTGCATATGTGTAACGGTGCGATCGACTTCATCCCTAAGTTGATTACGCCATGCTTCAAGAATACGCTTGAAGTGAGACAGCTGGGCTTCGTTCATATACTCTTCGCCCGGCTTCTCCTGGTATGGCTCCACCCCAGCGATGGCGAGAATACTCAGGGACGATGTTTTACGGTTTTGCCCTTCTTGCATGTTGCTTCTCCTTAACACGCACTATCGATCCCCGTGTGTGGGGGAAAAATCAGGTCGCTATAAATAGCAGATGCTTTTCCGTAAGGCAATTATCTATACGTAACACTTGACAAGCCTGTGAGGAAAAGCGTATTTGCGCACGCGGCCCGAATACCAAATCGTCAATGTCTAACCCCTTATAACATAACGGGGAGAGACGAACTCAGAGTCATATTATCGGCAGAAAGTTCCGCTTTATAAGCTAAAACTTCCACCCCCTGCTTTTGTGCCTCATTCAACAGTTGTGCGTATTTTGGGTCAATGTGGCGGGCCGGAGAGAATCGTTCAATGGCTGAATGCAAAACGGCAAACAAAATGACGGCGCGCTTGCCCGCCGCCGCAACACTCATTAACTCTCGCAAATGCTTTTGGCCGCGTAGCGTTACCGCATCTGGAAAGTAGCCATTATCCCTGTCTGCTAACGTCACTGATTTGACTTCAATATAGCACTCAGGGCGCTCATCCGCCTGCAACATAAAGTCAATTCTGCTGCCTTCTTCGCCATATTTCACTTCGCCTTTTAGGCTACTGTATCCGGCCAGTTCCGCAATGCGTCCGGCGGCGATGGCTTCTTTCACCAGTGGATTGGCGCGCATCGTATTGACGCAAATAAAGGCCCCGTTTTGGGTTTCGGTGACTTCCCATGTGTGGGCGTATTTGCGTTTGGGGTTGGCGGAAGTGGAATACCAGACGGTATCGCCCGGCGTGGCGCAACCGGTCATCGCGCCGGTATTCGGGCAATGCAGCGTCAGCTGTTCGCCCTCGGGCGTGATGACATCGGCAAGAAAACGTTTATAGCGCTGAATCAGCGTGGCGGGCTGTAGGGCAGGGCTAAACTGCATCGGAAATCCTTATTATTCGCTCAACGTCCAGCGTGTGAGCGGTGTATATCGGGTGCGTCCCTGGCTGAACGACGATTCATACAGGACGAATTCAGTGACCGGGAAGGCCCAGTTGAAACCCGGCGCCGGGATCGCCACGGCGTGTCCGGTGTTTCGCAGCAGGGTGATATGCGGATGAAAGGGTTGCGGGCTTTGATAACACCCGCTGCGTGCGGCCTGGGCGCGGAGCATATTTGCCAGTTGCAGTAGCCCGCGTGGCGGCTGGCGAGTCCCGAGCCAGACCACGCGAGAGCGCAGCCACTGCCCGGCATCATCCAGATTCAGGGTGAAACCCGGCTGGCGAATCCTGCCGGCCATGGCGGCAAGCGCCCGCTGCTTTTCGGCGCTCACCTCGCCCAGAAAGGCCAGCGTCAGATGTAAATTAGCGGCGGTGACAGGACGGCCCGCTTCCGCCGGGAAATTCGCCGCGCGCCAGCGAACGATTTGCCGCTGTATGCTGGCGGGCGGCTCAATCGCGAAAAACAGTCGTTTCGACTCAGACATTCTGGGGGACTCGGTAATGATATGCGCCGATGCTACAATGTCCGTCGTCTAATGTTAACCCTCTGGAGCTGTTAGTGTCCTCATTGCCGGTTGCCGCCGTACTGCCTGAGCTGCTCGCTGCATTACGCCATGCCCCTTCCGTTCTGCTGAATGCCCCTACCGGGGCGGGTAAATCGACGTGGCTACCGCTGCAAATCCTCAACGCAGGCATTGTCCCCGGGAAAATTATTCTGCTGGAGCCGCGTCGGCTGGCTGCGCGCAATGTGGCGCAACGGCTGGCTGAACTGCTGAACGAGAAGCCGGGCGAAACGGTGGGATATCGCATGCGCGCCGAGACGTGTGTCGGCGCGACAACGCGTCTGGAAGTGGTCACCGAAGGGATCCTCACCCGCATGCTGCAAACCGATCCGGAGCTTACCGGCGTGGGGCTGGTGATTCTGGATGAATTCCACGAACGCAGCCTGCAAGCGGATTTGGCCCTGGCGCTGTTGCTGGATGTCCAGCAAGGCCTGCGTGACGATCTCAAACTGCTGATTATGTCGGCGACGCTCGATAATGAACGCCTGCAACAGATACTGCCCGCAGCACCGGTCATCACCTCGCAGGGCCGGGCATTTCCGGTTGAGCGGCGTTACAGCTCTCTGGCCACGCATCAGCGCTTTGATGAAGCGGTCGCTATCGCTGCCGCGGAGTTGTTACGCCAGGAGTCTGGCTCGATGCTGCTCTTTTTACCGGGCGTAGGTGAAATTCAGCGGGTACAGGAAAAGCTGGCTTCGCGCGTGGGCAGCGATGTGATGCTGTGTCCGCTGTATGGCGCACTGTCGCTAAATGAACAGCGTAAAGCGATTCTGCCTGCGCCTGCCGGACAGCGCAAAGTGGTGCTGGCGACCAATATTGCTGAAACCAGTTTAACGATCGAAGGCATTCGTCTGGTGGTGGATACGGCGCAGGAAAGGGTGGCGAGCTTCGATCCGCGCACCGGCCTGACCCGCCTGCTCACGCAGCGCATCAGCCAGGCGTCGATGATCCAGCGCGCGGGCCGCGCCGGGCGACTGGAGGCGGGCGTCTGTCTGCACCTCACCAGCGCTGAACAGGCTGAACGTGCTGCCGCGCAGAGCACGCCTGAGATTTTACAAAGCGATCTCTCCGGGCTGCTGCTGGAGCTGCTGCAATGGGGCTGCCCGGATCCCGGTCAACTGGTGTGGCTCGATCTGCCGCCTGCGGTGAATCTTACCGCCGCCCGCAAAGTATTAACCGAACTCGGCGCACTGGCGGGTGATCGACTGACCGCTGATGGCCAGAAAATGGCGGCCCTGGGAAATGAACCGCGCCTGGCAGCGATGCTGGTGGCTGCGAAAGGGGATGATGAAATAGCCACCGCCGCGAAGCTGACCGCCATTCTGGAGGAACCACCCCGGGGAGGCAGCAGTGATTTGGCGGTGGCTTTCTCCCGCAATCAGCCAAACTGGCAACAGCGATCAAAGCGGCTCTGCCAGCGGCTCAACAGCCACGGCGGGTCGCCGGACAGCGATCGCATCGCGCGTCTGCTGGCGCAGGCATTTCCCGATCGTATCGCCCGTCGGCGTGGCCTTGATGGCCGGTACCAGCTGGCGAACGGCATGGGCGCCATGCTGGAGAGTGATGACGCGCTCACCCGCCACGAGTGGCTTATCGCACCGCTGCTGTTGCAGGGGAGTTCGTCCCCGGATGCGCGAATTTTACAGGCGATAGCGATAGATATCGACACGCTCACGCGCGCCTGCCCGCAGCTGTTGCAGCAGTCCGATACCGTAGAGTGGGACGACGCGCTGGGCACGTTGAAAGCCTTTCGTCGCAGCCAGATCGGCAAGCTCACGCTGAACGTGAAACCGCTGGCAAAACCCTCGGAAGAGGAGTTACATCAGGCGATGCTGAACGGCATTCGCGAGAAGGGATTGAATGTCCTTAACTGGACGCCGGAGGCAGAACAGTATCGCCTGCGGTTACACTGCGCCGCGCGCTGGTTGCCGGAATATCCGTGGCCTGCGGTGGATGATGAATCGCTATTAGCCACGCTTGAAGAGTGGCTTTTGCCGCAAATGAGCGGAGTGCACTCTTTAAGGGCGTTGAAAACGCTGGATGTGAAAGGCGCGCTCGAAAATTTACTCGACTGGTCATTACGTCAACGGCTGGTGAGTTCGCTCCCCTCGCATTACACTGTGCCGACCGGAAGCCGGATCGCCATTCGTTATCATGAGGATAATCCTCCGGTGCTGGCGGTGCGGATGCAGGAGATGTTTGGTGAGGCGGCGACGCCATCCATTGCTGACGGACGTGTGCCTCTGGTGCTTGAGCTTTTATCGCCTGCGCATCGGCCGTTACAGATTACGCGCGATCTGGGGGCGTTCTGGGCCGGGAGCTATCGCGAGGTGCAGAAAGAAATGAAGGGGCGTTACCCGAAGCACGTCTGGCCGGACGATCCGGCAAATACGGCGCCGACGCGACGCACGAAGAAATATTCGTAGGGGGAGTGCGGCCTGATGCCCTCACCCCGGCCCTCTCCCACGGGAAGAGGGCGAAAAAACTAAAAACGGCAACTAGTGTTACCGTTTTGCTTTTGTTTTGAGAGATTTCTTCTTTCACCGCCGGGTGGAAGAAAAGAGAATCTGGCCTTTGCGCCTGAATGTTGCGGAGAAAAAGCATGGCGGGGAATGACCGCGAGCCAATAGGACGTAAGGGTAAACCTGCGCGTCCGGCGAAAGAGAAAATCAGCCGTCGTCGCCTCAGAGATGAGGATTATGACGATGACTATGAAGACGACGATGAGGATCAAGAACCTATGCCGCGTAAAGGGAAAGGCAAAGGGCGCAAGCCTCGTGGCAGACGCGGATGGTTCTGGCTGCTGCTGAAGCTGTTCATTGTATTTATTGCCCTGATGGCGATCTACGGTGTGTATCTGGATCAAAAGATCCGCAGCCGTATCGACGGAAAAGTCTGGCAGTTGCCAGCGGCAGTGTATGGCCGCATGGTGAACCTTGAGCCAGATATGTCCATCAGCAAGAATGAAATGGTCAAGCTGCTGGAAGCCACGCAGTACCGCCAGGTGACGAAGATGACGCGTCCTGGCGAGTTTACCGTGCAGGCGAAGAGCATCGAAATGATTCGCCGTCCGTTTGATTTCCCGGACAGCAAAGAGGGGCAGGTGCGCGCGCGCCTGACCTTTGATGGCGATCATCTGGAAACCATCGAGAACCTGGACAGCAACCGTCAGTTTGGTTTCTTCCGACTCGATCCACGCCTGATCACCATGCTCTCCTCGCCAAACGGCGAGCAGCGTCTGTTTGTCGCGCGTAACGGTTTCCCGGATCTGCTGGTGGATACTCTGCTCGCCACCGAAGACCGTCACTTCTATGAGCATGACGGCGTTAGCCTGTATTCCATTGGCCGTGCGGTTCTGGCAAACCTGACTGCCGGTCGCACCGTGCAGGGGGCAAGTACCCTGACTCAGCAGCTGGTGAAAAACCTGTTCCTCTCCAGCGAACGCTCTTACTGGCGTAAAGCTAACGAAGCGTACATGGCTGTACTGATGGACGCCCGCTACAGCAAAGATCGTATTCTTGAGCTGTATATGAACGAGGTGTATCTCGGGCAAAGCGGCGATAACGAGATCCGTGGTTTCCCGCTGGCGAGCCTGTATTACTTTGGTCGTCCGGTAGAAGAGCTGAGCCTCGACCAGCAGGCATTGCTGGTGGGCATGGTAAAAGGCGCGTCGATTTACAACCCGTGGCGTAATCCGAAGCTGGCGCTTGAACGTCGTAATCTGGTTCTGCGTTTGCTGCAACAGCAGCAGGTTATCGATCAGGAATTGTATGACATGCTGAGCGCCCGTCCGCTGGGCGTACAGCCGCGCGGTGGCGTGATCTCCCCGCAGCCAGCCTTTATGCAGATGGTGCGTCAGGAGCTGCAAACGAAGCTGGGCGATAAAGTGAAAGATCTCTCCGGCGTGAAGATCTTTACTACCTTTGACTCAGTTGCGCAGGATGCGGCGGAAAAAGCCGCTGTCGACGGTATTCCGGTGCTGAAAAAACAGCGTAAGTTGAGCGATCTGGAAACCGCGATGGTCGTGGTTGACCGCTACAGCGGCGAAGTGCGCGCAATGGTCGGCGGGGCGGAGCCGCAGTTTGCGGGCTACAACCGTGCGATGCAGGCGCGTCGTTCGATTGGCTCTCTGGCAAAACCGGCGACCTATCTGACGGCACTTAGCCAGCCGAATCAGTATCGACTGAATACCTGGATTGCCGATGCGCCGATTGCGCTGCGTCAGCCAAACGGCCAGGTGTGGTCCCCGCAGAACGATGATAAACAGTTCAGCGGTCAGGTGATGCTGGTGGATGCGCTGACTCGCTCGATGAACGTCCCGACAGTGAACCTCGGGATGGCGCTGGGTCTGCCGGCGATCACCGACACCTGGCAGAAGCTGGGGGTACCGAAAGATCAGCTGCATCCGGTTCCGGCGATGATTCTGGGTGCGTTGAACCTGACGCCGATTGAAGTGGCGCAGGCGTTCCAGACCATCGCCAGCGGCGGTAATCGCGCTCAGCTTTCTGCCGTGCGTTCGGTGATTTCTGAAGACGGTTCGGTGCTGTACCAAAGCTTCCCGCAGGCGGAGCGTGCGGTTCCGGCTCAGGCGGCTTACATGACGCTCTGGACCATGCAGCAAGTTGTGCAGCGCGGTACGGGCCGCCAGTTGGGCGCGAAATATCCTGGCCTGCATCTGGCGGGTAAAACCGGGACCACCAACAACAACGTGGATACCTGGTTTGCGGGTATCGACGGTCGTGAAGTGGTGATTACCTGGGTAGGGCGCGACAACAACCAGCCGACCAAACTGTATGGTGCCAGCGGCGCGATGTCGATTTATCAACGCTACCTGACTAACCAGTCACCGGTCCCGCTCAATCTGACGGCTCCGGAAGATGTGGTGGATATGGGCGTCGATGAATCCGGTAACTTCGTGTGTGGCGGCGGGATGCGTTCACTGCCGGTCTGGACGGACAACCCGGACTCTCTTTGCCAGCAAAGCCAACCGGAACAGCCGACAGGCAATCCGTTTGAGCAATCTTCTCAGCCTCAACAGCAGCAGCCTCAACAGCAGCCGCAGAATGAGAAGAAAGACAGCGACGGCGTAGCCGGCTGGATCAAAGATATGTTTGGCGGAAACTAAGTCAGCCAGTTCCCTCTCCTGCGGGAGAGGGAATTTATTCACGCATACAGAACATATTCCTAACCCTTATTTAATCCTGCTTTAACTCCCCATTTTCCCTCTGGTTATTTCTTAAACCCTCAATTCTTGTAGGGCCGCTTATTGCTTGCTATGCCGCCAGCGTTTCGCATATTATTCTGCGGTCATAATAATAATTCTCGTTTACGTTATCATTCACTCTTTAATCAGAGATATACCAATGGCGCTCAAAACTGCTCAGCCAATGAATTCTTCGCTGCGTAAAATCGCAGTCGTTGTAGCCACAGCGGTAAGCGGCATGTCGACTTTTGCACATGCGGCAGAAACCACCCAAAAAGAAGACACCATTACGGTGACCGCGGCTCCGGCAGCACAAGAAAGTGCATGGGGACCGGCGGCAACTATCGCGGCGCGTCAGTCCGCAACCGGCACCAAAACCGATACCCCTATTCAAAAAGTCCCGCAGTCTATTTCTGTGGTGACCGCCGAAGAGATGGCTTTGCATCAGCCACGTTCGGTGAAAGAGGCGTTGAGCTATACCCCAGGCGTGGCGGTTGGCACGCGTGGCGCATCAAACACCTATGACTATCTGGTGATTCGCGGATTTGCGGCCGATGGTCAGAGCCAGAACAACTACCTCGACGGTATGAAGATGCAGGGCAACTTCTATAACGACGCGGTGATTGACCCTTATATGCTGGAGCGCGCTGAAATCATGCGTGGTCCGGTCTCCGTGCTGTACGGAAAAAGCAGCCCTGGCGGTTTGCTGAACATGGTAAGTAAGCGTCCGACCACGGAACCGCTGAAAGAGATCCAGTTCAAAATGGGCAGCGATAGCCTGTTCCAGACCGGCTTTGACTTCAGCGATGCCATTGATGATGACGGCGTGTACTCCTACCGCCTGATCGGTCTGGCGCGATCCAATAATGCCCAACAGAAAGGTGCGGAAGAGCAGCGTTACGCCATCGCGCCATCGTTCTCCTGGCGCCCGGATGATAAAACTAACTTCACTTTCCTCTCTTACTTCCAGAATGAGCCGGAAACGGGCTATTACGGCTGGTTGCCAAAAGAGGGGACGGTCGAGCCGCTGCCAAACGGCAATCGTCTGCCGACTGATTTCAACGAAGGTGCGAAGAACAATACCTACTCCCGTAACCAGAAAATGGTTGGGTACAGCTTCGATCACGAATTCAACGATACCTTCACGGTGCGTCAGAACCTGCGTTACTCGCAAGTTAACGTGTCGCAGAATAGCGTGTACGGTTATGGCGTCTGTACCGATCCGGCGAATGTGGGCAGCAAACAGTGTGCGGCCTTAGCACCAGCGGACAAAGGCCATTATCTGGCGCGCAGATACGTTGTTGATGATGAAAAATTGCAAAACTTCACCGTCGATACGCAATTGCAGAGCAAATTTGCAACCGGATCTGTGGACCACACTCTGCTGACGGGCGTTGACTTTATGCGTATGCGTAATGACATCAACTCCTGGTTCGGTTACGACGATTCCGTGCCACTGCTGGATCTCTACAATCCGGTGAGGACCGATTTCGATTTCAACTCGAAAGACCCGGTGACTTCCCGTCCATATCAAATTCTGAACCGTCAGAAACAAACGGGCCTGTATGTTCAGGATCAGGCGCAGTGGGATAAAGTATTGGTGACTCTGGGCGGCCGTTACGACTGGGCCAATCAGGACTCCTACAACCGTGTATATAACACAACGTCCACGCGTAACGATACTCAGTTCACCTGGCGTGGCGGTGTTAACTACCTGTTTGATAATGGCGTAACGCCTTACTTCAGCTATAGCGAATCTTTCGAACCAGCTTCACTAACTGATGCTCAGGGGAAACTGTTCTCCCCGTCGAAAGGCAAGCAATACGAAGCCGGCGTGAAATATGTGCCGAGCGATCGTCCTATCGTGCTGACCGGCGCGGTCTACCAGCTGACCAAAACCAACAACCTGATGGCCGACCCGGCAGGCTCATTCTTCTCGGTTGAAGGCGGTGAAATTCGTTCACGCGGCGTTGAACTCGAAGCGAAAGCGGCATTGTCTGCCAGTGTTAACGTGGTCGGTTCTTATACCTATACGGATGCTGAGTACACTACGGACACCAACTACAAAGGCAACACGCCAGCGCAGGTGCCAAAACATATGGCTTCTCTGTGGGGTGATTACACCTTCTTTGATGGTGCGCTGTCTGGCCTGACCCTGGGTACCGGCGGACGGCTCACCGGCTCCAGCTATGGCGACCCGGCGAACTCCTTCAAAGTGGGCAGCTACACCGTTGTCGATGCTCTGGTACGCTACGATCTGGCACGCTTCGGTATGGCCGGCTCCAACGTAGCGGTTCACGTCAACAACCTGCTGGATCGTGAATACGTCGCAAGCTGCTTCAACACCTACGGCTGCTTCTGGGGTGCTGAACGCCAGGTTGTTGCCACGGCGACCTTCCGCTTCTAATCTCTCTTTGGGCACGGTTCGCCGTGCCCTTTAACAAGTTGGCCACTATGCAGGAAAATAAAACGCACTCCGATACCACGTTTGCGCTTGATAACACCTCCTTTCGCGTTCCAGGACGCACGCTGCTGCATCCGCTCTCTTTGACATTCCCTGTCGGCAAAGTCACGGGCCTTATCGGTCATAACGGTTCGGGTAAATCCACATTGCTTAAAATGCTGGGGCGTCATCAGCCACCGTCCGAAGGCGAGATCTTGCTTGATGGACAACCGCTGGAGAGCTGGAACAGCAAAGCCTTTGCTCGCAAGGTGGCTTATCTGCCGCAGCAACTGCCGCAAGCAGAAGGGATGACCGTGCGTGAACTGGTGGCGATTGGGCGTTATCCATGGCACGGTGCGCTCGGGCGTTTTGGCGTGGCCGACAGAGAAAAAGTGGAAGAGGCAATAACGCTGGTGGGGTTAAAACCGCTGGCGCATCGTCTGGTGGATAGTCTGTCTGGCGGCGAACGTCAGCGGGCGTGGATTGCGATGCTGGTGGCACAGGACAGTAACTGCCTGCTGCTGGACGAACCCACGTCGGCGCTGGATATCGCGCATCAGGTGGATGTGCTGGCGCTAATTCATCGTTTAAGCCAGCAGCGTGGCCTGACGGTGATTGCCGTTCTGCATGATATCAACATGGCCGCGCGCTACTGCGATTATCTGGTGGCCCTTCGCGGCGGCGAGATGATTGCGCAAGGTACGCCTTCTGAGCTGATGCGTGGTGAAACGCTGGAGCAGATATACGGCATTCCAATGGGTATTCTGCCTCATCCAGCAGGGGCTGCACCGGTGAGCTTTGTGTACTGATGCTGGATTCTACTTTGATCAGTCGCCGTCGCTTACTGACGGCTATGGCGCTTTCGCCACTGCTGTTTAAAATGGGTAACGCCCGGGCGGCAGCGATAGACCCGCATCGTATTGTGGCGCTGGAGTGGTTGCCGGTGGAGCTGATGCTGGCGCTGGGCGTCACGCCCTATGGCGTGGCCGATATCCCTAATTATAACCTGTGGGTGAACGAGCCGAGGCTGCCTGCGTCGGTCATCGACATCGGTCTGCGCACCGAGCCCAATCTCGAACTTCTGACGCAGATGAAGCCCTCCTTTTTGGTCTGGTCTGCGGGCTACGGTCCCTCTCCTGAGACGCTGGCACGCATTGCGCCGGGGCAGGGATTTGCCTTTAGCGACGGTAAAAAACCGTTAGCCATGGCGCGTCACTCGCTGACAGAAATGGCACAACTGCTGGATAAAGAGAGTGCGGCGACTCAGCATCTCGATCACTTCGACAGTTTTATCGACTCCCTTAAACCGCGTTTCGCTGGCCGTGGTGACCGTCCTCTGCTGATGGTGACCCTGCTGGATGCCCGCCATGTGTTGGTGTTTGGCAAAAACTGCCTGTTCCAGGAAGTGCTCGATCGCTTTGGTATCCGCAACGCCTGGGAAGGGGAGATGACCTTCTGGGGCAGTACGGCGATCGGGATCGATCGCCTCGCGCAATTCCGCGATGTGGATGTGCTCTGTTTTGATCATGGAAATGAACGTGAGATGCAAACGCTGATGGCGACCCCGCTGTGGCAGGCGATGCCGTTCGTCCGTGCGCAGCGTTTCTATCGCGCGCCTGCGGCCTGGTTCTACGGTGCGACCCTCTCGGCGATGCACTTCGCCCGGCTGCTTGATGGCGCGCTGGGAGGCAAGGCATGAAATCACGGTTCGCGCTTTTCCCGACGCTGCTTTTGACCGTTGTCTTCATTGCGGCGCTGCTCTTAACCTGGAGCAATCTGTCGGTTGCGCTGCCGCGCGCGCAGTGGGGCCAGGCCTTTGCTGTACCGGATATTGATAATATTCAGCAAATGCTGTTCCACTACAGCCTGTTGCCACGGCTGGCGATTTCATTGCTGGTGGGCGCAGGGCTGGGGCTGGTCGGGGTGTTGTTCCAGCAGGTGCTGCGTAACCCGCTGGCGGAACCGACGACGCTCGGCGTCGCCACCGGCGCGCAGCTTGGGATCACGATTACCACGCTGTGGGCGCTGCCCGGTGCGCTGACCAGCCAGTTTGCTGCCCTGGCAGGTGCCTGTGTGGTGGGCGCGCTGGTGTTTGGCGTGGCCTGGGGGAAACGTCTTTCCCCGGTGACGCTGATTCTGGCCGGGCTGGTGGTGAGCCTTTACTGTGGCGCCATTAATCAGCTGCTGGTGCTGTTCCATCACGATGAGCTGCAAAGCATGTTTCTGTGGAGTACCGGGACGCTCACGCAGACGGACTGGAGCATCGTACAACGCCTGTGGCCGCAGCTGATTGGCGGTGTGGTACTCACCCTGCTGCTGTTGCGTCCGCTGACCCTGATGGGCCTTGACGATGGCGTGGCCCGCAATCTGGGTCTGGCGCTTTCTCTGGCTCGCCTTGCGGCGCTGACGCTGGCGATTGTCCTCAGCGCGTTGCTGGTGAATGCGGTCGGGATTATCGGCTTTATCGGGCTGTTTGCGCCACTGCTGGCGAAGATGCTGGGCGCGCGCCGCCTGCTGTCGCGTCTGATTTTAGCGCCGCTGATTGGGGCGCTGATCCTGTGGCTTTCCGATCAAATTATTCTCTGGCTGGCACGCGTCTGGATGGAGGTCTCCACCGGTTCCGTCACCGCGCTGATTGGTGCGCCGCTTCTGCTGTGGCTACTGCCACGTCTGCGGAGTATGAGCGCGCCGGCGATGGATGCCGGGGACAAAGTCTATGCCGAACGTCAGCATATTCAGTGGTTTGTTTTCGCGGGCCTTATCGCGCTGCTGGTTGTCGCCTGTGTTGCGCTTTCACTGGGGCGCGATGCCAGCGGCTGGCACTGGGCTACCGGCCCGATGCTGGATGAGCTGCTGCAGTGGCGATGGCCGCGCATTTTCTCGGCGCTGATTGCCGGGGTGATGCTGGCGGTGGCCGGTTGTATCATCCAGCGGCTGACCGGTAATCCGATGGCCAGCCCCGAAGTGCTGGGCATTAGCTCGGGGGCGGCGTTTGGCGTGGTGTTGATGCTGTTCTTTGTGCCGGGTGATGCGTTTGGCTGGCTGATGCCGGCGGGCAGTATCGGGGCGGCTGTGACGCTGATGATCATCATGATCGCCGCCGGGCGCGGGGGCTTTTCACCGCATCGAATGTTGCTGGCCGGTATGGCGCTGAGCACGGCATTTACCATGCTGCTGATGATGCTGCAGGCCAGCGGCGATCCGCGGATGGCGCAGATCCTGACGTGGATATCCGGATCGACCTACAACGCAACGGCCGCTCAGGTGGTTCAAAGTGGGATCGCAATGATGCTGTTGCTGGCGATGACCCCGTTGTGTCGGCGCTGGATGACCATTTTGCCGCTGGGCGGTGAAACGGCTCGGGCGGTTGGGATCGCACTGGCGCCATCGCGCGTGGGGCTGTTGCTGCTGGCCGCCTGCCTGACCGCGGTTGCAACCCTGACCATCGGCCCGTTGAGCTTTATCGGTCTGATGGCTCCGCACATTGCGCGCATGATAGGTTTCCGCCGCACGATGCCGCACATCGTTATGTCGGCGCTCACCGGGGGGATTATGTTGGTCATCGCTGACTGGCTGGGCAGAATGGTGCTCTTCCCGTATCAGATCCCGGCAGGGCTGTTATCAACCTTTATCGGTGCGCCGTACTTTATCTATTTGCTGAGGAAGCAGAGCAGATAAAAAAGCGGCAGCCGGGAGGCTGCCGCTTTGAGTGTTTTCTTCCTCTTCCCGTGAGGAGGGCAGGGGTGAGGGCATCAGCCTGCACCCATCAGAGCTTCGCAAATACCTTACGCGCGGCGTCGATGGTGTTGTTGATATCTTCTGCGCTGTGCGCAACCGACATAAAGCCCGCTTCAAACGCCGACGGCGCCAGATAAACACCCTCTTCCAGCATCAGATGGAAGAAACGCTTAAAGCGCTCAACGTCGCATTTCACCACGTCCTGATAGCGGGTCACGGTTTTCGCGTCGGTGAAGAAGATCCCGAACATCCCGCCAACATGATTCACAACCAGTGGAATACCCGCTTCTTCAGCGGCTTCCAGCAGGCCATTCGCCAGCTGGGTGGTCAGTTCGGTCAGCGTTTCGTGAATACCGGGCTGGGCCACTTCGGTCAGACAGGCAAAGCCCGCGGCCATCGCAATCGGGTTGCCGGAAAGCGTACCCGCCTGATAGACCGGGCCGGTTGGGGCCAGAGCTTCCATGACATCTCTGCGTCCGCCAAATGCGCCCACCGGCATACCGCCGCCGATGATTTTGCCCAGACAGGTCAGATCAGGCACCACGTCGTAGTAAGACTGTGCGCCCGCCAGTGCGACGCGGAAACCGGTCATCACTTCGTCGATAATCAGCAACGCGCCAAATTCGTCGCACAGCGCGCGCAGACCCGGCAGGAAATCCGGCTGCGGAGGAATACAGTTCATGTTACCCGCGACCGGTTCCACAATGATGCAGGCGATTTCTTGCGGATATTGCTCGAACGCCGCGCGCACGGTCGACAGATCGTTATAAGTACAGGTCAGGGTATGTTTAGCGAAGTCAGCAGGCACGCCCGGTGAGTTTGGCTGGCCCAGAGTCAGAGCACCAGAACCGGCTTTCACCAGCAGGCAGTCGGCGTGGCCGTGGTAACAGCCTTCGAATTTGATAATTTTATCGCGACCGGTAAAGCCGCGCGCCAGACGAATGGCGCTCATCGTCGCTTCCGTCCCGGAGTTCACCATGCGCACCATGTCCATAGTCGGCACCAGTTCGGTGACCAGCTCGGCCATTTTAACTTCCATCTCGGTCGGTGCACCGAAGCTCAAACCGCGCTGTGCCGCTTCAATAACCGCATTGCGAATGGTCGGGTGGTTATGACCCAGCACCATTGGACCCCAGGAGCCGACGTAATCAACATAGGCTTTGCCGTCGACATCGTACAGATACGCGCCGTCCGCACGTTCAATAAACAGCGGAGTTCCGCCCACGCCGGTAAAGGCACGAACGGGAGAGTTCACCCCGCCCGGGATAAGCTCACGTGCAGCACTGTAGAGGTTTTCTGACTTACTCATAGCGTCGTTCCTGGTTCGTAGAAAAGAGTTAAGCTAACTATTCTAAGGGATTCACCGAAGGTTATAAAATTTTTGCCCTCATGATCCTGAACAATTGTTTAGGATTTTTCAGGCGACGGACGGCGTCAGGGGCATTAAAATCCCTGCGTTATTTGTATGACTAATAAAAGAACCCGTGATGACAGCAGAAAATTCCTCTTTCGAAGAGCAGCAGTTTGCTCGTACACGACGCCGGGCCAGCCTCCGGCGTTTGCTCAATCGCGATAAAACACCGCTGTTGATCCTGGTGATGTCGGCGGTGGTGGGTACTCTGGCAGGCCTGGTGGGCGTTGCGTTTGAGAAAGCCGTGAATGCGATACAAAACCTGCGTATCGGGACGCTGGCTGAGCAGGCTGCGAACCCGTGGCTACTGTGGCCGCTAGCCTTTGGGGTATCGGCTGTTCTGGCGATGATTGGCTATTATCTGGTACGCAAATTTGCGCCAGAAGCGGGCGGCTCCGGTATCCCTGAAATTGAAGGGGCGCTGGAGGAGTTGCGCCCGGTTCGCTGGTGGCGCGTGATCCCTGTCAAATTCATTGGTGGACTGGGTACGCTGGGGGCTGGCATGGTGCTGGGGCGCGAAGGCCCAACGGTACAGCTGGGTGGCAATATCGGACGAATGGTGGCGGATCTGTTTCGGATGCGGGACGCTGAAGCGCGTCATACGCTGCTGGCGACCGGGGCCGCTGCCGGTCTTTCTGCGGCATTTAACGCTCCGCTGGCTGGCATCCTGTTTATCATCGAAGAGATGCGGTCGCAGTTCCGCTATAACCTTATTTCGATCAAAGCGGTTTTCACCGGCGTGATTATGTCGAGCATCGTATTCCGCATTTTTAACGGTGAGGGGGCGGTGATTGAGGTTGGGAAGCTCACTAACGCGCCGGTGAATACGCTCTGGCTGTATCTGATTCTGGGGATGATTTTCGGAATCGTTGGGCCGCTGTTTAATACCCTGGTGCTGCGCACGCAGGATATGTTCCAGCGCATTCACGGCGGAAATATCACTAAATGGGTGCTGGTGGGCGGTCTGCTCGGTGGGCTGTGTGGGATCCTGGGGCTGATCGAGCCTGAAGCGGCAGGCGGCGGGTTTAGTCTGATCCCCATTGCCGCTGCGGGAAATTTTAGCATCGGTATGCTGTTGTTTCTGTTTATCACCCGCGTGATCACTACGCTGCTGTGTTTTTCTTCGGGCGCGCCGGGGGGAATATTTGCTCCCATGCTGGCGCTCGGTACGCTGCTTGGCACGGCGTTTGGCATGGCGGCGGCTGTGAGTTTCCCGGCCTATAATCTTGAGGCGGGAACCTTTGCCATCGCCGGAATGGGGGCGTTGCTGGCCGCTTCTTTACGTGCGCCATTAACCGCCATTCTGTTGGTTCTGGAAATGTCTGACAATTATCAGCTCATTTTGCCAATGATCATTACTTGCCTCGGCGCGACACTATTAGCCCAATTCCTGGGTGGAAAGCCGCTATACTCCACCATTCTTGCCCGCACCCTGGCAAAGCAAGAGTCTGAGCGAGCCGGGCAGCAGAATACTTGAATGAATTACCAGGGTATTAGATAATGAAAAAAAGAATTGGATGTTTTTTAATCCGATTCAGTAGCAGTATTCATGGGAGCAAAAAATGAGTGATGACGTAGCGCTGCCGTTGCAGTTTACCGAAGCAGCAGCCATAAAAGTGAAAAGCCTGATTGCCGATGAGAACAATCCGGAGCTGAAACTGCGTGTTTATATTACTGGCGGCGGTTGCAGCGGCTTCCAGTATGGCTTTACCTTTGACGATCAAATCAACGATGGTGATATGACCATCGAGAAGCAGGGCGTCGCGCTGGTCGTTGACCCGATGAGCCTGCAATATCTGGTCGGTGGCGCGGTAGATTATACCGAAGGCCTGGAAGGCTCTCGCTTTGTGGTGACCAACCCGAATGCGAAAAGCACCTGCGGATGCGGCTCTTCGTTCAGCATCTGATTTTCCAGGGGCGTGCGGCCAGATGCCCTCACCCCGGTCCTCTTCCTGTGTGAGAGGACGCGAATATCAAAAAACGGCAGCCTGATGAGGTTGCCGTTTTGTTTTTTATCGTCCCTGCTCGTCCAGTGCAAACGTCGGCAATTTTAAATGCCAGCGTATCGCCGCCAGACGAATCACCAGCGTGACGACCATCCCGATCATCGCCGCCGTTTCCAGTTCAACGCCAAAAGTGTAAAACGCCGTCGCATGGACAATGCCGCCGATAATACAGGCGGTGGCGTAGATCTCGGTTCGCAGGATCATCGGCACTTCGCGCGCCAGAATATCGCGTATGATCCCGCCGCCAACGCCGGTCAGCACGCCCATGCAGATGGCCACCAGTGGCCCGGTACCCGCCATGAAGGCTTTATTGACGCCAATTCCGACAAACACCGCCAGGCCCACGGCATCGAGCACCGGCAAGATCCATTTTGGTAAACGACGAGGTTGACGAACCAGCACGATCGTTAGCAGGCAGGTGACCATCGCGACCACCAGATCGGTGGGATCTTTGACCCAAAAAACCGGACCGTGATCGAGCGCCATATCGCGGATCGTTCCTCCGCCTACCGCAGTCACCACGCCGAGCACTAACACACCGAACGGATCCATGCGCAGTTTCCCTGCGAGCAATACGCCGGAAATGGCAAAAACGGCTGTGCCAAGGATATCCAGCCAGTAAACGAGCATCTTCACATCCTCGAATAGTGAGGGGCCAAATTAATGACTCTGAGCGAGCGCGGCGCAGAGTTGTTTTGCGGCGAGGATAATACGCGGGCTTGCGCGTTCAAACCAGTCGTTGTGTAGCGGAATAACCGGGATTTTTAGCTGGCTTTGCCAAAATTTTTCGATTTTAGGAATGTCGCTCGCATTCCCGACGACGACGATCGCCTGGGGCTGACGTGCGAGCACCTGTTCGCGGCTGACCTGCGGCCAGGGCACACGGCTTGCGGCAAAGATATTTTCACCGCCGCACACTTCCAGAACCTGATTCTGAATAGAGCCTTTGCCGGTGGTAAACAGCGGCTGAGTGCCAAACTGCAGGAATACCCGCTTTTTCGTCGGCGTGTCATATTCTGCTTTCAGCGCAGCATAGTCGTTAAGCAGTTGCTGTGCGGCCTGCTGGGCCTTTATCGGCGCAGGACTCCAGGCGGCCAGATCGCGTAACGCCTGTGCCACTTGCTCAATGCTTATGGCGTCGATCCACAGCACTTTTATACCCAACGAAGAGAGTTGATTGACCTGCCGTTCAGCATTGCCTCCGCGCCAGGCCAGCACCAGGTCCGGTTTTAGCGCCACGATGCGCTCAAGATTCATCCCTTGCCAGGTTGAAACCTGCTCGATCTTTTGCGCCTCGGGCGGATAGTCGGAAAAGCTGCTGACGCCAACGGGCGTGATCCCGGCGGCAAAGGCCAGCTCAGTGTTGGCGGGAGAGAGAGTAATGACACGCGGCGCAGCAAGAAGCCACGCCGGAGCAAGCAGAGACAGGGCGACCAGCGCCCTTAACAACTTAGCCACGCGCCAGTTTCTGAACCAGCGTCTCTACCATGATGGTGGACTGTTTTGCAGCAACGGCGAGGAATTCGTCAAAGCTCAGGTGAGATTGCTGGTCGGCCACGTCGGAGATGGCGCGAACCACCACAAACGGCACGCTGAAGTTATGGCAAACGTGCGCAATGGCTGTCGCTTCCATCTCAACGGCAACTGCCTGCGGGAAGTTGTGACGGATTTTTGCCAGACCGACTGAACCGTTGATGAAAGCGTCGCCGCTGACAATCAGGCCGCGTACGGCGTTCAGGTTCAGTTCGGCAATGCAGCTTTCCGCCGCCGCTACCAGTTTATCGTCGGCTTTAAAGCCTGCCGGACAGCCCGGAAGCTGGCCGTACTCATAACCGAAAGCGGTGACATCGGCATCGTGATAGCGTGCTTCATCAGAGACCACGATATCGCCCACTTTCAGCGTCGGGGCCAGGCCGCCAGCAGAACCGGTATTGATGATCACGTCTGGCTTGCAGCGCTCCAGCAACAGCGTCGCGCCCAGCGCAGCAGCCACTTTACCGATGCCTGATTTCAGCAGAGCAACCTCAGTTCCATTCAGCAGGCCAGTGTAGATTTCACAGCCGCCGAGAGAGAGAGTCTGACAGTTCTCAATTTTGTCACGCAGCAGCGTAACTTCTTCTTCCATTGCACCAATAATGCCGATTTTCATAGATTTACTCGCGATGTGCCTTGTTAAGATGCATAGTCTATCATGCGGTTAAGGGGAAACGCATTCTCACGCGGGGGAGCACATGGCACCAATTGATTTTCGGCATAAAATAAACTGGCATCGTCGTTTCCGTTCTCCCCAGGGGGAGAAGAGTGAACACGAGATCCTGCGCATCTTTGAAAGCGATCGCGGGCGTATCATTAACTCTCCTGCGATCCGTCGTTTGCAGCAAAAAACCCAGGTGTTCCCGCTCGAACGTAATGCCGCCGTCCGCACGCGCCTGACCCACTCAATGGAAGTGCAGCAGGTAGGGCGCTACATTGCCAAAGAAATTCTGAGCCGTCTCAAAGAGCAGCGCTTGCTGGAGACGTATGGCCTGGATGAGCTGACCGGTCCGTTTGAAAGCATCGTTGAGATGGCCTGTCTGATGCATGACATCGGCAATCCGCCGTTTGGCCATTTTGGGGAAGCCGCGATTAACGACTGGTTTAAACAGCGCCTTTTCCCTGGCGATGCGGTAAGCCAACCGCACAGTGATGACCGCTGTATCGTCAGATCGTTATGTCTGCGAGAAGGCGAGGAGCCCCTAAACGATTTGCGGCGTAAAGTGCGCCAGGATCTTTGCCAGTTCGAAGGCAATGCACAGGGAATCAGGCTGGTGCACTCCCTGATGCGAATGAATCTGACCTGGGCACAGGTGGGCTGCATTCTTAAATATACTCGTCCGGCCTGGTGGATCGGCGATCCGCCCGCCTCGCACAGCTATTTAATGAAAAAGCCCGGCTATTATTTGTCTGAAGAAGTCTATATTGAGCGCCTGCGTAAAGAACTTTCTCTCACGCCCCATGGCCGCTTTCCATTGACGTGGATTATGGAAGCCGCTGATGATATTTCTTATTGCGTGGCGGATCTGGAAGACGCCGTTGAAAAAAGAATATTTAGCGTCGAGGAACTTTATCAGCATCTTTATGACGCCTGGGGAGAACATGAAAAAGGTTCATTGTTCTCACAAGTTGTCGAAAATGCCTGGGAAAAGTCGCGCTCAAATTCCCTTAGTCGTAGCACTGAAGATCAGTTCTTTATGTATTTGCGGGTCAACACGCTGAATAAACTGGTGCCCTACGCGTCTGCTCGTTTTATAGACAATTTACCCGCCATTTTTAACGGTGAGTTTAATCACGCACTACTGGAAGATGACAGTGATTTTAGCCAACTTCTTGAGTTGTATAAGCATGTTGCCATGCGCCATGTCTTCAGCCATCCGGACGTTGAACAGCTGGAATTACAGGGATATCGGGTGATCAGCGGCTTGCTGGAAATCTATCGACCATTACTGCAATTATCGGTAGAGGATTTCACCGAGCTGGTGGAAAAAGATCGCGTGAAACGTTTACCCATTGAGTCGCGGTTGTTGCATAAACTCTCGACGCGTCATCGTCTTGCCTATGTCGAGGCAGTCAGTAAAATGGATCGCCATTCAGCACAATGGCCGATTCTGGAATATTATTATCGTTGTCGATTGATTCAGGACTATATCAGTGGAATGACCGATTTGTATGCATGGGATGAATACCGTCGGCTGATGGCTGTGGAATAACGGATAAGTTTTGTAAAGACCGCCAATAAATTTTTACTTTTTGCAGAACCTTAATTCCGGAACTTCGCGCTATAAAATGAATCTGATGTACACAGCAATTTTGCGTTATCTGTAAATCGAGATTGAGAACATGAAAAAAACCACATTAGCAATGAGTGCACTGGCTCTGAGTTTAGGTTTAGCGTTGTCCCCTTTGTCTGCCAGCGCAGCAGAGACCGCCTCTTCGGCCACGACCGCGCAGCAAATGCCAAGCCTGGCACCGATGCTCGAAAAAGTGATGCCATCGGTGGTGAGTATTAACGTTGAAGGAAGCACAACGGTTAATACACCGCGCATGCCGCGCAACTTCCAGCAGTTCTTTGGCGACAACTCCCCGTTCTGTCAGGAAGGTTCTCCATTCCAGAACTCACCATTCTGTCAGGGTGGTGGGGCAGGTGATGACAGCGGTCCCGGCAATGGCGGTGGTCAACAGCAGAAATTCATGGCACTGGGTTCGGGCGTGATTATTGACGCAGCGAAAGGCTATGTCGTGACCAACAACCACGTTGTCGACAATGCCAGCACCATTAAAGTACAGCTGAGCGATGGCCGTAAGTTCGATGCCAAAGTGGTGGGCAAAGATCCGCGCTCTGATATCGCCCTGATTCAGATTCAGGATCCGAAAAACCTGACGGCAATTAAGCTTGCTGATTCAGATGCCCTGCGCGTAGGTGATTACACTGTGGCCATCGGTAACCCGTTTGGTCTGGGTGAAACCGTTACCTCGGGTATTGTTTCGGCGCTGGGTCGTAGCGGCCTGAACGCTGAAAATTATGAAAACTTTATCCAGACCGATGCGGCAATTAACCGCGGTAACTCCGGCGGTGCGCTGGTGAACCTGAATGGTGAGCTGATCGGTATCAACACCGCGATCCTGGCGCCTGACGGTGGCAACATCGGTATCGGTTTTGCTATCCCAAGCAACATGGTGAAAAACCTGACGGGTCAAATGGTTGAATTTGGCCAGGTGAAACGCGGCGAGCTGGGCATTCTGGGGACTGAGCTGAACTCTGAGCTGGCAAAAGCGATGAAAGTCGACGCGCAGCGCGGTGCCTTTGTCAGCCAGGTGATGCCAAATTCATCCGCAGAGAAAGCAGGCATCAAAGCGGGTGACGTGATCACGACCCTGAACGGTAAGCCAATCAGCAGTTTCGCAGCGCTGCGTGCCGAAGTAGGCTCTATGCCGGTGGGAAGCAAAGTGGCGCTTGGTCTGCTGCGCGATGGTAAACCGGTGAGCGTTAACCTTGAACTGCAGCAGAGCAGCCAGAATCAGGTTGATTCCAGTTCCATCTTCAGCGGTATCGAAGGTGCGGAGATGAGCAACAAGGGGGCTGACAAAGGCGTGGTCGTCAGCAATGTGAAAGCCAATACCCCGGCTGCTCGCATTGGCCTGAAAAAAGGCGATGTCATCATCGGTGCAAACCAACAGCCGGTGAAAAACATTGCTGAGTTGCGCAAAATTCTCGACAGCAAACCGAGTGTGCTGGCGTTGAATATCCAGCGTGGCGACACAACGCTTTATCTGTTGATGCAGTAATCCCTTCAGCCCCTGCCTCACCTGAGGCAGGGGTCATTCCCTTTTCTGTGAGCTTTTCCACAAGTCCATACTTCTTCCCCTGACTTTGTGCATTCGCACAATGCGACGCCTGTTGAACTCCCCTATGCTTGAGCTCTGCTCAGAGGAGGGTTACATGGCTGGCTGGCATCTTGATACCAAAATGGCGCAGGAAATCGTGGCGCGAACCATGCGCATCATTGATACCAATATCAACGTAATGGATGCCCGTGGGCGAATCATTGGCAGTGGCGATCGTGAGCGCATTGGGGAATTGCACGAAGGCGCACTTCTGGTGCTCTCGCAGGGCCGCGTGGTAGACATCGACGACGCTGTTGCTCGACATCTGCATGGTGTGCGCCAGGGAATAAACCTGCCGCTGCGTCTGGAGGGCGAAATCGTCGGGGTGATCGGCCTGACCGGCGAACCGGAGTCTTTGCGCAAATACGGCGAGCTGGTCTGTATGACCGCTGAGATGATGCTGGAACAGTCGCGTTTGATGCATCTTTTAGCCCAGGACAGTCGTCTGCGCGAAGAGCTGGTGATGAACCTGATCCAGGCCGAGGAGCATACGCCAGCATTAACTGAATGGGCGCAGCGTCTGGGGATCGATCTCAATCAGCCGCGTGTGGTTGCGGTTATTGAAGTGGACAGCGGCCAGCTGGGTGTGGATAGCGCGATGGCGGAGTTACAGCAACTGCAAAATGCGCTGGCGACGCCTGAGCGGAACAACCTGGTGGCGATTGTCTCGCTGACCGAAATGGTGGTGCTGAAACCCGCGCTGAACCCGTTTGGTCGCTGGGATGCCGAAGATCATCGTCGTCGGGTTGAGCAGTTAATCTCGCGAATGAAAGAGAATGGTCAGCTGCGGTTTCGCGTTGCGCTGGGAAACTATTTCACCGGACCGGGCAGCATTGCCCGCTCATGGCGTACGGCTCGTACCACGATGATGGTGGGCAAGCAGCGGATGCCGGAAAGTCGGGGATATTTTTACCAGGATCTTATGCTGCCCGTGTTGCTCGACAGCCTGCGAGGCGGCTGGCAAGCGAATGAGCTGGCACGGCCACTGGTTCGGCTTAAGGCGATGGATAACAACGGCTTGCTGCGCCGCACACTGCAGGCCTGGTTCCGCCATAATGTGCAGCCGCTGGCGACATCGAAAGCGCTGTTTATTCACCGCAATACGCTGGAATACCGTCTGAACCGGATATCAGAACTGACGGGGCTGGATTTGGGAAACTTTGACGACAGATTGCTGTTGTATGTAGCGCTTCAGCTTGACGAGCAGCGGTAATAAAAGCAAAACGGCAACCAGGTTGCCGTTTTTAGTGTCTGCTCCCTCTCCCCGTGGGAGAGGGCCGGGGTGAGGGCATCAGGCCGCACAGAGTAAAAGCAAAACGGCAACCAGGTTGCCGTTTTTAGTGTCCCCGTGGGAGAGGATTGGGGAAGTTTCAGAGCGCTTATTTATTGCGGGTCAGTTTCTCAAGATCGGCTTCAATTTCGCTGATCTTATTAGTCACGACGCTTTCCAGATGACGCAGGTCATCGAGGATCTTACGTTTGAGATCGACTTCGGTGCGATCGCGCTGGCAGATCTGATCGAGTTCGTCGATCACATAGCGCAGGTTAGGGCTGATTTCCTGAACCTCTTTATACCCCTGGCCGACGCCATCAGCGACGACGGTTTTACGTTGACGCGGGTATTTGAACTTCACGCTCTTCGCGAAAAACTCTCCTTTGTCCTTATGAAAATAGATTTTCAGAATATCGTTGTTAGCTTCCTGGCGAAGGCTGTAGCGATCGATTTCATCAGGATTGGTAATGCCCAGACTTTTCAGATTATCGTACATAGCGGTACCCTTATCTCAACATAACCTTTGAATAATTAACGAAAAATTCTCTTTTTGCCACCCTAAGATACAAAAAAAGCGGGGTTGATCCTGATTGCTCTTCGACTGCCATTAACGAACAGACAAAAAACGGAAACCTCCCTGGAAACCTGTACTCCATTTTCGCCTGCCTGCGCGCTGGCAGGGAACATTAATCTAACTCGTTTATTGTAGTTTTTGGCTACCCCGTCAAGGGGAAATCAATATAAGGATGAAATTGCTACCGTAGCCGCCATCAATAATTGTCAGTGAATAAGCCGTCGCAATGAAAAAGGGTGTTCCAGGTGTAAGTGGCTATCAGGGCCCGGCAGGAGGCTGGGGCGCAGTAAAAGCCGTCTCGGCATCGGTATTTTCGCAAAGGGCTGTCGCCCGCGATATTATCGCCATGTTTAAAATGAACCAGATCTCCGGCTTTGACTGTCCGGGCTGTGCCTGGCCCGATCCCGGCCATCGTGCGCCGATGGAGCTGTGTGAAAATGGCGTGAAGGCGGTTTCCTGGGAAACCACCAGTAAGAAAGCCTCACCTGAATTTTTTAGCCGCCATCCTGTTTCTGCTCTGTGGCATTACAGCGACTATGAGCTGGAAAATGTTGGCCGTCTGACCCACCCCATGAAATATGACGCCACGACAGACCGCTGGCAGGCGGTAGAGTGGGATGTCGCGTTTCAGGAAATTGGCGAACGCCTGCGCAGCTATGATTCCCCCGAACAGGTAGAGTTTTATACATCCGGGCGTACCTCTAATGAGGCGGCCTTCCTGTACCAGCTTTTCGCGCGCGAATATGGCAGCAGCAACTTTCCTGATTGTTCCAACATGTGCCACGGCCCGACCAGTGCTGGCCTGACGCGTTCGATTGGTCTCGGCAAAGGGACAGTGGAGCTGGAGGACTTTGAACATTGCGATCTGGTGATTTGTATCGGCCATAACCCCGGCACCAACCACCCGCGTATGCTGACTACCCTGCGTGAAGTGGCAAAGCGTGGCGCGAAAATTATCTCTGTTAATCCGCTGGCGGAGCGGGGTCTTGAGCGTTTTAGCTTTCCACAAAGCCCGGGAGAGATGCTGACCGGACAGTCAACCAAACTCAGCAGCCGCTACTACCAGGTGAAAATGGGCGGGGATTCGGCGCTGCTCAAAGGGATGATGAAAGCCCTGATCGAGATGGATGAAGCCCGGGCTTTGCTTAATCAGCCGCCTTGTCTTGATCATACGTTTATTGCTGAACATACCGACGGTTATCAGGCGCTGTATGAGGATTTGCGGCAGTGCAAATGGGCTGAGCTGGAGCAGGAAAGCGGGCTGACGCACAGCCAGATGGAAGATCTGGCCGACAGCTACAATAAATCCCGCGCCACCATCATCTGCTATGGCCTTGGGATCACCCAGCATAAAAATGGCACGGAAAACGTCCAGCATCTGGTTAATCTCCTGTTGCTGAAAGGCAACATGGGTAAACCCGGGGCCGGGATCTGTCCGCTGCGCGGTCACTCCAATGTGCAGGGCGATCGCTCTGTTGGGATTAACGAAGCGGCGCCGGAATCCTTTCTAAAGCGTCTTGAGGAACATTTCTCCATCAAGGTTTCGCGCAAGCACGGGCGCTCCAGTGTGGAGAGTATTCGTGCCATAGAGCGCGGCGAGGCCAGAGCGCTTATCTGTATGGGCGGTAACCTGGCGGTGGCGATGCCGGAGCCGCAGCGTACGTTTGCGGCGATGAAAAAACTGGATCTGCAGGTGCACGTGGCGACCAAACTGAATCGTTCACATCTGCTGCTGGCGAAGCATAACTATTTGCTGCCTGCACTGGGCAGAACCGAGCGTGACCTTCAGGCCACTGGCATCCAGTCCGTCACCGTCGAGGATTCGATGTCGATGGTGCATGCTTCCTGCGGCGCACTGAAACCCGCATCACGTTGGCTGAAATCAGAACCGGCCATTGTGGCTGAAATGGCGCGAGCCACACTGCCTCACTCCCCGGTAAGCTGGGAGGAAATGAGCGGTAACTATGCGTTGATCCGCGAGGCTATTGAAGCCGTGATCCCGGCATTTGCCGATTATAACGCCCGCATTGCTCAACCCGGCGGTTTTCGGATGGATACCCCGGCCTCGCGCCGCGAATGGCATACGTCGAATGGCAAAGCGAATTTCGTGGTCGGGCAGCGACGTGCCGTGGATCGTCAGCAGCAGCCGGACGATGCACTGGTTCTGGCGACGCTGCGCAGTCATGACCAGTACAACACCACCATTTACGGCATGAACGATCGTTATCGCGGGATCACCGGCCGTCGGGACGTTGTTTTCCTGAGCGAAAAAGAGGCCACGCAGCGTGGACTGGTTCAGGGCGATGTCGTCAACGTGCAGGCGTTGGATGATCACGGTCAACCAGCGGAAGGGCGGACGATGTTGGGGCTGACGGTGGTAATTTACAGCATGGCTGCCGGGTCGATTGGTGCTTATTTGCCGGAGGCGAATGTTCTGCTGTCGCTGGATGCGGTCGACGATGAAAGTCTGACCCCAGCCTATAAAAGCGTGCCAGTCGTCATCGCCAAAGCGTAGACGCACGACCTGGAGGGTTATACCGGCACGCAAAGGCGGATCCCGGTGTATCAGATGGTTGAGGGGCGCTGAGGCCTGAACCGGCTTATCGCGGCCCGTTAAGGCCAATATGTGCCCGGGCTTTCGCAAAGGTAAAAAAAAGCACCGACGATATGATCGTTCGGTGCTTTCAATTCTGCAGCGTACGGATTAATCGATGGTGCGCAGCAGTTCGTTGATGCCGACTTTACCGCGGGTTTTCGCATCGACTTTCTTCACGATCACCGCACAGTAGAGGCTGTATTTGCCATCTTTTGAAGGCAGGTTGCCGGAAACGACAACGGAGCCCGCTGGAACGCGACCGTAATGCACTTCACCGGTTTCGCGATCGTAAATGCGGGTGCTTTGGCCGATGTAAACGCCCATGGAAATCACAGAACCTTCTTCGACGATCACGCCTTCAACGACTTCGGAGCGCGCACCGATGAAGCAGTTGTCTTCGATGATGGTTGGGTTGGCCTGCAGTGGCTCGAGTACGCCACCGATGCCGACGCCACCGGAAAGGTGAACGTTTTTACCGATCTGCGCGCAAGAACCGACGGTTGCCCAGGTATCGACCATGGTGCCTTCGTCAACGTAGGCACCGATGTTCACGTAAGACGGCATCAGTACGGTGTTGCGTGCAATAAATGCGCCCTGACGAACGGCCGCGGGTGGAACCACACGGAAACCTTCTTTCTGAAAACGCGCTTCGTCGTAATCAGCGAATTTCATCGGCACTTTATCGAAGTAGCGGCTTTCCGCACCATCGATAACCTTGTTATCGTTAATACGGAAAGAGAGCAGCACGGCTTTCTTCAGCCACTGATGAGTTACCCACTGGCCGTCAATTTTTTCCGCCACACGCAGCGCGCCGGAATCAAGCAGAGAAATCACCTGATTAACCGCTTCGCGGGTTACGGTATCCACATTTGCCGGAGTGATCTCGGCGCGACGCTCAAAGGCGGACTCAATAACGTTCTGTAACTGCTGCATTGTTTTACTCTTTCCATTTTACTAAAAAACACGTCACCCTTTATCGTTTGGATTGAGGGCTGCTGTCAACCGTTGTTGCACCTCAAGTTGCAGCTCATTATTAAGCGCACGCCTGTCTGCAGTGGCGATTATGAATAAATCTTCTACTCGCTCACCAATGGTTGTAATTCTGGCTCCGTGAAGCGAAATTCCCAGATCCGCAAAAACCTGCCCCACGCGAGCCAGCAGTCCTGGCTGGTCGAGAGCGATCAGTTCGAGGAACGATTTACGGTCCGTATGAGTCGGCAGGAAATTCACCTCAGTATCGACGGTAAAGTGGCGCAATTTTGCAGGCTGACGACGCGGCTGCGGCGGCTGCCAGCTGTGCTGGGTAATCGCCTGCTCCAGGCCAAAGCGAATTCCTTCATGGCGATCCGATGAAAGAGGGCTGCCGTCCGGCTCGAGTACGATAAAGGTATCCATTGCCATACCGTCGCGGGTCGTGAAAATCTGCGCGTCGTGAACGCTCAGATTGCGTCTGTCCAGCTCGGCGCAGACCGCGGCAAACAGATAGGCTCTGTCCGGGCTCCAGATAAAAATCTCGGTTCCACCGCGCGTGGCCTGTGGGCTGAGCAGGATCATCGGTTTTGATAGATCATGCTGCAGCAGGTGTCGTGCATGCCAGGCCAGTTGATTTGGGCTATGACGGACAAAATAGTTAGCGCGACAGCGTGCCCAGATCTGATGCAACGCTTCCTCATCAATATTGTCCATTCGCAGCAGGGCCAGTGCCTGAAGCTGGTGGTGGCGCACGCGTTCGCGCATATCCGGCGTATTTTGCATCCCGCGGCGCAGCTGCTTTTCGGTCGCGAAGTACAGCTCGCGCAACAGACTTTGTTTCCAGCTGTTCCACAGGGTTTCGTTAGTGGCGCAAATATCTGCCACCGTCAGACAGACCAGAAAACGCAGACGGTTTTCGGTCTGTACGATCTCTGCAAACTGCTTAATGACTTCCGGATCCTGAATATCGCGCCGCTGTGCGGTAACGGACATAAGCAGATGATGACGGACCAGCCACGCGACCAGCTGCGTTTCGCGTGAATTCAGGCCGTGAAGCTCGGCAAACTTCAGCACATCCTGGGCTCCGAGCACGGAGTGGTCTCCGCCGCGCCCTTTGGCGATATCGTGGAACAGGGCGGCAATCAGAATCAGTTCCGGGTGGCTGAGGCGCGGCCAGAGTTCAACGCAGAGCGGATGTTTTGCGCGCGTCTCTTCTTTGGCGAAACTTTCCAGTTTTAGCATCACGCGGATCGTGTGTTCATCCACCGTGTAAGCATGAAACAGGTCAAACTGCATTTGGCCGACAATATGCGACCACTGCGGCATATACGCCCACAGCACGCTGTGACGATGCATCGGCAGCAGACCGCGGCTGACGGCTCCGGGATGGCGTAACATGCTGAGGAACAGGGATCGCGCCTCCGGAATGTAGCAAAGCGGCTGCGTCAGATGCCGACGCGCATGACGCAGATGGCGTAATGTGGTGGAGTAAATCCCGGTAATCGTGCTGTTGCGAACCATGGTGTAGAACATGCGCAGGATCGCTTCCGGCTCGCGGATAAACAGCGTTTCGTCCCGCAGATCGATCAACGTCCCGCGCAGCTGGAACTCGTCATCGATCGAGCGTGGCTTCTCATCGGTGGTGAGCGCCAGAATGGCTTCGTCGAACAGCTGCAATAGCATCTGGTTGAGCTCGCCGACGCGGCGGGTGACGCGGAAGAAATCTTTCATCATCTGCTCAACCGGCTCGTTGCCTTCGCCGCTGTAGTTCAGGCGCTGGGCGACACTCAGCTGACGATCGAACAGCAGACGGTTGTCATAGCGACTCACTTCAAGGTGCAGCGCAAAGCGGATGCGCCACAGCAGATGCAGGCACTCATTGAGCTCGTTGCGTTCGGCTTCGGTTAAAAAACCAAAGCCGACCATTTCATCCAGTGACGTCGCGCCAAAATGGCGACGCGCGACCCATTGCAGGGTGTGAATGTCCCGCAGGCCGCCGGGGCTACTTTTGATATCCGGCTCAAGATTATAGCTGGTGCCGTGGTAGCGCTGGTGGCGGACGTTTTGCTCTTCGACTTTCGCGGCGAAGAAGCGTTCCGAAGGCCAGAAACCGTCGCTGAAAATGTGCTTCTGTAATTCAAGAAACAGCGCCACGTCGCCAATCAACAGCCGTGTTTCAATCAGGTTAGTGGCGACAGTGAGATCGGATAAGCCTTCCAGCAGACACTCTTCGAGCGTGCGAACGCTGTGGCCGACTTCGAGCTTCACATCCCAGAGAAGGGTCAGAAGTTCGCCCACTTTCTGTGCCTGTTCGTCGGGCAGTTTTTTACGGCTTAACACGAGGAGATCGATATCGGAAAGCGGGTGCAGTTCGCCGCGGCCATAGCCTCCGACAGCGACCAGCGCGATATCGCTGATTTGGCCAAATCCGTAATCAATCCACAGACGTTGCAGAAGTTGATCAATAAACTCGGTGCGCGCTTCGATGAGCTCTTCCGCAGAGATGCCTTCGTCAAAGGCTTTACCCAGCCAGCGCTGAAAAACGTCGATATGCGCTTTGATATCCGCCACCGTCAGTTCGCGCTGAGGCCATACGCCTGGGTTATCCGGCTGATCGGGCAGGGTGGGAAGTGCCGTGTTGGCATACTGTTCGGGTAAAAGGTTACTCATCGTTCGCCACCCATAAGTAAAAGCTATAGCCATTAAAAAAGCCGGCATTTGCCGGCTTCTTATCATTCGTTGTGCGAGAGTATCGCCGGGATGGTGTCATCCTTTCGCAACGTCATAATTTCGCAGCCGTTGTCTGTCACCACAATAGTATGCTCGTACTGCGCAGACAAGCTTCTGTCTTTGGTTTTTACCGTCCAGCCATCTTTCATAGTGCGGATACGGTAGTCACCGGAGTTGACCATCGGTTCGATCGTGAAGGTCATGCCTTTTTGCAGCACCACTCCGCCGTCGTCAGCATCGTAATGCAGGACCTGTGGCTCTTCGTGGAAGACGCGGCCAATACCGTGACCGCAATATTCGCGCACCACAGAGAAACCTTCGGCTTCGACGAATTTCTGAATGGCCGCACCGATGGTACGCAGGCGAATACCTGGTTTAACCATTTTCAACGCCAGGTAGAGGCTTTCCTGGGTGACGCGACACAGGCGCTCGCCAAGGATGGTTGGCTTGCCCACGATAAACATTTTTGACGTATCGCCGTGATACTCGTCTTTAATGACGGTGACGTCGATGTTGACGATATCGCCATCTTTCAGCAGTTTCTCGTCGTCAGGAATGCCGTGGCACACCACTTCATTAATAGAGATGCAGACGGATTTCGGGAAACCGTGATAGCCGAGGCAGGCGGAGACCGCGTGCTGCTCGTTGACGATATAGTCGTTGCAGATACGATCCAGTTCGCCGGTGCTGACGCCCGGTTTGATGAACGGCTCGATCATTTCCAGCACTTCAGCGGCCAAACGGCCAGCGACGCGCATCTTTTCAATTTCTTCAGGTGTTTTAATAGAGATAGCCATGTAATCTGTCCATCAGTGTCGATTATTTCGACAATATTAGTCTAAGTGATGTCAATGGTATCAGTCCCTCGCACTTGCTGCCAAATTGAGAATCATTAACAGCACATCAGGCCAACAACTGTTGGTGTCTGTCGGCGTTTTGTGGTATAAAGCGCGCCGGACTTCCGATCCATTTCGTATACACAAGATGGACCAGAAGCGACAAATCTCACTTTGTGTAATAACACACACGTATCGGCACATATTCCGGGGTGCCCTTTGGGGTCGGTAATATGGGATACGTGGAGGCATAACCCCAACTTTTAAATAGAGGTTTTAAACATGGCAACTGTTTCCATGCGCGACATGCTCAAGGCTGGTGTTCACTTTGGTCACCAGACCCGTTACTGGAACCCGAAAATGAAGCCTTTCATCTTCGGCGCGCGTAACAAAGTTCACATCATCAACCTTGAGAAGACTGTACCAATGTTCAACGAAGCCCTGGCTGAGCTGAACAAGATCTCTTCCCGTAAAGGTAAGATTCTGTTTGTTGGTACTAAACGCGCTGCAAGCGAAGCTGTGAAAGAAGCTGCTAACAGCTGCGATCAGTTCTTCGTGAACCATCGCTGGTTGGGCGGCATGCTGACCAACTGGAAAACTGTTCGTCAGTCCATCAAGCGCCTGAAAGATCTGGAAATCCAGTCTCAGGACGGTACTTTCGATAAGCTGACCAAAAAAGAAGCGCTGATGCGCACTCGTGAGCTGGACAAGCTGGAAAACAGCCTGGGCGGTATCAAAGACATGGGTGGTCTGCCAGACGCTCTGTTCGTTATCGATGCAGACCACGAGCACATCGCAATCAAAGAAGCTAACAACCTGGGTATCCCTGTATTCTCTATCGTTGATACCAACTCCGATCCGGACGGTGTTGACTTCGTTATCCCGGGTAACGACGATGCAATCCGTGCTGTTAGCCTGTACCTGAGCGCTGTAGCTGCTACCGTTCGTGAAGGCCGTTCCCAGGATCTGGCTTCCCAGGCGGAAGAAAGCTTCGTAGAAGCTGAATAATAAGGTTCTAACCCTTATTTAGTACCGTGTATAAATAGGGGCCTCTATCTGGCCCCTTTTTCACTTTTAAGCCTGTCTGGTTCCTGGAACCGGGCGGGTCATCTCTCCCGAGGATTAAAGAATGGCTGAAATTACCGCATCCCTGGTAAAAGAGCTGCGCGAACGTACTGGCGCAGGCATGATGGATTGCAAAAAAGCGCTGACTGAAGCGAACGGCGACATTGAGCTGGCAATTGAAAACATGCGTAAATCCGGCGCGATCAAAGCGGCGAAAAAAGCAGGTAACGTTGCAGCAGACGGCGTGATCATCACTAAGATCGACGGCAACTACGGCATCATTCTGGAAGTTAACTGCCAGACTGACTTCGTTGCTAAAGATGGTGGTTTCCAGGCATTTGCTAACAAAGTTCTGGACGCAGCAGTTGCTGGCAAAATCACTGACGTTGAAGTTCTGAAAGCACAGTTCGAAGAAGAACGTGTTGCGCTGGTTGCTAAAATCGGTGAGAACATCAACATCCGTCGCGTAGCTTCCCTGGAAGGCGAAGTCCTGGGTTCTTACCAGCACGGCGCGCGTATCGGTGTTCTGGTTGCAGCTAAAGGCGCAGACGAAGAGCTGGTTAAACAGCTGGCTATGCACATCGCTGCAAGCAAACCAGAATTCGTTAAGCCTGAAGATGTGTCTGCTGAAGTTGTAGAAAAAGAGTACCAGGTTCAGCTGGACATCGCCATGCAGTCTGGCAAGCCAAAAGAAATCGCAGAGAAAATGGTTGAAGGCCGCATGAAGAAATTCACCGGCGAAGTTTCTCTGACTGGCCAGCCATTCGTTATGGATCCAAGCAAATCTGTTGCTCAGCTGCTGAAAGAGCACAACGCTGACGTGACTGGCTTCATCCGCTTCGAAGTGGGCGAAGGCATCGAGAAAGTTGAAACTGACTTCGCAGCAGAAGTTGCTGCAATGTCCAAGCAGTCTTAATGATTGCGAAGGAGCCGCCTGAGGGCGGCTTCTTTTTGCCCGTCATGTGAAAATCAGACAGACACCCGTGGTTTCTGTACTGATATGCGACATACTATGTCGCCAGAATTAACCCCCATCTCAATCGTTGACAGTCTCAGGAAAGAAACATGGCTACCAATGCAAAACCCGTGTACAAACGCATTCTGCTTAAGCTGAGTGGCGAAGCACTGCAGGGAACAGAAGGCTTCGGTATTGACGCAAGCATTCTTGACCGCATGGCACAGGAAATCAAAGAACTGGTTGAACTGGGTATCCAGGTTGGCGTGGTCATTGGCGGTGGCAACCTTTTCCGTGGCGCTGGTCTGGCGAAAGCGGGTATGAACCGCGTTGTGGGTGACCACATGGGTATGCTCGCAACCGTAATGAATGGCCTGGCGATGCGCGATGCACTCCATCGTGCGTATGTTAATGCTCGACTGATGTCCGCTATTCCACTGAATGGCGTGTGCGATAATTACAGCTGGGCTGAGGCGATTAGCCTGCTGCGTAATAACCGTGTAGTGATTCTCTCCGCGGGTACGGGTAATCCATTCTTTACTACCGATTCCGCTGCATGTCTGCGCGGTATTGAAATCGAAGCCGATGTGGTTCTGAAAGCGACTAAAGTGGATGGCGTGTTTACCGCCGACCCGGCACAAGATCCTACCGCCACCATGTACGAACAGCTGAGCTACACTGAAGTGCTGGATAAAGAGCTGAAAGTGATGGATCTTGCTGCCTTCACGCTGGCTCGCGACCATAAATTACCGATTCGTGTCTTCAACATGAATAAGCCTGGTGCACTGCGTCGCGTAGTGATGGGCGAAAAAGAAGGCACTTTGATCACGGAATAATTTCCGTTGACGACAAATACAGGTAAGATTCCGCATTACTTTGTAGTGGCATTCTTACCTGGACGCGCCTTTGGCGCTGTCATGAATTAAACGCGACTATACTTAGCACACACCCATACGGCTGTGCTGGCGGATAGTCTGCCTGAGACAAGTTTTCAAGGACTCGTAACGTGATTAACGACATCAGAAAAGATGCTGAAACACGCATGGAAAAATGCGTAGAAGCGTTCAAAAACCAAATCAGCAAAGTGCGTACTGGTCGTGCTTCCCCAAGCCTGCTGGATGGCATTGTAGTGGAATACTACGGTACCCCAACTCCGCTGCGTCAGCTGGCGAGCGTGACGGTAGAAGACACCCGTACCCTGAAAATCAACGTTTTCGATCGTTCATTGGGCCCGGCTGTAGAAAAAGCTATCATGGCGTCCGATTTGGGTCTGAACCCAAGCTCTGCGGGCACCGATATCCGCGTTCCATTGCCTCCGCTGACCGAAGAGCGTCGTAAAGAGCTGATCAAAGTGGTTCGTGGTGAAGCCGAAGGCGCGCGCGTTGCCGTACGTAACGTCCGCCGTGATGCGAACGATAAAGTGAAAGCCCTGCTGAAGGAAAAAGAGATCAGTGAAGATGACGATCGCCGTTCTCAGGACGACGTTCAGAAAATGACTGATGCTGCTATCAAGAAAGTTGATGCGGCGCTGGCAGATAAAGAAGCGGAACTGATGCAGTTCTGATTTCTGACATAATCTGATAAACGCCGTTCAGAAAGTCCTGGTGACTTTGCTGGCGGCGTTTTGCTTTTATATGGTTTAACTTTCTCCGGGCATCTCATGAAGCATTTAACTCTCCTCGGCTCGACCGGTTCGATAGGTTGCAGCACTCTCGACGTTGTTCGCCATAATCCTGAACATTATACGGTGACGGCCCTTGTAGCCGGCAAGAACGTGCAGCGTATGGTTGAGCAGTGCCTGGAGTTCTCTCCCCGTTATGCGGTGATGGATGACGAGGAAAGTGCTCGCCAGGTCAAAGAGTTATTGGCCGAGAAACAGAGTCGGACGGACGTTCTGTGCGGGCAGCAGGCAGCCTGTGAGATGGCGGCGCTCGACGAAGTCGACCTGGTCATGGCGGCGATTGTCGGTGCTGCCGGGTTGTTGCCAACGCTTGCCGCGATTGATGCAGGTAAAACAGTATTGCTGGCAAACAAAGAGTCGCTGGTGACCTGCGGTCGTCTCTTTATGGACGCGGTAAAGCAGCGTGGCGCGCGTCTTTTACCGGTTGATAGCGAACATAACGCGATTTTTCAGAGTTTACCGCAACCTTTTCAGCAAAACCTGGGGTACGCTTCCCTTGAGCAGAATGGGGTTGTGTCTATTCTGCTTACCGGGTCTGGTGGCCCATTCCGTGAAACGCCATTGTCTGAGCTGGCTTGTATGACGCCCGATCAGGCTTGTCGCCATCCGAACTGGTCGATGGGACGAAAAATCTCCGTCGATTCTGCCACCATGATGAATAAAGGTCTGGAATACATTGAAGCTCGCTGGCTGTTTAATGCCTCAGCGAAACAGATGGAAGTGCTGATCCACCCGCAGTCGGTGATTCATTCCATGGTGCGTTATCAGGACGGAAGCGTTCTGGCGCAATTGGGTGAACCGGATATGCGCACACCAATCGCACACTCGATGGCGTGGCCAAACCGGGTGATCTCTGGGGCAAAACCGCTCGATTTTTGCAAGCTCAGCTCACTGACATTTAGTGAACCTGACTACGACCGATACCCGTGTCTGAAGCTGGCGATGAACGCTTTTGACCAGGGGCAGGCGGCAACGACGGCACTCAATGCAGCCAATGAAATTACCGTTGAGGCATTTCTGAAAGAGCAAATCCGCTTCACCGATATTGCGGCGCTCAATCTGTCGGTTCTCGAAATAATGGATTTACGTGAACCACAGAGTGTAGAAGAAGTGTTGGCAGTAGATGCACAGGCTCGCGCTGAAGCGCGTAAACAAGTGACACGACTCGCAAGCTGGTGATAATCCATCCACTCGTGGTTGTGCTATTTGTTAGCGTTGGGCTTCAGTGATATAGTCTGCGCCATCTGCTCGCAGGTATTTGACTTTGAGTGGTCAGGTAAGCCGTGGTTTGACACGGCTTTTTTGTGTAAAGGCTTCAGTATTCCTGAGTACCGCTTAATCCTTTCAGGGACTAATAACGCGTTATGTTGTCTGCGAATCAACCAATAAGCGAAAACTTGCCAGCTCATGGCTGTCGTCATGTAGCAATCATTATGGATGGCAATGGGCGCTGGGCGAAAAGACAAGGGAAGATACGAGCCTTTGGGCATAAAGCTGGGGCGAAATCTGTTCGCCGCGCCGTCTCTTTTGCTGCTAACAACGGCATTGATGCGTTAACGCTCTATGCTTTTAGCAGTGAGAACTGGAATCGACCTGCGCAGGAAGTCACTGCGTTGATGGAGTTGTTTGTGTGGGCGTTAGACAGCGAAGTAAAAAGCCTGCACCGTCACAACGTGCGTTTGCGCATCATTGGCGATACCAGTCGTTTCAACTCACGTTTGCAGGAACGTATTCGTAAAGCGGAAGCGTTAACCGAAAATAATACCGGTCTGACGCTCAATATCGCGGCGAACTATGGCGGACGTTGGGACATTATCCAGGGGGTTCGGCATTTGGCTGAACAAGTTCAGGAAGGGCTGTTGAGACCCGACCAAATTGATGAAGACGCGCTCGGAAAGCAAATCTGCATGAATGAACTGGCACCCGTGGATTTGGTAATTAGGACAGGGGGAGAACATCGCATCAGTAATTTTTTGCTTTGGCAAATTGCCTATGCCGAACTTTACTTTACGGATGTTCTTTGGCCCGATTTTGATGAACAAGACTTTGAAGGTGCGCTGTATGCCTTTGCCAATCGTGAGCGTCGCTTCGGCGGTACTGAGCCAGGCACCGAAAAAGTCTGATGGGGGTAGCTTTTGCTGAAGTATCGCCTGATTTCCGCTTTTGTATTAATACCCATCGTTATCGCAGCGTTGTTTTTACTGCCGCCGGTGGGATTTGCTATTGTCACGCTGGTGGTGTGTATGCTCGCAGCGTGGGAATGGGGGCAGCTTAGCGGCTTTACGTCGCGCACTCAGCGGGTATGGCTGGCGGTACTCTGTGGCCTGTTGCTGGCGCTGATGCTGTTTATGCTGCCTGAGTATCATCATGATATTCATCAGCCATTGGTGGCTGGTTCGCTATGGGCATCGTTGGGCTGGTGGATTGCCGCGCTTTTACTGGTTCTTTTTTATCCCGGTTCTGCGACGATTTGGCGCAACTCTAAAACGCTGCGTCTGATTTTTGGCCTGCTCACAATCATTCCTTTTTTCTGGGGTATGCTGGTGTTACGTGCCTGGCACTACGATCAGAACCACTACAGCGGCGCATTGTGGCTGCTTTATGTGATGATTCTGGTGTGGGGGGCTGACTCTGGCGCCTATATGTTTGGTAAACTCTTTGGCAAACATAAACTGGCTCCAAAGGTTTCTCCTGGCAAAACATGGCAGGGTTTCTTCGGTGGTCTGTTTACGGCAGCAATCATCTCGTGGGGATATGGCGTGTGGGCGAATCTTGACGTCGCACCGACTACCCTGCTGATTTGTTCTATCTTTGCTGCGCTGGCATCCGTATTAGGTGACTTGACCGAGAGTATGTTTAAGCGTGAAGCAGGGATTAAAGACAGCGGTCATCTTATTCCGGGACATGGTGGAATATTGGATCGCATAGATAGTCTGACGGCTGCGGTACCTGTGTTTGCATGCCTGTTGTTGCTGGTATTCGGGACGATTTAACGGAAGGTTTTATGCTGAGCATTCTCTGGAATCTGGCGGCGTTCATCATTGCACTGGGTGTACTGATCACCGTGCATGAGTTTGGCCATTTCTGGGTTGCCCGGCGTTGCGGGGTTCGAGTCGAGCGTTTTTCTGTTGGCTTTGGTAAGTCGCTGTGGCGTCGAACCGATCGTCACGGCACTGAGTTTGTCATTGCGCTGATCCCGCTTGGCGGCTACGTCAAAATGCTTGATGAACGCGTCGAACCTGTTGCACCCGAAATGCGACACTACGCATTCAATAATAAAACGGTCGGCCAGCGCGCCGCCATCATTGCTGCCGGCCCGGTAGCCAATTTCATCTTTGCTGTGTTCGCTTATTGGCTGGTGTTTATCATCGGTGTCCCTGGTGTTCGTCCGGTTGTTGGCGAAATTACAGCCAATTCAATCGCCGCAACGGCGCAAATTACACCAGGCATGGAACTTAAAGCGATAGATGGCATCGAAACCCCTGATTGGGATGCCGTCAGGCTGCAATTGGTTTCTAAAATCGGTGATGAGCAGGCAACGATCAGCGTTTCACCGTTTGGTGCCAGTCAGCGAGAAGAAAAAGTCCTCGACTTACGTCACTGGACTTTCGAGCCTGACAAAGAAGATCCTGTTGCAGCACTGGGCATTCGCCCACGTGGTGCGCAGATCGAACCGGTGTTAGCAGAAGTACAGGCCGATTCGGCCGCACGTAAAGCAGGTTTGCAAGCGGGCGACAGGATCGTTAAAGTCGATGGTCAGCCTTTAACGCAGTGGATGACCTTTGTTATTCTGGTGCGCGATAATCCAGGCACGCCGTTGGCGCTTGAAGTTGAAAGACAGGGGAGTCCGCTCTCTCTGACGCTAATCCCGGATACCAAACCGGGTGGTGGTAAGGCAGAAGGATTTGCTGGCGTGGTGCCAAAAGTCATCCCGCTGCCAGATGAGTACAAAACAATACGCCAGTATGGGCCGTTTAGCGCTATCGTTGAAGCCACGGATAAAACATGGCAATTGATGAAGCTTACGGTCAACATGTTGGGGAAATTGATAACCGGTGATGTGAAACTGAACAACCTCAGTGGGCCGATTTCTATCGCTCAGGGGGCTGGGATGTCAGCGGAATTCGGGGTGATTTACTATCTCATGTTTCTCGCGCTCATTAGCGTGAATCTGGGGATAATCAACCTGTTCCCGCTTCCCGTTTTAGACGGGGGGCATCTGCTGTTTTTAGCGATCGAAAAGCTAAAAGGCGGACCGGTATCCGAGCGAGTTCAAGACTTTAGTTATCGCATTGGCTCGATACTGCTGGTGCTGTTAATGGGGCTTGCGCTTTTCAATGATTTCTCTCGGTTGTAAGAGAGATAGTTAGGAAGAATGCATAATAACGATGGCGATGAAAAAGTTGCTCATAGCGTCGCTGCTGTTTAGCAGCGCAACCGTATACGGTGCTGAAGGTTTCGTGGTGAAGGATATTCATTTCGAAGGTCTTCAGCGTGTCGCCGTCGGTGCGGCCCTCCTCAGTATGCCAGTTCGCCAGGGCGACACGGTTAATGATGAAGATATCAGTAATACCATTCGCGCATTGTTTGCCACTGGCAACTTTGAGGATGTTCGCGTCCTTCGCGATGGTGATACGCTGCTGGTTCAGGTGAAAGAACGCCCGACGATTGCCAGTATTACTTTCTCCGGCAACAAGTCGGTGAAAGATGACATGCTCAAGCAAAACCTTGAAGCATCTGGCGTTCGTGTCGGTGAATCACTGGACCGCACCACTCTGTCCGATATCGAGAAAGGACTCGAAGATTTCTACTATAGCGTCGGTAAATACAGCGCGAGCGTAAAAGCGGTTGTTACTCCGCTGCCACGTAACCGCGTTGACCTGAAGCTTGTCTTCCAGGAAGGGGTTTCTGCGAAAATCCAGCAGATCAACATCGTGGGTAACCATGCGTTCAGTACGGACGAGTTGATCTCGACATTCCAGCTCCGCGACGAAGTGCCGTGGTGGAACGTGGTTGGGGATCGTAAATACCAGAAGCAGAAGCTGGCGGGCGATCTCGAAACCTTGCGTAGCTACTATCTGGACCGCGGTTATGCCCGTTTCAACATTGACTCGACGCAAGTCAGTCTGACTCCGGACAAGAAAGGGATCTACATTACGGTTAACATTACTGAAGGCGATCAGTACAAGCTTTCTGGTGTTGAAGTGAGTGGAAACCTGGCGGGGCATTCTGCTGAAATCGAGAGCATGACGAAACTCCAGCCGGGTGAACTGTACAGCGGTGCTAAAGTGACCAAAATGGAAGACGGCATTAAAAAGCTGCTCGGCCGCTATGGTTATGCCTACCCGCGTGTACAGACACAGCCAGAAATTAACGATACCGACAAAACGGTCAAGCTTCACGTCAATGTGGATGCTGGCAACCGTTTCTACGTGCGTAAGATTCGCTTTGAAGGTAACGATACCTCCAAAGATTCCGTGCTGCGTCGCGAAATGCGCCAGATGGAAGGCGCATGGTTAGGTAGCGATCTGGTCGATCAGGGTAAAGAACGTTTGAATCGTCTGGGCTATTTCGAAACCGTTGATACCGATACTCAACGTGTGGCAGGCCGCCCGGATCAGGTAGACGTTGTCTACAAGGTTAAAGAGCGTAATACCGGTAGCTTTAACTTCGGTGTGGGTTACGGCACAGAAAGTGGCGTGAGCTTCCAGGTCGGTGTTCAGCAGGACAACTGGCTGGGTACAGGTTATTCCGTGGGTATCAACGGTACCAAGAATGACTACCAAACCTACTCTGAATTCTCTGTTACTAACCCGTACTTCACCGTTGATGGTGTGAGTCTGGGCGGTCGTATCTTCTATAACGACTTTAAAGCAGACGATGCTGATCTCTCCTCCTACACCAACAAAAGTTATGGTCTGGATGGTACGCTCGGCTTCCCGATTAACGAATACAACACCCTGCGTGCTGGTTTAGGTTATGTGCATAACGACCTGTCCAATATGCAACCTCAGGTGGCAATGTGGCGTTATCTGGATTCCATCGGTCAGTCAGCCAGCACGTCAAGCGACAACAACGGTTTTGCTGCAGACGACTTCACCTTCAACTATGGTTGGACATACAACCGTCTTGACCGTGGTTTCTTCCCGACAGAAGGTTCTCGTGTCAACCTGAATGGTAAAGTGACTGTTCCGGGCTCTGATAACGAGTTCTACAAGTTGACGCTGGATACCGCTTCTTACTTCCCGATTGATGGGGATCACAAGTGGGTGGTACTGGGTCGTACGCGTTGGGGTTACGGTGACGGCTTAGGTGGCAAAGAGTTGCCATTCTATGAGAACTTCTATGCCGGTGGTTCCAGCACGGTACGTGGCTTCCAGTCTAATAACATTGGTCCGAAAGCGGTGTACTACGGCGGTAACGACACCGATAACTGTGATAAAAAGTCTTCGTCAGAAGTCTGTAGCTCTGATGACGCGGTAGGCGGTAACGCCATGGGTGTTGCCAGCCTGGAAGTCATTACACCTACGCCATTTATCAGCGACAAGTATGCGAACTCCGTACGTACCTCGTTCTTCTGGGATGCGGGTACCGTGTGGGATACCAACTGGGAGAACACTGCTCAGATGAAAGCAGAAGGTGTGCCGGATTACAGCGATCCGAGCAATATTCGCATGTCTGCAGGTATCGCATTACAATGGATGTCGCCGTTGGGGCCGTTGGTCTTCTCCTACGCCCAGCCGTTTAAAAAATACGATGGAGACAAAGCGGAGCAGTTCCAGTTTAACATTGGTAAAACCTGGTAACTTTCCGTTGCAATGGAATGCGTTGGCAGTGTAGCGCTGACAACCGGCGATCGCACAGACGATCGCCTTGCCACGCAAAGAACGGTACCTTCGGGTGCCAATGGGATGGTAAGGAGTTTATTGTGAAAAAGTGGTTATTAGCTGCAGGTCTGGGTTTGGCAATGGTGACTTCTGCTCAGGCAGCGGACAAAATTGCAATCGTCAACATGGGTAATCTTTTCCAGCAAGTTGCACAGAAAACGGGCGTTTCTGCCACTCTGGAAAATGAATTCAAAGGCCGTGCTGGCGAACTGCAAGGTATGGAAAACGACCTTCAGTCCAAAATGCAGCGTCTGCAGCGTGATGGTTCTACCATGAAGGCTAGCGACCGCAGCAAGCTGGAAAAAGACGTCATGGCACAGCGCCAGACTTTCTCCCAGAAAGCGCAGGCTTTCGAGCAGGATCGTCAGCGTCGTTCTAACGAAGAACGCGGTAAACTGGTTACTCGTATCCAGACTGCTGTGAAATCTGTTGCTGCCGATCAGAACATCGATCTGGTTGTTGACGCGAATGCTGTTGCTTTCAATAGCAGCGATGTTAAAGACATCACTGCAGATGTGCTGAAACAGGTTAAATAAGTAATGCCTTCAATTCGACTGGCTGAACTCGCTCAGCAGTTGGATGCAGAATTACACGGTGATGGCGATATCGTCATCACCGCTGTTGCGTCCATGCAATCTGCTAAAGCAGGCACTATTACGTTCATGGTAAGCCCTAAGTACCGTGAACACCTGGCTCAATGCCAGGCGTCTGCTGTCGTTCTGACGCAGGACGACCTTCCGTTTGCCACAAGCGCTGCGTTGGTGGTGAAAAATCCCTACCTTACATACGCGCGCATGGCTCAGATTTTAGATACCACGCCGCAGCCGGCGCAGAACATTGCTGCCAGTGCCGTCATCGATCCTTCGGCGCAGCTGGGTAGCAACGTAGCCATTGGTCCGAATGCCGTTATCGAATCCAACGTCGTATTGGGTGATAACGTTGTGATTGGCGCGGGTTGCTTCGTGGGTAAAAACACGAAAATTGGTGCAGGCTCGCGTTTATGGGCCAACGTGACCATTTATCATGAGATCGAGATTGGCGAGAACTGTTTGATTCAGTCCAGCACCGTTATCGGTTCGGACGGTTTCGGCTACGCCAACGATCGTGGCAACTGGATTAAGATCCCCCAGCTTGGCCGCGTCATTATTGGCGATCGCGTAGAGATCGGTGCGTGTACGACCATTGACCGCGGTGCGCTCGACGATACCGTCATTGGCCATGGTGTGATCATTGATAATCAGTGTCAGATTGCGCACAACGTGGTTATTGGCGACAATACGGCAGTTGCGGGCGGCGTAATCATGGCAGGCAGCCTGAAAATAGGCCGTTACTGCATGATCGGTGGTGCCAGCGTGATCAATGGGCATATGGAAATATGCGATAAAGTCACGGTGACAGGCATGGGCATGGTGATGCGTCCTATCACTGAGCCAGGTGTCTACTCCTCCGGCATTCCGCTGCAACCAAACAAAGTGTGGCGTAAAACCGCAGCCCTGGTGATGAATATTGATGATATGAGCAAGCGTCTCAAAGCTATTGAGCGCAAAATCGATCAACAAGACTAAGCGTTCATCCGCATAACGCTAAATTTCCCGGCCTGTCGGCTTTCTTCTAAACCGGCAGGCCGTGTTATTATTGCTATTCAGTACATTTTGACAGGAAGAGTATTTTGACTACCGACACTCATACTCTGCATATTGAAGAGATTTTAGAGCTTCTGCCGCACCGCTACCCGTTCTTGCTGGTGGATCGTGTGCTGGATTTTGAAGAAGGTCGTTTTCTGCGCGCAGTTAAAAATGTCTCAGTGAATGAGCCATTCTTCCAGGGACACTTCCCTGGTAAACCTATCTTCCCGGGTGTTTTGATCCTGGAAGCAATGGCGCAGGCCACCGGTATTCTGGCGTTTAAAAGCGTTGGAAAACTGGAGCCTGGTGAACTTTATTACTTCGCGGGTATTGATGAAGCGCGCTTCAAGCGTCCAGTCGTACCTGGTGATCAGATGATCATGGAAGTCACTTTTGAGAAAACGCGCCGTGGCCTGACGCGCTTCAAAGGCGTTGCTCTGGTTGACGGCAAAGTTGTTTGCGAAGCTACGATGATGTGTGCGCGTAGCCGGGAGGCCTGATACGTGATTGATAAATCCGCCTTTATTCATCCAACCGCCATTGTGGAAGAGGGTGCCGTTATTGGTGCTAACGCTCATATTGGCCCTTTTTGTATTGTTGGACCCCATGTCGTCATTGGTGAGGGGACCGTACTGAAGTCTCATGTCGTCGTGAATGGTCATACGACCATTGGCCGCGAAAATGAGATCTATCAGTTTGCCTCCATTGGCGAAGCGAACCAGGATTTGAAATATGCTGGCGAGCCGACCCGTGTGGAAATCGGCGATCGTAATCGCATTCGCGAAAGCGTCACCATTCATCGTGGCACAGTACAGGGCGGTGGATTGACGAAGGTGGGCAGCGACAACCTGTTTATGGTCAATGCGCATATTGCGCATGACTGTACCGTAGGAAGCCGCTGTATTCTCGCCAACAACGCAACGCTGGCGGGACACGTATCGGTTGATGATTTCGCCATTATTGGCGGAATGACGGCGGTCCATCAGTTCTGCATCATTGGGGCGCACGTGATGGTTGGCGGCTGCTCCGGTGTAGCGCAGGATGTTCCTCCGTATGTTATTGCGCAGGGCAATCATGCGACGCCATTTGGTGTCAACATTGAAGGTCTCAAGCGCCGTGGCTTTAGCCGCGAAGCCATTACAGCGATCCGTAACGCGTACAAAATTTTGTACCGCAGCGGCAAAACGCTGGAAGAGGCCAAGCCTGAGGTCGCAGAGCTGGCAGAACAGCACCCTGAAGTGAAAGCGTTCACTGAGTTCTTTGTACGCTCAACTCGCGGTCTGATTCGTTAATGGTCGATAACCGTCCATTAACGATAGCCCTGGTCGCCGGAGAAACCTCCGGCGATATTCTTGGCGCTGGTCTTATTCGTGCGCTCAAGGCTCGTATCCCGAATGCCCGTTTTGTGGGTGTTGCGGGTCCGCTTATGCAGGCAGAAGGCTGTGAAGCGTGGTACGAGATGGAAGAACTCGCCGTGATGGGCATTGTTGAAGTGCTGGGTCGTCTGCGTCGTCTTCTGCATATTCGTGCCGATCTGACCCGTCGTTTTACCGATCTTAAACCCGACGTATTTGTCGGTATTGATGCACCTGATTTCAATATCACCCTCGAAGGGAATTTGAAAAAACAGGGTATCAAAACGATTCACTATGTCAGTCCGTCCGTCTGGGCGTGGCGACAGAAACGTGTTTTCAAAATAGGCAGATCGACCCATCTGGTGCTTGCTTTTCTGCCTTTCGAAAAAGCGTTTTACGATAGATTCAATGTTCCGTGCCGTTTTATCGGTCACACCATGGCTGATGCCATGCCACTTGATCCGGACAAAAATGCGGCGCGAGATATTCTTGGCATTCCTCATGAGGCTCACTGCCTGGCGTTATTGCCAGGAAGTCGTGGAGCGGAAGTGGAAATGCTCAGCGCCGATTTCCTGAAAACGGCGCAAATTCTCCGTCAAACCTATCCCGATCTGGAAGTCGTTGTCCCGCTGGTCAATGCGAAACGCCGTGAGCAGTTTGAACGCATCAAAGCAGAGGTTGCGCCCGATTTGCGTATTCATTTGCTGGATGGCAAAGGCCGTGAGGCAATGGTTGCCAGCGATGCTGCGTTACTGGCCTCGGGCACGGCCGCGCTGGAATGTATGCTGGCAAAATGCCCGATGGTCGTGGGTTATCGCATGAAACCGTTCACTTTCTGGCTGGCGAAGCGTCTGGTGAAGACGGATTATGTTTCTTTACCCAATCTGCTGGCCGGGCGTGAACTGGTTAAAGAGTTATTGCAGGATGAGTGTCAGCCGCAGGCTCTGGCCGATGCGCTGCTGCCTTTGCTGGCGAACGGTAAAACCAGCCACCAGATGCATGACACTTTCCGGGAATTACATCAGCAGATCCGCTGTAATGCCGATGAGCAAGCGGCGGACGCGGTGCTGGAGTTAGCACAATGATAGAATTCATCTATCCACACACGCATCTGGTTGCGGGTGTGGACGAAGTCGGACGCGGCCCGTTGGTCGGCGCTGTAGTGACGGCCGCCGTTATCCTCGATCCGGCGCGTCCCATTGTCGGACTCAATGACTCAAAGAAGCTTTCCGAAAAACGCCGTCTGGCGTTGTACGATGAGATCAAAGAAAAAGCGCTGGCGTGGAGTTTAGGGCGCGCAGAGCCGGATGAAATCGACGAGCTGAACATTTTGCATGCCACCATGCTGGCGATGCAGCGCGCCGTTGCTGGATTGCACATCGTCCCTGAATATGTGCTGATTGACGGAAACCGTTGTCCTGCGCTACCCATGCCGTCGCTGGCAGTGGTGAAGGGCGATAGCCGCGTAGCCGAAATAAGCGCAGCGTCAATTATTGCCAAAGTCACGCGTGATGCCGAAATGGCTGCGCTGGACGTCACTTTTCCCCAGTATGGCTTTGCCCAGCACAAGGGGTATCCGACCGCTTTCCATCTGGAAAGACTGGCTGAACACGGCGCAACTGAACATCATCGGCGCAGTTTTGGTCCGGTGAAACGCGCACTGGGACTGGTGTCCTGAATCAATACGCAAGCAATTAAGTAACGCGGAATCTGAAGATGGCTGAACCACGTTTCGTACACCTGCGGGTGCATAGCGACTACTCCATGATTGATGGGCTGGCGAAGACCGGGCCGCTGGTAAAAAAGGCGGCCTCCCTTGGCATGCCTGCGCTGGCGATCACCGATTTCACTAACCTTTGCGGTCTGGTGAAGTTCTACGGAACAGCGCATGGCTCCGGCCTGAAACCGATTGTTGGCGCAGATTTTCACGTTCAAAGCGATCTGCTGGGCGATGAACTGACGCAAATCTCCGTGCTGGCCATGAACAACACGGGCTATCAAAATCTGACGCTGCTGATTTCTCGTGCGTATCAGCGCGGTTACGGCGCGGCAGGCCCATGGATCGACAGGGACTGGTTAGCCGAGCTCAACGAAGGTTTGCTGCTCATTTCTGGTGGCCGCATGGGCGATGTCGGTAAAAGCTTGCTGCGCGGCAACAAGGCATTGGTTGAACAGTGCGTGGCGTTTTACGAGACCCATTTCCCCGATCGTTTCTATCTTGAGCTGATTCGTACCGGTCGCCCTGATGAAGAAAACTATCTGCATGCAGCCGTTGCCCTTGCAGAGGAGCGCGGCTTGCCGGTGGTGGCGACCAACGACGTGCGTTTCCTTGAAGCAGGGGATTTTGACGCGCATGAGATCCGCGTTGCCATCCACGATGGTTTTACCCTCGACGATCCCAAACGACCGCGTCATTACTCTTCGCAGCAGTATCTGCGTACCGAAGATGAGATGGCCGAGCTGTTTGCCGATCTTCCGGAGGCGCTGGAAAATAGCGTTGAGATTGCCAGACGTTGTAATGTCACCGTTCGTTTAGGTGAATACTTCCTGCCGCAGTTCCCGACCGGTGATATGACCACTGAAGATTTTCTGGTGGCAAAATCGAAAGAGGGTCTGGAAGATCGCCTGGCGTTTCTGTTCCCGGATCCGGCCGAACGCGCCGAAAAGCGCCCGGAATACGACGAGCGTCTGGATATCGAACTTCAGGTTATTAACCAGATGGGCTTCCCGGGCTACTTCCTCATCGTGATGGAGTTCATCCAGTGGTCGAAGGACAACGGCGTGCCGGTAGGCCCGGGCCGTGGTTCCGGTGCTGGCTCGCTGGTGGCTTATGCCCTGAAAATTACCGACCTCGACCCGCTGGAATTCGACCTGCTGTTCGAACGTTTCCTTAACCCGGAACGTGTTTCAATGCCCGACTTCGACGTTGACTTCTGTATGGAGAAGCGCGATCAGGTTATTGAACACGTTGCGGATATGTACGGCCGTGACGCGGTATCGCAGATTATTACTTTCGGCACCATGGCGGCGAAAGCCGTTATTCGTGACGTTGGCCGTGTGCTGGGCCATCCGTATGGCTTTGTAGATCGCATCTCAAAGCTGGTGCCGCCTGACCCGGGTATGACGCTGGCAAAAGCCTTTGAAGCTGAACCGCAGCTGCCGGAAATCTACGAAGCTGACGAAGAAGTTAAAGCGCTGATCGACATGGCGCGTAAGCTGGAAGGTGTGACGCGTAACGCCGGTAAACACGCCGGCGGGGTGGTTATCGCACCGACGAAAATCACCGATTTTGCGCCGCTGTATTGCGATGAATCTGGCCAACATCCGGTCACTCAGTTCGATAAGAATGACGTAGAGTACGCGGGCCTGGTGAAGTTCGACTTCCTTGGTTTGCGAACGCTCACTATCATCGACTGGGCGCTCAAGATGATCAACCCGCGCCGGGCCAAACAGGGCCTGGAGCCGATTGATATCGCCGCCATTCCGCTTGATGACAAGAAAAGCTTCGACATGCTGCAGCGCTCGGAAACCACAGCGGTATTCCAGCTTGAATCGCGCGGCATGAAAGATTTGATTAAACGTCTTCAGCCTGACTGCTTTGAAGATATGATCGCACTGGTGGCCCTGTTCCGTCCGGGGCCGTTGCAATCAGGGATGGTAGATAACTTTATCGACCGTAAACACGGGCGTGAAGAGATTTCTTATCCCGATGTGCAATGGCAGCATGAGTGCCTGAAACCCGTACTGGAGCCAACCTACGGCATTATCCTGTATCAGGAACAGGTCATGCAGATTGCCCAGGAGCTTTCTGGCTATACACTTGGCGGCGCGGATATGCTGCGTCGTGCAATGGGTAAGAAAAAGCCAGAAGAGATGGCCAAACAGCGTTCGGTGTTTGAAGAAGGCGCGAAGAAAAACGGCGTTGATGGCGAACTGGCGATGAAAATCTTCGACCTGGTGGAGAAATTCGCCGGTTACGGATTTAACAAATCGCACTCTGCTGCTTATGCGCTGGTGTCCTATCAAACCCTGTGGCTGAAAGCGCACTATCCGGCAGAATTCATGGCGGCCGTAATGACCGCTGATATGGATAACACCGAGAAAGTCGTTGGCCTGGTCGACGAATGCTGGCGCATGGGGCTGAAAATCCTGCCACCGGATATTAACGCCGGGATGTATCATTTCCACGTTAACGACGACGGCGAAATTGTTTACGGTATCGGCGCCATCAAGGGCGTGGGTGAAGGTCCGATCGAGGCGATCATCGAAGCGCGTAACAATGGCGGTTATTTCCGCGAGCTCTTCGATCTTTGCGCACGTACCGATACCAAAAAGCTCAACCGACGCGTGCTGGAAAAGCTGATCATGTCCGGGGCATTTGACCGCCTCGGCCCGCATCGCGCTGCGCTAATGAATTCTCTCGGCGATGCGCTGAAAGCGGCCGATCAGCATGCTAAAGCCGAAGCCATTGGCCAGGCGGATATGTTTGGCGTTCTGGCGGAAGAGCCAGAACAGATCGAGCAATCCTATGCCAGCTGTCAGCCGTGGCCAGAACACACGGTTCTGGAAGGGGAGCGTGAAACGTTAGGTCTGTACCTGACGGGACATCCGATCAACCAGTACCTGAAAGAAATTGAGCGTTATGTCGGAGGCTACAGGCTAAAAGACATGCATCCGACAGAACGTGGTAAAATGACCACGGCGGCGGGGCTCGTTATTGCTGCGCGGGTTATGGTCACCAAGCGCGGTAATCGCATCGGCATCTGTACTCTGGATGACCGCTCCGGGCGGCTGGAGGTGATGTTATTCACCGAAGCGCTGGAAAAATACCAGCATTTGCTGGAAAACGACCGCATACTTATCGTCAGCGGACAGGTCAGCTTTGATGACTTCAGCGGCGGGCTTAAAATGATGGCCCGTGAAGTGATGGATATTGACGAAGCCCGGGAAAAATATGCTCGCGGGCTTGCTATCTCGCTGACGGACAGGCAAATTGATGACCAGCTTTTAAACCGACTCCGTCAGTCTCTGGAACCCCATCGATCGGGGACCATTCCAGTACATCTCTACTATCAGAGGGCGGATGCACGTGCGCGATTGCGCTTTGGTGCAACGTGGCGTGTCTCTCCGAGCGATCGTTTACTTAACGATCTCCGTGGCCTCATTGGTTCGGAGCAGGTGGAACTGGAGTTTGACTAATACAGGAATACTATGAGTCTGAATTTCCTTGATTTCGAACAGCCGATTGCAGAGCTGGAAGCGAAAATCGATTCTCTGACAGCCGTTAGCCGTCAGGATGAAAAACTGGATATTAACATCGACGAAGAAGTGCATCGTCTGCGTGAAAAAAGCGTAGAACTGACGCGCAAAATCTTTGCCGATCTCGGCGCATGGCAGATAGCCCAGCTGGCTCGTCATCCACAGCGCCCGTACACCCTGGATTATGTCCGCCTGGCGTTTGATGAATTTGACGAACTGGCAGGCGATCGCGCTTATGCTGACGACAAAGCCATTGTCGGCGGTATCGCACGTCTGGAAGGGCGCCCGGTGATGATCATCGGTCATCAGAAAGGCCGTGAAACCAAAGAGAAAATTCGTCGTAACTTTGGTATGCCTGCACCAGAAGGCTACCGTAAAGCACTGCGTCTGATGGAGATGGCTGAGCGTTTCAATATGCCAATCATCACCTTCATCGACACCCCTGGGGCATACCCGGGCGTTGGCGCAGAAGAGCGTGGCCAGTCTGAAGCCATTGCCCGCAACCTGCGTGAAATGTCTCGTCTGAAGGTGCCAGTTATCTGTACCGTTATCGGTGAAGGTGGCTCCGGTGGCGCGCTGGCTATCGGTGTGGGCGATAAAGTGAATATGTTGCAGTACAGCACCTATTCCGTTATCTCTCCTGAAGGCTGTGCTTCCATTTTGTGGAAGAGTGCAGACAAAGCACCGCTGGCAGCGGAAGCGATGGGCATCATCGCGCCACGCCTGAAAGAGCTGAAACTGATTGATACCGTGATCCCAGAACCGCTGGGTGGCGCGCACCGTAAGCCGGAAGTGATTGCAGCTTCCCTTAAGGCGCAACTGTTGGCCGATTTGGCCGACCTTGACGTGCTGAGCACCGAAGACCTGCTCAACCGTCGCTACCAGCGCCTGATGAACTACGGTTACGCGTAAACGTCACATAAGTCCTAAAAGCCGCACAATGTTGCGGCTTTTTTTATACCTGCCGTTTACCTCAACTATGCTTATCTAATGTTTTTCAAGGAGGTAGACCGTGAACATCATTGCTATTATGGGGCCGCACGGCGTCTTTTATAAAGACGAGCCCATCAAGGAGCTGGAACAAGCATTACAGTCCCGTGGATATCAACTTATCTGGCCGCATAACAGCGCCGACCTGCTGAAGTTTATCGAACATAACCCGCGCATCTGTGGCGTCATCTTTGACTGGGATGAGTACGACCTGGAACTCTGCAGCGACATTAATCAGCTCAATGAATATCTGCCGCTATACGCCTTTATCAATACCCACTCGACGATGGATGTCAGTGCACACGATATGCGCATGGCGCTGTGGTTTTTTGAATATGCTCTGGGAGCTGCCGATGATATTGCCACCCGCGTTGAGCAATATACCCGTGAATATCTCGACAATATTACCCCACCGTTCACCCGCGCCCTGTTCACCTATGTGAAGGAAGGGAAGTACACGTTCTGTACGCCGGGCCATATGGCGGGAACCGCCTATCAGAAAAGCCCGGTGGGCTGTCTGTTTTACGATTTTTTTGGCGGAAATACGCTGAAAGCAGACGTCTCGATCTCGGTGACGGAGCTGGGTTCATTGCTCGATCACACCGGCCCGCATCTGGAGGCTGAGGAGTATATAGCCCGTACTTTTGGGGCAGAACAGAGTTACATGGTGACGAACGGCACGTCGACCTCAAATAAGATTGTCGGTATGTACGCCGCGCCTGCCGGAAGTACATTGCTGATTGATCGCAACTGCCATAAATCGCTGGCCCATTTGCTAATGATGAGCGATGTGGTCCCGCTCTGGCTGTCGCCGACGCGAAATGCGTTAGGCATTCTGGGTGGAATCCCACGCCGTGAGTTTTCCCACGCCGCCATTGAACAAAAAGTCGCATCTGTTGAGGGGGCGGGCTGGCCCATTCACGCGGTGATCACCAACTCGACCTACGATGGGCTGCTTTACAACACCAACTGGATTAAACAGACGCTGGATGTCCCCTCGATCCACTTTGATTCCGCCTGGGTTCCTTACACTAATTTCCACCCGATCTATGCGGGCAAAAGTGGAATGAGCGGCGAGCGGGTTCCGGGTAAAGTTTTCTTTGAGACCCAGTCGACGCACAAAATGTTAGCGGCGTTCTCGCAGGCTTCGCTGATTCATATTAAGGGTGAATACGACGAAGACACGTTTAACGAAGCGTTTATGATGCACACCACCACCTCGCCCAGCTATCCGCTGGTCGCCTCGATCGAAACGGCGGCGGCGATGCTTCGCGGAAACCCGGGTAAACGGCTAATTAACCGTTCGGTTGAGCGGGCGCTGCATTTTCGTAAAGAGGTGCAGCGACTCAAAGACGAAGCCGACGGCTGGTTCTTTGACATCTGGCAGCCGGAAGATATTGATGAAGCGGAATGTTGGTCCGTCGCGCCGGGCGAGAGCTGGCATGGGTTCAGGGACGCGGATGCGGATCATATGTTCCTCGATCCGGTGAAGGTCACCATTTTGACGCCGGGGATGGACGAGCAGGGAAAGATGAGCGATGAGGGTATTCCCGCAGCGCTGGTAGCGAAATTCCTGGATGAGCGTGGCGTGGTAGTGGAGAAAACCGGGCCGTACAACCTGCTGTTTTTGTTCAGTATCGGCATCGATAAAACCCGCGCGATGGGATTGCTGCGGGGCCTCATGGAGTTCAAACGCGCCTACGATCTCAATCTGCGGGTGAAAAATATGCTCCCGGATCTGTATGCCGAGGATCCTGATTTTTATCGCAACATGCGGATCCAGGATCTGGCTCAGGGGATCCACCGGCTGATCCGCCAGCACGATCTTCCCCGGCTGATGCTCCAGGCATTTGATGTGCTACCCGAAATGAAGCTGACGCCGCACAAAGCCTGGCAACGTCAGGTGAAGGGTGAAGTGGAAACTATCGAGCTGGAAAATCTGGTGGGGCGCGTGTCGGCGAACATGATCTTGCCCTATCCGCCTGGCGTCCCGCTATTAATGCCGGGCGAGATGATTACTGAACGGAGCAGGGCGGTGCTGGATTTCCTGTTGATGCTCTGCTCTATAGGTCGTCATTATCCTGGCTTTGAGACCGATATTCATGGGGCTAAACGCGATGAGAGCGGCGTCTACCGGGTACGAGTCTTAAAAAATAGCTGACCGCTTGCCTGCTCATGGTTTTCGGTTGTAACGTTCAGTCCTTAAAAAAAGGAGACGCTATGCTGGGGTTAAAACAGGTTCACCATATTGCTATTATTGCTACCGATTATGCCAGGAGTAAGGCTTTTTATTGCGATGTTCTTGGCTTCACGCTGATGGGCGAAGCCTATCGTGCTGAGCGTGACTCCTGGAAAGGTGACCTGGCGCTGAACGGGCAATATGTGATTGAGCTGTTCTCGTTTCCCTTTCCGCCGGCTCGTCCCTCGCGACCAGAAGCGTGCGGGCTGCGCCATCTCGCCTTCAGCGTGGATGATATTGATGAGGCAGTGAAGCATCTCGAAGAGCACGGTGTAACGTGCGAGGCTATTCGTATTGATCCCTTTACCGATAAACGCTTTACCTTTTTCAACGATCCGGATGGCTTACCACTTGAGCTCTACCAGCAGTAATGCTTGCTAACCATGACAATGCCCGGTAATTTTCGGGCATTGTCACTTCTGTGAAACGCCTTATGACACAACCTTTTATCGCCCAGTCCGTTTCCCCATACCGCCAGCTGTTGGTGGGCTTTAGCGGTGGTCTGGATTCAACGGTGCTGCTGCACCGACTGATGCTCTGGCGCGAGCGGGAGCCTGACGTCCTGATTCGGGCGATTCATATCCACCATGGATTGAGCGCTTATGCGGATGAGTGGGTGGCCCATTGTGAGGCAATCTGTAAAGTGTGGCGTATTCCACTTCTCGTGGAACGTGTGCGGCTGGTAGATGAAGGGCTGGGTGTAGAAGCGCAGGCGCGTAAAGCGCGATATGCCGCGTTTGCGCAATCACTTCAGCCTGACGAAGCGCTTGTCACAGCGCAGCATCTTGACGACCAGTGCGAAACCTTTTTACTGGCACTGAAGCGTGGGAGTGGTCCGGCGGGGTTATCCGCTATGCCCGAACGCGCCCCGTTTGCCGGTACGCAATTACTGCGTCCGCTGTTAGGCGAAACGCGTGCATCGCTTGAACGATGGGCGCAGGAAAATCAACTGCGCTGGATAGAAGACGAAAGCAATCAGGACGACAGCTACGATCGCAACTTTTTAAGATTGCGCATCTTACCGACGCTTTCGCAGCGTTGGCCGCACTTTTCTGAGGCTACAGCAAGAAGCGCAAGAGTGTGTGCTGAGCAGGAAACGCTGCTGGATGAACTGCTGAGTGAGCAACTGAGCGGTATGATATCGGCGGACGGCGCGCTCAGTATTACGCCACTTGAAGCGATGAGCGCGGTACGTCGTGCTGCATTGCTGCGGCGCTGGCTGGCTGAACATCATGCTCAAATGCCATCGCGTGACATGCTGACCCGCATCTGGAATGAGGTGGCTCAGGCGCGTGAGGATGCGAATCCGTGCTTACATCTCAATGGCTTTGAGGTAAGACGCTTCAGGGGGCAACTGTGGTGGATCAAGCGTCAGCCACGGCTTGCGGATGAGATTCTTGTCTGGGGCGATACCCGTGAGCCACTGGTTTTGCCGCAGGGAGCGGGGCGAGTTTCCCTGGGTTCAGTCGGCAATGTGCGTCGTCCTGACGCGCATGAACCCGTCACAATCCGTTTTAAAGCCAGCGGTCAGCTTCATATCGTAGGGCGCAATGGTGGACGAAAGCTCAAGAAAATCTGGCAAGAGTGTAATGTCCCGCCCTGGTTACGCGATACTACGCCCCTGCTATTTTACGGAGAGACGCTCATTGCTGCTGCTGGGGTCTTTGTGACGCGAGAAGGATGGAGCGAGGATGGCTTACTGCTTGAATGGAAGGCGTAACGGGCAGTCAGGCCGCCCGTTACAGATAATCATGACTCGCTTACCACCACAGTACCGATTTCCGGGTGGCTAAAGCTGGCAATTTTATCGAGACGAAGTTCACGCGTTGTACCTGCGTCTTCGACGACGAGATATTCAACATTTTTGCGTGACACCAGATCGCTGGCTTTTGCCTTCAGCACCTCGCCATCTTTTAACGCCAGCGCCAGAATCAGATGATGCTGGCAGGCGAGCTCGAGGTTGTCATAGTCATCACAGTTGATGGGTTGATAGGTATCATTCATTGACATAATCGCTCACCAGTAAATTCGCAGCAGCATACGCCGCTTTTTCCCTGACCGATTCTGAAAGGCTGTCATCTAACGCTACTTCATTCAGCACTTTCAGTACACAGCCCAACGCATCCGGGATATAACCCAGATCTCCGCTGGCAATTTCCGCATACCTTTTGCGAATTAACTCACAATAATTTTCCACATCCCCTCCTGCCAACGTACTGACGTTACTGTGAGATACCCTTAAGCCTACGAAGATAAACACGGTTTAGCAAGGTGACTATACCATACTCATTCATGCAATATCAGCGCCTTGATATTGCGAAGGCGCGACCTGCCGAAACAGCCTTTTTAGCGGAATTTCGTTACAATGAGCCTCTGATTCGAATGGAGTTCTCTCATGGCGCTGAAAGCGACAATTTATAAAGCGGTGGTCAATGTGGCCGATCTTGACCGCAACCGGTTCCTCGATGCGTCATTAACGCTGGCACGTCACCCTTCCGAGACGCAGGAGCGCATGATGCTGCGCCTGCTGGCGTGGGTAAAATATGCCAATGAACGGCTGCAGTTTACCCGGGGTTTGAGTGCTGAAGACGAGCCGGAAGCCTGGTTGTTGAACGATCATCTGGGCATTGATTTGTGGATTGAGCTTGGTCTGCCTGACGAGCGCCGCATTAAAAAGGCGTGCACGCAATCCGCAGAAGTCGCGATATTTGCCTATAATCAACGTGCTGCAGAAATCTGGTGGCAGCAGAACCAGAAGAAATGCGCGCAGTTCACGCATCTTTCTGTTTGGTATCTGGATGATGAACAACTGGCGCAACTGAGCGCCTTTGCCACCCGAACCATGGCACTGCAGGCGACGATCCAGGATGGCGCAATCTGGTTATCTGACGCCCAGAATAATCTGGAAATTCATCTTACCGCGTGGCAGTCACCTTCATGATCGTGATATCCCGAACCGTTACCATTCCAGATAATGAGCTTGAGATCACAGCGATCCGCGCTCAGGGAGCGGGCGGGCAGCATGTGAATAAGTCTTCAACGGCTATCCATTTGCGCTTTGATATTCGGGCGTCTGGTCTGCCAGAGTCGTATAAAGAAGCGCTGCTTGCGGCCAGTCACCATCTCATTACCAGTGATGGCGTGATCATTATCAAGGCGCAAGAGTACCGCAGCCAGGATTTGAATCGTGAGGCTGCAGTTGCGCGGCTGGTCGCGGTGATACAAGAATTAACCGCAGTGCAAAAAAGCCGTCGGGCCACGCGACCGACACGCGCATCGAAAGAACGTCGGCTGTCATCGAAAGCGCAAAAATCCACCGTAAAGTCACTGCGTGGAAAAGTCCGGCGGCCACAGGAATAACGAGCCAGGATTTAATTGTTATAAGGAATTCATCGTGAAAACAACGATATTGTCAGTGTTAGCGGCCTCCACATTGTTCGCTTTAATCGGTTGTAATAATCGAGCGGAGATGCAGACCTTGCAGCCGACTCATTCGGAAGAGTTAAAACCGATGCAACAAAGCTGGCGTGGCGTTTTGCCCTGCGCCGATTGCGAAGGTATCGAAACCACACTGTATCTCGAAAAGGATGGTACCTGGGTTATGAACCAGCGCTATCAGGGCGCGAAAGAGCCATCGTCCTTTGCGTCTTACGGCAAATGGGCACGAACGGCCGAGAAGCTGGTGCTGACGGATGCTGAAGGCGAAAAAACGTATTTCCACGCGAAAGGCGACGGAATGGAGATGCTGGATAGAGAAGGGAATCCCATCGAATCCCAGTTTAACTATACGCTGGCACCGGTAAAAGCGGCTTTGCCGTCCACGCCGATGGCAATGCGCGGCATGTATTTCTATATGGCAGATGCGGCAATCTTTACCGATTGCGCAACCGGAAAGAAAATCAGCGTAGCGAATAATGCACAGCTGGAGCGTGATTACGCCGTAGCGCGTGGAAATGACAGCAAACCGGTTCTGCTGACGGTCAATGGCCACTTTACCCTGGAACCTAATCCAGATAGTGGAGAGAGTGTCAAAACGCTGGTAGCGGATAAAACGGCGAAATTTGTGCCGGGGAAAGACTGCAGCAGTCAATAAGCTTTCTGTGAAGCCGATAGTAAAAACCCCGCATTCGCGGGGTTTTTTGTCGTTTAGCCTTTGATGGCTTTCACCAGGTAATCAAGGATATCGCCAGTCTTGATCATCTGTTTCTCGCCGCTACGACGGTATTTGTACTCAATTTCGTCGCTGTCGAGGTTGCGGTCACCGATCACGACGGTGTGCGGGATACCGATCAGTTCCATATCCGCGAACATCACACCTGGACGCTCTTTACGGTCGTCCATGAGCACTTCGATACCCTGAGCGCGCAGTTCGCTGTACAGCTTCTCTGCCAGTTCCTGAACGCGATACGATTTGTGCATATTCATTGGCAGGATCGCCACCTGGAATGGTGCGATATTGTCCGGCCATACGATGCCGCGCTCGTCGTGGTTCTGCTCAATAGCCGCTGCCACCACGCGAGTGACGCCGATACCGTAGCAGCCCATTGTCAGGGTCTGGTTACGACCGTCTTCACCCTGTACTGCAGCATTCAGCGCCTGCGAGTATTTCGTACCCAGCTGGAAAATATGGCCGACTTCGATACCGCGTTTGATCATCAGCGTACCCTGACCGTCCGGGCTTGGATCGCCAGCGACAACGTTACGGATATCCGCGACCTCTGGCGTCGCGACGTCGCGATCCCAGTTAATGCCAAAGTAGTGTTTGCCATCAATATTCGCGCCGGCAGAGAAATCGCTCATTGCAGCTACGGTGCGGTCGATGACCACTGGAATTGGCAGATTAACCGGACCCAGAGAACCCGGCCCTGCATTGACCACTTCGCGGATTTCCGCTTCGGTCGCGAAGGTCAGCGGGCTCGCAACCTGAGGCAGCTTCTCGGCTTTCACTTCGTTCAGTTCATGATCGCCACGGACCAGCAGGGCAACCAGCGGATACGCGCTACCCTCAACGGATTTCACCAGCAGCGTTTTAACGGTTTTCTCAACCGGCAAGCCAAACTGCTCAACCAGTTCGGCGATGGTTTTTGCGTTTGGCGTATCAACCAGCTTCATCTCTTCGCTCGCGGCAGCGCGAGGGGCTGTTGGCGCCAGAGCTTCGGCAAACTCGATGTTTGCAGCATAGTCTGAGCTATCGGAGAAGATCACATCATCTTCACCGCTTTGTGCCAGAACCTGGAATTCGTGGGAGGCGCTACCACCGATAGAACCGGTATCAGCCTGAACAGCGCGGAAATCAAGACCCATGCGGGAGAAGATTTTGCTGTATGCGCCGTACATCACGTCGTAGGTTTCCTGCAGAGATTCCTGTGAAGTATGGAAAGAGTAAGCATCTTTCATCAGGAATTCACGGGAGCGCATCACGCCGAAACGTGGACGAACTTCGTCGCGGAACTTGGTTTGGATCTGGAAGAAGTTCAGCGGCAGCTGTTTGTACGAGTTCAGCTCGTTACGAATCAGGTCGGTGATCACCTCTTCGTGCGTTGGGCCGAGAACAAACGGGCGCTCGCCACGATCCACAAAGCGCAGCAGCTCCGGACCGTACTGCTCCCAGCGGCCACTTTCCATCCACAGGTCAGCCGGCTGAACCACAGGCATGGACACCTCGATTGCACCGGCGTTGTTCATCTCTTCACGCACGATGTTTTCGACTTTTTTCAGGACGCGCAGGCCGGTCGGCAGCCAGGTGTACAACCCGGAGGCCAGCTTGCGGATCATCCCGGCGCGCAGCATCAGCTGGTGGCTGATGACCTCAGCGTCGGCAGGTGTCTCCTTCAGTGTGGAGAGCAGATATTGGCTAGTACGCATGTTGTTACGGTTCCATTTCGACGATTGGACCAGACTGAAACGTCAGCCTGACACAAAAAAAGTGGTTTAGTTTACCAGTGTGGCAAAGATGCCAAAAGAGAGGAAAATAAAATTAGCGCACTTCCAGCGCAAACACTTCAAAACCCGCATCGGTGACACGCCAGCGAACGTTAAAATCAAGTAGACAGACGGCGTAAGTTTTCCCTGCTTCTTCCTCTTTGCGATAGGCCGGGCGCGGATCTTGCGCCAGCACTTCGACAATAAAGTCTTTCAGTCGGGGATACCGTTTTTCAAGGTGTAGAAGCTGAACAGAAACCTCAGCGGTGAAGCCGACCGGCATCGTTGCCGTTGGGGCCTGCTGGGCATAGCTCGCCCGCGCATCGGGAAGTGCTTCCGCAAAGGGCAGGTACGGTTTAATGTCCACTACCGGCGTACCGTCGACAAGATCAAGGCTCCCCAGTTCAAGAATCACCTGATCCTTTTGGCAGCGGATATTCTTAAGTTCTACCAACGACATACCGACAGGGTTGGGGCGAAAGGTCGAACGCGTGGCGAACACCCCCATTCTGGCATTCCCGCCCAGTCGCGGAGGGCGAACCGTAGGGCGCCATCCGCCTTCCATCGTTTGATGAAAGATAAAAAGTACCCACAGATGGCTAAACGCCTCCAGTCCACGTACCGCTTCGGCCTGGTTATAGGGTGCAATTAAGTGAAGTTCGCCGCCACAGCTCTTAACCAGACCAGGCTGGCGCGGTACGGCAAACTTCTCTTTATAAGGCGAGCGGATGATACCAATCTGCTCGAACTGGAATGCACTCATTTAGCCGATACGTTAAGGGCATTACCCATGCAAACAGCCTGACGGTAGCAGCCTGGCGTGCCGCTGGTCACTTCGCAGCTATGCAGCAATACGGCGTTAGCCTTCATTTTTGCAGCGTTGATCTGCAGACGTTTACGCGCCGTAGGAATGTTTGGCGGAGAGTCCTGATTAGAGGCCTGGCATGATTCACCGGTCACTTCACCCAGATCGCGGAAGGGTTTACCCACCAGATCTTCTGCATTGGTATAGATTTTTACCGGTGCCGGACGCGGCGCTTTCGGTTTTACTGGCTCCACTTTGGGTGGGGTTGCAGTGCTTTTAACAGGTTCAACAGGAGATCTGCTTAGCATTGAACAGCCGCTCAGCATGAGTGCTAAAAGACAGATCGGTAAAGCACGCATAATATTTCCTCAATGAATAATCAAATCGTCAGCTATTGAATCAGTTGCCTGCAAAAATGACAAGACGGGCTTTCGCCCGTCCTGAATGATATTACACAAAGGGAAGATTACCAGCCTTTAACCGCGCCGCCGTTAAAGACTTTATTGGCTTCCTGGTAAACTTCGTCAGACTGATAGGCCTCTACGAATTTTTTCACGTTTTCCGCATCTTTGTTATCTTCGCGGCTCACGATCAGGTTGACGTATGGAGAGTCTTTATCTTCAACAAAGATACCGTCTTTCGCTGGCGTCAGACCAATCTGGCTGGCATAAGTGGTGTTGATGACCGCCAGAGCAATCTGAGCATCGTCCAGTGACCGTGGCAGCTGTGGCGCTTCCAGTTCAACCAGCTTCAGGTTTTTTGGGTTTTCAACCACATCAAGCACCGTTGGCAACAAGCCCACGCCATCTTTCAGTTTGATCAGACCGACTTTCTGCAGCAGCAGCAGGGAGCGGCCCAGGTTGGTCGGGTCGTTAGGAATGGCGACCTGAGAACCCGGCTGCAGTTCTTCCAGTGATTTGATTTTTTTGGAGTAGCCCGCAATCGGGTACACGAAAGTATTACCCACTGGGACGAGCTTGTAGCCACGGTCTTTAATCTGCTGATCCAGATACGGTTTGTGCTGGAAGGCGTTAGCATCAATGTCGCCTTTACTCAGCGCTTCGTTTGGCAGTACGTAGTCATTGAAGGTCACCAGCTCAACGTCCAGACCGTATTTCTCTTTTGCCACTTTCTGCGCAACTTCAGCAACCTGCTGCTCTGCACCAACGATTACGCCAACTTTGATGTGGTTTGGATCTTTTTCATCCTGACCGCAACCCACCAGTGCCAGAGAGCCAATCAGCGCGCCTACCGCTGCAAAGGTCTTAAATTTAAAGGTCATGTTTTATCCTTAATTCGTCGAGTTTGCGTTGTGTAACGTTATTTATGAGTAACAGCCCGGACGATGCGATCGCCTGAGAATTGAATGAGGTAAACCAGTACAACCAGCAATACCAGAACCGTATTCATTACGGTAGCGTTATAACCAATATAGCCATATTGATAGCCGATCTGGCCCAAACCGCCAGCGCCGACGGCTCCGCCCATCGCGGAATAACCCACAAGCGTGATAAGCGTAATGGTGGCCGCGTTCACCAGACCGGGCAGTGCTTCTGGTAATAAGACCTTACGCACAATTTGCATGGGGGTTGCGCCCATCGCGCGCGAGGCTTCTATTAAACCTGTCGGGATCTCAAGCAAGGCGTTTTCTACCATACGGGCAATAAACGGTGCTGCACCGACGGTGAGAGGAACAATTGCCGCCTGCAGGCCGATAGAGGTACCGACGATGACGCGGGTAAAGGGAATCATCCAGACCAGCAGGATAATAAAAGGAATAGAACGGAAGATGTTAACCAGCGCAGAGAGCGTGCGGTACAGCTTCGCGTTTTCAATGATTTGCCCTGGACGCGTGACATACAGCAGTACGCCAACCGGCAGGCCAATGACAAAACCAAAAAAACCAGATACGAAGGTCATCGCCAGCGTCTCCCATACGCCGCGAACCAGCAGCCACATCATCGGCTCAGACATAACCCAGTACCTCTATTTTTACGTGGTGTTCTTGCAGCCAGGCAATGGCCGCTTTCGTTTCTTCTTCTGTTCCGTGCATTTCGGTCAGCATGATGCCGAACTTAACGCCACCGGCATAATCCATCTGCGCGCTAATAATGTTGTTGTTCACATTAAAGCGGCGTGCGGTTTCGGAAAGCAGGGGGGCATCAACGGACTGGCCGGTAAATTCCATTCGCAGCATGGGAACGCTGTCTGCGCTGGATTCAGTTTTCAGTCGCGCCAGATAATCTTCAGGAATATCCAGATGCAACGTCGATTGAATGAACTGCTGGGCCAGCGGTGTTTTTGGATGTGAGAACACTTCGCTTACCGTGTCCTGCTCAATCAATTCGCCATTGCTAATCACCGCGACACAGTCACAAATGCGCTTAACGACATCCATCTCATGGGTGATGAGAAGAATCGTCAGCCCCAGACGACGGTTGATATCCTTAAGTAATTCAAGAATCGAACGGGTAGTAGCAGGATCGAGCGCGCTGGTGGCTTCGTCACACAGCAGTACTTTTGGATTGCTGGCTAACGCACGGGCAATCGCTACGCGCTGTTTTTGGCCACCGGACAGGTTTGCCGGATAGCTGTCATGCTTATCAGACAGACCCACCAGATCTAAAAGCTCGGTGACGCGGCGTTTAATCTCTTCTTTCGGGGTGTTGTCCAGCTCCAGCGGCAGCGCGACGTTACCAAAAACGGTGCGTGATGCCAGCAGGTTAAAGTGCTGGAAAATCATCCCTATCTGACGACGGGCCTGAGTTAATTCTTTTTCGGAAAGTTTGGTCAGTTCCTGGCCGCCAACCTGGACGCTACCTTCGGTTGGACGTTCGAGCAGGTTAACGCAGCGGATGAGCGTACTTTTACCTGCACCAGATGCGCCAATGACGCCATAAATCTGTCCAGCCGGAACATGCAGGCTAACGTTATTCAGCGCCTGAATAGTTCGGGTTCCTTGCTGGAACACTTTGGTGATATTGGAAAGTTTAATCATTAGATTATTTTTATCGTATGTAAGTTGGCCGTGGCATTTTCTTCTGCCAGATACGGGTGTTTACCGTAAACAAAATGGATGTTAAGGCATCCAGACGTCTAAATCAATGCGGCAGTGTGTGATGAGCACTTTCTTGCACGGTGAAACATGAGATACTAACAGGACATGCCTTTTTCAGGAGCAAACCCGTGGCAAAATCAGTACCTGCAATTTTTCTCGATCGTGATGGCACGATTAATGTCGATCACGGTTATGTACATGAGATTGATGAGTTCGAATTTATTGATGGCGTTATTGATGCCATGCGTGAACTTAAAGCAATGGGTTATGCGCTGGTGGTGGTAACTAATCAGTCTGGTATCGCCAGGGGGAAATTTACCGAAGCGCAATTCGAAACGCTAACCGAATGGATGGACTGGTCACTGGCCGATCGTGATGTCGAACTGGATGGTATCTATTATTGCCCGCACCACCCGCAAGGAACTGTAGAAGAATATCGTCAGACATGTGATTGCCGTAAGCCGCACCCGGGGATGTTTATCTCTGCCCAGGAGTTCTTGCACATTGATATGGCTTCTTCTTATATGGTGGGTGATAAACTGGAAGATATGCAGGCAGCTGCGGCAGCGGGAGTGGGGACAAAAGTGTTAGTTCGCACGGGCAAGCCGGTCACCCCCGAAGCGGAAGCAGCAGCCGATTTTGTGATTAATAGCCTGGCTGACCTGCCAAAAGCGCTAAAAAAGTAGCAAAAACCGGCGTTATGATGAAAATGTGAGCGGTTGAAATAAAAATGCATTTTTCCGCTTGTCATTCCTCAGAAGC
>WJYB01000006.1 GCA_009668015.1 Enterobacteriaceae bacterium RIT714
CCGCGACAATCATAATATAAGTTGGTAATTCTGCTTGTATATATTCCTTCGAAATATAAAACTTAAATATAAAAGCGCTTAGAGCAAATAAAGCCAAGACTACAACGGGCATTATTGTAATAATTAATTTAAAAATGAGAGTAACGTCTTTACGTGCGGCGTCTTGATGTTTATCGTACAGTAATGGATACCATACCATACAAAATGCACTCAACCCCACTAACATAAGTGTTGATATTTTACTCGCAACAGCAAAGATTCCAATTGTTGTTTGTGAAAATATTGTGAACAACACAAAGCGATTTCCGTATTGAGCTACGACACTAGCAATACGAGCAGGCATTTGCGGTAATGCAAAACTCCAAATTTTTCCTGCATCTTCTTTATTAATGCTTAATACCCACTGCTCCTTAGTTATTAAAGCTGACAGTAACACTGTAATAACATACGAGACCAATAATGCCAAGAAGTAACCTTGAACCCCGGAATTAAATTTAACAATAGCAACGTAGGCAAGTGTCGCAAAAAGAGTGGTTTGTAGTGCATTCACTACAATGACGTACTTTATAGGTCGAGAATAACGAATGATTAAACTATTTATTATATGTAGATTAGCAAACAAAATAGATCCGCCTGCGATCAATAAGATAGTATAAGCATTCTCTCCAAGAGACAGAACATTGACAGATAACGGAATAGTAATAAAAAATATTATGGTAGTTAATACTGATAACTTAATGACTCCCATTAGCGTTGCTTTAGGTATACAGGGACTCAGGTGGTAGTATCTTTGTAAGCTAGTATCTAACTGACACATGCCGAACACCATAAAAATATTATATAACGATAAGACTAATTCAAGCTGTCCCATATCCTGAGGGGCTAAATAGTGAGTGAAAATTGGCGTCAACAAGAATGGAAGTAGCCTTGATAACCCTGAAACAAACAAAAAAATGATAATTTCACGTATAAATTTAGAAATCATAAGTAATATTATGACGCAGCTATTGTATATTTCAAAAGAGCACGCTACCGCCCCTGGCTTGACAGCTACCAGTGCACTGAGCGTATCGAATTGTGAATGCCTGGGTGGCTATATTTTCTACAACCGAGAATCTTTAATTTTTACGACACATCCGTTAATTGTCGTCCTAATCTGCGACAGAAACAAGCAGAAATCCTTATCAGACGGTCCAAAAGTAAGCTACCTAACTCATTGAAACAGCACTAATTTAAAATGCAAAAGCGGCAACTATCATACTTGAGTCATATATCAACTCAGAATGACAGATTGCCGCGACTTGCGTTTTAAACTGCTAACCGTTTGAAAAAGTTAATCGTTAGCCAGTAGCTTCTGAATGCTACTTCTGAACTTTTGCCCTTCCTTGAGGTTACGCAGACCATAATTCACAAACGCCTGCATATAGCCCATTTTTTTGCCGCAATCGTAGCTATCACCGGTCATCAGCATCGCATCAACGGACTGTTTTTTCGCCAACTGTGCGATGGCATCCGTCAGTTGTACACGGCCCCACGCGCCTGGCTCTGTATTTTCCAGTTCTGCCCAGATATCAGCATTCAACACATAACGGCCTACTGCCATCAGGTCGGAATCCAGCGTCTGTGGCTGATCGGGTTTTTCGATAAACTCTACAATACGGCTCACCTGCCCTTCAGAATCCAGAGGTTCTTTGGTCTGGATGACAGAGTATTCAGAGAGATCCCCTTTCATGCGTTTCGCCAGCACCTGGCTACGACCCGTTTCGTTGAAACGCGCGACCATTGCCGCAAGGTTGTAGCGCAGCGGATCGGCAGAAGCATTATCCAGAATGATATCGGGCAGTACGACGATGAACGGGTTGTCGCCGACAATCGGGCGAGCACACAAAATGGAGTGACCCAGTCCAAGCGGTTGTGCCTGACGAACGTTCATAATGGTCACCCCTGGCGGGCAGATCGACTGCACTTCGGCCAGAAGCTGACGTTTAACGCGCTGCTCAAGCAACGCTTCGAGTTCATAAGAGGTGTCGAAGTGGTTTTCTACCGCATTCTTGGAAGAGTGGGTCACCAGAACGATTTCTTTGATCCCTGCAGCAACAATCTCGTCAACGATGTATTGAATCATCGGCTTGTCAACGATCGGCAGCATCTCTTTAGGAATCGCTTTCGTGGCTGGCAACATGTGCATGCCTAAGCCTGCTACCGGAATGACTGCTTTCAAATTAATCATTATTTCTTCCACCTTAAAATGGTTGCCGAATTATAGCTCTTAAACCTTTTTTCGCCAGCATGATTTGGTTCATAACCCGACCGATGTTACGCTTTTGATACATAATTTACAGTAGCTGTATTCCTAATAGGTCACAGCTTTGATTCAGATTTGTCGCAAAATCGCATAGAGGTGTTCACCTGTGCGGCAACGTAAAATTCAGCCGCTCAACATTCACCACATGCTGATCCACCCGGTCTATATCGACTGAACTCTGGCCTTTCTCATTGACTGCGGTGACGTTTGCCAGAGAGAGCAGCGTCTCTTCTTTGGCCATAAACTTGCCGCGAACATCTTTTCGCAGGTCAAAATTCATGGTCAGCGCTGGCCCCACTTTGCTTTCCTGCATCACATTGATATTACGCAAAAAAAGATGCTGAGGTTTGTTATGCAGCTCCAGCGTCGCGCGCTTCATCTCCACGTTTGTGATAGCCACAAACGAGGTCGCATTCCCCGACGAAATCTGGATGCCGCGCAATTTATACGCAAGCTGGCGGTTATCCAGGCGAATATCATTGAGCTTAAAATTCTGCGGTATCGACAAATAATCGCCCTTGATAACCCCGTAGCCAATTAACATGCCTGCGCTATCGACCATGTCGATATTATCAATGACGAAATTATCACAGCCATAAATGGCTACCGTGGCATTGTCGATTCCCGCCTTCTTACTGAAATCCGGTGTAATATTTTTGGCTTTCACATTACGGATGATAAAGTGTTTGCCGTTTTCCACATGGACCAGTTGCCGACAGTTACTGCCGGTGATATTGGCCACCACGAAGTTCTTAACAGTCTGTTTTTCCGGGTACTCATTGTCATAGGTACTCCCGGCCAGACCAATCCCGATACCCCAGTTTATCTTGCCGTTAGTGCAGTTGATGTTGTCGATGACATGGTCTGATATCAGGATATTTCGATCGTTAATCGCCACGTTCCACTCAATCGCATCACCCTGCAGATGGCTAAAGTGGCTATTGGTGATCCGCGCGCCATCCACCTGATTATGAAAGCCCTGGCGCAAAATGGCGTAGTTGGCCTGGGTGACGGTAATCTTGTCGATCAGCAAATTACGCATCACCCGCGGTTTTTTACCGCCAATGTAAATCTGTGTGACCGGCCCAAAACCGCTCATTGCCAGCCCCTGAATCACGCAACCGGATCCCCGCACATCCAGAGTAATATTTTCCGTGCGCCCTTTCCCTTCACCAATAACTTTACTGCCCTCCTGCAACACGAATCGTCCGCGGCCATTGCCGGTTAAAGCCCCGCGAATAAGCAGCGTTTTTCCATCCGGAATAAAAATCCCGGTGTTGATATTCTTGCAGGTGAGATTTTCAGGGACCACAACCATATCCCCATCCGCAAAAGCCTGTTTAAAAGAGGCAATCCAGTCGTTGTGATTATACTGGCTGATATCTACCGTCCCGCCGCCGCTAGCGCGCGCAATACGCGAAGAAAGCAACGGGGTAGCGGCCAGTAAAGAGCATGACGTGACAAAGGTGCGTCGGGTTATTTTTTTCAGCATACAACCTCGGCTTATAGCGTGTGTAACAGGCTCGCTAATTCACGATTTATCACCTGCTGATTAAATTCGGTTTCGACTTTTTGACGCGCATTGCGCAGAACCGGTATCAGCTCTTGCTGGTCGATATCGCTGAACGCAGCCAGACGATCGGCAAGTGCGGCAGCGTTGTTTTCAGGCACCAGCCAGCCGGAGTGGCCCGGGTCGATCAGCTCAGGGATACCGCTATGCACGGTTGAGACCACAGGAATACCCACGGCCATTGCTTCCATCAATGCCACCGGGATCCCTTCCATATCGCCATCCGCGCCGGTGACCGACGGCAGCAAAAACACATCGGCGTCATCGAGCATCGCTTTCACTTCATGGCTGGGTTTGAAACCCGGCATTTCGACATAGCCTTCCAGCTGATATTGCTCGATAAGCGTACGCAGGCGACGCTCCCACGGGCCAATGCCCAGAATACGATAGTGAAAGTCCACCCCGCGCGATTTCAGCTGGCGGCAGGCCTCAATCGCGACATGCAGTCCTTTCTTCTCGGTGAGACGCGCCACGGAGATAATTTGCAGCGGTTTACCCGGCACTTTGACCGGGCGCTGCGTGAAGCGATCCATGTCGACGCCCATCCGTGAAACGGTGATCTTCTCCCCCGGGCAGCCCATGTTTTTCAGCCGTCCGGCCCACAGCTCGCTGATGGGCAGCATCATGTCGCCGCGACGAAACAGCTGCTGATATTCACCGGTATAATGGTTAAGCACTTCGTGGCTGGAGATATCAATGCCATGAAAAATAGTCGCAATTTTACCGTCGATCACTCCCAGTTCGCGCAGTTTAGCGGCCGTCACGCCTGCCGGGCCAAAGTGCGCAATAAACACATCCGCCTTGTACGGCTGCGCCGTTTGCCCGCAGATTGAGGAGAGGATCAGATTGCGCGATTCATCGCCATAGCGCGAGACGTTCAGCGCGCGCCAGGTCGTGGGACGATGCAATCCGCTAAGCGTCCGGCTGGCCCGATGGCGCAGTTTCGCCAGGCGTCCTTGCGGCTCATCCTGCAACCAGCGGGTTTTCGCCGCAAGATCGTACTGCGTCCAGGCGGCATGGGTGTTCTGCGTGTCGCCCTTTTGCAGGGCAACAATCTCCACGTCATAACCCATATCAATAAACGCGGTGATTTGGTTCAGCACAAACGTTTCAGAAGAGAGCGGGAATTTCAGTAAGAAGAAACCAACCTTCATTTGCCCTCCCCGATACGTTCGAGAACGGATTTCACCATATTCATCCCGTTTTCCCGCTCGGCTTTAACGGCCTGCGCCAGGCGCTGGTTGATGGCCGGCAATTGCCCCAGCGTATCCCCTACCATCGCCTCCAGAGAGCCATCCAGCAGATGGCGAATATCCACCGCCATCTCCGGCATCCCAAGCTGCTGCATAATCCCGGCAGATTTGTGTTCATAGTTGATGGCGATGGCTGGCGTACCAAAGTTCATCGAGATAATCGCGGAGTGCAGACGCGTCCCCACCGTCAGGTCGCAGGATGAGAGCAACTTGCCCATTTCGAGATCGTTAAGCTCGTCCATCACCACGTGATAGCGCGACGGGTCATTCACCAGATGGCGCAGATTTAGCGCCACCATGCGGTCATCTTTGTTGTAGCTGTCGATCCCGGTACATGTGGACAATGCCAGCACCTGATAGCCGCTATCGAGCACGCGGTTCACCACTCCGGCGAACGCTTTTTCATAAGCCGCCTGGGTCGTTCCCAGTCGCTTATCAAATGGGGCCAGTTCACGCAGCGTGATAGCGACCGTTTTTTGTTTTGCCGTCACGTCCAGCCAGTGTTGCACGGCATAGCTCGGGGTGAAATTCGCTTCCTGATGATCGACCAGCCAGGCCGTATCCACGCCGTGCTCGACTTTACTGGTATCAATATCGCTGCGCTTCATCAGATCCAGACTGACCGATTCGCGCAGGATCAGCGCATCGCAATGGCCAAAGACATAGTTTGCCAGCTGGTTAAACTGCGGATTCTGGAAGGGACCGACGCTGTGGCCAATCATGAACAGAGGCTTTTTCGCCATAAACGTACAAAGCGCATGCTCAAACTGCGGCACGCCGTAGAGATCGACAAAGAACGATCCCCCCACCTGAATAATGGCGTCATAGCCCGACAGCAGACGAACAAAATCGGTAAAGCCCTGGGCGATGGCGATATTGCGTAGCTTGCCGGTATCGGTCACGCGCGACAACAGCACCTGGTGCTGATAGCGACGGCGCAGCACTTTCTTAACCCGCCCCATCACACCCGCAGCATTGTTGTGTTGCTTCATCTGGCTGTACAGCGGGTCCCCCATCACCGGACGATTCAGCAGCCAGGATGAACTCACCGGATAGCGGCTCATCACATCCACTTCGGTCTCAGGCTCGAGCGTGTTAATGGCATCGAGCAAACCGCGCAAAATGGCGCTGTCGCCACGGTTGCCGCAAGTATGGTTGCCAAGAATCAGTAATTTCATAATGACCTCTTAAAGGGGTTCTTCATGTAACAGGTGTGGGCTGACGCCCTCACCCCGGCCCTCTCCCGCGGGAGAGAGTGAAATATGCAGTGACCGTTCCCTCTCCCCGGGGGAGAGGGTTAGGGAGAGGTCATCCCGCCCGCAATAACGACTTCATCTTCTCGCTGCGACAAAACTGGCGCTTCATCTCCACCACCAGCGCGTTGCGAGACAGGACAATCATCACCCCAAACGCCAGCGCACCGGCAGCAATCTGCGTCGCCAGCAGCGCGCCCAGCGGCAGATGTCCATCAAGAATCACACCCAGCCCGTAGCTCACCGCCAGCGTCGGCAGCGACAGATAAAACGGTAGCCACAGGCTCAAAATGTATTGACGATAGCTGGAGCCGAGCACCGGTTTGATCATCACGAAATAGCTCAGAATGGTGTTAATGATTTGCACCACCAGGAAGCCCAGCGTCACGCCGATCGCCCCCGCCATGTGGCCGCCGACGATAATTGCCGGAACGAACAAGAACGTTTTAAACACGTTGAATTTGAAGCTGATATCCACTCGCGCCTTCGCCATCAGCAGCGAACCGATCGGGTTCCCGACCGAGCGTAATAACCCCACTACACACAGCAGCTGCAGAACCGGAATGATGCTGTTCCACTTCTCACCAAACACCAGCGGGACGAAATTATTAGAGACCACCATCAGCCCCAGCAGCGCCGGAAAATTGATAATTCCCACCACCGACAGCAGCTTATAGAAATTCACCCGCAGCTTGTCAGTGTCGTCCTGAATCTTGGCGAACGCCGGAAACAGCACGCGGGTGATAATCGGGTTCAGCTTCATCGGCGGAACCACCGCCACGTTATAGGCGAGGTTGTAACCGCCTGCGACGCCGGCGCCGAGAATACGCGCCAGCACCAGCGTTGAAAGGTTGGTATTGACGTAGTTAATGATGCTATCGGCGGTCAGCCAGGCGCCAAAGCGCAGATTCGACGACACCGATGCCAGCGAGAAATGAAAACCCGGACGATAAATCTTACGCCCGAAATAGCCGAACAGCAGGGTACGCACCGCCGTATTGACCAGATAACCGAGGATCGCGGTCATCGCCAGCGGCCAGAAATGGGCGCTGACCACGGTGAAGGTAAAACCGGCCAGCACCGAGGTGGTCTCGATCATGCCGATTTTGTTAAACTCCAGCTCCTTTTGCATCAGCGCGCGGAACTGCTGGCCGTGGGGGATCACCACAAAGGCAAACGACAGCGTGCGGATCAGCGGTGCAAGATCCGGGTTATTCAGCACATCACCGATCACGTCGCTCAGCAGAAACACCACCACAAACACCGCAATCCCCAGCCCGACGTTCAGCCAGTAAAGCGTCGTGAGTTCAAGATGGCTGATCTCTTTGCGCTGAATAATCGAGTTGGCAATGCCGAAGTCTGACAGGGTATCCGCCAGCGCGATAATCACCAGTGAGACGGTCAGCAGACCAAACTGGTGATTATCAATAATGCGCGCCAGCACCGTCATCTGCACCAGCCCGAGGCCGATAATGATGATCGTGGCCATCGCTGACCACTTCGCCCCGCTGATGGTTTTTTCACGTAAACTCATGACCACTCCTTTAAGCCTGTTCCATCAGGCAGTTAGTACGCGGCTTTATTAACAAAGCCTTTAAAGATGGTCAAAAAGACGATTTTGATATCGAACCAGACGCTCCACTCGCGGATGTACTCCAGATCGAACTCAATGCGTTTTTCCATTTTTTCCAGCGTATCGGTCTCGCCGCGCCAGCCGTTGATTTGCGCCCAGCCGGTAATGCCTGGCTTCACTTTATGACGCAGCATGTAGCCCTCAATCAGCGCGCGATACTGCTCGTTATGCGCCACCGCATGCGGACGCGGCCCGACAATCGACATCCCGCCGGTCAGCACGTTGATAAACTGCGGCAGTTCGTCAAGCGAGGTACGACGCAGGAAGTTACCGACGCGGGTGACGCGCGGGTCATTCTGCGTTGCCTGAGTCACCACTTTGTCGTTTTCCATCACCTTCATTGAGCGGAATTTCCACACCATGATCGGCTTGCCGTCCATGCCGTAACGGGTCTGGCGGAAGATCACCGGCCCTGGCGAGCTGATTTTTACCGCCAGCGCAATACCGCACAGCACCGGCGAGATCAGCAGTAAAATCAGGGAGGAGAGGACAATATCTTCGGCGCGCTTCAGCAGACGGTTAATACCGGACAGCGGGGTGTCATACAGCGGCACGACCGGCACGCCGTTCACCTCTTCGATACGCGAGTGCAGAATGTTGAAGGTAAACACGTCAGGGATCAGGATCACCGAGCAGGTGGTATCCGCTAACTCGCGCATCAAATATTTAATGCGCGCCTCTTCACTCATCTGGATGGCGAGATAGACGTTGTGGATTTTGCCCGCCCGGGCGTCTTCAATCAGCTGTTCGTAATTTCCCGCCCAGTCAGACGGCACACCGCCGGGTTTGGCATCGTGATACACACCCACCACGTCGAAGCCCAGCCACGGCTCTTTGCGAAAACTGTCCAGCAGCGCCTGACCCACCGGTAAATCCCCGGCTACCGCCACATAACGCTTGTTGTAGCCGCGGTTGCGCAGCCAGCCCGCCCCGAAGCGGATAAGCGAACGGCAGACCACCATCCCAACGCTGGTTAAGAGATACCAGCTCAGATAGGTCACGACGCTGTTATCAAAGTCGCTACTGAACGCCACCAGCCCGGCGCTAAAGATCAGGCTTAAGGTCCAGTTTTGCAGGAGTAACATCAGCTCAGTGGTGATTTTGACCCCGCGGTAAGAGCGATAAAAATCGGTCATCCCGCCGATCATCTGAAAGACCACCAACGCAATCAGCGCCATCAACAGATGCATGTATAAAAACGACAGGTCGCTTAGCTGACACACTACCCACAGCCCACCGAACATGATGGTGATATCAGAAAAACGCTGCACCATAGAGATTAACGATGCATTCGTTTTGGCTCGCTCGCGCTTTTTTAGATTTGTCATCGTTGTTCCTTTAAGTTCCCCGCTATACCCCTCACCCCGGCCCTCTCCCCAAAGGGGCGAGGGTGAAAACCGCTCCGGGCGATCTCCCACCCCAAAGGGGCGACGGTGAAACCGATTCGGGCGATCTCCCCCCAAAGCGGCGAGGGTGAAATCCGCTCCGGGCGATCTCCCTCCCCAGCTCCGGCGATCCCCTCTCCCCTTGGGGGAGAGGGTTAGGGTGAGGGGTATATGTCGGGACGAAATACCATTACGCCTTCAACAGCGCCAGAATGTCCTGCGTTCGTGCCTCCATCAGTGCCGTATCGGCGCGCGACTCGACGTTCAGGCGCACTACCGGCTCGGTGTTGGAGGAGCGTAAGTTAAAGCGCCACTGCGGGAACGACATGCTGATACCATCGGTACGGTCAATCTCCAGGGCATCCTGCGCAAAATGCGCTTCCACCCGCGAGATGGACTCCGCAGGCTGCGCCAGCTTGCTGTTGATTTCTCCGCTCGCCGGGAAAGCCGCCATCCGGTCACGCACCAGTTCACCCAGCGTCTGTCCTTTCAGACACAGCAGCTCCGTCACCAGCAGCCAGGGGATCATTCCGCTGTCGCAGTAGGCAAAATCACGGAAATAGTGATGCGCACTCATCTCGCCGCCGTAAATCGCGTCTTCTTCGCGCATCCGCTCTTTAATGAAGGCATGACCGGTTTTTGACATCACCGGCGTGCCGCCCGCCGCGCTCACCACATCCACCGTGTTCCAGGAGAGACGCGGGTCGTGAATAATCTTCGACCCCGGATGCTTTTCGAGGAACGCTTCCGCCAGCAGGCCAACAATGTAGTAGCCCTCGATAAACTGCCCTTTTTCGTCGAACAGGAAGCAGCGGTCGAAATCGCCGTCAAAGGCAATCCCCATATCCGCGCCGTGCTCGATTACCGCATTACGGGTATCGTCGCGGCACTCGGGCAGCAGCGGGTTAGGAATACCGTTCGGGAAGTTGCCGTCCGGCGTGTTGTGAACTTTCACGAACGTGACCGGCACATTCAGCGCCTTAAAGCGCGCCTCAAGAGCATCCACAACCGGACCCGCCGCGCCGTTACCGGAGTTGATCACCAGCTTCAGCGGCGTCAGATTTGCCACGTTGATGTAGCCGAGCAGATGGTCGATATACGCGTTGCGCAGATCGATTTGCTGATAGCTGCCGCGCTTCGCTTCATTCACCGGCGGGAAGTCGTTGGCTTCGGCCAGGCGCTGCACGTCACGCAGCCCGGTATCGCCGCTGATCGGACGAGCCCCTTCACGCACCAGCTTCATGCCGTTGTAATCCATCGGATTGTGGCTGGCGGTCACTTCGATACCGCCATCGACGCCCAGATGGAATGTGGCAAAATAGATTTCTTCCGTGCCGGACAGGCCGATATCCAGCACATCCACACCCGCATCCTGCAACCCTTTTGCCAGCGCCAGTTTCAGCGCCTCGCTGGTCAGACGCACATCGCCACCGAGCACAATGGTTTTGGGTTTCAGGTATTCGCCATAAGCGCGGCCGATGCGCCACGCGATATCTTCATTCAGTTCTTCACCCAGCTTGCCGCGAATATCGTAGGCTTTAAAACAGGTTAACTTTTCCATGATGATCCCTTTTTCAGGCAACAGTCGGCCCAGGCTCTTGAGTGAGCCTTATTCATTTGTTTTCAGTTCAGTGCCCGCAGGCTGCGGGTTTACACGCGCCCGTAGCGATCTTCGAAGCGGACAATATCGTCCTCTTCCAGATACGAGCCGGAGCGTACTTCAATCAGATCGAGAGGAATTTTCCCGGGGTTTTCCAGGCAGTGCGTCGCCCCCAGCGGAATGTAAATGGATTCGTTTTCACCCAGCAGTTTGATCTCGCCGTCAATGGTGACTTTCGCCGTTCCGGCCACCACCACCCAGTGTTCAGCGCGATGATGATGCATCTGCACGGACAACCCTTCGCCAGGTTTCACGGTGATGCGCTTCACCTGATAGCGATCCCCGGCGTCGATGGAGTCATATTTGCCCCACGGACGATAAACTTCACGGTGAATATGATGCTCGTGACGCCCGTCAGCTTTGATCTGCTCAACCACTTTTTTGACATCCTGAACGGCGTTGCGATCGGCAATCAGCACCGCGTCTTTCGTCTGTACCACCACCAGGTCTTTGACCCCAACGGTTGTCACCAGACCAGATTCGGCATACACATAGCTGTTTTCCGTTTTGTGGCTAATCACGTCACCGTGATGAACATTGCCTTCCGCCGTTTGGGCGCTGATTTCCCAGAGCGAAGACCATGAACCCACATCGCTCCAGCCGGCATCCATCGGAACCACTACCGCATCCGCCGTGCGTTCCATCACCGCGTAGTCCACCGACTCTTCAGGACAGGCGAGGAACGACGCTTCATCGACACGAATAAAATCGAGATCCGGATCCACGACAGCCATCGCTTTCTCGCAGGCGCTCAGGATGTCAGGACGATACTTTTTCAGCTCTTCCAGATAGCGTCCGGCGCGGAACAAGAACATCCCGCTGTTCCAGTAATACTCCCCGCTGGCCACATACGCCTGCGCGGTGTCGAGATTCGGTTTTTCGACAAACTGCGCCACGTTAAACGCCACGCTGTCCCCCTCGCCCTGACTGACATCGCCGCGACGAATATAGCCATAGCCGGTTTCTGGCAGATCCGGCACGATGCCAAAGGTCACCAGCTTGCCACTGTCAGCGTAAGGAATCGCCGCACGCACCGCCGCGCGAAACGCGTCTTCCTGCTGGATAACATGATCCGCTGCCAGAACCAGCATCAACGGATCGCAATCCGGGCTGCTGCGTCGCGCGGCCAGTGCCGCCAGCGCGATGGCCGGCGCGGTATTACGACCCGCCGGTTCAAGAATGATGTTTTCGGTCAGTTTGTTAATCTGGCGTAGCTGCTCGGCAACCACAAAGCGGTGCTGCTCGTTACAAATCACCACCGGGCTTTCGCACTCCACGCCTTTCAGACGCGATACCGTGGTTTGCAGCATGGTCAGCTCCCCTTTCAGGCAGAGGAACTGTTTTGGATAGAGCACGCGGGACAGCGGCCACAACCGACTACCAGAGCCACCAGCCATCACGACCGGATACAATTTATTCTGACTCATGATTTATCCCCGTATATCTGCAATAAATTGGCTAAGCACGTTCTCTTTCTCCAGCGTGCGTTCGGCATATTCACGTGCCACCGTGTTCTCTTTCGGCATAGCGAGTGCCTGTTCAATTCCGGCCACCAGCGCGTTCACCGATTCCGGTTCCACGCACACCGCGATCCCCGGATAGTTATCACACAGCTGGCCCAGTTCGGTTTCCGCCTCGGCGGTGATCACCGTATTGCCGCCAACGGCCAGAATATTGGTCAGCTTGGAAGGCAGAACCGCGTCCGCCGCCCCGCGTTTCTGGACCACCAGATGGCAATCGCCCATCTTCAGCAGCGCAGGCAGTGCTTCATATGACTGAAGCGGGAAAAATTTAACGTTATTCAGGCCGCGCTCGTTGACCATCTTCTCCAGGCGCGCTTTCCCGCCGCCCTGTCCAACAATCACAAACACCCATGGATGTTTGCTAAGAAGTTGAGCCGCTTCGATAACGCTTTCGAGGCCCTGCTTTTCCCCGATATTGCCTGAGTAGAGAATGATTTTTTGATCGTCAGGCAAACCGAGTTGCGCCCTTAGTGCCAGGGCATCGCTGTCCGTGACGTCGCGAAAACGCGCCACTTCAGACCAGTTGGGGAAAAAGATGACCTTTTCTGCCGGCACCCCCTTTTCCTGCGCTTTATTCATCATCGAGCGCGAAATAGTCGAGACATAATCAACGTTATGTAAGCCGCTGCGTTCGAAGGCGCTGGCCAGGCTGGCAACTTTGCCGCCCTTGCCCTTCCCGGCCATTCCCAGACCGAGCATCGCATCGACCTCATAATCCTGAATGTGCAGCAGTGTGCGTGCGCCCGAGAGTTTGCCCAGCAGGCGCATGCCCGGGGTGCAAAACAGCGTGGGCACGACGCCGATAATGCGATCCGGCTTCCAGCGACGTTGCGCCATCAGCGGGAAGAAACTGCTCAGCGCAAAGCTTCCCAGATGCAAAAGGCGTTTCAGCGTCGAGGGCTGTTTGGGAACGTACAGCGGGCAGCGCCAGACGGTTGCGGCCCCTTGCTCGCGGCGATAACGCCAGCTCGAATAACGCTCACCGACTTTCCACTCCGGGTAGTAAGGCGGGGCCGTAATGACCCGCACCTCATGTCCCTGACGTGCCATCCACTCCACCATTTCACCGGTGTACTTGCCGATGCCGGTGAGTTCAGGCGAGTAGTTGATTCCGTAAACGAGGATTCTCATAAGCCCGGCACCTCAGCCTGACGTTCCGCCAGGAAGTAGGCGCGACTGTTGTCGTGAACGTTGTCACTGGCAAGCAGAGCGGCCTGTTCCAGCCAGCGGTAATCGTCATGCTGGGAATCAGGCAGACGCAAATCGGCCTGATTCACTTTCAGGCGAAAACCGAGCACCACGTAGTGAGTGCTGAAGTCCGTCCCGGAGAAATTATCGTCATAGAAGTGCTGCCAGACCCCGTAAAACTGGCCTGCCGACATCGGCAGACGCAGCCCCAGTTCAGCCAGAGTCAGGCGCTCAAAAGCGCTCTCAAGCTGCTCATCCTTTTGCACGCGTCCTCCCGGCACGAACCAGAATCCCTGCGCGGGGCGATTGGTTCGCTTTCCGAGCAGAAATTCACCGCGTTCGTTCTCCACGATCAAATCAACAGAGACAAGCGGCGTGGAACGGACTACCGTGGCAAAATCTTCCTGACTTAAAAACATGATTACCCCCGGAAGCGATGCTGGTTTTCCAGGAACCACTGGTAGGTGCTTGCCAGTCCCTGTTCGAGCAACACTTCGTGATACCAGCCCAGCTGGTGCAGGCGCGTCACATCCAGCAATTTACGCGGCGTGCCGTCCGGTTTTGTGGCGTCAAACACCACGCGTCCCTTATAGCCCACCACCTTCGCGATGGTCTGCGCCAGCTCGCGGATGGTGCAATCCACCCCCGTTCCGACGTTGATGTGCGACAGCATCGGCTCGGTGTTTTCAGCCCACACCTCGCGATCCAGCTCCATCACATGAATACTGGCCGCAGCCATATCGTCCACGTGCAGGAATTCACGCATCGGCGTGCCGCTGCCCCACACCACCACGTCCGGCGTGTTGTCGGTCGTCGCTTCGTGGAAGCGTCTGAGCAGCGCCGGGATCACATGCGAATTGCTCGGATGGAAATTGTCGTGCGGCCCGTAGAGGTTGGTCGGCATCACCGAGCGATAATCGCGGTCATACTGACGGTTATACGATTCGCACAGCTTAATTCCGGCAATCTTGGCAATGGCATACGGTTCGTTGGTCGCTTCCAGCGTGCCCTGCAGCAGTTCACTCTCAGCCATCGGCTGTTTGGCCAGCTTCGGATAGATGCAGGATGAGCCGAGAAACAGCAGCTTATTCACGTTGTGCAGATGTGCCGCGTGAATGATGTTGCTCTCGATCATCATGTTCTCGTAGATGAAATCGGCCGGATAAGTATTGTTGGCGACAATGCCGCCCACTTTTGCCGCCGCCAGATACACCTGATCGATGCGTTCATTCGCAAAGAATGCCTGCACCGCCTGGCTGTCCAGCAGGTTCAGCTCATCGCGAGTGCGGACAATGATCTCGACATCGCCGCGCTGTTCCAGCTGGCGAACGATGGCGGAACCCACCATCCCGCGATGACCCGCGACAAAAATACGTTGTTTGCTCATTCTCAGGACTCCAGCGCGATGGCAACCTCGTAGCCATGGGACTTAAGCAGGGAGTGTTTTTTCGCCGCTTCGAGATCTTTAGCCACCATTTCCGAGACCATTTCCTGCAGCGTAATTTCCGGTTTCCAGCCCAGTTTTTCGTGCGCTTTGGTGGGGTCGCCGAGCAGGGTTTCCACTTCAGCAGGACGGAAGTAGCGCGGGTCAACCTGAACAATCACATCGCCCGGTTTCACACCCGGCGCGTCATGACCGGTAACAGAAACCACGATGCCCTTCTCTTCCACGCCGGTGCCTTCAAAGCGCAGTTTGATACCCAGCTGCGCGGCCGCCATTTCAACGAACTGACGCACGGAGTACTGCACGCCGGTCGCGATCACGAAGTCTTCCGGGGTGTCCTGCTGCAGCATCATCCACTGCATTTTGACGTAGTCTTTTGCATGGCCCCAGTCACGCAGGGAGTCCATGTTGCCAAGGTGCAGGCAAGACTCCAGGCCCTGAGCGATGTTGGCAATAGCGCGGGTGATTTTACGGGTCACGAAGGTTTCGCCACGGCGCGGGGATTCGTGGTTGAACAGGATGCCGTTACAGGCATACATGCCGTATGACTCGCGATAGTTCACGGTGATCCAGTAAGCGTACAGTTTTGCGACTGCATACGGAGAGCGCGGGTAGAATGGCGTGGTCTCTTTCTGCGGGATCTCTTGTACCAGACCGTACAGTTCAGAAGTAGACGCCTGGTAGAAACGGGTTTTCTTCTCCATGCCCAGGAAGCGAATGGCTTCCAGCAGACGCAGCGTACCCATGGCATCCACGTCAGCGGTATATTCCGGCGATTCGAACGAGACAGCCACATGGCTCATCGCGCCCAGGTTGTAGACCTCATCCGGCTGCACTTCCTGCAGGATACGCGTCAGGTTAGACGAATCGCTCAGGTCACCATAATGCAGATGGAATTTCGGGTTGGTGGCATGAGGATCCTGATAGATGTGATCCACACGCTCGGTGTTGAAAGATGAAGCACGACGCTTAATACCGTGAACTTCATAACCTTTTTCCAGCAGAAGTTCCGCCAGATAAGAACCATCCTGTCCGGTAACGCCGGTGATGAGAGCGACTTTTGACATGTTTATCTTCCTCTACTTATCGAAATTATTCAGTTTCAACGCGTTCGCGTATCACCACTGCGGGGTTGCCACGGCAAATCTTATTTGCCGGTAGCGATTTAAAAACGCTGCTGCGGGCACCAATAACCGTGCCATCGCCAACAGAAACACCTGGTGCGACAAAAACATCTGTCGCCAGCCAGCATTTCTCGCCAATCACAATCGGCGTAGCATTAATATCGAAATGCGGACTCATAAAATCGTGACTGCCGGTACATAAATAACACTTCTGCGACACCACAGAATGGGCACCAATCGTAATATCGCCCAGGGTATATAACACCGCGTCATCGCCGACCCAGGCATAATCACCGAGGGTTAATTTCCATGGATAGGTAATTTTGACCGACGGGCGAATAACGACGTTTTTTCCAATTTTTGCGCCAAACAAACGCAGTAAAAATGCGCGCCAGCGATACAACACCTGTGGCGACCAGGCAAACACCGTTGCCTGTACAGCCCACCACAATTGAACTTTTATGCCATTACCGCCACGAAATCCTTTCGGTACGGTGAAACCTTTCAGATCCTGCATTGTGTTTCCTTATATTCAGGCTTTGTTATATAAGGCTTTCGTTTTACCTGTCGTACGCAAGCGTAATAAATAAGATAATTCCGCCCAGAAGCCCGGCACGCGCAAAATATTGCGCTGCACTTTTTTGGCATCCTGGCATAATTCCAGATTATTCGAGGTTGACACGCCGCCCATCGAGAATTCCGACACCAGGCCTTTAATCCGGCGGAACGGGTAGCCCGATTTATACAGGCTGGCGGCCAGCGCATAATCAGACGACACCTTATATTGCAAATCGTACGGATTTTTTTTCAGTCCCGCCGTCGGGAAGAAAATGGCCTGATGGCTGGCCGGTAAGCTGTGATAAATATACCAACCGAGCTTGGCGCTCCGACGCACTTTATTGCCATCGCCAAAATCCAGCAGCGCATCACCGATCACCATAGCGTCATCTTTCTGGCGCGACAGCTGACGGGCAAACAGCGCGACATCGTCATGGAACACATCACCTGAATTGAGGAAAATGGCGTAACGGCCCTGAGCCATCTCGATGCCTTTATTCATCGCGTCATAGATGCCTTTATCTTTCTCGCTGATGTAGCGTAAGTTGAACTCACCGTTCAGTTTTTCCAGGAATTCAGCCGTGCCATCATTCGAGCCTCCGTCGACCACGATCCATTCAAACGTGAGGCTGGGATCGCGCGCCAGGTTGCGCAGCGAGCGCCAGGTTTTTACTACCCCTTCGTGATTGCGAAAGGCGACAGTAATGACGCTAAGAAACATAAACCACCTCATTTTGTCATGAATGCGTAATATTAAGCGCCTTGCGCAAAATAAACGGACATACAATTAAGAATGCATATTCCGGGCTAAAAATTGACCCGGTAAAAAAAAGCGACACCGGCGTAAAAAGATAAAGCTGCACCCGAAAATTCTGATTATCTCCAAATGCGTTAATCATCATTTTGAAGACTTTAAACAGGTACCACAGCGTTAACAGCACTGCGAACCATGAGAAATAGATAATTAACAGATACAGCCCATTGTCTATGGTTTTACCGACGTCCGCACCGTTAAAGATTCCGAATGATGCAACATATTCGTAAAGTGAGCCAAATCTGACTACACCATCAATATGGGTTAACGAATACCCCACCATAACCAGCGGACCAATAATGCGATAATAGGACGATGAACCTTCTGTTCCTAAATCCCCCAGGCGCGTGGCGATGTAAGGGAAAGCAAAAATAATACCCACCAGAAAAACGGTTAGTGAAATTATTGCTAAGGGTAGTTTTTTCTTAATCGCATCTTTATTCAGGTACTGAAAAGCCCATTCCAGCAGGTAAAACAAGATAAATGTCATGACCCCAGAGAAAGAACCTGACAGAACAATCCCTGCAAGAATCATAGCATCGGTCTTTGGGGTTTTGATACCAAACTGTTTGATGCTGAGCCAAATTGAGATTAATGCCAGAGCGAAAAATGCCGGTTCGAAATACAGGGCGGTGGTTCGTTTCCCGCCAAACTTAATGAAGTTCAGAACATAGCTGTTGCTGTAAATCAGATATTTCGAAATGATCTCCATCAGGCTACTGCCACCGGTCAAAATAATCTGCGCCATTTCCATGGCCGCCAGAGTGACAATGAACGCAACGGCAATATAAAAGAACCTAAGGATTTTCCGATAATTGTGCGGCGAAATAGTTTTAAAGCGAATACTCCACACCATGCCAATAATAATGACGATATAAACAAACAGCATGGTCGAGGTGACGTATTTGCTGGCATCCAGCGACTGACCGAAGAGATAGTTAAATGCCGTTAAACCCACGCCCAGCCCAAGAGCAATCATGAGCTTCTTAATGCTGATCTTCTCAACGTACAACAAAAGCAGCACAGGTAAGAAGGTCACAATGGTAATGGGGAAGCTTTCGCCCAGCTGGGCTATCTTGACGTTAACCAGCAGATAAATCAGCGGTAACAGCAGATAGCTACAGATTCTGATAGAACGAGACATACTCCTCCAGCATCTGTTGACCACTGTAAGCCTTGCGGCTGCGGTTGCGGAACGATTCCAGGCTGGTGCCAAAAACAGCCTGCGCGATATCCGCCTTTGGCTGCTGAACCAGCGGCAGAACCTCCTGCTCGCTAAAAGTTTTTCCGCCTGATTTTTCCAGCACTTCACGCGCGGCGTCGCTGTGGGTCGCAATGACCGGGACGCCAATCGAGAGCGCTTCACACAAAATCAGCGGATAGTTGTCCACGCGAGAGCTAAAGACCAGCGCATCCATACCGTTCAGGGCGCTCATCAGTTTGCGTTTATCGGTTTCAAAGCCGTGATTAACCACATTCGTGCCTTCAAACGGCGAAAATTTGCCGAAGGTGTGCAACTCAATCTTGTCACCCAGCGCCATCATGTCGCGCACCAGCTGTTGATTGGTCTTTCCGTCGTAGCGCAGATCGTGAGCCACCACCGCAATTTTGGGTTTCCCCGGCGTCACGGCGACAGGCGTCAGTTCCGCCAGAATCTCTTCCGTTGCCACATCAATACCGTTGTTGATGATCTGGCAGCGCCCGGCACCGTAAAGACTGTTAAAAGCATCGGCGACGTGTTGGCTGGGGGAGATAAACTGACAGCCCAGCGCCAGCATGTCGCGAAACAGCTGGCGTTTACCCGCCACCAGCTGATGAGCACGATCCACTTTTACCGGCGGATAGTTAGAGAGGGTCGGGCATTTCTGACAGTGATTTTTCCAGCCTTCACACCCGTCGGTGAACGCGCAGCGCCCGGTGACGCTCCAGTGATCGTGCAGGGTCCAGACAAACGTGGTATCGGGCTTATGCGCCAGCACGTTTTCACAGAATGCGACTACCTCTTCCAGGTTTAACCAGTAGCTGTGCAGAACGTGGAAATGGAGAACCACCGGCCCGCGGGTTCGCGTCACCGTGCGATAAAGATTCTTCAGATTGCCGAACAGATCGCGGTTAAACAGGCGAAACAGCGCAATGTTAGCGATCGACGTTAAACGCGGCGTCTGCTTCAATACGTGCGGATAGCGATCATGGCTCACGCTTTTTTTGCCGCCTTTGCCGTAACCGTAAACAAAGCGCGACTGTAAACCTTTTTGCAGCGCACGCTGATGCAGATCCAGCGCCACGCCTGCCGCGCCGCCTTCAGCCAGGCGGACATTAAATTGCAGAATATTCATTTAATAACCTTCACACTGGCTTTTTGACCCACCACCAGCGCGTTATCGGGAATGCTGTCCAGCACCACGCTACCCGCACCAACCACGACGTTATTACCGACGGTAATATCGCCAATCATCACCACGTTGGCGCCCAGCTCAACGTTATTGCCAATCACCGGGCAGGCCAGACTGTCTGGCCCGCGGTTACCGATGGTGACGGCGTGGCGAATGGTAAAATCGTCCCCCGCCACGACGAACTTATTGATCACCACCGCATAGCCGTGATGGATGGTAAAACGACGCCCAATCGTGGCAGCCGCCTGGATTTCGTAGCCAAACAGGCATTCGGTGATGATGCGGTACAGCACCAGCACCGGTGCGGCCCAAATGTTGTTCAGCACATTTTTTTTGCGCCAGACGGAGCAGAAATGGGCAACGCGATACGCCAGAACCATGCAGCACGGGCGCAAGCTCCAGCCGTTAGCACGGCAATCTTCCAGAATCATTATTTCCCCCGAAGTCCGTCAGCCAGACGCTTGGTGTTACGCACCGAAAAGAGCGTTAACAGCGTGCGCCAGTTCATGCGCTTGTTGCGGATCTGGTAGAGGGTAAAAAGTTGGTACTTGCGGCTGGCACGGTCGAACTTGTCTTTGTGCTTGCGATAGAAATGGAAGTAACCAGAGAATTTCTTTGGCGATGAGGTGATCTGCATTTCGCCATGATTGATGTGCAGAATTTGCGTGGCGTCGTCCACTTTCCACGGTTCGCCATACTCCATCACCATACGCAGGAAAATATCGTAATCCTGCGCCGCTTTCAGTTCGGTATCGAACAGGCACTCTTTGAAACGCCACGCCCAGGTAAAGACCTGGTTGCCGATGATATTGCGCTTGTAAAACAGACGACGGGAGTACGGCGATTTAGGATACAGCGGCAGGCTTGCCGGCTGCGAATAGACTTCGCCCTGACACACATAGTCATTGGCATACAGGAACGCGTGGGTCACCAGCTGCTGTTTGTGCGACAGGAAGGTAGACAGGCGGTTGGGCGTCCATTCATCGTCATCATCTATCCCGGTGATGAACTCTCCTTTTGCCTGCAAAATCGCCTGGTTACGCACCGCGCAAGCGCCAGAATTGATGGCGTTATGCACATACACCACGCGTGAATCACCCAGATCGCTGACAAATTTCTGTAGCTGCTCATAAGACGAAGAGCAGTCATCCACGATGATCAGTTCCCAGTGGTCATAGTCCTGACGTAATACCGATTTAATCGCGCGGATCGCCAGCTGCTGACGATTCCATGTCGGCATATAGATAGAAATCAAAGGGCGTTGTGTTGTCATTTTATTCCCCGCAATGCGTTGTTGATGCTCTTCCAAACCCCTCACCCCTGCCCTCTCCCCAAAGGGGCGAGGGAGAAAAGAGAGCCTCGTACCCTTCCCTCCCCTTAAGCAGCAAGGGAGAAAGAACAGCGCCGTACCATCCCCTCTCCCCAAAGCAGCGAGGGAGATAAGACAGCGCTGTACCATCCCCTCTCCAAAGCAGCGAGGGAGAAAAGACAGCTCCGTACTATCTCCTCCCCCAAAGCTGCGAGGGTAAAAGACAGCTCCATACCATCCCCTCTCCCCTTTGGGGAGAGGGTTAGGGTGAGGGGTGAGGGCGAGTGATAACTGGTTTAGAACTGATTACTTACTGTCAGACTTATATTCGTACTCGTAATACCCGTAATCCTGGTATCCGGTTGCGCGACGGAAGATGGAGTTCAGAATCACCCCTTTCACCTCGATACCGTTCTGCTCAAAGCGGCTGAGACTGGTTTCCACTTCCTTCAGGGTATTGACGGCGTAACGCGCTACCATCAGCGTGGTACCGGCATGACGCCCGACAATCGCGGCATCCGTCACTGCAAGAATTGGCGGGGTATCAATCAGCACCAGGTCGTAATGCTCGCTCGCCCACGTCACCAGCTGCGCAAAGCGTTCGCTCATCAACAGTTCAGAGGGGTTTGGCGGAACCTGTCCGCGCGGCACGAGATCAAAGTTGGTGATCGACGTCGGCTTGGCACACTGGGCGATATCGCCCTTGCCGAGCAGAATTTCCGACAGGCCGTTGACGTTGTTGGTCCCAAGCAGTTCGTGGGTATAGCCTTTACGCATGTCGCAGTCGATCAGCAATACGCGTTTGTTGGTCTGGCTAATGACCGCCGCCAGGTTGGCACAGACGAAGGTTTTACCAATCGACGGGCTGACCCCGGTCAACATCAGCACATTATTCTTCGCCTGCATCATGGCGAAGTGCAGACTGGTACGCAGGCTGCGCACGGCTTCAATCGCGAGGTCAGTTGGATTACCCACCGCCAGCAGTTGACTCTGCTTGTAGCGCTTAACGCCTTTGACAGTTTTCACGCTGTCGCGCGATTTCTGCCATTCCGACAGCGGAATGCTGGCGTAGACGCTGATTCCGTTCTCTTCGAGCACCTGCGGGCTTTCGATACCGCGGTTAAACAGGGAGCGCAGCAGAACACCGACGATGGAGAGCATCAGACCCAGAATAATGCTGCCGAGAATAATCAGCGCTTTCTTCGGTTTCAGCACGCCCGGCTGGGCGATCGCCGGGTCAACGATGCGGACATCGCCGACGGTACTGGCTTCGGTGATTTTCAGCTCTTGCTGTTTATTCAGCAGCTGCATATACACCTGCTGGCCAGACTCCACATCGCGGGTCAGACGCACGATTTCCTGCTGGGTCTTAGGCATCGCGGTGACGCGGTTATTGAGCTTCGATTTCTCATCTTCCAGCGCCTGGCGTTTTTCCAGCAACGTGCGGTAAGCCGGGTGACGCTTGGTGTAGAGCTTAGAAATTTCCGCTTCTTTGAACGTCAGCTCGTTCAGCTGCGCATCAATATTGACCATGGAATCGAGCACCGACTTCGCTTCCAGCGGCAGATCGACGGAGTCTTTCTGCTGGCGATAGGCGTTCAGCTTGTTTTCCGCATCATCCAGACGGGTGCGCACTTCCGGCAGTTGTTTCGCCAGGAAGGCAAGGCTTTTAGCGGCCTCCTCGGATTTGCGCTCAATATTCTGCTCAAGGTAGTTGCGCGTAATACTGTTCAGGACGTTGCGGATCATCTCCTTATCTTCACCGGTAAAGTTCAGGCTCAACACGCCCGTGTCTTTGCCATTTTCGGTGACGGTAAGGTTGTTTTGCAGATTGTTGATCATCCCCAGCGTCGAGAATTTACTGACCGTAAATTCGCCGCCTTCCGCAGCCTGAATGCCGCTGACCATGATGCTAACGCCGTTTTTACTGAGCATCTGCCCCACTTCACCACGGGCGCTAAAGCCCGCATCGCTTTTCAGCTCATACTGCTTTGGCCCCAGCACGGTCAGTGTGAAAATCTGATCCGCGGTGCCTTTTGGCAGGGTGAAGGTAGTGACTTTAACGGTGTCGTTTTGTCGTCCCATCAGTCGGTCCCAGCCCGCGCCAAACACCGGGAAGGTGTTTTTGGTGACCGCGATATCCAGGTCAAGATCGTCAACCGTTTTGCCCAGCACCATACGCGACTGGATCAGCTGGATTTCCGCCTCTGATGCCGGGGGCTTATTGGCCAGCGCCGAACCGATATCCTGCACCAGTGAGTTACCGCTGTTTTGTTCGATTTGAACCAGCGCATCGGCGCTATAGATGGGGGTCGCGAAGAGGGTATACACCACGGCAGCCAGCGCAAAAACCGCCGTAATGCCCAGCACCCACCAGCGCGCCTCAACAATCGTCCCTACCAGGCGACCGATATCAATTTCATCACTGCCCGATATCGGGGCGGCAGAAGGTTTTGTTTTTTCTGTCATTGTTATCCCTGCTGAGCTTTCAGTGCCTGCGCCCACTGTTGGGCAGACTGGTCAAGTAAGGTATAAACCGCCTCAAATGCCTCACGGCTCTTGCGATACGGATCGGGAATTTCGCGCTCACCGTCCCAGTGACCAAACAGCATCACTTTGCCGCGCATCTCCGGTGCGATTTCGCACAATGCGTGAATGTGGCGCTTTTCCATCGCGAGGATCAGGTCATATTCCCGACACATGCGGCCGGAAACCTGACGGGCGCAATGCCCGTCGAGTGAGAGGTTGTGCTCCTTTGCCACGCTCGTCGCGCGCTCATCAGCCCCCTTACCCACAAGCGCCCCAAGTCCTGCCGAGGCGACCGTCAGCTCAGGCTGGTAATTTTTCAGCAGTCGTTCAGCCGTCGGGGAACGGCAAATGTTCCCCACGCACACCACCAGAATTTTATTAAACATCGTGGATTACCAGGTATGAATGTCGCGCGCCGTATCCGTCATGTAGCGAACGCCACTGATGGTTGGCAGCAACTGGTTGATCAAACGGTTCCAGCGAGCAACCGGAGCAGTCGTGACATACACCACATCGTATGGCTGGAGGCGGAACTCCGTTGCCATCACCAGGGATGTTGCATCGGACATATCGAGCTGGTAGATGTTGGCAATCTTGCCTTTCGCACTGCCCTCGCCTTTCAACGGACGGATAACGAAGATGCCGCTGGCATTGGAGGCGGTCAGATCGATGCCTTCTGCGTTGCCCAACGCTTCGGTCAGGGTCATGCCGCTGAAGTCCATCTTGAGCGTGCTCTGTTTTTTCACTTCGCCCATGACAAACACTTTCAGGTCGTCGTTGCGTGGAACAAACAGAATGTCTCCCGGATAAAGCAGACGGTTCTGACTCAGATCCCCGTTCTGCATCAGCGCCTGGAGTGAAATGCGCTCTTCCTTACCGTTGTGCGTCAGCACCACGTTGCGCCAGTCCGCCGCGTCGGTTAACCCACCCGCCGTGTTAATCGCATCGAGAATAGTGAGCGGCACGTTGGTGATCGCCTGCTGGCCCGATTTGTTGACCTGACCGGAGATATAGGCTTTCTGCGAGCGGAATGCGGCGATATTAACGTCCACCTGCGGATCGGCGATGTACTGCGCTAAGCGGCCGGTAATATCACTACGAATTTCAGCGAGCGTTTTACCCACTACGTGGACTTTGCCGATATAGGGATAGAACATGGTGCCATCGGGCTGCACCCAGTTACCGGTATCGCTGGAGCTGCGGTATTGCCCTGCGGGCGTGGTGAGCTCCGGGTGATCCCAGACGGTCACACTGACGACGTCACCCGGTCCAACGCGGTATTGATAAGACGAGATTTCCTGGTCCAGGGACATATTCGGCTGGGCAACATTCGGACGCGGACGTAATTGTTCGACCAGGCGCGGTGTTAATGGATAAACATTCACCATTTTGTCGAGATCAAAATCAGCATCCTGTTGCTTGATCACATCCTTACCCATCGTTGACATATTGCTGCCGGGAAAGACCGTACAACCACTCATCAAGGTCACAGACACCAATAATGGCATCAATTTCATTTTGGATTTCATCATTGATTATTTATCACTTTGGCAGAGTAATTATCCTGTGCAATTTAAATAAGCGCGGGGCGTTTTGTCATTCAGAATGCAGTTAATCAAAAAGAAATATAACTGGCATCAGTCCTAAAAAAATCTTATTCATCCACCGGCTATTGACAGAATAATCGAGGCTGATTCACACGCTTTCAGGCACGCTACCGCCCTTGGCTTTCAGTTACCAATCCACTGACGAAACAATGTGTTATGGATAGACACCCTCTTAGATTAGGTCTTGCAGGATAAATATATCCAGCATTCTTAATGCCTGAGCAGTAATGAATTACCGTTCCTGAGACCGATACAAAAATAGCAGCAAGAAGATTTAACATTTGATGCTGGGAGAATTGTTGCAGCTAACCTAATAGCAGGCAAGGAGACAACTGTCTGAATAACAGTTTTTAAGAATAATATTAAGCGCAAATTTCTGCTGTTTTAGGAATTTCTTCATATTGACAAATCACGCACTAAAAATACCTCATGCGATATTTCCTAAATATCGGTTAATACGTTAATTCAACTTTCATATACAAATATTAGGGTTAATAGCCGCCTCTATTTATCATTGAGGGATTAAGAGAAATCTCACGCTCTCCATTGCAATTTTCTCGAGCTTTATCCATGATCGAAGTGTGACATATTTCTTTTGCTCCACGTCATTACGGTTTCAGACAGGCGGCAAGGGAGCGAATCCCCCAGGCACGGCCCCCACGCATAAGGGCCTGCTTTCGCCGCCTTCGCCCCTGCAACCTGAATGACAACGAGCGCCAATAACCGAAGGTATTGCGATTACTATGGAATGGATTGCCGATCCGTCAATTTGGGCCGGACTGGTGACACTTATTGTCATCGAATTAGTCCTCGGCATTGATAACCTGGTCTTTATTGCCATTCTTGCCGAAAAACTGCCACCCGGGCAGCGCGACCGCGCGCGGGTCACCGGTTTGCTGCTGGCGATGGTGATGCGCCTGCTGCTGCTGGCTTCTATCTCGTGGCTCGTCACGCTGACAACGCCTCTTTTCACTCTCCACGGCCTGAGCTTTAGCGCGCGAGATTTAATTATGCTTTTCGGCGGGCTTTTCCTGCTGTTTAAAGCCACGGTTGAACTCAATGAACGGCTCGAAGGTAAAGACAGTGAGAACACCACGCAGCGTCGGGGCGCCAGATTTTGGCCGGTTGTCGCGCAAATCGTGGTGCTGGATGCCGTATTTTCCCTCGACTCGGTGATTACTGCCGTCGGTATGGTGGACCATTTGCCGGTCATGATGGCTGCGGTGATCATCGCAATTACCCTGATGGTCATGGCCAGCAAAGCCCTGACGCGCTTCGTCAACAGCCATCCGACCATCGTGATCCTGTGTCTGAGTTTCCTGCTGATGATTGGCTTTAGTCTGGTGGCCGACGGCTTTGGTTTCTCGATTCCGAAAGGCTATCTGTACGCAGCGATTGGCTTCTCAGTGATTATTGAGACGCTCAATCAGCTGGCTATTTTCAACCGCCGCCGCTTCCTCTCTGCTAATCAGACGCTGCGCCAGCGCACCGCCGAGACGGTGCTGCGTCTGTTAAGCGGTAAAAAAGAGGATGCGGAACTGGATGCAGAATCGTCCTCACTTCTCGCCGATCACGATGACAGCCAGATTTTCAATCCTCAGGAACGGCGAATGATTGAGCGGGTGCTCAATCTGAATCAGCGGTCTGTCAGCAGCATCATGACCTCGCGTCACGATATCGAACATATCGACCTGAACTCGCCAGAGGCACACATCCGCGCGCTGCTGGACAAAAATCAGCACACCCGCGTGGTCGTGACGGGGGGAGATGAAGAGGAAGATTTACTGGGCGTAGTGCATATTATTGACCTGCTGCAACAGTCTTTGCGCGGCGAAGCGCTGGATTTACGCGCGCTGGTACGCCAGCCGCTGGTCTTCCCGGAAACGCTGCCTTTGCTGTCGGCCCTTGAGCAGTTTCGTAATGCGCGCACCCACTTCGCCTTCGTGGTGGACGAATTCGGTTCGGTTGAGGGGCTGGTGACGCTGAGTGACGTGATGGAAACCATCGCCGGTAATTTGCCAAACGAGATAGACGAGATCGATGCCCGGCACGACATCCAGAAAAATGCCGACGGGTCGTGGACTGCTAATGGTCATATGCCGCTGGAAGATCTGGTGCAGTATGTGCCGTTACCGCTGGATGATAAGCGTGAATACCACACTATCGCGGGGCTGCTTATGGAAAACCTTCAGCGTATTCCAAAGCAGGGAGAAGAAGTTCAGGTGGGTGATTATATGTTGAAGACACTGCAGGTCGAGAGTCATCGGGTGCAGAAAGTCCAACTTATCCCGCTGCGTACCGACGAGGATTTGGACTACCAGGTCTGAATGAACTGAACCCTCTCCCGCTACGGGAGAGGGCGCACAGTTAAAGCTTATCTAAAAGTTTCTTCACGTCTTTGCCGCTTTGCGAATCTTTATTCTTATCCGCCCAGTCGCTCAAACGACGTTTTGCTTCGTCCTGTAAATGCTTACGCAGAACCTGATCAACCTGAAGGCTATAGTTAAGCTCCTGCCATTTTCCGAAAACGGTGAGCGGAATCGGCGTCTCTTTCAGCAGGTCAATCAGCGGACCTTCGCCTTCCCAACCGGACAACACTCGCACATTGAAGCGGGTATCGGTGGTTTCTTTCACCAGATCCAGCGAGCCTTTACCGGTCAGCGCCAGCAGTGAAGAGTGTCCCTGCATATTATCCAGCGTCAGTTCACCGCGATTTAGCGTCAGCTCACTGGAGAAGTCATCGAGCCGCGTTGCGCTGTCATAACTCTCTTTGGCTTTAACATTGCTGCTGCGCTCCACGGCCTGCTGAACCAGCTGCTGGAAATTGAGTCCTTCCATCCGGCTGTCAGAGAGCTGAACATGCGCCTGCCCCTGCCAGCTACGACGAAACGCGTCGGCATCAATCCTGTCGCCGGAGAAATCACCGGCCATCGTCAGATTACCGGTCAGCGCGATAGGATAATTAAAAGCCTTAAGGATGGTTCCGATCTCAATGTTATCAAGACGCGGCTGGAACTCAGCCCGGGCGATCTCCTTGCGAACATCCAGAAGACCTGGCAGAGACAAATGCCCTGCGCCCATCTGACCGCTCAGTTCAGAAATCACCAGCAGCCCGTTATGGTTGAGCATCTGGCTGCTGACATTTGTGAAATCAATACCGCGCCAGCGTACCGTGTTCGCCTTCACCAGAATATCGGCGGTGAAGCTGCGCAGGCCGTTATAGTCTGGCTGATCGATGCTGGATGAAATCACCGGCCGCATCTGCTTAGGCGGCGTTGTCTCCTGCCGTTCAGCGCTTTGTTCTGCCGTCACCGGTTGTGGTGGAAGCAGATTTTCCAGGTTGAGTTTGTCAAACTGAAGATCAAAGACCCACTTCGGCGTTTCACTTAACACCACGCTGGCCCGTCCTTTCAGCGCACTGTCATTGGCCTGCAAATTGAGGTTATTCAGTTCCAGCTGCTTTTGTTCTTCTCGCCAAAGCGCCTGCAAACTGCCCTGCCCGCTAATCCCCTGGGTGGGGAGATCGGCGCCGGAAATCTGCCAGCTGAGCTGTTGGATATCGGCGGTCAGTTTATGAGGATAGTCGGAGGCGTCCACGTTGGCGTTCATTGACAACGTCATATCACGCTGATTGCGATTAATACGCCCTGAAAAATCAACCGCCGCCAGGTGGTGTTGATCCTGCTCCATTTTCAGGTTGATGTTTCGCACCGTGATCTGCTCTTCATCCTCATGCTGGAAGACCAGCAGGCTGTCTGCCACTTTCAGGCTGGCGATGTCAAACGACCAGCCTGCATCTTCCGCGGCATCAGGCAGCGTGTTGGTATGCGGCGCGACGGGCGCATCGGATTGACGAACGGCTTCGGTTTGCGGCGTGAGCTGGATAACCGCACCTTTCAGCATCACCTGTCGAACCTGCAACTGATGCGACAGCAGAGGCATCAGCGCCACGTCCAGGCGCATATTATCGGCCGTGACAATGGGAACCGAGGCGCCGGGCGCGGTTAATGACATCCGGCCAGAAAGAATGCTGAGCTGCGGCCAAACGTGCCAGCGCAGCTGCCCGTCCAGCTTCAGTTCATACCCGCTACGTGCTTCGACCTGCCGGACCATATAGGCACGGAAATCATTGGGGTTAACCAGCAGAACCAACGCCGAAAGGCCAGCCACCAGAACCACCAGCAAAATCATCAGCGTTGTAAGAACTCTTCTCATGACATCCTCAGTGAAGCGTAAAATCAGTCTTTATCAATACGACTGGCAACCGCACCCTGCTGGTCGCGATACTTTGCGTCCTGACGGCGGTTATAAGGGCGATCGGCCGGGCCTGTTAAAGGCTCAAAGCTTAGCGCACCAATCATCATCCCCGGGCGTAAGGCCAGCGGCAGTTTACCTGCATTGAAAAATTCCAGTACGATACGACCCGACCAGCCCGGATCGATACGGTGCGCAGTGACGTGGACCATCAGCCCCAGACGCGCCAGCGAGGAGCGACCATCGAGCCAGCCGACCAGGTCTGCCGGTAAGGTGACCGACTCATAGGTCACTGCCAGCGCCAGTTCACCCGGATGCAGATAGAACGCGTCGCCTTCAGGCAGCACAATTTCGTCGCTCATGACGCGGTCAAGCGCGGCGCTGACTTCGTCTTTCGGCCCGCTCAAATCAATAAACGGGGCGGTATGGCCGCTAAACGTGCGGAATTTATTTCCCAGACGCACGTCAACGGTGACGCCGTTGATTCGCTCCACTGGCGGACGAGGGGTGATAGACAGACGGCCATCATCCAGCCAGGCCTCTATATCTCGGTCGCAAAGACGCATGACGCTTTCTCCTTTCGTGCATCAGGCCCTGAAGACGTCACGCTTCAGGGCAAACCAGGTTCAGGTTATTGCTGAACGGTACACAATTCGCGCGAATTATTCAAAAAACTGGCTAATTTTGGCTTTCAGGATATCAATCGCAATGCGGTTTTTACCCCCGCGCGGCACGATGATATCGGCGTATTGCTTGGACGGCTCGATAAACTGCAGGAACATCGGGCGAACCGTCTTCTGATATTGTGCCATAACAGAATCCATCGAACGGCCACGCTCATTCACATCGCGCTTGATTCGACGCATCAGACAGATATCCAGCGGCGTATCCACAAAAATAGAGAAATTCATCGCTTCGCGCAGACGCGCGTCGGTCAGCAATAAAATGCCTTCCAGGATGATCACCTTTTTGGGTTCAATGTGAATGGTCTCTTGCGTGCGGGTATGATCGACGTAGCTATAAACCGGCAGGTCAATAGGCGTGCCGCTTTTGATCATTTGTAAATGCTGGAACAGCAGGCTGTGATCCATGGCATTGGGGTGGTCGTAGTTGGTTTTTACGCGTTCTTCCATCGACAGATGGGATTGGTCTTTGTAATAGCTGTCTTCGGGAATGACGCCGATGTGCTCATCACCAACTTGTTCACGCAGTTCGCGATAAAGCGTACTGGCAATAAGACTTTTACCTGAAGCGGATGCGCCGGCGATGCCTATGATGACGCACTGATGAGACTTATCAGTCATAAATTTAGCGACCTGATTAACCTGGATGTAAAGGAAGGGCGACGCCTGAGCGTCAAACGCGGCAATTATAGGGATTTCGCTTGCCTGATACTAGTCGAAAGCGCAGGTATTGCGAGAGTCATTCCAAACCCGCTCTTTTCGCCCTGACTAAAATTTTAGCGGTCAAATTTAACGCGTTAAACATGAATTTTCTGCAGACTAAGTATTTAATAACTCTATGATGACAAATTATGAGCAGTCGGCATATGAATTGTAAATTGTTTGTACTAGCATAATCCAAATTCCTATTTTACTTCGTCTGGACCTGGTTCCTGGCGGCATGGCGTCTCCTGGATAAAGCGGTAATGAAAAAACAATACCAGCACGTTTTGGTTACCACCCCACATCCTTTACTACGGCTTGTCAGTCTTGGTCTGGTTACCTTTATCTTTACGCTTTTCTCGCTTGAACTTACACGCTTTGGAACGTTACTGGCACCGCTATGGTTCCCGACCTCCATTATGATGGTCGCGTTTTATCGCCACGCCGGAAAAATGTGGCCGGGAATCGCCCTCGCCTGCTCGTTTGGTAACATTCTTGCTTCCTGGATGCTGTTTTCCTGGGAAACCATCAGTTTCTGGTATACGGCAATCAACGTGATCGAAGCCTGCGTCGGCGCCCTGCTGCTGCGCAAATTATTGCCCTGGTATAATCCGCTCAAAAATCTGGGCGACTGGATACGCCTGGCGATAGGCAGCGCGGTGATCCCACCGCTTGTGGGCGGTATACTGGTCTGGCTGCTGGTCCCGGGTACCGAGCCGCTGCGTAATTTTCTGGTGTGGGTGTTGTCAGAATCGATCGGCGCGCTGGCGCTGGTGCCGCTCGGCCTGCTGTTCAAACCGCACTATTTATTGCGCCATCGTAATCCCCGCCTGCTGCTGGAAACCCTGCTCACTATGGCCGTTACGCTGGTCTTATGCTGGGTGGCGATCTCCTTCCTTCCGTGGCCGTTTACCTGCGTCATCGTATTGCTGATGTGGAGCGCCGTACGTTTACCGCGTATGGAAGCTTTTATGGTCTTTTTGGTCACGGTGATGATGGTGTCACTGATGATGGCGACAAACCCGACATCCTTGACCACCCAGAATACCGGCGTAATGCTCAACGCGCCGTGGCTGCCATTTCTGATGATGCTGCTGCCAGCGAACATTATGACCATGGTGATGTACGCGTTTCGCGCGGAGCGCAAGCACATTACCGAAAGCGAAGAGCGTTTTCGCAATGCCATGGAGTATTCCGCCATCGGCATGGCGCTGGTCGGCATTGAGGGGCAATGGCTACAGGCCAATAAAGCGCTGTGCCAGTTCCTGGGCTACTCCCAGACTGAGCTGCAATCCCTGACTTTTCAGCAGTTGACCTGGCCGGAAGATTTAAACATCGATCTGGACAACCTTGAGCAACTGACGCGCGGCGATATCAACAGCTACTCAATGGAGAAGCGTTATTACAACCGCAACGGCGAAGTGGTATGGGCGCTGCTGGCGGTTTCCGTCGTGCGCCACGCAGACGGGTCGCCGCTCTATTTTATCGCGCAAATCGAAGATATTAACGATCTCAAGCACACCGAGTGGGTCAATAAGCGCCTGATGGAGCGTATTACGCTGGCGAACGAAGCGGGTGGGATCGGGATCTGGGAGTGGGATTTAAAGCCCGACGTGATCAGCTGGGACAAGCGCATGTTTGAACTGTATGACATCCCGGCGCACATCAAACCCACCTGGCAGCTCTGGCATGAGTGTCTGCACCCGGAAGATCGCGACCAGGCTGAGCAGATCATTCGCGATTCGCTGATGGCCAGAGCGCCCTTCAAGCTGGAGTTCCGCATCCGGGTGAAAGAAGGCGTGCGCCATATTCGCTCGCTGGCCAGCCGGGTCCTCAACAAGCAGGGTGAAGTGGAACGTCTGCTGGGCATTAATATGGATATGACCGAGGTTAAAGAGCTTAACGAAGCCTTGTTCCAGGAAAAAGAGCGTCTTCACATCACGCTCGACTCCATCGGCGAAGCCGTACTCTGTACCGATGTCGATATGCATGTCACCTTTATGAACCCGGTCGCCGAGAAAATGAGCGGCTGGACGCAGCAAGAAGCCATGGGCCAGCCGATCCTGAACGTGCTGCATATTACTTTTAGCGAAAACGGCCCGCTGATGGAAAATATTCACAGCGGCGATATGTCCCGCTCCGACATCGACCAGGATGTGGTGCTTCATAACCGCAGCGGCGGCACATTCGATATTCATTACAGTATTACCCCGCTAAGTACGCTCGACGGGCAAAACATCGGTTCGGTGCTCGTAATCCAGGATGTCACTGAATCGCGTAAAATGCTGCGCCAGCTGAGTTACAGCGCCTCTCATGATGCCCTGACTCATCTGGCCAACCGCGTGAGTTTCGAAAGTCATCTCAAACGCCTGCTGCAAACCGTTGACGACACCCACCAGCGTCACGCGCTGGTCTTTATCGATCTCGATCGCTTTAAGGCGGTAAACGATACCGCGGGTCACGCAGCGGGCGATGCGCTGCTGCGTGAACTGTCGTCGCTGATGCTCAGCATGTTACGGTCAAGCGATGTGCTGGCGCGACTCGGTGGCGATGAGTTTGGCCTGCTTCTGCCGGACTGCAATGTCGAAAGCGCTCGTTATATTGCAGGCCGTATTATTCATGCCATCAACGACTACCACTTTATGTGGGAAGGCCGTCTGCACCGCGTCGGCGCCAGCGCCGGGATTACGCTGATCGACGATCGTAACAGCCAGGCCGCTGAAGTGATGTCTCAGGCCGATATCGCCTGTTACGCCTCTAAAAATAATGGCCGCGGTGTGGTGACGGTTTACGAACCGCAGCAGGAGAGAATTCACAGCGCGCGCAGCATGATGTCGCTCGACGAGCAATGGCATATGATCAAAGACAATCATCTGCTGATGACGGGGCGCAGCGTCGCCTCGCCGCGGATCCCCGAAAGCAGCAACTTCTGGCTGATCTCCCTGCGCCTGTGGACCAGCCATGGCGATGTCATGGAAGAACACGCTTTCCGGTCGGGCCTGGCGGAACCGGAACTGCTTCATGCGCTGGATCGCCGTATCTTCCAGGAGTTCTTCCGTACCTTTGCCGCTCAGGTGGCGAATAAAGGCATGGGCGTGGCCCTGCCGCTTTCACCGGAAGGGCTGTGCAGCGTTACGCTGGTGGACGAATTGCTCGAACTGCTGGAAAAAAGCCCGCTGCCGGGACGATTGCTGCATCTGGTGATCCCCGTTAAAACCCTGCAAAATCAGGATGTTAATATTCAAACCGGGCTGCAAAAACTTCGTCAGGCGGGCTGTCGCATCGTGCTTTGTCATGTTGGTCGCGATATGGAGGTGTTCAACCATCTGAGCGCGCACATGGCTGATTACCTGTTGCTGGATCCGGAGCTGGTCACCAATGTGCATGGCAATCTGATGGATGAAATGATGGTGACGATTATCCAGGGCCACGCCCAGCGTCTCGGCATGAAAACCATTGCCGGTCCCAGCAACCATCCGCTGATGATGGATACCCTTTCCGGCATTGGCATTGACTTCATCTACGGCGATTCCATTGCCGAACCCCAGCCGCTGGAGCTGCTGCTGAACACCAGCTACTTCGCCATCAACTGATAACCTCAGCGGTTGTTATTACGGCTGCCGTCAAGGCGTCCAGCCGTCGGTATACCAGATGTGCAGCAACGCATAAGACCGCCACGGCTGCCAGCGCTGGGCATAGCGGCGGATTTGCGCCGGGGTCATTCCGGCGAACCGCTGCTTAATCAGATAGTCATCAGGCAGAAAAACATCCTTCGCCTGCCATCCACGTAGAGCCAGATAGTTTGCCGTCCAGCGCCCGATTCCGGGACGCGTCTGCAGCGCCTTCATCCCCGCCTCGATATCCTCTGGCGGCTGTAACGGGAAATTCCCCTCCACAACCGACTGCGCAAGATGAATCAGCGATTCTGCGCGTTTGACCGGCATCCCCAGCGCCTTAAGCGCCTGCGGATCCGCCGTCGCAAGGGCATCGGGCGTGGGGAAAATGTAATAGCCAGCAACGCCCTGCAACGGCGTACCGCACAACGCCACCACGCGAGCCGCGAGCTTCGCCGCCATAGAGACGCTCACCAGTTGACCCAGAATCGCACGCACGCCCTGCTCATACGCATCCATCGCTCCCGGCAGGCGTAAACCGGGTCGCGCGGCTCCCAGGTCGCCCAGCGCGGCGGCAATCTGTTGCGGATCGCAGGCGAGATCGAACAGCCGTTCGATGCGCGTCAGACAAACCTGAGCGACCGGCATCAGTCCTTCACTAAGCGTCACCAGAAGCGTGCCCTTCTCGATCTCTGGCGTGACGCGAAACAGCCCGTGATGGCCGTCGTAGCTGAAGCTACGCTCGTAATAGTTATCCGTCACGGTTTCAATCCCGGCCACCGCACGTGCGCCAAGAAATCCCAACATCCATTGCCAGTCATAGGGGGGTTGCCAGTTCAGGGTGTACATTGTTACTCCTTTCATTGTCCTCCTCAGCATAAACCGGGTTTGTCCGCAGCGCCTTGCTTTCATATTCCTGTTGTCGCGGGCGTGACATTTCGCTAAAGTCTCGCCCCTTCTCAACGGCATGGGGACTTCGTCAGTGTTTATTGGTTTTGACTACGGTACAGCAAACTGCTCTGTGGCAGTGATGGATAACGATCAGCCTCGTCTGCTGAAAATGGAAAAAGAGAGCACTCTGCTGCCGTCGATGCTCTGCGCGCCGACGCGTGAGGCCGTGAGCGAATGGCTCTACCGCCATCATCAGGTTCCGGCCACTGCCGGGGAGACTCAGGCGCTGCTGCGTCGGGCCGTCAACTACAACCGCGAAGAAGATATCGACGTTACGCCATCCAGCGTGCAGTTTGGCTTGTCCTCTCTGGGCCAGTACATCGAAGATCCGGAAGAAGTTTACTTCGTTAAGTCGCCAAAATCGTTCCTCGGAGCCAGTGGGCTGAAGCCCCAGCAGGTCGCCCTGTTCGAAGATCTGGTGTGCGCCATGATGTTGCACATCCGCAATCAGGCGCAGACTCAGGTCACTGACGCCATCACCCAGGCCGTGATTGGTCGTCCGATAAACTTCCAGGGCCTGGGCGGCGATGAGGCAAACCAGCAGGCGCAGGGTATCCTTGAACGCGCAGCGCACCGCGCCGGTTTTCGCGACGTGGTATTCCAGTACGAGCCGGTTGCAGCGGGTCTGGATTTTGAAGCCACGCTGCGTGAAGAAAAGCGCGTGCTGGTGGTCGATATCGGAGGGGGGACAACCGACTGTTCCCTGCTGCTGATGGGGCCGCAGTGGCACCAACGCCGCGATCGTGAAAACAGCCTTCTGGGCCACAGCGGCTGCCGCGTGGGCGGTAACGATCTGGATATCGCGCTGGCGTTTAAAAGTCTGATGCCGCTGCTCGGAATGGGCGGGCAAACTGAAAAAGGGACCGCGTTGCCGATCCTTCCGTGGTGGAATGCGGTCGCGATTAACGACGTTCCGGCACAGAGCGATTTTTACAGCACCGCCAATGGACGCTTCCTCAACGATCTGGTGCGCGATGCCCAGGACGGCGACAAAGTGGCCCTGCTGCATAAAGTCTGGCGTCAGCGTCTGAGCTACCGCGTGGTGCGTAGTGCCGAAGAGAGCAAAATCGCGCTCTCTGACGCCGTCGAACACGCCGTGCGATTACCGTTTATCAGCGACGAACTGGCCACCGCCATCTCTCAGCAAGGGCTGGAAACCGCGCTGTCTCAGCCTCTGCAGCGTATTCTGGAGCAAGTTCAGCTGGCGCTGGAGAATGGCAACGAGAAGCCGGACGTGATCTACCTGACCGGGGGTAGCGCCCGTTCACCGCTGATCAAAAAAGCGCTGGCGGAACAGCTACCGGGCATTCCGATTGCCGGGGGCGATGATTTTGGCTCCGTAACCGCCGGTCTGGCCCGCTGGGCGAAGGTGATGTTTAGCTAACAGCCTGATGCCCTCACCCCGGCCCTCTCCCGCAAGGAGAGGGAGAAAACACTAAAAACGGTCACTGGCGTGGCCGTTTTGCTTTTGCCTTCTGCGGCCTGATGCCCTCACCCCGGTCCTCCCCCACGGGGAGAGGGCGAAAACACTAAAAACGGTCACTGGCGTGACCGTTTTGCTTTTGCCTTCTGCGGCCTCTGATGCCCTCACCCCGCCCCTCTCCCGCAAGGAGAGGGAGAAAACACTCAAAACGGTCACTGGCGTGACCGTTTTACTTTTTGCCTCCATTCAGACAAATCCAGACAGTCTTTCATATTTCCTCCATTTTTCCGCGGCTTTACCTGACTAAACTAGTATCATTTCCCGAAGTGTTTCAGGATGAGAACGTATAACGATGAAAGGCAGTCATAAATCCCGCTGGGCAATCGCCGCCGGTGTCATTGTGGTGGCTCTTGCTGCTGCGTGGTACTGGCACAGTCAATCCCAGGGTGCGAACACCCCTGCGGGCGCAAACAGCCAGGCGCAACGCCCTGCTGGCGGCGGCCGTCACGGTATGCGCGGCGGTGCGCTGGCGCCTGTCCAGGCCGCGACAGCCGTCAGCAAATCCGTTCCTCGTTATCTCTCCGGCCTGGGGACCGTTACCGCCGCGAATACCGTGACCGTACGCAGCCGCGTTGACGGACAACTGATGGCGATTCACTTCCAGGAAGGTCAGCAGGTCAAAGCCGGTGATTTACTGGCAGAAATCGATCCCAGCCAGTTCAAAGTGGCGCTCGCTCAGGCACAGGGGCAACTGGCAAAAGACAAAGCGACGCTTGCCAACGCCCGGCGCGATCTGGCGCGTTATCAGCAGCTGGTCAAAACCAATCTGGTCTCCCGCCAGGAGCTTGACACCCAACAGTCGCTGGTCAGTGAAGCGCAGGGAACGCTCAAGGCCGATGAAGCCGCCGTTGCCAGCGCGCAGTTACAGCTCGACTGGAGCCGAATCACCGCGCCGATTGACGGGCGCGTCGGCTTAAAACAGGTCGACATTGGCAATCAGATCTCCAGCGGCGATACCACCGGCATTGTGGTTCTCACCCAGACCCACCCGATTGATTTGGTGTTTACCCTGCCGGAGAGTGATATCGCCACCGTTGTCCAGGCGCAAAAAGCAGGCCAGAAGTTAACCGTGGAAGCATGGGATCGAGCGAACAAGGCCAAACTGAGCGACGGTGCGCTGTTGAGCCTGGATAACCAGATCGACGCGACCACCGGCACCATCAAGCTTAAAGCCCGTTTTAACAACCCGGATGACGCCTTGTTCCCCAATCAGTTTGTCAATGCGCGGATGCTGGTTGCGACCGAAGAGAACGCCGTGGTGATCCCGACTGCCGCGCTCCAGATGGGAAATGAAGGCAACTTTGTCTGGGTGCTGAACAGCGATAACAAAGTGAGCAAACATCTGGTGAAACCGGGTATTCAGGACAGTCAAACCGTGGTGATCAGCGCCGGTCTTTCTGCCGGGGATCGGGTGGTGACCGACGGAATTGATCGTCTGACCGAAGGGGCAAAAGTGGAAGTGGTTGAAGCGCACAGCGACACCGCGACGAGCCAAACGCCCGCCCGACCTGAACATGCTAAACCGGGAGCGGCTTCCTGATGCAGGTGTTACCGCCCGGCTCCACAGGTGGGCCGTCACGCCTGTTCATTATGCGTCCCGTCGCCACCACGCTGTTGATGGTCGCGATTCTGCTGTCCGGGATTATTGGCTATCGCTTCCTGCCGGTTTCGGCGCTGCCAGAGGTGGATTATCCGACGATTCAGGTCATCACTCTCTATCCCGGCGCCAGCCCGGATGTGGTGACGTCAGCGATTACGGCACCACTGGAACGTCAGTTTGGCCAGATGTCGGGCTTAAAGCAGATGTCATCGCAAAGCTCCGGCGGTGCCTCGGTCGTCACCCTGCAGTTCCAGCTCACTCTGCCGCTCGACGTGGCCGAGCAAGAGGTGCAGGCCGCCATCAACGCCGCCACCAATCTGCTGCCGTCCGATCTGCCCAACCCGCCGGTCTACAGTAAAGTCAATCCGGCCGATCCGCCGATCATGACTCTCGCGGTCACCTCCTCCGCCATGCCGATGACTCAGGTCGAGGATATGGTGGAAACCCGCGTGGCGCAGAAAATCTCGCAGGTTTCCGGCGTCGGGCTGGTGACGCTCTCTGGCGGGCAGCGCCCTGCGGTCCGCGTCAGGCTTAACGCCCAGGCGATTGCCGCTCTGGGCCTGACCAGTGAAACCATTCGCACCGCCATCAGCAGCGCTAACGTCAATTCGGCGAAAGGCTCGCTGGATGGCCCGTCGCGCGCGGTGACCCTGTCGGCTAACGATCAGATGCAGTCGGCGGACGAGTATCGTCAGCTCATTGTGGCCTATCAGAACGGTGCGCCAGTTCGTCTGGGTGATGTGGCCGTCGTGGAGCAAGGGGCTGAAAACAGCTGGCTGGGGGCATGGGCCAACAGGCAGCAGGCGATTGTGATGAACGTCCAGCGTCAGCCGGGCGCAAATATCATCGACACCGCCGACAGCATTCGCGCCATGCTGCCTCAGCTGATTGAGAGCCTGCCAAAATCGGTGAGCGTCAAGGTGCTTTCCGACCGCACCACCAATATCCGCGCGTCCGTCAGCGACACCCAGTTCGAGCTGATGCTGGCGATTGCGCTGGTGGTGATGATTATCTACGTCTTCCTGCGTAACGTTCCGGCGACCATTATTCCCGCCGTCGCGGTCCCGCTGTCGCTGGTCGGTACGTTTGCGGTCATGGTATTTCTTGATTTCTCGATCAATAACCTCACGCTCATGGCCCTGACCATCGCTACCGGGTTTGTGGTCGATGATGCCATCGTGGTGATTGAAAATATTTCCCGCTATATCGAAAAAGGCGAAAAGCCGCTGGCGGCGGCGCTGAAAGGCGCGGGCGAAATTGGCTTTACCATTATCTCGTTAACCTTCTCGCTGATTGCGGTGCTGATCCCGTTGCTGTTTATGGGCGATATTGTGGGCCGTCTGTTCCGTGAATTTGCGGTGACGCTGGCGGTCGCGATCCTGATTTCTGCCGTTGTCTCCCTGACGCTCACGCCGATGATGTGCGCCCGCATGTTGAGCTATGAGTCGCTGCGCAAGCAAAACCGTTTTTCCCGCGCCTCGGAACGCCTGTTTGACCGTATTATTGCCGCTTACGGGCGTGTGCTGGCAAAAGTTTTGAATCACCCCTGGGCCACTCTCAGCGTGGCGCTGGGCACGCTGGCCCTGAGCGTGATGCTGTGGATTGTGATCCCCAAAGGATTCTTCCCGATTCAGGATAACGGCATTATCCAGGGCACGCTGCAGGCGCCGCAGTCGGTGTCCTTCGCCAGCATGGCCCAGCGCCAGCAGCAGGTGTCCGAGGTAATCATGAAAGATCCGGCGGTCGAGAGCCTGACGTCGTTTGTCGGCGTGGACGGCACCAATCCCTCGCTCAACAGCGCTCGTTTGCAAATCAACCTTAAGCCGCTGGATGACCGGGACGATCGCGTAAACACGGTTATTGAGCGGCTGCAACAGGCGGTTGCGAAAGTACCGGGCGTAGAACTGTATCTGCAACCCACTCAGGATCTGACGATTGATACCACCGTCAGCCGTACGCAGTACCAGTTCACGCTCCAGGCCACCAGCCTCGATGCCCTGAGCACCTGGGTTCCACAGCTGGTCAGTCAGCTCCAGGCGTTGCCCCAGCTATCAGACGTCAGCAGCGACTGGCAGGACCAGGGGCTGGCGGCGTATGTCAACGTCAACCGCGACACCGCCAGCCGGCTGGGTATCACCATGGCTGACGTGGATAACGCGCTGTATAACGCCTTTGGTCAGCGCCTGATTTCCACCATTTATACCCAGGCCAACCAGTATCGCGTGGTGCTGGAACACAATACTGAACAGACTCCGGGGCTGGCCGCGCTCGACGGAATTCGCCTGACCAGCAAAGACGGCGGTATTGTGCCGCTCAGCGCCATTGCCACCGTCGAACAGCGCTTTACGCCGCTCTCCGTCAACCATCTGGATCAGTTCCCGTCCACCACCATTTCGTTTAACGTGCCGGACAACTACTCCCTTGGCGAGGCGGTGGATGCGATTCTGAATGCGGAAAAAACGCTCAACTTCCCGACCGATATCCAGACCCAGTTCCAGGGGAGTACGCTGGCGTTTCAGGCCGCGCTTGGAAATACCATCTGGCTGATCGTTGCGGCCGTGGTGGCGATGTATATCGTGCTCGGCGTGCTGTACGAAAGCTTTATCCACCCGGTGACCATCCTCTCCACTCTGCCCACCGCGGGCGTTGGGGCGCTGCTGGCGCTGATGCTTTCCGGCAGTGAACTGGATGTGATTGCGATCATCGGCATCATCTTGCTGATCGGTATCGTCAAGAAAAACGCCATCATGATGATCGACTTTGCTCTCGCCGCCGAACGCGAACAGGGCATGGCGCCGCGCGAGGCTATTTTCCAGGCCTGCCTGCTGCGTTTTCGCCCGATTCTGATGACCACCATGGCGGCGTTGCTCGGCGCTCTGCCGCTGATGCTCAGTACCGGCGTCGGCGCCGAATTGCGCCGTCCATTGGGGATCGGTATGGTCGGCGGTCTGCTGGTCAGCCAGGTGTTGACGCTGTTCACCACTCCGGTGATCTATCTGCTGTTCGATGGCCTGGCGCTGAAGCTTAAAGCGCGTTTCCCTAAGCGTGAAGAGGAGGCGTAAGTGAAGTTTTTCGCTCTCTTCATTTACCGCCCGGTGGCGACGATTTTGATTTCGGTCGCCATTACCCTGTGCGGCGTGCTCGGCTTCCGGCTGCTGCCGGTGGCCCCGCTGCCGCAGGTGGATTTCCCAGTGATCATGGTCAGCGCCTCGCTGCCGGGCGCGTCGCCGGAAACCATGGCCTCGTCGGTGGCCACACCGCTGGAGCGCTCGCTTGGCCGCATAGCCGGGGTCAGCGAAATGACCTCCAGCAGTTCCCTCGGCAGCACCCGTATTATTCTTGAGTTCAATTTTGACCGCGATATCAACGGCGCTGCCCGCGACGTGCAGGCGGCCATTAACGCCGCCCAAAGCCTGCTGCCGTCCGGGATGCCGAGCCGTCCAACCTATCGCAAAGCCAACCCGTCCGATGCGCCGGTCATGATTTTGACGCTGACGTCGGACACCTATTCGCAGGGCGAGCTGTACGATTTTGCCTCTACGCAGCTGGCGCAAACCATCGCCCAGATTGACGGCGTCGGCGACGTTGACGTGGGCGGCAGTTCCCTGCCCGCCGTGCGTGTCGGCTTAAATCCCGAAGCGCTGTTTAATCAGGGCGTATCGCTGGATGACGTGCGCAGCGCCATCAGCAATGCCAACGTGCGCAAGCCGCAGGGGGCGATTGAGGACAGCGGCCGTCGCTGGCAGATCCAGACCAACGACGAACTGAAAACCGCGGCGGAATATCAGCCGCTGATTATTCACTACAACAATGGCGCGGCGGTGCGCCTGAGCGACGTGGCGAGCGTGACCGATTCCGTGCAGGACGTGCGTAACGCCGGGATGACTAACGCAAAACCTGCCATTCTGCTGATGATCCGCAAGCTGCCGGAAGCCAACATTATTCAGACGGTCAATAGCATCCGCGAAAAACTGCCGGAACTGCAGGAGACCATTCCGGCGGCTATCGATCTGCAAATCGCCCAGGATCGCTCCCCGACGATTCGCGCGTCGCTGGAGGAGGTCGAGCAGACGCTGATCATCTCCGTAGCCCTGGTGATCCTCGTGGTGTTCCTGTTCCTGCGCTCCGGTCGCGCGACGCTGATCCCCGCCGTGGCGGTTCCTGTTTCGCTGATCGGCACTTTTGCCGCTATGTATCTTTGCGGATTCAGCCTCAACAACCTGTCGCTGATGGCGTTGACCATCGCCACCGGATTTGTCGTCGATGACGCCATCGTGGTGCTGGAAAATATTTCGCGCCATCTGGAAGCGGGAATGAAGCCGCTGCAGGCCTCCCTGCAAGGGACACGCGAAGTGGGCTTTACGGTACTGTCGATGAGTCTGTCGCTGGTGGCGGTATTCCTGCCGCTGCTGCTGATGGGGGGCCTGCCCGGACGGCTGTTACGTGAGTTCGCCGTGACGCTCTCGGTGGCAATCGGTATTTCGCTGGTCATCTCTCTGACCCTCACTCCAATGATGTGCGGCTGGATGCTTAAACGCAGCAAGCCTCACTCGCAACCGCGCAAAAAAGGCTTTGGCCGCCTGCTGATTGCCCTGCAGGAAGGCTACGGCAAGTCGCTGAAGTGGGTGCTGAACCATACGCGGATGGTCGGACTGGTGCTGGTGGCAACCATTGTCCTTAACGTCTGGTTGTATATCTCCATCCCGAAAACCTTCTTCCCGGAGCAGGACACCGGCGTGCTGATGGGCGGGATTCAGGCGGATCAGAGCATCTCATTCCAGGCGATGCGCGTGAAGCTGCAGGATTTCATGAAGATCATTCGTGAAGACCCCGCCGTCGATAACGTGACCGGCTTTACCGGCGGCTCGCGCGTCAACAGTGGAATGATGTTTATCACTCTGAAATCGCGCGACGAGCGCCATGAAAGCGCTCAACAGGTGATTGACCGCCTGCGCGTCAAGCTGGCAAAAGAGCCGGGGGCGAATCTGTTTTTGATGGCCGTTCAGGATATCCGCGTCGGTGGACGTCAGGCGAATGCCAGCTATCAGTACACGCTGTTGTCAGACGATCTGGCCGCCCTGCGCGAGTGGGAGCCGAAAATCCGCAAAGCGCTGGCGGCGTTGCCGGAGCTGGCAGATGTGAACTCGGACCAGCAGGATAACGGCGCGGAGATGAACCTGACCTATGACCGCGAAACTATGGCGCGGCTCGGTATTAACGTCGAAGCGGCCAACAGTTTGCTCAACAACGCCTTTGGTCAGCGCCAGATTTCCACCATCTATCAGCCGATGAACCAGTACAAAGTGGTGATGGAAGTTGATCCGCGCTATACCCAGGACATCAGCGCACTGGATAAAATGTACGTCATTAATAACGAGGGCAAATCCATACCGCTCTCTTATTTTGCCCGCTGGCAACCCGCCAATGCGCCGCTGTCGGTCAACCATCAGGGATTGTCGGCGGCCTCGACGGTCTCGTTTAACCTGCCGACCGGCTCGTCACTCTCCGAGGCCAGCGATGCGATTAACCGGGCGATGACACAACTCGGCGTGCCGTCCACCGTGCGCGGGAGTTTTGCCGGAACGGCGCAGGTGTTCCAGCAGACGATGAACTCGCAGGTGATTCTTATCCTGGCCGCGATCGCCACCGTCTATATCGTGCTGGGGATTTTATACGAAAGCTACGTCCATCCGCTGACGATCCTCTCCACCCTGCCCTCTGCGGGCGTCGGCGCGCTGCTGGCGCTGGAGCTGTTCGGTGCGCCCTTTAGCCTCATCGCGCTTATCGGGATCATGCTCCTGATAGGCATTGTGAAGAAAAATGCGATTATGATGGTCGACTTTGCACTCGACGCGCAGCGCAACGGCAATATGTCGCCGCAGGACGCCATCTTCCAGGCCTGTCTGCTGCGTTTTCGCCCGATCATGATGACCACGCTGGCGGCGCTGTTTGGCGCGCTGCCGCTGGTGATATCCGGCGGCGATGGCTCGGAATTGCGTCAGCCGCTGGGGATTACGATTGTCGGTGGGCTGGTAGTGAGCCAGCTGTTGACGCTCTATACCACGCCGGTGGTCTATCTGTTCTTCGACCGCCTGCGGGTGCGTTTTTCACGTACAAACCGAGACAGGGTAAACGGGTAAATGACTGACCTTCCCAAAAACGTCCGCTGGCAATTGTGGATTGTCGCCTTCGGCTTTTTTATGCAGTCGCTGGACACCACCATTGTCAACACCGCCCTCCCCTCGATGGCGAAAAGTCTGGGAGAGAGCCCGCTGCATATGCACATGGTGATTGTCTCCTATGTGCTGACGGTGGCGGTGATGCTGCCTGCCAGCGGCTGGATGGCGGACAAAATCGGCGTGCGTAATATTTTCTTTACCGCCATCGTGCTCTTTACCGCCGGTTCCCTGTTTTGCGCACAGGCCGATACCCTCGATGGACTGGTGATGGCCCGCGTGTTACAGGGCGTCGGCGGCGCCATGATGGTTCCCGTCGGCAGACTGACGGTGATGAAAATTGTCCCGCGCGCGCAGTATATGGCGGCGATGACCTTCGTGACACTCCCCGGACAGGTCGGGCCGTTACTCGGCCCGGCGCTCGGCGGCATTCTGGTGGAGTACGCCTCCTGGCACTGGATTTTCTTGATCAATCTGCCGGTCGGAATTGTCGGCGCGATCGCCACGCTGATGCTGATGCCGAACTACAAAATGCAGACGCGGCGCTTTGATCTCTTCGGCTTTGTGCTGCTGGCGGCGGGAATGGCGACACTGACGCTGGCGCTCGACGGACAGAAAGGGCTCGGGATCTCCACGCTCACGCTGACCGCTCTGGTGGCAATCGGGATCATCGCCATCCTCTGGTATCTGTGGCACGCCCGTGAAAACGAACGCGCCCTGTTCAGCCTGTCTCTTTTTGGTAACGCAACCTATCGCCTTGGGCTGTTTGGCAGCTTTGCAGGGCGGATCGGCAGCGGCATGCTACCGTTTATGACGCCGGTGTTCCTGCAAATCGGCCTTGGGTTTTCGCCGTTCCACGCCGGGCTGATGATGATCCCGATGGTGCTCGGCAGCATGGGCATGAAGCGTATTGTGGTGCAGGTGGTTAACCGCTTCGGCTATCGTCGCGTTCTGGTGACGAGCACGCTTGGTCTGGCGCTGGTCAGCCTGCTGTTTATGGCGGTCGCATTAATGGGCTGGTACTACGCCCTGCCGCTGGTGCTGTTTTTCCAGGGGGTGATTAACTCGACGCGCTTCTCGTCGATGAACACCCTGACGCTGAAAGATTTGCCTGACGAACTGGCAAGCAGCGGTAACAGCTTGCTGTCGATGATTATGCAGCTCTCCATGAGCGTTGGGGTCACCATTGCGGGGTTGTTGCTCGGCATGTACGGCCAGCACCATTTAGGTGCCGACTCTTCCAGCGCGCATCAGGTCTTCCTCTACACCTATCTTTGCATGGCGGTCATTATCGCCCTGCCCGCCCTGATTTTCGCCCGGGTTCCGGATGATACCAGCACCAATGTCGTCATTAGCCGACGCAAAAGGAGTGAACGATGAAATTCTGGCGCACCGGCATTACCGGAAAACTGTTTCTGGCTATTTTCGCCACCTGTATTGTCCTGCTGATCACCATGCACTGGGCCGTGCGCATCAGTTTTGAACGGGGATTTATTGACTACATCAAGCGCGGAAACGAGCAGCGGCTACAGGGGCTGAGCGATGCGCTGGCCGATCAGTATGCGCTGCACGGCAACTGGCGTTTTCTGCGTAACAACGACCGGTTTGTGTTCCAGATTTTGCGCTCGCTCGAACACGATAATGACGACGATCGCCCGGGGCCCGGGATGCCGCCCCACGGCTGGCGCACGCAGTTCTGGGTTATCGATCAGGACAAATACGTGCTGGTTGGCCCGCGCGCCCCTGTTCCACCGGACGGTACTAAACGCGCCATTATGTTTAATGGCACCGCCGTGGGCTGGGTGATTGCCTCCCCGGTCGAACGGCTGACGCGTAACACCGATATCAACTTTGATCGCCAGCAGCGGCAGACCAGCTGGCTGATTGTCGCCCTGTCGACCCTTCTGGCCGCACTGGCGACATTCCCGCTGGCGCGTGGCCTGCTGGCGCCGGTCAAGCGGCTGGTGGAAGGCACTCATAAGCTCGCGGCGGGCGATTTTTCCACCCGCGTGGATACCCGCAGCCAGGACGAACTGGGCAGGCTGGCGCAGGACTTTAACCAGCTCGCCAGTACGCTGGAGAAAAACCAGCAGATGCGCCGCGACTTTATGGCCGATATTTCTCATGAGCTGCGCACACCGCTGGCGGTTTTGCGCGGCGAGCTGGAGGCCATTCAGGACGGCGTGCGTCAGTTCACGCCAGAATCGGTGGCCTCGTTGCAGGCGGAAGTGGGCACGCTGACCAAGCTGGTGGACGATCTGCATCAGCTTTCGATGTCCGACGAAGGCGCATTGGCCTATCAGAAAGCGCCTGTCGATGTGATTAATGTTCTGGAAGTCGCCAGCGGCGCATTTCGCGAGCGCTTTGCCAGTCGCAATCTGAACATCGAATTGTCGTTACCGGACAGCGCGGTGGTATTCGGCGACCGCGATCGCCTGATGCAGCTTTTCAATAATCTGCTGGAAAACAGCCTGCGCTATACCGATGGCGGCGGCACTTTACGTATCTCCGGCAGGCAGGAAGAGGGGCGTTTTGCCCTGACCTTTGCAGACTCCGCCCCCGGTGTGCAGGACGCACAGCTGGAGAAACTGTTCGAGCGTTTTTACCGCACCGAAGGCTCCCGCAACCGCGCCAGTGGCGGCTCCGGCCTGGGGCTGGCGATTTGTGTCAACATCGTTGAGGCGCACGGGGGCACGATCCGCGCCGCCCATTCGCCTTTTGGCGGGGTTAGCATTACAGTAGAGTTACCGCTGGAACGCGATTTATCGAGAGAAGTATGACTGAGTTACCCATTGACGAAAACACACCGCGCATTCTGATCGTGGAGGACGAGCCTAAGCTTGGGCAGTTATTAATCGACTATTTACGTGCAGCAAGCTACGCCCCAACGCTTATCAGCCACGGTGATCGGGTGCTTCCGTACGTGCGCCAGACGCCGCCGCATCTTATTTTGCTGGACCTGATGCTGCCGGGCACCGACGGACTGACGCTGTGCCGCGAGATCCGCCGTTTTTCCGACGTGCCGATTGTGATGGTGACAGCCAAAATCGAAGAGATCGACCGCCTGCTGGGGCTGGAAATTGGCGCGGATGATTACATCTGTAAACCGTACAGCCCGCGTGAAGTGGTGGCCCGCGTGAAAACGATTCTGCGTCGCTGCCGCCCGCAGCGCGAACTGCAGGTGCTCGACGCCGAAAGCCCGCTGATTGTCGATGAAAGTCGTTTCCAGGCCAGCTGGCGCAATAAGATGCTGGATCTGACCCCGGCGGAGTTCCGCCTGCTGAAAACGCTGTCTCACGAGCCGGGCAAAGTGTTCTCCAGGGAACAACTGCTTAATCATCTTTACGACGATTATCGCGTGGTGACGGACCGCACCATCGACAGTCATATCAAAAACCTGCGCCGCAAGCTGGAAGCCCTGGACGAAGACCAGTCGTTTATCCGCGCGGTGTACGGTGTGGGCTATCGCTGGGAGGCGGATGCCTGCAGGATTGCGTAAAACGTACTGAAGGCCGCAAATCATCAGGTGATTGGTACAAGCCAGCTCTATATTTCAGAGCAATTGCGGGAAACCGGATCGCCTCGCTGAAAAGTAATGGCGTCAGCCCCAGATGGTGAAAGACCTGAACTGCCCCGTCTAATCCGCCGGGCGGCCCTTGACGCCACCCGGCGCTTTACCTCCCTGCCCCGCAGCGCTACAATGCCCGCCCTTAAAGTAGGGGATCTCCCCTTACCGCTTCACCTGGTGCAAGCGGATCTGACCTGTCATCAGAACGAGAACAAACATGTTTAAACCTGAACTCCTTTCCCCAGCGGGAACGCTGCAGAATATGCGTTACGCTTTCGCCTATGGCGCCGATGCCGTCTATGCCGGCCAGCCGCGTTACTCCTTGCGCGTGCGTAATAACGAATTCAACCACGAGAATTTGCAGCTCGGCATTAACGAAGCGCATGCCCTGGGCAAGAAATTCTATGTGGTGGTGAATATCGCGCCGCATAACGCCAAGCTGAAGACGTTTATTCGCGATCTTAAGCCGGTCGTGGAAATGGGTCCTGATGCGTTGATCATGTCAGATCCCGGTTTAATCATGCTGGTTCGCGAGAACTTCCCGGAGATGGACATTCACCTGTCCGTGCAGGCGAATGCCGTTAACTGGGCAACGGTCAAATTCTGGAAACAGATGGGACTGACCCGCGTGATTTTGTCGCGCGAACTGTCGCTTGAAGAGATCGAAGAGATTCGTACTCAGGTGCCGGAAATGGAGATTGAGATCTTCGTTCACGGTGCGCTGTGCATGGCCTACTCTGGCCGCTGCCTGCTCTCTGGCTATATCAACAAGCGTGACCCGAATCAGGGAACCTGCACCAACGCCTGCCGCTGGGAATATAACGTCCAGGAAGGTAAGGAAGACGACGTCGGCAATATCGTGCATAAACATGAGCCGATCCCGGTGAAAAACGTTGAGCCAACGCTGGGCGTGGGCGCACCGACTGACAGCGTGTTCATGATTGAAGAAGCCAAACGTCCGGGCGAATACATGACGGCGTTTGAAGACGAGCACGGCACTTACATCATGAACTCCAAAGATCTGCGCGCCATCGCGCACGTTGAGCGTCTGACGCAGATGGGCGTTCACTCCCTGAAGATCGAAGGCCGTACCAAGTCTTATTACTACTGCGCCCGCACCGCGCAGGTTTATCGCAAAGCCATCGACGATGCTGCTGCAGGTAAACCGTTCGATACCAGCCTGCTGGAAACACTGGAAGGACTGGCGCACCGCGGCTATACCGAAGGTTTTCTGCGTCGTCACACCCATGACGATTATCAGAACTACGAGCACGGCTACTCCATCTCCGAGCGCCAGCAGTTCGTGGGCGATTTTACCGGCGCACGCAAAGGCGATCTGGCCGCGGTGGCGGTGAAAAACAAATTTACGATGGGCGACAGCCTGGAGCTGATGACTCCGCAGGGGAATATCAACTTCACGCTGGAGCACCTGGAAAACGGCAAAGGCGAAGCGATTACCGTAGCGCCTGGCGACGGACACACCGTCTGGCTGCCGGTTCCGCAAGAAGTGGAGCTGGAATATGCGCTGTTGATGCGTAACTTTAACGGCGAAAGCACCCGCAATCCGCACAACAAATAGTCAAGCACCGGGATTTTTTCAGCGTGGGATAATTCTTAGAATCGGATCACATACCGCTTCGTTCAATAAGGGTATTATCCCCTGCGCTGAAAAACATAACCCATAAATGCTAGCTGTACCAGGAACCACCTCCTTAGCCTGCGTAATCTCCCTTACGCAGGCTTATTTTTTCCCCTTTCATCCTGTTCTTACCCGCTTTTTCCTTCTCTGAGATACACTCTTATCAGGGCTAAAAAGGAGCAACGTTGGATGTCTACCTATCCGGATAGTTTACTGATCCTCAACGGCAAAAGTGCTGGTAACGATCTTCTGCGCGAAGCGATTACCGCGCTGCGCGACGAGGGCGTGATTATTCACGTTCGCGTGACGTGGGAAAAAGGGGATGCCGCACGGTATATCGAAGAGGCCTGCCAGTTGGGCGTTGAGACGGTTATCGCCGCGGGCGGCGACGGGACGATCAATGAAATTGCTACCGCGCTTATCGAACGGGATGCGGCAGAGCGCCCGGTCATGGGCATTTTACCGCTGGGTACGGCCAATGATTTCGCCACCAGCGCAGGCATTCCTGAAAGCCTGGACAAGGCTTTGCAACTGGCGATTGTGGGTAAACCGACCGCCGTCGATATTGCCCAGGTCAATGATAAAACCTGTTTTATCAATATGGCGACGGGTGGATTTGGTACTCGCATTACCAGCGAAACCCCGGAAAAACTCAAAGCTGCGCTGGGCGGCGTGTCATACCTGATTCATGGCCTGATGCGCATGGACATGCTTAAACCCGATCGCTGCGAAATTAATGGCGACAATTTCCACTGGCAGGGTGACGCGCTAGTGATTGGGATTGGCAACGGTCGTCAGGCTGGCGGCGGCCAACAGCTATGCCCGGACGCCCTGATCAATGACGGCTTGCTGCAGTTGCGCATTTTCACCAGCGACGGCATGCTCCCGGCCCTGTTCACCACTCTGACACGGCCAGAAGAGAGCCCGAATGTGCTCGACGGGCAGTCGGCGTGGTTTGAGGTGATCGCCCCACACGGCATGACCTTTAACCTGGACGGTGAACCGCTGAGCGGCGAGCATTTCCGCATCTCGCTGCTACCCGGCGCGCTGGAGTGTCGCCTGCCGCCGGATTGTCCGTTGCTGCGTTAATACACCGCCACTTCCCGCGCCATCTCACGACTATACTGCTGGCTGGCATTCACCAGCATCCGCGTATAGTCGGTTTTGGCATTCCCGGCGACCAGTTCGTCAACGGTTAAGGTTTCCAGAATCTTACCGTACTGCATCACCGCGACTTTCTGACACAGATGAGCGATAACGCCCAGATCGTGCGTCACCATCAGGTAGGTCAGATTCGATTCACGCTGTAGCTCCGCCAGCAAATTGAGGATTTCTGCCTGCACGGATACGTCCAGCGCCGATGTCGGTTCGTCCAGCAGCAGCACCTGCGGCTCCAGAATTAACGCCCGGGCGATCGCCACGCGCTGACGCTGCCCGCCCGAAAGCTGATGCGGGTAGCGATCGCGAAACGCGCGGTTCAGCCCCACTTTATCAAGCAAACCGTGGATCCGTCTGTCCCGGTCCGCAATACCGTGTATTTGCAACGGTTCCTCCAGAATATCGCCAATGGTATGACGCGGATGCAGCGAGCCATAGGGATCCTGAAAGACCATCTGCACGCGCCGACAGCGCTCGGCGCTGATATTGCGCCCGAGCGGTTTGCCGTCGATCGCAAGCTGGCCGTCCCAGTGGGTAAACAGTCCGGCAAGGCATTTCAGCACCGTGGTTTTGCCGGAACCCGACTCCCCCACCAGCCCGTAGATCTCCCCTTCTGCGACCGTGATGTTCACATCGTCCAGCACCTGATTGCGCTTTTCGCCTTCGCCAAAGGCCAGGTTGAGGTTGGTAATCTCGATCATCTCTGCTCCTTACTCGGTGAGCCAGCTTGCCTGGCGCTGCAACACGGGCAGCACCGGACGGCGATGGTTAAGCTCCGGCAACGCGTTGATTAACCCCTGGGTATACGGATGCCGGGCGTTGTGCAGATCGCTTGCGGCAATGGACTCCACCACGCGTCCGGCGTACATCACCAGCACGCGATCGCAGAAGCTGCGCACCAGGTTGATATCGTGGCTGATAAAGATCAGCCCCAGACCGCGTGATTTCACCAGATCGTCGAGCAATCCCAGCACCTGCAAACGCACCGAGACATCCAGCGCGGAGGTCGGTTCATCGGCAATCACCAGCTCTGGATCGGTGATCAGCATCATGGCAATCATGATGCGTTGGCCCTGCCCGCCAGAAATTTCGTGCGGGTAGAGGTGGTAAACACGCTCCGGCTGGCGAATGCGCACGACATCCAGCATCTCCAGCACTTTGGCTTTGGCCTCGGCTTTGCGCCCCGGATGGTGCGTCAGCCAGGCTTCGGCAATCTGATCTCCGACGCAGACCACCGGATTGAGCGAGTATTTTGGGTCCTGCATAATCATTGAGATGCGCTTACCGCGAATGCCGCGCATTTGCGCCTCGCTGACGGTGCGCAAATCCACATCGCCAAACTGCATACGGGTGGCGCTGATCCGCGCTTTCGCCGGATGCAGGCGCAACAGCGCGCGCCCGACGGTGGATTTCCCGGATCCGGACTCGCCGACAATCGCCAGCTTTTCGCGTCCGAGCTGGAAGGAGACGCCGCGCACGGCATTAGTTACCGCGCCGCCGTTGATAAAATCGACGTGCAGATCGCGCACATCGAGCAGTGGAGCGTTATTCGCTGCGAGGATCGAGGATGTCACGTAGGCCATCTCCTAAGAAGTTGAATGCCAGGCTGTTAATCAGAATCGCCAGCCCCGGAATAGTCACTACCCACCAGCACTCCATCATGTAGGTGCGCCCGCTGGAGATCATCGCGCCCCACTCCGGCTCCGGCGGTTGCGCGCCCAGGCCAAGAAAGCCGAGACCCGCCGCCGTCAGAATGATCCCGGCCATGTTCATGGTGATACGGATAATCACCGACGGCAGGCACAGCGGCACGATATGTCGCCACAGCACGCGGACCGCAGAGGCCCCCTGCAAACGCACCGCCGAGATAAAATCGGCCTGACGTAAAGAGAGCGTTTCCGCCCGCGCCAGACGAGCAATCGGTGGCCAGGCGGTGATCGTAATCGCAATCACCACATGCTCCAGCCCCGGGCCAAGGGCCGCCACGAACGCCAGCGCCAGTACCAGGCTTGGGAAAGAGATAAAAATATCCGTGACGCGCATCAGCACCGCATCCACTTTGCCGCCGAAATACCCGGCCGTCACGCCCAGCAGCAGCCCCAGCGGCCCGACGGTGACCGATACCAGCAGCACGATATACAGCGTGATACGCGAGCCATATACCAGACGGCTAAAGATATCGCGGCCAAATTCGTCGGTGCCAAACCAGTGCTGCGCGTTAGGGGCGACCAGCGCATTGTTGAGGTCTTGCACCAGCGGGTTGTAGGGCGCGATCACCGGAGCAAACGCGGCGACAATCAGCAGCAGCAGGACAATTCCGCCGCCTATGGCGGTCAGCGGGTTGCGGGCCATTTTGCCGACAAATCCGGCTGCCCGGAAAAACGAGCGTTTTATACGCTGGCGGCTTTCGGTGTTGCGCGCGCCCAGCGGCGTATCCAGAGAAACGGTCATGATTTCGTCCTCGGGTCAAAGAGTTGATAAAGCATGTCGGAGAGCAGATTGAGCATCACAAAGATCAGTCCGACTAACAGCACGCAGCCCATCACTGCATTCATGTCGCCGAGCAGCAGACTGCCGGTAAGATAGGAGCCAAATCCCGGCCAGGAGAAGACGGTTTCGATCAGTACCGCCCCTTCCAGCAGCGAGCCGTAGGCCAGTGCCACCACGGTCAACAGTTGCACCAGGATATTGCGGAACGCGTGATTCCAGATCACCTGACGCTCGGTTAACCCTTTCACCCGCGCCGTGATAATGAACTCCTGGGACAGCTGCGCCAGCATAAAGCTGCGGGTCATGCGGCTGATGTAGGCCAGGGAGTGAAAACCGAGCAGCGATGCCGGAAGCACCAGATGGTTAATCGCATTCCAGAACACGGCGCTGTTTCCCGCCAGCAGCGCATCGACGGTCATCAGGCCGGTACGACGCGGCACTAAACCATCAAGCCCTAAATCCAGCCGCCCCGCGCCGCCCACCCAGCCGAGCCAGGCGTAGAACAGCAGTAGCCCCATCATCCCGACCCAGAAAATCGGCGTGGAATAACCGGCCAGACTGATAATTCGCACCACATAATCGGACACGCTGTTGCGACGCGCCGCCGCCAGCACGCCCAGCGGGATACCGAGCCCGGCGCCAACGATGATCGCCATCGTTGCCAGCTCCAGCGTGGCCGGGAAGACGCGCAGAATATCGTCCGTCACCGGTTTACCGGTCAGCAGCGCATTGCCGAGATCGCCATGCAGCAGGTTGTTCAGGTAAATGCCGAACTGCGTCAGCAGTGATTTATCAAAGCCTAACTGGTGATATACCTGCTGATAGGTGCTGTGATCGGCATCCGGGCCAACAATCGCCAGCACCGGATCGACGGGCATCACGCGGCCAATGAAAAAAGTCAGCAGCAGCAGGCCAAACAGCGTCACCAGCACCTGAGTTAAACGCTTCGAAAAGCGTCGGGTGCGTGAGCCGGGAGAGAGGATCGCCACGCTCATTTGTCACCTCCGGTTTTGTAGACTTCGCGCAGGAAGGTGGTGGCGGACGGGTGCGACTGGAAGTTTTTCACTTCATTACGCACCACCACCGAATCGACCATTTGCGACAGCGGGACCATCGCCGGGATCAGCTCGTCATAACGCACCTGGATTTGCTGGTAGTCGGCGATCTGTTTTTGCGGATCGCGCTCCAGCAGCGCTTTGTCGATCATCTCGTTCAGCGGTTTGTCGTAGAAACTGGTGCGCCAGCCCTGGAAGTTGGTGAGCCGCGCCTCGTCGCTGTTGTCGGGGTTATAGACCAGCGCACGCAGGCTGGAGTGCGGGTGTGGTTCAACCCCACTGCCACCGCGACCAACTAACATGTCAAATTTACGCTCGCGCATCGCGCCATAAATCTGGTTGCCGGTGCCGGTAATGATTTTGGCGTTGATACCCGCCTGCATCAGCGTCGACTGGACCGCAATGGCGATATTCAGGAACGGCTGATCCGCCAGCACCCGCAGCGTGGTGTTGAAACCTTCCGGATAGCCCGCTTCCGCCAGCAGTTTTTTGGCACGCGGAATATCCAGTGTGTAGCCCGGATCCGGCAGCGTGGAGGGCATTCCGGCTTTGATTGGGCGCTGATGCAGTACGCCGTAGCCCGGCATCAGCGCTTTATTGATGCCCTGATAATCAATCAGATAGCGCACCGCTTCCCGCACTTTAGGGTTCGCAAAGTGGCTCTCTTTCATGCTCATTGCCACGTAGTAGACCGTGCCTTTTTGCACGGCTTCGACCGTGAGCTGCGGGTCTTTACGCAGGGCGTTGATGTCGGAGACCGCCATATTGTTGGCGATATCCAGATCGCCTTTTTCAATCATCAGGCGCAGAGTTTGCGACTCCTGAAAATGGCGCAATACGATGCGATTCATTTTCGGCTCTTCGCGCCAGTAGTGCGGATTTCGCTGCATGCGCAGCACATCTTTCGCCTGCCAGGTTTCGAGCATAAACGGCCCTGAACCGGCTTCATTCGTCGTCAGCCAGCGGTTGCCCCAGTCGTTATTCACCTCGTGGCTCTGCACCGTTTTACTGTCGAGTACTCCCAGGTTGCCCAGCGCGCCGAGCGAGTAAATCACCAGCTGCGGGTCATTGGCTTTTGGCAGGACAATCTGCACGGTGTAGTCATCCGGCGCGACGATCTGCTTATCAATATTCTTTTTACTGAAACCATAGGATTTCCACACCGACGCCTGGGCCAGATTCAGGTGGAGTAAGCGGCGCATCGACCACACCACATCCTGCGCGGTGAGCGGATTACCGGAGTGGAATTTCACGTCATCACGCAGATGGAAGGTCAGGGTTTTGCCATCCGGCGCAATATCCCAGGATTTTGCCAGCGCGGGTCTGACGTTGGTGAGCTCATTGGGATCGAGTTCAACCAGCGAATCATAGAGATTCACCACAATGCCCACCACTTCGTTGCCGGTCATCGCTGCCGGATCGAGCGTGAGCAGGTTGTTCATATTCATACCGATGATGAGCTGGTCGGGCGGCGTTTTCGCATACGCCGCACCGCTCCCCATCATCAGCGAGAGCGCGAGTAACCCCGCCCTCGTGAGGGAGTTTTTCTTCATCTGTGTATACCGTTGTAGGGTAAGGTATTTATCCCCGTCCTGTTTCAGGCTGCCGGTGCGTTAGCAGTCTGCAACCCGAAAGCGTCAGGGACTTTTCTCATCAGTCGTGGCTGACGGTATTATTGTCGATATACGCAAAATTGATGTCTTCACCCAGCCCCGGGCGGTCCGGAAGAGTGACGATGCCGTTTTCATCCATCGGGTCGATCAGGCTGTGGAGATAGGCCGCGGGTTCGTCGTAATCCAGGAACGGGTGCAGCAGGCCGCGCTCATACCAGCGACAGTTTTTAATCGCTCCGATCACCGCCAGGCTTGCCGCGCCGTTGCCGTGAACCTCGCAATCCATGCCAAACGACTCTGCCAGATTTGCCACTTTCAGCGTCGGGGAGATCCCGCCAACGCCGTTTGCCCCGGCACGCAAAATGTCGCAGGCGCCCGCTTTCACCCAGTCTGCGCGGCTGTGGTGCTTCCCGCCCAGGCTTTCCGGGCCAATAATCGGAATCGACAGGTTTTCGGCAAGCCAGGCGTAAGAGGACATACTTTCCTCTTCCATCGGCTCTTCAAACCACGCGAAGTTGAGTTTTTCCAGCTCTTTACCGATGTACAGCGCTTCGGTGCGGCTGTACCAGTGATAGCCGTCAATCATCAGATCGATATCCGGGCCGACCGCTTCACGCACGGCGGCGCAGGCTTTGACGTCCATTTTAGGGTTTGGCGCGAAGGAAACGGGCGGCATCCAGGTATGCAGCTTGATCGCTTTGTAGCCGCGGGCCACCAGTTTTTCAGCAAAGCTTGCGTACTCGTCCGGCGTGGAGAGGCCACCGGGCAGATCGTCACCGCACATGGTGCTGCCGTAGGCCGGCACTTTATCGCGGAAGCCGCCAAGCAGTTTCCAGACCGGCATATTCAGTTTGCGGCCAATCAGATCCCACAGCGCCTGCTCGACGAAACCGAGCGCGCGCTCGGTGAGCTGGTGTGCGCTCCCGCGCTGCCAGTGGGCCAGTTCCTGCCAGATTTTCTCGCGGTTAAACGCGTCCTGGCCGACCAGCACTTTACGAAAGAAGGTATTCACCACAAAGGGGCGCACCACTTCCGGCGGCGCAAATGAGTACCCTTTGGTGCCATCGTCTGCAGTAATGGTCAGCATCGCCATTTTAGCCAGGCTTTCTGGCCCTGGATGCGAATGCCCGGCGCTGTCGGAGACCCGACGCGTTGGGTACTGGAAGACGGTGACGTTTACAGATTCAATTTTCATTATCAGTCCTTAAAACAACGTAGGTTCAGAGCGACTTCGTAATTTGAAAAGCTGTTCCGAAAGTAACTTTAAGCGCAAAATTCGTCCGCTGCCTTAGACAAATTCCGCTAAGCATCGACCATTTATTGTGCATATGCACGGGAGGGAGTGATACTTTTCACAAAAGACAGGGGAAGTGTGAAGTCGATCGGGAGAGAGGTTTGAATGAAATGAAAAAGGGTTTCGGGTTTTACGTTTACTGCGGTCTGCTCCCCTCACCCCAGCCCTCTCCCCAAAGGGGCGAGGGAGAAAAAGCTGCACCGAATAGTCCCCTCTCCCCTTTGGGGAGAGGGTTAGGGTGAGGGGTAAGAGTAAAGAGTGAAGAGTAAAGGCCCGCGCCAAACTACGCGATAGTGACCTTCTTATCCAGATACACATCCTGCACCGCGTTGATCAGCTTCACACCGTCGGACATCGATTTTTTAAACGCTTTGCGACCCAGGATCAGCCCCATCCCGCCGGCGCGTTTATTGATAACCGCCGTGCGTACCGCGTCGGTCAGATCCGTTTCGCCCCCTGCTGCACCACCGGAGTTAATCAGCCCCGCGCGACCCATGTAGCAGTTGGCGAGCTGGTAACGCACCAGATCAATCGGATTGTCACTGGTCAGCTTGCTGTACACGCGGTCATCGGTGTAACCAAAGTTCACCGCTTTGTAACCGCCGTTATTTTCGGCCATTTTCTGCTTCACGATATCTGCGCCAATGGTGGCCGCCAGATGGTTTGCCTGGCCGGTGAGGTCGGCTGAGACATGGTAATCAACGCCATCTTTCTTGAACGCATTGTTGCGCAGATAGGCCCACAGCACGGTGACCATCCCCAGTTCGTGGGCGCGCTCGAAGGCGGCAGAGATCTCTTCGATTTGACGGCGAGACTGTTCGGAACCGAAATAAATCGTCGCTCCCACCGCCACAGCCCCCATGTTGAACGCCTGCTCTACGCTGGCGTACAGCGTCTGGTCGTATTCGGTCGGGTAGCTTAGCGTCTCGTTATGGTTCAGTTTGACGAGGAAAGGAATGCGGTGGGCGTAGCGGCGAGAGACGGATGCTAACACGCCGTAGGTGGAGGCCACGCAGTTGCAGCCCGCTTCAATGGCCAGCTCCACGATATTTTTCGGATCGAAGTACAGCGGGTTGGCGGCAAACGATGCCCCGGCGGAGTGCTCAACGCCCTGATCAACCGGCAGAATGGAGAGATAACCCGTTCCGGCTAAACGCCCGGTATTATAAAGCGTCTGCATGTTCCGCAGTACCGCTGGCGGACGGTTGTTATCTATCATGACCCGATCAACGTAGTCGTGACCTGGCAGGTAAAGTTGCTCGGCTGGAATGGTCATACAACGATGCTGTAACAGGCTGTCGGCATCTTTGCCAAGCAATTGCGCAATATCAGTCATAGCTATGCTCCCGTAAGTTCCGACGTCATGTCGGTACGTGATATCCATACCCACATTTTTGTGAGCAGACAAAGCCTGGACCCTGGTTAGCCTAATTTCCAGCTTTAGCTGGTTTTTTCAGCACAATCTGCTGGCTCGTTTCCTGTACATCACCATCGTTACACCGTTCAAACTGTCGCCCCTCACGGATAACGGGATGGCCTGCCTGAGGCGCATAATTTATGCAACTGCAGTGGAGACTCCTGGCGTCGCGTTCCGTTCGTTCAGTTGAGCCATTCCCGCTATGTGATTGTTCCTTCTCCATTTTATTGAGCGAAAACGCTTATCCCCGTCGACGCCTTTTACGCGTTACCACCACGCATGAAAATGGTGAACCGGGCCAATACCGTGGCCGACCTCCAGCGTGTCGGCTTTGGCAAGCGCACAGGAGAGCCAGGCTTTGGCCTCCTGCACCGTATCGTCCCAGTGTTGATGACGTGGGCGCAGCGCGGCCAGCGCGGCCGATAACGTGCAGCCCGTCCCGTGTGTATTTTTAGTGATAATGCGTGCCGCCGTGAAGCGCTTTGCGCCATCACGGGTAAAAAGCCAGTCCGGACTTTCTGTGTCATCAAGATGACCCCCTTTCATCAGCACCGCCTCGCAACCCAGCGCTAGTAATGCATTGCCTTGCTCTTTCATCTCGCGTTCGTTGCGTGCATGCGGTGCGCCGAGCAGCGCAGCGGCCTCTGGCAGATTCGGCGTAATGAGCGCCACCTGCGGCAACAACTTTTTGCGCAGCGTTTCAACGGCGGATGGCGAAAGAAGCGGATCGCCACTTTTCGCCAGCATTACCGTATCAAGCACCACGTTCCGCACCTGATAACGCTCCAGCCGTTCCGCGACCGCTTCAACGATGTCCGTTTCGGCCAGCATGCCGATTTTGGTGGTATCAATGCGCACGTCGCTAAATACTGAGTCGAGCTGGGCTGCCACAAAATCGGGTTCAATCCGGTACACCGACTGTACCCCGCGAGTATTTTGCGCCACCAGGGCGGTGATGACCGAGCAACCATAGGCCCCCAGAGCAGAGAACGTTTTAAGATCGGCCTGAATTCCCGCACCGCCACTCGGATCGGTGCCCGCAATCGTTAAGGCGTTAATCCGTTTCATGCATGGCTCTCCAGGTTCCACAACGCGTCGATAAATGCGCAAGCAAAGCTGCCCGGCCCGGAACGTTGACTAGCCGCACGCGTGCCTGCCCGTTTCATCCATCCGCAGGCAGCCGCCACGTTATCCAGTCTGTCGCCCGGCAGCGAACAGCTTGCCGCTACCACCGCCGACAGCGCGCATCCGGTGCCGACCACTCGGGTCATCAGCGGATCCCCTCCGCTGACCGTTTTCGTTCGCTGCCCGTCCGTGACGTAATCCACTTCTCCGGTGACGGCAACAATGGCGTTCGTCTGGCGAGCCAGCGCCTGTGCGGCAGGCAGTGCAATGGCGGCGGCATCGGTAGTATCGACGCCACGCCCGCCGGCGCTCATCCCTGCAAGGGCAAGGATTTCCGAGGCATTGCCGCGGATCGCCGCGGGTTTCAGGCTCAGCACTTGCTGACAAAAACGGGTCCGAAATGCCAGCGCACCGACGGCCACGGGATCGAGCGTCCACGGCTTGCCTGCGGCAACCGCACTTTCGATGGCCCGACGCATCGCCTGCGAGCGAGGCGAAGTGAGCGTGCCAACGTTGATTAACAGGGCATCGGCGATGGCGGCAAATTGCTCTGCTTCTTCGGCTTCGACGATCATTGCCGGAGAAGCACCCAGCGCCAGCAAAACGTTAGCCGTAAAGGTTTGCACCACATCGTTAGTCATGCAGTGTGTCAAAGGTGAGCGCGCGCGGAAGTGGTGTAAGACGTGTAAATCGAGCAGGTCAGGCTGCATGGTTTCGCTCCTGCCTTGCGTGAAGAAGCGATAACCGTGAAAGGCATCTGACTTCCCTACGCTGGCATTATCCAGATCAGGTGGTACGGGTATTTCTCAGCCTTCACGTGGAAGGGCACCCCGAGTCATGTAGTAAGAATTCAAAAACTTGCGATTAATGCTCCCCATTAATCCCTGATCAGGATGTTAATGCCAGCGGGTAGTCTTGTAAACGGCAAAAGCGGCCCTTTTGGGCCATGTGTGACAGGGGATTTTCTTCAGAAAAAAGACCGGGTTGCCCCAGCCTCATTTAGTTTTGGTTTTCGTTGTCACTATCGATTGATATTGTAGTAGAGCTTATAGACAGGACGAAGGAATGAAAGAGTTATCGAAATATGTGGTGTTGATGAGATATGATGAAATCGGACTGACCTGCCTCCTCGATTAGATACAACGCTCAGTTAGTAATGTTTAACAGCGTTAGCTATAAAAGCTATAAGTAAACAGAAAGTAGTTTTTTGGTTTCACTTTTCGATAATTAATTCCAAGCACAATTTTCTTATGAAAGAAACCTACGATCCTCTTCAATCTTCCCTTAAAAGTAAAAATATCCGATAGTAGAACATATAAAAAGATAACTTCCTACCTTATAGCTCGCTGTAGTTCCCCCAACTAACGTACACAAAGCTCACCGAATTTTATATATGCTTAATTTAGAGTAGAAAAAATTTTATCTACACTTAAATTTCAGCAAATTTTGAGAATTTCGCACAATTTCACTAACTTTGATGCAGGTTCTGCCTGGTAGTATGATTAACAGTCAATACCGACATCAAAAATAGGGATTTCAAGATGGCTATACCAGTTTATCTATGGCTTACTGATGATGCAGGAAATCAGGTTAAAGGCGGTGTTGATGTGTATGGTAGGGAAGGTTCTATAGAGATAATAGAGCTTATGCACAATGTAGAGCTACCAACTGATGACAAAACTGGAAAGATAACCAGTAAGCGCCTGCATGGAGATTATGCACTGATTAAAGAGATTGATTGTGCATCCCCCTACCTCTATCAAGGAGTTTCATCAGGACGAAAATTTAGGGAGGCTGTATTGAAGTTCTACCGCATAAACTATAACGGTCAGGAAGAAGAGTATTTTCGCGTAACGATGGATAACGTGAGAATTAATGAAATTGAACCTTTCATGTTTGACATAAAAAATCCTACATTTGAAATGCATAGCCATCTGGAAGCATTTTATTTAGCTTATGAGAAAATCACATGGCATTATCTGGACGGAAATATAATTCATTCTGATTCATGGACCGGCAATAAGGAGGTTGCATAATGACTTGGGTTTATAAAGTGAGTGCTCATAGCTTCTATCTGAATGGTACTTATCAGTTTGATGCTAACTACTCTGGCAGACCAGGATATAAAGATGATTCTGCTAATGAATGCGTAAAGGATAATGGCCCACTTCCTAGAGGCACTTACACTATCGGCCCTGCATTCTACCATCTTAGAACAAGAGCATGGACAATGAGACTTACTCCATATGTAGAAAATCAGATGTGCGGTCGTGATAGCTTTATGATACATGGTGATAGTGCTACACATCCGGGAGAAGCATCTGATGGTTGCATTATTCTTAACTTGCCCTATCGTAAAATCATTGCAGCCAGTAGTGACAAAATTTTGGTAGTGGAAGATTGAGCATGATTAAAAGATTGTTAATCTGCACCTTTTCCCTATTCTCTGTCTGTTCTTATGCCTCTGATGGTGGATGTGCTGCTGTAGGCGCATCAATGGAATCAACCTTGTTTGATGCCATGTCTAAGGATTTGAATATTGATTCATCCACTGTTCAAAGAGATATGACCACCGTACAAGTAATCAATACATCTACCGTGTCTGAACTGTATGCAGAGTCATTGGCAAAAGCAGATCATGCTGATGATGTCGCGAAAGGTAGGTCTTCTATCCCGGAAAGTGATTACTTCTCAAGCTATTATGAGAACAACGTTAAATCTATTACTGCAAAGTACTCCTACACTAATAAACACAGCAAGAAAAATATATTCATTGCCTCAAGCCTTATGAACAAAGATGAATGCTCAATAAGGTTCAATGGATATATCACTCTATCAAGAGAGTTTTAAGATGAGGGGCGGCCACGCCCCTTTTTGAGTAATTATATTATTCTCTTGTCATTCATTAATTTCATTATCACTCCATTTTCATTCTCACAAAACACTTTATACTTAGGTAACTGTTATCCCGAACTCTGTATGTAACAAAGTGGCTAGACCCAGTACCCCGCATAATCGTGCCATTCATATTTAGAGGTCATCCGGCATTGACCCTACCCCAAAATCCTGCTCCATTCAGAAACAGAACACCGACATGAAATACACTCCCCTGAACGGAGGTGGTGCCGATGAAAAAAACACGATTCGCCGAAGACACAGATTCTCTTTACCTTCAAGAAGGCTGAGCTGGGTACGTGTCCTTGCCGGATGTTTGCCGCAAGCTGGATAACTCCGATGCCACCTTTTACACCCGGCGCAAGAAATACGGTGGAAATACTCCCTGTGAACTCAAACATATGTGGCAAAGGGAAGAGGGAAATCTGCGGCTGAAGAAGCTGGTTGCCGATGACAGCGCACTGCGCCTGCGTATCTGTGAGATCACCGAAACGCAAATTCACTACAGATATCGCCGGGTACACCTGATGCTCCGGCGTGAGGGTTGGCGAGACGATCACAAACGAATCTACAGCCTCTACGGTGAGCAAGGGCTGTCGCTACGCCTCAAACGGCCACGCCGTAATAAATCTGCCCAGCATTATCCAAACCACGTCTGGGGCATGGATTTTATTTCTGATGCATTGTTTGACAGGCGACGACTCCGCCTGTGGACGGTTATCGACCTTTACACCCGAGAATGTCTGGGAATCTGCGTTCGACAGAAGTGGCTGGGATACTGGACAGTATAGCGCTCAGGCGTCCTTTACCACAGTTGCTGATAACCGATAATGGTTCTGAATTTGCATGAAAAATGCTGGACAAGTGGGTGTATGAAAGAGGAATAAGGATCCACTTCTCATGCCCGGGACATCGACGGACAACGCTACAGTCGAGTCCTTCAACGGCAGGTGCGGCAGGAATGCCTGAACGAGAACGGGTTCATGTCTCTGGAGGATGCACGGGGCAAAATCAAGGCGCGCATACACTATAACCAGAGTCGTCCCCATTTTGCACTGGGCTGGATGCCCCCCCGAATTTGCCGAAAATCTTCCGGTTGCCAGAATATGCAGCCAGAATGAAGCCGGTTATTCCCGATTATGGCTGGATCACATACGGGGAGCGAATCACTGGCATTGTGATTAATCCAGCAACCCAAATTTACTATTTTTCTTACTCACCAAAAATAGCTGTTATAAAAATAACCACCGAGAATATATGTATACATTTAATGTCATTGAATTCTCATAAATTAAGACTTAAACGAATAGAGGAATTTTATACCCAAGAAGACACCAGCAGAACAAACTGCATAAAATCAATAACATAAAAATTATTAATGTTGACTTTTGCTACAGTTATAAAATGTATTTCATATGATCCAAATCAAAGATCCTTCGCGACCGTTGGGCGATAGTGCAGCCACAAAATGCTATCGCAGTTAAAGAAACAGTTTAGGATTTATCTGTTACTTTTACAGAGAATAGTTTCAAGCGAAATAGTAAAATAACAATAATCAATTTTATTTAGCCCTCCATTACATACCGATACCCTGTTAATCTGATAAATGACTCATGCTAAAAATTATCATCCTGTCTGCTACGCTTTATATTGCATTAATGCTTACTGGCTTTTGGGTCGGTACGATGTATCGCGATTTTTTCCCGCAACAGTCGGTAAACTGTCACAACGGATAACGATAAGCGTTTGAAATATAGATTTTTTTAGTGTTTTTTCTGATGGTAGTAGAGGTTTTAATGAAGAAGTTAATGTTAGTAGCGATTGCGGTCTCGGTTCTTTCTGCCTGTTCTTCTCCTGCTGAGCGTATGGCGCAGTGTGAAGCACAAGGTGTCAGTAAAGATACGTGCTATATGGCCGAACAAAACCGTTCTACGGCGATGAATGCTGTAGCGGAGAAACAAGCGTTAGAAAATGCTGCAAACGCCGTACAGCATGGGCAGAGTGCAAAAGTACTGGATCCTCTGCGTGAAGCCTCATTTACCGCGAATGGGATTAAAGCCACGGTCAGTAACGGTTTCTTCAGCGCGACAATCAATGGAAAGAAAGCCACTGTGAAGCGCTTTAATGCTAACGCGTATGAGATCACTGGCGCGGGTTACATTCTGTCAGTCACCCTCGATGAGAACGGCATTACAGATGCTTCATGGAACAAAACCCATGGAAGAGATCATGGATTACTGCAGGTAATTCAGAAGTAATGTTAAGGCGGCTAAAACGCCGCCTTTAACTGTCTGCTGATGAGAGGGTTTTCATCTACAGAAGGCCTGCATTAACCTTAACAAAAACAAACTGTTATACCCATCTTATTTTATCATCCGTTTTGTAACAAAACAGTAAACAAATTAACCATTGAGCCACGCGCCAAAAGGCTCTATATTGGCCGCGTTTTTTACACACCCCACCCTTTATTAACTATTTATTCAATCGAGGCGCATAAGACAGCCCCGGTTGTAGGAGTGATATGATGACGGATAAAGTCCGTATTGACACCGCAGATGCCCGCAAAAGCAACGAAACCTATCTGGCCCGTCAGGCCGAGTTTGAATCGAACGTCAGGAGTTATCCTCGCAAGCTGCCTTTAGCTATCACTAAAGCAGACGGCGTATGGATTACCGATGCAGATAATAAAGAATACCTCGACTGTCTTGCAGGCGCCGGCACCCTCGCGCTTGGACACAATCATCCTGATGTGCTGAAAAGCATCCAAAATGTCATTACCAGCGGCTTGCCGTTACATACACTGGATCTGACCACGCCGTTGAAAGACGAGTTTTCAGAATACCTTCTCGCCCAGTTACCGGGTCAGGGCAAAGAGTATTGCCTGCAGTTTACTGGACCATCCGGTGCAGATGCTGTTGAAGCTGCACTGAAGCTGGCTAAAAAAGTCACTGGCCGCAGCAGCATTATTAGCTTCTCTGGTGGCTATCACGGTATGACGCACGGCGCGCTCTCCGTGACAGGTAACCTGTCACCGAAAGAAGCCGTTGATAATATGATGCCAGAAGTGCAGTTCATGCCGTATCCACATCAGTACCGCTGCCCGCTGGGCATTGGTGGTGACGCAAGCGTGAAAGCTCTGACTTACTACTTTGACAATCTGATTAACGATGTCGAAAGCGGCGTACGTAAACCGGCCGCGGTGATTCTCGAAGCCGTTCAGGGTGAAGGCGGTGTCAACCCGGCTCCGGCTGAGTGGCTGCAGCGCATTCGTAAAGTGACTCAGGAACACGGCATTTTGCTGATTCTTGACGAAGTGCAGGCAGGTTTTGCCCGCACCGGTAAGTTCTTCGCCTTTGAACATGCGGGTATTGAGCCAGACATCATCGTCATGTCCAAAGCCGTCGGTGGCGGTCTGCCGCTGGCTGTGCTCGGTATCAAAAAGCAGTTCGACGCCTGGGCGCCAGGTCATCACACCGGGACTTTCCGTGGCAACCAGCTCGCTATGGCGACCGGCCTGACCACGCTGAAAATTCTCAAAGATCAGAATATTGCCGACAAAGTTGCCGCACAGGGCGAATGGCTGAAAGGTCAGCTGGCTGAACTGCAGAAGCGTTATCCGGTGATTGGCCATGTTCGTGGCCTGGGCCTGATGATCGGTATTGAGATCGTGAAACCACACGAAGCCGCCGACCACATGGGTTGTTTCCCGGGTGATGGCGATCTGTCAGCACTGATTCAGAAAAAATGCTTCGAAGCGGGGCTGATTCTGGAGCGCGGCGGTCGCAATGGCGTGGTTCTGCGTCTGCTGCCTTCTCTGCTGATCAGCGATCAGGAGCTGAAAGTCTTCCTGGATAAATTTGAGCAGGCGCTGCTCGCCGCGGGCGTTCGCCCGGTATAACCGGAGTTATTGATCACGATGTCTGATTCAAACCCAATTCTGTCGTCCTCGGCGCAAAGCATCGAGGCCTATCAGCAGGCCATCGAGCAGAGCTCACGGGCGGTTATGCAGTGGCTGCAGCAGTCTGAAATGTACCAGGGAAAAAGCGTCGCCGAACTGCGCGATAACATCTCCCTGAATTTTGGACAGAAAGGTATTGGCAATGAAGCCGCAATTGCTCGTGCCGTTGAGTATTTCCTGAAAGACAGTTTATCTGTCCACCATCCGCAGTGCGTGGCGCATCTACACTGCCCAAGTCTGGTGGTTAGCCAGGCAGCGGAAGTGCTGATCAACGCAACAAACCAGAGTATGGACTCCTGGGATCAGAGCCCGTCAGCCACTATTATTGAAATGAAGCTGATTGAATGGCTGCGTACCCGCGTGGGCTATCAGGCCGGGGATGCGGGCGTGTTCACCAGCGGCGGCACTCAGAGCAATCTGATGGGGCTGATGCTGGCGCGCGATGCGTTCTTCGCACGTCAGGGGCACTCCATCCAGCAGGATGGTCTGGTGGGCGATCTGCGTAAGATTCGCGTACTGTGCTCTGAAAACGCGCACTTCTCTGTTCAGAAAAACATGGCGCTGCTCGGTCTGGGCTATCAGTCGGTTATTCAGGTAAAAACCGATGAATGTTCACGTATGGACCTGACCGATCTGGCCGCGAAAATTGCGCAGTGTGACGCGAATGGCGAACAGATCCTGGCGATCGTCGCGACGGCGGGGACCACGGACGCGGGTGCTATCGATCCGCTGCGCGCTATCGCAGAGATGGCCGCAGAGAAGCAGATTTGGGTACACGTCGATGCAGCCTGGGGCGGTGCGCTGCTGATGTCCGATAAGTATCGTGATTATCTGGACGGCATCGAACAGGTAGACTCCATCACGCTGGACTTCCATAAGCAGTTCTTCCAGACCATCAGCTGCGGTGCATTCCTGCTGAAAGAAGCCCGCCACTACGAGCTGATGCGTTACCAGGCGGCATACCTCAACTCTGAATTTGACGAAGAGCAAGGTGTTCCGAATCTGGTATCAAAATCACTGCAGACGACGCGCCGTTTCGACGCCCTCAAGCTGTGGATGAGCCTGGAAGCGCTGGGGCAGGAACAGTATGCGGCCATTATCGACCACGGCGTCACACTGGCGCAACACGTTGCCGGGTGGGTCAAGGACCAGGATACGCTGGAGCTGGTGATGCCACCGCAGCTCGCAAGCGTGCTGTTCCGCTTCCGCCCGCAGCATGAAATCAACGATGCTGCTGTCGCGCTGCTGAACCAAAAAATTGGCGATGCACTGCTCGATTCTGGTCGCGCTAACGTCGGCGTGACTGAGCACAACGGGGTGACCTGCCTGAAGCTGACGTTGCTGAATCCGACGGTAACGCTGGATGATGTGAAGACCTTGTTGTCGCTGGTTGAACGCACGGCGCACGAGATCCTCGCGAAGTAATTCGGTTTCCCCCCTCTTATCGAAGAGAGGGGGAAACCTTAGCGAGACGGTGTGGCTTAGGTCAGGAGCGGGAACGTTCTTTGGCTTTTTGTTGATCGGTTGTATAGCTGTAATCGTAGGCGTTATAACCATTCTGGTAGTACAGCGCGGCAGATTTAACCACATCATTCAGAATTGCACCTTTCACAGACACACCAGCCTGCAACAGACGCTTCACACAAGCCTGCATCTCTTTCGCGCTGTTCATTCTAAATCGCGCCACCAATAAGGTTGTTCCAACCCGTCGACCCACTAATGCAGCATCGGTTACGGCAAGTATCGGCGGGGTATCGACGATAACCATCTCATAATGGTCATTTGCCCATTTAAGCAGTTGCTGGAATCGCTCGCCGATTAGCAGCTCAGACGGATTTCCGGGATTCAGACCACAGGTGATCACATCAATGCCTCCGGGTGCATAATGCTGTATGGCATCCGGGTGTGCGACTTTGCCCGTCAAAATATCGGCTAAACCGATATGGTTGTTAAGCGCCAGAATCTGGTGTACATAGCCTTTGCGCATATCTGCATCAATAAATAACACCTTCTGCCCACTCTGAGCGACAATGGCAGCCAGTGACGTACTAATAAGCGTCTTACCGCAGTTCTGCGTTGGTCCCGTTAACAGAACGATGCGGTTATCTGCTTCCATCATAGTGAAGTGAAGACTGGTACGCAGGCCCCTGATGGCCTCAATAAAGAGATCGAGTGGCCGGTCAACGGGCAGGAAGGGCACATCACTAACCTTATGGCTCCAGCGTTCGCCAATAAAACGCTTGCTGCGCAGGCGGGTTTTCTTCCATAGCCAGGTTGAACGTGGCAAGGTTGCCAGCACGGTGATCCCCTGCATTTCAAGCTGCTCGGGAGTGGTAATACCGTGATTAAACGCTTTACGCACCAGTACGATACCGATGGAAAGAAACATTCCCAGCAAAAAGCCCATGATAATAATTAACGCTTTTGCAGGTTTAATCGCCTCAGGCTGCGTAACCGCAGAGTCAATGATGCGCACGTTACCAATTGCACTGGACCGCGAGATACTCAGCTCTTGCTGACGTGTCAGCAACTGCAAGTAGATCGCCCGCCCGGAATCCACATCCCGGCTCAAACGCAGGATCTCCTGCTGCGTTGCAGGCATGGTCGTGACGCGTTTATTTAGGCGCACTTTCTCACTTTCAAGCGTTTGCTGTTTCTCCTTCAACGCCCGATAGGTAGGGTGATCCTTTTTAAAGAGCTGAGAAATCTCCGCTTCACGGAACGTTAGCTCATTAAGCTGGTTGTCCACATTGACGATTTGCTCCAGTACCGATTTCGCTTCCAGCGTAAGATCAACTGAATCCCGCTGCTTGCGGTAAGTGTTGAGTCGCTCTTCAGCCTGATCCAGATCGCTGCGAATTTGCGGTAATTTAGTCTGTAAAAACGCCAGACTTTTCGCATCCTGCGCCGCCTGACGGTCGATATTCTGCTTTAGATAGTTATCTGCGATACTGTTTAGCGTAGCCGCAATCAAATCAGGATCTGCACCCGTCAATGACAGATTAAGCACCCCACTCTGCTTGGTTGTTTCAACCACCGTGAATTGTTTATTCAGTGCGTTAATGGTCTGTAGCGGCAATTCTTCAGACAGCGAAAATTTCGTGCCCGGCGTTGCGTTCATTTCCATTACCCAAATGAAAACCCCCGACTTTTCAAACGGTTTTCCGACACGCCCTTCGCCCTGAAAACCTTCGCCCTCAATACGATAGCGATCTTTATCCAGAACGGTCAGCGCCAGAGAGGGTGTTTTGCCCTTCGTCGTCGGGATACGCAGACTGATGATATTGAGTTTGCCCGGCTCATTGCCAGTCAGTCGCGCCCAGGAGCGGCCAATCAGCGGGAAATAGCGCTCTTTGATATTATAATTAAGATGCAGATCTTCTACCGTTTTGCCGAGAATCATGCGTGATTTAAGCAGCTGGATTTCCGGCAGTGCATCCGGTGACAGCTCCGGGCTCAGCTCGCCAAGCGTCTTAAGGAGACTGTTATCCTGTTTACCTTCTATCTGTATCATCGCATCCGCCCGGAAAATCGGGGTCGCGATAAAGGTGTACAGCCCTGCACAGGCCGTAAAAAACAGCGTAATACAGAGAATGAGTCTGCGATGGTCGATCAACTCGCCAAGCAGGTAAGCAAGATCCAGCTCTTGATTGCCATTTGCGGCAGAATAGCTGTCTGTATTATTTGAAGACATTGAAACTCAGTTCCTCTGGTGGCTCAGTCGTTGAGCCCATTCCTGACTTGCTCTGCCGAGCAGCTCAAACACATATTCGTACGCATCGTGGCTCTTACAATACGGATCGGGTATTTCCCGCTTTTGGAGCCATTGCCCAAACAATAACGATTTTCCTCTGACCTCAGGCGCAATAGCCGAAATATGGTTCAGGTGATCCGGCTCCATCGCCAGGATAAGATCATATTCGCGCATCAGTTGCGGGGTGAGTTTGCGCGCCACATGTCCATCCAGTGAGATACCATGCGACGCCGCGACCTCTTGTGCCCGCGCGTCTGCCGGATGGCCGACCAGACCACTCACGCCTGCAGAGGCCACCGTAAATCCAGGCATTTGCTGGCGTAACAGCCGCTCACCGATTGGCGAGCGACAGATATTCCCAGTGCATACCACTAAAATTGAATGAACCATCACTGCGGCCACGATCTGATATAGCGAACGGTTTCTGTCAGGTCATGCACGCCGCTGATGGTCGGAACCAACTGCGAAATCACTCGATTCCAGCGCGAGACTGGCGCAGTTGTGACATAGACGATGTCATAGGGCTGCAGCTGGAATTCGGTTCCCAGCACCAAAGCTGAAGCATCTTTCGCGTCAAGTTGATATACGCTGGCGATTTTCCCGTCCGGGTTAGCTTTAGCAGCCGAGCGAATAACAAAAATCCCGGTGGCGTCCGCCATATCCTGGTTAAGCCCACCGACATTTCCCAACGCTTCGGCGAGAGTCATTCCACTGCGATCCATCTTCAGTGTGCTTTGTTTCGCCACCTCCCCCATCACAAATACTTTCAGGGCATCGTTACGCGGAACAAAAAGAATATCTCCCGGATAAAGCAAGCGGTTTTGCGTCAGATCGCCATGTTGCATCAGCGCATAGAGAGAAATGTGCGTGTCCTGCCCATCATGAGTCAGCACCACATCCCGCCAGTCAGCGTCGGCCGACAATCCACCTGCCGTATTGATAGCATCCATGACGGTTAAAGGAATATTGGTAATCGCCTGCTGTCCCGATTTGACCACTTCTCCCGTGACATACGCTTTTTGCGACCGAAAAGCGGCAACGCTGACGTCGACCTGCGGGCTTTCGATCACCTTATCCAGCCGGGTTGAGATCTCTTCCCGCACTTCTGACGCTGTTTTCCCGGCCACCAAAAGTTTGCCAATGTAGGGGTAAAAAATTGTGCCATCCGCAGCGACCCAGTTACCGGTATCGCTGGCGCTGCGATACTGACCAGCCGGGGTCGTCAGTTCAGGGTGATCCCAGACGGTGATAGTCAGGATATCCCCTACATCTATGTGGTATTCCCAGTGTTTCAACTGTTCATCGAGATTAGGATTTGACTGAGATTTCAGGGTGGTTGGCCGAAGAGACTCAATCAACGATGGCGTAACAGGATAGACATCCACTCTTTTATCAAGACTGTAATTGGCATCAGTTGCATCAATAATATTTTTATCCGACATGCTCAGACTCTGGCCTGGCATAAATGTACAGCCGGTCAAGGGGAGTATTATCAGAGCGACAAGAGGAAACGATATTTTAATTTTCATTGAAGTAGACGGGTCTTTATTTTGTCAAGAATTATTGCGATGCTTTTTAGATCAATTAGCAAAAATGAATTATAACCAAATGATTTAATTGAAATAAATTAAACAAAAAAACATCAATGCAAAACAATTGAGTAAATCAAAAAGGGTTTACTGCATAATCCTTTGTCAGACAATAAACAATTATTCTCACTTTAATAACAAAAGATATTTTCAGCTAATCTCATATTAAAAGGTAATCGCGCAAAATGCATTCGATCCGGTGTCCAATTTTGCACCAATAATATTATTCAACGTTTAATCTATTTATAATGTTAAGCCTCATATATTGAGGCAATCCATATTTATGGTGAATGATTGAGCACCAGACAAATCGGTTCATATTTGTTACATTATTTTTCTAACAAACGCGCCTGTGCTGCATAAAATAGGCTGCTTGCCGCGCTGTTACAAAATCGGCAAGCTGAAGGTATCAGCAAACGGTTTAACTGGAGAAAAAATGGCTAAGAGTAAATTGCTGCTTCTCAGCGTATTGATGTCACTGGCGGGCACGGCATATTCAGCCCCACAAACGGCTTCTGCGCCCACCGGCATCCAGGCCTATGAAGAACAAGAGTTCATCGCCGATTTCACAAAATTTAAAATTGGCGATATCGCCCCGTCTCTTTATCAGACGCCTGAATACACCATTAAGCAGTATCAGCTGCGCAACTTACCTGCGCCTGATGCAGGAACACACTGGACCTACATGGGTGAAAACTACGTCCTGATAGGCGATGCAGACGGTAAAATTCATAAAGCCTACAACGGAGATATCTTCTATCACCGCTGATCTCATCATCGTCAGACCCTGGCAGGAAAGCGATCGTCCTTTCCTGCGCACCCTCTTTCTCCATGCCCGTCGTGAGGCCTGGCCCTGGCTTGATGGCGCCGACTGGCAGTTAGAAGATTTCGATTCGGCAACGCTGAACGAGCAAATCTGGGTCGCCATCGGCGAAGGCCATCGTCTCGGATTCGCGTCCCTCTACACCCACGATAATTTTCTGCACCATCTGTTTGTCGATCCGCAGTACCAGGGTTTGGGCGTGGGGAGCGTAATGCTGGACTACGTTCATCAAACCTTTACCAGCACCGGGTCACTCAAATGTCTGGTCAAGAATGAACGGGCGGTAGCTTTTTATCAGCGACACGGCTGGCAGAAAGAAGGGACGGGGGATTCTCCGGAAGGAGAGTATTATCTGATGCATTACAGGCTGCCTTAAAAGACAGCCTGTAACGAAGGGATCACACCGCGCGGAAGGCGATTTCACCCGGTATAACTTCACCCTGCCAGTACAGCTGCGCGGCCACGCGGCCTGCAAGCTGACGGTACATCCCGGCAAATTCACTGTCAGGACGACTCACGACGGTCGGCTTACCGCTATCGAGATCTTCGCGCAGCGTGATATGCAGCGGCATCTGCCCGAGCAATTGCGTGTGATACTGGACTGCCAGTTTTTCGGCCCCACCGGTGCCAAAGATAGGCTCATGGTGTCCGCAGTTGCTGCAAATATGCATACTCATGTTCTCGACAATACCGAGGACAGGCACTTCAACTTTCTCGAACATCACGATGCCTTTTTTGGCGTCGATCAGCGCGATATCCTGCGGCGTGGTGACGACAACAGCCCCGGTCACAGGGATATTTTGCGCCAGCGTCAGCTGAATATCACCGGTTCCCGGCGGCATATCCAGTACCAGATAATCCAGATCCGGCCACATCGTCTCCTGCAGCATCTGCAACAGCGCTTTGCTGGCCATCGGACCACGCCAAACCATGGCGTTGTCGTCGGTCACCAGATAGCCGATAGAGTTCGTTGCCAGACCGTGCGCCACGATCGGCGCCATATGGGTGCCATCCGGCGAGGTTGGACGCTGATTTTCCGCACCGAGCATATTCGGAATCGACGGGCCGTAGATATCGGCATCCAGAATACCGACTTTCGCCCCTTCGGCGGCCAGCGCCAGCGCCAGGTTCACCGCGGTAGAAGACTTACCTACCCCACCTTTACCCGAACTGATGGCGATAATATTTTTAACGCCGTTCACACCCGCCTGATTCTTGACGCGTTTGAGCGTAGCGATCGTGTGGGTCAGCTTCCAGTCAATCGCCTTCGCGCCGGTGATGCGCAGCAGATCGGAACTGCACTGCTCTTTCAGCGTTTCGAATGCGCTGGCCCAGACAAACGGCATTTGCAGCTCAATGTGCAATGTCTCATCCAGCCACGCCACATGATGCAACGCCTTGAGCGTCGTCAGATTATGCTTCAGGGTTGGATGCTGAAAATTGGCCAGCGTCCCGGCAACCATTGCTCGTAAGGCTTCCGGTGATTTGGCCTGGGATTGAGAACTCATCCCGACTCCTTTGTTCTTGTGAATAAGACCTTAGTTGAACAAGTTTACCTGAAAGGCCGTGGTTTGTGCTTACTTAATAATGGCCCTTTTGTTACTATCAAAAACCCTTTTTACTGTTAAAGAAGTAATGCCCACTATGACTCAAGTCGCGAAAAAAATTCTGGTAACGTGCGCACTGCCGTACGCAAACGGCTCAATCCACCTCGGCCACATGCTGGAGCATATCCAGGCTGATGTCTGGGTCCGTTACCAGCGAATGCGCGGCCATCAGGTCAACTTCATCTGTGCGGACGATGCTCACGGCACGCCGATTATGCTGAAAGCGCAGCAACTGGGGATCTCTCCGGAGCAGATGATTGCCGAAATGAGTCAGGAGCATCAGACCGATTTTGCTGGCTTTGACATTAGCTATGACAACTACCACTCGACGCACAGCGACGAGAACCGCGAGCTGTCGGAGCTGATCTACTCGCGTCTGAAAGAGAACGGTTTTATCAAAAACCGCACCATCTCTCAGCTTTACGATCCGGAAAAAGGCATGTTCCTGCCGGACCGTTTTGTCAAAGGCACCTGCCCGAAATGTAAATCCCCGGATCAGTACGGCGATAACTGCGAAGTGTGTGGCGCAACCTATAGCCCAACCGAGCTTATCGAGCCGAAATCTGTGGTATCCGGCGCGACGCCAGTGATGCGCGATTCTGAACACTTCTTCTTTGACCTGCCGTCGTTTAGCGAAATGCTGCAGGCGTGGACCCGCAGTGGCGCGCTGCAGGAGCAAGTGGCGAACAAAATGCAGGAGTGGTTTGAATCCGGCCTTCAGCAGTGGGATATCTCCCGCGATGCGCCTTATTTCGGCTTTGAAATCCCGAATGCGCCAGGCAAATACTTCTACGTTTGGCTCGATGCGCCAATCGGCTACATGGGTTCTTTCAAGAACCTGTGCGACAAGCGCGGCGACACCACCAGCTTCGATGAATACTGGAAAAAAGACTCCGATGCCGAGTTGTACCACTTCATCGGCAAAGACATCGTCTATTTCCACAGCCTGTTCTGGCCGGCGATGCTGGAAGGCAGCAACTTCCGCAAGCCGACCAACCTCTTCGTCCACGGCTATGTAACGGTCAACGGCGCGAAGATGTCCAAGTCTCGCGGCACATTCATCAAAGCCAGCACCTGGCTGAATCACTTCGACGCCGACAGCCTGCGCTACTACTACACCGCCAAGCTCTCTTCCCGCATCGACGATATCGACCTGAATCTGGAAGATTTCGTACAGCGCGTGAACGCGGATATCGTCAACAAAGTGGTGAACCTCGCCTCCCGTAACGCAGGCTTTATCGCCAAGCGTTTCGACGGTGTGATGGCGGCAGAACTGGCCGATCCAGCGCTGTATCAGACCTTCATCGACGCAGCGACGACGATTGGCGATGCATGGGAAGCCCGCGAGTTCGGTAAAGCGGTTCGTGAAATCATGGCGCTGGCCGATCTGGCAAACCGCTATGTCGACGAGCAGGCACCGTGGGTGGTGGCGAAGCAGGAAGGCCGCGATGCCAATCTGCAGGCCATCTGTTCCATGGGTATCAACCTGTTCCGCGTGCTGATGACTTACCTGAAGCCAGTTCTGCCGCAGCTGACGGAACGTGCCGAAGCTTTCCTGAACACCGAACTGACCTGGGATGCTATCCAGCAGCCGCTGCTCAGCCACAAAGTGAACACTTTTAAAGCGCTGTATAACCGCATTGAGATGAAGCAGGTTGAAGCGCTGGTTGAAGCGTCGAAAGAAGAGGTGAAAGCCGCCGCTGCGCCAGTGACTGGCCCGCTGGCAGACGATCCGATTCAGGACACCATTACCTTTGATGATTTCGCCAAAGTCGATCTGCGCGTCGCGCTGATTGAAAACGCGGAATTCGTTGAAGGCTCTGACAAGCTGCTGCGCCTGACGCTGGACCTCGGTGGCGAGAAGCGTAACGTCTTCTCCGGCATCCGTTCTGCCTATCCGGACCCGCAGGTGCTGATTGGCCGCCAGACGGTGATGGTCGCTAACCTTGCGCCGCGTAAAATGCGCTTCGGTATCTCGGAAGGGATGGTGATGGCCGCAGGCCCTGGCGGGAAGGACATCTTCCTGTTAAGCCCTGACGAAGGCGCGAAGCCTGGTCAGCAGGTGAAATAAACTAAAAAGCCGGAGATCATCTCCGGCTTTTTTATGCTTTGTCGCCCGGTGGCGCTACATCATGGCTTTGCGGCATGCACACGCTGAGTCAGCCCGCGCAGGAAGTAGCGCATAAACTGATCGCCACACTCGCGATAGTTTTTGTGATCCGGAGCGCGCATCATCGCCGTGATTTCCGGCATCGACACACGGAACTTCTGCTCGGTCATGATGGCCATCACATCGTCAGATTTCAGCGAAAACGCGATGCGCAGTTTTTTCAGCACGATGTTGTTATTCACGCGACGCTCTGGCGACAGCACAGGAGCAGACTCGTCTTTGCCGCGTTTATCGTAAATCAGGCCATTCAGGAACGATGACAGGATAATATCCGGGCAGCGAACAAACCCCTCTTCGTCTTCTTTGGTGATCCAACTGGCAATATTCGCCAGCGTCGTTTCGACCTCCGCCAGAGCGAGAATACGAACCAAATCGTTATTGTTAGATTTCAGGATGTAGCGCACGCTACGAAGAATATCGTTACTTAACATAGAGCCTTCAGCTGTCGGTGATGCGATGGGGCGCAGTGTACCAGTTTTACAACCCAATCGCCTCTTTCAGACTTTTGAGATAACGCCGACTCACCGGCACAGTTTGCCCCGCCCGCAGCACCAGCTCGGCCTGGCCATTCTCTTCCAGGCGAATTTCTTTCAGATGCGCCATGTTCACCAGATACTGCCGGTGACAGCGGACAAGCGGCGTGCGGCTTTCCAGCGTACGCAGCGTCAGCTCCGTGAATCCCTCTTTTCCCTCGGCGCTGGTCACAAACACCCCGCTCATGCGGCTGCTGACAAACGCCACGTCGTCCATTTGCAAAAGATAAATCCGGCTGTGACCGGTACAAGGGATAAACTTCAACGCCTGCTGATGTTCCGGCAGAAGCGAAACATCCTGGGCGGAACGCTCCTGACGCAGACGGTTTAGCGTTTTTTCCAGCCGCTTCTCTTCGATAGGTTTCAGCAAATAATCGAACGCATGTTCTTCAAAGGCTTTAACCGCATATTCATCAAACGCCGTCAGAAAGACGATGTACGGGCGATGCTCCGGATCCAGCATGCCGACCATCTCAAGGCCACTGATGCGCGGCATCTGGATATCAAGGAACAGCACATCCGGGCGCAGCTTGTGCACAGCGCCGATCGCTTCGATGGCGTTGGCGCATTCGCCCACCACCTCAATATCGCCCTGTTCCTGCAACAAAACCTGCAGGTTTTCCCGTGCTAACGGCTCATCGTCGACAATCAGCACTCTTAGCATGCGTTTTCCTCCAGCGGTAATCGTAAGGTAATTCGGGTAAAACTGTCTGGCTCACAGGCTACGGTGATCCCGCAACTGTCGCCAAAGTGCGCGCGCAGCCGTTTATCCACCAGGCTCATCCCCAGCCCACCGGCTTCGGCTCCGGGCTGATAAAGCCCGGCGTTATCTTCTATATCCAGCACCAGATGATGATTAAACTGGCTAACCTTAATGCTGATCTCCCCGATGCCCAGCAGCTGTGATGTTCCGTGCTTAATCGCGTTTTCCACTATCGGCTGTAAGGTAAAGGCCGGCAGACGCTGATAAGCAAGTGCTTCCGGCACAGACAGCGATACCTGCAGGCGCGTCTGGAAGCGGGCTTTTTCGATTTGCAGATAGGCATTCACATGCTCAATCTCATCCGCCAGGGTGACAATCTCCGAGGGTCGCTTCAGGTTTTTACGGAAGAACGTCGACAGGTATTGCACCAGCTGTGTCGCCTGTTCGCTATCGCGGCGGATCACCGCTTTCAACGTGTTAAGCGCATTAAACAGGAAATGCGGATTCACCTGAGCGTGCAGCAGTTTGATCTCTGACTGGGTCAGCAGCGCCTTTTGACGCTCATATTGCCCGGCTAAAATCTGCGCAGAAAGCAGTTGCGCAATCCCCTCTCCCAGCGTGCGGTTGATGGAACTGAACAGGCGGTTTTTTGCTTCATAGAGTTTGATCGTCCCCATCACCTGCTGATTTTCGCCGCGTAATGGTATCACCAGCGTCGAACCCAGCTTGCACTGGGGATGCAGGGAACAGCGATACGGCACTTCATTGCCGTCGGCATACACCACTTCGCCGGTCTCAATGGCGCGCAAGGTATATGCCGACGATATCGGTTTACCGGGGAGATGGTGATCGTCGCCGGTGCCGGTAAACGCCAGCAGCCGCTCGCGATCGGTTATCGCCACCGCGCCAATGTCCAGCTCCTGATACAGCACCTGCGCCACCTTCATGCTGTTCTCTTCGTTAAAGCCCTGACGCAGAATACCTTCCGTCGACGCGGCAACCTTCAACGCCGTGGCAGAAAACGCCGAGGTGTATTTTTCAAACATGGCGCGCTTGTCCAGAAGAATACGCATAAACAGCGCAGCGCCGACGGTGTTCGTCACCATCATCGGCGCAACAATACTGCTGACCAGGTGCAGAGCATCTTCAAACGGGCGCGCAATCAACAGGATAATCAGCATTTGCACCAGCTCCGCCACGCAGGTGACAGCGCCGGCGGTCAGTGGGCTAAACACTTTATCCGGGCGGCCGCGTTTGACCATATAGCTGTGAACCAGGCCACCCAGCAGACCTTCTACGATCGTTGAGATCATACAGCTCAGCGCCGTCATGCCACCCATGGAATAACGATGTAATCCGCCCGTTAACCCCACTAAACCACCAACGACCGGGCCACCGAGCAGCCCGCCCATCACAGCACCGATAGCGCGGGTATTGGCGATAGAATCTTCGATGTGGAGACCAAACCAGGTCCCCATGATGCAGAAAATGGAAAAAACGACGTAGCAGAGGAATTTATGCGGCAGGCGAACGGTGACCTGCATCAGCGGAATGAACAGCCGCGTTTTGCTCATCAGCCACGCGATGACCAAAAACACGCACATCTGCTGTAGCAGCAGCAACACCAGATTAAATTCGTACATGACCGCAAACCGCACTTTCTAAAAACGCGTAACATACACTGATGCGCTTTAACTTTCTTTGAAGCATTCCAAAAAAGCTGCAATTCGTGTCGGCCATCACATCGTTTAGCTGAAGGTCATACATCCTTCGCATTATTTGTGCAAAAAACGGTCGGTTCTTCCTGGTTCGTAGATCAACGACTACAGTTATTCTGGGGTCGCGCAAGCCAGGGGGCTAAGATGGCGCTGTACACGATAGGTGAAGTGGCACTCCTTTGTGATATCAATCCTGTGACATTACGGGCATGGCAGCGCCGGTACGAACTGCTTAAGCCGCAGCGGACCGACGGGGGCCATCGTCTGTTCAACGATGCCGATATCGACCGCATTCGCGAAATCAAAAGCTGGATCGACAACGGTGTCCAGGTCAGTAAGGTCAAATCGCTGTTGACTGAACACGATCCCTGCCATCAGGGTGAATGGCGAGAACATCAGGAAACCTTGCTGCGCTTTTTGCAGGCCGGCAATCTGCAACGCCTGCGCGGCTGGATCAAAGAACAGGGCCGGGATTATCCCGCCCAGACGCTGATCACCGAACTTTTTATTCCCCTGCGCCGCCGCCTTCAGTCTCAACAGCCAACATTGCAGGCGTTGTTAAGCATGCTGGATGGCGTGCTGATTAACTACATTTCCGTTTGCCTCTCATCCGCACGCAAAAAGGCTGGCAGGGATGCGCTGGTAGTCGGGTGGAACGTTCATGACACGACGCGCCTGTGGCTCGAAGCCTGGATTGCCACTCAACAAGGCTGGCGGGTGGACGTGCTGGCCCATTCTTTAGCCCAACTTCGCCCTGAGCTGTTCGAGGGGCAAACCCTGCTGGTGTGGTGCGGAGATATTCCCTCCGCCGCCCAACAGCTGCTGCTGTCGGAATGGCGGGAGCATGGCTACCCCGTCATTATTCTCGGGCTCTAAATCGCTAAAACGGCATTTAATGATTCATTAACAGGCGTGCTTCACCGTATAATTGGGCGGTTAACAAAAGGAGCACATTATGAAGGCAACCAAAGTCGCCGTTATTACTCTCTTCGCCTTTATGGCCATCAGCGGCATCGGCGGCGTTATGCTGGCCGGCTACTCATTTATTGTACGCGGCGGTGTCGGCTGAGATACTGCGCCAGCCGTTCAAAACCGCGATCAACCACAATCGCCGCCAGCGCAACCAGTACCGCCCCCTGTAAAATATAGGCAGTGTTAAATCCGCTCAGGCCGATGATTATCGGCGTGCCCAGCGTGTTGGCCCCGACCGTCGAGGCGATGGTCGCTGTCCCGATATTAATAATCACCGACGTTCTCACCCCGGCCAGAATCACCGGCGCAGCCAGCGGAAGCTCAACATTGCGCAGTCGCTGAAAAGCGCTCATTCCCATCCCTTCCGCCACGCTAATGACCGCCGCCGGAACAGCCGCCAGCCCTGCCAGAGTGGCCTGAAGGATAGGCAATACGCCGTAGAGAATCAGCGCAATGATCGCCGGTTCCTGACCAAACCCAATGACGGGTACCGCAATCGCCAGTACCGCCACAGGCGGGAAGGTCTGGCCAATGGCGGCGATGGTCTCCACCAGCGGGCGAAACTCTTTGCCCGCCGGGCGGGTCACCGCAATCCCTGCCCCGACACCCAGCACAATAGCGATCGCACTCGATATACCAACCAGCCAGAAATGCGCCAGCGTCAGGCTGATAAAGCTCTCCTGCAAATAAACGGGTCTGGGCAAGCCGGGAAATAAGGCACTGAATAGCCCGCCGCTGTGCGGCATCAGCCACAGTAAGCCGACGAACAGTAATACCAGCCACAGCAGCGGATCACGCGCCCATTTCATCGGCCACCTCCCCCGTCAGCAGATCGCGAAAATGCAGCGTGCCACACGGGGTGCCATGTTCATCGACCACGGGTAAAATTTCGCATTGCCGAGCGACAAAGGCGGATAACGCATCCCGCAGGCTCATCTGCGCCCGCAGCGGTTCGCCAGGCATCCCCGCTGGCTGCTGGCGCAGATAGTCGCCTACCGTGCGTAATGAGAGCAGCCGGACACCCAGCTCGCTGCGCCCAAAGAATTCACGTACAAAATCCGTCGCCGGCTGCGTTAACAGCTCCAGCGGCGTGCCCTGCTGGACCACTTCCCCGTTATCCATCAGCACCAGGCGATCTGCAAGGCGAAGCGCTTCATCAATATCGTGGGTCACCAGGATTATGGTACGCCCCAGAATCCGGTGAATGCGGGTCATCTCTGTTTGCAATGCGCTGCGGGTGACCGGGTCCAGCGCGCCGAAAGGCTCATCCATCAACAGAACCTGCGGATTGGCCGCCAGCGCGCGCGCGACACCGACACGCTGCTGCTGTCCGCCGGAAAGCTGGTGTGGATAGCGTTCACGCAGTACCGGCTCAAGCCCAAGTAGCGTCATCAGTTCATCCACCCGATCGGCCACTTTCTGCCGCGACCATTTTTGCAGTTGAGGTACGGTGGCAATGTTCTGCGCCACCGTCCAGTGAGGAAACAGCCCAATGGACTGAATGGCATACCCCATGCGGCGGCGCAGCTCGAGGATGGGCAGACTGCGGATCTCTTCTCCGGCAAAGCGAATCAGGCCACTGTCATGCTCCACCAGCCGGTTAATCATCTTCAGAGTGGTGGATTTTCCGGAACCGGATGTGCCAATCAGCACTGAAAACGCCCCTTCCTCAAAATGCAGATTCAGGTTGCTGACTGCCGGCTGCCCGGCAAAACTTTTATTCACATCGTGAAATTCAATCATCGTTTTTCCCCTTGAGCAGGGCGAGCCACAAGGCAAAGATCGCGTCAATCACCACCGCCAGAGCTATCGTCGGAATGACGCCAAGTAAAACCAAATCGAGCGCGCTGCTGAGCAATCCCTGAAACACCAGCGCCCCAAAACCCCCTGCACCAATCAGTGCTGCAATCACCGCCATCCCCACCGTTTGCACCGCGACCACGCGCAAACTGCGCAACAAAAGCGGCAATGCTATCGGCAACTGGACTTTCCAGAAACGTTGTTGCGGGCTCATCCCCATCGCATTTGCACTCTCCAGCACGTCCGGTGAGACCTGACTGAGTCCCGCCAGAACACCGCGCGACAGCGGGAGCAGCGCATAAAGGACCAGCGCGATCAAAGCCGGCGTCAGCCCTGTCCCGGCTATGCCAAGCGAAGAGAGCACAGGAAACTGTTTCACCAGTCCGGCCAGCGGGGCAATCAGTAAACCAAACAGCGCCACCGAAGGGATCGTCTGAATGACATTCAGCACGGCAAACACAGAGCCCTGACGCGCGAGATGGCGATAACACCACAGCCCCACCGGCACACCGATAAGCAGGGCCGGGATCAGCGTACCGAAAAGAATGGTCAGGTGTTGCGCCAGTGCATCATCAAAAACGTCCTGGCGGTTGGCATACTCTTTGAGCAGGGAGAGATCGTTCAGCTCGCCGCTAAACAACAACAGCAAGGGCAGGATCCAGATTTGCGCATTCAGGAGCCAACGCCACAGAGGGCGATCCGTCAGACGGCGGATGGCATCGCTGCAGGCAAGCAGGCAAAGCGCCAGCCACAGCCACAGTCCGCTGCCCGTGGAAGTGCGCGCCAGCGGGCTCTCAACCGCTGCCAGATGGGTCGCAGCCAGCCCGGCACTCCAGAAGAGAACCGCAAACAGCAGCTCGCTGAGGATCAGGGTTAGCAGCAGCGGCAGCCGTCCTTGCCGCAGTGCCAGTGCCAAAAGCAGCACGAGGGCGATCGCCAGCAGCACGGGTGAAAACGTCCACACCTGCCACACGGCCCGCCCTTCTCCCGACATCAGACGATTAGGGGCAAAATTGACGAACGGTAACGCGCACGCTGCCAGCGCGAGAATCACGAGCAGCAGCAGTACGCGGTTATGACATTTTATTGGCACCGCTTTATCCTGTTACTTCATCAGTCCTTTTTGCTTCAGGTAGTCTGCTGCCACTTTTTTGGCATCCAGCCCCTCCACCGCGATGCTCGCATTGAGCTGTTGCAGCGTTTTTTCATCCAGACTTTCAAAGACGGGTTTCAGCCAGTCGCCCATTTGCGGATACGCTTTCAGAACCGCCTCACGCACCACGGGGGCTGGCGCATAGATAGGCTGCACGCCTTTCGGATCGGTTAGCGTTTGCAGACCGAGCGCAGCCACCGGACCGTCGGTGCCGTAGGCCATCGCCGCATTCACGCCAGAGGTTTTCTGCGCCGCGGCCTTGATCGTCACGGCGGTGTCGCCGCCAGCCAGCGACAGCAGCTGGCTCTGTTCAAGTTTGAAATCATAGGCTTTTTCGAAAGCAGGCAGCGCATCCGGACGCTCAATAAATTCCGCCGAGGCCGCGAGCTTAAAGTCACCTTTCTCTTTCAGGTAGCGACTCAGATCGTCGAGAGAGGTCAGTTTGCCTTTCTCCGCCAGATCCTTACGCACGGCAATGGTCCAGGTGTTGTTAGCCGGCGCAGGCGTCAGCCAGATCAGTTTGTTTTGTTCGGCATCGAGTTTTTTGACTTTCTCGTAGCCAGCGCTGGCGTTTTTCCACGCCGCATCATTTTCATCTTTGAAGAAGAATGCCCCGTTACCGGTATATTCCGGGTAGATATCCAGCTCGCCGGAGGTGATCGCACCGCGGACAACAGGCGTTGTCCCCAGCTGCACTTTATTAACGGTTTTGACGCCGTGACTTTCCAGTACCTGTAAAATAATATTCCCGAGCAATGCGCCTTCCGTATCAATCTTCGATCCCACTTTGACCGGTTCCGCTGCCTGTAAAGGCAGGCTCAGCGCCGCAAGTAACGCCGCTGAACCCCATATCCCCTTTGTGATTGTCATTCCGCTTTCCTCATTATTTGCCGCCTTTATCAGAGGCTTGAGAGAAAAGCGTAGACGAATTCCGTCATTTCATCCTGCATTCAACGCTCTGTGGGTAATTTCAGAGGAAGAGTCAGCAGGCTGGCTGCAAAATAGAGGAGTGCCATCACCCACAGCGTCCCTTCCACACCCAACGGTGAAACGCACAGCGTCACAATTAACGGCCCGACAAAATTGCTTAACCCCGAACCAAGATTCAGGCAGGAGATCGCTGCCCCTTTGTTCTCCGGCAATAAGGACGGAATCAGCGCGCTCAGGGGGCCAAATGCTCCCAGCCCGATGGCGTACAGCGCCAGCGCCAGAAAAAGCGCCGTCTCGCTGTCGCCAAATAAAACCGGCGCATAGCACACCGCCAGCATCGCCACACCGCACAGCGATCCTGCAAACCAGACCACCGTATTTCGCCAGCCAATAGTGTCGCCCAACCAGCCAAAGAGGTAGTTGGCAAAAATATTGACCACATTCACCAGCCCCCAGATAGTGAGCCACTCGGCGATGCTAAACCCAAAGCGCGGCAGGTACACCGGCATCAGGATCACCAGCGAGAATTTACCAATATCGTTGATGGTCTTGACGATCACCGCCAGACGCATTTTCGGCTCACGCACCAGCACCAGAATCCCTTCGGCGAACGCCGCCCCGAGATGAGCATGACTTTGCCCGTCTGGCCGATCGCGATTCAGCAGTAGCGCGCAGATGGCCCCCAGCGCAACAAAGATAAAGCCGCTCAGCAATGTCGATATTTCGCCCATTAAAGGCAACATCAGGCTGGAGTACCACGGGCCGACAATGGTCATGCCTGCCCCGAAGGCAATCCAGAACCATGACACCGCGCGCCCTAAGATCGCCTGTTCGCAGCGCTGGTTAACCCATACCAGGAATGAATAGGCAAACAGCGGATACGCCACGCCGCGGAGCGCATAGCTCACCACCATCAGCGGATAGTTGCCCTGCGGCAGCGCGTAGCCAATAAAGGGAACTGAGCCTGCAAAATAGATAATCGTTGCGGCCCACATCAACCGCCTTAACCCCAGCACGCCCGCGCCAATACCGGAAAACCACGACACCGCCGCGACACACAAACCAAAAACCGACGACAGCAGGCTGATGTGTACGGCATCAAAACCGCGATGCTGAAGCATTGAGGCCAGCCAGCTTTGCTCAATGGTGGCTCCGGTAATAAACAGAAATACGCCGATAAAACCCCAGCACAGTTCCCGGGGTAATCCCAGCCGGGCCCACAGGCCCTGCTGGATAATAATGCTCTGCTCCGTCATGCCATTTTGTCTCGCAGTGAGCGCATATTCATGCGTTTACGATTCAGATAGCCGACGCGATTGTCACCCCAGCAGTGGTCATACGGCATGCCGGTCAGACTCTCGATCACCGCTCTGTTTTCTGCGCTGACGGTCGCCTTGCTGCCGCCCTGCTTCAGGCGGGCCACCTCTTCGTTCAGAATGGCGTGCGTTCTGCCATTGACGTTGAACTGGAAGGCCGACCAGATCCCCCAGACGGTGAGTATTACCGGCAGCACAATCATGATCATCAGGATCATGTTGATAGCCGACTGCGGCTGTGCGCTTTGTCCGGAGACAAAGCCCGACATCTGCAACGCCACACCGACGAGGAAAATGGACAGCGCCTGAGAAGCTTTACGCAGCAGGCTCATAAACCCGGCAAAGATCCCTTCGCGGCGACGACCGGTGAGGATTTCATCCACGTCCGCGACGAAGGTGTAATTATTCCACGGAATCGCGTAGATCCCCCCGCGCGCCAGCCCGGCGATGGCCGCGCCGATATACAGCATCGTCATGCCACTGGATTTGCTGAAATAGGCCGCGACAAACAGCGCAAATGCCACCAGCGCCATACTCGCCTGCGTGGCAAACGCGCGCGACGGTGAAAAACGCAGCGTTAGCCATGTCGCAATACCGACACCAAAGAATTGCAGTCCGTTGACCACCCCCAGCAGGTTAGAAGCCATCACCGACGACGTCATCAGCGCAAAAACCACAAAGTAGGTAAACACCGAATTAAAAATATCCTGCGCCACCGAACCGCCGAGGTACATCCCCAGATGTGAGCGGAAGGTTTTGATTTTTAACGTCGAGACAAAATCGTAATAGATATGGTAAGCACGGGTGGTGAAAGGCTCTTTTTCTTCCTCCTCGTCGTGTTGCTCATTTTGCTGGATCTCTTCCAGCGAACGCTCCCATGTGCCGAAGTAAACAAAGAACAGCACAATCATAAACGAGATGGTAAATATCGCGCCGGTATAGAAAAAGGATTCGGAAGAGTCAGGACCGAAATACGCCACCAGTCGCCCGGGCAGAAAAGCCGCTGCAAAACCCGCCAGTTGGGCAATATACATGCGAGCGCTGGTGAGTTTTGAGCGCTTTTTGAAATCTGAAGTCATCTCCGCCGACAGGGTGTCGTAAGGAATGATGATCATCGTATAGACGATTTCAAACAGAATATAGAACAGCAGATACATCCAGTAGTTAAAGCCCTGAACCCACAGCAGGCTGTACACCGAGACCAGGGGAATACTGGCTAACAGGAAGAAACGGCGGCGGCCAAACCGGCGGCCAAGGCGTGTTTTATGGAAGTTATCGGAAACATACCCGATCACCGGGCACATAATCACATCGACAATTCTGGCCACGGCAAACAGCGATCCCGCCTGAATCGGGGTCAGCCCGCAGAAGGTGGTTAAGAAAAACAGCAGCCACGCGCTGACCAGCGTAAACGCTCCTGAACCAATCACATCTGCCAGCCCGTAACAGACGTAGTTACGCAGCTTGATTTCCCGCACGTTGCTGATCATTTTGCCTCCCTGATATCGCCGTCCTGAATACGGATATGCTCTGCATCCCAGCCCGCAGGCAGCGGTTCAGGTCGCGTAATATTGATGGCGTTAAGCTGCAAGCCCTGCACACCGTGGGCATAAATGGCAGGAAGCCCCTGCGGATAACGCTCCACTCCGTGGGCCCGGCCGGTTTGCGGGTTCACCCGCCAGGCGTTATCCCGTCCCATTCCGGTGGGACGATCCGGATTACACGGCGGACGCACGTCGTAACACCCCTGCTCGTCCGATTCGCTGACACGCTGGCTGAAAGTGAGCCCGTTAAAGGTGACATCACGAATCGCGCCGGGTATTTCGCTGTGCAAATTGATGGCCCCCTCGCCGACTCCGTTGAGGCCAGAGAAGACCACCAGGCTGATGTCACCGGGAGTCACGTCAGGCGCGCGATGGCGTACGGAGACAAAGACCGGATCGGCTTTTCCCCAGTGACAGGGATTGCCGTGGCCGCAGTCAAAGAGGATGTTGCTGAAGCTCATCTTGCTGAAGCGTCCGCCATCGCGCGATACCAGACCAATGCCGCGGTTGGATTCAAAAATCACGCAGTTGTTGACGGCCAGATGGGTAATGTCGGCGAAGGTCTCAGTGCCGACCTTAATCGCGCAGCTTTTGGAGCGGATAATGCAGTTGTTCACCGTCACGTTATACACCGGCTGCTGCAGCTCTGCGGGCTTCGCGGTGGTCTTGAGGCAGATACCGTCATCGGCAGCGCTAAAGTAGCTGTCGCTGATGTGCACATGCTGGCAACTGTCGATATCCAGCGCGTCAGTATTCGACAGCGCCAGATCGTTATCAATGGTGATATTACGGATGAATACATGGTTGCAGCTCACCAGATGCGCGGTCCACATCGGCGAATCATGCAGCGTGATATCGGTGAGTCGCACCTGCTCACACCCTTCCAGCACCAGCAGACGCGGACGCTGGGTTTTCGGCTGGCGGTAGCCTTGCGTATCCGCCTCCGCGCTAAACCAGGCGGTGGCATTCCCGTCGATACAGCCCTCGCCGCTCAGACTGACATTGCGCGCGTTCCGCGCATAAATGAGCGCCATCCGGGAAAGCTCGGCCATCGTGAGTGTTTCAGCGGCCTGATAATCGGCTTCGTGCTGGCTGGCGAGCAGACGGGCGCCCGCCTCCAGGTGCAGTGTGAAATGAGACGGCAGAATCAGCGTTCCCGTCAGGTAGATACCGGGCGTGACCACCAGCGTGCCACCACCGGCCTGCTGCAGCGTGTCGATTAAGCGCTGGAGCGTGGACGTGACGAGGGTCCTTCCGCTACGGTCGAGTACGACATTTTCTAATGAGAGTTTCATGTTGATACCTGTCAGAGGTTATGTGACAGGTATTAAAGGGTCTTTCTGTCTGCCGCTCGCGGCGTCTTTACCGGGCTTTTTCGGGAAGAGTGAAGGGCATCACGCGAGTCTGATGGAGCCATCGGCGCTTTTGACAGTGTTCACGTTTTGGACCGTGACGCAAAAATGAAGTGTGAAAATCATCACATTTCAGGCGGACAAGCGGGGGGAAATAGCGTATTTCGGGAGCATTACCGCGCAAAGCGGCGAAAGTTTGTGTTGGCCGTCACGAATTGGGCGCAGAGAGGGGAAACCGGGATTGTGCAATCTGTGCCCCTCTCCGTTTTAGAGAGGGGCACATCGCCGTTACAGCAGCTCGAACTCGCCTTTGTTGACGCGGGCAGAATCAACGCCGATAAAGACGTTAAACTTGCCGGCTTCAGCATCATATTTCATCTGCTGATTCCAGAACTTCAGCGCATCGACGTCGATTGGGAAACTCACCGTTTTGGTCTCGCCCGGCTTCAGGTCAATCTTTTCGAAACCGCGCAGCTGTTTCACCGGACGGCTCATGGAAGCAGTGACATCCTGAACGTACATCTGGATAACCGTGGCTCCGTCGCGTTTACCGGTGTTGGTCACTTCGACACTGGCGGTCACCTTGCCATCACGCTTCAGGGTTGGCGCGGACATTTTCACCTCCGACACCTTAAAGGTGGTGTAACTCAGACCGTAACCGAACGGATACAACGGGCCGTTGGCTTCGTCAAAGTAGCGCGAAGTGTATTTGTTCGGCTTATCAGCGTTATACGGACGACCGGTATTCAGGTGGCTGTAATAGACCGGGATCTGCCCGACAGAGCGCGGGAAGGACATCGGCAGTTTGCCCGACGGGTTGTAATCGCCAAACAGCACGTCGGCGATAGCGTTGCCGCCCTCAGTACCGGCGAACCAGGTTTCCAGCAGCGCATCGGCCTGTTGGTCTTCTTTCACCAGCGCCAGCGGACGACCGTTCATCAGCACCAGCACCAGCGGCTTGCCGGTTGCCTTCAGCGCAGCAATCAGATCGCGCTGGCTCTGCGGAAGGGTAATATCGGTACGGCTGGAGGCCTCATGCGCCATACCCTGCGCCTCGCCAACCACGGCCACCACCACGTCGGACTGCTTGGCCGCGTTAACGGCTTCGTCGATCATCTCCTGCGCTGAACGCGGATCGACCTTCACCGCCTCTTCGTACTGATTCAGGAAGGTGACGATATCTTTGTCGTTCGTGACGTTCGCGCCTTTGGCGTACACCACTTTACCCTGCTCACCCAGCGCGTTTTTAATGCCGGTCAGGACGGTAACAGACTGGTCAGCCACGCCCGCCGCCGACCAGCTTCCCATCACATCGCGCTTGCTGTCGGCCAGTGGGCCAACCACGGCAACGGTGCTGGATTTTTTCAGCGGCAGCGTTTCAAGGCGGTTTTTCAGCAGCACCAGGCTTTCGCGCGCCACTTCGCGGGCTTCTTTACGATGCAGACGGCTTTCGGCATTGGTATCCGCAGGATCGGAATCCTTCGGCCCCAGATGGCTGTACGGATCGTTAAACAGCCCCATGTCGTACTTCACATTCAGCACATGACGGGTCGCATCGTCCAGCTCAGCCATCGTAACCTTACCGCTTTTCACCAGGCCTGGCAGATACTTACTGTAATACTCGTCGCTCATGCTCATGTTGATACCGGCTTTGAGCGCCACCCGCACCGCGTCTTCCGGATCGGAGGCGGTGCCGTGTTTAATCAGCTCTTTAATCGCGCCGTGATCGGAAACCGTAATGCCCTTAAAGCCCCACTGGTCGCGCAGAACGTCTTTCAGCAGCCATGAATCGGACGTGGCTGGCGTGCCATTGAGCGAATTCAGCGCCACCATCACCGCGCCGCTGCCCGCATCCAGCCCGGCTTTGTACGGCGGCATATAGTCGTTGAACAGGCGCTGCGGGCTCATATCAACGGTGTTGTACTCTTTGCCCCCTTCCACCGCACCGTAGGCGGCGAAGTGTTTAACGCTGGTCATGACCGAATAACGATCCGCCGGGCTTTTGCCCTGCATCGCTTCCACCATCGTTTTGCCCAGCGTGGCGGTTAAATAGGTGTCTTCCCCAAAGCCTTCTGAGGCGCGGCCCCAGCGCGGATCGCGGGAGACGTCAACCATCGGCGCCCAGGTCATGTTCAGGCCATCATCGGCGGCTTCATACGCGGATACCCGTCCAACGGTGCGCACCGCATCCAGATTGAAAGCTGACGCTAATCCCAGGCTGATCGGGAAAACGGTACGTTGCCCGTGAACCACGTCATAGGCGAAGAAGAGAGGGATTTTCAGGCGGCTGAGCTGCATCACCTGATCCTGCATTTTGCGGATATCTTCGCGGGTGACGGTGTTAAAAATCGCCCCGACCTGGCTCTCTTTGATCATCTCGCGGATCGCCTCTTTCGGGTTATCCGGTCCGACACTGATCAGGCGTAGCTGGCCGATTTTCTCATCGACCGTCATTTTGGTGAGCAAGTCCGTGACAAAAGCGTCACGGGCTTCAGGCGTTAACGGGTGATTGCCAAACAGATCTTCAGCCAGCGCGGGTTGCAGCGCCAGACCTACTGCGACAGCTACAGAACAAAGCCATTTCATGTTGTTGTACTCTCTCATCATCAACCGCCGGAAAAACTCGGCCAGACCGTGCGAAAAGCGCAGTGTGCCACAAACCCTCCGAACCTTGCAGGGTTATTCTCTGATTTTTCTAATGAATACTTGCTCGCTTAACAGTTAATCGCGCTATGCTTTACAGCGAGAAATTTGCCCCACCACAAGGAGTGGAAAATGACTTCTGTTCGCACGCAAAATAACAACACATTCATTAACGAACTGTCGCGCCTGGTCGGTCACGCTCACCTGTTAACCGATCCGGAAAAAACCGCCCGCTATCGCAAAGGTTTTCGTTCTGGCCAGGGCAAAGCGCTTGCCGTGGTCTTCCCCGGCACGCTGCTGGAGCTGTGGCGTGTCCTCAGTTGCTGCGTTGACGCCGACAAAATCATTCTGATGCAGGCGGCCAATACCGGCCTGACAGAAGGCTCGACGCCGAACGGCGACGATTACGACCGTGACATTGTCATTATCAGCACCCTGCGTCTGGATAAACTGCATCTGCTGGACAAAGGTGAACAGGTACTGGCCTATCCGGGCACGACCCTCTATTCGCTGGAAAAAGCGCTCAAGCCGCTGGGTCGCGAGCCGCACTCGGTGATTGGCTCCTCCTGTATTGGCGCCTCCGTCATTGGCGGGATCTGCAATAACTCCGGCGGCTCGCTGGTGCAGCGCGGCCCGGCCTATACCGAAATGTCGCTGTATGCGCGTATTGATGAACACGGCAAACTACAGCTGGTTAACCATCTGGGGATCACTCTTGGCGTCACGCCGGAGCAGATCCTCAGCAAACTCGACGATGAGCGGGTGACCGACGCCGACGTCCAGCACGATGGCCGTCACGCCCACGACCATGATTATGTCGAACGCGTGCGCGATATCGAGGCCGATACGCCCGCTCGCTATAACGCCGATCCGGACCGGCTGTTCGAATCGTCCGGCTGCGCGGGTAAACTCGCGGTGTTTGCCGTGCGTCTGGACACCTTCCCTGCCGAGAAAAGACAGCAGGTGTTTTATATCGGCACGAATCAGCCCGACGTGTTAACGGAAATTCGCCGTCACATTCTGGGCGAATTCACGAATCTGCCGGTGGCGGGCGAATACATGCATCGTGATATTTACGATATCGCGGAGCGCTACGGCAAAGACACCTTCCTGATGATCGACAAACTCGGCACCGACAAAATGCCGTTCTTCTTTACGATGAAAGGCCGTGCCGACGCGATGCTGGGTAAAGTGTCGCTGTTCAAACCGCATTTCACCGATCGCTTTATGCAAAAGCTGGGCAACGCTTTCCCGGCACATCTGCCGCCGCGAATGAAGAGCTGGCGCGATAAATACGAACATCATCTGCTGTTGAAAATGGCGGGCGACGGGATTGCCGAGGCGCAAAGCTGGCTGAGTGACTACTTCAAAACGGCGGAGGGCGATTTCTTTGCCTGTACGCCGGAAGAAGGCAGTAAAGCCTTCCTGCATCGCTTTGCGGCGGCCGGGGCGGCGATTCGCTATCAGGCGGTTCATGCGGAAGAGGTAGAAGATATTCTGGCGCTGGATATTGCGCTGCGTCGTAACGACACGGAGTGGTTTGAACATCTGCCGCCGGAAATCGACAGCAAGCTGGTGCATAAACTCTACTACGGCCACTTTATGTGCCATGTTTTCCATCAGGATTACATTGTCAAAAAAGGGGTTGACGCGCACGCGCTGAAAGATCAGATGCTGGCGCTGCTGCGTGAACGCGGGGCTCAATATCCGGCTGAACACAACGTGGGACATCTGTATGAAGCACCAGAAACGCTTAAACGTTTTTATCGCGACAATGACCCAACAAACAGCATGAATCCCGGAATTGGTAAAACAACAAAGCACAAATACTGGCAAGAAGCGTCAAAAACAGAGCCTGTGGATCTGCAAGCCGCTGATCACATAGTAAAGCCACACTGAAATTATTGTTAAGCTTGTAACAATCGTACTAGAGTAACCTCACATCGCCGGAGAAACGTTTCTCCGGCATTTTATTCTGAGGATACCGCCCACCATGTCGGCCGTTGATATTTTGTCTGCCTCCGAAGTTGAGGTGCGCGACGCCCAACCTGACGACGTCCACGCCATCGCTGCCATCTATGCCTGGCATGTGCTTAACGGACGCGCGTCGTTCGAAGAAGTTCCTCCCGCCATTGATGAAATGCGCCAGCGCATGAGCCATATCGCCGCTGACGGTTTACCGTGGCTGGTGGCGCTCTATCGCGGCGTGGTCGTGGGTTACTGCTACGCCTCACTCTATCGCGCCCGCCCCGCCTATCGCTATACGCTTGAAGAGTCGATCTACGTTGATGCCAGCGCCACCGGACGCGGCTTTGGCACTGCGCTGATGGACGCGCTGATCGAACGCTGTGAAAAAGGCCCCTGGCGGCAGATGATTGCCGTGGTCGGCGACGGGCATAACAATGCCGGGTCAATTCGACTGCATAAAAAGCATGGTTTTGAGATAGCCGGGCAACTCAGAAGCGTGGGATATAAGAAAGGCAACTGGCGGGATACGCTGATTATGCAGCGTCCACTCAACGAAGGTGACTGGACGCTGCCGGAATAAAAGCAAAACGGTAACCTGGGTTACCGTTTTTAGTGTTTTCTCCCTCTCCCTATGAGAGGGTCATGCTGAGGGCATCAGCGCGCACAAGGCAAAAGCAAAAAGGCAACTTAGGTTGCCTTTTTTAGTGTTTTCTCCCTCTCCCTGTGGGAGAGGGTCGGGGTGAGGGCATCAGACCGCACAAACGGCTCAGTCGTTCTGCGCCGTCGCCATCTGTTCCGCTTTCTGCTTTTTATAGGTCAATGCTGCGGCCGGAACGGGCTGCACTTTCCCGGTTTCAATCCAGGTTCGCAGACGGCTGGCATCGGCAAAGTGGGTATATTTACCGAAGGCATCCATCACCACCAGCGCGACCGGTTTACCGTTAAATACGGTACGCATCACCAGACAGTGACCCGCCGCATTGGTGAAACCCGTTTTGGTCAGCTGGATATTCCAGTTATCGCGATACACCAGATGGTTGGTATTGCGGAACGGCAGCGTGTAGGCCGGGTTCGCAAAGGTGGCCATCTCTTCACGCGTGGTGCTAAGCTGGCCAATCAACGGATACTGTTTGCTGGCAAGCAGCAATTTAGTCAGATCGCGCGCCGTCGAGACGTTGTGAATCGACAGCCCCGTCGGTTCGACAAAACGCGTATTGCTCATGCCCAGTGATTTGGCTTTGGCATTCATCGCTCGAATAAATGCGCCATATCCGCCCGGATAATGGTGCGCCAGACTTGCTGCCGCGCGGTTTTCCGACGACATCAGCGCCAGAAGCAGCATATTTTTACGGCTGATTTCACTGTTCAGACGCACACGGGAATAGATCCCCTTCATTTCTGGCGTCTGGCTGATATCAACTTTCAGTTTCTCATCCAGCGGCAGCCGTGCATCCAGCACCACCATCGCGGTCATTAATTTGGTAATTGAGGCAATCGGGCGCACCAGATCCGGGTGACTGGAATAGATCACTTTGTTGGTGTTCAGATCGACAATCATCGCACTTCCGGAGGCAATTTCCGGTTGCGCGGCAGCAGTTACTGCAGATGATTTGGCAAACGCTGGCGCAGCAACAGGCACGGCCAGGATCAGCGCAAGGCTAAGTAAAGAAACTCGGAATTTCAGCATGGTGAGACTTCTGATAATTATTCATGCACGTTATGACGTACGCCTCCTGTGAAAAAGAGCAAACACAGGCTGGCAAAGGCATCATAGCTGGCCCGGGAATATGTCGCCAGTGAAGAATCATGAACAAATAATGCATTGCTGGCATAAATACCAGCAATGTATTCAGGTCAGAAGAGACGATAGCCGTAACCCCAGAGGATCACCGTCAGCGCCAGGAGAGCTTCAAGCACCAGCACGCCAATGGCGAGGGTGGAGCTGGAGAAGCTTAATCCCTCTTCTTTGTTAATATTGAGAAAAGTGGGGATACCGACATACAGCAGATAACCGGTGTAAAACAGCGCGAGGGTTCCCACGAGCGCGCACAGCCATACCAGCGGATAGAGCGCGACGATGCCGCTCATAAAAATGGGTGTGGCAACGTATCCGGCGAACACCATGCATAACGCCAGCGATGGCCGTTGAGGATAGTTGCGCGCCATCCAGTGAATGACCCGTCCCATCACCGCGACGCCTGCCAGCATCAAACCATAAAAGACAACCGCAAGAGCCAGCCCGGTCATCCAGGAGAGCTTCACGATGTTGCCATCGCCAAAATTCCAGCCGATTTGTGTGGTGCCAATAAACGCGCATATCACCGGTACTGCGGCCATGAGCAGGACATGGTGCGTATAGTGATGCGCGACCGTTTCGTTCTCGTTTCTGATGACATGCATTTCACGATCGGGATGGGAAAACAGCCCCCAGACATGGTTCATACCGCCCCCTCATTGTCAGCCCGCACTGCGATACTTTCAGTATAATGCAGCCTTTAGATTATTTTATGTACAGCACTAAAAATGCCGCAAAGGGGGAATTCGCGATGGTTGCCGCACCATTGATTGACAGGGTGTATGCTTAAAGCACGTTAACGCAGGGAGACTACGCTTACTTTATGGATATCAATAGTCTGATTGAGCAGTATGGGTACGTCGCACTGGTGATTGGCAGCGTGGCGGAAGGTGAAACGATTACACTTCTTGGCGGTGTCGCGGCCCATCAGGGTTTGCTCCGCTTCCCGCTGGTGGTTGCTGCCGTGGCGCTGGGCGGGATGATTGGCGATCAGCTCCTCTATTTGCTGGGTTTACGCTTTGGTCCCGCGCTTCTTAAACGTTTTGCAAAACATCAGAAAAAAATTCATCGCGCCCAACGGCTGATCCAGCGCCACCCCTATTTATTTGTTATCGGCACCCGATTTATGTACGGCTTCCGCATTATTGGCCCAATACTGATTGGCGCCAGTCGCCTGCCGCCTAAGATTTTCCTGCCGCTCAATATTATTGGTGCCATCGCCTGGGCGCTCATTTTTACCTCTCTGGGCTATGTCGGAGGCGAAGTGATCGCCCCCTGGTTGCATAACCTTGATCAGCATTTGAAGCACTGGATCTGGGTGGTTTTGGTCGTCGTGCTGGTGGTGGCGGTACGGCTGTGGTTCAAATATCGCGATAAGCGGCGCGATTAGCGCCCATTATCCTGCGGCTTAAACTGCGGATTGGCGAGCATAAAACCGCCATCAATAATAAACGATTGCCCGGTGGTGTAACTGGCATCAGTGTCGCACAGCCAGGCCACCAGGCTGGCTATCTCACTGGTATGGCCCGGACGAGCGAGAGGGATTTCCGGCATTGAACCGGCTTTGACTTCACTGTCGTCCATATCATTCATCGGCGTAGCGATAGCGCCAGGCGCCACGGCGTTAACCAGAATATTGTGATGCACCAGCTCCAGAGCCATGGATTTGGTTAACCCGCCCAGGGCATGTTTAGCTGCCGTATAGGCGCTGGCCTCCGGGAGTGGCGTATGCTCATGCACCGAGGTAATGTTCACAATTCGTCCCCCCTCTCCCTGCTGTATCATCTGCCGGGCGGCGATTTGCGAACAGAGAAATGCGCCATCCACATCCACGGTAAATATCGATCGCCAGTCTTCAAAGGACATATCCAGAAACGGGGCTTTGGCCATCGCGCCGGCATTGTTGACCAGTGCGTCCAGGCGACCCAGGCGGGCGATAAGCGTTTCAATGGCGTTTGCCCCTTCCGGCAGATGGCTTAAATCCAGCTGGATGGCCTCGGCGCGTCGGCCAAGCGCTTCAATTTCTTGACAGGTCTTCAGCGCCCCGTCCTCATCAGAATGCCAGGTCACGCCTATATCAAATCCGCGCCCGGCAAGAAGCAGAGCTGTCGTCTTACCGATCCCGGAATCTGATGCCGTCACAATTGCAACACGTTGAGTTGATGCCATACCTGCCTCCGTCAAACGACAAAGAGGTAAGTATAGATAAGGCACACTAATTAGCTCTGGTGATAACCGCCGCCCAGCGCTGCCGTTAATTGCAGCGTGGCGTCAATATATTGCCCCTGCAACATCAGCCCGGTGATCTGCTCCTGCAGAGCAGGGATCCGGGCTTCACTGACTCGTGAGCCTGCAATGATTCCGGCCGAGAAGCGCGCCTGCGCCAGTGCGACAATGCGAGCGGCATCAGCTTCGACATGCTGCTGATGCTTATTTTTACCGATCAGCGTTTCAACTTCGCTGGCCGTATGCGCGACCTGATTCACCGCTTCCACCACGGCTTTATTGTAGTTAGCGATGCTCAGATTACTTTTTGCCTGGGCGATATCCAGTCCGGCATTCAGCCGACCGCTGTCAAAGATTGGTAGCGTCAGTCCGGCTGTCACCCCCATTTGCTGTGCCGAGGAGCGGAACAGATCGCTTAGGTGCAGCGCGTCCTGTTGCAGGAACGCCATCAGATTGATGTCGGGGTAGAAGGCCGCTTTTGCAGCGTCCACTTCGCTCATTGACGCTTCAATATACCAGTGCGCCTCCTGCAGATCGGGACGACGAGCCAGCAGTTCGTAGCCCAACGTTGAAGGCAACGACGACTCCACCACCGGCAATGCTTGGGGGCTAAGTTTCAGCGATGACGTGTTGGTCAGCGCTTCCAGACGCGCCTCGATGGCTTTCATTTTTCCGGCGACTTCAGCCTCGTGTTCTTGCGTTTTGCTGGAGTTCATATTATTGACCACCCCTTCCACCGAGGAGGTGACGCCGTGCTCGTAGAGTTCGCGATCGGCATTGACCACCGCGTCCTGTTGCTGCTGAATCGCCGTCAGAACATTGCCTATCGCCGCCTCTGTCTGCCATTCCCAGTACAGACGCGCCACGCTGCTGGCGAGCACCAGGCGGGTTTGTTCCATCTCCGCTTTTTGCGCGTTGACCTTACCAATTCGGGCTTCTGTCTCTGCCCGGTTTTTACCCCACAGATCCAAATTCCAGCCGGTGGTTAAACCAAAGGTTCCGTTGGTATACCACGGCCCGGTGGTTCCCGCTGCGGGATCGGTCGTTGCAAAAGGTCCCATCAACCCTTCTGCCGACATTTTTTGCCGCTCGGCATCCGCGGAAAAATCGACCCACGGCCCGTCGGCTGCAACGGCCATTTTCGCCTGCGCCTCCGCCAGGGCGATACGCTGACGAGCAATCTGCATATCCGGGGCATCCGCCTGGGCTTTGGCGATCAGTTCATTCAGCTGCGTATCGTGGAATGCTTTCCACCACTCATTTTTGGGCCACTGCTGCTGCGACAGCTGGGTATTAATTCGCGTGGCGGGGATCTGCTGATTCAGTGACGCTGACGTATCATGACCGGGAGCACATGCAACAAGGAATAAAGACAAAGGTAAGGTTAACGATAAGAGAGTCGAACGTTTCATCACGCCATTCACACAAAAAGAAAGGCGCAAATTACCTCTTCTGTCTTTCTTTTTTTTAGTAACCCGTGGCAATACTTAATTTGATATATACGTACACAATCAGAAAAATATTTATCTTGTGAATTAATAAGTTAAATTCATTTGTGTAACTTATTATTTAGCTTCACCGTCAGGCTGCTACACTTTATTCACTTAAGCTCATTGGCTAAGGAGAAGGGAATGAAGATATTACTGTGGGTTATCTTAATCATTTTTTTGATTGGTTTACTGGTCGTGACGGGCGTATTTAAAATGATTTTCTGATGATTTGCCCGACCGATTATTGTTGGTCGGGCAAAGCTTCGTGCGATTACGCTTTTAGCGAAGCGCCTTTGGTCGAAATGACTTCTTTGTACCAGTGGAAGCTTTTCTTACGGCTGCGGGTCAGCGTGCCCTTACCACTGTCATCGCGATCGACGTAAATAAAGCCGTAGCGTTTGGACAACTCCGCTTTCGACGCGCTCACCAGGTCGATCGGCCCCCAACTGGTGTAACCCATCACCTCAACGCCGTCTTCAATTGCCTCGCGCACCTGCACCAGATGATCGTTGAGATAGTCAATACGATAGTCATCCTGCACGATGCCGTCGGCATCAGGTTTATCTTTCGCGCCCAGACCATTTTCAACAATAAACAGCGGCTTCTGATAGCGATCCCACAGCACATTCAGCAGAGTACGCAGGCCAACCGGGTCAATCTGCCAGCCCCACTCAGAGCTTACGAGATGCGGGTTTGGCACCATGCTTAAAATGTTGCCACGCGCCTGCTGGTTCAGCTCTTCATCCGTAGTGACACAACCGGTCATGTAATAGCTGAAGGAGATAAAATCGACGGTCGATTTCAGCGCCTCGCGATCGGCATCGTTGACCTCAAGCTGAATACCGTTATCGCGGAAGAAACGCAGCATATAGCCCGGATAAGCGCCACGGCACTGCACATCGCCGAAGAACTGCCACGCGCGGTTCTCCTGCAACGCTTCCAGAACATCGTCCGGCTTACAGGTGAGCGGATAGACCAGCCCTCCCAGCAGCATATTGCCAATTTTGCCTTCCGGGATAATCTCATGACAGGCTTTCACCGCCAATGCGCTGGCTACCAGCTGATGATGGATAGCCTGGTAGACTTGCGCTTTACTGCTGGTTTCCGGCAGGCCGACGCCCGTCATTGGCGCATGCAGGGACATATTGATTTCGTTAAATGTCAGCCACAGCTTCACTTTGTCTTTGTAGCGGGCAAACACCGTGCGCGCATAACGCTCGAAGAAACCTATCACCTGACGGCTGCCCCAGCCACCGTACTGTTTCACCAGGCCCCACGGCATTTCATAGTGCGACAGCGTCACCAGCGGAGTGATATTGTGCGCGGCCAGTTCGTCAAACAGTTTGTCGTAAAACGCCAGACCCGCTTCATTCGGCTGCTGCTCATCCCCGTCAGGGAAAATACGCGTCCAGGCGATAGAGACACGCAGGCAGCTAAATCCCATCTCAGCAAACAGCTTAATATCGTCCGGATAGCGATGATAAAAATCGATCGCCACATCCTTGATCCCGCTGTCGCCCGGCACGCGCTCCACCACCGGGCCAAATACGCCCTTCGGCTGGACGTCCGACGTTGACAGGCCTTTGCCATCTTCAAGGTAAGCGCCTTCTACCTGGTTGGCAGCAACCGCGCCGCCCCATAAAAATGCATCCGGGAAAGTTTTCATCACGTTCTCCTGTTATTGATGGCTGACGGTCAGCAGCGGCGCACCGGCGTTGACGGCGCTGGCCGCCACGGTGATCACCTCGGCATAACTGTCGCTGTTACTGATAATAATCGGGGTCGCCAGATCGTATCCGGCGTCAAGAATGGTCTGTCTGTCGAATTCCAGCAGCAGATCGCCAGGCTTCACTTTATCGCCCACGTTGACGTGAGCGGTGAACGGTTTACCGTCGAGCTTAACGGTGTCGATACCGACGTGGATCAGCACTTCAATGCCGCTTTCGCTTAGCAGGCCAATCGCGTGTTTGGTCTGGAACAGCGAGGCGACCTCACCCGCAAACGGGGCGATAACTTTGTTATCAGACGGAATAATTGCCGCGCCCTGACCGAGAAGACCGCTCGCAAAAGTGGCATCCGGCACCTGATCCAGGGCCAGTACCGTCCCGCTCATGGGCGAAAGCACATCGTCTTCGCCCGCGGTTACCGCGACCGGCGTCGTCTCAACTGCGCGACCCGGCATCCCCGCAACCAGCGTCATCACGCAACTCAAAATCAGTGCCACCACGGTCCCGATAATTCCCCCCCACAGCGAGGCATCAATGCCACCCGGCGGGATCATCTGCGCAATGGTAAATATATTGGCAAACCCAAAGGAGTAAACGTAGGCCTGGCTCAGCCCCACGATGGCACCGCCAATCGCCCCGGCCACGCAGCCAAAGATGAACGGACGACGCAGCGGCAAGTTCACGCCATACACCGCCGGCTCGGTGATGCCAAAGATCCCCGCCGTTACCGATGAGCCCGCCAGCATTTTCAGACGCGTATCGCGAGTGCGCAGGAAGACCCCCAGCGCGGCCCCCACCTGCCCCATCACCGCAGGCAGCAGCATCGGCAGCATCGAGTCATGCCCCAGCACCGCCAGGTTATTGATCATCAGCGGCACCAGCCCCCAGTGCAGACCGAAGATCACGCACACCTGCCACAGCGCCCCCATCGCAGCACCCGCCAGCCACGGAGCCAGGACATAAATCACCTGATAGCCGTTAGCCAGTAGCTGGCTCAGCCAGGTCGCTACCGGTCCAATCACCAGGAAGGTCAACGGGACGGTGACCGCTAAACAGATCAGCGGCGTAAAGAAATTTTTCATCGACGACGGCAACAGCTTGCCGCTCTGTTTTTCCAGCCAGCAGCTGACCCACGCTGCGAGAATAATCGGGATCACCGACGCGCTGTAGTTGAACCAGGTGACCGGAATTCCAAGAAATGCATCCGCTACAGCCCCGGTTTGTTGGCTGGCCTCAAACGCCTGAATCATCATCGGATGGGTCAGCGCACCGCCGATGACCATGGTGATAAACGGATTGCCGCCAAATTTCTTCCCGGCCGTGTAGCCCAGCACCAGCGGGAAGAAGAAGAATAAGGCATCGCTTGCCGCAAACCAGATCTTGTAGGTTCCGCTGTCGGGACTGAGCCATCCGCAAACCACGGCCAGCGCCAGTAATCCTTTCAAAATACCGGATGCCGCCAGGATGCCAATAAACGGGGTAAAGATGCCGGAGACAACGTCGATCAAGCGCCCGAGAAGATTGCCCTTTTCTCCGTTCTCGTCTGCGGCCACTGGCGTATCGTCATGCAAACCCGCTTCAGCCCGCACCGCTTTCCAGACATCATTCACATGGTTTCCAATCACCACCTGAAATTGCCCGCCGCTTTCGACGACCATGATCACGCCCGGATTTTTCTTCAGCCCTTCGGCATCCGCTTTTTGATTTTCTTTCAGTTTGAAGCGAAGCCGGGTGGCGCAATGAACCAGACTGATGATGTTCTCTTTGCCCCCTACGTGGCCGAGAATATCCTTCGCCAAAGCTTGATATTTCATCTCGATTTCCTTTCTTCGATGCCCGCAGGCATCTGTTGACTGAGTATAAAAATAAAAAAACCCGAGAACGGCACCTCTTCAGATGCCGCGCTCAGGTTTTGCCTGCGTTATGCAGTAACAATCCAGATTTTGGGGCTTATCGCCCTTCTTTTCTCACGCGCTCAATATGAATGGTGAGAAACATAATTTCTTCCGTCGTCAGCTCGCGCTGATAACTTTTCTGCAAATACTGCGCGATTTTCTCGGCGCACATCCAGGCTTTCGCGTAGTTATCTTTTACCGCCGTATGCAGCGTCACATCGTCATCTTCCACCACGGTGCGGGTCAGCATCCGTTGAGCAAAGAACTTGAGGTGGGTGACAAAGCGCTGATAGCTGAGCGACTCTTCGTCATATTCCAGCTGAAGCTGATACTTCACCAGCTGCAGAATCTCCTGCATCACGCGGGTGACGTGCATCACTTCAGGCATTTCGCTGTTCAGCTGCGCGGTAACCAGGTGAAGGGCGATAAAACCCGCTTCATCTTCGGCAAGCTCCACCCCGAGCCTGCTGGCGATAATCGCTCTTGCTTCCTGCCCCAGCTCAAACTCTTTCGGGTACAGACGTTTGATCTCCCACAGCAGCACATTTTTGATCGCTAAGCCTTTCTTTTGCCGTTCGATGGCAAAATGGCAGTGGTCGGTCAACGTGATGTAGAGGCTGTCCTGCAATTTCCCCAGCCGCTGCGCCGCCAGCCCAATAATGCGGTCGCAGGTGGTCATCACCTCAAGCGGGATCTGACTGAGTAACTCCCCCAGCCGACGCGCCAGCTCATCACTTTGCAGTGCGAATACCTTTTCCACTTTCTCCGCGTCAAGATCTTCACCGATACGTTTCTGGAAGGCCAGCCCGCGCCCCATCACGACCTGTTCGCGCTTGTGCTCATCCAGAACAACCACCACATTATTATTAAGAATTTTGGCGATTTTCATCAGAACCCCAGAAACAAAAAAACCTGACCTCCGGCAGATGCCAGAAAATCAGGTTTTGCCTGCCGCAGCAGTAACAATCCAGTTTTTGCACTCTATCAGTTTCATTCGCAGCCTCAATGTATCACGCGTAAAAACGTGACGCAGATCGTCATTGATGCGGTTTTACCCTGATGTCAGAAGGCCACGGCGGTTTTCAGTCCCGTCATCCAGCACCCTTCATTTGCGGAACACGTCAGTAAACTCAGCGCATATAGCGTTTCATATGCCATATGCAGGCCTGCGAGCGCATTGACGCTCCGATCCCGACGCTATTATTTGGCCTGAATGACGCGCGCAATATCGGCTGAGGTCTGTAATGTGCGGATCTCCTGAAAGAGTCCGAGCGCCTCGCTGTATTCTTTACGTAAATAACTCAGCCACTGTTTAATACGAGCCACATGATAAAGCCCCGTATCACCCTGCTTTTCCAGGCGAGAATATTTTTGCAATAGCGTGACCACATCAGGCCACGGCATTCGCGGTTCGTTGTATTTTACCACCCGGCTCAGGTTGGGCACGTTGAGCGCCCCGCGACCGATCATGACGGAATCGCAGCCGGTCTCTTTGAGACACGCCTGCGCGCTCTCGTAGTCCCAGATTTCGCCGTTCGCGATCACCGGAATCGACAGGCGCTGGCGGATCTCACCGATGGCCTGCCAGTTAATGCGATCGGCTTTGTAGCCGTCCTCTTTCGTTCGCCCGTGCACCACCAGCTCCGTTGCCCCAGCCTGCTGTACCGCATCGGCAATTTCAAACTGGCGATCGCCGCTGTCCCAGCCAAGACGCACTTTTACCGTCACCGGTAAATGAGCAGGTACGGCCTCACGCATCGCTTTCGCGCCACGGTAAATCAGCTCGGGATCTTTCAGTAACGTTGCGCCACCGCCGCTGCCGTTGACCATTTTGGACGGACAGCCGCAGTTGAGATCCACACCGTAAGAGCCCAGCTCCACGGCGCGGGCGGCGTTTTCCGCCAGCCACTCCGGGTATTGCCCCAGCAGCTGGATACGCACCAGCGTACCGGAAGTGGTCCGGCTCTGGCGATGCAGCTCCGGGCAGAGTCGATAAAACGACTTTACTGGCAACAGCATATCGATCACCCGTAAAAACTCGGTGACGCAAAGATCGTAATCATTGACCTCAGTCAGCAGCTCGCGCACCAGTGAGTCGAGCACGCCTTCCATCGGCGCCAGTAATACCCGCATGATCAATACCTGTGAAAAAAGACGCGCTATGGTAGCCGCTCTCCTGAAGCGTGGAAAGGCTTTCAAGCGAGACTCCGCAACCCGCCTTAAGGACAGAGGTGTTTCTCTCCTTTCACTGCTTCAAATCTGGGCACGACAACTACACTGATTGTTATCGCTTTTACCGTTAATCCTGTGAAAATGCCCGACGTTCCAGAAAGGAATGTCTGGTATGCTCAAAATTCATGATGTGATCCGTAGCACGTTTTAGCGTTTAATTGTATGATGAATATGTTCCATCAAGGACTTTCACCATGAGCAAATCATTCAATATTATCTGGCAATATCTGCGCGCGTTTATTCTGATTTATGCCTGCCTCTATGCGGGGATTTTCATTTCGTCTCTGCTGCCGATCACCATTCCCGGCAGCATTATCGGCATGCTGATTCTTTTTCTGCTGCTGGCGCTGCAAATTCTTCCCGCAAAATGGGTCAACCCGGGCTGCTTCGTTCTTATTCGCTATATGGCGCTACTGTTTGTGCCGATCGGCGTCGGCGTGATGCAATATTACGACCTGCTTAAAGCGCAGTACGGCCCAATTCTGGTCTCCTGTGCGGTGAGTACGCTCGTGGTGTTCCTGGTGGTGAGCTGGAGTTCGCATCTGGTGCACGGCGAACGCAAAGTCGTCGGGCAGAAAGGAAGTAAAAAATGATGGCCAATATCTGGTGGTCGCTGCCACTGACACTGGTGGTGTTTTTCGCCGCACGTAAACTTGCTGCCCGTTTTAAAATGCCGCTGCTCAACCCGCTGCTGGTGGCGATGGTGGTGATTATTCCGTTCCTGCTGCTCACCGGCATTCCTTACGAACGCTATTTTGCGGGCAGTAAGATTTTAAACGATCTACTGCAACCTGCCGTCGTGGCGCTGGCGTTTCCGCTTTACGAGCAGCTGCATCAGATCCGCGCGCGCTGGAAATCGATCATTACCATCTGCCTGATCGGCAGCGTGGTGGCAATGGTCACAGGCACCTCGGTTGCCCTGCTGATGGGCGCCTCACCGCAAATCGCCGCCTCTATTTTGCCGAAATCCGTGACCACGCCGATTGCGATGGCCGTTGGCGGCAGCATCGGCGGGATCCCGGCCATTAGCGCCATGTGCGTGATTTTTGTCGGGATCCTGGGGGCGGTGTTTGGCCATACGTTGCTCAATTTAATGCGTATCCGCACCAAAGCCGCACGCGGTCTGGCAATGGGAACCGCCTCGCACGCCCTTGGTACTGCGCGCTGTGCGGAGCTGGATTATCAGGAAGGCGCTTTCAGCTCGCTGGCGCTGGTGATTTGCGGGATTATGACCTCGCTGATTGCCCCGTTCCTGTTCCCGATTATTCTGGCGGTGGTGGGCTAAAATTTGCGATGCGTCGCGCAAAATTCATTTTGATTTCATAAGTTGCACACATAATGAGAGCTGGATCACATATAAAGCCCTGTTGGCTCCGTACACTACCGATCCATTAACCTTTATGAGGCATTGCCATGCACCCACGTTTTCAAACTGCTTTCGCCCAGCTCGCAGAGAATTTGCAATCAGCCCTGGCCCCGGTTCTGGCGGATACGCACTTCCCCGCCATGCTGTCGGCAGAGCAGGTCGCGACGCTTAAACAGGCAACGGGACTGGACGAAGACGCGCTGGCTTTCGCATTACTGCCGTTGGCTGCCGCCTGCGCCAGAGCCGATCTCTCCCATTTTAACGTCGGCGCAATCGCGCGCGGCGTCAGTGGAGCCTGGTATTTCGGCGGGAACATGGAGTTCCTTGGTGCGACCATGCAACAAACCGTCCACGCAGAACAAAGCGCTATCAGCCATGCGTGGCTGCGCGGTGAAAAAGCGCTGCAAGCCATCACCGTCAACTACACCCCTTGCGGTCATTGCCGTCAGTTTATGAATGAGCTGAACAGCGGTCTGCAACTGCGCATTAATCTGCCAGGCCGTGAGCCACATACGCTTGGCGATTATCTGCCAGATGCTTTTGGCCCGAAAGATCTGGAGATCAAAACGCTGCTGATGGACGAGCAGAACCACGGCTTTGCGTTAACGGGCGACGAACTGGCCCAGTCAGCGATCGCTGCGGCGAACAACAGCCATGCACCCTACAGCCAGGCGCCGAGCGGCGTGGCGCTGGAGTGTCGTGATGGCCGTATCTTCACCGGCAGCTACGCCGAAAATGCCGCGTTCAACCCGACGCTGCCACCGCTGCAAGGCGCACTCAATCTGCTGAGCCTGAACGGGTACGACTACCCGGATATTCAGCGCGCGATTCTGGCTGAAAAAGGCGATGCGCCTTTAATTCAGTGGGACGCCACCGCCGCGACCCTGAAAGCGCTGGGTTGTTCTGCCATCGACCGCGTGTTACTAGCTTAATGCTTTTGGCGGACAGAAATGTCCGCCATACTGATGAAAATCCCCCCAATCAAACCGCTGTTTCTTGCGCTTCACAGGCGGGTACAGTAGCCTGAGTGAAATTTCACCCACGGATCGAGTCATCTTCATGTTAAAGCGTGTGTTTTACAGCCTGTCTGTCCTGGTCGGCATACTGCTGTTGACGGCGCTCGGCCTCGATCGCTGGATGAGCTGGAAAACCGCCCCCTATATTTTTGATGATTTGCAGGACCTGCCCTATCGCCAGGTCGGCGTGGTGCTGGGGACGGCAAAATATTATCGTACCGGGGTCATTAATCAGTACTACCGCTACCGCATTCAGGGTGCGCTGAACGCCTATAACAGCGGCAAGGTCAATTACCTGCTGTTAAGTGGCGATAATGCCCAGCAGAGCTATAACGAGCCGGTGACGATGCGTAAGGATTTGATTGCCGCTGGCGTCGATCCGGCGGATATCGTGCTTGATTATGCCGGATTCCGCACGCTGGATTCGATCGTCCGCACGCGTAAAGTCTTTGATACCAATGATTTCATCATCATCACTCAACGCTTCCACTGCGAACGTGCGCTCTTTATCGCGCTCCATATGGGCATTCAGGCCCAGTGTTATGCGGTCCCTTCTCCTAAAGATATGTGGAGCGTCCGCGTTCGCGAGTTTGGCGCGCGCTTTGGTGCTCTGGCCGACCTTTATCTTTTCAAGCGTGAACCTCGCTTTTTAGGCCCGCTGGTTCCCATCCCGGCGATGCATCAGATACCGGAAGATGCGCAGGATTATCCGGCTGTCACCCCGGAACAGCTGCTGGATATCGAGAAGAAAACCCGCAAATAAAAAAAGCCCGCTCAACGATGAGCGGGCTTTTCCATCTGTAACGTGATTACTTCTTACGTGCGTACTTCAGTGAATCCAGCGCAACGGCGAAGATAATAATCGCGCCCTTGATAATATACTGCCAGTACGGGTTCACGCCGATGTAGGTCAGACCGTAGTTGATGACGGTAAAGATGATAACACCGGTGACCACGCCAACGACTGTCCCCACCCCACCGCTGAAGGAAACGCCACCCACTACGCAGGCTGCGATCGCATCCAGTTCATACATAAAGCCCAGGTTGTTAGTGGCTGAGCCGATACGGCCCGCTTCCAGTAACCCACCGAAGGCATAGAACACACCGGACAGCGCATAAATCATCAGCAGGTTCAGAGCAACGTTAACCCCTGATACTTTAGCCGCTTCCGGGTTACCGCCGATGGCGAAGATGTTTTTACCGAAGCGAGTTTTGTTCCACAGCACCCAGACAAACGCGACGGCAATCAGCGCGTAGAAAGTGATGTACGAGAGTCGGAAACTACCCAGCGCCACAAAGCCTTGTGCAAACGTTGAGAAGCCGCTGTCAAAACCAGAAATGGGCGATGCACCGACAAAGTCGTAGTACAGGGAGTTGATACCGTAAACGATAATCATCGTACCCAACGTGGTGATAAACGGCGTCACATTCAGGTAAGCAATGATAATACCGTTGATCAGGCCAATGATGGCACCGACGACGCAGACAATCAGCACCACCACGATAATCGGCATAGTCGCCATTTCCGGGAAGACTTTGTTCGCGTTTTCCATCGACTGTAATAGCGTTGCCGCCACAACCGCCGCCAGGCCAACCTGACGTCCGGCTGACAGGTCAGTACCCTGAGTCACAATCAGCCCCGCGACACCCAGTGCAATGATGATACGCACTGAGGACTGGGTCAGAATGTTACTCAAGTTTAATAAACTTAAGAACGTGGGGTCCTGGAAAATAATAATGGCCAGTAACACTAAAAGAACAACGTAAATACCGCCTTCTTTCAGATAAGTGAGAAAACTTTTTTTATTTAACGCACTCATGAGGAGCCCCTGATCTTAAAGGTGCAAAGACGCAAGACGGAGAATTTCGTTTTGCGTTGTCGTTTTGGTGTCAACAATTCCGGCAACGAGACCATTGCTCATAACCAGAATACGATCTGTGATCCCTAACAATTCCGGCATTTCGGAAGAAATAATAATGATCCCTTTATTCTTTTTAGCCAGCTCAGCTATCAGCTGATAGATTTCAAATTTTGCACCAACGTCGATACCACGCGTAGGTTCATCAAGCATTAAAATTTCTGGCTGGGTTAATAACCAGCGGCCAATAATGACTTTCTGCTGATTACCGCCGGACAGTGAACCAATTTGCGTCTGGTGTCCTGGCGTTTTCACACGCATGGAGTCGATAACCCACTGGGTATCGCTTTTCATACGGGAAGTATCCAGCAGACCAATTTTATTTTTATAATTACGAATATTCGAAATGAGCGAGTTAAAATTAATATCCAGGTATGCGTAAATTCCCGTTGAGCGGCGCTCTTCGGTCACCAGCGCAAAACCATGGTTAATCGCTTCGTTCGCATTATGGTTATTAATTCTCTTGCCGTGCAGCGTGATAGTGCCATCGGATTTTTCACGGATACCAAACAGCGTTTCCACGATATCGGTACGTTTCGCCCCGACCAGTCCGGCAATACCTAAAATCTCGCCTTTGTGAAGGTCAAAGGAGACATCGCGGATAGAGGGCTGGCGCAGTGACGTAAGATTGCGCACTTCCAGAATCACCTCGCCCGGCTTGTTTTCCTTATCCGGGAAACGCTGGTTCAGGGAGCGGCCAACCATCATGGAAATGATCTTATCCATGTCCAGCCCTTCGAGCGGCTGAGTCGCAATCCACTGTCCGTCACGCAGAATGGTGATTTCATCACACAGCTGGAAGATCTCTTCCATTTTATGCGAGATATACACAATGCCACAGCCGCGATCTTTCAGTTTACGGATAATAGTAAAAAGGTGATTAACCTCTTTTTCCGTTAACGATGAAGTCGGTTCATCCATGATGACAATTTTCGCATCATAGGAAAACGCTTTGGCAATTTCAATCATCTGCATCTGAGACACGGATAACGTCCCTACGCGCGCGCGCGGGTCGATTTCAATATCCAGCTCGTCGAAAATGGCTTTGGTGTCGCGATACATTTTGTCCTGATCGACAAATACGCCTTTGGTCGGATAACGACCCAGCCACATATTGTCCATAACAGAACGTTGAAGAACCAGGTTTAATTCCTGGTGAACCATCGAAATACCATTTTCCAGCGCTTCTTTGGCGGAATGGAAGTCGATCTCTTTTCCCTGAAAAAGAATGCTACCAGAATCTTTTTGATAGATTCCGAAAAGACACTTTAATAATGTTGATTTACCCGCACCATTCTCACCCATCAACGCATGAATAGAGTGAGGACGCACTTTTAAATTAACATTATCGAGGGCCTTAACGCCTGGAAAAGACTTGTTAATACTGCTCATTTCTAACAAGAATTCGCCTGACGACTGAGTATTTGTGCTGACCATAATTATACCTTGACGGCCTCGCATATCGCGTTATAAAAGGGCGCAACGAATTGCGCCCTGTGAGAACATGCAATCTCTGACTTATTTACCGATAAACTCAGCCAGGTTTGACTGGTCTACGCCCACGTAAGGTACGCGAACGATTTTATTCTCGATCTTCCAGGTGGTGCCATCAGCTGCGCCTTTGCCATCCGCCAGGTTTTTCGCCAGATCGAAGGTTGCTTTCGCCTGGTTGTTTGCGTCGTTCAGAACGGTACCGGCCATTGCGCCAGATTTAACCAGAGCCAGCGCTTCTGGCAACGCATCCACGCCGAATACCGGGATAGAGGATTTGTTGTGTGCTTTCAGCGCTTCAACTGCACCCATTGCCATCGCATCGTTGTTGGCGATAACCACTTCGATTTTGTTAGCGTTCGGGCCAGACAGCCATGCGTCCATCTTATCTTTCGCCTGAGCGGTATCCCACATCGCGGTGTCTAACGCTAGCTGTTGGGTTTTCAGGCCTTTGTCGTTCAGCTCTTTGATAACGTAAGTGGTACGTGCTTCAGCATCCGGATGGCCCGGCTCGCCTTTCAGCAGTACGAACTGAACCTGACCATCTTTGTTCAGATCCCAGTTCGGATTTGCAGCCCAGTGTTTTGCGATCAGATCGCCCTGGATAATACCGGACTCTTTGGAGTCAGTACCCACGTAGAAGGCTTTGTCATAGCTGTCGAGCGCTTTGCGAGAAGGTTCTTTGTTGAAGAAGACGATTGGCACATTCTGGCCGCGCGCTTTCTCAATGACCGTACCTGCTGCTGCCGGGTCAACCAGGTTGATTGCCAGGGCTTTCACGCCTTTCGCCAGCAGAACGTCGATTTGGTCGTTCTGTTTGGACTGGTCGTTCTGAGAGTCGTTCATCAGCAGCTGAACGTCTGGCGCTGCTTTAGCATCTTTCTCGATAGCTTTACGAACAACAGACATAAAGTTGTCGTCGTATTTATAGATAGTCACACCAATACGGGTATCCGCAGCGTGCGCTGCTGCACCAAAAAGCATGCTTGCCATCACAGCAGACAGAGTCAACACCTTCTTATTCATGGTATCTCCGGTTTTTTTTATGCAGGGTAGTTCTTGTGAATAACGGTCGGCGGGCAGGTGTTAATAAAACGTTACTGACTGCCGAAGTTCACTTATAAAATTTCTATCTTCCGTGTTCGGTAACGCTCCAGAATGCGTTTTATTCGTTGTTTGTGGCACTTTGACTATTGTGAAAGTGATTAATCACCGTTACATAGCGTTTCAGTTCCCAAAACGCTGACATCATAGTCATCGCCTTGTTAAGATACTGTGAATTTACTCACAGATTGAAAACGGTTACATCACCCTGTGTTATCAGTTAGTGATCGGAGCCACAATTTGTCTTAACGCCACAGAGTGGCGGCGCACTAAAGTAGGCATGAAACAGTGCGTTGCGTCCGGATCCAGCTGCCCTGCGGCTCCCTGTAACGCCAGCTCAGTGGCGAGACGGGCCATTGATGCAATCGGATAGCGTACGGTCGTCAGCTGCGGGTCCGTGTAACGGGCGATTGGGATATCATCGAAACCAATCAATGACAAATGCTGTGGCACAGCAATGCCGTTGTCTTTCAACGCCGTCAGCGCCCCGGCGGCCATGCTGTCGTTGTAGGCAAAGACGGCCGTCAGTTGCAGGTTACGTCCCAACAGTTCAACCATGGCAGCTTCTCCGCCCTGCATATCCGGCGAGCCGGTACCCATCCAGCTGTCCACCGGCATGATTCCGGCCTCTTTTAGGGCGTTCTGCCACCCTTCGCGCCGCATGTCGTCATCTTCAATATGATGGCTGGAGGCCAGATAGCCGACTCGCTGGTGGCCGTTGCTGAGTAACATTCGCGTGGCCATCATTGCCCCACTCACGTTATCCAGCGCCACACAGCGATGGGCATATCCCGGAACCACACGGTTGATCAGAACCATGCCGGGGATATGATCCATAAACCCGGACAACTCTTCGTCACTTAATGCTTTTGAGTGCACAATCAATGCGTTACATCGTTGACGAATCAGTACCTCAATAGCGTGACGCTCTTTTTCAGCCTCATGATAGCTATTGCCGATCAACACATATTTCTGATGCTGTTGGGCCACAACATCGACGGCTTTGACCAACGCGCCAAAAAACGCATCGGAGACATCCATCACCACCACGCCAATGGTGTCGCTCACCTGGGTGGCAAGCGCCTGAGCATTGGCATTCGGGCGATAGCCCAGCTCGTTGACCGCTTTCATCACGGTTTCACGCGTTTCAGGGCTGACCAGCGCGCTGTTGTTCAGCACGCGGGAAACGGTAGCAACAGAAACACCCGCGATGCGGGCTACGTCACGAATGGTGATCATATTCACCATCCTTAAATGGATTGCAGCAACTCACAGACACCCCCTGTGTTTAGCAAGGAGGCTATTTTGGCAGCGACAGAGAGGGGACTACGTGAAGAAGCTCACACAGATGAAAACGGTTACATCCGTTTTGTTAATGATTGTGATCCAGATCGTTATCTGGATGTATGAGTCAGTGATACACCCGAAGCGCGTGCGGTTAATTGACGCCACAGCCACTCCATCGGCCCCTGGCGGAAATAACGCAGCCAGAAAACGGAAAAGGCGATGTTCGCAATCCACACCGGAACCACAAACGCCAGCAGCTGAAGCCTGTCGAATTTCATAAACAGATCGAAACGATAGAAAAGCGTGGTGCAAATCAGGGTTTGTAGCAGGTAGTTGGTCAGCGCCATTCGCCCGACGCAGGCCACCGCAGAGGCTAATTTCCACCGCGCAATGTGAGACCAGAAACCGTAGATTAACGATGCGTAGCCAATGGTTTGAAACGGCGCGCTTAACTCGCGCGGGGCCTGTAACAGAAATGCGCACCAGCGGTAATCCCAGTCCAGCCGCCATTGCGCAATCACCGCCGGAAGATTGATTGCCACACCGAGCAGGATCAGCCCCGCCCCCACTAAGCGATAGTGTCGGGCGCTGAATTCCCCTTTCAGCCAACCGGTACGCATCAGCGCCGCGCCCATCAGCATCATCCCCGCCAGCTGCCAGCCATACTGCGCACCCAGAGCAATCAGATTATCACCCAGCATATCGGCCCGGTTGCTGATGGCTTCAACGCCGCCTTTCAGTTTCCAGAATTGTTCATACTGAAGATTTGCCGCATCCGGTATCCAGGAACGGTTCGTTGCGCCGCCGGAGATCATTCCCAGCAACAGCAGTACGCCGATGCCGATAAGATAAAGAATGACACCCGTATTGAAGAGACTTTTGACATCCTGAGCATCGCGGATCATCCGCCAGCAGATCAATCCCACTAACCCATAAGCCAGCAAAATATCACCGTCCCAGAGTAACAGCCCATGGAGAAAACCGAGGAGGACCAGTAGCGTCAGGCGGGACTGGATCCAGCGCTTGCCGCGCTTAAGCAGTATCTGCAATCCCGCACCAAAAAGGAGCGCGAAGAGGGTGAGGAATTTGACCTGAGCAAAGAGATCCAGAATCGCCCAGGTCCAGGCATCACTACGAGTGATATCGCCATACCAGGCAGGATTCAAATAAGCGGCCTTTGGCAAACCAAAGGCGCTGATATTAAGCAGCAGGATACCGAGGATGGCGACGCCACGAACAAAATCCAGCGTGACATTACGCTCCATTACCCTGCCCTTTAATTAGTTATGATGACGCACGGCGCGCAGGAACTCCTGGCGAGTGTTCTGGCTGGATTTAAACAGACCGCCCAGCGAGGTTGTGGTCGTCGCACTGGTCGCATCGCGTACGCCGCGTGCTTTCACGCAGTAGTGAACCGCGTCAATCGACACTGCCACGTTATTGGTTCCCAGCAGCGTTTGCAGCGCCGTCAGGATCTGCTGCGTCAAACGTTCCTGAACCTGCGGACGTTGAGCAAAGAATTGCACGATGCGGTTGATTTTGGACAGGCCAATAACCGTATCTTTAGGGATATACGCTACCGTGGCTTTGCCATCAATGGTCACAAAGTGATGTTCACAGGTGCTGGTCAGCGTGATATCGCGCACGGTCACCATTTCATCAACTTTCATCTTGTTTTCGATGACGGTGATTTTCGGGAAGTTGGCGTAATCGAGGCCAGAGAAAATCTCATCGACGTACATTTTTGCGATACGGTGCGGCGTCTCCATCAGGCTGTCATCGCTCAGGTCGAGATTCAGCAACTGCATGATCTCGGTCATGTGCCCGGAAATAAGACGTTTACGTGTTTCGTTGTCCAGTTCATTAACCGGCGGGCGCAGCGGGGTTTCAAGACCACGCGCAACCAGCGCTTCGTGAACGAGGGCGGCTTCTTTACTGAGTGATGGCATTATTTTTCTCCTGCAGGTGTGGCTGCCTTTTGCCCTCTTTGAGGCAAAAGTGTGCGCTCATTGTGCGTGAGGTGGCGCACATAATCCAGTATTCACGGTGATAATTATTGCAATTGTTGCTGCCTTTCGGCCTGACGATTCCAGACCAGCGCTCCGCCGACAAAAAGTGCCACGCCCGCCAGGCCGAGAGCAGGCTCCAGCTGATGGGTCAGCCACGTCGATAAAGCCGAGGTCATCGGGCCAATCAGCTGACCGATGGCGTAGCCGGTGGTCAGTAATCCCGCCATATAGCGCGTGTGCTGAGGCGCCAGCTCCCGACCACAAAGCAGCGACAGCTGAACAGCGCAGAGAAAACCGCCGCCCACCAATAACGCACCGGTCACCAGGCCGCCGATCCCCGGCAACAGCCAGGCGGCAAACACGCCCACCCCTTGTAACCACAGCACGATGGAGAGCCGGCGATTTGACGTCGAGACATGACGCAGCGCGATACTCAGTGCGATCCCGACGACGGAAGCCGCACCAAATACGGGCCAGACAAACTGGGCAAACACACTGCCCGGAAAGCGAAGCGCCGCCATTTGCGATAAAAAGGTTGCCGGAAGAATGTAGCCAAATCCCGCCAGGCTGTAGCTCCAGACGAGGCGGCGCAGGTCGGCGGTCAGCACCAGAGGCTCCGGCGCCGTCCCGGGTCGATGTAACTGCCCCGCTCGCGGCAGATAACGCGCAACCAGCACAATTAAAATCAGCGCCAGCACGCCATAAATCTGCCATGCCGCCCCCGCTGACAGCGAACGCGCCTGAATGTAGACGGCAAGCAAACCGCTTAACGCAATCCCCGCCCCCGGACCGGCGAATACCGCCGCGCTCAGGCCCGGCTTACCAAAATGGGCCAGCCGTTCGTTAGTCCACGCGGCAATCAGCACCATTGACCAGCCGCTCATACAGCCAATGACAAAACGCATAATCCCATGAACAATGGCGTTATCCGCTATTGCCGACAGCAGCGTCAGTGCAACAGCACCAAAAATGCCGAGCCAGAGCCGTCCTTCGACAAAACGATGCGCGCGCATGGCATCCCAGGCACCCACGAGATAGCCGAGATAGTTCATGGCCGCCACCAGCCCGGCGCTGGTTAACGTCAGCTGCCCGGCCTCAATCATCAGTGGAACCTGAGGTGTGAAGGCAAACCGGCCAATCCCCATGGCCACAACCAACACCACAAATCCACTGAGCGCGATTCGCAGCGCCATGGTTGCCTCATTTGTTAAAATTAAGTTAATTAATGATGCAACATCTGGCGTGACAGCGGAAGTGAAAGTTGCTCACAGGTGAATGAATTATCTGTATTATGGATTTAATGAATAGCTAAATGAAGTAAGGAGCCTTGCATGGAACTGCTCGAAGAGCACCGTTGTTTTGAAGGTCGGCAGCAGCGCTGGCGGCACGACTCCACCACGCTGAACTGCGCGATGACGTTCAGCATTTTTCTGCCGCCGACAGGCGAAAATGTTAAGCCACCGGTGTTGTACTGGCTCTCCGGCCTGACCTGCAATGATGAAAACTTCACCACCAAAGCCGGGGCGCAGCGTGTCGCGGCGGAGCTGGGGATCGCGCTGGTGATGCCGGATACCAGCCCGCGCGGCGATGATGTCGCCGACGATGCCGGGTACGATCTGGGTAAAGGCGCAGGTTTCTATTTGAATGCGACTCAGCAGCCCTGGGCAAGCCATTACCGGATGTACGATTACCTTCGCGACGAGCTGCCCGCGCTGGTGCAGGCTCAGTTTAAGGTAGGCGATCGCGCGGCTATCAGCGGCCATTCGATGGGTGGCCACGGCGCGTTAATCATGGCGCTTAAAAATCCAGGTCAATTCACCAGCGTGTCGGCATTTGCGCCGATTGTTAACCCGACTCAGGTCCCGTGGGGGCAGAAGGCGTTTTCACATTATCTGGGTGAAGATGAATCAGCATGGCAGGAGTGGGACAGCTGCGCGTTAATGCAGGCCAGCCAGCCGGGAGACGCTATCCCTACCCTGATCGATCAGGGTGATGCAGATCAGTTTCTTGCCAACCAGCTACAACCCGCCGTGCTGGCAGAAGTGGCGCGCCAGAAAGCCTGGCCGCTGACGCTGCGCATACAGCCAGGACACGATCACAGCTATTACTTCATTGCGTCGTTTATCGAAGATCATCTCCGCTTCCATGCGGAGCACCTGCTGAAGTAATCAGCGGGTCATCGGGTCATCGGGTCATCGGGTCATCGGGTCATCGGGGGCATTATGCCCCCTTGCCCTCTCACCATCAGAGAGGGCTTTATCATCGCGCCAGTTTAGAAGCGATAATCCACCGCCATAAAGTAACGGCGCCCATCTTCCGTATAACTGTAATCGTCACGACTGAGATCTTTGTCCATCAGGTTTTGTACACCCGCGCGCAGCTTGACGTTTTTCGTTGCCTGCCAGGCGCCACCGGTGTTCCAGACCACGTAACCGCCAGGCGTTGCATCGCCATCGGTGAGCGCACGTTTCTCGCCGGTGTAGTTACCCTGTACATAGAATGACCAGGCATCGGTAGCCTGCCAGTCCACCGTACCGTTAGCGGTATGGAACGGCAGCTCCGACAGTGGCTTATTGCCGCCATTACTGATATCACGACCATCGTTATAGGTGTAATTCAGCGTCATTTTCCAGTCTTCGGCCAGCGGGAATTTCAGCTCCGTTTCCACACCGCGGATACGCGCTTTGTTAACGTTGTAGTAGCGGAAAATTGGCTCGCCGTCAGCATTCAGCCCGACATAATTGGGATAGCCAGCTGCCTGATTAACGTTAGCGGTACGTGAGATGCTGATACGATCATCAACGTCATTCTGGAAGGTCGTGATGCTCGCTTGCACACCTTCTAACCAGCCCTCTTCCCCGGCGTAATACAGGCCCAGTTCAAAACTTTCGCTGGTTTCCGGTTTCAGATCCGGGCTACCGACGATTTCACAAGCGCCACGGCATGAACCGGTGGTCCAGTCAGGGCTTAACTGCAGCAGCGAAGGCGCTTTAAACGCCGTTGCCCAGCCCCCTTTCAGCGTGACGGTATCGGTCGCGTTGTAAACCAGATACGCACGCGGACTCCAGTGATCGCCGTAGGTTTCGTGATCATCCATACGCACGCCAGTGGTCAGCGCCAGCGGTTCAAAAATACGCCATTCGTTTTCAACAAACAGGGCGTACTGGCTGGCAGAGGTATTGCTGCTGGATCCCCCGGTCAGGTTTACCGGGTCTTTGAGCTTATCGTGGCGCCATTCCCCACCGAAGGTGAGCAATTGATTAATTTCGCCCAATGGCAGGACGTATTTCCCGTCGATGCTGTTGCTTTCAGAGGTAATTGGGCTGCTGTTGCCCGGGTTTTTGTTATCGACTTTCTCGCCGTAGAATTTCAGCTCACTGTTGCCAGTATCCCAGCGCCCGTTGTGGCTCAGGGAGTAGTTCTGGCGTTCGAGGCGGTTCTGATTGAGGGAGTCGGAGTCGCGGTCCTGGCGGTCAAAACCGTAGCCTGCGGTGAAATCATGGTTTTCGTTTGGCGTCCACGCAAACTCTACGTTGGCATCACGGCTGGTAAATCCTTCGATGCGCGGGGTCTCACCCGTCGCGGTAGTCGAAGATTGCTGCTGGTCGTCTTTTTCACGTTTGGCCAGGCTACCGAACGCTTTCACGCCCAGGACGCCATCCACCAGCGGACCGCTGGTAAAGAACTGGCCGTTATAAGTATCACCGCGATCGCGATGCTCCTGAATCGTCGAGTCAGCCGTCAGCGTTCCGGTCCATTTCTGACCGATTTTTTTAGTGATGATGTTCACCACGCCGCCGAGGGCATCGGAACCGTACAGCGACGACATTGGCCCGCGCACCACTTCGATACGCTCAATGGCATCAACCGGGACCCAGTTGAGGTCGAAATCATTATGGCGGAAAACAGCATTGCGCGAGCTGACACGCTTGCCATCCACCAGGATTAAGGTATAGCTGCTGTCCAGCCCACGGATACTGACACCTTTTCGGTTATCGCCTTCGCTCGTGAGCTGCACGCCCGGAATATCCCGTAACACATCTTTCAGGTTCTGCACGGGTTTACGTTGCAGATCTTCCTGAGTAATGACGCTGATACTGGCGGGTGCATCTTTGAGGTTTTGTTCGGTGGCGGAAGCCGTGACAACCATCGTCTCGCCAGATTCGGCCGCGACAACAGGTAGCGCCAGGGACAGTGCGGACGCGCAGAGTCCTCCCCGTACGAAGGGATTTAACCTAAACATTCCATATCTCCATGAGGTAAACACAACAATATCAAATAATTATTGCTCACAGTGCATTGCATGCCGCTCGCTTCTTTGGCGAGTCGACAGGGTGTTTATTTGCAGGTGTGGCAGCAACGTCTTCGTCAGACCAGCACGCGACGCTGACTCCTTCATCCTTTTGATAACGGCGTAACGATAAAGCAAACGATAATTATTATCAATTTAATTGTTAATAATTATGTCTTTTCTTCATAGTGTGGGCATAAAAAAACCCGCTCATTTGAGCGGGTTAAAAGAGAGGAAGTGCGGTTATGGTTTAGTACGTCCTGGGAAATCCATTTCGCTGTAGCGGACGAAACGCGTTCCCTTTGTCAATTTGTAGCCAAACCAGATGATCAGGAACAGTGGAATACCAATATAAGTCGCCATTACGCCACCCCAGTCGATCGTGTCCGACAGGAAGGCTTCGTAGTTCTGGCCGAGGGTAATGGTCAGGCACAGAATAAAGGCGAAGATCGGTCCCAGCGGGAAAAAGCCCGAGCGGTACGGCAGATCGTTAATGTCGTGCCCCTGCTTCACATACCCGCGACGGAAACGATAGTGGCTAATCGCAATGCCCAGCCAGGCGATGAATCCCGTCATACCGGAGGTATTCAGCAGCCACAGATAGACCGTCTGATTACCAAACATGGAAGTCAGGAAGCACAGGCCCGCTACCACCGTCGTGGCATACAGCGCGTTACGCGGCACACCGCCACGAGACAGCTTAGAGAAAATGCGCGGTGCTTTACCGTCACAGGCCAGGGTGTACAGCATACGGGTTGACGCATACATGCCGGAGTTACCCGCCGAAAGTACCGCCGTCAGGATCACCGCATTCATTACCGCCGCCGCAGAGAGCAGACCCGCGTGCTGGAAGACCAGGGTGAATGGACTCACGCTGATATCTTTCACATCGTTACGCAGCAGGCTCGGGTCGGTGTAAGGAATGATCAGGCTGATAATCAGGATCGCAAACACATAGAACAGCAGGATACGCCAGAACACCTGACGCACTGCGCGGGGAATATTCTTCTCCGGCTCTTCTGATTCGCCGGCCGCGATACCAATCAGTTCGGTTCCCTGGAAAGAGAAGCCGACAATCATCGCCACACCAATCATTGCCGCAAAACCGCCGGCAAACGGTGCTTCGCCAATCTGCCAGTTGCTCCAGCCCGCTGGCTGTGCGCCTTTGAAGATCCCGACAATCATCGCCATGCCGACGACGATAAAGATGATCACCGTGGCGACTTTAATCAGCGAGAACCAGTATTCCGCTTCGCCAAAACCGCGTACCGAGATGTAGTTCAGCAGGAAGATCACTGCCAGGAAGACGGCGCTCCAGATCCAGCCTGGGGTGTCCGGGAACCACCAGTTCATCACCAGCTGCGCGGCAACGAGGTCAACGGCGATCGTGACCGCCCAGTTGTACCAGTAGTTCCAGCCCAGCGCGAAGCCGAAGCCTTCTTCAACGTATTTTTGCCCGTAAGTCGAAAAGGAACCGGATACCGGCATGTAAGCCGCCAGTTCGCCCAGACTGGTCATCAGGAAATACACCATCAGGCCAATCAGGATATAAGAAAAGAGTGCCCCGCCCGGGCCTGCTGCAGAAATGGTTGCGCCAGAGGCAACAAAAAGACCTGTACCAATCGATCCGCCAATAGCGATCATCGTCAGGTGACGCGCCTTGAGTTCGCGGCGTAGCGCGGGCGCTTCTGTGGTTTTAGTTTCGGAAACCATATGAAAATGCTGTCCATTCAAAAAATGAGGCGAGATTGTAGCAGACGATAAGCCATCCTTCTGGCAGAAATGCGCTGTTATAAGAGAGCTTCATGACAAGCCCAGGATTATTAGCAAAGCAGAGCCTGGACTAGATTTCGCAATAGCGCAAAAAACGCTGCAACGCGTTAGACAGATGTTTTTGCCGATGGTGAATACACCACAGCGTGCGTACCAGCTTTGGTAATGGCACCGGAATTTCTACCAGCGATCCGCTTTCCAGCTGCTCGGCGATCACTCGTCGCGACAAACAGCTAATCCCCAGCCCATGACGCACGGCGTGCTTAATGGCTTCGGAATTCCCCAGCTCCATGCCCAGATGGAACTGCGGTAAATGCGAGAGCAACAGATAATCGACAATTTCACGCGTGCCTGAGCCGTGTTCGCGTAAAATCCACGGGGCCAGCGCCAGCCGGTCGAGCGTGACCTCCCCCTGCAACAGCGGAGACGCCGGAGAAGAAAACACCACCAGCTCATCTTCCAGCCACGGCTCGGCAATGATATCGACGTTATGGCACGGCCCTTCGATAAGCCCAATGTCGACACGAAAATCAATAATCGCGTTAATCACATCCTGGCTATTACCGACGCTCATCTCCAGCGGTAGCGTCGGGAAATCGCGGCGATAGCGGGCAATCACTTCCGGAAGAATATAGTTGCCGATGGTGCTGCTGGCGAAGACGCGAATGGCACCGTTGTCCTCCCGGAATAGCTGCTCGATTTCCGTCGCCTGTTCCAGCAACGCCAGCGCGCGCGGATACAGCAGGCGACCATGTTCGTTCACCACCAGCCGCTTCCCTACCCGGTCAAAAAGCTGTACGCCCAGCTGTCCTTCAAGATCGGTTAACGCAGCGCTCACCGCAGACTGAGACAATGCCAGTCTCTGCGAGGCCTGCGTGGTCGACCCGCTTTTCAGCACTTCAGCAAACACTTCCAGTTGACGCAATGTAATGTGCATAGTGAACATCCGCTTCGGTAAGCGCCTTGCTTACCACTTATAAAGATTAATTATAAATATATAATCAATTTTATTTTTAAGCCAGAGCGCCGTAACCTTTCAGGCATACAAAGGAGAAGGTTATGACTGAAATCACTCTGCAGCATCATCGTACAGTGTGGCACTACGTTCCAGGGCTGGCGTTAAGCGCATTGATCACCGGCGCAGCACTATGGGGAGGCAGCATTCCGGCTGTCGCCGGGGCGGGGTTTAGCGCCCTGACGCTGGCGATCTTGCTGGGCATGGTCGTCGGGAATACCGTTTACCCCAAAATCTGGAGCGCCTGCGACGGCGGCGTGTTATTTGCCAAACAGCACCTGCTGCGTCTGGGGATTATTCTGTATGGCTTTCGCCTCACCTTTTCACAAATTGCAGACGTGGGGGTGAGCGGGATTGCGATCGACATCCTTACCCTCACCAGTACCTTTTTGCTGGCCTGCTTTATCGGCCAGAAAGTCTTTGGCCTGGATAAACAGACCAGCTGGTTGATTGGTGCGGGCAGCAGTATTTGTGGGGCCGCAGCGGTCCTTGCGACAGAACCGGTCGTGAAAGCAGAATCGAGTAAAGTCACCGTCGCCGTGGCAACGGTGGTGATTTTCGGGACGCTGGCGATTTTCCTCTATCCGGCCATGTATCCGCTGGTTGCACACTGGTTTAGCCCGGAGGCTTACGGCATCTATATTGGCTCAACCATGCATGAGGTGGCGCAGGTGGTAGCGGCGGGTCATGCCATTAATCCGGATGCGGAAAATGCGGCGGTTATTGCCAAAATGCTGCGCGTCATGATGCTGGCACCGTTCCTGATTATTCTGGCGGCGCGCGTTAAACAGCTGGCCCCGGCGGGCAACGGAGAGAAAAGCAAGATCACCATCCCGTGGTTCGCCATTCTGTTTATCGTCGTGGCGGTGTTTAACTCCTTCCACCTGCTGCCAAAAGCCGTGGTGGATATGTTGGTCACGCTGGATACCGTGATGCTGGCGATGGCGATGGCGGCGCTGGGGGTGACCACTCACGTCAGCGCGCTGAAAAAAGCGGGCGCCAAACCGCTGCTGATGGCACTGATACTCTTCGTCTGGCTGATTATTGGCGGGGGCGCGATTAACCTGGCCGTCCACACTTTGATGGCATAAACCACTACATCCTTCTCCTGTTAACCCGCTATCATAAGCGTTTCGGGTTAACAGGAGTCCCTTTATGAAATATGTTGGAGCGCACGTTAGCGCAGCAGGCGGACTGGCGAATGCCGCGATTCGCGCCGCCGAAATCGAGGCGACCGCTTTCGCCCTGTTCACCAAAAATCAGCGTCAGTGGCGCGCCGCGCCGCTCACCGCGGAAGTCATTGATGATTTCAAAGCCGCCTGTGAAAAATATCATTACGGGCCAGGGCAGATCCTTCCACACGACAGCTATCTCATTAACCTGGGTCATCCGGTACAGGAAGCGCTCGATAAATCACGCGAGGCATTTCTCGACGAACTGCAACGCTGCGAACAGCTTGGCCTGACGCTGCTGAACTTCCATCCGGGCAGCCATCTGATGCAGATTGACGAGGACGCCTGCCTGGCGCGTATCGCCGAATCCATCAACATCGCGCTGGCGCAAACCCAGGGCGTGACGGCAGTCATTGAAAACACCGCCGGTCAGGGCAGCAATCTTGGATTCAAATTTGAACATCTGGCGGCCATTATCGACGGCGTAGAAGACAAATCCCGCGTGGGCGTCTGTATCGATACCTGCCATGCCTTTGCCGCAGGCTACGACTTACGCAGCCGCGAAGAGTGCGAAAAAACCTTCGCGGAATTTGAGCGCATCGTGGGCTTTAAGTACCTGCGCGGCATGCACCTCAACGACGCCAAAAGCGCGTTCGGCAGCCGTGTTGACCGCCATCACAGCCTGGGTGAAGGCAATATTGGGCACGATGCATTCCGCTTTATCATGCAGGATACGCGTTTTGACGGGATCCCGATGGTACTGGAAACGGTCAATCCGGATATCTGGGCAGAAGAGATCGCCTGGCTGAAGGCGCAACAGACCGCAGAACAGGCGGCATAAAAAAAGCCGGGTCGCTTGAGCGCCCGGCTTTTGTTTTATCGGCCCGCAAAACCGGGCCAGTAAATTATGCCACTTTCGCGACCGCTTCTGCTTCCGGGCGTTTCAGCACCGCGTAAGACAGACCCGCCACCAGCGTACCCGCGATAATCGCGAACAGATAACCCAGAACCGGGGTAATCGCGCCAGGGATCAGCAGGACAAACAGACCGCCGTGCGGAGCCATCAGTTTTGCGCCAATGGCCATCGAGATTGCGCCAGTCACCGCACCGCCAACGATACAGCAAGGCAGGACACGCATTGGGTCACGGGCGGCGAACGGAATTGCCCCTTCAGTAATGAAGCACAGTCCCAATACCAGAGCCGCTTTGCCACCCTCTTGCTGCGCCTTGTCGAACTTACGACGAGCAATTATCGTTGCCAGGCCCAGCGCCAGAGGAGGCACCATACCCGCCGCCATGATCGCTGCCATTGGCGCATACGTCTGGGTACTCAGCAGGCCGACACCAAAGGCGTATGCCGCTTTATTGACCGGGCCACCCATATCGGTACACATCATGCCACCGAGGATTGCACCGAGCAGGACCGCATTAGCGGTACCCATGGTTTGCAGCCAGTGGGTCAGACCTTCGAGGATCCCGGCGACCGGTTTACCAATCAGGTAAATCATACCCAGGCCAACCACCAGGCTGGAAATCAGCGGGATGATCAGAATAGGTTTCAGTGCTTCCATACTTTGCGGCAGCTTCAGCTTAGAGCTGATGGCCTTCGCCACATAGCCTGCGAGAAAACCGGCAATGATACCGCCGATAAAACCTGAACCGGTGCTCACTGCCAGCATCCCGCCGATAAGACCTGGGGTCAGACCCGGACGGTCAGCGATGGAAAATGCAATGTAACCGGCCAATACCGGCACCATCAGTGCGAACGCAGAGCCGCCGCCAATCTGCATCAACGCAGCCGCCAGCGTTCCCGGCTCTTTGAATGCTTCGATACCGAATGCAAACGAGAGCGCAATACACAAACCGCCCGCAACCACCATCGGCAGCATGTAAGACACGCCCGTCAACAGGTGACGGTACGCACCCGCAGACTCTTTTTTACCGTCGGTTGCGGAAGATGCCGCTTTGCCCGTCGCCTGATAAGGACTGGCTTCTGCCAGCGCTTTATCAAACTCCTGCGACGTTTTCTTCAACGCCAGACCGGTAGAGGTGCGATACATCGGCTTACCGGCAAATTTTGCCAGATCCACTTCGATATCAGCAGCAACAATCACCAGATCCGCTTCAGCCACTTCTTCTGGGGTAATCGCATTACCTGCGCCTACAGAACCACGGGTTTCCACCTTCACCCACCAGCCACGTTTTTTCGCTTCGGTTTCAATAGCTTCTGCAGCCATAAAGGTGTGAGCCACGCCGGTCGGGCAGGCTGTGATGGCGACCACACGTTTCGGACCGTTAGCCGTCACAGCCGGAGCAGCGACGGGTGCGCTGTACACCTCTGCGTGACCTTTCGCTTCGCTCAGGAACAGCTCCGGATGCGCGACTGCGCGATTAATATCGCCCAGCCATACTTTTTTGCCGTTCAGCGCGCTGTCGGCAGGAATTTTATCGCCCAGCACGATAGCCAGTTCGGCATCGTTCGGGTTATCAACAATTTCAACATGTGCTTTGTGTGCCGCCGCGCCCAGCAGCGTCTTCGCCATGTAGGCGCGCGCCTGTCCGAGACCGGAATCAATGATCAGCAGCGTTTTCATTATGCCTCTCCTGCTGTTAGTTAAAAGGTTGTAAGTCAACGCGCGCCATCATCGCGGCCAACTGGGTACGTTCGGTAATACCAACATTGCTCTGGCTTACTGCCAGGGCGGCTACTGCGGTAGCAAGACGTAAAGTATGTTCACTGGATTCACGCATCAGCAGGCCGTAAATCAGTCCGCCAACCATGGAATCCCCGGCACCTACGGTGCTGACCACTTCCACCGACGGCGGTTTGGCGATCCATTCGCCAGACGCGTTAACCCACAGCGCGCCTTCTGCACCCAGCGAAATCACCACGTGAGCGATACCCTGTTCACGCAGCGCATGGGCGGCTTCAATCACATCTTTTAATTCTGGCAGCTTGCGGCCCGCCCAGATCTCAAGTTCACGACGATTGGGCTTGACCAGCCACGGCGAGGCTTTAAGGCCCGCCACCAGCGCTTCACGGCTGCTGTCGAAAATAATGCATGGGCACTGGCTACGCAGACGCAGCATCCAGTCGGTGAACGCTTCCGGGCTGACGCCTGACGGCAGACTGCCGCTGACGCAAACCATATCGAACTGTCCAAGCCAGCTCAGAGAATCCGTCACAAAACGCTCCCAGTCTGCGCCCGTCACTTCAAACCCGGAGAAATTCAGGTCGGTAACTTCGCCGTCTTTTTCCGTCAGCTTGACGTTAATACGGGTACGGCCCTGAACGACCTGGAAGCGGTTGGCGATACCCAGCTCGCTGAACAGCTGCTGAAAACCATCCTGATTGTCTTTGCCGAGGAACCCGCCCACGGTCACGTCGATACCTAAATCTTTCAGCACTTTAGCAACGTTGATGCCTTTACCGGCTGCATGCAGACCGGTGGTGCGTACAAGGTTGACTTCGCCACGTTCAATTTCTGGCGTGAATCCGACCAGGTCATAGGCCGGGTTCAGGGTAATAGTGGCAACACGTCTGCTCATTATGCGCCCTCCCCCAGACCCGCAGCGATGGCGTCGCCAATCGCTTTCAGCGCCTGTTCAGCATCTGCACCCTGCGCGGTAAAGCGCAGGCGGTGCCCTTTTTTGACGCCAAGAGCAACCACTTTCATCAGACTACGGCCATTTGCCGGTTTACCGGATCCATCGAGATTGGTCACGGTGATATCGCTTTCGAACTGCTTGATAGTATTGACCAGCATCGTGCCCGGACGAGCGTGAAGGCCGTGTTCATTACGCACCACAAACTCAGCGCTCAGGACGTCATCCGTTAGGGCGTCGTCACTGGTCAGCAGTGCCAGCAGCGTGGCGGCATCCGCATTCAGCAAGCGGTCAGCTTTGTTGCTCAGCAGTAAATCGCTCAGACGCTTCAGTACCGCTACCGGCTGTTCATCCGTCATTGCGACTGTCACCAGGACGGCTGCGCTTTCGCCATCTGCATCAAATGCAGATGCGGCGCGGCTCACCGCAACGGCACTGCGCAAATTGCCTTCAGCGCTGTCGTTCAGCCAGACGCCCTGACCCAGATTCAGCGGCTTATCGTTAATGACGCGAGCGACAAATGCGGTATCGACAGCACCCGCTTCTTTCAGACGACCGGCATTGAGGGCCTGTAATGTCACCAGATCGGAGGCCGCCACATCCAGCGTCAGCGTGTCGTTATCCAGCTTCAGCGCTTCGCTCTGCTTTTCACCCATCAGCAACGCACGCAGTTCTTCTGCAGTAGTGGCTGATTGCAGCTGTTCAGCTACCGAGTCATCGCTCAGCACGTGCGTCAGCTGACGCAATAAGCCAAGATGCTCATCGCTGCTTGCCGCGATGCCGATGGCCACGTAAGCCACCTGCCCTTCGCCCCATAAAATACCTTGCGGGAACTGATACACCTGAACACCGGTTTTCAGCACCTGATCGCGGGTATCCGTGGTGCCATGAGGAATGGCGATCCCATTTCCCAGGAAGGTAGAGGTCTGCTGCTCTCGGGCCAGCATGCCGTCAACGTAGCCATCCGCAACGTTGCCTGCCTGCACAAGGGCAGCAGCAATCTTGCGAATCGCCTCTTCTTTATTGCCGGCCTGTTCGCCGGGATGGATGTCTTGCACTGATAACTGGAACATGGTTCTCCTCTCTCGCTGAATTGAATCGTTTCAGCCTTAATGAGAAAAAATGCGCTAACCTGCTCCGTTAGTTAAACAAGATAGCGCTGAAACGTTTCAATGAGTCTTGCCCGTTACCGTTGAGCTTGCAAGAAAAGTTACATTTCTCGTTTAAGAATTTAGAAGTGCAGCACATTTCTTCAACATTCGCCCCACATTTGCTGACGCAGCAGGTTCTTCCGTCATTAGACTTCAGCACACTTCAGCCTTTTTAAAGAATTGAAATGCTATTTTGATTTTTCGTGGCGAATATGATCCCAACAGCTGTTTATTTTCTGACAAGCGGCGTAAACTTCGCCACTCTTCAAATCACTGATACAGAAACATGCATAACACCCCCGCTGCCGCCACACCAAAACCATTTGATCTGACGTCATCGGCGTTTTTAATTGTGGCCTTCCTCACCGGTATTGCCGGTGCGTTACAAACCCCAACGCTGAGTTTATTCCTCACCAACGAAGTCCATGCGCGTCCGGCAATGGTCGGTTTCTTCTTCACCGGCAGCGCCATTATCGGCATTCTGGTGAGCCAGTTTCTGGCAGGTCGTTCAGACCGAAAAGGCGACCGCAAAAGTCTGATTGTCTTTTGCTGCCTGCTCGGCGTTTTTGCCTGCATCCTGTTCGCCTGGAACCGTAACTATTTCGTTCTGCTGTTTGTCGGCGTGTTCCTTAGCAGCTTCGGCTCCACGGCCAACCCACAAATGTTTGCTCTTGCGCGTGAGCATGCAGATCGCACGGGCCGGGAAGCGGTCATGTTCAGCTCGATTTTGCGCGCCCAGGTCTCGCTGGCGTGGGTCATTGGCCCGCCGCTGGCATATGCGCTGGCAATGGGATTCGGCTTTACCGTGATGTATCTGAGCGCTGCCGTTGCTTTCGTGGTGTGCGGGATTATGGTGTGGTTTTTCCTGCCGTCGATGCGCAAAGAGCCCAGACTTTCAACCAGCACCCTGGAAGCGCCCCGCCGTAATCGCCGCGATGCGCTGCTGCTGTTTATCGTCTGTACGCTGATGTGGGGAACCAACAGCCTCTATATCATCAATATGCCGCTGTTTATTATTGACGAGCTGCATCTGCCGGAAAAACTGGCGGGCATCATGATGGGAACCGCCGCGGGGCTGGAAATTCCGACGATGTTAATTGCGGGCTATTACGCCAGGCGCTTCGGGAAACGTTTCTTGATGCGTATTGCCGCGGTGGCGGGGCTGCTGTTTTACACCGGAATGCTCACCGTCCACTCCCCGGCCTTGCTGCTGGCGTTACAACTGCTGAACGCTATTTATATTGGCATTCTGGCGGGGATCGGCATGCTCTACTTCCAGGATCTGATGCCGGGTCAGGCAGGCGCGGCGACGACGCTGTATACGAATACCACGCGCGTGGGCTGGATTATTGCGGGTTCACTGGCGGGGGTTGTGGCAGAAATCTGGAGTTACCATACCGTGTTCTGGATTGCGCTGGCGATGTGCATCATGACGATCGGGTGTCTGACGCGCATTAAAGACGTTTAAGGCGCAGTAAGCGCCTCAAGCTCAAGGAGATAAACCATCGCGTGCGTCCGTGTTGCGCCGCACATCTCCTGTGAAGGCTGCAGCCCGGCGCACACCCTGGGACGCAAAGGGGAACCGAACAAATTGCACAGGTTGCGGTCAGAAAGTTGAACACAGCGGGTGTTGGCAGGCTTGCCGTCTGGCATCCCCGGAATCGGGCTTGAAATGGACGGTGCGGTACAGCACGCTCCACAGTCGGGACGGCAATCCATAAACGCTCTCTTTCAGTGACTGAGGCCCGGGCCGTCGGGCATGGCGCGCACAGTAACACCTTTTGTGTATTGATAGCAAAAGCCACTAATTCCTCTTGCCTGAAAGGCTTCTCGCGAGTAATTTGGCGCGATATTTTTTACCTCCCAGTAAACAGGATTACTGCAATGCCAAGAGCGAACGAAATTAAGAAAGGTATGGTACTGAATTACAACGGCAAGCTGCTGATTGTGAAAGACATTGATATTCAGTCCCCCAGCGCCCGTGGCGCAGCGACGCTGTACAAAATGCGCTTTGCCGATGTGCGTACCGGCCTGAAAGTTGAAGAGCGTTTCAAGGGTGACGATATCGTTGATACCGTTACGCTGACCCGCCGCTTCGTTGACTTCTCCTATGTGGATGGCAACGAATACGTGTTTATGGATAAAGAAGATTACACGCCGTACACCTTTACCAAAGACCAGATTGAAGAAGAGCTGCTGTTTATTCCTGAAGGCGGGATGCCGGATATGCAGGTTCTGACCTGGGATGGCCAGCTGTTAGCGCTGGAACTGCCGCAGACCGTTGATCTGGAAATCGTTGAAACCGCACCAGGCATTAAAGGCGCCTCCGCCAGTGCGCGAAACAAACCCGCCACACTGACGACCGGTCTGGTCGTTCAGGTTCCGGAATACCTCTCTGCAGGCGAGAAGATCCGCATCCATATCGAAGAAAAACGCTATATGGGTCGCGCAGACTAATCATAAAAAAACCCGGCTATTGCCGGGTTTTCTTTTATTGCCGTTGTTACAGCAGATCAGGGTATTTGGTCATTTTCAGCGCCAGCTCTACGCCACGCACTTCAGCCATCCCTTTCAGACGCCCAATCGCCGAATAGCCAGGATTGGTTTTTTTACGCAGATCGTCCAGCATCTGATGTCCGTGATCCGGACGGAATGGAATAGGACGTAAATCCCCTGCATTCTTACGGCGCAGTTCTTCGCCCAGAATGGCGTCCACGACCGCCACCATATTGACGTCACCGCCCAGGTGCGCGGCTTCGTGGAAGGTTTTTGGATTATCTTCACGACACGTCGCGCGCAGATGGGTGAAATGAATCCGATCGCCGAAGGTTTCGATCATCTGTACTAAATCATTATCTGCCCGCACGCCATAAGAGCCGGTACACATGGTGAAACCGTTGTGGATACTGTCCACGGTCTCTTTCAGCCATTGCATATCTTCAATGGTAGAAACAATACGCGGCAGACCGAGGATAGGACGCGGTGGATCGTCCGGGTGCACAGCAAGTCGCAAACCCGATGCTTCTGCCACGGGCACAATCGCGCGCAGGAAATAAGCCATGTTTTCGCGCAGCTGGTTTTTGTCGATATCACCGTATTCCGCCAGACGGGCGCGGAACTGGTCCAGCGTATAGCCCTCTTCCGCACCCGGCAGGCCGGCGATAATATTGCGGGTCAGTTTTTCGATATCCGCTTCACTGGCATCGTTAAACCATTGCTGCGCCTGCTGCTGTTCCTCGGCGGAATAATCCGCGTCGGCACCAGGACGCTTCAGGATGTGCAGCTCAAAGGCGGCAAAAGCAATTTGATCGAAACGCAGTGCTTTAGAGCCGTCCGGCAGCTGATATTCGAGATCGGTGCGCGTCCAGTCCAGGATCGGCATAAAGTTGTAGCAAACCGTATCAATACCGCAGGCCGCCAGGTTACGGATACTCTGCTGATAGTGAGCAATCCAGGTCTCAAACTCACCGGAATGGGTTTTAATATCTTCATGCACCGGAATACTTTCGACGACCGACCAGGTCAGCCCTTTTTCCGCCAGTACAGCCTGACGCTTTTTGATCTCTTCTACCGGCCAGACCTGACCATTGGGAATATGGTGCAGTGCGGTGACAACACCCGTTGCGCCAGCCTGACGCACATCATCAAGAGAAACCGGATCATTCGGTCCATACCAACGCCAGGTTTGTTCCATCGCCTAACCCTCTAAAGTTGTTATACCAATATATGTAACTGCAATGACGACTACCATACATGTTTGCCAAAAACGGTCAATCGTCGCCGCCGCATTGATTGATCCAACTCACATAAACGGGATAATTACGGCTTACCAATTCTATTTGCTGTCATATAACTTTACACTGACATTGTTAATTAATGGTTAATCAGGTGTTTACTTCATGAAGACAATTGCCTCCGTTTCCCTTCCTTCGCAGGTGCAACAACCGCAATACGATCGCTCGCAGCTCCGCTCTCGTATCGTTCATTTCGGTTTTGGAGCCTTTCACCGCGCACATCAGGCGTTGTTAACAAACCGCGTGCTTAATGCAAAAGGGGGCGACTGGGGCATCTGTGAGATCAGTCTTTTCAGCGGCGATACCCTGATGAGCCAGCTGCGCGCTCAGGATCACCTTTTTACCGTGCTGGAAAAAGGCGCAGACGGGAACCAGCCGATCATCGTGGGCGCGGTGCATGAATGCCTGAACGCCAGGCTCGATTCGCTGGCGGCCATTATCGAAAAATTCTGCGAGCCGCAGGTGGCGATTGTCTCACTGACGATCACTGAAAAAGGTTATTGCATCGATCCGGCGACCGGCAAACTGGATACGCAAAATGCACGGATTGTTCATGATCTCGAAAACCCGTCAGAACCGCATTCTGCGCCGGGCATTCTGGTTGAAGCGCTGCATCGCCGTCGTGAGCGCGGCCTGGCGCCCTTCACCGTGTTGTCCTGCGATAATATTCCTGACAACGGTCATGTGGTCAAAAATGCGGTTCTCGGGATGGCAGAGAAGCGCTCACCGGCGCTGGCCGAGTGGATTGCGGCTAACGTGAGTTTTCCGGGAACGATGGTCGACAGAATTGTCCCGGCGGCGACCGAGCAATCCCTCGCAGAAATCACGCAGGAGCTGGGCGTGGAAGATCCCTGCGCCATTAGCTGCGAGCCGTTTGTGCAGTGGGTGGTTGAAGATAACTTCGTGGCAGGCCGTCCGGAATGGGAGATCGCAGGCGTACAAATGGTGCAGGACGTTTTGCCCTGGGAACAGATGAAGTTGCGCATGCTGAACGGCAGCCACTCTTTCCTGGCGTATCTGGGTTACCTTGCCGGCTATGCCCACATTAACGACTGCATGCAGGACGATGCCTTCCGGGAGGCCGCGCGCCGCCTGATGCTCGATGAACAGGCCCCGACGCTACGAATCACCGGAGTCGATCTCACTGACTATGCCGACAGCCTGCTGACCCGATTTGCGAATCCGGCTTTGCAGCATCGCACCTGGCAGATCGCGATGGACGGAAGCCAGAAACTCCCTCAACGCATGCTGGACGGCGTTCGTGTCCATCTGCAACGCAACAGCGCCTGGCCCTTACTGGCGCTGGGGATCGCCGGCTGGATGCGTTATGTCAGCGGTGTGGATGATAAGGGTAACAGCATTGATATTCGCGATCCGCTGAGCGATAAAATCCGTGGCCTCGTTGAAACCAGCAGCGACGCGGAGCGCGTCAGCGCCCTGCTCACGCTGAGTGAAATATTTGGTACTGATTTGCCCCAGAACCCGCGCTTTGTCGATGCCATTCAACAGGCCTGGCAGCGTATTGCGCGTAACGGCGCGCGTCAGGCGGTGAGTGAGACGCTCACGCTTTAACCCTTCTTGCTGCTTATGCGCGTGGAGAGCTTTCCGCGCGCATAAGTCCCTTCACATCACTGTCTTTTTTCGCCAGGATTACTGATAATTGTTCGCGAATGACGATTATCTCCTGGAGCGCATGTGACCAAAACCAATCTGGTAACCGGTTTTCTCGGTAGCGGAAAAACCACCTCAATTCTTCATCTGCTGGCCCATAAAGATCCCTCAGAAAAATGGGCTGTGCTGGTCAACGAATTCGGTGAAATCGGAATTGATGGCGCACTACTGGCCGACAATGGCGCAATGGTCAAAGAGATCCCCGGCGGATGCATGTGTTGCGTCAACGGCTTACCGATGCAGGTGGGGCTGAATACGCTGCTGCGTCAGGGAAAACCGGACCGGTTGATTATTGAACCTACCGGTTTAGGCCACCCAAAACAGATCCTCGATCTGCTCACTGCTCCGGTGTATGAGCCGTGGATCGACCTTCGCGCGACGCTGTGTCTGGTCGATCCCCGCCAGTTGCTGGATGAGAAAGTGGTACAGAATGAAAACTTCCGTGACCAGCTGGCTTGCGCCGATATTATCGTCGCCAATAAAGAAGACCGCGCAACCCAGGAGAGTCGTGAAGCCTTTGATTTCTGGTGGCAACATTTCGGCGGCGATCGTCAGTTCGTCAGGGCGACGCAGGGCGAGATTGACAACAGCCTGCTTGATCTCCCGCGTCGTAACAGCGTCGAACTTCCTGCCAGCGCCGCGCATTCTCACGCTCATGGTGAGAAAAAAGGGCTGGCGGCGTTAAGTCTTCCGGCGCATCAACGCTGGCGTCGCAGCCTGAACAGCGGTCAGGGACACCAGGCCTGTGGCTGGATTTTTGATGCCGATACCCGCTTTGACACCATTGGCATCCTTGAGTGGGCCAGACTCGCCCCTGTCGAGCGCGTCAAAGGCGTGATGCGAACGCAAGATGGGCTGGTCAGGATCAATCGTCAGGGCGCGGATTTCTTCATTGAAACGCAAAATGTTGCGCCGCCAGACAGTCGAATAGAGTTAATTAGTGCGGTTAACACGGACTGGAACGTGCTTCAGGCCAGCTTGTTGAGGCTTCGTTTAACTTCCAGCGACTAACGTTGCTCTCGACTAAACTGCTTTGCATATGAAAATGATTAAAAAACTTCCCCTGATATTACTGCTCAACGCTGCCGGTCTGGCGCTCTTTTTATCCTGGTATTTGCCGGTGAATCATGGCTTTTGGTTCCCGGTGGATTCGGGCATTTTTCATTTCTTCAATGAACAGCTGGTCAAAAGTCAGGCGATATTATGGCTGGTGGCCATCACCAACAATCGCGCCTTTGATGGCTGTTCACTGCTGGCGATGGGCTGCTTAATGCTCTCTTTCTGGTTAAAAGAAGATGCCGCCGGACGCCGCCGCATTATCATCATCGGCCTGGTGATGCTGCTGACCGCCGTGGTGATTAATCAGCTGGCACAGGGGTTGATGCCGGTCAAGCGCTCCAGCCCAACGCTGTTCTTCCCGGATGTTCACCGTGTGAGTGAATTACTGCATATCTCCACCAAGGATGCGTCTAAAGACAGTTTCCCTGGCGATCACGGAATGATGCTGCTTATTTTCTCAGCATTCATGTTTCGCTATTTCGGCAGAAAAGCCTTCTTCATTGGCCTCATTATTGTTGTGGTTTTCGCATTCCCACGCGTAATGATTGGCGCGCACTGGCTGACTGATATTGTTGTTGGATCGCTTTCCGCTGTGTTGATTGGTCTGCCATGGTGCTTAATGACCCCAGTGAGCGATCGCCTTATTGCCCTTTTCGATCGCTATTTACCCGGTAAACGCAACAAACCAGAAACAAATAACTAACCGAAATTAACACCATCTATCAGGGATCGTTTTCGATCCCTGGCTATTTCCCCGCCGACACTGTCCCCGGATGTCATATTCTCGTAATATCATTCATGAGATAAATGAAAGCATTGCGTGATATTTAACCTAAATTGACGATATTTTAAGCAATCCCATTTAATCGCTTTCTCTATCACAATTTCTTATAAAAAATCGAATTTTTTTGCTCGCATTGCCTAAGCCAATCGGTTAATCTCGAACTCGTTTTGCCTCACAGAGATAATTATTCTCAGCATAAATAAGTTTGTGCGTTAGAGCACAGATTTGGCCATAAAGAATTGTCTCATTGTGCGCAGGTATTTAGTCTCGTCACGTTTGGCATTTTTATAACGATATTTATCGTTAAGGACTTCAAGGGAAAATAATCACAATGGTCAAATCTCAACCGATTTTGAGATATATCTTGCGGGGAATCCCGGCAATAGCAGTGGCGGTACTGCTGTCTGCATGTAGTTCGACAAACACCGCAAATAATATGCATCCTGAGACGCGTGTTGTGGGCATGGAAGATGCCTCGTCACTGCAAGCCTCTCAGGATGAATTTGAGAATATGGTGCGTAATCTGGACGTTAAGTCCCGCATTATGGATCAATATGCTGACTGGAAAGGCGTGCGCTATCGCCTTGGCGGCAGCACCAAGAAAGGTATTGATTGTTCCGGCTTTGTACAGCGTACATTCCGCGAGCAGTTTGGCTTAGATCTGCCACGTTCTACCTACGAACAGCAGGAAATGGGTAAATCAATCTCCCGTACGAAACTACGTACAGGCGATCTGGTTCTCTTCCGCGCAGGTTCAACCGGTCGTCACGTTGGTATCTATATCGGTAACGACCAGTTTGTTCATGCGTCCACCAGCAGCGGTGTGACCATTTCCAGCATGAACGAGCCTTACTGGAAGAAGCGCTATAACGAAGCGCGCCGTGTTCTGAGCCGCAGTTAATCGGTCATGTTGCGGGTTATCCCTTGGCTTGCAACGTGATAAAAAAAGCACTGCTTCGGCGGTGTTTTTTTTCGCCTGTTCGAAACCCGTTTAGCGGTCCATCGATATGACTGGTTAAGAAAAACCAGGCTATAGTCTTGTAAATATGTAAGTTTGGCCGTTCTGCAGGAACCGACGGCAATCCAGGAACAATGACGTTTATGTTCACCCGTTTCTTTTCCACCAGCCGCAAAGTTCTGACAGGAAGCATTCTTGCAGGCATTATTGTCGCCCTCCTGTGCGGAACGCTGCAGTTTTTCCTGAGCTACCATAAGCGGGAAGTTAAGTTCGATACCCTTATCGTCGACCTGCGTAGCTATATGGAAAGCTATTTCACCGATCTCAAACAATCTATTGATACGCTGCAACCGTATACCCTGAATAATTGCCAGGATGTCAGCGCTGAGCTGACCTCTCGCGCCGCTTTTAGCCTTAACGTCCGTGCTTTTTTACTGGTCAGAGATAACATTGCGTTTTGTTCTTCTGCCACTGGCCCGATGAATGTTCCGCTTCAGGAACTTATACCTAAACTAGATACCCGCAAGCGCGTCGATATGGAGCTTCTGGCCGGTACGCCAATGTTGCCGGAAAAACCCGCCATTGCGATCTGGTATCAAAATCCGTTGGTAAAAAGTGGCGGCGTCTTTACCTCCATCAACATTAATCTGACGCCATATATGCTCTATACCGCGCGTCAGGATGAATTTGCCGGTGTGGCGGTCATTGTGGGTGATTTGGCGCTTTCCACTTCGTCAGGTCGTCTGGTACATGTTAATGACCTGCATGAAACGGCCATCCGCAGTACCACACTCAACGATTTACCGCTGACCATCAATCTGTATGCAAAGGCGTGGACCACTGAAGAAATCTTATTTGCGCTGTTCTTTGGGCTGATTTGCGGAATTGCTGCGGGAACGCTCTCCTATTACATTCTCACGATTCGTTTGCATCCGGGTAAAGAGATCCTGATGGCCATTAAACGCGGTCAGTTCTACGTGGTTTATCAGCCTGTCGTCGATGCCAAAGAGTTGAAGATGCAGGGCGTTGAAGTCCTGATGCGCTGGCGGCATCCCGTAATGGGCGAGATCCCGCCGGATGCATTTATCAACTTTGCCGAAGCGCAAAAACTGATTGTTCCTCTGACGCTGCATCTTTTTGAGTTAATTATTCGCGATGCCCCCTTGCTGCAAACGGTCCTGCCTGCTGGCGCCAAACTGGGTATTAACATTGCGCCAGGGCATCTGCATGCCGACAGCTTTAAAGAGGATATGCGCCGATTCAGCGAATCATTACCCGCGGATCACTTCCAGGTGGTGCTCGAGGTCACCGAGCGCGACATGATTAATCAGCTTGAGGCGACTCCGCTCTTTGAATGGTTACACCGTGAAGGCTTTGAAATTGCGATAGACGATTTCGGCACGGGCCATAGTGCGCTGATTTATCTGGAGCGTTTCGCGATGGACTATCTCAAAATTGATCGCGGTTTTGTGAACGCCATTGGTACGGAAACGGTCACCTCTCCGGTGCTTGATGCCGTGCTGACGCTGGCCCGACGGCTGAATATGGTAACCGTCGCTGAAGGTGTCGAAACGCCTGAACAAGCGGCATGGCTTCGCGAGCATGGCGTCAATTACCTGCAGGGGTACTGGATAAGCCGTCCGATGCCGCTGGAGATGTTCCTCAAATGGCAGCCTGATATCGCGAAAAATAGTGAATAATTTCACAATCATCGCTTCGTCACTTATTATTCAGCTTAACAAAAAGCCTCACCGCGTGTGAGCCAGAATATAATGAGGGATACGCTGCGAATGTCTATACGCTCCGTTTTGATGTTACTGGCGTTCTTCAGCGTGACCAGCCAGGCGCAGACCATTAAAGAGAGTTACGCGCTCGCGGTGCTGGGCGAGCCGAAATACGACACCCATTTTACCCATTTTGATTACGTCAATCCCGCTGCGCCAAAAGGCGGGAATGTCACGCTCTCCGCCACCGGCACCTTCGATAACTTCAACCGTTTTGCCCTTCGCGGTGTGGCTGCAGAACGAACAGACGCACTGTACGATACGCTGTTTGTTACCTCCGACGATGAGCCTGGCAGCTACTACCCGCTTGTCGCGGAGATGGTGCGCTATGCCGATGATTTTTCGTGGGCGGAAGTCACTCTCAATCCGCGAGCGCGTTTTCACGATGGCTCTTCGGTGAAAGCCAGCGATGTCGCTTTTACCTTTCACAAATTTATGACGGAAGGGGTACCCCAGTTCCGCCTGGTGTTTAAAGGGGCGACCGTCAAAGCCATTGCCCCGCTAACCGTGCGCATTGAACTGGCGGAGCCGGGAAAAGAAAGCATCTTGAGCCTGCTCTCGCTGCCGGTAATGCCGGAATCCTTCTGGAAAGATCATAAACTGAGCGACCCGCTCTCTACGCCGCCGCTGGCTGGCGGTCCCTATCGCATCACCAGCTGGCGAATGGGGCAATATGTTGTCTATTCTCGCGTCAAAGATTACTGGGCCGCAGATTTGCCGGTTAACCGCGGTCGCTGGAACTTCGATACTATCCGCTATGACTACTATCTCGACGATAACGTCGCCTTTGAAGCTTTCAAGGCGGGTGCGTTTGATATGCGCCAGGAAGTCAGCGCCAAAAACTGGGCAACTCGCTATGTCGGCAAAAACTTCGCGAACCGCTATATCGTCAAAGACGAACAAAAAAACGAATCTGCCCAGGACACCCGCTGGCTGGCATTTAATATTCAGCGGCCGGTATTTGCCGACAGACGCGTTCGCCAGGCAATTTCTTTAGCCTTCGATTTTGAATGGATGAATAAAGCGCTGTTTTATGGTGCCTACAGCCGAACCAACAGCTATTTCCAGAATACCGAATACGCTGCGCGCCATTATCCGGATGCCGCAGAGCTGACGCTGCTTGCGCCGCTGAAAGCAGAAATACCGCCAGAAGTTTTCACGACCATCTATGAGCCACCCGCGTCAAAAGGTGACGGTTACGATCGTGCTAATTTGCTCAAAGCCAGCAAGCTGCTGGACGATGCGGGCTGGGTGTTAAAAAATCAGAAACGCGTTGATACCCGTAGCGGAAAACCGCTCAGTTTTGAGCTGTTACTCTCTTCCGGCGGCAATAACCAATGGGTCCTCCCCTTCCAGCACAATCTGGAGCGTCTGGGGATCACCATGGAGATCCGCCAGGTCGATAATGCTCAGATAACCAACCGGATGCGTAGCCGCGACTACGATATGATGCCGCGCGTATGGCAAGCGCAGCCGTGGCCAGGCACCAATCTGCGGATCTCCTGGGCCTCCGACTATATCAACTCGTCCTACAATGCTCCCGGCGTCCAAAGCCCGGTCATCGACACTCTTATTGCACAAATCATTGCCGCGCAGGGAAATAAAGACAAGCTGGTCCCGCTGGGACGCGCGCTCGATCGCGTATTGACCTGGAACGCCTACATGCTGCCCATGTGGTTTATGGGTGAAGATCGCCTCGCCTACTGGGATAAATTTTCGATGCCCGCCGTTCGGCCGATTTACGCGCTGGGGTTCGATAACTGGTGGTATGACGTCAATAAAGCCGCAAAACTGCCTGCTGAGCGGCGCTAAGGATTAACGATGGGCGCTTACCTGATACGACGTTTACTGCTGATCATCCCTACGCTGTGGGCGATCATCACGATTAATTTTTTTATTGTCCAAATCGCGCCCGGTGGCCCGGTCGATCAGGCTATTGCGGCGATTGAGTTTGGTAACAGCAGCGGCCTGCCGGGAGGCGGTGAGGAAGGTCTGCGCGCCAGTCATGCACAAACCGGAGCGGGAAACATCAGCGACAGCCACTACCGCGGCGGACGCGGCCTGGATCCAGAGGTCATCGCCGAGATCACCCACCGTTACGGTTTTGATAAACCTATGCATGAACGCTATTTCAAAATGCTCTGGGATTACGTTCGCTTTGATTTTGGCGACAGCCTGTTTCGCAGCGCATCCGTCTTGCAGCTCATCAAAGACAGTTTACCGGTGTCTGTCACCCTGGGATTATGGGGAACGTTAATTATTTATCTGGTCTCCATTCCGTTAGGGATACGCAAAGCGGTCTACAACGGCAGCCGATTCGACATCTGGAGCAGCACCTTCATTATTATCGGCTACGCCATTCCCGCGTTTCTTTTCGCCGTGCTGTTAATTGTCTTTTTTGCCGGCGGCAGCTATTTCGATCTCTTCCCGCTGCGCGGGCTGGTTTCCGCCGACTTTAGCTCGCTGCCGTGGTATCAGAAAATCACCGATTATCTCTGGCATATCACATTGCCAGTGCTGGCGACCGTCATTGGCGGATTTGCGGCGCTGACCATGCTGACCAAAAACGCTTTTCTGGATGAAATCCGAAAGCAGTACGTGGTGACCGCGCGGGCGAAAGGCGTAAGCGAAAAACAGATCATGTGGAAACATGTATTCCGGAACGCCATGCTGCTGGTCATTGCCGGTTTTCCCGCCACCTTCATCAGTATGTTTTTCACCGGCTCGCTGCTGATTGAGGTGATGTTCTCCCTCAACGGGCTTGGCCTGCTGGGTTACGAAGCCACCGTCTCGCGCGACTATCCCGTAATGTTCGGTACGCTCTATATTTTCACCCTGATCGGCCTGCTGCTAAATATCGTCAGTGATATCAGCTATACACTGGTCGATCCGCGCATTGATTTTGAGGGCCGCTGATGCTCCATTTAAGCCCCGTGAACCACGCCCGCTGGGCGCGTTTTCGCCATAACCGTCGCGGTTACTGGTCGCTGTGGATCTTTTCCGTGCTGTTTGTGTTGAGCCTGTGCGCAGAACTGATTGCCAACGACAAACCTCTGCTGGTGCATTTTAACGATCGCTGGTATACGCCGGTGCTCACCAACTACAGCGAAAGCGATTTTGGCGGTCCGTTTGCCACACCCGCGGACTATCAGGACCCGTGGCTACGTGAGCAGATTCAACACCACGGCTGGGCGCTTTGGGCTCCGATCCGCTTTGGCGCAAACAGCATTAACTTTTCCACCGCCACGCCTTTCCCTTCAGCGCCATCGGCACAGAACTGGCTGGGTACGGACGCTAACGGGGGGGATGTACTGGCGCGTATCCTCTACGGAACGCGGATCTCCATTCTGTTTGGGCTGATGCTAACGCTGTTTTCAAGCGTGATGGGCGTCGTCGCGGGAGCGATTCAGGGCTACTATGGCGGGAAAATTGATTTATGGGGACAGCGCTTTATCGAAGTCTGGTCAGGCATGCCGACGCTGTTTTTGATTATTCTGCTGTCGAGCGTAATCCAGCCAAACTTCTGGTGGCTACTGGGTATTACCGTGCTCTTTGGCTGGATGGCGCTGGTCGGCGTAGTGCGCGCGGAATTTTTGCGCACCCGTAATTTCGATTACATCCGCGCCGCGCAGGCGCTTGGGGTCAGCGACCGCAGCATTATCTTCCGCCATATGCTGCCCAACGCCGTAGTCGCCACGCTGACCTTTCTGCCTTTTATTCTGTGCAGCTCAATTACCACCCTCACCTCACTGGATTTTCTCGGTTTTGGTTTGCCACTCGGCTCGCCATCTCTCGGAGAACTGCTGTTACAGGGCAAAAATAACCTACAGGCTCCCTGGCTGGGTATTACGGCGTTCCTTTCTGTTGCCGTGCTGCTCTCGCTACTGATTTTTATTGGCGAAGCGGTGCGCGATGCCTTCGATCCCAACAAGGCGGTATAAGATGACCCAGCCCCTGCTCAGTATCGACCATCTTTCCATTGCGTTTGCCCAGCAAGGCGAAACGCGTGAAGTGGTTCGCGATCTTTCGCTGCACATTCAGGCCGGAGAAACGCTGGCTCTGGTAGGCGAATCCGGTTCAGGGAAAAGCGTGTCGGCACTGTCGATTTTACGCCTGCTCCCCTCGCCTCCCGCCGTGTATCCACAGGGCGATATTCTTTTCCACGGCCAGTCATTGCTGCATGCCGATGAGCAGACCCTGCGTGGCATACGTGGCAACAAGATTGCGATGATTTTCCAGGAGCCGATGGTGTCGCTCAATCCGCTCCACACGCTGGAAAAACAGCTGTATGAGGTGCTTTCGCTGCACCGCGGAATGCGTAAAGAAGCCGCCAGGGGGGAAATGCTGGATTGCCTTGAACGGACCGGTATTCGCAACGCCGCTAAGCGCCTGGCGGATTTCCCGCACCAGCTCTCTGGCGGCGAACGTCAGCGCGTGATGATCGCCATGGCTTTATTGACTCGCCCGGAACTGCTGATCGCCGATGAGCCGACCACCGCGCTGGATGTCACGGTGCAGGCGCAGATTCTGCAACTCCTGCGCGAGTTACGCGACGAACTGAACATGAGTCTGCTGTTTATCACGCATAATCTCGGTATTGTGAAAAAACTGGCGGACAACGTGGCGGTAATGCAAAACGGTCGCTGCGTTGAACAAAATACCGCGACCGCGCTGTTTCATGCGCCGCAGCATCCGTATACCCAGCGCCTGCTGGACAGTGAGCCGTCCGGCGATCCTGTCCCTCTGCCCGCACAGAGCGAGCCCCTGTTGCGCGTCGACAATCTCTCCGTGGCTTTTCCGGTCCGAAAAGGCCTCTTCCGCCGGGTGGTGGATCAGACTCAGGTTCTGAAGAACGTCAGTTTTTCGCTGCGACCCGGCGAAACGCTGGGGCTGGTGGGTGAATCCGGCTCAGGGAAAAGTACCACGGGCCTGGCGCTGTTACGGCTGATTGCCTCGCGCGGTACTATTCTGTTTGATGGCAAACCGCTGCACAGCTGGAACCGCCGCCAGATGCTGCCCGTCCGTCCGCGAATGCAGGTTGTTTTTCAGGATCCGAACTCATCGCTCAACCCGCGGCTCAACGTTCTGCAAATCATAGAGGAAGGGCTGCGGGTGCATCAGCCCGAGCTTAATGCCCGGCAGCGTGAAGCAGAAGTGATACGGGTGATGCAGGAGGTCGGGCTGGATCCGGAAACCCGCTATCGTTACCCGGCCGCTTTTTCTGGCGGCCAGCGGCAGCGTATCGCCATTTCCCGGGCGCTAATCCTGAAACCCGAGCTGATTATTCTTGATGAGCCAACGTCGTCGCTGGACAGGACCGTACAGGCTCAGATTCTGGCCTTACTGAAAGGATTACAGGAAAAGCACCGACTGGCCTATATATTTATCAGCCACGATCTACAGGTGGTACGCGCGTTGTGCCATCAGGTTATTGTGCTGCGTCAGGGAGAGGTGGTCGAACAGGGTGACTGCCAGCGCGTGTTTGCTGCACCGACGCATGACTACACCCGCCAGCTGTTAGCCCTGCGCTGACGTTCAGAAAGGGTGTTGACCCGAAAACGGCTCGGCGATCGCGACGCCAAAGTTCTTCAGACGGCAGGTAGCCGCAAATTCGTCCTGGCTTTTCACGAACAGGCACGGCTCGCCTTCGCACTCCAGAACCGAGCTATCCAGCTCGATATCGGTCAGCGCCTGGCTCAGTCGTTCCATCACTGGCCATGCGTTTTCGTCGTCCGGGCTGAGTAATTTCAGCGCGACCAGACAATTCTCGCACTCATTTCCACTTTGCGGAATCGGTTCAACTTTCGAACCTGCAAAACCCGCCAGCCAGCGATAGCTTTGCGGCAAGCGATGGACAATGGAGAGTTGTAATGTATTCACTTTCTTTCCCCGGAAGCAAAAAATACTTCACAATTTATTTACATTTATAGTAACACATCGTCGCTTACCTGCTGTTTTTTTCATGAGAAACCCTTTCCAGCCGTATGTTACGGGCTTTAGCGTCTCATTTTTCAGGGCGTTATTATGTAAGTTACAGGCTCGCTTCGGCGCTATATGTACCCGTTTCTGCGATCTAACTCAACCTTTTTAACTACAACGATGTGACTTTTTACATAAATAGATTTTACATAAAATAAACAAACACGGGGTAAACAAACGTGAGTCTGGTTGATGCGTATCAAAAAAAGGGGCCGCTTTGGCCCCTTTTCTTGTATCAGTTAGCCGATTTTCTGGGCCGACTGGCGTACAGATAGAAGAGAATCGAACAGGTCGCGCAAAATGCGATAGACCAAATCATCGGCCACGCGGTGTTAAAGGTGGCCATTGACAGCAGTGCGCCGACAATCGCGCCAATACCAAAACGGAACGTGCCCGCCAACGATGATGCGGTTCCGGCCATATGCGGGAATTCGTCCAGGATCACCGCCATCGCATTCGACGACACCATCGACACGCAGCCGACAAAGGCCGCCACGCCGACGACCAACGCCCAGAAGCCAACATCGAAGAACGCGCTGAACACCATCCAGATCGCCATCACAAACTGGATCCACAGCCCCGCGCGGAACATGTTTAACGCCCCCACCCGACGAACAAAGCGGCTGTTAATGATGGTCATCACAAACAGGAACACAATGTTTAGCGCGAAGTAGTAGCCAAAATGCTGCGGTGAGACGTGGTTAATTTCGATGTAAACAAATGGCCCGGCGCTGAGGAATGAGAACATCCCCGCAAAGCTGAAGCCGCTTGCCAGCATATAGCTGAGGACGCGCTTATGGCGAAACAGCGAAGCGAAATTACCGATGGTGGTACGGATGTGAAACTTTTGCCGACGTTCGACCGGCAGGGTTTCATCAATGAAAAAGAAGATCATTGCAGATGCCAGCAGAGCGGCGATCGCCAGGATCCAGAAAATGGCGTGCCAGCTAAGCCAGACCAGCACAGCGCCGCCGATCATCGGTGCCAGTAAAGGTGCAATCGTTGTCACCAGCATGACAAACGACATCATGCGGGAGAACTCTTCCTTCGGATAGATATCACGCATCAGAGCGTTAATCACCACGCTCGCGGCGGCTGCCGCCAGGCCATGGAAAAAGCGCATGACAATCAGCTGATCGATCGTTTGTGCCAACGCACAGGCCACCGCAGCACCCGCAAATACCAGCGTTCCCCCCAGGATAACCGGCTTACGGCCGATACTGTCTGCCATTGGGCCATATAACAATTGCCCGACGGCAAAACCGAGGATGTAGGTACTGAGCGTCATTTGCGCGCTGCCTGCCGGTACGCCAAACTGCGCGGAAATGACCGGGAGTGCAGGCAGATACATGTCGATAGACAGCGGCATCAGCATCGCCAGTAAACCCAGGATAAAAACAATGCTGATTGATGAGTGTGGCCTGGTGGTCACATTGTGCTCCTGAAATTAGCGTGAAGGCATGCCAACGCTGGCAATTTCTTCTTCCGTCAACGGGCGGTATTCACCGGGCTCAAGCTCGGGATCGAGTGCAATGTCACCAATACGTTCGCGATGCAGCCCCACAACACGGTTGCCAACGGCGGCGAACATCCGCTTCACCTGGTGGTAGCGCCCTTCGGTGATGGTCAGACGCACTTCTGTTGGGGTGATGACCTCAAGAACGGCGGGTTTGGTCAGATCTTTTTCGTTATGCAACTGCACGCCACGAGTGAACTGCTCGGCGGTGTCGTCAGCAACGGGGGATTCGAGCATGACCAGATAGGTTTTTTCGCAGTGATGGCGCGGAGAGGTTATACGGTGCGACCACTGACCGTCATCGGTCATCAGCACCAACCCGGTAGTGTCAATATCCAGGCGCCCTGCCGCGTGGAGCTTATGCGCCACCGGTTCGTCGAGGAAATAGAGCACCGTCGGATGATCCGGGTCATCGGTCGAGCACACGTAGCCTTCCGGCTTGTTGAGCATGAAGTAGCGCGGGCCGTTCTGCTGGGTCAACGTGTTGCCATCGAACTCCACCTCATGTTCTGGCTGGAGTTTGAAAGCACTATCTTTCACAATATCGCCATCCACAGTAACGCGGCTGGCGCGAATTTCACGCCCGGCAATAGCGCGGCTTACGCCGAGTTGCTGAGCGATAAACTTATCAAGTCGCATGAAATCTTTTTAGCCTTAATGGTGCTGGAAGTCGGACCAGATGTCCGAAAAAGAAGCAGTCAAGAACTGTCCAGTATAGCGGTCTGGACGCGCCACTCAAGGGAAAAAGTTTCGTGGCATACTATGTGCGAGATAACAAAATCGAGAACCCATGACTTTTACACTTCGCCCCTACCAGCAGGAGGCCGTTGACGCCACCCTCGCCTGGTTTCGCAAACACACAGAACCCGCCGCTATTGTGCTGCCGACCGGTGCTGGCAAAAGTCTGGTGATCGCTGAGCTTGCACGTCTGGCACGAGGCCGGGTACTGGTACTGGCGCACGTCAAAGAGCTGGTCGCGCAGAACCACGCCAAATACTGTGCGCTGGGGCTTGAAGCCGACATTTTCGCCGCCGGGCTGAAACGCAAAGAGAGCCACGGCAAAGTAGTGTTTGGCAGCGTGCAATCCGTGGCGCGTAATCTTGAACGGTTCCGCAGTGAATTTTCACTGCTGATCGTCGATGAATGCCACCGCATCAGCGATGATGACGACAGCCAGTATCAGCAAATCCTCACCCATCTGAAAACAGTAAACCCAAATGTTCGTCTGCTGGGCCTGACCGCCACGCCTTTCCGTCTGGGCAAAGGCTGGATTTATCAGTTTCATTATCACGGCATGGTGCGTGGCGACGAGAAAGCGCTGTTCCGCGATTGCATCTATGAGCTACCGCTTCGCTACATGATTAAGCATGGCTATCTCACCCCTCCGGAGCGTCTGGATATGCCGGTGGTGCAGTATGATTTCAGCCGTCTGCAGGCGCAAAGCAACGGCCTGTTTAGTGAGGCGGATCTGAACCATGAGCTGAAAAAACAAAAACGTATCACGCCCCATATCATCAGCCAGATTGAAGAGTTCGCCCTGACAAGAAAAGGGGTCATGATTTTCGCCGCCACGGTTGAACACGCGCGGGAAATCACCGGCCTGCTCCCCGCCAGTGACGCCGCGTTAATTACCGGCGAGACGCCGGGCCCGGAACGTGACACGCTGATCGAAGCCTTTAAGGCGCAGCAGTTCCGCTACCTGGTGAATGTGTCGGTGCTGACGACCGGGTTTGACGCCCCGCACGTCGACCTGATAGCCATTTTGCGCCCGACCGAGTCCGTGAGCCTGTATCAACAGATTGTCGGGCGCGGATTACGGCTGGCGCCGGGAAAAACCGACTGCCTGATCCTCGATTACGCGGGCAATCCGCACGATCTTTATGCGCCCGAAGTGGGCACCCCCAAGGGAAAAAGCGGCAATGTGCCGGTGCAGGTCTTTTGCCCTGCCTGCGGCTTTGCGAATACTTTCTGGGGGAAAACCACCGCTGACGGCACATTGATTGAGCACTTTGGCCGCCGTTGTCAGGGGTGGTTCGAAGACGATGATGGCCACCGCGAACAGTGCGATTACCGTTTTCGCTTTAAAAATTGTCCGCAATGCAACGCCGAAAATGACATCGCCGCACGGCGCTGTCGCGAGTGCGATACGGTGCTTGTCGATCCCGATGACATGCTGAAAGCTGCGCTGAAGCTCAAAGACGCTTTGGTTCTGCGCTGCTCGGGAATGGCGTTGCAGCCCGGTGCGGATGAGAAAGGCGAATGGCTGAAAATCACCTATTACGATGAAGATGGCGCAGACGTCAGCGAGCGTTTTCGTCTGCACACGCCCGCCCAACGCATGGCCTTTGAGCAGCTGTTTATGCGCCCGCACACCCGCACGCCGGGCGTGCCGTTACGCTGGATCACCGTCGCCGATATCGTTCAGCAGCAGGCGCTGTTACGTCATCCTGATTTTGTTGTTGCGCGTAAAAAAGGTCAGTTCTGGCAAGTGCGAGAGAAGGTTTTCGATTATGAAGGCCGTTTTCGCCGGGCCAATGAATTACGGGGTTAACGGGACTTTTCATTGATGTGGGGCGCGTTTGAGTATAAAATGCCGCCCGCTTCACATCCGTGAGGCAGAACACTTACCTGCTGCTGGGTCGCCTGTAGCAGGACTTATTTACAGAGAGAAATCAATGTTCACTATCAACGCAGAAGTACGTAATGTGCAGGGTAAGGGTGCGAGCCGCCGCCTGCGCGCAGCTAACAAGTTCCCGGCTATCATTTATGGTGGCGAAGCTGCTCCAGTTGCTATCGAACTGGAACAAGACAAAGTCTGGAACCAGCAGACTAAAGAAGGGTTCTACAGCGAAGTTCTGACTATCGTTATCGATGGTAAAGAAGAAAAAGTGAAAGTTCAGGCTGTTCAGCGTCACCCGTTCAAGCCAAAACTGTCTCACATCGACTTCGTTCGCGCGTAATCGCTGACAAGTTGAGAAAAACCCCGCGCTGCGGGGTTTTTTTATGTCTGCTATTTGCCGCCGGAAGTCCGACGCTGCAGCTGATCGCGCAGGTTTGGCGGCGTGCCTTTGATGGTCAACGTATCTGTCGCCGGATCCCAGAAAATACGCTCGCCCAGCAGCATGGCATCAAAATTGACCGTTAACCCGCCACCGCTTCCGGCAAACCTGGTAAGCTGACGCAGCGTGCTGCGATCGGCCGGGAAACTCTCTTCCAGCTCATAGCCTTTATCCGCCGTAAACTCGTGGAAGCTGACCTCGCTGACGCCTGAAAGCTCTTTCGACAGAGACTCCAGCTCAATCTCTTCACCCGCCTGAAGCTGTTCGTTGCAGTAGCTGTAAACCTGCTGACGCACGTTCTGACGCTCAGATTTATCGAGCTGCGCTTCTGCGGTGAAATCATCGACAGCCTGCAGCAGCCCTTTATTCTGCGCTTTCGCGTTCAGGCCTTCGCTGGCTCCCAGGAAATCCATAAAGAAGTCGGCGACTTTACGGCCCACGCGCCCTTTCAGGAAGGTCAGATAGCGGGTCGACTCCGGGTTGGTTTCCCATTCGGTTAAATCAATACGCGCCACGATATCGGCATGGTTGATGTCCAGATAGTGCGTCGAGCTGATATCCAGTTGCTCATTGACACGCATACTGCTCAGGTTGTTGAGTACCGTTACCAGCAGATATTCCACCGCCAGATAGCGGTACTGGCAGAACAGGACGATGCCACCATCGGCAAACGGATACTTTGCCAGTTCGTCACGCAGACGCCCGGTCGCCGCTCGGCTGAAGGCCAGAAAGTCTTCTTCGCCCTGACGCTGCAAACGCAAGCTTTCAGCCAGTTCACTCTCTTCATTGAACATGCCGTAGGCTTTATTTTTGGCGCTGTAAACGCGGTGTAGCTCCGCCATCATTTCCACAACGGTAGGCGTTGGTTCCAGTAACGAATCGCGAAGCACCAGCTCCAGGGTTTGCTCATCACGCTTGATAAGCTGGTGCAAAGCAATCTGGTTGATATCCAGACTCATGATAAACTCTCCTTTTAGACCGGCGGTATTCAACCACCACCAACGCATGTGTGCAACAGAAGATAAAAAAGGGGAAAAAAAGCTGTTGCTACGGTAATATGTTGCCCTTTCATCAACAAACTGATTTTGATTTATGCCACAACATTCCCGCTATAGTGATGAACACGTTGAACAACTGCTCAGTGAGCTGGTCAACGTACTTGAAAAACATAAAACGCCGACCGATCTCTCCCTGATGGTTCTGGGAAATATGGTCACCAACCTTATCAATACCAGCGTTGCTCCGGCTCAGCGTCAGGCGATCGCAAAATCATTCGCCCAGGCATTGCAGTCTTCAGTCAGCGACGACCAGGCGCACTAAGGGAAACGAACGACAGTCTATGGTGACGAATCGTCAGCGCTACCGCGAAAAAGTCTCCCAGATGGTAAGCTGGGGGCACTGGTTTGCCCTGTTCAACATTTTGTTGGGCATGGTGCTGGGCAGTCGTTATCTGTTCGTGGCCGACTGGCCAACGACGCTGATCGGGCGTATCTACTCCTGGGTGAGCGTTGTTGGGCACTTTAGCTTTCTGGTTTTCGCCACTTATCTGCTGATTCTGTTTCCTCTGACGTTTATCGTCATGTCGCAGCGGCTGATGCGGTTCTTATCCGCCATTCTTGCCACCGCTGGAATGACCCTGCTGCTGATCGACAGTGAAGTGTTCACTCGCTTCCACCTGCATCTCAACCCGGTTGTCTGGGAACTGGTGATCAATCCCGACCAGAACGAGACCGCACGTGACTGGCAGCTGATGTTTATTAGCGTGCCCGTCATTCTGCTGATTGAGATGCTGTTTGCCACCTGGAGCTGGCAAAAGCTGCGGAGTTTGACCCGCCGCCGTCACTACGCCAAGCCTGTCGCCGGGCTGTTTTTTGTGGCGTTTATCAGCTCGCATATTATGTATATCTGGGCGGATGCGAACTTCTATCGCCCGATTACCATGCAGCGCGCCAATTTGCCGCTCTCCTACCCCATGACGGCCCGTCGTTTTCTTGAAAAACACGGTCTGCTGGATGCGCAGGAGTATCAGCGTCGTCTGGTAGAGCAAGGCAATCCGGAAGCCGTGTCGGTTCAGTATCCGTTGAGTGACCTGCGCTATCGCGATATGGGCCAGGGCCAAAACGTATTGCTGATTACCGTCGACGGCCTGAACTATTCTCGCTATGAAAAACAGATGCCTGCGCTTGCTGAATTTGCAGAGCAGAACATCAATTTCACTCAGCATATGAGTTCGGGGAATAACACCGATGCGGGTATTTTTGGCCTGTTCTACGGCATCTCTGCTGGCTATATGGACGGCGTGCTGTCAGCTCGCATTCCGGCTGCGCTGATTACCTCACTGAATCAGCAGGGATATCAGCTTGGGCTGTTCTCCTCTGACGGATTCAGCAGCCCACTCTATCGCCAGGCGCTGCTGTCTGATTTCTCATTACCTGCGCCACGCAGTCAGTCCGACCAACAGACTGCCAGTCAGTGGGTTAACTGGCTCAATCGTTATGCCCAGGAAGACACGCGCTGGTTCTCATGGGTCGCGTTTAATGGCACCACGCTTGATGACAGCAATCAAAAAGGCTTTACGCGCCGCTATAGCCGTGCCGCAAGTGATGTCGATGCGCAGATTGCGCGCGTCATAAGCGCATTGCGTGACTCCGGTAAACTCAATAATACGGTGGTGATTATTACGGCAGGTCACGGCGTACCGTTGGGTGACGAAGCGAAGAATATGAACTGGTCGCGCCCTAACCTTCACGTTCCGCTGGTCGTTCACTGGCCGGGTACGCCTTCGCAGCGCATCAACATGCTGACCGATCATAAGGACGTCATGACGACGCTGATGCAACGGTTGCTGCACGTGAGCACGCCAGCAAATGAATACTCGCAGGGACAGGATCTGTTCAGCGCCACGCGCCGACACGACTGGGTCACTGCAGCCAGCGAAAATACGCTGGCGGTGACAACCCCTGTACTGACGCTGGTGCTCAACAGCAACGGGAATTACCAGACCTATAATCTGCAGGGTGAGAAAATACACGACCAAAAACCGCAGTTGAGCTTACTGTTGCAAGTGCTGACTGACGAGAAACGGTTCATCGCTAACTGATTAATTTTAAATCAGTTAGCGTAGCAGGCTCTTGCATTCAGCAAGTAAACAGGTACTATATTTTTCTGCATCGGCACGTAGCGCAGCCTGGTAGCGCATCGTCATGGGGTGGCGAGGGTCGAGAGTTCAAATCTCTCCGTGCCGACCAAAATTAAAAAAAAACCAACCTTTTACGGTTGGTTTTTTTATGTCTGTAATATAGAGATAATGAGCGACGAGAGCCACTCTTGAGTCATACCGCCAGCGTCCGGACCGACGCAATAATCATGTCTGTCGTCAGTGTCTTTAATTTTTTGACAGCGCCTATCCGACTCTCCATTTTCACCAGAACAGCGCTGACTCAAAATAATTATCTAAGACAATATTCCTGTGCTCAATGCCGCACCGCCTTAACCGAGCAATTAATCTATTCTGAAGTTGTTCAGCATTATCCATCTCATAATCCCGTTAATTTTTTTCGCGAAAATAACCACCTTATTGCTATGGGAAATCAACAGGTTTTTCCAGAAATTACGATTGTAAGGCAAAGCCAAAACAGATATCGGACGTGGGATTTCTGTAAGCAATAAAAAGCCCTGCCTGGCGGCAGGGCTGTCATGATTCTCATTTATACAGAATACGAGATGCTCAGGCGTTAGTACTTAATGTCTCGCGCTTCCTGTCGACCATCCTGTTTCGACTGATGCTTATCCTGACGGCAGTCGTGATTACTTTGATCGTTACTGACTACACACGAGCGTTTATCCTGGCGGGCATCCTGACGCGTGTCCTGGCGGGTATCCCGTGCGTCACGGCGCTGCGACCCTTGCTCGGTTGCTGACGCAGTGAAAGAGTAAAAAGCTGAAAGCACGATTGCCAGCAGAACAAATTTTCCCGGTTTTGAATTCATTTAACGATTCCCTCGATAAATTGAAAATAGTGATTGCGCAGCCCCCTGACCCCCACGGTAACCTGATAACAAACAGTAGTTCTCTCAGGTAAGCAGAGCCGGCGCGGACTGCACTTGCTGGTTTACGCCAGCGACCCAGATTATGAGCTGCTCTCTTTTTCTGTGAGCCTGTCGCGGCTAAAAAAGCATACAAGCATAATCTGAGTGTTCAGCGCGGATGATAATTAGTGAGCTGGCTTTATCACAGGAATAAACATTCTATTTCTGGACAATAAAGGTGGTTGCGTAACTGATTCTCTCATCCGTACAGCATCCCCGAGAGCAAATAATCAGCGTCTCGTTTACACTCAACAGATCGCCAAAAGGCCATCAAATGATGGCCTTTTGTGGTTCATGAATACGGCTATGGCTTATATATGAAGCCCGGCAACGGATGTGAATCCCGCTGAAATCGGTGAACCAGAGGCCGAAAGACAAGAACCTGACACCGGGAAAGACGACCACGAAGCCCTCTTGCTCACGCCCGCAGGCTGGCTTGATTATGGTCGCCGGAGTTTAGCGTTTCTCGCTGCCGCCAAGGAAAAATATCCCCAGTGGAATGGCAAGGAGAATAGTAAATACCATGCTGTAAACAAAGATCATCGCCGATTGCAGTACAAACATGCTGGTCGTCCACTCAGAGAGCGGAATGTTGTACTGTTCAATAACACCGACAATTGTTGCTCGCCCAACGCCTGCAGCGGCAATCATAAACACAACGAACAGCGCCAGTAAAAACTTCCTGCCTTCCGGGGTTTTAAGCTTTGCGCGAACCATGTCTTTTCCCTTTACAGATGACTAACATTATTTTGCGCTAACCCTAACACGATCGCTTCATTGATTCCATACCAGCATTTAAACCTAAACAATGAGCAAACAGGCAGTGCAATTAACTATTCAAAAAGAAAATATAGGTAAATCCAACCGTCTAAGCCGGGGCACTGTGCTAGTCTTTCACCCATCGTTTGACATAAAAGGAATGACTGTGAAAAACGCACCTAAATTTGCCCTTGCCCTGCTGACCGCTGCCTGCATCAGCACCAGCGCCTTTGCCAGCGACAATCAGAACACGCAGCCGCTGGAAAAAATTGCGCCCTACCCTCAGGCAGATAAGGGCATGAAGCGCCAGGTTATTCAGCTCCCGGTTCAGGAAGATGAGTCAGCCTTTAAGGTTGAGTTGCTGATTGGTCAGAATCTGGAAGTCGACTGCAATCAGCATCGCCTTGGCGGCAAACTGGAGAGCAAAACGCTGGAAGGCTGGGGCTACGACTATTACGTTTTTGATAACGTGACATCTCCGGTTTCAACCATGATGGCCTGCCCGGATGGGAAGAAAACGCAGAGGTTTGTGACGGCGTATCTCGGTGATAACAGCCTGCTGCGCTATAACAGCAAACTCCCGATCGTTGTGTACACGCCCGAGAATATCGACGTGAAATACCGGGTCTGGAAAGCTGACGAGCAAATCGAAAACGCCGTAGTGCGTTAAAAAAAAGCCGGGTAGTCATACCCGGCTTTTTTGTCCTCAGAGCGCGATATCCGCGACCGGTTTAGATTCCGGCTGAGGTTTTGCTTGCGGTTGTGCCTGAGGCGCAACGTCAGCAGTTTGCGGTTTTTCGTATTTAAGCTGCAGTACGCCGCTGGTATATTCCAGCTCTTGTTCCGTCGCGGCCACGTTACCGTTCAGTTTGGTGCCGTAAGACGGAATGATGTTTTTCAGCTTCGCCTGCCATTCCGGGCTGGCGACTTTATCCTTAAACACTTTTTCCATCAGATGCAGCATGATAGGCGCCGCAGTGGATGCCCCAGGCGACGCGCCCAACAGTGCCGCAATGGTGCCGTCTTTATCGCTCACCACTTCCGTTCCCAGGCGCAGCACGCCGCCCTCTTTTGGATCGCGTTTGATAATTTGTACGCGCTGACCTGCCTGCCATAAACGCCAGTCGGCTTTCTTCGCCTGCGGGTAATATTCCTGCAATGCCGCAAAACGGTCGTCATCGGAGAGCATCACCTGGCTAATCAGGTATTTCACCAGGTCAAAGTTATCCAGACCCACATCCACCATCGGCATAACGTTTGAGGTGGTTGTCGAGCTCAGCAGATCCCACAGAGAGCCATTTTTCAGGAATTTAGTGGAAAACGTCGCGAACGGCCCAAACAGCACCACGCGTTTGCCGTCCAGAATACGGGTATCAATATGCGGGACCGACATTGGCGGAGCACCCACCGAAGCCTGACCGTATACTTTTGCCAGATGGCGATTCACCACTTCCGGGTTATCAGACACCAGGAACTGCCCCCCTACCGGGAAGCCTGCATAGTCGTCAGCTTCAGGAATACCCGATTCCTGCAGCAGCTTCAGCGCAGCGCCACCGGCGCCAATAAAGACGAATTTCGCCTTAATGACATGTTCGGCTTCGTTATTTTTCAGATCGGCAACCGTCACGCTCCAGCTGTTATCCGCATTACGCTTAAAGCCGCGCACTTCGGTGCTGAGCTGCAGATTGAAGTTATCTTTCTTCTGCAATGCGCCCACCAGCTGACGGGTAATTTCACCGTAGTTGACGTCGGTTCCGATCTCGGTGCGTGTTGCGGCAACCTTCTGGTTCGCATCTCGCCCTTCCATGACCAGCGGCGCCCACTCTTTAATCTGAGCGTGATCTTCCGAGTATTTCATCCCACGGAACAGGCTGCTCTGCTGCAACGCGGCATAGCGCGCACGCAGGAAATTCACGTTTTCATCGCCCCACACAAAGCTCATGTGCGGAACCGTATTAATGAAAGAGTGCGGATCATGCATCACGCCGCTGTTGACCTGATGTGACCAGAACTGGCGGGAAATCTGGAACGCTTCGTTGATCTCTACCGCTTTCTCGATACTAATGGAACCGTCCTTTTTCTGCGGCGTATAGTTCAGTTCCATGAGTGCCGAGTGGCCCGTACCGGCGTTGTTCCAGCCATTCGAACTCTCTTGTGCGACCCCGTCCAGGCGTTCAACCATGGTCATCGACCAGTCCGGCTGCAGTTCCTGCAGATAGGTTCCCAGAGTGGCGCTCATAATGCCGCCGCCAATTAATAGAACATCCGTTTCCTGCTCTTTTGGGGTGTCAGCCTTCGCCGCCATTGAGACGACGTTCAGCCCCACGGCCAGTGAAAAGAGCATGGCAGTCATTTTTTTCATCATTTATGCCTTACTTGTAGTCGTGCTTTTTACGTGGAAATTGCAGGTGAAATAAGCTGCGGGGCAACGGTAACAACTTTTAAATATTGTTTAAAGGTTAAGAAATTATTGTAATTGTGAAATTAAATGTTTGAATAATTGTAGGGGCTTTGAAATTGTCGTCTGGCAAACCGCCTCTTTCCCCGCTACTATGCTGCACTTTGTGATCGCGCGCACGGAAGCCTGCCCTAACCTGCGAATATTTATGTCATTACCTCACACTTCAGCCCTGACGCCCGATGATGGCCGCGTCGCGAGCGTGCTCCGCTCACCCAAATTATTGATGCGCGAGACGCTGGCGGGTGTCATTACCGCGCTGGCTTTGATTCCCGAAGTGATCTCATTTTCCGTTGTCGCGGGCGTTGACCCCAAGGTGAGCCTGATTGCCTCGGTCGTCCTCTGCCTGGCCCTTTCCGTCTTCGGCGGCCGCCCGGCGATGGTGACAGCTGCTGCCGGATCGGTCGCGCTGGTGATTGGCCCAATGGTGCATCAGCACGGCGTTCAGTACATTCTGCCGGCTGTGATCCTCGCGGGTCTCATTCAAATCCTGTTTGGCGCACTGGGTATGGCGCGGCTGATGCGCTTTATTCCTCAGTCGGTGATGACCGGTTTTGTTAACGCCCTTGGCATTTTGATCTTTTTTGCCCAGGTACCGCATTTCTGGAGTAAAAGCCCGCTGATCGTTGGCCTGTTTGTGCTGACACTCCTTATCGTCTTATGGGCCCCCCGGTTCATTAAAAGTGTTCCGTCACCGCTGATTGCGATTGTTCTGCTGACCCTGTTCACCGTGATCAGTGGGCAAATCCTGCCGACCGTCGGTGATGAAGGCTCGATGAGCGGAGGGTTACCCGGCTTCACCCAACTGCTGGTACCGCTGGATCTCCATACGCTAAGTATCATCTGGCCCTGCGCGCTGAGTATCGCCTTTGTCGGTCTGATGGAGTCTTTACTGACGGCAAAACTGGTGGACGAGCTGACAGCAACGCCTTCCAGCAAACGCCGGGAAAGCATCGGCCTGGGCGTTGCCAATATCATGTCGGGTTTTTACGGCGGGATCGCCGGTTGCGCCATGATTGGGCAAACGATCGTTAACGTTGAGATGGGGAAAGGACGCAGCCGGGTGTCGACGCTCGCAGCGGGTCTGGTTCTGTTGATTCTGGTTACCGGACTGAGCGAAGTGATGGCCAAAATCCCCATGGCGGTGCTGGCCGGGATTATGGCGATTGTGGCGTTCAAGACCTTCAACTGGCACAGCATTCAGCCGGGAACCGTGAAAAACGCGCCGATCGCCGAAACGCTGGTGATGCTGGTGACCGTTGCGGCCACCGTTTCAACCGGCAATCTGGCGATTGGCGTGCTGGGCGGGATCGTTGTGATGGCAATAATCCCGGCCCGTATCAAACGTAAGTCTGCGGCTACATCAGGAAAATCGTCGCCAGACCCAGAAAAATAAAGAAACCGCCGGTATCGGTAATGGCGGTGATCATGACGCTCGACCCCACCGCGGGGTCGCGTCCTAATTTGGTCATCGTCAGCGGGATAATTACCCCCATCATCGCCGCCACCAGCAGATTAAGCACCATCGCCAGCGTCATCACGCCCCCCAGGGCCATATCATCGTACAGCCACCAGGTGACACCCCCCATAATTCCGCCCCACACCAGGCCGTTAATCAGTGCGACCCCGACTTCACGCAGGATCAGGAAGGTAAAGTTTCCAGGCTGAATGTTTTGTAACGCCAGCGCTCGCACGATCATTGTGATGGTCTGATTACCAGTATTTCCGCCAATCCCGGCGACAATCGGCATCAGAGAGGCCAGCGCGACCAGCTGTGAGATGGTATGTTCGAAGCCGTCGATGACACGCGAAGCGATAAACGCCGTACACAGGTTTATCGCAAGCCACGCCCAGCGGGTTTTGACCGCCTTACTGACTGGCGCATAAACATCCTCCCCGGCGCTGATCCCGCTCATCGCGCGCAAATCGTTGTCGGTTTCTTCATACACCACGTCAACGATCTCATCGATCGTCACACGCCCCATTAGTATGCCAACGGAATCGACCACCGCGGCGCTGATCAGGTTGTCACGCTCAAAGGTTCGGGCGGCTTTTTCTGCATCATCTTCCGGAGAGAAAACCATCGGCTCGGTATCCATTACCTCGCTGACCCGGCGCTGCGCGCTGTTCAGCAGGATGGATTGCAGGGTGAGCTCGCCGAGCAGCGTTTTGTCGCGCGAGGTAACGAACAGTTTATCGGTGTTTTCCGGCATTTTTCCCAGACGGCGCAGATAGCGCTGAACGGTTGCCAGCGTGACATCCGGGCGCACCATGATCACCCCGAACTCCATGATCGCCCCGACGCTGTTCTTCTCAAAGTTCATTACCTGCCGCACACGGGCGCGTTCATCGGCAGGCAGTGACGCCAGTAACCGTCCGGTCAGGTTACGCGGCAGGTGTTGAACCAGATAGATCTGCTCGTCGATATCAAGCGTTTGCAGGGCATCGAGAATATCGCGGTCGCTCATCTCATCAATGAGATCGTCCCAGACGCTTTCAGAGGCTTCCACCAGCACCTGTCCACGCTCATGATTCTGCACCAGCCGCCATAACGCATGACGTTCTTCTGAGGGGAGTGCTTCCAGAGTATCCGCGAGATCTGGCGGCGGCAGATGGGCAACTAACGCCCCTACCTCAGCAATATCGTCGGCGAGAGTACCGACGTCATATTGCTCAGCCAGGGTCAATTTACCTGATAATGCCGAAGTGACCGCTTTATCAGTGGTGAGCAGCCAGATGAGTCGGGCACGCTCCTGATCGCGCAGCCTTGCGCTGTTTTTATTTATGACAGACATCAATCATCAATCCACAAAATGAGATGGCATTAAGAATAGCGCGGGGATATGTAAATGAGTATAAACAGCAGAGTGAAATGGGTAAAAATGCAGCTATTTTACGACGTTAATGCCGGGCGAACCCGGCATTCTGATATTATGCCGTCCTTGCGACCGCATCACGCGAGGCGGCATCGCGTTCATCACCGGTCAATTCGCTTAGCTGACCGTCACGCATCTCCAGCAATCGGTCGGCGTGAATGAAGTAGTGATCGTCATGGCTAATGGCGAAAATGGTTTTCCCCATCTCTTTCATCAGCGGCAGCAATACCTGATAAAACTCGCGGCGGAAGTGCGGATCCTGATCAGCAGCCCATTCATCCAGCAGAATAATGTCGCGCTCTTCTGCCAGTGCCAGCAGCAGCGCCACGCGCTTTTTCTGTCCTTTTGACAGCCTGAGATTGAGGATTTTTCCGTCCTGAAGCTCCAGCTTATGCGACATTTTCAGTTGCTCGATCCACTTCGCCACCAGCTCCGGTCGCGCCTGTTGACCTTCCGGCCCTAACAGCTGATCAAACAGCCACACGTCCGTAAAGACGGCAGAGAAAAGCTTGCGATAGTCTTCCGGTTTTTCAACCGACAGCGGTTTGCCGTCCAGCAGAATTTCACCCGATTGCGGTTGATATAGCCCGGTCAGCAGCATCGCCAGCGTCGATTTACCGCTGCCGTTCCCCCCAATCAGGAACACCAGCTCGCCGCGATGGAGAGTCAAATTGACCGGTCCGACCGCGAAATTATTGTCCTGATAATGGAACGTGACGTTACGCAGCTCCAGCGTTTTCCAGTTCGGGAACGCTTCAGGGCGCGGGAACTCCGGGCGGAACGGAGCGAGCGCAAATTGATTCAGTTTTCTGAACGCCACCTGCGCACTCAGCAGGGTCGGCAAAGCCCCCACGGCAGAAAGCAGCGGCGTGCGTAAGAACAGCAACGTCAGCGAGTAGGTTGCCGCCACGTTGGTATCCGCCCAGCCAAGGCTGTTCGCCATCCAGAATACCAGGCCAATCGCCCCCAGCATCATGATGTTCGACCAGTTCACTGCGCTCAAATGGTAGGTATCGGCACGGATAATATGGTGACGGTACTCGCGGGCATCAGGAATATAGAGATTATTGAAAATGTGCTCAGCGCGTTCGCGGTTCAGGGTCAGCTCTTTACGCCCTTCCAGCACCGTCTGATAGTCGTTATAGAGCTTGTCTTCTGTTTCGCGCAGCACCGCCATATGCTTATAGACGCGCGCCACCAGAAGATAGCCGCCCCAGATAGTGACCACTATCCAAATCGCGGTCACCGCCAGCATTTTGGTCGACAGCCAGGCCAGATACGCTGCCGACCCAAAAGTGAGAATGATCCCCTGCACCAGTTCAGGCAAGCGTACAAAAGCAATGGTAATCGCACGCACATCACTGGTCAGCCCCGCCAACAGTGACGCACTGCCCAGTTGCTCGATGCGTTCAACCTGAGTATCAAGAATACGTTTGATAAATTCGCCGCGCAGGCGATAAACAAAATGGTGTCCCAGCGCCGTCAACGCCAGCTGCGATGCCAGCGTCACCGCCATCAGCAGCAGTAACAGGCCGAGGAATTCCGGCAAGACGGACAAAGTCGTATCGACCATTTCAATCAGGCGCACGTTGATAAACGCGATCAGGCCAATACCCAGCGCGGCACTGGCAAGGCTCAGCGCCATCACCGCGACAAACGGCCAGCGATACTGACGCCAGACAAGGAGAAGTAGTTGCATGCAAAGCGATCCGGACAAGAAAAAACAGCCAGCAGTGTAAACTGCCCGACGCTCACATCAAGAATAATTCTTATTTTTATTCGTTATTCGATGCCTGGCGGAAGGTCAGGTTGTAGCGGTACTCACCCGCTTGTGGATGAACACCCGGTTTAAGCGGTTGTATACCGTGATAAAAGAGCCGTGATTCTCCGCCCCAAACCACCACATCGCCATGCTCAAGCATCAGACGTTTAAGCGGATCGTTGCGACGTAAACCGCCAAACTGGAAGACGGCAGGCAAGCCCAGCGAGACTGACACGATAGGGGCCCGCAGGTCAGGTTCATCCTTATCCTGATGTAGCGACAGTTTCGCGCCCGGCGCGTAGCGGTTGATCAGACACGCATCGGGCTGAAAATCCGGGTATCCCGCCGCCACTGCCGCATCATGACAAAGCGCGCCGAATACCCCGGGGATCGGCGGCCAGCGACGGTGGGTCAGCGGATCGACAGGGGAATAGAGATAGCCCCGATCGTTGGTCGTCCAGCCCAGCGCCCCGCAGTTGGTCATTGCCACCGACATGGTATAACCGCCGGGAGTCACCATATGACGAAACGGTGAGCGCGCGGCAACTGCGTCGATAGCCTCGAAAATCGCCGCCGTACGCGCAAGCGCAAAGCGGCGCAGAATCAGCGCTCCGGGAGCCAGCGGCTCGTGCCAGGGATCGCTATCGGCAAAAAGATCGAGCATTATTCCTCCTGGTTTTTAACCTCACGTTGCAGCAGCTGCGCTTTGCGCGCCGTCCCCCAGCGATAACCCGACAAACCGCCGTCATGACGCACCACACGGTGGCAAGGAATGATAATTGCCAGTTTGTTGGCCGCGCAGGCACCCGCCACCGCACGCACCGCGCTGGGTTTACCTATCGCGTTGGCGATCTGCTGATAACTCGCCGTCTGCCCGCACGGAATGGCGCGCAGCGCTTGCCAGACCTGTTGCTGAAAGGCCGTCCCACGAATGTCCAGCGGCAGGGCCAGGGCGACACGTTGGTCATCCAGACTGCGGATCACCTGATGGATACGCTGCGCAAATTCGCCTTCAAGCGATTCAGGCTGCGCCTGAGGAAAGAGCGAGCGCAGCTCCTGAATCAGCGGCTCGTCACTGTCTCCCAGCAGTATCGCGCAAATTCCACGTTCGCTTTCGGCGACCAGGCAACGACCCAGTTCACATTGACTCGTGGCGTAGCGCACCGTCACGTCGTGCCCGCCGCTGCGATACTGTTTCGCCGTCATGCCCAGCGTCTGGTCCGCTTTTCGGTAATAGCTGCTGCTGTCAGGGAATCCCGCCTCCAGGAGAGAATCCGTCACTTTTTCCCCCTGCGAAAGCGCACTGCGCAGACGCCTGGCACGCGCCGCCTGTTGCCAGGCTTTTGGCGTCATTCCAGTAACGGATTTAAACAAACGGTGAAAATGAAACGGACTCATGGCGACCCGATCAGCCAGGGCTTCCAGCGTCAGGGTTTGCGCCTGCTCCAGCAGGCGGCAGGCTTTTTCAACTTTCGCCACCTTATGAGCCTGTGGATCGGCCCGGTCCGGAAAACAGCGCTTACAGGGACGAAATCCCGCCCCTTCAGCCTGACGGGAATCAGAAAAGAAGCGGACGTTCTTGCGCAGCGGGTGGCGGGCCCGACAGGATGGACGGCAAAAAATACCGGTTGTCTGAACGGCAAAGACAAACAGGCCATCCGCGTGGGGATCGCGGGCCAGCAGCGCCTGCCAGCGATCTTCATCAGTGTTCAGTGTCAGGTTTTGCATAATGGACTCCTCTTACAAGCATACTCACACAATGCCGGAGTGCCACTGGACAAAAACCCGCAACCTTGCTTTTTAATTCGCTTCGCTAATCAGGAAGCTTTTAAACTGCGGCGACATCCAGGTTTTGAAGGTGTCCCCTTCTTTGGTGATCATATACACCGCAAGCCCTTCCTGGCGGACCACCTGCTTGGCCTTTTCCGGTCCGAGCACCATCAGCCCCGTATCCCAGGCATCAGCCTCAAGCGCAGTGGGGGCGATAACCGTCACCGAAACCAGATTGTGTGCGATCGGGCGTCCCGTTAGCGGGTCGATAACATGCGACACCCGCTTTCCGTCCAGCTCGTAGTAGTTACGGTAGCTGCCGGAGGTGCTGATACCGTGGCCGTTGATATCAACAACCGCCTGCACCGCATTTTGACTGTCGGTCGGCTTTTGAATCGCCACCCGCCAGGGTTGCTGACTGGCATTCACCCCACGGCTGACCAGCGCGCCCCCGACGGAAACCAGATAGCGTGAAATACCCTCCTGGCTCATCAGAGTGGCCAGATGATCCGCTGCGTAGCCCTCTCCGACCGTTGAGAGATCGACAAACAAATCGGGAATGTCTTTTTGCAGATACTGCTGTCCATACTGGTTCATGACCGTGAGGTGTCGCAAGCCGGTACGGGCGCGAGCATCGTCAATCTGGGCCTGATCGGGGATTTTAACCGGTTGTTTCTCGGGGCCAAAACCCCAAAGATTGACCAATGGCCCGACGGTAATATCCATGGCGCCGTTGGTTTTATAGCCGACATGTAAGGCTTCAGTGACGATATCGGCCATCGCCTCACTCACTGGCCAAAGAGAGGTGCTGTTCGACAGATTAAACCGCATCAGCGCAGAGTCGTTTTTATACGTTGAAAGCAGCTGATCGTCGGCATCAAGCTGCGTCTGGATTTTAGCGCGAAGTTCATCCGCCCGATGTTTTTCAATATTCACGAGACTGACGCGCCAGAAAGTCCCCATGGTTTTCCCTTCCAGCACGGTGGCTGCAGGCGCATCTGCTTTCGCCGCCGGACCGGAAGAGTCGCAGGCAGCCAAAAAGAAAAACGTCGCCAGAAAGCCGACTCGCAAAAAAGTTATGTCCATTCGTTATTATCCTCATGCCAGGGCGGCAAGAGTATACCAAAACGAGTCATGGGTAAGACCCTAAAAAATGGATAGAAAAAGGGGCCAGTTGGCCCCTTTTTGTTACTGAGAGTGTCTTAGAACTGGTAAACCAGACCCAGAGCAACGATATCGTCAGTACCAATACCCGCCTGTTTGGTGAAGGTGTTTTCATCCAGCAGGTTGATTTTGTAATCCACATAGGTGGACATGTTTTTGTTGAAGTAGTAAGTCGCGCCAACATCCACATATTTCAGCAGATCCTGATCGCCGAAGTTGGTGGTGTTATTGCTTACGTCCTTACCTTTAGACTGCAGGTAAGCAACGGAAGGACGCAGACCGAAGTCGAACTGGTACTGAGCGACCACTTCAAAGTTCTGCGCTTTGTTTGCAAAACCGTAGATATCAGAAGGGCTGCTACCGTTAGAAGTACCAAAACGGGTGGCGTTGTAAGTCTGAGAGTATTGCGCTGCCAGATAAACGTTGTTGGCATCGTATTTCAGGCCGCCGCTGTACACTTCAGCGTGGTCGCCTTCACCGTATACACCTGCTGCATTTTGGTCAGCAGTACGTTTAGAGGAAGACATTGCACCGCCAACGCTGAAGCCTTCGCCCAGGTTGTAGGTCAGAGATGCGCCATAGCCGTCGCCGTTCTGTTTCAGCAGGCTACGACCGCCAGTAGAGTCATTTTCACCGCTTACGCTGCCATTTTTGCCCTGGTATTGCAGAGCAAAGTTCAGGCCATCGACCAGACCAAAGAAATCGTTGTTACGGTAAGTTGCTACACCGTTACCACGAGATTGCATGAAGTTGTCAGCACCGTAGGTGTCACCGCCAAACTCTGGCAGAACGTCGGTCCAGGATGTTACGTCGTAGATCACGCCGTAGTTACGACCGTAATCGAAAGAACCTGCATCACCAAATTTCAGACCCGCGAAGGCTACACGAGTCCATGACTGGTTGTCGCTTTCAGAGGTATTACCCTGAACCTGGTATTCCCACTGGCCGTAACCGGTCAGCTGATCGTTAACCTGAGTTTCGCCTTTGAAGCCGATACGCATATAGGTCTGATCGCCGTCAGCGCCTTTGTCATCGGAGAAATAGTGCAGACCGTCGACTTTACCGAACAGATCTAATTTGTTGCCGTCTTTGTTGTAAATTTCAGCCGCATTTGCTGCGCCTGCTACCAGCAGAGCTGGTACCAGGAGGGACAGTACTTTAACTTTCATTTTATTAACCCTCTGTTATATGCCTTTTTATGCCTTATTATTACCACTGCTTACTGATTAACCCTCTTAACCAGTCGGCAAGTTCATTCTCCTCAAAATTACAGAATAATCCAATGCGAATATGCTACTAAAACTTTGAAGATGTTTCATTCATCCTTTAAGGTGTTTCCATTTGTAAATAACAAGGAACTTTTCGATAGCACAAAGAGCTAAAAAATATAGCACTTAAAATCAAATACCAAAAAATAATCTATATTAATCAAAAAGATATGAAAAAATACATTACCGCACTGATTGTCAAAACAAAAAGCATTGAGATCACTAAAATAATTTCCGCTATCATCATTAACTTTATTTATTACCGTCATTCAGTTTTGAATGTCTGTTTATCCCAAATTCAACCGAGTGCAATGCATTCGGTTTTTTTTTACGCTTCTTTACGTAAAAAGAATTCTTTTGTGCTACCGCACTGAAATTGTAACGACTATTAATTAATCTCCTTTCGCCGTTTAATTCCCTTCTTTCTTATTTAACAAATCTTAATTTCTTGTTAATTAGTGCTATTTTTTCATTTAATCGACAATTATTTGTACAGAACGATTCTGTTTGTACACTTTTACAACGGATAAGCGGAGCAATCGTCAGCGGTGAAAAAGTCCCTGTTAGCCGGACCGGGATGCTGGAAATTCGGATATTACCCTTTATACTGGCCTATCCCCCCTTACTAGCGGCCATATCGGGTTAAACATATCAATGAGTCAGTCTGAAACCACAGCACCAGGTAAGTTCTCCCTGATCCCCGGGAGCATCACCCGCTTCTTTCTTCTGTTAATCATTGTGCTGTTAGTGACGATGGGGGTGATGGTACAAAGCGCCGTTAATACCTGGCTCAAGGACAGAAGCTATCAGATTGTTGATATCACTCACGCCGTTCATAAACGGATTGATACCTGGCGTTATGCTACGTGGCAGATTTACGACAATATTGCCGCTGCACCAGGAACGTCATCCGGCGAAGGCCTGCAGGAAACGCGCCTTAAACAAGATGTCTATTACCTTGAAAAACCACGCCGTAAAACTGAAGCGCTGATATTTGGCTCGCACGATAGCGCTACGCTTGAGATGACGCAGCGTATTTCTACCTATCTCGACACGCTGTGGGGCGCAGAGACGGTCCCGTGGTCGATGTATTATCTGAATGGTCAGGACAACAGCATGATCCTGATCTCTACGCTGCCGTTAAAAGATTTATCTTCAGGGTTTAAAGAATCGACGATTGGCTCAATTGTTGATTCCCGCCGTGCGGAGATGCTCCAGCAGGCTAATGCGCTGGATGAGCGCGAAAGCTTCTCTTCTCTGCGTCGCCTGGCATGGCAAAACGGCCATTACTTTACGCTGCGTACAACCTTTAATCAGCCGGGACACCTGGCTACCGTTGTCGCCTTCGATCTGCCCATTAACGATTTAATTCCGCCGGATATGCCGCTGGACAGCTTCCGCCTGGAACCTGATACCTCTGCACAAAGCATGCGCGCGCCAGCGGATAAAAAAGAAGACACAGAGAGTGCGTCTATCTCCTTTAATGGCTCGAAGATTGAAATCGCCTCGCCGCTTAACTCAACCGGCATGCGTCTGATCTGGCAAGTCCCGTTTGGCACCCTGCTGCTCGATACCCTGCAAAATATCCTGCTACCGCTGCTGCTGAACATCGGGCTGCTGGCGCTGGCGCTTTATGGCTACAGCACCTTCCGCTTCCAGCCGGGCCGTCAAAGTGAACACGTTTCGTCATCCGGTTCTGGTAAAGAATTGCGCGTATTGCGGGCGCTGAATGAAGAGATCGTATCGGTTCTGCCGCTCGGACTCCTGGTACACGATCAGGAAGCCAATCGCACGATTATGAGCAATAAGATTGCCGATCATCTACTGCCGCATCTTAACCTGCAAAATATCACGACGATGGCCGACCAGCATCAGGGCGTGATTCAGGCGACGATTAACAACGAACTGTACGAGATCCGTCAGTTCAGAAGTCAGGTCGCCTCCCGTACCCAGATCTTTATTATCCGCGACCAGGATCGGGAAGTCCTGGTGAACAAGAAGCTTAAGCAAGCCCAGCGGCTGTATGAGAAAAATCAGCAGGGCCGCGCGGCATTTATGCAAAACATCAGCGATGCGTTTAAACAGCCGCTGAAAGCCCTCGCCAGCCAGGCGGCAAGCATCAGCACGCCAGAGAATCATCAGCTGGCCAGCCAGGCCGATACCCTGGTGCGTCTGGTGGATGAAATTCAGCTGGCCAATATGCTGGAAAATGACAGCTGGAAAGGAAATCCAACACTGTTTTCGATTCAGGATCTGATCAACGAAGTGGTACCAGAAGTCTTGCCGGTCATCAAACGTAAAGGATTGCAGCTGCTGATTAATAATCATCTGCCGGCCAACGATGAACGCCACGGCGATCGTGATGCGCTGCGCCGCATTTTGCTGATGCTGATGCAATATGCGGTGACGACAACGCAAATCGGTAAAATCACGCTGGAAGTGAGCACCGATGAATCCGCGGAAGATCGCCTGACATTCCGTATTCTGGATACCGGCGAAGGCGTCACGGCGAGTGAAATCGACAATTTACACTTCCCCTTCCTGAACGACACGCAAAGTGACCATTACGGGAAAGCCAATGCCCTCACCTTCTGGCTGTGCGATCAGCTGGCCCGTAAGCTTGGCGGACATCTGAATATTAAGGCCCGTGAATCACTGGGCACGCGCTATTCACTGCATGTCAAAATGGCCGCCAATCCGCAGGAAGAAGATGAAGAACGTCTGCTCGATGATGTCGTGGTGATGGTGGATGTCACCTCGAGTGATATCCGCAACGTTGTCGTTCGTCAGCTCGAAAACTGGGGCGCGGCCTGCATAACGCCGGATGAAAGGCTCACGAGTCAAGAATATGATCTCTTTTTAACAGATAATCCGTCTAATCTTACTGCCTCGGGCTTGCTTTTAAGCGATGATGAGTCAGGCGTGCGGAAAATCGGCCCCGGTCAACTGCGCGTCAACTTTAATATGAGCAATGCGATGCAGGAAGCTGTACTACATCTTATAGAGGAACAGCTGGCACAAGAGGAGATCCTGGAGTCCCCGTTGGGTGGCGATGAAAATGCCGAACTCCATGCCAGTGGATACTATTCCCTCTTTGTAGATACAGTACCAGATGATGTTAAGCGGTTGTATACTGAGTCGGAAGCGAAGGACTTCGCTGCGCTGGCGCAGACAGCACACCGGCTAAAAGGGGTGTTTGCCATGCTTAATCTGGTTCCGGGCAAGCAGTTATGTGAAACGCTGGAACATCTTATTCGCGAGAAAGATGCTCCTGGCACAGAAAAATACATCAGCGACATTGACGCCTACGTCAAAAGCTTGCTGTAGCAAGGTAGCCTTATACATGAACAATATGAACGTAATTATTGCCGATGACCACCCGATTGTACTGTTCGGTATTCGCAAATCACTTGAACAGATCGAGTGGGTGAATGTTGTCGGTGAATTTGAAGACTCTACAGCACTTATTAATAATCTCCCGAAACTTGATGCACACGTGCTCATTACCGATCTCTCCATGCCTGGAGATAAATACGGCGATGGGATCACGCTGATCAAATACATTAAGCGCCACTTCCCGGCTATCTCGATCATTGTTCTGACCATGAACAACAACCCGGCGATTTTAAGTGCCGTGTTGGATCTCGATATTGAAGGGATTGTCCTGAAACAGGGCGCGCCAACTGACCTGCCTAAGGCGCTGGCAGCCCTGCAGAAAGGTAAGAAATTTACCCCGGAAAGCGTTTCCCGCCTGCTGGAGAAAATCAGCGCTGGCGGTTACGGAGACAAACGTTTGTCTCCGAAAGAGAGTGAAGTTCTGCGTCTGTTTGCAGAAGGTTTCCTGGTGACGGAAATCGCCAAGAAGCTGAACCGCAGCATCAAAACCATCAGTAGCCAGAAGAAATCTGCGATGATGAAACTGGGCGTTGAAAATGATATCGCCCTGCTGAACTATCTCTCTTCCGTGACGCTGAGCGCAGTCGATAAAGACTGATTCGGTTGTGATTATAAAAAACCCGGTAGCGCTCGCGCTTACCGGGTTTTTTTATGCTCTCGATTTCCTGACGCGATCGGCATACAGCGACAGCGTCTGCCTGAGCACGTCCAGCGTCACCGGCTTCGACAGACAGCTGTCCATACCCGACTCCAGACAACGCTGCTTCTCTTCCGCCAGTGCATTCGCGGTGACCCCGACCACCGGTAGCGTCAGGCCAAGCTGGCGGATACGCTGGGTCAGACGATAACCATCCATGTTCGGCATGTTGACGTCACTGAGTACGATATCAATGTGGTTTTTGCTTAACACATTCAGCGCATCCACTCCGTCATTCGCCGTTAAGCACTGGTATCCCAATGACCCAAGCTGATCGGCCAACAGACGACGGTTTATCGGATGGTCATCCACCACCAAAATCATCATATCGTCATTCATGGAGACGGAAGACTCCGGCGACGGCAACGCGGTCACGCCGTCGTGGACATCCACCTCAACGCTGTAAATATGCGCCAACAGATGCAACAGTTCATGCGGCGTGGCGACGCTGTGAACCCACTCTCCCGGCGCGCGTTCCTGCGGAATACCGATATGACGACGACAGAAGATAATGGCCGCGCGGCCTTTCCACGACGGGTCTAACTCGACGTCCGTAATGAGCGTATCGTCCGCCTCGGTGTTTTGGCCTTCATAGCGAACCACCCGGATCCCTCTGTTCGAGAGCAGGGATTCAAGGAAGGTATAGAGTGACGCATTATGCACCGCCAGCCAGCACGTTTTGCTGCTTAGTCCTTCCGCAGGCGTCTTCGTTGGGTACTGGGCCGAGTAGAGCGGAATGCGAATCGTAAACTGACTGCCCATACCCGGCTCGGTATCCACAGAGATGTCGCCGTCCATCATGCTGATCAGCTGTTCGCAGATCGCCAGCCCCAGTCCCGTGCCCTGGAAGTTACGCTGTACTCCGGTCCCCACCTGGAAGAACGGATCAAACAGTTTGACCACTTCTTTTGCCGGGATCCCCACTCCCGTATCACGGATACGAATGCTGAGATAATCGCCGGCGCGCGAAACATGCAGAACAATGCAGCCAATATCGGTGAATTTAATCGCATTGCTGAGCAGGTTGGAAATGACCTGCTGCAGACGCATTGGATCGCCCAACAGGGTCAGCGGCACATCCGGTTCGATAAAGCAGTAAAGCCCGAGCTGTTTACGCACCACCAGCGGCATATAGTTGGCGCTGATGTGGTTCATCACCTCGCGAGGTGAAAATTCACCTGGTTCAATTTTCAGCTGCTCAGACTCAATTTTAGAGAAGTCGAGAATGTCGCTGATGATTTTCAGCAGCAGGCTAGAAGAGTTATTCATCGCAGTCACCAGGCGCTCAACGCCTTTCGGTAACTCTTTGGTTTGCAGCAGGTCGAGGTTTCCGATAATCCCGTACAGCGGCGTGCGCAGCTCGTGGCTCACCGTGGCGAGGAACATGGATTTCGACTGGCTGGCCTGCTCCGCCGCCTGCGCCATATCCTGCAAAGACTCTTCCATTTTGACGCGCGATGACACATCCACCAGCACGCAGATCGCCACGTTTTCATTGCGGTAGCGCGAATGCACAAAGCTGATTTGCAGATTCGTGTGATTGCTGGTCAGCACATCGACAAAATTGACCTGCTGGCCGCAGATGATTTGCGTCAGCCGTTGCCGGTCCTCATGCGTCAGCATGTTGAGATAGTTATGCGCCAGCTCGTTACTGAGGATATTCGTCCCATCCTGAGTGCGCAGAATACAGATCCCGACGGGAGCGGACGCGACAATTTTACGGTTGAACTGCTCATGTTCTTCCAGCCGCTGTGCGTCATTTTCTGCCGGAATAAAGATTTTGCGCTCGTACATCCTCGCCAGAGTAAACAGCGCAATCCCCACCAGCACGTTCAACAGGATAGAGTTGAGGATAAGCATACGAATGCGTTCCAGCACCATATCCACCGGTACGGAATAGACGATACTCAGTGAGGATGGCGGCAGGCTTTTCTTCAGCACTAAATCGCGGAACCCGGAGGTGTAACCGAACCAGGAGCGCTCCTGCATCCAGTGGGGATCCACTTTTAAGCGATTCTCAGGGCCGGTCAGGGAAATCAGCGTGTGGCCGTTTTCATCCAGAATGGTCACGCCCATCGGCAAACTGCCCGGCGTGAAGAAGTTTTCCATGCGGATCGTCTGCTCAATACCGAGCAGGGCCTGCAGACGATTAGCCAGATAAACCGGCGTCAGGGCGTAGAAATACCCCACGCCCGGCCGCGGCCCCTGGCTAATCCAGAAGATGTTATTGCCGCGTTCGTCCTGCGGGGCGTTGCGGTATTTCATGATTCGCTCATGCAGGCTTTTCAGCGCATCTTCACGCTCAACGGGCATATCCCGTAAGCCAAAATCAGCCATGCAGAGGTTTTCGCTGCCAATAAGGAAAACGCGATTCAGATCGTAGGCAGCGGAGAAATTATCGCGCCAGTAGCGCATGAACCAGGCCAGCGACTCAAGCGACCCGCGCCAGGCGGTACCCATCGCCGAGCAATCGGAATCCGGGAACAGAGGCTCAAAGTCCGGCACTTCTGATTTATCTTCGCGCCCGCGAGAGGCAAGTATGCCGTTTTCCGCCGTGAGACGATTTTCAGCGATATATTTCAGCTCTTTCATCACGTCGGCGGTGCGTTGGATATAACGCTGGGCCTGGTCGGAGCTTAAATTAAACTCCTGGCGGATCTCGGACTCCTTCTGATGCAAGGCATTGACGATGTAAAACACCGAGAACAAAGCAACCAGTAACCAGAGCAATAACGCCAGCGCCCGAAACAGATAGCGAGAGACTTTAAGCGTGGTACGAAAGGAGACGAGGTATTTCAAGGGGGCGAAGCTCCGCCATCAGGGTCAAAAAGAATGTGGTTAAAGTAGCGGTAAACGCGGCTTGCCGCAATGTTCGCTTGTCTGCAAAGCAAAAAAGAAAGGGCCGGAATCCGGCCCTTTTCGTGTCAGAAGAGATTACTCGGCTTCGTCATCCGCCGCGTCTTCTGCTGCATCGTCATCGGTATCCGCTTCCGGTACGATTTCATCGTCGCCTTCCGCTACGCTACCGTCGATGGAATCCAGCTCTTCGTCATCCACCGGTTCTGCAACACGCTGCAGCCCCACGACGTTTTCATCTTCCGCTGTACGGATGAGGATCACGCCCTGAGTATTACGGCCTACGACGCTGATCTCGGACACACGCGTACGTACCAGCGTACCGGCATCGGTGATCATCATGATCTGGTCACAGTCATCAACCTGCACCGCGCCCACAACAGAACCGTTACGCTCGGTGACCTTGATGGAGATAACACCCTGCGTTCCACGAGACTTGGTAGGGTATTCGCCTTCCGCCGTACGTTTACCGTAACCATTCTGCGTCACGGTCAGGATTGCTCCTTCGCCACGCGGAATAATCAGGGAAACGACGCTGTCTTTACCTGCCAGTTTGATACCACGAACGCCTGTCGCGGTACGGCCCATCGCACGAACCGCATTCTCTTTAAAGCGCACCACTTTACCGGCGGCAGAGAACAGCATGACGTCGTCAGTACCGGAAGTCAGATCCACGCCGATCAGTTCATCGCCTTCGTTCAGGTTGACGGCAATAATGCCGGCTGAACGCGGACGGCTGAACTCTTTCAGAGCGGTTTTCTTCACGGTGCCGCTGGCAGTCGCCATAAACACGTTCACGCCTTCTGCGTACTCACGGACCGGCAGAATCGCGGTGATACGCTCGTTCGGCTCCAGCGGCAGCAGGTTAACGATTGGACGACCACGCGCCCCACGGCTCGCTTCCGGCAGCTGATACACCTTCATCCAGTACAGACGGCCACGGCTGGAGAAGCAGAGGATCGTGTCATGGGTGTTGGCCACCAGCAGGCGGTCAATGAAGTCTTCTTCTTTAATGCGCGCTGCAGATTTGCCTTTACCGCCACGACGTTGTGCTTCGTAGTCGGTCAGCGGCTGATACTTCACGTAGCCCTGATGAGACAGGGTCACAACCACATCTTCCTGGTTGATCAGATCTTCGATGTTGATATCAGCGCTGTTGGCGGTGATTTCAGTGCGACGCTCATCGCCAAACTGATCGCGGACCAGTTCCAGCTCTTCGCGGATCACTTCCATCAGACGATCTGCGCTGCCGAGGATATGCAGCAATTCAGCAATCTGATCCAGCAGCTCTTTGTACTCGTCGAGCAGTTTTTCATGCTCAAGGCCAGTCAGTTTCTGCAGACGCAGATCCAGAATCGCCTGAGCCTGCTGTTCGGTCAGATAGTATTCACCATCACGCACGCCGAATTCCGGCTCCAGCCACTCAGGGCGCGCAGCGTCATCGCCAGCGCGTTCCAGCATCGCAGAGACGTTACCCAACGCCCACGGACGAGCCACTAATCCTGCTTTAGCTTCAGCAGGCGTTGGCGCGCGGCGAATCAACTCGATAATCGGATCGATGTTTGCCAGCGCAACGGCCAGAGCCTCAAGGATATGCGCACGATCGCGCGCTTTACGCAGTTCGAAAATGGTACGGCGAGTCACCACTTCACGGCGGTGACGCACGAATGCGCTGAGGATCTCTTTCAGGTTCATGATTTTCGGCTGACCATGGTGCAATGCCACCATGTTGATACCGAAGGAAACCTGAAGCTGAGTCTGGGAATACAGGTTGTTCAGGACAACCTCACCCACCGCATCACGTTTGATTTCAATCACGATGCGCATACCGTCTTTATCAGACTCGTCACGCAGCGCGCTGATACCCTCAACGCGTTTGTCTTTTACCAGCTCCGCGATTTTTTCGATCAGGCGCGCTTTGTTCACCTGATACGGAATTTCGTGGACGATGATGGTTTCGCGACCGGTTTTTGCGTCAGCTTCCACTTCTGCGCGGGCACGAATATAAATTTTGCCACGGCCGGTACGGTACGCTTCTTCGATACCGCGGCGACCATTAATAATGGCGGCAGTTGGGAAGTCCGGCCCCGGGATGTGCTCCATCAGCCCTTCAATGCTGATATCTTCATCGTCGATAAAGGCCAGGCAGCCGTTGATCACTTCCGTGATGTTATGCGGCGGAATATTGGTCGCCATTCCGACCGCGATACCTGATGAACCGTTGACTAACAGGTTCGGGATCTTGGTTGGCATGACATCAGGAATGCGCTCGGTGCCGTCGTAGTTATCGACGAAATCAACCGTCTCTTTTTCCAGATCGGCCATCAGCTCATGGGCGATTTTCGACATACGGATTTCCGTATAACGCATCGCCGCGGCAGAGTCACCATCGACAGAACCAAAGTTACCCTGGCCATCCACCAGCATGTAACGCAAGGAGAATGGCTGCGCCATACGCACGATAGTGTCATAAACGGCGGTATCACCATGAGGGTGGTATTTACCGATTACGTCACCAACGACACGGGCAGATTTTTTGTAGGCTTTATTCCAGTCATTGCCCAATACGTTCATGGCGTATAGTACGCGACGGTGTACCGGCTTCAGGCCATCTCGGACGTCTGGCAGCGCACGGCCAACAATGACCGACATCGCATAGTCCAGATAGGAGCTCTTAAGCTCTTCCTCGATGTTAACCGGTGTAATTTCTCTCGCAAGGTCGCTCATCTAACCGCTATCCCTCTACTGTATCCCGGATTCAAAGGTCGCAAATTATAACACAACCGCTCACAGACAGGTAAACCTGTATGCTTTATTCACGGGGATAGCCTGATATACTCGATCCTCTTGCTAAATAAGGAGTAAAAGCGCCCATGAATGCCGAAAAAACCACGGTAGCTCACAACGTCGATCATGAAGAGATCGCCAAGTTCGAAGCGGTGGCATCCCGCTGGTGGGATCTCGAAGGTGAGTTCAAACCCCTGCACCGCATTAACCCACTGCGTCTGGGCTATATCGCGGAGCGTTCTGGTGGTCTGTTCGGTAAAAAAGTGCTCGATGTAGGCTGCGGCGGCGGCATCCTGGCAGAAAGCATGGCGCGCGAAGGCGCAACAGTCACCGGGCTGGACATGGGCTTTGAGCCGCTACAGGTTGCGCGGTTGCACGCCTTAGAGACCGGTATCCAGGTGGATTACGTTCAGGAGACCGTTGAAGAGCACGCCGCGAAGCATGCGCAGCAATATGATGTCGTCACCTGTATGGAAATGCTTGAGCACGTCCCCGACCCGCAATCCGTGGTCAAAGCCTGCGCATCTCTGGTGAAACCCGGCGGACAGGTATTCTTCTCAACCATCAACCGCAACGGTAAAGCGTGGCTCATGGCGGTCGTTGGCGCGGAATATGTGCTGCGGATGGTGCCGAAAGGGACGCATGACGTGAAGAAATTCATCAAACCGGCTGAATTATTGAGCTGGGTCGATCAGACGTGGCTCAAAGAGCAACACATCACCGGGCTGCATTACAATCCGTTAACGGACAAATTCAAGCTCGCGCCGGGCGTGGATGTTAACTATATGTTGCACACAACCGCAAAAAACGACTAACGTCATCAATTATTCTTATAAAGATTGCGCGACATCATGTTGCGCAATTTTGACCTCTCGTTGAAGAAATCAGCACTCGATCAAATTTTGAATTTTTTTTCTTAATTATTGACAATCCATCCAGGCCTTACGGTACGTGGACTTAGGGTTTATTACGCTTTGGCAACCTCACTTTAACCTCAAAATCAACTCTTGTACTGAAAAGAATCCTTACTAGAATACTCACCATATAGCGTTCTTTTAATCGCAAACCCCCTATATGTAGTATTTATCCACAGACTTAGCCACAAGGCCGGTTTGTGGATAAACGGGGGATATTTTTTATTTCACGGACAGGTAAAAAACCACATGAATCAGAGTCTGCTGGTGACAAAGCGCGACGGCACTACCGAGCGTATCAATCTCGACAAAATCCATCGAGTTCTCGACTGGGCAGCAGAAGGACTGAATAACGTATCTATTTCCCAGGTTGAGTTACGTTCACATATCCAGTTCTACGACGGCATCAAAACCTCTGACATTCACGAAACCATCATCAAGGCCGCTGCCGATCTGATCTCCCGCGAAGCGCCGGATTATCAGTATCTCGCCGCACGTCTGGCGATTTTCCATCTGCGCAAAAAAGCTTACGGCCAGTTTGAGCCGCCAGCACTCTATGACCACGTGGTCAAAATGGCTGAGCTGGGTAAATACGACACGCATCTGCTGGAAGACTACACGGAAGAAGAGTTCAAGCAGATGGACGGGTTTATCGACCACTGGCGCGACATGAACTTCTCCTACGCTGCGGTTAAGCAGCTCGAAGGAAAATACCTGGTTCAGAACCGCGTGACGGGCGAAATCTACGAGAGCGCGCAGTTCCTGTATATTCTGGTCGCAGCATGTCTGTTCTCGAACTACCCGCGTGAAACACGTCTGGAATACGTGAAGCGTTTCTATGATGCGGTCTCCACGTTTAAAATTTCTCTGCCTACGCCAATTATGTCTGGCGTGCGCACCCCGACTCGTCAGTTCAGCTCCTGCGTTCTGATCGAGTGCGGCGACAGCCTGGACTCCATCAACGCCACGTCCAGCGCGATCGTGAAATACGTTTCCCAGCGTGCCGGTATCGGTATTAACGCCGGTCGTATTCGCGCGCTGGGTAGCCCAATTCGCGGCGGTGAAGCGTTCCACACCGGCTGTATCCCGTTCTACAAGCACTTCCAGACCGCCGTGAAATCCTGTTCTCAGGGCGGCGTGCGCGGCGGTGCGGCCACCCTGTTCTACCCAATGTGGCATCTGGAAGTGGAAAGCCTGCTGGTCCTGAAAAACAACCGTGGCGTTGAAGGCAACCGCGTTCGTCACATGGACTACGGCGTACAGATCAACAAACTGATGTACACCCGTCTGCTGAAAGGCCAGGACATCACGCTGTTTAGCCCGTCCGACGTCCCGGGTCTGTACGATGCCTTCTTCGCCGACCAGGATGAGTTTGAGCGTCTGTACACTCAGTACGAAAACGACGACAGCATTCGCAAGCAGCGCGTGAAAGCCGTTGACCTGTTCTCCCTGATGATGCAGGAACGTGCTTCGACTGGCCGTATCTACATTCAGAACGTGGATCACTGTAATACTCACAGCCCGTTTGATCCGGCCATTGCGCCAGTGCGTCAGTCTAACCTGTGCCTGGAAATCGCCCTGCCGACCAAACCGCTGTATGACGTTAACGATGAAAACGGCGAAATCGCGCTGTGTACGCTGTCCGCCTTCAACCTGGGCGCGATCAACAGCCTCTCCGAACTGGAAGAGCTGGCGGTACTGGCGGTTCGTGCTCTCGATGCACTGCTGGATTACCAGGATTACCCGATCCCTGCCGCAAAACGTGGCGCAATGGGGCGTCGTACGCTGGGTATTGGCGTGATCAACTTTGCCTACTGGCTGGCGAAAAATGGCAAGCGCTACTCCGACGGCAGCGCGAACAACCTGACTCATCAGACGTTCGAAGCGATTCAGTATTACCTGATGAAAGCCTCTAACGAGCTGGCTAAAGAGCAAGGTGCGTGCCCGTGGTTCAACGAAACCACTTACGCGAAAGGTATTCTGCCGATCGATACCTACAAAAAAGATCTGGATGCGATTGTCAGCGAGCCGCTGCATCTTGACTGGGAAACGCTGCGTGAATCCATCAAGACCCACGGCCTGCGTAACTCTACGCTGTCCGCATTGATGCCATCTGAGACCTCTTCTCAGATCTCCAACGCCACGAACGGCATTGAGCCACCGCGCGGCCACGTGAGCATCAAAGCATCGAAAGATGGCGTTCTGCGCCAGGTCGTACCGGATTACGAACTGCTGAAAGACAACTACGAACTGCTGTGGGAAATGCCGAACAACGACGGTTATCTCCAGCTGGTGGGCATCATGCAGAAATTTATTGACCAGTCGATCTCTGCTAACACCAACTACGATCCAACGCGCTTCCCGTCAGGGAAAGTGCCAATGCAACAGTTACTGAAAGATCTGCTCACCGCCTACAAATTTGGCGTGAAAACTCTGTACTATCACAACACCCGTGACGGTGCTGAAGATGCGCAGGACGACATGGCACCGTCTATTCAGGATGATGGCTGCGAAAGCGGCGCATGTAAGATCTAAATGAAGGGCGGGGATTTCCCCGCCTTTATTCCGTAAGACAGGACCCCTATTCATGGCATATACCACCTTTTCACAGACGAAAAACGACCAGCTCAAAGAGCCCATGTTCTTCGGCCAGCCGGTCAACGTGGCACGCTACGATCAGCAAAAATATGACATCTTCGAAAAGCTGATTGAAAAGCAACTCTCCTTCTTCTGGCGTCCGGAAGAAGTGGACGTCTCACGCGATCGTATCGACTTTCAGGCGCTGCCGGACCATGAAAAACACATTTTCCTGAGCAATCTGAAGTACCAGACGCTGCTGGATTCGATCCAGGGCCGCAGCCCTAACGTGGCGCTGCTGCCGCTGATCTCCATCCCGGAGCTGGAAACCTGGGTCGAAACCTGGTCGTTTTCCGAAACGATCCACTCTCGTTCGTACACCCATATCATTCGCAACATCGTGAACGATCCGGCGGTGGTCTTTGACGATATCGTCACTAACGAACAGATCCAGAAGCGTGCCGAAGGCATCGCGCATTACTATGATGAGCTGATCGAAATGACCAGCTACTGGCATCTGCTGGGGGAAGGCACGCATAACGTGAACGGCAAAACCATCACCGTGAATCTGCGCGCCCTGAAAAAACAACTCTACCTGTGCCTGATGAGCGTCAATGCGCTGGAGGCCATCCGCTTCTATGTCAGCTTTGCCTGCTCGTTTGCTTTCGCCGAGCGGAAGCTGATGGAAGGTAATGCAAAAATTATCCGCCTGATCGCCCGCGACGAAGCCCTGCACCTGACCGGCACTCAGCACATGCTGAATCTGCTGCGTAGCGGCGTGGACGATCCAGAAATGGCAGAGATTGCCGAAGAGTGCAAACAAGAGTGCTACGACCTGTTTGTGCTGGCCGCGCAGCAGGAAAAAGAGTGGGCAGATTACCTGTTCCGTGACGGTTCCATGATCGGTCTGAACAAAGATATTCTGTGCCAGTACGTGGAATACATTACTAATATCCGCATGCAGGCGGTGGGCCTTGAGCTGCCATTCCAGACCCGCTCCAACCCGATTCCGTGGATCAACACCTGGCTGGTGTCCGATAACGTACAGGTGGCTCCGCAGGAAGTGGAAGTGAGTTCTTACCTGGTCGGTCAGATTGATTCCGAAGTCAATACTGACGACCTGAGCGATTTCCAGCTCTGATGAGCCGCGTCACGCTAAGTCTTTCCGGCACAGAAGTTCTGTGCCGCGAAGAGCACCCTTCTCTGCTGGTGGCGCTTGAGTCGCATCAGGTGGAAGTCGAATACCAGTGTCGCGCCGGTTACTGCGGCTCCTGCCGCTGCCGTTTAGTGGCAGGTCAGGTCGACTGGCTCACCGAGCCGCTGGCGTTTATCAATGAAGGGGAAATTTTGCCCTGCTGTTGCCGGGCAAAAGGCGATATCGAAATCGAAATGTAATGCCCGCAGCGCGGGCATTTTTTTATCCGCGTTTCTGCATCATCTCTGCGTGATGGCGTTTTTCACCGAACATCACCACAATCAGCAGTAGCACCGCCATAATGCTGCCACCGATCATCACCATAAAGCCGCCGTCCCAGCCGAAGAAATCGACCGTATAGCCAACAATGGCGCTGGCAGCGACCGATCCGCCGAGATAACCGAACAGCCCGGTAAAGCCCGCGGCCGTCCCTGCGGCTTTCTTAGGTGCCAGCTCAAGCGCATGCAGACCAATCAGCATGACCGGACCGTAGATCAGGAAGCCAATGACGATCATACAGGCCATATCCACGCCCGGATTTCCCGGCGGGTTGAGCCAGTAAACGATGGTCGCGATGGTGACCAGCGTCATGAAGAACACGCCCGTCGCACCGCGATTCCCGCGGAAGACTTTGTCCGACATCCAGCCACAAATCAGCGTGCCCGGGATCCCCGCGTACTCATACAGGAAATAGGCCCAGGAGGACTTATCCAGCGCAAAGTGCTTCACCTCCTTCAGATAGGTCGGTGACCAGTCGAGGATGCCGTAGCGCAGCAGATAGACAAAAACGTTGGCAATGGCGATGTACCACAGCAGCTTGTTGGGCAGCACATACTTCATAAAGATCTGCTTCGCCGTCAGCTCCTCTTCGTGTTGCTCGCTGTAATCGTCCGGATAATCGTTTTTGTACTCTTCAATCGGCGGCAAACCGCAGGATTGCGGAGTATCACGCATCAACGCAAAGGCAATAATCGCCACCAGAATCGCGCCAAACGCAGGCATGTACAGCGCTGCGTGCCAGTCGTTAAACCACGCCATCCCCAGCAAAAACAGCAGCGGCGGAATGCCCCCGCCGACGTTATGCGCGCAGTTCCACACTGACACAATTCCGCCGCGCTCTTTCTGCGACCACCAGTGGACCATGGTTCGTCCGCACGGCGGCCATCCCATCCCCTGGAACCAGCCGCACAGGAAAAGCAGGACGAACATAATGGCGATGCTGGAGGTGGCCCACGGTACAAAGCCCATAAACAGCATCACCGCGGCGGCCAGGATCAAACCTGCGGGCAGGAACACGCGCGGATTCGAGCGGTCCGAAACGGACCCCATAATGAACTTGGAAAATCCGTAGGCGATCGAGATCCCCGACAACGCAAAGCCTAAATCACCGCGTGAAAACCCCTGTTCGACCAGATAAGGCATGGCCAACGCGAAGTTCTTACGCACCAGATAGTAAGCGGCATAGCCGAAGAAAATTCCCAGGAAAATTTGCCAACGCAGGCGGCGATACAGCGGGTCGATCTCTGCCTCGGGCACACGCGCCTGATGCGGCGCAGGTTTAAAGATACTGAGCATAATAGCCTCCGTGGCCATGTCGTGAATTTTCGGGGCTTTACCACGCCCCGGCTCAAGAGAGGCGGGGATGTTAAAAAATCACAGCGATTGTTACTGTGAATCAACGCACAAATTGTTACAGAAATATGACAGAATGAGCAAAAAAGCGCATGAAATCACGTTTCACTTTCGCATTGCGCTCGATTATGTTCGAAATCAAACAAACCACAGTTTTAATGTGGCTAAATGGTAAAAAAACGAACATGAGGGAAGACAATGACAATCCGCGATCCCCGTTATAGCGACGTGATTATCATTGGCGGCGGTGCCACCGGTGCCGGAATAGCGCGAGACTGCGCCCTGCGCGGGTTAAGCGTGACGCTGCTGGAACGTCATGATATTGCGACAGGTGCAACCGGACGCAATCATGGCCTGCTGCACAGCGGAGCGCGCTACGCCGTGACCGATAACGAATCCGCTCGCGAATGTATTGCTGAAAACCAAATCCTGAAACGTATCGCCCGCCACTGTATTGAACCCACCGATGGCCTGTTCATTACACTTCCCGAAGACGACTTTTCGTTTCAGCAGACCTTTATCGCGGCCTGTAACGAAGCGGGTATCCGCACCGAAGCGATCGATCCTCTGCTCGCCCGGCGCATGGAACCGTCAGTCAATCCGGCGCTGACCGGGGCCGTTAAAGTCCCGGACGGAACCGTCGATCCTTTTCGTCTGACGGCTGCCAATATGCTTGATGCCCGCGAGCATGGAGCCACGATTCTGACCGCGCATGAAGTGACGGGGCTCATCCGCGACAATGACACCGTGCGGGGTGTGCGGGTCTATGATCGGCAATATGGCGAACACAGCGAGCTTTATGCCAGCGTGGTGATCAATGCGGCCGGTATCTGGGGGCAGCGCATCGCTGAATATGCGGATTTATCCATCCGCATGTTCCCGGCGAAAGGCTCGCTGCTGATCCTGGACCACCGCATCAACAACCACGTGATCAACCGCTGCCGCAAGCCCTCCGACGCCGATATTCTGGTCCCTGGCGATACCATTTCCCTGATTGGCACCACCTCAACGCACATTGACTATAACGATATCGACAGCAACCGGGTGACCGCAGAAGAGGTCGATATTTTACTGCGCGAAGGCGAAAAACTGGCGCCAGTCATGGCGCAGACGCGCATTTTGCGTGCCTATGCCGGCGTGCGCCCGTTGGTCGCCAGTGATAACGATCCCAGTGGGCGCAACGTCAGCCGGGGAATTGTCCTGATGGATCACGCCGAACGTGACGGGCTGGAAGGCTTTATTACCATCACCGGCGGCAAGCTGATGACCTACCGGCTGATGGCGCAGTGGGCGACCGATGCGGTCTGTCGCAAACTCGGCAATTCACAGCCCTGCCTCACCGCAGAGCGGTCGCTGCCGGGATCGCAGGAGCCAACCGAAAAGACGCTGCAAAAAATTATCTCGCTGCCTGCACCGCTGCGCGGCTCGGCCATTTATCGCCACGGTGACCGAACGCCTGCATGGCTGGGTCAGGGCCGGCTAAGCCGCAGTCTGGTTTGTGAATGCGAAGCCGTAACAGCAGGAGAAGTGCAGTATGCGGTGGAGAATCTGACCGTTAACACGCTGCTCGATTTACGCCGCCGCACCCGCGTAGGCATGGGAACCTGTCAGGGCGAGCTTTGCGCATGTCGTGCCGCCGGGCTGTTACAGCGTTTTAATGTCACAACATCCGCACAGTCGCTCACACAGCTCAGTGAGTTTCTTAATGAGCGCTGGAAAGGTGTGCAGCCTGTCGCATGGGGCGACGCGCTGCGCGAAAGTGAATTTACCCGCTGGGTGTATCAGGGGTTATGCGGGCTGGAAAAGGAGCATCGCGATGAAGTTTGATACGGTGATCATTGGCGGCGGCCTCGCAGGGATTCTGTGTGGCCTTAAGCTCACCCAACGCGGCCTGCGCTGCGCGATCGTCAGTCGCGGTCAGAGCGCCCTGCATTTCTCTTCTGGCTCACTGGACCTGCTGGGCGCGTTGCCGGACGGTTCTCCCGTCCAGACACCGCTCGCCACGCTGCAAAAAACCGACGTTTTGCCACCCGGGCATCCTTATCGACTGGTGGGCGGGGAGAATATTGCCCGCCTGGCTTTTGAAACCGAATCACTGCTCGCATCGTGCGGGGCGCGTATGCAGGGAAATGCCCGGCAAAACCACCCGCGCGTGACTCCGCTTGGTACGCTCCGTCCCGCCTGGCTGAGTCCTGAAGAAGTCCCGGTATCGCCTTTGGCCACATCACGCGTGCGCGTGGTCGGGATCAGCGGTTTTCTCGATTTCCAGGCGCATCTTGCTGCGGCATCCTTGCGTCAGCAGGGAATGAGCGCGGATACCGCTGAAATTGAGCTACCGGAACTCGACGTGCTGCGTGAAAACCCCAGCGAATTTCGGGCGGTCAATATTGCCCGACTGCTGGATAAAGAAACGAACTGGCCTGTCCTGTTTGCGGCGCTGGAGCCGCTCTGCCAGGGATATGACGTACTGTATATGCCCGCCTGTTTCGGGCTGAACGATAACCGCCTGTGGCGCTGGCTGTCTGACCGTCTCCCCTGTGCGCTCTGTCTGTTACCCACGCTTCCGCCTTCCGTTCCCGGCATTCGCCTGCACCACCAGCTCCAGCGCCAGTTTATCGCCCAGGGTGGCGTATGGATGGCTGGCGACGAAGTCAAAAAGGTGACGCTGGCGGACGGTGTGGTGAGCCATATCTGGACGCGCAACCATGAGGATATCCCGCTGCGCGCGCGTTTTGTGGTGCTGGCAAGCGGCAGCTTCTTCAGCAACGGGCTGCTTAGCACCCGCGACGGGATACAGGAAGCGGTGATGGGCCTGGACGTGCGGCAAACCGACTCCAGGGCCGACTGGTATCAGAGCGATTTCTTTGCCCCCCAACCCTGGCAACAATTTGGCGTCATTACCGATGAGACTCTGCGTCCACGGATCTCCGGCGTGGCGATCGACAACCTTTATGCCATTGGCTCGGTGCTGGGCGGATTTGATCCCATCGCGCAGGGCTGCGGTGGCGGCGTGTGTGCCATAACGGCGGCTTACGTCGCCGAACACATTTGCCAGCGCGCGGAGGCCGACCAATGAACGATACCCGTTTCGAAAGCTGCATAAAATGCACCGTTTGTACCACCGTCTGCCCGGTGAGTAGCGTCAACCCACGCTATCCCGGACCGAAGCAGGCAGGCCCCGATGGGGAACGTCTGCGCCTGAAAGATGGCGCGCTGTACGATGAGGCGCTGAAATACTGCATCAACTGCAAGCGCTGCGAAGTGGCTTGCCCTTCTGATGTCAGAATCGGCGATATCATTCAGCGCGCACGCGCACAATACAGCCAACACAAACCCACCCTGCGTGACGCCATCTTAAGCCACACCGATCTGATGGGCAGCGTCTCGACGCCGTTTGCGCCGCTGGTGAATGCGGTCACGTCGTTGAAACCGGTTCGTCAGTTGCTCGATGTGACACTGAAAATAGATAACCATCGTAAGCTGCCAAAATACTCGCACGGCACCTTCCGCCGCTGGTACAAATCCGTCGCCGCGCAACAGGCGCAGTATGCCGACCAGGTGGCGTTCTTTCACGGCTGTTTTGTCAACTATAACCACCCGCAGTTGGGTAAAGACCTGATAACGGTGCTTAATGCCATGGGCACGGGCGTACAGCTGCTGAGCAAAGAGAAGTGTTGCGGCGTACCGCTGATTGCCAACGGATTCACTGACAAGGCGCGCAAGCAGGCTCAACATAACGTCTCATCACTTCGCGAAGCGATTGTCGACAGAGAGCTTCCGGTTCTGGCGACGTCGTCCACCTGTACCTTTACGCTGCGTGATGAGTATCCGCACGTGCTGGACGTGGATAACAGCGGCCTGCGCGAACACATTGAACTGGCGACACGTTTTATCTGGCGCAAGCTGGATAACGGACAGACACTACCGCTGAAGACGTTACCGCTGAAAGTGGTCTATCACACGCCGTGTCATATGGAAAAAATGGGCTGGTCAATCTATACGCTGGAACTGCTCAGGCTCATCCCTGGCCTGGAGCTGACGGTGCTGGATTCGCGCTGCTGCGGAATTGCGGGCACATATGGCTTTAAGCGCGAAAACTACGCCACGTCGCAGGCTATCGGCGCACCATTGTTTCAACAGATTGAGGAGAGTGGCGCGGATTTAGTGGTGAGCGACTGCGAAACCTGCAAATGGCAGATCGAGATGTCCACGAGCCTTCGCTGTGAACATCCGATTACCCTGCTGGCCAAAGCGCTGAATTAATCATGGCCGGGGCGGTTTGCCCCGGTTTGCTCACTCAATAAACAGCGATTCGACGACATTTATCCAGCCGTGTTCGCTGGCAACATCTTTCCCGTTCAGCCAGCGGCGCAGCATGTTCAGCGCCATCATCGCGCAAACTTCCTGCCGTACCTGCAGACTGTGGCGCGTGACGCTCATCTTGACCCGTAGCGCATGTGTACCCTGCGGCGTGGCGAGCGCGAAGTTGAGATGTTCATCTTCAAGCCCGGTCACCGCCAGCGCCAGCCCGGCAAAATGTTTCGTTCGGCGGTCCGCCGCCCAGTGCGCGGTTTGCGCCAGCGTTTCTTCCTGCGATGGCACCACTTCGCTGGCCAGCAGCGAGGCATTTTCACGCGATAGCTGTAACGCCAGCAAACCGCCGGTGAACTGCTCGCTCAGCGTCAGGCTTAGCTGACGCTCCTGTAAATGGCGGGCTATTTGCGCAGGCAAACCCTCCGTACCTTCAAAAATCAGGTTTTCGCCTGCCACCCGCTGCACTTCAGGCCACGCCGCCAGCATCGCTGCCTTATGGACTGCCGGGCCGGTAAGCTTCAGCTCGATAATGGGCATCGAAGAGCGATATCCCATGGATACGCCTTCTGGCAGCTCAAGATGATCGAGACTCTGCGCCAGGTCGCTCTCTGAGCGACCAAAGGTGGTCAGACGCAGACAAACCGGAGGCTCCGGCAGTGTGAACCGCTCGCGCAGGCGCGGCATAATTTCCTGCTCGACCATCACTTTAAATTCAGAGGGAACGCCGGGGGTAAAGAACATCAGGCAACGATTGAGCTTGACGGCGAATCCGCAAGCCGTGCCGACCGGATTATCAATCAGCTCGGCGCTGGCCGGGATTTCAGCCTGCTTGCGATTACTTGGCGCCATCACCCGGCCACGCTCGGTGAAGAAACGCTCCATTTGCTCCAGCCACTCGGTGTGCAGGACCAGCTCCTCACCTTTTGCCGTTGCCGCCGCAAGAGCACTGAGATCGTCGCTGGTCGGCCCCAGACCGCCGTTGACGATCAGCACATCCGCCTGTTCGCTACGCTCGCGCAGAACGGTGACTAAAGCATCCAGACTGTCACCGACGGTGTTGCGGCGCGTTAAAGGTAATCCCTGTTCAAAGAAATAATTGGCCAGCCAGGCCGCATTGGTATCGGTAATTTGTCCATGCAGCACTTCGTCGCCAGTGGACAGCATTTCCACGCTTATCATCGTGTTCTCCCACGTATTTGGTGGAAACACTATAGCGCAATCAGATGTGGGGGGAAGAGAAACAGGCGCGGCAGAACACCGCGCCAGAAAATCAGAAACCTGCGCTTACGCCAACGTATGGGCCATCGGCCAGCGCGTTGTCACGATTACCGTCTTTCCCTGCGAGGTTCAGGTAACGATAACCGGCTTCGATGGTGATTGGACGCATGATAGTCCAGCGCGCACCCGCGTTGGCTTCTTCGTAGCTGTCGATACCGCTGGAGAGGGAATCCGGAGAATAGTAGTACTCACCGAACAGCCCGAAGCTGTCGCCAATTTTCCACTGCAGACCACCGCCCACTGCCGCCGCGTAACCTTCGCTACCGTCGTTCGGATTGGTGTAGATGCCTTTCCCGCCAACGGTCGCCAGGAAAGGTCCCAGTGGAACATTCAGACCCAGGCCGAGGCTTGCTGCGTCGCCGTCGTCATCGTTATGCGTCCAGCCGCCGGTGACCGCCAGTCCAGAGGTTTCCGTTCCCATGCCAAAGCCGAGGTGGGTATAATCTTTACCCGCCTGGCCGCTAACAGAAATTGCGTTCGCCGCCGCAGATACACACATCAGGCCTAAGCCCATTAATGCCACTTTTTTCATTGTCGTGATCCCACACTCATTAAATTTAGATGTCCCAAAACCGCGAGATTTTAACCCGAGTCGGGCTGGGATCAATGCTCTATGAGTGCCTATGCCCTTTAGATTGTAACGATTTGAAACTTTCACGCTTTTTTTGTACTCAAAGCGCGTCCCGGCCCTCTGATTTCAGCGCTAGCCTTTCAGAAAAACATTAACCCATTGCTGTAGCGCGCGGCGCGAGATTTTAATTCCCCCGCTTTTAAGTTCGGCGGGCAATACCAGCCAGTGCTGCGGCTGCTGGAAACGAGCCAGCTTATCGCGAACCCATTCAGGAAAGAGGGCGATATCCGTGCCGGTATCACACTCCACCACGGCGACCGGTCGTTGACCAAACTCCGCGTCATCCAGCGGAACGACAAAAACCTGATGAATCAGCGGATGCGCACTGATAACGCGTTCAAGTTCTTCGGGCTGGATCCCTTCACCGCCGCTGAAAAACAGATTATCCATGCGTCCCATGATCGTCAGGCGGCCATCAAGAAGTTCACCGCGATCGCGCGTGGCAAACCAGCCTTTCTCATTCACGAGTGGGATCTGTTTGCCGTCGCGCCAGTAGCCGCAGGCCATACTTTGCGCTTTCAGCCAGATCTCGCCATCAACAATACAGACCTCTCTGCCCGCGAGTGGATAACCCACATCGGCTTTTCCGTCCGCCTCTTTCGCACAGACGGTCGAGGCGAACTCGGTGAGCCCGTAGCCACACCAGCAGCGAATCCCCTGCTCCTTCGCCTTCAGCGTCAGTTCAACAGGGATAGCCGCGCCGCCCAGCAGCACCGCTTTCAGTGCCACCGGTTGGTGTTGATTAAGTAGCCGCCAGAGCTGCGTCGGAACCAGAGACGCATGGGTGCACCCTTGCAGCATCTGTTCCAGCGGTTGTTTATCGCACACCGTCAACCTGGCGCCAGCCAACAGCCAACGCCATAAAATCCCCTGTCCTGAAACATGAAATAACGGCAGCGATAACAGCCAGTCGTCCTCACCAGCGTAAGGCATCAAGCCCAGTACCCCTTCAGCGCTGGCAAGATGCGCGGCACTGCTATGCACCGCCGCCTTTGGCAGCCCCGTGGAACCGGAGGTCAGCGTCATGGATACCAGCCGCCCGGGTTGCCACGCTGCGGCATGACAGCCCGGTTGGTCACGCAGGGTAAGCGGTGCCAGTCCACCCGGCTCGCCGTCCAGCGCCAGCGCAAAACGCAGCGTCAGTTGCGGGATAAGCACATCCACCAGCGGGCGCGGGAGTTGCGGATTGATCGGTAAAATGCGCGCGCCGCATTGCAGTAACGCCAGCCAGGCCAGCAGAGTGTCAGGGTGATTTTGCGCCATCAGCATCACCCCGTCCCCCTCTTCTACCCCCTGACGGTGGAACCCGGTCGCCAGGGCATCCACTCGCTGGCAAAGCTGCCGCCAGGTGAGGATTTCACGGTTCAGGCGCAACGCAGGTTTATCCGCCTGTTGGCTGCGCCACGCTCTCCACGGCCAGTCGGTAAACGTCATAGCAGCGGCTCCAGCGCCTCAACCTCAAGACAAGGGAGCGAATTTCCCGGCCAGCGTCGTACCAGTTGTGATTGCATCAGATTGAGCGTGTCCAGCCCCGGAATCGTGTGCGGCGTGAGCCACGCGGCGATACGCGCCAGTTGCGTCAGACCAAGACTCGACTCAATGGAGGAACTTATCACCGCCGTCATTCCCAGGGCATGCGCCGCGTAAACCTGCTCTTGCACTTTATCAAGACTACCGGTGAGGGTCGGTTTTATGACGACTGCGCTCACCCCCGGTTCGGCGAGAAACTGGAAATCCACTTCGCGCAGGCTTTCGTCCCAGGCAATGGCGATCCCTGTCTCCTGTGCAAAGGCGCGAGAATCTTCGCGGGTTTTACACGGCTCTTCAAGAAACGCAATGCGATCGCGGCAGGCCGGATTGACATACTTCGCGAACTGCTGTGCCTTAAGCGGCGTCCACGCGCGGTTTGCGTCCAGACGCAGACGCAGATCGGGAATCGCCTCCAGCAGCAGGTTCACCACCATGCCGTCGCGGACGGCTTCGTACAGACCGACCTTCACCTTCGCCACTTTCTCGCCAGGCATGGCAGCCAGTACCGCAAACAGTTCATCCGGATCGCCCGAACAGAGCGGCGCAGCGCGGTAATCCGCCGCATCAGGCAGGGTTCCGTCCAGCTCGGCCAGCGCGCAGCTTATACCGAACGCCGCAGAAGGTATCGCCGGTAACACCGGAGATTTGCCGTCGCGCCAGGCGACCGTCCACGCCATCAGCGCGGACTGGGCGTCGTCGAGCGATTCCAGGCTAAATCCGGGCAGAGGAGAAACCTCACCCCAGCCTTGCCGCTCGCCTTGTTGCAGATGAACGAAAAGGCCATCACGGGTTTTTAACCGCCGTTCACGCAGCACCACGCCCGCATCCATGGGTATCTGCCAGCGGTAAACCTGCGCGCGGCGCATTACGGATTCCGTTTGTATTTGCTGAAATCAGGCTGGCGTTTTTCGTTAAACGCGTTGCGCCCTTCCTGACCCTCTTCGGTCATGTAGAACAGCATGGTGGCATTGCCCGCCAGTTCCTGCAGACCCGCCTGACCGTCGCAGTCGGCGTTGAGCGCGGCTTTCAGACAACGCAGGGCCATCGGGCTGTTTTGCAGCATTTCACGACACCAGCGTACCGTCTCTTTTTCCAGATCGGCTACCGGGACAACGGTGTTGACGAGGCCCATATCGAGCGCCTCTTTGGCGTTGTACTGACGGCACAAGAACCAGATCTCACGCGCTTTTTTCTGTCCAACAATACGCGCCATGTAGGATGCGCCCCAGCCGCCGTCGAAGGAGCCGACTTTCGGACCGGTCTGGCCAAAAATGGCGTTTTCCGCGGCGATGGTCAGATCGCACATCATGTGCAGCACGTGACCACCACCGATGGAGAAGCCCGCAACCATCGCGACAACCGGTTTTGGACAGGTACGAATTTGACGCTGGAAGTCGAGAACGTTCAGGTGATGGACGCCGGAATCATCCTGATAGCCGCCGTAGTCACCGCGCACTTTCTGATCGCCGCCCGCGCAGAAGGCTTTATCACCTTCTCCGGTCAGCACGATCACACCGATATTGTCGTCGTAACGCGCATCGGCCAGCGCCTGAATCATCTCTTTAACCGTGAGCGGACGAAACGCGTTACGCACCTGCGGACGGTTAATCGTGATTTTGGCAATCCCGTCTGCGGATTTGTGATAACGAATATCGGTGTAGCCTTCGGAGCAGTCTTGCCATTCAGCCGGTGCATACAGCATTTGTTCATCAGGATAGATCATGGGGTGTCCTTTATTCGAAGACGCAGTATCTGAGCCAGACTCGCGGCAACCGCGACGGGATTTTCCCGGTGGGCGTTGTGTCCGGCATTGGGGATCACATGGCGTTCGGCGTTAAGTTCCGCAGCAAGGGCCGCAAACTTGTCGTCGCGATCGCCATACAAATAATAAAAAGGATAAGCGCGGGCGCTGAGTGCACGGCGTAAATCCGGTTGTTCAGCCAGCGATGTCGCCATCAGCATTGCGCCCAGCGCGGGGCCACTGTTTTGCCGACGTAACGTCACCAGCTCGCCACGCTGTGAGTCGGTCAACGAGGCAAAAACGGGCTGCTGATACCAGGCGTTAAAAACGGTCTCTAAGGGCTCATCGCGAAAACGCAGCGCCCATCGGCTGTCGGACTGCCATCGCGCGGTGCGCTCAGCGGCATCGCTCAGACCCGGATGCGCCCCTTCGACAATCAGCCCCGCCAACCCGTCTGGCTGCTGACACGCATGATACATGGCGATACGACCGCCGAGGGAGTAGCCCACCAGCCAGTAGTTAAGTATGTTGTAACTAAGAAGCGTGGCCTTCAGCCATTGATGCACATCGCTGAATCCCGACACGGCAATATCTTGAGCGTTACCATGCCCCGGGAGATCGAGATACAGCCGCGGATAGTCGGGCAACCGTGCGCCCACATCCTGCCATTCGCGACAATCGCCGGAAAAACCGTGCAAAAAAACCAGCCAGGGAAGACCTGGCGTGCCGGCACGCATCTCTCCGGCCAGTGTCATAGCTGGCTCACCTGTGCCAGCAGGTTCTGTAACATCCGGGCCCCGTCAGCGTCATTCACCACCAGTTCGATTAAGGTCGCTCCCGGCTGTCGCCAGGCGTGATCAAGCGCATCGTCTAAATCGGCCCAACTTTCCGGGCGGCGGTATTTGAGGCTGAACATGGCCGCGGCGTGCTCAAACTGCACGTTTTGCGGCATCAGATAAAAGCGCTCGCGCTCGCTTTGCGGCGTCGGCAGCAGGGAGAAGATTTGTCCGCCGTTATTGTTGACCACAATCAGCACGAACGGCGCTGAAACCTGGCGCAACAGCGCCAGCGCATTCAGGTCATAGAGGGCGGATAAATCACCCACAATGGCCAGCGTGGATTTGGCGCTGGCTCGCTGAACGCCTGCTGCGGTGGAAATCAGGCCGTCAATGCCGCTGGCGCCACGATTGCTGTAAACCGGATATCCGGCTGGCAGCTGTGAAAACGCATCGATCAGACGTACCACCAGGCTGTTGCCAACGAAAAGCTGCCCCTGTTCCGGCAGATAGTGCTGGATACGATGTGCCAGCCCGGCTTCACTAAAGCCTTCGCATTGTTGTGACGTGAGTTCCCACGCCTGACGCGACAGCGCCGGGATATCCAGTGCCCACGGCTGACGTTTTTCCGCCGGATGCGCTTCAAGCCACTGATTGATTTCGCTGACCAGACGACGCCCGCGATGGTGAGCGGGATCAAGCCGCCCTTCCTGCGGATCGACCAGCCAGTACTCTTCGGGTTCGCAGGTCGCCTGCCACTGCAATAAACGTTTACCGGTGAGGCTGGAGCCAAGTTGAATAACAATTTGCGCTTCGGCGAGCTCGGTTACCGCTTTGGCATTGCCAAGCCAGAGATCGGCGCAGGGCAGCGGTTGTCCGGTTTGCGACAGCACATCGCCAATCAGCGGCCAGCCCAGCATTTTCGCCCATTCCGCCACCTGTTTGCCTTCGGCTGCGCTCATTCGCCCGGCGAGGACCACCCCGCGTTTTTGCCGCCAGAAGAACCAGTCGCGCTGTCGGGCGCTTTCGAGATGCGTTTGCGCGCGCAACCACGGCTTGTCGCTTTGCCACCAGTTGCCAAGCGCTTGCTGCCACTCCACGCCGGTATCGTCCATCTCGCCATACAGCGGCTCGGCGAACGGACAGTTGATATGCAATGCCCCGTGACGTAATGAGCCCAGCGCGTTGTCGAGCGTCGAGACTAACCAGCTGGCGGGAATATCCTGCGTCGGGCGCGGTAACGCCAGAGCGGCAGAGGGATGCGAGGCAAAAATCCCAGGCTGTCGAATCGCCTGGTTTGCCCCGCAGTCAATCAGCTCAGGTGGCCGGTCGGCGGTAAGGAGGATCAGTTTTTCACCCGTCAGCCCGGCTTCGATCAGCGCCGGATAGAGATTGGCGACAGCCGTACCGGACGTCACGATAACCGCCACGGGCGCTTTACTGACTTTCGCCAGCCCCAGCGCCAGATGACCCAGGCCGCGCTCATCAAAATGGGTATGATGAATAAACGCCCGGTTTTCTGCCGCCGCAAGCGTTAGCGGCGTTGAACGTGAGCCCGGCGCAATACACACATGCCTGACGCCATGGCGAGTCAGGGCTTCAAGAATGACCGCCGCCCAGCGCCGGTTAAAAGAACTTACTGACATGAAATTGTCCGGTATCAATATTAAGACACAGTATAAATAATAGAGAGCGATTGAATTTTGATATGAATCGGTAATGTGCGACTCAGTATTAATCCCTAAGGAGCAGTGTTCTCAGCCCCGCCGCTTTATTCTCTATCTCCTGCCACTCTTCCTCAGGGACCGAACCGCTGACAATCCCCGCTCCGGCGTAAAGCCTTACCGCACTGTCACCCACGCGGGCACAGCGTAGCGATACGCAAAACTCGGTTTGGGCGAGGGAAAGATAACCGGCAGAACCGGCATACCATTCCCGATCAAACGGCTCAACGTGCTGGATAAACTGATGCGCAGACTGGCGCGGAAGACCGGCGACGGCGGCCGTGGGCTGTAGCCACTGGAGACATTGCGCATCGTCCGCGATGCTCAGTTCCGTCCAGATGCAGCGGCGTAAATGCTGGACCTTGCGCAGCCGGACAACTTGCGGCGGTAGCACTTCCAGCGCCTGAGCGTGATGCTGTAGCCGCTGGCAGATATCTTCAACGACCAGCATGTTTTCACGCTGGTTTTTGTCGTCATTCAGCAACCAGTCGCCCAATTGCTGCGCCTGCGTATCCTCGCTATGGCTGGCGACGGTTCCCGCCAGCGCCTCGGTACGCAAATGCGTGCCACGGCGTCGCCACAGACGCTCCGGAGATGAGCCAGTAAAGGCATTTTCCGCGTCGAACATCATGCAGAAATGGTAGCAGTTATGGTTGAGACGACGGCTGGCGGCCATCAGCGAGACGGCATTGACTGGGCGATCAAAATGCAGATCGGTTGCCCGTGCCAGCACCACTTTTTCAAATGCACCGCGAGCAATTGTGTCCGTTGCCTGAGAAATCAGATCCAGCCATTCTGGTTTTGCGGGGAGTTGGGTTTCGCGCAGCAGGTTCGCTGAAAGCGCGGCTATCGGTTGACTATCGCGAAGCTGTTGCAGCCAGTCGCGGGCGCGTTGTGCGTCCTCCTGCAGCGAGCTGTCGCTCCACAGATTCAAACGTAGCGTTGCCACGCCACCGGCGCGTAGCCACAGCAGGCGAGGCAGAAATAAACTGCTCTGTTCAGGGTGAAAGGCATTCAAACCGCAAATTCGGGTGTCGTCAGTCGCGGTATGGGCTGTAAGAAAGTGCTGCGCCGCAGATAACGAAGCAAACTGTTCTACCGCCCCCAGGGCAGCGAGCTCTTCATCGCCGTTGCGCTGTTGCCAGTAAAATTGCGGAAAACAGATCTGTGAGCCGAGCCAGGCCAGGGGATCGAAAGCATCGTTTAACGGGAAAGAGACGTCAGCGTGACGCATACCGGGCGATGCAGGAAAGTCTTGCGCAAGAAAGTGGCAAAGACCTTCCAGAGCGATTGAAATCGAATACACGCTGACCTCTCCCGGTTAAAAACCTCATATTATACGGGGTACTTGCCGTAAAAAGCAGTACCCACGTATAGGGAGGGGTCACCGTTCGTGCAAATGATTAGCGACGAGAGAGCAACAGCCCGAGTACCAGGCCCGCCGCAGCACCGACGCCGATGCCTTGCCACGGTTTTTCATGCACATAATCATCGGCACGATAAACCGCTTTTTTGGCACGGTAGTAGTAGTTGTCAGACGCGTTGCTGACGCGGTTTTTCACTTCATGCAGCGCCTGTTCAGCGCGTGCCTTCAGCTCAATGTACTTTTGATCGGCCGGATCGCCTGAAGAACGTAGTACTTCTTCCAGCGTTTCGCTTAGCAGAGCCAGATCGTCATCGATACGGGAATCCCAGGATTGAAAAGACATTTTTTTCTCCGTGTGAGTGCATCAGTCCGCTAACTATAGACAACGACAGCGGATTACGCCTGTTTCGCTTCCCGGGCCATACCGATGTGCGCAATCCCATCCTCATCATAAACATCGGTCACCGGGGAGAAGCCAAAGTGGGCATAGAAGCCCTGAAGATGAGCCTGCGCGCCCAGGTATAACGCCTTGTCAGGCCACTGTTTCACGCAGGAGGCGAGGGTTTGTTCCATCAGCGCATAGCCCAGTTTTTCGCCGCGCGCTTTGCTGCTGATAATCACCCGGCCAATGACCACAGGCTCGAAATCGTCTTCACTTTTCAGAATCCTCGCATACGCCACCAGCTCGTTATCTTTCCAGCCGAGGATATGACGGTTCTCTCCTGCCAGATCGTCACCGTCAATGTCCTGATAAGGGCACGTTTGTTCGACGACAAAGACCTCGCAACGCAGTTGAAGCAAGGCGTAGAGGCTGGAAACGGTCAGTTCACTATGGTGTAAATCTTGCCACTGGATCATGTCAGGCTCCTTCTTGAGAATCATCCCGTTATACTAAACACTTTCCCGTTCGGCAAAGAGTCTGATTGCGCTATGGAACTGATTTTTCTGGGGACGTCCGCGGGCGTGCCAACCCTGTCACGAAATGTGACGGCGATACTGTTGGATCTGCAGCATCCCACTCGCCCTGGTTTATGGCTTTTCGATTGTGGTGAAGGAACGCAGCATCAGCTGTTAAATACACCGTATCACCCCGGCAAACTCGATAAAATTTTCATTACTCACCTGCATGGCGATCATCTGTTTGGCCTGCCGGGATTGCTGTGCAGTCGCTCGATGGCCGGAAACGCCAGGCCGCTGACCCTTTACGGCCCGGCAGGTCTTCAGGAATTTGTTGAAACCACGCTGCGTTTGAGCGGGTCGTGGACGGACTATCCGCTTGAGGTGGTTGAGATCCGCCAGGGCGTGGTGTACCAGGATGAGCGCTGTACCGTGACGGCGCAGCCGCTGAATCATCCGGTGGAGTGCTACGGCTATCGCATCGAAGAACACGATAAACCGGGCGCTCTGGATGCCGCAGCGCTTATAGCTGACGGGATTAAGCCCGGGCCGCTATTCCAGCAGCTCAAAAAAGGCGAAACGGTAACGCTGGATGACGGGCGCATTGTTGACGGTCAGGTCTATCTCTCTGCCCCTGTTCCCGGTAAAAAAGTGGCGATCTTCGGCGATACAGCCCCCTGCGCGGAGGCGTTGCTTCTGGCGCAAAGCGTTGATGTGTTGGTCCATGAGGCGACGCTTGAGACGGCAATGGAAGAAAAAGCCAATAGCCGTGGCCACAGCTCGACGCGCCAGGCAGCGCTGCTCGCCTGTGATGCAGGCGTCGGGAAGTTGATCGTCACGCATGTGAGCTCTCGTTACGACGCCCGTGGCTGTGCGGCCCTGCTGGCGGAGTGCCAGAGCGTCTTTCCGGAGTGCCTGCTGGCAGAAGATTTCATGCAGGTTTGCGTTTAGCCCTTCATTTTTCCCCCAGCGTGCCGATAACGATTAAAAGGCAAGCATCTCACTTGAGGGTAAAATGGATAATTTCCAGAAAGATATTGATGACAGGGCGAATCTCACCCTGTCGAACCGGTTTGAGCTGTTATTGTTCCGTCTCGGCACCTCGCTGAATGAAAACAAGTCTGAGCTGTTTGGCATTAACGTTTTTAAGCTGCGCGAAATTGTCCCGATGCCGGAATTCACGAAACCCGCTGGGATGAAATCACCGCTGATGGGCATGGTGAATATTCGCGATCAGGTGATCCCGGTTATCGATCTGGCGGCAGTCGCGGGCTGTAAGCCCGCTACCGGTTTGAATATTCTGCTGATTACCGAATACGCCCGCAGCGTGCAGGCGTTTGCCGTCGAGTCCGTGGAAAACATCATGCGCCTCGACTGGAAGCAGGTTCATGCGGCGGAAACCGCGGTCAGTGGGCGCTATATCACCAGCATCGCCTGCCTTGATGAAAAAACGGATACCAACGACCTGGCGATGGTGCTTGATGTTGAACAGATCCTGTATGACATCACGCCATCTAACCACGATCTGCATGCCAATAATCTGAAGACCAAAAAATTCAACATCAAGCCGGGTGCGGTGGCCATTGTTGCCGAAGACTCCAAAGTTGCACGCTCAATGCTGGAAAAAGGGCTGGAAGCAATGAATATCCCGGCCCAGCTGCATATTACCGGCAAAGAGGCATGGGAGAAAATTGGCGTTCTGGCCGCACAGGCACAGGCCGAAGGCGTACCGATCACCGATAAAATCGCGCTGGTCCTGACCGATCTCGAAATGCCAGAGATGGACGGATTTACGCTCACGCGTAAAATCAAATCCGACGAAATCCTCAAGCACATTCCGGTGGTGATCCACTCATCCCTCTCCGGCAATGCCAACGAAGATCATATTCGTAAGGTCAAAGCTGACGGCTATGTGGCGAAGTTCGAACTCAATGAGCTGTCATCGGTCATTGAGGAAGTGCTGGATCGCTCAATGAAGAAAATTGAGGGTCCGCTGATCAGCAGGAAACAGTTAGCGTAGGTTTGGTGCAGGCTGTTGCTCTCACCCCGCCCTCTCCCACCGGAGGGCGATAATCATAAAAAAACCCGCCGAGGCGGGTTTTTTTGTTTCTTGAGTCACTTACATCAAAGGCATCGCATGCTGCACCAGCGTGATCAGCGGCTGCGGGTAGATACCGAAGATAAGCACCAACAGCGCAGAGATCAGCACCACGATACCGCCCGCGCTGTACTGCCAGTTAGATGGCGCATCGCGATTCAGCTGCTGTGGCGCAGTCAGGTACAAGCTCACCGCCACGCGCAGGTAGTAGTAGAGACCAATCGCGGAGCCGATAACGACCGCCGCTGTCAGCCACCACAGACCCGCCTGCACACCGACAGCCAGCACGTAGAACTTACCGATAAAGCCCAGCGTCATCGGGATACCCGCCAGAGACAGCATCATCACCGTCATGACCGCTGACAGAATCGGGCGGTGCCAGAACAGACCACGATAGGAGAACAGGGAATCGGCATCCGGGCCACGGTAAGGGCTGGACATCAGACTCACCACGCCGAACGCACCGAGGCTGCTGAACAGATAACCGGCCAGGTAAACCCCCACGGTCTCCATCGACATCGAACCGCTTTGCAGCGCAATCAACGCCACCAGCAGATAGCCCAGGTGTGAGATAGACGAGTAACCGAGCAGACGCTTGATGTTGGTCTGGCTCAGCGCCATCAGGTTACCGAAGATGATGGAGGCGAAGGCAATAATGCCCAACACCACACGTACCGCTTCGCTATCGCCCACTGGAGCGTACAGGAACAGACGCATCACCACGCCGAAGATAGCGATTTTGCTCGCCGTCGCCAGGAAGGTGGAGACAGGAGCCGGAGCGCCCTGATACACGTCTGGCGTCCACAGGTGGAACGGAACCAGAGAGAGTTTAAAGCCCAGCCCGACAATCATCATGCCAAGACCCGCCAGCAGCAGCGGTTCATGCAGCATGTTGTCGCCAAGGCTCTTGCCGAGCGCCACGAAAGACAGATTACCCGACTGCGCGTACAGCAGCGCCATACCAAACAGCAGGAACGACGAAGCAGCAGCGGACAGGATCGTGTACTTGATGCTCGCTTCCAGAGAGCGCTTCTGACGGAACGCATAGCCAATCAGGCCAAACAGCGGCAGCGAGATCAGCTCAATACCGAGGAACAGCGCAGCCAGATGGTTCGCATTCGCCAGCAGAATCCCCCCCAGGGAGGCGATCAGAACCAGCAGATAGAACTCTTCTTTGTTGTCGTTATAGCCTTCAAGCCATGGATAAGCAAAGGTACAGGTCGCCAGGCTCGCCAGCAGAACCAGCCCGGTGTACAGCATAGCAAAACCGTCAACGCGCATCAGCGGCGTGACGTCCATAGCGCCCGCCTGGCCAACAAACCAGAGGGAGACTAACGCAGCGTTCAAACCCAGAACCGACAGCGTGGCATTCAGGAAGTGATTGCGTCGCCACGCAATGGAGAGCATCACAACCACCACCGTCAATCCGACGATCAGCAGCGGTAGCAGCGCGATCAGTTGTTGTGGAGTTATTGTCATGGCGATTTACGGCCTTGTAGTAGAAGCAGAATTAACAAACCACTGCTGGATGTTACCCATCGCGGAATGCGAGGTATCCAGAATCGGCTGCGGCCAGAAGCCCAGCAGCACCAGCAGTACGACCAGCAGCAGAACGATGAACAGCTCGCGCAGCGACATTCCAGGCAGTTCTTGCGCCGCGATTTGGCTCTTCGCTTTACCGAAGTAAGCACGATGCAGCATCGCCAGCGAATACACGGATGCGAAGACCAGGCCGAAAGTGGAGATGATCGTAATCACCGGCACCACTTTGAAGCTGCCGAACAGAATCATGAATTCGCCGACAAAGTTACCGGTACCCGGCATCCCCAGGGTCGCTACCGCAAAGAACATCGACAGCGCAGGCAGCCATTTAATCTTGCTCCACAGACCACCCATCATGCGCATATCACGCGTGTGCAGACGCTCGTACAGCTGACCGCAGAGAATGAACAGACCCGCCGCAGAAAGACCGTGGGCAATCATCTGGATAACCGCGCCCTGGTACGCAAGCTGGCTGCCGGTGTAGATCGCAATCAGTACGAAGCCCATGTGGGAAACGGAGGTGTACGCGATCAGACGTTTGATGTCGTACTGCGTGAAAGCCATCCATGCGCCGTAGAAGATACCGATCACACCAAGCCACATGGCAATTGGGGCGAACTCAGCGGAGGCGTTCGGGAACAGCGGCAGCGCAAAACGCAGCAGACCGTAGGCCGCGGTTTTCAGCAAAATCCCCGCCAGGTCAACGGAACCCGCCGTTGGAGCCTGGGAGTGCGCATCTGGCAGCCAGCCGTGCAGCGGAACCACCGGCATTTTTACCGCAAACGCAATGAAGAAGCCCAGCATCAGCAGATATTCAACGCCGTGAGACATTGGCGTCTTAAGCAGATCCTGATAGTTGAAGGTCCAGACACCGGTTGCGTTGTAGTGAACGAACACCAGCGCCAGAATGGCAATCAACATCACCAGACCACTCGCCTGGGTGTAAATGAAGAACTTGGTGGCCGCCGTGATACGCGTTTTACCGTCGGACGCCTTATGGCCCCACAGCGCGATCAGGAAGTACATCGGCACCAGCATCATTTCCCAGAAGAAGAAGAACAGGAACATGTCGATGGCAAGGAATACGCCGATCACGCCGCCGAGGATCCACATCAGGTTCAGGTGGAAGAAGCCCTGGTATTTTTGAATTTCTTGCCAGGAGCAAAGTACCGCCAGAACGCCGAGCAGGCCGGTCAATACCACCATCAGCAGCGACAGACCATCGAGAGCCAGGTGGATCGTGATACCGAAACGCGGTATCCACGGCAGGATAAATTCAGACTGCCACTGCGGAATGCCCGCAGACTGGGTCAGAGAGTAGCCGCCCTGCAACCACAGTTGCAGTGACAGCGCCAGCGTCAATCCCATGGTGATCAGCGCAATCCAGCGCGGCATCTTCACGCCAAAGCGTTCGGTCTGCCAGCACAGGAATCCACCGATGAAGGGAATTAATATTAGCCAGGGTAATAACATGGCGATTTTTATTCCTTTTTAAGGCCCCACCAGGGGCCTGATTTTCAACGAATTCGCAAACAATTCACGTAACGATCAACGCAGGAACATCAGCAGCGCCAGCACGACAACCGCACCAATGCTCATTGATGCCACATACCAGCGCAGATAACCGTTCTCACTCAACAGCAGACCTTTGCCTGCGAAGCGGGACAGCACAGCCGGGATGTTCATCATTGAGTTCAGCGGATCGCGCTTCAGCAGCCACGCAACGCCCAGGAATGGCTTAACGAAGATCTTGTCGTATAGCCAGTCAAAGCCCCACGCGTTGTACCACCAGGTGCCCAACAGACGACCAGGCGCGCTGTTGGCGACGGCGGTAACCAGAGTACGTTTACCCAGCCACAGCCATGCTGCAATCAGGATCCCCGCAATGGCGACCACACCAGAGGTGATTTCAAGCGTCAGAACGCGACCGTGCTCAAGCTCGGTGGTATCCGGCAGTACACCCTGCAACGGTGGCACAATCATTGCGCCAACGAAGGTAGACAGCACCAGCAGAACCAGCAGCGGCAGATGGTGGGTAATCCCCTTCCCTGCATGAGCGTGAATTTGTTCTTTACCGTGGAAGACGATGAAAATCATTCGGAAGGTATACAGGGAGGTCATGAATGCACCGACCAGACCTGCCACCATCAGATTGATATGTCCATTTGCCATGGCACCCGCAAGGATTTCGTCCTTACTGAAGAAGCCCGCGGTGATGAGAGGCAGAGCCGACAGCGCCGCGCCACCCACCAGGAAGCAAACGTAAACCAGCGGAATAGATTTACGCAGACCGCCCATTTTAAAGATGTTCTGCTCGTGATGGCAGGCCAGAATGACGGAGCCAGACGCAAGGAACAGCAGCGCTTTAAAGAACGCATGAGTCATCAGATGGAAAATCGCCGCATCCCACGCCTGCACGCCCAGCGCCAGGAACATGTAGCCAATCTGGCTCATAGTGGAGTAAGCGAGAACACGTTTGATGTCGGTCTGCACCAGCGCGGCAAAGCCTGCCAGAACCAGCGTGACAGCACCCACGATGCCCACCAGATGCAAGATTTCTGGGGTCATCAGGAACAGGCCATGCGTACGCGCAATCAGGTAAACACCCGCGGTCACCATGGTGGCAGCGTGGATCAGCGCGGAGACAGGCGTTGGACCTGCCATCGCGTCGGCAAGCCAGGTCTGCAACGGCAGCTGCGCGGATTTACCCACAGCACCACCCAGCAGCATCAGCGTCGCCCACGTCAGCATATTGTTGCCTGCTTCGAAGTGTGCCGGAGCCAGTTCGACCATTTCGCGGAAGTTCAGCGTGCCCAGTTCTTTGTACAAAATGAACAGAGCGAAAGCGAGGAAGACGTCACCCACACGGGTCACGACAAACGCTTTCATCGCTGCTGCGCCATTCTTCGGATCGGTGTAATAGAACCCGATCAGCAGATAAGAACAGAGACCCACGCCTTCCCAGCCGAGATACATCAGCAGCAAGTTATCGCCCAGCACCAGAACAACCATGCTGGCAATAAAGAGGTTGGTGTAGGCGAAGAAGCGGGAGTAACCCTCTTCACCGCGCATATACCAGGAGGCGAACATGTGGATCAGGAAACCGACACCGGTAACAACAGAGAGCATGGTCAGAGAGAGACCATCCAGCACGAGGTTGAAACCAATATTGAAATCACCGACCGACATCCAGGTCCACAGCGGCAGACTAAACGCCTGCTTGCCGTTATTGAAGAAGTCGATACCGGCATACGCTGTCACCAGCGCTGCCAGGCCGATTGAGCCAATGCCCACTGTCGCGGACAGATTTTCCGACCAGCGGCCGCGGGAGAAAGCCAGCAGCACAAAGCCAATCAACGGGAAAATAATGGTTAAGGCAAGCATGTTCATCCACGCAACTCACTTACTGAATCGATGTTCAGGTTCTGGCGGCGACGATGGAGCTGCAGTAACAGCGCCAGGCCAATACTCGCTTCGGCAGCCGCAAGGCTGATGGCGAGAATATACATAACCTGACCATCGGTCTGGCCCCAGTAGCTACCGGCAACCACAAAGGCCAGCGCGGAAGCGTTGATCATGATTTCCAGACCGATCAGCATAAACAGCAGATTGCGGCGGATAACCAGACCGGTTAAGCCCAGAACGAATAAAATCGCGGCGAGGATCAGTCCATGTGTTAAGGGGATCATGCGCGCTCCTCCGTTTTTCTTTTCGCGCTATCGTTCGCACGGTTGCTCAGCACTTCGCCCGCACGATCTTCGCGGCCAACGTGGAAGGCAACAACCAGGCCCGCCAGCAGCAGCATCGACGCCAGTTCAACGGCCAGAACGTAAGGCCCAAACAGGGTGATACCCACTGCTTTAGCGCTGATCGGCGTACCGTCGATACCCTGATCGTTCACGCCGAGAATGGCGTAAACGATCACCGCCAGCATGATAGCCGACAAAATAGCCGGGCCAATCCACACCTGCGGTTTCAACCACTGACGTTCCTGCTCAATTTCAGAGCCGCCCAGGTTCAGCATCATGACCACGAAAACGAACAGAACCATGATGGCGCCGGCGTAAACGATAATTTCCAGCGCACCCGCAAAGTGGGCACCCAGCGCGAAGAACACGCCGGAAATGGCCAGCAGCGAGATGATTAAGTAAAGCAACGCATGCACCGGATTGGTGTGCGTGATCACTCGCAGCGTGGCCAGGATGGCGATAAGGCCACAGATATAAAAAGCGAATTCCATTGCCCTCTCCTTACGGTAACAGGCTCTTGACGTCGATAGGCTTGGCTTCGTTCTCTGCTTCGCCCTTATCTTTGCCGTCGATTGCCATACCCGCCATCCGGTAGAAGTTATATTCCGGGTATTTGCCCGGACCGGAAATCAGCAGATCCTCTTTTTCGTACACCAGATCCTGACGTTTGTACTCACCCAGTTCGAAATCTGGAGTCAGCTGAATCGCCGTGGTTGGGCACGCTTCTTCACACAGACCGCAGAAAATGCAGCGTGAGAAGTTGATGCGGAAAAACTCAGGGTACCAGCGGCCGTCTTTGGTCTCAGCTTTCTGCAAAGAGATACAGCCGACCGGGCACGCTACCGCACACAGGTTACAGGCAACGCAACGCTCTTCGCCGTCCGGATCGCGTGAAAGCACGATGCGGCCACGGTAGCGCGGCGGCAGATATACCGGCTCTTCCGGATACATCTGGGTTTCGCGTTTTGCAAACGCGTGCAGGCCAATCATCCAGATACTGCGTACCTGGGTGCCAAAGCCTACCAATAATTCTTTTAAGGTCATGGTCTATTGCCCCTTATGGCTGCTGCCAGAGAATGACAGCCGCCGTTACCAACAAGTTGACTAGCGTCAGCGGCAGGCACACTTTCCAGCCGAAGGACATTACCTGGTCATAACGTGGACGCGGTAATGAGGCGCGAATCAAAATGAACATCATCATGAAGAACGCGGTTTTCAGCGCGAACCAGATGAACGGCGGTAAGAACGGGCCATGCCAGCCACCAAAGAACAGCGTTACCATCAACGCGGAAATGGTGACGATACCGATGTACTCGCCCACGAAGAACAGACCGAATTTCATCCCGGAATATTCAATGTGATAACCGTCGGCCAGTTCCTGTTCGGCTTCTGGCTGGTCAAACGGGTGACGGTGACAGACCGCCACGCCCGCGATAGCAAAGGTGACAAAACCAAAGAACTGCGGAATGACGTTCCAGATGTCGGCCTGGTTATTAACGATGTCGGTCATATTGAATGAACCGGCCTGCGCCACCACGCCCATCAGTGAGAGACCCAGGAACACTTCGTAGCTCAGGGTCTGCGCAGACGCACGCATCGCACCCAGCAGCGAGTATTTGTTGTTACTGGACCAGCCCGCGAACAGCACCGCGTAAACCGCCAGGCCTGCCATCATCAGGAAGAATAGAATCCCGATATTCAGATCAGCCACAACCCAGGTCGGGCTAACCGGAACGATAGCAAACGCCAGCAGCAGCGAGGTAAAGGCGATCATTGGAGCAAGAGTAAAGATGACGCGATCCGAGAATTTCGGGATCCAGTCTTCTTTAAAGAACATCTTGATCATGTCCGCGACCAGCTGGAGTGAACCACCCCAGCCCACGCGGTTCGGTCCGTAACGGTTCTGGAACAGCCCGAGCAGACGACGTTCACCAAAGCTCATGAACGCACCGCAGGTGACAACCACCAGCAGAATGACCACCGCCTTAAGGATGCTTAACAGAATTTCGATGAGATCCGGCGTTAACCAACTCATGCTTGTGCCTCCTGCAGATTATCAAGACGCGCGCCCGCCAGCACCGGTGCGATACCCGGCAGACCCATCGGCAGACCCACCTGCCCTGCTGTCAGACCTTCGGAGATAATCAGCGGCAGGCTGATGGTCTGGCCTTCATAGCTAAAGGAGATCTGGCTGCCCGCGTTAACGCCAAGCTTCGCGGCATCTGCCGGATTGAGCTTGATGTATGGCTGTGGCATCCGCGTCTGGAACACCGGAGAGCGCTGGGACATCTCGTCGCTACCAAACAGATGGTAGTAAGGCGCGATACGCCAGTTGCCTTCCTGAGCCTCGAAGCTTGCCGGCACGATCGTGAAGTAATCCAGACCGTTTCCGCTTGCTTCAATCAGACGCACACCCGGATCGCCGTGGCGCAGAGAGCCGCCCACTTCAGCCTGGAACTTGTTCCATGCCTGTGGGGAGTTCCAGCCCGGAGCCCATGCGAACGGCACCTGAGAGCGCGGAGCAGACGGCTGGTTGTTCCCTTCCATAGAGAAGGCAAACATCGTGTCTTTATCCTGCGGCTGACGCGGTTCGTGCACGCTGATATTCGCGCGCATGGCAGTACGACCACTGTAACGGTGCGGTTCACGGGCCAGCTTCTGGCCGCGAATGCGGAAGCTCGCGTCCGGCGCGGCTTCTTTAATGCCAGCCAGCTGCGGTAGTTTTGCGACCACGGCATCGATCACATCATCGAGCTGCGTCCAGTCCACCTGACGGTTTTCCACGGTGCTGTGCAATGAGTGCAGCCAGCGCCAGCTTTCCAGCATCACGGTGTTGCTGTCGTAGTAAGACGGGTCATAAACCTGGAAGAAACGCTGTGCGCGGCCTTCGTTGTTAATCACCGTACCGTCGCTTTCCGCAAAGCTTGCGGCAGACAGTACCAGGTGTGCTTTGTCCATAATCGCCGTACGTTGATGGTCGATAACCATCACCAGCGGCGCTTTAGACAGAGCAGCATCCACGCGAGCCGCAGAAGCATGACGATGCAAGTCGTTCTCAAGCACGATAACGCCGTCAGCCGCACCCGATTCGAGTTCGCTCAACGCCGACTCCAGAGAGCCGCCGCCAATCATCCCCAGCCCCATGCTGTTCACGGCACGGGCAATCATGGTGACGCCAACGTCAGCACCACGCCCTTTCAGGGCTTTGGCAACGTTCGCTGCCGCCTGAATGACGTCAAGGCTACCGGCGTTTGTTCCGGAAATAATCAGCGGTTTCTTCGCCCCCGCCAGTGCCTGTACGATCACGTCGATCTTGCTTTGCAGATCGCGATCCATACCTTCAACGGCTGGCGCACTGTTATCCAGGGCGTGTGCAATGGCAAAACCAAGGCGCGCCTGATCTTCAACCGGCGCGCGGTAAGTCCATGCAGCGATATCATCCAGACGGGTGTTGTCGACGTTAGTCACAAACAGCGGATGTTTGGCGCGCTGGCCAATGTTCAGGATTGCCGCAATCTGCCAGTCAGCCACTTTCTGAGCCGCTGCCATTTCACGTGCTTTACCTTTCACCGCCTGGCGAACCGCCAGCGCAACACGTGCACCGGTCTGCGTCAGATCTTCACCCAGCACCAGTACGGCATCATAGGATTCGATTTCACGCAGCGCAGGGGTACGAATACCGCCTTCGCGCAGGACTTTCAGCACCAGTTGCAGACGTTCCTGCTCGCCGTGAGCGATACCGGTATAGAAGTTATCCGCACCGACCAGCTCACGTAGCGCAAAGTTGCTTTCGACGCTGGCACGCGGGGAACCAATACCGATCACTTTCTTCGACTGGCGCAGAATATCGGCCGCGCCCTGCATCGCTTGTTCAGCATTCAGGGTAATGAAATCATCACCACGACGTTGAACCGGCTGACGCGGACGGTCTTTCAGGTTCACATAGCCATAGCCGAAACGACCGCGGTCGCAGAGGAAATAGTGGTTAACGGTACCGTTATAGCGGTTTTCGATACGACGCAGCTCGCCGTAACGCTCGCCAGGGCTGGTGTTACAACCCAGGGAGCATTGCTGGCAGATGCTTGGCGCAAACTGCATGTCCCATTTACGGTTATAACGCTCGGAGTGCGTTTTATCAGTGAATACGCCGGTCGGACAGATTTCAACCAGGTTGCCGGAGAATTCGCTTTCAAGCGTACCGTCTTCCGGACGACCAAAGTAGACGTTGTCATGTGCGCCATAGACGCCCAGATCCTGACCGTCCGCGTAGTCTTTGTAGTAACGAACACAGCGGTAGCAGGCGATGCAGCGGTTCATTTCATGAGAGATGAACGGCCCCAGATCCTGATTACGGTGAGTACGTTTCGTAAAGCGATAGCGACGGAAGCTGTGACCGGTCATAACGGTCATATCCTGAAGGTGGCAGTTACCGCCCTCTTCACAGACCGGACAGTCGTGCGGGTGGTTAGTCATCAACCACTCAACCACGCTTTCACGGAACTGTTTCGCTTCTTCATCGTCTATAGAAATAAAGGTGCCTTCGGTGGCTGGCGTCATACAGGACATTACCAGGCGACCACGCGTGTCTTCCGCGTTTTGATATTGCTTTACCGCACACTGGCGGCAAGCACCGACGCTGCCCAGCGCCGGATGCCAGCAAAAATACGGAATATCAAGGCCGAGAGACAGACAAGCTTCTAGCAGGTTGTCCGCCCCGTTGACCTCGTATTCTTTGCCGTCTACATGAATCGTAGCCATTAGCATGCTTCCAGTTGGCTCAGTCTAAGACTGAGCGTTAATCAAAATTCAGTATCGCTACCAGCGCGCTTTAAGCAGGTTCGGCTGAATACCATTAATCAAATGGGTATTGCTGAACTGCTGCTTGATGCCTGCTTCGAATTCTTCGCGGAAATATTTAATCGCGCTCTGCAATGGCTCAACAGCGCCTGGTGCGTGGGCACAGAAGGTCTTACCCGGACCGAGGAATCGACACAATTGCTCAAGTGTCTCGATATCACCCGGCTGGCCTTCGCCGCGCTCGATAGCGCGCAGAATCTTCACGCTCCACGGCAAACCGTCACGGCATGGTGTACACCAGCCGCAGGATTCACGCGCAAAGAACTCTTCCAGATTACGCACCAGCGAGACCATGCCAATTTCATGGTCCACGGCCATCGCCAGCGCCGTACCCAGACGGCTGCCCGCTTTACCGATGCTTTCAAATTCCATCGGCAGATCGAGGTGAGCTTCGGTCAGGAAGTCGGTCCCTGCGCCGCCCGGCTGCCAGGCTTTAAACTTCAGCCCATCGCGCATACCGCCAGCGTAGTCTTCGAGAATTTCACGTGCCGTCGTGCCAAATGGCAGCTCCCAGAGACCGGGGTTCTTCACGCGACCGGAGAAGCCCATCAGCTTGGTCCCCGCGTCTTTGCTGCTGGAGATGTTCTGATACCACTCCACGCCATTCGCAAGGATTGCCGGAACGTTGCACAGGGTTTCGACGTTGTTAACACAGGTCGGTTTACCCCATACACCGGAACTGGCCGGGAATGGCGGCTTGGAGCGCGGATTCGCGCGGCGACCTTCGAGGGAGTTGATCAGTGCGGTTTCTTCACCGCAGATATAGCGCCCTGCACCGGTGTGCACAAACAGTTCAAAATCAAAACCGGTGCCGAGAATGTTTTTACCGAGCAGGCCCGCTTCGGTGGCTTCTGCAATCGCGCGACGCAGATTCTCTGCCGCTTCGATGTACTCACCGCGCAGGAAGATGTAACCCCGGTAGGCTTTCAGCGCAAACGCGGAGATCAGCATGCCTTCCACCAACAGGTGCGGCAGCTGCTCCATCAGCAGGCGGTCTTTATAAGTGCCTGGCTCCATTTCATCCGCGTTACACAGAAGGTAACGGATATTCATGGATTCGTCTTTCGGCATCAGGCTCCACTTCAGACCGGTGGAAAAGCCTGCGCCGCCACGGCCTTTCAGGCCAGCGTCTTTTACCGCATTGACGATTTCATCGGGCGCCATGCCGGAGAGGGCTTTGCGAGCCCCTTCGTAGCCGTTTTTGCTCTGATATTCTTCAAGCCATACCGGCTGTTTGTCATCGCGCAGACGCCAGGTCAGCGGATGAGTTTCAGCAGTGCGAATGACTGTTTTCATTTGTACCGCTCCAGCAGATCAGGAATCGCTTCCGGCGTCAGATGGCTGTGAGTGTCCTCATCAATCATCATGCTCGGCCCCTTGTCGCAGTTGCCCAGGCAGCAGGTCGGCAGCAGGGTAAAACGACCATCAAACGTCGTTTGACCTGGCTTAATGTCGAGTTTCTTCTCGAGTGCGGCCTGAATCCCCTGATAACCGGTGATATGGCAGACAACGCTGTCACAGTAACGGATGACGTGACGGCCCACCGGCTGGCGGAAAATCTGGCTATAGAACGTTGCCACACCTTCCACGTCACTTGCCGGAATACCCAGCACATCCGCGATCGCATAAATCGCGCCATCTGGCACCCAACCGCGCTGTTTCTGGACAATTTTCAGCGCTTCAATGGACGCCGCACGCGGGTCTTCGTAGTGGTGCATCTCGTGCTCAATCGCCGCACGTTCTGCCGCACTCAGCTCAAAAGCCTCGGTTTGTGGTTGTTGATTCTCGTGCATAATTAGCGGTCCACGTCTGACATAACAAAATCAATACTACCCAGGTACACAATCAGGTCGGAAACCAGACTGCCGCGAATCGCGGACGGGATCTGCTGCAGGTGCGCATAGCTCGGTGTACGGATACGGGTGCGGTAGCTCATGGTGCTGCCGTCGCTGGTCAGGTAGTAACTGTTAATACCCTTGGTCGCTTCAATCATCTGGAAGGATTCGTTGGCCGGCATGACCGGGCCCCAGGAAACCTGCAGGAAGTGAGTGATCAGGGTTTCGATATGTTGCAACGTGCGCTCTTTCGGTGGCGGCGTCGTCAGCGGATGATCGGCTTTGAACGGGCCTTCCGGCATGTTGTTGAGGCACTGCTCAAGGATGCGCAGACTCTGGCGCAGCTCTTCTACTTTCAGCATCACGCGGGTGTAGCAGTCGGAGACACCGCCGCCAACCGGCACTTCAAAGTCGAAGTTTTCGTAGCCAGAATATGGACGGGCTTTACGCACGTCGAAATCAATACCGGTTGCACGCAGACCAGCACCCGTAGTGCCCCACTCCAGCGCCTCTTTTGCACCGTAAGCGGCAACGCCCTTAGAGCGGCCAATCAGAATGGTGTTACGCAGCGCGGCTTTCTCGTAAGAGGCCAGACGCTTCGGCATCCAGTCGAGGAATTCACGCAGCAGACGATCCCATCCGCGCGGCAGGTCGTGTGCGACACCGCCGATACGGAACCAGGCCGGGTGCATACGGAAGCCGGTAATCGCTTCAACCAGATCGTAGATTTTCTGACGGTCGGTAAACGCAAAGAACACCGGCGTCATCGCACCAACATCCTGAATGAACGTGGAGATGTACAGCAGGTGACTGTTAATGCGGAACAGCTCAGAGAGCATGACACGAATCACGTCAACGCGTTCAGGCACTTTGATACCGGCCAGTTTCTCAACGGCCAGCACATACGGCATTTCGTTCACGCAACCACCGAGATACTCGATACGGTCAGTGTACGGAATGTAGCTGTGCCAGGACTGGCGTTCGCCCATTTTCTCAGCACCACGGTGGTGGTAGCCGATATCGGGAACGCAATCGACAATTTCTTCGCCATCAAGCTGCAGGATAATACGGAAAGCACCGTGCGCAGATGGGTGGTTAGGACCGAGGTTGAGGAACATGAAGTCCTCGTTTTCGGTGCTGCGCTTCATGCCCCAGTCTTCCGGTTTGAAGGTCAGCGCTTCCATCTCCAGATCCTGCTTGGCTTTGGTCAGCTCAAACGGGTCGAATTCGGTGGCGCGTGCCGGATAGTCTTTACGCAGCGGGTGGCCGGTCCAGGTCTGCGGCATCATGATGCGCGTCAGATGAGGGTGGCCATCGAAGGTCATACCGAACATTTCCCAGGTTTCACGCTCATACCAGTTGGCGTTCGGGAAAAGTTTGGTGATCGTCGGCAGATGCATGTCGTTTTCAGACAATGCCACCTTGAGCATGATATCCCGATTGCGGTCTATTGAGATCAGGTGGTAGAAAACGGAAAAATCCGCCGCGGGTAAACCGTGACGGTGGGTGCGCAGACGCTCATCCATGCCGTGTAAGTCAAACAGCATGACGTAAGGTTTAGGCAGTTTCTTTAAGAACTCTACCGCTTCCAGCAATTGCTCACGCTTCACCCAAACAACGGGTACCCCGGTGCGGGTGGCCTGAACAGTAAAGGCATCCGGCCCAAAACGGTTGCGCAGTTCGCCAATGACCGGGTCATCCAGATGATCCCGGGTTTGCCATGCGGCGTCTTGCGCGGTTAAGTCGGTCATATTGTTCACCATTGCAAATGGTCCGTGGTGACTGTCGGGCGTGGCTTCGCGCTATTTGTATAGTGATATGCGAAGGTTTACTCCATGCCCACAGGCGCAAATTAAATTTCGTCAGGCGTACGCAGATTAGTGACTGCGATACGTTCGCCGCGTTTACGCTCGCGCTCAGACTGCATATTGGCGCGATACACACCCTGGTCACCTACAACCCAGGAGAGCGGACGGCGTTCTTTCCCGATCGACTCCTGCAGCAGCATCAACGCCTGCATGTAAGCTTCCGGACGCGGCGGACAGCCAGGGATGTACACATCCACCGGGATAAACTTATCCACGCCTTGCACTACGGAATAAATGTCGTACATACCACCGGAGTTTGCACAGGCGCCCATGGAGATAACCCACTTCGGCTCGAGCATCTGGTCGTAGAGACGCTGAATGACGGGTGCCATTTTGGTGAAGCAGGTTCCTGCCACAACCATCAGGTCAGCCTGACGCGGTGAAGCACGCAGTACCTCAGCACCAAAACGCGCAACGTCATGCACCGCAGTGAATGACGTCACCATTTCAACGTAGCAGCAAGAAAGACCAAAGTTGTATGGCCAGATGGAGTTTTTACGCCCCCAGTTGACCATATCGTGCATGGCATGTTCGAGCTTGCCCATATACACGCTTTTGTTGACTTCTTGCTCCAGGGGGTCGGTTACGATCTCCTGTTTTTGCAGGGGGTAACGGTCATTCTCACCGTTAGGATCTATGCGGGTGAGCGTATAATCCATCTTATTGCCTCGCTGTTACTGCTGACGATTAGAGTTACTGTTTTCCGGGTTAACCAGTTCACGGCGTGAACGCACAGGTGTCCAGTCCAGCGCGCCGATGCGCACCAGATAAACCAGACCGGCCAGTAGCACTAAAATGAAAATTGCGGCCTCGACAAAGCCTACCCAACCACTTTCGCGGATTGACGTTGACCATGCGAACAGGTACAGCGCTTCCACGTCAAAGATGACGAAGAACATGGCCACCAGATAGAACTTGGCGGACAAGCGTAAGCGAGCAGTACCTACCGAATCGATACCCGATTCAAATGGGGTGTTTTTGTGCCTTGCGCGGGCGCGACCGCCCAGGAACCAGCCGCCGATTAACATCAGGCAGCACAGGCCAATGGCAACAATAAGAAAGATTGCGAATGCCCAGTGATGAGCGACGACTTCTGTGGATGTTGACATACTCATTGCTTACTCATCAAAAGTGATATCTACAGCTCTGCTCTTGCTGGCAGATGGACATCACATCGATTCATGGGGAGGAATAAATAACCTTACACCGACTGTCAGAAATGAGACATAGACAGCAAAATGATGTGGTTTTTTACTCCTTTCTATAACCTTTTGTCAACTTTAACAAAGGTTTCTTCACATTAAATCACATAGATCGATTCTCATTAACATTTCATGCCCTTTAACCCTGGTGGGTACATGACTTAACGTCAACCGCATGCTGTTGAATCGTGTCCGTTTTGCAGTAAAAGAAATATTACCCTCCTATTTTGACAGGATTTGCTGCTGATTCCTCCCCCTAAATGGGAGTATTTTCTTGATCTGAGACACGCTTTTGTTAATTCAATCTAAAAAACGGCAACATTTTTGCTGGTTTTTTAACATCAACCTGCATTTATGGAAGACAAAACGTGATAAGAGCATAATTTCAGCGATTACATTCAGGATTATGATAATTAAAGATTATTTATAATATCCATAGATTTCATGGCGATATTTGTGGCAAAAAAAAACCACTCCGCGATAAATTCGCTCGAGTGGTTCATTTTTACATTTACAAATTGTTACGAGAATTTTAAGACCTGGATCACTAAAAATCCCCTTCAACCACCAGGGAGTCGCCCCCCCCTTCTGGAGTAACATGTTCGTATTGCCACGGATTGTGGTAGTTAACCATCGCTTCGAAGACAATCTTCGCCAGCTCGTTATTGCTGGCAGAATTGTGGCAAAGCAAATATTCCGTGTCCGGCAACGATGGCAGACCGTCAGTGTGACCCAGAACGCGGAGATCAGGGCTCATCATCTCAACCGGACGAGCCGTCACGCCAATGCCAGCTTTAACAGCAGCGCGCACCGCTGGCAGCGTGGAGGCCACATAGGCCAGGCGCCACGGAATATTAGCTTCATTCAGCGCAGTCAATACCATATCGCGGAATGGGCTTGGATCGTCAAGCAGCACCAGCGGGATGGGCTCGCCTTTTTGCAGCACATATTCTGCTGCGCAGTACCAATGCGTCGGTGACGTGCGCAGCGTCAGACAATCGAACTGTCCTGGACGATGCGTGGTCACCACTAGATCAACTTCCAGGTCCTTTAGCATTTCGACCATGAAAGCATTTCGTTTTACTCTGACATCCAACGCAAGCTTCGGATATACCGAACTGATTCGGTTGAGCAAGAACGGCAAAATTGTATCGGCAGATTCATCAGATGCCCCCAAAGTTAAAACACCCTGAAGGTTGCTAAACATGAGTGACATACATGCTTCATCATTGAAGCGAAGTATCTTTCTGGCGTAACCCAGTAACTGAATCCCATGCTCGGTTAAGAGTTTATTACGACCATGACGTACAAAAAGTTCTTTGCCGACCAGTTGCTCAAGCCGCTGCATCTGCTGGCTAACAGCCGACTGAGTACGACAGACGGCGGCAGCAGCGGCTGCAAATGTATTGAGATCAGCGACCGCAACAAAGGTTCTCAGCAGATCGAGGTCGAGATTCATTATCGGACGATTTGCATTTATCATATCTATTCACTTACAAGTTGCTCGTGCGGAGCTGCCCGACCGGCAGACTACCTGACAGATAGTTATTGGCTGGTGTATAGCAGAAGTCAGAAACAACGTTCCATGACGATATTTTTATTCTCTTAACGTTCAGGATATTTAGATGTTTTACCGATTTAGGTAAATTCCATTAAAGAAATCCCAAAGCAGCAGCATCTTTTCCACAACACGGGTACATCAGCAGGGTGTTGCATATCCAGTATAATAGAGATAATTCTAACAATAACAATCAACTAATTCAGGAAAAACTGAAAAAAATAGACAAACATGTCTACATTCAACTGTTTCCCTGAGGCGACATCTTAACCCAAATCCACTTTATTTATAAGTATTATTCCATTAACTCTGATTAATCAATGTTGATTAGCGGCTAAACTAATTTTATTAAAATTAACGAAAGTTAAGATTTTGGCCTCATTAATATATAAACATTAATTTAGATTAGGTTTATTCATTAATAATGCTTAACATTATTTTCACATGCTTAACGTTCGTCAGAAGCGCCCGAACGCCAGAGATATTAAGCAGCATTCTGCTTTTACGAAAGGTTACTGAGGTAACAATCCCGGTATGTTCCTGTACACGACGATCCCTGAGTTTCAGACAGGATAAAATACAATAAAGGAATAAATAAGCAAGACAATACGCTGCGCTATCATCATTAGGCGATGCATCAGCCGTCGAATCACTCCGCTCACCAGAGAAATACATTTCATGTGATTTATCCATCTCGGCAAAATCTTCTTCTGTGCACCCTTCAAAACGCAGCGCGGTGGGAGTACATTGTTCCGTGCTGACTTCCACGGCAGGAAGTGGCAACAACAGCTAAAAGGTCAAAGATTCATGTCCCCTATCGAAAAATCCAGCAAATTAGATAACGTCTGTTACGACATCCGTGGCCCGGTTCTCAAAGAGGCAAAACGCCTGGAAGAGGAAGGCAATAAAGTCCTGAAACTCAACATCGGTAACCCTGCGCCATTTGGTTTTGACGCGCCGGACGAAATCCTGGTTGATGTGATCCGCAACCTGCCCACTGCGCAAGGTTACTGTGATTCAAAAGGTCTCTATTCGGCCCGTAAAGCGATTATGCAGCACTACCAGGCCCGTGGAATGAGGGACGTGACCGTTGAGGATATCTATATCGGCAACGGCGTTTCAGAGCTGATCGTGCAGGCAATGCAGGCGCTGCTGAACAGTGGCGACGAAATGCTGGTTCCGGCGCCCGATTATCCGCTATGGACGGCTGCCGTATCGCTTTCCAGTGGTAAAGCGGTGCATTATCTGTGTGACGAATCTTCTGACTGGTTCCCGGACCTGGATGATATCCGCGCCAAAATTACGCCACGAACCCGCGGTATCGTCATCATAAACCCCAACAACCCAACGGGTGCAGTCTATTCTAAAGAGCTGTTGATGGAGATCGTCGAGATTGCCCGTCAGCACAACCTGATCATTTTTGCCGATGAGATTTACGACAAGATCCTTTATGACGCCGCACAGCATCACTCTATCGCCACACTGGCACCAGACCTGCTGACCGTCACCTTTAACGGGCTGTCTAAAACCTATCGCGTTGCGGGTTTCCGTCAGGGCTGGATGGTACTGAACGGGCCGAAAAAGCACGCCAAAGGCTATATCGAAGGTCTTGAAATGCTGGCCTCAATGCGTTTGTGTGCCAACGTTCCCGCACAGCATGCCATTCAGACAGCGCTTGGGGGCTATCAGAGCATCAGCGAGTTTATCGTGCCTGGCGGTCGTTTGTACGAACAGCGTAACCGCGCGTGGGAATTGATCAACGATATCCCTGGCGTATCCTGTGTGAAGCCAAACGGCGCGCTCTATATGTTCCCGAAAATTGACGCAAAGCGCTTCAATATTCATGATGACCAAAAAATGGTGCTCGACTTCCTGTTACAGGAAAAAGTGCTGCTGGTACAGGGAACCGCCTTTAACTGGCCATGGCCGGATCATGTTCGTATCGTGACCTTGCCGCGCGAGGATGACCTGGAAATGGCCATTACCCGATTTGGACGCTTCCTCTCCGGTTATCATCAGTAACCTTCCTTCAGGCTGCCACTGGCAGCCTGATTTGCATCTTGCCGCCCCTCCCCTCACAATGAAATCTGTCGCAGTGCAAGACAAAAGGTATCTTATGAGTCAGAGTCATTTCTTCGCCCACTTATCCCGCCTTAAGCTCATCAACCGCTGGCCGTTAATGCGCAATGTGCGCACCGAAAACGTCTCTGAGCATAGTTTGCAGGTGGCGATGGTCGCCCACGCGCTGGCCGCTATCAAAAACCGTAAATTCAACGGCAACGTCAATGCCGAGCGTATTGCTCTGCTGGCGATGTACCATGATGCATCAGAAGTGCTGACCGGAGATTTACCCACGCCGGTAAAATATTTCAACACCCAGATTGCGCAGGAATATAAGGCCATCGAGAAAATCGCCCAGCAGAAACTGGTGGATATGGTGCCTGAAGAGCTACGCGATATTTTTGCCCCGCTGATCGATGAACATCAGTGCAGCGAAGAAGAAAGGTTGCTGGTGAAGCAGGCGGATGCGCTGTGCGCTTATCTCAAGTGTCTGGAAGAACTGTCCGCCGGAAATAACGAATTTTTGCTGGCGAAGACGCGTCTGGAAAAAACGCTCGAATCACGCCGCAGTGAAGAGATGGATTACTTTATGCAGGTGTTTGTGCCGAGTTTCCATTTATCACTGGATGAGATAAGTCAGGATTCACCGCTGTAAGCACGCGGCCCGACAGCACAACACTGCCGGGCCGAAAGTTAAAACGGGAACAGCACCGGGATCAGGACGACGCAAACCAGCATCACCAAAAGGGTGAAAGGTACGCCGAGCTTCACAAAATCACTGAACCGGTAATTTCCCGGCCCCAGCACCAGCGTATTCACCGGTGACGAAACGGGCGTCATAAACGCCGCGGAAGCCGCCATCGCCACCATCATGGCAAACGGATAGGGCGACACCCCCATTGATTTCGCCATGGCCAGCGCAATAGGCGCCATCAACACCGCCGTCGCGGTATTGGAAATAAATAGCCCAATAGTGGCGCACATCACGAACAGACAAACCAGCATCATGTACGGGCCATAGCCGCCACCCACGTCCATGAGTCCCTTCACGACCAGATCCACCCCGCCTGTTTTTTGCAACGCCAGCGCGAACGGCATCATCCCAACAATCAGGATAATGCTTGGCCAGTGAATGGCTTTATAGGCGCTTTCGGCATCAATGCAGCGGAATTTCCCCATCAGCAAACAGGCGATTATCGCCGCAATGGGGTTAGGAATTTCATCCGTCAGCATTAATGCGACCATCAAGACCAGACAGAAAATCGCGTGAGGTGCCTGGCTGTGCGCTGGCGAAGCGTCACTCTCTTCGACGGGCATGTTGAGCACCACAAAATCGCGCCCTTTCTGTCCAAGCTGACCGATCAACTTCCAGTTGCCGACCACCAGGAAGATATCCCCCAGTTGCAGAGGTTCATCAACCACCGCCCCCTCGATGGCGACACCATCGCGCTTCAGGCCCACAACATTCAGCCCATACCGGGTACGAAACCCCATTTCACGGACCGTTTTACCCAGCAGCTCAGATTCAGGTATCAAAGACACTTCCGCCATCCCCACGTCCAGCGCCTGATCGGAGAAGTATTCACCGCGTAAAACCATCGGTTCCAGCAGTTGCTCGGTGCAAAACTCACGAAGATCGACATCCGCCGTCGACATATCAATCAGCAATACGTCGCGGGCGCGGAATTCAGACACGCCATTCACATTGACGATCACGCGACGGAATCGCCGCCAGCGTTCAACACCGATAATATTCGCGCCATAGCGCTCGCGTAATTTGAGATCATCAAGACGCTGGCCAATGAGCGGAGAACCCGGGCGGATAGCCAGACGACGCGCGCGTCCTGTCAGTCGATACTCTTTGATCAGATCGCGAAAAGTTCGCCGACGCCAGCCATCCCGGCTTTTGTGCTGAGTATCACCTTTAAGCGCGAAGCGGGTCAGAAGCATATAAAGCACGCCCAGCACCAGCACAACCAGCCCAATCGGCGTCACGCTGAAGAAGCTAAATCCGGCATACCCTTCACGCAACAGCTCGCTGTTCACCACCAGATTGGGCGGCGTCGCCACCAGCGTCATCATGCCGCTGATGAGCCCGGCGAAGCTCAGTGGCATCATCAGCCGCGAGGGGGATGTTTGCATACGCATAGACACGCTGAGAACAACCGGGATAAAGATAGCCACCACGCCTGTCGAGCTCATAAACGCGCCCAGACCGGCCACCGTCAGCATCAGGTAGACGAGCATTTTGGTTTCGCTGCTGCCTGCAACCTTAATAAGCCACGCGCCCATCACCGTCGCGACTCCCGTTCTCACCAGACCATCGCCAATGATAAACAGCGCAGCGATCAGAATAACGTTGGGATCGCTAAACCCTGAAAATGCTTCTGAGAGCGTTAACGTCCCGCTCAGAACAAACGCGACAATAACCAGCAAAGCAACGGCGTCCATGCGCACTTTGCCGGTTGCAAAGAGAATAATGGCGATAGCAAGCAGGCTGAGCACCCAAATCAATTCACCGTTCACAACTGGTCCTTGTCAGGAAAAGAGAGTGGAATTTTGCCATAAAAAAGCCCCAGCAATGTGGGGCTAAATCATGAGATTACATGTTCAGGGAGACGGTGACATTCCCGTCTGCTGCCTTGTGTACCGAAAGCGCAGCAAGGGAAGTGAGCACAAAGTCCACCTCGTCGAGTCGGGGCGAATCAGCCGGGACGTTGACCGCAATCACATGGCTGCCTGCGTTCAATCCGGCCAGCACACCGGCCGCGGCATCTTCGACCACCACGCAATCAGCCGGCGGTATCCCGAGCAGCTCGGCTCCTAATAAAAATGCATCAGGTTCAGGTTTGCCACGTTTGACGCGCTCGGCGGTGACGAACACCTCCGGCATCGGCAACCCCGCGGCTTTGTGCCGCGCGTGGGCGACAGGAACCGAACCCGACGTCACGATAGCCCATGGGATCTGCGCTTCATCCAAATGCCTGAGTAGCTCAAGTGCCCCCGGCAGTGCAACGATACCGTCGATATCCGCGGCTTCGATCTGCTCCAGATACTTGAACTCCGCCTGAATCTCTTCTTCACTCCTTCCGGGTAAGAAGTGTCGTAAAGAGGTGATGGCCTGCTTGCCATGGATAAAATTCAACACCTCCCGATGGTCGATCCCATGCCTGTCGGCCCAATGGCACCAGGAACGCTCGACAACCGGCAATGAGTCCACCAGCGTACCGTCCAGATCGAAAAGAAACCCTTTACACTGCACGCTTACCTCCTTCAGGCATTGATAATTTGTTGAATTTCGTTGCTGCTTAAATGGTACTGGCGTGGGCAAGAGTGCCAAACGCTCAACATACGCTGATATTTATCCCACATTGGCGTCTGGGAATTGAAGCCATGCGTTCCGGCATCAAAATGGGTGTAGCGCCCTTCTGTGTTGACCATAAAGCGTACGTAGCTCAGGTAACGCGATTCCGTCGCCACATCAAAACCGAGGAAAGTCACACGACGCTCATCAATCGTTTGGGCGTCTTTGAGGTTGGTCCACGAAACGTGCAACGCGTGATACATCTCCATGATGTCGATAACGATGCGACACGTCTCTTCCTTCAGTTCCCCGAACTCACGGTCCAGCTCACGCATCTGCAAGCCAAAGCCGCGTTCAACAATAGTTTGCAAGCGGCGATAGCGCTCAGCGTTGTCGGGATCAAGCATTGTCATCATTTTGTACTGATTGGACAAAATCAGACGTTGAGCGTTGGTCATTTCCATCTTTCGACTCCTGTTGCGCGTTGCACTAAAAAAAAAGACACGGTAACTGATTGTTACTGTGCCTTCTTTTCGTGACCGTTTCGATGATCAATCACAAGTCATCAAGGAATGTTTTATCAAGTTGTTTAAATGCACGCTTGAGCGTGTCCGCCAGCGCCTGGTAATCCGGTTTGCCTTCGACGGGTGCCAGCGCCTGCCCGGCGTCCTGAAGTTTACCGCGCACTTCATAAAACCAGTGTAAAATAGTAGGGGGCAACGGGGTGACGGAGCGCTTACCCAGCCACCATAAACCTTGCATTGGCAGACTCAGCGCAAACAGCGCGGTTGCTACAGCCGGGCCAAGTTGACCACCCAGAGCAATCTGCCAGCAGAGCGTAAAGACGGCAATCGGCGGCATAAAGCGGATCGCATAGCGAGTAATGCGGATGACGCGGTTGTCTACAAACACCGGCGCCAGGCGCTTTTCCAGGGGCCACGTCTTTGCATAATGCTGGCCCCGACGAAACAAACTAAAGAAGCTCACGGAGGGGATCTCAGGTGTCGACATGGCTGTACCTCAACTTCACATATAAAATTTAAAATTTTCGTGCAAAACCACAACAAGCTATGACAACGTTCAAAATATTTTGTCATCACTACCCAGTATCGGGTATTCTGTGCCAGCCTCAAAGGGCCTTAGACGAGAATCGTTAACTCGTCAAATTATCGCATATTATGCCATTGTCTGAAAATCGTTCAAAATGGCATAAAATCATATGGATTTCTTTCATCATGCCAGAAAGTGTCTTTGGCATGATGTTAATCATAAATGTCTGGGTCATCTTGCGCTACGCTACGAGACTCACTGACGTTTTTTTAGCCACGTATCAATAATAGGTACTTCCATGTCGAGTAAGTTAGTACTGGTTCTGAACTGCGGTAGCTCCTCACTGAAATTCGCCATCATCGATGCGCTCAACGGTGAAGAGTACCTCTCTGGTTTAGCCGAATGTTTCCATCTCCCAGAAGCACGTATCAAATGGAAAATGGAAGGCGGCAAACAAGAAGCGGCTTTAGGTGCAGGCGCCGCTCACAGTGAAGCGCTGAACTTTATCGTTAACACTATTCTGGCACAAAAACCAGAACTGTCTGCTCAGTTGACTGCGATCGGTCACCGTGTTGTACACGGCGGCGAGAAGTACACCGGTTCTGTGGTGATTGACGATTCCGTGATTCAGGGTATCAAAGATGCAGCCTCTTTTGCACCGCTGCACAACCCTGCGCACCTGATCGGCATCGCGGAAGCGCTGAAATCCTTCCCGAATCTGAAAGACAAAAACGTTGCTGTCTTCGACACCGCGTTCCATCAGACCATGCCGGAAGAATCTTACCTCTATGCCCTGCCGTACAGCCTGTACAAAGAGCATGGCGTTCGTCGTTATGGCGCACACGGCACCAGCCACTTCTATGTGACTCAGGAAGCCGCAAAAACGCTGAACAAGCCAGTTGAAGAACTGAACATCATCACTTGCCACCTGGGCAACGGTGGTTCCGTCTCTGCAATCCGCAACGGCCAGTGTGTTGATACCTCTATGGGTCTGACCCCGCTGGAAGGTCTGGTGATGGGGACTCGCTGCGGTGATATCGATCCGGCGATCATCTTCCACCTGCACGACACCCTGGGCATGAGCGTTGATGCTATCAACAAAATGCTGACCAAAGAATCCGGCCTGCTGGGTCTGACCGAAGTCACCAGCGACTGCCGTTATGTTGAAGACAACTACACCACCAAAGAAGACGCTAAACGTGCAATGGACGTTTACTGCCACCGTCTGGCGAAATATATCGGTTCTTACACCGCGCTGATGGATGGTCGTCTGGACGCGGTTATCTTTACCGGTGGTATCGGTGAGAACGCGGCGATGGTTCGCGAACTGTCCCTGGGCAAACTGGGCGTTCTGGGCTTCGAAGTTGATCATGAGCGTAACCTGGCTGCCCGCTTCGGCAAGTCTGGCTTCATCAACAAAGAAGGTACCCGTCCGGCTCTGGTTATCACAACCAACGAAGAGCTGGTCATCGCGCAAGACGCGCACCGTCTGACTGCCTGATTCCACACCGCCAGCCCTGCTGGCGGTGCTGTTTTGTACCCCGCCCAATTGCGGCGGTAACCAAAAGAGGATAAACCGTGTCCCGTATTATTATGCTGATCCCTACCGGAACTAGCGTCGGCCTGACCAGCGTCAGCCTTGGCGTTATCCGTGCTATGGAGCGTAAAGGCGTTCGTCTGAGCGTTTTCAAACCTATTTCCCAGCCGCGTGCGGGTGGCGACGCGCCAGACCAGACCACTACCATTGTGCGTGCCAACTCTAATCTGCCAGCCGCTGAACCGCTGAAGATGAGCCACGTCGAGTCTCTGTTGTCCAGCAACCAGAAAGACGTGCTGATGGAAGAGATCATTGCTAACTTCCACGCCAACACGCAGAACGCGGAAGTAGTACTGGTTGAAGGTTTAGTTCCGACGCGCAAACATCAGTTTGCTCAGTCCCTGAACTTCGAAATCGCCAAAACGCTTAACGCTGAAATTGTCTTCGTGATGTCTCAGGGTACCGATACCCCGGAACAGCTGAAAGAGCGTATGGAGTTAACTCGCAGCAGCTTCGGCGGCGCGAAAAACACCAATATCGCAGGCGTGATCGTTAACAAACTGAACGCTCCGGTTGATGAGCAAGGCCGTACTCGCCCTGATCTCTCCGAAATTTTCGACGACTCTTCCAAAGCGAAAGTCGTGAAAGTTGATCCGGCAAAACTGGGTGAAAGCAGCCCGCTGCCTGTTCTCGGCGCGGTGCCGTGGAGCTTTGATCTGATTGCCACCCGCGCAATTGATATGGCTCGCCACCTGAATGCCACCGTGGTTAACGAAGGCGACATCAATACCCGCCGCGTGAAATCCATCACCTTCTGTGCGCGTAGCATTCCGCACATGCTGGAACACTTCCGTGCAGGCTCCCTGCTGGTGACCTCCGCAGACCGTCCTGACGTACTGGTTGCAGCCTGTCTGGCCGCCATGAACGGCGTCGAGATTGGTGCAATCCTGTTGACGGGTGCATACGAAATGGATCCGCGCGTCAGCAAGCTGTGCGAACGTGCATTCGCGACCGGCCTGCCAGTCTTTATGGTTAACACCAACACCTGGCAAACCTCCCTGAGCCTGCAGAGCTTCAACCTGGAAGTTCCGGTTGACGATCACGAGCGTATCGAGAAAGTTCAGGAATACGTTGCAAGCTACATCAATGCAGACTGGGTTGAGTCTCTGACTGCCACCTCCGAGCGTAGCCGTCGCCTGTCTCCTCCTGCCTTCCGCTACCAGCTGACCGAGCTGGCGCGTAAAGCGGGCAAACGCGTTGTTCTGCCAGAAGGCGACGAACCGCGTACAGTGAAAGCGGCAGCCATCTGTGCTGAACGCGGAATCGCGACCTGTGTGCTGCTGGGTAACCCGGATGAGATCACCCGTGTTGCTGCGTCTCAGGGCGTTGAGCTGGGTTCAGGTATCGAAATCGTTGATCCAGAAGTGGTACGTGAAAGCTACGTTGCGCGTCTGGTCGAGCTGCGTAAGAGCAAAGGCATGACCGAAGCCGTTGCCCGCGAACAGCTGGAAGACAACGTGGTTCTGGGTACGCTGATGCTGGAACAGGACGAAGTTGATGGCCTGGTTTCCGGTGCGGTTCACACCACGGCGAACACCATTCGTCCACCGCTGCAGCTGATCAAAACGGCACCGGGAAGCTCTCTGGTTTCTTCCGTGTTCTTCATGCTGCTGCCGGAACAGGTTTACGTTTACGGTGACTGTGCGATTAACCCGGATCCAACCGCTGAACAGCTGGCCGAAATCGCCATCCAGTCTGCGGATTCCGCAATTGCCTTCGGTATCGAACCACGCGTAGCGATGCTCTCCTACTCCACTGGCACCTCTGGTGCAGGTAGCGATGTAGAGAAAGTTCGCGAAGCGACTCGTCTGGCACAGGAAAAACGTCCAGATCTGATGATCGATGGTCCGCTGCAGTACGACGCCGCAGTAATGGCTGACGTAGCGAAATCCAAAGCGCCGAACTCTCCTGTTGCTGGTCGCGCTACCGTGTTCATCTTCCCGGATCTGAACACCGGTAACACCACCTATAAAGCGGTACAGCGTTCTGCAGACCTGATCTCCATCGGGCCAATGCTGCAGGGTATGCGCAAGCCGGTCAACGACCTGTCTCGTGGCGCGCTGGTAGACGATATTGTCTACACCATCGCTCTGACCGCGATCCAGTCGTCTCAGCAGCAGTAAGACTTAAGACTGCCATCAGGCAACAAAAAGGCGACCATTAGGTCGCCTTTTTTATTCACAGCAGTTCTCGCGCCGCTGACACAATATCGTGCGCCGTCAGGCCATACTCCTTCTGCAGAAAATCCTGCGTTCCCACCTGACCATAACGCTCCTTCACGCCCACGCGACGCATTGGCACCGGACAGGTTTCAACCAGCACTTCCGCCACCGCTGATCCCAGGCCGTTGTGAATGCTGTGGTTTTCACAGGTCACGATCCGCCCGGTTTTCTCGGCGTAGTTTTTCACCAGCATCCGGTCGATGGGCTTCAGGGTAAACATGTCGATAACTGCCGCACTGACGCCTTCCTGCTCAAGCTGACGCGCCGCTTCCAGGGCTTCTGCAACCATAATGCCATTAGCAATCAGGGTGATATCATCCCCTTCACGCAGTACGTTGCCTTTACCGATGGTAAAGGTTGAACCCGGCGCATAAACACTCGGTGCCTGTTTACGAATGGTGCGCACCCAGTAAAACCCTTCGAGATCGATTAGCTGGCGCAATATGTCATCAAACATCACCGCATCGGTCACTTCCAGCACCACCGAGTGCGCCAGTCCACGCACAATCCCCATATCCTCAAACGACATATGCGTGCCGCCGTTGTGACAGGCCGTGACACCGGCATCCGAGGCGATCACTTTGACGTTATTGCGCTGGTAATCGAGCGACATAAACAGTTGGTCAAAGCAGCGGCGGCTGGCAAATGCGGTGAAGGTATGCACAAAAGGCTTGCGCCCGGTTAATGACAATCCGGCGGCGGTACCAATGACGTTAGCCTCCATGATGCCGCAGTTAATCACGTGTTGCGGATAATCTCGCGCCACGCCGTCCATCGCCATGGAACTCATCAGATCCGCTTCAAGCGCAATGATGCCGCTTCCGGCTTCAATCTGATTTGCCACAAAGCCAGCGTAGACCTTACGCATTTCGATAGCATCTTTTTGTCCTGCGGGTGCAACCTTAATCATTTTCGGCCTCCAGTTGGCGAATCGTCTCGTTAAGCGCGGCTTTGGCCTCATCCGTCAGGCGCAGATGGTGGGAATTACTCAATTGCTCCAGATACGGCACGCCCTGCCCTTTGATGCTGTCGAGGATCACCACCCGTGGCCGGGCATCAGCGGCCGGGACCGGTGAAACGACCTCAAGCAGTGCCGGAATGTCGTCCCCTTTGATCGTGACCGCATCAAATCCGAATGCCCGGAATTTCCCTTCGAGGTCAAATGCACAGATGATCTCGTCCAGTTCACCGTCGAGCTGCTGCTTATTCCAGTCGACAAAAATCGTCAGGTTATTCAGGCGATGATGGGCAATAAACTGGAAGGCTTCCCAGCACTGCCCCTCATTCAGTTCGCCATCACCGACAATGCTAAACACACGATTTGGGCGTCCTGCCAGTTTGTGCGACAACGCCATCCCCCCTGCGATGGAAATCCCCTGTCCCAGCGAGCCGGTTGTGGCATCGACGCCGCGCGTTTTCAACCGATCCGGGTGGCTTGGTAGACGCGTGCCGTTCTGATTGAGCGTACTCAGCTCCTCCACCGGGAAATAGCCTTTTATCGCCAGCGTGCTGTAGAGCGCCGGGCCGGCATGCCCTTTCGAAAGCACGAAGTAATCGCGCTCCGGCCAGTCAGGATCGGCGGGGTCGATTTTCATCACCGCACCGTACAGCACCGCCAATGTCTCTACCACGGACATGCTGCCGCCATAGTGTCCGAACCCAAGCTGCGTCAGTGATTTGAGGGTCTCGACGCGGATCTCGCGCGCCAGTCGCGTAACTTCGTTCACATTCATGATTTAGCTCCGGTATTTTCCTGCGCGTTATCACCCGCAGATTTGTTTTTCGCAAACACGTTGTACGCCACCAGCAACGCGAACAACGCAACCACAAGGCCGGTAATCGCGAGCGGTGACAGATAGCGCGCAAGGTTACCCAACACAATCCCAATCGCACCGAAGTCCGCATCCGAGAAAGTCGTATTGGCAAAACCGATTGCCCCAAGCACCGGTAGCAGCAGAACCGGAAGGAAGGTGATCAGCAGGCCATTCGCAAATGCGCCGATCATTGCGCCGCGGCGTCCTCCGGTGGCGTTACCGAATACGCCTGCGGTAGCGCCGGTGAAGAAGTGCGGTACAACGCCGGGCAGGATCAGGACCAGTTTCATCTGGCCGAGCAGGAACAACCCGACCAAACCGCCCAGGAAGCTGAACAGAAATCCAATCAGCACGGCGTTAGGTGCATACGGATAGACCACCGGGCAGTCGAGCGCCGGGCGCGCATTGGGCACCAGTTTCTCCGAGAAGCCTGTAAAGGCGGGAACGATCTCCGCCAGAATCAGACGCACACCCTGCAGGATGATGAACACCCCTGCCGCAAACGTGATGGCCATGATGATGGCGTACACCAGATAGTTTTGGCCGCCGCTGTAGGTGCTTTCGACGTACTCGCGTCCGGCGCTGACCGCCATAATCAGGTAGATAATCATCATGGTCAGCGAGATGGAAATCGAACTGTCGCGTAAGAAACTTAAGTTCTTGGGCAGGTTCATCTCTTCGGTTGAACGCGAGCCTTTCCCACATTTGCTGCCAATCCAGCCGGAGAGCACATAGCCCAACGTACCAAAGTGGCCAAATGCAATATCATCATTGCCGGTAATGCGCTTCATATAGCGCTGCGCAATTGCCGGGAAGAATGCCATCACCAGACCGAGGATCAGCGAGCCAGTAAAGACCAGACCGACACCTTCAAAACCGGCAACCGTCAGGATCACGCCGATCATACAGGCCATATAAAAGGTGTGATGCCCCGTCAGGAAGATATACTTCAGACGCGTAAAGCGGGCGACAATAATATTGGCCACCATACCAAATGCCATAATCAGTGCGGTGGATGCGCCATATTTCTCAAGCGCTATCGAAACTATCGCCTCATTATTAGGGATAATTCCCTGGATATTAAAGGCATGTTCAAACATACCTCCGAGCGGATTGAGTGAGCCGACGAGCACGGTTGCCCCGCCGCCGAGCACAATAAATCCGAGAATCGTTTTAATTGTTCCTTTTACCACATCGGAAAAGGGTTTCTTTTGTGCGACCAGTCCGATCAGCGCAATTAACCCCACCAGAACTGAAGGCACTTTAAGAATATCAACAACGAAATTCAGCGTTTCGAGGATAAACATATCCACCTCACCATTTACAGGGGGTTATCAGGATGATTGTTTTGCGAACCAGGCGCTAAGCTGCGCTTCCAGTTCATTGATATCAATAATGTTGTTAATCACTACCAGCTGGTTTTCCGGCACGCTCGCGCTGGCGGCGATATCTTTTGCCATCACGAATACATCGGCTGCGCCCGGTGTCGCTGATGACAGATCGGAGTGTTCAACTTCAGCTTCAATATTTAATTTTTTGAGGACTTTTTTAATATTCATTTCGACCATGAAACTACTTCCCAGGCCGGAGCCGCAAATCGCCATAATTTTCATCGTTATGCCCTTTTTGAGTAGAGTGCATCCGCATCACGCGTTAGCGTAATGTGCTAATTAATCGGAATGTGGTTAAATCAGAAGCGTTCGATTATGGCTTTAATTTCCTCCCGCGTTTTTGCTTGATGTAATTCAGCCAGGTCGTCATCGCTGGAAAATAATTCCGCAAGGGCTGAGATCATCTCGATATGGCTATGTTTATCAGGTGCAGCAAGCATGATGATAATATCCACCGGATCGAACTCTCCGGCACCAAATGAAACGCCCTGGTTGAGTTTTAATAATGAGAGACCTAATCCCTTAGCCCCTTCTTCTGGCCGCGCATGCGGCATCGCCAGCCCCGGTGCCAGCACATAGTACGGTCCTAATTTTTGATGCTGCTGGACGATTGCCGTCACGTAATCAGGATCAATGACGTTCATCGCCAGCAGTGGCCTGGCGCAAAGTTCCAGTGCCTGCGGCCAGTTTTCCACGCTCTCTTCAAGCGTAATGGTTGCATCATATATCCACTTTTTGAGCACTTTGTCCTCCCACCTTTACGCCAACAATGAGCAAACTTTATGCAAGGCCATCGCGGATAGCTGCGATCAAGATCACAAAGATAGCGCTACCAATTTCTAACGTTCAAAATTGTGATAGCGCTATCAAATTACAAACCGCATCTTAAATCACAGTAAAAAAAGGGAGTTAAGGCGTATACTCATTTTTACGTGAAGCGAAGGAAGATAACAAAACGCGACTGGTCACCAGGAATTTGTATGTCTCTAACCCGAAAACGACGTAGTACCGGCAAAGTGACGATCTCCGACGTCGCACAGCTTGCCGGAGTGGGTACTATGACGGTGTCCCGCGCATTGCGCACGCCTGAGCAAGTTTCCGATAAACTGCGAGAAAAAATTGAAGCCGCGGTGCAGGAGCTGGGATATATGCCCAATCTTGCGGCCAGTGCGCTTGCGTCCGCCTCGTCATGGACGATTGCGATGGTTGTCCCCAATCTTGCCGAAGACGGCTGTTCTGAGATGTTTGCCGGACTGCAGCAGATCCTGCAACCCGCCGGTTACCAGATCATACTGGCAGAATCACAGCATCGGCCCGAACAGGAGGAGAAACTGCTGGAAACGCTGTTAGCGTCTAACATCGCCGGGGCGATTTTACTCAGCGCTGAACATAGCGATACGGTCCGCCACTGGCTCAAAAACGCCTCCATTCCAGTGATGGAAATGGGTGCGATGCGGGCAGACCCTCTCGATATGAATATCGGTATCGACAACGTCGCGGCGATGTACGAACTGACGGAACTGGTGATTCAGCGGGGCTATCAGAACATTGGCCTGCTGTGTGCCAATCAGGAGCAGTGGATTTTTCAGCAGCATCTGCAGGGCTGGTATAAAGCCATGTTACGCCACCATATGTCGCCTAACAGGGTGATAAACGCTGCGCTGCCGCCCTGCTTTTCGACAGGTGCGTCTCAACTCCCGGAATTTTTACTCGCGTGGCCTGAACTGGATGCGCTGGTCTGCGTTTCGGATGAACTGGCGTGCGGCGTACTGTATGAATGTCAGCGCCGACGGATTAAAGTGCCTGACGATCTTGCCGTAGTGGGCTTTGGCGATAGCGATGTTAGCCGGGTTTGTCAGCCGCCGCTGACCACCATGGCGGTGCCGCATCGTAAGATTGGGATTGAAGCCGGACGCGCATTATTAGAGCGGATGAACGGTGGCGACTGGTGCGACCAAAAACCGATCGCCTCCAGTCTGTGCTTGCGTGAAAGCTGCTGAGGCTTACTCGGCCGCTTCCTGTTTTTCTGGTTTTGCCGATTCATTCTTGGCATTGCGGGTCATCCACAGTGCCAGGGCTTTGAGTGAATCCGGTGTGAACTCATCGCAACGCGCCGTAATTTCTTCAGGCGTCATCCAGCTCACTTCGCTCACTTCTTCTTCCTGAAGTGCAAACGGGCCGTGGGAAACGCAGCTAAACAGGCCTCCCCATACGCGGCAGTGTTCATCTTCGAAATAGAACTGACCGTGTTCGGCGAAAGGTACGCCAGCAATGCCTAACTCTTCTTCTGCTTCACGGCGCGCGGAATCCAGCAGAATTTCATCTGCCTGAACAACGCCGCCCGCAGTGGCATCCAGCATGCCGGGGAGAAAATCTTTCGTTTCAGTACGTCGCTGTACCAGGATCTTACCCATTCCATCGTGAACAACGATGTAGGTTGCGCGATGACGCAGACGCTGCGCGCGCATTTGCTCACGGCTTGCCTGCGCAATGACTTCATTGTCTTCGCTGACAACGTCAACCCACTCTGTACTTGCCAAATGACTCTGCTCCACCATCGGGAACCCTTCTCGTTAAGCGCTCTTTCGGCGCGTTTACAGTTGAGATGTAACTTACGGATTAATGCTTACATGCGCAATAACTTGCTGATCATTGAGTGCGATAACACGCAGTTGATTATCCTCAAGCAAGCCATAGCTGGGGAGGTATCCCCCTTTAGGAATACTGACGGAACCCGGGTTGAAATGCACAATATCCCCGCGCGTTTCCGCCACCGGAATATGAGTATGGCCGTAAACCAGCACATCGCCAGTGGCCAGCGCGGGCAAATTATCCGGGCCAAAAAGATGTCCGTGGGTCAAAAAAAGTCGGCGATTTTCCAGCAATACCTGTTGCCACGGTGCGGTTATCGGGAAATCAAGCAGCATCTGATCCACTTCGCTGTCGCAATTACCGCGAACGGCGATAATGTTAGCGGCGTACTGATTAAGTCTCTCAGCCACCTGCGCGGGAGCGTAGCCCTCAGGCAGCGCGTTACGCGGCCCATGATTAAGTACATCCCCCAGGATAACCAGCCACTGCGCACCACTTTCGTCAAAGCGCGACAGTACACGCTCCGTGGCGGGCAACGATCCGTGAATATCCGATGCAAACATAAGTTTCATCAGCGACTCCTTTCAACTCATCATTGCCCTATCATACCTCAACCCAACAGGTTTATCAGCCCACACGCCTGGCTGAAAGCGCCACATAACGCTGCACGGAAGCACGTTGCCACTGGAAGGAAGCATAATTTGCCAGAGCCTGCGGTACATCGTCGCCGTTCAGGACCAGACGGTTAAGCATTAATGCCAGATCGGCATCCGCGATGCACCATTCACCGAACAAATTAGGGTTCCCGTGTTCCAGCAATTTGGTCGCCGTATCGAAGAGCTTATTCGCGCTCACCGCAGCGGCTTCACTCAACGCCGGTTTTTTCACCCCACCAAAAATGGCGTCGGTGGAGCGTTCTTCGCGAATGGGTCCCAAATCGCTGCGCAGCCACGCCTGAATCTGACGCGCACGGGCGCGCTTTTGCAGATCGTGAGGATAGATCCGCTCCCATTCCGGGGGCGAAAAACGATCTTCCAGGTATTCGGTAATGGCCGAGGATTCACTCAGCTCAAAGCCGTCTATTTCCAGCACCGGCACACGGCGGGTCAATGAATAACCCTGCCACTGCGGTTGAAGATGCTCGCCCCGATCGAGATCGACGGTTTTGAGGCTAAATGCCAGCCCCTTTTCCGCCAACGCGACATAGACGCTCATGACGTAAGGTGAGTAAAAATTAGCATCGGACCACAGCGTAATGGCAGGTTGACTCATGGCATCCTCATTGATTGATCGGTTTTCATCCAACATATAATCTCTTTGCTTCCCTGTCACTTGATGAAAACTCACGATTTGCCATCAACACCTATACTCGCTTTGATGAGAAGAATTGCGACGACAGGAGTTGAGATGATAGACCTCTATTATGCCCCTACCCCAAATGGTCATAAGATCACGCTATTTCTGGAAGAAACTCAGCTGGAATACCGCATCATCAAGGTGGATATCAGTAAGGGAGATCAGTTCCGGCCTGATTTCCTGGCCATCTCGCCTAACAATAAAATTCCGGCGATAGTGGACCACGCTCCGGCAGATGGCGGCAGACCGTTAAGCTTATTTGAGTCGGGAGAAATCCTGCTCTATTTGGCAGAAAAAACGGGAAAACTGCTGAGCGGTGAACTGCGCGAGCGCCACCATACTTTGCAGTGGTTGTTCTGGCAGGCCAGCGGGCTCGGTCCCATGCTGGGACAAAATCATCACTTCAATCACTTTGCGCCGCAAAGCATTCCCTATGCCATTGAACGCTATCAGGTGGAAACCCAACGTCTTTATAGCGTCATTAATAAGCGGCTGGAAAAATCCCCCTGGCTTGGCGGAGAGCATTACAGCATTGCCGATATTGCCTGCTGGCCGTGGATAAACGCCCATCAACGTCAGCGAATTGATCTGGTGAACTACCCGGCGGTGAAGAATTGGTTCGAACGGATCCGCAGCCGTCCGGCGACAGAACGCGCAATGCAAAAAGTGCAGCAAATATAAGCGTGCGCCCGGTTGGGCGCGCCATATTTCCTCATGTATTATGGTGCGAATAATAAAACAGAGGAAGCCTGCAATGTCACAGCATGATGCTATTATTCGTATAAAAAACTTACGCTTACGCACCTTCATTGGTATCAAAAATGAAGAGATCGAGAATCGTCAGGATATCGTGATAAATGTGGTTATCCACTACCCGGCAGATAAGGCTCGCGCCAGTGAAGACATCAATGACGCGCTGAACTATCGCACTATCACTAAAAACATTATTAAGTACGTTGAGAATAACCGTTTCTCTTTACTTGAAAAATTAACTCAGGATGTGCTCGATATCGCACGCGAACATCACTGGGTCACTTATGCTGAGGTTGAGATCGATAAACTTCACGCGCTGCGTTACGCCGACTCCGTCTCCATGACACTCAGCTGGCAACGCTAAGCGCAACCCTGGAGGTTGTATGAAGATTCTGATAACCGGCGGTACGGGCCTGATTGGTCGCCATCTTATTTCGCGTTTACAGGCGATGAATCACGACGTCACCGTGGTGACCCGCAGTCCTGAAAAAGCGCGTCAGGTGCTCGGCGGCAACGTCAGTTTCTGGAAAGGGCTGGCGGATCAGCAGAATCTGGATGGCTTCGACGCCGTCATCAATCTCGCGGGCGAACCCATCGCTGATAAGCGCTGGACGGCAGAACAAAAACAGCGTCTCTGCGATAGCCGCTGGAACACAACGCAGAAGCTGGTTGATCTGTTCCACGCCAGCACCACGCCGCCGTCAGTGCTCATTTCTGGTTCGGCGGCGGGTTACTATGGCGATCTCGGCGAAGTGGTCGTCACCGAAGAAGAGCCTCCGCATAACGAATTCACCCATAAACTTTGCGCACGCTGGGAGCAGATCGCCTGCGGAGCGCAAAGCGATCGCACCCGCGTCTGCCTGCTCAGAACCGGAGTGGTGCTGGCGCCCAAGGGCGGGATCCTGGCAAAGATGCTCCCGGTCTTCAGACTCGGCTTGGGTGGCCCGATGGGCAATGGCCGTCAGTATCTGGCGTGGATCCATATCGACGATATGGTTAATGGCATTCTTTGGCTACTGGATAACGACCTGCGCGGCCCGTTCAATATGGTGTCGCCGTATCCGGTGCGCAATGAACAGTTTGCACATGCCCTGGGTCACGCGCTGAAACGCCCTGCGGTGCTTCGTGCGCCAGCCACTGCGATTCGCCTGATGATGGGGGAATCGTCGGTGCTGGTATTAGGCGGACAGCGGGCCTTGCCGAAACGGCTTGAAGCCTCAGGCTTTGGATTCCGCTGGTACGATTTAGAAGAGGCGTTGGCAGATGTGGTGGGTTAAATAAAACTATCGCATTGATTATGTTACAGTCATTCACCAGACTTACAGGTATGGTGACATTATGGCGATAATCACAACTCCCCGGCTTCAGCTCTCCCCGTTTGAACCCTCTGACTGGGCGTTTTTCCGCACGCTTCGTGAAGACCGCGCCATCATGCGCTATATGGCCGCAATTGCGCCCGAAAAAGAGACCCGACGCCTTTTCGCCGCGCGGCTGACTGCGCCGCATACCTTTGTAATTCGCGCCCACGATGATGAGACCCCGCTGGGTGACATTGGGCTGCAAATCAGCACCCAGAACCGCGAAGAGGCCGATATCGGTTATACCGTTATTCCCCGGGCGCAGGGCAAAGGCATCGCCAGCGAAGCGCTGAATGCCATTTGCGATTATGCATTTACTCAGACAACCGTCAGGGCCATTAACGCCTATGTTCTGGCCGACAACTCCGGCTCGGTGCGCGTTCTGGAAAAGATCGGATTTGTGCGCACACAGGTACTGGAAAAGGCGTATGAAATTAATGGGGTGCGGTATGACGACTGGGTGTATCGGCTGGAGTGTGGTGCGGTCTGATGCCCTCACCCTAACCCTCTCCCACGGGGAGAGGGAGAACACCCAGTCCGTAGGCCCGGTAAGCGAAGCGCCACCGGGCGATTGGGCTGCACTGCGGCTTGATGCCCTCACCCCGCCCTCTGCCACGGGGAGAGGGAGAAGGGCAAAACCTACTTCAAAGATCCTTTCAGGAACTGCTGCAGGCGCGGGCTTTTAGGATTAGCCAGTACCTCATCAGGATGCCCCTGCTCTTCGATGATGCCCTGATGCAGGAAGATAACGTGGTTAGAGACGTTGCGGGCGAAGCCCATCTCATGCGTCACCACTACCATCGTTTTGCCCTCTTCCGCCAGCTTCTGCATAATGCGCAGCACTTCACCCACCAGCTCAGGATCGAGTGCAGAGGTCGGCTCATCAAACAGCAGCACTTCGGGCTCCATCGCCAGCGCCCGGGCAATCGAAACACGCTGCTGCTGACCACCGGATAAATGCACCGGATATTTGATCTGCTGACGCGCGTCGATACCCACTTTCGCTAAATACTTTTCCGCACGGGCACGGGCTTCCTGTTTGCTCAACCCTAATACCTGGATCGGCGCTTCCATCACATTCTCAATCACCGTCATGTGGCTCCAGAGATTGAAGTGCTGGAAAACCATCGTGAGACGCGTGCGCAGCAGACGCAGCTGATTCTTATCCGCCACTTTCAGTTGACCGTCTTTGTCGCGCACCAGATTGATATTCTGCCCGCTGACGATGATCGACCCTTCACTCGGCTTTTCGAGGAAGTTGATACAGCGCAGGAACGTACTTTTCCCCGAGCCGGATGAGCCAATAATACTGATCACATCGCCCGCATTTGCCTGCAGCGACACCCCTTTCAGCACTTCATGTTCGCCGTAGCGCTTGTGCAGATCGATAACGTTTAATTTATTTTCAGACATCGTTTTCTCAGTGCGTCGAAGAAGGTTTCATGTGCTGCAACCAGCGTTTTTCTGCCTTACGGAACAGGCTAATCAGGACATATGAAATAATCAAATATAGCACCGCGGCGATACCGAAGGCGGTAAATGGCTGATAGGTCGCCGAGTTGATATCCCGCGCGATTTTCAGCAGATCCGGCACGGTGGCGGTAAACGCCAGCGCGGTGGAGTGCAGCATTAAAATCACTTCGTTACTGTACGCCGGCAACGCGATACGCAGCGCCGAAGGCATAATAATGCAGCGATAGAGCTTAACAGATGAGAAGCCGTACGCACGCGCCGCTTCAATCTCACCGTAAGGCACAGAGCGAATGGCACCGGCGAAGATCTCGGTGGTGTAAGCGCAGGTGTTCAGCGTCAGCGCCAGCACGGTACAGTTCAGGCCGCTGCGAAAGAACGCGTTCAGCATTTCGGTGCCTTTGACTATCTCCAGCGTGTACATCCCGGAGTAAAACACCAGCAGCTGAACATACAAAGGCGTGCCGCGAAAGACATAGGTGAACAGCCAAATAGGAAAGCGAATGTATTTGTTTTCCGATACGCGGCCAATGGATAAAAACACCGCCAGAATCCCGCCCATCACCACAGATGAAATCAGCAGCCACAGGGTGATCGCCACGCCGGTAAAGCGATAGCCATCTGTCCACAGCAGTGATTTCCAGTACTCCTGAATAATTTCAATCACAGGTCAGCCCTCTTCACACCCACGGAGTAGCGACGTTCGAGCAGAAGCAGCACACCATTGGAGACCGTGGTAAACACCAGATAAATGACGCCACACACCACGGCAAAATAGAACGGTTCCCAGGTGCTCTTTCCGGCAAGCTGCGTGGCTTTCACCACATCTTCCAGACCGAGCAGAGACACCAACGCCGTCGCCTTGAGGATCACCTGCCAGTTGTTGCCGATGCCGGGTAAGGCAAAGCGCATCATGGCCGGAAACATGATTCGGCGAAAGATTTGCGAAGAGGTAAAACCGAAAGCGGTCGCCGCCTCAATGTGCCCCTTCGGGACGGCCATATAGGCGCCACGAAAGGTTTCGGTAAAGTATGCGCCGTAGATAAAACCTAAAGTAATGATACCGGCCACCATCGGATCGATATCGATTTGCGACATACCGATAGCATCCGTCACGCCATTGAGCGCAATTTGCAGACCGTAAAAAATCAACAGCATCAGCACCAGGTCAGGAACACCGCGAATCAGAGTGGTATAGGCTTCAAAAACCAGTGCCAGCACCCGATTACTGGAGAGCTTCGCTCCCGCACCCGCCAGGCCAATCAGCACGGCCAGCACCACCGAACTGAGCGCCAGTTCGAGGGTGACAAGCGCGCCTTGTAAAATAACGCCAGAAAATCCGTACAGCATAACGCCTGCCCTGTCGTGAGTGGTCACACCGTGTCTTTTCCCCTCCCGTCACGGGAGGGGGCGCACGTTATTTAACGGGGCAATTAGCCACCGTAGACATCAAAGTCGAAGTATTTCTTCGCCAGCTTTTCGTAAGTGCCGTCAGCTCGCATCTCGGCAAAGGCTTTATTTAACGCTTCGCGCAGTTCGTTATCTTCTTTACGCAGGCCCATACCGGTACCCACGCCAAACAGTTTTTCGTCTTTAATAGACGGGCCACCGAACTTGTAATCTTTGCCCACAGGCTGCTTCAGGAAGCCTTCGCTAGCAGCCACTTCATCCTGGAATGCGGCGTCAATACGCCCTGCGGTCAGGTCAGCGTAGATATTTTCCTGGCCCTGATAGGAGACAATTTCAATCCCTTTTGGCGCCCAGTGTTCGTTGCCATAGGTTTCCTGCGTTGTACCCTGCAGTACGCCCACGCGCTTGCCTTTAAGGGATTCCAGCGTCGGCTGGATATCAGAAGATTTTGCTACCACCAGACGCGAATCAGCCGCATAGAGTTTGTCGGTGAATGCAATCTCCTGCTGGCGTTTTTCGGTGATGGAAAGCGAAGACATGATGACGTCGATTTTTTTGGCTTTCAGCGAAGGGATCAACGCATCCAGCGGGTTCTCAACGTAGGTACATTGCGTTTTAATGCGTTTGCAGAGCTCATTTGCCAAATCAATATCAAAACCCACCAGCTCACCTTTCGAATTCTTCGATTCAAACGGGGCATAAGTGGGATCTGTACCAATACGAATTTTTTGCGGAATGGCTGCAAATGCTGCGGTAGCGCTGGAAAACGCCAGCACCAGAGAAAGGGACAACACCAGTTTTTTCATATCTATCCTCAACAGACTGTCTTCTTACGGGATTTTACGACGACGGGGTGTCGCTAATGTGCCATTAATTCCCCTGGCATGGCAAAGTATAATGGCCGACAGATGGAATTTTTTGCATCAAAAGTGCTTAACTATGCACCCGACTACCCAATATGGTGCAGGCTTTGCACCATATTGGGTCACTCACAGTCGTCACGCACCATGTCAGCGATTCGCCATGGCGTCGCTCCCGTCAATGACGATTAATCGCCATAAACGTTGAAGTCGAAATATTTCTTCGCCAGTTTGTCGTAGGTTCCGTCTTTACGCAGCTCGGCAAAGGCTTTGTCGAATGCCGCTTTCAGCTCGGCGTCATCTTTGCGTAAGCCAATGCCGGTGCCATCACCGAAGTACTTTTTGTCTTTCACTGAAGGGCCAGCAAAGGCAAATTCTTTACCTGCTGGTTGTTTCAGGAAGCCTTCGCTGGCGGCCACTTCGTCCTGGAATGCCGCATCCAGACGACCAGCCGCCAGATCGGAATAGATCAGATCCTGGTTCTGGTATGCGACAACATCGACGCCTTTTTCGCGCCAGTCCGCATTAGCAAAGCCTTCCTGCGTGGAGCCCTGCAATACGCCCACGTGCTTGCCTTTCAGCGACTCAATGGTCGGCTGAATCGGAGAGCCTTTGGCGGCTATCAGACGAGAGTCCGCTGCGTAGAGTTTGTCGGAGAAAGCGATTTCCTGCTGGCGCTTCTCAGTAATGGAAAGTGAGGAGATGATGGCATCGATTTTCTTGGCTTTCAGCGACGGGATCAGCGCGTCAAAATCGCTGCCCACCCATGTGCATTTCACCTGCATACGCTTGCACATTTCATTTCCCAAATCGATATCAAAGCCGACAAAGTCGCCTTTCGCATCCTTGGACGAGAATGGCGCGTAAGTGGCGTCTGTACCGATGCGCACTGTCTGAGGAAGTGCTGCATAGCTGCTCGCTGCCGCACTTAATCCCACCAGCAGAGACAGAGCCAGAACCGTCTTCTTCATACATTTACCCTCAAGTGTCGTGATTTTATTATGGTTTGTGTTGTGTGTTGTATTGCAGGCGATCTCTTGCAGGTCTTATGCCTGCAGGTCTTATGCCATATTGTCGTCTGGTCAAAAAATCGACGTTAAATATGTTAATAAAACGTTGCGACATTGCCTTAATGGTGAAAGATAGCAGGTCTACCGAACGAACCGGAGAGGGAAAAAGGGAAAAAACGGATTAAATGTTGAGGATATGATCGCGGTTGCATATTTGCCCTGAAACAGGGCGACGTGGATTATCATGCACCAGAACTGTGCGAACCGCTAAGCGCCCTGCCAGCGCGTGAAGAGATCGTCAGGAAGCTCAATATCAAACTGATCGACTACACGATTGACGGTCTGATTAATCACATCGTCGAGGGTTTGCGGACGATGATAGAACGCAGGCACCGGCGGCATGATAACCGCACCCAGCTCTGCCGCCTGCGTCATCAGGCGTAAGTGCCCAAGATGCAGCGGCGTTTCCCGCACGCACAGCACCAGCGGACGACGCTCTTTCAGCACCACGTCAGCCGCACGCGTTACCAGCGTATCGGTATAACTGTGAACAATGCCGGAGAGGGTTTTCATTGAGCAGGGCAGGATAACCATCCCGGCGGTTTTAAACGAGCCAGAAGAGATGCTGGCAGCGATATCGCGCGCATCATGTACCACATCCGCCAGCGCCTGGACATCGCGCAGGGAAAAATCGGTTTCGAGAGAAAGGGTCTGACGCGCCGCCTGGCTCATCACCAGATGGGTTTCAACCTCCGCAACGTCGCGCAAAACCTGCAGCAAACGTACGCCGTAAATTGCGCCACTGGCACCGGAGATCCCTACAATGAGTCGTTTCATGATTTCGCCCTTTCTTGCGTCAGGGCAGACTTTGCAGGATTTTGCGGGGAGTTGCAAGTGAGGGCATGCACCCTCACCTGCTCTGAGATCAACCTTCGTTGTGCATCTCTAAGCTTTCGAGATCATTTTGCATCTGCACGGCTTTCGCATCGTCATTGCGCAGTGAATCAAGATAGTCGAGATACTGCTGATCAACGTCTTTGGTCACATAGATGCCGTTAAAGACGGAACACTCAAACTGCTGAATATCCGGATTTTCGGCACGTACCGCGTCGATCAGGTCGTCCAGATCCTGGAAAATCAGGCCATCTGCGCCGATAATCTGACGGATCTCATCCACTTCGCGACCATGAGCAATCAGCTCATTGGCGGTTGGCATATCAATACCGTAGACGTTCGGGAAACGAATTTCCGGTGCAGCGGACGCGAGGTAAACTTTCTTCGCCCCGGCTTCACGCGCCATCTCGATAATCTGCTCGGAGGTAGTGCCACGCACGATGGAGTCATCGACCAGCAGCACGTTTTTATCGCGGAATTCAGCGCGGTTGGCGTTCAGTTTACGGCGCACGGACTTACGACGCAGTTGCTGACCGGGCATGATAAAGGTACGCCCAACGTAGCGGTTCTTCACAAACCCCTGGCGATACGGTTTGCCCAGAATACGGGCCATTTCCAGGGCGATATCGCAGGAGGTTTCCGGAATCGGAATAACCACGTCGATATCCAGATCGTCCCACTCGCGGGCAATCTTCTCACCGAGTTTGGTGCCCATGTTTACGCGAGCGCTGTACACCGAAATCTTATCAATGAAGGAATCCGGACGCGCAAAATAAACGTATTCGAACAGGCAAGGGTTGCTCACCGGATTTTCCGCGCACTGGCGGGTAAACAGCTGGCCTTTTTCGGTGATGTAGACGGCTTCGCCTGGGGCGACATCGCGCAGGAATTCGAAGCCCAGAGTATCCAGTGCCACACTCTCGGAGGCCACCATATACTCAGTACGACCGTCACCGATATCACGTTTACCCAGCACCAGCGGACGAATACCGTTGGGATCGCGGAACGCCACCATACCGTGACCGATAATCATCGCCACGCAGGCATATGCGCCACGGATCAGGCGGTTCGTTGCCGCAATGGCAGCAAAGATGTTATCGGCTTCCAGCGGATAATGGCGGAAGTTATCCAGCTCACTGGCAAAGATATTGAGCAGGATTTCAGAATCAGACGTCGTGTTAATGTGGCGACGTTTCTCTTCAAACAACTTTTTACGCAGCTCGTGAGCATTCGTCAGGTTGCCATTGTGGGCAAGCGTGATGCCATACGGGGAGTTAACGTAGAAAGGCTGAGCTTCGGAGGCGCTGGAACTGCCAGCAGTAGGATAACGAACGTGGCCAATCCCCATATTGCCTTGCAGGCGCTGCATATGGCGGGCTTCAAATACATCGTTGACCAGGCCATTCGCTTTGCGTAAACGGAAGCAGTTGTGTGCATCAATGGTGATGATGCCTGCTGCATCCTGACCACGGTGCTGAAGCACCGACAACGCGTCATAAATAGACTGGTTTACCGGCATGAAACCGGCGATACCGACAATACCGCACATTCGTCTTTTCCTCGTTAAGCCACATCTCAAAGCGTTTTACACTTTGGGCAAGAAACTTGACGAGCTTTGCAGATAGTCAAAGAACCATCTGATGATGAAGCTGAACTGTGGAATCAGCTGGGACTTGCTCCAGTCTTCACTTTTTGAAAACCCGGTAAAGGTATCAAGGAAGAACAGTATCGCAGCCACGATCAGCGCGCCTCGCAGCGCACCAAAACAGATCCCCAGCACCCTGTCCGTTCCTGACAGACCGGTTTTCTCGACCAGCTGACCTATCACGTAATTCACGATAGCGCCGACGAGTAGCGTCGCGATAAACAGCACCGCGATGGCGATTCCATTTCGGACCAGTTCATCTTCAAAGCCCGTGAACCAAACAGACAGGTAAGTGTAGTAATGACTGGCAACAAAGAAAGCACAACCCCATGTCACCAGCGATAACGCTTCACGAACAAAGCCACGGATCAGGCTAACCAGACAGGAAAAACCTATCACCGCAATGATGGCGTAATCAATCCAGACCATATATGTCCCACGATTAAACGCCCTGTCATCCAGTTCGGGGCGAATTCTAACAGAAAAAGAAAACGTTTGCGTAGGGATTTCCTTCCCACGCGTAAATAAAAAAGGCGCTGAAAAAATAATCAACGCCGTCGGGTTATTGCGCCTCTTCGGACGAATTCCCGCTCCTCCGCCCTCAGGGCAGAGGAGGCAACGCGCACTTAATTCGCGCTGTAATTCATCACCACGCCACTCAGACCAGAGATCTGCTTCAGCTCACCCAGCGATCCTTTCAGCTTCTCTTTGGATGCATCCGGGCCGACGAGAATGCGCGTGATTTTACCCTGCACTGGCGTCGAAGGTGAAGTGTAAACGCGATAACCCGCACCGCGCAGTTTACCGACAACCTCGTTGACTTTATCGGCATTTTTCAACGCGCCAAGCTGGACAACATATGCTTTACCGGCTGGCGCAGGCTTCTCTTCCTGAGCCGGTTTTTCCGGCGGCGCTTCCGCCGCGGCTGCAATCTGCTCACTGGCTTTATCGCGCGGTGGTTTAGGTTTCTCTACGGGTTTGGCTTTTTCGACAGTCTTAGGCTGCACGACTGGCTCCGGAACAGGGTCCAGATCGGTATTGTTGTTTACCGCAAAACGAGAGGGATCGAGTGACGGCGCCGCCGCATCACCGGCACGCACCTCTTCCGCAGCGCCTTCTGGCGGCTGAGCCGGCAGCGCCTGCGTTGCCGCAGGTAGCATGTCTGGCTCATCGCGATCGCCAGGTTTTGGCACCAAAGGAATGGCCGCAAATTCATCCTGATAATGCTTTTTTTGCCCGTCGAGCAGCCCGGGGAGCAGGATCACTCCCAGCGCAACCAGCACAATGGTTCCTGTTAAACGGTTCTGAAACTTACTCGCCACCGGTTCTCCCCGCGTCCATTACTTCCATGACATGTGCCACCGTATGGAATGAACCACACACCAGCACGGTATCTTCAGGTTTAGCATCGGCCATTGCCGCCTGCCACGCCAGCGCTACGCTGTCATAGACTTTGCCCTGACCGAGATGTTCCATCAGTTGCTCCGCCGTCGCGCCGCGCGGCCCTTCCAGTGGAGCACAATACCAGCAATCGACCACACTCTCCATGCAGGCCAGCGTGCCTCCAATATCTTTATCATGAAGCATACCGATAACCGCCAAAACGCGCCCGGTTTTTGGCAGGGATTTGAGGCGTTCTGCGAGGTAGGCCGCGGCGTGGGGGTTATGCGCTACATCCAGAATCAGACGCGGTGACTCACTCACAATCTGAAAACGACCGGGAAGAATGGCATGCTGAATACCTTCGCGGATTGCCTGCTCGCTCACTTTCAGCCCGCTGGCACGGATAGCCGCAAGCGCGGTTGCCGCATTGGGTTGCGGCACCTGCGGGAGCGGCAGATCGTCAAGCTCGCCCTGCGCATCGCTAAAACGCCAGCTGTTATCCAGAACCTCATACTGCCAGTCCACGCCGCGACGGCGTAAATGCGCGCCCTTTTCCTGAGCCACATCGGCAATGGTGTGCGGCATATCAGGTTCACCCACCACAGCGGGTTTGTGAGCGCGGAAGATTCCGGCCTTTTCACGGCCAATACTTTCGCGATCCGGGCCGAGCCAGTCGATATGATCCAGTGCAATACTGGTTACGACAGAGACATCCGCGTCCACCATATTGGTCGCATCCAGGCGTCCGCCTAACCCTACTTCCAGGATCACAACGTCCAGCTGCGCTTGCTTAAACAGCCACAGCGCGGAGAGCGTACCGTACTCAAAATAAGACAACGAAATATCGCCCCGCGCCGCTTCGATTTCAGCAAAGGAGGCCGTATGCGCAGACTCCGGCAACTCGCTATTCTGAACGCGTACACGCTCGGTATAGCGCACCAGGTGCGGTGAGCTGTAAACGCCCACCGTATAACCCGCCGCCATCAGCATCGCTTCCAGCGTGCGGCAGGTGGTGCCTTTGCCGTTGGTTCCCGCGACGGTAAAGACGAATGGAGCGGGCTTCAGCACATCAAGACGCGCTGCCACCTGGCTCACGCGATCCAGTCCCATATCAATGGTTTTGCTGTGCAGATTTTCCAGATAAGAAAGCCACGTGACCAGGGGTGACGTGGCTTGGGGAATGCTGTGATTTTCCATGATACGCACTTTCAGTTATGTATACGCTTCGCCCTTCAAGCTGTCTCTGCGTTGGCTACGCCTTGATACAACCTGAATGACTTGTGTATCAAATAATTGAAAAGGGCAGCGCCGATCAGCCCTGCCCTTTTGGAGTTATCAGGCTTCTGGTTCCTGATGCGGCACAACCACGCCTTCACGCGGCTCGTCCGGACTCGGCGCCGGCAGATTCATCAGCTTCGCCAGGACACTCGCCAGCTTCAGGCGCATTTCCGGACGGCGAACGATCATGTCGATAGCGCCTTTTTCGATGAGGAACTCACTGCGCTGGAAGCCCGGCGGCAGTTTCTCACGAACGGTCTGCTCGATAACGCGCGGGCCAGCAAAGCCGATCAGCGCTTTTGGCTCAGCGATGTTGAGATCGCCCAGCATCGCAAAGCTCGCGGAGACGCCGCCCATGGTCGGGTCAGTCAGTACAGAGATGTACGGCAGACCACGTTCCTGCATTTTGCCCAGCGCAGCAGAGGTTTTCGCCATCTGCATCAGAGACATCAGCGCTTCCTGCATACGTGCGCCACCGGAGGCGGAGAAGCAGATCAGCGGACAGTTATCTTCCAGCGCCTGCTCAACGGCACGGATGAAACGCGCACCCACGACAGAGCCCATTGAGCCACCCATAAAGGAGAACTCAAAAGCAGCAGCGACAACCGGCATCTCATGCAGAGTGCCTTTCATCACGATCAACGCGTCTTTCTCGCCGGTCTCTTTTTGAGCAGAGGCAAGGCGATCTTTGTATTTCTTGGAGTCACGGAACTTCAGCACATCTTTTGGCTCAAGTTCGCTACCCAGTTCTACCAGTGAACCCTCGTCCAGCAGGCTATGCAGGCGATTACGCGCCGACATACGCATGTGGTGGTCGCACTTCGGGCAAACCTCAAGATTGCGTTCCAGCTCAGCGCGGTACAGGACCTGGCCGCAGCTGTCACACTTGGTCCACACCCCTTCAGGAATACTCGCCTTACGGGTGGGGGCTATGTTGCTTTTAATTCGTTCAATCCAGCTCATTGATAACCTTTCTGCCTGAACCTGGTCGTATGCCAGTTTTGCTGTAAGCGGCGCATAATGCCATTTTTGCCACAAACAGACCATGAATGTTGCACATTAAAACATAACAGCCCGAAACTTTGGATAAAAAAGTGGTCGAACCGCTAATGCGTCCTTACTTCGCTTGCTTTGCCGCCGCGCGTTTGTGTCGAACAATTTCAATCACGCCCGGCAGTATTGAGAGCACAATAATGGCAACGATCAGTAACTTAAGATTTTCCTGCACAATGGGCAGATCCCCGAAGAGGTATCCTGCATAGGTAAACAGCAATACCCAAAGCAGTGCGCCAATGACGTTATACGCCGCAAAATGACGATAGGACATATGCCCCATTCCGGCGACAAACGGTGCAAATGTGCGAACGATAGGCACAAAACGCGCCAGAATGATGGTCTTACCACCGTGGCGTTCATAGAACGCGTGCGTTTTGTCCAGATAGCTGCGACGGAAAATCTTTGAGTTCGGATTGCTGAACAACTTCTCTCCGAACAACCGCCCAATAGTGTAGTTCACCGCATCGCCGACGATAGCCGCAACAATCATCAATGCCACCATCAAATGCACATTTAGATCGTTAGTGGGCAACGCTGACAGCGCTCCGGCCACAAACAGCAGCGAGTCGCCCGGCAGGAACGGAGTCACCACCAGCCCGGTTTCACAGAACAAAATCAGGAACAGAATGGCATACACCCAGACGCCGTATTGCGCGACCAGCTCCGCCAGATGAACATCAATATGCAGGATGAAATCAATAATAAATCGTATTAAGTCCATATTATCAAAACCTTAATTGCAACTGCGTTAGTCCGCTAAAAACAGCGGGCCCATTGGCGGTTTTGGAAGGTCAAAACGATCCGGGTAATCAACAGAAACCAGATACAGCCCTTCCGCTTTCGCTGTTGCTGCCGCAAGCGTTCTGTCCTTCGCTGCCAGCAGTTCTGCAATCCAGCTCTCCGGCTGGTGTCCGGCGCCCACTTCCATCAGGCTGCCAACGATATTCCGCACCATATGATGTACAAAGGCATTTGCTTTGATATCGACCACCACATATGCACCATAACGACTGACGTTAATGTGCATCACGTCTCGCCACGGCGTGCGCGATTGACACTGCACAGCGCGAAACGAGGTAAAGTCATTTTCGCCGAGCAACAGCTGCGCGGCGCGATGCATACGTTCTGCATCCAGCGGCTCATAAAAATGAGTTACCCCCTGGCTGAGTACCGCCGGGCGCAGCCGCTGATTATAGATAACGTAGCGATAGCGACGAGCCGTTGCGCTAAACCGCGCATGAAAATCATGCGGCACATCTTTGACCCAACGTACGGCGATGTCACCAGGCAAATTCGCATTTACGCCTAACGTCCACGCAGCATCCTTGCGCACTGCCGTGGTTTCAAAATGCACGACCTGGCCCGTGCCGTGAACACCCGCATCGGTACGACCGGCGCACAGCACGTTGATCGGTTCGTTCGCCACCTGAGAGAGCGCTTTTTCCAGCTTTTCCTGAACGCTGCGCACTTCATTCTGACGCTGCCAGCCATAATATTTGCTGCCGTCGTATTCAATCCCGAGGGCAATTTTATGGACTGGCTTTTGTTCCACTTCTGACATCAGTACAGATACTCCTGCACCAGTTTCTCAGCAATTTTCACCGCCATCAGCGCGCCGCCGAAGCGAACGTTGTCGGCCACAGACCAGAACTGGACCTGCTCCGGCATTCCGTAATCGTTGCGCACGCAGCCGATGGACAGACGCGCGTTGCCGGTCGCATCGCCCACCTGAGTCGGGAATTCAGACGCATCACTGAGCGAGATATCTTCGCCGCGCTCAAAGGCGTCACGCGCCTCTTCTGCCGCCAACGGACGCAGCGCTTCAAAGTTCACCATCTGCGCGTGGCCGTAAAAAACAGGCGTGTGAACGCAGCTGGCGGAGATCATCAGACCTTCGTCCTGCATAATTTTGCGAGTTTCATCGACAATGCGTCGCTCTTCGCTGACGTTACCTTCACGATCCGGTAGAATCGGCATCATGTTGAACGCCAGTTGGCGGCCAAAGAAGTCGTCATCATCAACCGGGATACCGTTCAGCAATTTTGCGCTCTGCCCTGCCAGCGCATCTACCGCTTTTTTACCGCGCCCGGACACTGAAAGCAGGCTGGTCACGGTAATACGCGATAAACCGCCATCGTCAATCAGCGGCTTCAGCGCGGTCAGCAGTTGGCTGGTCAGGCTGTCCGGCACCGCAATAATGTTGCGGTTACGGTAGTCAGCGAGGACAAACGGGTTCACATCCGGCACCACCAGCGGAACATCCGGCTCCAGGGCAAATAACCCGCTCAGGTCGATCACCAGACAACCCGCGTTGGCCGCCTCTTCAGCCCACGCCGCCGATGCTTCCACACCCGCAGCAAAGAACGCTAACTGCGCCTGTGTCCAGTCAAACTCCGCGACATCCTGCACGCGAACCGTTTTCCCTTCATAGCGCAGCGCAACGCCTGCGCTTTCAGCACGCGCCAGTGCATACACTTCGCCCACCGGGAACTGACGCTCTGCAAGTGTTTCGAGCAGGGCTTCGCCCACAGCGCCAGTGGCACCCAGTACGGCAATATTCCAGCCTTCAGACATGGTGGTTTACTCCAGAAATGAAACAGCGTCCCCGCCGGAGTCTCCGGCCGGGAGCATTAAGAAAACATTAACGCGCCGGGTTATGCATAGCGTTGAAACCCAGTTTGTTCAGCAACGCTGCCGCATCGGCATCGTCACAGATCACATACAGGGATGACCATTCGCGGCGCTCGAGATAATTCTTGCGCAACGTGTCAAACTCCCCTGGAATTCCTGCCACTTTTCGCAGCAGCGCATCATCGCGGCGCACATCATACACTAAATGCACCAGCCTTTTTAGCGAAGACTCATCGAGCGGACCGTGCAGCGTGATACGGCCAAATTCCGGTGCTGGCAGCAGCGTATCAAGTGCAACCTGCTGCGGATTCCCGATAAAAGCGCTATAGGCTTCAAAGACCTGAGTGGTCCCGCGCGCTTTGCCTTCCAGCGTATAGCCGGCAATATGTGCGGTGGCGACATCAACATGTCTGAGTAGCGCGACGTCCAGATCCGGCTCAGGCTCCCAGACATCTAACACCACGCTAAGATCCTGTCCCGCTTCCAGACACGTCAGCAGCGCAGCGTTGTCTACCACCGGCCCACGGCAGGCATTTATCAGAACAGTGCCGGGCTTAAGACGGCGGATGAGCGCCTCGTCGGCCAGATGTAGAGACTTGTACGGGCCATCCTTAAACAATGGTGTATGGAACGTAATGACATCCGCCTGCTCAACCAGTTCGTCCAGCGTGTGAAACTCGCCTTCATCACCGCGATCGGCACGCGGCGGATCGCAGAGCAACGTGCGGATCCCTAACGCCTCAAGCCGTTTTTGCAGACGTCCACCCACATTACCGACCCCGACAATCCCTACAATGCGGTCTTTCAGGGCAAAACCATCGCGCTCGCCCAGCATGAGCAGGGAAGAAAAAACGTATTCCACCACGGCAATGGCGTTACAGCCGGGGGCTGCCGAAAATCCGATACCGGCCTGAGCCAGCCAGACATCATCCACATGATCGGTTCCCGCCGTGGCCGTTCCGACAAATTTGACGCTCTTCCCTGACAGCAGCGTCTCATTCACTTTGGTGACAGAACGCACCATCAGTGCGTCGGCATCCTCAAGTTCTGCAAGTGGAATGGGACGACCGGGAACAGCCTTGACATCACCCAGGCGGCTAAAGAGCTCACGAGCGTAAGGCATATTTTCATCAACGAGGATTTTCACGTCTGAGTACCTGTTTGAGAGGAAGTTAACCGGGCAAGTGTGCCATAATCTCGCCGCCAGGCATACTCGTACGGGTCAACTGGTTAACGGTGAGTCATGACTTTAAGGATTTATAACGATGCAGCCCATTTCAGGTACGCCGCCGCGCCCTCCGGGTGAAGGTCCCGTTACGCCCTCCCCCGCCGGAGAGCAGCCTCTGTCTACGCAGCAGCGCACCGTGCTGGAGCGGCTGATCACTCGCCTGGTGGCGCTCACCTCGCAGCAGAATGCGGAAGTGTGGGCCGGGGTAAAACACGATTTGGGACTGAAAAGTGACACGCCATTGTTGTCGCGTCACTTCCCTGCGGCCGAGCAAAATCTGAATCTGCGCATGAATACCGCGCAGCAAAATCACACCACTCGCCAGATGGTGTCGCAACTCTCCGAGCTGTTAAGCCAGGGGAATAACCGCCAGGCGGTGAGCGACTTTATCCGTCAGCAGTTTGGTCAAACGGCCCTGAGTCAGCTGACGCCGGACCAGTTGAAAACCGTCTTAACCCTTTTGCAAAGCAACCAGCTTTCTATCCCTCAGCCGCAGCAACGTCCTGCGACTGAACGTCCGCTGTTGCCAGCAGAGCATAATACCCTCAAGCAGATGGTCACCCGGCTTGCCGCAGCAACGGGCGAATCGAACAAGCTAATCTGGCAATCAATGCTGGAGCTTTCTGGCGTAAAAGCGGGTGAGCTGATCCCGGCAAAACAATTTACCCATCTGGTGACCTGGCTTCAGGCTCGCCAGACGCTGAGTACCCAGACGGCACCTACGCTGCATACGCTTCAGGCCGCGCTGAAACAGCCGCTTGAACCACGAGAATTTGAAGCCGTACGCGAATACGCGCAGCAGAACTGGCAGGTCACGCCGCAAACGGTGCTGACTACCGCGCAGGTGCAGGATTTACTGAATCAGATCTTTATCCGTCGAGCCGAGCGCGACAGCGGCGTTCCCGAAGCCCGAAATATTCAGCCAATTTATAGTCCATTGTTCGCCCCGGTCATGGAGACAATGAAATCACTCTCTGCGCGCCCGGGACTGATGTTCATTGCGCTGATAGTCGCTCTGGCGTTGTTCTGGCTGGTTGCCTGATCCTCTCGCCCCTCTCCCGCATGGAGAGGGGCGAGATCGTTACGCTTTCCTGAACGCCACCAGCGTGACGACAATCCCCACCACCGCCGAGACGGCTCCCGCCAGGAACACAGACGGATAACCCAATGATGTCGCCAGCAGCCCCGCCAGCGGACCGGTTATGCCATACGAGATATCCTGAAATGCCGCATAGCCACCGAGAGCCGTGCCACGGATTTGCGGCGCGACGCGTTTAACAACCTCAACGCCGAGCGCCGGGAAGATCAACGAGCAGCCGCAGCCGGTTAAGGCCGCGCCCAGCAACGCGATCCACGCATCAGGTGCCTGCCAAAGTAATACCAGACCGAGCGTTTCGATAATCAGCGAAATCACGGCGACTCTGACGCCGCCAAAGCGGTCCGGCATCCAGCCAAACAGCACGCGCATCATCACAAAGGCTCCGCCGAATGCGGTTAAGGTGAAGCCCGCCATCGCCCAGCCACGACTCATAAAGTAGAGCGATACGAAGGTGCCAATCACGGCAAATCCTACGCCCTGTAACGCCAGGCCCAGACCCGGTTTCCAGATTTGGCCCACCACGCTCCACAGCGATGGGCGCTCCCCCTGATGAGCAGGCACTTTGCGAACGGTACCGTTAAACGCCCACGCCAGGAGTGGTAACACCATGGTGGTTCCCGCCAGCGCGGCAAAGCCAAAATGGCTGTGGATCAGTAATCCCAGCGGTGCGCCCGCGGCCAGCGCCCCGTAAATCGCCATCCCGTTCCACGACATTACTTTGCCTGAGCGCGCCGGGCCCACCAGCCCCATGCCCCAGGTGAGCGTCCCGGTCAGAAGCTGACTTTCACCAAAGCCCAGGATCAGGCGTCCGACAATCAATAATGCGAATTTATAGACGGCATCTATCGGCAGCAGCGCCGCCAGTAGCCATGCCCCACCCGCCAGCCCGCAGGCAAACATTCCCTGCAACGCTGAACGTTTAGCACCATGCTGATCGGCAAGCCGCCCGGCATAGCCGCGGGTCAACACGGTCGCTAAAAATTGAATTCCCACCGCGACACCGACCAGCGTATTGCCATAGCCCAACTCCTGGTGAACAAACAACGGAATCACGGGCAGCGGCAGGCCGACGGTCATATAGGTCAGAAATACGGCGAAAGCGATGCGAAACAGCGAAACATTCGCTGAAGAGGATTTTTCTGTTTGAGTGACTACAGTCATGCATTACTCCGAAATGAAGAGTAAGGCGGGGAAATGCCACGCCCCCTCTACCTGACTATCAGGATTAAGGTGCGTTGGTTGACGTTAAACGCTTACGCATTATCAGGAAGATAATGTTGAAGCTGGAGTTTGCCTGTCATATCAGGGCGTTGTCAATGCAAAAAAGGGAGCCTGAGGCTCCCTTTTTCCAGCAAACCGGAGTCTTAAGCCGGCAGCTTACGCATCACCAGCGTGGCGTTAGTACCGCCAAAGCCGAAGCTGTTGGACATCACCGTCGTCAGCGCTTGCTCAGTAGGTTTGGTCACGATGTTCAGACCGGCAGCCTGTTCATCCATCTCATCAATGTTGATGCTTGGCGCGACAAAGCCGTGTTCCAGCATCAGCAGAGAGTAGATAGCTTCCTGCACGCCAGCAGCACCCAGTGAGTGACCGGTCATCGCTTTGGTCGCAGAGATCGCCGGGGTGTTGTTGCCAAACACTTCGCGGATAGCACCCAGCTCTTTCACGTCGCCTACCGGAGTAGAAGTACCGTGGGAGTTCAGGTAGTCGATTGGGGTATCAACGCCGTCCATCGCCAGCTTCATGCAGCGCACTGCGCCTTCGCCTGATGGAGCAACCATATCTGCGCCATCGGAGGTCGCACCGTAGCCCACCACTTCAGCGTAGATGTGCGCGCCACGCGCCAGGGCGTGTTCCAGCTCTTCAACCACGACCATACCGCCGCCGCCAGCGATAACGAAACCATCGCGGCTCGCATCATAGGTACGGGACGCTTTGTCCGGCGTTTCGTTATATTTGGTGGACAGTGCGCCCATCGCGTCAAACTCGCAGGCCATTTCCCAGCACAGCTCTTCGCCGCCGCCAGCAAAAACGATATCCTGTTTGCCGAGCTGGATCTGCTCAACCGCGCTACCGATACAGTGTGCAGAAGTTGCACATGCGGAGCTGATAGAATAATTCACACCGTGAATTTTGAACGGGGTGGCGAGGCAAGCGGAAACCGCAGACGCCATCGCTTTGGTCACAACGTAAGGACCGACCGCTTTCAGGCCGCGCGGGCTACGCATTGCGTCTGCGCCGAACACCTGAGATTTAGAAGAGCCACCGGAACCTGCAATCAGGCCCACGCGTGGGTTGTTCTGATAAACCTCTTCTTTCAACCCAGCATCTTCTACAGCCTGCTGCATTGAGAGGTAAGCGTAGATAGAGGCATCGTTCATGAAACGGACCACTTTGCGGTCAATCAGACCGGTGGTGTCCAGTTTGACGTTACCCCACACGTGGCTACGCATACCAGAATCTTTGAATTCTTGAGAGAAAGTGATCCCCGAGCGTCCTTCACGCAGAGATTCCAGGACTTCCTGCTGGTTGTTACCGATGCTGGAAACGATGCCCAGGCCAGTAATCACTGCACGTTTCATTCAATACCTCTGTAAGTCATACTATTTTAAGTTTCGAGTCGCACAATAGCGTACACTTGTACGCTGAACAAGTCCGATCAGACAAATTCTGTGGAAATTTGCACCATCGGGCTGACATCGTTAAGATCGTGCCACTGCCTGTCAGACGAGTAACTTACGTGAAACAAAACGCCATACAACCCGCCAACCTTGAGTTCAACGCTGAGGGTACACCTGTTTCCCGAGATTTTGACGATGTCTATTTCTCTAATGATAACGGACTGGAAGAAACGCGTTATGTTTTCCTCGACGGAAATCATCTCGGCGCCCGATTTCCTGTCCATCCCCGCAGCCAGTTCGTGATAGCGGAGAGCGGATTTGGCACCGGGTTAAACTTCCTCACCCTCTGGCAGGCGTTTGACCAGTTCACTGCCGCACATCCTGACGCTACGCTACAAAGATTACATTTCATCAGTTTCGAAAAATTTCCGCTGACCGCCCATGACCTTAAACTCGCCCATCAACACTGGCCCGAGCTCGCTCACTGGGCAGAGCAGTTACAGGTGCAGTGGCCGTTGCCGATCGGCGGATGCCATCGTTTGCTGCTCGACGGTGGACGCGTGACGCTGGATTTATGGTTAGGGGATATCAACGAGCTCACGGACAAACTCGACGATTCTCTGAATCAAAAAGTCGACGCCTGGTTTTTAGATGGTTTTGCTCCTGCGAAAAACCCGGACATGTGGAGCGAACATTTATTCGCGGCGATGGCGCGACTGGCACGTCCCGGCGCAACGCTGGCGACGTTCACCTCCGCCGGATTCGTGCGTCGCGGTTTGCAGGCCGCCGGTTTTACCCTGCAAAAATGCAAAGGTTTTGGACGTAAACGAGAAATGCTGACCGGCGTCATGGAGCAGGAATTAACGTTTCCCGGCCGCACGCCCTGGTTCGCCCGTCGGCGTGCTGAAACGCGTGAAACGGCGATTATCGGCGGCGGTATCGCCAGCGCCCTGCTTTCGCTCGCCCTACTCCAGCGCGGCTGGCAGGTGACCTTATATTGCGCCGATAAGGCTGCTGCGGGCGGCGCGTCCGGTAATCGTCAGGGGGCGCTGTACCCGCTTCTGAGCGCCCACGATCCGGCGCTAAGCCTGTTTTTCCCGACGGCGTTTACTTTTGCCCGTCGGCTTTACGACGCCCTTCCTGTCAAATTTGATCATGACTGGTGTGGGGTCACGCAGCTCGGCTGGGACGAAAAAAGCCAGCGCAAAATCGAGCAGATGCTGAGTCTGGGTCTACCTTCGCAAATCGCCGAGGCCGTCGATGCCCGACAGGTCCATGAGAATACCGGGCTGCAAACCGACTGCGGCGGTATTCACTATCCGGCTGGTGGATGGCTGTATCCGGCTGAACTCACCGCCGCGGTGATTGAGCTTGCGCAGTCTTGCGGGCTGAACGTGCACTACGATGCGGAGCTGGTATCGCTGGCGTACGACGAAAAAAATTGGCAGCTGGGCTTCAGCAATGGGATGCAGGCGCAGCACGCCAGCGTGGTTCTGGCAAACGGCCACCGCATCGGTGATTTTCCGCAAACAGAGAATCTTCCGGTCTATCCGGTTAGCGGTCAGGTGAGCCATGTTCCCACCACGCCGGCCCTGAGCCATCTTCGCCAGGTGCTGTGTTACGACGGTTATTTGACGCCGCAAAATCCGGCTAACGGTCATCACTGCGTGGGGGCCAGCTATCATCGCGGCGAGACAGAAGCGCGCTACAGCGAAGAGGATCAGCAGCAGAATCGCCAGCGTTTAATTGACTGCTTCCCGCAGGCCGAATGGGCAAAAGAGGTGGATGTAAGCAGCGGCCAGGCGCGTTGTGGCGTGCGCTGCGCCACCCGCGATCATCTTCCTGCAATCGGCAACGTGCCGGATTACGACGCAACGCTCACCGCCTATCAGGATCTCGCGGAACACAAAGAGTCCGCCGTGGATGCGCCGGTTTATCCCAACCTTTTCATGATTGGCGCGCTGGGTTCGCGAGGATTATGTTCCGCCCCGCTGGCGGCAGAAATTCTGGCATCGCAGATGAGCGATGAGCCGATCCCGCTTGATAGAACGACGCTGGCTGGGTTGAATCCAAATCGGTTATGGGTAAGGAAGTTGTTGAAGGGGAAACCGGTGAAGTCGGGTGCGGACTGAAGCTCTCCCCCCGCCCCTCTCCCACAGGAGAGGGAGAAAACACTAAAAACGACAACCAAAGGTTGTCGTTTTGCTTTTACCTCGCAGCGCCACCGGGCAAAAACGATTACTTCAGATTAGCCTGCTGGAACAAATTGTCCCACATCCCCAGCACTAATGACTGGTCACGCGGGGAGAGTTCGCCCGCCTGAATAGCCTTTTCCAGACCCCGGCTCACTTCAGCGTGAACCGCTTCCGGCGAGTGATCGTCGCCTGCTTCCAGTTCCGCTACTGCAAGCGTCAGGTGACCACGCAGATAACCGCTGGCAAACAGTTCATCGTCACTGGCGTGTTCCACCATGTCATCAATTAACGCCAGAATGCGTGATTCAAATTCTGCGATCATCTTCTTTCCTCAGTTAAGATCTTCCGGCCACGGGAAGTGTTCCGCCTTTAATTCCGGCGTGTGGTAATAATTCTGTAATGCCTTGATGAAACGCGCCGGACGTTCCGGGATGCCTTTCTCAAGATATTCCATCACCTGGGCGTGGACGCGGCGCTGGAACGTAATGCGGTCCGGCTCGCAATCCCCTTCCAGGTTGTCGCAACTCACGTTGAACGGAAAGCCTGCAGCCACGCAAAATAACCAGTCGAAAGCCTGTGGCTTCACTTCCACATCTTCAAACTGCCCCTGCGTGGCGGCATCGCGGCCATCCGGACAATACCAGTATCCAAAATCGACCAGCTCGCGACGGGCTTTCCCGGCTATGCACCAGTGGGAAATCTCATGCAGTGCGCTGGCGTAAAAACCGTGCGCAAAAACAATTCGGTTATAGGGCACGTCGGCATCAGCAGGAAGATAGATCGGTTCGTCGTCGCCTTTAATCAGACGGGTATTAAAATCATCAGCAAAACAGCCGTCGAAAATTTCAACCAGCTGCTCATATTTATGCGTACTGTTCATTAGTTCATCCCCAACCAGTGGAGGATCTCCTGTCCATGGCTGTCATAAAGAAGTTTGGCACTCATTACCGCCGAGACGATCACAATCATCGGACGGATAAGCTTCTGCCCTTTGCTCAATACCAGACGCGAACCGACGCGCGCGCCCAAAAACTGTCCCACCAGCATCACAAAACCGGTCGCCCAGATCACTTTGCCGCCAATAATAAACAGCAGCAAACCGCCCAGATTGGAGGTGGCATTCAACACTTTGGCGTGCGCGGTGGATTTGGCAAGATTAAAACCAGCCAGCGTCACAAACGCCAGAGCGTAAAACGATCCGGCTCCCGGCCCGAAGAATCCGTCGTAAAAACCGACGCACCCGCCCGCCACCAATGCAAATGGCAATCCATAAAGACGGCGCTGACGGTCTTCTTCGCCAAGTTTAGGCATCAGTAAAAAGTAGAGGCCAATGCAGATCACCAGGATCGGTAAGATCTGCCGCAGGATGTCAGACTGAACATGCTGCACCAGCAGCGCGCCGGAGGTTGAACCGATGAAAGTCATCAAAATGTTGAGCTTCTGATCGGCGATACTGACGACCTTACGGCGAATAAAATAGATCGATGCAGAGAGCGAACCGCCGCACGCCTGCAGTTTATTTGTCGCCAGCGCCTGAGCCGGAGTCATCCCTGCCGCCAGCAGCGCGGGAACCGTCAACAGACCGCCGCCCCCCGCCAGTGCATCAATAAAGCCTGCCAGCATAGCAACGAAAAATAGCACCCCGAGCAACAGCGGGGACACCATAAACAGATCGACGAAGTTATCCATTAAAGTACATGCTCATCCAGTAGCGCCTGGCAGGAAGGCGGCAACGGAGGCGGTGTCTTCTTCTCAGGCTTAGTTGTTCCAGGTTTTGCCGGTTCAAACCAGCTTTGCAACTCGGCACCACAGCCATCACCCGGCGGGGGTAACGGCTGATCTTCACATTCGAGGCTGTTGGCCGGGCAACGCAAACGGACGTGCATATGCGCCCGATGCTGGAACCACGGGCGCACTTTGCGCAACCAGTCGCGATCGGTTCCGGCATCCAGACACAGCTGCTGTTTAATCGCCGGATTGACGAAGATACGCGTCACATCGTTATCTTTTGCCGCCAGCTTGATCATGCTGGAAACCTGCTGCGACCATAGCGAAGGGACGATATTTTTACCGTCACGAGCGACTAAATCCAGCGCCTGCGGTTTAAGCAGTTGCGCGGAAGTCCAGCGCGTTTTCGGCAGTTGCAGGAAGATATCGACATCCAGGCCCGACTGATGGCTGGCGTGCCCACCATTAAAGCGACCGCCTGCTGGCATCCCCATATCACCAATCAGCATCGTACCCATGCCGAGATTGTGTACCTGGTTACCCAGACGCTGGATAAACAGCACCAGATCCGGATGACCAAAGTAACGGCGCTGGTCGGTACGCATCACCTGATAAGTCGTGGACTGCAACGGCAGTTCCTGCGCGCCGACGATACAGCCATTGGCAAACGCGCCAATCGACTGCGCGCTGCCCGCAATCGGATGGGTAATTTTCTGCCACGGGGTGGCTGCCAGAGAGGCCCCACTGGCAAGCAGGGCCAGCAGAGCAATTGCGGTTTTTTTCATGTTTACCAGCGTGGAATAGTGGTCGTCACGTCTGCGTTCTGCGCGCGCTGGCGCAGGAAATGATCCATGAGTACGATTGCCAGCATCGCCTCAGCGATAGGGACTGCACGGATACCTACGCAAGGATCGTGACGCCCTTTCGTGATCATCTCAACTTCTTCGCCAAAGCGGTTAATGGTCCGCCCGGGAACGGTAATACTGGAGGTCGGTTTCAACGCGATATGAGCAATAATCTGCTGCCCGCTGCTGATCCCGCCAAGAATGCCGCCAGCGTGATTGCTCTGGAAACCGTCTTTTGTGATTTCATCGCGGTTCTGGCTGCCGCGCAGGGCGACCACATCAAAACCATCGCCAATTTCAACGCCTTTCACCGCGTTGATACTCATCATGGCGTGCGCGATGTCCGCATCCAGACGATCAAATACCGGTTCGCCGAGTCCTGGCGGAACGCCGTCAGCCACAACGGTCACTTTCGCACCAATGGAGTCGCCCTCTTTTTTCAGGCCACGCATCAGTTCATCCAGAGCGTCAATTTTATAGGCATCAGCGCAGAAGAACGGATTCTGTTCAACCAGATCCCAGTCTTTAATTGCCAGGGGGATATCACCCATTTGCGTCAGGCAGCCGCGGATCACGATGCCAAATTTCTGCGCCAGATATTTTTTGGCAATGGCTCCCGCCGCAACGCGCATCGCGGTTTCACGCGCGGAAGAGCGTCCGCCGCCGCGATAGTCGCGAAAACCAAATTTTTGCTCGTAGGTGTAATCGGCATGTCCCGGACGGAACACATCTTTGATGGCACCATAATCCTGCGAACGCTGATCGGTATTTTCAATCAGCAGACCAATGCTGGTGCCGGTGGTGCGGCCTTCAAAGACGCCAGAGAGGATTTTGACCTGGTCCGGCTCGCGACGCTGCGTGGTGTAGCGCGAGGTGCCAGGGCGGCGGCGATCGAGATCGTGCTGCAAATCGGCCTCGGTCAGTTCGATACCCGGCGGCACGCCGTCAACGATACAACCCAATGCCAGACCGTGTGATTCGCCGAAAGTCGTTACACGGAATAATTGTCCAATACTGTTTCCTGCCATCACGGCTCCGTTGTCGTTGTTCTGTGTTTGAGCGTTGTGAAACGGGCCGAAGCCCGCTGGATTAATCTTTGTAGATGCTGAAGTGTTCACGCGCGGCGATGAGCTGCGCTTTGGTCAGCATGAAGACGCCTTCGCCACCGTTGTCAAATTCAAGCCAGGTGAACGGCACGTCCGGGTATTGCTCCATCAGATGTACCATGCTGTTTCCGACTTCACAAATCAGAATACCGTCATCGGTCAGATAATCCGGCGCGCAGGCCAGAATGCGGCGCGTCAGCTTCAGGCCGTCAGAACCGGATGCCAGACCCAGCTCTGGCTCGTGGCGATATTCATTCGGCAGATCGGACATGTCTTCCGCATCCACGTACGGCGGATTGGTGACGATCAGGTCGTATTGCAGTTTTGGCAGGTCGCGGAACAGATCGGAGCGGATCGGCGTCACGTGATGAATCAGACCGTGCTCTTCAATATTGTGCTCGGTAACCGCCAGCGCGTCGCTGGAGATATCCACCGCATCCACTTCCGCTTCCGGGAAGGCATACGCGCAGGCAATCGCGATACAGCCGCTGCCGGTACACATATCCAGAATGTGCTGCGGCTGATGGTCGATCAGACCAGCAAAGTGATTGTTAATCAGCTCACCAATCGGTGAACGCGGAACCAATACGCGCTCATCAACGAAAAATTCGTGACCGCAGAACCAGGCCTTGTTGGTGAGATAGGCCACCGGAATACGTTCATTGACGCGGCGAATCACGCGCTCGACAATGCGGTGCTTTTCGCTGGAGGTCAGACGCGCGGTACGCATGTCTTCAGGAATGTCCAGCGGTAAATAAAGCGATGGCAGAACCAGTTGAACCGCTTCATCCCAGGGGTTATCCGTGCCGTGGCCATACCAGATGTTGGCGGCGCTGAAGCGGCTAACCGACCAGCGCAACATGTCCTGAATGGTATGCAGTTCGTTTACTGCTTCATCGACAAATATTTTATCCATTATTCTCTCCAGGGCATGCTTGCGTAATTTTCGGCGGCTAGTTTGCCATGAAGACGGCGATAAATCAGCACCGGGACGGCGTGGGATGGGTGAAAAAATGCGTTTTGCTTGCGCCTCCCTCAGGTAAACTAAGGGAAATAAGAGATGAGACCGACTAATGAAAAAGAAAACATCGCTTAGCGAGGAGGAACAGTCGCTGTTTCGCCAGCTTATGAGCGGGACGCGTCAAATCACGCAGGACACTATTGTCCATCGTCCGGTACGCAAAAAAGTGACGCAGGTGCCGGTCAAACGGCTGCTTCAGGAACAGGCGGATAACAGTCACTATTTTTCAGACGAATTTCAGCCTCTGCTCAACACGCAAGGGGCCGTGAAATATGTCCGCGAAGACGTCAGCCACTTTGAGCTGAAAAAGTTACGCCGGGGAGATTATTCGCCAGAACTGTTTCTTGATTTGCATGGTTTGACGCAGATGCAGGCTAAACAGGAGCTGGGGGCACTCATTGCCGCGTGTCGTCGCGAGCATGTGTTTTGCACCTGCGTGATGCACGGTCACGGAAAGCATATTCTCAAACAGCAAACACCGCTGTGGCTGGCTCAGCATCCACACGTGATGGCGTTTCACCAGGCCCCAAAAGAGTATGGTGGAGATGCCGCGCTGCTGGTGTTGATTGAGGTAGAAGAGTGGCAACCGCCGGAGCTGCCCTGACTGACTGGCGGGTGGCACGTGCTACCCGCCAACTCGTGCGTCACGTCAGATAGCTTTAGCCATCTTCAAATTGCACGGACTCATTTGCCAGTTAAAGGTCCCTTTGCCGGTTTCGTCAAGCGTGACGTTGGCAATGGCAGAGGTGGTGAACATCGGTGGCGTTTCGCCAGGACAGAGTTCAGAGACCAGATAGCCGACCAGCGGCAGATGGGAAATCACCAGCGCGGACGCGACGCCTTCGTTGCACAGCGCCTGAAGATAGGCGCTGACGAGGCCAACATCGCCGCAAGGAGTGAGTTCCGGAAGAACATCCACGCTTTTTGGCAGGTTCATACACTCCCCCACCACATCCAGCGTCTGTTCTGCTCGCAGGAACGGGCTCACCAGAATACGTTCAATGTCCACTTTTTGACCCTTGAGCCACGTTGCCATTTGACGGGATTCGTCACAGCCACAGGTTGTCAAAGGACGAACAGAGTCACTGGCGGCATCGAGTGCCGCGTCGCCGTGACGCATGATAAAAACTTGCATATTGCACCGCTTTTGTTAACCAGAATCACCGGCGTTGACTACCCGCTACAACATCAAAAGGCAGAAAACCCGGTGGCCGGGCATTGTGCCTGATCCATTCCGTGAATGAAACGCTGTTTTTTACCTTAATGGCGTAAGTATAGTCAATATCTGTTTACAAAATCGCCAAAACAGGTTCATTCACTCCGGAATATACTCTTCTTTGACCTTAGTTTACGAGGTCAGTTTCCTGTGTGGACCAAAAACGCAGGTTATTTTCTGCCATCCGTAATAAAGGTTCGCACGGTGTGAATCGCGGACCATAAAGCGATGCCAGACGCTGCAAAATTGCCACAACTTCAGCCGCACCCAGGCTATCCATATAACGGTACGGGCCACCCAGGAAAGGTGGAAAACCAATACCAAATACGGCGCCAATATCGCCGTCGCGCGCACTTTTAACGACCTGCTCATCAAAACAACGAGCCGCTTCGTTGAGCATCATCATGACGCAGCGCTCAGCGCACTGCTGCGCTGACAGTTTTCCCTGGCCGCTGGCCTGAATAAGCCCATATACTGAAGGGTCAACCTGTTTCTTGCTTTTACGCCCTTTTACTGCGTAATGATAGAAACCGCGTCCATTTTTTCTGCCTTTGCGATCGTCATTCAAGATCGCAGAAACAATGTTTGCAGGCGCACTAAAACGTTCTCCATATGCGGCTTCAAGCACAGGTATAATTTTAGTGCCTGTATCAATTCCAACCTCATCCAAAAGTTGGATTGGTCCAACCGGAAAACCAAACTTGACCAGCGCATCATCAATGTGCTCGATTTTTTCGCCTTCCGTCAGCAGCCGCATCGCCTCATTGATATACGGGGCCAGGATTCGGTTAACGTAAAATCCGGCTTTATCCGCCACCACAATTGGCGTTTTACCCTGCATCTTAGCGAGTTTAACGATCGTCGCGATCGTTTGCGGGCTGGTTGTCGCATGGGGGATCACTTCCACCAGCGGCATTTTTTCCACCGGGCTGAAAAAGTGCAAACCGATAACCTGCTCCGGACGCGCGGCTCGAGCGGCGATATCGCCAATTGGCAGCGACGAGGTATTGGAAGCAAAAATGGTGTGCGCTGCACAATTTTGCTCGACTTCCGCCACCATCTGCTGTTTCAGCCCCAGATCTTCATAGACTGCTTCGATCACCACATCGCGGTGCTGAAAACCGCTGTAATCTGTAGTGCCTGAAATCAACGCCAGCTCTCTGTCCCGCTCACCGGCTTTGATATGGCGGCGTTTGACCTTTTTATCGAGAAGCTGCCAGCTGTATTGCAGCGCATGGTTAATCCCTTTGGGATTGATGTCCTTTATACGGACAGGCAGTTTGCCTTTACTCGCGGTCACAAACGCAATGCCGCCGCCCATCAGTCCGCCGCCCAGCACGCCAACGGCTTGCAGAGGCGCGGGCGCGGTATCGCTTCCGGGATCTTTTTTCACTTCGGTACTGGCAAAAAAGACGCTGCGTAGAGCCTGTGACTGCGGCGTCATTGCCAGTTCGCCAAATGCGTTGGCCTCAGCTGCATAGCCGCTGCTGCTGCCCTGCGCCAGACCCGTCTCAATGACCTCAAGAATCCGTTTTGTCGCCGGATAATGACCTTTGGTTTTTTGCTCGGTTTTCTTACCGACCATTTTAAACAACAGCGTGCGCCCGAGCGGCCCGGCGAGGATACGCTCGCGTACCGGTAGATCGCGGCTGCTCTTCCTGCCCTTCAGGGCCAGCTCAACGGCCGCTTCCAGAAGAATGGCCTGCGGAACAACTTCATCTACCAGTCCGGCCTTCAACGCCTGACGCGGGCGCAGTTGCTTACCCGTGAGAATCATCTCCAGCGCGGTACTGACTCCCACCAGGCGCGGCAGGCGCTGAGTCCCGCCCGACCCCGGTAATAGCCCAAGTTGCACTTCCGGCAAGCCGAGAACCGTCTTAGCGTCATCCGTACAAATACGGCTGTGGCACGCGAGAGCCAGTTCAAGCCCCCCACCCAGGCAGGCGCCGTGGATTGCGGCAATAACCGGGACTGGCAGGCCGTGGATCTCGGCCATAATTTGTTGCCCCTGGCGAGCCAGCGCTTCAGCCTCTTGCGCACTGCCGGCCCGGGCAATCATATTGATATCCGCACCGGCGATAAAATTATCAGGCTTGGCAGAGATAAAAATCAGGCCACGAATATCTTTGTTTTCGCGAATTTGCTTCAGAATGGCGCGCACCTGAACGCCAAATTCGGCCTTCAGGGTATTCATTTTTTCGCCCGGTACATCGATCGTAACCACCGCGATATTGTCCAGACGCACCGTCAGGGTAAAAGCAGACGTTGTCTCCATCACTCAGCCTCCAGAACCATCGCCGCGCCCAAACCACCTGCGGCACAGGCGGTGACCAGACCAAATCCTCCGCCGCGACGGCGAAGTTCATGCAGCGTTTGCGTAATCATGCGTGCGCCGGTGGCGGCAAACGGGTGACCGTAGGCAATAGAACCGCCCAGCACGTTAAATTTGCTCTCATCCACTTCCCCCGTCGCATGCGCGCGCCCCAATACATCGCGGGCAAAACGTTCGCTGGCCAGCAACTGCAGATTAGCCAGCGTCTGCGCGGCGAAGGCCTCATGCATATCGATCAGGGTCAAATCAGAAAGGGTTAATCCTGCCCGCTCAAGCGCCAGTGGCGTGGACCAGGCCGGCCCCAGCAGCATATCCTGCCAGACATCAATGGCGGTAAAGGCGTAGCTGCGTAAATAGCCCAGCGGAACCAGGCCGAGTTCTTTCGCCCGCGATTCAGTCATCAGGATCACTGCTGCCGCCCCGTCGGTCAGCGGCGTGCTGTTTGCCGCCGTGACGGTGCCGTGCTGGCGATCAAACGCCGGGCGTAATTTGGCATAATCCGCGAGCGTCGAGCTTCCGCGAATGTTGTTATCTTCGCAGAGAGGTTCACGAAACGGCGGGATATAGGCCGTCATGACTTCCTGTGCGAGTTTTCCCTCTGACCACGCCAGCGCCGCGCGCTGATGCGAACGATGCGCCAGGGCATCTTGCTGTTCGCGCGTAATGCCGTAGGTTTTCGCCATCTGCTCGGCGGTATCCCCCATACGCAGGCCCGTGGAATATTCGGCGACCGCTGGCGGTACAGGCGCGAGATCGCGCAGACGCAGGCGGGAAAAGAGCTTGAGGCGTTGCCCCATGGTGCGGGCTTTATTGACGTCAACCAGCACGCGTGCCAGCTTTTTACTGACGCCGATCGGCAAAACAGAGGACGAGTCGGCCCCTCCGGCTATACCTGCGCGGATAGTTCCGGTCATCAAGCTTTCTGCCACGTTCGCGACGGCCTGGAAACTGGTTGCACAGGCCCGGCTAACGCTGTAGGCATCGGTATGAACGCTCATGCCCGTACCGAGCACAATTTCGCGTGCGATATTTGGCGCTTCAGGCATCTGAACAACCTGGCCGAAAACCAGCTGTTCGATAACATCGGGAGGTATCTCGCTGCGAGCCAGCATCTCCCCGACGACCATTTTCCCCAGATCGACAGCCGGTATTCCATGATATGCCGTCGCCTGACGTGCAAACGGAGTACGCAATCCACTGACAATGGCAATGCGGTCGCCCTGGCGGGTGACAAGCGGTAATGCCTGACTCATAACACTCCCCTGTAAATGACATAAGCGCAAAGTGGTCTGACCTGATAACAGTCTTAACCATTTTTTTACATTCAGCCAATCAGGGAAACGAAAAATTGCGAGCTAAAACACAGAGAAGAAAAAGAAAACGCCCCTGAAGAGACAGAGGCGCTTAAGAAGGGATTAACGCAAGCCGAGCTGGAAAATCAGTGTTTCTGCTTCGCAGGCAAAAACGAAGTCAATATCAAGCTGTACGCCGCCGTTCACTTCGGTGAAGGTGGATTTGATTTCACAAGGATCGGATTCAACATCACGCGCGCGTTGAGTCAGCGCGGCTAAGGTTTCTTCAGCTTCACTACGTTTGCTGAATACACGGCTGTAAGACGCGGTGCAATCGGTGTTATCCATGATGGTACCGACATCCATACAGCAGCAAACCGGGGTTTCATCAGCACTGCATTTACTCATAGCTCAAGTTCCTCTGGATTCGCGCACAGCGCGAGATAAACACGTTGCTGATATTTTACGCCCGTAGCAGGGGTCTCTCCAGTCGTTAATGGCGCAAAAGCCGATAAGTGACCGTTATCACACCAAAAAATGATCTAACGCAAAAATCACCCTTTTTGCTGAGTGTGGGTGGTGACATTTTTGCCACACGGATCTCGTTTCAAAAAACATCTTGGAAAAATCTTAGAAACAAACTTGCAACATCCCATCTGGTCAGACCTATACTCTCGCCACTGGTCTGATTTCTAAGTGTTACCACAGACCCTACACTTCGCGCTCCTGTTACTCTATGTAACATATATTGCATAAAAATAACTCAATGAGGTTATGGTCATGAGCCAGAAAACCCTGTTTAAAAAGACTGCGCTGGCAGTTGCAGTGGCAATCGTATCAACGTCCGCCTGGTCAGCGGGCTTCCAGCTTAACGAATTTTCTTCCTCTGGCCTTGGCCGTGCATATTCCGGGGAAGGCGCAATTGCCGATGACGCAGGCAACGTGAGCCGTAACCCGGCGCTGATCACTATGTTTGATCGCCCAACCTTCTCAATGGGTGCCGTTTATATCGATCCTGATGTCAACGTGAGCGGAAAATCCAATTTAACCGGACAAAGTGCTAACCAGGACAACATTGCGCCAGTTGCCTGGGTTCCTAACATGCACTTTGTTATGCCAATTAACGATCAGTTTGGTTGGGGCGCGTCTGTGACGTCCAACTATGGTCTGGCAACAGAATTCAATGACAGCTACGCGGCGGGTATTTACGGCGGTAAAACTGACCTGCAAACCATTAACCTGAATCTGAGCGGCGCTTATCGTCTTGACAGCAACTGGAGCTTCGGTGTTGGCTTCGATGCGGTGTACGCGAAAGCGAAAATTGAGCGCTATGCTGGCTCACTCGGCCCGCTGCTGGCTGGTCAGTTACAAGGTATGGTTCCACCGTCAATGCTTGATGGTATTAATTCACCTGATGACCAGATCGCGTATCTGAAAGGCGACGAGTGGGGATTCGGCTGGAACGCCGGCATCCTTTATGAGCTGGACAAAAACAACCGCTGGGGCCTGACCTACCGTTCTGAAGTGAAAATCGACTTCGACGGTGACTATAAAAGCTCCATTGACCCGAACCTGAGCAATATCTTCGCCAGCATGGGGCTGACCGGTCTCCCGGCAGGTACCGGTGGCAGAACACAGAATGGCGCTCTGACCCTGAACTTGCCTGAAATGTGGGAAGTGTCGGGTTATAACCGCGTTGCGCCGCAGTGGGCCGTCCACTATAGCCTGACCTACACCAGCTGGAGTCAATTCCAGGAGCTGAAAGCAACGGGCAATAACGGCCAGACGCTGTTCTATAAAGATGAAAGCTTCAAAGATGCTTATCGTATCGCGCTGGGTACGACCTACTATTACGATAAGAACTGGACCTTCCGCACCGGTATCGCGTTCGATGATAGCCCGGTCCCGGCTGACAAACGCTCCATTTCTATTCCGGATCAGGACCGTCTGTGGCTGAGCGCCGGTATGACTTACGCGTTTAACGACGATGCTTCTGTCGACGTGGGTGCTTCTTATATGCATGGTCAGAACGTGAGCTTTACTGAAGGTGAAGGCCCTGCTGCTTACACCTTCAAATCTGAAGGTAAAGCCTGGCTGTTCGGTACCAACTTCAACTACGCGTTCTAATCGCGTCGTGATTAAAAAAGGTGAGCATTTGCTCACCTTTTTTATTTATTCTTTATCAATCTCAGAGAGATCATTCTCGATGGCTTTGGCGTTCGGATTATCTTCCGGCTTCAGCTTACCGCCATTGGCGATAAAGTCATGATTCTGGAAGTAGGCTTCGCGCACCATAATGTACGGATCGGACGACTGACGCAGCAGGCCGTCAGAATCCAGCAGTTGCGCGCGTGTCTCAATACCTTCAACGGTCCATTTACCAATCGACAGCGGCCAGGTCAGCCACGACAGGACCGGATAAAGGGTATCCACCATGTCACCACCGTCATCACGAACAGTAAAGCTGCCGTAGAACGGTAAGTGCATATAAGGACCATAACCCACACCATAACTGCCGAGCGTACTGCCGAAACGGTGCGGCTGTTCACGCTGCAGTTTCGGATTGGCCATTCCCGCCACATCAATAAAGCCACCCATACCTAACAGACTGTTCAGGAAGAAGCGGGTGAAGTGCACCATCCCCTGATAGGGATTACCCTGCAGGAAGAAGTTCAACATAACCGCAGGCTCTTCGAGGTTGCTGGTGAAGTTACTCATACCGTTACGCGCCGGTTGCGGAACGTAATCGCGCCATGCCACAGCAACCGGACGAACCAGATACGGATCCAGCACGTTATAGTTGAAGCTATACATGGAACGGTTAAACCCTTCTAAAGGATCGGAGCGCCCCGTTTGCTCACCTGAGCTGGCGCAGCCCACAAGCAAGGTGGTGCCCAGCGCGAGCGCCGACAGCCGAAGTTTCATTTATTTCTCCCTGTTAAGTATGGCTATCGTCGATTGCCATCCGTAACGGAGCGCATGACGCTCCATCTGAAAACATGCAAATGATTGTAACAGCACGCTTCCGGATGTCTACGCACACAATGACGGGCAGCCATCCGCCATCGCTCTAATCACAGCATAGCCTGGCTTTATGGTTTCATTTCGGCGGCCATATTATCCAGTGCCAGCATAAGTTGTATCGCGTTTATTGCCATTGCAGGGAAAATAAGAGCTTCCCCAAGGGCAATGTCCGGAAAACCGCTACGATTAGAGTGATGATAACGCAGCGAGATGCCTCTATGGACGACTTAAAAGAAGAGAAGATTGATAAACATACCGACGAACTGGAAGTCGAAAGTGAAGAAAAACAGCACGGGAAAAAAATCGAGATAGACGAAGATCATCTCCCCTCCCGCGCGATGGCTATTCACGAACATATTCGCCAGGACGGCGAAAAAGAGCTTGAGCGCGACGCGATGGCGCTGCTGTGGTCCGCCATAGCCGCAGGGCTATCAATGGGTGCATCGCTGCTGGCGAAAGGTATTTTTCACGTGCAGCTGGAGGGCATTCCCGGCGGATTTTTGATTGAAAATCTCGGGTACACCTTTGGCTTTGTCATTGTGATCATGGCCCGACAGCAGCTCTTTACTGAAAACACCGTCACGGCGGTACTGCCGGTCATGCAAAGCCCGACGTGGGGAAATTTCGGGCTTCTGATGCGGCTCTGGGGCGTGGTGCTGCTGGGCAATATTATTGGTACCGGCGTTGCCGCATGGGCGTTCGAGTATATGCCGATATTTGATGAGCCCACCCGCGATGCCTTCGTCAAAATCGGGATGGACGTCATGAAGAACACGCCGGCCGAAATGTTCTCCAATGCCATCATCTCCGGCTGGATTATTGCCACTATGGTCTGGATGTTCCCGTCAGCGGGCGCGGCAAAAATTGTGGTGATTATCTTAATGACGTGGCTTATTGCGCTGGCCGATACCACTCATATCGTGGTGGGAACGGTGGAAGTGCTCTATCTGGTATTCAACGGTACACAGCACTGGAGCGATTTTTTCTGGCCATTCGCCCTGCCCACTCTCGCGGGGAATATCTGCGGTGGGACCTTTATCTTTGCCCTGCTCAGTCATGCGCAAATTCGTAATGACATGTCCAATAAGCGTAAGGCAGAACTGAAGGAAAAAGAAAAATCCCGGCAAAACAATGATGAAAAGTCGAAAAAAACAGGTTAAACGGTGACTCTTTAAGCAGTCAGGCGGCATCATGCTTAACGCAAAGTATAAATAACGTTATACTCGTGCCGCCTCGTCCCCTTAGTTAAATGGATATAACGAGCCCCTCCTAAGGGCTAGTTGCAGGTTCGATTCCTGCAGGGGACACCATCTGGCGCATCTGCCTCGCATTACACCACATCATAGAAATTGCTGTTTTTTGGCATAGTCCGCGCAATCAGCTGTTCCTCGCTTACCATCCTCTAGGGAGATTTTCTTGAAAATTTTACTGCTGCTAAGCCTCATCACCCTCCTTATCTCACCTACTTTTGCCGCGACGGCGGTTAAACTCTCCTGTTCGATACGTGATAATGTGACGGTCTCCCAGTTCAAATATCAGCTCAGTACAATGAAATGGGACAATCGTTTTCAAATTGCCTCAGGCGTTAAGCATGCACGCACCAAAAATAATATTCCGTATGCGGTGACGCGTTTCAGGAACGGCGATAAACTTGTGGTGTTTGAGGACTCTCAGCAATATTTTCTGGTCTATGCCAACAGTGACACGCCGGATCGGTGTGAGTTAATTGAGTCTTACGACTACGACGTGACGGAACTACCGCGGTTTCACAAATTGAGTTCAGCCTCACAGTAACCTTTTTAGCCTGTTGATAGCGAATAACCAGCAGGCTTTTATTTAATTTCAGTCAATAATTGTTTTATATTTACGACAACATTGACGGTTTTAACGACGAGGTGAATAAACGGGTATTCTCAGGTTATCTCTCTCCATACAACAAGAAAATAACATTGGCCTTTCGATTAATACCCCTCATAATTTCCCCCAGGCCGAAAATGTTTTGTGCAAAATGAAAACTTACGGATTGCCGCCTAAGGGATTGGTTTCACACTGTAACTAGTCATGGCACAGAGAGTGTAAGGATGCTAATCTACGCAGCCCACCCTATGTTGGCAGTGGCCGGGCAGTGCCGTAAAGTTCGGTAAGACCTGAAACCATCGCCCTGAACTACGGTCTAATCAGCATATTGTAACGCAGCCTTTGCGTTATCTAATCAGGCTTTATATAGGTTCACTACTTTGTCTCAATGCAAATTCGAACGTGCATTTCTTCACCCACGTTACTGGCTCACCTGGTTTGGCCTTGGCCTTCTTTGGTTACTCGTTCAGATGCCTTATCCCGCGATCCATGTACTTGGCTCACGCCTGGGCAGTGCATCCCGTTTATTCCTCAAACGTCGCGAGTCCATCGCCCGCAAAAATCTGCAGCTTTGCTTTCCTGATTACAGCGATGAACAGCGCGAAAAAATGATCGCCGAAAATTTCAAATCCATCGGCATGGCGCTGCTGGAAACCGGTATGGCCTGGTTTTGGCCTGACGAACGCGTACGCAAATGGTTCGATGTGGAAGGCCTGGAAAATCTGCAACACGTGCAGGCACAGAATCGCGGCGTGATGGTTATCGGCGTCCACTTTATGTCGCTGGAATTGGGCGGCCGAGTAATGGGCCTCTGCCAGCCGATGATGGCAACCTATCGCCCACATAACAATGCGTTGATGGAATGGGTGCAAACGCGCGGGCGCATGCGCTCTAACAAGGCGATGATTAGCCGCAATAATTTGCGCGGTTTAGTCAGTGCGCTAAAAAAAGGCGAAGCGGTGTGGTTCGCGCCCGATCAGGATTACGGTCGCAAAGGCAGCAGTTTTGCCCCGTTCTTCGCGGTGAAAGATGTCGCTACCACTAACGGCACCTTTGTTATTTCGCGTCTCTCCGGTGCGCCGATGTTAACGGTCACGATGGTCAGGAAAGCGGACAAATCCGGTTATCGCCTGTTTATCTCTGAGGAATTGCATAATTATCCACAGGATGAGCATGCCGCCGCCGCCTATATCAACAAAGTAATAGAGAGCGAAATCATGCGCGCGCCGGAGCAATATCTCTGGGTTCACCGCCGCTTTAAAACCCGCCCTGTCGGTGAGTCCTCTCTCTACGTCTAATCACTTTCTGAGGTTAGTTTCGTTAAGAAACTAACCTTTTCAATCACCTGTAATTTCTCTCTGTTATCTTTTTCTCAAACCGTCGCTCAATGCTTTTTATTTCGCGCTGAAATCAAACTGTCGCCGTTCCACGACACTCGTAAGTACCGGAAAGTATTTAAAAAAATGCCTCTTGTCACCCCTCATTTTTAGGCGTACATTAGCGCCGTCTGGCAACGGGAACGCACAGAATTCTGAGCTGGAGTCAATGACGTAACGGGATAATTCTTATTTCCGCTTTGCTCTGATTTCAACTCTCTATACTCAGTTGGACTCTATTTTTTAAGGCGTATCCTTGATACGCGGAGCGATGAAACGTGAAATATTTCTTTATGGGCATTTCGGTGATTGTTTTAGTGTGGGCCGGAACGTTTGCCCTGATGATCTGAGCGAAGAAAATACAGTTAAAAAAACAGGAGCCGTTGGCTCCTGTTTTTTTATGCACTTTTCAGCCTAATCAGCGTCGGTGGTGCTTTTTTTATCCGTTGGCAAAAGCCCGTCAGCGCGGAACATCGCTTTGATGCCTCTCACCGCCTGGCGAATACGATCGCTGTTTTCAATGAGAGCAAATCGTACGTGCGTATCGCCGTAATCACCAAAACCGATACCTGGTGAAACGCAGACTTTGGCATCCTGGAGAAGTTTTTTGGCAAACTCCAGAGAGCCCATCGCGGCGTACTGCTCCGGGATTTTTGCCCAGACATACATAGAGGCTTTCGGCATGTCAACCATCCAGCCCGCTTCATGTAACCCTTTCACCAGCACATCCCGGCGGCGTTTATACTGCGCCGCAATGTCATGCACACACTGCTGGTCGCCTTCCAGCGCAGCGATCGCCGCCACCTGAAGCGGAGTGAAGGTTCCGTAATCGTGATAACTTTTAATTCGCGCCAGCGCGTTGACCAGCGTTTTATTACCAACCATAAATCCGATGCGCCACCCTGCCATGTTGTAACTTTTTGACAGCGTAAAGAACTCAACTGCAACATCGCGAGCTCCGGGCACTTGCATGATCGAAGGCGCTTTCCAGCCGTCATACACAATATCGGCATAGGCCAGATCGTGAACCACCAGCACATCGTACTGCTTCGCCAGCGCCACGACTTTTTCGAAGAACTCCAGCTCAACGCATTGCGCCGTTGGGTTCGACGGGAAGCCGAGAATCATCATTTTAGGCTTCGGATAGCTTTCGCGAATCGCGCGTTCCAGCTCGTTGAAGAAGTCGACGCCTTCCACCAGCGGGACGGAACGGACCTGCGCCCCGGCGATCACCGCGCCATAAATATGGATCGGATAGCTCGGATTCGGGACCAGCACCGTATCGCCATGATCCAGCGTTGCCAGCATCAAATGCGCCAGCCCCTCTTTGGAGCCAATGGTCACAATCGCTTCGCTTTCAGGGTCGAAGTCCACCTGATAGCGATCCTGATACCAACGGCAGATCGCACGACGCAAACGCGGGATCCCGCGAGAGGTGGAGTAGCCATGAGTGTCAGGGCGCTGAGCAACGGTGCAGAGTTTTTCCACAATGTGGGGCGGCGTGGCCCCATCAGGATTACCCATGCTGAAGTCGATAATGTCTTCGCCGCGCCGACGCGCAGCCATTTTCAGTTCAGCAGTGATATTAAAAACATAAGGGGGGAGACGATCGATACGCGTAAAACGGCGTTCAGGACTGAATTCAGCCATAGATTCCTCAGAGTCACGTTAGCGCCCGGACCGTCCGAGCGACGCTGCCACGCATGTGGCATGCATAGAAAATAGCCTGATTAAAAACGCGCTGTCGAGAGGGGAATGAAAAAATAATTCTCACGCTAAAAAGGGATCATCGTTATGAAGAAAAGCGGAAGCGAAATGCAGTGAACGACCGGTCTGACGCATTTTATTTAACCAATTGATATCAATAAAATTACATTCACGTTCCGCTGTAAGCTGAATATGAATTGAGTCAGCCACTACCGCCCAATCCCCTTTGAAGAAAAGGGTTTTTCCTCATTTGATAAAACCGCGCGATTGCTGGTCATTAGGCGTCAGGTTTCCTATCATAGGTTTTTCCCGCTTTTCCAGGTTTACTCGTGCACGAAATATTCACTATGCTGCTGGCGGTATTCGACCGCGCGGCATTAATGCTGATTTGTCTTTTCTTCCTGATCCGCATCCGGCTCTTTCGCGAGCTTCTGCACAAATCCGCCCACTCGCCAAAAGAGCTGCTGGCCGTCACCCTGATCTTCTCGATGTTTGCGCTTTTCAGCACCTGGTCCGGCGTGCCGGTAGAAGGCTCGCTGGTTAACGTACGAATTATTGCGGTGATGTCTGGCGGAATTTTATTTGGCCCGTGGGTGGGAATTATCGCCGGTATCATTGCCGGGACGCACCGTTATTTAATTGATATTGGCGGGGTAACGGCCATTCCCTGTTTTATCACCAGCATCATTGCGGGGATACTGTCGGGCTGGATTAACCGCAAGATCTCAAAAAAACAGCACTGGCGGGCAGGTATTGCCGCGGGGATGTTGTGTGAAACGCTAACGATGATCCTCGTGGTCGCATGGGCACCGAATACCGCACTCGGGCTGGATATTGTCTCTAAGATCGGTATTCCGATGATCCTCGGCAGCGTCTGTATCGGTTTTATCGTCCTGCTGGTGCAGAGCGTCGAGGGTGAAAAAGAGGCCAGCGCCGCGCGGCAGGCGAAGCTGGCGCTGGATATTGCCAATAAAACGCTGCCGCTGTTCCGCCACGTCAATGCCGAGTCGCTTCGCCAGGTCTGCGATATTATTCGCCGTGATATCCATGCCGATGCGGTGGCCATCACCAATATCGACCATGTGCTGGCCTACGTTGGCGTGGGCGAAGATAACTATCGCGACAGCGACGACACCGTGAGCCCCACCACGCGTAAGGCAATTAACTACGGTAAAATCATCATTAAAAACAATGATGAAGCTCATCGTACGCCGGAAATACACTCCATGCTGGTGATCCCGCTGTGGGAGAAAGGCATTGTGACCGGCACGCTGAAAATCTATTACTGCCACGCGCACCAGATCACCTCCACGCTTCAGGAGATGGCCATTGGTTTATCGCAGATTATCTCCACCCAGCTGGAGGTCTCTCGCGCCGAGCAGTTACGGGAAATGGCAAATAAGGCAGAGCTGCGCGCGCTGCAAAGCAAGATTAATCCCCATTTCCTGTTTAATGCCCTGAATGCCATTTCATCCTCCATTCGCATGAATCCGGATACCGCCCGTCAGCTGATTTTTAATCTGTCGCGCTATCTGCGCTATAACATTGAACTGAAGGACGATGAGCAGATCGACATCAAAAAAGAGCTGTACCAGATAAAAGACTATATCGCGATTGAGCAGGCGCGCTTTGGCGATAAGCTGACGGTTATCTACGATATTGATGAAGAGGTGCATTGCGTGATCCCCAGCCTGCTGATTCAGCCACTGGTTGAGAATGCGATTGTCCACGGCATCCAGCCCTGCAAGGGCAAAGGCGTGGTTACTATCAGCGTAGCGGAATGCGGTAACCGCGTGCGCGTGGCGGTGCGGGATACTGGCCACGGCATCGATCCTGGCGTGATCGCTCGCGTCGAGTCTAACGAAATGCCGGGCAATAAAATTGGTCTGCTGAATGTGCATCACCGCGTGAAGTTGCTGTACGGCGAAGGGCTGCATATTCGTCGCCTGGAGCCCGGCACTGAAATCGCTTTTTATGTCCCCAATGAACACTTGCCCGTTCATACACAGACGCTGTTGTTACCCTGAGGCCGGAGTTAAGCATGAAAGTCATCATTGTGGAAGATGAGATCCTGGCCCAACAGGAGCTGAGCTGGTTGATAAAAGAACACAGCCAGATGGAGATTGTGGGCACCTTTGAAGACGGTCTGGATGTGCTGAAGTTTTTACAGCACAACCGGGTAGACGCCATTTTTCTGGATATTAATATTCCGTCCCTCGACGGAGTGCTGCTGGCGCAAAATATCAACCAGTTCGCCCATAAACCGTTTATTGTGTTTGTCACTGCCTGGAAAGAGCATGCGGTGGAGGCGTTCGAACTGGAAGCATTTGACTACATCCTGAAGCCCTATCAGGAGTCCCGCATCGTCAGCATGTTGCAAAAACTTGAGCTGGCATGGCAGCAGCAGAGCCAGGGAAGCGTCACCCCTGCCCCCGTGACCACACGCGAAAACGACACCCTGAATCTGATCAAGGATGAGCGGATTATCGTCACGCCGATGGATGATATTTACTACGCCGAAGCCCACGAAAAGATGACGTTCGTTTATACCCGCCGGGAGTCATTCGTGATGCCGATGAATATCACCGAATTTTGCAGCAAATTACCGGCCTCGCACTTTTTCCGCTGCCACCGCTCGTTTTGCGTCAATCTCAATAAAATCCGCGAGATCGAGCCGTGGTTTAACAACACCTATATTTTACGCCTGAAGGATTTGGATTTTCAGGTGCCAGTGAGTCGCAGCAAGGTGAAGGAATTTCGGCTGTTAATGCATTTTTAATGCCCTCCCCATGCAGAGAGGGCAACGTCAATCAGAGATAGTATCCCAGAGTCTGACGCAGATGTGCGCCTGAACCCAGCAGACCCGGATTATCATGGACGATCAGATAAACCGGGATATCCTGCACATAGGCCTTGAAACGACCTTTGTCTTCAAAACCGCCGCGGAATCCAGAAGCTTTAAAGAACTCCAGAAAACGCGGCACAATCCCGCCTGCGATATACACCCCGCCAAACGTTCCCAGATTCAGCGCCAGATTGCCGCCAAAACGTCCCATAATCACGCAGAATAGCGACAGCGCGCGGCGGCAGTCAGTACAGCTATCCGCCAGCGCACGTTCGGTGACATCCTTCGGCTGCAGATTTTCTGGCAGGCGACCGTCTGATTTCACAATCGCGCGATACAGATACACCAGCCCAGGACCTGACAACACGCGCTCAGCCGACACATGGCCTAGCTCGGCGCGAAGCTCGTGCAGAATAATGCCCTCTTCTTCGCTGTTTGGCGCAAAATCAACGTGTCCACCTTCACCGGGCAGGCTTACCCAACGTTTATCGACGTGGACCAGGTGCGAAACCCCAAGCCCGGTGCCTGCGCCATAGACGGCAATCGGCTTGCCTTCGACCGGCTCTGCTCCGCCAAACTGGATCAGATGTTCCGGCTTGAGCATCGGGATAGCCATTGAGACCGCCGTAAAGTCGTTAATAATTTCCAGATGCGCGAAACCCAGATTCTTTTTCATCTCGGCAATCGAAAATGCCCAGGTGTGGTTGGTCATCGCCACCCAATCACCGGTAATCGGGCAGGCAATCGCGATACAGCCGTCTTCTACGCTGACTTCTTTATGCTCGTCCAGATAGACGCGCACTACCGCTTCCAGGCTCGGATAATCCAGCCCGGAATAGGTTTTAGCCTGAGAGATTTCACCGGTATTGATATCACAGAGCGCCAGCCGGGCATTGGTGCCCCCTACGTCGCCTACTAAAGCATACTTTGTCATTCTTCTACTGCTCCGCTAAAGTCAGAATAAATCTTTGGCACACTGTAAATTCAAGGCGGGATAACAACAACGACCTGAATGCGGGTGGCCCAGGATTATCGATCTTCGTCACAGAATAACTTTACCGTTTCAGCACCTTTTGCACTATTGCCGTCACACTGAATGTGCAAATTTACGCTAAACACTTGTGTACAAGGAAATCATCATGCTCCATCCGCGAGCCAGAACCATGCTCCTGTTGGCCCCCCCCGCGCTGATTATTGGGATTGCATCAAGCCTGGTATTAATTGTTGTGATGAAAGTCGCCTCGGTGCTACAGACACTGTTATGGACTTCGCTGCCGGGCCAGCTTGGCATTAATTATGCCTCGCCGACGTGGATAATCCTGATGTTGACGTTAACCGGCGTCGCCGTTGGTCTGGTGATTCGCTTCAGTCCCGGGCATGCAGGCCCCGACCCGGCGCTGGAGCCCCTGATTGGCGCGCCGGTGAGCCCTTCCGCACTGCCTGGATTGCTGATTGCGCTGATCCTCGGTCTGGCAGGCGGCGTGAGCCTCGGTCCGGAACACCCGATTATGGCGGTCAATATCGCCCTGGCGGTGTATCTGGGAGCGCGGGTATTTCCGCGCGTCGGTGCGCTGGACTGGACCATTCTTGCCTCGGCGGGCACCATCGGCGCGCTGTTCGGTACGCCTGTCGCCGCTGCGCTGATCTTTTCTCAGACCCTAAGTGGCGATAACGATGTACCGCTTTGGGATCGTCTGTTCGCCCCGCTGATGGCCGCCGCCGCAGGAGCGCTGACCACCAGCCTGTTTTTCCACCCTCACTTTTCGCTGCCGATTCCGCAGTACGGTCAGATACAGGTGGCGGACATTTTCAGCGGAGCCATTGTCGCCGCTATCGCCATCGCGCTCGGGATGGTGGCCGTGTGGTGTCTGCCGCGCCTGCACCAGCTGATGCACAGGCTTAAACACCCGGTTCTCATCCTGGGAGCGGGTGGCTTTATGCTCGGTATTTTGGGCGCTATTGGGGGCGCGATAACCTTATTTAAAGGCGTGGACGAGATGCAGCAGATGGCATTTAGCCAGGTGTTTAGCGTTTCCGATTACCTGCTGTTTGCGCTGATTAAGCTGGCAGCGGTGGTTGTGGCAGCCGCGTGTGGTTTCCGCGGTGGGCGCATCTTCCCGGCCGTCTTCATTGGCGTGGCATTAGGATTAATGCTGCATCAGCACGTCGAAGCGGTGCCGGCAGCCATCACGATCTCTTGTTCAATTCTGGGCCTGGTGCTGGTCGTCACGCGGGACGCATGGTTGAGCCTGTTTATGGCTGCGGTCGTGGTGCCGGATATCAATCTGCTGCCATTGCTGTGTATTGTGATGCTGCCCGCCTGGCTCCTGCTGGCGGGCAAACCGATGATGATGGCCTGGCGGCAAAATAAATAGTCAGGCATTGTTACGGGCTTCCAGCGCTCTGGTGATGGCGCCCAGGAGAGGAGGAACATCCTCTTTGGGCAATATCACCTCTATCAGCGAAAATGTCTCGCTGTGGGCGACTTTCTCAAGAACATCCGCCAGCTCCGCCGTTTCGCTCACTCGCCAGCACTGGGCCTGGCCATTCTGGCTGAGTGCTTGCGGGAGCTGTGTCCAGTTCCACAGGGCAATATCGTTATAGCGCTGGGTCGCGCCATGAATCGCTCGTTCGACGGTGTACCCTTCGTTATTGAGCACCAGCATTATCGGGCGCTGATGATCACGCAGCATGGAGCCCATTTCCTGAATGGTCAGCTGGGCTGCGCCATCGCCGGTAAGAATAATGACACGTCGCTCCGGGCAAGCCGTCTGCGCGCCGAAGGCTGCCGCCAGAGTGAAGCCAATCGATCCCCACAACGGTTGTACGATAAAGTTAACATCGGCTGGCAGGCGCAACGCGCTGGCACCAAATGCTGCTGTGCCCTGATCGGCGAGAATAATATCGCCAGGGCGAATAAAGGTTTGCAGCGTTTGCCAGAAATTAGCCTGGGTGAGGCTTCCCTCGTGATACTCATCTGTCAGCGCGTCGACGCGAGCAGGCGCAACGGAACCCCCCGCGTATTGTCGGCACAGCCCGGATATAATCTCAACCGCCCGGGCCATCGGTATATCGGTATACCAGCGTTCACCAATACGCGTCGCATGAGGCTGAACTTCAATCGTCTGTTCAGGGCGAAGCTTATGGGTAAAACCAGCCGTGAGCGTATCGGTAAAACGTGTGCCCACACAGATGACCCGGTCAGCCTCTTCAATCGCCTCCCGCACTGCCTCTGCGCTCGCCGCGCCGTTATAGGTGCCATAGAAGCCGGGCTGGCGCTCGTCAAAAATCCCTTTGCCCATCAGCAGGGTCGCATGCGCCATGGGGGTCTCTGTGACCCACTTCTGAAGCTGATTTTTTAGGCCGTAGCGCAGCACCAGAAAGTCAGCCAGTAAGGCCGTACGGGTGCTGGACGAAAGACTCTTTTCTGCCGCATCGTGAAACGCTTTCAGACACGCGCTATCCGGCTGCGGAGTTGTCTGTGTGAAAGCGCTTACAGGCGGTGTGGCAGGTTTTTTTGCCACATCGGCTGGCAACATCAGATAACCTGGACGGCGTTCACGCTGCATGATCGACAGTACGCGATCGATTTCGTGACAGGCATTCTGCTCAGTGAGAATCGCCTGCGCGGCAGTGATGGGCTCACTCATATGATAAAAATGTCTGAACTCTCCGTCGCCGAGCGTGTGGTGAAGGAGTTCTCCTTTTTGTTGAGCCGCACTCCCCGGTGCGCCCACGATATGCAGCACCGGAACATACTCAGCAAAACTGCCTGCGATGCCGTTGATGGCGCTCAGTTCACCCACGCCAAACGTGGTGAGCAGCGCGGCAAAACCCTGACAGCGCGCATACCCATCCGCAGCGTAAGAGGCGTTCAACTCGTTTGCGCAGCCTACCCAGCGAATATCCGGGTTGTCGATAACATGATCGAGGAACTGCAGGTTATAGTCGCCAGGCACGCCAAACAGGTGTTCAACTCCACACTGAGTAAGACGGTCCAGCAGATAATCGGCGACGCAATACGGGGTTCGCATAACAGTTGTCCTTCTGACGTTGACCTCACTTTGAGTATTAAAGAAGCGTGATGGCTGTCCAGGAATGGCGGCAAGAAGGATATGGAAAGAATGCTTTACGAATAATGGCGTAGTAATCTGATTTCCTGAGCATCAATGTAAGCGTATACACTGAGGTGTATCTTTCCGGTCAGAGGGCAAAAGCATGGTTTTTCAGGCGGATAAAACGCGTTATCAGTCAATGCAGTATCGTCGTTGCGGCCAGAGCGGACTTAGGCTTCCCGCCGTTTCACTGGGGTTGTGGCACAATTTTGGCGACACCACCCTGATTGACAACAGTCGCCAACTTTTACAGCGCGCATTCGAGCTTGGCATTACTCACTTTGACCTTGCCAATAATTACGGTCCGCCTCCCGGGTCGGCTGAGTGCAACTTTGGTCGCATTTTTCAGGAAGATTTTCAGCCATACCGCGACGAGTTAATCATCTCCACCAAAGCGGGCTATACCATGTGGGACGGGCCTTACGGCGACTGGGGATCGCGTAAGTATCTGATTGCCAGCCTAGACCAGAGTCTCAAACGTATGGGACTTGAGTATGTGGATATCTTTTATCATCACCGCCCGGACCCGGAAACACCGTTGCACGAGACCATGAAAGCGCTTGATCACGTTGTTCGCCAGGGCAAAGCGCTGTATGTCGGGCTGTCGAATTATCCGGCAGAGCTGGCACGACAGGCGATTGAAATCCTTGACGATCTGGGCACGCCTTGTCTTATCCATCAGCCAAAATACTCCATGTTTGAACGTGCGCCGGAGCAAGGACTGCTGTCCGTGCTGAAGGAGAAAGGCGTCGGATGTATTCCCTTTTCCCCGCTGGCGGGTGGTCAACTGACGGATCGTTATCTGAACGGCATTCCAGCTGATTCACGCGCCGCCAGCGGCAGCCGCTTCCTGAACCCTGAGCAGATCACCGATGAGAAAATCAGCCAGGTACGTAAGCTAAATGCGCTGGCCGAGAGCAGAGGCCAAAAACTCTCACAAATGGCGCTGGCCTGGGTACTGCGCCACGATGCGGTCACAACCGTTCTGATTGGCGCCAGTAAGACCTCGCAAATTGAGGATGCCGTCGGGATGCTGGATAATCTGCATTTTAGCGCTGAGGAAATCCAGACCATCGAATCGATCCTGAATAGCGCAAATTAACACCATTTTTAGCAAAACGTGCTCCCCTTGATGAATTAGGAGTTGAGGCGATTAAACGGGGCTTTACGGCCCCGTAATATTGCGTTAACAGGCCGTCTTCGGCCCCGATCGTGAAGGAGAATAACCATGTTCAGGTCACTGATTCTTGCTGCTGTATTACTGGCTTCAGCGCCGCTGGTTGCCAATGCTGGCGAAATCACCCTGTTGCCATCCGTAAAATTACAAATTGGCGATCGTGATAATTATGGTAACTACTGGGATGGCGGTGGCTGGCGCGACCGCAATTACTGGCACCGTAACTACGAATGGCGAAAAGACCGCTGGTGGAGACATGACAATGGTCGTCATCGTGGTTGGGATAATCGCAAAGCGTATGAACGCGGCTACCGTGAAGGCTGGAGCGATCGCAACGATCGCCGTGGACCTCGGGGTCACGGACACGGGCATGGTCACGGCGGTGGTCATCGCCACTAAATACAAAAAGGAGCCTGATGGCTCCTTTTTTAATGGCTGAAATCTGGCCGTCTTAAAGACCCAGCGCCGTTCCAATTAATAGCCACAGGTTCAACGCCACTACCAGCACGACGATAATCCAGCCGATTCGTTTAACCAGCGTCGTATTCACCAGATCGCCCATCAGCGCCTTATTGCTGGTAAAGATCAGCAGCGGCACCAGCGCCAGCGCGATACCAAAACTTAACAGGACCTGGCTCATCACCAGGATGCGGGTGGGATCCAGCCCCATTAAAATAACGATAAAGGAAGGCAGCATGGTGACAGACCGGCGTACCCACAGCGGAATGTGGAAACGGACAAACCCTTGCATCACCACTTGACCGGCCAGCGTCCCGACGACCGTCGAGGATAACCCAGCCGCCACCAGACTTAATCCGAAGATGGTCGCCGCCGCGTGGCTCAGCAGGGGTTCCAGAGTCAGATAGGCCTGATCGAGATCGGCAATACCGGTGTGACCATTAAAATGGAAAGCCGCTGCCGCTGTCGCCATCATGGCCAGATTGACAAACCCGGCGATAGTCATTGCAATCCCGACATCCCATTTCGTTGCGGAATAACGCTCCTGTCGGGATCCGTCATGGGCATGTTGCGTGAGCGACGAATGAAGATAAATCACGTGCGGCATAATCGTCGCACCTAATACGCCAGCCGCAAGAAACACCGCTTCAGAAGTTGGCAAACTCGGGATAACCATCCCTTTGGTCAGCTGCACCAGGTTAGGCTGAGAAAAAATCAACTCGACGATATAGGCCGCGGCAACAAACAGCAGCAGGCCGCCGATCACCAGCTCCAGCGGTTTTTGCCCACGCCGCTGTAACATAAGGATCAGGAAAGTCGCAATCCCGGTCAGCACTGCGCCCTGCAACAGCGATACCCCGAGAATGAGTTTAAAGCCGATTGCCGCACCGATAAACTCCGCCAGATCGGTGGCCATGGCGATAATCTCTGCCTGCACCCAATAAAACCATACAACCGGGCGGGGATAGTGATCGCGAATTTGTTCGGCCAGGTTTTTACCCGTGGCAATCCCCAGCTTCGCAGACAAAACCTGGATGAGCATCGCCATCAGGTTGGCCCATACCACAACCCACAGCAGCTTATAGCCGAAGCTAGCCCCGGCCTGAATATTGGTCGCAAAATTACCCGGATCGATATAGCCAATGGCAGCAATGAACGCAGGTCCCATTAATGCAAACCTCAGCTTGCGCGCTGCTCTGCCACTGCTACCCTCTACGCGACTGTTTGTCATTTCTGCCTCTGGAAATATAGCCTTTGCTATGTTTTATGCTATCAAAATGAGAATGATTATCAAGATCATTTAAAAGGTTTATATTGATTTCTCTGATAGCTAAGAACGATAGCTGGGGCGGGTGCGATGAAACGATCTCACCGAACATGAAATCGTACAGTCATTTGTGAAGCGTAGCACACAAACGCAACTTTTCACTCATTTACATAACATAACAGAAGTGTATGGTTGATCACTATTTTTGAGACTCGTCACAGGATGTAACTATAGTGTGGTCTTGATCTCGTTTTCTTTGTGCTTGTTACATAGAATGTGCACGGAAATTAAACCTGCCTCATATTTGGAGCAAATATGGACCGCGTCCTTCATTTTGTCCTGGCACTTGTTGTCGTTACTGCACTTGCATTGCTGGTCAGCACAGACCGCAAAAATATTCGTATTCGCTATGTTGTACAGCTGCTCGTCATTGAAGTTTTACTTGCGTGGTTCTTCCTGAACTCCAACGTAGGCCTTGGCTTTGTCAAAGGCTTCTCCGAAATGTTCGAAAAACTGCTCGGATTTGCTAACGAAGGAACCAACTTCGTGTTTGGCAGCATGAACGATCAAGGTCTGGCATTCTTCTTCCTGAAAGTGCTGTGCCCAATCGTCTTTATCTCCGCTCTGATCGGTATTCTGCAGCACATTCGTGTCCTGCCGGTGGTCATTCGCGCGATCGGTTTCCTGTTATCCAAAGTTAACGGCATGGGTAAACTGGAATCCTTTAACGCAGTCAGCTCCCTGATTCTGGGTCAGTCTGAGAACTTTATCGCGTATAAAGATATCCTCGGCAAAATGTCCCGCAACCGCATGTACACCATGGCGGCAACCGCAATGTCGACTGTTTCCATGTCAATCGTGGGTGCATACATGACAATGCTGGAACCAAAATACGTGGTCGCTGCGCTGGTTCTGAACATGTTCAGCACCTTTATCGTGCTGTCGCTGATCAACCCTTACCGCGTTGATGCCAGCGAAGAAAATATCCAGATGTCTAACCTGCACGAAGGCCAGAGCTTCTTCGAAATGCTGGGTGAGTATATTCTGGCAGGCTTTAAGGTCGCGATTATCGTTGCCGCTATGCTGATTGGTTTTATCGCCCTGATCGCCGCGCTGAACGCCCTGTTCGCCGCTGTGTTGGGTATCTCCTTCCAGGGTATTCTGGGCTACATCTTCTACCCAATTGCTTGGGTAATGGGTGTTCCGGCTCACGAAGCACTGCAGGTAGGGAGTATCATGGCGACTAAACTGGTTTCAAACGAATTCGTTGCCATGATGGATCTGCAGAAAATTGCCAGCACGCTCTCTCCGCGCGCAGAAGGTATTCTGTCTGTGTTCCTGGTTTCCTTCGCTAACTTCTCTTCAATCGGTATCATCGCTGGTGCGATTAAAGGCCTGAATGAAGAACAAGGTAACGTGGTTTCTCGCTTCGGTCTGAAACTGGTTTACGGTTCAACGCTGGTGAGCGTACTGTCTGCGTCTATCGCCGCTCTGGTACTGTAATCAGAATAAATGGCCGGGGGTTTGCGCCTCCGGCTTTTTTATGTCCCGAGTTCGCCCAGCGGACGCGGTTTACCGATCAAATACCCCTGCAGAAAATCCACACCGATATCCAGCAGCAGCTGCCGTTGTTCCGCTGTTTCAACAAACTCAGCCACCACAATGAGCGATTTTGTTTTCGCCAGATTACATATCGACTGCACAATCATCGCATCCATGCTGTCAGTACAAATGTCTTTCACAAAACAGCCGTCAATTTTGATAATGTCGGCCTGCAGGCGCTTGAGCCGCTCATAGTTGGCGTACCCCGTCCCGAAATCATCAATCGCAATTTTGAAACCGTAATCGCGCAGTTGCAGAATGTTTTGCATGCTTAATTCTGAATCGGAGAACGCCTGCTCTTCGGTGACTTCAATGATCACGGTCCGCGGGGATATCGCATAGCGCTCGAACAAGCCGATAATTTCTGAAGCAACGTCTTTCTGATTCAGCGTAAACGGCATCAGATTTACCGAAAATCGGGCCCGGGTATGTGGCGCAGGATGGGCAAGTAACCACTTGAGCAAATTCTCAACCACACACAAATCAAAACGGTGACTCAGGTTGAACTGGGCAATCAGAGGGATAAAGCGATCGGGGGTGATGATCTCGCCGTCGCTTTCCAGACGCGTGAGAATTTCGTGATAACCCTGACCAGACGCATCGTGAATCGGCTGGGCATACAGCCGAACGCCGCCCTCCTCCAGCGCGCTTTTGACTCGACTGAGCATCAGGACGCGTTCCGTGGTTTGCCCGCTCACCGTTGCCACGCTGTTGGTCAAAGCCAGCACTTTGTGCGTCACGGACGATTGCTCAGACAGCCAGCTCAATTGCCCCAGGGTGTGATGAAGGCTCTCTACATCTTTCTCTTTGATCTCTCCCCACGAGGCGCCAACCTCGATATCCAGGCCGGTATTGTTCCAGTAAATTTTACGGCTGTTCAACCGATCGACGATGTGCTGTAAACGCTCGCCAGTTTCTGGCCCAAGCAGAACCAGTACCAGTTCACTGCCAGGCAGTTGAAAAAACTTTTCATCCGCTTGCAGCAACGGCTGGATTGTTGTGGTGACGGTGCGCTTGCAATGCACCCGCATGAGCATGCCGTAATGCCGACTGAGGAACTCCAGATTGTCCAGCCGCAAACAACAGACTTTGGCGCGGGGATGGAGGCGCAAGAAATCCTCCAGCGCCCGCAGATTGGCCAGCCCGGTCAGCGGATCGGTTAATGCCCTCTCCTGCCACCCTTGCTTCAACCATTCGCTGCGATGATAAATCCGCGACATGTACATCAGGCAAATGGCGAAGGAGATCAATACGGACAGGACGAACGCCAGGGAGTAGCCCGTCTCCACGCCATTCAGAAAATTGGTGTTATAGGTCAAGAGCATGAATGCTGAAATGGCCCAACTTAGCGACACGAGAGCATAGCTCAGCCGGCTAATCCCTACGGTAAACAAGATAAATATGACGGGAACAAGGTAGCCAGCGATTAACCTGGATTCAAAAGGTGCGCATAGGACCAGCAGAATTAGCGCCAAAAGCATCAGCCACACTACTATAAACAGCGGATGATGATTAATAAGATACGGCTTAATACTCCGCAACCAGAAGGTTCTGGCATAACGGGGATTAATTATCATTCTTAAGGGATAATAAAACATCATCGTAAATATCAAGCCAGCACAAATCAGGCTTTGAATATCGACAATATTATAAATGGCCGATCCTTCACCAAAGAAATTAGATAATGAAACAGGGAAATTAAAGAAATACCCAGCCAGGTACATAGATATTTTGATACCGACCGGAATGACAAAACCTAACCAGAAGATACGCATTCCGATATGCTGATTAGGCAGCCCATAGCGCCAGCGCTTGCCGAGAAACCCGCGCAGAATGCCGCATGCGGCAAACACTGAGAATGTCTGGCAAAAAAGTATTACGGTTTGCTGAAGGAAATTTAGCTCAAAGCTATATAAATTGGTGACCGCAAAACTGATAACAACAGGAAGAACGGCGCGACGGCCAAACAAAAAAATAATAGCCAGCATGAAACTCAACGGCAGCCATGCCAGATAGACGCTATGATTATCAAGCATCGCACGCGGAGAAATATAACGAGAAAAGGGAACCATTATCAGACACAGCAACTGCGCTAATATAAATAATCGTAAGTTATTGTAGAGTTGGCTTTTCATTATTAATAAATACTATTCTTCCTGGCAAAACATTGACCAAACGGATAGTAAGTTTATTAAATGACCGAATCAAGTTTCAGCGGCGAAATGAAACCTTTTTTTGATGTAGATTGAGTTCAGGTAGAGAAACGCGCCAGCCTGGCGACAAAAAGAGTAAGAAGCTATTACAAGCATAAAAAAACCCCCGCCACAGGCGAGGGTTCAAATTTTGGTGGAGCTAAGCGGGATCGAACCGCTGACCTCTTGCATGCCATGCAAGCGCTCTCCCAGCTGAGCTATAGCCCCACAGTGTCTTTACGTTCCAAACTCTCCTGGATAAGAATTTGGTGGAGCTAAGCGGGATCGAACCGCTGACCTCTTGCATGCCATGCAAGCGCTCTCCCAGCTGAGCTATAGCCCCAACGTAAAGCTGTCGTGTTGACGGGCGGCATAATATGAATTCCATTGCAGAGTGTCAACGGCAAAATCAGCTCCACCCTTCCAATCGTCGAAAAATCATGCAAATGGATCACATTGCGAAGCTGCTCGCAGCCAGTAGTTAAACCTGTCACGTTTTCGCGTAAAAGGGTGCTATAAGATGAACCACTCATAACCCCACTGATATTCAGGTAATTGCATGATCAAGGAACGAATGACGCCAGAGGAGTTATCCCGGCTCACTGGCTATAGCCGTCAGACCATCAATAAATGGGTACGTAAAGAGGGTTGGAAAACATCGCCAAGACCGGGTGTTCAGGGTGGAAAAGCGCGTCTGGTGCATGTGAACGAAAAAGTACGGGAATTTATTCGCAGTGCATGCCGCACAGCAGACGAACCTCAACTTCCTGACATCGTCGCGGAAAATAACTCACTGCACTCGCTGTTGCTGACACTGGCAAACGAGATGACCCCGGATGAGCAAAAGCAGCTGACAACCTTGATGCTGCGGGAAGGGATTTCCGGATTGTTACAACGATTAGGGATACGCGACCAGAACTGATATGAAAAGATTACGGAGCAAAATGACCACGGAAGAGCTGGCCGAAAGTTTGGGGGTCACCAAACAAACGGTAAATCGCTGGGTACGCAAGCAAGGATGGAAAACCGAGGGCCTGAATGGAGTAAAAGGCGGACGAGCCCGACTCATTCATATAGATGCCCACGTACGCGAACATATTAGTCGTCTCCCCGCTATTCGTAACCGTCAGGCCGTTTATCAGCTCGCAGAGACGCCAGGTTTCTATGGCGACACCAACACCACAAGCTTATTACGTCAGGTGACCAGCGCCCTGGAAAATATGACAACGCTTGAGCAAGAAAGACTCGCCGTGCTGCTGGCGCGTGAAGGGATTCAGGGTTTTTTGACCCGTCTCGGGATCGCTGAAGAGCAGGCATAAAAAACGGCAGGAGAGCCTGCCGTTGTTCTGTCTTCTTGCCAGGATATTATTGCTGGCTTTCGCGCTCAGCAATAAAGTCCAGCGCTTTATTAATGCGTGAGACGCTGCGTGTTTTACCGATCGCATGCACCGTCACATCCAGGCCTGGCGACTGGCCTGCGCCTGTCACAGCCACACGCAGCGGCATGCCTACTTTACCCATGCCCACTTCCAGCTCGTCGGCCGTTGCCTGAATGGCATGATGAACATTTTCGGCTGTCCAGTCAGTAAGTGCGGCCAGTTTATCACGCACCACTTCCAGCGGCTGACGCGCGACCGGACGCAGGTGTTTCTTCGCCGCATCGGCATCAAACGCATCAAATTCTTCGTAGAAGTAACGGCAGCTTTCCGCGATCTCTTTCAGCGTTTTGCAGCGTTCGCCCAGCAGTTTCACCAGATCTGCCAGTTGCGGGCCATTGCGTGTATCAATATTGGCCTGCTCAATATGCCATTGCAGATAGGTCGCAACGTATTCCGGCGGCATGGTGTTGATATAGTGATGGTTCAGCCACAGCAGTTTGTCAGTATTAAAGGCACTGGCAGACTTGCTCACTGCATTAAGGGAGAACAGCTTGATCATCTCTTCACGGCTGAAGATCTCCTGATCGCCGCTGGACCAGCCCAGACGCACGAGGTAGTTCAGCAGTGCTTCCGGCAGGTAACCGTCATCGCGGTACTGCATCACGCTCACCGCACCATGACGCTTGGACAGTTTTTTACCGTCGTCGCCGTTAATCATGGAAACGTGCGCGTAAACCGGCACAGGGGCATTCAGCGCTTTCAGGATGTTGATCTGGCGCGGGGTGTTGTTGATATGATCTTCACCACGGATAACGTGGGTGATTTCCATGTCCCAGTCATCAACCACCACGCAGAAGTTGTAGGTTGGTGAACCGTCGGTACGACGAATAATCAGATCGTCCAGCTCCTGATTGCTGAACTCAATCGGGCCACGGATCTGATCGTCAAAGATCACCGAGCCATCCTGCGGGTTAGCAAAACGCACCACGCATGGCTCATCAGCAGCATGATGTTCATGGCTGTGTCGGCAGCGACCGTCGTAACGAGGCTTATCGCCGTTCGCCATCTGCTCTTCGCGCAGCGCTTCCAGACGCTCTTTCGAGCAGTAGCATTTGTACGCCGTGCCCGCGACCAGCATCTCATCAATCACCGCGTTATAACGGTCGAAACGTTTAGTCTGGAAATATGGGCCTTCATCCCACTCCAGATTCAACCAGTTCATGCCATCCATAATGGCTTCGATGGCTTCTGGCGTAGAGCGCTCCAGATCGGTGTCTTCAATACGCAGCACAAACTCACCGCCGTGGTTACGTGCAAACAGCCAGGAATAGAGAGCAGTACGTGCACCACCGACGTGCAGATAGCCTGTCGGGCTGGGCGCGAAGCGAGTTTTGATTTTCATGAAATGGCCTTACGTTATAAAGATGCCGACGACCGGCAAATACTGGGAAAAAAGCAATGGGCAATATTCTATCACTGTGAGGCGATTCCTCAATGATGTTGCCTGTTTGACATGCAGGTTTACTAAATTTGTTTAGAAATCATGCGGCGGGGACCATTTTGTGATCCTTTTGTTTAATTTTACGACGAACGAACAAAATCTTTAGAAAAGGCGTTGACTCATTTTCAACTCTCCCTATAATGCGACTCCACACAGCGGGGGTGATTAGCTCAGTTGGTAGAGCATCTCCTTTACACGGAGGGGGTCGGCGGTTCGAGCCCGTCATCACCCACCATCTATTCCGATAGATGCCGCAGTGTAGATAAGAATTTAAGTATGGGCGATTAGCTCAGTTGGTAGAGCATCTCCTTTACACGGAGGGGGTCGGCGGTTCGAGCCCGTCATCGCCCACCATTCTTAAATGTATCTTGTCTAAGCAGTACCGAAATGGGTGATTAGCTCAGTTGGTAGAGCACCTCCTTTACACGGAGGGGGTCGGCGGTTCGAGCCCGTCATCACCCACCATTCGGGTCGTTAGCTCAGTTGGTAGAGCAGTTGACTTTTAATCAATTGGTCGCAGGTTCGAATCCTGCACGACCCACCAATGTAAAAAAGCGCCCTAAAGGCGCTTTTTTGCTATCTGCGATATATGAGATTCGAACCTGC
>WJYB01000007.1 GCA_009668015.1 Enterobacteriaceae bacterium RIT714
AGAGCCCTGAGCTAACGCTCAGGGCTTTTTCTTGTCCATAATTTAATTATTGCTATAAACGCAAAAATCCTCTGCATTTCTGCCTCTTTTTCAGCATACCAGTAACAAGTGATAATCCTCTCAGTTCATGAACACTATGATTAAAGAGGAAATAAATGACTATCCCTGCATTCGGTTTGGGCACCTTCCGCCTGAAAGGCGACATCGTCATCGCATCTGTAAAAAACGCACTTGAGCTGGGCTACCGGGCTGTTGATACAGCACAAATCTATGGGAATGAAGCTGAAGTTGGTCAGGCCATTGAAGAAAGCGGTATCCCGCGCAGTGAATTATTTCTGACGACGAAAATCTGGATCGAAAATCTCAGCAAAGAGAAACTGATCCCAAGCCTGCAAGAAAGCCTGAAAAAACTGCGAACCGACTACGTTGATCTTACGTTGATCCATTGGCCTTCCCCCGCTGATAACGTTCCTGTCGAAGAATTTATGCAGGCACTGCTTGAAGCGAAGAAGCAAGGTTTGACCCGTAATATTGGCATCTCAAACTTCACTATTCCATTGATGGAAAAGGCCATTGCTGCCATTGGAGCAGAAAATATTGCGACCAATCAGATCGAGCTTTCTCCTTATCTGCAAAATCGAAAAGTTGTCGATTGGGCAAAAGAGAAGGGCATTCACATCACGTCATATATGACGCTGGCATATGGTAAAGCGCTGAAAGATGACATCATTGTGGGCATTGCTGAAAAATACAGCGCCACGCCAGCGCAGGTTATTCTGGCATGGGCGATGGGAGAAGGTTATGCCGTTATTCCGTCGTCCACCAAACGCGAAAATCTGGCGAGCAATCTGCTGGCTCGTGATCTTGTGCTGGATGATGAGGATAAAAAAGCGATCGCTACACTTGAGTGCAACGATCGACTGGTCAGTCCGGAAGGTCTGGCACCTGAATGGGATTAACTTAATCCCTCTATTTCCCTGACAGCTCTTTCGGGAGCTGTTTTACATGTTCACTCAGAAAGTCGATAAAAGCGCGAATGCGCGTGCTGACTGCACGGTCGCTGTAATACACTGCGCTAAATGGCATTTCTACGGGCAGGCGTTTGTCTGCCATCAGTTCAACTAGCTCTCCGCGCGCTAATTCCTTATTAATCATATAGTCAGATAAACAGGCGATACCATTACCGCTAAGACAAAGCTGCTTTAGCGTCTCTCCGCTATTGGACGACAGCCCACAGGTTATTTCATGCAACTGACCGTCATGACAAGCGACAGGCCAGGTATTCAGTGTTAGCGGCTCAGTGAATCCCAGGCAAAGATGCTGTTTTAGCTCTTCAACCGTCTCGGGTTCTCCGTAGCGGGCAATATACTCCGGTGAGGCGATGATCTTACGGTAGCTGGTAAACAGCGGACGGGCGCGCAGGCTGGAATCCGTGAGCGTCCCGGCACGGATCGCCACATCAACTTTCCGCTCAATCAGATTAATAAAAGTCTCAGATGAAACCAGCGACAGCGTCATCTCCGGATAGCGTTCACGGAAGGGCTTCACGAGCGGCATCAGAAAATGCAGTACAACGGGAGTGGCGGCATCAATTCGCAACAGTCCTCGCGGCGTGCTTCGCGTCTCCATGATTTCCGTCTCTGCTGCAGCCATCTCCTGAAGAATGGACTGTACGCGGCGAAAGTAGCGTTCACCTTCCTCCGTCAGGCTCAGCTGGCGGGTCGTACGGGTTAATAAACTTACACCCAGTTTCATTTCCAGCTTTTTGACAGAACGACTGATTGCCGAGTTCGCCTGGCCCAACTGTTCTGCCGCCCTGCTAAAACTGCCGCTTTCCACCACGGCCACGAAGATTGCCAGCTCTTCTGACGTTGCTTTCATTATTGCACCATCCGCAAAATTCTATTGATACTTTGACCATTTTTGTTATTTAAACACTGGCGCATACTTCGTGTCATCTTAATCCTGATGATACGGAGTACATTATGCCGCTGGCGCTACTAGCCCTGACGATCAGTGCCTTTGCTATTGGCACAACCGAGTTTGTCATTGTAGGGCTTGTTCCTACAATCGCCGATCAACTTGCCATCTCGCTGCCTTCTGCTGGGCTGCTGGTCTCTATTTATGCACTGGGGGTTGCCATTGGAGCGCCTGTCCTGACCGCGCTGACAGGACGTTTTCCACGCAAGCAGCTTCTGCTGGCCTTAATGGTGCTTTTCACTGCCGGAAATATTCTGGCGTGGCAAGCCCCCGACTACACCACGCTGGTCGTTGCCCGACTGCTGACCGGGCTTGCCCATGGCGTCTTCTTCTCTATCGGCTCAACTATCGCGACGAGTCTGGTACCTAAAGAAAAAGCGGCTTCCGCCATCGCTATTATGTTCGGCGGCTTAACGGTGGCACTGGTGACCGGCGTTCCAATGGGGACCTTTATCGGTCAGCATTTTGGCTGGCGTGAAACTTTTCTGGCCGTATCTGTACTTGGGGTCATCGCGCTGTTTGCCAGTATGTTGCTTGTCCCTTCAAATATTCCGGGCAGGGCGAGCGCTTCCCTGAGCGATCAACTTAAAGTGTTAACCCATCCTCGTTTGTTGATCATCTACGCCGTAACGGCTTTGGGCTACGGTGGCGTCTTTACAGCCTTTACCTTTCTGGCGCCAATGATGCAAGATTTGGCTGGTTTTTCGCCAGGTGCAGTGAGCTGGATCCTGCTGGGATACGGCGTATCGGTGGCAATAGGCAACATTTGGGGCGGTAAACTTGCAGATAAGCATGGTGCAGTACCGGCGCTGAAACTTATTTTCGCTGCTTTAGTGGTATTGCTGATGGTCTTCCAGTTTACCGCATCCGTTCAGTACGCTTCTTTAGCCACTATTCTGGTGATGGGGATCTTCGCGTTTGGTAATGTCCCGGGTTTACAAGTCTACGTGGTGCAGAAAGCGGAGTTGTATACGCCAAACGCCGTTGATGTTGCTTCGGGTCTTAACATCGCAGCGTTTAATATTGGTATTGCACTCGGTTCGATAATCGGTGGTCAGACGGTTGAGCATTATGGTCTGGCGCAAACGCCCTGGATCGGGGCTGTCATTGTTCTGGCTGCATTCCTGCTGATTGGGCTGAGTGGACGTCTGGATAACACCGCTCGCGTCATGCTGCATAACTCCAAGTAAGCGCTTGCTTACAAAAACAGAACGCAGTTTATGAGTAATTGCGTTGAAAGTGTGACCTAAAATCCCTATAACATTAGAACCAGTCCGTTTTCCGGGCTGGTTCAAGTTATAGAGGCCGTATCCAAAAGTGCGAAAAAATACCTATGCTATGCGTTATATTGCCGGACAACCAGCGGAGAGAATTTTGCCTCCGGGTTCGTTTGCAAGCATTGGTCAGGCATTGCCTGCAGGCGTACCGTTAAGCAGCGATGAAAAAATCCGTGTACTGGTGTGGAACATCTTTAAGCAGCAGCGCGCTGAATGGTTATCCGTCCTGAAGAATTTTGGTAAGGATGCGCATCTGGTTTTATTGCAGGAAGCACAGACTACGCCAGAGCTGGTCAGGTTTGCGACCACCCACTATCTGGCTGCTGACCAGGTTCCAGCCTTTGTCTTACCCCAGCATCCCTCCGGCGTAATGACCTTGTCAGCGGCGCACCCGGTCTATTGTTGTCCGCTTCGCGAGCGGGAGCCGATTCTGCGTCTGGCAAAATCGGCGCTTGTCACTGTCTATCCCTTACCGGATACCCGCTTGCTGATGGTCGTTAACATTCATGCCGTGAACTTTAGCCTGGGCGTTGACGTATACAGTAAGCAATTACTTCCTATCGGCGATCAGATGGCCCATCACAGCGGCCCGATTATTATGGCCGGTGATTTCAATGCCTGGAGCCGCCCGCGTATGAACGCGCTCTACCGCTTTGCGCGCGAAATGTCCCTGCGCGAAGTTCGTTTTACTGATGACCAGCGGCGCAAAGCGTTTGGTCGTCCGCTCGATTTTGTCTTCTATCGGGGTTTGAACGTGCATGAAGCTTCAGTGCTCGTCACGCGAGCCTCCGATCATAACCCTCTACTAGTCGAATTCAGTCCCGGCAAACCTGATAAATAATGGTGTGTCAGGTCTGCCGTGGGGCAGACCTGTGCAGGTGCTGCCCTTTATTTTTCAATTAAACAAAGGACAGTACGATGACAACACAATCCCATCATGACAACGTCGAAAAACAGTTTGGCTCACAGGCAAAAGCTTATCTGACCAGTGCCGTACATGCGTCTGGTCGCGATCTGGAGCGTCTCAGTGAACGTTTGGCAGCATTTCCCCAGGCACACGTTCTCGATATGGGATGTGGAGCAGGGCATGCCAGCTTTGTTGCTGCGCAGCACGTCGCGCAAGTGACGGCCTATGATTTATCCAGTCAGATGCTCGACGTAGTCACTCAGGCGGCACAAGACCGAGGGTTAAAAAATATGACCACTCGTCAGGGTTATGCTGAATCGCTGCCATTTGCTGATGAATATTTTGATATCGTCATTAGCCGCTACTCCGCTCATCACTGGCACGATGTGGGCCAGGCGCTGCGCGAGGTCAAACGCGTGCTGAAACCAGGCGGTATTTTTATCATCATGGATATTATGTCGCCTGGAAACCCGGTCCGCGATATCTGGCTGCAAACTGTTGAAGCCCTGCGTGACACCTCTCATGTACGCAATTACTCCAGCGGCGAGTGGTTTTCACTGATAACCGAGGCCGGTTTGATTTCCCGTTCATTAGTTACCGATCGCTTGTCTCTTGAATTCACCTCATGGATCGCGCGTATGCGTACTCCTGATGCATTAGCTCAGGCGATTCGCTTATATCAGGAGAGTGCCTCTGCGGAGGTGAAAGCATACTTTGAATTGCAGGAGGATGGATCGTTCACCAGCGATACGATCCTGGCGGAAGCGCAGAAAGCGGGTTAATTCAAAAATAAAAAAGGCACCGGGGGAATCGGTGCCTTTTTTAGCTGGATTGCGCTGTCAGGAGTCAGGCATATCGCTATTTTTTACAAACAGCGTTAGCTGATCGCCTGGTTGCAGATTGGCCGTATCATCATTCCAGCGCATCACATCTTTGATGTTCACACCGTGAGTTTTCGCGATACTGGACAGCGAATCACCTTTGCGTACGCGATAGGTAATACTATCGCTGTTGCGAGCGAGACGCTGTGCACTGCTACCTGCGCCAACGGTCAGGTTCTGGCCCACTTTCAGATTCGAACCGCGCAGATTATTCCACTGCTGCAGATCTTTAGCATTGACGCCGAGGCGCGATGCAATACCGGAAAGCGTATCGCCTGAACGAACCTTATAACTCCGGCTGCTGACAGATGAAGCATCAGCAACCAGCGTTGACTGAACCGCATCAATCTCACCTGAAGCCAGGGACGCCCGTAAGCGCGCCGCATTTTTCTGCGGAACGAGGACATACTGCGGTCCATTTGCGCCCAGCGTAGAACCCTTAATGCCTGCATTAAAGGTTTTCAGCTTTTTAACCGGAATACCCGTCATATCAGCAACCTGTTTCATTTCAACAGGGCTGCTGAGGCTTACTCTCGCCAGCGCACGACTTTCATCGGTCGTAGGCAATTTCACGCCATAACGTTTGCTATTTTTGAGAATATCGCTCAAAGCCAGCATTTTCGGCACGTAAAGCTTGGTTTCCTGTGGCAGTGAGAGCGACCAAAAATCAGTGGATTTACCACGTGCTTTATTCGCTTTCATTGCCTTCAGTACACGGCCTTCGCCGCTATTATACGCCGCGACCGTTAACAACCAGTCGCCGTCAAACATCTTATTCAGACGTTGCATCATGTCGAGAGCGGCCGTCGTTGAAGCGACAACATCACGACGCGCATCGTAGCTGCGAGTCTGTTTCAATCCATAATTGCGCCCTGTGCTCGGAATGATCTGCCAAATGCCTGCGGCATTGGCGCCAGACGTTGCGTGCGGGTCAAAAGCGCTCTCCACTATGGGTAGTAGTACCAGTTCCATAGGCATGTTACGTTTCTTAACTTGCCCTGCTATCCAGTACATATACGGCTCTGCCCGTAAAGTTACATCGTGGAGATAGCTCTTATTACTTAAATACTTCTGTTTCTGTTCGCGAATCCGGGTGTTCTCCGGAATTCCCATCTTCAGCTCGTCGCTAATAGAGGCCCACAAGTCTTGATCCTGCGCGAATGATGTCCCATCGTCCATCCATCGCGCCTGACTTATAAACTTCCCTGCTTCCCCTTGACCAGCTGCAGAAAGGCTCTGTGCGTGCTGCTGAATGTCACCAGTGTTCTGAGACGACTGGCACCCCGCAAGCAGGACAGAGGCGAGTAATATCGCTTTTGCCTTCATGTGTGTGTCAATAGTTGCTTAAAAGACGAGCGATAATAACGGCGAATTTTTGAAAAGGCAACCCGCAATTGTCAGAAGTTATCTTTCTTTGCCCGTAACCATGCGAAACGTTCCTCAGGTTGTTGCAAATTTGTTTCTTGGTTAATTTTATTAATTAAATCAATGTCATCTGTGCGCAAAAATAAATTTATTTTCCGCTCATTTTTCAGAATTACGGGCAATGTATTTTGTTTTTTTACCCGTAACTCATTAACTTTGTGGTAATAATCCTGAATGGCGGGATCCTCAGGAAGAATGCTCAGCGCAAACTTCATATTTGCTAATGTATACTCGTGCGCGCAACAAACGATGGTATCTTCCGGAAGTGCATTAATTTTCTGGAAGGATTGATACATCTGCGTTGGCGTCTCTTCGAACAATCTTCCGCAGCCGCCAGAGAACATCGTGTCACCGCAAAAAAGATAAGGGAAACTGTAGAAACAAATGTGTCCTGAAGTGTGACCCGGAGTAGCAAATACAGAAAATTCGTAACCTAGTATGAGGATTTTTTCGCCATCTTCGACTACCCGCGTTGTTCCCTTATTTTGTGTCTCTTGTGGCCCGTATACCACAAGATGGGGAAATTTCGCGCGCAGGGCAGGTACCCCGCCAACATGATCGTTATGATGGTGAGTGAGCAAAATGGCCTCTGGCTGCCAGCCATGCTCTTCAATCGCCTTCAGGACTGGCTCTGCTTCACCGGGGTCAACAATAATGCAGCGACCCGTATCGTCCGCCAAAACCCAGATGTAGTTGTCCTGAAATGCGGGAATACTGATAAGATTCATAAATTACCTCTCATAACGTAGCGGGTGTTTTGATGAAACCGGCAAGGATACCTCAGATTATCTCAGCACCAGAGCAGTGGAACCAGTTTCGCTGGGGCGAATACTATCGCGAGGCGCTTGAGCGTCAGCTTAAACCCTGGTTCGCGAAAATGTACGGTTTTCATCTGCTTAAGATTGGCAACCTGAGTGCCGAAATCAACTCTGAAAGCTGCGCGATTTCCCATCAGGTGAATGTCTCTCTTAACGGGCATCCCCTTCAGGTTAAGGCCGATCCGCTTCATTTGCCATTCGCCGAAAAATCTGTCGATGCCTGTCTGATGGCGCATACGTTGCCCTGGTGCAGCGATCCTCACCGGTTGCTGCGTGAAGCCGACCGTGTGCTTATTGATGACGGCTGGCTGGTACTCAGTGGTTTCAACCCTATGAGCCTGATGGGATTACGTAAGCTGGTGCCGGTTTTACGCCGTACGCCGCCCTATAACAGCCGCATGTTTACCTTTACACGACAGCTCGACTGGCTTTCATTACTGAATTTTGAGGTGATGTACTACAGCGGATTTCAGGTTTTACCCTGGTCGGGGAAGGGTGGAAAAATGCTGACGACGCATCTGCCAGCACTGGGATGTATGCAAATCATCGTGGCGCGTAAGCGGACTGTACCCCTTACGCTTAACCCCATGAAACAAAGCAAATCGAAAGCGCGGATCCGTCAAACCGTTGGGGCGACGCGTCAATACCGCAAACCCTAATCAGGATTCAGGCTGATAACCCACATCGTCGTGGACAGGGTTCATTGCTGCCGCGCGCGCCAGTTCGTCGCAGCGCTCGTTTTCCGGATGTCCGGCATGCCCTTTAACCCACTCCCATTTAATCGTGTGATGGCTCAGGGCAGCGTCAAGGCGCTTCCAGAGATCGACATTCTTAACGGGTTTCTTATCTGCCGTCTTCCAGCCACGCTTTTTCCAGTTATGGATCCACTGGGTAATCCCCTGGCGGACATACTGGCTGTCGGTGCTAATGACCACATCGCAATCTTCTTTCAGGGCTTCCAGCGCGACGATCGCAGCCATAAGCTCCATGCGGTTGTTGGTGGTCAAACGATAACCTTCGTTAAAGGTTTTTTCATGCTCGCGATAACGTAAAATCGCGCCATAGCCACCCGGGCCTGGATTTCCAAGGCAAGACCCGTCGGTGAAAATTTCTACCTGCTTAGTCATCTCTGGTAGACTTCCTGTATTTGAAACGATCAGTAAAACGACGAGTCTGACATAAATGACCGATATGAGCACTGCAATTACACGACAGATCGTCCTCGATACCGAAACCACCGGTATGAACCAAATCGGCGCGCATTATGAAGGGCACAAGATTATTGAGATCGGTGCCGTTGAGGTTGTGAACCGCCGTCTTACCGGCAACAACTTCCATGTCTATCTCAAACCCGATCGCCTGGTGGACCCGGAAGCATTTGGTGTTCACGGGATTGCCGACGAGTTTCTGTTGGATAAACCCACGTTTGCCGATGTGGCCGATGAGTTCATCGAATACATCAGCGGGGCAGAACTGGTCATCCATAACGCATCGTTTGATATCGGCTTTATGGATTATGAATTCAGTAAGCTGAACCGCGGCATTCCGAAAACAAATACGTTCTGTAAAGTCACCGATAGTCTGGCGCTGGCGAGGAAAATGTTTCCCGGCAAGCGCAACAGCCTCGATGCGCTCTGCTCCCGTTACGAAATAGACAATACCAAGCGAACGCTACACGGCGCATTGCTCGATGCCCAGATTCTGGCTGATGTCTATCTGACCATGACCGGCGGTCAGACGTCGATGGCCTTCAGTACGGAGAGTGATTCACGCCAGCAGGACAGTACCGGAATTCAGCGTGTGGTGCGTCAGGCGAGTCGATTACGGGTGATTTTAGCCAGTGATGAAGAAGCCGCAGCCCATGAATCACGCCTGGATATCGTGCAGAAGAAAGGTGGAAGCTGCCTCTGGCGGGCATAAATCTCGACATAATGCGTTTAAATTCACCGGGTGGGTGAATTTTGCAGCAAATGATTCAAAAGTTGAGAAAAAGCGTTGACGGGATCGGAGGCAAACCGTAATATTCGCCTCGTTCTCAAGGGAACAATGCGGAGCGGTAGTTCAGTCGGTTAGAATACCTGCCTGTCACGCAGGGGGTCGCGGGTTCGAGTCCCGTCCGTTCCGCCACATTAGAAAGCCTGAATCAGAAATGATTCAGGCTTTCGTCATTTCAGCGCCTCCTTTTTCTTATCTCACCCCCATCGCTGGTTAACAAAAAGTTAATATTCGTAGTGCATTAAATTAACAATTGCGCGTTTTTGGTGCGTCTTCTGCACCTTTATTGTGCGAATAACCTCTTTTCTCCCTCAGAAAACATTTTTGTTTGTAACAATCCTGTAAAAAATAATCCCCGTTTAATCATTAGCTTACTTACGGTTTTCCAGAAAGTTCCTGAACCAATGATTTATTGGTTCGTAAATTGCTTATTCATAAGAGCAATAAGTCATCTTCTATATCGATAACTTATTGTTAATAAAAATAAAGCAATGATGACAGCAGGCGAACCAATATGGAAAAATCGTCACGGTTTCTGGCTAATTCCAGCACCGCGCTTGAGCAGTTGCGCGGTCTAATCAACCAGCATGAGTCAACACCAGGCATTCCGCTGCCCACTGAACGTGAGCTGTCGGAAACACTCGGCGTAGGGCGACGCGAAGTTCGTCGTGCGCTGGACGTGCTGGAGGAAGAGGGGCGTATCTGGCGTAAGCAAGGTAAAGGCACCTTTATTGGCCCTGCTGCGCCGGTTGAACCGCTGGCGCTTCAGGGGCTGGTACAGCAAACCAATTTGCTGGAAGTCATGGAAGCTCGTCTGCAGCTTGAACCGGGCTTAGCCCGTCTTGCGGCACTGCGTGCCACCAGGGAAAACCTCGCGCTGATGCAGCGCATGCTGGAACGCATCGATAAGGTCAGCCCGGATGACCGCGACCTCAATGAACTCTGGGATAGCGCCTTTCACCGCGCTATCGCAGAAGCGGCCGGTAATCGCCTGATGTTAGGCCTGTTTGATGCTATTGATGCGGTGCGTCGCGAACCCGGCTGGCAGCATCTGCGTGAGCAGGCGCGCACGCCTGAGCGTGTCGACAGCTACAACGATCATCATCATAAAATCATGACGGCGATCGTCCACCGCCAGCCCAACGAAGCAGCCGCCGCCATGCGCGAACACCTGCTCACTCTGCAAACTGCCCTGATTCAGGCCATCAACCTTGAGGATGATTCCCTGTTATGACGACAATTCCTTTTAAGGAGGCAGGGCCGGTACTCCGCCTGCACAATCTCAATGTGAAATTTGCCGGATCGCCGGTGAGCGTACTGGACGGGATCTCGCTGACCGTGAAATCCGGTGAAACGCTGGCGCTGGTGGGCGAATCCGGCTGCGGAAAAAGCATCACCTCCCTCGCATTGATGGGACTACTGCCCAGCAGCGCGCAAATCGTGAGTGGTGAAATGCAGTTCCGCCGCCACAATCTGCGCAAACTGTCCCCACGCGAATACGCCGATCTGCGCGGCAGTGAACTGGCGATGATTTTTCAGGAGCCCATGACCTCACTCAACCCGGCTTTCACGCTTGGCGATCAGCTCAGCGAAGCGGTTATTCGTCACCAGAAGATGTCGAAAGCACAAGCCATGAATGTGGCGCTGCAAATACTGGAAAAAGTACAAATTCCCGCTCCCGAAATGCGCCTGAAAGCCTATCCGCACCAGCTCTCCGGCGGGATGCGTCAGCGCGTCATGATTGCGATGGCATTGATTAACCATCCGCGGTTGCTGATCGCCGATGAACCGACCACCGCTCTGGATGTGACCATCCAGGCGCAAATTCTGACGTTGCTGAATACCTTAAAAGCCGAAACCGGCACGGCGGTGTTGATGATCACCCACGATCTGGGCGTGGTGGCGGAAGTCGCGCAGCAGGTGGCGGTGATGTATGCCGGACAAGTGGTCGAGCAGGGCAGCGTCGAGAGTATTTTTGCCGATCCGCAGCACCCCTACACCATCGGTCTGATGGGATCGATTCCGTCCCTCGGCGCGCGCAAAGGTCAGCTATCGACCATTCCAGGCAGCGTGCCGCTACCCGAGTCGATGCCAAAGGGCTGTCGTTTTGCCACGCGCTGCCCGTTCGCACAAACCCGTTGTCACGATGAAAAACCTCAGCTTCACACGTTGGGCGCGGGACATCAGGTTGCCTGTTTCCGCGTACCGCTTGAGCAACACATTGCGCTGGGAGAAATCGCATGACTACCCCCATTCTTGAAGCTCGTGACCTGAGCAAACTCTTCCCAGGCCCTAAAAAGCTCTTTACTCCGGCGCGTTTTGTTACGGCAGTCGACAGAGTGTCACTCGCGGTTATGCCTGGCGAAACGCTGGCCATTGTGGGGGAGTCGGGGTCGGGGAAATCCACCCTTGGGCGCTTGCTGCTGCGTCTGCTGGCCGCCAGTGAAGGACGTGTGTTTTATCAGGGTGAAGAGATCACTCATGCGTCAGGTGCGCGTCTGAACCAGCTCCGCCGCGAACTGCAAATCATCTTTCAGGACCCGTTTGCGTCGCTCAACCCACGCATGACGGTGGAGCAGATCGTCGGTGAACCGCTGTGGTTACACCAGAACATGAAAAAGGCCGACCGCCAGTATCGCGTGGCAGAACTGCTGAAAACCGTCGGCCTGCCCGCGGCCTGGGCCGGACGCTATCCGCATGAGTTTTCCGGCGGTCAGCGTCAGCGCATCGGCATTGCGCGCGCGTTAGCCTCCGGGCCAAAACTGCTGCTGGGGGATGAACCCGTTTCGGCGCTGGATGTCTCCGTGCAGGCGCAGGTGGTCAACCTGCTCGAAAGCCTTAAACACCAGCTGGGGCTGACAATGGTGATTGTCGCCCACGGTCTGGCGGTCATTCGCCACATGAGCGACCGTGTGGCGGTGATGTATCTCGGCCAGATTGTTGAGCTGGCTACCGTCGATGAAATCTTTGACGCGCCGCTGCACCCGTACACTCAGGCGCTGATTGCCTCCGCTCCGCAAATGCAGCCCGGCATGGAGCGCGACGCGCCTTTGCTTCAGGGAGATTTACCGAATCCGGCGAACCCACCGTCCGGGTGCCGTTTCCACACCCGTTGTCCGTACGTCACAGATGAATGCCGCCAGGTAGAACCGATCGATCAGGTTCTGGAGGGCGGACGTCAGGTCGCCTGCCATCGCTGGCAGGAAATTAACCGCGATCGCAGTGTTATTCAGATAGCACCGCCATCCGCCGCCTTTTTGCGCCGCCGCGCGCTGTTTGAACATGCGGCATCACTCTCGTCTCTTCCAGCAAGGAACTCATGATAATGACAATGCGTAATTCTCTTTTGACCGTACTGGGAAGTGTTATGTTGCTTGGCGCGGCGTTACCCGCGCACTCGGAAAGCGTTCTGCGAATTGGTCTGGGCGCCGATCCCGATATGCTCGATCCTCATCTGGCGCGCACCTACTATGGCCGCTTCGTCTTTGCCTCACTGTGCGATCGGCTGGTGGACGTGGATGAAAATCTGAAGGTCGTGCCAGGCCTGGCCAAAGACTGGTCCTGGAGCGAAGACAATAAAACCCTGACCATGAATCTGCGTGAGGGAGTGACCTTCCACGACGGTGAAAAGTTTGATGCCGAGGCCGCAAAGTACAACCTTGACCGCGCCCTGACGCTAAAAGGTTCGCTGCGTAAAAGCGAGATCTCATCCGTCGAATCAATAGAAGTGAAAAGCCCCACTCAAATTGCTATTCACCTGAAAACCCCCGATGCCGCACTGCTGATGCAGTTGACCGATCGCGCCGGGGCGATGATGGCGCCGGAAGCGGCCAAAAAACCTGATTTCGCCGCCCATCCTGTCTGTTCAGGTCCGTATAAATTTGACAGCCGCGTCTCTCAGGACCGCATCGTTCTGAGCCGTTTCGACAACTACTGGAATAAAGACGCCTATCACTTCGACAAAATCATCTATCTGCCGATCCCGGATGCCTCGGTGCGTCTGGCAAACCTGCGTGCGGGTGATTTGGATCTGACGGAAGGTATCGCCGCCAGCGACGTCAAAACCGTAGAAGCCGACAGCAAACTGGCGCTGGCGAAAGTGACCGGCCTCGGTTATCAGGGGATCACCTTCAACATCAATAACGGCAAAGTTCCGGCCAACGATCCGTTCAAAGATGCGCGCGTGCGTGAAGCCTTCTCGCTGGCTATTGACCGCGACGCGCTGAATCAGGTGGTGTTCGAAGGTTTGTATACCCCGGCGAACCAGGCGTTTTCGCCGGTCAGCCCTTACCACGTCAAGGTGCCGGTTCCGCCCCGCGATGTGGAAAAATCAAAAGCCCTGCTAAAAGCGGCGGGTATTAACGCGCCGCTAACGGTCAATCTGCTGGTGCCGAACAACCCAACGTCACAGCAGGTGGGCCAGGTGCTGCAGGCGATGGTCGCCGAGGCCGGATTTAACCTAAACCTGCAGATGACCGAATTCGCCACGCTGCTGGATCGCCAGCAGAGCGGCGATTATCAGCTGAGCTTCTCCGGCTGGTCAGGACGTCCGGATCCAGACGGTAGCATCTACGGTTTTATCAACAGTAAAGGCACGCTCAACGATGGTCGCTACAGCAATGCGCAGGTTGACGAATGGTTGACTCAGGCGCGTTTGAGCACCGATCCCGCCGCGCGCCAGCCGCTGTACAACAACGTGGTGAAACAGCTTCAGACCGATATGCCGATTGCCTATCTCTATTTCGAGCCGCGCATTTTTGGCCTGAACAAGAGCGTGAAGGGTTTCAAACCGTATCCGGATGGCATCGTGCGTCTGGCGGGTTTATCGCTGGCTAAGTAACTGAGGGCGTGAGGAGAAACCATGCTGGAACTGATTTGCAAACGCCTGTTGCTGGCGATCCCGACTCTGCTGCTGGTCAGTATGATGGTCTTTGGGCTACAGAAATTGCTGCCCGGCGATCCGCTGATTGCGATGGCGGGCGAAGAGCGCGATCCGGCGGTGATTGCCCAACTGCGCGCGGAACTGAATCTCGATGCGCCGCTGCCGGTGCAATATTTTGACTGGCTGACGCGCGCATTGCAGGGCGATCTTGGGGTCTCTTTACGCACTCATGAGCCGGTCACATCGCTGATTGCCAGCAAACTTCCGGTGACGATGGAGCTTTCACTGCTGGCGATGATTATCGCGCTGGTATTCGGTATCAGCATGGGGATCCTCGCGGCGGTGAATAAAAACAGCTGGGTGGATCACGGGGCTAACTTTGTGGCGATCTCCGGGATCTCGATACCGCACTTTTGGTTAGGGATCTTGCTGATCCTGGTGTTCTCGGTGAATTTGCAGTGGCTGCCCGCGTCAGGCTATGTGCCGTTCAGCGAAGATCCGCTGCAAAACCTGCGTACGCTGTTGCTGCCTGCGTCGGTGCTCGGCACTGGCCTGGCGGCGACGCTGATGCGCCACACACGCGCGTCGATGATTGCGGTGCTGAAAGCCGATTACATCCGTACCGCGCGGGCCAAGGGGCTGCTGCCGAAAGCGGTGATCCTCAAGCACGCGTTTCGCAACGCGCTGGTGCCGGTGATCACGCTCACCACGCTGCTGTTTGGCGAACTGCTGGGCGGCGCGGTGCTGACCGAGCAGGTCTTCACCATTCCGGGCTTTGGCAAAATGATCGTCGATTCGGTGTTTAACCGTGATTACGCGGTCGTGCAGGGCGTGGTACTGATTGTCGCCATCGGCTTTCTGATGCTAAACCTGCTGGCAGACGTGCTCTACGTCCTCATCAACCCGAAAATGCGAGGTTAATCGTGGCTGAACTGACGACTCAAACCGTAGTACCTGCGCTGCCGCGCGCGCAAAACCGGGTGCTGAAGAAATTTCTCGCCAACAAAAGCGCCGTGATTGGCGCGGTAATTGTCGGCATCTTTGTGCTCATCGCCCTGATTGCGCCCTGGCTTGCGCCGTTTGATCCGGTCAAAGCCAACTTTCTGGCGGTGCGTAAACCGCCGTCAGAGCTCTACTGGTTTGGCACCGACGAGCTGGGCCGCGACATTCTTTCGCGCATCGTCTGGGGGGCGCGTACCTCTCTGATGGCGGGCTGTATGTCTGTGGTGATCGCGGTGGCGATTGGTGTGCCGCTGGGGCTGGTGGCGGGTTACTTCCAGGGGATCTGGGATGGCGTGATCTCGCGCTTTATCGAAGCACTGCTGGCCTGCCCGTTCCTGATCATGGCCATCGCGCTGGGGGCATTTTTAGGCCCGAGTCTGACCAACGCGATGATCGCCATTGGTCTGTCGGCGATGCCGATCTTTGCCCGTCTGACGCGCGGTCAGGTGATCGCCATACGCAACGAAGAGTACATCGACGGCGCAAAGGCGATTGGCCTGCCGGACCGCTGGATCATCGTGAAATATGTGCTGCCAAACGTGATGTCGCCGATTCTGGTGCAAGCCACGCTGGCGATTGCCTCTGCCATTATCGCCGAAGCGAGCCTGTCGTTTCTCGGTCTGGGGCAGCAGCCACCGAATCCGTCCTGGGGCTCGATGCTCAATACGGCAAAAGGTTTTCTGGAACAGGCGCCGTGGATGTCTGTTTTCCCTGGTATCGCCATTTTCCTTGCGGTACAGGGCTTTAATTTACTCGGTGACGGGCTGCGCGATGCGCTCGATCCGCGCCACGACTAAGGAGTCATGATGACCAAAGCGCTTGATTTTACTACCGGTTACGATTCACGACGCCCGCCGATGATGGGGCATAACGCGGTCGCCACTTCACAGCCGCTGGCGGCGCAGGCCGGGATGCGGATGTTACAGCTCGGCGGTAACGCCGTTGATGCCGCGATTGCCACTGCGATGGCGCTCACCGTGGTTGAGCCGACGGGCTGCGGTATCGGCAGTGACGCTTTTGCCATCGTCTGGGACGGTGAAAAGCTGCATGGTTTAAACGCTTCTGGCCGTTCACCTGCCAGCTGGCATGCGGATCTGTTTACCGGAAAAACCGCCGTGCCGGAGCTGGGCTGGGATGCGGTTACCGTTCCGGGAGCGGTCTCCGGCTGGGTGGCGCTGGCAGAGCGTTTCGGTACGCTGCCGCTGACCACGCTGGCACAGCCGGCCATTGAGTACGCGCGTAACGGTTTTCCGGTATCGCCGCTGATTGGTCACCTTTGGCAGCGCGGCTATAACAAACTGAAAGACCAGCCGGGCTTTAGCGCCTGCTTTGCGCCAGAAGGTCGCGCACCGCGCATTGGCGAAATCTTCCGTAATCCGGCCCAGGCCAACTCCCTTGAGCTGATTGCCAAAACCAACGGCGAAGCCTTCTATCGCGGTGAGCTGGCGCAGAAAATCGCTGCGTTTGCCAAAGAGCATGGCGCGCATTTAACTGCGGACGATCTGGCGAACCATCGCGTGGACTGGGTGGAGCTGCTGTCGCGTGATTTCGCCGGCGGTTCGGTGCAGGAACTGCCGCCCAACGGGCAGGGGATCGCCACGCTTATCGCGCTGGGGATTCTGGAGCAGTGCGGGATTGAAAAACATCATCCGGACTCCGTGCAATCCCTGCATCTGTCCATTGAGGCGATGAAGCTGGCGCTGGCGGATCTCGATCGCTACGTGGCCGACGAAGAGCACATGGAGTTTGCCGCGAAAGAGTTGTTGAGTGACCACTATCTGAAATCGCGCGCGGCGCTGATCGATCCCGATAAAGCCTCAGATTTCACCTACGGCGCACCGACGCAAAGCGGCACGGTTTACCTCTCTGCGGCGGACTCCAGCGGGATGATGATCTCCTTTATCCAGTCCAACTTTATGGGCTTTGGCTCAGGCGTGGTGGTGCCGGATACCGGTATCAGCCTGCAAAACCGCGGCTGCGGCTTTGTGCTGGATCCTAAACATCCTAATGCCCTGGCGGGCAGTAAGCGTCCGTTCCATACCATTATTCCAGGCTTCGCGATGGACGGGCAGGGCAAACCGCTGATGTCATTTGGCGTCATGGGCGGCCCTATGCAGGCGCAAGGGCACATGCAAATGGCGCTGCGGATTATGCTCCACGGGCAAAACCCACAGGCGGCGATTGATGCCCCGCGCTGGCGGGTGGTGCAGGGCAGGGAGGTGATCGTCGAATCGACCTTCGATCGCAATACCATTGCGGCGCTGCGCGAGCGCGGGCACCAGATTACGGTGGAAGATCCGTTGCAGGACTACAACTTCGGCGGTGCGCAGGTGATTTACCGTATGCCGGAAGGGCATTACGTTGCCGCAACCGAAAGCCGTAAAGACGGGCAGGCGCTGGTCAGTTAAAAATTAAGCCCGGCTGGTGTCACGCCACCGGGCTATTCATTTATCCGATGCTAAACGGATCCGCATCCTGCCAGGCAGGAAACTTCTCCCGATACTCTTTCAGTGCCGTCAGCGAAAGCTCGGCGTCAATACGCGTGGCCTGATGCGGCTCGGCGGTGGCAATAATTTCACCCTGCGGATTCACCACCCGGCTGTCACCGCGATAATGGTGACCATTACCATCGGTTCCGACGCGATTACACCCGACAACATACGCCTGGTTTTCAATGGCGCGGGCCACCAGCAGCGCCTGCCAGTGCAGGGAACGCGGAGCAGGCCAGTTAGCGACGTACAGCGCCAGATCGTAATCGTTGCGGTTACGGGACCAGACCGGGAAGCGCAGGTCGTAACAGACCAGCGGCAAAATCCGCCAGCCGCGCCACTCAAAGACCACGCGTTCGTTGCCCGCCTCGTAGTGATGATGCTCATCCGCCATGCGGAACAGATGACGTTTATCATAAAAATGCAGCGTGCCGTCCGGCTCAACCAGCAGGAAACGGTTCACCGGCCCGCGATCGGTTTGTAGCGCGGCGCTCCCGGCAATCAATGCGTTCGTCTGTTGAGCTTTCTTGTGCATCCAGGCAACCACCTCATTCTGCGGCAGGGACTGCTTTGCCGCCTCCATGGCGAATCCGGTGGTGAACATTTCTGGCAAAACAATCACATCGCGACCGACAATCTCTTCGAGCTGACGATCAAAGTGGCGCAGGTTGGCGGGACCGTCCATCCACACCAGGGGTTGTTGTAAAAGGGTAATCTTCAAACCAGGCACAATAACGACTCCTCGAAAGACGGCTTTTCATCACTGTAGCACGGGAAAAAGAGAAAATGTGGCAATAAAAAACCCCGCACGCGGCGGGGTTTGTGGAAGCGATGCGGGTTAGGCCGCTTCAGGTTTGCGGACTTTCTCCGGCAGCTTTACCGGCCTGGTCGCCAGCTCGTCGTGCTCGAAATCATCCACGTTAATGCTGCGCAGACGGCTCTCTTCGGCCTTCACCAGCACAGCGGCTTCGTTCTGATCGATGATGCCACCCGCCAGCGCCTGTTTGGCCAGTTCATCGAGGCGAGTAAACGGCAGGTTTTTACCGAGCTGCTTGCAGATTTTCTGGTGAACCGGATCGGCGGCCATCACATCTAACAGCGCCTCTTCCAGCAAACCAACCGGGTTATGCTCGGTCGGCTTCAGATACTGACCACGCCCGATACGAGAACGTGTCGCACTCGGGATCTGCAGGATCTTCGCCACTTTATGATCCAGGATATCGGACGGCGCAAGGTGATGACGACCGGTCGGGAAGATCACCACGCGCAGGGCGCCTGCGACAACGCGGTTTGGGAAGTTCGCCAGCAAATCGTCAATCGCCTGCTCTGCCTGATACAGGGCATCCTGCACGCCCCAGTGGACCAGCGGCAGATCCGCTTCATGACGGCCTTCATCGTCGTAACGCTTGAGGACCGCGGAGGCCAGGAAGACCTGACTCAACACGTCGCCAAGACGCGCTGAAATACGCTCGCGACGCTTCAGGCTACCGCCCAATACCGCCATGGAGATGTCTGAAAGCAGCGCCAGGTTAGCGCTCAGGCGGTTCAAATGCTGATAGTAGCGTTTGGTTGCATCACCGGTCGGCGTTGAGCTGGTCAAACCGCGGGTCAGACCCAGCCAGAAGCTGCGCATTTTGTTGCTGCCGACGTGGCCGATGTGTTTAAACAGCAGCTTGTCGAACGCATCCACATCGTTGTTTTGTGCCGCCGCCATCTCCTCAAGGACATAAGGATGACAGCGAATCGCGCCCTGGCCAAAGATCATCATGCTGCGGGTCAGAATGTTCGCGCCTTCAACGGTGATGGCAATCGGTGCGCCCTGGTAGCCGCGCGCCAGGAAGTTGCCTTCACCCAGCATGATGCCTTTCCCGCCTGCAATATCCATTGCGTCAATGATTGACTGCTGCGCACGATGGGTACAGTGATACTTCACAATTGCTGACAGGACCGCCGGTTTTTCGCCCAGCATAATGCCGTAAGTAATCAGCGAGGCTGCGGCGTCCATCACGTAAGCGTTGCCTGCGATACGCGCCAGCGGCTCTTCGATGCCTTCCATCTTACCGATGGAGATTTTGAACTGACGGCGGATATGGGCATACGCGCCGATACCCATAGCGACGGACTTCAGGCCGCCGGTAGAGTTTGACGGCAAGGTAATACCGCGACCGACCGACAGGCATTCAACCAGCATACGCCAGCCCTGACCGGCCATTTTTGGTCCACCGATGATGTAATCAATCGGTACGAAAATATCCTGACCGCGGGTCGGACCGTTCTGGAACGGGACGTTCAGCGGGAAGTGACGACGACCAATTTCGACGCCAGGCGTAGACGTTGGGATCAGCGCACAGGTGATGCCCAGATCTTCCTCGTCGCCCAGCAGTTTATCCGGGTCCGAGAGTTTAAACGCCAGGCCCAGCACGGTAGCGATAGGGGCCAGAGTGATATAGCGTTTGTTCCAGGTCAGGCGCATGCCGAGCACCTGCTGGCCCTGCCATTCGCCCATGCACACCACGCCGGTATCCGGGATAGCACCGGCATCAGAACCCGCTTCCGGGCTGGTCAATGCGAAGCACGGAATCTCCTGACCGCGAGCCAGACGCGGCAGATAGTGATCTTTTTGCTCTTCAGTGCCGTAGTGTTGCAGCAGTTCGCCCGGGCCTAAAGAGTTTGGCACGCCAACGGTGATCGCCAGAATGCCCGAGACACCCGCCAGCTTTTGCAGGACGCGAGCCTGAGCGTAAGCAGAGAACTCCAGACCGCCGTACTCTTTTTTGATGATCATCGCAAAGAAACGATGCTCTTTCAGGAAGGCCCACAGTTCCGGCGGCAGATCGGCCATTTCATGGGTGATCTGGAAATCGTTCGCCATCCGGCACGCTTCTTCAACCGGGCCATCAATAAAGGCTTGCTCTTCGGCGGTCAGACGCGGTTGCGGATAGTTGTGCAGTTTTTTCCAGTCCGGGTTGCCCTGGAACAGATCGCCTTCCCACCAGGTCGTACCGGCGTCGATCGCCTCTTTTTCCGTGCGCGACATCGGCGGCATCACTTTACGGAAGCCACGGAAGACGGGGGCGGAAATCATCGACTTACGCATCGCAGGCACGTTGAGCGGCAGCAGGATAATCGCCAGCGGCAGCACAACCCAGATATTCCACAAACCTGCGAGGCCAAGAGCCGCCGTCCAGGCGAGGAGTATCAGGCTACTCAGTAATAAATTAACGCGGTGATAAAACAACACACCGAGCAGAACAACGGTTGCGATAATGCTCAAAATCATCATAAAGAAAAGCTCCCTTGCTTGTAGGAGGTCTGACCACTTGTGATGATATGGTTGTAGTGGATGTTATTTCTTTTAGCAATGTGTTCACAAAATAATTACAACCTGGTTCACATTGTTCAGGTATTCACAGGCACGAATCATCAAAACGCCGAAAGATACGCTTGGCCGGCTAGCCGAAATCATTCGATTTGCAGCAAGGCTGCAAGCCTGAGAATCTCCGGGCGTTTATCTCAATAAGTGACTGGGGCGAGCTGGCGCAACCAGCGCATATGCGACGTGAAGAATGACGGGTATAGCTTCTCGCTTTTCTCGCGATCCGGTACACTCCCTGTGTTATTTCATCAATACTGAAGGATTATCCTCATGTACCAGGATCTTATTCGTAACGAACTGAACGAAGCGGCGGAAACGCTGGCTAACTTTCTGAAAGATGAAGCCAATATTCACGCGATTCAGCGCGCGGCGGTTCTGCTGGCGGACAGCTTCAAAGCCGGTGGTAAAGTGATCTCTTGCGGTAACGGCGGCTCACACTGTGACGCCATGCACTTTGCCGAAGAGCTGACCGGTCGCTATCGTGAAAACCGCCCGGGCTACCCGGCGATTGCGATTTCTGACGTTAGCCACATCTCCTGCGTGGGTAACGACTTCGGTTACGATCATATCTTCTCACGCTATGTAGAAGCTGTGGGTCGTGAAGGGGATGTCCTGCTCGGTATCTCGACGTCTGGCAATTCCGCTAACGTGATCAAAGCGATTGAAGCGGCGCGCGAAAAAGGCATGAAAGTCATCACCCTGACCGGTAAAGATGGCGGTAAAATGGCGGGCTCAGCGGATATCGAAATCCGTGTGCCGCATTTCGGTTACGCTGACCGCGTTCAGGAAATTCACATTAAAGTGATTCATATCCTGATTCAGCTGATTGAAAAAGAGATGGTTAAGTAAGAAGGCTATTTTATTTGCCATTTTGAATCCGGGCAGTGCTCGAAATCCTCACGTACTACGCGTACGCGCCGGTTTCTGTGCGCTGTCCGAAGCCAAACTGGCTGCAACAATTACGCCTTACCGCTTTAAGGCGTTTTTGTGGAGGTGATGTATGTGCGAATTGCTCGGGATGAGCGCCAATGTGCCAACCGATATCTGCTTTAGTTTCACCGGGCTGGTTCAGCGCGGCGGAGGCACCGGTCCGCATAAAGACGGCTGGGGTATTACCTTCTACGAAGGCAAAGGTTGTCGCACGTTCAAAGATCCGCAACCCAGCTTCAACTCGCCCATCGCCAGACTGGTGCAGGATTACCCGATAAAATCGTGTTCGGTGATTGCCCATATTCGTCAGGCCAATCGCGGCGAGGTGGCGCTGGAGAATACCCATCCTTTCACCCGGGAGCTGTGGGGCCGTAACTGGACCTATGCGCATAACGGGCAACTGACCGGCTATAAGACACTAGAGACGGGCAATTTCCGTCCGGTGGGAGAAACCGACAGCGAAAAAGCCTTTTGCTGGCTGTTACACAAGCTGACCGAACGTTATCCACGCACGCCGGGAAATATGGCGGCGGTGTTTAAGTACATCGGCTCGCTGGCGTGTGAGCTGCGTGAGAAGGGCGTATTTAATATGCTGCTGTCGGATGGGCGCTATGTGATGGCGTTCTGCTCGACCAATCTTTTCTGGATCACCCGTCGCGCGCCGTTTGGCGTGGCAAAGTTGCTTGATCAGGACGTGGAGATTGATTTCCAGAAAGAGACCACACCCAATGATGTGGTCACGGTTATCGCCACTCAGCCGCTGACCGGCAATGAAACCTGGCAAAAGATTATGCCAGGCGAGTGGGTCTTATTTTGTCTCGGGAACCGCGTAATTTGACGCCAGCTGCGGGTGGACGACTTCATGACTCAGCGGTTTGCTGACGATGTAACGTCCATCCGCTACCGAAACGGTCGGTGGTTTGTGAGTCTGCTGGAAGTAGTCATAGCCGGGTTTAAGCTGTTTCCAGAAATCCGCGTAGGTCGAATACTTATGACGCTGCATATTGGCATCGGTCATGCGGAACGGATAGATGCTCACCTGAACCCCCGCCTGGCCGAAGACTAACGCGCCGGTCACGAACTGGAAAATCTCATCAATGCCGCTGTCGGTCATCGCATAGCAACCGACAGATACGCAGGCACCGTGAATCATCAGGTATTTACCGTCATAGCCGTGAGCACGATCAAAGGCATTCGGGAAGCCAATGTTGATCGCTTTATAAAAACGGCTGTCGGGTTTGAGCTGACTGCGCTGAATGGTGTAGAACCCTTCAGGACTTTTAAAATCACCCTGACGTTGCTTCGGGCCTAACCCACCGGAATAGTTACAAATTTTGTAGCTATCAAGTAGCTGATATGTCTCGCCCATTTTCACAAACAGATCGAGCGTGCGTTCTTCCTTGAAGATCTGAATATAGACCGGTGATCCCATCAACTGCTGTTTATATTCTTTGCTGACCGGCGTAGTGGAACTGTTGCTGCCAAGCAGCCCAGCAAATGACACACACGGTATTAGAAGCATCGCAATGAATAATGCGATTTTACGCATACTACTTATTCCTTGATAAAGCTAAAGCCAACTTGCCAGGACGGCAAAAGAGACCCGAAATCAGAATTTTCTGTATTAGGAGCGCTCACATTAGCACCGCTGCATTTTTTCGCAAGAGTGAACGAATGAGTTTACAAAATAGTTTTCCGTTATAAAGCATCTCTGTGTGAATGAATGTAAGAACTTTGCGAAACAGTGCGCATTTCAGACTCACAATAATAACAAGGGCTTCTCAATTCTGCGTTTTTCACTGTATACTTATCCAGTAAAGAGTGAGGCTCAGTATGCGCAAAATAATCCATGTCGATATGGACTGCTTTTTTGCCGCCGTAGAGATGCGAGACAACCCGACCCTGCGGGACGTCCCCATTGCGATTGGCGGTAGCCGCGTAAAACGTGGCGTGATCAGCACCGCTAACTACCCGGCGCGCAAATTTGGCGTGCGCAGCGCCATGCCCACGGCGATGGCGCTCAAGCTCTGCCCTCATCTCATCCTGTTACCCGGCCGTTTTGATGCTTATAAAGAGGCCTCGGTTCATATTCGGGAAATCTTCTCTCGCTATACCTCGCTCATCGAGCCGCTGTCTCTGGACGAAGCGTATCTGGACGTGACGGACAGTGTGCATTGCCATGGCTCCGCCACGCTGATGGCGCAGGAAATCCGCCAGACCATTTCCGACGAACTGAACCTGACGGCCTCCGCCGGTATCGCACCGGTAAAATTTCTGGCAAAAATCGCCTCTGACTTAAATAAGCCAAATGGTCAGTTCGTGATTACGCCAGACGATGTTCCGACATTTTTGAAGACCCTGCCGCTTGGCAAAATCCCCGGCGTGGGTAAAGTTTCAGCCGCGAAACTGGAAAGCCTGGGGCTACGTACCTGCGAAGATGTGCAGAACAGCGATCTGGCAATGCTGCTCAAGCGTTTTGGCAAATTTGGGCGCGTGCTTTGGGAGCGTAGTCAGGGGATTGACGAGCGCAGTATCAACAGCGAACGCTTGCGCAAATCAGTGGGAGTAGAACGCACGCTGGCCGAGGACATCCACGACTGGCATGACTGCGAAACTATTATCGTCGAGCAGCTCTACCCCGAGCTGGAGCGGCGGCTGGCAAAAGTTAAGCCAGATCTCCTCATTGCGCGCCAGGGAGTTAAGCTGAAGTTTAACGACTTCCAGCAGACAACCCAGGAGCATGTCTGGCCGCGGCTGAATAAAGACGACCTGATTGTGACCGCAAGGAAAGCCTGGCAGGAACGGCGCGCGGGGCGGGGAGTGCGGCTGGTGGGATTACATGTCACCTTGCTTGATCCGCAGCTTGAGCGACAGCTGGTGCTGGGGTTATAAAAAAGCCCGGTAGCGCTACGCTTACCGGACCTGCATTTTGGCTCCCTCTCCCTGTGGGAAAGGGCCGGGGTGAGGGCATCAAACCGCACAGAATAAAAGCAAAACGGTAACCTGAGTTACCGTTTCTAGTGTTTTCTCCCTCTCCCCGTGGAAGAGGGCTGGGGTGAGGGCATCAAACCGCACAGAATAAAAGCAAAACGGTAACCTGAGTTACCGTTTCTAGTGTTTTCTCCCTCTCCCTGTGGGAGAGGGCTGGGGTGAGGGCATCAAACCGCACCCACCCCAGTAGCGACTTACTTCGCCGGAATGGATTTCAGCAGTTCGGTCAGCAGCGTCCAGTAGTGGCCCACGCTTTCGATATGGACTTGCTCATCCGGAGAGTGTGGACCGGTAATGGTTGGCCCGATGGACACCATGTCCATGTCAGGATACGGTTTTTTGAACAGACCGCACTCCAGACCTGCGTGGATCACCTGAATGTTCGGGGTGCTGTTGAACAGACGCTGATAAGTTTCACGCACCAGCGCCATCACCGGAGAAGAGGCATCTGGCTGCCAGCCAGGATAGCTGCCTTTCGCGGAGGTTTTCGCGCCAGACAGTTTGCCCAGTGACTCCAGCATGCTCACGACGTACTCTTTACCGCTGTCGATCAGAGATCGGATCAGGCAGATGATTTCCGCGCTGTCGTCACTCATGGTGACAACGCCCACGTTCAGGGACGTTTCCACCACGCCTTTCGCCACGTCGGAGTTGCGAATCACGCCGTTTGGCGTGGCATTCAGCAACTGCACAAAGCTGTCGCGAGAGTGTGCTGTCAGCGCGGCTTTATCGCTGGAGACGGCTTCCAGAACCACGGTCAGGTTTTTCTCTTTCACTGACAGCTCGTTTTTCAGGATATCCAGATAAACGTTCGCCAGGTTTTTCAGCTCGTCGGCTTTATCTGCCGCAACGGCAACGGTAGCGAAGGCTTCACGCGGAATCGCGTTACGCAGCGTACCACCATTGAAATCAACCAGACGCAGATCCAGTTCAGCCGCATGGCCTGCCAGGAAACGGGCCAGCAGTTTGTTGGCGTTACCCAGACCTAAATGAATATCGCCGCCGGAGTGGCCGCCTTTCAGGCCTTTCAGCGTCAGTTTGAAGGTCTGGAATCCGGCAGGAACCGCTTCACGGGTCAGTGGCAGGGTAGTGATGAAATCAATCCCCCCGGCACAACCCATATAGATCTCACCTTCTTCTTCGGAGTCGGTGTTGATCAGGATATCCGCCTGCAGCCAGTTCGCCTGCAGACCGAATGCGCCGTCCATACCTGCTTCTTCTGTCATGGTCAGCAGGACTTCCAGCGGACCATGTTCAACGCGATCATCAGCCAGCACCGCCAGCGCAGATGCCATACCGATGCCGTTATCGGCGCCCAGCGTGGTGCCGCGTGCTTTCACCCATTCACCGTCGATATATGGCTGAATAGGGTCTTTAGTGAAATCGTGTTCAGTATCGTTGTTCTTCTGCGGAACCATGTCCAGGTGCGCCTGCAGCACAACCGGTTTGCGGTTTTCCATTCCTGCGGTGGCCGCTTTACGAAGCAGAATATTGCCAATTTGGTCACGTTCAGCGTGCAGGCCTTTTTCCTTCGCCCAGTCCATAATATGTTCGGCAAGTTGTTCTTCATGATAGGACGGGTGGGGAATGGAACAGATTTTGGCAAAAATATCCCACAGCGGCTGTGGAGATAATTGAGACAGTTCAGACACGATAAGTCTCCTTGTCGTGGCGCTGCAAACAAGCTTGCAGGTCACAGGGTTAGCAGGTTGATAGTCAGCACAAGTCAGGCTTGCGAGATAAGGTTGAGAATACCACTTTCTCCGTTTGCTGCTAGCATAAAGCAAGTAAAAACTCCGGCTGGCGGCGCTAAACACTGGTTTTTAGTGCGTCAGATCTCTATAATCTCGCGCAACCTATTTCCCCCTCGAACACTTTTTAAGCCGTATATAAACAGGCTGGGACACTTCACATGAGCGAAAAATACGTCGTCACCTGGGACATGTTGCAGATTCACGCACGCAAACTGGCAGCACGTCTGATGCCTTCTGAACAGTGGAAAGGCATCATCGCCGTGAGCCGTGGCGGTCTGGTACCGGGAGCGCTGCTGGCTCGTGAGCTGGGTATTCGTCATGTCGATACCGTTTGCATCTCCAGCTATGACCACGACAATCAACGTGAGCTGACCGTGCTGAAGCGCGCCGAAGGCGACGGTGAAGGTTTCATCGTCATTGACGATCTGGTGGACACCGGCGGCACTGCCGTTGCGATCCGCGACATGTATCCAAAAGCGCATTTCGTCACTATCTTCGCTAAACCAGCTGGTCGCCCGCTGGTTGATGATTACGTGATTGATATCCCGCAGGATACCTGGATTGAACAGCCGTGGGATATGGGCGTGGTCTTTGTACCGCCAATTTCTGGCCGTTAATACCGTAACGAAATTATTTTTTAACGCCCGGTGATGCCGGGCGTTGTTTTTTTTAGCCTGCCTCGCGTTACAATGGCATCTATGTGACGTATTCATGGAGGCCGCGCGCAATGACCCAGGCGAATCTTAGCGAAACGCTGTTCAAACCCCGTTTCAAGCATCCGGAAACGTCGACGCTGGTGCGTCGTTTTAATCCGGGCACTCAGCCTGCTGTCCAGTCCGCCCTGGACGGCAAAAATATTCCTCACTGGTACCGCATGATTAATCGTCTGATGTGGATTTGGCGTGGCATCGATGCCCGTGAAATCCTTGAGGTGCAGGCGCGTATCGTGATGAGCGAGGCCGATCGTACCGACAGCGATCTTTACGATACGGTGGTAGGTTATCGCGGTGGCAACTGGATCTACGAATGGGCCACGCAGGCGATGCTCTGGCAGCAAAAGGCCAGTCAGGAACAGGACCAAACGCTGAGTGGCCAGCACTGGCTGCACGCTGCAAACCTGTACAGTATCGCCGCCTACCCCCATCTGAAGGGGGATGAACTGGCTGAACAAGCGCAGGCGCTGGCGAATCGCGCTTACGAAGAAGCGGCACAGCGTCTGCCCTGCAACATGCGTGAGATTGAATTCACCATCCCGGGCGGCGCGCCCGTCAGCGGTTTTTTGCACATGCCTCCTGGCGATGGCCCGTTCCCGACGGTGCTAATGTGCGGTGGCTTAGATTCCCTGCAAATTGACTATTACAGCCTGTTTGAACGCTATTTTGCACCAAAAGGGATCGCGATGCTGACGCTGGACATGCCGTCCATCGGCTTTTCTTCGAAGTGGAAACTGACACAAGATTCCAGCTTACTGCACCAGCACGCACTGAAGGCGCTGGAGAATATTCCCTGGGTTGATCACACCCGCGTGGCCGCCTTTGGTTTCCGTTTTGGCGCCAACGTGGCGGTACGACTGGCGTATCTTGAGTCGTCGCATCTGAAAGCGGTGGCCTGTCTGGGGCCGGTGGTTCATGCGCTGCTCAGCGATCCAACTCGTCAGGGGAGCGTGCCGGAGATGTATTTAGACGTGCTGGCGAGCCGCCTTGGCATGCATGATGCATCAGATGAAGCGCTACGCGTTGAGCTCAATCGCTATTCCTTAAAAACGCAGGGTCTGCTGGGACGTCGCTGTCCCACGCCGATGCTATCAGGATACTGGAAAAACGATCCTTTCAGCCCGGAAGAGGAGTCCCGCTTAATCACATCGTCATCTTCGGATGGCAAGCTGCTTGAGATACCGTTTAGTCCGGTGTATCAGAATTTTGACAAGGCATTGAAAGAGATTACACGCTGGATCGACCAGAGATTGTGTTAATAGATTGCTAAATTTTGATGGTTTGGTAAAACAGTGGCTTCACAAAAGGAGATCGCAATGACGTTACCGAGTGGACACCCGAAAAGTAGACTGATTAAGAAGTTCATGGCTCTTGGCCCGTATATCCGAGAAGAGCAGTGTGAAGAGAATCGCTTTTTTTTCGACTGCCTGGCTGTTTGCGTCAACGTGAAGCCTGCACCCGAAAAACGTGAATTCTGGGGCTGGTGGATGGAAATGGAAGCGGAAGAGAAACGCTTTACTTACAGCTATCACTTTGGTTTGTTTAACAAAGATGGACACTGGGAAGCGACGACGATTAAAGATCAAGAAGTGATTGATCGTCTTGAGCAGACTCTGCGTGGCTTCCACGACAGAGCGCGCGATCTACTGGCAACGTTAGAACTGAAACTCGAACCTGCCGATAACTTCACCGATCAGACCGTTAAGCTCACCGCTTAACGCGTCAAATGGGCAGGAAGCCATCTTCATCAGGCAACTGCCACAGACAATAAAAAACCCGCTGCTTGCGCAACGGGTTTTTTTATTTGCCATTATCAGAACTGATAGGTCATTCCGAGGGCGACGATATCATCGCTGCTTACGCCCAGTTTGTTATCATCATCAATCTGGTTGATTTTATAATCAACAAACGCCGACATATTTTTGTTGAAATAATAGGTCGCGCCGACATCGATGTATTTCACCAGATCTTCATCGCCTATGCCTTCAATATCCTTACCTTTCGACTGGACATAACCCACGGACGGACGCAGGCCGAAATCAAACTGATATTGCGCCACCACTTCAAAGTTCTGCGATTTATTCGCAAAGCCACCCGAGATTGGGGTCATATTACGGGTTTCAGAATACATCGCCGCCAGGTAAATATCGTTCGCATCATATTTCAGACCGGTTGCCCAGGCTTCGGCTTTTTTACCTTCACCGCGTGCCAGCAGGTTCTGTTCGTTAGTCCGGTCAGAGTTGGTATAGGCACCGCTGACGGCAAAATCACTGCCACCAAAATCATAGGTCAAAGAGGTCCCGAAGCCGTCGCCATTCTGTTTCTTCGCTTCGCGATTTTCATTTTTACCCTGATATTGCAGGGTCATATCCAGGCCATCAATCGCGCCAAAGAAGTCGGTGTTGCGGTAGGTGGCGAGGCCGGTGGCACGTTTGGTCATGAAGTTATCGGTTTGCGCCGAAGAGTCGCCGCCGAATTCCGGGAACATATCGGTCCAGGCTTCGACGTCGTACAGCGCACCCAGGTTACGACCGTAGTCGAAGGAGCCGATATCTTTCAGCTTCAGGCCGGCAAAGGCCAGACGGGTTTTTTGTGAGGAGTCGCTCTCCGCTTTGTTGCCGGAGAATTCTGCTTCCCAACGACCGTAGCCGGTCAGCTGATCGTTAATCTGGGTTTCGCCTTTAAAGCCGAAACGCACATAAGTCTGGTCGCCGTCTTTAGCATCGTCATCGCTGAGATAATGCATGGCTTTAACTTTTCCGTACACGTCGAGCTTATTACCGTTTTTATTATAAACTTCGGCTGCATGTACAGATGCGGAAGCAACAACGCCCATTACCACTAATGCCAGAGTGCTCTTTTTCATTTTCAATCCTGATGTTTTTTAAAACGCGCTAATATTCGCTGAGTAATAAGATTCGGTTTATTACCCCGTGAAAAACAGGAAGGGTTTTATCGTTCTCGGGTGAACGTTTTATGACAATCTAAGAATATGTTTAAAAAAGTCTGATTTATTTTTTCAGTCATGAAAGTGTCAAAATCTGCCGCTACGCTTCCTGATCCCGCGCAACAAAGTGTTCGCCTTTGTGCTCTGGCTGTTGGCAACGGCGCTGAGTCCTGCTAAAACGTCTGATTAACATCATTTTCCCTTATTGTTGAATGGCAGAGAATCATGAGTGACAGCCAGACGCTGGTGGTAAAACTTGGTACCAGTGTTTTAACCGGCGGATCGCGCCGCCTAAATCGCGCCCATATTGTTGAACTTGTACGCCAGTGCGCACAGCTTCATGCCGCAGGTCACCGTATTGTGATTGTTACCTCCGGGGCGATTGCCGCCGGGCGTGAACATCTTGGCTACCCCGAGCTGCCCGCGACGATCGCCTCCAAACAGCTGCTGGCCGCCGTCGGGCAAAGCCGACTGATTCAACTGTGGGAGCAGCTGTTCTCTATCTATGGCATTCATGTCGGGCAGATGCTGCTGACGCGCGCGGATATGGAAGATCGTGAACGCTTCCTGAATGCGCGTGACACCCTGCGCGCGCTGCTGGATAACAACATCGTTCCGGTGATCAACGAGAACGATGCCGTCGCGACGGCGGAGATCAAAGTCGGCGACAACGATAACCTCTCCGCACTGGCGGCTATTCTTGCCGGTGCCGATAAACTGCTGCTGCTCACCGATCAGCAGGGGCTGTTTACTGCCGACCCGCGTAATAACCCAGAGGCGCAGCTGATTAAAGATGTGCACGGCATTGATGACGCACTCCGCGCCATTGCCGGAGACAGCGTTTCCGGGCTGGGCACCGGTGGTATGGGAACAAAATTGCAGGCCGCAGACGTCGCCTGTCGTGCGGGAATCGACACCATCATCGCCGCAGGCAGCCGCCTTGGCGTGATTGGCGATGTCATGGAAGGCATTTCGGTAGGCACGCGCTTCCATGCCGGGTCATCCCCACTGGAAAACCGCAAGCGCTGGATCTTTGGCGCGCCTCCGGCCGGTGAAATCACCGTCGATGAAGGCGCGACAGCGGCAATTCTGGAAAGAGGTAGTTCATTACTTCCAAAAGGAATTAAAAACGTGACAGGTAACTTCTCTCGTGGTGAAGTGATTCGTATCTGTAATCTCGAAGGCCGCGATATTGCCCACGGCGTAAGCCGCTATAACAGCGATGCGCTACGCCGCATTGCGGGCCATCACTCACAGCAAATCGACGCCATTCTGGGCTACGAATATGGCCCGGTTGCTGTGCATCGTGACGATATGATCACTCGCTAAGGAGCCAAACATGCTGGAACAAATGGGCGCCGCTGCGAAAGCCGCCTCTTACAAACTGGCGCTCCTTTCCAGCCGCGAGAAAAATCGCGTTCTGGAAAAAATCGCTGACTATCTGGAAGAACAATCCCATCAAATTTTGCTCGCCAACGAGCAGGATTTAGCGGATGCGCGTCAGAACGGCCTGAGCGAAGCGATGCTCGACCGCCTGGCGCTGAATCCTGCGCGTCTCAAGGGTATTGCCGACGACGTGCGTCAGGTCTGTAAACTGGCCGATCCGGTTGGACAGGTGATTGACGGCGGTCTGCTGGACAGCGGCCTGCGTATCGAACGCCGCCGCGTTCCGCTTGGCGTTATCGGTGTCATTTATGAAGCCCGTCCTAACGTCACCGTGGATGTGGCTTCGCTGTGTCTGAAGACCGGTAACGCGGCTATTTTACGTGGCGGCAAAGAGACATGGCGCACCAATGCGGCAACCGTCAGAGTGATTCAACAGGCGCTGGAAGAGTGCGGTCTGCCTGCGGGCGCGGTTCAGGCCATCGAAAGCCCGGATCGTGCGCTGGTCAATGAAATGCTGCGGATGGATAAATATATCGACATGCTGATCCCGCGCGGTGGCGCCGGCTTGCATAAGCTGTGCCGCGAGCAATCGACCATTCCGGTGATCACCGGCGGGATCGGGGTTTGCCATATCGTCGTGGATGAAAGCGCCGAGATCGCCTCTGCGCTGCAGATTATCGTCAACGCCAAAACCCAGCGGCCAAGTACCTGTAATACTGTTGAAACGTTGCTGGTCCATCAGGGTATTGCGGACACCTTCTTACCTGCGTTGAGCAAACAGATGGCAGAAAGTGGTGTAACGCTGCATGCGGACGAAAGCGCTCTCGCACGCCTGAAAGATGGCCCGGCTAAGGTTGAGGCCGTCAAAGCGGAACAGTACGACGACGAATACCTGTCGCTGGATCTTAACGTGAAAGTGGTTGCGGATCTGGACGATGCCATCGCGCATATTCGCGCGCACGGAACGCAGCATTCTGACGCGATCCTGACCCGCACCCTGCGCAATGCCGATCGCTTTATCAACGAAGTGGATTCGTCTGCGGTTTATGTCAACGCATCAACTCGCTTCACTGACGGCGGACAGTTTGGCTTGGGCGCAGAAGTGGCGGTGAGCACGCAAAAGCTGCACGCCCGTGGCCCGATGGGACTGGAAGCGCTGACCACCTACAAGTGGATCGGCTTTGGCGATGATACGATTCGTGCGTAAATGAATGCAGGGTGATGCAAAAATAGCCGTTTGATTCACAAGGCCATTGACGCATCGCCCTGTTAGTTTTAACCTTTTGCCCCGTGGTTACGCTCGTAACCGGCCTCTCAGGGCCGATATAGCTCAGTTGGTAGAGCAGCGCATTCGTAATGCGAAGGTCGTAGGTTCGACTCCTATTATCGGCACCATTTCTAACGTCTGATTTAACACACCCTCAAATAGAAATTTTGTTCTCTTTTACGATCTTTTTAGAGCTCATTAGCCAACAGCCGTTGCCAGGGTTAACAGAGACATATAAGGAATTAGCACGTTGATTGCTGTCAGTACATGAAATAAGCAGCTTTATACCGTTCGTCCTGCGGATTTCCCGTCCTGATAAACTCCACTTTCTGACTTAACCCTGATGAAATCGCTACGCCCCGTTTTTTTCTTTACGACTGACGGAGCTTTATGGTTTCTATTGCCTAAAACCAGAACTTTCTCGGAATAAATCTTTCTCTCTGTCTGGATGCGTAGGAGTACGATAAACCAACAAATCATTATAGATAAGAGGGATTTTGAATGCCTGTTAACGAGAGGATCAGAGCAACATCTGGGACAATGATCCATCCTGGCGGCGTGAGACTGCTAACGCTTGGTGAGATAGCATTAGCAACATCCCTTTATGGGTATGGCCTCAGATATAATAAAATTTGGTTACATCGGGAAAGTTATTTACCGTTTAATCTCCAACCTATTGACGTTGCTATGAGCCCAAACGGTGAAATGTGGTTTAGGGAAAATACCTATTCGCATGATTTCTCAATGGACATACTGGAAAAGAAACATAGGTTCATGCACGAAATGATGCATGTGTGGCAAACACAACACGGAATGTTTGTTAGGACAAGAGGGCTATTCTCCCGTTTTGCTGATTACAGCTATAGGTTGGATAAGGTTGATATTCGTCATTATAGCTTAGAACAGCAAGCCTCGTTAGTGAGTGATTATTGGTTGCTGCTTACCTACGGTTTTAGTGGCAATACTAATTTAATCCAGTATCGAGATTATGATCCTGGCGAATCTTTCCATGCTCTGATTGCGAAATACAAATCTGTGATGAAAGGATTTCCAGTATGAAGAAATTAGCTATTCTACCTGTTATTTACCTTCTTTCCGGTTGCCCTGGTGGTGGTAATCCAGTACCTCACCCACGAGCCACGTTTATAAATGGCAATCATCTGTGTTTTAGTACAAATAAAGACGATGTATTAAGCTATTATCGCATTGAATCAAATGAACGCGAAAAATTTAACACAGTGGGGTACGATGATAATTTAAATCTGTCTTACCCTGATGACTGTATAAATTTTAAATGGAAAAAAGGTTATTCCTATGCGATTTCCTACGGTTTGAATGGGAAGAATTATGTCCATGAATTTGTTATTGATAGCAATGGTAAATTAACCGACTAAGGAGAATAGAATGTCATTACCTGCTTATTTATTCCTGTACGATGAAAATGGAATGCAAATTGTCGGTGAATGTATGGCGTTAGACCGTGTGGGTGCAATCGAGATAATGAACAGTAGCTATGGTGTCAGGCAACATGTAGATAGTTTTACAGGAAGCATGACAGGGGCGCGTATGCATGAGCCTGTTACTATCCACAAACAGTTAGATAAGGTTAGCCCCTATTTGGCTATCGCGGTATGTGAAGGACGACGCTTACAGAAAGCAGTAATCAAATATTATGAAATAATGGAGGCCGGTATAGAAACAGAGGTTTATAATATCACTCTGGAAAATGTTGTTATTTCCTCTGTCGATTTCTCACATGTTTATTATCCTGGTAGTACAACTCCGAATATGCACGAGGTGGTGGGGCTTAGATTCCGTGGGATTGAATGGAATTATGTCAAAGGGAATATTAAATATGATGATGCATGGATGAAGCAAAAGCAACACAAGTCGCACAATAATGGATCAGGAGCGTAATGCCTCTTGGGTATAAGAAAAGGACAGCGAGATATGAATGTGACAGACGATGCTTTATTACGTTCCGGTTTTACTCAATCTGATTTACAGAAGATAAAAAAACGTTGAAAGTTATGGTGGGACGTTGGAAGACGCGATTCAGGATCTGGCTAATCGTTTCAGAATTCTTCTTTGGGTGTTTTTGGGTTGCATCGCCATGTTTATTTGGGTGCTTTTTTCCAATGAAAGAGATTATGTTATATCAACGGGAATTGGATTATCTATCGCAATGCTGATTGCTGTTTTCGTGCAACCGCCAGTCCTTTCCTGGAAATCCTGGCGGTTTTTAAGAACGCATAAATTTTAGTCAGTTTTACTATTACAAGTATCCCCGCAAAGCGAACCATTCATTTTAGAGCGCTCCCGGCATACATGACCATGTTCCCTGACTCATGCCCCTTTGATCACCGCTTCGAAGTCTGCTCCGCTTAAATCCGGGGAGGCACAAAGCATATCCCTGGCCAGCGCACGCCTGCGATTCAGCAGTAAATCCAGGGTTTCCTCAAAGGTTGTAATCTCGCTGTCTCTTACTGTCGGATAATACACATACACATCTTTTGTCTGGCCGATACGATAGGCGCGGTCGGTTGCCTGATCCTCTTTGGCCGGGTTCCAGCAGCGGGTGAAATGAATAACGTGATTGGCTTTCTGCACGTTAACCCCAAAACCCACCGCTACCGTGGAAAGAATAATCACGCCAAACCCGGGTTGGGCCTGGAAATCATCAATTAATCTCTGGCGGCTGTTCTGGCTCTGACTTTTAGTACTGGTATCACCATTAATGATCACCGGGCGGAATCCAAATCGCTGTTGAATAGCATGTTGAATTTCGCGCTGCAGATCCCGCAGCTCGGTGAAGATAATCACCTTGTCTTTGCGGGTGTGTTTAATTTCATCCAGCGTTTTCAGCATCCAGTTAAGCTTCGGCGAGCCTTCCCGATAACGAGGCTCAGGATTAACCACTGCCGGGTGTGCACAAATCAGTTTGAGTCGATGCAATAAACCTAGCATCCCTGCGCCTGCCTGTTGCATGCCTTCGCTGAGCGCCTGTTGTTGCTGCCAGTTGGCAACCGACGAAAGGTATAACTGTTTCTGAACACCGGAAAGTGGCAGTTGTTTACAGCTGGCGACTTCAATCTTCTGCGGCAAATCACGCGCAACCTCTTCTTTGGTCCGGCGTAATGTCTGCGGTTCAATCAACGCTCGCAAACTTTCCAGTCGTTCTGTATCGCGACCCGTTTCGTTCTCGATTGGGCGCACATAGTGTTTACCAAATTCATTCAGTGCGCCTAAAAGGCCTGGCTGGGCAAAGTCGAATAAACTCCAGAGATCGACAAGCGTGTTTTCGACCGGCGTTCCGGTGCAGGCTACCTTGAAACGGGCTTGCACTGCGTTGGCAGCGTGCGTGATTAACGCGGCCGGATTCTTTATTTTTTGGGCCTCGTCGCAAACCATAATTGACCACGGCTGACGCGCCAGTGAAAATTCCTGATCGCGAAGCGTTTCGTAGGTGGTCAGAATAATTTTCGCCTCACCCTGCCAGCCTGGCTTCAGCAGGTTTTTGATCCCCTGGGACTGTAGATGGGCAGGGATGGCTTGTTTTGGATATTTCACTGCTTTAATGGTCTCGCCATACAATTTCAGCACCGGAATACCCGCGGTGTAGAAGAAATTGTCCAGCTCACGTTCCCAGTTATCCAGGAGTGAAACAGGGGCAACAATGAGGCTTGGCGGCTCCTGGGGGAATTTTTCAATGAACCATACCAGGAAGCTCAATATTTGTAGCGTCTTCCCCAGCCCCATATCATCCGCCAGCAGGCAACCTGCCGTTTCCTGCGGCGATCGCAGGAAGAGTTGTTGAAGCCAGGCCACGCCCTCACGCTGATGGTCTTTGAGTCGGATATGCTCTTTGAGGCTCAACGGAATTTCAGGTTCAGCATGACGGGCATTGAGAAGTGAATCGCGGCGCTGTTTGATATAGGCCGCTTCTTCAATATTCTGTTCAATCTTGAGCACCGCTCGGGCTGCTTTATCGGCAATAGTCTCCTGCAATTTCTTTGCCGAACACTGCTGTTTTTCCCAATTTTTACTGAAAGTTTTCGCTGCATCCAGCGGTAATTCCGTCTCATTCCAGGGGGAGGTGATATGCGTGTCACCTGCTGCCTCTGCCTGGGCGATTCTCTCCTGCAGTTCATCGAAATGGTGCAGATTTTCAGGTTGCCAGTCAGCGAGTGTTTCGACCGAGAATGCGGAAAAATCAATGTCATCAGGGAGCCAGTTTTCGCTTTGCGCTTTGGTCAGCCACGGAGAAGATATTTTTTCGAACTCACCAATGCCGATAACGCGATCGCCATATTTATCGAGATCCAGAACATCGGTGAACTCTTTCCCCTGGACTTCTTGTTGCCAGCGCGTTAGCAGTGACTGGCAATCATGCCATTGTTGTTCAGTAAATTGACTGAGTTCCAACTCGTAACCCTGCCAGGAACCCGCTGGCATTTGTGCGGCGACGCTGATCCCTAAGGTCTGAACAAATTTTTCCAGTTCCCACGGCGCAGAGAAAAGAAATGTCACTTCCGGTTGCGGTACAGGGGAGACAGGTTCAAGTACCAGCGTAATATCTTCTATCTTGTTCTCATCATTGACACGGGGATGAAGCCTGAAATGATGGAAGAAAATATGGGCATCAACCAGTGCCTGCTCATGTTCTTCAGGAGGAATAACACTGGCGGCATCTTCACCCAGAAAGGTATAGGGGTTGCGAACAAAGGAAAGCGCTTCGCTGCCGGCCACTCGACGACCAGGGATCGCGTGTATTGAATTCAGGACCTCTTTCACTTCGGGAGGGATGATGACATGGCTGAGTTCACCATTCTCTCCGGGGACTCGGTAGCTGTCATGAACCTGCGCGTTTTTATCAAAACTGCCGAGCCAGTTCGCTGGCTGGTCCTCGAAGTGTGGCTCAATCTCGATAACAGCAGTATCAGCAATCGTTGCCTTACGCAGGCGTAACGACAATGAAGTGGGCTTGATGACGTGTGTTTTTTCCAGATAATCATCAAATTTTGCGGCGGCTTGTTTCGCACATTTACGAATCGCTGCCCATCCCAGCTGGTTAGTGGTTTCGCCGGGAGCCAGCGTTTGCTGCGCACTGAGTTGCTCTGTGGCCTGTAAGAGTGCCCAGTTTTCCCGCGATAACAGATATTGCTGGCTTTCATGGGTAAAAATAGCGCCGGTACGGCTAAGGCGGATCGATTGTCGCGACGGGAGCGTGGACCATTCAGCAATCCAGACGCGAAAATCACTGTCGCTCAATGCTCCTCGCGAACTGAGGCTGGCACGTAACGGCAATATATCAGGTACGCCAATCAGAGGCAGACTGCTGGCATGTTCCTCATCTTCCTGCAGGCGATACAACGCCTCCCAACTCAATAACCACCGGTCTGTAAGTGAGATCAGATAGTCTTCTTCTGCCAGCTGCTCAAGCCAGGATGCAAGCGCCCAAAGCTCAGGGTCATCAACCAACGATTGGAGAAAACTGAGTCCGTTTTCCTCAACCTGGTACTGATTCTTCAGATGGCGTTCTATCTGCTGACGGTTTCCCGTCAGTCTACTTAACAGACGTTTCAGCATTATTTGATCCAGTAGCGATGCGGTTCTTTAGTCACGGGGGCGAAACCGAGTCGTAGCAACTCTCTTTCCGTTGTGTCGTCCGGGGATTTGAGCTGAACGGACAGCACTCCCCCTTTTTGTCGGTTATCACTGACGATGCATGCGGTGTTTTCAACCAGCCGCTGTATTGCCGTATCCCGCAATGGATTGATGATTTTGATATCAGAAAGTGTGGCGGAGGAGGGCACTTTCTTGTCGATAAATTTGACGGGTTCTTCTGCCATCCAGCGAATACCCAGCTTGCGCAGTTCATCGTCGTATTTCAGCATCCAGCCGGTGATTCTGACTTTGTTGTAACCTTCAGCTCGAGGTGCATGGGGGAGTCGCAGAATACAGCGCCCCTGGCTTTTTAAGTGAACGTTGATTTCCAGAGCTCCAGACTCAGGATTAAACGGTGCCTCGCCAATACGATAAGCGTACATGGCGTTCCCCGTGCCAGAAAACTCAACGAAGATATAATCGTTAATCTGCATAATCATGGCGTTATCAAAGCTACGCCCACCGCGCAGATGACTCAATCGTCCTTTGTTCTCTTCGCGGAATTTCACAAAATCGCTGCCGCGATCGTGCCAGGCATCTGGCCCCATCACAATACGGGTGAACCCCATCTGGTTGGCAAAACGCAGCCAATAGTGCAGTCGTGCCTGGTCAACGTCACCGTTTCCTCGCAAGAGTTCGAAGAAATGCATCAGATCCTGTTTTGCCAGCCAGCCTCGCACCATGGCGGCAATCGGTTCAGAAACATACTGGTGCCACTTATTCTGCTGGCTTTTTAGCTGCGGGTTATCCCAGTACTCCAGAGCGGCCTGTTTCAGGGCGGAATGTGCCTGATCGCGATAAGTAGAATGATAGTAACGGGTCAGCGTCGCCGTCAGGATGTCATCGCGAAAACGTACCCACTGTGTCGCCAGGCCCAATAACCAACCGATCTTGTCCAGAAACTGTGGATCGTCCAGAGTATCAAGTTGCGCTAACAGTACGGTGAAAATCCGCTTCCACAACCAGCTGCTATCGGGGATTTGCGCGATTTTTTCTAATGAATATAGCGAGTTACTTTCACCGGCGAGTAGCTGCCGGGAAATGACGCCTCCCGCCTGGGGGGTAAAAATATCGTGATAAAACTCAATGGTTTTCATCCACGATTTTTCTCGCCTGATAGCAGCTTTCACCACCGAATAGCCCTGGGCGATGTGACTACGCAATACACACCAGTGCGGGTTGGTTTCCGGCGATTCGTGCCTGTAGGCAAAATAGCTTGAACAGAGCGCGGCCCAATCCCGGCGTTTTAGCGTTTTGGTTTCAATGCGCTTTTTGATCGCACTGTTGACCTTGGGGAAAAACTGTTCATCCTCCAGCAATATCGGTCGGTCGGGGTATAGCGGGTCATTATCGGCGAGACCATAAAACACCATCCGCCACTCTCGTTCATTCAGTTCTTCTGCAAGACGAAAACGACGCAGCGCAGCCAGCCGCATTTCATGCGGTGGTGGCGGGATTTTCTCTGTTTTATCAAAACGCTTTTCCATATCCACGCCAGCAGACGTCAGCGCGTGGAAATCATTACGCAGAAAGTTGTCATCCTGCTGACTTGAAGAGAGCTTTGCCGCGATGCGCTGTGCAAGAGAATTCAGTGCGGGCGTCATTGCGGCATGACCAGCTGGCAAACTTCTTTATTGACGACCGGAGGGAAGTCCACCTCATCAGCCCCGTCTCGTTTATCCTTAAGCCCAAAGAACTGCATGCGTAGCTCGACCCGGCGGCTGGCTTCCTTGCTTTCTTTCGCGTTATTAAACGAAACACCACCCGCAAGAAAAAGCTTTCGAATTTGGATCTGTTGTTCTGCCGAAATGCTCTTTTGCAGAGGGCTGCGACTATCGAGCAAACTGCACATCACCCATTCTGAGCGCTGCAAAGAGAGATGTAAGTTGTAAAGATAGGAACCGTCGGTATCGGTAAACCCTTCAATGACAATTTGCTTAAACCATTTTTTGCCCTCTTCGCTGTCAGAGGCTTCAAGCACAAGAGGAACGACATCCTGCAAGGCTTTTTGTCCTTCGGCGTTCAGGAAAAATTGGTTGTGATCGAATCGCCCGGCCTCACCAAAACTGATGCGGTTATCGTGGCAATCCACCACAATTGTTTTGTTTACACTGCGGGCATGCAGCTCCAGGCGTTCACACAATCTGGAGATATCCTGCCCCCTGGTTTTTTCGCCTTGCTCCGCACGCTGTATACGCTGAGTCACAGAACTCAGCGACGCCACCATGACCACCAGAAATAACACCATCATGGCCGTCATCAGGTCGGCATAGGAGATCCAGAAGGGTTTCTCTGCTTCATCACCGCGGCGCTTTTTAACGCCAAATGTGTTTCCAAACATCAGCCGTCACCCCTCAGGCGCGAACGCGTGACAGAACATCGTCAAGCTCGCTGACGCTTTCTCCGATCTGTTCGACGGAGCCTGCAAGCAGATTAGAGGCTTTCGCCATCTCGACATCCAGTTTGCCCAGCGTTTTATCCAGGCTACGCGAAACGCCTTCGGAGAAGTCTTCAAAACCTTTCCCGAGCACGTCGCTGACATTTTCCATAAAGGTCTGCGCTTCCCGGTTATAGCTCTGCAAACGCTCGCCGTGCTGTTTAAGATCGGTGATGAACTGGCTGCGGGTAGTCTGTTCAGACTGGGTATTCGCCGCAAGCAGCTCCAGCATGGCAATAGATTTGCTGACCGCTTCCCGATTGTGACGATAATCGGCCACCACAGAGCTGAGTTCGCTGGTGGCAAGGGAGAGTGATGAACCGGCCGATTGGGCTTTATTCAGTACATCAGCCGTGAGATGGTTCGCTTCCGACACCCGTTCTCCCGCATGTTCAAAGCGCTCAGCAGCCAGACGCATTTTGTCTGCGCCGTTTTGCATATCCTGGATCTGTCGGTTGGTCTGTTCTGCGAGATGGCGAAGTGTTTCGTTCGTACCCTGATGCTGGCTGGCAACCGTTTCAATCAGCTGTTTAATCTGATCGTCCACTTCACTCATCACCCGCTGTGTCTGTTCATGCAGGGATTGCTGATTAGCCTGCTGGTTCGCTGATATCTGTTGCTGGCCCTTATCAATCTGACCAAACAGGCTACCTAATTGCTCACCGAGTGCTTCTACAGAGGTCGCCATTTTTTCCATCGTGGCGCTTTGGCCTTGCTGCACTGAATGCTGAATGGCTTCGATAAAGGCAGACATTTGTTCTGCCTGGGCTTTTTCTCGCGCTTCACTGTCGGCGAACATTTTCTCAAGCTGGCGGGCCATACGTTCGCCAGCGCCTTCGCCCTCAGCGCCAATTTTGGCAACAGAGGATTGTAAGCTGGTGAGCATGTCATTCATGCCAGCCTGCATCGCCTGCTGGCCTGATTTCATTTCAGACAGCAGTTGTTCAATCAGCTGTGCGCTGCCCTGGCGGGAATCGTCGCTGACCTGACGCATATCCTGGAGCAGGGCGGAGAATCCGCTTTGCATCGTCTGGATCGCACCGACGGTTTGCCCCATCATTTCGTTGAGATTCGTAAACTGCTGGCCAAAGGTGGTGTCGAGTTTTGCCATAAATGCCGTCAACACGTCCTGCAACATGTTCTGTACCATGCCACTTTGATCGCCGCTGGCGGTCTGAACCGCTCCCGCAATTTTATCCAGCGGTGACTTCAGGCTATTTTCAATTGCGCCGCTGACCTGGTCGGCAAACTGCGAGCTTGATTCACGGTAAGTGGTACTTAACGTATTCGCCAGGCGTTCATTTTCGACTTTCTGGCTTTCGGCCAGATGTAACAGCATATCGCGCAGATCGGTGACCAGGCTCTCTTTCAGGTGGCGGGCCTGGGTGGCACTTTCGTTACTGGATTTCACCAGTGAGGCGAGATACTCCTCACCCACGCCGCTGTCATAGAGGGAATCGAGCGCTGCGGTGAATTTTTCAAGGTGTTTGTAGCATTTTGCGAGATAGAATTTTTCCAGCCAGGTAATAAATATAGAGAAAGCAATCGCAAATGCAGACCCCAGGAAGGCATACAGCACATCGTGCAGCAGATTATTGACGCTACTCGTGACCTGCTCTGGCGTGCTGGGATCAAAGTGGTTCAGGCCAATCATCAGCCCGTAGAATGTGCCGATAATTCCCACGCCGGTCAGGATGCCGGGGAGATGCTTAAAGAATTCGGTATTGAGTGGAATATCCACCAGCTGTTGTTCTGAGAAGTAGCTGGCGCTGGGGGCAGTGGCTCGAATTTTAATCACTTTTTCTTCACTACCCACCCGCTCAGACTGAGGATGCAGGGATTCTGCAAACTCATTCCAGGCGTGCTTTAGCCCAGGCTCAACAAACAGATTTTTGAGATATTCCAGTTGGTTTTCTGGCTCATCATTTGCGATGCTATTAATTGATAGTGTGTATTTTTTCAGGTTGGTAACAATTTTAACCGACCGATAGAGATAAAATATAATAAAAGAGACAAACGCAAAACTGACGAGGCCAATTACGGTTGCGGGCACCATATAAGGCTGCACAGAGGTCAGCGCCAATAAAACGGAATTAAGCCACGACATAGTTTTACCTGTGAAATATAAGGGGCGTGTATGTTTAATGTTATTGGCAACACGTCTCAGGAATTAATTGCGTTGCCTTACTCAGATTTATCTAACGCTTTTCGGGAGTGGTGGCGCATTTCCTGTGATCACGTGGATGCGCGACCAAACCCAATGAGCTAATCATTAACAATCTTACGCAATAGTGTAAGTGTTTGTTATTGTACGTTTTGAACGTCTCAACAGCAGCCCCATTTGCGAAAGGGAGGCCAGAGCAAAACAGATTGCTGCATGATGACGTTCGGCTGCGCCTAACGCCCGGCGAACATCATAGGCAGTGAAGGCCTCTCCTTTAGGAGTACCCGGTAGTTTATCACCGTTTAATTTAATTGCATTCTGAGTTGCCCGACGATATTGATCCAGGTCAGCACGGGGAGGCATTTCGAAATTATATCGTTTTTCCCCCATCCGATCGGTGGCTTTTAAAAAACCCTCGGCATGTAATGCCAGGATGGCTTTAGTCGCCTCACTTTCGCCACTGTGTGGTATTCGGGCTAATTCGATAATTTTATCAACGGTAAATGTTTTTGGGGGGCTCACGAATTCACGGCTTTGGCTGATGAGTTCCGCCGCAATAATCTCATACCAGGGGTTATCACTGGCCCGTTGAGCAGGGGAGCTTGTTAACTCCGGGGCCGCAGATTTATGCGTAACCGCCGGGGTAACGGGGGTGTTTTGTCGTTCCAGGAATCCCGTCCTGGTTTGCCCTTCTGAGGTGGAAGACGATTCTTCCCTGATCAATGGTTTCGCGACGCGATAAGCGGCAAGTTGACCCGATCGTTCGACGCGACGGACATGGCCCCACTGCACTAATTTCGATACGGCGCGGCGGAGCTGTGTATCTAAAAATGTTCTACCTGTAGCTTCATCCAGATCTTCGATGACGAACATTTTTCCATGGGCGATATCCCAGAGACCGCCGCCTTTGACTGCTGGTCGCGTAATGCCGATGAAAAGGGCGTCATAGCAGGGATCACCTTCTTCTGTCGCTTTTGCCGCAACGCGTGAAAGGACATCTTGTGCCAGCGTTCCCACTGCCCGTGACACAATCTTTTTGGGCTCTTCCTGTGGCGCAGGCGCGACAACAACGGCTTTTTCTTCCGCAGCCGGTTCAGGGTGTTTATACTTTTTCCAGCGCGTTGCAATGATCTCTGCGACCCGCTCAATGTCTTCCGGCGTGCTGTTAACAAATTCCAGAATACCGGCTTTTTCAAGGCCTGCTTCCTGCCAGCGCTCGCGTTCAGAAGGGGTATCTGGCTGCAATCTGTCAGTCATCACCAGCTTGGTACGGATTTGTGGAAGCCACATATCAAAAATGAGCCCCCCTATTTTCTCGTTTAGCCAGGGCTCGAAATCATCAGTTTCAGGAATGCGTTGGTTGATCGCCTCAAAGAGTAAAGACTGACTCTGATGATGCCCCTCTTCAGGAACGTCCTCTTCTTCATCTTCCTCTTCAGGCTCGCTGTCGTCATAGTCAAACCCGACAGTTTCGTTGGCCAACTCATGCTCATCTGGTTTATCTACCTCATCCTGACTCTCTGGCGTACCGGCGAGAACAACAGGTGCGGTGTTCATCTCGGCTGCAGGGATAGGGCGATTCAGAAGCTCTGTGACTTTGGCTTCAATATTTTGCAGATGCGTGAGCAAGGGCAGGGAAGAGGAGCTAAAGTCGCGGCGTACAGCCATTGATAATAGCTGCCCTGCGTATTGCTCAGCGTCTACACCAAATTTTTCAGCTTGTTCTTTTAATAATGTTGCATCTTCAGCGGCGATAAAAACGCAAAAAAACTGTCTGTTATCCATTCGAAGAATTCATCCGGGCCAGTTGCAGGTGATCGTTATGCGATTATTTCGCGTGAATGCCATCTTCCTGACGAGGGGCAATATTGCCGCTGTGCTTGATATCTCGTCCGGCTCTCATGCTATTCCAGCATTTGATAATCGTATGACGCTGACGGCCCGTAGAAGCGCTAATCAGTTTCGATTTGGCGCGCGTCAGGTACTCGCGCAGAAAATAGGCTGTACCGGTTTCGGGCAAGCCCACGCCTTTGAAGATTTGCAAGGCAAAATCCTTCGCGAAGTTCTGATCAAGGCGTGCAAATATCGTATAAAAAAACAGGCGATCGCTGCTGGTTAATACGGCGTTCTGCTTTGGCATGTTATCAAGCAGCCAATGCAGATTTTCATTTAGCTCTTGAGAGTGTGTTTTTACGTAAGCATCTACATCGCTGTTGTCGTTGAGATACTGATTGCTCCCGCCGCTACCCGCCAGCCAGTTTTCCGATTTCTCATACAGAATAAGCGTACGCACGGCCCCGGCCAGCACGCGAGCTTCAGTGCTGCTCACGCCTCCCGTAATAGCGAGTACATCTCCGGCGGTGCGAATTTTACCCGTATCGAGCGTTGGGATAACATCGTTAGACAACCCGCGAACAACCATCATTTTTATTGTGCGGTTTGCCTGAATGATCGCTTTCAGGCGATGCTGTCCGTCAATTAAACGGCCATCGAGACTGATCTTTATTGCTTCGCCATTTAGTAGCCATTTCCCTGCTACCATCGCCGCCATATATTTACGCACTCGCTGTTGCGAGATTGGACGGTTTTTCATATTTCGTGAAAGCAGATCGGCTGCAAGTTCAGGCGTAATTGTCTCAACTTCGCCACGTACGTACTGATCGGTCATTAGGCGTCGCTCTAAGCTAGATGGAAATGATGATGTGCGGAAAAAATACGCCTGATGGCTCGAGAAAAAAAGTGTTTTTGCTCAATTAATAAGAAAATTCTTACGCATTAATTTGCATTGTGAAACAGGGTTTTATGTTTTTATCTTATGATTTTAAAGGATTTTATTGGAAGGAATGTTTTGTCAGAAAGCGAAACAAAAAACGGTTTTTTGAAATTATTTGTTACACATGTTATGTGTGAGATTCACTCCCGAGAGAAAGAGGTTATTCTCTCGGAGAGGAAAACGTTAGGGTGTCAGCACTTAGCCATCCATGGGAGCGCTGGAATACCATCGCACGCCATGCACATCACTATAAAATTGGTCAATCCAATAGAGATCAACATAGTCCGGCTGCAGGCGATTCACGGAGCGCCCGAACAGAGCTTTAGCCCCGTCGTAACAGGTATCCTTTAGCCACCGTTTGGTCGTCACAAAGCGTTCATCTCGTGCGCATCCGTCATCTGAAATACGCCAAAGTCCAGCAGGGGCATTTCGATACCCTTGTTCAGAGTGACAGCATGCAATCAAAAAGCGCGAAGATGAGCAAAGCGTGGCAGGCCCTGCCACGCTTTGATGTCATCCGTTCAGGGTTCAACCGCCGTCAGATAGTCCAGCCGAAGCGGCTCCGCCAGTAGCTCATTCATCTGCAAGATAAAGGCCTGGAAATGGGGCAGCGCGATGTGCGCATCCAGTCCCTGCTGGCCTCGCCAGGCTTCTCGAACATAAAAAATGTCCGGGGTGTCACGCAGTTGAAACAACTGGTACTCAACGTTACCTGGCTCCTGGCGGGTGGGCAGTAACAGCGCCTGCAGGGCCGCTTTCAGCGCAACTCGCTTACCGGGTTTTGCTTTCAGTACCGCAATAATGGAGATGATGTCAGAAGATGCCATCTCAGAACCCCTCCAGCACAATCTTGCCGACCGCGCGCCCGGTCTCAAGCTGGGCATGTGCTTTCTGCAGGTTAGCCGCAGTAATGGTGCCGTAATGTTCGCCCAGAGTGGTGGTAATAATCTGCTCGTCAATCAGCGTGGCAACGCGGGTCAGAAGCTGATGCTGGGCGATCATATCGCTCGTTTCAAACATGGAGCGGGTAAACATAAATTCCCAGTGCAGGGAAATACTTTTCGCTTTCAGCGGGCGAGCATCCAGCGTCTCGGGATCGTCAATCAAAGCAAGCTTTCCTTGCGGCGCCAGCGACTTGATGATCTCTGCGTAATGCTCTGCAGTGCTGTTCAGGCTGGCGACGTGGGTCACTTCCTTGATTCCCACCGCAGCCAGTTCTTCCGACAGCGGCTTGCTGTGATCGATGACATAATGCGCCCCCGCCTCCCGTACCCACTTCTGGCTTTCAGGGCGCGACGCCGTACCGACAACGGTCATTTTCGTCAGCTTCCGCGCCAGCTGGACCAGGATCGACCCAACCCCGCCGGCGGCGCCGACAATCAGAAGCGTATCGCCTTCGTTGCCTTGCTCCTGAATGCCGAGGCGATCGAACAGCATCTCCCAGGCAGTGATCGCCGTTAACGGCATCGCAGCCGCCGCGGCGTTATCCAGTGTTTTAGGCTTCAGGGCCACAATACGCTCGTCCACCAGTTGATACTCACTGTTGCTGCCCGCCCGGCCCAGCGCACCGGCATACCACACCTCATCCCCGGGGGCAAAGAGGGTGACGGCCTCGCCAACGGAGGATACTACTCCCACAGCATCCCAGCCCAGAATGCGAGGCGTATCGCCTGCAAATCCGGCGCGAACTTTGGTATCAACAGGGTTAACAGAGATGGCTTTCACTTCAATCAGCAGATCGTGCCCTGTCGCCGTCGGCTGTGGCAGTTCAATCTCTTGCAGGGCGTCGATGTTGCATGGTGCAGAACGGCTAATGGCAATGGCTTTCATAATCTCTCCGGCTTTTTATCATTTATGTCGTGATAAATTGATGGTAAAGCGAAGCTGTGACATGAAAAATAGGCTTTCGGAGATAAGACTTATACTCGGGGGGTGAAAATGTTGCGGCTTGAAGATTTGGTCCTGTTCGTGCGTGCCGCGGCGCTGAGCAGCTTCAGCAATGCGGCGCGTGAAGCGGGCATCCAGCCGGCGCAGGTCAGCGCTGCGATCAAAAGACTGGAATCATCGCTCGCCATCCGGCTTTTTGCCCGTTCTACCCGCAGTCTTCGCTTAACCCCGGAAGGCGAGGCCTGGCTGCCTTACGCCCGTCAGATGCTGGATGCCCTCCAGGCCGGGATGCAAAAAATCCAGAAGCCGGAAGAGACAATCTCCGGCACCTTGCAGATTGCCGTCCCGTCGGATCTGGGTCGCAATTTATTGTTGCCGGTGTTTCAGGCGATCGGCGAGCGTTATCCGGCGTTACGCCTGCGCATATTTTTCTCCGACCAGGTGGCCGATGTATTTAAGGATCCGGTCGATATCGCCTTTCGTTATGGCACGCCGGAAGACGCGTCATACATCTCGCTCCCCATCGCTCCCGACAACAGACGCGTGCTGGTGGCTTCGCCCGGCTGGGTCGCCCGTCACGGTGACCTGACGCACCCCGACGACTTAACCCGGGTCAATGCTCTGACCTTCGTCCTGCGCGGGCGCCTTCACGATCACTGGACCTTTTTCCGCGACGGCGAAGCCTACAGCGTGAGCGTCAGCGGCAACATGATGAGTGATGATGCGGAAGTCATCCGCCGAATGACGGTCTCTGGAGTGGGTGTGGCGTACAAATCCTGGCTGGATGTGGCGGAAGATGTTCGCGCCGGTCGGCTGCAGCTGTTAATGAGAGAATATGACGGGGAGAGTGTGCCGCTGAATATGATCTGTCCGCATCGTAAACAGTTGTCTGCGGGCGTCAGATTATTGTTTGATGCGGTAAAAGCGTGCTGTGACGGCCTATCCATTCAGCATATCGCCACGTAAATCTCAACTCACAGGTCTGAGCTTGCCAGAATCTCTCTTCGACTCCCGGCGCAAGCAACAAGGAATACGTTGCGATTTCATAAGTGACTCTGACGAGTGAATGATGAGAGTCATTCTGCGTGACAAAATCACTTTTGATCATTGCAGTCATATCGAATGGATTGTTTTGTTTTTATGAGTAAATCTGTTGCAGTATCACTCATTATCCAGCCAGTTGATGAAAAACTCGCTGAACGCCGTCACCTGCAAAGGCTGAAAACGCCGTTGCGGATAGACAAACTGGAGGCCAACCTGTTTTTTGTCATGACGACTGAAACCGATAAAGGTGTCGGCAAATAAAACCGTGAGTCGCCCCTGTTCAACGTCGCGCTTCACATCCCACCATGATTTACTGGCGATACCCGCACCGGCCAGCACCCACTGGCGTAGCAGGGCACCGTCATCACACACCATGGCAGGTGTCACACGCACTACGGAGGGCTCATCATGCTCTTCAAAACGCCACTCGTTCATCAGCGTACCGCGCTGTTCCATTACCAGACAGCGATGCCCGTGCAGCTCATCCGGATGTTCAGGTGTCCCATGTGTTTCAAGATAGCTTTTTGACGCGACCAGTACACGGTGATTGGGGCGGATAAATTTTGTGACCAGATTGCTGTCCGGGAGGTTGCCGAAGCGTACGCTCATATCCAGGCGGTTAGCAATCAAATCCACCACACTTTCACTCAGATAGACAGAGCTTCTGACTTCAGGATGCAGGCGGGAAAAATCGAGCAGTGCGGCTGAAAGGTACTGCCGGCCAAAATCTGAAGGCGCTGAAATACGCAGGTTTCCGCTGAGCGTCCCGTCTTTCTGTGTCAGTTTTGACTCGGCCTGCGCCATTTCCTCTATCACGCGAAGTGCGGCGTGGTAAAAATCCTCGCCTGCGCGTGTCAGTGCAATGGCCCGGGTGGAACGATTAAACAGCCGGGTCTGATACCGTTCTTCCAGTGCCTTTAACCGGGCCGTCATTGTCGCAGGGGAGAGATTCATCCGACGCCCCGCTGCGGCCAGCCCACCGGCCTCCACCACTTCCACCAGTAACGTCATATCTTCAAACTTACCCATTATTCCGTTTTCCTGAATATAGAATCAGTTAATGCCGACATTATCAAAGCGACTCGCAGGACGTAAAGTCAAACCATATTGACCGACCTGGAGAACAGAACATGAAACAACAGCCTCTTTTTGAAACCACGCATATTGGCAATCTTGATCTAAAAAACCGTATTGTTATGGCTCCGATGACCCGGGCACGTACCGCGCAGCCGGGCAATATCCCCACTGCGTTGATGGCGGAGTATTATCAGCAACGCGCCAGTGCAGGTCTCATCATCACCGAAGCGACGCAAATTTCTCCGCAGGGACAGGGTTACTCCTGGACGCCAGGGATTCATTCCGCTGAACAAATCGCAGGCTGGCGTCTGGTGACCGATGCGGTCCATAAAGTGCACGGTAAAATCTTCTCTCAGTTGTGGCATGTAGGGCGTATGTCTCACGAAAGTTTTCACCCGGATGGCAAGCCCGTTGCCCCTTCCGCGTTGTCACCTGATGCACGGGTGTGGGTGGTGAACAGCGAAGGTGTCGGGGAAATGGTTGACTGCCCCATTCCGCGTGAGTTGACCCATGACGATATTCTGCAGGTGATTGCGGATTACCGTCAGGCAGCCATCAATGCCATGGAAGCCGGATTTGACGGTGTGGAAGTCCACGGTGGCAACGGGTACCTGATTGACCAGTTCCTGCGTCGCTCCTCGAATAAACGGACTGATGAATACGGCGGCAGCCTGGCCAACCGCGTGCGTTTCGCTCAGGAAGTGCTGGAAGCCATCAGCGATGCCATTGGTGCAGACCGCACCGGTATCCGTCTTGCCCCCTTCATCACCCAGCGTGGCATGGACGATCCACAGGCCATTGAAGCGATTCTGGCGCTGGCGGCGTGGTGTGAAAAAAAGGGTATTTCCTTTATTCATCTGGCAGAAGCCGACTGGGATGATGCACCGCAGGTGCCCTATGAGTTCCGTGAAACCCTGCGGGCAACCTTCAGCGGCGCCATTATTGTGGCGGGGAATTACACCCGTGAAAAAGCCGACAAACTGCTGGCGGCGGGTGTGGTGGACCTGGTGGCCTTCGGTCGCCCGTTTATCGCCAACCCTGACTTCCCGCGCCGTCTGAAACAAAACCTGCCGCTGGCAAATATAGGCAATCCGGCGACGCTGTTTGGCGGTACTGAAGTGGGTTATACCGATTATCCGTTCCTGACGACTGAGGCCTGAATCATGACACAACGCACACTCATTATTGGCGGCGCTACGGGGATTGGTTTTGCCGTGGCACAGCTTCTGGCAACGCGTGGGGAGCATATTATTCTTGCCGGTCGCCATCACGATAAACTTCAACATGCCTGCCAGCAACTTCAGACAACCGGCGCGACAGCCGAAAGCGTGGAGCTGGATATTGCCGATGAAGCGCAACTTGAGCGCCTGGCCCGGACGCTTGAACCGGTAGATAACATCGTGGTGACGGCGGGCTCCCAGGCGCCGGGAGGGGCATTAACCAGCCTGGATTTGAAGACCGCCAAACAGGCGTTTGATACCAAATTCTGGGGCAGTTTGGCGGTTGCCCGTCATCTGAGCGGGAAAATAAACCCCGGCGGCACACTGACCCTGACCAGTGGTTTTCTTGCCCGCCGTACCGTTCCCGGCACTCTTGTGAAAACCACGATGAATGCCGCACTGGAAGCCGCAGTGAAAATGCTGGCGAAAGAGTTGTCACCTCTGCGCATTAACGCCATCAGTCCGGGGCTGACAGATACTGAAGCCTATGCCGGTATGGCGCCGCAAGCGCGTGAACAGATGCTGGCGCGGGCGGCAGAAAATCTACCGGCCAAAAGGTATGGTCGTGCAGAAGACCTGGCAAAAGGCTATTTGTTTGTCATTGATAATCTCTTTGTGACTGGCTCAGTGCTGGATATTGAAGGGGGGGCGTTGGTGAGTTAACCAGCGTAATTTTAATCTGGAGAGGCTCGGCGATGAAAACGACAATGGGTTTGACCTTGTCGTTTTCATCGCCGTGTACCAGCCCGGTCTGCCACCCTGAGAGTGAGTAAAGAGGATCGCCGGGCCGGATTTATCCACTGCGGCGGACAGGGCATCAGAGATAACATTGACATCAAATGGCCCGGCATTCGCCACCGGCCATCACGCAGATGACCAGCGTTTTTAAACGTCTCTTAAAGGCGATGTCCTCTGATTTATCGTCGATATCATCATATCTGAATTAACAACGCGCATTATTTAGCCCCGCGATTGCCGTTAGTGATGGAATTCTCATGATTAATGGCGCTTTTTGCGGATGTTGTGGTCAGCGCCATCACTGCGCTGGCCACGGTAAAGACCGCAATGATCCAGCCCATTGTCCACGGCGTGCCGTCACTGAGCAGCGCCAGCAACAGTGAAGAGATAATACCGCTGCCGTATTGCAGCGATCCCATCAGCGCCGAGGCCGAACCCGCGGCGTTTGGCACGGCATCCAGCGCGCAGGCCGTTGAGGTGGCAGCAATAATTCCGTTCATGGAAAAGAAGATAAACACAGCTCCGACAATCAGGCCGATCCCGCCGAACCCCAGGCCCGTGGCAACAGCCAGAACCGCGGCGGCGAGAGTGGCGACCAGTACGGCAAATTTAAGCAAAGACTCAAGCGGATAGCGATGGACCAGCCGCCTGTTGACCATGCTGACGGCCATCAGTCCGACGATATTCACCGCAAACAGCCAACCGTAATGTTGCGGGTCTACGCCAAAATAGGTGATGTACACAAAAGGCGAGCCGGTGATAAAGGCATAGGCCGCGACGTAGTAGAAGGTCAGGCATAGCGTAAAGCGCATAAAACTTCTGTTTTTCAGCAGAATGAAATAGTGACTAAATGCGCCGGATAACGAAGCTTTCACCCGTTTATCTTCTGCTAACGTCTCGGGTAGCCAGAACAGGGCCATGAGCATGAACGCCCCGATTATCGCCAGCAGCCAGAAGATAGCGTGCCATGAGGTGATTTTTATCATCTGCCCGCCAACCAGCGGCCCGGCAATCGGGGCAATCGCCATGATGATCATCAGCGTCGAAAGCATTTGCGCGGCACGGGTTCGGCTAAACAAATCGCGGATCATCGCCCGCGCCAGCATTGGGCCGGTACAGGCTCCCAGGGCCTGGAATACCCGCCAGAAAACAATCTGCACAATATCCGCGGATAATGCGCACCCGACAGAGCCAATCACAAATAAGACCATACCGATAAATAAAGGGATGCGGCGGCCAAAGTGGTCGCTAATCGGTCCCCAGATTAACTGCGCAATGCAAAAGCCAATTAAAAAGCCGGTGATCGTCAGTTCCGCGTCACCCTGTAAATCGTTCGCCATCACCGGCATTGCCGGTAAATAGATGTCGGTTGATAAGGAGGTGATAGCCATTAACGCGCTAAGAATTAATACCAATGTGAGGCCGGTCGATTTTCCGCTGGCGGTAAGCGAACGTGCCTGAGAGTCAATCATAGTTATCCATCTGGATTTGAAGAGAGAGACGCATGTTAGCCGGTTTGTGCCCGCAGATAATGGCGGCCAGGGGGATAGACACTATGAGTGACATTCATAAGTCGCGCGTCAGTGAAATGAGTAAAAAATGAAGGTCACTGCGACGATTTATGGCTCTAAATCAGATTGTTAACTCCATTGTGATGTCAATTGCCACTTGTTACCAGCCAACATAAAATCTGTAAAAGTAGACCTTGGTCGACTTTTCGTCTAAAAGATTGGGGGTTGGTACTAGACAAAACCACCATCCAGTTATCAAATGGTTAAATAATATTTCGCTGAATGTAAAAGATCGGCCAAAACATGAAGGGTCGGCGTGCATCTCAGTGTTTACAAGCACGACATCACACTTCTTCAGGAGAATTATGCAATCCTCTGTTAATAAAAATGAAAGCCGAACCTTCTTCGGCCATCCTTATCCGCTGGGCTCACTGTTCTTTACTGAAATGTGGGAGCGGTTCTCGTTTTATGGCATCCGTCCGTTACTGATTCTGTTTATGGCCGCCACAGTTTATGACGGTGGTATGGGGTTAGCGCGTGAAAATGCGTCAGCCATCGTGGGGATCTTCGCGGGCAGTATGTATCTGGCGGCGCTGCCGGGCGGCTGGCTGGCAGATAACTGGCTCGGTCAACAGCGGGCGGTCTGGTACGGCTCCATTCTGATTGCGCTCGGCCACCTGTCGATCGCGCTCTCCGCCTTTATGGGCGACAGCCTGTTCTTTATCGGCCTGATGTTCATTGTGCTGGGTTCCGGTTTGTTCAAAACCTGTATCTCCGTGATGGTAGGGACCCTCTATAAAAAAGGCGATGCGCGTCGTGACGGCGGTTTCTCGCTGTTTTATATGGGCATCAACATGGGCTCGTTCATCGCACCGCTGATCTCGGGCTGGCTGATTAAAACGCATGGCTGGCACTGGGGCTTTGGCATCGGTGGCATCGGGATGCTGGTGGCGCTGGTGATCTTCCGCGTCTTTGCCGTGCCTGCGATGAAACGCTATGACAGCGAAGTCGGTCTGGATTCCACCTGGAACAGCCCGGTGGCGAAGAAAAACGGCGTGGGCGCCTGGCTGGTAGCACTGGCGGTGGGCGTGGCGATTGTCGTAACGCTTATCGCGCAGGGCATCATCGTCATCAACCCGGTCGCGGTTGCCAGCGTGCTGGTCTACGTGATTGCCGCTTCAGTAGCCCTGTATTTTATTTATCTGTTTGTGTTTGCCGGTCTCAATCGTAAGGAGCGCGCGCGACTGCTGGTGTGCTTTATCCTGCTGGTCTCGGCGGCGTTCTTCTGGTCCGCGTTCGAGCAAAAACCGACCTCATTCAACCTGTTTGCGAACGACTATACCCACCGTATGATCGGCGATTTTGAGATCCCGGCCGTGTGGTTCCAGTCGATCAATGCGCTGTTCATCATTCTGCTGGCGCCAGTATTCAGCTGGGCGTGGCCAATGATGGCGCAAAAAGGCATCCGTCCGAGCAGTATCACCAAATTTGTTATCGGTATTCTGTTTGCGGCCGCGGGCTTTGGCCTGATGATGCTGGCGGCGCAGAACGTCCTGAGCAACGGCGGGGCGGGCGTGTCGCCATTCTGGCTGGTGGGCAGTATTCTGATGCTGACACTCGGCGAACTGTGCCTTAGCCCAATTGGTCTGGCGACCATGACCCTGCTGGCACCGGAAAGAATGCGCGGTCAGATGATGGGGCTGTGGTTCTGCGCCAGTGCTCTGGGCAACCTGGCGGCCGGTCTGATTGGCGGTCATGTGAAAGCCGATCAGCTCGATATGCTGCCGGATCTCTTCGCGCGCTGTTCCGTGGCGCTGCTGATCTGTGCTGGCGTCCTGATTCTGCTTATCGTGCCGGTGCGTCGTATGCTGGCAAATGCGCAGGTCAAAACCGAGCAAAAGCCGGTGACTCACGCCTGACAAAAAATGCACACTGACTTCACCAAACCGGCGCGCCATGCGCCGGTTTTTTTTGCTGTTACACTGACGAAAAGCGAAACCCTGGCGAAGCGCCAGCTATCCCGGACAAATGAGGCCAGCCATGTCAGATGCAGAGGCGAAAAACATTCTTAAACTTTACGACACCCATGCCGACGCATTTGCGCGCTTACGTTCACGTCAGCTGATGGAAAAAGCCTGGCTGGACACGTTTCTGCATCTTGTTGGGGCGCACGGTTCGGTCCTGGATATTGGCTGCGGGAATGGTCGTCCGATTGCTGAATATTGTATTCAGCAAGGATTTCAGGTCACCGGTGTCGATGGTGCGTCTGCGATGCTGGCGAGAGCGCAACAGGCCTTTCCAGAACAGCGCTGGGTGAATCTTGATATGCGCCAGATGGCGCTCGAAAAAACCTTCGATGGCCTGATCGCCTGGGACAGCTTTTTCCATTTGACGCGCGAAGATCAGCGTTTGATGTTCCCGATTTTTGCCCGCCACAGCCAGCCGGGCAGCGCGTTGATGTTCACCAGCGGCACCTGTAACGGCATTGCGATGGGAGAGTTTGAAGGGGAGCCGCTGTACCACGCCAGCCTGTCGCCGGAAGAGTATCGACAGTTGCTGGCGGAAAATGGTTTTACGGTTCTTCAGTCGGTATTCGAAGACCCGCACTGCGGCGGACATACGGTCTGGCTGTGCCAGTTTGCCTGAAGCATTACCCCGCCTCCAGCATGCCGAAACTGACAATTCTCGATCTGCCCAGCTCTTTGGCGCGATACAGCGCCACGTCCGCCGCGCGCAGCAGGTTGTCACTTTGTGCATGTTTCGGGTAGCTGGCAATCCCAATCGACACATCGACGGGGCCAATTTCAGCCAGCCCATAGCGCAGCGATAAAGCACGAACCCCTTCATAAATTTCGGTAGCGCAGGCGTGTGCGCCTTCTTCGCCGATGCCGTTCAGTAACGCCAGAAACTCTTCTCCGCCGTAGCGGAAGGCGATGCCGTTGTCGTGAACCGCGCGCTGAATAATCGCCGCCACGCTTTTGATCACCTGATCGCCGGCTTCGTGACCAAACCGATCGTTAATACTTTTGAAGTGATCGATATCGATCATCAGGCAGCTCATCGGCTCGTTGTTGCGCAGCGCCTGGCTCATCAGAGTCTGCATTTTGTCTTCAAGGTGATGACGATTACGCAGGCCGGTTAAGGGATCGTACAGGGCTTTTTCCAGCAGCGCGTCGCGCAGACGCTGGTTGGCCAGCGCCAGGCCGAGCGCCTCGGCCATCAGCTCCAGATAAGCGCGGGAGGGAGCACTCTCCGGCGCGATGTTCTGGAAAGAGAGCAGGCCAATGGCCTCGCCCTGGGCGATCAGCGGCACGCATAGCGACTGATTCGCCGCGGATTCCGGCAGGTGATAGCAGGCGATATCCGGCTCACCGTTAACCGGCGGATGGCTCTGACCGCGGCGCACCGCCCAGCATTCATCCGGGTGGAAGGAGGCCGGATTCTCCCCGTGGGTGAGCCAACGGGCGACACAGCGCATCTGCACGGGATCGCGATCGAGAATATAGAGTTGTCCGCTGATTCCCGGTGCGATGTTGGGGGCAAAAAGCTGTGCGACGTTAATGACGTCGGCGAAATTTTCACAGCCCTGCAGCCGCTGGGTCATGCGCGCCAGCAGCTCGCGGATCGCCCAGTCGGCGTCGCGCTCCTTTTCCAGACGCTGACGTACCAGGCCATTCTCGCGGAAAACACGGATCGCCTGCGCCATATCGCCGATCTCATCGATCTGGTTGAAGTTGGGCGTTTCAACGGCGTAATCCTGTGACGCCAGCCGATGCACCACATCGCTCAGACGCACCACCGGGCGCAGCACGCGGCGTTTTAAAATAAAGCCGAGGACGAACAAAAACAGCAGGGCGGTCAGGCCGACCATCACTTCCGACAGCGTGCGCAGCGTGCGGGAGGTTTGCGTGGCGTGTTCGATGGCGGTGTGCGCGCGGCTATCCAGCATCTGGCGGAAATTGTCGATCTGGTCCTGTACTCGCTCCAGCTCCTGCTCGTAAGATTTGCCGTACAGCAGGGCGATGGCCTGCGAAGTGTTGCCGCGAGCCATGCTGGTTAGCGCGGCCTGCTGCTCGTCCAGCAGTTCATCAACCCCCTGCAATCCCTCGTGCAATAGCGCCAGCTCTTCGCCGGTCGCGCCGTTATCTTTGAGCCTGGAGAGTCGGTGTTCAATCGCCTTCAGGGATTGCCTCTTTTGCTGATATTCCTTCAGTGCGTTGGGGTCTTTATTAACGACATACAGGCGAATCAAATCGGAAAGTGACCAGGCATCGGTTTCGACTTCCCCGGTTAGCCTGTCAAAAATCTGTCGTTGTTCGACCGCCTGACGCTCGGCATTATCGGCATTTGAGGCCAACAGCATCACCACGCCGGACGCGAGGGTCAGACACACCGTGGCACCGTAGGCCCAGTTCGTTATGGTGGCAATTCGCACCTGTTCGATCCTTCTCAGCCATAAGTGGGATAGCTTTTTTGAAATTATAGGAAACGTATGATTTTGCGTGACAAAAAAATGGCGGCCAATGGCCGCCTGTGAGTGATTTATCGTCCGGGAATTATAAATCCGGAGGATTTTTCCCTTCTTCGATAAACGCCTCGTCGATTTCGTCCGCGTTCCCCGCGTGATCGCGGCCAGAGAGCAAATTCCAGCAGGCGATAAACAGCGCGGCCACCAGCGGACCAATCACAAAACCGTTAATGCCGTAAATTTCCATCCCACCCAGGGTGGAGATCAGAATTAAATAATCCGGCATTTTGGTATCTTTGCCGACCAACAGCGGACGCAGGATGTTATCCACCAGGCCGACGATGATGACGAAGAAGCCCACAATGAAGAATCCTTGCCACAGCTGTTGGGTGGCAAACAGGAAGATGGCGGCAGGAACCCAGATAATGGCTGAACCTACGGCCGGGATCAGCGACAGGAAGGCCATTAGCGCGCCCCACAAAATACTGCCGTCGATGCCCGCAATGTAAAAGGCAATCCCGCCCAGAATCCCCTGAACCACCGCAACGACGGCGGTCCCTTTCACCGTGGCGCGGGAGACGGCGGCAAATTTTGCGAACAGGTGCTGTTTAACAAAATCTGACAGCGGCAATGAATCCAGGATCTGACGCACCAGATACGGCCCGTCTTTGAGCAGGAAAAACAGCAAATAGATCATCACGCCAAAGCTAATCGCAAAGCTGAACGTCCCTTTGCCGATTAAGAATGCGCTCCCCGCAAAATACTGGCCGCCTTTGAGTGCCACTTCCGATAATTTTTGCTGGATTTGCGCGGCGTTATCCAGATTGTGCTCAACGAGGAAACTTCTTGCCCAGTCAGGCAGATGGGTGAAAATGCTCGCCACCACTTCCGGGAACTGCGGGTTGCTATGCTGAAGTTTGGTGTAAACCACGTTCAGCTCGATGGCGAGCGACGAGATAATCACAATCAGCGGCGTAAATACAATCAGGCAGATAATCACCAGCGTGAGAAGCGACGCCAGCCCGTTACGTTCGCCCATCAGGCTACGCAGCTTATTTTTCACCGGGTGGAAAATCACCGCCAGAATCGAGGCCCACAGCACGGCGGAAAAGTAGGGCGCCAGTATGTCAAAGAAGGCCACTGAAACAATGGCGAGGATCAGGATAAAGAAACCTTTCGTCAGTCCTTTAAAGCGCATTAGAGAGTCCTGGTAGCAAAGAAACAGAGTCGACTATAGAACCCTTTGCAGGATTTACCAATTTTGTTGCGCCGATCACAGTGCAGGATCGATCCCCTCACCCCGCAGGGAAAAGGGCTGTACCGCGTTAAGCAAACCGGCTGGCTCCCGGCCGATAAATTCCTATTTCCCGATCCGTAGGCCCTGCAAAACGTGCTGACAAACCTCTCCTTCAACGGCATGTGGCCCGCGTGGTGGCGGACACCTGTCCGTGTGATCCCGCCTGTTGCGGTTAGCACTTTCGCCTGAACGAAGAGCGCCGTGACTCGCGCCATGCTGTAAGTATCTGCTTGATGGAGGTGCTTATGGCCTGGCGACCGTTTCTCTACGTTATTATGACACAACACCCCCGACTCAGCGCCCGCCGCGCCCGGCTGCGTCTGGTTCATGGCTAGCTTTTTGTTAACAATCGCGGTATAACACACCTTCTTTGGATGTTTAGATGTCCATACGTTTAGAAGGTAATATGCAAACAGAACACGAAAATGGGCAGCTAAAACGCACCATGAAAACCCGCCACCTGATTATGCTTTCGCTGGGTGGCGTGATTGGCACAGGGCTGTTTTTTAATACGGGCTATATTATTTCCACCACCGGCGCGGCGGGCACGCTGCTGGCGTATCTTATCGGCGCGCTGGTGGTCTGGCTGGTGATGCAATGTCTGGGCGAGCTGTCCGTCGCGATGCCGGAAACCGGGGCATTTCACGTCTATGCCGCGCGCTACCTGGGCCCGGCGACAGGATATACCGTGGCGTGGCTCTACTGGCTCACCTGGACGGTGGCACTTGGATCGAGCTTTACCGCCGCCGGATTTTGTATGCAGTACTGGTTCCCGCAGGTGCCGGTCTGGGCCTGGTGCGTGGTGTTCTGCGTGGTCATTTTTGCCCTCAACGTCATCTCTACCCGCTTCTTTGCCGAAGGGGAATTCTGGTTCTCGCTGGTGAAAGTGATCACCATCATCGCCTTTATCATCCTGGGCGGTGCGGCGATTTTTGGCTTTATTCCCATGCAGGACGGTTCACCCGCGCCGGGGCTGGCGAATATCACCGCAGAGGGCTGGTTCCCGCACGGGGGTTTGCCGATCCTGATGACCATGGTGGCGGTGAATTTTGCCTTTTCAGGGACGGAGCTTATCGGCATTGCGGCAGGCGAAACGGAAAATCCACACAAGGTCATTCCGGTCGCGATCCGCACCACTATTGCGCGCCTGATTATTTTCTTTATCGGCACCGTGTTTGTGCTGGCGGCGCTAATCCCGATGCAGCAGGCCGGAGTGGAAAAAAGCCCGTTCGTGCTGGTGTTCGAGAAAGTGGGTATTCCGTACGCGGCAGATATTTTTAATTTCGTGATTTTAACGGCGATCCTCTCGGCCGCTAACTCCGGTCTGTATGCGTCGGGCCGTATGCTGTGGTCGTTGTCCAACGAAAAAACGCTGCCGCGCTGCTTTGCGCACGTCAATAAAAACGGCGTCCCGTTGACGGCGATCTCCGTGAGTATGCTGGGCGGGGTTCTGGCGCTGTTCTCCAGCGTCGTCGCGCCAGACACGGTGTTTGTTGCGCTGTCTGCGATTTCTGGTTTTGCGGTGGTGGCGGTGTGGATCAGCATCTGCGCGTCGCACTTTATGTTCCGTCGTCGTCATCTGCAGGCTGGCAAACCGCTGGCGGAATTGCAGTACCGCGCGCCGTGGTATCCGCTGGTCCCGATTCTTGGGTTCGTGCTCTGCGTGGTGGCCTGTGTTGGTCTGGCTTTTGATCCGACCCAGCGTATCGCCCTTTACTGCGGTCTGCCGTTTGTCGCGTTGTGTTATGGTGCGTACTACCTGACACAAACTCTGAAAACCCAGGAGCCTGAACATGTCGCAGAATAATCCGCTTACCACCCTCCTTGAAAATCAGCCATTTATCGTGCTGGACGGGGCGATGGCAACGGAGCTGGAAGCGCGCGGTTGTCATCTTGCCGATAGCTTATGGTCTGCCAAAGTGCTGGTAGAAAACCCGGATCTTATCCGCGAAGTTCATCTCGACTACTTCCGTGCCGGCGCGCAGGTGGCGATCACCGCCAGCTATCAGGCAACGCCGGAGGGATTTGCCGCGCGGGGATTTGATGAAGCGCAGTCCCGTGCGTTGATTGGTAAAAGTGTGGAACTGGCCCGCAAAGCGCGCGAAGCGTATCTGGCGGAAAACTCGCGGGCGGGCACGCTGCTGGTGGCCGGATCCGTGGGGCCGTACGGCGCTTTTCTGGCGGATGGCTCCGAGTACCGTGGCGATTATGTGCGCACGGAGGAGCAGTTTTCCGCCTTCCATCGTCCACGGGTGGAAGCCCTGCTGGATGCGGGGGCCGATCTGCTGGCCTGCGAAACGTTGCCGTCGTTTACGGAGATCAAAGCTCTGGCAGCGCTGCTGGCAGGCTATCCCCGCGCTCGCGCCTGGTTCTCGTTTACCCTGCGCGACAGTGAGCATCTGAGCGACGGCACGCCGCTGCGCGACGTAATAGCTGCGCTGGCGAACAACCCGCAGATTGTGGCGCTGGGCATAAATTGTATCGCGCTGGAAAACACCACGGCGGCGCTGAAACACCTGCAAAGCCTGACCGATCTGCCGCTGGTGGTCTATCCGAACTCCGGTGAACACTACGATGCGGTGACCAAGACCTGGCATCACCACGGCGAGGCCTGCGAAACGCTGGCGGGATATTTACCGCAGTGGATAGCGGCGGGTGCGAAGCTGATCGGCGGCTGCTGTCGCACGACGCCTGCGGATATTGCAGAGTTGAACGCGCAGCGCTGAGGTTTTGCCGGGTGGCGCGTAGCGGCGATTTTCTTTGCCGAGAGCCGGGAGTGTAAAGGGGGCGGCGATAGCCCCCTTTACACGTTCACGGGTGACGGGGTTCACAGACAAACAAGGAAAGGAAGGTGAACGGAATGACTACTTCAGTCGCATGCTTCCCCTCACCCCAGCCCTCTCCCTGAATGGAGAGGGGGCCGACCGTGCCGCTATTTTTTTTGTGAAGTTCCCTCAACCCACTGGAAGGGGGAGTACAGCCTACGCCGCATCCGCTAACACAAACATCCCATACGGATGGATCTCCAGATAGTAGTTATCGCCCTCATTCGGCTGCAGGCGCGTCGCATTCACCTGCAACAAAATCTCCTGCCCGTGCCAGTCAACGATGACCTCATACTGCGGCCCCATGTAGGCGACATGGCGGATGGTGCAGCGCTGGCTTTCGTCGCCGCGCTCACTCAGGGTAATGGCTTCCGGACGGACGCCCACGGAGCCTGAACCTTCACGCGCAAAGTGCATCGGGCGCGGCAGGCGATAGCCGTGGATCTCGACGAAATCGTCGCTGAAACGGGCGGGGAACAGGTTGGCGTCGCCCATAAAGCTCGCCATAAAGCGCGATGCGGGCTGGCGATAGAGATCCTGCGGCGAACCAATCTGCATAATGTTGCCTTTGTTCATCACCAGCACGGTATCGGACACCGCAAACGCCTCGCTCTGATCGTGCGTGACGTACAGCGAGGTGATGTTGAACTGCTTTTGCAGCTCGCGAATTTTGTCGCGCATACTGCGGCGCAGGTTGGCATCGAGGTTACTCAGCGGTTCATCAAACAGCAGCACTTTTGGCTTGAGGATCAGCGCGCGCGCCAGCGCCACGCGCTGCTGCTGGCCGCCGGAGATCTGATCGACATAGCGATCTTCAAACCCTTCCAGATCGACCATCGCCAGCGCCTCTTTTACCCGCGCTTTGGTTTCAGCGCGCGACACGCCGAGCATTTTCAGGCCGTAGCCGACGTTCTCGCCCAGCGACATGTGCGGGAACAGGGCGTAAGACTGGAACACCATACAAATATCGCGCTGCTGGATGGAACGATGCGTCACATCCTCGCCGTCGATCAGAATTTGCCCTTCGGTGGGTTTTTCCAGTCCGGCGACCAGACGCAGCACGGTGGTCTTGCCGCACCCGGACGGGCCGAGAAGTGTGACCATTTGCCCCTGCGGGATCGCCAGGTTGATGTTCTCAATAACGGTATTATTCCCGAAGCGCTTGGTGACATTGCGCAGTTCAACGAAATGTTTCTGAGTCATAGGGTTACGCCTGGTTTTTGGCTTTTGAACGGGAGGTACGCGCCTCACCGATCAGCCAGTCAAAGAGGAAAATGATCGCCAGCATGACCACAATCAGGATCGAGCCGTAGGCGATCGCCACGCCGTATTCGCCGTCTTCCACGCGGTTCAGAATATAGGCCGTTGCCACGCGGGTATCCGGCGTGACGAGGAACACAATGGCACTCACAGTGGTAATGGCGCGCACGAAGCTGTAAATCAGCGCCGACAGGATAGCCGGGCGCAGCAGCGGCAGCAGAATGTGCGTGATGGTGCGCAACGATCCGGCGCGCAGGCTGAGCGACGCCTCGTCCAGTGATTTGTCGATCTGCCCCAGGCCCGCAATCCCGGCGCGAATGCCGACCGGCACGTTACGCATCACCATCGAAATAATCACTATCGCCGCCGTTCCCGTCAGGTAAACCGGGGCGCTGTTAAAGGCCAGGATATACGACACGCCCGCCACCGTGCCCGGTACGGCAAAGCACAGCATGGTGGTGAATTCGATGGTCTTTTTGCCTTTAAATTGCTGGCGGACCACCACCCAGGCGATTAACAGACCAAACCCGGCGGTGATCGGTGCGGCGATCCCGGCATACAGCAGAGTATCGAGCAGAGAAGGCCATGCACCGTCGTTCATCCCCTGGCCGAACAGCTTGATAAAGTTATCCAGCGTCAGGGTGTAATCCACGCCCCAGTTGACCGTAAAGCTGCCGTAGAAAATGCTGCCGTAGAGCAGGGCATTAAAGGCTATCCACACCGCCAGCAGGGCGATCACGCTCCACACCAGCGTCACGGGCAGCGGCTGCACATCGCCGCGGTATGATTTGCCTGAAACGGTGACGTACGACCGTTTGCCGATCCACATATACTGGATGCAGAACACCAGCAGCGAGAAGACCAGCAGGAAGGCACCGAGCGTACTGGCGGCCTGATAATCGAGCTGCGAACCGGTGATATAGAAGTAGATTTGCGTCGCCAGCACGTCGAAGTTGCCGCCCAGCACCAGCGGGTTACTGAAGTCGGCCAGCGACTGCACGATCACGATCAGGAAGGCGTTAGCCAGCGCCGGTTTAAGCAGTGGCACGAAAACGCCGTTAAAGGTCTGCCAGCGGCTGGCGCGCAGGGTATAGGAGGCCTCTTCCAGCGACGGATGAATCGTTTTGATTGCCCCGTCGAGGATCATAAAGGCCATCGGGGTGAACGCCAGCACTTGCGCCAGCCAGATGCCGGTAAATCCGTACAGCCAGTTGGTGTTGGTCAGGCCAAACCAGTCGACCATCAGCTCGGTGACATAGCCGGAGCGGCCCATCATCAGCGTTACACCTAAACCGACCACAAACGGTGGAGTGACGATCGGCAGGATCGAGAAGATGCGGCCAATAATGGCGCTGCGTCTTGCGATACGGGTGGTGTAAATTGCCAGCACCAGGCCGAAGAAAGTACAGCCAATCCCGACGGCAATCGACAGCAGGATCGAGTTGATAATGACCTGGACGATATGCGCCTGCGACAGCACATTCATAAAGGCCAGCGGGGCGAATTCTCCTGCATCGTTGGTGAACATCGGAATGAAAATGGCGATGCTCGGCCAGACAATGAAGATGCCGATCAGCGCGACGATAGCGATCAGCGAGCCAATCACAAAGCGGTCACCGCCCAGCCACTCCAGACGCGTCAGCGCCAGAGTCATGATGGCGCCAAGGGCGATAAACAGCACGATGGTGGCATAACCCAGGCCGCGTCCTTCAACGGTGGCACTGATCACCACAAAGGCCATGCACAGCAGCGCCCAGCCAGCATCGAGATAGTGGCGGCTGCGCTGTTCGCGCTTCGCTTCGTTAAACGGCCTGATTAGCAGCAGGCCTGGCAACAGATACCACAGCCAGCTGATATTGAAATGGGACCAGCTGTAGGCGTCGATAATTTCGTCGCGCGTTGACTCCAGCAGGCCGTAATCCAGGCTCCAGCTCGGCAGCAGCGCAAAAGCCAGCCAGCTAAGCAAAACCCACAGGAATACCGCATCCCGTTTTTGGGCGGGATGAAGAGCTAATGTGTGTGACATAAATTTTCCGGGTGTTGGAGGCCCGGCAGTGAAAAACCGCCGGGCGAGAACCACTTATCGTGGGCTTATTTACCCATCTTCACGTCGCTGACCCATTTGTTGATCAGCGCCTTACGCACATCCGTTGAGCCGTATTTATCCATGTCATAGCTAATGAGTTTCAGATCGTCGAGCTTCAGCGAGTTCGGCGAAGTCTCGGCGGTTGTATTGGTCAGGATCTGGTAAGATTTGCCTTTCTTCCACGCCAGCTCCTGCGCCTCTTTGGAGAGTACCCAGTCCACGAACAGCTTCGCATTCTCTTCGTTTCGCGCGCCTTTCAGGATGCTGACGCCGCCGATCTCATACCCGGTGCCTTCGCACGGTGAAATCAACTCCAGCGGTGCGCCCTGTTCTTTTTCCAGCGAGTAGTCGTGCAGGAAACCGATCCCAATGGCCGTTTCACCGCGCGCGGCGTTACGCGCCGGGGCGATACCGGATTTGGTGTACTGGGAGACGTTGCCGTTGAGCTGTTTCAGGTAGTCGAATGCCTGATCTTCGCCCCACAGCTGTACGAAGGTGGCGAGCGCGGTATAGGCCGTGCCGGAACTCTGTGGATCGGCAATCTGGATCTCGCCTTTGTATTCCGGTTTGGTCAGATCTTTCCAGCATTTCGGCACGGGCAGGTTTTTCTCCTTCAGGCGCTGGGTGTTGACGCCAAAACCGAGAATACCGACGTAAACTGCGGAGGAGAGGTTGCCTTTCACTTTGGCCGGATCGCGGAATTTCTCCATGATCTGCTCCAGATTTTTTGATTTATACGGCTGCAGCAGACCCATCTCTCCGGCCTGCGATTGCGGATCCAGCGTGCCGCCGTACCAGACATCCGCCTGCGGGTTTTTCTTCTCGGCATCGACTTTTGCCAGCGTGCTGCCGGAGCCGTTGCGAATAAACGAGGTTTTGACATCGTACTTATCGCCGAACGCTTTGGTTTCGGCTTCGCACATTTCGTTAGTGGCGCTGCAATAGACCACCAGACGGCCTTTGGCCTGTGCTGCACCGGTTAAGGTAGCGAGTGCGATCCCGGAAGCAATGAGGGTAGAGAGAAGCGTTGTTTTCATTATTCAGCCCTTTTAAGACGTTATGTGACTGCGAGAAGCGGTGATGCCCGACATCAGCAGCGGCATCAGTAATAAACCCATCAGTACGGCGGCGATGGAGAGCAAACTGAACATCCCCGACCAACCGTATCGTTCGATAACCAGCGACAGTGGCCATCCGGCAAGTGAAGCGCCCAGATAGGCAAAGACGCCGAGAAAACCGGTAATTGAGCCTGCCGCCTGCTTATGTCCGCATTCGACGGCGGCAAGACCAATCAGCATTTGCGGCCCAAAGACAAAAAAACCGACCGTAAAAAAACACATCGCCAGCAGGGCGTAATGATGAACCGGCGCCAGCCAGAGGGCGGCGACAGCAACCATCAGCCCCAGAGTGAACAGCAAAATCATTGGCGCGCGTTGCCCGCTGAACAGCAAATCCGATCCCCATCCGGCGAATAACGCGCCGAGAAGACCGCCCACTTCAAACAGCATCACCGTTGCGTTGGCGCTGAGCAGATTGACGCCGTGGCTCTCCGACAGCCAGATGTTTCCCCAGTCGTTCAGCGCGATGCGGATCAGATAGACCAGCACATACGACGCCCCCAGCAGCCAAATCATCGGGTTTTGCAGCATCGTAGTGCGTAACATCTGCCACAGCCCCATCGGCGGGCTTTGCTGCTCCTGGCGCAACTCCAGCGGATCGTTGCGCCACTCCCCGACCGTGGGCAGACCCTCTTCCTGCGGTGTCCCCCGCAGCTGTGTGGTCAGCCACAAGCCGAGCACAATGCTGATAATCCCCGGTGTCAGCATCGCGGCCTGCCACCCCCAAAGATGGGCGGCAAAGGCACAAATCAGAGGAATAATCGCCCCACCGATATTGATGGAGGTATTCCAGCATCCCCACCAGAAGCCACGCTCGTTGCGCGAATACCAGTGGGTGAGCAATCGGGCACAGGGCGGCCAGCCCCATCCCTGAAAGAATCCGTTCAGCGTCCAGATGAACAGCAGCAGCCCGAAGGAGTCGCTGAAGGTGAACAGGACGTTTAGCACGCCGGTCGCCAGCAGACCGATACCCATAAACGCCCGCTGTCCGTGACTGTCGTGCCACAATCCGGCGGCAAATTTTGATAACCCGTAGCTCAGATAAAACAGCGAACCGATAAGCCCGATATCGCTTTTGCTCAGCCCCAGGTCCATTTGCAGCGCGGGTAACACGTAGTTGACGCTTTTACGTGTCAGATAAAAAGCGGCGTACCCGACGGCCATGCACAACAGTAAGCGTGGGCGTAGCACCCGATAACGTTGAGTAATCTGTTCAGCAGACAGTGCGTGCATGGCGTTCTCCGGTTGAGCTGACTGTAGGAAAGTGCAAGGCAAAAGGGATGAGAGAAAGTCTGGAGTGGCTAAGACTTTTTCCTGGTTAACGCGGTGTTTGTTGCAAAATTGTGGGCAGGTTAACAATTACGCGCGTCCCGCCCTGCGATGCCAGGGTGAATTCACCGCCCAGCGCGTGAACCCGTTCGCGCATGCCCTGAATGCCAAAACCGGCGGACGTGTAGGGCTGGATACCGCCGCCGTTGTCCGTCACCTCCAGTAAGAGACGGTTATCGTGCTGGCGCAGCACAATCGTCACTTCACTGGCATCCGCGTGTTTGCTGACGTTATTGAGCAGCTCCTGCACCAGGCGATAGAGGGTAAAAACCAGGGTTTCGTTTTGCGGCGGCGCGTCTAACCGCCAGTCAAAACGACAGGTAATCCCTCGCTCGGCAAAGGCGAATTCGTTCACCAGATGATGCAGCGCTTCCTTGAGCGACAGCTCATCCAGCACCGGCGGGCGCAGCTGGCGCAACAGCTGACGGGTCGAGTGATGAATGCGCCTGGCCAGCTCGTTAATCTGTCCGGCGGCTTCGATCGCCAGCGGCGTATCTCCCGCGCGTTTCACCAGCTGAGACTGGATCTGAATCGCCGTGATGTTCTGACCGATTTCGTCGTGCAGCTCGCGGGCCAGATGCTTGCGGGTATCTTCTTCGGTGTGGATCAGCTTTTCGGTGAGCTCTCGCCGCGTCTGTAGCTCCGCCTCAAGCCTGCGGCGATAGTGGTCAAGATTCAGCGCCAACTGCTGCTGACGGCTGATGGCAATCCCCAGCCCAATGCCGAGCAGCGACTGGGTGGCGAGGAAAATTTCCAGTTCCAGCAAATCGCTAAACCCGACGCCTACCTGACGGGCAATGGTGATCATCATGCTGCCCAGCAGCCCGGAGAGCACGCCGCCCTGCCAGCCGAATTTCCACGCCATCACCACGTTTGGCAGAAACACCACAATCAGCAGCAGGCGTTCGAGGGCCGGGGAGAGCACCATTTGCGTGCCGATCCCGATAATGAAAAACAGGCTGCACCAGATAATTAAAGAGGTGCGCAGCGGTGGGTTGGTGGTGTCCAGCCCGAGCAGATGGTAGCGGTGCTGCTGGCGCAGGAATTCGAATACCAGATAGACAAAGGGGGTCAGCAGCACGCCGCCGGTAAAAGAGGCCAGCCCCAGGAGTGTGGCGGGGCTTTGCAAAAATGGCGCGAGGATCAGGGTTTGCAGAACGGCATTGATGCTCACCGCCGCAATCAGCAGCGACAGCCGCTGCCAGTACAAGGGAAAACGGTGCCAGTAGCGCTGCACGGCGTAAGCGGACACCAGCCCAACGGGCGGCGCGGCCAGCATCAGATAGCTTGTCAGTAATTGCTCACTGTGCAGCCAGAGAATGGCGGCCAGCGTGGGCAAAATTACGGCGGGCCAGAAGCGACGTGCCAGCAGGATCAGCAATGCCAGATAAACACCCTGCGGCAGAAACAGCACCGCCTGCTGGCCGTTGTGAGTGAGATAAAAACTGAGCGTCCACAGCATCAGCCAGCCGGTTCCCCAGGCCAGCATAATAAACAACGACAGAATAATGTGCCGCAGAGAGCGCCGCATCAGTGGCCCGTCAGCAGCTGATTATCGAGAGCGAAATGCACCAGCTCAATGGTGCTGCTGCACTGCAGTTTGCCCAACACATTCGCGCGATGAACGTGGACCGTCTTATGGCTCAGTTCGAGGGTAAAAGCGATAGCTTTGACGCTTTCGCCTTTAACCAGCAGGTCGAATACCTCGCGTTCGCGCGGGGTAAGGACATCAAGCACTTTCGACACCGGCTGGCCGCCGCGCAGGGCTTTGACCGCATCGGCGCAAAGATAATGACCGCCCATACCGACGGAGCGCACCGCCTGCACCAGCTCTTCCGGGCCGCAGCGTTTGGTGAGATACCCACTGGCCCCGGCGTCGAGCGCGCTTTGCACGAAAGCGGGCGTGTCATAGATGCTCAAAATGATGGCGCGAAACGTCGGGCGCTGCTGGCGAAGCCGCTTGAGCAGGCTGAGGCCGTTTTCATCAGGCATGGCGACATCCAGCACAGCAACGTCAATATCGCGGTGCGTTAAGGCGGGCCAGGCCTCGGCGGCGCTGCTGTACTGGCCTTCGACCACCAGGTCGTCTTCCAGATTTAACAGCTGCGCGAAACCGGACCGTACCACCACATGGTCATCTACCAGCACCACTTTGATCATTTCATCCACCTTTGCTGAATACTGGCTCTATGATGCCTGTCGCCATCGGGCTGGCAATCGTGTGCGTACGGATATGGAATGAATGTAACAAAATTGCAATAAAGACGTCGAACGGGCAAGCCAGACGTGACCCTCTCCGCACGAAATTCACTATGCTTTGCCACTTTTTTTCTAAAAACCTTTCGGCATTACAGATTCTTTTTTATTTCTTTATCAAAATTCCCGCGCCGGAAATACTGCACCCATAACAAGAGAGGGGAGCAGGCACTATGGCAATTTCATCGCGAATCACACTACTCGGCGCTCTGGCGCTGTGGGCATTTCAGGCGCAGGCGGTAGACGTGACCGTCGCGTATCAAACTTCTGCTGAACCGGCGAAAGTCGCGCAGGCGGATAACACCTTTGCAAAAGAGAGTGGGGCAAACGTTGACTGGCGCAAGTTCGACAGCGGCGCGAGCATCGTGCGGGCCTTAGCCTCTGGCGATGTGCAGATCGGCAACCTTGGCTCAAGCCCGTTAGCCGTGGCGGCCAGCCAGCAGGTGCCGATTGAAGTGTTCCTTCTCGCCTCGCAGCTCGGAAACTCCGAGGCGCTGGTGGTGAAGAAAAACATCACCAAACCCGAAGATCTGATCGGTAAGCGCATTGCGGTGCCGTTTATCTCGACCACCCACTACAGCCTGCTGGCAGCGCTGAAACACTGGGGCATCAAACCGGGTCAGGTGCAAATTCTGAACCTGCAGCCCCCGGCGATTATCGCGGCGTGGCAGCGCGGGGATATTGACGGCGCTTATGTCTGGGCGCCGGCGGTCAACGAGCTGGAAAAAGACGGGACCGTGCTGACCGACTCCGAAAAAGTGGGGCAGTGGGGCGCGCCGACGCTGGATGTCTGGGTGGTGCGCAAAGATTTCGCCGACAAGCATCCTGACGTGGTGAAAGCGTTCGCGAAAAGCGCTATCGACGCCCAGCAGCCTTATATCGAAAACCCGGATGAATGGTTAAAACAGCCTGCCAATCTGCAAAAACTGTCGCGCCTGAGCGGCGTCCCGGAATCTGACGTCCCAGGACTGGTGAAAGGCAACACCTATCTGACGCCTGCGCAACAGATACAGCAGCTTTCCGGGCCGGTGAATAAAGCGATTGTCGATACCGCCGGGTTCCTGAAAGAGCAGGGCAAAGTGCCTGCGGTAGCGGCGGACTACAGCCAGTTCGTCACCGATCGCTTTGTTAAATAACCGGAGGCCGTGATGCTGCAAATTACAAACCTGTCCGCCAGTTACGGCGGGAAAGCCGCGCTGGATGATATCAATCTGACGCTGGATAGCGGTGAGCTGCTGGTGGTGCTGGGGCCATCCGGCTGCGGTAAAACTACGTTGCTCAATTTGATCGCCGGGTTTGTTCCGTATCAGCACGGCTCTATTCAACTGGAAGGTCAGCGCGTGGAAGGGCCGGGCGCCGAGCGTGGCGTGGTCTTCCAGAGCGAAGGGTTACTGCCCTGGCGCAATGTGCAGGAAAACGTGGCCTTTGGCCTGCAGCTGGCGGGGATTGAACGCGCGCAACGCCTCGAAACCGCGCGCCAGATGCTGAAAAAGGTCGGGCTGGAAGGCGCAGAAAAGCGTTTTATCTGGCAGCTTTCGGGCGGTCAGCGCCAGCGCGTGGGAATTGCCCGTGCGCTGGCGGCTAACCCGCAGCTGTTGCTACTGGATGAGCCGTTTGGGGCATTGGATGCCTTCACGCGCGAACAGATGCAAACTCTGCTGCTGCGCCTGTGGCACGAAACGGGCAAGCAGGTGTTGCTGATTACCCATGACATCGAAGAAGCGGTGTTTATGGCGACCGAACTGGTGCTGTTGTCACCGGGACCGGGCCGCGTGCTGGAGCGTCTGCCGCTGGACTTTGCCCGTCGCTATGTGGCAGGCGAGCCGGTGCGCAGCATCAAGTCCGATCCGCAATTTATCGCCCAGCGCGAATACGTGTTGAGTCGCGTGTTCGAGCAGCGGGAGGCATTCTCATGAGCATCGTCTTTAGCGAGAAACGCAGCGGAAAACGCCTGAGCTTCCGCTGGCCGTTTTCGCGACAAATTACCCTGAGTGTGGGCACGCTGCTGGTACTGCTGGCTATCTGGTGGGCCGTGGCGGCGCAGCAGTGGGTCAGCCCACTGTTCCTGCCGCCGCCGGGACAGGTGCTGGCGAAATTAATCACTATCGCCGGTCCGCAGGGGTTTATGGATGCGACCTTATGGCAACATCTGGCGGCGAGCCTGGGGCGAATTCTGGTGGCGTTGCTGGCTGCCGTGCTTATCGGTATTCCGGTCGGGATTGCGATGGGATTAAGCCCGACGGTACGCGGGATCCTCGACCCGCTGATTGAGCTTTACCGTCCGGTTCCGCCGCTGGCCTATCTGCCGCTGATGGTGATCTGGTTCGGCATTGGCGAGACGTCGAAGATTTTGCTGATCTATCTGGCGATTTTTGCCCCGGTAGCGATGTCGGCTCTGGCGGGGGTAAAGAGCGCGCAGCAGGTGCGGATCCGCGCGGCGCAGTCGCTGGGAGCCCGTCGCGCTCAGGTGCTGTGGTTTGTGATTTTACCGGGCGCATTGCCGGAGATTTTAACCGGTTTGCGCATTGGACTGGGCGTGGGCTGGTCAACGCTGGTGGCGGCTGAACTGATTGCCGCGACGCGTGGCCTTGGATTTATGGTGCAGTCGGCAGGCGAATTTCTGGCGACGGATGTGGTGCTGGCAGGGATCGCGGTGATCGCCGTGATTGCCTTTAGTTTAGAACTGGGGCTGCGTGCGTTACAGCGCCGCCTGACGCCCTGGCATGGAGAGATACAATGAGTGAACGTCTGATCATTACCCCACTGGGGCCGTACATTGGCGCGCAAATTTCGGGCCTCGACGTGACGCGTCCGCTGAGTGATAACCAGTTTGAACAGCTGTATCACGCGGTCTTGCGCCATCAGGTGGTGTTTCTGCGTGAGCAGGCGGTGACGCCGCAGCAGCAGCAGGCGCTGGCGCTGCGATTTGGCGATCTGCACATTCATCCGGTCTATCCTCATGCGGAAGGGGTGGAAGAAATTATTGTGCTGGATACCCATAACGATAATCCGCCGGACAATGATAACTGGCATACCGATGTGACATTTATCGAGACGCCGCCCGCCGGGGCGATTCTGGCTGCAAAACTGCTGCCGGAAACCGGCGGTGATACGCTTTGGGCCAGTGGGATTGCGGCTTTTGAAGCGCTGTCGGCACCGTTGCAGCAGCTGTTAAGCGGGTTGCGCGCCGAGCACGACTTCAAAAAATCGTTCCAGGAATACAAATATCGTAAAACCGAGGAGGAGCATAAGCGCTGGCAGGAAGCCGTGGCTAAACACCCGCCGCTGCTGCATCCGGTGGTGCGCACGCATCCGGTCACGGGCAAACAGGCGCTGTTTGTGAACGAAGGTTTTACCACCCGAATCGTTGATTTGAACGAGAAAGAGAGCGATGCGCTGTTAGGATTTCTGTTTGCGCACATCACCAAACCCGAATTCCAGGTGCGCTGGCGCTGGCAGCAAAACGATCTGGCGATCTGGGATAACCGTGTCACGCAGCACTACGCCAACGCGGATTATCTGCCTCAGCGACGGATTATGCAGCGTGCGACGATTCTTGGAGACAAGCCTTACTTCCGTGCGGCCTGATAAAGCAGGAGATGTTGTGTACAGGGCAGTCCGGGAAGGTTATCGCAGCCCGGTGGAGGGGATTCCACCGGGCTGAGAGCATTAACGCAGGATTTTTTTCTCGGCCAGATCCAGCGCGAAGTAGCTGAAGATCAGATCCGCGCCGGCGCGTTTGATCGCCCCCAGGCTTTCGAGGATCACTTTTTCTTCATCAATTGCGCCCGCTTGTGCAGCGAATTTGATCATCGCGTATTCTCCGCTGACCTGATAGGCACCCAGCGGCAACTCGGTACGCTCGCGGATGTCGCGCAGGATATCCAGATAGGCGCCTGCCGGTTTCACCATCAGGCAATCTGCGCCCTGGGCTTCATCCAGAAGGGATTCGCGGATCGCTTCACGGCGATTAAGCGGGTTCATCTGATAGGTTTTGCGATCGCCTTTCAGCGCGGTACCCGCGGCTTCACGGAAAGGACCGTAGAAGGATGAAGCGAATTTGGTGGAGTAGGACATGATGGCGGTATCGGTGAAACCGGCCGCGTCCAGCGCCTGGCGAATCGCCTGCACCTGACCATCCATTGCCGCAGAAGGGGCGATAAAATCAGCGCCAGCCGCGGCAGCGATCACCGCCTGTTTCCCCAGGTTCAGCAGAGTGGCGTCGTTATCCACGCCGTGGTCACACAGTACGCCGCAGTGTCCGTGAGAGGTGTATTCGCAGAAACAGGTGTCGGACATGACGATCATTTCCGGCACGGTCTCTTTGCAGATGCGGGACATGCGCGCAACCAGACCGTTCTCTTTCAACGCATCGCTGCCGGTGGCATCGGTATGATGGGAGATCCCGAAGGTCATGACCGAACGGATACCCGCATTCGCAATGCGCTCGATTTCACGCGCCAGATGTTTTTCCGGAATGCGCATAACGCCCGGCATGGCATCAATGGCTTTGTAGTCATCAATCTCTTCTTCAACAAAAATCGGCAACACCAGATCGTTTAAGGTCAGTGTTGTCTCTTCAAACATAGCGCGCAGCGCGGGGGACTTGCGCAGGCGACGGGGACGAGCAATTAAATCGGTCATGATATGCCTGATGTCTGTAGAACAATGGGGACTAGTGTACCTGAAACGTCAGGGAGCTGTTTTACGAAAATGGTTGTTTTGCGATTGAATAATCCTGTCCAATGGCAAAATTAGATCGGGTGATGCTTTATCGCTAAAGCGATGGAAAGGGATAATTTATTTGTGTTAATGCTATTTGCCTATGGTAATATATTTTGAATGTATGTGTTTTTCAAAAAAATAATGACAAATGAAAGTGTTTCCCTCGCGTAATTCACTGTATTTATAATATCTTTACTTTGTAAATCTATTCTTTTTCCACCACTCTTTTTCCTATTTGTCTGTATACGGACTTAATCGAATCATTCATTGAACCTTTTCGAAATGAGAATGCATAATTCGCTTCGCAATATTTTTTGTTGCACTTGCGTTCTGACGGACAAACTTGCTTACGTCCCTGAGGAGGGATGACTCAATGCAAACATGGAAAAAGAAACTCGCGGTATCTCAAATTGCATTAGCCTGTACATTGGCTATTGCTTCTCAGGCTAATGCTAAAGATATTTCCGGCACGACTTACAATACTTTCGGTTACGATAATACGGCCTCCGAACCCTGGTATTATGGCTACGTGGGCTGGAATGCCTCGGATGCCACTCATGACGGTGATATTTATCCGGTAATCAATAACTCCACGACTAATGGCGTTATTTCGACTTACTATCTGGATGATGATATCAGTGGTCATGCGAATTCGCTGAGCATTTCTAATAGTACTATCAACGGAATGGTCACCTCTAAATGTATGACATCGGCCTGTGCGGATGGTACGAATACGGACGGTACTGCGCACACACAAAACGATCGTTTTAGTCTCACTGTCGATAATTCAACGATCAACGATACTTATGAGCATTATGCTTATGACGTAACGGATGGCGATAATACGGATACCCATTATGTCGATACCTATGCGTTGGGTAACGCAATAACGCTCGACGTTGAATCCGATATTGTTATCCAGAATAACTCGCATATTGCCGGTATTACTCTGACGCAGGGTTATCAGGATCTGGATAATACGCCTTATGATGGCGTCGAGGGCGTGGCCAATAGCAGTAACGTCTTTACAGATACGCTGGTGGTGAAAGATTCTGTCCTGACGTCCGGCGCTTATAGCGACCTGGGCACCAGCGGCTTCTATGGTCAAAGTGCGAAACCGAGCGATTACGGCGAAACCAACGCCACTGCGGCAGATGACGCAGCGTTAATTGTTGCTTCCGGCGACTCGGATAACGCTATGCAGACCACCGCGACGTTTGACCACTCAACGATCACCGGGGATATTCTCTTCTCCAGTACCTTTGATAATAACTTCTACGAAAACGGCGATCCGGCGACCGATACCACGGACGATGGCGTCTATAACCCGACGACCAACGGCTGGGACGGCACCGATAAGCTCGATGTCACCTTAACCAACGGCAGCAAGTGGGTAGGGGCCGCGCAGTCCAGCGTGGAGGCTATCGGCACCGGGCAAATGTACGGTATGGGTTACACAGACGTTGACTGGAGCACGTTGTCTCCTAACAGCATCTGGCCGGACTCTACCTATGATGATAACGGCCATGTTTCTGGCGAAGAGGTTTATCAGAGCGGGCTGTTCAACGTGACGCTGGATAGCGGCTCGGAGTGGGACACGCGTAAAGTCTCTAACATTGATAAGCTGGCGGTGAACAACCAGTCGCAGGTCAATGTGGGAAACTCCGGCCTTCTGGCTGACAGCATCACCCTGACGAATGGCTCATCGCTGAACATCGGTGACAGCGGCCAGGTCGCCACGGACAGCCTCTATCTGGACAGCTATAGCCAGGCGACGCTGACCGAAGAAACCGCAGCGCTGTACGCGAACACCATTACCGTGGATAACGGTGCTGAACTGGCTCTGGGGCTGGGTCAGGTGGATACGCACAATATGGTGCTGACGGATGGCGGCGTGCTGAATGTTGCGAGTCGTGATTACGTGCTGAATTCAGATTTGAACAATGCGCGTTATATCACCAATGACAAGAGCAGCACGGATTACGACTACGGCGTCGTCGCGCTCAACTCTGATGGTCATCTGTCTGTAAACGGTGACGTTGCGGGCAACTACAAAGTCCGTATTGACGATGCGACGGGCGCAGGCTCGGTTGCTGATTACAAAAACAACGAAATCATTCGTGTTTATGACAACAATGCGGACACTCAGGCCAGCTTCACCGCGGCAAACAAAGCCGATTTGGGCGCCTATACCTATCAGGCGCAACAGCAGGGAGACACCGTTGTTCTGCATCAGGAAGAGCTGACTGACTATGCCAATATGGCGTTGAGCATTCCTTCTGCGAACACCAACATCTGGAACCTGCAACAAGACGCAGTGGGCGCTCGACTGTCTAACAGCCGTCACGGCCTGACTGATAACGGCGGCGCCTGGGTGAGCTACTTCGGTGGCAACTTCGACGGCGATAACGGCAGCATCAGTTACGATCAGGACGTGAATGGCATTATGGTCGGTCTGGATACGCAGATTGATGGCAATAACGCCAAATGGATCGTCGGTGGTGCGGCGGGCTTTGCAAAAGGCGATATGAGCGATCATTCCGGTCAGGTTGATCAGGATAGCCAGACGGCGATGATCTACTCATCCGCTCATTTCGCGAATGATATCTTTATCGACAGCTCTCTGAACTATTCTCGCTTCAATAACGATCTCTCCGCCACCATGAGCAACGGCCAGTACGTCGACGGTAACACGACGACCGACGCCTGGGGCTTTGGTCTGAAACTGGGTTACGACTGGAAGCCAAACACCTCGGGTTATGTGACTCCGTATGCGGCGGTATCCGGTCTGTTCCAGTCGGGTGACGATTATCAGTTGAGTAATGACATGCAGGTCGGCAGCCAGTCTTACGACAGCATGCGTTATGAGGCGGGTCTGGATGCGGGTTACACCTTCAACTATGGCGGTGAGCAAGCGCTGACTCCGTACTTCAAACTGGCGTACGTCTACGACGATGCGGGTAACGATGCGGATATTAACGGCGACAACATCGACAATGGTGTGAAAGGGTCTGCCGTTCGTGTCGGTTTGGGTACGCAGTTTAGCTTCACGAAAAACTTCAGCACTTATACGGGTGCAAACTATCTTGGTGGCGGTGATGTTGACCAAAACTGGGGAGCAAATCTGGGCGTGAAATACTCCTGGTAATGCCGGAAACGGGGGGAATGTTCTCCCCGTTTTTTTTATTGATAGTGACAATAGATAAACAGAACCGATAAGTATGGATGACTTGAGGTCTGCATGAATCCTGATGCGAAACCAATTTCTGAATTTAAGCGGCTAGAACAATGTCTGAAAGCCGAAAGTACACCCTTTAAAGTCGCTCAGCAGCACGCGTTTTTTAGTAATAGTATTAATCAGGAGCACTACACCATTGTTTTGCAAACGGGTATAGCCGAGGTTCATCGTCAATCTGATGAATTACTCATCGGCATCGTCACCACGCCTTTCATCTTTGGCCTGGCGGCTGGCATGATTGAAAGTCGTCAGAAATATACCTTAATATCACAAACGCCCTGCACCGGTTTTTATCTGCCCACCGCGACAAGTTATCATCTTATTCAGCAATCGTATCTTTGGCGGGATGCTTTCTGCTGGCTGTCATGGATAAATAAGATCATGGTCAAGCGGGATATGCAGTTGGTCGGTAATAATTCCTATAGTCAAATCCGCGCCATGTTGCTGGAGATGGCTGAATGGGATGAAACGCTGCGCTCAAAAATTGGTGTTATGAATCATATTCAGAAAAGCACGCGTATTTCCCGGTCAGTGGTCGCGGAGGTTCTCGCTGCGCTGCGCCAGGGGAATTATATTAATATGAACCGGGGCAAACTGGTCAGTATCAACCGTTTGCCCTCGGAGTATTAAGGTGTTCAGGAGGCGGGGACGACCTGAGCTTTATTCCCGCTCAGTTCGGTAACCAAATTATTGATCCCATCACTCATATTAATGAATCGGGTATTCGGGGAGCGAGTCACGACCACGAATGCACCGACATTAGACTGTGGGATCATCGCCATATAGGTAATAAATCCGCCGCCGCCGCCCGTTTTCTGAATAATCCCCGGACGCCCGTCTTTTGGCGCCATATAGACCCAACCCAGGCCAAGCGCATCCGCTTTACCGGGCACGTCCATACCGATAACCCGATGGAGCTGATTGCGTTTATAAATGAGCGTCTGCATCCGATCGGCCTGATTGCTACGTGCGTAGAAATCAGAAGACAGGAACTGCTGCATCCAGCGCATCATATCGCCAGGGGTCGAGTACACGCCTCCGCTACCAATCGCCGCGAGCGTGTTGTTGCACGGGCTGGCCCCTTTCTCTGCCACCATCAGGCGCTTGCACTGATCCGGTGACGGCGTAAAGGTGGTGTCCTTCATCCCCAGCGGACGCGTGATTTTTTCTTCAAACAGCTGGGTATAGGGTTTCCCTGCTGCGTTGGCCAGCGCGTCGGCTAACAGATCAAATGCCAGGTTGGAATAGGCCGCCTGTGCGCCAGGCGCGGCTTTAAGCGTGGCATTATTCAGGTAGGTCCAGCGCTGTTCACGCGTCGGCCAGACGAAAACAGGCCGGTGGGCAGCGCCGCCCGGCTGTTCGCGCGGCAGGGCGCTGGTATGGGTCGCCAGATTCACCAGCGTAATCGGCGCACCCTGATACGTCGGGACGTGCGACCCTGGCGGCGCATATTTGCTTAACGGATCGTTCAGTTTGACCACGCCCTGATCGAGCAGTTTCACCAGCATTTCACTGGTCATGAGCTTCGTTAAGGACGCAATGCGAATAACCGAGTCCAGCTGTGGGTGGACGTTACTACCCGGGCGCGTTTCGCCAAAACTGCGGAATACGCGCTGGTTGCCGTCAATCACCACCAGAGCCATACCGGTTGCGCCGCTGCCGTAATAAATAAGATTGGCGTAGCGATCCGCAATATCGGAGGCAAAAACGGGAGCAGTCAGTGGCTGGGCAGCCTGAGCTGTGGATATGCTCACCGCACACAGCGCGGCGAAATAAAGCAGACAACGTTTCAACGAAAAGCATCCATGATGTGAATAAAGGAATTAATGCGTATTTATACTACTTAACGCCGCGGTGCAATGGGGTGAATGGCATAACGATAGCGGGAAAAACGTAACCGCGGGTAAATAAGAACAATTTCGTTGCACTCTGTCTCCCATTTTGTGACATCAGGCTTATGATAGAGGACTGTGTCGCTCAATTCCGGAGAAGAAGATGTCTGTTAAGCGCGTAGTCATGGTTGTCGATATGCAGCAGGGGGTATTTGCCACGCCCCGTTTTCAACGTGAACAATGCGTTTCACGTATCAATCAACTCACGCACGCCGCCGATACGGTCATTTTTATTCAACATACAGAAGCCGGTGGACTGGAAGAGGGGAGCGACGGCTATCGTCTGTTGCCTGAACTCGACCAGCCTGCGGGGGCGTTTTACGTGACCAAGACCGCCTGCGACGCCTTCTACAAGACGACGCTGAGCGACTTGCTGAGTGAACAGGGGATTGAGCAGTTTGTTATTTGCGGATGTGCGACCGATTATTGCGTCGATTCCACCCTGAAAAATGGCGTCAGCCGGGGTTATCACATCACCGTTGCTGAGGATGCGCACACGACGGCAAATCGTCCGGCGGCACAGGCGCAGGTTCTGATCAATCACTATAATGATGTCTGGCGAACCTTTACCGCACCTGATAATCCACCCGTTGTGAAACCCACCGAAACAATTCTTACAGACTGGAAAGCGAACTAACCCACAAACCTTAGGTCTATTTTTCCTGCCGAGCCACCAGGCGGCTCGGGAAGGTATTTTCGTGTGGTAATTTGTTGAGCACAGCAACGCCATAACAACAAGAAGGAAGCAGCATGTTTAAGTCATTTTTTCCAAAGCCGGGACCCTTTTTTATCTCGGCGTTTATTTGGGCACTGGTCGCCGTCATTTTTTGGCAGGCCGGTGGCGGCGCATGGCTTGAGCGTCTGACCGGCGCAACGGGAGATGTACCGATTAGCGCCGCGCGCTTTTGGTCGATGAGCTATTTGCTATTTTATGCCTACTACGGTTTGTGCGTGGGCGCGTTTGCCCTTTTTTGGTTCACTTATTCTCCACATCGCTGGCAATACTGGTCGATTCTGGGCACCTCGCTGATCGTTTTTGTCACCTGGTTCCTGGTGGAAGTGGGGGTGGCCGTCAACGCATGGTATGCGCCGTTTTATGATCTGATTCAGACTGCGCTCAGCTCACCGCACAAAGTGACGATCGGTCAGTTCTATCATGAAGTGGGCGTGTTCCTCGGTATCGCGCTGATTGCGGTTATTATCGGCGTCATGAATAACTTTTTCGTCAGCCACTACGTATTCCGCTGGCGCACGGCAATGAACGAACACTATATGGCGCACTGGCAGCAGCTGCGTCATATCGAAGGTGCGGCGCAGCGTGTGCAGGAAGATACGATGCGTTTTGCCTCCACGTTGGAAGATATGGGCGTCAGTTTTATCAACGCCATCATGACCCTTATCGCGTTTCTTCCGGTTCTGGTCACGCTCTCGGCGCACGTTCCTGAACTGCCGATTGTCGGTCATCTGCCTTATGGTCTGGTGATTGCCGCGCTTGTCTGGTCGCTGATGGGCACCGGTCTGTTGGCCGTCGTCGGGATCAAACTGCCGGGCCTGGAATTCAAAAACCAGCGCGTAGAAGCCGCCTATCGTAAGGAGTTGGTCTACGGTGAAGACGACGCTAACCGCGCCTCGCCGCCAACCGTTCGTGAGCTGTTTGGTGCGGTACGCCGTAACTATTTCCGTCTCTATTTCCACTACATGTATTTCAACATCGCCCGTATTTTATATTTGCAGGTGGATAACGTTTTCGGTTTGTTCCTGCTGTTTCCGTCGATTGTCGCCGGTACGATTACGCTGGGACTGATGACGCAAATCACCAACGTTTTCGGTCAGGTTCGCGGTTCGTTCCAGTATCTGATCGCGTCGTGGACTACGCTTGTTGAGCTGATGTCCATCTATAAACGTCTACGCAGCTTTGAACGTGAGCTTGACGATCAGAATCTTCAGGAAGTGACAAATACCTTAAGCTAATACAGGGAGTTGCTATGCCATTTGCCGTACCGCGCGCGTTACCTTTATCGCTGTTCAGTGCCTTAGTGCTTGCCGGATGCGCCGATCAAAGCCCGGCTCCACTGAAAAAAGGCGAGAAGCCTGTCGATGTGGCAAGCGTGGTGCGCCAAAAAATCCCGGCCAGCGTGAAAGACCGGGATGACTGGGCAATTGTGCTGGCCAAAACCTTCGACAGTCAGAAAATAGCGCCCACCGAGGAGAATATCTGCTCGGTGCTGGCGGTTGCGCAGCAAGAGTCGATGTACCAGTCCGATCCGGCCGTTCCCGGGCTCAATAAAATTGCCTGGAAAGAGATCGACCGACGGGCCGAGAAAATGCACATCCCGGTATTCCTGGTGCATACCGCGCTTAAAATCACCTCGCCAAACGGCAAAAGCTACAGCGAACGTCTGGATACGGTAAAAACCGAGAAACAGCTGAGTGCCATTTTCGATGATTTCATCAATATGGTTCCGATGGGCCAGACCCTGTTTGGCTCGCTTAACCCGGTGCATACCGCTGGGCCGATGCAGGTCAGCATTGATTTTGCCGAGAAACACGCGAAAGGCTATCCGTGGAAAATCGACGGAACCGTGCGTCAGGAAGTGTTCTCCCTGCGCGGCGGATTGTGGTTTGGCACCTGGCATCTGCTGAACTATCCGGTGAACTACAGCGAACCGCTGTATCGCTTTGCCGATTTCAATGCGGGCTGGTATGCCAGCCGAAACGCTGCGTTCCAGAATGCGGTGAGTCGTGCCACTGGCACCCGGCTGGCATTGGATGGCGATCTGATTGCATACGGAAGCAGCGAGGCCGGAACGACCGAGCTCGCGGTGCGTCAGTTGGCGATAAAGCTCGATATGAGTAACAGTGAAATTCGTCAGCAGCTGGAAAAAGGGGACAGCCTGGCGTTCGAGAAAACGACGCTTTATCAGCAGGTCTATAAGATTGCGGAACAGAAAAGCGGAAAACCGTTACCGAGAGAGATGTTGCCGGGTATTCAGCTCGAAAGCCCGAAGATCACACGTAATCTGACGACGGCGTGGTTCGCTAAACGCGTTGACGATCGTCGGGCACGCTGCATGGCGCTTAACTAACGCTTAGTGGTAGCGGCGCCAGCGCAGGACGAGTGCAATTGCGCCGAGAATAACGCAACCCACCAGGAACGGAATCACTCCGAAGACAGTGCTGACGCCCAGGCCGATATCGACACGCGGTCGACCGCTATCCTGAACCTGCATCAGGTGTTCATAAACGCCTGGCGCATGGACCAGTACGTTCAGGAGTTGCGACCCCGCCCAAAAACAGAACAGCACAAACAGGGCATAAGCAATGTTACCCGGCGTGGAGGTTTTGGGTTGTTTGCCGCCAAAAATCGGCTTTGCCAATGTAAAGTCTGCCATATAGACCTCCCGATATCTCACTCTGGCCTTGTGCCAGTCATACAATGTGAGTTTGACAGGTCATAGCATTTGTCAATATCAGAATCGTGGTAATTTTCCCTAAGGATTTCTCCTGAATTGCCGATTTCTGTATCGCATCACATTTTCGTGACTTAACGTAAATTGATTCACATTTAAGAATTTCCGCATCTGCCACAGACCGCGTGATAAAACTGTGAGAGGATGTCTTTTTCTCTGCCGGAGTTGCCATGAACCTGTCTGCCAAACTACGCCGTGACTGGCATTATTACGCCTTTGCGATTGGGCTGATCTTTATTCTTAACGGTATTGTTGGGCTACTGGGATTTGAGGCGAAAGGCTGGCAAACCTATGCGGTAGGCCTGGTGACGTGGGTGATCAGTTTCTGGCTGGCGGGATTCATTATCCGCCGGCGGCCTGAAGAGCCGGCGGCGGAAAAGGTGGAACACTCAGAAAAAGCGGATTAACCGTTCACGGAGCATTTCAGGGCGCTGTCTGCGGCATGTCGCTCCAGCGCCAGTTCGATCAGACGGGTAATCAAATCGGAATAGCTCAGACCACTCGCTTGCCAGAGTTTCGGATACATACTGATGTTAGTGAAACCTGGCAGCGTGTTGATTTCGTTGATGATAACGTCATTGTCTGCCGTCAGGAACACATCGACGCGCGCCATACCGCCGCAGCCAAGCGCCTGATAGGCTTGCACGGCGATCGCCCTGATCTTGTCATTGATCGCAGGATCCAGCGCAGCCGGAACCACCACTTGCGCGCCCTTATCATCAATATATTTGGTGTCGTAGGAATAAAAGTCGCTGTTCAGAACCACTTCACCACAGGTACTGGCCTGTGGAAAATCGTTGCCCAGTACGGCGCACTCAATTTCTCGTCCTTTAATGCCTTGTTCTACCACCACTTTATGATCGAACTCAAAGGCCAGACGTACCGCTTCCGCGAACTGGGTTTCGCTGGTGACTTTGCTGACACCCACGGAAGAGCCCTGATTCGCCGGTTTGACGAACAGTGGCAACCCAAGCTGTGAGGTGATTTGCGCGAAGCTGTATTGAGTGCGATTGGCGCGGGTGAGGGTCACAAACGGAGCGATGTTTAACCCGGCATCGCGCAGCAAGCGTTTGGTGATGTCCTTGTCCATGCAGGCGGCAGAGCCGAGCACATCCGAGCCGACAAAGGGCAGATTGGCCATGCGCAGCATCCCTTGCAGAGAGCCGTCTTCGCCCAGCGTGCCGTGGACAATCGGGAAGACGACATCAAGCTGTGGTAAGGCTTGCGCGTTGACCGCATCGATCAGCTGCCCTTGCTCTACACCCGGAACGGTCGCCACGCTGATTTCGGAAGGATTGAGCGCGATATGGGCCGGATCGTGCGCATTTAACAGATACTGATTCGCATCATTCACATGCCATTGGCCCTGTTTATCAATACCCAGCAGGACAACCTCGAAACGGCTCTTATCAATCGCATCAACGATATTTTTGGCCGATTGCAGCGACACTTCGTGTTCTGCTGATTTTCCCCCAAAGACAATTCCTACCCGCTGCTTCGCCATCTCACTTTCTTCCAGTCTGACTAAAAGCCTATAACATACCACGATGAACAGTGGGATTCGCCGCCTTCTGCCATAATGTTTTGACACCTTAAAAAGGAGGGATTGTGAGAGGGAAAAGTCTGCTTATCTGTCTTGTCATTGCGGGTGTGGCTGCGGAGGGGTATCGCTGGCTGCCGTCTTATTACAACCCTTTTGTGCCTCTTAAACTCGACGATCGGCCCGGGAAAATCACCCAGTACAAACTGCGTCGGCTAAGCCCGGAGGCGTGTGCCAATCTGCTTTCGCAGGCCAATCAGAAACAGCTTATCGAGACGCAGGCGTTAGCGGATAGCGCCGGGGAGTGCCCGCTGAAGGATGTGGTGCGGGTACGTCGCTTTGGTCCCGTCTCGTTGAGCAGCAGTTTTATCGCCAGCTGTCCGCTGGCGTTAAGCTCGGCGCTGTTTGTTCATCAGCAGGCGCGACCGCTAAGCAAAACGATGATGGGCAGCGAACTGGTGCGCATTGAGCATCTTGGGAGTTTTGCCTGTCGGAATATTTATCATCGTCCTGATGCACGCCGCAGTGAACACGCCAGCGCTGAAGCGCTGGATATCAGCGCATTTCAGCTGGCCGACGGAGAGCGAATCACCGTTTTGCGCGGCTGGCGCAATGACACCACACAGCCCTGGCTAAAGGCGCTGCTGAGTGCGAGCTGCGACTACTATGGCAACGGGCTGGGACCGGAATACAATGCGGCTCACGCCAACCATTTTCATCTGGGGATGCGCGGATTTGGGCTGTGTCGGTAAAGCATAATCCACCAGCCCAAACTGGATAAATTGTGACTTATTTCACAAATATGATGACTGGGGAGATAAAACACCAAACTCATCGGCGTCGCATCTCTGGTCCCTCGTAATCGCTCGTAACTTGCTAATCTGTCGGTGTATTCGCCTAAAAATGAAGATATTGCCTGTTATGGAATCCTGGAAAGTAAATCTTATCTCGGTATGGTTTGGCTGTTTTTTCACTGGCCTTGCTATCAGCCAGATTTTGCCGTTCCTGCCGCTGTATGTGTCCCAGCTTGGCGTCTCGTCGCACGAGGCGTTGTCGATGTGGTCAGGGCTGACGTTCAGTATCACCTTCCTGGTGTCGGCCATTGTTTCGCCAATGTGGGGCAGCCTTGCGGATCGCAAAGGGCGCAAACTGATGCTGCTGCGCGCCTCGCTGGGGATGGCGATTGCGATTTTACTTCAGGCTTACGCCACTAACGTCTGGCAGCTCTTTTTACTGCGCGGGCTGATGGGGCTGACATCCGGCTATATTCCAAACGCAATGGCGCTGGTGGCCTCGCAGGTTCCGCGCGAGCGGAGCGGCTGGGCAATCAGCACGCTGTCAACGGCGCAGATTAGCGGTGTGATTGGCGGCCCGCTGATGGGCGGTTTTTTAGCTGACCACGTCGGGCTGCGCGCGGTCTTTTTCATCACCGCGATGCTGTTGATGGTGAGCTTTCTGGTCACGTTTTTCCTGATTAAAGAGGGTGTGCGGCCTTCTGTCAGTAAGGCCGACCGCTTGAGCGGTAAAGCGGTGTTCGCCACGCTGCCTTATCCTGGACTGATGATCAGCCTTTTCGTCACCACCATGGTCATTCAGCTGTGTAACGGCTCGATTGGTCCGATCCTCGCTCTGTTTATTAAATCCATGGCTCCGGACAGCAACAATATCGCTTTTCTTAGCGGGATGATTGCCGCCGTACCCGGCGTGTCGGCGCTTATCTCGGCGCCGCGTCTGGGTAAACTCGGCGATCGGATCGGCACGGCGCGGATCCTGATGGCAACGCTCATTATTGCGGTGGTGCTGTTTTTCGCCATGTCATTCGTCACTTCGCCCTTCCAGCTGGGGGTGCTACGCTTTTTACTCGGTTTCGCCGATGGCGCCATGCTCCCTGCAGTGCAAACCCTGCTGGTGAAGTATTCAAGCGATCAGGTGACCGGGCGGATCTTTGGCTATAACCAGTCGTTTATGTATCTGGGAAATGTCGCGGGCCCGCTGATTGGGGCGTCCGTCTCGGCGATGGCGGGATTCCGCTGGGTATTTGCGGCAACGGCCGTGGTGGTTTTACTGAATATTATTCAGCTTGCCCTGGCATTACGCCGTCGTCGTCAGCTGGCAGAGATTAACCGGATCTGAGGTTTAAGCACTCAGGATATATTATGTATTTATTGGAACGTCAATTACGGGATGGGAAAATTAGGTGCATTCACTAATTATTATCCTGCGCGTAATTGGTTTTTAGAATAGCAAAACGTTTCGCTGAGGCGGAATCATCGTTATTTGCGACATAGCGTGTTTTTTCATAAAGATAATACTTTTCGCCTCTTTGCAATATTCAAACGGAGTGATAAGTTCAGCACACACCTGATAAGGAAATAGCACGATGAAAAATCTCATTGCAGAGTTGCTGGTTAAGCTTGCCCAAAAGGAAGAAGAGTCAAAAGAACTGGTTGCCCAGGTTGAAGCGCTGGAGATCGTCGTTACCGCCCTGTTGAGGCATATGGAACAGAGCGACCAACAGACGCTCATTCGCAGTATCGAAGTCGCACTGGAGGATGCCAGGCCCGACTCTCAAGTGCCGGTTCAGGATAGCGAAATGCTACAGCAATATGTAAAAAAGCTGCTGCGCCACCCCCGTAGTTAATCCGTCACACATTCAAAACATCTGTCATCGTGTTGTCATGTGAGATACTTATAGTCGCTCTGTTTTATTTTTTATGTATTTGTACATGGAGAAAATAAGTGAAACAGAGCGCAATTTTCATCGCATTAATGCCCCTTTTAATGACCCCTGTTATTCATGCTGAAACCACAACCATCCGCGTACTGGATAATCGTGCTGCACAGGGCGATATCACGCAACCGGGTGGCGCACGTCGCCTGTCGGAAGATCAAACCGCTGCGCTGCGAGCGTCATTGAATGACAAACCGGCGAAAAATATTATTTTGCTGATCGGTGATGGAATGGGGGATTCCGAAATTACCGCAGCGCGAAATTATGCCGAAGGTGCAGGCGGCTTTTTTAAAGGGATCGATGCGCTTCCGTTGACCGGACAATACACTCATTACGCGCTGGATAAAAAAACCGGCAAACCGGATTACGTGACTGATTCCGCGGCCTCCGCCACGGCGTGGACCACCGGTGTCAAAACCTATAACGGTGCGTTAGGGGTCGATATTCACGAAAAAGACCACCAGACCATTCTGGAGATGGCGAAAGCGGCTGGGCTGGCAACGGGCAATGTCTCAACCGCTGAACTGCAGGATGCAACGCCTGCGGCGCTGGTTTCCCATGTCACCTCACGTAAATGCTATGGCCCGTCCGTGACCAGCGAAAAATGCGCGTCCAATGCGCTGGAAAAAGGCGGTAAAGGCTCTATCACTGAGCAACTGCTTAACGCGCGCGCCGATGTGACGCTGGGCGGCGGGGCGAAAACCTTCGCAGAGTCCGCTACGGCGGGCGAGTGGCAGGGCAAAACCCTGCGCGAACAGGCGCAGGCGCGCGGCTATCAAATGGTGAATGATGCGGCCTCGCTGGCGGCCATTACCGAAGCAAATCAGGATAAACCGCTGCTGGGCCTGTTCTCTGAAGGCAACATGCCGGTGCGCTGGGAAGGGCCAAAAGCCTCTTATCACGGCAATATTGATAAGCCTGCGGTCACCTGTACGCCAAACCCGAAACGTGACGACAGCATCCCGACGCTGGCGCAGATGACCGACAAAGCCATCTCCTTGTTAAGCAAGGGTGAGAAAGGCTTCTTCCTGCAGGTGGAAGGGGCGTCCATTGATAAGCAGGACCACGCCGCTAATCCGTGTGGTCAAATTGGCGAAACGGTCGATCTGGATGAAGCGGTGCAGAAGGCGCTGGACTTCGCCAGACAGGATGGCAACACCCTGGTGATTGTCACCGCTGACCACGCTCATGCCAGCCAGATTGTTGCCCCGGATACCAAAGCCCCGGGCCTGACTCAGGCACTGAACACCAAAGACGGTGCAGTGATGGTGATGAGCTATGGCAACTCGGAAGAAGAGTCGATGGAACATACCGGCACGCAGTTGCGTATCGCCGCGTATGGTCCACATGCAGCGAATGTGGTGGGGCTGACCGATCAAACCGATCTGTTCTACACCATGAAGGCCGCGCTTGGCCTGAAATAAAAACGTCACCCGGCGGAAATCCCTTCCGTCGGGTGGTTTTTTCCCCGTCACGAACCAGACTTAGTGTGAACCTTCACAACAGGATGGTGCTATGAAACTGACTCTGGTTGTAACCCTGCTCTCTTCCCTGATCCTGATGTCTGCGGCATCGGCGGCCGAGAAAACCCTCACTCCTCAGCAACAACGAATGACCACCTGTAATCAACAGGCTACGGCCCAGACGCTGAAAGGCGATGCCCGGAAAACGTACATGAGCGACTGCCTGAAAAATGGTGCCTCTAAGCCCGGTGAAAAGAGCCTGACGCCGCAGCAGCAAAAGATGCGCGAATGCAACGTCACGGCCACGGAACAATCGCTGAAAGGTGACGATCGTAATAAGTTTATGAGCGCGTGCCTGAAGAAAACCTCGTAGTCCTAACGGGTGAGCGGTGGCACTGACTCACCCGAAATTTCATACTTTCATCGCAACCACCCTCTCTATAATTTGGGAAATGTTTCAGAATGTTCCCAAAAATTATGAATGACGAAAACTTTTACAATAAAGACGTCACACGAGAAGAGTGGGAGCACAGCCTTTCTCAGGATGACTATCACCGCTCCGGCATCCGCTTTGCCCGGCGAGTGCGACTGCCGCGCCTGTTCGGCCTGGCCGCCATGTTTTTCCCCATCGCTGGCGCACTGGTCGCGCAAACGCCGTCCGGCGGCTGGTGGTTATTATTGGTGGGCTGGGCATTTGTCTGGCCACATCTGGCCTGGCAGCTGGCGAATCGTTCCGCCGATCCGCGCAGCTGTGAGATTCTCAGTCTGAAAGCCGATGCCATCGTGGCCGGTATCTGGATTGGCCTGATGGGCGTGGATGTGCTGCCGACCGCGGCGCTGGTGATGATGATAGCGATGAACCTGACAGGAGCAGGGGGCATAAAGTTATTGAGTGCAGGCGCGGTCATCACCGCCATTGCTGCGCTGGTGACGCTACAGCTGACCGGCATCGCGCCTGTCTTTACGTTCACGCCTCTGGAATTATGGCTGACGCTGCCGGTAATCGTGCTTTATCCGGTGGTGTTTGCGTGGGTGAGCTATCAAACGGCGATTCGGCTGGCGGAACACAAGCGCCGCCTGGAGTTAATGAGCACCCGGGACGGGATGACGGGGGTGTTCAACCGCCGACACTGGGAAATCTTGTTACGCAATGAATACGAAAAGTGTCGGCGCGGCCATTGCGAGGCCGCAATTCTGATTATTGATATCGATCATTTTAAGACCATTAACGACACCTGGGGACATGACGTCGGCGATGAGGCCATTATTGCCGTCACCCGTCAGCTGCAGCTGACGCTGCGCGCCGGGGATTTGATAGGCCGTTTTGGCGGCGATGAGTTTGCGGTCATTATGAGCGGTACGCCAGCCGAGAATGCGATATCGGCAATGTCCCGGGTGCATGAGCGACTGGCCACCTTAACGCTACCGTGCGCGCCGCAGGTGCGACTGAGAATAAGCGTTGGCGTTGCGCCCTTAACGCCAGAGTTTGGCCACTATCGTGAATGGCTTAAAGCCGCGGATGTGGCCCTTTACAAGGCTAAAAATGCCGGACGCAATCGCACTGAAGTGGCCGCCTGACGCCCGGCTGTTTTTATCAGGATTTACTGAGCTTTTCTGATTTTTCCATGCACTTGCTCATGGCTTCAATGACCGCAGAACGGAATCCACGCTCTTCCAGAACGCGCACGGCTTCAATGGTGGTTCCCCCCGGTGAACAGACCATGTCTTTCAGCTCACCCGGATGTTTACCGGTTTCCAGTACCATTTTCGCGGAGCCCATCACCGCCTGCGCGGCAAATTTGTAGGCTTGCGCGCGCGGCATTCCGCCGAGCACAGCCGCATCGGCCATCGCCTCGATAAACATAAAGACATACGCCGGAGCAGAACCGCTGACCCCGACCACCGGGTGGATCATTGGCTCGGCGATCGTTTCGGCTTCGCCAAAGCAGCGGAAAATATTCAGTACGTCGGCTACGTCCTCGGAAGTCACCAGCGCATTTGGCGTGACGGACGTCATCCCCGCATTCACCAGCGACGGCGTATTCGGCATGGCACGGACAATTTTACGGTCGTGCCCCAGGGCGCGAGCCAGTTGATCGAGAGTGATACCGGCGGCGATAGAGACCACCAGCGTCTCTTTGTTCAGGCTGGAGGTGATGTCGCTGAGCACTTTAATCATGATGTTAGGCTTCACGGCACCAAAGACAATGTCCGCCACCTGAGCCACTTCCTGGGCGCTTTCGGCGGCGTTAATTCCGTACTCATCGCGCAGAGCGGCGACTTTATCCGGCGACGGGGTATAGACCCAAATCTGCCCTGGCAACACCTGGCCGCTGGCGATCAGCCCGCCAAGAATGGCTTTTCCCATATTGCCGCAGCCGATAAAACCGATTTTTTTGTCCATCATGTCTCTCCGTTATTATGCGTCGTGAGTGCTGATTGTAAGCCTGAATAGTCCAGGCTGGGGGAAACTCACCAGCAGCCTGAAGTATGACGGCTATATAGATTAACAACGAAAAGCAGGCGACAATAGCCACCAATGTCTTACCGGGGAGAAACTATGGCGATTTGGGTGGATGCGGATGCGTGTCCGAATGTTATCAAAGAGATATTATTTCGCGCAGCCGAACGCGTGCAGATGCCGTTAACGCTGGTGGCGAACCAGAATCTGCGGATCCCGCCGTCAAAGTTCATTCGATCGCTGCGCGTGCCGGCGGGTTTTGACGTGGCGGATAATGAAATTGTTCGCCTGTGCAGCCCTGAGGATTTGGTGATTACCGCTGATATTCCGCTGGCGGCAGAAGTGCTGGAGAAAGGCGCGGCGGCGCTGAATCCGCGCGGTGAACGTTACTCGCCCTCAACCATCCGGCAAAAACTCACTATGCGTGATTTTATGGATACCCTGCGGGCAAGCGGCGTGCAAACGGGAGGGCCGGATTCGTTATCCCAGCGCGATCGACAGCAATTTGCCGCCGAGCTGGATAAGTGGCTGCTGGAAGTGAAGCGCCGTACAGCGTAATGATAAGCATTGCTGTATTGTGGTATAGTGTGGCAACCGCAGGGTTGTCATCATTAGCGGCTTTGCAGTAAAGTTAACTTACCTACTTTTGCAATGATTTCTTTACAGAAGGCGATGAGTATATTCAGGCTCAACGCGCTCTGTCATGCAGACATATTCTTGTTGTAATCCAATTTTTACAATTAACTTATGTACTAGTTTAGTGGTATTATTGCTCGTTTTTCGACATCACACACCGCAACCTCGCGGCATCAAGGGGAACATCAGGCTATGACCCAACCCATCTTTTTAGTTGGCCCCCGTGGCTGCGGCAAAACGACCGTCGGCCTCGAACTGGCGCGCGTGTGTCAAAGTCAGTTTGTGGATACCGATCACTGGTTGCAAACGCATGCCCGCCAAACCATCGCGGATATGGTCGAAAAAGAGGGATGGGAAAGTTTCCGTGCGCGTGAAACCGAAACTCTGGAAGCGGTTACCGCTCCGTCGACCGTCATTGCGACCGGCGGCGGCATTATCCTGGCAGAATATAATCGTCGCTTTATGCGCGAGAAAGGCATCGTGATTTATCTTTGCGCGCCGGTTTCCACTCTGGTCGCGCGCCTTGAGGCCTTCCCGGAAGAGGGGCAACGGCCTGCGCTCACCGCTAAGCCGATCGACGAAGAGGTGAGCGAGATTCTTGCCGAACGCGATGCGTTGTACCGCGAAGCCGCGCACCACGTTGTTGATGCATCGCTGTCACCGGAACAGGTGGTCCAGCATATCGTGACTTCCCTGCGACTGGCTTGCGCCAGCTAACAGGTGTCTATACTCATAGTTTAGCCAACAAAAAAAGGATGAACTATGCCAACCCAACCGCCGTATCCACGCGAAGCACGCATTGTCACCGTTGAGAAAGGTAACGGCACGCAGACTGTAACCTGGTATCAATTGCGTGCAGATCACCCAAAGCCCGATTCGCTTATCAGCGAGCATGAGACTGAACAGGAAGCGCTGGATGCAAAGCGCCGTTACGAGGATCCTGATAAGTCCTGATACTTATCCTAAATCCGTTATAACCGTGCCTGAATCACACTTTTGGCTCAACAGGAATGTTAACTCAGGGTTAATATTTAGTTATTACAGTTAGATTCGTAAACGGCGTTCGATCTTTACATTTCGGTGTGAAGATCTGCTGCTACGCTTTTGAGCTGTTTAACCTAAACAAGAGCCGCGCAGCGTAGTGTGCTTGTGCCTGTATGATCGAAGTGGTTGTAGAAGAAAGGCGACGAAGATGAAGGCGACATTGGCGATCCTCACCATCGGGGTAGTCCCTGTGAGCGAAGTATTACCGCTCTTAACGGAGCATGTCTCTGAACAACAGATCACCCATCTTAGCCTGCTGGGCAAGATGAGTCGGGAAGAGGTCATGGAAGACTACGCGATTGAGCCCGGAGAGGACTCGCTGCCGACATTATTAAGCGACGGTAAACTGGCGCACGTGTCGCATCAGAAAATTGAGCGCGCCCTGCAAGGGGTCATCGAAGTGCTCGATAATCAAGAATATGACGTCATCCTGTTGATGAGCACGGCGCCGATTTCCGGATTAGTCGCCCGCAAATCCATCCTGCTTGAACCGATGCGTATCATTCCGCCACTGGTTGCGTCGATTGTGGATGGTCACCAGGTGGGAGTGATCGTGCCGATCGAAGAGCTGCTGGACGGGCAGGCCGCGAAATGGAAAGTGCTGGAAAAACGGCCTCTGTTCGCGCTGGCAAACCCGATCTGGGATAGCGAGGAGAAGCTCATTGCGGCCGGGCGGGAGTTGCTCGAGCAGGGGGCCGACGTCTTAATGCTGGATTGTCTCGGTTTTCATCAGCGCCACCGCGATCTCTTGCAGAAAGCACTCGATGTTCCGGTACTGTTATCGAACGTCCTTGTGACGCGTCTGGCGTCTGAATTACTGGCGTAATGATTTTGCGTGACAGGCACGGAGGATGGCCCCTATAGTGGATTTTTATCCAAAGACATAAGGGCCAGTTCATGCTTTCGAGTAACGAATACTTTTCCGGTAAAGTGAAATCCATTGGTTTTACCAGTAGCAGCACTGGCCGCGCCAGTGTCGGCGTGATGGCTGAAGGGGAATATACCTTTGGTACCGCAGAGCCTGAAGAGATGACGGTCATCAGCGGGGCGCTGAACGTGTTACTGCCAGGTGAGACGGAGTGGAAAGCCTATACCGCCGGGCAAGTTTTCAACGTACCTGGCCACAGCGAGTTCCATCTGCAGGTTGCTGAGCCGACCTCTTATCTGTGCCGTTATCTGTAAGCAGTACGCCCCCTCTCTGTCGGAGAGGGGACATTCCGTTAACGCTGAGCTTCGCCGCCTAACCCTTCGACCAGATTCTGAATCAACGCCGCCAGTTCACCCGTCATCAGAATGAAATCGGCATCAAAACGCTGGGCGAAATCTTCGCGGTCGATATCTTCGTTTTGATCGCGTAACTCATCGCAGAATTTCAGGCGTTTAATCGAGCCATCGTCACACATCACAAACTGAATGCGCTGCTGCCAGTCGAGCGCCAGTTTGGTCACCAGTTTTCCGGCTTCGATATGTACAGCGATCTCGTCGCACACCAGATCCTGTTTCTTCGCGCGGATCACACCGCCATCTTCGAGGATCGCTTTTAATTCTGCTTCATCCAGCAGCTGGAAACCCTGCGCGGCGCTGCCGCTGCGAACCCATTCGGTCAGCGTCAGTTCAATCGGGTTCTCCATCACCAGCGGAACCACCGGCAGTGAACCCAGGCTTTTACGCAGCAGGGCCAGCGTATCTTCGGCTTTCTTGGCGCTGGCGCAGTCAACCATGATCAAACCGTTTACCGTGTCGATCCACATCATCGTCTGGCTGAAACGGCTAAAGGCGCGCGGCAGCAGGGAGTGCAGCACTTCATCCTTCAGCGAGTCTTTTTCGGTTTTTTTCAGCTTGCGGCCCTGTTCTGCCTCCAGCTTGAAGATCTTCGCTTCCAGCGCTTGCTTCACCACCGGTGACGGCAGGATTTTCTGTTCCTGACGCGCGCAAAGAATGATTTGACCATTGGTTGTCGAGTGGGTCAGCGCATCGCTTTGAGAACCCATCGGAGAAACCCAACCGGTTTTGGCCATATCCTGGCTACCGCATGGGGTAAAGGTGTAAGCGGCTAACTGTTTTTCCATCTCTTCCGCACGCAGCGAAACGTCGCGGCTGAGACGGTAAACCATCAAATTTTTGAACCACAGCATGATAATTTCCACGGCCTTGTCGTTAAATCAGCGGGCATGATAACGAATTGTCGCCATGCTTGCATTGCTAATCGGGTAGCCGACTTCTACTCTGTTGATAATCAAAATAATGAGGAGAATCCTGTGCGTATTGGTATTGATTTGGGCGGCACTAAAACGGAAGTCATTGCGCTAAGTGAACAGGGCGAGCAGTTGTTTCGCCATCGCCTGCCGACACCACGTGACGACTACTCACAAACCATTGAAACCATCGCGCTGCTGGTCGAAATGGCGGAAAAAGCCACAGGGCAGACCGGCTCGGTTGGGATGGGGATCCCCGGCTCGATTTCGCCTTACACCGGTGTGGTAAAAAACGCGAACTCCACATGGCTCAACGGTCAGCCGTTTGATAAAGATCTGAGCGCGCGACTCAACCGCGAAGTCCGTCTGGCAAATGACGCCAACTGTCTCGCGGTCTCCGAAGCGATTGACGGCGCGGCGGCCGGTGCGCAGACCGTGTTCGCGGTCATTATCGGCACCGGTTGCGGGGCGGGCGTGGCTTTTAACGGTCGGGCACATATTGGCGGCAACGGGACGGCGGGCGAGTGGGGGCACAATCCGCTGCCGTGGATGGATGAAGATGAACTGCACTATCGCGCTGAAGTGCCGTGTTATTGCGGCAAGCAGGGGTGTATCGAGACGTTTATCTCCGGGACCGGATTTGCCACCGACTATCGTCGTTTGAGTGGGCAGCCGCTCAAGGGCAATGAGATTATGCGTCTGGTGGAAGCGCAGGATGCAGTCGCCGAGCTGGTGCTGAGCCGCTACGAAATGCGGCTGGCAAAATCACTGGCGCATGTGGTGAATATTCTCGACCCGGATGTGATCGTGCTGGGGGGAGGAATGAGCAATGTGGACCGGATTTACACCACCGTGCCACAGCTGATGAAACAGTGGGTCTTTGGCGGCGAATGTGAAACGCCGATCCGCAAGGCCGTTCACGGTGATTCCAGCGGCGTGCGCGGTGCGGCGTGGCTGTGGCCGGAATAAAAGCAAAGCGGCAACGCATGTTGCCGTATTTAGGATTTATTCCCTCTCCCTGTGGGAGAGGGGGTTTACCGGCATGGAGCGATGACCAGAGTGTCGTTTATTCCCTCTCCCTGTGAGAGAGGGATTTTACCGGCATGGAGCGATGACCAGAATGTCGTTTATTCCCTCTCCCTGTGGGAGAGGGCCAGGGTGAGGGCACCAGACCGCGCAAATCTTAATGCACTCACTCCACGGCAAACTCCCTGTCCAGCTTGCTGTACCCCAGCCCGTTTATTTTTTTCACTTTGATCTGGACCGGAATGCGCTCTTTCATGGCTTCCACGTGGCTGATCACTCCGATGGTTTTCCCGGTGGCATTCAGCGCGTCCAGGGCGTCCAGCGCCGTATCCAGCGTTTCGCTGTCCAGCGTGCCAAACCCTTCGTCGAGGAACAGCGAATCAATCCGCGTTTTATGGCTCACAAGATCGGAAAGCGCCAGCGCCAGCGCGAGACTCACCAGGAAGCTTTCGCCGCCGGAAAGAGTGCGCGTATCACGCACTGCGTCCGCTTGCCACGTATCAACCACCTCCAGCTCCAGCGCGTCGCTGGCCTTGCGCTGCAACAGATAGCGGCCATGCAGGCGATTGAGCTGCTGGTTTGCGAGCCACACCAGATTGTCCAGCGTCAGCCCCTGGGCAAATTTACGGAATCGGTCGCCCGTGCTGGAGCCGATCAGTGAATTCAGATAACCCCAGTCATCAGCCAGTCGAGTTGCCGCCTCAATTTGCTGCATTAAACCCTGCTGATGCAAACGGTTGTCGTTATCCTGCTTGAGCTGCTGGCGGATCTCACCCTGACGGGTGGTGTTTTCACGCAATCGCTCTGCCAGGCGCTGTAACTGCTCCTGTAGCGTTTGCAGCGGCTGATCGTCGGGTAACCCCTCCGGTCGACGTTCTCCCTGTTCGCGCAGATGCTGCTCCGCCTGAACGGCGAGGGCGGACGATTGCTGGAGCTGTTGTTCCAGCGTGCGTTTAAGCTGTTCCAGCTTGCGCGCGGTTTCGTCATCCAGCAGCGCCGCGAGAAAGTCCGCTTCACTGGCAAAGCTGCTCGCCTTCAGGGCGGTAGCGAACTGGGTTTGTAGCTGCGTGAGTCTTTCGCTGTCGCTTTTTTCCTGCTGTTGCAGGGTGGCGAGCTGGCTTTGCAGCGAAATACACGCGTTGTGAATATCGCGCCAGTCGGCGGGAACAGGCTCGTCAGCGGTATCGTCAGTCGACGGCGGAAGGGTATCCAGCAGCGGCGTCAGGGCGTTGACTTGCTCCTGAATAGCCGCAAGCTGTTTCTGTCTGGACTGCCAGTCATTTGACTCGGATTCACGCTGTGTAAGCCAGGTGGACTCTTCTCCCTCCGCGGGGGGCGTCAGTGTCATTTCAGCCAACGTATGCACTAATAGCTGATGTTGTGACGCCATTTGCTGCTGAATCTGTTGCGCCTGCTGCTCCACATCGGCGAGCTGACTCTGTAACGTCAGACGCTGGCTCAGCTGATAAAGCTGGCGCTCATATTGCTCCTGCTCGTTCAGCCAGGACGTAATATCTTCCTGAATGTTCAGGCTGACGGTTAAAGAGGCGCATACCTCCTGCCACTCTGCCGTGAGCGCCTGCTCTTCCTGAACGAGCGTTTGTGTTTCTGCGGCTTCACGCTGGCGTTGCTCAACCAGCGCCTGAAGTTGTCCGCGCAGCAGCAAACCCTCTTCTTCGAGCTGTTTCACCTCTTTGTGTAGCGTGTCGCGGCGGCGCTGGTTGGCGGATAACTCCAGCGCCTGATACTGTTCAACGGCAGGATGCTCGGTCGAACCGCACAGCGGACAAGGCTTTCCTGCCTCCAGGTCTGCGCGATAAGCCTCCAGTTTCTTTATCTGTTCTTCCTGGACGCACAGAGTGTTGAGATCGAGATAGTGCTGATTTTTCTCTTTGTACTGTTGGCGACGGGCAGCGAGCGTTTGTTCGAGGCTGGCCTGCGTAACCTGGCTTTTTTGCAGCGCATCGTGAGTGTGTGCAAGGCGTTTTTGCAGCGGCTGATAGCGGGCATGCAGCGTTGCCAGGCGCTGGAGCATCGGGCGCAACTGTACCTGACGTTCCATCGCCGCCGACGCTTCTTCAGCGGATAAGGTCAGCGTGCTCACCGGCAGAGCGGCCTGTTTTTGCTGGAGTTCAGTCAGACGTTTAACCAGCGTCGCGGACTGTATTTTATCGCGCTGCTGCTGGGAAAACAGTGCGCGCCAGCCAGCGATATGCTGACTCCAGAGCCCAAACCGGCTGTGTTCTTCCAGCCAGACCGCCAGCTGTTTATGCTGCGTTTGTAACTGCCCGAGGTGGCGTACCGCGCCGTTGCGGATCCGCGTTCGCTGCGCCTTACGGTCCTGTAAGCGAGTGTTTACTTCAGCTATCTGGTGTTGAGTGCGGGTGAGCGTTGCCGCCTGTTCCTGTTGTCGGTCCCACAGCGGCCTCAGCGCGAGTGCAGGCTGCGCCCGCTGCCATTTTTCCAGCTCTGATTGCGCATCCACCTGCGCCTGCAAGGCTTGCTGATGAGCGGCCTGCGCGCGCTGTTGCTCGCGGGTCAGCTCCTCGTGGCGTACCAGCCACTGGTGCTGGGCCTGCCGATGTTGCTGCTCCGCCAGATCTCTTTTTTCTTCGTCAGTAAGTGCCTGCAAACTTTGCTGCAACTGCTGTTGCTGCTCTTCACCCAGCAAGACGACGCCTGCGGCCTGCGCCTCGCGCATCTCCAGCTCACTGCGCGCGGCTTTATGTTTCTCAAACACCATGGCGGAAATTTGGCCGTAGATCTCTGTACCGGTCAGCTCTTCCAGCAGCTCGGCGCGTTCTTTGGGTTTGGCGTTTAAAAACGCCGCAAATTGTCCCTGAGAAAGTAGCATGGAACGGGTAAAGCGGCCGTAATCCAGCCCGGTCAGCGCGGCGGTCTGCTCAAGTTTGTCGGTTACCTTGTCGGCGAGAATCTTGCCATCTTCGCAGCGAGCCAGTTCCACACGGGGCGCCTGTAGATTTCCGTCTGGCTGATTCCGCGCGCGATTCTGGCTCCAGAATGCGCGATAAGCGATGCCTTTTACTTCGAATTCCACTTCCGCCAGACACTCGGCGGTGTCGCGCGTCATTAAGTCATTTTGGGCCTGCGAGACTTTCTCTAGCCGCGGCGTCTCGTGATAAAGCGCCAGGCAAATCGCATCGAGCAGAGTGGTTTTCCCCGCGCCTGTAGCCCCTGTAATGGCAAAGAGTCCATTGCTGGCGAACGGTTCAGCGGTAAAGTCGATTTTCCATTCACCCTTCAGGGAGTTGAGGTTTTTGAGACGCAAGCTGAGAATTTTCATGCGTTTTCTTCCTCGTTAGTGAGCGCATGCAACGTATCGGTAAACAGTTCGTTGAGTCGGGTTCGTTGAGCGTCGTCGATCTCCTCTTGCGCCAGCCGGCGTTCAAACACCTCTTCGACTTTCAGCTCGCTCAGGGTTTCTCGTTGTGCGCTGAGAAGAATTTTCTCGCGCTGTTCCCGGCTGCGGCGTACCAGCAATACTTCCACCGGCAGATCTTCCGTCAGCGCCTGGATCTTGCGCTGCATATCGTGGAGATAGCCATCGGTCGTGATTTCGATATCCAGCCAGACAGGGGGCGTTTGTTGCACATCACGCCACTGTTCAAGCTGCTGTGAGAGGCTCGCCAGATCCCCTTTTAATACCGCCAGAGGCTGGGTGACGGGCACGTTCAGCGTCTCCACTGCGCTGAGTTTGCCGTCGGTAAAACTCACCAGATGAACGCTTTTTGCCTTTCCGGTCTCATCAAAGCTTAAGGAGATTGGTGAGCCGCAGTAGCGAATGTGTTCGCAGCCGCCAATGATTTGCGCGCGGTGAATATGGCCGAGGGCGATGTAGTCGGCAGGCGGGAAATTTTGCGCCGGAAAAGCATCCAGCGTACCAATATAGATATCGCGCACGGCGTCACTTTTGCTGGCACCTACGGTGGTCAGATGGCCGGTAGCGATGACTGGCAGAGCGGTGTCACCGCGCAGGGCGCAGGCATCCGTGTACTGTTGGTGATAATAGTCGGTGATGGCCTGCAGCAGGACCTGCTGCTTTTCGCCGCCTGACAGGCCAGCCTGACTCTGGACGATATCGCGCGGGCGCAGGAACGGGATGGGGCACAGCACCGCCCCCGGCGTGCCATCGCGTTTTTTGAGGATTTGCGGGGCATGTCCGGCATTTGCCACTACAGTGGTATTCAGAAAGGCAAGAATGTCGCGGGACTCATTGAGCGTGGCAACCGAGTCATGGTTGCCCGCGACGATCACCAGATGGCAGCCGGTTTGCTGTAAATTGACCACGAAGCGGTTATAGAGTTCTCGCGCATAACTCGGCGGCGACCCGGTATCGAAAATATCTCCGGCAACGATAATCGTATCCACCTGCTGAGACTGCGCCGTTTCCAGCAGCCAGTTCAGAAACGCTTCGTGTTCGGCAGCGCGACTTTTACTGTAAAAGTTTTGACCCAGATGCCAGTCCGAGGTGTGGAGTATGCGCATAACAGTTCCATGGCAAAAAAAGATGGAGTGGATTATACACTTCATCCATCACGCTGCCTCTGCGTTGGCTGCTTCTGTTCATTCAAGCTCAGGCTCAGACAGGCAATCACTACCCCGGGACTTGCCGCTTTGAGACAAGTTGAATGATTTTGGACGTATGGACGTGGAGAGGCAGAAATTAACTGCTGTAATAAAACAACAGTTTGCCATTGATGGTGGTAATGTTTTTCATAAATCTGTCATAAATCTGACGCATAATGACGCCGCATTACCCACTCATACCTTAATCAGACAGGGCAAAGTATGGCGAGACGTATTCTGGTCGTAGAAGATGAAGCTCCGATTCGCGAAATGGTGTGCTTCGTGCTGGAACAAAATGGCTTCCAGCCGGTTGAAGCCGAAGATTATGACAGCGCGGTGAATCAACTGAACGAACCCTGGCCCGATTTGATTTTGCTGGACTGGATGTTGCCAGGCGGATCCGGACTGCAATTTATCAAGCACATTAAGCGTGAGGCGATGACCCGCGATATCCCGGTTGTCATGTTGACCGCCCGTGGTGAAGAAGAGGATCGCGTTCGCGGTCTGGAAACGGGGGCAGATGATTACATCACCAAGCCTTTCTCACCGAAAGAGCTGGTGGCGCGTATTAAAGCCGTCATGCGCCGTATTTCACCGATGGCGGTGGAAGAGGTGATCGAAATGCAGGGCCTGAGCCTTGACCCGACGTCACATCGCGTGATGACGGGCGAAAATCCTCTCGATATGGGACCGACCGAATTTAAACTGTTGCACTTCTTTATGACTCACCCGGAACGCGTGTACAGCCGCGAGCAGCTGCTGAATAACGTCTGGGGAACCAACGTCTATGTCGAAGACCGGACGGTAGATGTGCATATTCGCCGCTTGCGCAAAGCGCTGGAACACAGCGGCCACGATCGCATGGTGCAAACGGTTCGCGGCACGGGTTATCGTTTTTCGACCCGTTTCTGAACAATGACAGGAGTGTGACGCGTGCTGGAACGTCTGTCATGGAAAAGGCTCGTTTTTGAACTGATTTTAAGCTGTATCCCGGCCTTCATTTTGGGGGCTATTTTTGGTTATCTGCCGTGGTTTTTACTGGCGGCAGTGACCGGGCTACTGATCTGGCATTTCTGGAATTTACTGCGTCTTTCCTGGTGGCTATGGGTTGATCGCAGTATGACACCGCCGCCCGGAAGCGGCAGCTGGGAGCCGTTGCTGTACGGCTTGCATCAGATGCAGATGCGTAATAAAAAGCGCCGTCGTGAGCTTGGAAGCCTGATTAAACGCTTTCGTAGCGGGGCGGAATCACTGCCGGATGCGGTGATTCTGACCACCGAAGAAGGGACCATTTTCTGGTGTAATGGACTGGCACAACAGCTGCTTGGGCTTCGCTGGCCGGACGACAACGGGCAAAATATCCTTAACCTTCTGCGTTACCCTGAATTCACGCATTATTTGAAAAAGCGTGACTTTACTCGCCCCCATAATCTGATACTTAACAATGGCCGTCATCTTGAGATCCGCGTCATGCCTTACAGCGATAAGCAGTGGCTGATGGTGGCGCGGGACGTTACCCAAATGCACCAGCTTGAAGGGGCACGACGGAACTTCTTTGCCAATGTCAGCCACGAGTTGCGTACCCCGCTGACCGTGCTTCAGGGGTATCTGGAGATGATGCAGGAGCAGACGCTGGAAGGCGCGCCGCGTGATAAAGCGTTGCATACCATGCGCGAGCAGACCCATCGCATGGAAGGGCTGGTGAAGCAGTTGCTTACCCTGTCGAAAATTGAGGCCGCGCCGACGCTGGCCCTGAATGAAACCATTGACGTGCCGATGATGCTACGGGTCGTTGAGCGTGAAGCTCAGACGTTGAGCCATAAAAAGCATGAATTCACGTTCGAGGTGGACAATGGCCTGAAAGTGCTCGGCAGCGAAGATGAACTGCGCAGCGCGATCTCAAACCTGGTCTACAACGCCGTTAACCATACGCCCGAAGGGACGCACATCGTGGTGCGCTGGCAGGCCGTTCCGACGGGAGCGGAATTTAGCGTCGAGGATAACGGGCCGGGCATTGGCCCTGAACACATTCCTCGTCTGACAGAACGATTTTATCGCGTAGATAAAGCCCGTTCACGCCAGACGGGCGGTAGCGGTCTGGGGCTGGCGATTGTGAAGCATGCCGTTCATCACCACGAAAGTCGTCTCGATATTCAAAGTACGCCGGGTCAGGGCACGCGTTTCAGTTTTGTTATCCCGCAACGATTAATTGCCAAAAAAAGTCTCTGATAGCGACGGTGTCAGTTTAACTTTCCACAGGCCAGCCTTTGCTGGCCTGTTTGCTTTGCAGTCAAGCGAAACGCGGGTGAATTTTATACGGTTGTTGCTTTTTTGTTCGCATGATTAGCCATGAGTTTTTCTTATACTTAGAGGATTATTCTGGTCTGAATTTTCATGCTGGCATATTGTTCTGGTTTTAAGATCCCTCCTTGCCTTTAAACGTTATAAGCGTTTAAATTGCGCCCCATATACTGTCATACCGACTGTATTTGCGTGGTAAATCGAAAAACTATTCTTCGCCACGCCAGGACGGGAGCATATCCCGCTGAAATTGAGTCAATTTTCCGCTGTATCGTCCCATTTGGGATGGCGAAAATCTCAACGTTTTCAACACCACATCCACAGGCAGTAAGGTTCTATGACCCATCACTTAAAATCGCGTGACATCATCGCGCTGGGCTTTATGACTTTTGCGCTGTTCGTCGGCGCAGGTAACATCATTTTTCCTCCAATGGTTGGCTTGCAGGCAGGTGAACATGTCTGGACTGCTGCGATTGGCTTCCTGATTACGGCTGTGGGGCTACCGGTGCTGACCGTGGTGGCGCTGGCGAAAGTTGGCGGCGGTGTCGACAGCCTGAGCACCCCCATTGGCAAAGTGGCGGGTGTGCTGCTGGCCACCGTCTGTTATCTGGCGGTCGGGCCTCTGTTTGCGACCCCACGTACGGCTACCGTTTCCTTTGAAGTCGGGATTGCGCCACTGACCGGCGACGGCGCGCTGCCGCTGCTGATCTACAGCATCGTTTACTTCGCGCTGGTGATTCTGGTTTCTCTCTATCCGGGCAAACTGCTGGATACGGTGGGTAATTTCCTGGCGCCGATGAAAATTGTTGCGCTGATCGCCCTTGCCATTGCGGCCATCATCTGGCCTGCCGGTCCGATTAGCAATGCGATGGATGCCTATAAAAATGCGGCGTTCTCCAACGGCTTCGTGAACGGCTATCTGACCATGGATACCTTAGGCGCGATGGTGTTTGGTATCGTGATTGTGAATGCTGCGCGCTCGCGTGGCGTGACGGAAGCTCGTCTGCTGACCCGTTATACCATCTGGGCTGGCCTGATGGCGGGCGTGGGTCTGACGTTGCTTTACCTGGCGCTGTTCCGTCTGGGTTCCGATAGCGCAACGCTGGTTGACCAGAACGCCAACGGTGCTGCCATTCTGCATGCTTACGTCCAGCACACCTTTGGCGGTGCGGGCAGCTTCCTGCTGGCGGTGCTGATTTTCCTGGCGTGCCTGGTGACGGCGGTTGGCCTGACGTGTGCCTGTGCAGAGTTCTTCGCTCAGTACGTTCCGCTCTCCTATCGCACGCTGGTGTTTATCCTCGGCGGCTTCTCTATGGCGGTATCGAACCTGGGGCTGAGTCACCTGATTCAGTTCTCTATTCCGGTTCTGACGGCCATTTATCCGCCGTGTATTGTGCTGGTGGTGCTGAGCTTCACCCGTCCGTGGTGGAATAATTCCTCACGAATTATCGCTCCGACCATGTTTATCAGCCTGCTTTTTGGTATCCTTGACGGGATTAAAGCATCGGCATTTGGTGAAATGCTGCCAGCCTGGACACAGCGTCTGCCGCTGTCAGAACAGGGTCTGGCCTGGTTGATGCCAACCGTTGTTGCAATGGTTCTGGCGATTATCTGGGACCGGGCAGCAGGGCGTCAGGTCGCATCAAACGCGCATTAATCAAATACAAATTGTTTAACCACGGGGCTTAAGGCCCCGTGGTTTTTTGTTTTTTTGAGTTAAATGGCAAGACTTAAATGGAAAGCACTAACAAACTAAAACGTGGACTCAGCACCCGCCATATTCGTTTTATGGCCCTGGGTTCGGCAATCGGGACCGGTCTTTTTTATGGCTCGGCAGATGCCATTAAAATGGCGGGGCCAAGCGTCCTGCTGGCTTACATTATTGGCGGCGTTGCGGCCTACATCATCATGCGCGCGCTGGGCGAAATGTCGGTACACAATCCGTCAGCCAGCTCTTTCTCGCGCTATGCGCAGGAAAACTTAGGTCCGCTGGCGGGGTACATTACCGGCTGGACGTACTGCTTCGAAATCCTGATCGTAGCCATCGCCGACGTGACCGCGTTTGGCATTTATATGGGCGTCTGGTTCCCTCTCGTACCGCACTGGATTTGGGTGTTGAGCGTGGTGCTGATCATTTGTGCCGTCAACCTGATGAGCGTGAGAGTCTTTGGTGAGCTGGAGTTCTGGTTCTCCTTCTTCAAAGTAGCGACGATCATCATCATGATTGTGGCGGGCTTTGGCATCATTATCTGGGGAATTGGCAACGGCGGTCAGCCGACCGGCATCCATAATCTGTGGAGCAACGGCGGGTTCTTCAGCAACGGCTGGCTCGGCATGGTGATGTCGCTGCAGATGGTGATGTTTGCCTACGGCGGTATTGAGATTATCGGTATCACCGCAGGTGAAGCGAAAGACCCTGAGAAGTCCATTCCGCGCGCGATTAACTCTGTACCGCTGCGCATTCTGGTCTTCTATGTCGGCACGCTGTTTGTGATTATGTCGATCTATCCATGGAATCAGGTCGGGACGAACGGTAGCCCATTCGTGCTCACCTTCCAGCATCTGGGCATTGCCTTTGCTGCCAGCATTCTGAACTTTGTGGTTCTGACAGCCTCTTTATCGGCCATTAACAGCGACGTATTTGGCGTGGGGCGTATGCTGCACGGTATGGCAGAGCAGGGCAGCGCGCCGAAAGTGTTCGCCAAAACGTCTCGTCGCGGCACGCCGTGGGTGACCGTTCTGGTGATGACCATTGCGCTGTTGTTCTCGGTGTATCTGAACTACATCATGCCGGAAAATGTCTTCCTGGTGATCGCCTCGCTGGCGACCTTTGCCACCGTGTGGGTGTGGATCATGATTCTGCTGTCGCAGATTGCGTTCCGCCGCCGTCTGCCGCCAGAAGAGGTCAAGGCGCTGAAGTTTAAGGTGCCAGGAGGCATAGCAACCACCGTTGTCGGGTTGATTTTCCTGGTCTTTATCATCGGTCTGATTGGCTATCATCCGGATACCCGAATCTCACTGTACGTGGGACTTGGCTGGGTGGCCGTGCTGCTGATCGGCTGGGTGTTTAAACGCCGCCGCGAGCGCCAGTTAGCCGAAGCGCAGTAATGTGAATGCTTGCCCGGTATGCATCATGCTGCCGGGCAAAACAACTCCTCCCTCGTCCTCCTCCCCCAATAAACCTTTTCATGATGAGTGATCCTCCACTACGCTGTGGCAAGGTGGCCTCAATTTCATCAAAGGGGATACGTGATGTTGAACGCCTGGCACCTTCCGGTTGCCCCATTTGTTAAGCAAAACAAAGACAATCTCGTGATTACGCTGTGGCTGAGTGGAGAAAATCAGCCCCAGCGCGTCACACTACGCGCAGAGATCGATAACGAAGAAACGACTCTGCCCATGCATAAACAGCGCAGTCAGCCGCAGCCTGGCGTCACCGCCTGGCGGGCGACAATCGACCTGTCGCAGGGGCAACCGCGTCGCCGCTACAGCTTTAAGCTGCTGTGGAATAACCGCCAGCTGTGGTTTACCCCGCAGGGATTCAGCCGTTTTCCACCTGCGCGCCTTGAGCAGTTTGCCGTCGATTACCCGGACAATGGCCCGCAGTGGGTGAATGAGCAGATCTTTTATCAAATTTTCCCCGATCGCTTTGCCCGCAGCCAGCGACGAACCGCACAGCAGGATTCAGTCTATTATCACCACGCCGCGGGGCATGACATTATCCGTAAAGCGTGGGATGAGCCGCTGACCGCCCAGGCCGGTGGTTCAACGTTTTACGGGGGCGATCTCGATGGTATCAGCGAAAAACTGCCGTATCTGAAAAAGCTGGGCGTCACGGCGCTGTATCTCAATCCCGTGTTTAAAGCGCCGAGTGTGCATAAATATGACACGGAAGATTATCGCCACGTCGATGAGCAATTTGGCGGAGACGACGCCTTGCTGCGACTGCGGGAGAATACGCGTCGGGAAGGGATGCGTCTGATTCTGGACGGCGTGTTTAACCATAGCGGTGATTCACATGCCTGGTTTGACCGCCATAATCGCGCGACCGGCGGGGCGTGTCATAACCCGGAGTCCGCGCAGCGCGACTGGTACAGTTTTAACGAGGAAGGGCGCGCGCTGGACTGGCTCGGCTACGCCAGTCTGCCGAAGCTGGATTTCCAGTCGCCGACGCTTGTGGAAGAGATCTACGGCGCAGAGGACAGTATCGTTCGCCACTGGCTAAAAGCGCCGTGGAATATGGATGGCTGGCGTCTGGATGTGGTGCATATGCTGGGTGAAGCGGGCGGCGCGCGCAACAATCTTCAGCATGTTGCCGGGATCACGCAGGCAGCCAAAGCGGCTCAGCCAGATGCCTTTGTGTTTGGCGAGCATTTTGGCGATGCGCGCCAGTGGCTGCAGGCCGACGCCGAAGATGCGGCGATGAACTATCGCGGATTTACGTTCCCTGTCTGGGGATTTCTCGCCAATACCGATATCTCTTACGATCCGCAACAGATCGACGCAGAAACCTGTATGGCGTGGATGGACAACTATCGCGCCAGCCTTTCGCATCAGCAGCAGTTGCGGATGTTTAACCAGCTCGACAGCCACGATACCGCGCGTTTTAAATCGCTGTTAGGCAAAGACGTGGCGCGTCTGCCGCTGGCGGTAACCTGGCTCTTTACCTGGCCGGGTGTGCCCTGTATTTACTATGGCGATGAAGTGGGGCTGGACGGGAATAACGATCCGTTTTGTCGCAAGACGTTCCCGTGGGAGAGCGAGAAACAGGACAAAAATTTGCAGGCGTTATATCAACGTCTGGCGAAGCTGCGTAAGCAAAACCAGGCGCTGCGCTACGGCGGCTGCCAGGTGGTGTATGCGCACAATAACGTGGTGGTGTTTGCCCGTGTCTATAACCAGCAGCGCGTGCTGGTGGCGATTAACCGCGGCGAGGCGTGTGAGGTGGTGCTGGATGACTCACCGCTGCTCAATCGCCAACGCTGGCAGTTGAAAGAGGGGAAAGGCGAACTGCAAGAAGGCGTGCTTTCTCTGCCCGCGATTTCAGCTTCGGTCTGGTTCGGTTAAGCTGCCTTCGTCACGGTTATCACCCGTCCTGGTCGTTTAACACTGGCGATCAGTTTGCGTAAAAACAAAAAAGGCCCGCGTAAGCGAGCCTTTTGACTATCCATGCCGATTACAGGCTGGAGACGTTCTCAGTCAGGTATTTAGCCACGCCGTCCGGAGACGCGTTCATGCCTTCTTTACCTTTTTCCCACTGAGCCGGGCACACTTCGCCGTGCTCTTCGTGGAACTGCAGTGCGTCAACCATACGCAGCATTTCGTCGATGTTACGACCCAGCGGCAGATCGTTAACCACCTGGTGACGCACGATGCCGTTAGCGTCGATCAGGAAGGAACCGCGCAGCGCAACGCCAGCGTCCGGATGTTCGATACCGTAAGCCTGCTGGATTTCGCGTTTGATGTCCGCAACCATTGCGTATTTCACTGCACCGATGCCGCCTTTGTCGACAGGGGTGTTACGCCATGCGTTGTGTACAAACTCAGAGTCGAAGGAAACACCGACCACTTCAACGCCACGTTTCTGGAACTCTTCGTAACGTTTGTCGAATGCGATCAGTTCTGAAGGGCAAACGAAGGTGAAATCCATTGGCCAGAAGAACAGGACGGTAGGTTTACCGTTGGTGTGCTGTTTGAAATTGAAGTTTTCAACGATTTCACCGTTGCCCAGTACTGCTGCAGCTGTAAAATCCGGAGCCGGACGAGTGACCAGAACCATGTGATTCTCCTGTAGTTACTAAGGTTATTTTGGAACGCAACGCGGGCCAGTATAGAGAGTGTTCATGGATAAGACAAAGAGGTGGTGACAATCGTTCCGCCAGCTTTTACCTATCAATGTCATTTTTATACACAAAATCATTCAAGTTGCATCACGGCGGCAAGTCTGGGAATCCCCGGGAGCTTACTTAAGTAAGTGACGGGGGTAAGCAGACGTAGCCAACGCAGAGGCAGCTTGAAGGATGAAGCGTATTCAAAGCAGTTTGTTTTTCGCCTGCACCATCATGCGTGGATAAAACTGCCAGAAGCGCGTCTCCAGCGCCTCGTAGTGGGTGTCCAGATCCTGCCAGGAGTCGCGCAATGCATCAAGACGCGGGCGGCGGCTGGCCATACCGTTCAGCACGCGCTGGATAAATTCCATGTCGCGATACCGTTCCAGCCAGCGTTCAGACCACAGATAGTCATTCAGATTGACAAAGCGCGGCGGCGAGTCCGGTAAAATCAACGCAACCTGCGAGTGCGCGTAACGGACAAATTCGGCCAGCGGCATTTCGGGGGAAAGCTGCGCCCAGTGGCGAGACAGAAAATGATCCCACATCACATCCAGCGTAATGGGCGCGACGCGGCGCGTCTCGGGGCGAAACCACTCTTTGGCTTCTTTTACTTCAGGCAAATTATCGGTCAGCACATCAATGCGGCGATGCATGAAAATACCGTCAACCACGTCGGGAGAATACGCCTCTGTCGGGTTGCCGCGTACAAAATCCGCCAGCAAATTGCCGGAGAGGGAGCTTTCAGCGAGATGGGCGAGGTGCAGGTGGGCGAGAAAATTCATGCGTTTTGGTATCCGGGGACGGCTAGTTGTTGCAGCAAAGAGGTGTGAGCACTAGACTAAGCCGCCTGTTTTTAAGTCACGAGTATAAGTCATGCGCGTCGCCGATTTCTCCTTTGAATTACCTGAATCCCTGATTGCCCACTATCCGCAACCGGAGCGCAGTGGTTGCCGCTTACTGTCGCTGGACGGGCCTACGGGCGCGCTGACGCATGGTACTTTCACCGATTTGCTCGACAAGCTCAACCCCGGCGATCTGCTGGTCTTTAATAATACCCGCGTGATCCCGGCGCGTCTTTTTGGCCGTAAAGCCAGCGGCGGCAAGATTGAAGTGCTGGTCGAACGTATGCTTGATGATAAACGCATTCTGGCACATATTCGCGCGTCCAAGGCCCCGAAACCGGGCGCCGAGCTGCTGCTGGGCGATGACGAAAGCATCAATGCCACCATGACCGCCCGCCACGGCGCGCTGTTCGAAGTGGAGTTTAATGACGAACGCCCGGTGCTGGATATTTTGAATGCTATCGGTCATATGCCGCTGCCGCCCTATATTGACCGCCCGGACGAAGACGCCGACCGCGAACTTTATCAGACGGTGTACAGCCAGAAGCCCGGTGCAGTAGCCGCCCCGACGGCGGGTCTGCATTTTGACGAACCGCTGCTGGAAAAACTGCGCGCCAAAGGCATCGAAATGGCGTTTGTTACGCTGCACGTCGGCGCGGGGACATTCCAGCCGGTGCGCGTGGACAGCATTGAAGATCACATCATGCACTCCGAATATGCCGAAGTGCCGCAGGATGTGGTGGATGCGGTACTGGCAGCGAAAGCCCGTAACAGCCGCGTGATTGCGGTTGGCACAACCTCCGTTCGCTCGCTGGAAAGCGCGGCGCAGGCGGCCAAAACCGATCTGATTGAGCCGTTCTTTGGCGATACGCAAATCTTCATCTATCCCGGCTATCAATACAAAATCATTGATGCGCTGGTGACCAACTTCCATCTGCCTGAGTCGACATTGATTATGCTGGTTTCGGCATTTGCGGGTTATCAGAATACCATGACGGCTTACAAGGCTGCGGTGGAACAAAATTATCGCTTTTTTAGCTACGGGGACGCGATGTTTATCACGTACAATCCGCAGGCCATTCAGGAACGCGTTGGGGAATAAGCTCTGCAGCGCAAGATTTATACGTTGGACTGTTTTTCTGACGTTGGAGATAAAATGAAATTTGAACTCGATACCACCGACGGACGCGCTCGCCGTGGCCGCCTGGTGTTTGATCGCGGCGTAGTTGAAACGCCTGCTTTTATGCCCGTGGGCACTTACGGCACCGTAAAAGGAATGACGCCGGAAGAAGTCGAAGCCACAGGCGCGCAGATTATCCTCGGTAACACTTTCCACCTGTGGCTGCGCCCGGGTCAGGAAGTGATGAAACTGCACGGCGATCTGCATGATTTCATGCAGTGGAAAGGCCCAATCCTGACCGACTCCGGCGGTTTCCAGGTGTTCAGCCTCGGTGATATTCGCAAAATTACCGAAAAGGGCGTTCACTTCCGTAATCCTATCAACGGCGATCCGATCTTCCTCGATCCTGAAAAATCGATGGAGATTCAGTACGATCTCGGCTCTGACATCGTGATGATCTTCGACGAATGTACGCCCTATCCGGCGGACTGGGATTACGCGAAACGTTCCATGGAGATGTCTCTGCGCTGGGCGCAGCGTAGCCGCGACCGTTTTAACTCGCTGGAAAACAAAAATGCGCTGTTCGGCATTATTCAGGGTAGCGTTTACGAAGATTTACGCGATATCTCTGTTAAAGGTCTGGTAGAGATAGGTTTTGATGGCTACGCTGTCGGCGGTTTGGCTGTAGGTGAGCCGAAGGAAGATATGCACCGTATTCTGGAGCATGTTTGCCCGCAAATCCCTGCGGATAAACCACGATACCTGATGGGCGTGGGCAAACCAGAAGATCTGGTTGAAGGCGTGCGTCGCGGCATTGATATGTTCGACTGCGTGATGCCTACCCGTAATGCGCGTAACGGGCATCTTTTCGTGACCGATGGTGTGGTGAAAATCCGTAACGCGAAGCATAAAAACGACACCAGCACGCTCGATGCCGAGTGTGATTGCTATACCTGTCGTCATTATTCTCGTGCGTATCTCTATCATCTCGATCGTTGCAATGAGATTTTAGGCGCGCGTCTCAATACCATTCATAACCTTCGTTATTATCAGCGCTTAATGGCTGGTTTACGTAAGGCTATCGAAGAGGGTAAATTAGAGAGCTTCGTGACTGATTTTTACCAACGTCAGGGTCGCGCTGTTCCACCTTTGAACGTTGACTAATTTAATAAATGAGGGAATTTGAATGAGCTTTTTTATTTCTGATGCGGTAGCAGCAACAGGCGCTCCATCGCAGGGCAGCCCAATGTCTCTGATTCTGATGCTGGTGGTGTTTGGTCTGATTTTCTACTTCATGATCCTGCGCCCACAGCAGAAACGTACTAAAGAACATAAAAACCTGATGAACTCCATCGCGAAAGGCGATGAAGTGCTGACTAACGGCGGTCTGGTTGGTCGCGTAACGAAAGTTGCGGAAACAGGTTATATCTCTATTGCGCTGAACGACACCACTGAAGTGGTTATCAAACGTGACTTCGTAGCTGCCGTACTGCCTAAAGGCACTATGAAAGCGCTGTAATCTAACTTTTCCCAAAGGGAACTGCCGTGTTAAACCGTTATCCTTTGTGGAAGTACATCATGCTGGTCGTCGTGCTAATCGTCGGCCTGCTGTACGCGCTTCCCAACCTGTATGGTGAGGATCCGGCTGTTCAAATCACTGGCGCGCGCGGTGTCGCCGCCAGTGAGCAAACGCTGATCCAGGTCCAGAAAACGTTACAAGAAGAAAAAATTACCGCTAAGTCTGTGGCACTGGAAGAGGGCGCAATTCTTGCTCGCTTCGACACCACCGACACGCAGCTCCGCGCCCGTGAAGCGCTGATGGGCGTGCTGGGTGATAAATATGTCGTGGCGCTGAACCTTGCTCCTGCTACCCCGCGTTGGTTAGCCTCCATCAATGCAGAACCGATGAAACTCGGTCTTGATCTGCGTGGCGGCGTTCACTTCCTGATGGAAGTGGATATGGATACTGCGCTGGGCAAGTTGCAGGAACAGAATATTGATGGTCTGCGCAGCGATCTGCGTGAGAAAAATATCCCTTACACCACCGTGCGTAAGGAAGATAACTATGGCCTGAGCATCACCTTCCGTGACGCTACGGCACGCGACCAGGCAATTGATTATCTGACCACCCGTCACCGCGATCTGGTGATTTCTCGTCAGGGTAGCAACCAGCTTCGTGCCGTGATGACCGATGTGCGTCTGAGCGAAGCGCGTGAATATGCGGTCCAACAGAACATCAATATTCTGCGTAACCGTGTCAACCAACTGGGTGTCGCAGAGCCGCTGGTACAGCGTCAGGGCGCTGACCGTATCGTGGTTGAACTGCCAGGTATTCAGGATACTGCGCGAGCCAAAGAGATTTTGGGCGCGACAGCGACGCTGGAATTCCGTCTGGTTAACACCAACGTTGACCAGTCCGCAGCGGCTTCCGGGCGTGTTCCTGGTGACTCCGAAGTGAAACAGACTCGTGAAGGGCAGCCGGTTGTGCTGTACAAACGCGTGATTCTGACCGGTGACCACATCACCGATTCCACTTCAAATCAGGACGAATACAACCAGCCGCAGGTTAACATCTCGCTTGATAGCGCGGGTGGTAACATCATGTCTAACTTCACAAAAGATAACATCGGCAAACCGATGGCAACACTCTTCGTGGAGTATAAAGACAGCGGTAAGAAAGATGCCACTGGTCGTGCTGTTCTGGTGAAAGAGGAAGAGGTGATTAACATCGCCAATATCCAGTCTCGCCTGGGGAACAGTTTCCGTATCACCGGTATCAACAACCCGAACGAAGCGCGTCAGCTCTCTCTGCTGCTGCGTGCCGGTGCGCTGATTGCACCGATTCAGATTGTTGAAGAACGCACCATTGGTCCAACTCTGGGTATGCAAAACATCACTCAGGGTCTCGAAGCCTGTCTGGCCGGTCTGGCGGTTTCCATCATCTTCATGCTGTTCTTCTATAAGAAGTTTGGCCTGATTGCGACCTCCGCGCTGCTGGCAAACCTGATTCTGATCATCGGGATTATGTCTCTGCTGCCAGGGGCGACGCTGACGATGCCGGGCATTGCGGGTATCGTTCTCACCCTTGCGGTGGCCGTTGATGCCAACGTATTGATAAACGAACGTATCAAAGAAGAGTTGAGTAACGGTCGCTCGGTACAACAGGCGATCGATGAAGGCTATAAAGGCGCGTTCAGCTCTATCTTCGATGCGAACGTGACAACACTGATTAAGGTTCTGATCCTGTATGCAGTGGGTACTGGCGCAATCAAAGGCTTTGCTATCACCACCGGTATTGGTGTGGCAACGTCAATGTTTACCGCTATTGTCGGCACCCGTGCCATCGTGAACCTGCTGTATGGCGGCAAGCGCGTCAAAAAGCTGTCAATCTGAGGAGTGCGTTGTGGCACAGGAATATACTGTTGAACAATTGAACCACGGCCGTAAAGTCTGGGACTTTATGCGCTGGGACTACTGGGCCTTTGGCATTTCAGGTTTTCTGCTGATTGTGTCTATCGCCATTATCGGTGTCCGCGGGTTTAACTGGGGTCTCGATTTTACCGGTGGTACGGTCATTGAGATCTCGCTGGAAAAACCGGTCGATATGGACCAGATGCGCGAATCCCTCCAGAAGGCGGGCTTCGAAGAGCCGCTGTTGCAGAACTTTGGCAGCAGCCGAGACATCATGGTGCGTATGCCGCCGGTGCACGATGCCAACGGCAGCCAGGAACTGGGCAGCAAGGTTGTTAAGGTTATCAACGAAACCACCAGCCAGGATGCGACCGTTAAACGTATTGAGTTTGTTGGCCCTAGCGTAGGTGCCGACCTTGCTCAGACGGGGGCAATGGCGCTGCTGGTTGCGCTGATCTCCATTCTGGTTTACGTCGGTTTCCGCTTTGAGTGGCGACTGGCGGCAGGGGTTGTTATCTCCCTTGCGCACGACGTGGTTATCACGATGGGCGTGCTGTCACTGTTCCAGATTGAGGTTGACCTGACCATCGTGGCATCCCTGATGTCGGTTATCGGTTACTCACTGAACGACAGCATCGTGGTCTCTGACCGTATTCGTGAAAACTTCCGTAAGATCCGTCGCGGTACGCCGTACGAAATCTTTAACGTGTCGTTGACTCAAACGTTGCACCGTACGTTGATCACATCCGGGACGACCTTGATGGTTATCCTGATGCTGTTCCTCTTCGGCGGCCCGGTTCTGGAAGGCTTCTCGCTGACCATGCTGATCGGTGTCACCATCGGTACGGCGTCTTCTATTTACGTCGCGTCCGCGCTGGCGTTGAAACTGGGCATGAAGCGCGAGCACCTGATCCAGCAGAAGGTCGAAAAGGAAGGGGCGGATCAGCCGTCCATCCTGCCTTAACGGCAACAGCGTTCTGATAACGGAATCCCGGTCGCAAGGCCGGGATTTTTTTATTACAGCCGTCTGAAAGTTGGTTACTCTCGAGTGGTGAATCGCTATGACATGGAGTAATGCTGATGCCCGCTGTAACCCTCTCTGCCGTTCCCCAACCTGCCGTCTGGCACGATGTCCCTTCCGTTACGCTTAGTGATGAAACGCTGCGCCAGCGCAAAACGAAGATTCTGAGCGGCATGCGAAAACAGCAGCTGGATACGCTCGTCATCTATGCGGACAAAGAGCATGGCGGAAACTTTGAGTATCTCAGCGGATTTATTCCCCGCTTTGAAGAGGCGCTGTTGGTGCTCCAGTCATCGGGCGAGGCTGTTCTGGTGTTAGGCAATGAAAACCTGAAGCTGGCAGCGCATGCGCGGCTCGAAAATCGGGTGATCCCTGCGCCGTGGTTCTCGTTGCCAAATCAACCGATGGATAACGTGAAGTCGTTGCCAGAATTGCTCCGGGAAGCAGGGCTGAAAGCGGGTAAAACTATCGGTCTGGCGGGCTGGAAGCTGTTTACAGGGGCCTGCGATGATGTGAAGCAAATGTTCGATTTACCCGCTTTTATCGTCGATGCGATCCGTCAGGCGACTGAGGGTAAGTCGCAGTTACTCAATGCGACAGGCCTTTTTATCGATCCAGACGGCGGCGCTCGCACCGTGAATAACGCCAACGAACTGGCGCATTATGAATACGGCGCAAACCTGGCATCAACGGCGATCCTCGGGGCATTAAACGCCATAGAGCCCGGCAAAACTGAAAAACAGATTGCCGCTTTGCTGGCAGCAGAAGGGCAGCCGAATAATGTGGTCATGATCGCCGCGACGGGCGATCGCTTTGCGCACGCTAATCTCTATCCCGGCGATAAGGTTATTCAGCGTGGCGACAAATTCTCTCTGACGACCAGCTATAAAGGGGGGTTAAGCAGCCGTGCGGCCTATGTTGTTGCTGACGAGTCGGAGCTGGCGCCAGAAGTGGCGGATTATCTTGATGTCGTGGCGAAACCCTATTTTCGTGCTGTCGTGGCCTGGCTTGAGAATTTACGCATCGGTATGCGTGGCGGTGAGATGTATGGGCTGATTGAACAGGTTCTGCCGAAAGCCGATTATCACTGGCACCTCAATCCAGGCCACCTGGTGGCAGATGAAGAGTGGCTCTGCTCGCCAGTCGGCCCCGATTCGAGTGCCAGATTGCAAAGCGGCATGATTTTGCAGATCGATATTATTCCTTCCCGCCCGGGTTATGCGGGCGCGAGTATTGAAGATACCGTGGCGCTGGCCGATGAGGCGTTACGAGATGAACTGAAAGCACAGTATCCGGCACTTTGGCAGCGTATTGTTGAGCGTCGGGCTTATATTGATAAATACATTGGTATCCGGTTGCCCGCAGAAGTGTTGCCTTTTTCCAACACCGTCGGTTATTTACGTCCCTGGCTGCTGGACCCCACGCGGGCGCTGATTTGTAAATGACAAATAAAAAAGCCAGCATTTCGCTGGCTTTTCAACAGGATAGATTCGGTTAGAAATTATAACCGACAACCAGGTAGCCACCCCAGCCGGTAGAACGGACGTTCTCTTTCATCCAGACCAGGTCAGCATCGTCATTCCACTGACCGCCGTTATGCCAGTAACGTGCTACAACAGAGTAATGCCAGTGATCGTAGTTCAGCGCCAGAATGTGGCTCGAAGCGATGGAGTCATTGGTGCGTTGCTTGATGCCGTTTTCTGCATACTGGCTCTTATCGCCCAGGTCTGAACCCCAGTCGAAGTTGGTAAAGCCGATATAGCTCAGGTTACCGCCCCACAGCTGAGTGATTGGGACGAAATACTTCACTTTGAAGCGGTAGCCATCCCACTCGTTTTCGTTTTCAGCCTGGTAGTTCTGCCACTGGTATTTTGCATACACGTTCATGGACAGGCTCATCGGCAAACCGGTGTCGATGTCCGTACCCAGACCCATGTACCAGGTGCTCTGACGACCGGACGCGTTACGGCCCATGTCGTAGATGTAGTTGTTGGCGAAATACCACTCTTTGAATGGACCAAAGCTCAGGTCTGCGCCTGTCAGCTTGTCGATAGAGAAGCGTGGCTCGATTTCCATGAACAGCGGAGAACCGTGGTTCCAGATACCTTTCGCATCGGTGTTACCACCGAAGAATACCGGAGCATCCATATAGCCATAGAAGTCAAACCAGTCTTTCTTAGCGAAAGCTTCGTACTCCAGGTATGTATCGTTACGGATCTGTGGTCCGAAACGTGTGTGGTAGCTGCCCACCACGTTAACGCTCTGATGCCACCAGTCGGAGACATATTCTGGTTTAGTATTTTCAGCTGCGTTAACAGCGAAAGAGGAAGAAAGTGCTAACACTGCACCGGCTGCAAGTAATGTTTTTTTCATAATCATGCCACTGATTGAAAATCCCTTCCGGGATGTGAAAAATGCGCGAATTGCGTTTCTAAATATTTCGTGTTTCTGCGGAGCCTATTATAGGAATCCTTGTTCACAAAAATATGTGTTGTTTCACATATCTCTCATTCACGTAATCGATTGCGTTCACGTTTGCGTACTTTAAACGGCAGGGATTGTAACGGCAATGATTTATGTTGCCAATATTTGCGAGATGTAAGAAAGGGCGGAACGGGATTTCCGTTCCGCTGAAAAGATTACTGCGCGGCAGGCTGGATGTCGTGGATGCGAACGAAACCTAACTGGTCTGGAGTGACGCCGCTCAACTGAAGCGGGATATCGACATCGCTGGGGGCAAGCACGCTTGCCGGGGCGTTGATCAGCTGATTCTTCACGTTCACTTCCTGATAGCTGTCGGTTGTGCCCTGAATCTGACCCCACTCAACCGTGCCGCTAAAAGCGGGCAGCGGATCGGTCGATTCTCCTTTGATACGCAGGGTAGCCGTCGTCCCGTCTGCATTTTGGGCGATATTAACCAGTGACATTTTCAGGGTGCCGATCTGGCTCTTCAGCAGTGCCGGGGTGTTAGCCCCTGGCAGCAGATAAACACCGCTGCTGGATTTGGCATTCAGCGCATTCTGCTGGGTGATTTTCACGGTCTCCTGGTTTAGCTTCTCCATCGCCGTATTCAGCGTATTGACGCTCTGTTTCATCTGGCGGACTTCGCTTTGCTGTGCGCAGGCGCTAAGGGTGAAGAGACTTCCCACCACAAGTATTCTTAGGTAACGTCTTGTCATTGCGTTTATTTCCATGAAATAACGGATTGTCCTAATGGTAGCCAGTATGATGCCGTCTGGTATAGATCCTTTGTCTCAAAAGCGCTCTTCCTTTGTTGTGGACCCAGTTCGGGGTAAAATAGAGTTCAGTTAACCAGATAGTCAGGACACCGTATGCATTGCCCATTCTGTTCCGCCGTGGATACCAAAGTAATCGACTCTCGTCTCGTAGGTGAAGGCTCTTCTGTCCGTCGTCGTCGGCAGTGTCTGGTGTGCAACGAACGTTTCACAACCTTCGAAGTGGCAGAGCTGGTGATGCCGCGTGTAGTGAAAAGTAACGATGTGCGCGAGCCGTTCAACGAAGAAAAACTGCGTAGAGGGATGCTAAAAGCACTGGAAAAACGGCCAGTGAGCGCAGATGACGTCGAAATGGCACTTAACCATATCAAATCGCACTTACGGGGGACCGGCGAGCGCGAGGTGCCGAGCAAAATGATTGGTAACCTGGTGATGGAGCAGCTAAAGAAGCTCGATAAAGTGGCTTATATTCGCTTCGCCTCTGTGTATCGCAGCTTTGAAGATATCAAAGAATTCGGCGAAGAGATCGCCCGTCTACAGGACTAAGCTGATGCAGGATGAGATGTACATGGCGCGAGCGCTTAAGCTGGCGCAGCGGGGACGATTTACTACCCATCCCAACCCAAATGTCGGCTGCGTGATTGTCAAAGAGGGCGAAATCGTCGGCGAAGGTTTTCACTATCGCGCTGGCGAGCCGCACGCCGAAGTTCATGCGCTGCGCATGGCGGGGGAAAAGGCTCGCGGCGCAACAGCGTATGTGACGCTTGAACCCTGTAGCCATCATGGGCGAACGCCGCCGTGCTGCGAGGCGCTGATTGCCGCTGGGGTCGCGCGCGTTGTCACATCCATGCAGGATCCTAATCCACAAGTGGCGGGGCGCGGGCTGTATCGTCTGCAACAGGAAGGCATTGATGTCAGCCACGGTCTGATGATGAATGATGCCGAGTGGCTGAATAAAGGCTTTCTCAAGCGTATGCGTACGGGGTTTCCGTATATCCAGTTAAAGCTGGGGGCCTCACTTGATGGCCGAACGGCGATGGCAAACGGAGAAAGCCAGTGGATCACTTCGCCGCAGTCAAGGCGCGATGTGCAACGTCTGCGCGCGCAAAGCCATGCTATTCTGACCAGTAGTGAAACGGTGCTGGCCGACGATCCGGCGATGACCGTGCGCTGGGAAGAACTTGATGCCGATACGCAGGCGCTTTATCCAGAAGAGAATCTGCGCCAGCCGGTGCGAATTGTCCTCGACCGCCAGAATCGCGTAACCCCGTCCCATCGCATTGTTCAGCAACCCGGTGAGACCTGGTTTGCGCGTACGCAAGAAGACAGCCAGGTTTGGCCTGACGGTGTGCGCAGTATTATGGTACCGGAACACAACGGGCATCTCGATTTAGTCGTGCTCATGATGTTGCTCGGTAAACAGCAGGTCAACAGTATCTGGGTTGAAGCTGGCCCCACGCTAGCCGGTGCGTTATTGCGCGCAGGTCTGGTCGATGAACTGATTGTTTACGTGGCGCCTAAGCTGTTAGGCGACGCTGCGCGCGGCTTATTCGTGCTGCCTGGCCTTGAAAAACTGTCTGATGCGCCGCAACTCAAATTTAGTGAAATTCGTCAGGTTGGCCCGGATGTGTGCCTGCATTTGACTCCCGCGTAATTGCTTCTGAAATTTGGAAGCGGTGCGCAAAGTATTATGATAAAATCCGCCCCCCTGCGGGGCTAAATGAACCCGTAAAGGAAGAGTATGAACATTATTGAAGCTGCTGTTGCTACCCCGGACGCTCGCGTCGCCATCACCATTGCGCGTTTCAACAACTTCATCAACGACAGCCTGCTGGACGGTGCGATTGACGCCCTGAAACGTATTGGCCAGGTGAAAGATGAAAATATTACCGTTGTTTGGGTTCCAGGTGCCTACGAACTGCCGTTGGCAGCAGGCGCGTTGGCGAAAACCGGTAAATACGACGCGGTTATTGCGCTGGGTACGGTTATTCGTGGCGGCACTGCTCACTTCGAATACGTTGCGGGTGGTGCAAGCACGGGTCTGGCGCACGTGGCACAGGATGCTGAAATTCCTGTCGCTTTCGGCGTACTGACTACTGAAAGTATTGAACAAGCCATCGAACGCGCTGGCACCAAAGCCGGTAACAAAGGTGCAGAAGCTGCACTGACCGCGCTTGAAATGATCAACGTATTGAAAGCCATTAAGGCCTGATTTTTTTGTAAGGGGAATTCCGTGAAACCTGCTGCTCGTCGCCGCGCCCGTGAGTGTGCCGTCCAGGCGCTCTACTCCTGGCAGTTGTCCCAGAACGACATCGCTGATGTTGAATACCAGTTCCTGGCGGAACAAGACGTCAAAGACGTTGACGTTCTGTACTTCCGTGAACTGCTGTCGGGAGTGGCGACTAATAGCGCGTATCTCGACGGCCTGATGAAGCCGTACCTGTCTCGTCTGCTTGAAGAGCTGGGCCAGGTCGAGAAAGCAGTGCTGCGCATTGCGCTGTTTGAGCTGTCTAAACGTCAGGATGTGCCTTACAAAGTGGCCATCAACGAAGCTATCGAACTGGCGAAAACCTTCGGTGCTGAAGACAGTCACAAATTTGTGAATGGCGTGCTGGATAAAGCCGCACCTGCGATCCGTCCCCACAAAAAGTAATCCGTAAGCCGGAGTTTGCATTGCCGCCCGGCAGTGCGGCTCCGGTTTTTTATTTTATTTGCTGAGGCATAACGTATGGCATGCGGCGAATTCTCCCTGATTGCCCGTTATTTTGACCGTGTCCGAACCTCTCGTCTTGATGTTGAAACCGGCATTGGCGATGACTGCGCACTTCTCAATATTCCTGAAAAACAGACTCTCGCAATCAGCACCGACACGTTAGTGTGCGGCCGTCATTTTCTGGCAGATATCAATCCTGCCGATCTGGCCTATAAAGCACTGGCCGTCAACGTCAGCGATCTGGCGGCGATGGGGGCCGATCCCGCATGGCTGACCCTGGCGCTTACGCTGCCGAACGTCGATGAAAAGTGGCTTGAAGCCTTCAGCGATGCGCTGTTTGAACAGCTCAATTACTACGATATGCAGCTCATTGGCGGCGACACCACGGCCGGGCCACTCTCCATGACGCTGGCTATTCACGGCTATGTGCCCGCAGGCCGCGCGCTAAAACGCTCTGGCGCGAAGCCGGGTGACTGGATTTATGTGACTGGCACTCCGGGCGATAGCGCGGCGGGGCTGGCAATTTTGCAGGAACGTTTGACCGTGAGCGACGCAGATGACGCAGCATATCTGGTGAAGCGTCACCTGCGCCCGACGCCACGGATTCTGCATGGTCAGGCGCTGCGCGATCGCGCCAGCTCGGCGATTGATCTCTCGGATGGTTTGATTTCCGATCTGGGCCATATCCTTAAGGCCAGCGGCGTTGGGGCGCGTGTTGACCTGGACACCTTCCCGCTCTCGGAGCCGATCCGCAGGCATGTCGAACCTGAACAGGCCCTGCGCTGGGCGCTGTCCGGCGGCGAAGATTACGAGCTGTGCTTTACCGTCCCGGAACTGAATCGCGGTACGTTGGATGTAGCGCTGGGCAATCTCGGTGCGCCGTTTACCTGTATCGGCCAGATTTTGCCTGAGAGTGAAGGCATGCAGTTTGTGCAAAACGGTGCTCCGCTGACGTTAGACTGGAAGGGTTACGACCACTTCGCGTGACGTTGCGTTGCCGTTTTTAGTGTTTTCTCCCTCTCCCCGTGAGAGAGGGTCGGGGTGAGGGCATTATTAGGCCGCACAAGGTAAAAGCAAAACGGCAACCGTGTTGCCGTTTTTAGTGTCTGCTCCCTCTCCCTGTGGGAGAGGGCCGGGTTGAGGGCGTCAGGCCGCGCAACCCTGACTATTTGAATCCCACCACCGGATGCTGCTGATAAGGCGTTTCCAGTTCAGCGATTTGTTCCGGCGTCAGCGTTAAATCAACAGCATTTAACAGCTCATCAAGCTGCTCTTCACGTGAAGTACCAATAATCGGTGCCGCAACGCCGCGCTTACTGAGTAGCCACGCCAGAGCCACCTGCGCACGCGTAGCGCCCGTCTCATCGGCGATTCCCGCCAGCCGCTCGGCGATAAGCGCATCGCTGGCTTCGGTATCGTTGTAGAGTTTTTTACCGACTTCGTCGGAAACCGAACGCGCCGTGGTTTCTCCCCACGGGCGGGTTAAGCGCCCGCGCGCCAGCGGGCTCCAGGGGATCACCGCAACGCCTTCCTGATAACACAGCGGCAGCATATCGCGCTCTTCTTCGCGATAGATCAGATTGTAGTGATCCTGCATGGTGACAAAGCGCGCCCAGCCGTGCTGCGCCTGCAGATTTAGCGCTTCGGCAAACTGTGAGGCATGCATCGACGACGCGCCGATATAACGCGCTTTACCTGCTTTGACCACGTCGTTCAGGGCTTCGAGGGTTTCTTCAATCGGGGTGTTGTAATCCCAGCGGTGGATTTGCAGCAGATCGACATAGTCCATATTGAGGCGTTTAAGGCTGTCATCAATGGAGCGCAGGATTTGTGCGCGGGAGAGACCTTCGGTGAGATCGCCAGACGGATAGTAAACTTTCGTGGCGACGACCACTTCATCGCGGCGGGCAAAATCACGCAATGCGCGGCCAACGATCTCCTCGCTGCTGCCGTCGGAGTAGCTGTTGGCGGTGTCAAAGAAGTTAATGCCGCCATCGAGGGCGTGTTTGATGATCAGACGGCTGCTCTCTTCCGGCAGCGTCCAGGCGTGATTCCCCCGGTCTGGCTCGCCAAATGTCATACAGCCAAGACAAAGTCGGGAAACCTTAAGGTCTGTCTTTCCTAATGTATTGTATTGCATGGTTCCGCTCCTGCTGATTGCTTAAAACAGTCACTTTAAGCATAGCAGGAGCGGAAAGAGGGGAAAGGATCAGGCGAGCCAGTGGCGAATATTAGCTTCAATGCCAGCGGCATCGAGACCGATTTCAGCGCGGGCTTCGTCCTGCGTCCCCTGCGCAATAAAGTGGTCAGGCAGACCGAGATTAAGCACAGGCACGACTTTGCGCTTCGCCATCAGCACTTCGTTCACACCGCTGCCTGCGCCGCCCATAATGGCGTTTTCTTCCAGAGTCACCAGCGCATCGTGGCGGCTTGCCATTTCCAGAATCAGCGCTTCGTCGAGCGGTTTCACAAAACGCATATCCACCAGCGTCGCATTCAGTGATTCTGCAACTTTTGCGGCTTCAGGCATCAGCGTGCCGAAGTTGAGAATGGCCAGCTTTTCGCCCTGACGCTTAACGATACCCTTACCAACAGGCAGTTTTGCCAGCGGTTGCAGTTCAACGCCGACGGCGTTACCGCGTGGATAGCGCACAGCGGTGGGACCATCCTGATAGTGATAGCCGGTGTAGAGCATTTGGCGACATTCGTTTTCGTCGCTGGGCGTCATCACCACCATATCCGGGATACAGCGCAGGAACGAGAGATCGAAAGCCCCCTGGTGCGTCTGACCATCGGCCCCGACGATACCCGCGCGGTCAATCGCAAACAGGACCGGCAGCTTCTGGATAGCGACGTCGTGGATCACCTGATCGTAAGCGCGCTGGAGGAAGGTGGAGTAGATCGCCACAACGGGATTGTATCCACCAATCGCCAGCCCTGCAGCAAAGGTCACGGCGTGCTGTTCCGCGATGGCAACGTCAAAATACTGGTCCGGATATTTTCTCGAAAACTCGACCATACCGGAGCCTTCGCGCATCGCGGGTGTCACCGCCATCAGCTTGTTGTCTTTGGCTGCGGTTTCGCACAGCCAGTCGCCAAAGATTTTTGAGTAGCTCGGCATTCCGCCGCTGCTTTTTGGCAGGCAACCGCTGGTAGGATCGAATTTCGGTACGGCGTGGAAGGTAATGGGATCTTTTTCGGCAGGCTCGTAGCCACGCCCTTTCTTGGTCATGATGTGCAGGAACTGCGGGCCTTTCAGGTCACGCATGTTTTTCAGCGTGCTGACCAGACCAAGCACATCGTGGCCATCCACCGGGCCAATGTAGTTAAAGCCCAGCTCTTCAAATAATGTGCCAGGCACCACCATGCCTTTAATATGTTCTTCCGTGCGCTTCAGCAGTTCTTTGATCGGCGGTACACCGGAGAACACTTTTTTCCCGCCTTCGCGCAGGGTGGAGTAGAGCTTGCCGGAGAGCAGTTGCGCCAGGTGATTGTTCAGCGCGCCGACGTTCTCGGAGATCGACATTTCGTTATCATTGAGGATAACCAGCATATCAGGCTTGATATCACCGGCGTGGTTCATCGCCTCAAACGCCATGCCCGCGGTGATTGCCCCGTCGCCAATCACACAAACGGTGCGGCGCTGTTTATTCTCTTTCTCTGCCGCAACGGCAATCCCGATACCCGCAGAGATGGATGTGGACGAGTGGCCGACGCTCAGGACATCAAATTCGCTCTCACCGCGCCACGGGAAGGGGTGCAGCCCGCCTTTCTGGCGAATAGTGCCAATTTTATCGCGACGCCCGGTCAGAATTTTGTGCGGATAAGCCTGGTGCCCGACATCCCAGATCAGCTGATCGAACGGGGTGTTATAGACGTAATGCAGCGCCACGGTCAGTTCCACCGTGCCAAGCCCGGAGGCGAAATGTCCGCTGGAACGGCTGACGCTGTCGAGCAGATAACGACGTAACTCATCGCTCAGCTTCGGCAGGCTCTCTTTCGGCAACAGACGTAACTCCTGGGTGGAGTCAACCAACGCCAGTGTCGGGTATTTGGCAATATCAAAACTCATCAAAGGCTCATCGAGATAGTGTGTTTATTTATCACGCTGGATTATATAGTCCGCTAGCGCTTCCAGTGCCGAGGTATCCAGTGACTGCGCGGCCAGCTCATTCAGAGACTGACGGGCATCATCAATCAGATCCCGGGCTTTACGTTGGGCTTGCTCAAGGCCCAGCAGGGCGGGGTAGGTACTTTTGCCAAGTTGCTGATCCGCACCCTGACGTTTTCCCAATGTTGCAGTATCGCCCACGATATCCAGAATGTCATCCTGAACCTGGAACGCCAGGCCGATACTTTCGGCGTAACGATCCAGAACTGGCAGGGCTTTACGGCCTTGTTCACCCGCGCTTAGCGCGCCCATACGAACGGCTGCACGAATCAGCGCACCGGTTTTATGACGGTGAATGCGCTCCAGCTGTTCCAGATTAACCTGACGGCCTTCCGCCTCAAGATCCAGCGCTTGTCCGCCACACATTCCCGCGACACCGCTGGCCCGCGCCAGCTCAGAAACCATCGCCAGACGATCGCGATCGGCGACTTCCGCCATGGGCGCATCGCTCAGGATAGAGAATGCCAGCGTCTGCAGCGCATCGCCCGCCAGAATGGCGTTTGCTTCGCCAAATTTGATATGGCAGGTTGGCTGACCGCGGCGTAAATCGTCGTCGTCCATCGCCGGTAAATCGTCGTGGATCAGCGAGTAGGCGTGGATACATTCCACGGCCGCCGCGGGGGCGTCCAGCGTGCTATCGCTGACGCCAAACATCTTCCCGGTGGCATACACCAGGAACGGGCGCAGGCGCTTTCCACCCAAGAGTGCGCCATAGTGCATGGCTTCAACCAGTGGAGTGTTCTGAAAAGGCTGCGGTTCGATAAAACGCCGCAGCGCGTCGTTGGCACGATCCACACATTCCTGAAGCTCTTTGGCGAAATCCATTTACTCAGCGTCCGGTGTGAAAGGGGTGGTGGCAGCGTCTTCGCTGTCGGAGAGCAGGATCTGCACACGCTGTTCCGCCTGCTGCAATTTAACCTGCCCCTGGCGCGCAAGCTGCACACCGCGTTCGAATTCATTGAGCGCGTCTTCCAGCGGCAAATCGCCACTTTCCAGACGAGTGACAATGTGCTCCAGCTCACTCAGCGCAGTTTCGAAGCTGGCTGGTGCGTCATTTTTCTTCGGCATAGTGAATATTGACTCTCATATTTTCAGCCCCGTCATGGTAGCGGACTCGGGCGGATAAGCAAATAACGCGCAATGTGCACAGGAGCACCGCTATAGTGGTATACTTCCGCGCCTGGATGCAGCCGCGGGTGTGGGCTGCTGTACTCTTTTCCATCACAAGCCTTTACCAGCTTGCCAACGAAACATTGCCGCCATGAAGTTTATCATTAAATTGTTCCCGGAAATCACCATCAAAAGCCAATCTGTGCGTTTGCGCTTTATTAAAATTCTGACCGGAAACATTCGTAACGTTCTTAAGCATTACGACGAAACGCTTGCCGTTGTTCGTCACTGGGATCACGTTGAAGTGCGCGCGAAAGACGAAAACAAGCGTCTGGATATCCGTGATGCCCTGACCCGTATTCCCGGGATCCACCACATTCTGGAAGTTGAAGATGTTCCTTTCACTTCCCTGCACGATATCTTCGAGAAAGCGCTGGTACAGTATCGCGATCAGATCGAAGGCAAATCATTCTGTGTGCGCGTAAAGCGTCGCGGTAAGCATGAATTCAGCTCGATTGAAGCAGAACGCTACGTGGGTGGCGGGCTGAATCAGCACGTTGAGACGGCGCGCGTGAAGCTGACCAACCCGGACGTGACCGTTAATCTGGAAATTGAAAACGATCGTCTGCTGCTGGTCAAAGGCCGCTATGAAGGCATCGGCGGTTATCCGATCGGGACGCAGGAAGATGTGCTGTCGCTGATCTCCGGCGGTTTCGATTCTGGTGTGTCCAGCTATATGCTGATGCGCCGCGGCTGCCGCGTACATTACTGCTTCTTTAATCTGGGCGGTGCGGCGCACGAAATCGGCGTTCGCCAGGTGGCGCATTATCTGTGGAATCGCTTCGGCAGCTCACACCGCGTGCGTTTTGTGGCGATCAACTTTGAGCCAGTGGTCGGCGAAATCCTCGAAAAAGTGGACGACGGCCAGATGGGCGTGGTGCTGAAACGCATGATGATGCGCGCTGCTTCCAAAGTAGCTGAACGCTACGGCGTGCAGGCGCTGGTGACCGGTGAAGCGCTGGGCCAGGTTTCCAGCCAGACGCTGACCAACCTGCGTCTTATTGACAACGTGACCGACACGCTGATCCTGCGTCCGCTGATTTCTCACGATAAAGAGCACATCATCGATCTGGCGCGTAAAATCGGTACGGAAGATTTTGCCCGGACCATGCCGGAATATTGCGGCGTGATCTCGAAAAGCCCAACCGTGAAAGCGGTGAAGGCGAAGATCGAAGCGGAAGAACAAAACTTCGATTTCGATATTCTGGAAAAAGTGGTCGCGGAAGCGTCGAACGTGGATATCCGTGAAATCGCTCAGCAAACCGATCAGGAAGTGGTTGAAGTTGAAACGGTCACCGGTTTTGGCGCTAACGACGTCATTCTGGATATTCGTTCTGGCGATGAACAGGATGACAAACCGCTGAAGGTTGAGGGCGTGGAGGTGGTTTCTCTGCCGTTCTACAAGCTGAGCACCCAATTTGGCGACCTGGATCAGAGCAAAACCTGGCTGCTGTGGTGTGAGCGCGGGGTGATGAGTCGCCTGCAGGCGCTCTATCTGCGCGAACAGGGCTTTACCAACGTGAAGGTTTATCGCCCGTAAGACAGGTCCAACGGCGCGCTGCGCAAATCAGGCCGGGTAGGGCGAAGTCGCCACCCGGCTTTTTTTTATCTGCAAATCAGTGAGTAATGGTAAAGTAACGATCCGTCAGGAAGCCGCGAGGGTAGCATGCATAAATACCTGGAAATCAAAGAGAAGATAAAAAAGGATATTCTCGAGCAGAAATATAAAATTGGTGAAAGCATTCCGTCCGAGCGCGATCTTGCCAGCGTGTATCACGTGACGCGGGTGACGGTGCAAAAGGCGATGGCGAATCTGGTTCAGGAAGGGTACATCGAGCGCATTCATGGTAAGGGCATGTTTGTGCTGAAAAATACCGCCAGCAATATTTATATTCTCAATAATGAAAAGAGCGACAGCATTCTGGGTTTTTCTCGCGAATTCCAGGGACGGGTGAATGTCACCAGCCGCTTAATCACCTTCACGACTATTCAGGCCGATCCCTCGCTGGCGCAACACCTTGAGATTAAGTCCGGCGACGACGTCTGGTTTATCCGCCGTGTGCGTCTTCTGGATGGTCAACCCGTTCTGGTCGAAGATACCAATATTCCGGTGAAAACGATCGCGGCGATTCCCCAGTCCGTACTGGAAAAGGGATCGTTGTATGGCTATATCGAAGAGTACACCGGAAAAAAAATTAGCGATGCGGATTCGTTAATCGAAGCGGCACTTTTCGACCGCGAACTGGCCGCGCTGCTGGAGATTACACACGGGCAGGCGATGCTGAAAATTACGGAAGTCACCCGCCTGAGCGATAAAAAAGCCTTTAACTATTCGATTAGCTACAACCGTGCGGATCTGTTCCGGGTTAAGAATCTACGTATTGAAAGATGACAGGCGCGAGCGCGCCTGTCGGAGCGGTTAAAGCTGAGCCGCAGCGGCTTTATCTACCAGCATTTGCACCTGCGGATGGGCTTTTAGCAGGGTCGCCGGGATATTCGCGTCAATATCTGAGCGCAGGATTTGCGCCACCACAGGAGCCTTTTTCTCCCCGCTTGCCATCACTACCACTGATTTCGCTGCCAGAATCGTTTTCATCCCCAGGGAAATCCCCTGTTTCACGTCGCGCGCCTCACCAAAGTATTTCACAGAAACAGAGCGGGTGACGTCATCCAGATCGACTACGTGACACTCCGTATCCCTCGCCGCGCCTGGCTCGTTAAAGCCGATATGACCATTCATGCCGATGCCCAGCACGATAATATCAATGCTCCCGTGGCCCGCGATAAAACGATCGACCCGGCGGCACTCCTGCGCCGGATCGGCCGTTAAGCCGTCAAAGAAGCAGATTTGTTCACCCCGCAACGTCAGGCGGCTGAAGAAATGCCCCCAGACCATCTCACGACAGCTGCCCTTATCAGCTTTGCCCAGCCCCAGCCACTCGTCCAGACCGACAAACGCCGCGCGGGAAAAATCCACTTTCCCTTCTTCGCTGGCGCGAACCAGAACATCAAACACTCCCAGCGGCGTATCGCCCCCGGCAATGCAGATCAGGGCATCCGGTTTGCGCGTAACGGCGTTGATCACACGCTGGGCCACAGTGACGCTGAGCGCCCGATAATCTTCAACAATTTCAACGTTCATCGCAGTTCCTTAGCGTTTTGTATATTGCGGTAAATAGGCGTGGTTGACTTCCAGATACTCATCAAGGATCTGCTCGGCAATGGCGGCGGAGGGCACAATGGGGTTGATGCTCAACGCCAGCAGGGCGGTGGCATAGTCTCCGGTGACGGCGGCCTCGACGGTCAGTTCTTCGTAGGCTTTGACGCTCTGGATCAACCCGCGAATTTTCACCGGCAGTCGGCCGTAGGCCAGCGGATGAGCGCCGTTTTTATCAATGACGGCATTGGTTTCCAGGGTGACGTGATCCGGCAGATCTGGCGTTGCGCCATTGTTGACCGTGTTGACCACGTGCACTTCTTTTTTATCGTTGAAAATCGAGCTGATGATGGAGCAAGCCGTGTCGGAGTACCACGCGCCGCCGCGCTGCTCCAGCTCTTTCGGCTTGTGGTTCAGATTCGGATCCTGATAAAGCTCAAACAGTTTGCGCTCGATTTCACGCGTTTGCTCGCCGCGCGTGCCTTTATTCGCCGAATCGCGGATAGCCGTTTCCGTCATTTCGCGGGTCAGGAAGTAATACTTCAGATAGGAGATCGGATACATGTGCAGCGCGCGGGCGAAGCGCGCGGTAAAGCCGATATCCGGGATATTTTTCAGCGAGTTGTTGGCGCTGCCGACAGCCAGTTTTTCAATAAAATCATCGGTGCAATCGTCACCCTTTACGCAAATTTTATCGGCAAAGATCAGATGGTTGAGGCCGATGATACGCGCGTAAATATCCGCTTTGCTGACGTCGTAGGCTTTGGCGATGTCCATCATCATGCTGTTCGCGCCGCTGCAAATTCCGATGGTTTTAATCGCGGAGTGGCGAGTGATGGCTTCGGTCACGATACCCGCCGGGTTAGTGAAGTTGATCAGCCAAGCGTTCGGACACCATTTTTCCATCGCTTTGCAGATATCCAGCAGTACGGGAATGGTGCGCTGCGCTTTCATAAAACCGCCTGGCCCAGTGGTTTCCTGACCCAGCACGCCGTATTTCAGCGGGATTTTCTCATCGTTAATGCGCGCATCCAGGAAGCCGACGCGCAGCTGGGTGGTCACAAAATCGGCATCTTTCAGCGCCGCTTCGCGGTCCAGCGTGAGGTGAATATTCATCGGAATACCCGCTTGTGCCACCATGCGCTGGGCGAGCTTGCCGACAATTTCCAGCTTCTCTCTCCCTTCTTCAATATCCAGCAGGTAAAAATCGGTGACCGGGAGTTCGTCGTAGCGTTTGATAAATCCATCGATCAATTCCGGCGTATAGCTTGAGCCACCACCAATCGTGACAATTTTGAGCTTTTTCATCGTGAATCCTTTTTACAAGATGGGATCGGGGAGTTTTTCTGCTTCACGGCGGGAGTGTTCTTCCGCCGCTTCTGTTTCTAGCTGTTTGCGTTCTGCGAGTTTAAAAAACGGCAGCCAGACGAGGACTGAAATGACAATCGTGCAGGCCGACCAAATCACGGCAGGAATATTGCCTCCGGTGACAAACCAGGCGGCCAAAATCGGCGGCATGGTCCAGGGAATTTGCAGTACCGGGCGACCAATAATGTCGAAATACATCAGCGCATAGGTCGAAATACAGAGAATCATCGGGGTGAGGGTGAAGGGGATCATCAGTAACGGGTTAAAGACAATCGGGCAGCCAAATATCACCGGCTCATTGATGCAAAATACCGCAGAGGGCAAAGAGAGTTTGCCGACCGATTTATACAGCTTGCTACGTGAGCGCATCATCGCCATCACTAACCCCAGCGTCGCGCCTGTGCCGCCGAGACACATAAAGACGATATAAAATCCGTCGGCGGTAATGTGCGGAATAGGCTGGTGGTGCAAATAGGCCTGGGTATTTTCGGCGATATATTTCAGGAAGATGGGCGCGGTGATGCCGGAGAGCACGTTGTCGCCGTGAATACCGCAACACCACAGCAGCGAGATTAAGAAGATTAACACCAGCATGCCGGGGAGCGATCCTAAGCCGGTGACCAGCGGGCTGAGAATCAGCGTAAAGAAGTGATTAATATCGAAGTTAAGAATGACCCGGACGAACCAGATAAGCGTGATCGCCACCGCCGCCGGGATCAGGCTTGCAAAAGACTGCGCGACGGCAGGGGGAACGCCATCGGGCAGTTTAATCACCACATTATGATGAATAAAGAAACGGACAATTTGCACCGTCAGAATCGACAGGATAATGGCGGAGAAAAGCCCGGCGGCGCCCAGATTATCGACATTGAGCTGGTACTTATCGTTAAGCTGGGCCAGTAAAAAGACCACCATCGTGACCATGGCGCAGGTTAAGGCGTTGAGACTGTACTCTTTCGCCAGGTTGTAGCTGATACCGATGGCCGAAATCAGCCCGATAGCGCCGAAGGTCACGGCAACCGGCGCGCTGAGCTTCTCGGCATAGGGGCCAAGCCAGTCGGTCCAGCCCGGAATCGGTAAATTTGCGAGGATCAGAAACAGACTGCCGGTAATGGTAAAGGGGAGCGTCAGGGCGATGCCGTTACGCACCGCCACCAGGATTTTATTTTCACCGACGCGAATCAGGACAGGAATGACTCTGTTCTCAAGAAATGTAATCACATTGCTTACTCCAGAAGAGATTTCTGTTCTTCGCCATTATTCGTTTCCAGAGCGCTTTAGTGGGCGAAGTGTTTAACTGGTATATGCCAGTTAAAGTGAGTTTTTCACGGAAGCCTGCGGCTGTCAAACCGGGGGGAATGGATGAGGGGAATTCGTATCTCTATGAAAATGCGCAGATTTAATCCGTGCAAAAGGGCGCGATGATAATCAGTGTCAGAAAGAAAGATACGAAGTGTGATTGCCGCCGCAATTATCGGCAGAGAAAATAAAGGCCGGCGCGGGGCCAGCCTGAGGGGAAAATCAGCGCGAGTTTACGCTTCGTAGTAGTTATAGATCCCCGCCGCGATCACCAGCGATGATGCGACTTCATAGGCTTTTTCGCGCCCCACGAGCAAATCGATAATTTTGAGGGCGAAATCAATGGATGTCCCTGGCCCCTGGCTGGTGAGCAGGTTGACTCGCGGGTCCCAGACCACGCGTTTATCGACCCATTGATCCGGAGGAATGCGGTCTTTCAGGGCGGGGAAACCGGTCATATTGCCGATCGGGAAAATCTGATGAGGAATCAGCACGGTTCCCGCCGCGGCGCAAATAGTGGCGACCAGACGCCCGGAAAGATGAAACTGTCTGACGGTTTCGACCAGCAGCGGACTGTCGCGAAAACACTCTGCGCCTTTCAGGCCGCCCGGCAGTACGATGACGTCGTAATCGCCATCAGCCACTTCTACCAGCGGTGCATCAGCCAGAATTTTCACGCCGCGCGAGCAGGTGATCGCCAGATTGCCGTCACTTGCCACGCTGGCCGTGGTGACATTAATTCCGCCGCGCACCAGTAAATCAATGGTGGTGACGGCTTCAGTCTCTTCGCTACCAGGGGCGAGGCATACCAGTGCCGACGCGCTCATACTCATTCTCCTTACGTTTTACCATATCATACAGGCGGGCATTTTCCGGTACGCTGATGCCGTGCGTTCTGGCTCGTCTGAGCAGATAGCCCGTGATGTAGTCGATTTCGGTATGCCGCAGTGCGCGGATATCCTGCAGCATCGACGACATATTTTCTGCCGTGCTTTCAATGACCTGCTCGACATAATAGCGTACATCTTCCGTGGAGGTATGTATGCCTTCGCGCTCAATCACTGCCGCCAGTTCGGCACACAGGGCCGCCACTTCCACGGGATGGTTTTTAAGCTCGCCATTCGGGCAATTCCACAGCGCTGTTAGCGGGTTGATAACACAGCTCACCGCCAGCTTACGCCACAGCTGTGGACGGATATTATTGTGCCAGGCGACGTCAGGAAGCACTTTTTGCAGAACGTCTGCCAGGTAGCTATAGTCGCCGTCCTGCTCGCGCGCCGGACCAATATGGGTGACACCGCTGGCGACGTGAACAATGATGTTGCCGTCGCGACGGGCTGCCTGAGTGGTGGTGGCCATCAGCAGGGGCTGATGGATGGATTTTAGTTCGTCGATAGTTCCCATGCCGTTATGCAACAGCAAAATTGGCGTGGTGCGAGGAAGGATAGCCGCCAGCGATTTGACCGCATCAGAGACCTGCCAGGCCTTTAGCGTGACCAGCAGCAGATCGCTCTTCGCCAGAAAATCCGGGTCGTTGGCGGTGAGCGAATCGTTAAAGAGACTGCCATCTTCATTAATCAGGTTTACACTGCAATACGGCTGGGCAACGCGCAGCCAGCCTTGTACCTCGTGTCCATGTTTGCACAATGCGGTGAGCCAAAGTTGGCCAAGGGCTCCGCATCCGAGCACAGTAATTTTCATTGTTCCTCCTCACCTGCAACTGCGCCAGGCGTATCGCTTAAGTATAGCGCCGTCAGCTAAGCTTCTGTTGAGTTATGCTTCGTTGCGGGTATTATGCAACGCAACAAAAGTGAAGGGAGAAGAAAAGATGCCATCTTTCGATATTGTTTCAGAAGTTAATATCCAGGAAGTCCGTAACGGCATTGATAACGCAAGCCGTGAAGTTGAGTCACGTTTCGATTTTCGTGGCGTTGAGGCTAGTTTTGAGCTGAACGACGCAAATAAGACCATTAAGGTGCTGAGTGAGTCTGATTTCCAGGTCAACCAGCTGCTTGATATTCTGCGCGCGAAGCTGTTAAAACGCGGCATTGAAGGGACTTCCCTCGATGTGCCGGAAGAGTTTGTACACAGCGGCAAAACCTGGTTTGTGGAAGCGAAACTCAAGCAGGGCATCGAGAGCGCGATGCAGAAGAAAATCGTAAAGCTTATCAAAGACAGTAAGCTGAAGGTGCAGGCGCAAATCCAGGGTGAAGAGATTCGCGTCACCGGCAAAGCGCGCGATGACCTGCAGTCTGTTATGGCGCTGGTGCGTGGCGGCGATTTGGGACAACCGTTCCAGTTTAAAAACTTCCGCGATTAATACGAAAATGCCCGGTTTAACCGGGCATTTTTTTAGGCTTTTATCGCCTGCTCAACTTCAAAGCGATTGGTCAGTTTGCTGTCTATTTTGACGTAAGCGCTGCGCTCCTCCGGTACGATAAACACTTCGCTTATCCCTTCCGTCGCTTCCAGGCGCTGTTTCAGTGCGTCGCTGATTTCAACATCCTCCGGGATTTCAACCCGCAGACTGCTGACATAGCGCGGCTCTTTCATGGTGCTGGCCACCAGCAGCCAGACCATCGCCAGCAGCGCGCCGGCCAAAAATACGGTTTGAGAATCAAACAATCCGTCGACCCAGCCGCCGAACGAACCGCCAATGGCCACGCCAAGAAACTGGCTGGTGGAGTATATCCCCATCGCCGTTCCTTTATAGCCCGCAGGTGATTCTTTGCTGATCAGCGACGGCAGCAGGGCTTCCATCAAGTTGAAAGCAAGGAAGAACAACTGCACGCCCAGGACCAGCTCCCAGAAGTGCGGGCCGGAGCCCCACAGCACAATTTCTGCGATTAATAACAGCGCCACGCAGCCGAGGAATACGCGCTTCATGCGGCGTTTCACTTCGGCGTAGATGATAAACGGTACGACGGAGACGAAAGAGATCAGCATCGTCACCAGATAAATTTTCCAGTGCTCAGCAGCCGGGAATCCGGCAGCAGCCAGTTGGCCGGGCAGGGCAACGAACGTGGACATCAACAGGATGTGCAAACACATAATGCCGAAGTTCAGCTTCAGCAATCGCGGCTCGACAATGACTTTGCTAAAGCAGCCTTTGACCATGCCTGACTCACGGTTCAGCACATGGTTTTTGCTGTCTGGCACGACCCAAATCGTCAGCGCAATGCCGATCGTCGCCAGCACGGCAATCATCCAGAACAGGGCATTCAGACCCAGTTTATGAGTAATGATCGGCCCAAGCACCATCGCGATAGCAAAGGTGACGCCGAAACTGACGCCAATAAACGCCATCGCTTTGGTGCGATTCTGTTCGCGGGTTAAATCGGACAGCAGCGCCATCACCGCAGCGGCAATGGCGCCAGAACCTTGCAGCGCACGGCCCAGAATAATACCCCAGATAGAGTCCGACAGAGCAGCAATGACGCTACCGAGAACAAAAATGAGCAACCCGCCGACAATCAGCGGCTTTCGGCCCACGCGATCGGAGAGCAAGCCAAAGGGAATCTGAAAGATAGCCTGCGCCAGACCGTAAATCCCGATCGCCAGACCGATAAGCGCTTCGCTGGCACCCTGCAGAGCCATACCATACGTGGTCAGAACAGGCAGGACCATAAACATGCCGAGCATGCGCAGTGAGAAAACAGTCCCTAAACCCCAGGTCGCGCGCAGTTCGCCTGGTGTCATTTTATAATCGTTCATTACCACCTCAGTTCAAAAGCAGGCACTAGTGTAGTGTGGGGAAGGGACGGGGTAAACAAAGGGTTATTTAACAAATATTACATGCGTGATTAATGAGTTCAGCGAATAAAAAAGGGTGCCGAAGCACCCTTTTTTTGGTCTGTGATTTCTTACCAGACGTAAGTCAGCAGACTATGTGAATCCGGCACCATAAAGTCCACGGACATCATGACGGACAGCGAAGTGATGGCGACAATGGAGAACACAAACAGCTTACGTGCCCAGACTTTGTCATCTTCCACTTTGTAACCGCGCAGCGCCATGCCGAGCCACCAGACGCTCACCGCAGCAGCCACGACCAGATATTTATATCCGGCGTAACCGCCCAGAGAGAGCATCAGCGTCGCCACGGCAAAAGCGATGATGTACAGCGTGATGTGATTCTTGGCGACTGAAATGCCTTTTACGACCGGCAGAACCGGGATGTTCGCTGCCTGATAATCCTTAAAGCGGAAAATCGCAATGGCGTAGGAGTGCGGCATCTGCCACAGGCTAAAGATAGCCAGCAGGATAAGCGCACCGCTGTCGAACTGATTCGTGACGGCGCAGTAGCCAATCACCGGCGGCGCAGCGCCGGAGAGAGAACCAATCAGCGTACCGTAGACGGAGTGGCGCTTCATATACAGGCTGTAAACGCCCACATAGACCACAAACCCCATCACTCCCAGCCAGCAGGCCAGAGGATTGGCGCCAAACCACAGCAGCATAAAGCCAGCAAAGCCCAGCAAGGTGGCGTACACCAGCGAGACGGCAGGAGACATCAGGCCTTTGACAAGCACCCGATTCTTGGTCCTTTCCATCTTCCTGTCGATATCCATGTCGATGTAGTTGTTAAATACACAACCGGACGCAACCACCAGTGACACCCCAATCAGCGTGGATGCAAAGAGGGTGTAGTCAATGCTGCCCTTAGAGGCCAGCAGGAACCCTCCGATCACGGAGATCAGGTTGCCAAAGATGATGCCTGGTTTCGTTACTTGCAGGTATTGCTTAAACATACTCGCCGCTCTTAGTGAACCATCATGTTGTAGTTCAGGTTCCACATGATCCAGATGGAACCGACTACAAGGATAGCGATGATAATCACGGTAAAGATAAAGGCCGTCATGTTCCAGCCCTCATCGGATTTGGTGTTCATGTGCAGGAAGCAAACCAGATGCACCAGAATCTGAACCACAGCGGTCACCAGGATAGTACCCAGAATAGCCGCGTGAGAAGCAGAACCGCTCATCACCATCCAGAACGGGATCACCGTCAGGATGATCGACAGGATAAAACCTGTCATGTAGGTTTTTACGCTACCGTGGGAAGCGCCATGATCGTTAGTGTGACTCATTACATCGCCCCCATCAGATAGACAACCGAGAACACGCAGATCCACACCACGTCCAGGAAGTGCCAGAACAGGCTCAGACACATGATACGGGTGCGGTTAGTATTGGTCAGGCCACGACGATAAACCTGGAACATCAGCACTGCCATCCAGATAAGACCCGATGTCACGTGCAGACCGTGAGTCCCGACCAGCGCGAAGAACGCCGACAGGAAGCCACTGCGATCCGGGCCCATGCCTTCAGCAATCAGGTGATGGAATTCATAGATTTCCATCCCGATAAAGCCAGCACCAAACAGCCAGGTCAACGCCAGCCAGGAGACAACCTGGCTCTTGTTGTTCTTGTACATGGCGATAGCCGCCATGCCGTAGGTGATGGAGCTGAACAGCAGCAGTGCGGTTTCTACCAGAACGAACGGCAGTTCGAAAATGTCTTTGCCGGTCGGGCCGCCTGCAGTGCCGTTCACCAGAACGGCATAGGTCGCGAACAGACAGCAAAACAGAATGCAGTCGCTCATCAGGTAGATCCAGAAACCGAAGACTTTCATCGGTCCTGTATCGTGGTGCGCGTGGTCATGCGCATGGGCAGTTGAGTGCGCCAAAGTATCAGTTGCCATTTTTCAGCCCCGCTTTAGAAATCTCATCGAAATGCTGGTTTTCCAGTTTTTCGACTTCACGGACTGGTACGTAGTAGTCCACGTCCTCGTCAAAGCTCTTCACAATCCAGCTAATGATCACGCCAGCGAAGCTCGCGATCGCCAGCCACCAGATGTGCCAGATCATGGCGAAGCCAAATACCGTAGCGAAAGCGGCAATAACAATGCCCGCGCCGCTGTTTTTCGGCATGTGGATCTCTTCGTAATGCTCAGGTTGCTTGTACGCTTCGCCTTTTTCTTTCATTTCCCAGAATGCGTCGCGCTCATGGATCTGCGGCACAATGGCAAAGTTATAGAACGGAGGCGGGGAAGAGGTTGCCCACTCCAGCGTACGGCCACCCCATGGGTCACCGGTCAGGTCACGGTTCTGCTCGCGGTCGCGAATAGATACGTAGAACTGAATCAGCTGACATGCGATACCCATTGCAATCAGTACCGCACCACAGGCTGCAACAACCAGCATCGGGTGGAACTGAGGATCAATCTGCTGGCTCAGGCGACGGGTCATCCCCATGAAGCCCAGCACGTACAGCGGCATGAATGCGACGAAGAAGCCAACGATCCACAGCCAGAATGCGCGTTTACCCCAGGTTTCGTTCAGCGTGAAGCCAAACGCTTTTGGCCACCAGTAGGTTACGCCAGCGAAGCAGCCGAAGACGACGCCGCCGATGATAACGTTATGGAAGTGCGCAATCAGGAACAGACTGTTGTGCAGAACAAAGTCAGCACCTGGTACCGCCAGCAGAACGCCGGTCATACCACCCACAGAGAAGGTGACGATGAAGCCGATGGTCCACAGCATGGCTGAGTGGAACACAATACGGCCCTGGTACATGGTGAACAGCCAGTTGAAGATCTTCACCCCTGTCGGGATGGCGATAATCATGGTGGTAATACCGAAGAAGGCGTTTACGTTCGCGCCCGCACCCATGGTGAAGAAGTGGTGCAGCCAAACGATGAACGACAGGACGGTAATACACACGGTTGCCCACACCAGAGAGGTGTAACCAAACAGGCGTTTACGCGAGAAGGTTGCGGCGATTTCGGAGAACACACCGAAGACCGGCAGAACCAGGATGTACACTTCCGGGTGACCCCATGCCCAAATCAGGTTGATGTACATCATCATGTTGCCGCCCATATCATTGGTGAAGAAATGGGTGCCCAGATAGCGATCCAGGGTCAGCAACGCGACGGTAACCGTCAGAATTGGGAATGACGCGATAATCAGGATGTTGGCGCACAGAGATGCCCAGGTAAATACTGGCATCTTGAACATGGTCATGCCTGGGGCACGCATCTTGATAATGGTCACGAAGAAGTTAATACCGGTCAGGGTCGTACCGATACCGGAGAGCTGAATCGCCCAAATCCAGTAATCGACGCCAACGCCAGGACTGTATTCAATTCCCGAAAGCGGCGGGTAAGCCAGCCAGCCGGTCTGTGCGAATTCGCCCACACCCAGTGACAGGTTAACCAGGATAACGCCGACAACCGTGAACCAGAAGCTCAGGTTGTTCAGGAACGGGAACGCGACGTCGCGCGCGCCGATTTGCAGCGGCACAACCACGTTCATCAGACCGATAACCAGCGGCATCGCCACGAAGAAGATCATGATCACGCCGTGCGCGGTAAAGATCTGGTCGTAGTGGTGCGGTGGCAAGAAGCCCGCTTCACCCGCCGAAGCAAGTGCCTGCTGGCTACGCATCATGATTGCATCGGCAAAGCCACGAATTAACATGACGATACCGACGATGCAGTACATGATGCCGAGTTTTTTGTGGTCAACCGAAGTCAGCCACTCATTCCACAGGTAGCTCCACTTACCGAAGTAAGTAATCAGGCCGAGTAAGGCCGCGCCACCAATGATAATTGCAGCAATCGTAACCACGATAATAGGTTCATGGTACGGAACTGCATCCAGTGTCAATTTTCCGAACATTTTCTTCCTCGGCCCCTTAGTGAGAGGTTTCCGCGTGGCTCATGTCCATGCCTTCCATACCTTCGTGCGAGCTGTGCTCACCTTCTGGCTGAGTCATGTTCATGCTCTTGCCGTGGTCCATAAATTTGCCAATAACATCTTTGAACAAATCGGGTTTCACGTTAGAGAAGTATTCCACCTTGTTGTATTCGCTAGGTGTCGCCACTTTATCGAATGCCGCCATGTCAGACATGGTGTTCTGTGACTGCTTCGCTTTAGCGACCCACTGGTCGAATGCGGCGCGGTCCGGCGTTGCGATAGCTTTGAACTTCATACCAGAGAAGCCCGGGCCACTATAGCTGGCGGAGATACCATCGTAGGTGCCTGCTTCATTCGCGATCAGGTGCAGGTTAGTCTGCATACCGGCCATCGCGTAGATCTGGCTGCCCAGACGCGGAATAAAGAAGGAGTTCATCACGGAGTTAGAGGTCACTTTGAACTGCACCGGAGTGTTCGCCGGGAAGGCGATTTCATTCACGGTGGCAATGCCCTGTTCCGGATAGATGAAGAACCATTTCCAGTCCATGGAGACCACTTCGATGGTAATCGGTTTTTCATCGTGAACCAGCGGTTTGCTAGGCTCAAGTGCGTGAGTGGTTTTCCATGTCAGCACGGCAAGGAACAGGATGATCAGAATAGGAACCGTCCAGACCACAGCTTCCACTTTATTGGAGTGTGACCAGTTAGGGCTATACTTCGCATCTTTATTGCTCGCACGGTACTTCCAGGCGAAACCAACAGCCATCAAAATGGCAGGAATGACGACGATCATCATCAGGCCAAAGGCCGTCAGAATCAGCGAGCGTTGTTCCAGTCCAATCTGTCCTTTGGGGTCCAGAAGCGCAGAATCACAGCCACTGAGTAAAAAAGTGCCTGCAAATAACGACAACCATCCCAAACCTTTATTGTATTTCCTAAGTGTCATTTAACGACCTCAATTCCACGGGGACCTGGTGGCGTTTAAAGTGTGGGGGCATTTTACGGGAAGGTTACATTACTGTAAACATCATTAGCCCTGTGTCAGGAAGGTGTTACCGGGTTCTGCCGCACGTGTCACATGTGTTGCAAATTATGTCTATTTTTAAGACAGAAGCCCCATGTGGCGCGAGTTATAACGAAAGGGCGTACAAGGATACCCTAAAAGGGGCAATTGGTATAACCATTGCTAAAAATACACAAATAATTAACAATTAAGCATCAATAAAAAGACAATTAAAGAACGGAAATTTAATCTTAGTAAGGCTGAATCGTTTAATGAAAAATAGCGAAGCAGTGTGGGTTCCAATAATTTCCGGAAGCTATCCAGCACAAAACAACAAATATTTTTTTTCATCGCTGCCCGTTATTTTGACGTTATAATTTACAAGCGTGATTACAACGGAAAATAACCGTTCGGTTTTTGCTTCAGGTCATCCGGGTTTTGCGCAGCGCCAGATAATCGAGGATGCCACCGGTGACAATTCCGCTCACAGCCAGCAGCCCGCCGACATCCAGTAACAGAGCGTCGAAGGGAAGCTCAAGAGATGTCGATGCACTGAGAATGAGCATCACCAGCCACAGCGCCAGCATCAGACAACCTGCCATCAGTAAACGCAGTGCAAAACGGTAGGCGCTCTGGAATTCCGTACGCGGCATAAAATGATCTGTTTGCTGGGTATATTCCAGCGTCCGGCGACACACCAGCAGGAGTAATATTCCAGGAACGGCAGCAAAGACCGAGAAGAGATAAAACGTCGGCCAACCGTGCGCCTCAACAAACCAGCCCGCGATGGGACCAACATAGACACGCCCCACGGCAGAAAGCGCGGAAAGCAGTGCAAACTGAGTGGCAGAGAAAGACTTATTACAGAGCGTCATGAGCAACGCCACAAATGCCGCCGTCCCCATCCCCCCGCATAAGTTTTCAAAAAATACCGCAGTGGCCATGCTGATCATCTGTTTGTCAGTGATGGACAGCAGCCAGTAACCGGCATTAGAAATGCCCTGTAAAATACCGAAGATCAGCAGCGCGCGGAATAGCGTCAGGCGCTGCATCAATACACCGCCATACAGAGCGCCAATAATCGTCGCAAACAAGCCTAGCGTTTTGTTCACCATGCCCACTTCACCGGCATCGAATCCGACGCCTCTGATGAGGAAGGTGGTGGTCAGGCTCATGGCAAAAGCATCGCCAAGCTTGTATAGGACAATCAGCAATAAAATCAGCCAGGCATTGTTGCGCCCGAAGAAGTCCCGCAGCGGTTCGGCAACGGCCTGCTCCAGAGAGCGTGGTACGGGGATGACATCGCTGGGTTCCGGAGCGAAAAAAGTGGCGATAATACATGGCAACAGCAGGGCGGCCATTAGCCAGTACATCCCCTGCCAGCCGAGATACCTGTCGGCGAGCCACAGGGCTAATCCGCCGGAAACCAGCATCCCCAGCCGATAGCCCAGAACGCTGATCGCAGCACCCGCGCCCCGTTCTTCAGCGGGTAACACGTCCGTTTTCCAGGCATCAAAAACGATATCCTGCGAAGCAGAGCAAAAGGCAATGACAACGGCCAGCGCGGCCATCCAGCGCAATTGTGATGCCGGTTCCAGGAAGCCCATTGCGGCAATCGCCAGCAACAGCAGCACCTGGGTCATGACTAACCAGCCCCGACGACGCCCTAAAAACGGCGGGGTATAACGGTCCATCACCGGCGACCACAAAAACTTAAAGACGTAAGCCTGACCGACCAGCGAGAAGAAACCGATCGTTTTGAGATCGATATTCTCAATCGTCATCCACGCCTGAAGCGTGCCGGAAGTGAGGGCCAGAGGTAAACCGGAGGCGAAACCCAGGATCAGCAGAATCGCTGATTTAGGTTGCTGGAAAATGCGTAAATAGTGACTGGACATGAGTGTCTGAAACTGACCCGGCGACGTGCCGGGTCAGGGTGCAGAATTAACGTGCGTTCTGCTTGATGAATTCGTGAATGCTGGTGTCCTGTGCCATATCGGCGATGGTATCGGTCAGCACGCTATTGACGGCGTCAGCAATGTTTTTGTTTGACGCCTGGAACGCGCCTTCAATCGTGTAGCTCGCGCGGTAGTTCTTGTTCATCTTGTTGCCGTTTTTGGCTGTCGCGATGATAGCAATATCCGCTTTCGTGGCGATGTTATAACGCACGTTACCCTGAGAAACATCGGCGTACAGATTGTTGACGATGATTTGCAGATCGACGGCACCGCTTGGGCCAACCATATAGCCACGCGCGGTCATCTGTTTCTCCAGCACTTCCTGCAGCAGGAAGCGCAGATCGCGTGAAGCCGTCAATGTGACCTGTTGATTGTCACGAGTGACTTTTGCCAGTGCCTGATCCTGACGCTGATCGGCCCCGTTAATACTCACGGTGACTCCCATCAGACTTGGGTCCTGCTGCGGCAGACTAATTTTCGGGGAGACATCAATGGTGGTGGGTGGAGTGGCACAGCCAGCCAGCATGAAAAGCGCTACCAACGGAAAGAAGAGTTTTTTTAACATTTCAGATTCTCAACGAGTCGTAAGCATTTATAGACAAAATTTGCCGCCATCATAACATCGCCAACGGCAAGGGGAAGTGGTCAACGCATGTAAATTCATCGTCTTGTCTGAAATCTGACCACACTTTACGTTTTCCCCGGACACAAGAGGTAAAACGCATGAGTGTGAGAGTGGACTTCATCCGTTTGAATGAGTAAATCAGACGAAAGCTAAATAATTGTTGTCATGTTGTAATGGAAGCGGTAAAAGCGGCTAATATTTAAAGGGATGGGTGACATCTCAGCGTTGTCGGAGGAGTAATTTCATGATGATACGTGAACAGATCGAAGAAAAACTAAGGACAGCGTTTAACCCCGTGTTCCTCGAAGTTGTCGACGAGAGCTACCGTCACAATGTGCCGGCGGGCTCTGAAAGCCACTTCAAAGTGGTGTTAGTGAGCGATCGCTTCGCGGGAGAACGCTTTCTCAATCGTCACCGTATGATCTACGGAACGCTGACGGAAGAACTCTCCACCACCGTGCACGCATTGGCTCTGCACACCTACACCATTAAGGAGTGGGAAGGGCTACAGGATACCGTTTTCGCCTCTCCACCTTGTCGAGGTGCGGGAAGCATCGCATAACCATTGCTGGTTGCAAACGCTGGAGTTTTTCCAGTATGTTGCATACAGAATGACGTCAAGACGGCCTGCGGGCCGTTTTGTTTTGTCTGCGTTTTGAGCGTGTGGGGCGAATTTTAGACCAAATAGGGTCCAAATTTGTGAAAAAAGCCGCAGCCTGATACCCCAACCGTTCTCGACTCACCCAAGTGATGCCGCTATAATGCCGCGTCTTAATGAATGTCTTCGGGATGATTCTGGCGACAGGGAATGTGTATCTGCTATAAGTGAGCATCCCGGTATTGCGAGACAAATTCAGAGTTGACCGAGCACTGTGATTTTTTTGAGGTAACAAGATGCAAGTTTCAGTTGAAACCACTCAAGGCCTTGGCCGCCGTGTAACGATTACTATCGCTGCTGACAGCATCGAAACTGCTGTGAAAAGCGAGCTGGTCAACGTAGCAAAAAAAGTACGTATTGACGGCTTCCGTAAGGGAAAAGTACCGATGAATGTCGTTGCTCAGCGTTATGGCGCTTCTGTACGCCAGGACGTGCTGGGTGACCTGATGAGCCGCAACTTTATTGATGCCATCATCAAAGAAAAAATCAATCCAGCTGGCGCACCGACTTACGTTCCGGGCGAATACAAACTGGGCGAAGACTTCACCTACTCTGTAGAGTTTGAAGTTTACCCGGAAGTTGAGCTGAAAGGTCTGGAAACCATCGAAGTTGAAAAACCAATCGTTGAAGTGACCGACACTGACGTTGACGGCATGCTGGATACCCTGCGTAAGCAGCAGGCGAACTGGAAAGACAAAGACGGCGCTGTTGATGCAGAAGATCGTGTCACCATCGACTTCTCCGGCTCCGTTGATGGCGAAGAGTTCGAAGGCGGCAAAGCCTCTGACTTCGTACTGGCGATGGGCCAGGGTCGTATGATCCCAGGCTTCGAAGACGGTATTAAAGGCCACAAAGCGGGCGAAGAGTTCACCATCGACGTGACCTTCCCGGAAGAATACCACGCTGAAAACCTGAAAGGGAAAGCAGCGAAGTTCGTTATCAACCTGAAAAAAGTTGAAGAGCGCGAACTGCCAGAACTGACTGAAGAATTCATCAAACGTTTCGGCGTGGAAGATGGTTCTGTAGCGGGTCTGCGTGCTGAAGTTCGTAAAAACATGGAACGCGAGCTGAACGGCGCTGTGCGTAACCGTGTGAAGTCTCAGGCTATCGAAGGTCTGGTAAAAGCGAACGAAATCGACGTTCCAGCAGCACTGATTGACAGCGAAATCGACGTTCTGCGTCGCCAGGCTGCGCAGCGCTTTGGTGGCAACCAGCAGCAAGCGCTGGAACTGCCTCGTGAGCTGTTCGAAGAGCAGGCTAAACGCCGCGTTGTTGTTGGTCTGCTGTTGGGCGAAGTGATTCGTACCCACGAGCTGAAAGCTGACGAAGAGCGCGTTAAAGGCCTGATCGAAGAGATGGCTTCTGCGTACGAAGATCCAAGCGAAGTTGTTGAGTTCTACGGCAGCAACAAAGAGCTGATGGACAACATGCGCAACGTAGCCCTGGAAGAGCAGGCTGTTGAAGCGGTTCTGGCTAAAGCAAAAGTGTCTGAAAAAGCCACTTCTTTCAACGAACTGATGAACCAGCAGGCGTAATTCTGCCCCAACGGTTTAAAGTTTGAACGAAAACCCGTTGCCTTCTGGTGACGGGTTTTTTTTATTACAGTAATAGTCCAGGAAGAGTGCTAAAACGCCCTTTCAGTGTTAGCGTAACAGCAAAAGATTGTTATGCTTGAAATATGGCGATGCCGTCCCCATAAGTGTGTAATCACATGAATGAGACTGGCTGATAATCCGTCCATAAGGTTACAATCAGTACAGCAGGTATTTTCCAATTTTTATCCAGGAGACGGAAATGTCATACAGTGGCGAACGAGATAACTTTGCACCCCATATGGCTCTGGTGCCAATGGTTATTGAACAGACCTCTCGCGGTGAACGTTCTTTTGATATCTATTCCCGTCTGCTCAAGGAGCGCGTTATCTTTCTGACAGGCCAGGTGGAAGACCACATGGCAAACCTGATCGTGGCGCAGATGCTGTTTCTGGAAGCGGAAAACCCGGAAAAAGACATTTACCTGTATATTAACTCCCCTGGCGGTGTGATCACTGCCGGGATGTCGATTTATGACACCATGCAGTTCATTAAACCCGACGTCAGCACCATTTGTATGGGGCAGGCGGCATCCATGGGGGCGTTCCTGCTTACTGCAGGCGCGAAGGGCAAGCGTTTCTGCCTGCCAAATTCCCGCGTGATGATTCACCAGCCGCTGGGCGGATACCAGGGCCAGGCGACAGATATCGAGATCCATGCGCGTGAAATCCTGAAGGTGAAAGGGCGCATGAATGAACTTATGGCGCAACACACGGGTCAATCACTTGAGCAGATCGAGCGTGATACCGAGCGCGATCGCTTCCTCTCCGCATCAGAGGCAGTAGAGTACGGCTTAGTCGACTCGATTTTGACCCATCGTAATTGATGCCCACGGCGCGAGTGTGCCGCTATAATAATGTAGGGCGGCACTTTGCTTTATGGCGACTTGCGTCTGAGAATGGCATTTGCGTCGTCATGTGCGGCACAAAGAACTTAAAAAGAGGTTTGGACTCATGACAGATAAACGCAAAGATGGTTCGGGCAAATTGCTGTACTGCTCTTTTTGCGGCAAAAGCCAGCATGAAGTGCGAAAACTGATTGCCGGGCCGTCCGTGTATATCTGCGACGAATGTGTCGATTTATGTAACGACATCATCCGCGAAGAGATTAAAGAAGTAGCGCCTCATCGTGAGCGCAGCGCGTTGCCGACTCCGCACGAGATTCGTCATCATCTTGATGATTACGTTATCGGTCAGGAGCCGGCGAAAAAAGTGCTGGCCGTTGCGGTGTACAACCACTACAAACGACTGCGTAATGGCGATACCAGCAACGGTGTGGAGCTGGGCAAAAGTAACATTTTGCTGATCGGTCCAACCGGTTCTGGTAAAACCTTGCTGGCTGAAACGCTGGCGCGCTTGCTGGATGTCCCGTTCACCATGGCTGATGCCACCACGCTGACCGAAGCAGGTTATGTGGGTGAGGACGTTGAAAACATCATCCAGAAACTGCTACAGAAATGCGATTACGATGTGCAGAAGGCCCAGCGCGGTATCGTTTATATTGATGAGATCGATAAGATCTCCCGTAAATCCGATAACCCGTCTATCACCCGTGACGTCTCGGGTGAAGGTGTGCAGCAGGCCCTGTTGAAACTTATCGAAGGTACGGTTGCTGCTGTTCCACCTCAGGGCGGGCGTAAACATCCGCAGCAGGAATTCTTGCAGGTTGATACCTCTAAGATTCTGTTCATCTGCGGTGGTGCGTTTGCGGGGCTGGACAAAGTGATCGCTAACCGTGTTGAAACCGGCTCCGGCATTGGTTTTGGCGCTACGGTGAAAGCGAAATCCGAAAAAGCGAACGAAGGCGAACTGCTGTCTCAGGTTGAGCCAGAAGATTTGATCAAGTTTGGTCTGATTCCTGAGTTCATCGGCCGTCTGCCAGTCGTGGCAACCCTGAACGAACTGAGTGAAGACGCGCTGATTCAGATCCTGAAAGAGCCGAAAAATGCGCTGACCAAGCAGTATCAGGCGCTGTTTAATCTGGAAGGCGTTGATCTGGAATTCCGCGATGAAGCGTTAATCGCCATCGCCAAAAAAGCGATGATCCGTAAAACGGGGGCGCGTGGTTTGCGCTCAATCGTTGAAGCTGCGCTGCTTGATACCATGTACGATTTACCGTCCATGGAAGATGTCGAGAAAGTGGTGATTGACGAGTCTGTTATCAGTGGCCAAACCAAGCCACTGCTGATTTACGGTAAACCAGAAGCTCAACAAGCATCTGGCGAATAATTCGCCAAATCATACAAGCAGTTAATCAAAAAGGGGGGATTTTATCTCCCCTTTTATTTTTCCGTATTCATAGCGTTGAATGTGTGGGAAACATCCCCATATACTGGTTACATGTTAATGGTTGTGTGAAGCACAGTTGCATGACCTGCTTACCTGGCGGACACTAAACTAAGAGAGAGCTCTATGAATCCTGAGCGTTCTGAACGCATTGAAATCCCCGTATTGCCGCTGCGCGATGTGGTGGTTTATCCGCACATGGTCATACCCTTATTTGTAGGGCGGGAAAAATCTATCCGTTGCCTTGAAGCCGCCATGGATCATGATAAAAAAATCATGCTGGTTGCGCAGAAAGAAGCATCAACGGATGAGCCGGGTGTAAATGATCTTTTCACCGTCGGGACCGTGGCCTCTATTTTACAAATGCTGAAGCTGCCTGATGGTACCGTTAAGGTGCTGGTAGAAGGCTTGCAGCGTGCGCGTATCACTACGCTTTCTGATGATGGCGAACATTTCTCTGCTAAGGCGGAGTATCTGGAGTCCCCGCAGCTCGATGAGCGCGAGCAGGAAGTGCTGGTACGCACTGCGATTAGCCAGTTTGAAGGCTATATCAAGCTGAACAAGAAAATTCCACCAGAAGTGCTGACGTCGCTCAATAGCATCGACGACCCTGCGCGTCTGGCGGATACCATCGCTGCACACATGCCGCTCAAGCTGGCTGACAAGCAGTCTGTGCTGGAGATGTCCGACGTCAACGAACGTCTGGAATATCTGATGGCGATGATGGAGTCCGAAATCGATCTGCTGCAGGTTGAGAAACGTATTCGCAACCGCGTTAAAAAGCAGATGGAGAAATCCCAGCGCGAGTACTATCTGAACGAGCAAATGAAAGCCATTCAGAAAGAGCTCGGCGAGATGGACGACGCGCCAGACGAAAACGAAGCGCTGAAGCGTAAGATCGACGCGGCGAAAATGCCGAAAGAGGCAAAAGAGAAAGCCGAAGCAGAACTGCAGAAGCTGAAAATGATGTCTCCGATGTCGGCTGAAGCGACCGTTGTTCGCGGCTATATCGAATGGATGGTTCAGGTTCCGTGGAACGCCCGCAGCAAGGTGAAGAAAGACCTGCGTCAGGCGCAAGAAATCCTCGATACCGACCATTACGGTCTGGAACGCGTCAAAGACCGTATTCTTGAGTATCTCGCGGTTCAGAGCCGTGTAAACAAGCTGAAAGGCCCGATTCTTTGCCTGGTAGGGCCTCCTGGTGTGGGTAAAACCTCGCTTGGTCAGTCCATCGCCAAAGCCACCGGACGTAAATATATCCGTATGGCGCTTGGCGGCGTGCGTGATGAAGCGGAAATTCGCGGCCACCGTCGGACGTACATCGGCTCTATGCCGGGTAAACTGATCCAGAAAATGGCGAAAGTGGGGGTTAAAAACCCGCTGTTCCTGCTCGATGAGATCGACAAAATGTCTTCTGACATGCGTGGCGATCCGGCGTCAGCTTTACTGGAAGTTCTTGATCCAGAACAGAACGTCGCGTTCAGCGATCACTATCTGGAAGTGGACTACGATCTTAGCGATGTGATGTTTGTGGCGACATCCAACTCCATGAACATCCCGGCTCCGCTGCTGGATCGTATGGAAGTGATTCGTCTGTCTGGCTATACCGAAGACGAAAAACTGAACATTGCTAAACGCCATCTGTTGTCGAAACAAATTGAGCGTAATGCGCTGAAAGAGAAAGAAATTACGGTCGACGATAGCGCGATTATCAGCATTATTCGTTACTACACGCGTGAAGCGGGTGTCCGTAGTCTGGAGCGTGAAATCTCCAAGCTGTGCCGTAAGGCGGTTAAACAGCTTCTGCTGGATAAAACCCTGAAGCACATTGAGATTAACGGCGACAATCTGCACGAATATCTGGGCGTACAGCGCTTTGATTATGGCCGTGCCGATAATGAAAACCGCGTTGGTCAGGTGACGGGTCTGGCATGGACGGAAGTGGGCGGCGATCTGCTGACCATTGAAACCGCCTGTGTACCAGGCAAAGGCAAACTGACCTACACCGGTTCTCTGGGCGAAGTGATGCAGGAGTCGATCCAGGCGGCGTTGACAGTGGTGCGCGCGCGGGCGGAAAAACTGGGTATTAATCCAGACTTTTACGAAAAACGCGACATCCACGTCCACGTTCCGGAAGGGGCGACCCCTAAAGACGGTCCAAGTGCGGGTATTGCCATGTGCACGGCGCTGGTTTCCTGCCTGACAGGTAACCCTGTGCGTGCAGATGTGGCGATGACGGGCGAAATCACCCTGCGTGGTTTGGTTCTGCCAATCGGCGGCTTGAAAGAAAAACTGCTGGCTGCACACCGCGGTGGCATCAAAACCGTATTGATTCCGCATGAGAACAAACGTGATCTGGAAGAGATTCCTGATAATGTTATCGCCGATCTGGATATTCATCCTGTGAAGCGTATTGAGGAAGTTTTGACCCTTGCACTGCAGAATGAACCGTCTGGAATGCAGGTTGTAACCGCAAAATAGTGACCTCGCGCAAAGAGCGTCAATAAAAACAAGGCTGGCAGGTGATTTCGCACTTGCCAGCCTTTTTTTGTATAGCTAATTTAGATTGCTGATTGGACTAGCCATCAACAACGGGTGTTGTAAGGTCATGGCAGGCCTGATATAACTGCTGCGCGGTCGCGTTGTGAAGGATTCAGGCGCGATATAAATTATAAAGAGAGGAAGAGAACAGTGAATAAATCTCAACTGATTGACAAAATTGCTGCGGGTGCTGATATCTCTAAAGCTGCGGCTGGACGTGCGTTAGATGCATTAATTGCCTCTGTAACCGAATCTCTGCAGTCCGGGGATGACGTTGCGCTGGTAGGTTTTGGTACTTTTGCTGTTAAAGAGCGTGCTGCCCGTACTGGCCGCAACCCTCAGACTGGCAAAGAGATCACCATCGCTGCCGCTAAAGTGCCAGGTTTCCGTGCAGGTAAAGCACTGAAAGACGCAGTAAACTGATCGCTTTCACGTTCAAGGGAAGTCGAAAAGTACAAGGGCGCATCATTTGATGTGCCTTTTTTGTTTGTCAGGTGCGACTTTATGTGAGTTTATGCATGTTGTGGGCTGACAATTGCCCCTGTTTCTTGTCACAATACGACTTTACGCGCTGCGGCCAGGATTTCCGCCAGCGTGAGGTCACCAGTCACCTACAGCGGAGTGTGGTTACACCATGATGGACAACTTACGCACGGCTGCTAACAGTCTCGTGCTCAAGATTATTTTCGGTATCATTATCGTGTCGTTTATTTTGACCGGCGTGAGTGGATACCTGATTGGCGGAAGCAGCAACTACGCCGCAAAAGTGAATGGCCAGGAGATTAGCCGCGGGCAGTTTGAAAATGCTTTTGCCGGAGAACGTAATCGCATGCAGCAACAGCTAGGCGATCAGTTTTCCGAGCTGGCAGCGAACGAAGGCTACATGAAAACATTGCGCCAGCAGACCGTAAATCGTCTTATCGACGAAGCGCTGCTGGATCAGTATGCCAAACAGCTGGGTCTGGGCATCAGCGATGAACAGGTCAAGAAAGCTATCTTTTCCACCCAGGCTTTCCAGTCTAACGGTAAATTCGATAATACCCGTTACAACGCCATCATTAGCCAGATGGGGATGACGGCTGACCAATACGCTCAGGCGCTGCGTAATCAACTGACAACCCAGCAGCTTATCAACGCCGTTGTCGGCACTGATTTCATGCTGAAAGGCGAAACCGACGAACTTGCCGCTCTGGTTGCCCAGCAGCGTGTGGTCCGCGAAGCCACGATTGACGTGAATGCGCTGGCAGCTAAACAGCAGGTGAGCGACGAAGAAGTTAATGCTTACTATGAGCAGAATAAAAACAACTTCACCGCACCAGAGCAGTTCCGCGTGAGCTACATCAAACTGGACGCGGCGGGTATGCAGGAAACCGCTTCTGACAGCGAAATTCAATCCTACTACGACCAGCATCAGGACCAGTTCACTCAGGCGCAGCGTAACCGTTACAGCGTGATTCAGACGAAAACGGAAGCCGATGCAAAGGCGGCACTGGATGAGTTGACCAAAGGCGCAGATTTTGCGGCTGTGGCAAAAGAGAAATCCACTGACATCATCTCTGCGAAGAACGGCGGTGATATGGGCTGGCTGGAAGATGCCACGACCCCAGAGGAGCTGAAAAACGCCGGTCTGAAAGACAAGGGCCAGCTGTCTGGCGTGATCAAGTCTTCTGTCGGTTTCCTGGTGGTACGACTGGATGACGTGCAGCCTGCCAAAACCAAACCGCTGGCCGACGTTCGCGATGACATCGCGGCGAAAGTGAAGCAGGAAAAAGCGCTGGACGCCTACTATGCCCTGCAGCAGAAAGTGAGTGATGCCGCGAGCAACGACAACGAATCTCTGGCGGGTGCTGAACAAGCATCAGGCGTCAAAGCCGTTGAAACGGGTTGGTTCGGCCATGACAGTCTGCCGGAAGAGCTGAATTTCAAGCCTGTTGCTGATGCCATTTTCAATGGTGGGCTGGTAGGTGAGAACGGCGCGCCGGGCAGTAACTCTGACATCATTACCGTTGATGGCGATCGTGCATTTGTTCTGCGTGTTGCCGAGCATAAAGCCGAGGCCATTAAACCGCTTGAAGCCGTTAAAGATCAGATCGCTGCGCGGGTGAAACACACCAAAGCAGAACAGCAAGCGAAGCTGGATGCTGAAAAACTGCTGGCTGAGTTGAAAGCAGGCAAAGGTGATGCTGCGCTGAAAGCGGCGGGTCTGAGCTTTGGCGAAGCCAAAACGCTGAGCCGTACGGGGCAGGATCCTGTTAGCCAGGCGGCATTTGCTCTGAGTCTGCCAGCGAAAGATAAACCGAGCTACGGCACGGCTTCTGATATGCAGGGTAACATTGTTATTCTGGCGCTGGATGACGTTAAAGCAGGCTCGATGCCGGAAGAGCAGAAAAAGGCGATGGTTCAGGGGATCACTCAGAACAATGCCCAGATCGCCTTCGAAGCACTGATGAGCAATCTGCGTAAAGAAGCCAAAATTAAGCTGGGTGACATCATTACTCAGCAGCAATAATTACGGCGCTGATCGCAGATTTTCGCAACGCAATGCAATATTTAAAGGCCGCTTTCGCGGCCTTTTCCATTTCTGAAATCTGCTATTTGTTCTTGTTTCACGGCGGGAATATCGTTACCTCGCTGTCAACAAACAAGGAGAAAACAGCATGAAACATGGAATCAAAGCACTTTTCATCACGCTTGCTCTCGCCACCACCGCGATGAGTTGCAGCGCACAGGCGGCGGCACCGGCTTCGAAAACCCACGCGGTACAGACGACGGCAGAAACAGCGAACTCTGCTTCAGCGGCGACACCCGCAAAAGCAACTGAGAGTACAAAAAGCACGGATGAGGACGGTAGTCGGGTCAGTATTAATTCTGCATCGGCAGAAGATCTTGCTCAGGCGATGAATGGTGTAGGGCTGAAAAAGGCGCAGGCAATTGTTGGTTACCGTGATGAATACGGTCCTTTTAAAACGCTCGACGATCTTAAACAAGTGCCGGGGATTGGCAGTTCACTGGTTGAGCGCAACCTCGCACACCTGACGTTGTAAACTCACAATAACTTGCACAGTGGCAAAATTTTGCCAGGATAAAGAGGTCATACCAGTTATGACCTCTTACCCTATAACAACAGTGAAGGCTATTGCGCTATGCAGACTCAGATTAAAGTTCGTGGTTATCATCTTGATGTTTACCAGCATGTTAATAATGCCCGCTATCTCGAGTTTCTTGAAGAAGCGCGCTGGGACGGGCTGGAAAACAGTGATAGCTTCCAGTGGCTTACCGCACATAACATTGCCTTTGTGGTTGCCAATATCAACATCAATTATCGCCGTCCCGCGGTGCTGGGCGACCGACTGACAGTGACCAGTCAGGTGCAGCAGCTAAACGGCAAAAGCGGTGTATTGAGTCAGGTTGTCACACTGGATCCTGAAGGGCAGACCGTTGCGGATGCGCTCATTACTTTTGTCTGTATTGATCTCAAAACGCAGAAGGCGTTACCGCTGGAAGGGGAATTACGCGATAAGCTGGAAGAGATGATCGTCTGATGTAACGGTTACAGGATATGGAAAACCAGGATCAACGGTCATGGAAGGATAAATTTGCGTAACATTTTAAAAGCCGTGCTGACACCGTCAGCACGGACAGACAGAGGTTAGTTCAGCCCGGTTTTCTGCTTCATCGCAGCCATCACCGCTGGTTTATTGCCCAGATAGTGATTCAAACCATTGGCACGCAGATGACAGGCGGCGCACTGGCCACATCCGTCACCTTTAATGCCGTTATAACAGGTCAGCGTTTCTGTACGCACCAACTCAAGCTTGCCCCAGTAATCGGCCAGGGCCCAGGTTTCCGCTTTATCAAGCCACATCAGCGGCGTTTCGAAGCGCGTCTCTTTTGCCATACCCAGGTCGACGGCGTGGTTCAGCGCTTTTACGAACTCGTCGCGGCAGTCCGGGTAGCCGGAGAAGTCGGTTTCACAAACACCAGTGATGATTGCTTCGGCTTTCACCTGATAGGCATAAATGGCGGTCAGGGTCAGAAACAGAATGTTTCGGCCAGGGACAAATGTATTCGGGATCCCGTTGGCATCAGGCTCATAGTCGGGAACAGGGATGCTGTCGCGAGTCAGGCTGCTTACAGCCAGTTCATTCAATAACGTGACGTCCAGGACCTTGTGCGCGCGAGCACCCAGTTTTAACGCCAGTTCGCGGGCCACGTCGATCTCGGCGCGATGGCGCTGACCGTAATCAAAGGTGACGCAATGCACTTCATCATATTGATGCAGGGCCTGAACCAGGCAGGTTGTGGAATCTTGTCCTCCGCTGAATACGACGACGGCACGTTTCATAAATAGTCTCAATAGTCATGATAAAAAAGGTATGGTAACGCCTGGCAAGTCCAGCGACCAGCTTCTTCACGCATTTGGCGCCGGAAGCCAGGCCTCAGAAAAATCAAACCAACCGCGGGTATTCAGGCGGATACCATTGACGCCCGGCGGGGCGCTGATTTGATACTGATAATTAAACAGTGGCGTCAGCACCGCATTTTCCATCAGCTCAGCGAAGATCGATTTAAGCCCGGCATGTCGCGCTTCTTCATTGGCCTGCGCCTGCACGGCATCAAGCGTTGCCTGCAGATGAGCATACCGTGGCGCCTTTAACAGGTGCGGCCACAAAGTATCGCAGCGTAACCACTGTTCAAGGGTATAGCCTGGGGCTTCGCCTATCAGCCTGTCTCCCATCATCAGGTCGGCATGAGCAAGATGGCTACACCCATCCCAGGTTTTGGCATCGTGAAAAATCACCGTTAGGTGGCAACCCTGTTCCGCCAGATAGACTTTGAGCTGTTCAGCCATCGTATGGAGTTCGACTGGTAAGTGATAAACCAGAGTTAGCGTCTCGGGGAGTGCGACGTCGGCTGTCGCGGGCCACTCTGGAATGGTCCAGTCAGGCAGCAATTCCTGCGCAGGCGTGATCAGATTTTCATCCAGCGGTAGCGTGTGCAAAAGGGTCGTCTGATGGATGATATTGATTAAGCGCTGTGCCTGGATTTTGCTCAGACGGGAACTCTGTTTTAGCGTCAGATAACAGAATCCGAGACTCGTGCTGCTGCTCACCAGACGCAGGTTTGCCAGCTCTTCAGGTTCACCAATGGCAATTTGCACGGGGTGGCGACAGCTTGTTCCCAGCCCCTGCTCAAAAAGTTGTGGCGTGATCCAGAACTCGATGGCTTTAAGCAAGGGATGGCTAAGGTGATAGTGCTCGTGACTTTCGATACGCACCAGTTCGCGTTCAAATACCGTCAGTCGAAACGGGCCGCTCCCGACCAGTGAAAGCTCGGGATGCGCCAGACGGCTGCAATAACTGGCCAGACGGTGAGCCAGCCAGTAGTCCGGCTGATGCAAAACAAAGGTCAAACACTGGGGATGCGTCACCTCAATGCGCAAAACGCTGTTGAAGAGCCGGCGCAGTGCGGGGAGGGCGAGAAGTTTGACCAGACTGGCCTGCAGCTGTCCGGTTTCGATCTTATCCCCGTTATGCCAGTGCAGCGTGGAGCGAATATAAAAATGCCAGCGTAACCCATCGGCTGACACATCCCAGTGATGGGCAAGATCCCCGGCAGGCGCACTGCTGTTGCCATTGAATCGGGTGAGTCCAGAGAAGACTTGCCCGACGAGATGCTGTTCCGCGCGTCCCGGTAAAAAGCCTGAATGCAGCGGCTCAAGAGAGCGATAGTAAGGGATACGCAACGTCGGCGTATCGTTTTGCCACTGTCCGCCCAGGAATGGATGCAGCAACGCGCGCAGATCTTGCGGCGCAAGCTGCGCCAGTTCCAGCGCGTTATGTTGCTGCCCGCTTTTCAGCGCCTCTTCCATCATTGCGTTGCGCAGTGACTCCGGCGAAACGTGAAAAGTCAGATCTCCGCGCTTACCGCGCCCGGATTGTGCACGCCAGCTTAACCAACCGGCATCCTGAGCCTGGCGCAGCAACGTGCGCACATGGCGTTCACTGCAAAAGCAGCGGCTGGCGAGTTCGCTGACGGTCACCTGTTGCGGCTCACCCGCAGAGGGTTGCCACAGGCGTTGATACTGATTAAGGCGATTTAGCTGGCGCATGATAAACCCGGAACAATAATTTTCATCTATTCACTATTACTTCCGTATATCTCAGGCAATACTGATCCGCAAGTTAACCCCATCACATTTCGGGAGTCATCATGGCACGGCTTGCAGCATTTGATATGGACGGCACGCTTTTAATGCCGGATCACCGCCTGGGGGATAAAACCCTGAGCACGCTGAAGCGTCTGCGTGAGCGTGATATCACCCTGACTTTTGCGACGGGCCGCCATGTGCTGGAAATGCGTCATTTGCTCGGTAAGCTCTCAATGGATGCATTTCTGATTACCGGCAATGGCACACGTATTCATTCTGTTGAAGGTGAGGTATTGCACCGTCAGGATCTGGATCCGGAAGTCGCGGATCGGGTTTTGCACTCGACCTGGGATACGCAAGCCAGTCTTCACGTGTTCAATGATACCGGTTGGTTAACGGACAAGCCGATCCCGGCTTTGCTCGAGGCCCACGTTTATAGCGGTTTTCACTATCAGTTAACCGATTTGCGTCGCCTGCCGGCTCACTCGGTCACCAAAATCTGTTTCTGTGGCGATCACGACGATCTCTGCCGCCTGCGTATTCAGCTTAACGAAGCGTTAGGCACCCGCGCGCATTTAACCTTCTCGGCGGTGGATTGTCTGGAGGTCTTGCCGGTGGGATGTAACAAAGGGTCTTCCCTGGCGGTGCTAAGCAATCACCTGGGTTTAACGATGAAAGACTGTATAGCGTTTGGCGACGCCATGAACGACCGTGAGATGCTGGGCAGCGTCGGTCACGGTGTGATTATGGGAAATGCGATGCCACAACTTATTGCCGAGCTTTCTCATCTCCCGGTTATCGGACACTGTCGCAACGAAGCGGTGTCCCATTTTTTGACTCATTGGCTGGATCAACCAAACCTCCCGTATTCCCCCGAATAGTGAGACCCTTCCAGCAAGCCAGACTTCGGTCTGGCTTTTTTTTTACCTGTGATACGTCGCACGACAAGTGGGATTACTTTGTCAGGGCGGTCATTTGCGCAATTTGCGCTTTCCACGGCTCGATGTCACCGATGTGGGCTTTCACCCAATCTGCGTTGTAATAGGTATCGAGATAGCGTTCGCCGCTGTCGCAGAGCAGAGTCACAATCGAACCGGTACGGCCTTCGTCGCGCATTCTGTGCGCCAGCTGCAGAGCACCCCACATATTCGTGCCCGTCGAGGCGCCCACTTTGCGGCCCAGCTGGGACTCCAGCCAGTGCGCGGTGGCAATGCTCGCGGCATCCGGTACGCGCAGCATCTCGTCAACCACGTCAGGAATGAACGACGGCTCAACGCGAGGGCGTCCAATCCCTTCGATTTTACTGCCCACGCTGCTGCGCAGGCTGGCATCGCGATTTTGCCAGTAATCGAGGAATACGGAGTTCTGCGGATCGACCACCATCAGTTGAGTGTCATAACCCTGGCAACGAATATAACGACCAATCGTGGCTGAGGTACCGCCGGTTCCGGCACTCATCACGATATGCGAAGGTATCGGGTGTGGCTCGTGGCTCATCTGACGGAAAATGCTGTCGGCAATATTGTTGTTCCCGCGCCAGTCAGTTGCGCGTTCGGCGTAGGTAAACTGATCCATATAATGACCGTTTAACTCGCGGGCGAGCATTTCTGAGGCAGCGTAGATCTCGCAGGCGCTCTCCACGAAGTGGCAGCGACCACCGTAAAAGGCGATCTGTTCGATTTTACGTTTAGCGGTGCATGACGGCATAACGGCGATAAATGGCAAACCCAGCAGACGGGCAAAATAGGCTTCAGACACGGCGGTTGAGCCGGATGACGACTCAATAATAGTGGTGCCTTCTTTGATCCAGCCGTTGCACAGACCATACAGAAACAGCGAGCGCGCCAGGCGATGCTTCAGGCTGCCGGTCGGGTGAGTGCTTTCATCTTTCAGGTAGAGCAGAATTCCGGGAAAACCCGGCAGGGCGAGGCGAATCAGATGCGTGTCGGCAGAGCGTTGATAATCGGCATTGATTTCGCTGATTGCATGTTTGACCCAGGTGCTATTCATCGTGTGTATCCGTTTGTCATTTTGTGCCCAGCATAGCGAAAAGCACAGAAAAAATTGTTGCTATCTGGCCTTTAAAATAGAATGTCAGGAGAAAAATATTCTCTGCGGGGTGGGTATGTTAGATAAAATTGACCGTAAGCTGCTCTCACTGCTGCAAAAGGATTGCACCCTCTCTTTGCAGGCGCTCGCCGATGCCGTTAATCTGACCACCACGCCGTGCTGGAAACGCCTCAAGCGTCTGGAAGACGAGGGCATTTTACTCGGACGCGTGGCACTGCTCGATCCCGAAAAACTGGGGCTTGGATTGACCGCGTTTGTTCTGATAAAAACGCAGCACCACAGCAGCGACTGGTATTGCCGGTTCGTTACCGAGGTCTCTGAAATGCCCGAGGTGCTTGGTTTCTGGCGCATGGCGGGTGAATATGACTATCTGATGCGCGTTCAGGTGGCGGATATGAAACGGTATGATGACTTCTATAAACGCCTGGTGAACAGCGTTCCAGGCCTGTCGGATGTCACCTCGAGTTTCGCCATGGAACAGATAAAATACACCACCGCATTACCCATTGAATAACTTCCAGGCCTTGCCGGAACAATACCTTCAGGAATTTACCGCGTGCGATTATTTGCTCAATTAAGCTGGTACTTTCGCCGGGAATGGCGACGCTATCTCGGCGCAGTGGCCCTGCTTATTATTATTGCCATTCTGCAACTGATCCCACCCAAAGTGGTGGGATACGTGGTGGATGGCGTCACGGAACAGCATTACACCACCGCACGGGTGTTGATGTGGATCGGCACGCTGGTGCTCACCGCGGTGATTGTCTACCTGCTGCGTTACGTCTGGCGCGTCCTGCTTTTTGGCGCCTCCTATCAGCTTGCCGTCGAATTGCGCGAAGATTTTTATCGGCAGCTCAGCCGCCAGCATCCTGAATTTTATCTCCGTCATCGTACCGGCGATTTAATCGCTCGCGCCACCAACGACGTCGATCGCGTGGTTTTTGCCGCGGGTGAAGGGGTGTTAACGCTGGTGGATTCACTGGTGATGGGCTGCGCCGTGCTGATCGTGATGTCGACGCAAATCAGCTGGCAACTGACGCTGCTGGCGCTGTTACCGATGCCACTGATGGCGCTGGCGATCAACCGCTACGGCGAACAGTTGCATGAGCGTTTCAAGCTGGCGCAGGCGGCGTTCTCCTCACTGAATGACAGAACGCAGGAGAGTATGACCAGTATCCGTATGATCAAGGCCTTTGGTCTTGAGGATCGGCAGTCGGCGATGTTTGCCGCCGATGCCGCCGATACGGGCGCTAAAAATTTGCGCGTGGCGCGTATTGATGCCCGCTTTGACCCCACCATTTACATCGCCATTGGCACCGCAAACCTGCTAGCGATTGGCGGCGGGAGCTGGATGGTCGTCAACGGTTCTATGACGCTCGGACAGTTGACCAGCTTTGCCATGTATCTCGGGCTAATGATTTGGCCGATGCTGGCGCTGGCGTGGATGTTTAACATCGTTGAGCGCGGAAGCGCCGCCTACAGCCGCATTCGCTCAATGCTTGCAGAAGCGCCTGTTGTGAACGATGGCAGCGAATCCGTGCCGGAAGGACGTGGTGTGCTGGACGTGGCAATTGCGGAGTTTTCATATCCGCAAACCGAACGCCCGACGCTGAGCAATGTGAACTTTGCGCTACGTCCTGGACAAATGCTGGGAATCTGCGGCCCGACCGGGGCCGGGAAAAGTACCGTACTGTCACTGATCCAGCGTCACTTTGATGTCACCCAGGGCGAGATTTGTTTTCACGCTATTCCGCTGACGCGTCTGCGGCTGGATGCCTGGCGCAGTCGCCTGGCGGTGGTCAGTCAGACGCCATTTTTATTCTCTGATACGGTGGCGAATAACATTGCGCTGGGTCGCCCGAATGCGACCCAAGAAGAGATCGAGCATGTGGCGCGGCTTGCCAGCGTCCATGACGACATTCTGCGCCTGCCGCAGGGATATGAAACCGAAGTGGGTGAGCGCGGCGTGATGCTCTCTGGCGGTCAGAAGCAGCGTATTTCTATCGCTCGCGCCCTGTTGCTGAATGCCGAAATCCTGATTCTCGACGACGCGCTTTCTGCCGTCGATGGACGCACGGAGCACCAGATCCTGCATAACCTGCGTCAGTGGGGAGAAGGGCGCACGGTGATTATTAGCGCCCATCGTCTGTCAGCCCTGACTGAAGCGAACGAAATTCTGGTGATGCAGCACGGGCATATCGCCCAGCGTGGTCACCACGATCACCTTGCGGAACAGCCGGGCTGGTATCGCGATATGTATCGCTATCAACAGCTTGAAGCTGCGCTGGATGATGCGCCTGAACAGAGTGAGGAGGCCGCCGATGCGTAAATTTATCCAGCTCTGGCCCACGCTGAAGCGCCTGTTGGCCTACGGCTCTCCGTGGCGTAAACCGCTCTCGATTGCGGTCATCATGCTGTGGATTGCGGCGATTGCGGAAGTCAGCGGGCCGCTGTTAATCAGCTATTTTATCGACAATATGGTGGCCAAAAGCTATCTCCCGCTCGGGCTGGTTACCGGGCTGGCGGTGGCGTATGTCGGCCTGCAACTGCTTGCCGCGTCGCTACATTATGCGCAATCACTCCTGTTTAACCAGGCGGCCGTCGGAGTGGTGCAACAGCTGCGAACGGACGTTATGGATGCGGCGCTGCGCCAGCCGTTAAGTGAATTTGATACTCAACCCGTCGGTCAGGTGATTTCCCGTGTGACCAACGATACCGAAGTGATCCGCGATTTGTACGTCACCGTGGTGGCGACGGTATTGCGCAGCGCGGCGCTCATCGGGGCAATGCTGGTGGCGATGTTTAGCCTCGACTGGCGGATGGCACTAGTGGCCATCACTATCTTCCCGGCCGTGCTAATCGTGATGGTGATTTATCAACGCTACAGCACCCCTATCGTTCGGCGCGTGCGTGGGTATCTGGCTGATATCAACGACGGGTTTAACGAAGTCATTAACGGGATGAGCGTCATTCAGCAGTTCCGTCAGCAGGCGCGTTTTGGCGAACGAATGGGTGAGGCGAGTCGCTCGCACTACATGGCGCGTATGCAAACGCTGCGGCTGGATGGTTTTCTGTTACGCCCGTTGTTGAGCCTTTTTTCGGCCCTGGTCTTGTGCGGGCTGCTGATGTTATTCGGCTTAGGTTCGGGCAGCTCAATAGAGGTCGGTGTGCTGTATGCGTTTATTAGCTATCTGGGACGCCTTAACGAACCGCTGATTGAGCTGACGACGCAGCAATCCATGCTGCAACAGGCGGTGGTCGCCGGGGAACGCGTCTTTGAGTTGATGGACAGGCCGCGACAAACCTATGGCGATGACGAACGGGAACTGCAAAGCGGCGCCATTTCGATTGATAACGTCTCCTTTGCCTATCGCGATGATCGACTGGTGCTGCAGGACATTGACCTCGATATTCCCTCGCGCAGCTTTGTGGCGTTAGTGGGGCATACTGGCAGCGGAAAGAGCACGCTCGCCAGCCTGCTGATGGGCTACTACCCGCTCACAAAAGGTGAAATTCGCCTCGATGGTCGTCCTCTCTCAACCCTTAGCCACAGCACGCTGCGCAAGGGCGTGGCGATGGTCCAGCAGGATCCGGTGGTGATGGCCGATTCCTTCTACGCCAATGTGACGCTGGGTCGTCCGTTCAGTGAAGAACAGGTCTGGGCAGTGCTGGAGAAAGTCCAACTGGCGGATCTGGCGCGTGAGATGAGTGAAGGGATTTACACCCGGCTCGGCGAGCAGGGAAATAATCTGTCGGTTGGGCAGAAACAGCTGCTGGCTCTGGCACGCGTGCTGATTGAGACGCCGCAGGTGCTGATCCTCGACGAAGCGACCGCAAGTATTGATTCCGGTACGGAGCAGGCTATCCAGCAGGCGCTGGCGGCCGTGCGGGAACAGACGACGCTGGTCGTGATTGCGCACCGGCTTTCGACGATTGTCGAGGCCGACACTATTCTGGTGCTGCATCGCGGTCAGGCCGTTGAACGGGGTACGCATCGTCAGCTTCTTGAAGCGAAAGGCCGCTACTGGCAAATGTATCAACTGCAGCTGGCGGGCGAAGAGCTGGCGGCCAGTACGCGCGAGGATCAGACGCTTAGCGCCTGATGCACCAAAAACAAGCATAGCGCTAACAGGGATTTCTGTTGGTGCAAAAAAGAAACGCACCCTGCACTGTCATGGTGCGTTTTTTTTATCCACGCGTTCCGTCTCGCCTTTATCCGCTACTCCAGCCTGATTTCTGCTTTTTTTCCAACTCTGGCACACCGCTTGCAATAACTCCTGTGTATTAGCTGCGGCCATTATCGAATTCTGACTGGAGAGGAACTATGAAGCTGGTTACGGTTGTCATCAAACCATTCAAACTTGAAGACGTGCGTGAAGCGTTGTCTTCAATGGGTATTCAGGGACTGACTGTCACCGAAGTGAAAGGCTTTGGTCGTCAGAAGGGCCACGCGGAGCTCTATCGTGGAGCGGAATACAGCGTCAACTTCCTGCCAAAAGTGAAGATTGATGTGGCGATCGCTGACGATCAGCTCGATGAGGTGATTGATGTCGTTAGCAAAGCGGCCTACACCGGCAAAATTGGCGACGGCAAAATTTTCGTTGCCGAATTGCAGCGCGTCATTCGCATCCGTACGGGCGAAGCTGACGAAGCAGCACTGTAAGTAACTCCTGGCACACAGTGATAGGGATCGAGAAAATGAAGAAAGCAACAATCAAAATGGCTCTGGGGTCTCTGGCACTGCTGCCGGGCCTGGCGATGGCTGCCCCTGCGGTAGCGGATAAGGCTGATAACGCCTTTATGATGATCTGCACCGCGCTGGTGCTGTTCATGACCATTCCGGGTATTGCGCTGTTTTACGGCGGCCTGATCCGCGGTAAAAACGTGCTGTCTATGCTGACTCAGGTTGCGGTCACGTTCGCGCTGGTCTGCGTTCTGTGGGTGGTATATGGCTACTCTCTGGCCTTCGGCGAAGGGAATGCCTTCTTCGGTAACTTTAACTGGGCGATGCTGAAAAACATCGAACTGACTGCCTTGATGGGCAGCTTCTATCAGTACATTCACGTCGCGTTCCAGGGATCGTTCGCCTGTATCACGGTGGGGCTGATTGTCGGCGCGCTGGCTGAGCGTATTCGCTTCTCAGCGGTTCTGATCTTTGTCGTCGTTTGGCTGACGCTTTCTTATGTGCCTATTGCGCATATGGTCTGGGGCGGCGGTCTGCTGGCTTCACATGGTGCGCTGGACTTCGCAGGCGGCACGGTGGTGCATATTAACGCCGCGGTGGCAGGCCTGGTGGGTGCATACCTGATTGGCAAACGTGTGGGCTTTGGTAAAGAAGCGTTCAAACCGCACAACCTGCCGATGGTCTTCACCGGTACGGCGATCCTCTACTTTGGCTGGTTCGGCTTCAACGCCGGTTCAGCAAGTGCTGCAAACGAAATCGCGGCGCTGGCATTCGTTAACACCGTGGTCGCCACCGCGGGTGCCATCCTCTCCTGGGTATTTGGCGAGTGGGTCGTTCGCGGCAAACCGTCTCTGTTGGGCGCGTGTTCCGGTGCGATTGCCGGCCTGGTAGGTATCACTCCGGCCTGCGGTTTCGTGGGTGTCGGCGGTGCGCTGCTGGTGGGCCTGGTGGCCGGTCTGGCTGGACTGTGGGGCGTGACGGCGCTGAAACGTCTGCTGCGTGTGGATGATCCTTGTGATGTGTTCGGCGTGCACGGCGTATGCGGCATCGTGGGTTGCATCATGACCGGTATCTTTGCGGCAACGTCTCTGGGCGGTGTGGGCTACGCAGAAGGCGTGACCATGGGCCATCAGGTTCTTGTTCAGCTGGAAAGTATCGGCATCACCATCGTCTGGTCCGGTGTAGTGGCCTTTATCGGTTACAAGCTGGCGGACATGACCGTTGGCCTGCGTGTACCAGAAGAGCAAGAGCGTGAAGGCCTGGACGTGAACAGCCACGGCGAGAACGCTTACAACGCCTGATAAGATTGAGTGACTCCATGTAAAAGCAAAAAGGCAACGTAAGTTGCCTTTTTTACTGTTTTCTCCCTCTCCCCCTGGGAGAGGGCTGGGGTGAGGGCACCAGCGCGCACTTTCCCCCTTATCCTCTCCCTCAAAGGAGAGGGGACCGTTCGGAGCCAATTTCTATCCCCGATTGCGCATCACCCCTTCCTGCACGGTAGACGCGACCAGAACACCCTCCTGAGTATAAAACTCCCCGCGAACAAACCCGCGAGCGCTCGACGCCGAGGTGCTTTCCACGCTATACAGCAGCCAGTCGTTCATATCAAACGGGCGATGGAACCACATGGAGTGGTCAATCGTCGCAACCTGCATGCCTTTTTCGAGGAAGCCGACGCCGTGCGGCTGTAAAGCCACCGGCAAGAAGTTGAAATCTGAAGCATAACCCAGCAGATACTGATGAACGCGCAGATCGGCCGGCAGGGTGCCGTTAGCGCGCATCCACACCTGGCGTTTCGGTTCGGCGGTGTGTCCCTTCATCGGGTTATGGAATTCAACCGGGCGGATCTCCAGCGGTTTATCACACAGGAATTTCTCTTTAACCTGCGGTGGCAGCAGGTGAGCCAGCGCGCGGGCAATGTCTGTTTCTGATTTCAGGTCATCCGGTGAAGGGGCGGAAGGCATCACTTTTTGATGCTCATAACCCGGTTCCGGGGCCTGGAACGACGCCGTCATATAAAAAATAGGTTTGCCATTCTGGATGGCCGCTACGCGGCGAGCGCTAAAACTGTTGCCATCGCGCAGCACTTCAACGTCATAAATAATCGGTTTGCTGCTATCGCCAGGGCGCAAAAAATAGCTGTGAAACGAGTGTACCAGCCGATCTTCGGGCACGGTCTCTTTGGCAGCATACAGCGCCTGTCCCACGACCTGACCGCCAAAGACCTGGCGCAAGCCCAGATCTTCGCTCTGTCCGCGGAAGAGTCCTTCTTCAATTTTTTCCAGATTCAGTAATGTCAGCAGATTGTTCAGTGCCTGACTCATAGTCGTCCTCAATAAACGCCGCAGCGAAAGATACGTTGATTATAACGCAGAAATGAAAGTGGTCCGATGGGTGCAATAATCTGAATAATCGGTGGAAACCAGGCAGATATAAGTGATTTGTGCCACACTTAGTCACGTTATGTTTTTGTTAACCACTCTCTGGCGGGATCGATCCCGCTGGTGCATTGAAGATAAGGAGAACTCAATGAAACTCGTGCACATGTTAAGTGGTTTAGCGGTAGCGGTTGCGTTGTCTGCCTGTGCGGATAAAAGTGCGGACATCCAGACGCCAGCGCCAAACCCTAATGCCGCTGGTGCGACCACACAGCCAACCATGCAGCAGCCTAATGTTTCTGGTTCAGTTTGGATCCGCCAGAAAGTGGCTCTGCCGCCAGATGCCGTTCTGACCGTTACCCTGTCCGATGCTTCTCTGGCTGATGCGCCGTCAAAAGTGCTGTCGCAGAAAGCGGTCCGTACTGAAGGTAAACAGGCTCCGTTCAGCTTTGTACTGCCCTTTAATCCGGCAGACATCCAGCCAAACGCGCGTATCTTGCTGAGTGCGGCGATTACCGTGAATGACAAACTGGTGTTTATCACCGACACGGTACAGCCGGTGATCAACCAGGGTGGGACTAAAGCCGATCTGACGTTGGTCCCTGTTCAGCAAACTGCCGTGCCGTTACAGCAGGGCGGTGGAGCCGTCACGACGGTTCCGTCAACGTCGCCGACGCAAGTGAGCCCATCTTCAGCGGTTCCCGCTCCGACACAGTACTAAGCACGACCTTTGCCCTCTCCTCGCGGGGAGGGCGGTTAATACACCCAGCGATACTTCTGCATATCAATCTTCCCTTTACCCGACACCTGAACACCCTCAGACAGCAATGCCTGCCGCTGACGCTGTAAGTCCGGGCCGGTGAGCGAGATTTCCCCATGGCGATTGACCACCCGATACCATGGCAAAGTGCTGCCCTCAGGCAGACGTTTCAGGACACCGCCAACCTGACGCGCCGCTCGCGGTGAGCCCGCCAGTCGGGCCACATCGCCGTAGGTTGTGACATATCCTTGCGGTATCGAGGCGACTATTTGCCACACCCGCTGCGGGAATGTGTCGTGCTCATCCATGGGTTACTCCTGTCGCTGTTTCTCTAAGCGAATCTCATCGTGATTCACGGCCGTTTCGCTCCCTTTACCGAGGTGACGATAGAAACTGGCTGCGCGTACATCTCTTTCCGGGTCATAGAATTTTCAGTCACTGACGTGCGCACATTGCATAAACCGGGAACATCATGAGGAACGGCGGGTCTAACTAGTAGAGATATAGTGACTCATCCTTGGGCGCATTTCATTCGTGGATGAGCATAATAGCGGATAAATCGCGAGGTTTGCGCAATAAACCATCATCTGGTTGATGCGACCTTGCAATTGCGATCCTGTGCATGGATAATGCGCCAGCGCGTTGGTTAACAACGCTCTCAATGGGGGCTCTGTTGGTTCTCCCGCAACACTACTCTGTTTACCAGGTCAGATCCGGAAGGAAGCAGCCAAGGCAGATGACGTGTGTGCCGGGATGTAGCTGGCAGGGCCCCCACCCATTTCTGCTAAGTGCATGATATCCATCATGTAACTCCTGTTTTTCGTGCATTGAAACGGCGGTGATACAACCTTTGTGTATCATTCAAAACGGTAATCAATGGCGCATCTTATGCTTTCCTGTCGCGGTTTTTGATACGTCCGCAGGGATACCAGTTACCTCAAAAGCATCGTAAGGCTCAATTTTCTCCTCGTATATCTATAGATCAAAATATCCACATCCCTTTGAAGGCTGGATGACCTCATTCCCACTGTAGGACCGGCGGCAGAATAAGGCGATCGTGTGTTCGTGACCTCTGCCACAAGTTTCTTTTTCAGGTTTTTCTCGTGAACATTCGCTCTTCTGCCTGATTATGCAGGAGTACGATATGCGACCAACCCATGGAAGATAAAGGATTACTGATGGATACAGTAGAGGAACTAAACGCAACATACTTCTATGCTGGAAAGGCTAACCTAAACGCTGCTGAACTTCTGTTTATGATTTTTTGTGAGAATGCGGCAACTCAGTTTGGTATCGGCGCAGATGATTTTGGTGCTGTTGTTGCTATTGTGTCGGGGCGAAATAACTTAGGTACACGAGGTAAGTTCGCCAATGCGACGAAAGGTACCTCTTACGCTTCGAAGGCTGCACGGGCTGTTTTTAGAAAGACAAAGTTTCCGTTTGGTATTTCGCTCCCTACCTGGCTGGGGGGTTACACTCCCTGGACGGCGCGGCGTGTTATGGTTCGCAACATTGCACCTTTTGTGGGGCGCACCATTCCCCTCATCGGTGTGATAATCCTGGCTTCTGATATTTCGCAAATCACCTGCCGGACCATACGCGACTACAACCTCATAGCGCGGAGCAGCGATAAGTTATGGTAGACAGTTTCGAGGAACGTATTTATGAGCTTGTCCGGCCTTACGCAGGTACATATTTGTTCAACATTAAGCAGGTGGAATTAACGCCTGAAACAGATCTTGATACCGATCTGGGCATTGATGAGCTTGAGGCTGAAGATCTGATGAATGAGTACTTCCAAAAGTTGAATGTTGAACGGAGAAACTTCAGGATCGAAACTTACTTTCCGAACGTTCCTTTTTCCTGGAATCCATTTAAGCAAACAGAACCTGTACCCGTTCCCGATTTTACAATCGGCATGATGATTGAGTCAGCTAAAGCCGGAAAATGGTTGTACGACTAAAGGCGAGAAGCCAATAGCGACAATATTCCCCCTGTAAGCCAAAGCTAACCGTTATCATTTTGCGAAACCGCCCACCCGGGCGGTTTTGTGTCTTACAAATGGAACCACAGCGGTCAGGTGGCGTTTACATTATAAATAATCAATGTGTAACACGGCCCCCACGCTGATTTTACCGGGCGTAATGTCGCTTTTTGTCCTGACGTAGCTGACAAAAAAGGGAAGGATGATTTGATTGTTCACCGTTAACCTGCCAGGTGAGAAAATCTGTAGCGGTTTTCCTGTCCGGATGGGTAGCGCGCGATACCAGAACTGAACGCCAACGCCTCGCGCTGAACCCTGCACATTTTCAATATTGAATATCCCCTGAGATGCATCGTAAGCATCGCCATTGAGCGTTACCGTCATTAAATGAGGTTCACCGTTACAGGATATTTTAACCGGAATGGGATAGCGGAAATGCTTTTTTCGCTCGCTGATACTTGCAGCGGGCTGCGCCGGAAGATGAAATACAGTCTGCTGCGAATCAAAATTACACACCGTTTCAGGCAATGTTGCCATCAGCTGAAGATTAACAATGGTGGTATCGTTTTTAACCGCGAAACGAAGCAGCGCGGCCTGATGGAATAACAGAACCGGCACCGACGCAATCGGCCCGGTTTTAACCAGCTCAATTTTCAGCGTAATGTTTTCCGGGCGTAGCGGCTTATTTTTATTGACGACGCTAATATCATTAAACGGTATGGCTTTTAAGGTATTGCCAATTCGGGGTTGATTATTGTAATAAAAAATCCGGATGCCAATCCCGGGAACAGAGGTTTGATAGACGCGTTTCCCGACTTCTCTTCCCGCCAGAATCCCCGTTACGTTGAGAACCCCCAATTTATCGCTACAGGCCAGTTCATCGCTGCTTTTTGTTAAATCAGAGAGGGTGGCGCGTTGGGAATATAAAATATCGCCAATTTTTTTCTGCGCGAGAATATCCTTCATCACAAACTGAAGTCGAATAGTTGAGACTCTCGCGCCATTACCTTCGCAAGCCCACGAATGCGATGAAAAACTTAAAATTAAAAGCAGGACAAAGAAATATCTCATCATCATCTCAATCCAAACAGTGCAATGTCGCAATATTAAATTGCTGATAGCGTTTGCTGTGAAGGACGTCATAGCGAGCATGACATGTCTGGTGTTCACCAAAGGAAATCGTCAGAACACCCTGTTCAGGAATACCACTCAAATAGACTTGCCCGTCGTTGCCGACAAAGAAAGCACGATCGATGTCATTGACCTTGACGCTTGAACCATAAGGAATAAAGGCGTCACCACGGTATAATGTCGCCACCATTTTCTCCCCCGGGTGGGTGATAAATTTGGCCATCACGACGGCGTCCCGGGTTGGCGTCACCGTCTGGGAGATCGAATCCATATCGGCAACATCGCCGGTCTGGCTATCAAACTGAATGATATCCTGGGTGTACGGCTGAATATCGGGCACCAGGGCATATCCCCAATGATTGGTTTTCACCCCCGTGTTTCCGGCAAGCGGTAATCCGGCAACACCTGGCGCGCTAACCAGAGCAATGGCACCGGTGGAATATTTCCCTGGCGTCACGCCATTGGCATGAATAACGATTCCGCCGTTCATTCCCCAGGATGTCTTATCCTGGGCACTTTCATGGGCATAACCTATCTGGGCTTCACCCGCTCTGCCTTCCCATGTCAGATCCAGATTGCCGTTGTTCGTGTCATCGCCATCCTGGTTGTAATTGCGCCCCACCTGGACTGAATAGTTGAGCTGATGATCCTGCAACGCCGTACCGGAATATCCACTCTGTACGGTGTCGTTTCCTTTGGTATCCGTGGTGAGCGTTGACGATAAGGTGCCTGAATTATTTTTCTCAAAAAGATTCAGCGGAAGCGAAGCCGTCACGGCAATCTGTTTGTCCCAGCCGGCACTTTCTGTGTCCTCTCCATTTTTATTCAGGCTGAGAGAGAGTGAAATCTGTGCGCTGCCGATGCTGGTATTCCACCCCGCCTGCCAGCTCTGAGAGGACTGATTATCATAGTAAAGGGTGTTATTTGCCGAGAGAAACAGGCTTTGGGAATCCATGACCATCTGGTTAATCGAGACGGTGTACTCATATTCCTTTTGCTTGTTTTGGCTGTTGCTCTCAAACACCATGGCATCGGCAAGGGAAGCGTAATCCCGGGTGTAGTGCCTGGCGTTGGCCTGGATATCTGTATCGGTGGTGTCAATGTGCCGTGAATAGGCAAGGCGTTCGCTGACCCCGCTTCTGTGGCCCTTGATGCCTGTAGGCACTTCGTCATCATCCATGCGGACCTGAGAGTAGGTCGTATCAAACATCAGCGCCCCCAGAAATCCTAAATCGGCGCCAATACCCAGATTGCCCGCAGAATAGTCGGATTCGGCAATCTGGACACCGTCTGTCAGCGTAAGGTTATAAGGCAACCCCCACGCTGAATTGAACTGGATAACATAAGCCTCTTTACTCTTCGTTTTGCTCTGAACTTTGTCATCGGTGTCATCGGTGTCATCATCTGGATTAGGGAGGATCTCGTTATCATCGGACGAGTCATCCGTTTCTTCATCGGGTTTATAGCGGCCCAACGCCAGGGAGTATTTAAAAAAGCCCTGTCGCTGAAGATTGGTAATGGTGGCGTAGTTTTGTTGGAAATGGGTTTCTGAACCGTCACTCTCCTTGATGGTCACGTCAAGCGTACCTCCCGTGGAAACCGGGGCGAGATCCTTGATGGTAAACGGTCCTGGCGTGACGTTGGTCTGATAGATAACGTTATTGTGTTCTTTGACCGTCACAGTGGCATTACTTCGTGCGATACCGCGAATCACGGGGGCAAAGCCGTTGATGCGCCCCGGATACATATCGGTATCGGTGGTCATCTGGACACCGCGCAGCTGAATGCTGTCAAACGTATCCGCAGACGTGTAAGTATCCCCGGCAATGAATTCACTTTTCAGGCCCGGGAGGGTTCGCTCAATGTAGGTGCTAATGTTGTTCCAGGCTTTTTCGCCGTCGGTCGGGTTCTGCCAGGTAGAGTTATTGCGCAGTCGCCATGCCCCCAGGTTAATGCCACTGGTAAGATTAAGAAAATGATTGGTTTCACTCGTCCCGGTGGAGTCTGAATTCGCTTTCGTTTTAGAGCCGGTATACTGATATTGCGCGATGATCGCGGGTATTCCCTCATCCCACTGCGAGGGCGGAACATAGCCGTCCAAATTCTGCAACATCATGGTTTGCGGGAACTGCAGCCTTAATCCCATTTGAGAGGGATCGAGCTGATAAGTTGCCTCTGGTATCGCTTTAGTGAGCAATTTGCAGGTTTTGTCACCGTCTTCAGGAAGATGCACCCCGGATGATGAGATATCAATGCCAAACGAAATATAGTCTTCACGCGTAAAGCAGGGGGCGGGCGCTCCCTGATCCTGGTCTTTTAGCGTGACGGACATGACCTTAAAAGCTTTATCGCCATTGAGAAAAACATGCAGCTTGTAATCTCCCTCTTTGAACTGCTGGGTGATCTCCTTATCAACATTTTTAATTTCAGGCGCACCATCCATCGCTTTCAATAAAGCCGGATCATAGTGATTTTCTGCATGGGCGATGGACATGCCGTTTTTAACTGAAAATAACGCCATGCAAAGCATGGCGATACGCGTCTTACGCATTGTGAATTTACCAGGCTACTTTTGCTGAGTAGTCTTTTGAGGGAAGACTGTAATCATTCAATGCGCTCCAGGTCACAGGAAGGGTAGCGCCGTGTGAGCCTGTAACCGAAAACGTTTTATCCCCAAAAGGTGGGACAACCGTATTGTTCTGATCAATAGAGACCGTGACAGCATTGCCGTTAATCAGGACTTTATTCATCACGACATAAAAGGGAGATGCGTTAGTGACGACGACCGTATTGTTGTCACCTTTCTTCCATTTTAAATTTTCAATAACCGAACCGGTTAATGCTTTCAAACCTGCAGGACGGTAAAACACTTTAATGCGGTTACTGACCGCCAGAAGCATTTTACTGGTGCTTTTTTCTTCGCTTTCTTTAATGGAGGGAATCGACTTAATATTTAGCCACAGCAGGCTTTCTCTGTCTGTCGGTAACGCGCCGCCCAAATAAACCAGCTGTACCACATTTTCTGCACCAGGCTCCATCTGGAAAAGAGGCGGTGTGATCATAAAGGGAATCGGTTTACCTTCCAGCAGTGGATTTCCTTTCACATCGGCCCAGGCCTGTACCAGAAAAGCGCGGGTATCGTCATTTATTAATGACAGAGTAACTTCGGGTTTAGCACCGTCATATATTAATCGGTTACTGCTAAGCTTAATGCTGGCTTGGGCGTTAAATGTACTGAGTAACAAGATGAACAGTGGATAAAGTAAATTTTTCATAATACTCAACAAATAAGGCCGCCTGAGCGGCCTGTCATTATTTAAAGATAACTAATATGCAGTTGTGCAGTGGCGTGAATAGTTCCTGGAACTGCTGTTTGAGCCGTTTTCACCACTTCAGCAAAGAAGAAGAAATCATGGTTAGTTATGTACAGATCCGGGTCCGTTGGGGCCGCCAATCCGTCATTTAAAGGTAAAAATACTTTACCATCGGTACTCGGCGATTGAGTGCCAAACGCGACAGCCACGTTTTCTGCAGCACCTTCAGTAGTGTCGATAGCAAGGAGTTTGGAATCAGTAGCATCCGGCGTCCCTTCAACGCTGGCTTGCACCTGACCTCCTGAACAATTTGTTGCGCTCAGGGTGAACATTGTGGCATTGACCCCTGGGCCGTCTGTTTCCACGGTTCCCGCTGATGCCAGTTCTTTAAAAGAGACCGGCGTAACAGTGATGGGTTGTGAAGGTTCTAACATACACCCTTTCTCGGTAATCTTCCCGGTCGCTTCAAAGTCTTTGGTGTCGGGGTCGAGAGCATGGGCGGTGGACACACTTAAAAAAAGAAGTGCAGCAGCGCATGGCAATTTTTTCATTTTTAAATTCATCCCTAATAAATTAAAGGTAGTCAATTTGAATCTGGCCGGTCACATGAACGTTGCCCGGAGTAACGGAGTCGTCTGTTTTTAATAATCCAGGCCAGAACGGCAGAGTCATATTTCCGTTTGCATCGGCATTATAAACTTTTGAGGCAACGTTCGGCTTCAGCTGAGCCGAGTCAGAGAGATCGCCAACGAACGCACGCATCGCCACATCGTGTGCTGGATCATCCGTCGCGTCATTGGCAAGTGCGGTGGTGTCTTTCGAATCAGCTGTACCGATCAGCTTGACGGTGAACATTTGCTGTGGAGAACAGGCGCTTAACACAATATTAGGCTGCGTCGTTGGAGGCGTCAGGCTATTGTAACTCCCGGCATGTGCGGCATCTTTAAGCTCGGTGATATCCTGATCGGCAAAGGTGATGGTTGCCGGGAAATCCACGTCACAGCTTCCGCTGGTCACTTCTCCATCAATGGTCAGCGTCTGGGTCAGGCCTTTTACTGGAGTGGTGTCAGCATGTGCAATATTTACGGTTGCTGCAAGGGAGAGACATAACATGGGCCATAAGGCGCCAGACATTCTTTTTTTGATTAACATATTTTAAGTCCATTAAATGTAATAAATAAAGAAAGGTTGATAGAGCAAAACCTATCAGTCACTGCGCAGTTGAGAATAGTCATAATATAGGTTTGCACCTAGGGAAATAAATTGATTAATTGGTTTAAAATGTTACGAAATGATTTTTTCATTCAGGTTGATTATGTCTTTAGTTTTGATGAATTATTGGGTGGTAATTTTAGGTGATATTATGAAAATGGTTTTGGTGATTATATTTTTATATTTGATTTGTCATTTGTTTTTTGGTCTAAAATTAGACTATGATTTGTGATGGCCGCTGGGATGTTATTTTTGATGTTTTTTGCAATATAATTAATATTATTTAATACGACGCTGTTTGGCGGGAATAAATTCCGTCGGACGACGGTACGGTGTGAGAATACGCCACAAAAATCGCCCACGAAACCGATGAAAATGTCTTTAATCGGACTGGTTTGAGAGATAATCGACTGGAACACGGGAGCACCGACATCTGGTTTGATAAGTGTCCCGGCCTGCGAAGCGGCCGGAGCTATCGTCTCATGCGCCTGAATCAACATCACTGTGTGACTTTACTCGCCCTCAGATAAGCATTGGCATTATATTATGTAAGGGTATGTAATATATTGTTCATCTTGCTGAAATATTTTTGTCATAAACCTGTAAGAATAGACTGGCATTTTATTGTTGGCTGTTTTTTTAGGGCATAAGCAAAAAATATATCGGTGGATTGGGTTGCCAATCTGGTGTATTAAATAAATAACGTATTCCGAAAGGATGTCACACACATGAGCACTGCGGTATTAAACGTTAAAATAGATGAAGCGCTAAAAGAAAAACTTCGCCATTACGCAGAAGTTAATAACGAGAATTTAAGCGTGACCACAGAGAAACTGCTGCTGCTGGCGTTTGAAGCAGCAGAAGAGGCGGGAGTATCGGAGGCGGAAATTGATAATCAGCATACGGAAGAAGAGAGCGCAGCTCCGTTAACTCCTAAAGAAATCAAGGCACTACGTAAAATTCTGAAGAAGAGAAAATGAAACCACAACGCTCTACCGCCAGTGACTACAAAGAAGCCTGCGACCTGTTGCGTTCAGGCTACGTGAAACATGTCCGTCTTGGCTGGAATATCGGAAGTGATGAGTTCTTTCGTATTGCGTCTGACTGGTGTGATACCGGCGCAAAAATAAAGAAAGAGGGAGAAGATTTTGTTATTTCTCTTAAAGGTTTTCCGATTCCTCCTCAACACTGATGCCACTTTTTGTAAAGTGGCTGAGTGCATGCCGTTGCACTCAGCCGTTTTATTTCTTCGGTATCAGATGACGCCACGTTTTACCGGGGGCGCGGTTTTGTTCAGCGTGTCCCACAGCGGTTTAATTCGCAGCAGCGCATCTTCAAGCGCCGCTGACTCAATTGAAAACGGCATTCGCAGATAGCGATCAAACGCCCCGGAAAGACCAAATCGCGTGCCCGTTCCCAGATGAATCCCCAGCGTTTCAGCGCGCGCGGCAAACTGTGTCGCCACCATGCCCGGCAGCTCCACCCAATAGGAAAGCCCTCCCTCCGGCTCGCAAAAGCGCCATTCAGGAAAATGCGTCTGCATCAAGGCGCTGCATCGCTCCCGGCGCTCTGTTAGCCTCTGTCGCCGTGCGGGCAGGAAAGCGGCGGAATTCTCAATGAGCCACAGCGTTGCCAGCTGTTCCAGTAAAGGTGAGCCGAGATCGAGGGTATCGCGTGTTTGAGCAAGCGAGGCAATGGTGCGTGACGAAGCGCGGATCCATCCCAGGCGTAATCCTCCCCAGAAGCTTTTACCTGCCGATCCGAGCGTAATCACGTTGGCCTGTGGGTTAAAGGCGGCCAGCGGGGGCGGTGGCGGAGCGTCAAACCACAGATCCACCATGGTTTCATCGACCACCAGCGTGGTTCGGGTCCGAGCGGCGATATCGGTCATCGCTGCGCGAGTAGCAGCATCCATACAGCGTCCCGTGGGATTATGAAAATCTGGCATCAGATAGGCCAGTCGGGGGGCGGTTTGCGCCAGCGTGGCGGCAAAACCATCGGTGTCCCAGCCTGATTCGGGCAATGAAACGCCGACAGGACGACACGATGCCCCCTGGATCGCCGCTATCGCCAGCGGATAGGTTGGATGATCGACCACCACCCGATCCCCGGGGCCGGTGAGCAGACGCAGCACCAGCGCGAACCCGCTGACCGCACCATTCACCACCATCACTTCGTCTGCCCGCGTTGGCAGCCCTCGCGAGCAGTAACGCGCGGCAATGGCTTCACGCAATTCCGGCAGGCCCAGCTGATCATAACCCGTTTGCGACAGGTGTTGCGTCATGGCGGTGAGCGCATGGGTATACGCCTGATGGATTTCCGGCCCGGCGCTAAGTGCGGCGGTAGAGAGATCCAGGGCTGTGCTTGTTGCCGCACGGGTCGGAACCGCGTGGCTGTCCGGCAGAATCACCCGTGAGCCGCTGCCGTGGCGGCTCTCCAGATACCCCTCTTCGCGCAGATGCGCCAGCGCGCTGCTGATCGTGGTCCGACTGACATTCAGCGCAGTAGCCAGTTCTCGCTCGCCGGGCAGGCGCGTATCCAGCGCCAGTCTGCCATCCAGGATCAGCAGACGCAGCGCATCCGCCAGCTGTCGCCAGAGCGGGGTGCGAGAAGAGAGCTGTTGCCAGTGACCCAGCAGGCGTACCAGAGACTGGCTACCAAAGCGACGTGATGACATATGCAGTCCACTATTTGAAAACTGGACATTAATCATAGGGCCATTTCCGGCGAAGATAAAAGCATAAACTTCAGGAGAAAAATGATGCTGCGTCGCTTACTGCAACTTTATGTCGGGCTGGGATTTTACGGGCTTTCTACCGCGATGTTCGTGCGCGCTGATTTGGGCGCCGATCCGTGGAACGTGTTTCATCTTGGCGTGGCCAGACTGCTGGCGATGGATATCGGTACGGTGATGATTCTGACCGGCGCACTGGTTCTGCTGTTCTGGATACCGCTGCGTCAGCGCCCCGGACTCGGGACGATAAGCAATGTGATCGTGATTGGCCTGGCCGCCGATGCGGCGTTATCGCTGTTGCCTGAGCTGAGTTCACTGGCGGCCCGCAGCGCGCTGCTGCTGTCGGCGGTGGTGGTGAATGCGCTGGCAACGGGAATGTACATCGGGGCGGGCTTTGGTTCCGGCCCGCGTGACGGCCTGATGACCGGGATCCACGCCCGCACCGGCTGGTCGGTCCGTAGCGTGCGTACGGCAATTGAAGTGTCTGTGTTGCTGATTGGTTGCGTACTTGGCGGAACCTTTGGCGTGGGCACGGTGTTGTATGCGTTGACCATCGGCCCGCTGATCCAGATTTGTCTGCCGTGGTTCCGTCAAAAACCACGGGTCAATATTGCCCCGCAACCGGAACGAATTGTCTAATACGGCGAAGCGCTCACATGCTTTCACTGACGCACTGTGCCAGAATATCCCTCTTTCCCGTTGCGATGTGAAAAGCATGAAAGCCATTACCCTGTATGACGTTGCCCGCCTGGCGGGCGTTTCTTATCAGACGGTTTCCCGCGTGATTAACGACGCGGATCACGTCTCTTCACGCACCCGGGAAAAGGTGCAGCAGGCGATGGCCGAGCTGCATTATGTGCCCAATCGCGGTGCCCAGCAGCTGGCCGGGAAGCGCACCCGTACGCTTGGGCTTATTACCACCGATCTGGCGCTGCATGCTCCCTCGCAGATCGCTTCGGCGGTCAAATCCCGCGCGGGAGAGTGCGGCGCAATTGTGCTGATTTCAATGGTTGAGCATCCGCAGCTTTGTCAGGCCGCGCTGCAGGAGCTGCTGGCGCAACGTGTGGAAGGCTTGCTGGTCAATGTCCCTTTGGACGATCCTGAAGCCGAAAAGCTTCGTCAGCTGGCCGCGCCGATCCCGGTATTATTCTTTGATGTGTCGCCATCCGCTCAGGTTCACCGCCTGGCGTTTGACGCGGAGCAGGGGGCGAGGCTGGGAGCGGAACATCTGACATCGCTCGGACACCGGCGTATCGCGTTGCTCAGTGGCCCGGAAAGTTCCGTCTCGTCACGCGCGCGTCTGGCGGGCTGGCAGGCGCATCTGGCGCAGGCAAATATCGTTCCGTGCGCCATCGCGCAGGGCGACTGGAGCGCCGCTTCCGGTTATGAAAAAGGGCACCAGCTGCTGGCGGGCGCGACACTCCCCGACGCCATTCTGGTCGCCAACGATCAGATGGCGCTGGGCGTAATGCGCGCCTGCGCCGAGCGGGGGATTGCCGTACCCGGACAGCTCTCCGTGGTGGGATTTGATGATACCGCCGACAGCGCCTGGTTTTCACCGCCGCTGACCACCATTCGCCAGGCGTTCCGGGCTGCCGGCGAGCGCAGCGTCGAGTGGCTGCTCTCTCCTTCGAGCGACGAACGCTGGCAAATGCAGCTCCCCGTGACGCTGGTGGAGCGCCATTCCACCGCCCGACACGCTCCGTTCCAGGCCGATCGCGAAGCGCTGGCGCAGCAGCTTAAATCACTCGCCCTGATGGCTGAACAGCTGGCGCGGTGATCCTGGTTTTGTGATCGCCCTCGCTTTGCGGGGGAACGATCCTTTACCCGGCTTCTTCTCCAGGGCATTGTGACTAAAATTGTGAGCGCTTCGCAAAGAGGTCATTATGTCTGTTGTATCCGCTGTCTCTCTCCGTCAATTACTCGCCCGCCGTGACTGGGAAAATCCCGGCGTAACCCAATGGCATCGTCTGGCGGCCCACGCACCCTTTCACAGCTGGCGCAACGAAGAGCAGGCGCGCAGCGAGGCGCTTTCATCCCAGAAGCGACTGCTTAACGGGGAGTGGATGTTCAGCTTTTTCACCGCCCCTGAGCAGGTTCCTGATAGCTGGATAACGCAAGACTGCAGCGATGCGACAGCCATGCCCGTGCCGTCAAACTGGCAGATGCAGGGTTTTGACACCCCGATTTATACCAACGTGACGTACCCGATAGCCGTCAACCCGCCGTTCGTTCCGGCCGAAAATCCCACGGGTTGTTACTCGCTCACATTTGATGTGGATGCGCAGTGGCTGGAGAGCGGGCAAACGCGCATCGTGTTTGACGGGGTAAACTCGGCGTTTTATCTCTGGTGCAACGGGACGTGGATCGGCTATTCCCAGGACAGCCGCTTGCCTGCGGAGTTCGATTTAACCGGGGCGTTGCAACCGGGCAGTAACCGCCTGGCGGTGCTGGTGCTGCGCTGGTGCGACGGGAGCTATCTCGAAGACCAGGACATGTGGCGCATGAGCGGCATTTTCCGCGACGTGTCGCTGCTGCATAAACCCGAAACGCACATCGCCGATTACCATGTCGTGACCGAATTAAATGCCGATTACGATCGGGCAAAATTGCAGGTTGAGGTCGCCCTGAGCGGAGAGCATTTCTCTGACTGCGAAGTTGAGCTGAGGCTCTGGCAAGGCAGCGAATCTGTCGCAAGCGCCGCCGCCCGGCCAGGCTCTGTGACCGTCGATGAACGCGGCAGCTGGGCCGAACGGTTAAATGTCACGCTTGCGGTTGACCGCCCGGCGCTGTGGAGCGCGGAGATTCCGGCGCTGTATCGCTTAACGCTCACTCTGCGTGATGCGCAGGGCCATTTGCTGGAGGTCGAAGCCTGCGACGTGGGGTTCCGTCGGGTAGAAATCAGCAACGGTTTACTGAAAGTCAACGGCAAGCCGCTGCTGATTCGCGGCGTTAACCGCCATGAACATCATCCGGAGCGCGGGCAGGTGATGGACGAAGCGACGATGCGTCGCGATATCGAACTGATGAAGCAGCATAACTTTAACGCCGTGCGTTGCTCTCACTACCCGAATCACCCGCTCTGGTACACCCTGTGCGATCGTTACGGTCTGTATGTGGTGGATGAAGCGAACATTGAAACGCACGGAATGGTGCCGATGAGTCGGCTGGCGGACGATCCGCGCTGGCTGCCGGCGATGAGTGAGCGCGTGACGCGCATGGTGCTGCGCGACCGCAATCACCCCTCGATTATTATCTGGTCGCTGGGTAATGAATCCGGGCATGGGGCTAACCACGATGCGCTGTATCGCTGGGTCAAATCTACCGATCCGACGCGGCCGGTGCAGTATGAAGGCGGCGGGGCAAACTCAGCGGCGACGGATATCGTCTGCCCGATGTATGCCCGTGTCGATCAGGACCAGCCCTTCCCGGCCGTGCCAAAATGGTCGATTAAAAAGTGGATTGGTATGCCTGACGAAACGCGTCCCCTGATCCTGTGCGAATACGCCCACGCAATGGGCAACAGCTTTGGTGGATTTGCCAAATACTGGCAGGCGTTTCGCCAGTATCCACGTTTGCAGGGCGGATTCGTCTGGGACTGGGTGGATCAGGCGCTGACAAAGCGGGACGAAAACGGCCAGCCGTTCTGGGCCTACGGCGGTGATTTTGGCGATAAACCTAATGACCGCCAGTTTTGTCTTAACGGACTGGTCTTCCCGGATCGCACACCGCATCCGGCCCTGTTTGAAGCCCAGCGCGCGCAGCAATTTTTCACCTTCACGCTGGTGAGCACCTCACCGCTGGTGGTCGAGGTGCACAGCGATTATCTGTTCCGCCAGAGTGATAATGAGCGGCTGCGCTGGTCCGTTGCCCGCGATGGCGAACAGCTGGCGAGTGGGGAAGTGGCGCTGTCGGTTGCGCCGCAGGGAACCCAACGGATTGAAATCAGCCTGCCGGAGCTGGCGGCAGCGGTGGGTGAACTCTGGCTGAACGTGGACGTCTTCCAGGTAGCGGCAACCGCATGGTCGCAGGCCGATCATCGCTGCGCCTGGGATCAGTGGCCCCTGCCTGCACCGCTCTGTCTTGCACCAGCCGCTGTCGGTAGCGGAAAGCCGGAACTGACGGTCACAGAAGATGCGCTGGAAGTGAGTCATCAGGGGCAGCGCTGGCATTTTGATCGCATAAGCGGGAATCTGACCCAGTGGTGGAATCAGGGGACGCAAACGCTGCGCTCGCCGCTTGTCGACAACTTTACCCGCGCGCCGCTCGATAACGATATTGGCGTCAGCGAAGCCACGCGAATCGATCCGAATGCCTGGGTTGAGCGCTGGAAAGCTGCCGGTCTGTATGATCTCTCGCCGCGTTTGCTGAGCTGCGAAGGGGAACAGCTTGCGCAAGCGGCCGTGATCACGACCCTGCATGGGTGGGAGTTCAACGGCAAAGTGTTGTTCCTGAGTCGTAAGGTGTGGACAGTTGACGCCTGCGGAGTGTTGCAGGGGGATATCCATGTTCAGGTTGCGGGCGATATCCCAGAGCCTGCGCGGATTGGCTTAAGCTGCCAGTTAATGCAAGCCCCGGCATCGGCAAGCTGGCTGGGCCTGGGGCCGGAGGAGAACTACCCGGACCGAAAACTGGCGGCGCGACAGGGGCGCTGGACGCTACCGCTGGAGGCGCTGCACACGCCGTATATCTTCCCTGGCGAAAACGGCCTGCGTTGCGATACCCGCGAGCTGACGTTTGATGCGCACCAGTTGCAGGGGCGTTTCCACTTCTCTCTGAGCCGCTATAGCCAGCAGCAGCTGCGTGATACCACTCATCATCATCTGCTGGAGGAAGAGCCGGGCTGCTGGCTGAACATCGACGCATTCCATATGGGGGTCGGCGGCGATGATTCGTGGAGTCCGAGCGTATCGCCGGAGTTTATCCTGCGGCAAAGAGAACTGCGTTACGCGTTTAGCTGGCGTCAGGACTAAACTTAACCTCGTCAGATGCGGTCACAACAGGTGGCCGCACGCTCACTTCGGAGGTTTGACTCATGAAGTATGTCGATGGTTTTGTCGTTGCCGTTCCCGCGGAAAATAAGGAGGCTTATCGCGAAATGGCGGCAAAAGCGGCCCCGCTGTTTAAAGAATTTGGTGCGCTACGCATTGTCGAGTGCTGGGCTGATGATGTTCCGGATGGAAAAGTCACCGACTTTCGCATGGCGGTGAAAGCAGAAGAGGGGGAACAGGTCGTCTTCAGCTGGATAGAGTACCCGTCGAAAGAGGTTCGCGATGCGGCCAACCAAAAGTTGATGTCCGATCCACGCATGAAGGAGTTTGGCGAGTCGATGCCTTTTGATGGCAAACGGATGATCTATGGCGGATTTTCTCCGCTGCTCGACGAGTGACGATCCGCGCCCGGCGAGACTGGCCGGGCCTTAATCCGGGTCGAGATTATTCTCCGCCCAGAAGATAAACTCCGCTTTGGGCAGTGCCTTGCTGTAAAGCCAGCCCTGCCCGTACTGGACCCCGTGGCGGCGCAGCCACTCCAGTTGTCCTTCGGTTTCAATCCCTTCCGCGACCATCGCCATATTCAACGATTTCGCCATTTCGATAATGTGCGGCGTCACGTTTTTGTATTCCAGAGCATCCACGAACGACTTATCAATCTTGAGTGTATCAACATCAAGGTCCTGCAGATAACTGAGGCTTGAGTAACCGGTGCCGAAATCGTCGATATAAACGGGATGCCCTGCGCGGCGGAAGCTGGCAATAGCCGGTGCGCTGAACTGCGGATCGGCAAACCCTCGCTCGGTTAACTCCAGTGCAATCTGCTGCGGCTGAATCTGCCACTGATTCAGAAGGCGACCCAGCAGCGGCGGTAGCTCACTGCAAAACAGATCTGCCGGCGAGAGGTTCACTGAAATATGCTGTTCAGGATGATGGTGTAACCACTCTCCCATGTCCTCAAATACCTTTTCGATGACCAGTCTGGTTAAGCGGGTTATCAGCCCGGTCTGCTCTGCCAGAGGGATAAAAATTTCCGGTGAAAGCAGGCTACCGTCCGGCTGTGGCCAGCGGACGAGGGCTTCGGCACCGGTTATTTTATCGCTGTCCAGTGCCACAATGGGCTGATAATGGACGACGAATTCACGCGCATTAATCGCGTCCAGCAGGCGATTACGCGGAGATTGCAGACGATGCAGAATACGCAGGACGAAGAGTGCGGCAAGGGAGCTGACCAGAGCGCCAAACGGTAGCCAGAAAAGCAGCTGTTGATGCCAGCTCTCTTTCAGCGGTTTGAGCGCGGCCCAGGCGACAACCGAGAAGCGCAGTTCTGGCACCTCTTTAGCCACGTACATTGAACCTTCGTATTGCAAAGGGGCCAGATTTTGCTGCTGTAATCGCGTCCAGATGGATTGCGCAAGCGGAGTACTGCTGGCGAAAATCAAATCGCTGTCATTGCCCACCAGCGCAGCGTCAATCGGCCAGGAACCGAACGGGATCACGTCAATGAGGGATGACGGATCGACCATGACGAGGTAATGCTCTGATCCCAGCACCATCTTATAACGACGAATACCGAGATCGTTCTGCTGCGTCAGCCAGGCGTTATAGCCTTCACGCGTGACGCGCATCGGCGGTGGAAGGGGGACGGCGTTACTGACCTGTTCGAGCGAGGAACAAACAGGCTTCTGGTTTTCAATGTAGGTGACTTCCTGAACATAACGATGAGAAAACGAGACACGGCGCATCGCCAGCAGATGATCGTGGCTACAGGGAACCCCTTTCCAGGTGTCGATCTGGGCTAACGCCTCTTTGGCCTGAGCAATCACTATATTGGTGCGAATCAGCACCCGCGATGAATAGCGGTCCAGATCCTGAACAAACCGGTCTTCTGCCTGACGATGCGCCAGCCAGACGCTCAGACATATCGGGATCAGCACGGCAAAGATCAGAACACCAGTCACCAGGCTAACCAGATGGCGAGTTGTCATGCTACGGTTTCCTTCCTGATGTGCTGAATTAAATTATCGGAGAATGATAATCTTATAGCATGCGGCGAGGGTTGATTTGATTCAGGTAAGGCCAATGAAAAAAAAAGAATTTGTTACGCAAGATCTGCTGAGCAAAATTTACCAGGAGACCACGCCGGGGCCGCGTAAACTGTCGCCGGAAAGGCAGCTCGCCGAAGAGTACGGTGTGTCGCGGTTTACCATACGCCAGGCGCTGGAAAAGCTGGTGAGCATTGGTGTGGTGAGGATTGTGCAGGGGTCGGGGATCTGGATCAATGAGCAGGCGCGTAATAACCCTCTGGTTTATAACTCGATTACGGAAAAACGCTTCGATCAGATCCGCTACCGGATGATCAGCCTGCATAAAAAGCGTCCCGACCGCGCTGCGCAGCAGATTTTTGGCATCCCCGAGGAGAGCTTTATCTGGCACTTTTGCCGTCTTCGCTACGTGGATGATGTACCGGTGCAGCTTGAGGTATCCAGTATGCCGGTAACGGATTTTCCCGATCTCAACCAACAGGCGATTGAGCGTTCGATCCAGCAATATGTACTGAGTAAAGGGTTAACTATTTCGCATATGTTGACCACCTATCGCGCCGTAAGCGTGAGCCGTGAACAGGCGGTGATACTGGGCTGCAAAAAGGGCAGCCCGGCAATGCACATTAATAATCGCGGTATTCTGGACGGCGGACGCGTGTTTGAAGTGAGTGACATCATCGACATCAACTACACCTGCACCTACGTTATTCCCTACAACCGCGATAATCTGGCGTGGCGGCAAAATCAGGGCGTATGAATCGCGCCATCGGGCAGGCGGCTCTGCGTCCATTCATGCGGGCGATAGAGAACAGGATGCGCGAGTGCCAACGCTTCGTTGAATCCGACGCCAATTCCCGCCCCGACGGGTGGATAGACAAATCCCTCTTTCACTTCAGGCGCACCCGGGAAGACGCTATCCGTGGTGGCCGAGCGGGGAATAAACTCCTGGATGGCGGCATTGTGCAGATGAATATTCAGATGCGTATTTACCGCCACGCCAATTGGGGTCATATCGCCCGGTCCATGCCACGCCAGACGGATCCCAAAGGCCTGACACAGATGCGCCAGCTTCAGTGCCGGTGTAATTCCCCCGATCTGAGAAACGTGGCAGCGAATAAAATCAATGCGGCGGTTAACGATCAGATCGTGCCATTCGGCAGGATTATTGAATAATTCGCCCATCGCCAGCGGAACACAGCTTTGCTGACGGATTTGTTCCAGCCAGCCGCTTTGCTGGGGCGGCAAAATATCTTCGATGAAATAGGGCTGGAAGGGTTCGAGTTGTTTAGCCAGTTGAACCGCTTGCTGGGGAAATAACCGCTCATGGACGTCGTGAAGAATATGCAGTTTCCAGCCATATTTTTCGCGCAGGGCGCGGAACATCTCAACGGTATTATTCATGTATTCATGCTGATCGAACCACGCGCCGGGCGTTGGATTATCCGGCGAGTGAAGCTCCGACGGCGTGCCGCCGTAAAAGCCGAGCTGGCAGCGAATATGGCGATATCCGCGGGCAATGAGGGCATCCACCGAGGCGAACAGCTCCTCCAGCGTTTCGCCGCTGGCGTGGCTGTAGGCAGCAATCGCATCACGGGATTTTCCGCCAAACAGCTGATACAGCGGCATCCCGGCGAGCTGGCCTTTAATGTCCCAGAGTGCCATATCGACGCCCGATATCGCATTGTTCATCACCGGGCCGTTACGCCAGTAGGCGTTCACGTTCATCATCTGCCACAGGTCTTCAATGTTGTTGGCATCGCGCCCGATGAGCAACGGTTTGAGATACTCATCGACCAACGTTTTAACCGCCAGCGGACGTTGCTGGAAAGTGGCGCAGCCGTGGCCGATGATGCCCTGTTCAGTCGTGACACGGACGGTCACCAGATTGTGTCGGTCCGGGCGAGTAATAAAACACTCGATATTTTTGATAATCACAGGCGTCACGAAATAACTCCTTTGCTGCACTGTGGGAATAGGTTATGGCGAATATCATCGCCCTAAAAAAGGGGGCGGGTAAACCGTTTTTTTTACTATTTATTTTGGTCAGTTATTTCATGGTAATGTAATTAAAAACCATACCAATTTTGCTATCACTCGCTTTTTAGCGCCTTGTGGTTGGCTAATTGTGAGCGATATCAAATTTTATTGGTTTGTTTTGTGGTCTGGGTTTAATTATGCTTCATGGCAACATTAAAACGACAACATCACTCGGCAGGAGATTTATGGGCACGCAAGAAGCCATTAATAATATTATTCGTCTGGTCGGCGGCCAGGGGAATATTAATAAAGTCTGGCACTGCATGACGCGACTTCGCTTTGATTTAATTGACGATAATAAAGTTGATCAAACGGAGATAAAAAAACTGCCTGGCGTGCTGGGCGCGCAGCTCCAGAGCGATCAGTTTCAGGTGATTATCGGACCTAAAGTAAACAGCTGGTATGAGCAAATGCTCAGCGTGTTGGGCGACAAAGACGACGCGACGGCAGCGGTGGCGCCGAAAGGGCGCAAGAGCCTGGTATCACTGTTTATGGATACCGTTTCGGGCGTGTTTGGTCCGATTGTTCCGGCAATCGCGGGCGCGGGAATGATCAAAGGGTTGTTGGCCGGCCTGATTGCGCTAAAAGTGGTTTCCGCCAAAAGCGATACGGTGATGGTGATCGATCTGATCGCCAGCGGCGTCTTTTATTTCCTGCCGTTTTTCCTGGCGGTCTCTGCGGCAAAGATCTTTAAAACCAATGAATATCTGGCGGCAGCCGTCGCGGCGTGCCTGATGTATCCGTCACTGATCGAGGCAGCCAAAGCGCTGGCGACGCATCAGGAGGGCGCGGTGAGCGCCATCTGGTTACTGGATGTGATTCCGGTGTCGGTGTTTAACTACGCCTCCAGCGTGATCCCGGTGATCTTCTCTGTTCTGGCTCTGAGCTATATCCATCGCTGGGTGGATAGCATTATGCCTGACGTGTTAAAAACCGTCTTTACGCCAACGCTAACGCTGTTTTTAGGCGCCCTGGCAGCGCTGGTGGTGATTGGCCCGATTGGTATCTGGTTAGGCAAAGGACTGGCGCTGTTTATCGAAGGGCTGTTTAGCGTGTCGGCCAGTTTTGCTGGTCTGGTGGTCGGCGCCATTCGTCCGGTCGCGATTCTGACCGGTATGCACCACGCGATGACGCCTATTGCACTGCAGAACTTCAGCGATCGCGGTTATGACATGCTGATGCCGATGATGTTTATGGCCAACATGGCGATTGCGGGCGCGACGTTTGCGATCTGGCGTCTGAGCAACGATCGCCAGGAGAGAACGGTAACGCTCTCGGCCGCCATTTCTGCGCTGCTGGGGATTACTGAGCCGGCTCTGTTTGGTGTGCTGACGCGCTACAAAAAAGCGTTTATTGCCGCAACAATTGCCAGTTCGTTGGCCTCGGCGTTTATCGCCTTCTTTGGCGTTCGCCTTTACGGCTACATCCTGTCGAGCATTTTCAGTTTGCCGGCCTATATCGGCCCGTACTTTATCTTTGCGGTGTCAGGGGTCGTGATGGCGCTGGTGATCTCCTTTGTGTTAACCACCATGCTGGTGGGCAAAGAACCGTCTTCAGAAAATTAAGCAGATTCCCTCACCCGCCTGGGTGGGGGTTGTTTTTGCGCTGCGACTCGGATAGACTTTTGTTATGTTATAACAAAACATGATGAGCGTAAGATGAAACCTGATATCCATCCGTACTACCGCACGGTCGTTTTTCACGACACCAGTGCCAACGAATATTTCAAAGTCGGATCGACAATTAAAACCGACCGCGAAATCGAACTCGACGGCGAGACATACCCCTACATCACTATTGAGGTATCGTCGAAATCGCATCCGTACTACACCGGCAAGCAGAAAACCTTCTCGACAGAAGGCAGCGCTGCGCGCTTCCGCCAGCGTTTTGGCGGTTTTATTAATGCGAAGCGAGGTTAACCATGCAGGTTGTCAACTCGCTCCGCAGTGCAAAACAGCGCCATCCGGACTGTCAGATTGTAAAACGCAAAGGACGCCTGTACGTGATTTGCAAATCAAACCCGCGCTTTAAAGCGGTACAGGGACGTAAGAAAAGACGTTAACGTAGTGATTCTCGCCAGTTTTCCAGGGATCTTTTCTGCTCGCCGTCGGCGGTAAAATTGTCGGCGGCGAGCCAGTTCTGGAATGCGCGGGAAACGGCTTCCCACTCGTTATCAATAAGGGAAAACCAGTCGGTGTCACGGTTGTGGCCTTTAATCACCAGCGCCTGGCGAAATTGCCCTTCATACTGAAATCCTAAACGCAGCGCCGCCCGGCGCGAAGGCGCATTCAGACTATTGCATTTCCACTCGTAGCGACGATAGCCAAGCGTGTCGAACACGTAGCGCATCAGCAGATACTGTGCCTCTGTGGACATCGGCGTGCGGCTCAGCAGCGGGGAAAAATGGACATGCCCCACTTCCACCACCCCATTTTTAGCGTCAATGCGCATCAGCGCCAGCGTGCCGACCGGCGCGTTCGTTTGGTTGTCGATAACGGTGAAGTGAATGGGATCTGATAATTCGCAGACGCTGGCGACCCAGTTTGTGAAATCCTCCACGCTGGCGTCCGGCTCGCGCAGCAACCACGTCCAGCTGCGGGTATCCGGCGCCAGCGCGTAGGCGGCAAACAGCGCGGCGGCGTGCTCTGTGCGTAAAGGCGTCAGCGAGCAATACTCCCCTTTCAGCTCCACGCGCGCGGGGTGCTGTCGCGGCTGCCAGTCGATAAGTGCCTCGCCGACCGGCTGGCCAAACTGATTGCATTGATTCATGTTGATCTCCCTGGTTTGAGTAGAGATTCAGCTTAGGAAATAAGTGGACCCTTAAAAAGGTCCACCAGGGCGTGTTATGGTGGTACCACGGAGGTGAAGATGAATATTCCTGGCGATGATTTTTACGCATTAATCAGTGATGCGCTGCAACGACGCGGGGCGCAGACGCTGCAGCGCTCGCTTTATCTCGCCTTGCGAGCCGCCATTCTCGATGGCCGATTGCAGGCGGAGAGCCGTTTACCCGGTTCCCGTATCATTGCCGGACAACTGGCGATCTCCCGCAATACGGTCAATGCCGCGCTGGAACAGCTGACGCTGGAAGGTTATTTGCACCGTAACCGACAGGGCACGCGTGTTGCCCTCCAGGAAAAAGGCGAACCCGGGCCGTCGTCTCACGCGCTGGAGGTGACGTTAGCGCAGCGCGTGTCGCAGCTTCCTCCCCCCACCGCGCGAGAAACGCCGGTGCCTGCGTTCACCCCCGGAACGCCTGCGATTAATTATTTCCCGTTGCCGCTGTGGAGGCTTCTATACGACAGGGTGTTGCGCGAAGAGGGCAGCGCGTTACTGGGTTATGGCTCCCCGGCGGGGGAGTTGTCGCTGCGCAAAGCGATTGCTCGTCACCTGGCGCTCTCCCGTGGTATTCACTGCGACGCCAGCCAGATTGTGATCACAGAAGGGGCGCTGGAAGGTGTGAGCTTATGTACCCAGCTGCTGAGTGAAACCGGGGATACCGTCTGGATTGAGAATCCGGGTTACGCGGGGGCGAAAAGCGCGTTTATGACATCCGGACTGAGGATGGTCGGCATGCCTGTCGATGAAGAAGGCCTGCGTCTGGAGATAAACGGTGAGCACTCACCAGCGCTTATTTTCACCTCGCCTTCGCATCAGTTTCCCTACGGGAGCGTGTTAAGTATCAACCGGCGGCTGGCGTTGCTGGAGTTTGCTCGTCAGCATAATGCGTGGATTATTGAAGATGATTATGACAGTGAGTTTCGCTATAGCGGCGAACTTGTGCCCGCCATGATGGGGATGCAGAAAAATGCGCCCGTGGTCTATTTAGGTACGTTCAGTAAAACGCTGTTCCCCTCGCTGCGAACCGGATTTATGGTGCTGCCGCAGGCGCTCGCCCGCGCTGCACAGCCGGTGATGGGGGCGCTTCTGCGAGGTGGACATCGCGCGGAGCAGCGCACGCTGGCGTTGTTTATTGAAGAGGGACACTATGCGCGGCATCTGGCCGCCATGCGACGACTGTATCGCAAGCGCTACAGAGAGTTGCGTGACGCACTTCATGCCGAACTGCTTGTCGCGCATCGGGTGCTGGCCGGAGAAGGGGGGATGCACCTGACCGTAGCGATTGATGGCATTGATGATAAGTGGGTGGCGCAGCAGGCCAGGCAGTATCATCTTGCCCCCGCGGCGCTAAGCGGATATTACCTGGATGAGCAGCAGGGGCAAACCGGTCTGGTGCTGGGGTATGGAAATACCCCAGCGTCGCAATTTGCGCCCGGCATCAGGCGCTTGCAGAGTCTTATTACGCAGTGGCAGGGCGGGAAAGGGTAAAGACGTCGTAGAACGACAGTTCGCCCTTGGTGGAGACCATTTTCTGCAGTTTGGCTTTCTGCTCTTCTTCCACGGCGGGTGAGCGCAAAATGTTGTCGATAAGCTCCGGTGGAACATAGCGCGTGTTATACCACTCGCCGTTATAGCAAACGCGGAAATCGAGCACATCAATATCTTCGTAGCGATAACGCGGATTCACGTCGAAGAAGAAGAAGCCGTTAAACACGACAAATAAAACGACCAGTAACCAGACCGAGTCAATCAGCGTTTCTGACAGCAGCATGACGGTAAGCGTCGCCAGCAGTGCGGCATACATCGCTAAAAATAAGCCGGGATGTTTACGAATAAAGCTGATGCTGAAGCGCGGGCGATTGTCGCGCTTTTCGCGGGAATTAAGATCGTCGATGGTTTCAGTAAGCAGGCGCTGTATCTCTGTCATTTATAACCTTCATGAATTATGCAAAATACAGGGGATCTGCCTATTTTAGGGGAGCGCTTTGGTTGAAAGAAGTAACAGTTATGCGCTGAAAAACCATAACAGTTACTCATTTTCAGTTCAGAGCGTTTTAATGATCTTTGCCGGGTTTCCGCCAACAACAACGTTCGCTGGCACATCTTTGGTGACAACAGCACCGGAGGCCACGACGACGTTGTCTCCAATCGTCACCCCAGGGTTTATCACCGCACGGCCACCAATCCAGACATTATGACCGATAGTCACCGGTTTACCCAGTTCGGCACCGCTGTTGCGTTCTGTCGCATCCAGGGGATGCGTCGCGGTATAGATATGAACGCCCGGAGCCAGCATACAGTTATCGCCGATATGGACAGGGCATACGTCCAGCACGACGCAGTCGAAATTGGCGTAAAACCCTTTCCCGAGAAAGATGTTATAGCCGTAATCACAGCGGAAGCTGGGTTCGATGTACGCATCGCCGGCATGGCCCAGTAGTTCGGTCAGAATAGTGCGCCGTTCGGCTTTTGCATCGGGTTCTGTGTGGTTATAGCGGTGAACAAGATGACGTGCGCGCAGGCGGTCTGCCCGCAAGGTCTCGTCTGATGGGCGGTAAAGTTCACCCGCAATCATTTTCTGCTTTTCTTCACTCATAGATGCCTCTCTGGTATAGATTCTGCGCAATAGCGTAAAGAACCTTACCCGGAAAGGGAACGTTCCCGATTTGCTGATGTGATCATAATCACAACAATGTCGTCGAATGCACGTATAAACGGCGGGCCTGTTTTCATACAGGAATCGTGTATTGAAAGATGAATTCAGCGTAAGAACGTGGCGTGACAACTTTTAATACAAATTGCTAAGAATTAACGGACAAATTTCCACACAGACGTTGGGATTTTGTCGTAAAGCTTATTCATTGTTAGCTCGGCAAGACGATGGTCGGCCGCTGAATAAAATACAGCCAATTCATGATCCGGTAGCTCGTATTTATTTTTCTCAATAACACGCTCTAGTGTGTCCAGTGACTGGCAGCGCCTCAAGCGCATCAAATAATCTGTTTTGGTTAATGGTTTATCAGACATAAATTCACCCTAGTAATTGTAATAATTTTAACACGAATGACTGACCGGGTTAGCTCGACTCACGTTGACGAAACAACGGAATAGCCGGTTTCCCGATTTACGCCATTTTTGCAAGTCCTGTGTGTTAATGCCGTAGCTGCTGAACAACATAAAGGTGTCATCCAGATATTCATCAAGTTGCTCAATCAGTTTATTATCTTCATTGTACTTAATTTTATAATTAAGTGCGAAGGTCGCTATATGCTCAATGAGTTCATTTAGCTGTAAATTGATTGCAGAGGTCGGATCATTTACCCAGCCATGGTTGCTTTCATCAAGATTGGCAAGGCAGTCATGGTACAAGGATTCGCAGAGAAATTTCAACTGCGCAATATCATGCCTTTTTGGCGAGTACTCGTCCATAGCGCATCCCCTTTTGAGTGATTTTTTACTCACCGAGCATCAATGTCGGGATGGATACAACTTACTTAGCCGTAACGCGTGCTGTTTTCCTGATGTCTTTAACTATAATCCACTCTGATCAAGATTTCACCGCGCTATTACGAAAAATTACAATTAAAAAGCCCGGTTACACACCTGATGGCATTGTCGAACAATAGCGAAGATATTTTTGTCTTTTTCAAGACTGGCATTTTGCCGCTACCTTAAGATTCATCAGCTTACCCGATAATCTTGCGAATGAAATCCAGATAGCCCTTCGTTCATTGTGGTGCCAGTCGCCAGGAATAATCTTAATAAAGTCATCACAGAGACGAAATAAAAAAGAGTCGACTCATTGTTTAACGGACATGATAAATAGGATACGCCTTAATACCCTGACAGAAATAAATGAACCGACAATAAGCGTAATTTATGACTTTTTTCAGATAAAGAAAAAGGCCGCTGTCGCGGCCTTTTTAAAGGGATAAACCGGTATCAGTGATGTTCAACTGAGTGGTTATGCTCCACATCTTCATTCTTACGGCTGAAGCGGCGGCGAACCACCACGAAGAACACCGGAACGAAGAAGATAGCCAGAACGGTTGCGGTCACCATACCGCCCATTACACCTGTACCGACGGCGTTTTGCGCGCCAGAGCCTGCACCGGTACTGATAACCAGTGGCATAACCCCGAGGATAAACGCCAGGGAGGTCATCAGGATTGGACGCAGACGCATACGAACCGCTTCCAGCGTCGCTTCAATCAGCCCTTTGCCTTCTTTGTCCATCAGATCTTTGGCGAATTCCACGATAAGTATCGCGTTCTTCGCCGACAAGCCAATGGTTGTCAGCAGGCCCACCTGGAAGTAAACGTCGTTCGTCAGACCACGGAACGTCGCCGCAAGCAGCGCGCCGATAACACCCAACGGAACAACCAGCATAACCGAGAACGGAATTGACCAGCTCTCATACAATGCCGCCAGACACAGGAACACCACGATTAACGAAATGGCGTACAGGGCAGGGGCCTGGTTACCGGACAGACGTTCCTGATAGGACATCCCCGTCCAGTCATAGCCGATTCCCGATGGCAGTTTAGCCGCCAGCTCTTCCATCAGATTCATGGCTTCACCGGTACTTCTGCCTGGAGCCGCCTGACCGAGGATTTCCATTGATGGCAGGCCGTTGTAGCGTTCCAGACGCGGCGAACCGTATTCCCAACGTGACGTTGAGAAGGCGGAGAACGGCACCATCTGACCATCGCTACCGCGCACATACCAGTTATTGATATCGTTCGGCAACATACGGTATTGCGCTTCAGACATCACGTACACTTTCTTCACGCGACCGCGGTCGATGAAGTCGTTGACGTAACTACCGCCCCAGGCTGCGCCCAGTGTGGTATTGATGTCACTGATGGAAACGCCCAGCGCCTGTGCTTTTTCCTGATCAATATCGATCTTGTACTGTGGGGTATCTTCCAGACCGTTAGGACGCACACCCACCAGAAGATCGGGGTGTTTAGCCACTTCACCAAACAGCTGGTTACGTGCCTGAGTCAGTTTTTCGTGACCCAAACCGCCCTGGTCGATCAGCTGGAAGTCAAAGCCGGTTGCGGTACCCAGTTCGACGATCGCTGGCAGGTTAAAGGCGAAGACCATCGCATCTTTAATCTGCGAGAAGGTTCCCATCGCACGGCCAGTGATGGCTTCAACCTTGTTCTCATCTCCTGGACGATCGGCCCAGTCTTTCAACGAGACGAAGGCGATACCGGTGTTCTGACCACGACCCGCAAAGCCAAAGCCGTTAACCGCAAACACCGATTCAACGTTCGCTTTCTCTTTGGTGAGGTAGTAATCCGTCACTTCATCCAGCACTTTCTGGGTACGTTCTTGCGATGCACCAGCAGGAAGCTGAGCCATCGTCAGGAACACGCCCTGATCTTCATCTGGCAGGAACGAACTTGGCAGGCGAATAAACAGGAACGCCATCCCAACAACGATGATGATATACAGCAGCAGGTAACGACCGGTGCTGCGCAGGATGTTGCCTACGCTGTCGGTGTAGTGGTGCGTGCTCTTATCAAACATGCGGTTGAACCAGCCGAAGAACCCTTTCTTGTTCTCACCGTGATCGCCTTTTGCCACCGGTTTCAGCATGGTGGCGCAGAGAGCAGGGGTCAGAATCAACGCCACGAGGACCGACAGCGCCATTGCCGAAACAATGGTAATGGAGAACTGACGGTAAATCGCACCGGTAGAGCCACCGAAGAAGGCCATCGGAATAAATACCGCAGACAGAACCATCGCGATACCTACCAACGCGCCCTGGATCTGGCCCATGGATTTACGCGTCGCTTCTTTCGGCGGTAGCCCTTCTTCGGCCATCACACGTTCGACGTTTTCGACCACCACGATGGCATCATCCACGAGAAGGCCTATCGCAAGCACCATACCGAACATCGTCAGGGTGTTTATCGAGAAGCCGAATATCGCAAGGATGGCAAAGGTCCCCAACAGAACAACCGGTACGGCGATAGTTGGAATCAACGTCGCGCGGAAGTTTTGCAGGAACAGGTACATGACCAGGAACACCAGGATGATGGCTTCAACCAGCGTTTTTACCACTTCGTGAATCGAGATTTTCACGAACGGCGTGGTGTCATACGGGTAAACAATTTTCAGGCCTGACGGGAAGAACGGCTCCATTTTCTTCAGTTCAGCACGAATGGCTGTAGCGGTATCCAGCGCGTTCGCACCGGTTGCCAGTTTAATCCCCAGACCGGAAGCCGGCTGACCGTTAAACTTCGCCACGATGTCGTAGTTTTCACCGCCCAGCTCAACCTTCGCCACGTCGCGCAGGCGAACCTGTGAACCATCCTGATTCACTTTCAGCAGAATTTTACTGAACTCATCGGCGGAGGTCAGACGGGTTTGCGCGATGATAGAGGCGTTCAACTGCTGCCCTTTCACCGGCGGTGTACCGCCTAGCTGACCGGCTGCGACCTGGGCGTTCTGCGCTTTAATGGCGCTAATCACGTCAACAGGCGTCAGCTGGAAGTTGTTCAGTTTGTTCGGGTCCATCCAGATACGCATCGCATACTGAGAACCAAACAGCTGCACGTCACCCACACCTGAAGTACGACTGATGGCGTCCTTCATGTTAGCGCCCACGTAGTCGGAAATATCCTCCTGCGTCATGGTGCCATTGGTGTTGATGACGCCGACAACCATCAGGAAGCTACTGGAGGATTTCTCCACGCTCACACCCTGCTGCTGTACTTCTTGCGGCAGTAACGGCATCGCCAGCTGCAGTTTGTTCTGCACCTGTACCTGCGCGATATCCGCATCCGTACCAGACTCGAAGGTCAGCGTGATCTGAACCGTACCGGTTGAGTCACTGTTGGAGGACATGTACATCAGGTTATCGATACCGTTCATGTTCTGTTCGATAACCTGCGTCACGGTGTCCTGCACCGTTTTGGCATCAGCGCCGGGGTAGGTTGCGGTGATCGAAACGGCTGGTGGCGCAATCGTTGGATATTGCGCAACAGGCAGCTTCAGGATCGCCAGTCCCCCTGCAAGCATGATGATGATGGCGATCACCCACGCAAATATGGGGCGATCGATAAAGAAATTAGGCATGTCTTAACGGCTCCTGTTTAAGTTAAGACTTGGTTTGTTCTGACTGGCCACCGGCTGCGGCTTGTTGTTTATCGTCAGATTTGACTTCCTGGGCTTTCACCTGCGCGCCAGGACGTACTTTTTGCAAACCAGTGACAATCACGCGATCGCCATCTTTCAACCCTTCGGTCACCAGCCATTTGTCGCCAATCGCCTGCGATGCAGTGATTTGACGCGTCTCGACTTTGTCATCCGCACCCACAACCAGCGCGCTGGCATCACCGCGCGGCGTACGCGTTACGCCCTGCTGCGGAACCAGAAGCGCGGTTGGGTTCGTCCCTTCTTCCAGACGAGCACGCACGAACATACCTGGCAGCAGCGTATGATCCGGGTTAGGGAAGATGGCACGTAAGGTGATAGAACCGGTGGTTTGATCGACGGTCACGTCAGAGAATTCCAGCGCGCCAGCTTGCGGGAACTTAATACCATCGCTGGTCACCAGTTCCACTTTTGCTTTACCGTTTTCTTGCTTCAGCGCACCGCTTGCCAGCTCTTGCTTCAGACGCAAGAAATCGTTGCTGGACTGCGTGACATCCACGTAGATCGGATCAAGCTGCTGCACGGTTGCCAGCGCATTGGCTTGCCCGCTCTGGACCAGCGCCCCTTCGGTAACGCTTGATTTACCAATGCGACCGCTAATAGGAGAGGTCACTTTGGTATACGCCAGATTGATACGTGCTGTCTCAACGGCGGCTTTCGCAGCGACAACCGCAGCGTTGCTCTGTTGAGAATCGGCCAGCGCCGTGTCGTAATCCTGTTGGCTGATGTATTGCGTACCGAGCAGTTTTTTATAGCGGTTCAGTGTCAGCTGAGAGATTTTGGCTGCCGCTTCGGCTTTAGCCAGATCCCCTTTTGCGCTTTCGTAAGCGGCCTGATAGGTTGCTGGATCAATCTGATACAGAGAAACACCCGCTTCAACATCACCACCCTCTTTGAAGTTACGTTTCAGGATAATACCGCTCACCTGAGGACGAACTTCCGCAATGCGGTAAGCACTTGTACGGCCTGGTAATTCTGTGGTGATTTGGAGAGGTTCAGTTTTCAGCGTGACGACACCAACTTCTGGCATCTGCTGTGCTCCTTGCTGAGCCTGTTTCTCATCACATCCTGTAAGCGCTATGCCGCCTGAGAGCATCAGAACGATCGCCAGAGGCGTTAACCCTCTGTTTTTGTTCATATGTAAACCTCGAGTGTCCGATTTCAAATTGATCAATGGATCAAAAGTCCGCAAACCCATTGCTGCGTTTATATTATCGTCGTGCTATGGTACATACATTCATAAATGTATGTAAATCTGACTCCTGTAAATTCATTGACGTATGGCACGAAAAACCAAACAACAAGCGCTTGAAACACGTCAACACATTCTGGATGTTGCGATGCGACTTTTCTCGCAGCAGGGGGTTTCCTCAACCTCTCTGGCGCAGATTGCTCAGGCCGCAGGCGTCACGCGGGGAGCGATTTACTGGCATTTCAAAAATAAGTCAGACTTGTTCAGCGAAATCTGGGAGTTGTCAGAATCCAGTATTACCGATCTTGAGACTGAGTATCGGGCAAAATTCCCTGACGATCCACTCTCAGTTTTGAGAGAAATTTTGGTGCATGTGCTTGAGGCGATAGTCCTTGAAGAACGGCGCCGCCTGATGATGGAAATCATCTTCCATAAATGTGAGTTTGTCGGTGAAATGGCGATTGTGCAACAGGCGCAAAGAAGTCTTTGCGTCGAAAGCTATGACCGCATCGAACAAACCCTTAATCAATGTATCCAGGCGCAGATGTTGCCGGCTAATCTGCTGACTCGCCGGACAGCCATTTTGATGCGCAGCTACATTTCTGGCCTGATGGAAAACTGGCTTTTTGCTCCCCAGTCTTTCGACCTGAAGCAGGAGGCGCGCAGTTATGTCGCCATTTTGCTGGAGATGTGCCAGCTCTGCCCGACACTGCGCGGTGACCCTCACTCCCTTCCTGCCTGATCGCACCGAGAATTATCCTCGAGGCTCGCCTTCGCGCTATTCTGCCATTGCCTGGCGTGATATTCTTCGCGCCAGGTTATTTCCGCTCATCTCTCACATCACATTCATCACTATGCTGCACTACATTCGCTCGCAATACTCTGTTTTTGTCTTGTTTTTCGCCGTGATTTTTTTGTTTGCTACGGCCCCGACCGTCTATGCCCGCGCTGATAATGGCAGCGATGTGCCGACACGGGCGGATGTTCAGTCTCAGCTCGACAGCCTGAACAAACAAAAAAATCCCACGCCGCAAGATAAGCTGGTTCTGGGCGACCTGACGGAAACGCTCGAAACGCTGGATAAAATTGAGCGTGTAAAGACCGAAACCACCCAGCTTCGGCAGAAAGTCGCCGAAGCTCCGGAGAAAATGCGTCAGGCGACCGCCGCGCTCAGTGCCCTGAGCGATGTCGATAACGATGACGAAACGCGTAAAACTCTGGCCACGCTCTCACTGCGCCAGCTTGAGTCCCGGATGACGCAGGTGCTCGACGATCTGCAAACCGGGCAGAGCGATCTCTCCACTTACAACAGCCAGTTGGTCTCCCTGCAAACGCAGCCGGAGCGCGTCCAGAATGCGATGTATACGGCCTCTCAACAGCTTCAGCAGATCCGTAACCGCCTGAATGGCACGACGCTGGGAGAGGGGGCGTTACGTCCGTCTCAGCAAACGCTGCTGCTGGCTCAGCAAATGCTGCTTAACGCGCAAATCGACCAGCAGCGTAAGAGCCTCGAAGGTAACACCGTTTTGCAGGATACCCTGCAAAAGCAACGAGATTATGTCACCGCCAATATTAATCGCCTGGAGCATCAGCTCCAGCTGTTACAGGAAGCGGTCAACAGCAAGCGCCTGACCTTGACCGAGAAAACAGCCCAGGAAGCGGTATCGCCGGATGAAACGACCCGCATCCAGGCCAATCCGCTGGTCAAGCAGGAGCTGGACGTCAATCATCGGCTCAGTCAGCGTCTGATTCAGGCGACAGAAAGCGGTAACTCGCTGGTTCAGCAAAATATCAAAGTGAAAAACTGGTTGGATCGCGCCCTGCAGGCGGAGCGTAATATTAAAGAACAGATTGCAGTGCTGAAGGGAAGCCTGCTGTTATCACGCATTCTGTATCAGCAACAGCAGACGCTGCCCTCTGCCGACGAACTGGAAGATATGACCAACCGCATCGCGGATTTGCGTCTGGAACAGTTTGAAATCAACCAGCAGCGCGACGCGCTTTTCCAGAGCGATGCTTTTGTCGCCAAAGTGGAAGAGGGGCATTCCAGTGAAGTGAATGATGAAGTACACGATGCGCTGCTGCAGGTTGTTGATATGCGCCGCGAACTGCTGGATCAGCTGAATAAACAGCTCGGCAATCAGCTGATGATGGCGATCAATCTGCAAATCAACCAGCAACAGCTGGTCAGCGTGTCGAAAAGCCTGCAGGAGATCCTGACTCAGCAAATCTTCTGGGTAAACAGCAACAAACCAATGGACTGGGACTGGATTAAATCTTTCCCTGAAGCGCTAAAGTCTCAGATTCAGGGAATGAAAATTACCGTGAACTGGGAAAAAGCCTGGCCTGCGGTGATGATTGCGTTTCTTGCGGGTCTGCCGCTGCTGCTGATAGCGGGGCTGATTCGCTGGCGTCTGGGCTGGCTTAAAAAGTATCAGGCGAAGCTCGCCCAGGAAGTGGGCCAACTGCGTAACGACAGCCAGCTCCATACGCCAAAAGCGATTCTTATCGATCTGATCCGCGCGTTGCCGGTGTGTTTATTGATTCTCGCGGCGGGTCTGATTTTGCTCACGATGCAGCTTAACATCAGCGATCTGTTGTGGGCGTTCAGCAAAAAACTGGCGTTGTTCTGGCTGGTGTTCGGCCTGTGCTGGAAAGTGCTCGAAAAAGACGGCGTTGCGGTTCGTCACTTCAACATGCCCGAGCAGCTGACCAGCCACTGGCGTCGGCAAATTGTTCGCGTCAGCCTGGCGTTGCTGCCTTTACATTTCTGGTCGGTGGTGGCAGAGCTTTCTCCGCTGCATCTGATGGACGATGTACTGGGGCAACTGGCGATTTTCCTCAACCTGTTGCTGATCGCCATTCTGATGTGGCCGATGTGCCGGGACAGCTGGCGCGACAAAGAGTCGCACAATATCCGTTTGATCACCGTCACGGTACTGGCGATTATCCCGCTGGCGCTGATGGTGCTTACCGCAACGGGCTACTTCTATACCACGCTGCGCCTGTCGGGCCGCTGGATTGAAACCGTCTACCTGGTGATCCTCTGGAACCTGCTGTATCAGACGGTGCTGCGCGGTCTGAGCGTTGCGGCGCGCCGTATTGCCTATCGCCGCGCACTGGCGCGTCGTCAGAATATGGTGAAAGAGGGGGCTGAAGGGGCGGAGCCGCAGGAAGAACCGACTATCGCGCTGGAGCAGGTCAACCAGCAAACGCTGCGTATCACCATGCTGGTAATGATCGCCCTGTTTGGGGTGATGTTCTGGGCGATTTGGTCAGATTTGATCACCGTGTTTGCCTATCTCGACAGCATTACGTTGTGGCAATACAACGGCACTGAGGCCGGTGCGGCGGTAATGAAAAGCGTGACCATGGGCAGCCTGCTGTTTGCGCTGGTCTCGTCAATTGTGGCCTGGGCGCTGATTCGCAACTTACCGGGCCTGCTGGAAGTGCTGGTCCTTTCGCGCCTCAATATGCGCCAGGGCTCGTCTTATGCCATCACCACAATCCTCAACTATGTGATTCTGGTGGCGGGGGCGATGACTGTCTTCGGTTCGCTGGGTGTCTCGTGGGATAAACTGCAGTGGCTGGCAGCGGCACTCTCGGTTGGTCTGGGCTTTGGGTTGCAGGAAATTTTCGGTAACTTCGTCTCTGGTCTGATCATTCTGTTCGAACGCCCGGTACGTATCGGCGATACCGTCACCATCGGGACGTTCTCCGGGACGGTCAGCAAGATCCGTATTCGTGCGACGACGATTACCGACTTTGACCGTAAAGAGGTGATCATTCCGAACAAAGCGTTTGTCACCGAGCGCCTGATCAACTGGTCGCTCTCCGATACCATCACCCGCGTGGTGATCCGTCTCGGCGTGGCATATGGTTCTGATCTGGACAAAGTGAAAGAGGTGCTGCTGCGGGCGGCAACGGAACATCCAAAAGTGATGCACGATCCGGCGCCATCGGTGTTCTTCACCACCTTTGGTGCCAGCACGCTGGATCATGAACTGCGTTTATATGTGCGTGAACTGCGGGATCGCAGCTATGCGGTAGACGAACTAAACCGCACCATCGACCGTCTGTGCCGGGAAAACAATATCAATATCGCCTTCAATCAGCTTGAAGTTCACCTGCGCAATGAGAAGGGTGATGAGCATACGGAAGTGAAGCGCGAGATTAAAGGTGACGATCCAACACCTGCGTGATTTTCCCCTCACCCTAACCCTCTCCCCAAAGGGGAGAGGGGACTGTACTGGATCGAGGTGACGATTTTCCCCGTCTTCCCTATGGGGAAGTGACCGCACAGGAGCAATCTTCCCCTCTGCCTTTTAGGGAGGAGGACCGCACGGGAGCAAGCTCCCCCTCTCCCTTTCAGGGAGAGGGCAGGGGTGAGGGTATTTCCCCTTCAAAATCTCGTCTGACAATTTCCAGCGCTTTTAAAACCGTCTTCCCTATGGGGAGGGGACCGCGCTGGAGCAAGCTCCCCCTCTCCCTTTTAGGGAGAGGGCAGGGGTGAGGGTCGTTTCCCTTCAAAATCTCGTCTGACAATTTCCAGCGCTTTTAAAACCGTCTTCCTTATGGGAAGAGGACCGCGCTGGAGCAAGCTCCCCCTCTCCCTTTCAGGGAGAGGGCAGGGGTGAGGGTCGTTTCCCTTCAAAATCTCGTCTGACAATCTCCAGTGCTTTCAGCACCGTCTCCGCCGGCAGATCATGGTTCTCCAGCAGCATAATCAGATCGACGGCCAGCTTGACCTCGTCGGGGGCATTTTCCAGCGACATGTTGTTCTCCTTTTAGCGAGTGATGCGCGCAATCACTCGCTCTATCTTATCCAGCGCCTGACGGCAGCGGGTGAGTCGTCCTTCCAGGGCAGAAACTTCGCGCAGTAAACGTTGCTGCTCTTCCAGCGTTTCGCTGGTGCTGAGTTGCTGTTCGCGCGCCTGTTTCATCTCAAAGAGACGACGTTCAAATTCCTGATGCTCCAGACGTTTACGCTGCCATTTTTCCATGCCCGCCGATGGGCTGTCCCAGGCGCGCAGCGGCCATGCGGTGATTTCACGATGCAGTGCGGTCATCTGCTCGATCAAATGTTCAGCCAGCCAGGCGACCTGCTCCTGCCTGCCTTGTTTCACGGCGTGGCTCAGTTCATCAAGATTGCGTTGAGCTTCATCGAGGTAATCTTTAATCAGCGTACTGCGGGTACGAAATAACTGCCGGTCAAAGCGCGGTTTCAGCGTCGCATGCTGCATCAGCGGCGACGCCTGCGAACGCAGTGCTATCAGCTGATTTTGCAGGGTCTCTAAAAGCAAGGCTGTTTTCAATACGCTCTCCAGTGGTAAAGTAGCCGTTCAGTTTGATAACGATTCGCATTATGCAGCGTACTATTTTAATCATCATTGGCTGGCTCGCGGTAGTGCTTGGCACCCTCGGGGTTGTTTTGCCTTTACTGCCTACCACGCCTTTTATTTTGCTGGCTGCCTGGTGCTTTGCCCGCTCATCGCCCCGCTTTCACCACTGGCTGCTCCATCGCTCATGGTTTGGCGGCTATCTGCGCCACTGGCAACAATACCGGGCGATGCCGCCTGGGGCAAAGCCCCGCGCCATTATCCTGACACTTGCGACCTTCGCCATTTCATTATGGCTGGTGAAAATGATGTGGGTGCGCATCCTGCTGCTGGTTATCCTCTGTTGTCTGCTTTTCTTTATGTGGCGAATTCCCGTCGTTGATGAAAAGCAACAAAAGCACTGATGTGCGATGATGGTGGTTGCAATTATCCCCGGCAGCCAGTAAATTCGACCGTTTTCGAGCACAGGTGCGCCTGGTCAAAGGTTAATCAGTTGTTACCTTGACTATCCTTTTTTGCGCGCCGTGAGTAACACCGTTTTTAACCAGGCATACATTTATGACCGCGACTGCGCAGCAGCTTGAATATCTGAAAAACAGCATCAAAAGCATCCAGGATTATCCAAAACCTGGCATTCTTTTCCGTGATGTCACCAGCTTGCTGGAAGACCCGAAAGCGTACGCTCTCAGCATTGAATTGCTGGTCGAGCGCTATAAAAACGCCGGGATCACCAAAGTAGTAGGCACCGAAGCGCGTGGCTTCTTGTTTGGCGCACCGGTTGCGCTGGCGATGGGCGTCGGTTTTGTGCCCGTGCGTAAGCCGCGCAAACTCCCGCGTGAAACCATTGCTGAGAGCTATGAGCTGGAGTACGGCACCGATCAGCTGGAGATTCACGTTGATGCGATTCAACCCGGCGACAAAGTGCTGGTGGTTGACGATCTGCTGGCGACCGGCGGCACGATTGAAGCGACGGTTAAGCTGATTCGTCGCCTCGGTGGCGAAGTGACCGACGCGGCCTTCATCATCAATCTGTTCGATCTCGGTGGCGAACAGCGCCTGGAAAAACAGGGCATCACCAGCTATAGCCTGGTGCCTTTCCCGGGTCATTAATCCCTCTTCCCGCAACCTCGCCCAAAGGGTGAGGTTGTGTTAGCATTACCCCCCTGAATATCCACCTTCCAGCGTTGCAGAGCCTGCCCATGAGTTATCAGGTGTTAGCCCGAAAGTGGCGACCCCAAACCTTTGCTGACGTAGTCGGCCAGGAACATGTGCTGACCGCCCTGGCGAACGGTTTATCGCTAGGACGCATCCATCACGCGTATCTTTTCTCCGGCACGCGCGGCGTCGGTAAAACCTCTATTGCCCGTTTGCTGGCAAAAGGCCTCAACTGCGAAACCGGCATCACCGCCACCCCGTGCGGCGTCTGTGATAACTGTCGTGAAATCGAGCAGGGGCGTTTTGTCGATCTGATTGAAATCGACGCCGCATCGCGCACCAAGGTCGAAGACACTCGCGATCTGCTGGATAACGTGCAATATGCCCCGGCGCGTGGCCGCTTCAAGGTCTATCTGATCGATGAAGTTCACATGCTCTCGCGCCACAGCTTCAATGCGCTGTTGAAAACGCTGGAAGAACCGCCATCGCACGTTAAATTCCTGTTGGCGACCACCGATCCGCAAAAGCTGCCGGTGACGATTCTGTCACGCTGTCTCCAGTTCCATTTGAAGGCGCTGGACGTTGAGCAGATCCGGGCACAGCTTGAACATATTCTCGATGAAGAGCAGATCACTCACGAAGCACGCGCACTGCAATTACTGGCCCGCGCTGCGGACGGCAGCCTGCGTGACGCGTTAAGCCTAACCGATCAGGCGATTGCCAGCGGTGACGGTAAACTGTCGACCGAAGCGGTCAGCACGATGCTGGGAACGCTGGATGACGACCAGGCTTTGTCGTTGATCGAAGCGATCATCGACGCCAACGGTGAGCGCGCGATGTCGTTGCTGAATGTCGCGGCATCTCGCGGCGTTGAGTGGGAAGCGCTGCTGGTGGAGATGCTGGCTCTGCTGCATCGTGTCGCGATGTTGCAGCTCTCGCCTTCAGCTATCGGCGCCGATATGGCCGCCATCGAGCAGCGGATGCGTGAGCTTGCCCGCACCGTTCCGCCCGCGGATGTTCAGCTCTATTACCAGACGCTGCTGATTGGCCGCAAAGAGTTACCGTTTGCGCCAGACCGTCGTATGGGCGTCGAGATGACGCTACTGCGCGCGCTGGCGTTCCATCCCCGGATGCCGTTGCCAGAGCCCGAAGTGCCACGGCAATCTTTTGCTCCTGTCGCACCGACGGCGGTCATGACGCCGCCTCCGGTGCCGCAACATGCCGCACCGCCGCCTGGACCGGATGTACCGCTGCCGGATGCCACCAGTTCGGTGCTCGCCGCCCGTAGTCAGCTACAGCGTGCGCAGGGAGCAACTAAACCAAAAAAGAGTGAACCGGCAGCGCCAGCAAGAGCGCGGCCGGTTAACAACGCCGCACTCGAACGACTGGCATCGGTAACGGAGCGCGTACAGTCGCGTCCATCGCCGTCGGCGCTCGAACAAAAAGCCCCGGCGAAAAAAGAGGCTTATCGCTGGAAAACCACTGCCGTCACCGAAGAGGTTAAGGTGGAGGTGGCAACGCCTAAGGCGCTGAAGAGAGCGCTTGAGCACGAGAAAACGCCGGAGCTGTCGGCGAAGCTGGCTGAAGAGTCTCTTGAACGTGACGCCTGGGCCGCTGAGGTCAGCCAGCTGCGGTTGCCAAAACTGGTCGAACAGGTTGCCCTTAACGCGTGGAAGGAGCAGGAAGGCCATCTTGTCCGCCTGCATCTGCGTCCGGGGCAGCGTCATCTGAACTCCCCGGCGGCGCAAAAAGCGCTGACGGAAGCGCTGACGACCTTGCACGGCGTACCGGTTGAATTGACTATCATTGAAGATGATAATCCGGCGATGCGCACGCCGCTGGAGTGGCGTCAGGCTATTTATGAAGAGAAACTTGCGCAGGCGCGCGAGTCGATTATTGCGGATAACAACATTCAGACCTTGCGCCGATTCTTCGACGCCGATCTGGATGAAGAGAGTATCCGTCCCATTTGACCGTGAGTCTGACTCATGGTCGTTGTCCTTAACGTGACTACTTAAGAGAGAAGCCTATGTTTGGTGGTAAAGGCGGTCTGGGTAACCTGATGAAACAGGCCCAGCAGATGCAAGACAAAATGCAGAAAATGCAGGAAGAGATCGCACAGCTGGAAGTCACTGGCGAATCCGGTGCGGGTCTGGTTAAAGTGACCATTAACGGCGCGCATAACTGCCGTCGCGTGGAAATCGACCCAAGCCTGCTCGAAGACGACAAAGACATGCTGGAAGATCTGGTTGCGGCGGCGTTTAACGACGCAGCGCGCCGTATCGACGAAACCCAGAAAGAAAAAATGGCGTCAGTCTCCAGCGGCATGCAACTGCCGCCAGGCTTTAAGATGCCATTCTGATGCAAACCAGTCCGCTGCTCACGCAGTTAATGGAAGCGCTGCGCTGTTTACCGGGCGTTGGCCCGAAATCAGCACAGCGCATGGCGTTTACGCTGTTACAGCGCGACCGCAGCGGCGGGATGCGCCTGGCGCAGGCACTCACCCGCGCCATGTCAGAAATTGGTCACTGTGCGGATTGCCGCACATTTACCGAGCAAGACGTGTGCAACATCTGCTCGAATCCGCGTCGCCAGGAAAACGGCCAGATTTGCGTGGTGGAGAGTCCGGCGGACATCTACGCTATTGAGCAAACCGGGCAATTTTCAGGCCGCTATTTCGTGCTGATGGGGCATCTCTCTCCGCTGGACGGTATTGGTCCGGATGATATCGGCCTTGATCGCCTCGAACAGCGTCTGGAGTCTGAGACGCTCAATGAAGTGATCCTTGCCACCAACCCAACGGTGGAAGGCGAAGCGACCGCAAACTATATCGGTGAACTGTGCGCGCAGTATGGCGTGCAGGCCAGTCGAATCGCCCACGGCGTACCGGTTGGCGGTGAGCTGGAGATGGTGGACGGCACTACGCTGTCGCACTCTCTGGCGGGACGTCACAAGCTTATTTTCTAACCAGTCGGAGGCTGCAATCGTGGCCTCCGCTTGAAATTCTCTCCCTCTATCCCCATTTCACACTCAACGTGTATAAACCCCATTAAATGGCATTGTTGAGGTCGATCTAGATGAAAGGACAAGAAACCCGTGGTTTCCAGTCAGAAGTAAAACAGCTTCTGCACCTGATGATCCATTCCCTGTATTCCAATAAAGAAATCTTCCTGCGCGAGTTAATCTCGAACGCCTCGGATGCGGCGGACAAACTGCGTTTTCGCGCACTGTCTAACCCGGATCTGTATGAAGGCGACGGCGAGCTGCGCGTGCGCGTCTCTTTTGACAAAGAAAACCGCACCCTGACCATTGCCGATAACGGTATTGGTATGAACCGTGATGACGTTATCGACCACCTCGGTACGATTGCGAAATCAGGCACCAAATCCTTCCTCGAATCTATGGGTTCCGATCAGGCGAAAGACAGTCAACTGATTGGTCAGTTTGGCGTAGGCTTCTATTCCGCCTTTATCGTGGCTGACAAAGTGACTGTGCGTACGCGTGCGGCAGGCGACAGCGCCGAAAATGGCGTGTTCTGGGAATCTCACGGCGAAGGTGAATACACCGTTGATGACATCACCAAAGCCGATCGCGGGACCGAGATCACCCTGCATCTGCGCGAAGGGGAAGACGATTTCCTCAACGACTGGCGCGTGCGTTCCATCATCGGCAAATACTCCGACCACATCGCCCTGCCGGTTGAGATCGAAAAAACCGAAGAAGTGGACGGCGAAACCGTTGTTTCCTGGGAAAAGATCAACAAGGCCCAGGCCCTGTGGACGCGTAACAAGTCTGAAATCAAAGACGACGAATACAACGAATTCTACAAGCACATCGCCCACGACTTTACCGATCCGCTGACCTGGAGCCACAACCGTGTGGAAGGTAAGCAGGAGTACACCAGCCTGCTGTATATCCCGGCGCAGGCACCGTGGGACATGTGGAACCGCGATCACAAGCACGGCCTGAAGCTGTACGTGCAGCGCGTGTTCATCATGGACGACGCCGAGCAGTTCATGCCGAACTACCTGCGCTTTGTGCGTGGCCTGATAGATTCCAACGATCTGCCGCTGAACGTCTCCCGTGAAATCCTGCAGGACAGCACCGTGACGCGTAATCTGCGCAACGCGCTGACCAAGCGCTCTCTGCAGATGCTGGAAAAACTGGCGAAAGACGACGCGGAGAAATACCAGACCTTCTGGAAACAGTTCGGCCTGGTGCTGAAAGAAGGCCCGGCGGAAGATTCTTCCAACGTGGAAGCGATTGCCAAACTGCTGCGCTTCGCCTCTACGCACACCGACTCTTCCGAGCAGACGGTGTCTCTCGAAGAGTATGTGTCCCGCATGAAAGAAGGGCAGGAGAAGATCTACTACATCACCGCAGACAGCTATGCCGCCGCGAAGAGCAGCCCGCATCTGGAACTGCTGCGTAAGAAAGGCATCGAAGTCCTGCTCCTCTCCGACCGCATTGATGAGTGGATGATGAACTACCTGACCGAGTTCGACGGTAAATCATTCCAGTCCGTGGCGAAAGCTGACGAATCTATCGACAAGCTGGCTGATGAAGTAGACGAAACGGCGAAAGAAGCGGAAAAGGCGCTGGAACCTTTCGTTGAGCGTGTGAAAACTCTGCTGGGCGATCGCGTGAAAGAGGTGCGCTTCACCCATCGTCTGACCGACACTCCGGCGATTGTCACCACCGATGCGGATGAAATGGGGACTCAGATGGCGAAACTGTTCGCCGCGGCGGGCCAGGCCATTCCTGAAGTGAAATACATCTTTGAACTGAACCCGGATCATCCGCTGGTCAAACGCGCGGCGGATACCCAGGACGAAACGCAGTTTAACGAGTGGGTTGAGCTGCTGCTGGATCAATCCCTGCTGGCCGAGCGCGGCACGCTGGAAGATCCAAACCTGTTCATCAAACGTGTGAATGCGCTGTTAATGGCGTAATTAGCCTCACCCCTCACCCCTCATCCTAACCCTCTCCCCAAAAGGGAGAGGGGATCGCCCGGTGCGGTTTTCACCTTCTTCCTCGTCAGGTTAGGGGACCGCCCGGTGCGGTTTTCACCCTCTTCCTCGTCAGGTTAGGGGATCGCTCGGTGCGGTTTTCCCCCTCTTCCTCGTCAGGTGAGGGGACCGCTCGGTGCGGTTTTCACTCTCTTCCTCGTCAGGTTAGGGGACCGCCCGGTGCGGTTTTCACCCTCTTCCTCGTCAGGTTAGGGGACCGCCCGATGCGGTTTTCCCCCTCTCCCCTTTGGGGAGAGGGTAGGGTGAGGGGACTTCACACCGCACTAACCCAAATAATCTCCCCCGTTAACCGTTTCAGCCGTCCCGCCTTCCTTGAGCCATACCCATTCTGATGGTATTGTTTAGCGCTTTTTGAAATATTGAACCAACTTTTGAGGGGATTTTCGCAATGCGTATTATTCTGCTTGGCGCTCCGGGCGCGGGTAAAGGAACTCAGGCTCAGTTCATCATGGAGAAATACGGTATTCCGCAAATCTCTACCGGTGACATGCTGCGTGCCGCTGTTAAATCTGGCTCCGAGCTGGGCAAACAAGCGAAAGACATTATGGATGCAGGCAAGCTGGTGACTGACGAGCTGGTTATCGCGCTGGTCAAAGAACGCATCTCTCAGGAAGATTGCCGTAATGGTTTCTTGCTGGACGGCTTCCCGCGCACCATCCCTCAGGCTGACGCCATGAAAGAAGCGGGTATCAAGGTTGATTTCGTGCTGGAGTTTGACGTACCGGACGAGCTGATCGTTGACCGTATCATTGGTCGTCGCGTACATGCTGCCTCTGGCCGCGTTTACCACATCAAATTCAATCCACCAAAAGTGGAAGGCAAAGACGACGTGACCGGCGAAGAGCTGACCACCCGTAAAGACGATCAGGAAGAGACTGTGCGTAAGCGCCTGGTGGAATACCATCAGATGACGGCACCGCTGATTGGCTACTACTCGAAAGAAGCGCAGGCGGGTAACACCCAATACGCTAAAGTCGACGGCACCAAAGCCGTCGCTGACGTGCGTGCTGAGCTGGAAAAAATCCTCGGCTAATCGCATCTCTCTCACCCGGAGCCCTCCGGGTGAGAAAAATTCTCATCCCACCTTTCACTGTAATTGGTTCCGTCTACCCGCTTTTCCGCTACAATTAGCAACTATTCAAATGGTTAAGAGGCGTGAATGAGTCAGGCAAAAACCGGCATCTTGCTTGCCAATCTGGGCACTCCAGAAGCACCCACCCCCGCGGCGGTAAAACGTTACCTGCGACAGTTTTTAAGCGACTCCCGCGTGGTGGATACCCCAAAATTGCTGTGGTGGCCGCTGCTGCGCGGTGTCATTCTGCCGATTCGTTCTCCTCGCGTGGCGAAACTTTATCAGTCGGTATGGATGGAAGAAGGCTCTCCGCTGATGGTGTATAGCCGCCGTCAGGAGAAGGCACTGGCGGCTCGTTTACCCGATATGCCCGTTGCGCTGGGGATGAGCTACGGTAAACCTTCACTGGAAAGTGCCGTAGACAATCTTTTGTCGCAGGGCGTTGATCATATCGTGGTCCTGGCGCTGTATCCGCAATACTCCTGCTCGACCGTCGCGGCGGTCTGGGACGAACTGGCGCGTATCCTCGCGACGCGTCGGCGTATTCCGGGCGTGACTTTTATTCGCGACTACGCCGACAACGAACGGTATATCGCCGCGCTGGTGAACAGTGCGCGCGCATCGTTCGAAAAACATGGTGAGCCGGATCTGCTGTTGCTCTCTTATCATGGTATTCCACAGCGCTATGCCGATCAGGGCGATGATTATCCTCAGCGCTGCCGCGACACCACGCGTGAGCTGGTTTCAGCCCTCGGACTGCCGCCGGAAAAAGTGATGATGACTTTCCAGTCGCGCTTTGGACGCGAACCCTGGCTGACACCGTACACCGATGAAACGCTGAAAATGCTGGGTGAAAAGGGCGTCAGGCATGTTCAGGTTATGTCGCCGGGCTTTTCAGCGGACTGTCTGGAGACGCTGGAGGAGATCGCGGTGCAGAACCGGGAGTTTTTCCTTGAAGCGGGTGGCACAAAGTATGAATACATTCCTGCGCTTAATGATTCTGCGGATCATATTGAGATGATGGCATCGTTAGTGACAACAAGCCGCTAATCGCGCACAGGGCCGGGTTTGTGCTACCATTTCCGGCCCAATAGCCACTCATAGCCCAGACCATGAAATTTCCCGGTAAACGTAAATCCAAGCACTACTTTCCCGTCAACGCCCGCGATCCACTGCTGCAACAAATTCAGCCCGTCAATGAAACTAACGCTGCGTGGGTAGTGGGTATCGATCAGACGCTGGTGGATATTGAAGCCAAAGTGGATGATGCGTTTGTCGCACGTTATGGGCTAAGTTCCGGGCATTCGCTGGTTATCGAAGACGATGTCGCCGAGGCGCTGTATCAGGAGCTGGTGCGCGAAAATCTCATCACTCATCAGTTTGCCGGTGGCACCATCGGCAATACCATGCACAACTATTCTGTTCTGGCTGACGACCGCTCTGTCCTGCTGGGCGTGATGTGCAGCAACATCGAAATTGGCGGCTACGCCTATCGTTATCTGTGCAATACCTCCAGCAGAACCGATTTAAATTACCTGCAAGGGGTCGAGGGGGCGATTGGTCGCTGCTTCACGCTGATTAGCGACTCCGGTGAGCGTACGTTTGCCATCAGCCCTGGTCATATGAATAAACTGCGCGCCGAGAGCATTCCGGAAGCGGTGATCGCCGGTGCATCGGCGCTGGTGCTGACCTCCTACCTGGTGCGCTGTAAGCCCGGTGAACCGATGCCGGAAGCCACCATGAAGGCGGTAGAATATGCGAAAAAGTACAATGTGCCGGTGGTACTGACGCTGGGAACCAAGTTTGTGATCGCCGACAATCCGGAATGGTGGCAGGCGTTTCTGAAAGAACATGTGTCGATTCTGGCGATGAACGAAGAGGAAGCCGAAGCGCTGACCGGCGAAAGCGATCCGCTGCTGGCATCCGATAAAGCGCTGGACTGGGTTGACCTGGTGCTTTGCACCGCGGGTCCGGTAGGGCTGTATATGGCTGGCTTTACGGAAGAAGAGAGCAAACGTAAAACTCAGCATCCGTTATTGCCGGGCGCGATTGCCGAGTTTAACCAGTACGAGTTCAGCCGCGCGATGCGCCATAAAGATTGCCAGACGCCGCTGCGTATTTTCTCCCACATCGCGCCCTATATGGGCGGCCCGGAGAAGATCATGAACACCAATGGCGCAGGCGACGGCGCGCTGGCGGCTCTGCTGCACGACATTACCGCTAACGCCTACCACAAAACCAACGTGCCTAATTCCAGCAAGCACAAGTTTAACTGGCTGACCTATTCGTCACTGGCGCAGGTGTGTAAATACGCAAACCGCGTGAGTTATCAGGTGCTGAATCAGCATTCACCGCGCCTGACGCGTGGTTTGCCGGAGCGGGAAGACAGCCTGGAAGAGTCTTACTGGGATCGTTGAGGTTTTACCCCTCACCCTAACCCTCTCCCAATGGGAGTGGGGATCGTCCGGAGCCGTCTTTTTACCCTCACCTAATGGGCGAGGGGATCGTCCGGAGTCGTCTTTTTACCCTCACCCGATGAGAGCGAGGATGGTCTGGAGCCGTCTTTTCACCTTCGCTCCTTTGAGGAGAGTCGACTTTCTTTTCTCCCTCTCCCTGTGGGAGAGGGCCGGGGTGAGGGCATCAGGCCGCAGAATATTAACCCGTCACCGCCTCTTCTACCGGCGGTTTCTCAATCAGCGTCAGCATCGTATTCGCGATTTCACGCTCACCCATCACCACCTGGTTTGCGCCTCGTTCGGTAATATATTCCACTTCATCGTCATAGTGGGCACGGGCAATGATTTCGATATTCGGGCATTTCTCACGCGCTGTGGTGACAATTTCGCCCGCCTCGTAGCCATTCGGGATGGTCAACAGCAGCCAGCGTGCGCAGTCGAGATGGGCCAGATTCATAATCTCTTCGTTGGCGGCGTTACCCAACACCGCCCGAATACCCCGCTCGCGTAGCTCATCCACGCGGGAGCGTGACGTTTCAATCACCACCAGCGGGATCCCCTGGGCCAGTAATTTTTCGCCCAGCAGGCTGCCGACGCGGCCAAAGCCGACCAGCAGAGCGTGGTTGCAGATATCCACCGGGATCTGTTTTTCTTCTTCGATCGCTTCTTCCAAAGTTTGTTCTTCCAGCGTCTCGGTTTTATCGAGGTATTTTTCCAGCAGAGCAAACAGAACCGGGTTCAGCATGATCGAGAGAATGGCCCCCGCGAGCACCAGGTTTTGCCCCGCCTGCGGCAGCAGATTCAGTGCCATGCCCAGTCCGGCAAGGATAAAGGCAAATTCACCAATTTGCGCCAGGCTGGCGGCGATAGTTAACGCCGTACGCGGCGAGTGGCCGAACATCCGCACCAGGCCAAACGCCACGACGGATTTACCGAAGATAATAATCGCCAGCGTGCCCAGCACGGCCAGCGGCTGGTCAATCAGAATCAGCGGGTCGAACAGCATGCCGACGGAGACAAAGAACAGCACCGCAAAAGCATCACGCAGCGGGAGTGTATCGTGCGCGGCACGATGGCTCAGCTCCGATTCGTTGAGCACCATACCGGCGAAGAACGCACCCAGCGCGAAGGAGACATCAAACAGCTCTACGGCACCAAACGCGATACCCAGCGCCAGCGCCAGAACAGAGAGTGTGAACAGCTCGCGTGAACCGGTTGCCGCGCTGCGCGACATAATCCACGGCACCAGACGACGGCCAACCAGCATCATAATGGCGATAAAGGCGACGACTTTGCCGATCGTGATGCTCATATCCAGCGCCAGCGTGGCAAAGCCGACGTTGTCTTTTTCAATCATACCGGCGACGGCTGGCAGTAAGACCAGCGTTAACACCATCACCAGATCTTCAACTATCAACCAGCCGATGGCGATTTGCCCTCGCTGGCTGTCGATTAACTGCCTCTCTTCAAGCGCGCGCAGCAGCACCACGGTGCTGGCGGTGGAGAGACACAGTCCAAATACAATACCGGTCATCAGTGACCAGCCAAGCATCGCTGAAAGCGCCATCCCCAGTAACGTCGCCACGCCTATCTGAGCGATCGCGCCGGGTATGGCGATATGCTTTACCGCCATCAGGTCCTTCAGAGAGAAATGCAGTCCTACGCCGAACATCAGCAGAATCACGCCCAATTCCGCCAGCTCAGGTGCAAGTTTGGTATCCGCCACAAAACCCGGGGTAAACGGTCCTGCCAGCACACCCGCCAGTAAATAACCCACGAGAGGAGAAATACGTAACTTATTGGCAATCATGCCAAGGATAAAAGCGAGCACAAGTCCACCTACAATGGTGGTGATAAGCGGTGTGGCGTGATGCATTCCGTCTCCTTTCGTCGTGGGGTGTTCCATTTTTGGCGTAAAACCAAAAAGCCGATTAATAGTTTATGACAATTTCGGCCATTATGTTTATGAATAATTGTTGAAATTTGAATAAAACAGCAATAAGCGTTAAAAAAAGCAGATTAGGACAAATTACCGCGAGGATGAAGTGTAAAGCCTTATGGCACTAGGTGGGAAGTGCGGCCAAAGTTTACTTTGACCGCGAAGAAACTATGGCTTATGCCTGTAATCAGGCAGGAATATAGTCAATATCCCCAAAAGAGGGAGGAAAGCGCAGATTTTGTAGACCAGGAAGATACTGGTATGGTCAGCAACCAGCCCCAGGACAGCAGCTCCAAGCCCGCCCATCCCAAAAGCGAAGCCGAAAAAGAGCCCGGAAACCATGCCGATACGCCCCGGCATCAGCTCCTGGGCGTAGACCAGAATAGCTGAAAAGGCCGATGCGAGGATAAAACCAATGATCACGGTTAAAATCCCCGTCCATTCAAGGCTTGCATACGGCAAAATAAGGGTAAACGGCGCTACGCCGAGGATAGAGCCCCAAATGACATATTTACGCCCAATTTTATCGCCGACAGGGCCGCCAATAACCGTTCCCGCTGCAACAGCAAACAAGAAGGCAAAGAGGTGGAACTGAGCGTTTTGCACCGATAATCCGAATTTCTCCATCAGATAAAAGGTGTAATAGCTGCTGATGCTCGCCATATAGAAGTATTTTGAGAAAATCAGCACTAACAGTATCGAAACCGCCAGTATGACCTTATCGCGCGGCAATGGATTGATAACCTGGGCTTTTGGTTTCCCTTTGTTTACCCGATGCTGAGCGGCATACCAGCGGCTAATCTGAATCAGCACCACAATGGCCAGCAGCGCGGCCAGGACAAACCACGCGACGTTACCTTTTCCGTATGGCGCAATGACCACCGCTGCCAGCAGGGGACCCAGCGAGCTGCCAAAGTTACCGCCAACCTGGAACAGGGACTGTGCCAGACCATGACGGCCACCGGAGGCCATTCTCGCCACCCGTGAAGACTCAGGATGGAAGACTGACGAGCCGGTCCCGACCAGCGCGGCGGCCAGTAGCACCATCTCAAAGCTTCCCGCCAGCGCCAGCAGCACCAGGCCGCTCAACGTAAAACACATGCCTATCGGCAGCGACCACGGCATCGGATATTTATCCGTCCAGTAACCGACCACCGGCTGGAGCAAAGACGACGCCATCTGGAAGGTCAGGGTGATCATCCCGATCTGCACGAAGGTTAATGAAAATTCGGACTGTAGCAGCGGATAGATCGCCAGAATCAGCGACTGAATCATATCGTTAAGCAGGTGCGACAGACTGATTGCGCCTAAAATACCAAATGCAGTGCGCGATTTTGGCGCGGACGCCGGAGTGCCCGTAACAGGCGGAGTCGATTCACTGATTGCCATAAATACCACGTGTTGAGTTATAAGAAGTGCAGGGTGTCATTATTATGTTGCTAACATACCTTTCCGTGACTTTTGAGGAAAGTCGCAATTCTGAAAACATATTTGTCTATTCTTGTTACTCGCTGTAATTTCAGCGTTTGTCTTTTGGTCAGGGAGCGAGAATATGAAGTTAATGAAGCGTGGCGTCGCGTTGGCGCTGACAGCGATTTGGGCGCTGGCAAGCCAGCCTGTGCAAGCATACGAAAAAGATAAAACCTACAAAATAACCATTTTGCATACCAACGATCACCACGGCCATTTCTGGCGTAGCGAATACGGCGAGTACGGCCTTTCGGCGCAAAAAACGCTGGTAGACGGTATTCGTAAAGAGGTGGCAGCTCAGGGTGGCAGCGTTCTGCTGCTCTCCGGGGGGGATATCAACACCGGCGTACCGGAATCCGATTTGCAGGACGCCGAGCCGGATTTTCGCGGCATGAATTTAATTGGCTATGACGCGATGGCCGTCGGCAACCATGAGTTTGATAACCCGCTAACCGTACTGCGTCAGCAGGAGAAGTGGTCCAAATTCCCGTTCCTCTCCGCCAATATTTATCAGAAAAGCACCGGCGAGCGCCTGTTTAAACCCTGGGCACTGTTTAAACGTGAAGATCTGAAAATTGCGGTGATCGGCCTGACCACCGACGACACGGCCAAAATCGGTAATCCGGAATATTTCACCGATATCGAATTCCGTAAACCGGCTGACGAAGCGAAGCTGGTGATTCAGGAGCTGAATCAAAACGAAAAACCGGATGTGATTATCGCCACCACCCACATGGGCCATTACGATAATGGCGCACACGGTTCGAATGCGCCTGGCGATGTCGAAATGGCGCGCAGCCTGCCGGAAGGCTCTCTGGCGATGATTGTGGGTGGTCACTCACAAGATCCGGTTTGCATGGCCTCCGAGAATAAAAAGCAAGTGGATTACGTGCCGGGCACACCTTGCGCCCCAGACCGTCAGAACGGGATCTGGATTGTTCAGGCGCATGAGTGGGGCAAATATGTGGGCCGCGCCGACTTCGAATTCCGTAACGGCGAGATGAAGATGGTGCGCTACCAGCTGATTCCGGTGAACCTGAAGAAGAAAGTCACCTACGACGATGGCAAAAGTGAGCGCGTACTCTACACACCTGAAATCGCCGAAAACGCGCAAATGCTCTCCCTGCTGACGCCTTTCCAGAATAAAGGCAAAGCGCAGCTGGACGTGAAAATCGGTCATGTTAATGGCCGACTGGAAGGCGATCGCAGTAAAGTCCGCTTTGTCCAAACCAACATGGGGCACTTGTTGCTCGCGGCGCAAATGGCGCGTACCGGCGCTGATTTCGCGGTCATGAGCGGCGGCGGTATTCGTGATTCTATCGAAGGTGGCGATATCACCTATAAAGATGTGCTGAAGGTGCAGCCGTTTGGCAACATTGTGGTCTATGCGGACATGAGCGGAAAAGAGGTCATTGACTATCTGACTGCCGTGGCGCAAATGAAGCCGGATTCTGGGGCGTACCCGCAATTTGCTAACGTCAGCTTTAATGCCAAAGACGGCAAGCTTAACGATCTGACGATCAAAGGCGAGCCGATTGATCCTGCCAAAACGTACCGCATGGCAACGCTAAGCTTTAACGCGACCGGCGGCGATGGCTATCCGCATATCGACAACAAACCGGGCTATGTAAACACCGGCTTTATCGACGCCGAAGTGCTGAAGCAGTTTATCCAGCAGAATTCACCGCTGGATGCGAATGCGTATGAGCCTAAAGGTGAGGTGAACTGGCAGTAACGGGCTGTTTGCTTTGCCGTTTTGAACCCGGGCAGCGCCCGGGATCCTCTCGTACGCGATGTACGCTGCGGTTCCTGCGCGCTGTCTGTGTCCACACTATTTTTAACAATCACGCCCGTATCAACGCTCTAACGGGTGTCGCGCCATCGGGCTCTTAATCCCGGCGCGCGATATCTGCAAATTTGGCGTCCAGCATTTTTGCCAGATCGTTCGCTGCCAGCTCAATATCCAGCCCGCGCTTGCCGCCAGAAATATAGATTGTGTCAAAGGTCTGCGACGGCGCATCAATCAGCGTCGGCAGGCGTTTTTTCTGCCCGAGAGGGCTGATCCCGCCAACCAGATAGCCGGTGGTCCGTTGCGCGACCATTGGGTCCGCCATATCGACTTTTTTTGCCCCTAACGCTTTAGCCACTTTTTTCAAATCCAGCTGTCCCGCGACGGGTGTCACCGCCACCGCCAGATGTTTCATATCGCCGTTCACGGCCACCAGCAGCGTTTTATAAACCTGATCGGCATTGAGGCCCAGCTTGCGTACCACTTCGTCGCCGAAGTTGGTCTCACTGGGATCGTGATTGTAAGTATGGATCCTGAAAGGAATATTGTTTTTTTCGAGTAATTTAACGGCGGGAGTCATAGCGATCCTTCTTACCACAGACAATTTATGCGTTAAGCATACGTCTGACATTTGTCTAAAAAATAGCACCATCTTGCGCAATAGTGTTGGCAGTGATGGTCACTTTAAGCGACAATCGGCTCACCCGAAGGTCTCCTTCGGCATAATAATAACGATGAAATTCCTCTTTGACGGGCCAATAGAAATATTGGCCATTTTTTTATTGCAACAGTGAAGGCAGATTCCCTTCACCATACAAATGCAGCGCGCCAACGGCAACAACATAACGGCCGGCTGGCAGGGCGTGCAGTGCGTTTCGCCACGCCTGATTGCGCTCATGCATCAACACATCGTACAACGACTCGCTAAAGGTTGAGGGCAATTCCAGTCTGCTGTTGGCAGGCGGCGTCTCCAGCCACCAGCTAATCATCATCTGTAAAAGTCGCGCGTTGGTATGCCAGTGCGTGAGCGTATCATCCAGCAGCGGAAGCCCGTCGTCAGGAAGCTGGCGCAAAAGGGCAATCTGGCTTGCTGCGCCTTCGAGTTCGATAACCGGCAGATTTCTGGCGCGCGCGGCGTTCAATAGCTGATAGTCGATACCATATTCACCGCGCAAGCCCAGACGCTGAGCCTGCGTCGCCTGCAGTACCATCGCGATTTGCCACAGCGGTTGGGTCTCCAGCATCGAAACGGAAAGACCCACTTCATCAGCGATGCGCGCCAGTTCCGCCAGTTTAGTGCTGTTAAGACGTTCGCTCAGCGGCGGGGGAATATCGAGATTCGCGAAGGGAGACTCGCTGCCGGAAATATCCGCTTCGACGATCAAGGCATCGGCGGTGCGCAGTAAATTGATCAGCGCGGGCGGTAGCGGTGACATATCGCGCGTACCCATATGGATGCTGCCGACGAGATGCAGATGCTGCCCGCCTGGCAGTGCGATATCCAGCCCCGGCCAGGGATAGCGGCGGGGAAACAGAGCGCGGAGGGTGGTTTTTATACGATTAAACAGACTCATACGCGCTCCCTGAATGGAAAGGTTTATGCTAGCGCGCATGGGGGCAAGGTGCAAATATTCCCCTCGGCCCGTTGGCGCGAGGGGAACGGGCTTAGTCCTTCGGCTTAAACCGCAGCAGACGGTTAGCGTTACTGACGACGGTGATCGAGGAGAGCGCCATCGCGGCCCCTGCCACTACCGGGTTCAGCAACGTGCCGGTGAGCGGCCACAGAATCCCCGCGGCAACAGGAATCCCCAGGGCGTTGTAGATAAAGGCCCCGAGCAGATTTTGCTTCATATTGCGCAGCGTCGCCTTTGAGATTGCCAGCGCATCGGCCACGCCCATCAGACTGTGACGCATGAGCGTAATAGCCGCCGTCTCGATAGCGACATCGCTTCCGCCGCCCATCGCAATCCCGACTTCCGCCTGCGCCAGTGCGGGGGCATCGTTAATGCCGTCACCCACCATTGCCACCTGTCGGCCCTGGCTTTGCAATTTTTTGATAGCCTCGGCTTTACCATCGGGCAGCACGCCTGCGATCACCTCATCAATGCCGGCTTCTTTGGCGATGGCCTGCGCCGTCGTGGCATTATCGCCGGTTAGCATGACCAGGCGATAGCCTGCGCGGTGCAAGCGTTTGAGCGCCTGCACGCTGTCTGCGCGCAGCGGGTCGCGGATGGCGAACAGCGCTGCCGCTTTGCCGTCAACCGCCAGTAAGACCGGCGTCGCTCCCAGAGAGGCCTGAGCGTTCAGCTCGTCGTCCAGCCCGGTGGTATCAATGCCGTTTTCATTCAACAAGGCCTGATTACCGAGAAGCAGCGTATGGTTTTCCGCCTCGCCGCTCACGCCCAGACCGCGCAGGGTGCGGAAGTTATGCACCTCCGGTAATGTCGCGCTGTCTGCTTTCTCGATAATCGCCCTGGCCAGCGGATGGCTGGAGCCTTGTTCCAGCGCAGCAGCAAGACGCAGCGCCTCGTCTTCGGTAAGCCCTGTGGTTTTCACCGCCACAACCTGCGGTTTGCCTTCGGTCAGGGTCCCGGTTTTATCAAATACCAGCGTATCAAGCGTGCTGGCGCGCTGTAGCGCATCGGCGTCTCGAACCAGCACGCCAAACTCTGCGGCGCGCCCTACGCCTGAGATGATCGACATTGGCGTCGCCAGGCCCAGCGCACACGGACAGGCGATGATCAGCACCGTGGTGGCGATAACCAGCGTATAAACGATCTGCGGCGCGGGGCCGAAGAAATACCATATGGCGGCGCTGAACAGCGCAATCCCCACCACCACCGGCACAAAAATAGCGGAGATTTTGTCGGCGAGCTGACCAATCTCCGGCTTACTGCTTTGCGCCTGCCGCACCATGCGAATGATGCGCGACAGCGTGGTATGGTTGCCGACGGCGCTGGCCCGGAACAGCACGCTGCCGTCCTGCACTATCGTCCCGGCATGCACCGTATCGCCTGCGGATTTTTGCTGTGGAACGGGCTCGCCGGTTAGCATCGCTTCATCAAGCCAGGCCTCACCCTGCGTGATTTCGCCGTCGACGGGAACCCGATCGCCGGTCGTTAATCGCAGCGTCATTCCGGGCTGCACCTCGGCAAGCGGCAACGTTTTTTCGCCTTCGTCCGTCACTACCCTGGCTGACGGCGGCGTTAAATCGAGCAGCCGCTCCAGCGCTTTTGACGAACGCTGGCGTGCGCGGGCTTCGAGCATATGGCCTAAGTTGATAAGACCAATAATCATCGCGCTCGCTTCGTAATAAAGATGCCGGGCTTCCATCGGGAACCACTGCGGCCAGACGTTTACGCTCATTGAGTAGAGCCACGCCGCGCCGGTGCCCAACGCAACCAGCGTATCCATGGTGGCTGTGCGATTTCTGAGGCTCTTCCAGGCGCTGGTGTAGAAATGTCCGCCTGCGAAAACCATGACCCCAAGCGTGACGACACCTATCACCAGCCACAGAGTGCGGTTGTCAGCGGTGACCATCATATTGTCACCGAGCATCCCCCAGACCATGACCGGTATACCGACCAGCAGCGCGACAATCGCCTGCCAGCGGAAGCGTTTCATGGTGGCGATAGCGGTTTCTTGCTGGCGTTCGCGGCGTTCGGCATCATCTTCGATGGCTTCTGCACCATAGCCCGCTTTTTCGACCGCCTGCACTAATTCTGCGGCGGAGGCACTGCCCATAACCAGCGCCGTGCGCTCCGCCAGGTTGACCCGTGCCTGGGTGACGCCCGATACGCTCTGCAATGCATTTTGTACGTGCGAGACGCAGCTGGCGCAGCTCATGCCATTGATCAGTAGCTGCTGGCTATCATCAATGTCACTGGCTGCCGGAAGCTGAGGGGGTTCCGCTGTCAGTGCTTCCGACGGGGTTAATGACTCTGTCAGCGGATCAGCCTTTGGGTGGCTTAACTCCGCCCCATAACCGGCCTGTTTGATCGTATCGATCAGGGCCTCGGCGCTGGCGCTGCCAACGACTTCGGCGTGATCGACCGTCACTTCAGCACGTTCAACGTCAGGACGTTGTTCCAGACTTTCTTTTACGCGTTTGACGCAGTGACCGCAGGAGAGGCCATCCAGCGTCAGATCTATGGTGTGAGACATAATAAAACTCCCGTATAATTATCTGGCCAGCTATTGACCGACAGACTGTTTTTACCTGACTGTTATGAAGGTTAAACCTTCCATCAAGGGGAAGGTCAAGGGGGAAATGTGAATATCAGTGACGTTGCGAAAAAAACCGGCTTAACCAGCAAAGCGATTCGCTTTTATGAAGAGAAAGGGCTGGTGACGCCACCGCTGCGCAGTGAAAATGGCTATCGGAGCTACACGCAGCTGCATCTTGATGAGCTCACGCTGCTGCGTCAGGCCCGGCAGGTGGGCTTTAATCTCGAAGAGTGCGGTGAACTGGTTCAGCTCTTTAACGATCCAAAGCGACACAGCGCAGACGTGAAAAAAAGAACGCTGGAAAAGGTGGCGGAAATCGAGCGCCATATTGTGGAGCTACAGACGATGCGCGAACAGCTGCTGGCGCTGGCAGAATCCTGCCCTGGCGATGACAGCGCCGACTGCCCGATTATTGATAATCTTTCCGGCTGCTGCCATCGTAAGGCGAATGTTTAACAGGCTTTCACGCGAAGGGTTATGCCCTCTACCGCGATGACGACGACACTGTGTCTTCACCAAAAGTGTTGGCTACTTGCCCATTTCTTTACGAACAAGCGCGGGATAGGAGTACTGGCGACGTTTGCCAGTACCGACCTCAAGCAAGGTGTAGCGAGCATCAGGAAATTTGCCATTTTTATCCACCACCATCAGTAACGCACCGTGTTGATTTTTAAATATTTTACCAGCGGGATACTTAGGCGCGTCAGGATTCCTGCAAGGGCATTCAGGATCACAATTGCTCATTGATTAAACCCTTCTTTTCATTTCATTCTGGATCATAAGATACGGCCCCCCGTCTCAAGGAACACTCTGCGTTGCTCTTTCAGTTCAGCTTTCTCTTCAGTATGTTTGAAGATTGCATGACGCAAACGCATCTGCTGTTCATAGCATTCTGCTGTAGAAAGCTGAGGATCGTGACTTAATTCACACAGTAATTCATTCATACCGCGGATGTTATTCACCGAAAGGGCTTCTTCAACTTTTGCAATCACTGCTGCTAAATGAGACATAACTTGCCTGTTAATCAGATTCTGTAAGGTTGATCGTTTTCAGTCAGCGAAAGTGAACTTGAAATCTTTAATGTATGTATCGCCCGCTTCCTGGATAGCGCGCTGTAACTCATTGTAATACTCATCAACGCCTGCAGAATAAACAGCGTCAACCAGTGGTTTGAGACGATCGCAGTAAATTTCTGGCTTCAGGCTGGCGGCGCGGTTTGCGTTAGGGATTGAATCGCTTGTGATAGCCTGGAAATAGGTACGCACTGAGCCTTTAACATTCGCACTGACTGCCTTCATATTCTCCTCACCTGTCAGTACCTGCAGGGTTGGGATCTGATTGTTCTGCACAGCGTCATTTAGTCTGGTCAGGAACTGTTTGAAGAATTCAACGCTCAACATATCAGAGACTTTCGGTTTAGTGCTGACTCCCTGGGTATTGCCTACACCGCGCCTGACGTTATCAACAACCGTTTTTGCCGCAGGCTGGGCTTTCTTGAGTTCAAGTCCAAAGAGCAGGTTACACAGTTCAACACGCTGTATAAGTTCCATTCCTCTGATTTCAGTCACTAATTTTGTTATGTCTTTAGACTTATAGGCGTAGTTTTTGAGCCAGTAAGACCAGTATTCAGCTTCAGGAATAAACCAGACCGGGGGCTTGTCTTTCGAATGGCGGGTGATCTTTCCATCAGTGTCGTATTCAATTGAGGAACCGTCAGAAAACTGGAACTGACAGCCGGGCACCAGCGGGTTTATGTCAACCTGAGCGCCTTGTTTGATCCAGTCTTCTACTTCACCCGCCATCAGGTAGGTAAAATCATCTTCATTGTTAACGCAATCTATTAAAGACTTGATGTCAGGGATTTTTCGTCGGAAAGAATTGCCATAGTATACGAAACGCTTTGCCATTGTGTTAACTCTCCAAAATTATGCAATTGAATCTATCATATTGTTATGTATGTTATATCAATGAGATCTTAACCAGTGATGCAAAGTGTGCTGAATGTCAACATTAGCGGCATAATTCGAAGAAACTTAAGCATAAGTATCTTCGCTCTCTAAACTACGAGTTGTTGCCGATGTGTAAACATTGTATGAGACTTGACCAACTCTTACTGTTTTATCGCAAGCCTCTGCAAAGATATCCATTTCGTATAATGTGACCGGCTAATCAACACCAGGATTTCTCACCTGATGCTTTCTCAGTTACAGCGCACGGTGCCAAAGGAATCTTTGCGGCACGTTGAACCGTCCGAACCGCGCGTAGTGCCGAAGCTATCGGTACGCCATGAGTTTCCGTGATTATCTCGCGTCGTCCCGAAAGAGTCCGTCCGGTAAGTTGATCCATCGGAGCCACGGGTAGTCCCAAAGGAATCAGTGCGCCATGAATTGCCATGGTTATCGCGGGTCGTACCAAAACTATCGGTACGGTAGGTGTTGCCGTTATCACAGCGTGTTGTTCCAAAGCTATCGGTGCGACAGGTCTCCGCTGATGCCTGTGCTGCAAATAATGCAACGACGACAATTGCCAGAATCTGACTGATGTTGTTCATAACGATAAAACTCCTGTTGGCAGACTGAATATGACGCGCTACGAAACCTGCATAGTGTGAGTGTTAGTGAGCGTCTCTTAAACTGCTTAGAATGCGTCGGGTTAAGGTTTGAAAGCCTTAAAAAAAGGCCGGCCCGGAGGCCAGCCTACAGAGCTGCTGAAAACCGTCAGCGGAGTGATTAGAAATCGCCGTGAATACCCGCGCCAACCATATAACCGCTGTCCATAGAAGATGAAGCCTGGAAGGTCATTGCTGCTCTTTCAGTGACGTTTTTCTGGATACCTGCTGCCAGCGCAGCACCGTGACCCGCAGTACCCGTAGACAGCGCCCATGAATCGGCGTTGGCGTTAAAGTGCAGGGAAGACATTGCAGCAGCGTTATTACCGATCTGGTGCATCTCTTCACGCGTCTCTTCGATATCATTACGGTTGCGCTGAATATCTCTGGAGTTCTGCTGAATCGCTGCGCTGTTGTGGTCGATACGCGCCGAGTTATGAGCGACGCTGGCGGCATTGTGCTGAATGTAATCACCTTGCACGGCCTGCAGTGTCTCAACATGGCTAATTTCAGTTTGATTGGCGCGGACGGCTTTAGAGTTAGCCTCCACCTTGGTCATATCTGCATCTTTACCATCTTTACCCGCAGCACCATTCATAGGGGTAACGTGCTCGCCCGCAGTGCGTTGACGGTTAGCCTGTGCCATCTCATCGCCCCGAATCTTAGCGGCATTAGCATCAATGGAGCTGTCCTGGGCTGAATCAGTTTGTTCCTGCACTGCCTGGTCTGCAGCGTAAGTTGATGTTTCCACTTTCTGGTCTAATTCGGCATCGACGATCTTCGCACGCTGTGCGCTGGCGTCGTTGATCACCTGGAATTTTTTGTCAGCGTCAGTTTTGTTATCAGTAACCTGAGTCTGGAGTTTGTCGTCACCGGCCTGGCGGGTGGCCGCTTCATCAGCAATCTTGCCATCAACGATCTTCGCACGCTGGACGCTGGCATCGTTGATCACCTGGAATTTTTGGTCAGCGTCAGTTTTGTTATCAGTAACCTGGGTCTGCAGTTTGTCGTCAGCGGCCTGGCGGGCGGCCGTTTCATCAGCAATCTTGCCGTCAACGATCTTCGCACGCTGGACGCTGGCGTCGTTGATCACCTGGAATTTTTG
>WJYB01000008.1 GCA_009668015.1 Enterobacteriaceae bacterium RIT714
AGCTACCTGGCAGAAAATAAACCGTAATTTTTTTAACGAAGGAATGGAAAATGAATTTACGTAAAAAAGTCTTTCTTTTATCTGCGCTTGCATTGGCATCTCTTAGTTCATCAGCATTCGCTGCAACGGAATGTATGTTCCAGGAGTCAATGTCCGTTGATTTAAAATTTGATAAAACACTTTCTTTTGATATGTCCAAATGGAATGTACCATCGAGTGGCTTTGCCCCTGTGACCGGAGACATTCAAGCCACTTCTACAGATCACGTGCGTTCTGTTTGTAATCATGGTCAAGATGGGCAGACTCTTCAAGGAAGAGATCAATCAGCGGGCGAGGACTTAGAAAAATATTATACTGAAAATGGTAATCAATACTTAATGTATCATACTTCACTTAAAGGTTTATATTATGGCGTGAAAATAAAGAACCCAAATTGCGCTGATGTGAGTGGGTATTTACCTCCTGATCAAAGCTATGCTCCACTTGTTGACGTTGGCGATGATGATGAAAAGTCATGTATGAATAATGATAATGACTGGACGTTCTCCATTAAATTCTTTACTGGCCCAGAATTTAAGGTTGCGCATAACACCTCATTCAATTCTGCGGTAGCAGGAAATCACGGTAGCTTCCGTATTTCTGGTGCTGGTGATGATGTTGATGACCGTAGTGTTGCCGTTAAAACTGTACAAATTAATGGATATTCTCAATAACACCCTATCTAAACCAAATATTCTGTATTAGTTATTAACAACTGACCGTTGTCCCCAATAAGGCCGCATTGCGGCCTTATTGTATGGCTAACTGAAAAAATCACGTCCTTTGGGAGTGGTCAGTAACCGATATTGGCTCTGGCTTACTGTCTTTCGGTTGCGATCTCACAGAACGGGGAGGCTCTTCTTTTTTAAGATTTTGCTACTGCTTTTCGGGATGAAACCACCGCCACCTGCTATGAAAGCACGTTTTTATTTCTATCCCGCTCACAAAAAATGATCCCTCTCTTTGATTGATTTTTCATCTTTGTCTATATGACTAGTCATGAAATTTAAATGACTAGTCATATCAGGAGAAACCATGAATCAATCACTGCCAGCCAACTTTTTATGGGGAAATTCGGTTTCCAGCATGCAGACCGAAGGGGCGTGGAACGAGGGCGGAAAAGGGATGTCGGTGTATGACATTCGTGAAGCCGGTGAAAATGCCTCCGACTGGAAAGTCGCGACCGACTCATACCATCGTTACAAAGAAGATTTTGATTTGATGCAGGATTTGGGGATGAATTGTTATCGCTTTCAGATCTCCTGGAGTCGCGTCTGTCCGCAGGGCGACGGCGAATTCAACGAAGAGGGCATCGCCTTTTACGATCGCTTTATCAACGATCTGATCGCGCGCGGTATTGAGCCGATGGTCTGCCTGTATCACTTCGATATGCCGTTAGCGCTGGCGCAAGAGTACAACGGTTTTACCGATCGTCGGGTGATGGACGCCTTCGTCCGTTACGGCAAAAAGATGATCGATTGCTATGGCGATCGCGTGAAGTACTGGCTGACGTTTAACGAGCAGAACATTTTCCATATGCCGGAAGCGTTCAGAGTCTCAGGCTACATGAAAGGCGAGCAAACCCTGCGCGAACTCTACGAAATCCAGCATCATACGATGGTGGCGCACATGGCATTGACCGAGTATTTACACGAGGCGAAACCAGGGCAGTTGATGGGCGGCATGCTGGCGCACCAGCTGATCTATCCGGCTACCTGCAAACCGCGTGATATCTTCTGCGCCCAGCAGTACGACGAGTTCCTCAACCAGAATCTGCTGCGCGTCTTTGCCGGTCAGGGCTACAGCCCGGCGGTGATGGCGGTGGTTGAGCAACAGGGCTTTAGCGATCTCTATCGCGCGGAAGATTTAGCCCTGCTGGCACGAACCAAAAATGACTTTATGGCGTTTAGCTACTACGCGAGTAAAACCCTCGACAGCGATCTGATCCCGGAAGGCACGCCGGTGAACGACTATCTGGCCCACGGCGAGAAGAACAATCCGTTCCTGAAAGCCACCGAATGGAACTGGCAAATCGATCCGCTCGGTTTCCGCACCATCATCACCCGCTATTACAACGACTGGCGTCTGCCGGTGTTCCCGATTGAAAACGGCATCGGGGTGATTGAATCCTGGGATGGGGTTAACCCGATTGAGGATGACTACCGTATTGATTATCACCGCCAGCATTTTGAGGCGATGAAAGCGGCCATTTTTGAAGACGGCGCGCAGGTGATCGGCTATCTCGGCTGGGGTTTGATCGACATTCTCAGCTCGCAGGGCGACATGCGTAAACGCTACGGCGTGGTGTATGTCAATCGTGAAAACCACGATCTCAAAGATCTGAAACGGGTGCCGAAAAAGAGCTACGCATGGCTTAAACAGGCCATTCATAGTAACGGACGCGAGCTGTAAGCCGTACGCTGCCGGACCGGTTTTTGTGACTGATTAATGGGAATATCCGCTATGTCTGAAACAAAAATAACGCCAAATATGCAGTCCTTTGTTGATAAATTTGTTGAGTTCTCAGCGCGCCTGGCAAACCAGGTACACTTACGTTCCTTGCGCGACGCCTTTGCCACCGTGATGCCCATCTTTATTCTCGCGGGCCTGGCGGTACTGGTGAATAACGTGGTGTTTCCGTGGGTGTTTGAAGGTGAAACGCTCGCCCAGTTCAAGGTGTGGGGCGAGGCGATAATCAATGGCACGCTCAATATTGCGGCGCTGTTGCTAGCCCCGATGATTGCCTGGTCGCTGGCGCGCAACAAAGATTTCGACAATCCGGTCTCGGCAGTGGTTATCGCGGTGAGCAGTTTCATCATTATGATGCCGATGCAGTTGCAACTGGTGCCTGTCGGCAGTCAGACCACGGTGAATGTCACGCAGGTGCTGACGTTTGCCAATATTGGTTCGACAGGGATTTTTGCAGGCGTGCTGATCGGCCTGATCTCCACTGAAGTGTTTATCGCCATTTCACGTTTGAAGGCGTTGCACATTTCGCTGGGCGAGAACGTCCCGCCTGCGGTCAGTAAATCGTTTACGGCGCTGATCCCGACCATCATCACGCTCTCCCTGTTTGCTGTCATTGCCGCACTGCTGGCCAATGTCCTGCATACGGATCTTATTCACCTGATAACGACCTTTATCCAGCAGCCGTTGCGCTTAATCAACACCAGTCTGCCGGGGACTATTTTTATCTACAGTTTTGGTAATTTCCTGTTTACCCTTGGGATTCATCAATCGGTGGTGAACAGCGTGATTCTGGAACCGTTCCTGTTAATCAACACTAATGAGAACATGCTGGCTTTCGCCAGCGGGCAGCCGATTCCGCATATCATCAATAATATCTTTGTGCCGACGTTTGGGATGGTGGGCGGGACCGGGAGCACCATCTCCCTGCTGATTGCGATTTTCATCTTCTCGCGGCAACAGTCTGCTAAACAGGTGGCGCGTTTATCACTGGCGCCGGGTCTGTTCAATATCAACGAGCCGGTGATCTTTGGCCTGCCGATTGTCTTTAACTTACCGCTGATGATCCCGTTTGTGCTGTTACCCGCGATTGGCATCTACTTTGCCTGGCTTTGTACCACGCTCGGACTGATGTCGCGCTGCGTGGTAATGATCCCGTGGACCACGCCGCCGATCTTAAGCGCCTGGCTGGCGACGGCGGGGGACTGGCGGGCGGTGGTGGTGCAGTTGGCAATCATCATTTTTGGTGTATTCTTCTACCTGCCTTTCCTCAAGATTGCCGAGAGGGTGGCGTTAAAAAACAGTGCGATAGCGGATTAATCAAAAGGAAAAGGCGATGGCGGCGAAGTACATCACCATAGCGCGGGAAATCAAGAAACGCATCATCAGCCAGCAGTATGCCGCCAATGAACCGCTGCCGGATCAGTTTGCGCTGGCGGCGGAGTTTAGCACTAGTCGGATGACCATTCAGCAGGCGATGCGCCAGCTAATTGTTGAGGGGCTGGTCTATACCCGACAGGGGCAGGGGACTTTTATTCGCAAAAACTTCCTGCAGCTCTCGCAGTGGGATCTCTCCGGCAGCGACTACTTTGGCGCGACCAAAACCTGGGAACATCTCGGCACGGTGAGCAGCCAGGTTGTGCATTTCGAACTGCGCTTTCCGAACGAGAAAGAGCAGTCGTCCCTGATGATAAACGCCGATACGCCGATCTATGATTTTATCCGCCTGCGTTTGCTGAACGGCGAGCCGATGTCGCTCGATTCCACCGTGATGCCGCTCAATCTGGTGCCGGGGCTGAATAAGACCCATCTTGAAAGCTCGGTATTCCAGTATGTTCAGGACACGCTGGGGCTGAAGATCATGGGATCGTATCGGGTGGTGCGGGCGTTAAAACCCAACGCGCTGGATATGCAGCATCTGGTGTGTGAGCAGACCGACCCGGTGCTGGAGGTCGAGCAGGTGATCTATCTGGAGGATGGCACGCCGCTGGAATACGCCCACTGCCATTATCGTTACGATCACGGCGGAATCGTCATCGTGAATAACGGCTAATAAAAAAGCGGGCTCATTAGCCCGCTTTTTTGATGCTGCAACCGCTATCAGTTCAAACGTACCGGCATACCGGAACGATTCTGTACCGCTTGATCCACAATGGTGGTTTCAACGTCAGCCTGGCTGGTGACAGCCTGCACGTTGCTCTTCAGCGTAATCGGTACGATCTCGTTATTGTTAATCTGATCTTCGCTGGTGGACAGCGGATTGTGGACTTCGATATAGCGGCTGCCATCAGGCTCGGAGGTCGCTTTTACCGGCTCGTTGATGAACTGGACGCGAGTCCCGACCGGCACATTCTCGAACAGGAACTTGATATCGTCGTTACGCAGACGCACACAGCCGTGGCTCACGCGCAGACCGATACCAAAGTTGGCGTTGGTGCCGTGAATCGCATACAGACGGCCAATATACAGCGCGTACAGACCCATAGGGTTGTCCGGGCCCGCAGGAACAACGGCTGGCAACGGCTCGCCCGCAGCGATGTACTCGGCGTGCATCTTGGCGGTTGGCGTCCAGGTTGGGCCGGCTTTCTTACGTTCTACTTTGGTGGTCCAGTTCAGCGGGGTGTCTTTGCCCAACTGACCAATACCGATTGGCAGAACGATCACGGTGTTGGTGCCTTTAGGGTAGTAATACAGGCGCATTTCGGCGCTGTTGATCACAATACCTTCATGGACGGTGTCCGGCAGGATCAGCTGCTGAGGAATATTCAGCACGGTACCGGCTTTTGGCAGATACGGGTCTACGCCCGGGTTAGCCTCCAGTATGTTGGACAGGCCCAACTGGTACTCGGCGGCGTAATATTCCAGCGGCTGGGTGTTCCCTTCCGGAACGATCACCACCTGGTTTTGACCCACCAGACGGCTACCGTCTGTCGGCAGCGGATAAGTCACCGCAGAAGCGGTATTGCAAAAACCTACTACGGCTAACGCCGCCGCAAAAAGCGTTGATAATTTCATATTCATGTTATGCGAGGTATCTTTGCCACTCTGGCGATTAGTTGATGAGTCTGAATCATTGATGGGAGCGCATTATATGTGCATTCCCTCGCGCATGGAATTCAGATGTGTACGAAATCACATTTTTTTCGATTTTGTTAAAGTTTAGTGGGTTGTTGCAACACGGGATCTCATTTCGGAATTGTGGCATAATGCCGTGTTTATCACACTTTTTCGCAGGAATCTCCCCGTGTTAGTTACCAGCAACGTCACTATGCAGTTTGGCAGTAAGCCGCTGTTCGAAAACATTTCCGTCAAATTTGGCGGCGGCAACCGTTACGGCCTGATTGGTGCCAACGGTAGCGGAAAATCCACCTTTATGAAGATTCTCGGCGGCGATTTAGAGCCGACGCTGGGCAACGTGTCGCTCGATCCAAACGAGCGCCTCGGCAAGCTGCGTCAGGATCAGTTCGCCTTTGAAGAGTTTTCAGTGCTCGATACCGTGATCATGGGACACGGGGAACTGTGGGAAGTGAAGCAGGAGCGCGACCGCATTTATGGTCTGGCAGAAATGAGCGAAGAAGACGGCTATAAAGTGGCCGATCTCGAAGTGCTCTACGGCGAAATGGACGGCTATTCCGCCGAATCCCGTGCCGGTGAACTGCTGCTTGGGGTCGGTATTCCGGTTGAGCAACACTACGGCCTAATGAGCGAAGTGGCGCCAGGCTGGAAGCTGCGTGTGCTGTTGGCGCAGGCGCTGTTCTCTAACCCTGACATTCTGCTGCTCGACGAACCAACGAACAACCTGGACATCGATACCATTCGCTGGCTGGAACAGACGCTGAACGACCGTGACAGCACCATGATCATCATTTCGCACGACCGTCACTTCCTGAACATGGTCTGCACCCACATGGCCGATCTGGATTACGGCGAGCTGCGCGTTTATCCGGGCAACTACGACGAATACATGACGGCGGCAACGCAGGCGCGCGAACGTCTGCTGGCGGATAACGCCAAGAAAAAAGCGCAGATTGCCGACTTGCAATCGTTCGTGAGCCGCTTTAGCGCCAACGCCTCTAAATCGCGCCAGGCCACTTCTCGTGCGCGTCAGATTGATAAGATCAAGCTGGACGAAGTGAAAGCATCCAGCCGTCAGAACCCGTTCATCCGCTTTGAGCAGGACAAGAAATTGTTCCGTAACGCGCTGGAAGTTGAAGCGCTGGCGAAAGGTTTTGATAACGGTCCCCTGTTCAAAAAATTCAACCTGCTGCTGGAAGTGGGCGAGAAAATTGCGGTTCTGGGTGCGAACGGCGTGGGTAAATCTACCCTGCTGAAAACGCTGGTCGGTGAGCTGACGCCGGATAGCGGTACCGTGAAGTGGTCCGAGAATGCGCAGCTGGGCTACTATGCGCAGGATCACGAATACGAATTCGAAAACGATTTGACGGTCTTTGACTGGATGAGCCAGTGGAAGCAGGAAGGCGACGACGAGCAGGCTGTTCGCGGTATCCTTGGCCGTCTGCTGTTCAGCCAGGATGATATCAAGAAGCCCGCCAAAGTGCTGTCCGGTGGTGAAAAAGGGCGCATGCTGTTCGGTAAGCTGATGATGGAAAAACCCAATATCCTGGTGATGGATGAACCGACTAACCACCTGGATATGGAATCTATCGAATCGCTGAACATGGCGCTGGAGATGTATCAGGGCACGCTGATCTTTGTTTCCCACGACCGTGAGTTTGTGAGCTCGCTGGCAACCCGCGTGATTGAGATTACGCCGGAGCGCATCGTGGACTTCACCGGTAACTACGAAGATTACCTGCGCAGTAAAGGCATCGACGGTTAATTTCCCGTCGTCTTTCACGCTGCAGATGCGTTGGCTTCACCTGTTCACCCCGGTCACTTACTTATGTAAGCTCCCGGGGATTCACAGGTTTGCCGCCTTCCTGCAACGCGAAATACTTAGGGAAAGGCGTCGTGCTTTTGTTGCCTCGCCCTATGCTGAGAAGGGACCGCCCGGTGCGGTTTTCCCCCTCGCCCGATGGAGAGAAGGGACTGCCCGGTACGGTTTTTCTTCTTGCCACTATGGGGAGAAGGCCGGGGTGAGGGGAGGCGTTACACAACCCATTCACTCCCTTCAACACCATTCACCAGCAGCTTACGTTTTTCGCCCGCCGGTAACGACACCTTCAGCGCTTTCCATGCCGGACGATAATCACCGCGTGCGTTAACCTCCAGATTAATGGTTGAGCCGCTGCACGACATCTCCCATTCCAGCCATAGCGCATTGCCTTTCTGGTAACCCCAGCTCTCGCCGTCATCCTCAAACAGCAGGCCTGACGTCGTGCCAACGCCTTTCACCGGGAACAGTTTCAGCTCACGCGAATCATCTTTTGCGCTGTTGACGTGGGTAATGCGCTCGCTGAGTGGCAAACCTGCGCCCGCGCGCACCATCAGCGGCAGTTTTTCCAGCGGCGCGTCGCGAACGACCCTCTGTCCACCGGCGAACCATTCATGGGTGTAATAATCGTACCAGCCGGTTTCATTATCCGGCAGCCAGATGCGGCGCTCGCGCTGACCCGCCTCAACCACGCTTGCCACTAACAGATCGCGCCCGAGCAGGAAATCATCGCACTCTTCGAATGTTTGCGCGTCGTGCTCGTGATCGAGGAAAGTCGGACGCAGCATCGGCTCGTCATCCGCATGCGCCTGCCAGAGCAGGGTATAGAGATACGGCAGCAGGCGATAGCGTAGTTCAATCGCCCCACGGATCGCAGGCGTGACGCCCGGATACATCCACGGCTCGTTCACCGTCTGGTCATCATTCCACGAGTGAATGGTAAAGCGCGGGTGCATCACGCCGTTCTGGACCCAGCGCACAAATAGCTCTGCGTCTGGCTTGTCGCCCGAGAAGCCGCCGACATCGTGACCCACGTTAAACAGCCCGGAAAGACTCATCCCCAGCCCCATGCGGGTGTTATAGCGCAGAGTGTCCCAGTTGGTGCGGTTATCGCCGCTCCAGGTCTGGACGTAGCGCTGCATCCCGGCACAGCCCGAGCGGGAGATCAGATAAGGACGTTTTTCCGGCGCAAAGCGCTGCTGGGCCTCCATCGAGGCGCGCATCATCAGCAGTGGCATCACCGGGCGAATATGTTTGATGGCAATTTCCTGGCCAAATCCGTGGCAACGGGCTTCGCCGTCCCAGACTTCGAATTCGTTGTTGTCGTTCCAGGTGGAGTCGATGCCCATCTCCAGCAGTTGTGTGGTCACTCCTTCCTGCCACCACTGAATGGTTTGCGGGTGAGTAAAATCGAGGTGAGAGCCTTCGTCATCCCAGAAGCTGGAACGTTCAGGTGCATCAGTTTCAGAATCGCGAATAAATAATCCGCGTTCTGCCACTTCGTTATAGCGTGGGTGATCCTGCAACAAACACGGTTTGATGTTGGCCGCGAGCTTGAGGCCCGCATCGTGGAACGCCTGGGTCATCACCTTCGGCTGCGGCACTTTGTCATAGTTCCAGTTGAAGACGTAGCGCTTACCGTTGATCGAGGTGTACCCGGACGAGAGCTGGAAAGAGTCGCACGGAATGGCGTGCTCTTCGCAGAGGCGGATAAAGTTCATCAGCTGGTTCTGCGCGTCAGGCGCATCGGTGTAGTGCATGGTCGAACCGCTGTAGCCCAGGCTCCATTTCGGCCCGAACAGCGTTTTCCCGGTCAGACGGACAAAGGCTTTGGTCACGTCCAGCACCCGTTTGCCGGTGAAAATGTAGTAGTCGATATCGCCCGCTTCCGCCTGCCAGCGGCGATACGCCGTATGGTAGTTGTCGATTTCGTTCCCCAGATCCAGCCAGCAGCTGCTCAGGTTGTCGTAAAACAGACCGTAACTCACGTCATCGCGGCGGGCGATAGTGAACGGAATATGCTTATACAGCGGATCGGTGCTGGTGGCGTTATAGCCCATCGCGTCCAGGTTGCGCATTTCATAGCGTTTACCGTTACGCTGCAAATCACCCGCTTTCTCGCCCAGACCGTAAAAACGCTCATCTTTGCGACGGCTCAGATAGTGAGCCGCGCCGTCACCGTGGGCATTCAGCAGATAGGCGCTGGTCGGACGGTCGTTCACCAGCGCTTGCCAGTCTCCGCCTTCGTTGCGGTAATGCCACTCCAGCCACAGCGGCTGATGCACGGTCACGCGCAGCTGTTCGGTGGCGACCACCAGCGTGTCGTCCTGCTGCGTCAGCGTCCACGACGGGCAGGTAAAACCGCTGAGATCTTCGCGGTGGCGGCCCTCCCACGGCACGTCTTTTTCAGGGGCGATGCTCCAGGTTTTCTCCAGCGCCAGCTCGCCTTTGCGTTTGATCAGTACGCGAAACAGATTCTCTTCCAGCACATACAGACACAGGCGGTGCTGATTATCGACCAGCAGTTCCAGATGATGTGCCGACTGTTGATCTACGGTCCAGCTTTTCAGGGTTTTCATATGCAATACATCCACTATCAGGCGCGCTTGGCGCGACGTTCAGCAATAAATGCCACCAGGAAAAAGGCGCCAATCAGGTCAAAGAAACCCATGGCAATGAAGAGTGGGTTAAAGCCGATTTTGTCGGCAGTCACCCCAATTAACAGCGAGAACAGGAAACTGGCGATCCACGCGGCGGAACCGCGCATGCCGTTGACGGTAGCCATCTGGCCTTTATCGAAGGACTCCACCACCAGCGCGCTCAGCATGCAGGAGATGATTTGATGACCAAAGCCGCCAATGGAGATCAGCACGATGGTGATATACGGGTCGCGAGTGATCGCCACGGCGGCCAGCGAGATCATCAGAAACGCACCGGTGACCGAGCTTGCCACGACGGAGTTAACGCGAGTGCAGCCGAACCAGCGGGTATAAAGGCGGGTAAGGTAGCCGCTCACCACGCTGCCGAGATCGGCGGCCAGGAACGGCAGCCAGGCGAACATGGCGATCTGCTTCAGGTCCATGCCGTGCTCTTTGGCCAGATACAGCGGCACCCAGAAACTCAGCACCGCCCAGGCCGGTTCCGCCATAAAGGCCGGGATCGCGATTCCGTAGAAGCGTTTGTTTTTGGAGACGTTTTTCAGGGCGGTCAGGAAGGGCAATTTGACCGCCGGTGGCTCGTTATCCTGCTTAATGAACGCCAGCTCGTCTTTCCCCAGATTTGGGTGCTGCTCAGGGTTATGGTAGAACGCCCACCACAGAATTACCCACAGCAGGGCCAGTACCCCGGTAAACATAAACGCACCCTGCCAGCCAAAGGAGGCATGGGCAAAGTAGATAATCGGCGGGGCCAGCATCGCACCGATGGAGAAGCCGACGCCTGCCCAACCGGCAGCCACCGGGCGTTCTGATTTCGGGAACCATTCACCGATGGTTTTGGCGTTCGCAGGCGTCGCTGCGGCCTCGGATGCCCCCATAAAGAAGCGCAGTACCGCCAGATGCAGCCAGCTGCTGGCCCCGGCATGGAAAATACACATCAGCGCCCACAGTCCGGCGCACACCATAAAGCCAATCTTCAGACCAATCACATCGATCAGCCAGCCGCACAGAGGCTGGAAAATGGTGTAGGCAATCTGGAAAGCACCGACAATCCATGAGTACTGTTCGGTGGTGATCCCGAGGCTCTCTTTCAGCTCCGGTGCCAGGATGCCTAACGAGTTTCGGGTAATGTAGTTAACGGTGACACCCAGTAAAAACAGCACCAGCACATACCAGCGCAGATTCTTGATGACCCGACGAGTTTTGCTTGCCGCAACGGGGGTATTAATGTCCTGACTCATTTTCGGTCTCCACAAGACGGACGGTAAGGGATGAACGTATCGGATGTCACACAGATTTTTTATGCCTTTGATAATTATCTGTTTTATATTTAAAGTTGCTATACAACTAGTATGGAAGGTGTGTGACAAGTTCACCTTATGCGAGAAAATGAACGGGCAATAGTGGATTTTGTGCAAGGTTTCTCATAAGAGGCTTTCATATTTTGTCATCATGCGCTTAAAGCCAGCTATTCAGGGAATTTGATACTGTGAAAATTTTTTCATTTAGCAAATGGAGCGAGATCACAAAATGGATAAAAGGCTAAAAATCGCCGAAATCGCCGCCCGCACACAGCTCTCCATTAGCACCGTTTCGCGGGTGCTGGCAGGGAAGGCCAATACCAGCGAAAAAGCGCGTCAAAAAGTGCTGGAGTGCGCGCGGGAGCTGGGGGTAATGGACGGCATGGCGGCCGGCAGATTGCTGCTGAACAGCCTGGTGGTCTTTGCCCCGCAGCGCGCGTTTGATGAGCGATCCGACATCTTTTACTACCGCGTGATTCAAAGCGTGAGCAAAGGACTGGCTTCGCATGAGGTCAGGCTGCGTTATTGTGCGCTCGAGGAGAACGACAGTGACGCGCAGCTTTTTCTGGCGCGAATGAACGAAGCCGATACCCAGGCGGCGATCTTGCTGGGGATTGACGATCCGCACATTCACGATCTGGCCGTCGACATCGGTAAACCTTGCATGCTGATTAACTGTCGGGATCGGCGGATGCGTCTGCCCGCCGTGGCCCCGGATCACCGCGCCATTGGCGAAAGAGCGGCGGAATATCTGTTTGAGATGGGGCACAGAGAGGTGATGAATGTGCTTTGCCTGCGCCGCTATACCATGGAGCTGCGTCTGGCAGGGATTCGCGATGCGTGGCAGGGGCATAATCTGGCGTTCAACGATAAACGCGATCTGCTGGTGGTGCCCAGTTTCAGCGCCAAAGAGACCGAGCAACAGGTGAGCGAATGGCTGAGTCAAATGCCGGAAAAATCGCTGCCCACCGCTTTTTTGGTCGGCGGGGATTTTATGGCGGAGGGCACTATTCGCGCGCTGCAAAAACAGGGGCTGCGTGTTCCGCAGGATGTGTCGGTCATGAGTATCGACGGCTTTAATCTCGCTGCCATTCAGGATGTGCCGTTAACCGCTGTGCATGTTCCGCGCGACGAGCTGGGAACTGAAGCGGTGCATATGCTCCAGCAAAGGCTGATGCGCCCGGATGCGCCGGTTGGCACGCTGCTGCTTAACGGCACGCTGGCAGTGCGGGAGTCGGTACGGCGGATACGTCAGGGAAAACGACGCACCGCCGTGGAGCGGGAAGGGCTGTACGACGCTTAGGCCATGCCCAGCGCACGCTTGCCGTGGATATTCAGATCGTTCACGGTAAAGCGGTCCTGCCAGGTTTTTTCGTAATCTTCACGCGGGAAATCGCCCGGCGATGCCCCGGTTTCCAGCGCGGCTTTCACTTTATTGGCGTAGGCGAGGTTTTTCTCGCACATCGGCGCAGCCGGAATATACATCACGTTACCCCAGCCCTGCTGGTTGTCCACCGGTGCAACCGAGTGAATCACGTCGCAATGCCACCACACGGAATCACCCGCTTCCAGTGCCGGAATGCTGGTCAGCGCTTCGATTAACAGCGGATGCCACTTCTCGGAAATCGGCAGAACGCGCCCCGGTGCCACGCCGCAGAGTTCATCTTCCGGCACATCGTCCAGCAGCGGACGCAGCAGAATGTAGGCCATCGCTTCCGGGATCGGCACCACGTGCAGCAGGCCCTGATCCGGAATCATATCCGACAGCGCCGTCCAGCCCTGGAAAGTACGGAACACGGAACATTTAGTGGTGTTATCCACCGTGTACTCTTCCACTTCGGTGCGATGCGCCGCATTCCACGGATCGTACCGATCAATATTGCCGTCAAATACGCGGGCAAAAACCTGCTGGTAAGCCGGGAGCAGCCAGCGCTCCAGCGCGCCAGAATCGGTGTGCGCGCCCAAACCTTTGGAGGTGGTTCCCGGCGGGCGGCGGCGAATGCGATCCGGGTAGATCACGCTGACATCAGGATTGAACCACTGTTTGCCGTTGCTCTCGAAGGTCCATAAACGGTTCAGGAACGACTGTACCTGCGCCATCTCTTCACTCTGCCGGGCCTGCATCTGCGCCTGCGACCAGTAGATCGGGAAAATCTCCGGGCGCGATGCGGTTAAGGTGCCAAAGAAGTTGTCGCCCGGCCCTTTGTAAACATCGTCAAACTGGTTGAGATCAAGATAGTCGAGCATCGAGCGATCCCACGCCAGCGCGTGCTCACGCGGGAAATGACCCTTGATCACCGCGCAGCCGCGACGTTTTACCGCCTCACGCTGTGCCGCGGTGATCTTACCGTGCTTCACGTCCTCAAACGGAATCACCGGCCAGACGGCGTCACCCCGCTTTTTCAGGGCGTTAATTTCTGCCACCCGTGCTGCAATGGTGTCGCTCAGCGTGTCGAAAACGGCCTGCACGTCGCCGATCTGCGCGCGTAGCTCACGTTTCATCTGGCGAATGGCGGCTTTAGGATCAGCAGGCAAAACTTCACTGGTAAAGGTCAACGTCATAACGGCCTCACTATCTTTCATTCGAAAGTAAAAGTATCTACAAGTGATACTTTAAGTTAAAAATAAGTTAATGCAAGTTTAAAAACTTGACGGGCAGCACAGGATGAAAAAAGAGTGAGGTGCCGGAGCGTTGCCCCGGCAGGGGAGGAATCAGAGGTTAAAACGGAGCGGTATTGTCGAGTACGGCCTGAATAACGTTCAGCGCGCCCTGGTGGTTATTATCATCGGTGTTGAAATGGCTGATGGCCTTGATGCTCTGGGCCGCGTTGCCCATGGCGAAAGAGTATTTCACCAGCTTCAGCATCTCCGCATCGTTGCCGCTATCGCCAATGGCCACACACTCCTGCGGAGAGATCGACCAGCGTTTCAGCAGGCGGCTGATACCGTTCGCTTTGTGTAAACCGGGGATAATCAAATCGACAAAGCCAAAGCCGCTGGTGACCGGTTTCATGATGCCATCTAACGAGACGTGCAGTTTGTCGATCAGATCCGGAATATCGCTGTCGGGCAGGTTCAGAGAGAACTTGAACAGCACGTCGTCGATCTCATGATAATCGTTGATGCGCTTTAAACGGTGATAGTGCTTTGACATCAGCGCGACGAACTCATCGGGCGCATTTTTGCTGACGTAAGCGCTCTCCAGCCCGCAGGCGACAAAGTTCAGCTGTTTGTCTTTCAGTAATTCGCCAATCACGATTTGTGATTCGTGACGCGTCAGTTCGCCGTGGAAAATCTGCTCGCCGTGGTCGAAGACCAGTGCGCCATTTTCCGCCACGAAGGAAATCTGTTCTTTTAGCTCAGGAAAAAAAGAGATCAGCTGGTAATACTGGTTACCACTGGCCACCACAAACTCAATGTCACGGGCCTGAAGCTGTAGGAATTGCGCCAGAAAGCGGTCACGATCGTACTGCTTGGCATCATCAAGGAAAGTTCCGTCCATGTCGGTGACGATAACTTTTACGGTCATACATTGCTCTCCAGAATATTACTGCGACCAGAAACATTCTAATAACAATGTGACCGAAACCACAAATCTATTTCATTCGAAAGCAAAAGCGAAAGTAAAGCAGCAACCCAAAGGTTGCTGTTGTACGTGTTTGCCCTCTCCCATAGAGAGGGCCGGGGTGAGGGCACCAGACCTGCTTTAGCGCGCCTCATCCTTACCCTCTCCCTTAAGCGAGAGGGGATACTGCGTTAAAGCGTATGTTCAGTACGGGCGATAATATCGTCCTGCGCATCCGGCGACAGGGCGGTGAAGAAGGCGGAATAGCCCGCGACGCGCACCACCAGATCGCGATACTGGTCCGGATGTTTCTTGGCTTCCAGCAGCGTTTCGCGGGACACAATGTTGTACTGAATATGCCAGCCTTTGTGGACCTCGAAGAAGGTGCGCAGCAGGATCATCAGCTTCTGACGGTCGGAATCATTTTCCAGCGTTGCCGGGTTGAGTTTCTGGTTGAGCAGCACTCCGCCGAGGATCGCTTCGGTTGGGAGTTTCCCCACCGAGCCAATCACCGCAGTCGGGCCGAGATGATCGGTGCCTGACGCCGGGCTGGCGCCTTCCGCCAGCGGGGTGTGCGCCTTACGGCCATCCGGCGTTGCCATGGTTGCGGCGCCAAACGGCACGTTCGCGGAGATGGACGACGTACCGGCGTAGTAATTCCCGCCAATCGGGCCACGTCCGTAGCGCGGGTTGTGATACTGCTTCAGCTCTGCGATATAGGTTTCATAGGCGCGGGCCAGCAGTAAATCAACGCTGTCATCGTCGTTGCCATATTTTGGCGCGCCGTTGATCAAACGCTGGCGCAGCTGTTCGTGCGTCAATCCTTCGTAATCGTCGGCCAGCGCGGCGGCCAGTTGCTGCTGTCCAATCACACCCTGATCAAAGACCAGTTTTTTCACGGCTGCCAGGCTGTTGCCGAGGTTGGCGATACCCACCTGCAAACCTGATACCCAGTCATATTTCGCGCCGCCTTGCTTGATGCTTTTCGCCCGTTCGATGCAGTCGTCCACCAGCGCCGAGCAGAGAATATCGTGGACGTTCTCTTCGAGCATGGTGTCGACCACGTACTCAATTTCGATCGATTTGCGGGTGTAATAGCGAATCTGGTTATCCCAGGCGGCCAGCATCTCATCAAAGTTGTCGAAATTGCCCGCCGACAGCGCTTTTTCCTGCGGCAGGAACACGTTACCGCTGGTGGCGTCGCGGCCACCTTCCATCGCCGCCAGCATCACGCGCGCAAAGTTGATAAAACTCATGCCGGTGCAGCGATAGCCCCACTTGCCGCCGACGGCGGTTTCAATGCAGCCAATGGCCGCGTAGTCCCAGGCGTCTTCTTTTTCTACGCCCAGCTTAATGAATTCCGGAATGACGATTTCGTCGTTATTAAACGCAGGCATGCCAAAACCGCAGCGAATCACCTGCACACAGGCGTCGAGGAAGTCGTTGCTCATCCCGGCGTGATAACGCACGCTCAGGTTTGGCTGGGTGGAGCGCAGGCGACCGCAGGATTCGAGAATCGCGTAGGAGAGCGGGTTCACGGCGTCCATCGGCTCGCCGTTTACCAGCGTTTGTCCGCCAATGGTCACGTTCTGATACAGCGGGCTGCCCGCAGAGGCTTTGGAGTGCGACCCGGAGCGGATCTTGTTCACTTCCAGCAGCTTCAGCCAGCAGCTGTGCAGTAATTCAATCGCCTGCTCGCGGGCAAGCGACTGATTCAGTTCCACATCGCGGCGATAGAACGGATAGAGATACTGGTCCATACGGGCAAATGACACCGAGTGACCGTTAGACTCGATTTGCAGGATCAGCTGGATGAAGTAGCACAGCTGTAGCGCCTGCCAGAAGGTTTTTGGCGGCTGGTGGGCGATGACATCGCAGTTTTCCGCCATCGCCAGCAGTTCGTTACGACGGTTTTCGCGGATCTCATTGCTCGCCATCTCACGCGCCAGGTCGGCAAAGCGGGTGATGTGCAGACTCACCGCCTCCAGCACAATATCTATTGCTTTCAGGAACTGATCGCCGTGCAGATCGTCCAGCACGGTCAGGTTGATGCGGGTGCGGCGCTCTGCCACTTTGGCGCGCAGGCCATCGAGGCCTTTCTCCAGCAGCAGCGGGAAGTTCACCGCCAGGTGCGCATCACCCGACGTCATATTGCCTTCTGCTTTGATGATGCCGGTTTCCAGCAGGCGCTTTTGCTCGTCGGTGAACATTCCGTAGCAGCGATCCTGAACCGTCTGGCCGCGCCACCACGGGCAGATATCATGCAGCACGCGCTTGTTCTCTTCACTGACGGCAAAGCCAGCGCCGGGGCGGTCGGCCAGATCGTCGATCTCTTTTTCAATCCAGGAAACGGTGTATTCCGGGAAGATGGGCGCAGCGCGGACTTCGCTTGCCTGGTTGCCGATAATCAGCTCGTCGTGCTTGATCCAGATGGTGCGTTTTGCCAGATGATGGGCCAGCGCCAGCGCGCGGCGAACCGGCATCGGTTTATCCAGATGCTGCTGGTACATTTCGGTGTAATGCTGTGCGCGCTCGGTACAGACTGGCGGTTTCACGATATGCACGAGAGCGGTTTTGTGCGCCTTAATGCGGTCTGTCAGGGTGTTCAGATTCAGCTGTGTCATAACGTTATCCTCGTAGGGTCGCAGTTAACCCATTCTGGGCCGCAAACTGTTGGGCAAACTCCAGTAACGCAGGGTTATCGAGCGGTTTGTCAGGGGCAGAGTAGGGTTGGCCGAGCAGGGTATATTTGTTCATGCCAAGGGTGTGGTACGGCAGAAAATGGATATCGCGGACGTTCAGTTCATCAGCGGCGAAAAGGGTGATGGCTTTGATGGACTCTTCGTCAGCGTTAAAACCGGGTATCAGCGGGACGCGGATGGTCAGTTGTTTACCGGCGGCGGCCAGGCGTTTAAGGTTAGCCAGCACGCGTTTAGCCGAGCCGTCGGTCCACTGTTTAAATACCTCGCCATTGACATGTTTAAGGTCGGCGAGAAACAGATCGATATAGGGCAAAGAGGGTTCAATGTAGTGCCAGGGCACGTGCAGACAGGTTTCAACCGCTGTGTGAACGCCCTGGTCGTGGCTGGCTTTAAACAGAGAATGCGCCAGGTCCGGGTTCATAAAGGGCTCGCCGCCGGAAAGCGTGATACCGCCGCCGCTGCGATCGTAAAAAGGCTTATCGCGCATCACCGTTGCCATGATCTCTGTAACCTGTTGCTCTTCGCCACAGACCGTCAGCGCCTGGGTCGGGCAGCAGTCGGTGAGGGCGTCAAGATGCGCCTCATTGATCTTTTCGCGGTGAATGATCATTCCGTTCAGCGCCCGGTCGATGATCCCGGGTGCTGCCTGCTGACACAGGTCGCAGCCCGCGAGGCACAGACGCGCATCAAACAGCACATCCCGTGAACGGGAGCGGCTCTCCGGGTTCTGACACCAGCGGCAGCCCAGCGAGCAGCCCTTCAGAAAAACCACGGTACGAATACCTGGGCCATCATGAGTAGAGTAACGCTGAATATTGAAGATCATAGTTTCGCCTCTTGTTGCGTATGAAGATTAAATAACTTTCGAATGAAAGTTATTTTGATGTGCGTCAACTCTGAGGTGGGTTTTTACGTGGTAGGGTAATTGCAGGCTAATTTTGAGGGCGACATCATGGAACTTTATCTCGATACATCAGACGTGGCGGCAGTGAAAAAGCTGGCACGGATTTTTCCGCTGGCGGGCGTGACCACTAACCCAAGCATTGTGGCGGCAGGGAAAAAACCGCTGGATGTTCTGCTGCCTGAGCTGCATGACGCGCTGGGTGGCAAAGGCCGACTGTTCGCGCAGGTGATGGCGACCACAGCAGAAGGCATGGTGGAGGATGCGCGTAAACTGCGCGCCATCATTAACGATCTGGTGGTGAAAGTCCCGGTCACGGCAGAAGGGCTGGCGGCGATCAAAATGCTGAAAGCGGAAGGGATCCCCACGCTTGGGACCGCCGTTTACGGTGCGGCGCAAGGGATGCTGTCTGCGCTGGCCGGGGCTGACTACGTTGCACCGTATGTGAATCGCCTGGATGCTCAGGGCGGCGACGGAATTCAAACCGTGGTGGAACTCCAGCAACTGCTGACGCTGCATGCTCCGCAGGCAAAAGTGCTGGCCGCCAGCTTTAAAACACCGCGTCAGGCGCTGGACTGTCTGCTGGCGGGCTGTGAATCCATCACCCTGCCGCTGGATGTGGCGCAACAGTTTATTAGCTCTCCGGCGGTGGATGCGGCAGTAGTGAAGTTTGAGCAGGACTGGCAGAGCGCATTTGGGCGGACGACTATCTGACGGGTGCGGCCTGATGCCCTCACCCCAACCCTCTCCCACAGGGAGAGGGAGCAAACCCTAAAACGGCAACCAGAAGGCTACCGTTTGCTTTAACCGCCGCACACCTCACACCCCGGATTGCGCATCAGCTTCATCTCGCGGAACTGACAGGTCATCGCATCGTACATGACGATTTTCCCTGCGGCAGGCGTACCATAACGGGTCAGCACTTTGATGGCTTCCATCGCCTGCAAGGAACCGATCACCCCCACCAGCGGTGCCATCACACCGGCTTCCACGCAGGTCAGGGCGTTCTCGCCGAACAGACGGCTTAAGCAGCGATAACACGGCTCGCCATCCGCATAGGTAAAGACGCTGATCTGCCCCTCCATGCGAATAGCGGCCCCGGAAACCAGCGGCGTTTTATGGGCATGACATCCGGCGTTGAGCTGATTCCGGATGCTGACGTTATCGGTACAATCCAGCACCAGATCGTGTTGGGCTATTTGCGCAAACAGCGCGGTTTCATCCAGCAGAGCATTAACAGGGGTGAACTGAACGTTGGGGTTGATTCGCGCCAGGGCGTCGCGCGCCGAGATCACCTTCGGCTCGCCAACGGTCGCGTCGCTGTGCAGCGTCTGGCGCTGTAAATTCGACACCGACACCGTATCAAAATCCAGCAGCGTCATGCGTCCAACGCCCGCTGCCGCCAGATACTGCGCGGCGGCACAGCCCAGCCCGCCAAGGCCTGTGACCAGCACGTTCGCTGCCTTGAGCGCTTCCTGCCCGTCGAAATCAAACCCGCGCAGCACGATCTGACGGTTATAGCGCAGCATCTCCTGATCGTTCAGCTCTACCGCCATCTTAGCCTCCGAACAGATGATTAAAGGCTTCGACCTCAACCCATTCACCGGCTTCAACGTTGCCTCGTTCACGTTCCAGCACGATGAAGCAGTTCCCCTGGCTGAATGAGCTAAAGATATGCGAGCCCTGATGCCCGGTGGTGCTCACTTCCAGCTCTCCGTCGGCGTTTCGCGCCAGCAGACCGCGCTGGAAATCAAGACGCCCCGGCGATTTTTTCAGGCGCGTGGCAGCGCGCACGCGCTGACGAGGCGGCATGGCGGGGGCAGTGTTGCCAGACAGTTTCGCCAGCAGCGGCTGTACCAGCTGATAGAACGTCAGCGCAGCGGAGACAGGATTGCCCGGCAGGCCGCAGAACCAGCTGTGCGCCAGTTTGCCAAACGCGAACGGTTTGCCGGGTTTGATCGCCAGCTTCCAGAAGCTGATTTCGCCCAGTTCCTCAAGTATGGTTTTGGTGTAGTCCGCTTCACCCACGGAAACGCCGCCGGAGCTTATCACCACGTCCGCCGTTTTGTCGGCTTCGATAAAGGCGGCGCGAAGTTGCTGCGGATCGTCGGGAATAATGCCGAGGTTAATCACTTCGCAACCGAGCTGTTCCAGCATCAGATGCACCGCCAGACGGTTGGTATCGTAGATTTGCCCCTCTTTCAGGAGCTGACCCGGCAGCTGTAGCTCATCGCCGGTAGAAAACACGGCAACGCGCACCTTGCGCACCACGTCGATCTCTGCAATACCCAGCGAAGCCAGAACCGGTAATTCAGCCACCGTCAGCCGGGTTCCGGCTGCAAACACGGTCGCGCCCCGGGCGATATCTTCCCCGGCGCGGCGAATATTTTGATGGGTTTTAACGCTGGCGGTAAAACGCACGCCGGCATCCGTTTGTTCCGTCTCTTCCTGCATCACTACCGCATCGCAACCCGCCGGGATGGGCGCGCCGGTCATGATGCGAATGCAGCTCCCCTGCGGCCACTCGCCCGCGAAGGGCTGACCGGCAAAAGCTTTACCGGCGACCGGCAAGGCATTTCCCGCCTGAATATCCGCAAGGCGCACCGCGTAGCCGTCCATCGCTGAGTTATCGAACCCCGGCACGTTGATCGGAGAGACAATGTCACTCGCGGTCACGCGACCAAAGCTGCGCAGTAAAGGCAGCGTTTCGTGCTCTTTAAGCGGGGAAATCGGGTCGAGCATCTGAGCGAGTGCCGTTTCAAGCGGCATCAGTCCGGCGGTAAAATCCATGGGTCACTCCTGCGGGAAAACAACGAAAGCGCCCATTATGGCAGAAAAACAGCCCCGGCTGTATGACTCCATCGGCGTAGAGTCGCTGGCTTTTATCACAGCCAACGGGGCAGACTCTCCCTTTACATCACCGTTGCGTCTTTCTATATTCAAAAATCATCTGAGGTTTCGGCAACGATAATGATATTTATAGAAAAAGCAGCTCCTTTAATCGTGACGGGTGATGGAAATGGGTAATGCGGTCATCGCAATTCACGGCGGAGCAGGGGCCATAACCCGCTCGCGCCTGACGCCTGAGCAAGAAAAACGTTATGTTGATGCGCTTTCCGCGATTGTGGAAGCCGGCCAGCGGATGCTCGAAGCGGGCGAAAGCGCGCTGGATGTGGTCACCGAGGCGGTGCGTTTACTGGAGGAGTGTCCGCTATTTAACGCGGGAGTAGGGGCCGTTTTTACCCGCGACGAAACGCACGAGCTCGACGCCTGCGTGATGGACGGCAACACCCTTAAGGCAGGCGCGGTGGCGGGCGTCAGCCATTTACGTAATCCGATTCTGGCCGCGCGGCTGGTGATGGAGCAAAGTCCGCACGTGCTGTTGACGGGAAAAGGAGCGGAGCAGTTTGCTATCGAACACGGAATGGCGTCCGTGCCGCCGGAAACCTTCTCGACGCCGGAGCGCTACCAGCAATTACTGGAGGCTCGTGCGGCGGGGACAACACAGCTCGATCACGCTGCGCCGCTGGATGAGAGCACTAAAATGGGCACCGTCGGGGCTGTCGCGCTGGATAAAGCGGGCAATCTGGCCGCCGCGACGTCAACCGGCGGGATGACCAACAAACTGCCTGGACGGGTCGGCGACAGCCCTCTGCCGGGAGCCGGGTGTTATGCCAACAACGCCAATGTGGCCGTGTCCTGCACCGGTACGGGCGAAGTGTTTATCCGCACGCTAGCCGCATACGATATTGCGGCCTTGATGGATTACGGTAATCTCAGCCTGGCCGAAGCCTGCGAGCGCGTGGTGATGGAAAAACTCCCGGCGCTCGGCGGCAGCGGCGGGCTGATCGCTGTCGATCGCGAGGGCAACGTGGCATTGCCATTTAACAGTGAAGGGATGTATCGCGCCTGGGGTTATGCAGGCGATGCACCCACGACAGGAATTTATCGTGAATAAGGGGGCGATGGGTGCCGCACAATAGAGATCTGGACAGCCAGGAAGTGCTGGCGGTTCATAACCTGAATATTGCGTTTCAGGAAGAGCGGCGGCCCGTACCGGCGGTAAAGCATCTTTCATTTTCTCTCAAACGTGGAGAGACGCTGGCGATTGTCGGTGAATCCGGTTCCGGTAAATCCGTCACGGCCCTGTCGCTGATGCGTTTGCTGGAGCAGGCCGGCGGGATGATCAACTGTGACAGCCTGCTGCTGCGCAGGCGTAACCAGCAGGTGATCAACCTGACGCAAATGAGCCAGTCGCAAATGCAGAGCGTGCGCGGTGCAGACATGGCGATGATCTTCCAGGAACCGATGACGTCTCTCAATCCGGTTTTTCCGGTGGGGGAGCAGATTGCCGAGTCGATTCGACTGCATCAGGGTTTACACCGCGAGGCGGCGCTGGCGGAGGCCAGGCGAATGCTGGAGCAGGTTCGCATTCCTGAAGCAGAAGCGATTCTGTCGCGTTATCCGCATCAGCTTTCGGGCGGAATGCGCCAGCGCGTCATGATTGCGATGGCACTCTCCTGTCGTCCGGCGGTACTGATTGCTGATGAGCCGACAACGGCTCTCGACGTCACCATTCAGGCGCAGATCCTGCAGCTCATCAAAGTGCTGCAACAAGAGATGGAAATGGGGGTGATTTTTATCACTCACGATATGGGCGTAGTGGCGGATATTGCTGACCGGGTGCTGGTGATGTACCAGGGCGAAGCGGTGGAAACCGGTAGCGTGGAACAGATATTCCACGCGCCGAATCATCCGTACACCAAAGCGCTTTTGGCGGCGGTGCCGCGCCTGGGGGCGATGAACGGCAGCGACTTACCGCGCCGGTTCCCGCTGATTGCGCAGGGCGAACCGCCACATCAGGCGGCGGAAACCGAACAGGATACGGTCGTACCGGGCGAACCTATTTTACAGGTCCGCGATCTGGTCGCACGATTCCCGGTGCGCAGCGGGATCTTCAACCGCATCAAGCGTGAAGTACATGCGGTTGAAAATGTGAGTTTTGATTTATGGCCAGGCGAGACGCTGGCGCTGGTGGGTGAGTCGGGCTGTGGTAAATCGACCACCGGGCGGGCATTGCTCAGGCTGGTGGAGTCGCAGGAGGGAGAGATCACCTTCAACGGCAAGCGCATCGACACGCTGCCGACTGGCAAATTGCAGTCGCTGCGTCGGGATATTCAGTTTATCTTCCAGGACCCCTACGCTTCGCTCGATCCGCGACAGACGGTCGGCTATTCGATAATGGAGCCGCTGCGGGTGCATGGTTTGTTGCAGGGCGAAGCGGCGCAACAGCGCGTGGCCTGGCTTCTGGAACGCGTGGGTTTACAACCGGAACATGCGTGGCGTTATCCGCACGAGTTTTCCGGCGGGCAGCGTCAGCGGATCTGCATTGCCCGCGCGCTGGCGTTGAATCCCAAAGTGGTGATTGCGGATGAATCCGTCTCGGCGCTGGATGTCTCTATTCGCGCGCAGATTATTAATTTATTGCTCGATTTACAGCGCGAGATGGGCATTGCCTTTTTGTTTATCTCGCACGATATGGCGGTGGTGGAGCGCATCAGCCATCGCGTGGCGGTGATGTATATGGGGCAAATCGTCGAGATCGGTCCGCGCCGGGCAGTGTTTGAGAATCCTCAGCACCCTTACACCCGTAAACTGATGGCGGCTGTCCCGGTCGCCGATCCGACGCACCGGCATGGCCAGCGCGTGCTTTTGCAGGATGAGATGCCGGGGAATATTCGTAAACGCGGGGAGCCGCCGCAGCGCGTCGTTCTGCGCGAAGTCGGTCCCGGCCATTTCGTTGCCCTTCCGCGTCAGGATAATGCATTTTCGCGGTTATAACGTTTGACAGACAGGGAACAACAGGAGAATACAATGACAAAATATGTTGCTCGTTCATGGCTGTTAGCCGCGAGCGTGACGGCAGCGCTGGCGACAGCGCCCGCGTTTGCCGCCAAAGATGTGGTGGTTGCCGTGGCATCCAACTTCACCACGCTTGATCCGTATGACGCCAACGACACCTTATCGCAGGCGGTGGCGAAGTCGTTCTATCAGGGGCTGTTTGGCCTTGATAAAGAGATGAAGCTGAAAAATGTGCTGGCGGAAAGCTATACCGTTTCCGATGACGGGCTGGTCTACACCATCAAACTGCGCAGCGGCGTGAAGTTCCAGGATGGGACTGATTTCAATGCTGAAGCCGTGAAGGTGAACCTCGATCGCGCCAGCAATAAAGAAAACAGTCTCAAGCGCTATAACCTGTACAAAAATATCGCCAGCACGGAAGCCGTCGATCCGACGACGGTGAAAATCACCCTCAAAGAACCGTTCTCGGCCTTTATCAATATTCTCGCCCATCCGGCGACGGCGATGATTTCGCCAGAGGCGCTGAAAAAATACGGCAAAGAGATCGGCTTCCACCCGGTCGGCACCGGGCCGTATGAGCTGGTGACCTGGAATCAGACCGATTTTGTGAAGGTGAAAAAATTTGCCGGTTACTGGCAAAAGGGGCTGCCGAAGCTCGATACCATTACCTGGCGTCCGGTGGTGGACAACAACACCCGTGCGGCGATGCTGCAAACCGGCGAGGCGCAGTTTGCGTTCCCGATCCCTTACGAGCAGGCTGCGATTCTCGAGAAAAACAGCAAACTTGAGCTGGTCGCCAGCCCGTCGATCATGCAGCGCTACATCAGCATGAACGTCACGCAAAAGCCGTTTGATAATCCCAAAGTCCGCGAGGCCATCAACTATGCGATAAATCGCCAGGCGTTGGTGAAAGTGGCCTTCGCTGGCTATGCCACTCCTGCAACGGGCGTTGTGCCGCCCTCAATTGCCTACGCCGAGAGCTATAAACCGTGGCCTTACGACCCGGCAAAAGCGCGCGAGCTGTTGAAAGAGGCGGGTTTCCCGAACGGATTTAGCACCACGCTGTGGTCATCGCATAATCACAGCACCGCGCAGAAAGTGCTGCAATTTACCCAGCAGCAGCTGGCTCAGGTAGGCATTAAAGCGCAACTGACGGCGATGGACGCCGGACAGCGCGCCGCCGAAGTGGAAGGTAAAGGGCAAAAAGAGAGCGGGGTGAGAATGTTCTACACCGGCTGGTCCGCCTCGACGGGCGAAGCCGACTGGGCCTTGTCGCCACTGTTTGCTTCCCAGAACTGGCCGCCAACGCTGTTCAATACGGCTTTTTACAGCAATCCGCAGGTGGATAACGATCTGGCTGAAGCCCTGAAAACCACCAAACCAGAAGAGAAAAAACGCCTGTATAAAGAGGCGCAGGATACGATCTGGCAAGAGTCGCCATGGATTCCACTGGTGGTAGAGAAACTGGTTTCCGCCCATAACAAGGCGCTGACGGGTTTCTACATCATGCCGGATACGGGCTTCAGTTTTGACGACGCGGACTTGAAATAACAGAACTCACTCCCGCAGGCGACGGCTTGCGGGATGAGAGGAAAAGGCATGTTGAACTATGTTTTTAAGCGCCTGCTGGGGTTGATCCCGACGCTACTCATTGTGGCGGTGTTGGTGTTTTTGTTTGTCCATATGCTGCCGGGCGATCCGGCGCGATTAATTGCCGGGCCTGAAGCGGATGCGACGGTTATCGAGATGGTGCGCAAGCAACTCGGGCTCGATCAGCCGCTGTATGTGCAGTTCTGGCACTACATCACTCACGTTGTACAGGGCGATTTCGGCACGTCGATGGTGTCTCGTCGTCCGGTCTCGGAGGAGATTGCCAGCCGGTTTATGCCCACATTTTGGCTGACGCTTGCCAGCATGATTTGGGCGATGCTGTTTGGCCTGGCGGCCGGGATTATCGCCGCGGTCTGGCGTAATCGCTGGCCGGATAAGCTGGGAATGGCGCTTGCCGTCACCGGGATCTCCTTTCCGGCGTTCGCGCTGGGCATGCTGCTGATGCAGATTTTCTCGGTCGAGCTGGGCTGGTTGCCAACGGTCGGCGCAGATACCTGGAAGCACTACATTTTACCGTCTCTGACTTTAGGGGCGGCGGTCGCGGCGGTGATGGCGCGTTTTACCCGCGCTTCGTTCGTGGATGTGCTAAGCGAAGACTACATGCGCACCGCGCGCGCCAAAGGTGTCAGCGAAAAGTGGGTCATCCTGAAACATGGTCTGCGTAACGCTATGATTCCGGTGGTGACCATGATGGGTCTGCAGTTTGGCTTTTTGCTGGGCGGTTCGATAGTGGTCGAAAAAGTGTTCAACTGGCCGGGGCTCGGTCGCTTGCTTGTCGATTCGGTGGACATGCGCGACTATCCGGTGATTCAGGCGGAAGTCCTGCTGTTTTCACTGGAGTTTATTCTTATCAACTTAGTGGTGGATGTGCTGTATGCCGCCATTAACCCGGCAATCAGGTACAAGTAAAATGCGACTGTTTAACTGGCGCCGTCAGGCCATTTTAAACGCTATGCCGGGGCTAAAACCGGACCATATCCGCACGCCGTGGCTGGAGTTCTGGCGGCGATTCCGCCGTCAGCCGGTGGCGATGACCGCTGGGTTGTTTGTGCTGCTGCTGATTGTGGTTGCCATTCTGGCGCCGTGGATCAGCCCTTTCGATGCGGAGAATTATTTTGATTACGATCGGCTGAACGATGGCCCGTCGATGATGCACTGGTTTGGCGTGGATTCTCTGGGGCGCGATATCTTTAGTCGCGTGCTGGTGGGGGCGCAAATATCGCTGGCGGCGGGGGTTTTCGCCGTTCTGATTGGCGCGGCAATGGGCACCGTTCTCGGGCTGCTGGCAGGCTATTACGAAGGCTGGTGGGATCGCATTATCATGCGCATCTGCGATGTGCTGTTCGCGTTTCCGGGGATCCTGCTGGCGATTGCGGTTGTCGCCATTATGGGCAACGGGATGGCGAATGTGATCATCGCGGTGGCGGTCTTTTCCATTCCGGCGTTTGCCCGTCTGGTGCGCGGCAACACGCTGGTGCTGAAGCAGCAAACCTTTATTGAATCAGCGCGCAGTATCGGGGCCAGTGACGCCACCATTTTGTTTAACCATATCCTGCCCGGAACGGTGTCATCCATTGTGGTCTATTTCACTATGCGTATCGGGGTGTCGATTATCTCGGCTGCGAGTCTCTCATTTTTGGGTTTAGGCGCCCAGCCACCGACGCCGGAATGGGGAGCGATGCTGAACGAGGCGAGAGCAGATATGGTGATCGCGCCACACGTGGCGATCTTCCCGAGCCTGGCGATCTTCTTCACCGTGCTGGCGTTTAACCTGTTAGGCGATGGGTTGCGCGACGCGCTGGATCCGAGAATTAAAGGCTAAGTGAGTTTCCCTCTCCCCGCCGGGGAGAGGGGGCGTGAGAGAGGGGGTTAAACCCGGCTACCCCACAGATCGTACTCATCGGCGTTTTCAACTTTCACGCGAATGATATCGCCCGGTTTCACTTTCGTTTCACCGTTCAGATAGACTGCGCCGTCGATTTCCGGGGCATCCGCCATGCTGCGGCCAATCGCGCCTTCTTCGTCCACTTCGTCGATAATGACCAGAATTTCGCGACCGACTTTTTCCTGCAAACGTTCAGCGGAGATCTGCTGCTGCAATTGCATAAAGCGGTTCCAGCGCTCTTCTTTCACTTCTTCAGGGACCTGATCGGCCAGCTCGTTCGCCGTTGCACCCTCTACCGGGCTGTACTTGAAGCAGCCAACCCGATCCAGACGCGCCTCTTTCAGGAAGTCGAGCAGCATCTGGAAATCTTCTTCAGTCTCACCCGGGAAACCGACGATAAAGGTGGAGCGCAGGGTCAATTCCGGGCAGATTTCACGCCACTGTTTGATGCGCGCCAGCTGGCGATCAACGGAGCCTGGACGTTTCATCAGCTTAAGAATGCGCGGGCTGGCATGTTGCAGCGGAATATCCAGGTACGGCAGGATTTTGCCTTCCGCCATCAGCGGGATGACGTCATCGACGTGCGGGTACGGGTAGACATAGTGCAGACGCGTCCAGATGCCCAGTTTCGACAGCTGCTCGCACAGCCCGACCATGCTGGTTTTGACCGGCTCGCCATTGTGGAAGCCTGAGCGATGCTTCACATCAACGCCGTAGGCCGACGTATCCTGAGAGATCACCAGCAGCTCTTTCACACCCGCGTCAGCCAGGCGTTTGGCTTCAGCCAGCACTTCGCCAATCGGGCGGCTGACGAGGTCGCCGCGCATCGACGGGATAATGCAGAACGTGCAGCGGTGGTTGCAGCCTTCAGAAATTTTCAGGTAGGCATAGTGACGCGGGGTGAGCTTCACGCCCTGTTCCGGCACCAGGCTGAGGAACGGGTTGTGCTTCGGTTTTGGCACATAATGATGCACATGTTCCAGCACCTGCTCATAGCTGTGTGGGCCGGTGATCTCCAGCACCTTCGGGTGAACTTCGCGGATTTGATCGACTTTTGCGCCCAGACAGCCGGTCACAATGACTTTGCCGTTTTCGTTCAGGGCTTCACCGATGGCTTCCAGGGATTCCTGTACCGCGCTGTCGATAAAACCGCAGGTGTTGACAATCACCATGTCGGCGTTGTCATAGCTTGGCACCACGTCATAACCTTCGGTACGAAGTTCAGTCAGGATGCGTTCTGAATCCACTAAATTTTTTGGGCAGCCCAGGGAAACGAAGCCGATTTTAGGCTGCTGCGTCACATTGCTCATAGGTCAAAAATTCATCGTTTATGGAATTATCAGGCGAGATTTTACAGCGTTAAATCGCGGAATAAAACAAGCCGCAGGTACAAGAAAAAGGAGGGTGAGCGTTGTAACATTGTAAATAATGTTAAGGCGTTATTGTTTATTGACCTGACGCATTAAATTGTACAAAAAATATACTTATTCTGATCTTGCACAATGGCTGACAAGGGAGGAAAGAGTATGTCCGTTGACAGACTGAAACGAGATCTGCTGAACAAGCTGATCAATGCCCAAATTGACCTTGCGGCATACCTGCAATTAAGGATGGCGAAAGGGTACATGTCAGTCAGCGAAAGCGACCATCTGCGTGATAATTGTTTTGAACTGAGTGATTACATGCGGCAACAAGCGCCGATCCTGCGGGATCACTACGATGCTGATGAGCAACTTGTCTTGCGCCGTGCGGCTGAATCATTGTCTAAAGCCGCCGTTTGCCTGATGACCGGCCACCAGGATTGTCCAACGTTTATTGCCGTAAGCGCGGAGAAACTGGAACACTGCCTGACGACATTAACGCTGTGCATTATGTGTCTGAAAGAGCACGCCACGCTCGAACAGCACTAAGCTCCGGGGGAGGAAACTCCCCCTTCTGATTAAGCTTTTGTAAAAGTGATAACGCATCCTGACTCGCTGGCTACTCTTTATGCCAAACGTCGAAAAAAGGAGTGCGTTATGCGTCGATCTTCGCTTATTTCTCTGCCTGCTTTATTTCTCTCCGCTTCCGTCATCGCTGCCCCTGCGGCGGTCAAGGTCGATGTCCTGCAAACCAAACTCGATCACCCCTGGTCAATGGCATTTCTGCCCGATAATCAGGGGATGTTGATTACCCTGAGAGGCGGGCAACTGAAGCGCTGGCAGGCGGGAAAGGGGCTGTCAGATCCGATCGTTGGCATCCCGAAAGTCTGGGACAGCGGGCAAGGAGGTCTGTTTGATGTGGTGCTGGCGCCTGACTTTGAAACATCGCGTCGCGTCTGGCTAAGCTACGCCGAGGCAGGCAGCGATGGCAAAGCGGGGACAGCGGTGGGGTATGGCCGTCTTAGCGACGATCTGTCGCGTATCGAAGCCTTCCAGGTGGTCTTCCGCCAGATGCCAAAACTCTCAACCGGTAACCACTTTGGTGGCCGCCTGGTATTTGATGGACAGGGCCATCTGTTTATTGGGCTGGGCGAAAACAACCAGCGACCCACCGCACAGGACCTGGATAAGCTGCAGGGGAAAGTGGTGCGTCTGACCGATGAGGGCAAAGTGCCTGCCGATAATCCGTTTGTCGACAAAGCGGGCGCCCGTCCGGAAATTTGGTCCTACGGTATCCGTAATCCGCAGGGGATGGCGATCAATCCCTGGAGCCAGGCGCTGTGGCTGAACGAACATGGGCCACGCGGCGGAGATGAAATTAATATTCCCCAGAAGGGCAAAAACTACGGCTGGCCGCTGGCAACTCATGGGATCAACTACAGCGGGCTGAAGATCCCGGAAGCCACCGGCGAACATCATGAAGGCACTGAGCCACCGCTGTTTGTCTGGAAAGTCTCGCCGGCGGTGAGCGGGATGGCGTTTTATAACAGTGATGTATTCCCGCAGTGGAAAAACAAACTGTTTATCGGCGCGCTGAAAGAGAAAGAGGTAATCGTCCTGAGCGTGAATGGCAACAAGGTGAGCGAGGACGGAAGAATTCTGGGGGATAAAGGAAGCCGTATTCGCGATGTGCGGGTGGGGCCTGACGGCTATCTGTATGTCTTAACGGATGAATCGGACGGACAACTCCTGAAAGTCAGCCCGTCCGGTGCGTGATTAGCTAACCGGGATCATCACCACTTTCTGGTAGGCCGGGCGCTCGCTTAACTGTTTGATCCAGCGCTCGAGATGCGGGCGCGGGGTCCAGCTCAGGCCGACATTCATCAGGTTCCAGATAAACGGCGCAACGGCGATATCACCCACGCCAAACGCGTTACCCGAGAGCCACGGCCTGTCGGCCAGCGCGTTATCGAGCAGCGCCAGCAGCGTTTCGCAGGTGTCTTGTGCCGCGTGGATAGCCGCGTAATCGCGATCCGCTTCTGGCGTTCTGACCAGTCCCATCAGGATCACGCGGTGTGCCGGGGAGAGCGTCTGGTTTGCCCAGTCCATCCATTTTTCGCCTTCGGCGCGTCTGGCAGGTTCATCGACCCACAGGCGGTTTTGGCCATACTGAGCGGCCAGGTAGCGCACGATGGCGTTGGATTCCCACAACGTCAGGTCGGTTTCATCGTCGCGCAACAGCGGCACCAGCCCGTTTGGATTCATCGCCAGGTAGTCGGCGTCGTTATTTACCCCAAACTGCAAACCCGCCATGACCTGGTTAAACGGTAAATCCAGCTCTTCCAGCGTTAAGAGGACTTTCTTAACATTGGTTGAATTATTCCTGCCCCACAGCGTAATCATAATGACTCCTGAGATAATTAAACAATCCGACTGGTGAATAAATGCCTGCGGTTTCCATGGTGAGATAAACCTAACAATTACGCAACAGATGACAAAAAAATCGTCTGCGACAAAGCGTATCTGAATGTTATTGCGTAAACTTTAAAAACTTTACCTCGTTTCGGTTTCCTTGAAGGCATTTGTACGCTATTACTCATCGCTTCTTGCGACACGGTGATGTGACGTGATTTTTAGAATGGACACTCGGGTGGCATTTATGACGCAAAAAATCTCCTCTCTGCGCGGCCTTGCGGTAGGTTCCGCGCTGCTTTTTCTTTTCTCCCCCACACTCTATGCTGCCGAGCAGGTGGCGCCAGAAGCGCCTCCGGTCGATGCGCGCGCGTGGATTTTGATGGACTACGCCAGCGGAAAAGTGCTGGCGGAAGGGAATGCCGACGAACAGCTCGATCCGGCGAGTCTGACAAAAATTATGACCAGCTATGTTGTGGGCCAGGCGCTCAAGGCCGGAAAAATCAAACTCGACGACATGGTGACCATTGGCAAAGATGCCTGGGCGACCGGCAATCCTGCGCTGCGCGGCTCTTCGGTGATGTTCCTGAAGCCGGGCGATCAGGTGTCGGTTTCCGACCTCAACAAAGGGGTGATCATCCAGTCGGGTAACGACGCCTGTATTGCGCTGGCAGATTATGTCGCCGGAAGTCAGGACTCATTTATCGGTTTGATGAATGGTTATGCGCAAAAGCTGGGGCTAACCAAAACCACGTTTAAAACCGTGCATGGCCTGGATGCGCCGGGACAGTTCAGCACCGCGCGTGATATGGCGCTGCTGGGCAAAGCCCTGATCCATGATGTGCCGGAAGAGTACGCGATCCACAAAGAGAAAGAGTTCACCTTTAACAAGATTCGCCAGCCGAACCGTAACCGTCTGCTCTGGAGCAGCAATGTGAATGTGGACGGCATGAAAACCGGGACCACTGCCGGGGCGGGGTATAATCTGGTGGCCTCTGCAACCCAGGGCGATATGCGTCTGATTTCGGTGGTGCTGGGAACCAAAACCGACCGTATCCGCTTTAACGAATCCGAAAAACTGCTGACGTGGGGCTTCCGCTTCTTTGAAACCGTCACGCCGATTAAACCGGATGCGACCTTTATCAGCCAGCGCGTCTGGTTTGGTGACAAGAGCGAGGTGAATCTCGGGGCGGGTGAAGCCGGTTCCGTGACCATTCCGCGTGGACAGCTTAAAAATCTGAAGGCCAGCTATACCCTGGCCGACCCGCAGCTGACTGCGCCGCTGAAAAAGGGCCAGGTCGTCGGCACGATTGATTTCCAGCTGAACGGTAAATCCATTGAGCAGCGCCCGTTGATCGTGATGGAAGCGGTGGAGGAAGGGGGCTTCTTCAGCCGTATGTGGGACTTCGTGCTGATGAAATTCCACTCATGGTTTGGGAGCTGGTTCTAGGTAAAAGCAAAACGATAGTCTTCTGGTTATCGTTTTCGTGTTTCGCCCTCTTCCTGTGGGAGAGGGCATCCGGCGGCACACGGGCCACCCGCAACAACGCAATTAATACATGAGCTTAATTTGCTGCGCTTTGGCGTGGGCGATAAGTTCGTCATCAGGACGGCAGTCACTGATAATCGTGTCAAAGCGCGCCAGCTCACCCATTCTGGCCGGTCGTACTTTGCCAAACTTGCTGTGATCGACAACCAGCACATGGAATTGCGCCGCGTTCATCGCCCAGTTTTTTACCGTCAATTCTTCCAGATTAAAGCAGGTTGCACCCTGACGTACGCTCACACCCGCCGCGGAGTAAAAAGCGATATCTGGGCAGAGATGACTGAGCGTATCCTGCGGATTCAGCGGTTTGAAAATGGCGTTGCTGGCGTGGAATTCGCCCCCGCAAAGAATGACCCGGCATTCGGGCTTTTCCTGTAGCGCCAGAAAAGTATTCAGCGAGTAGCACACGCCGGTGAAAGGCAGGCTGCTGTCAATGGCCTCAATAATCCACGGTGTGGTGGTTCCACAGTCAAAAAACAGGGTTTGATGCGGCTTCACGAGAGAGGCAGCCAGTCGCGCGGCTTTGCGTTTCTCTTCAACCAGGCGGGTTTTTTGATCGCTAATCAGATAGTGGCTGCCGCTACGTGGCTCCAGAACGATATACCCGCCCAGCAGTACCACCGGGGCACTTTCACTGTTCAGGTCACGACGGATGGTCATCTCGGAGACGCCAAGCAGGGTGGCGGCTTCTTTGAGATGCAGCTTATCGCTGCGCTTCAGCGCTTGCAGTAGCTGGGCAATGCGGTCGTCGCGTCGTGTTTCCATAGATCCTCGGGGCGAAAAAGTGAACCCCCGCAAGGCGGGGGCTCAAGTGTAACCTGTCGGACCGGGGTTAGTCACGTATCCAGCCTTTGCGGATCGGGAGGGCAAAGCAGACGCGATAAGCCTGCTGTAGCGCGCGATAGAGCTGCTGTCCGAACAGATTCCACAGAATTTGTGCGCTCAGGCAGCCAATCATTCCCACCAGCAGACCGCCCAACATATCCAGCGGCCAGTGAACGCCCAGATAAACGCGCGACCAGGCAATGCCGAGCGCAATAGCCATCAGCACGATGCCAGACCAGACGCGGTGCCAGAATAAAAAGGCCAGCGCGAAGGTAAATATTACCGTGCCGTGATCGCTCGGGAAGGAGTCATCTGCGGCGTGGTGCAGGAAGTTCGACCCAATGTGATCGACAAACGGACGGTCGTGCGGGAACAGATGCCCCAACGTCCACGAGGCCGTGAGACTCACAGCCAGCGCCATCGCAACTTTTATCACCAGCTGACGCTGGGCGCCAACCTGTTTACGCGGTCCCCACAGCCAGAGGATAACCACCAGCACCGGGACGATATTAATCAGATCTTTAGCCACCAATGTCGCCAGGGCGATCATCCACTCCGGTGATGCCGGGGTGGCATTAATCAGATAAAAAAGTCCGTAATTGAGATTCTCTAACATTCCATCATCACTCTTTAGCAAACCAGGTGGAAACGAGGCCGTAGGCCACAACCTGAGAAAACCACACCCACCAACCTGCCCACAGGTTGTGCGAGAAAAAATGTGCGCCGCGCATCACCTGACCGTAGCCCATCGTCAGTCCGGCCATCACGCCCAGCGCAACGAAAAACCAGGCCAGCCGGGGACGCTCGCGCCAGAAGGCGAAGAACAGCCCCATCACCATAAAGCCGCTCGATGAGTGACCCCCGGGAAAACAGCGCCCGGGACCACTGTTTGCGGGCATTGTCCCAAACAGCGGCCAGGAGAGCGCTTTACCGCCATATTCCACCAGATCCCACGGGCAGCTGTGATGGCTGATACTTTTCATCAGTCCCACCGCTAATGCCCCCAGGCCCATCAGTAGCCCGGCCGTTAACAGGCGCGGGTTACGGCGAAATATGCCGTAAATCAGCGCGCTGGCCGCCAGCGCAATGGTGACGTATTTCGCCAGCCGGTGATTCAGCAGATCGAGCAGGGCATTCTGCTGGAGCGGGAACCGATGTGCTGCAGCGTCATACCAGTATCCGGTGATCAGCCTGTCCAGCGTCTCGTCACGAGAAAGCCAGGTAAACAGCATCGCCAGAATAATCAGCATACAAAGCTGATAACCATAAAAGCGGGTAGGTAAACGGTAAAGCAGTTTTGTCTTAGTTGTCGGTGACTTAGATAATTCTGATGCGACGCTTGTCTCGGCCATAATTCAGATCAATGACGGGAAATGGGCCTATCATATAAGTGGCAACTTAAGGAAACCTTAAACAACGACGATAAGTGCTTTATTTCTGTTTATCTTCAATAATTCGCTATCTCGGCCGGTGTCATTTCATTAAACTCAGCGCGATTATTTCACTTTAAAGAGACCGCATGTCAAACCGTTCTTCTTCCGGTCATCGCCTGGGTCGTCAGGCGTTACTGTTCCCGCTGTGTCTGGTGCTTTACGAATTCTCAACCTATATCGGCAACGATATGATCCAACCCGGTATGCTGACGGTGGTTGAGCAATTCAACGCCGGAATCGAGTGGGTACCGACCTCCATGACCGCCTATCTGGCCGGCGGCATGTTTTTGCAGTGGCTATTAGGGCCGCTGTCGGATCGTATTGGCCGCCGTCCGGTTATGTTGACCGGGGTGGTGTGGTTTATCGTGACCTGCCTTGCGATCCTGTTCGCGCAAACCATCGAACAGTTCACGCTGCTGCGCTTCCTGCAAGGGGTGAGTCTGTGCTTTATTGGCGCGGTCGGTTACGCCGCCATTCAGGAGTCGTTTGAAGAGGCGGTGTGTATCAAAATCACCGCGCTCATGGCGAATGTCGCGCTGATAGCCCCGCTTCTCGGTCCACTGGTGGGTGCAGCTTGGGTACACGTCGCGCCGTGGGAAGGAATGTTCGTGTTATTTGCCGCGCTGGCGGCCATCTCGTTCTTCGGCCTGCATCGGGCGATGCCGGAAACGGCCACCCGACTGGGTGAAAAACTGTCGCTCAAAGAGCTGGGACGCGATTACAAAGAAGTGCTGAAAAATGGCCGCTTTGTGGCCGGGGCGCTGGCAATCGGGTTTGTCTGCCTGCCGTTGCTGGCGTGGATTGCCCAGTCACCGGTGATTATCATCAGCGGCGAAAAGCTCAGTAGCTATGAATATGGCCTGCTGCAGGTGCCGATTTTTGGTGCGCTGATTATCGGTAACCTCGTGCTGGCTCGCCTCACGTCGCGGCGCACCGTCCGTTCGCTGATTATTATGGGCGGATGGCCGATCGTCGCCGGATTGATTGTTGCTGCGGTGGCGACTGTTGCCTCTTCCCATGCCTATCTGTGGATGACCGCCGGGCTAAGTATTTACGCCTTCGGAATCGGGCTGGCAAACGCCGGGCTGGTACGTCTGACGCTGTTTGCCAGCGAGATGAGTAAAGGCACGGTTTCAGCGGCGATGGGGATGCTGCAAATGCTGATTTTCACCGTCGGGATTGAAATCAGTAAACACGCCTACAGCCTGGGCGGGAACGGACTGTTCAGCCTGTTCAACCTCATTAACGGGGTGTTTTGGCTGGCGTTGATGGTAGTGTTCCTGAAGGATAAACGCGTCGGCAGCGCTTTGCAGCCCTGAGACGTAAGTCCCTCTCCCGACGGGAGAGGGCAGGCGGGCGGGTCAGTTAAAGGGGGCCTCTCCGTTGAGCGCTTTCTCGATCACATCCAGCACACCTTCTTCATTATTGTGCGGCGCTTCAAAACGCGCCGCTTCTTTAATGTGCGCTTTGGCGTTCGCCATCGCAAAACTAAAGCCCGCCTGGCGCAGCATCTCAATGTCATTGCCGCTATCACCAAACGCAACCACTTCGCTATCCTCGATACCCCAGTGCCGCTGCAGGATCCGCAGACCGTTGGCTTTGTGAACGCCCGGAATAATCAGATCAATATTGCCATGACCGGTAGTGACGGGAACCATAATGTCGCTCAGTTCCGCGTGGATCATTGCGTGAATACGCGGGATCTCGCTATCCGGCAAATTCAGCCCAAATTTAAAGAAGATGTCGTTGAGATTATCGAAATTATCCACCATTTCCAGACGATGATAATATTTAGCGGCCATCTCTTTTAGACTGTCGTCATAGGATTTGAGGGTGTACGCGCTGTTTTTCCCGCAGGCGATGACCTCTACTTCCGGCAGGGAACAGAGAAAGCGCGCCACTTTATCGAAATCGCTGCGGCTCAGTTTGCCGTTAAATACATCTTCGCGGGCGTTAACCACCCAGCCGCCGTTTTCGGCAACAAAGGCAATTTCATCGGCGATATCCGGGAAAAAGGAGATCAGCTGATAATACTGGTTGCCGCTGGCGACCACGAAGCGGATCCCTTGCTGCTTCATGCGGGAATACAGGGCCAGAAAACGTTCGCGGTTGTAGGTTTTGGTATCGCTCAGGAAAGTGCCATCCATGTCGACTGCAATTAACTTAACGCTCATATCCCTTCTCCATTGCTGAATCTTGCGTATTAGGTTTGGCGACGGCTTTCGCCACCAGCGCGGCGATGATGACTAACCCCAGCACGACCAGCATGGCGCTACGCAACCCATAATGCTCACCGAGGAAACCGAGCAGCGGCGGGCCGACCAGGAAGGCGAGGTAGCCGGTGGTGGCGACAACGCTTACGCGAGTCGGCGCATCCGGGCCGGTGTCGCTGGCAGCCGAAATGGTGAGCGGAAAACCGAGTGATGCGCCCGCTCCCCACAGAATAACCGATACACCGGCTATCCAGTCGACATCGACAAAAATGATCAATGCGATACCGAGAGCGCCCATTAGCGCGCTGGCACGCACAACAGCCACGCGACTGTATCGATCGATAAACCAGCCGCCCGTAAAGCGCCCGACGGTCATGCCAAGAGTAAATCCGGCGTAGATCAATGACCCGGAAGTGGGGCTAAAGCCGTGACCGTCTACCATCAGCAGCGGCAGCCAGTCGTTAGCGGAACCTTCGGCAAACGCCATCGCCAGCACCACCACGCCAATCAGCATCAGCTGCATGTCACGGTAGAACGGCAAACCTTTCTCTGTCGATTTTTGTTCGTCCGCGCTGTTCTTGCCGGTCCCATCCGGGATGGCGGTGATCCCGGTCAGAACCGGGATTATGCAGATCAGCGCCGCCAGTAAAATATGCAGATTCGCGGCGGTGCCCAACGCCGTCAGCGCCATGCCGACGCCCGCGCCCGCCAGCGTGCCGAGGCTATAAAAGCCGTGCATCATCGGCAGCACGGTTTTGTTCATTTCGCGCTCAACGGCAGCGCCTTCCACGTTGATGGCCACTTCTGCCGAGCCAAAGCTACCGCCAAATACCATCAGCCCCAGTGCGAAGATAATCGGAGAGGCAAACCATAGCGCCGCGCTCAGGATCATCATGCCGAAAATAGCGCAGCACATGGTGGTGCGGATCACTTTTCGTGTGCCAAAGCGCTTAACCAGCCACGCCGAACACAGAATACCGCTCATCGAGCCAATCGACAGACCAAACAGGACAATGCCCATTTCGGCGGTAGAAACCGACAAAATATCGCGAATAGCGGGCGTGCGCGTGGCCCAGGACGCCATAAGCAGTCCGGGGATAAAAAAGAACATAAACAACGCCCACAAGCGTCGTTGCAGGGCCTTACGGGAAGAAATTTGCGTCATTAAGGCAGCACCAGAAGTACAACAATAGCGACAACACTAGCAAGTTTGTGTACATTTGTACACAAACCGGAAGAGGTATTGATGAGCAGACGACCGAACGATCCGCAACGTCGGGAAAGGATATTACAAGCCACGCTGGACACGATTGCCGAGCACGGGATCCATGCGGTCACGCACCGTAAAATAGCCCACTGTGCGGGGGTTCCCCTGGGGTCGATGACCTATTATTTTGACGGTATGGACTCGTTACTCGAAGAGGCCTTTGCCGGATTTACGCGGGAGATGTCCCGGCAATATCGCGAGTATTTTGCGAAGGTCAACGGCCCTGAAATGGCCTGCGAAGCGATCGCTACGCTCATTCACAGCTCAGAAGTCACGACGCCGCATAATATGGAGCTGATGTATCAGCTGTACGCCCTGATGAACCGTAAACCGTCGCTGAGAATCGTCATGCAGGACTGGATGCAAACCAGTCAAAAAACGCTTGAACAATGGTTTAATCCAGTGACCGCCCGCGCGCTGGACGCCTTTATAGAGGGTATGACGCTGCATTTTGTGACCGACAGGTCACCCCTGTCGCGGGAAGAAATTGGCGCAATGGTAAAACGCATTGCGGGTCTGGAGGAGGAGTAATGAGTTTAAGAATAACCACACAGCAGGTAGATACCTGGAAGAAACGTATTCAGCGGGATGGCCTGAAAGGCTCGACCTACTTTTGCCAGCAGGGGGGGAGTGTTTGGGTTTCCGCATCTGTTGATCATCAGGCTATTTGCCAGCGGGTTTTAGGAAGAGATTCAGGAACAAGTTCTTTGACGAGTTATTTGCGCTGGGATGATGTCGGCGCTGTTGCTTTGGTTGAACTGTTGTACGCGATTGAAACGGCATAGGACCGCGACTCTGTCGTCACGCATCGAAACGGATGGTTTAAGTGATTGATGATGAAGGTGACAAAATTTCAGGCAACAAAAAACCCATTTATGTAAATGGGTTTGAGAAAACAATTACTTGCAATATTATCAACGAGTTAGGTTGGTGGTAAGGAGTGGCGATTACGGGGTAATGCCAACCGCTGCCGCCACTTTGTCGCCACTTGGCAGGGTAGCTAACGGGTTGAAGCGCAGGGCTGTTTCAAGATGATCAGGGGCAAGATGAGCATAGCGCATGGTCATTTTTATGTCGTGATGGCCGAGAATTTTTTGCAGGGCAAGAATGTTCCCGCCTGACATCATAAAGTGCGCTGCAAACGTGTGGCGCAGAACGTGGGTTAGCTGCCCGCGAGGAAGCACGATAGAGGTTTTGTCCATCACCGACAAAAACTGAAAGTAGCAGTCTGTAAAAAACCTGAACCCGTCCAGCGCAATGATTTCCTCGTACAGCTCTTTGCTAATCGGGATGCTGCGGTTCTTCTTGCCTTTGGTCCTGACGAAAGTGATCCGATATTTAGTGACCTGAGAACGGGTTAGATTCACAGCTTCACGCCAGCGTGCTCCAGTGCTTAGGCAGATTTTGACAACCAGAGCGAGCAGGGGGCTTTGGCGGCTGCAATCATACAAAAGTTCTGTGATTTGCTCATGAGTCAGCCAGGCCATTTCCTTTTCTGCGATAGTGAACTTGCGCATGTTCTCCAGTGGGTTTGGCGCTGTCCATTCTCCTAGCCGGGCCAGCTCGCTAAAGACTCCACTAAGATAGCTTTGCTCAAGATTGATAGTAACCGGGCTGGCGCCTTTCTTCCATTTCTCGCTAAAGTAGATTTCACCCGTCAGGCGTTTGTCACGATAGTGCGCGAACAACTTGGAACTGAGTTCTGTAGCGAGAGGATTTCCGAGGGCATCAACAATCAGAAGCAATTTGTCATAAACGTGCTCGCCAGCAGTCAGAGCTGTACCATGCAGCTTGAACCAGAGTTCAACCACGTCTTTCAGAGTCCGACGGTCAACCGATTCACCCAACCAGGGCTTAGCCTCTGCCTCATCCATCGTATGGCGCTCAAAAGCCAGTGCTTCGCCTTTGGTGGCGAACTGCTTACGCACACGACGCCCACTTCGTCCAACGGGGTAGCATTCGCAAATCCATTTTCCTGTGTCGAGTTTTCGTACTGCCATAAAAAAGCCCTCATGTCTGAGGGCTAAATATAACTGTATATTTAAACAGTGGTCAATGTGTGTTTAGATTATAATAAACATAGAATCCTAGCCCTGTGTTTTATCTGGAACGCCTGATATTAGTTTTTCCTTAGCTGAATCCCACAACGATTGGAGCCCTGGGGGAAGTTCCGTTTTATCAGAGAAGGCTGAATTCACCGACATATTCCAATCTTTGAAAACTAACACAGCGTCCTCTTTTGTTGATGTTGAGCCGTATATCTGTAGGAAAACCTGCCCAAACATCAGAGCATGTCTTCTGTCTTTTCTTAAAATTGACTCGTGTGTATATTTTTTAGAGTTACCAAGACAAATATATGATAACCAAGAAAGAATTGAAATTCCAATAAGACCACGCGTGAAGAAATAAATTAAATCAATACCTTTAAGTGTATTGAAATCAATAGGTGCAAAAAGTGTATAAAATGATGCACAAACAGACAATAAACCAAAAATGCAACCAATTATGGCCCATACTTGTGACATTTTAATAAAGTAACGATCGTCAGAACTTAGTTCAGTCTTAACGCTATCAACGTAGCCAGGTATTTTTTCATCAATTCGCTCTTGTTGAACGCGACTTTGTAATTCATTATTAGATGTCTCGAGTTGTTTAATTCGAGATACAGCTTGCTCAAGAAGTGTGTCTTTCTCGATATTCAAGCTCTCTAATCGCTCATTTTTAAGAAGTAATTTTGAGTTTGATTCTTCTATCTCGGTTAAGCGGGTCGAGAACGAGCGTAGCTTTTCGCGTAAATCTTTCCTTTCTTCAACTAAAATATCTATTTCACTGTTTTTTCTATTGAAGAAATCTTCCTCTGATTTTTTATTTTGTAGTTTATCTCTTTTGATATATTTCCAATAATACTCCCTAAACTGATCTAGTTCACCATTGAGTAATAGATTTTTTAGATAAGAACGCTCATTTGAACTAAGATTGTTTGATTTTTCATTTACTATATTAACATAATCATCAATCGTCATTTCATTGTCGTCATGATTGCTATCACTTTCAATTTTTATGTTTCCGGTACGCATTATATATTCCTTTAAATATGTTTATTGAAAACACTGTAGCATTTTGCAATAGCTTTAATATCATCAATGTCACATATGAAATTAGTTGTAGGGGAGACGACTTTAACTTTACCAATTGGAATTCTTGTTAAATTTCTAAGGCTTATTTTCCCTTCAATGTCGATTAACCAATAACCATCAGATATATCTCCATATGCTGTCTCAGCAATATAGGTCTTGCTTTCTACAGTTATCGCAATTGGTTTTTTCATATTAGGTGATAATAGGAACCTATCAAGTGCAATATAGCCTCCATCTATTAATAAGTCATCTACAATTTTTTCATTTTTAAGATGAACAATGGAACTGGAATTATCGTGATGCTGAGAGTCATTACCTGTTGCTAACCAAAGCAGTGAAACTCCGGTTTCAAGAGCACAACGTATGATCCAATCGCTGGGAAATGTATCACGTAAATATCTGTTAGCTAGAGTGCTTTTCGAAATCTGTAGATGGTCTGCTAAGGCTTGTCGAGTTTTAAACCCATAGGCTTCAACTAATCGCTCAATTGCAGCCTGCCCACCCTGGTTGGGGTTTTTAAAGGTCTCAATTGGGAACTTTTTAAGGCTGTAGCTGTTGTTGCTTACTTGGTCTGATTTAACCTTAATTGAGCACTCATTGTCTGAGACGGTTAAAAACGATTCGTTTTCATTTCCTATAGCTAGCCACTCGATTGAGACTCCTGTCTCGATGCTACAGATCACGACCCAGTCCGCAGGGAATGTGTCACGTGCATATCTATTAGCCATAGTGCTTTGTGAAACACCTAGATGCTTACAAAGTGCTTGGCGGGATGTAAAGCCGTAGGCGTCAACTATGCGCTGAATAACCTTCTGCCCTCCACGATTTTGCAGGACAGAAGTTTTTAGAACATCGCTAATATGGCGAAATGTGTTTTTATTGTTTGACATAACCGTTATGCGATCCTATTCTCCGATTTGTGAAGTTTGTTGTCACGACTTAAACCGGCTCACCACAAGCCAATAGGAGATGTTGCATCATGACCCCTAATATTTCAATCACTCTGAACACACCGCACGTCACAATTGAACGCTATAGCGAGCTTACTGGGCTACCTGTTGACACCATAAACGACATGCTTGCAGATGGTCGGTTACCTCGTCACCGCCTGCGCAAAGATAAGAAGCGTGAAAAGGTAATGATTAACATCGTTGCTTTAACCGTTGACGCACTCTCAGATTGCAACGTGACTATCAATTAGTTCCATTTTGAGACTTCACGGAGCAACTGACTATGTTTGACTATCGCATATCAAAACATCCCCATTTCAATGACGCCTGCCGGACGTTCGCGCTGCGCCACAATATGGTGAAGCTGGCCGAACGCGCAGGTATGAACGTTCAAACCCTGCGTAATAAGCTCAATCCAGAGCAGCCGCACCAGCTCACTGCGCCAGAAATCTGGCTGCTGACCGATATCACCGAAGACTCAACGCTGGTTGATGGATTTCTGGCGCAAATCCATTGCCTGCCATGTGTACCAACCAATGAAGTTGCACGGGAGAAAATGCCGCAGTACGTCCTGAAAGCCACCGCCGAGATCGGCCGTGTCGCTGCAAGTGCTGTTTCTGGTGTTCAACTGAACGCGACCACCCGCCGCCAGGTTGTTGAAAGCGTCAACTCCGTTACTCGGCTGATGGCACTTACCGCTATTTCTCTGCAGGCGCGGCTACAGGCTAACCCTGCAATGGCCAGTGTCGTCGATACCGTGACGGGCCTTGGTTCTTCGTTTGGGCTGAGCTGAGGTGTTTATGCTGAACAATGAACCCTCATTTGCGTCGCTTCTCGTTAAGCAAAGCCCGGCAATGCATTGCGGCCATGGCTGGATCATGGGGAAAGATGGTAAGCGCTGGCATCCGTGCCGCTCGCAGGATGCACTTTTGGCCGACCTGTCCACTATCCAACAGGGGAAACCATGGCTATTGAAGGTCCTGCAGCGACTGTTCCCCTGAGTCCCGGTCAGCGCCTGAATGGGCTGAACCACATAGCGGAGCTGAGAGCAAAAGTGTTTGGTCTGAATATTGAGCACGAGCTGGAACGGTTTATTAATGAGATGCGCGATCCCCGCGACATTAACCACAAACAGAACGAGAGGGCACTGGCCGCCATTTTCTTCATGGCAAAAATTCCGGCAGAACGTCACAGCGTCAATATTAGTGAGCTGACCACTGACGAAACGCGGGAACTGATTAAAGCAATGAATCATTTTCGTGCAGTGGTGAGCTTATTTCCCAAACGGCTAACCATGCCGAATTAACTCAAAACAGAAATTAATGGCGTAAACCCGCCGGGCATTCTTTTGCCCAAATTCAGGAGAATTGATTATGCGAAATAGTGAAACCCGTACCACCAAAACCGGACCGGATGATGCCGGTTTATTCCAATTGTTTAACGAGACTCGCCTGGATGAGCGTAAAAGTTGCGCCTTTGCCGTTTCCATCCGCATGGAGGCACTAGCGATCCACATCCTGAAAGAGGGAATGAACGGAGTGGAGGCGGCAGAACTGCTGCGCCGTGAAGTTGCCCGTTATGAAGCTGAATCACGCGGGGACTGGCACTGATGGCTGATTCCATGGATCTCGTACAGCAGCGCGTCGAAGAAAACCTGCAGCGCCATATTCAGAATGCCCGTGCCAGAAAACCAGGCACTGCTCGCGTTCTTTGCATCGATTGCGAGGCACCAATTCCAGCGGCTCGCAGGCAAGCCATTCCAGGTGTGCAGTGCTGCGTGACGTGTCAGGAAATTGCTGAGCTGAAAGGGAAGCACTACACCCGAGGCGCGCTGTGAGCTTCGGAGCCTGTGAGTGATGCCTGAATTCACTAACGACAAAGGCGGCCCGACTGAGGCCGCCGGGGTTTTCTCATGGAACGCCCCGAAAAAAGCAGTAAATCCCTATCTGGACCCGGTGGAATTTGCGCCGGTGTCTGCGCTTTCAAACCTGATCACTCTCTACGCTGCGGACAACGAGCAGGAACAGCTGCGCCGCGAGGCGCTGAGTGATGAGGTCTGGGAACGATATTTCTTCAATGAGTCCCGCGATCCTGTTCAGCGTGAAATGGAACAGGACCAGTTCATCAGCCGCGCCAAAATGGCGCGCGAGCAGCAGCGCTTTAATCCCGATCTGGGGATTCTGGCCAACGTCAGCGCCGAACCCACCCATGTCAGCAAACCCCTCCTCGAAAGAATTAAATTCTTTCAGGGACTGGGAAGGCCAAAGGCTTATTCCCGCTATCTGCGCGAAACTATCAGGCCGTGTCTTGAGCGACTGGATCGCGTGCGTGAAAGTCAGGTGTCTGCCTCATTTCGGTTTATGGCGAGCCATGAAGGGCTGGAGGGGCTGCTGATACTGCCCGAAATGAATCAGGAACAGGTTAAGCGACTGTCCACGCTGGTTGCGGCACATATGAGCATGTGTCTCGATGCGGCCTGCAGCGATCTGTTTGTGACTGATGACGTCAAACCGGAACAAATTCGCCAGTCATGGGAAAAGGTAGCGGCAGAGGCTATGCGTCTTGATGTCATTCCGCCTGCCTTTGAACAGCTGCGCCGCAAGAAACGCCGCCGCAAGCCCGTGCCCTATGACCTGATTCCGGGTTCGCTGGCGCGGATGCTGTGTGCAGACTGGTGGTATCGCAAACTATGGCAGACGCGCTGCGAGTGGCGGGAAGAACAGCTGCGTGCTGTTTGCCTGGTCAACAAGAAAGCCTCCCCGTACGTCAGCTATGAAGCCGTCATCCACAAACGCGAGCAGCGCCGTAAATCGCTGGAGTTTTTCCAGTCGCACGAGCTGGTCAATACCGACGGTGACACGCTGGATATGGAAGATGTGGTGAATGCCAGTAGCAGCAACCCGGCACACCGTCGTAATGAAATGATGGCCTGTGTGAAAGGGCTGGAGCTGATCGCAGAAATGCGCGGCGACTGCGCTGTGTTCTATACCATCACCTGCCCGTCGCGCTTTCACGCCACCCTTAACAACGGCAGGCCCAATCCGAAGTGGACCAGCGAAACGGTCCGGCAGAGCAGTGACTATCTGGTTGAAACCTTCGCCGCATTCCGCAAGGCCATGCACAAAGCCGGTCTGCGCTGGTATGGCGTCCGAGTTGCTGAGCCGCACCACGACGGCACCGTGCACTGGCATCTGCTGTGCTTCATGCGCAAAAAAGACCGCCGCACGCTCACTGCACTGCTGCGTAAATTCGCCATTCGCGAGGACCGTGACAAGCTGGGCAACAATACCGGCCCGCGCTTCAAGTCTGAACTCATCAACCCGCGCAAAGGCACACCTACCAGCTATATCGCCAAATACATCAGCAAGAACATCGACGGGCGCGGACTTGCGAAAGAGATCAGCAAAGAAACCGGTAAATCACTGCGCGACAGTGCAGAGCACGTCAGTGCCTGGGCATCGCTTCACCGCGTCCAACAGTTCCGTTTCTTCGGTATTCCAGGGCGTCAGGCATACCGGGAACTGCGTTTGCTGGCCGGGCAGGCCGCAAGAGCGCAGGGCGATAAAAAAGCAGGGGCGCCGGTGCTGGAAAATGCACAACTGGATGCCGTGCTGGCTGCCGCTGATGCGGGCTGCTTTGCCACCTACATCATGAAGCAGGGCGGCGTTCTGGTTCCCCGCAAACATCACCTTATCCGTACCGCATACGAGCTTAACGACGAGCCGGGCACCTACGGCGATCACTGCATCCGAATCTATGGCATCTGGTCCCCGATTGTTGAGGGCCGGGTCTGCACGCACGCGATGAAGTGGAAAATGGTTCGTAAGGCCGTTGACGTTCAGGAGGCGATAGCCGACCAGGGCGCTCGCGCCCCTTGGACTCGTGGCAATAACTGTCCCCCTGTTGAAAAAATGTACCAGACAGGGGGCGAATTAACGGGTAGCGAAGTACCCGCAGCGCTGCCGGACTTCGAGAATATGAGCCAAAAGGAGCTGCGAGAGCTGACCGCGAGGCTGCGGCTGGTCAAACCGAAGCGCCGGAAAGGGTACAAACAGGAAATAACGGAACACCAACGGCTGCAGCTTGAAGCCGAACTGATGTCCAGGGGCTTTGACGCCAGCGAAACGGAAGTGGATCTGCTTCTTCGTGGCGGCAGCCTGCCATCTGGTGCCGGGTTGCGTCTGTTCTACCGGAACCAGCGACTACAGGAGGATGACAAATGGCGTCAGTGGTACTGAAAAGTCAGGAATGAGGTTATCTATTAATCAAAGGGTTAGCTGAGTAAAAAACTATTTCAGCTTTAAATACATATGTTGTACTGTATATATAAACAGTAATAAGGGGAGGGAGTTGTGAACGATTTGTTCATGGAGTCACTTGCACTGCAGCGGATAGAACTTATGGCCCGGCTGGTCGCCAGCTCAGATTGTAGCGATGACGACAAGGAGGTTGCGATCTCGTGGTTGTCGGAGCTGACAAGCGATCTGGTTACCAGGCTGAATGAATACGGAGTTGGGCAGGATGAGAGTAAGCATTAGTGATTTCGCACCATGGGAAACTCCCTCCCATATGGCATCCTGCAGTTTGAATAGGCAGTGCATGTCTATGGTGCATGGATTCGCATGATCCAAAAAGGATCGCAACGGGTCGGAGCCGCCAGAACTGGCGTGCTTTCCGGCCCGTCATGCACCTGCATGAAAACCACTACACAAAGCGGGCAGGCGTGGCGGGGATACGAGCGCGCGCCAATACGATAAGTAGGGGGATTGCATGTAAACATCAATCTCGCTACATTGGCTTAACTGGCTGAATTTTAAGATGGATATTTTTAGCCATGATTAATCCAAATAATCAACTAAAAGACTATTGGTGATGAAATGATAAAACTCACGGAAGTTACAATTCATAAGTATAAATCCATAGAATCTGATCAACAGTTTAAAGTAGAGGATGATGTAACTGTTTTAGTTGGAATGAATGAGTCCGGAAAAACTTCAGTACTCGAAGCTATTGGTAAATCTAATTATTTCAGTAATGATGAGAAATTTTTATATAACTTAACACATGACTATCCAAGGAAGGAAAAAAAATCTATTGATAAAACTGGTGATGATCCAATTGCCATAACTAGTACTTTTAAAATAGATCAAAGTTTTGTTCAAGAGTTTAACAATGGCGTGTTGGAAAATGTGTTGGAAAGTGACACGTTTACTGTAAAAAAAACATATGCAAGAAAAACTTTAGTTGGCCTACCAAAAGTTCATAATGAGATTTTCTTTAATAACATACAAAATCTACATGCAAATATTCCTAGTGATTTTGTTTCTAAATTGCAAGTAGTGAAAGATGTCGACACTTTTAACAAACTCGCTGCGGAGATAGCGGGAGAGGAATACCATACCGATGTTATTTCGTTAGGTAAGTATTTCACTAACTCAAGTAAATGGGAGAACCCTTTAGAAGAATATTTTTATAGGGAAATACTCCAGCCAAAGATACCTAAATTTCTCTATTATGATGAATACTATACTTTGCCTTCTAGGATCAGTATCGAAGGTCTTAAAGACTCAAAATTAGAGGATGATGAACTAAAAACAGCTCGTGCATTATTTGAACTTGCAGAGATTAATATTGATGAATTACTAAATGCAACAGAGTTTGAAGATTATAAAGCTGAGTTAGAGGCAACAGAAGCAATTATAAGTGAAGAACTGTTCGAATTTTGGACAACAAATAAGAATTTAGATATTGCTTTTGATATCGATAAAAAAACAAAAACATCGGGAAATAATACTACTATAGTAGAGCACATACTAGATATCCGCGTGAGAAATAATAGAACAAGGGTTTCTTTGCCTTTGAAAAACAGGAGCAAAGGATTCAATTGGTTTTTCTCATTCTTAGTATGGTTTAAGAAGATTCAAGAAGATCGTAATTCTAATTATATTATATTGTTGGATGAGCCAGGCTTGAATTTACATGCCTCTGCACAAAAAGATCTATTACGATTTATTGAGAACTTAAGCCATGATTATCAAGTAATTTATACAACGCATTCCCCATTCATGGTCGAATCTAAAAACCTTCATAAAGTAAGAACTGTATTTGAAACTGATAAGGGTAGTATAATAAGTGATTCCATTCAGCAAAAAGATCCTAATACATTATTCCCGCTACAAGCGGCTTTAGGATATGATATTGCGCAGAACTTATATATATCAGAAAAAAATTTACTTGTAGAAGGATCATCTGATTTAATCTATCTACAGGTTATTTCAGCATTGTTGCAAGAGAAGAAAAAAACTGGCCTAAGGGATGATATTACTATAGTCCCAGTGGGTGGACTTGAGAAAGTGGCAACATTTATATCTTTGCTGCGAGGCAGTAAATTGAATGTGGTCTGTTTACTCGACTCATTAACTGATCAGTCTAGCAAAACAAAGATTGAAAGATTAATCAGTGATAAGATCCTTAAAAAACAAAATGTAATGTATTTTGATGGCTTTATTGAAAATAAGTCTCTTGCCGATATCGAGGATTTGTTTTCAGAGGATGATTACATTAAATTATTCAATGAATCATTTAAAGGTGAGTATGTCATTAATAAAGATGAAATGGATTCTACAATTGAAAGAATAGTTGTGAGGATTGCAAGAAAAATAAATAAAGAGAGATTTAATCATTACAGGCCAGCAAATCATTTTGCGAAAACCTGTCATGATTTGAAAGATCTCTCCGAGGAAAGCATTAAGAATTTTGAAGCGGTAATAGCAGCTATTAATAAAGCATTTTGATACTAAAGATACAATAGAGAATTTTTATCTATTGTATCTTTACTATAATTTAATTCTCGGGCATTGAGTCCAGAATGTAATTTTCAAATTTTATAATAGGTTCACCTGCCCAGCTATTTAGTTCTTTAATGCGTTGCTGTAAAGGGTAAAGTTCGTTTCGAACGAATACATGTGAGGCCTTTTCCACATCCCCAAACCCCCCAACATTACTCGGCATAATCCCCATCATCTGAGGCGGTACACGGTGCGCCGCCATCATGTCATCACGGCTGACATTCTTGATGTTCAGAAACTCATCTTTTGCCGCCACCTCTGACAGCGGGATGATCTGAATACCGTCCTTTTTACCGTTGGGTGAATACATAAACAGGTTGCGGAAGTTGCCAGGGCCTTTGGCGCTTTTCATTGCCTGGCGGATGTTATTCACGTCCTCCTGGTTCTGCGCGGCGTCGGTCATGTACATGATGAAACCGGCATGGCTGCCGTTGATGTAATACTTCCTGCGAAACAGCGTGGCGGACTCGTTGAGCAGGGCTGATGGAATGGCAGAAAGATAACCAGGTAGTCCATAGACCTCCTGGTTAATGTCCGGTTCCATCAGATGAAAAATGCTGCCTTTGGTGAACTCGTAGGGCTGCGTGGTCATGCCGTATTGCACAAACCAGTAGGTATCCAGATCTACACCACGGCGGGTGTATTTCGCTAGCGACGGTTCCAGCGACAGAATGCCGCCGAGCCGGTTGGTGCGTTTCTCAAGATAGGCGTTACCAAACACCAGATAATCCTGCACGAACCGGCTGAACGCCTGCTGACTGAGCAGCGGGTGGGGGATAAACGTGCTGGTCAGGATGTTACGCTTAACGGCAATCGGTGAGCTGTGATGCACGGCGGCACGGTAGGTGCGAGCCAGGCCGTCAAAGCTCACGGGCGGTTCATACCATTTATCCATCTGCACGCATTCCACGTAATCCAGCAGTTCGCGGCGGTCCAGCACCGGGATCGGATCGCCAAAGCTGAACGCTTCGGCGTGAGTTGCGTTCTTTTGCTGCGCGGCTTCTTGGATTGGCGCGGTGTTGGTTAGGGCGTCGTGTTCACTCATCAAAAAATCTCCACAATGTTGCTAGTATTGGCGGATTCGCCCTGCAGCGGTTCGTTAAATAGTGCGTGCATCGTCGCCCAGGCCAGATCGGCGTGGCTGGCTTCTTCGCTGCGGCTGGCTTCGTAGGTCGGGCGGTTGCCGCTGGCGGTGGTGGCGCGGCGGATTGCCATGAATGACTGCGCGATATCGGTGTGCCCCGCGTCGAACTCCAGGCGGCGGTGGCTGATAATGTCGTACGCCTTGAGCACCAGGGCGTTTTTGACGTTGGGGTTGTAGACAAACTCGCGCACGGCCGGGAAGAACGCCTTCACGTTCTCATACACCCCGTGGCCGACGCCGGTGGAGTCGATGCCGATATAGGTCACGTTGTACTGCTGCGTCAGCTTTTTGATGGCGTCCGCCTGGGCGCGGAAGTCCATGCCGCGCCACTGGTGGCGCTCCAGAATACGGAACTTGCCGCCCGGTACTGTGGGCGGAGCCATGACCACGCAACCTGCGCTGTCGCCATTCTGCGTGCCTTTCGCCGGGTCATATCCGATCCACACTTCGCGCCAGCCGAACGGGCGCAGCGCCAGTGCGTGAAAGTCGCTCCAGACTTCCCAGCTGTCCACCATGCACGCCTGCAGCTCACTGAGCGGAAACACAGACGCCAGATCGTCGATAAACTCGCACATCAGCAGGTTCTGGTATTCGTCCGGGCTGTATTCCATGCGCAACTGGTCGATGTCGAACAGGTTACAGCCGCCGCGCACCGCATCTTCCACGGTGACAATCTGGCGATACTGTCCGTCTGGGCAGAGCAGGCCAGGGGCGAGACTGCCGTGGGTCAGGTCAATATCCACCTTGTCCGTTTTGGCACGGCCCCGGTTGAACAGGGCACCGGACCAGAATGGATACGCGCTGTGCGTCAGGCTGGACGGTGTGGAGAAATAGGTCTGCCGCCATTTTTTGTGGATGGCCATCCCGGACGCGACCTTGCGCAGCTCCTGGAATTTCGGTATCCAGAAATATTCATCCAGATACAGGTTGCCGTGGTAGCTCTGCGCCGTGCGGGCGTTGGTGCCGAGGAAGTACAGACACGCGCCGTTGCTGAGCGTAATCGGGTCGCCTTTCAGCTCCACGTCAACCTCTTTGGCAAAGTCGATGATGTACTGCTTAAAGACGTGCGCCTGCGCCTTGCTGGCGGAGAGGAAAATCTGGTTGCGCCCGGTGGTGATGGCGTCAATCAGCGCCTCCCGGGCAAAGAAGAAGGTCGCGCCAATCTGGCGAGACTTGAGCAGGTTACGGATACGGTGCCGGTTGCCTGCCTCCCACCAGTGGCGCTGGTAGGCAAACATCGAGTCGTGGAAAACCTCCTGTAGCTTCTCAATCTGCTCGTCGGTAAACAGGTTCTTTTCCGGCGGTTTGCGCGGGCCTTTGTTGCGGTTGGCGACGTTGGGGTTGAGGTCCGATTCATTGCCGCCGTCGTTGAATTTGCCGATGCGCGCATGGCGCTCGGACTGGCGCGCCAGCAGGTCAATTTCCTTGAAGTCTTTCCCTTCTTTCTGCTCCTTCATGATGAGCTGGCAGTAGCGCGCGGCGGTGGTGAGCTGCATCTGATCCAGCGGCCCGTACTCGCCCCATTTGTCGCGCTTCTTCCAGCTGTGAACGGTTGCAACTTTCTCGCCCAGCATTTCAGCAATGCGGGCTACGCGGTATCCCTGAAAGTACAGCAGCATGGCCTGCCGACGGGGATCGAGGTCTGCGGGGGTCAGTGTCATATCCATGGCACAAGCCTACGGCCTTGACTGACGGCTTTCTTCGGCTTCGTTTTGTATGGCGAAAGGCACAAGCGCCGCGCGTTGTCTCACTCCCCCCATCCCCGCAACCATAAGGCTCCAGACAGTTTTCTAACGGAGCACGGCTCATGACAGTGAAAGCAAAGCGTTTCCGCATCGGGGTGGAAGGTGCCACCACCGACGGACGCGAAATCCAGCGCGAATGGCTGGAACAGATGGCGGCCAGCTACAACCCGACGGTCTACACCGCGCTCATTAATCTTGAGCACATCAAATCGTATTCCCCGGACAGCGCCTTTAACCGCTACGGCCAGGTGACGGCACTGGTTGCCGAAGAAATCAAGGACGGTCCGCTGGCGGGCAAGATGGCGCTGTACGCCGACGTGGAGCCGACCACCTCCCTGGTCGAGCTGGTCAAAAAAGGCCAGAAGCTGTTCACCTCCATGGAAGTCAGCCCGAAATTTGCCGATACCGGCAAAGCCTATCTTGTGGGACTTGCCGCCACTGACGATCCGGCGAGTCTCGGCACGGAAATGCTGGCGTTCAGCGCCAGCGCGGCCCACAACCCACTGGCGAACCGCAAGCAGAAACCGGACAACCTGTTTTCTGCCGCCGAAGAAACACTCATCGAGCTGGAAGACGTCCAGGACGACAAGCCCTCCCTGTTTGCCCGCGTCACCACGCTGTTCACCAAAAAAGAGCAGACAGACGACGCGCGATTCTCTGACGTGCATCAGGCCGTGGAGCTGGTTGCTACCGAGCAGCAGAACCTGAGCGAACGCACCGCCAAAACCCTGACCGAAAACGGCGAACGCCTGTCCGCGCTGGAATCCTCCCTGCAGGAACAACAGGCCGCTTTTGCAGAGCTGGAGCAAAAGCTCAACCGCGAAGACAGCCGCAGGGACTACCGTCAGCGCGCGCCGGGCGGTGACACTCCGGCTGGCACCGTAACCAATTGCTGAGGAGCAAACCAACACATGAAACAGAAAACCCGCTTTGCCTTTAACGCCTACCTGCAGCAGCTGGCGCGCCTGAACGGTGTGGCCGTGACTGAGCTTGCCAGCAAATTCACCGTGGAGCCGTCGGTATCCCAGACGCTGGAAGATGAAATTCAGCAGTCCGCCGCGTTTCTGACGCTGATCAACGTGATGGGCGTGGCTGAACAGTCCGGCCAGCTGCTGGGCCTGGGCGTCGGCAGCACCATTGCAGGCACCACCGATACCACCACCAAAGAGCGCGAACCGACCGATCCGACGCTGATAGCGGACGTGGAGTACAAATGCGAGCAGACCAACTTCGACACGGTGCTGACCTACGCGAAGCTGGACCTGTGGGCCAAGTTCCAGGACTTCCAGGTGCGTATCCGTAACGCCATTGTCAAACGCCAGGCGCTGGACCGCATCATGATCGGCTTCAACGGCGTGAAGCGCGCCAAAACCTCCAACCGTGGCGAGAACGTGCTGCTGCAGGATGTGAACAAGGGCTGGCTGCAGAAAATCCGCGAAGACGCGCCGGACAACGTGCTGGGCACTAAAACGGCAGACGACGGCACAGTGACTGTCGAACCGGTGAAAGTCGGGAAGGGCGGCCTGTACGCCAACCTCGACGCGCTGGTGATGGATGCGGTCAACGAGCTTATCGATCCGATTTTCCAGGACGATGACGAGCTGGTTGTGGTCTGCGGGCGTGAGCTGCTGTCTGACAAGTATTTCCCGCTGGTCAACAAGGAACAGGAAAACAGCGAAAAAATCGCCGCCGATCTGATCATCAGCCAGAAACGTATGGGCGGCCTGCAGGCCGTGCGCGCGCCGTATTTCCCGGCGAATGCCGTGCTGATCACCCGCCTGGATAACCTGTCCATCTACTGGCAGGAAGACACCCGCCGCCGCTCGGTTATCGACAACCCGAAACGTGACCGCATCGAAAACTTCGAATCGGTGAACGAGGCCTATGTGGTGGAAGACTACCGCTGCGCGGCACTTGTGGAAAACATCACTATTGGTGATTTCAATGCGCCAGTTGTGCCGGACGCTGAGGAGTAACGCATGAGCCTGAGTCCCGCACGGCAGCACCGCCTGCGCATTCAGGCCGAGCAGGCCGCCCGCGAGGGCGGCAGTGTTCGCCATGCGTCGGGTTATGACCTGATGCTGCTCCAGCTGGCCGAAGACCGCCGCCGTCTCAAGGGCATCCAGTCCACGGTGAAAAAGGCGGCGATCAAGGTTGAGCTGCTACCGAAATATTCCGCCTGGGCGGACGGTGTGCTGGCCGCTGGAGGGGCGCAGCAGGATGACGTCCTGATGTACGTGATGCTGTGGCGTATCGATGCCGGTGATTATGCCGGTGCGCTGGAAATCGGGCGTCATGCCCTGCGCCATGGCTGGGTGATGCCGCTGGGCAACCGCAACGTGCAGACCGTGCTGGCCGAAGAAATGGCGGACGCGGCACAAAGCGCGATGCTCGCCGCTGTCCCGTTCGATGCCGCTCCGCTGCTGCAGACGCTGGACCTGACCACAGGGCAGGATATGCCGGACCAGTCGCGTGCGCGCCTGCACAAAGCCATCGGCGCGGTGCTCAGCGAGAATAATCCAGCATCGGCCCTGAATCACCTGACTCATGCGCTCCAGCTGGATTCCCGCTGCGGTGTGAAAAAAGACAAAGAGCGGCTGGAGCGCAGACTGCGCAACGACCGCTGACGGAACGTGCCCCGCGCACGGGCGGCACGGGATGGCGACAGGCACTGCCTCATCAAAATCCCGTCCACCGCCCACTTATTCAGGAGAACACCGCATGAAGTTTGTTGCGCCCGAACCGGCACCGGAACAGGCGGAGGTCATCAAAAACACGCCGTTCTGGCCGGATGTGAGCCTGTCGGAGTTTCGCAGCGTTATGCGCACTGACGGCACGGTGACGCAGCCGCGCTTAAAGCAGGTGCTGCTGACCGCTATTTCCGAAGTGAACGCCGAGCTGTTCGACTTCCGCAACCGCCAGCGAATGCTCGGTTTTCAGGCACTGGCTGATGTACCTGCGGACGTGCTCGACGGCAAAAACGAGCGTATTCAGCACTATCACAACGCCGTCTATTGCTGGGCGCGCGCCGTACTCAACGAGCGTTATCAGGACTATGACGCCACGGCGTCCGGGGTGAAACGCGGGGAAGAGCTGGCAGAGGCCAGCGGCGACCTGTGGCGCGATGCGCGCTGGGCGATCAGCCGGGTGCAGGATGCGCCGCACTGCTCGGTGGAGCTTATCTGATGAAAGTGCGTGCGCACCAGTATGACACTGTGGACGCGCTGTGCTGGCGTCACTACGGGCGCACGCAGGGTGTCACGGAGCAGGTGTTACGTGCCAATCCAGGGCTGGCCGAACACGGCCCCTTTTTACCGCACGGGCTGCAGGTGGAACTGCCGGATCTCCCGGCATCGACCACCGCGCAGACCGTCCAGCTATGGGACTGAATCATGACGCTTGAGAGAGTCAGCGCCTTTATCACTTACTGCATCGCCGTGCTGCTGGCCTGGCTGGGCGACCTGTCGCTCAAGGATGCCTCCACGGTCGGCGGCGTGCTGATTGGTGTGCTGATGCTGGCGATCAACTGGTACTACAAACACCAGTCTTTCAAACTGCTGCGCGGCGGCAAAATCTCGCGGGGGGAGTATGAATCCTTCAATCGTTAAGCGCTGCCTGGTCGGGGCGGTGCTGGCTATCGCTGCCACGCTGCCCGGCTTTCAGTCGCTTCATACCTCCGTTGAGGGGCTAAAACTGATTGCCGATTACGAGGGGTGCCGCCTGCAGCCGTACCAGTGCAGTGCGGGCGTCTGGACCGACGGGATCGGCAACACTTCCGGCGTGACGCCTGGCAAAACCATCACGGAACGGCAGGCGGCGCAGGGATTGATCAGCAACGTGTTGATTGTCGAACGGGCGCTGGAGAAGTGCGTGGTGCCCGCGATGCCGCAAAAGGTCTATGACGCGGTGGTGTCGTTTGCCTTCAACGTCGGCACCGGCAATGCCTGCAGCTCCACGCTGGTGAAACTGCTGAACCAAAAGCGCTGGGAGGATGCCTGCCGCCAGCTGCCGCGCTGGGTGTACGTCAAAGGCGTGTTTAATCAGGGGCTGGATAACCGCCGCGCGCGGGAAATGGCCTGGTGCCTGAAAGGGGCAGGGGCATGACGCGCACGCTGGCGGTTTTTTTGCTGCTACTGGTGGCGCTGGGCTGCCAGTCGTGGCGGCTCAACAACGCCCGCCACACCATCGAAACTCAGGGCGAAACGCTGGAAACCAAAACGCAGGCACTGGCGAAGAAAAACAGCCAGCTGATCGGCCTGTCCATTCTGACCGAAACCAACAGTCGGGCGCAGATGCAACTGTATGCGGCGGCGGAGAAGACCACTGCGCTGCTGCGTAATCGGCAGCACCGGATCGAGGAACTGAAACGTGAAAACGAGGATTTACGCCGCTGGGCTGACACTCCTTTGCCTGCTGACATTATCCGGCTGCGGGAGCGTCCTGCCCTCTCCGGAGGTGCAGCTTACCGTGAATGGTTGTCCAAGAGTGACGCCGTGCAGCCTGAACCCGTCAGCGCCGCGCACTAACGGCGACCTGAACGTCTTGCTGGACGAAACCGAGGCCGCCTGGGCGGTCTGTGCCGATAAAGTGGACACGATAGTGGCGTGTCAGGAGCGAAACAGTGAACAAGCCGCAGTCCTTACGCCGCGCCCTGAATAAGGCGGTGCCCTATGTGCGCGATAACCCGGACAAGCTGCATCTGTTTGTGGATAACGGTTCTCTGGTGGCAACCGGCGCGCATTCCATGTCGTGGGAGTACCGCTACACCCTAAACGTGGTGATTGAGGATTTCAGCGGCGACCAGAATCTGCTGATGGCTCCGGTGCTGCTGTGGCTGAAAGCCAATCAGACGGATGCCATCAACAACCCACAGCTGCGCGAGAAACTGTTCACTTTTGAGGTGGACATTCTGCGCAACGACGTATGTGATATCAGCCTGATCCTGCAGCTGACGGAGCGTGTGCTGGTCAGCGCCGACGGCGGGATCTCGACGGTTGAGGCGGAGGCGGAACCTGATGAGCCAGAAGAAATGTGGACGGTGAAACGTGGATAATCTGCATAAGGTCGATGAGTGGCTGGCCGCGCTGCTGGCGAATCTGGACCCAGCCGCACGCCAGCGCATGATGCGGGAGGTGGCGCAGGAGCTTCGCCGGAATCAACAGCAGAACATCAGGCTGCAGCGCAACCCGGACGGCAGCGGCTACGAGCCGCGAAAGGTCACGGCGCGGACTAAAAAGGGGCGCATCAAGCGGCAGATGTTTTCGAAGCTGCGCACGGCGAAATACCTGAAAACTGCAGCCAGCGCGGATTCAGCCAGCGTGCAGTTTGAGGAGAAGGTGCAACGGATGGCGCGAGTTCACCATTATGGATTGCACGATCGTGTTATTCGTAATGGTCCGCGAGTTAAATATACGCAACGAAGATTATTGGGAATAAATAAAGATTTAGTGTTGTTACTTGAAGAGTTTTTTGGAAAGCATGTTTGTTAAAGGTGATGGACGTAGGTGAGGTAATCAAATTCCTCACCTAATGATATTTACTTTTTTATTTCCTCTAATTCTTTAACTGCTATTTCTAATTGTATTAAGGATTGTTTTAGCGCGTATCGCAAAAATTCAATTACGAATAACTTGGTTGCTCCTTTTGTGGTGTTTATTACATCTTGACATGCAATCGACAATGCATTTAACCATTTTTTCTCAGCAGTCAGGTTTCTAAATGAACTGCCAGGTGCATAACGTTTTGTTAGACCTGCCATAAGCTTGGAACGGTCCTTAGGAGATAGTTTAATCATTTTTTCGACGAAGTCATCCACCTTTATGAGAGTAAGAAATGGTGTTTCGTATAACGATGTTTTTCCGGATGGGTTATAGTAAAGTTCTCTAATGAATAAATCAGGATCGGTCGAGAGTGATGCTGCAAGTATATCTGCTTGGTTTTTCTGCTCTTGTTTCTTCTTTATTTTCAAATAGTTGGTGGCAAGCTCGGTTATTTCTATTACTTCGTCGCTTTCATGGTCTATATAGTAATGACTATTCCAAGTGTTTATGAAGTTTGAACCACAACTATAGCTATCAGTTTCAATGTCATATTTTGCGTTCATGATTATCTCGAAAAGAGCTTTATCAGCAAGACTTATAATCTCATCGATGCTAATATCAATCGCTTGTTCTTTACTGAATTTTATCAAGCTGGCTGTAATATGGATGATTTCACCAATATACATGGGGTGATCTTTCGTTAATATATTTTTAGCTTGCTGTACTGCATGATCAAAATCTTGATCAGAAAGACTTCTATACTCCCAAAGCATTCGCCATATAGGCATTGATCTATGACTTGATTTGAAAAAAATACTTTCTTCAATTTGCTTTACGATCGAGTCTTTATCAATAAAACCATGGATGACAATATTTTTCCATGTGTCAGCGTTCATTATTCCTTTAAAGTCCTCAATATATTGATATTTTGTTCTCAATTTTGATATTTTAGTATCTGTTTCACTTTTATAGGATAGTGATTTATCTATTTCATCGAAATCATCTTCGTCAAGATCACCATTTTTGTGCTCTATGCAATAAATCAAGTACTGTTTTAGTAATGAATCCAGGAAAAGATTATTTCCGGTTGTGCTTCCGAGTGCTGATATTAATATTTCGAACTCAATAAAAAATTGCTTTAGGAATCTAAGGTTTTGATGCCCAGATGCAATGAATAATTCAAGTATCATATCTTTTTTTGAAGTAAGTAAATTACTTACAAAGCGACTAGAGACAAACGACGTAAATGACTTTATGGCGGATTTGAAGTCAGGCGAAATCAAAAAAGTCTTTCCGATCGTCTTCTCTTTTATGCTCTTGTACTCGGGAAATTTTTCGTGTAATACACTTTCATTGCCAATGATTATTAGTTTCATATTTTCGTATTCGATTAAATGATTTATGTAACCAAAAATTATTGGCAATTCAATACCGGAGCGTTCAATGTCATCGAATATTATTATGCAATTATCGCTTAACTTTATGAGTTCGCTTAAGTTAAATGATGGTATTTGCATTTCAATGTTTGCATCTTCTTTACCATCTTTGTCAATGTCAATTTTAAAAGCGGCTTTAGTTGCTAGTTTAAACGCTCTTTCAGCAAATTTTGATATTTTACCGCCTAAGACAGGATGCAGTAATTTAAAAAACTCGTCATTGATTTGGCTCGTTTTATTTATGCCGTAAAGACTCACATGTAGGAATCTTCTACTCGGCATGGATGTGATTATTTCGTTAATGAAATGCGTTTTTCCTACACCCCATTTCCCCGATAGTAAAACGCCATAGCCGGGATTTTTTTTCAACTCGATGTAAGTTTTTAGAAATTTTTTGATATCAATATTTTTCATGATTTTGGATGTGTAGTGACTGAGACAATTGCATTTTATTTCACAGATTTACGTTCAGGTAAAGAATCTAAACATGAACGCACAACTCACAGAAATCATGCGCCTTATCACCAACCTGATCCGCACGGGCACCGTGACCGAAGTGGACCGGGAGAACTGGCTGTGCCGGGTAAAGGTGGGAGAACTCGAAACCAACTGGATTAACTGGCTGACGTTACGTGCCGGTGGTGCCCGTACATGGTGGTGTCCGTCGCCGGACGAGCAGGTGGTGGTCCTGAGCATGGGCGGCAATCTCGAAACCGCCTTTGCGTTACCTGCCATTTACTCCAGCCAGTTTGCACCGCCGTCGGATTCTGTGGACGGCTGCGTGACGCAGTACCCGGACGGCGGCTGGTTTGAGTACGAACCCGCCACCGGTCGCTGGCTCGTCAAAGGCATCAAATCCATGGTGATCGAGGCGGCAGACAATATCACCCTCAAAACCGCTGAGTTTGTCGTGGAAGCCGACACCACGCGCATCAACAGCGAGGTGGTGATCAACGGCGCTGTCACCCAGGGCGGCGGCGCGATGAGTTCCAACGGGATCGTGGTTGATGACCATGCCCATATCAAAGTCATGAAGGGCGGTGACACGTCTGGAGGTCCAGTATGACGCTGTATCTCGGCATGAGTCAGAACAACGGCCAAGCCATTACTGACACGGACCATCTGCGCCAGTCGGTGCGTGACATTCTCCTGACGCCGCAGGGCAGCCGTATTGTCCGGCGGGAATATGGCTCCCTGCTGTCCGTCCTTATTGACCAGCCGCAGAACCCAGCGTTGCGCCTGCAGATCATGTCTGCGGTGTATATGGCGTTGAGCCGCTGGGAACCACGCCTGACGCTGGACTCCATCACCATCAGCAGCAATTTTGACGGCTCGATGGTGGTTGACCTGACCGGGCAGCGCACTAGCGGCGCACCAGTTTCCCTTTCCGTATCAACAGGAGCAGACAATGGCGGTCATTGACCTTTCCCAGCTCCCCGCGCCGCAGATCGTGGACGTGCCGGATTTTGAGACGTTGTTGGCAGAACGTAAGGCGGCTTTTATCGCGCTGTATCCGGCGGACGAGCAGGCCGCAGTGGCGCGCACGCTGGCGCTGGAGTCTGAACCCATCACCAAACAGCTGCAGGAAAGTACCTACCGCGAAGTGCTACTGCGCCAGCGTATCAATGAGGCCGCGCAGGCGGTCATGGTGGCGTATGCCCTCGGCGGCGATCTGGAACAACTCGCCGCCAACTACAACGTGAAGCGCCTGACGGTGACGCCTGCCGACAACGACGCCGTGCCGCCGGTGGCTGCCGTAATGGAAAGCGATGACGCGCTGCGCCTGCGTGTGCCTGCGGCGTTCGAAGGGCTGTCCGTTGCCGGGCCGACGGCAGCCTATGAATTTCACGCGAGAAGTGCTGACGGGCGCGTGGCGGATGCCAGCGCAACCAGCCCGGCACCGGCGGAAGTCGAGCTGACCGTATTGAGCCGCGAAGGTGACGGTACGGCAGGTGATGATCTTCTGGCCGTGGTGGAAAAAGCACTGAACAGCGAGAGCGTTCGCCCGGTGGCGGACCGCCTGACCGTGCGCAGCGCCGAAATTATCCCGTACAGCGTGGAGGCGACGGTGTTTCTTTATCCGGGACCGGAAGCCGAGCCGGTGATGGCTGCGGCCAAAGCCAGCCTGCAGAAGTACATCGCCAGCCAGACGCGGCTCGGACGTGATATCCGCCGCAGCGCCCTGTATGCCGCACTGCATGTCGAAGGTGTACAGCGCGTTGAGCTGGCGTCTCCATTGAATGATGTGGTGCTGGACAAGACGCAGGCCGCCTCCTGCACGCAGTGGAATGTGATCAACGGGGGCACGGATGAATAGTCTGCTGCCGCCTGGCTCATCGCCGCTTGAGCGCCGACTGGCGCATAGCTGTAGCGGCATATCCGGGCTTGAGGTGCCGTTGCGTGACCTGTGGAACCCGGCAACCTGTCCGGTCAGTTTCCTGCCGTATCTGGCGTGGGCCTTTTCCGTGGACCGCTGGGACGAGAGCTGGACGGAAAGCGTGAAGCGCCGGGTGGTGCAGGATGCGTTCTATATCCATCAGCACAAAGGCACAACCAGTGCAGTGCGTCGGGTGGTGGAGCCGTTCGGATTCCTGATCCGAATTATCGAATGGTGGCAGACCGGTGAACAGCCGGGCACGTTCCGCCTGGATATCGGTGTACAAGACCAGGGCATCACGGAAGAAACCTATCTGGAGCTGGAGCGCCTCATTAGCGACGCCAAACCCTGCAGCCGTCACCTGATCGGCATGTCCATTAACCTGCAGACCAGCGGACCGTATTTCGTCGGTGCAGCCACCTATACCGGCGAAGAAATCACGATTTACCCGTACATCAATGAAACCATTATTTCCGGCGGCACCGCTTATGACGGTGGCGCGGTCCACGTAATTGACACAGTGAGAGTGAATCCATGAGCGCAAAATTCTACACCCTGCTGACGGAGATCGGCGCGGCGAAGCTGGCAAGTTCCGCTGCGCTCGGCGTCCCGCTGAAAATTACCCAGATGGCGGTGGGCGACGGTGGGGGTGTGCTCCCCACACCCAGTGCGCAGCAGACCAGGCTGATTGCTGAAAAGCGCCGGGCCGATATCAATATGCTGTACATCGACCCGCAGAACAGCAGCCAGATTATTGCTGAGCAGGTGATCCCCGAAACCGAGGGCGGGTGGTGGATTCGCGAGGTTGGTCTGTTTGATGACACCGGCGCGCTGATTGCCATCGGCAACTGCCCGGAGAGCTATAAGCCGCAGCTGGCGGAGGGGAGCGGGCGCACGCAGACCGTGCGCATGGTGCTGATTACCAGCAGCACTGACATCATCACCCTGAAAATTGATCCTGCTGTGGTGCTGGCAACGCGTAAGTACGTGGATGACAAGGTGCTGGAGCTGAAGGTTTACGTCGATGACCAGATGGCTAAACACATCGCCGCAGCGGACCCGCATACGCAGTACGCTCAGAAAGACAGCCCGTCGCTGACGGGTATACCGAAAACGCCAACCGCACCGGCAGGAACCAACACCACGCAGATTGCCAGCACGGCGTTTGTGCAGGCGGTGGTGACGTTACTCAATAACGCGCTCGCACTGAAAGCGCCGCTGGCAAATCCTGCCCTGTCGGGAACGCCGACGGCACCCACTGCACCGCAGACCGCTAACAACACGCAGATTGCCACAACGGCTTTTGTGAAATCAGCTCTGGCGGCACTGGTGGGTTCATCCCCGGCGGCGCTGGATACACTGAACGAGCTGGCGGCAGCTTTGGGCAACGACCCAAACTTTGCCACGACGATGACAAATGCCCTGGCAGGTAAGCAACCGCTTAATGCGACCCTGACCGATCTGAGCGGAAAAGATGCTGCCGGAATTATTCAGTATCTCAGCCTGGGGGAGGCGGCAAAGCGAGGTGTAGGAACGGCGGCGAATCAGCTTCCTGATATGGGGAGTTTCAGCGGTGCAAAAGGGGCATCATGGCTTAAAAAACATCCGTCGGGCCTGATTGAATGCGGCGGAAGTTTTGTTGTTAATGGCTCAGCAACGGCGCAGAAAATCACTGTTAATTACCCGGTTCCATTCCCGGCCTTTTGTGCCGGGATCTGGTTTTCATTCCAGACAGAAGACCCCAGCGCCCGTTTCTGCGGTATTTATGACCGCACGACCAGTCTGGCATCGTTTATTGCATCCGTGGTTACGCCGACACAAAACACCATTTATTTTCGTGCCGTGGGGTATTGAATGAACTATTTATGGTCTGCAAAAAACAGCGTTTTCATTCTGGAAGAGATGAAACCGCTGTATGAAGAACAGGGATGGGAGTTGACGGACGTCCTGCTACTGGATGACCAGACCGTGACGGAGTTTATGGGCGAGCAGCCAGCAGGCAAAATCCGTATAACCGGCGCTGATGGTCTCCCTGTCTGGGCCGAAATTCCGCCCGCGTCAAAAGCCGAATTGATGGAAGCCGCAGAGGCAGAAAAGCAAGCGCGAATTGCTCTGACGAATGATGTTATTAATCGCCAGCAATGGCCTTCCCGACTCCAGCTTGGAAGATTGAGCGAGCAGGAGAGAGTCAGTTTCAATGCCATGCTGGATTATCTGGATGCGCTTGAACGCGTTGATACAGAAAACGCCCCGGATATAAGCTGGCCTGAACCTCCCGAAGGCTGATCCCGTCCCCGCGCCTGCGGGGATTCTTGTATCCTTCCATTGTCTCATTCACTTCACAATGCCCGTCACGTGCGCCGCGCGTAATTCCGCCAGAACATAGTCACACCCCTCTACACCGGAGTGACTGCCTTATGGATCAGGATTACCACCACGGGGTGCGCGTTGTCGAAATCAACGAAGGCACCCGACCCATTACCACGATCAGCACCGCCATCGTGGGCATGGTCTGCACCGGCGATGATGCTGATGCGGCAATGTTCCCACTCAACAAACCGGTTCTGCTGACCGACGTGCTGACCGCCAGCGGCAAAGCGGGCGAGTCCGGCACACTGGCGCGCTCGCTGGATGCGATTGCCGACCAGGCCAAACCCGTCACCGTCGTGGTGCGTGTGGCACAGGGCGAAACCGAAGCAGAAACCACTTCTAACATCATCGGCGGCGTGACTGCTGACGGCAAAAAAACGGGCATGAAAGCGCTGCTGTCGGCGCAGTCGCAGCTCGGCGTGAAACCGCGCATCCTTGGCGTGCCGGGGCATGACACGCAGGCGGTGGCAACTGAACTGCTGAGCGTGGCGCAAAGCCTGCGCGGGTTTGCTTACCTGTCCGCCTATGGCTGCAAAACGGTGGAAGACGCCATTGCCTACCGCGCCAATTTTAGCCAGCGCGAGGGGATGCTGATCTGGCCGGACTTCATCAACTTCGACACCGTGCTGAATGCCGACGCGACGGCGTACGCCTCCGCCCGTGCTCTCGGTCTGCGCGCCAAAATTGACGAGCAGACCGGCTGGCACAAAACCCTCTCTAACGTCGGTGTGAACGGTGTCACCGGGCTGTCCGCTGATGTGTTCTGGGACCTGCAGGACCCGGCAACCGATGCGGGACTGCTGAACCAGAACGACGTCACCACACTCATTCGCAAAGACGGCTTCCGCTTCTGGGGTTCCCGCTGCCTTAGCGACGATCCGCTGTTTGCCTTTGAGAACTACACCCGCACGGCACAGGTACTGGCGGACACCATCGCCGAGGCGCACATGTGGGCGGTAGATGGTGTACTGAACCCGTCGCTGGCCCGCGACATTATCGAAGGCATCCGCGCCAAACTGCGCAGCCTGAAATCGCAGGGCTACATCATCGGCGCGGACTGCTGGCTGGATGAGGCCGTGAACGATAAAGACTCCCTGAAAGCCGGGAAACTCACCATCGACTACGACTACACGCCGGTGCCACCGCTGGAAAACCTGATGCTGCGCCAGCGCATCACCGATCAGTACCTGCTGGACTTCTCCAGCCAGGTCAGTGCGTAAGGGGACACCATGGCTTTACCACGTAAGCTGAAACACCTGAACCTGTTCAACGACGGGAACAACTGGCAGGGGATCGTCGAGTCGCTGATCCTGCCGAAATTCACCCGCAAGTTTGAAAAGTATCGCGGCGGCGGGATGCCGGGCGCGGTGGACGTGGATATGGGGCTGGATGACGGCGCTATTGATACGGAGTTTTCCATCGGCGGTACCGAGCTGCTGCTGTTCAAACAGATGGGCAAAACCACCGTCGATGCCATCCAGCTGCGCTTTACCGGCTCTATCCAGCGCGACGATACCGGCGAAGTGCAGGCCGTCGAGCTGGTCGTGCGCGGGCGTCACAAAGAGCTGGATTCCGGCGAGTGGAAGACCGGCGAAAGCAGCACCACTAAAGTCAGCAGCACCAACAGCTACGCAAAGCTAACCATCAACGGCGAAGTGCTCTATGAGGTCGATCTGGTCAACATGATTGAAATCGTGGACGGCGTGGATCTGATGGAAGCGCACCGTAATGCCCTCGGCCTCTGAATAACTTGAACGGCGCGGGCAGCCGCGCCAGTACCCATTAACAGGACACGAAAATGAGCGATAAACCGACCGAAAAGACCGTGCTGCTGGATACGCCGATCACGCGTGGCAAGGCTGAAATCACCGAAATTGTGCTGCGCAAACCGCAGTCCGGCGCGCTGCGTGGCACCCGCCTGCAGGCCATCATGGATATGGATGTGGGCGCGATGATGACCGTTATTCCGCGTATTTCCACGCCAACCCTGACCGCTCAGGAAATGGCGGAGCTGGACCCCGCCGACCTCACCGCGCTGTCGGTTGAGGTGGTGACTTTTTTATTGAAGAAGTCGGTGCTTGCCGGTTTGCCGACAGCCTGACGGTTGATGATCTGGTGGCAGACATTGCCACTATCTTTCACTGGTCGCCGTCCGTCACTGACGTTATGCCGCTAACGGACGTGCTGGAGTGGCGACACAAAGCCATTCAGCGAAGCGGAGCCAGCGATGAGTGACAACAACCTGCGCCTGCAGGTAATTCTTAATGCGGTTGATAAGCTCACCCGCCCGTTCCGATCCGCGCAGGCCAGCTCGAAGGAGCTGGCAACTGCCGTCCAGCAAAGCCGTGCACGCCTTAAAGAGTTAGATACCCAGGCGGGCAGGATTGACGGATTCCGCAAGGCCAGTGCGCAGCTGGCCGTCACCGGCAACAGCCTGAAAACCGCCCGCGAAGAAGCGGCGAAACTTGCCACGCAGTTTACCGCCACTAACCGCCCGACGGCGGCGCAGGCGCGATTGCTGGAGCAGGCAAAAAGCCGTGTCACTGACCTGCAGGGCAAATACAACGGCCTGCGCCAGTCGGTCCAGCGTCAGCGGCTGGCGCTTAACGAGGCCGGGCTGGACACGAAAAAGCTCAGCAGCGCGCAGCGGGAACTGCGGCAGAACGCCGACGAAACCCGCCAGGCGCTGGACCGTCAGATGAAATCTCTGAAACGTCTGGGCGAACAGCAGGCGCGAATGAATGCGGTCCGCGATCAGTATTCCCGCCGTCTGGAAGTGCGGGATCGTATCGCCGGAGCCGGAGCGACCACCACGGCGGCGGGCGTCGGCATGGGCGCGCCGGTGATGGCGGCGGTGAAAAGTTACGCCAGCATGGAAGACGCCATGAAGGGCGTGGCAAAGCAGGTCAACGGCCTTCGCGACGATAACGGCAACCGCACCGCCCGGTTCTATGAAATGCAGGATGCCATTAAGGCTGCCAGCGAACAGCTGCCGATGGAAAACGGTGCGGTGGACTATGCCGCACTGGTCGAGGGCGGGGCGCGCATGAACGTGGCGAACCCGAACGATTCATGGGCAGACCAGAAGCGCGATCTGCTGGCCTTCGCCAGTACGGCGGCTAAAGCGTCCACGGCGTTTGAACTGCCCGCTGATGAGTTGTCAGAGGGGCTGGGGAAAATCGCCAGTCTGTATAAAGTGCCGACCCGCAATATTGAACAGCTGGGCGATGCGCTGAACTACCTGGACGATAACGCCATGTCAAAGGGCGCAGACATTATCGACGTGCTGCAGCGCATGGGGGGCGTGGCAGATCGTCTGGACTATCGCAAGGCCGCCGCGCTCGGCTCCACGTTCCTGTCGTTAGGGGCTGCGCCGGAAATTGCCGCCAGCGCGTCAAACGCCATGGTGCGTGAGCTGTCGATTGCGACCATGCAGAGCAAGCACTTCTTCGAAGGCATGGACCTGCTGAAACTCAATCCGGCAGAGATTGAAAAGCAGATGACCACGGACGCCATCGGCACCATTCAGCGCGTACTGGAGAAGGTCAATCGCCTGCCGCAGGACAAACGCCTGTCTGCCATGACGATGCTGTTTGGCAAAGAGTTTGGCGATGACGCGGCGAAGCTCGCCAACAACCTGCCGGAGCTGCAGCGCCAGCTCAGACTCACGTCCGGTGGGGATGCGAACGGCTCGATGCAGAAAGAATCCGATATCAATAAGGATTCTCTTTCCGCGCAGTGGTTGCTGGTCAAAACGGGCGCGCAGAACGCGTTCAGCAGCCTGGGCGAAACGCTGCGCGAGCCGCTGCTGTCCATCATGAACACGGTGAAAGAGGTCACCGGCACGTTCCGGCGCTGGGTGGAAGAAAACCCGCGACTGGCGGGTGGCCTGCTGAAAGTAGGGGCGGCATTCGCCGCGCTCGCCGTGGTGCTCGGAACGGTCATGCTGGCGGTGGCTGCGTTGCTGGGGCCGCTGGCGCTGATGCGCCTGCAGTTTTCCATTCTCGGCATCAAAGGCGGCGGTGCGTTCGGCCTGATTAGCAGCGCGATTAGCGGTGCCGGTAAAAGTGTGGTGTGGCTGGGCCGCCTGATGATGGCGAACCCGATTCTGGCGGCGATAAGCCTGATTGCCATGGGGGCGATTTACATCTGGCAGAACTGGGAGACGCTGGGGCCAAAATTCAGGGCGCTGTGGGAGGCTGTCAGCAATGGCGTGTCGGCAGCATGGGCCGTTATCAGGCAGACCATCAGCCAGAAATGGACGGAAATCATCAGCGATATCGCTGCGCTGCCGGAGAAATTCAAAGCCATGGGCAGCGCGATTATCGACAGTGTGCTCGACGGCATCAATGAAAAGTGGGAGGCGCTGAAAAGAAAACTGGCGTCAGTCACGGATTACTTGCCTGACTGGATGACCGGCAACACCACAACGACACCGCAGGTGCAGATTGTCGGAGCGGCCACGCCGCGACCCATACCGCCAGGAGGCAGTTTTGCGGGGATGTATGACAGCGGTGGCGCAATACCGCGCGGGCAGTTTGGCATCGTGGGCGAGAACGGCCCGGAAATCGTCAACGGTCCGGCCAATGTGACCAGCAGGCGGCGAACTGCTGCGCTGGCGTCCGTGGTGGCTGGCGTGATGGGTGTCGCGGCAGCACCGGCAGAGGCCGCGCCGCTGCATCCGTTCAGTCTGCCGGTCAGGGCGTACCAGACTCATGCTGTGAAAGCTGACAGCCCGCCGCCGGTGATCCGCTATGAAATAAACGCGCCGATTCATATCACCACCCAGCCGGGACAGAGTGCGCAGGACATTGCCCGCGAAGTGACTCGACAGCTCGATGAGCGAGAGCGCCGGGCCAGGGCAAAAACGCGCAGTAATTTCAGCGATCAGGGGGGATACGAATCATGATGATGGTGCTGGGTTTGTACGTGTTTATGCTGCGCACCGTGCCCTATCAGGAGCTGCAGTATCAGCGCAGCTGGCGGCACGCCGCCAACAACCGGGTTAACCGTCGTCCGTCCACGCAGTTTCTTGGCCCGGACAACGACTCCCTGACGCTTTCCGGCGTGCTGCTGCCGGAAGTCACCGGCGGCAGGCTGTCTCTGCTTGCACTGGAGCAGATGGCGGAACTGGGCAAAGCGTGGCCGCTGATTGAGGGGAGCGGCACTATCTACGGCATGTTCGTGATCGAGAGTCTGAGTCAGACCAAAACGGAGTTTTTCGAAAGCGGAATGCCCAGGCGGATTGAGTTTACGCTGACCCTGAAACGGGTGGACGAGTCGCTGTCGGAGATGTTCGGCAGCCTGAGCGACCAGCTCAGCAACCTGCAGGACACGGCGACCTCTGCGATTGGCAAAGTGAAAAATATGGCGGGAGGGTTACTGTCATGAATCTGAATTCAAGTCTCATGAACCTGACCAGTAAAAGCCCGGCGTTCAGTATCACCATCGAAGGCAAGGATGTGACGACGGTGATGGATGCGCGCCTGATGAGTCTGACGCTGACCGACAACCGGGGCTTTGAGGCGGACCAGCTCGATCTGGAGCTGGACGATGCGGACGGGATGATTGTGCTGCCGCGTCGGGGTGCGGTGATCCACCTGGCGCTGGGCTGGAAAGGGCAGCCGCTGTTCCCGAAAGGGGCGTTTACCGTGGATGAGATTGAGCATAGCGGCGCGCCTGACCGGCTGACCATCCGTGCGCGCAGCGCTGATTTCCGAGAAACCCTGAACACCCGGCGTGAAAAGTCCTGGCATCAGACCACAGTGGGCGAGGTGGTGAAAGAGATTGCCGCCCGCCACAACCTGAAACTGGCGCTGGGCAAAGACCTGACGGAAAAGACGCTGGACCATCTGGACCAGACCAACGAGAGCGATGCGAGTTTCCTGATGAAGCTGGCGCGACAGTTCGGGGCCATTGCCTCCGTAAAGGACGGGAATCTGCTGTTTATCCGGCAGGGGCAGGGGAGAACGGCCAGCGGCAAGCAGTTACCGGTTATCACCATCACCCGTAAGGCCGGAGACGGACACCGGTTTACCCTGGCAGATCGTGGAGCCTACTCGGGCGTGATTGCCAGCTGGTTGCACACACGGGAGCCGAAGAAAAAAGAGACCACGCAGGTGAAGCGCCGCCGCAAGAAAACCGCTGCGCCCAAAGCGTTGGAAGAAAAGCAGGGCGACTATCTGGTGGGAACGGATGAAAACGTGCTGGTTCTGAATCGGACCTATGCCAACCGCAGCAATGCGGAACGGGCGGCAAAGATGCAGTGGGAGCGACTGCAGCGCGGGGTGGCGTCATTCTCCCTGCAGTTGGCAGAAGGTCGGGCAGATCTCTACACCGAGATGCCGGTAAAGGTCAGGGGCTTTAAGCAGCCGATTGATGATGCAGAGTGGACCATCACCACGCTGACGCATACGGTCAACCCGGAGAGTGGATTTACCACCAGTCTGGATCTCGAAGTGAAAATTGATGAGTTCGAAATTGAATGGTTAGTTCCAAAATGAGAACAATGATGTATCATTATTGCGAACTGGTTAAGAGTGAGGGCGGAACGAAATGATGAATTGTCCGATGTGCGGTCAGGCCGCGCATACACGCAGTAGCTTTCAGGTTTCCAGCGAGACCAAAGAACGATACAACCAGTGCACCAATATTGAGTGCGGGCATACGTTCGTGACGCATGAAACGTTTGTTCGGTCTGTTTGCCGTCCGCAAAAAATCAGCGCCGCACCGCCTCATCCGAAAGGAATGCAGGAGCAATTAACCTACTGATTCAGGCCGACTGGCGCAGTGTTACACCATCAGTGACTGCGCTGCTAATCTCCTTTTGAAAGCCCGCTCATCTGCAATCTCCATCAATCTTGCTTCTGCTGCAGCCTGGCTGCGCATTCCTGAAAGCGTCACTTTAAAGTCATGAGCATTTCCCTGAATGTTCAATGGTAGTGGAATTGATGCGATCAGTGTGTCCTCAAGTTCCCATGGCGCTTCGACAGGTATCCAGTGAACTTTGGCATTCTTTTCCATCCAGGAATCAAGCCACTGCTCGCCTGGATGAGTAAATGTCATTCTGGAGCCAGATCCAACCCGGCGTAGGGGAAAGCTGCTTATACCGCTTAGTAACACGCCAAGTGTGCGCCTGAGCGTTGAACCTGCAGCATTGCCGCTATAGTGGGTTCTAATACGCTTTCTCAGATTCGAGCGACTATTCGGTTTCCCACGCTGATCTGGCGAAATACCGACGTACAGCAGTGTGTAGCCATCACAGGTAATGCAATTCTCTATCGGTACGCCCGGGGGGATTTCCTTGAACCACCAAAAATAGACGCCGTTCACTGCGGGAACAGGCGTTGGTTTACTCATGACTTCCATTCTGCTGTAAGTTTTCTCAGGGTAAAATTCGAACATGCGGCTTTCCTTGCTGACTTTTTTTCTGATTTTATTCATTTGCAGCCAGGATTCGATGGTTTTTGGAAGTGAGAAGGGCGAAAAATCAGGATAAGTGAACTCAGGCTTTTGCGACTGGATTTAGCGCTGCCGCCATTTTGTCGCCATACAGGGGAGTGAGGTGCTATAAGTGACTGATTTTATGACTAGTAAATTTCAGGCAACAAAAAACCCATCAACCTTGAACCAAAATGGCGGGGTTGATGGGCTCCACAAAATGGGGGACATCAAAGAAAAGCAGTGGCAATAGTTATGACTGCCTCATCTAAGAAAAGTTCTGCGCATCGGAAAAATATTTCAGGGATGCGCAATCTTCAGAGTTATCCGAGTGCCGGCCAAATGATGATGATAAGCGTACCGGCCAGGGTGAGCAGAACGTTAGCGATAGCGTAAGTCCCCGCGTAGCCTAATGCCGGGATATTACTGCGTGCGGTATCGCTGATGATTTCCATTGCCGGTGCGCAGGTGCGCGCGCCCATCATGGCGCCGAAAAGCATCGCGCGGTTCATCCGTAGCACGTACGCGCCGAACAGGAAGCAGATCACCACAGGTAACAGGCTGACAATTAAACCGGCAACCAGCATCTGCCAGCCAACCGCGCCAAGACTGTGTCCAATGCCGCTGCCCGCGCTTAACCCCACGCCCGCCATAAATACCATCAGGCCGAACTCTTTGACCATATTCAACGCCCCCTGCGGGATGTAGCCAAACGTCGGGTGGTTCGCACGCAGGAAGCCGAGCATGATACCGGCGAACAGCAGTCCGGCGGCATTCCCGACACCGAAACTAAAGTTACTGAACTGGAACGTGATCATCCCAATCATCAGGCCGACAATAAAGAAGGCGCAGAAAGCCAGCAGGTCAGTCACCTGGCTGTGGATGGAGATAAATCCAATGCGGTCTGCCACTGTTTTTACGCGTCGCGCATCGCCGCTCACCTGGAGCACATCGCCTTTGTTTAATACCACATTGTCATCAATAGGCATTTCAATCTGGCTGCGGATCACGCGGTTCAGGAAACAGCCATGATCGGTGAGTTTAAGCTGCGCCAGACGACGACCGACGGCATTGTGGTTTTTCACCACGATCTCTTCGGTGACGATACGCATGTCGAGCAAATCACGGTCGAAAACTTCTTTACCGTTACGGAAGCTGGGGTCGAGGCGGGCATGGGCGTCCGGGTAGCCAACCAGAGCAATATCGTCACCCATCTGCAGCACCGCATCGCCGTCCGGGTTTGCCAGAATCCCGTTACGACGAATACGCTCGATATAGCAACCGGTCTGACGATAGATACCTAACTCGCGCAGGTTTTTACCGTCGGCCCAGGCCACCAGCTCAGGGCCGACGCGATAGGCGCGGATCACGGGTAAATAGACTTTGCGTTTAATGTCAGTATCCAGACCGCGCTCGCGGGCAATTTGCTGCGCGCTGGTCTGTAAATCCTGGTGCTGTAATTTTGGCAAGTATCGGGCGGCAACGATCAGACTGACCAGCCCAATTAAATAGGTGAGGGCGTAGCCCAGACTGAGGTGATCGAGTGCCAGAGAAAGCTGGTTCCCCGCCATCCCCGAGTGTCGCAAGGTATCGCCCGCACCCACCAGAACAGGGGTTGAGGTCATCGAGCCCGCAAGCATCCCAGCCGTTAAGCCGATATCCCAGCCAAAGAGTTTGCCCAAACCGAGAGCAATCACCAGGGCGCTACCGACCATCACCAGCGCCAGCATCAGATAATTTTTGCCGTCGCGAAAGAAAATTGAAAAAAAGTTTGGACCTGCTTCCACGCCAACACAAAAAATAAACAGCATAAAACCTAAGTTGAGCGCATCCGTGTTAATGCTGAAATGTTGTTGACCTAATAATAATGAGACGACTAAAACGCCAATGGAATTACCAAGTTGAACTGAACCCAGGCGTAATTTACCCAGACACAGACCCAGTGCCAGTACAACAAATAATAACAGGATGTAATTCCCGTTTAACAAATCTGCGACGTTTATATTCACGGAGGCTAACTTCTTGTTTACCGTTAAGCTGTTGAAAGGATGGGGTATTTAGGCTACTGTTTTATCCTGTGTGCGAAAGGCGATTGCCCCTTCTACACACGCAGAATATATCCCACGGAACAATAACTGGCCGATAGTCTAATCGCATTGGATATCGAGAGCCAGTAAAGATCGCGTCACAACGTATGTGCTTTGGCATGGAATGCCACATTGCTTTATCTGACTGGGCGCCCTTTGGCGATTGTGTATTCGATAGAGATGAAGTCAGGAGGATTTTTTGAACATCAAACGAAACTGGGCAGGCATGGTCTGCTGTTTCTTATTATTTACGGTGGTCTGCCTTGTGCTGGCTTTCAAGGTAAAAGGCGCATTTCGTGCATCTGGTCATCCTGAACTGGGGCTGCTCTTTTTTATCTTACCCGGCATTGTGGCGAGTTTTATCTCGCGCGGGGGAGAAGTGATCAAACCGTTGATTGGCGCGATGCTGGCAGCACCGTTATGTTTGCTGGTCATGCGGTTGGTCTTTGTGCCGTCGCGTTCGTTCTGGCAAGAGCTGGCATGGCTACTGAGCGGGATCTTCTGGTGCGCGCTGGGCGCGTTATGCTTTATGTTCGTGCGCAGTCTGATTCACCGGCGACGCCACAAATAAAAACGCCCTCCGAAGAGGGCGCTAAAGCATCACTGGGCAGCAAACAGACCCAGGTTTTCTTTCGCATAGGCTTCAAAATCGGTAAAGCCACCAATATGCGTCTGATCGAGGAAAATCTGCGGTACGGTTTCAACCGGTTTACCCACGGTTTTTTCCAGGTCCGCTTTGCTGATGCCTTCGGCGTGAATATCCACATAGCGGAAGTTAAAGTCGTCACGCTCGGCAGTCAGTTTTTCTGCCAGTTCTTTAGCGCGTACGCAGTATGGGCAACCCGGGCGTCCAAAAATTACTGCAAACATTTCTCTCTCCTTAAACCTAAGCCTGTCGGCGAATACGGCTATAGTGCACGATAACCTGTCCTCATGAAAAGCAGGTTTTACCTGTCGCTTTAATAACTTTACCCATCATACGGCACATCTATCACTTCTCACTCGCTGGATGAAGCATTCATCATATCAGGCTATGTTTCGCCAATTACAGGCCGCGTATCTTTGCCTATACTGGCTGCCTGACCGTAAAAAGAGAAATGAAGAGAGACGAGATGACGCCGACGATTGATGTAATACGTTCCCACCGTTCTGTTCGCCAGTTTACCGATCGGCCGATTACGGATGCAGAGCGGGAGGCCATTGTGGCGAGTGCCCAGGCAACCTCCAGCTCCAGTTTTTTGCAATGCAGTTCGATCATTCGTATTACCGATCCGGCACTGCGTGAGCAACTGGTCACGCTGACGGGCGGCCAAAAGCATGTGGCTCAGGCGGCTGAGTTTTGGGTGTTTTGCGCTGATTTCAACCGTCACCTGCAGATTTGCCCGGATGCGCAGCTTGGTCTGGCGGAGCAACTGCTGTTGGGCGTGGTTGATACCGCGCTGATGGCACAAAACGCGCTGACAGCAGCAGAGTCATTAGGGTTAGGCGGTGTCTATATCGGCGGTATTCGCAACAGTATTGATGCGGTGACCGAGCTTTTGCAGTTGCCAAAACATGTTCTCCCGCTGTTTGGCCTGTGCCTCGGCTGGCCGGCGGACAACCCGGACAGCAAACCGCGTCTGCCAGCCGCGTTAGTGATGCACGAAAATCGCTATCAACCGATGGATAAAGAGATTCTGGCGCAATACGACGAAGAGATGGCGAACTACTATCTGTCGCGCGCCAGCAATAATCGTCGCGATACCTGGAGCGATCATATCCGCCGCACCATCATCAAAGAAAATCGCCCGTTTATTCTCGACTATTTGCATAAACAGGGCTGGGCTGTGCGATAAGCCCATTCATCCTGCGCCAGCCTGCGTGTATGATACGCAGGCTTTTATCGAGTCTTTAGAGAGGTGCAGGGTGAAAATTGCCATTTTGTCCCGGGATGGAACGCTCTATTCGTGTAAACGTCTGCTTGAAGCCGCCAACAAGCGTGGCCATCTGGTTGAGATCCTCGATCCGCTGTCCTGCTATATGAACATCAGCCCGGCGGCGTCCTCTATTCATTATAAAGGCCGCCATCTGCCGCATTTTGACGCAGTGATCCCCCGCATTGGTTCGCAGATCACCTTCTACGGCACTGCCGCCTTGCGTCAGTTTGAAATGCTCGGCAGTTATCCCCTGAATGAATCCGTTGCGATTACGCGCGCCCGCGATAAGTTGCGCTCTCTGCAATTGCTGGCCCGTCAGGGGATCGATCTGCCCATTACGGGCATTGCACACTCTCCTGATGACACCAGCGATCTCATCGACATGGTGGGCGGCGCGCCACTGGTGGTGAAACTGGTTGAGGGTACGCAAGGGATTGGTGTGGTGCTGGCCGAAACCCGCCAGGCCGCGGAGAGTGTCATCGACGCCTTTCGCGGTTTGAATGCGCATATTCTGGTGCAGGAATATATCGAAGAGGCAAAAGGGCGGGATATTCGCTGTCTGGTGGTGGGTAACGAAGTGGTTGCGGCCATTGAGCGCCAGGCCAAAGAGGGGGATTTCCGTTCTAATTTGCATCGCGGCGGCGTGGCGCGGGTGGCGAATATTACCGAGCGTGAACGGGAAATTGCCATTAAAGCCGCGCAGACGCTTGGGCTGGATATTGCGGGCGTCGATATTCTGCGCGCCAGGCGTGGGCCGCTGGTGATGGAAGTGAATTCGTCACCCGGTCTCGAAGGCATTGAGAAAACCACGGGCGTGGATATCGCCGGTAAAATGATTTCGTGGATTGAACGCCATGCCACGCCAGGCTTCTGCCTTAAAACGGGTGGTTAGCGGCATATTTTTTGCGTACCCTAGATGAAGTTTTTTCTTAAGAGGCTGCACTGCTATGGATTTACAGGTCGTTCCCACGCTGGATACGTTACGTCATTGGCTCGACGATGCTGGTATCACCTATTTTGAGTGTGATTCTTGCCAGGCGTTGCACCTGCCACACATGCAAAACTTCGACGGCGTGTTCGATGCCAAAATCGATCTGATCAACGACGTTATCCTCTTCTCCGCGCTGGCGGAGGTGAAACCCTCGGCGTTGCTGGCGCTGGCCTCCGATTTGTCTGCGATCAATGCCAGTTCTTTGACGGTGAAAGCATTTCTCGACATACAGGATGATAATCTGCCAAAGCTGGTGGTTTGCCAGTCTTTATTCGCCGGAGCCGGGCTGTCATTTAAACAGTTTTCCTGGTTTATGCGCATGAGCGAAGAGCAGATATCCATGGTGATGCTGGAAGCCAGCTCACATCATCTGCTCTTTACCACCGACGAGGAGATGGAGAATAACGATTCACGCGATACGTTTCTCCACTAAGACTCCCCCGCCCTTAACGCAGTCGCTGCCATGGCGGCTGCATTACACCACTTTTTCTGCTGTCATTAACCTTTCTTTAAAGAATTATTCACCTCCTCTCGCGCCGTTTCGGCTTATCACATAGACAGATCCTGCATAAAAAATTGATAAAAGGCGTTTTTTAATCTGGGCTATAGCCTGGGGCACGGGCTACAGTTATTCTTGCGGAGCTTAAAAAAGCGAGCAAAAACTGCCAGAAGATTTTTTCTTTTGCGGCAGGCAGAGCGACAAAATATGCATGATTCTTGCATACCACCAATTGCATGGTTTTAGTTCGTTTGTTAACAACAGTTAACGAGCTTTCATAAGGAATAACGATATGATCGCCTTAAATAAAAAATGGTTATCGGGTCTGGTTGCGGGTGCTCTGATGGCTGTCTCTGCCGGCACGCTCGCTGCGGAACAAAAAACGCTGCATATCTATAACTGGTCTGATTATATTGCGCCGGATACGGTCGCGAATTTTGAAAAAGAGACCGGGATTAAAGTGGTTTACGATGTCTTCGACTCTAACGAAGTGCTGGAAGGCAAGCTGATGGCGGGGAGCACCGGCTTTGACCTGGTGGTTCCGTCTGCCAGTTTCCTTGAGCGCCAGTTAACCGCAGGCGTTTTTCAGCCGCTGGATAAAAGCAAACTCCCTAACTGGAAAAACCTCGATCCCGAACTGCTGAAACTGATCGCCAAACACGATCCGGAAAATAAATTCGCCATGCCGTATATGTGGGCGACCACCGGTATTGGCTATAACGTCGATAAAGTGAAGAAAGCGCTCGGCACTGATGCGCCGGTGAACAGCTGGGATCTGGTGCTGAAACCCGAAAACCTCGAAAAACTGAAAAGCTGCGGCGTCTCCTTCCTCGATGCCCCGGAGGAAATCTTCGCCACGGTGCTGAACTACCTGGGTAAAGATCCGAACAGCACCAAAGCGGATGATTACACCGGCCCGGCGACCGATCTGCTGCTGAAGCTGCGTCCGAACATTCGTTACTTCCACTCCTCGCAGTACATCAACGATCTGGCCAACGGCGATATTTGCGTGGCGATTGGCTGGGCGGGTGACGTGTGGCAAGCGGCGAACCGCGCCAAAGAGGCGAAGAATGGGGTGAATATCTCTTACTCCATTCCGAAAGAGGGCGCGATGGCGTTCTTCGACGTCTTTGCAATGCCTGCGGATGCCAAAAATAAGGATGAAGCCTATCAGTTCCTGAACTATCTGCTGCGTCCGGACGTTGTTGCTCATATCTCCGATCACGTCTTCTACGCCAACGCCAACAAAGAAGCGACGCCGCTGGTGAGCGCGGAAGTACGCGACAATCCGGGGATTTATCCACCGGCAGACGTGCGCGCCAAAATGTTCACGCTGAAAGTGCAGGATCCGAAAATCGACCGCGTGCGCACCCGCGCATGGACGAAGGTGAAAAGCGGTAAATAATCGCATTTTGTCGTCCCGGGCGGCATCGCTCGGCCCGGGAACAGGCGCACTGTTACGGTGCGCCTGCACCAGTTTTGATTTATGCCGGAGAGCACCCCGTGAACGAAACGATCCCCCGCCCGCAGGCGAAAACCCGTAAAGCGCTCACCCCGCTTCTTGAAGTCCGTAACCTGACCAAATCTTTCGACGGCCAGCACGCCGTGGACGATGTCAGCCTGACGATTTATAAAGGCGAAATTTTTGCCCTGCTTGGCGCATCGGGCTGCGGTAAATCCACGCTGCTGCGCATGCTTGCGGGTTTTGAACAACCGACCTCCGGGCAAATTATGCTCGACGGTGTCGACCTGTCGCGCGTTCCGCCCTATGAACGCCCGATCAATATGATGTTTCAGTCCTATGCCCTGTTCCCGCACATGACGGTGGAGCAGAACATTGCGTTTGGCCTGAAACAGGACAAATTGCCGAAAGCGGAAATCAACGCCCGCGTGGCTGAAATGCTGAGTCTGGTGCATATGCAGGAGTTCGCGAAGCGCAAACCGCATCAGCTCTCTGGCGGTCAGCGTCAGCGTGTGGCACTGGCGCGAAGCCTCGCTAAACGCCCAAAACTGCTGCTGCTCGACGAGCCAATGGGGGCGCTGGATAAAAAACTGCGCGACCGCATGCAGCTTGAAGTGGTGGATATCCTGGAGCGCGTGGGCGCCACCTGTGTGATGGTGACGCACGATCAGGAAGAAGCCATGACGATGGCCGGCCGTATTGCGATCATGAACCGCGGCAAGTTCGTGCAAATCGGCGAGCCGGAGGAGATCTACGAGCATCCGACCACGCGTTACAGCGCCGAGTTTATCGGTTCCGTTAACGTCTTCGAAGGGCTGCTGAAAGATCGTCAAGAGGATGGCCTGGTGATTGAATCGCCGGGGCTGGTGCACCCGTTGAAGGTCGATCCCGATGCGTCGGTGATGGATAACGTGCCCGTCTATGTGGCGCTGCGTCCGGAAAAAATCATGCTCTGCGAGGAGCCGCCAGCCGATGGTTATAACTTTGCTGTCGGTGAAGTGGTGCATATCGCTTACCTTGGCGATCTCTCCATTTATCACGTTCGACTCAAAAGCGGGCAGATGATTAGCGCCCAGTTGCAGAATGAACACCGCTACCGTAAAGGACTGCCGACCTGGGGCGACGAAGTGCGCCTGTGCTGGGATGCGGACAGCTGCGTCGTGCTGACGGTATAGGGAGGGGCAATGAGTACACTTGAACCACCGGTACGAGAGCCCAAAATGGGCGGATTTGCGCAGTGGCTGGCGCGAATGCAGCTGGCGCATGGTCGCAAGCTGGTGATTGCCTTGCCTTATGTGTGGCTGATCCTGCTGTTCCTGCTGCCGTTTTTGATCGTTTTAAAAATCAGCCTCGCCGAAATGGCGCGCGCCATTCCGCCTTATACCAATCTGATGGAGTGGGCGGATGGCCAACTGTCGATAGTGCTGAATCTCGGCAATTATCTGCAGTTAACCGACGATCCTCTCTATTTCGAAGCCTATTTGCAGTCGTTGCAGGTAGCAGCGATCTCAACTCTCTGTTGTCTGGCGATGGGGTATCCGCTCGCATGGGCCGTGGCGCATAGTAAACCGTCCACGCGCAATATTTTGCTGCTGCTGGTGATTTTACCGTCCTGGACCTCGTTCCTGATCCGCGTCTATGCGTGGATGGGGATCCTGAAAAACAACGGGGTGCTGAATAACTTTTTGATGTGGCTGGGGGTTATCGACCAGCCGCTGACCATCCTGCACACCAATCTGGCGGTGTATATCGGGATTGTGTACGCCTATCTGCCGTTTATGGTTTTGCCCATTTATACCGCGCTGACGCGCATTGATTACTCGCTGGTGGAAGCGTCGCTGGATCTCGGAGCACGCCCGCTGAAAACGTTCTTTAGCGTGATTGTCCCCCTGACCAAAGGTGGAATTATTGCCGGTTCGATGCTGGTGTTTATTCCGGCGGTGGGGGAGTTCGTGATCCCGGAGCTGCTCGGGGGGCCGGACAGCATCATGATTGGCCGCGTACTGTGGCAGGAGTTCTTCAATAATCGCGACTGGCCGGTGGCCTCGGCGGTGGCCATTGTCATGCTAATGCTGCTGATCGTGCCGATCATGTGGTTCCATAAACATCAGCAAAAACAGATGGGAGATCACGGATGAACAATTTACCGGTAGTGCGCTCCCCGTGGCGAATCCTGATTCTGGTGCTTGGGTTTACCTTCCTCTACGCACCCATGCTGATGCTGGTGATCTATTCGTTCAACAGCTCGAAGCTGGTGACGGTATGGGCGGGCTGGTCTACGCGCTGGTATGGTGAGCTGTTCCGTGATGACGCGATGATGAGTGCGGTCGGCCTGAGTCTGACGATTGCAGCCTGCGCCGCCACGATGGCTTCTGTTCTGGGGACCATTGCGGCGATGGTGATGGTGCGTTTTGGCCGTTTCCGTGGAGCAAACGGCTTCGCCTTTATGATCACCGCGCCGCTGGTGATGCCGGATGTGATCACCGGTTTGTCGCTGCTGTTGCTGTTTGTCGCGCTGGCGCATGCCATTGGCTGGCCCGCGGATCGCGGAATGCTGACCATCTGGCTGGCGCATGTGACTTTCTGTACCGCGTATGTGGCAGTGGTGATTTCGTCGCGTTTGCGCGAGCTGGATCACTCGATCGAAGAGGCGGCGATGGATCTCGGTGCGACGCCGCTGAAGGTGTTTTTCATCATTACGTTGCCGATGATTATGCCGGCGGTGATCTCCGGCTGGCTGCTGGCCTTTACCCTGTCGCTGGACGATCTGGTGATCGCCAGCTTCGTCTCCGGGCCGGGAGCCACCACGCTGCCGATGCTGGTCTTCTCCAGCGTGCGGATGGGGGTCAATCCTGAGATTAACGCCCTGGCATCAATCATTCTGGGCGTGGTTGGCGTCGTCGGTTTTATCGCCTGGTATCTGATGGCGCGGGCGGAAAAACAGCGTGTGCGTGATATCCAGCGTGCAAGACGCGGCTGAAGCATTTAAAATTCTCAGTGAAGTGCCGCGCCTGTCGCGGCACTGTTTTTCAGGGAAGTAAAACATTGGGATTCTTTAAGAAATCACACCATTCGCATGCGCGGCTAAACGTTCCTGCCTTTGTGCAGGTGGCGGCGCTCGCCATTATTCTGATCCGCTGTCTCGATTTGGTGATGCTATTTAACATGCTCGGTATGCGGGGGATGGGGGAATTTATTCATCGCAGCGTGCAGACATGGAACCTGACGCTGGTATTTCTGGCGAGCCTGATACTGGTGTTCGTCGAAATCTACTGCGCGTTCTCGCTAGCCAAAGGGCGCGGCTGGGCGCGCTGGCTGTATCTGCTCACCCAGCTGATTGCCACGGGCTATCTGTGGGCCGCGTCGATTGGCTATGGGTATCCTGAGTTGTTCAGTATTGCGGGTGAGTCGAAGCGGGAGATATTCCATTCGCTGGTGATGCAGAAGCTCCCGGATCTGCTTGTGCTGTTCCTGCTGTACATCCCCGCGTCCAGCCGACGCTTTTTCCGTCTGCAATAATGGTATCCAGGTCGTGCTGCTGGCGGCGTCTCCCGGACATGCCGCCTTGATGCAACCTGAATGATTTTGTGTATAATCGCAGCCCTCGTTATTCCTGAGGTTTCTCTATGCAGTGCGCACTCTATGACGCGGGTCGCTGCCGCTCCTGTCAGTGGATTGAACAGCCGGTCTCCCAACAACTTGCCGCCAAAATGGCCGATTTGCAGCAACTGCTTAGCGGGCATGCGGTAACCGAGTGGTGCGCACCTGTCAGTGGGCCAGAGCAGGGCTTTCGCAATAAAGCCAAAATGGTGGTGAGCGGCAGCGTTGAGAAACCGTTGCTGGGCATGTTGCACCGCGATGGTACACCGGAAGATTTGACCGATTGCCCGCTTTATCCGGCCTCTTTTGAGCCAGTCTTCGCGGCGCTGAAACCGTTTATCGCCCGTGCCGGTCTGACCCCTTATAACGTTGCCCGCAAGCGCGGGGAGCTGAAATACCTGCTGTTAACCGAGAGTCAGCGCGATGGCGGCATGATGCTGCGATTTGTGCTGCGCTCCGAAGAGAAACTTGAGCAATTACGCGCCGCGCTGCCGTGGCTCAGGCAGCAGCTGCCGCAGCTGAAGGTCATTACGGCAAATATTCAGCCGGTGCATATGGCGATAATGGAAGGGGAGAAAGAGATCTTTTTCACCGATCGGCAGGCACTGGCGGAAACCTTTAATCATGTGCCGCTGTGGATCCGCCCCAAAAGCTTCTTCCAGACCAACCCGAGCGTGGCCAGTGGCCTGTACGCCACCGCCCGTGACTGGGTGCGCGCCTTGCAGGTCAATCATATGTGGGATCTGTTTTGCGGGGTGGGCGGTTTTGGTCTGCACTGCGCTACGCCGCAGATGAAGCTGACCGGCATTGAGATCTCCGCCGAGGCTATCGCCTGCGCGAAGCAGTCTGCCGCCGAATTAGGCTTAACCGATCTGCACTTCCAGGCGCTCGACTCCACGCAGTTTGCCACCGGACAGGGTAACGTGCCGGAGCTGGTGCTGGTAAACCCGCCGCGCCGCGGAATTGGCAAAGCGCTGTGCGATTACCTCAGCCAGATGGCGCCGGAGTATATTATCTATTCCAGCTGCAACGCCCGGACGATGGCGAAAGATTTCGATGATCTGCCCGGCTATCGCATTTGTCGGGTCCAGCTTTTTGATATGTTCCCGCACACCTCCCATTATGAAGTGCTGACGCTGCTGGTGAAGAGCTGAAAACGCCGGAGAAGGTATCTCGCGAATCTTAAACAAAATGTGAACTCTTCCGCGGCAGAAAATCGGGTAAGCTTTAGCTATTGAAGGTTAAAGAAGGTTAACTGATGAAGCAGATCTTGCTGGTGGAAGATGACAGCGATATCGCGTCGCTCCTGCGTCTGAATCTCGAAGATGAAGGCTACGCGATTACCCATGAAGCAGACGGCGCGCAGGCGTTGCAGTTGCTTGAACAATCCCACTGGGATGCCGTGATCCTCGATCTGATGCTGCCCAACATTGACGGCCTGGAAATTTGTCGCCGTATCCGTCAGCTCACGCGCTATCTGCCCATCATTATCATCAGTGCCCGCAGCAGTGAAACCGACCGTATCACCGGCCTGGAGACGGGTGCCGATGATTATCTGGCAAAACCCTTTTCCGTACAGGAGCTGATAGCGCGCATCAAGGCCCTGTTTCGCCGTCAGCAGGCGATGGGGCAGGCGCAGATCAGCGGAAAGATTGACGCGCATGGCCTGACGCTCGACCCGATGTCGCGCAGCGTACGCCTGCACGGCAAAGAGGTGGATCTCACTCCGCGTGAATTCGAGCTGCTGTGGTTCTTTGCCCGTCATCCCGGCGAGGTTTTCTCGCGGCTGGCGTTGCTGGAGCGAGTCTGGGGTTATCAGCATGAGGGTTACGAGCATACGGTAAATACTCACATCAACCGCCTGCGGATCAAGATAGAAAAAGACGCCGCAGAGCCGGAGATTATTCGTACCGTCTGGGGAAAGGGCTACAAATTTGCGGAGCCGGATCATGATGCGCCGGTTTAGCCTGGGCCAGCGCCTGACGCTGCTGTTTATTTTCCTGCTGATGATTTGTGCCACCGTCGCCTGCGTGGTGCAACTCTACACCAGCATGCAGTACGGTAATGCGATGGTACAGCGTCTTTCAAACGGCCTGGCGCAGCAGATTGTGCAGCGCGAACCCGTACTGGACGCGGACGGGCGGGTCGATCGCCAGCGCCTGAAACCGCTGTTTGATCGGCTCATGACCTTTAACCCCAGCGTCGAACTGTACGTGGTTTCACCCGATGGCGAACTGCTGGCCGATGCCGCACCGCCGGGCCATATTCTGCGGCAGAAAATTGCGATTGCGCCGCTACAAACGTTCCTGAGCGGCGAAACATGGCCGGTGTATGGCGACGATCCGCGCAGTCTGGATAAACAGAAAGTGTTTAGCGTCACTCCGCTGAGACAGGGCGGCGAACTGCGCGGTTATTTATACATTATTCTGCAAGGCGAAGAGTTTAACGCGCTGGCTGAAATGGCGTGGCATAAGGCGCTTTGGAGCACGGCGATGTGGTCGCTGTTGCTGGTGGCGACCTTTGCGCTGCTGGCGGGGTTGCTGGTCTGGTACTGGGTGACGAGGCCGGTGAAACGTCTGACGGCGGAAGTCTCCGGACTGGGACCGGACAGTATCAGTGCCATCAAACAGTTAGCGGCGCAAACGCCCGACCCCGTCACGGGGGATGAGGTTACGCAGTTGCGTAATACCTTTATCGAGCTGGCGCGGCAGATCATCTCTCAGTGGGATCAGCTCGCCGACAGCGACCGCCAGCGCCGCGAATTTATCGCCAATATCTCTCATGATTTGCGCACGCCGCTGACGTCGTTGCTGGGATATCTGGAAACGCTGTCGATGAAATCCTCCACTCTGACGGCCGAGCAAAACCAGCAGTACCTGGCCACCGCCCTGCGACAGGGGCAGAAGGTTCGCCATCTCTCCCAGCAGCTTTTCGAGCTGGCGCGTCTTGAACACGGTGGGATCAAGCCGCAGCGTGAACGCTTTGCGATGGGTGAGCTGATCTCTGACGTGGCGCAGAAGTTCGAGCTGACCGCTCAGACGCGCCAGCTTCGGCTGCATATCGACGTGCCGGGGCCGCTGCCGCAGGTGTTTGCCGACGTCTCGATGATCGAGCGGGTTGTCACCAATCTTCTGGATAACGCCGTTCGACATACGCCATCGGGAGGCGATATTCGTCTGACGGTGTGGCAGGAGAATCAGCAATTACAGGTGGAAGTATCCGACAGCGGACCAGGCATTGAGGCGTCATTGCGTGATGAGCTGTTCCAGCGGCCTTCGGCGTTGAGTCAGCAAGCATCGCGGGAAAATCGCGGCGGCCTGGGATTGTTGATTGTCAAAAGAATGCTCGAGCTGCACGGCGGGGGCATCCGGCTGATGGAGGCGGCAGGTGGGGCGCGTTTTCGCTTTTATGTGCCGCTGTAAGTTATGCCTGGCTCAGTACGGGCTTTGTGGCTGAATAACATGAAAAACGGTAACCCTAAGGTTACCGTTTTGCGTTTCTCTTATCAGCAGGCAGAACCGATTACTGCGGGAACCACTGATCGCTGATTTTCTGGTAGGTGCCGTCGGCTTTGATCGCTTTCAGCGCGCCGTTCAGTTTTTCCAGCAGGGCTTTGTTATCCGGGCGAACCGCAATGCCCAGACCGGTACCGAAGTATTGCGGGTCGGTCACTTTTTCGGTGGCGGTACCCAGCTGTGGGTTGGTTTTCAGCCACTCGTTGACCACCGCCGTGTCGCCAAAGACGCCGTCAATACGGCCATTTTTCAGGTCGATGATCGCATTCTGGTAGCTATCGTAAGCCACGGTTTTCACTTCAGGATGTTTGTCCTGCAGATATTTTTGATGGGTGGTGCCGTTTTCCATCCCGATGCGTTTGCCTTTCAGCTCGCTGAAGGATTTATAGGCGTCTTTTTTCGCAATCACCACCGCCGAGTTGGCATAGTACGGATCGGTGAAAGAGACCTGCTTGCTACGCTCTGGCGTGATGTCCATACCGGAAATCACGGCATCATATTTTTTGAATTTCAGCGACGGGATCAGGCTGTCGAAGGCGTGGTTGGTGAAGGTGCAATCGGCCTGCATCTGTTTGCACAGGGCTTTTGCCAGGTCGATATCAAAACCCACGATCTGGTTGCTGGCATCCAGCGATTCGAACGGCGGATAAGTGGCAGAAACACCGAAGCTGATTTTATCTGCCGCTGATGCGCCAGCGGCGAAAGTTGCCAGTAATGCAGCCAGAACTAACTTTTTCATGTAATGCTCCCGTCTGTCAATCTTGTCATTATGCGCCGTGTCTCCGGCATGGAAGTACAATGCCATTTATTGAATTTATATGCAATAATTATGATTAAGTATTTTTAACGAGATAAAAAAAGACGGGCAGTTGTTAGACTTGCCCGTCTTTTTGATTCAGATTCTATGCAAAATCAGCGGTTAGTTTCTGCGCTCGAAGGCCAGCGCTTTGCTTTCGATAAGGCGCATCAGCAGCGTCAGCAGACCGTTCACCACCAGGTAAACCAGACCGGCTGCGCCAAAGACCATCACATCGTAGGTACGTCCGTACAGCAACTGGCCGTGACCCATGACTTCCATCAGGGTAATGGTGTAGGCCAGAGACGTACTCTTGAACACCAGTACCACTTCGTTGGAATACGACGAGAGCGCGCGCTTAAAGGCATACGGCAGCAGGATTGCCAGCGTGTCTTTCTTGCTCATGCCCAGCGCCCCGCAGGATTGCCACTGGCCTTCCGGAATGGCGCGGATCGCACCGTAGAACAGCTGCGTGGTGTATGCGGCACTGTTCAGAGAGAGGGCAATCAGGGCGCACAGCCACGGTTCAGAGAGCAGATGCCAGATAACCGGATATTCCTGCAGCGACGGAAACTGGCCTGGTCCGTAGTAAATCAGGAAGATCTGCACCAGCAGCGGCGTACCGGTAAACAGCGTAATGTAAGCGCGAACGAACCACACCACCACCGGCGTTTTCAGCGTCAGAACAATGGTGAAAATGAGCGCCAGGATCAGCGCCACAATGATCGACGCGACCGTCAGCGTGAGGCTGGTATGCAGCCCTTTCATCAGCTCGGGTAAATATTCAAGCATCAGCCGGGTCTCCGTTCAAAACGCGTTGCACGCAGGTCAATACGCTTGAGAATGTACTGACTCAGCAACGTGATCACCAGGTAGATAGCCGCCGCGACGATATACCAGGTGAAGGGCTCCTGGGTGCGGGTGGCGATGCTTTTGGTTTGCAGCATTAAGTCGTTCACGCTGATCAGGCTCACCAGCGCGGTATCTTTCAATAGCACCAGCCACTGATTACCCAGTCCCGGCAGGGCATGACGCCACATCTGCGGCATCACCAGTCGGAAGAAGATCGCTGTTTTCGACAGACCCAGCGCCTGGCCGGATTCCCACTGCCCAACGGGCACGGCTTTTAGCGCGCCGCGCAGCGTCTGCGATGCATAGGCAGAGTAGAGCAATGAAAGGGCAATCACGCCGCACAGGAACGGGCTGACATCAAAGTTTTCGATCTGCATCTGCACCGGAATCTGCGCAAAACCCAGATTGATGGTGAAGCCATCAGACAGCGTTAACAGCAGCTGCGAGGAACCGAAATAGATAAACAGGACCACCAGGATTTCCGGTAGCCCTCGCAATACGGTCACCAGAGCTGAGCCGATCCACGCGACAGGGCGCCACTTAGCTGATTCCCACACCGCAAAGATCATTGCCAGCACCAGGCCGATAATGAGCGCACAAACGGCAAGGCCGACGGTCATCCCGGCGGCGCTTGCTAAAGGAAAAATTTCGTTCATCAGATCTTACTTCTGGAACCATTTGGCGTAGATGGTTTCGTAGGTGCCGTCTTTTTTCACTTTTTCCAGAGCGGCATTGAATTTCTGTTGCAGGTCAGTGTTGCCCTGACGAACAGCAATCCCAAGGCCAGTACCAAAGTAATCTTTATCCGTCACTTTATCGCCCACGGCAGCCAGTTTATCGTTGGCTTTCAGCCATTCGGTGACCACAGCGGTATCGCCAAAGACCGCGTCGATACGACCATTCTGCAGATCCAGCTTCGCATTTTGATAGCTGTCGTAAGGAACGGTGGTGATTTCCGGATGTTTATCCATGATGAATTTCTGGTGTGTGGTGCCGTTCTGTACGCCGACTTTCTTGCCTTTCAGCAGATCAACAGAAGCGAATTTACCTTTCTGCCCGATGAACAGCGCGGAGTTGTCATAGTAAGGAGTGGAGAACAGCACCTGTTTTTCACGCTCAGGGGTGATGTCCATACCGGCCATTACCGCGTCGATACGACGGAATTTCAGGCTTGGGATCAGGCTGTCAAAAGACTGATTTGCGAAGGTGCAGGTTGCGTCGATCTCTTTGCACAGCGCATTGGCCAGATCTACATCGAAGCCCACAATTTTATTATTGGCATCAATGGATTCAAACGGAGGATAAGAGGCTTCAGTAGCAAAACGAATCGTCTGTGCTGCGGTAGCGGAAAGGCTGACGCTGGCAAGCAGCGCGGCTATCAGTACTTTTTTCATTGTCATTTTCCCTAACACATCAGTGAGATAAATAGTTTTTAAACGCATCGGTTTGCGGGGCGCTAAAGCAACTGGCATCCCCTTGCTCGACGATATGGCCATTTTCCATATACACCACGCGACTGGCGGTTTTACGTGCCACTTCCACTTCGTGAGTCACGATCACCTGAGTGATATTGGTTTCAGCCAGCTCGCGAATAATGCTGACGATCTGCGCGGTGATTTCCGGATCCAGCGCAGCGGTCGGCTCATCGAACAGCAGAATCTGCGGTTCCATCATCAGCGCACGGGCAATGGCAACGCGCTGCTGTTGACCACCGGAAAGGTGCAGCGGATAACGATCGCTGTAAGGTTTTAAGCGCAGGCGTTCCAGGAGTTTTTCGGCACGGGCCAGCGCCTGATCTTTGCTTAATCCCAGCACACGGCAGGGCGCTTCAATCAGGTTTTGCTGCACGGTGAGGTGCGGCCAGAGATTATATTGCTGAAAGACCATGCCGACATTTTGACGCAGGTCGCGAATCGCTTTATCGGACGGGGCTTTCGCGAAATCAAAATGATTTCCGGCGATATCCAGCGTACCGGAGCGCGGCATTTCAAGCAGATTGAGGACGCGCAACAGTGAGCTTTTACCTGCGCCGCTTGGGCCAAGCAAAACCAGCGTTTCGCCCTGTGGGCAGTTCAGCGTGATGTCGAACAGCGCCTGGTGTGCGCCGTAGAAGCAGTTAATGCCGTTTAGTTGAATACTCATCGGGGCAGTCTTTACTCATCCAGGCAATCTATAGCAATTGAGGCCGCAGATAGTACCGTTGACAGAATAGTTATGCAATATTTATGCGTTAAAAGTTAAATATAAACCGTATTCATGTTTAAACATAGCACAAAATAGCGAAGGGCAATGGGGACGAGAATAAATGTCGGCATTCCTCAAGAAATGCCGGACATTTTACGGGGGTTACGACTTTGGCCTAGCGATTTTCTATCGACTGGCGCAGCGTGCCAGCAGGCGCATGCACGTTGCCGCCGAGGTAACGCACGTCATCGATCGCCCAGCACTGGCCTTCACGAATCATCAGCACTTCATCCTGCCAGGACTGGCTGCCCTGGGTCAGTTTCACCCGTAGCGGAATGTTGCGCGCGTCGGTATTCGGGATGGTTGATGCGCTGCTGACTTCTGCCCGGTCAGCAGGCGTGGTGCGGCTGGAGAACGGATCGGATTTAAGCAGGGCATTGTGCTGTGGTTCGCGGGCCGCATCGTTGAGCAGTTTCGCCAGATTATCGCTGAGATAAGGGCGCAGCGCGGTGATATCGCCGTTGCGGTGCGAAATGCGGTAATCATAGAATTGTTGAGCCACGGCGTCCGGGCCGCCTGCTATACAAGGGCCGCTGCGAGTCCCGATATCTTTAAATGCCGGTGTGACCGTCGTGGTGCAGGCGCTGAGCAGCAGCGCGCACGGCACGAAAAGTGCCAAAGCAGAATAGCGCATGTTGATTTCCTTAATGATTAACTATCCTTTCAATAATAGCGTAACGAACCGATAATGCTGTGCTAAGGCATTGAACGCTAAAGCAGGAGATAAAAGATGCAATTTTCTACCACCCCAACCCTGGAAGGCCAGCCGATTGTTGAGTATTGCGGCGTCGTGACCGGTGAGGCGATCCTGGGTGCGAACATCTTCCGCGACTTTTTTGCCGGGATCCGCGATATCGTCGGCGGACGTTCCGGCGCGTACGAAAAAGAGCTGCGTAAGGCGCGTGAAATCGCGTTTAAAGAGCTGGGCGAACAAGCCAAGGCGCTGGGGGCAGATGCCGTCGTAGGTATTGATATTGATTACGAAACGGTGGGGAAAGACGCCAGCATGCTGATGGTGAGCGTCAGCGGTACAGCGGTGAAAACGCGTCGATGAAGCGCCTGTTGTCCACCGCCCTGCTGGCGATGCTGCTGGTGGGATGTGCCACCGAAAAGGGCATTGTCGATAAAGGCGCCTATGAGCTGGATACCCGGCATCAGGCGCAGGCGGCCTATCCGCGTATCAAAGTGCTGGTGATTCACTATACCGCTGACGATTTTGACAGCTCGCTGGCGACGCTGACCGATAAAAACGTCAGCTCGCACTACCTGATCCCGGCCCAACCTCCTGCATCCGACGGCAAACCGCGGATCTGGCAGCTGGTGCCGGAAAAGGATTTAGCCTGGCATGCGGGCATCAGCTACTGGCGCGGAGCGACGCGTATCAACGACACCTCGATAGGCATAGAACTGGAGAACCGGGGCTGGCAGAAAACGGCTGGCGTGAAGCAGTTTGTTCCCTTTGAACCGGCGCAGATTGCCGCGCTGATCCCCCTCGCCAAAGACATTATTGCTCGCTATGACATTAAGCCGCAGAACGTCGTGGCCCATGCCGATATTGCGCCGCAGCGCAAAGACGATCCCGGTCCGCTGTTTCCGTGGCAGGCGCTGGCCGAGCAGGGGATAGGCGCATGGCCGGATCCCGCGCGGGTGGCGTTTTATCTTAACGGGCAGTTCGCTTATCAAAGCGTAGAGACAGCGGCATTGCTGGATGTGCTGGCGCGCTACGGTTACGACGTGCCGGAAAACAGCACGGCAGCGCAACAAAAACGCGTCATCATGGCATTTCAGATGCATTACCGTCCCCGGGTCTGGAACGGTATCGCTGATGCGGAAACGATGGCGATCGCCCAGGCCCTGTTGGAGAAATACGGGCAGGGGTGAGGGCGGGCAGAACGGTGGGGTTAACGATGCAGTTTGCCGTGATCCCGTAGCCACGCGGCGGTGCGCACAATTCCGTCTTCCAGCGTGACGATCGGTTTGTAGCCCAGCTCATTTTCAGCGCGCGTGGTATCCAGCGTAAAATCAAAATTAAGCTTCGATACCCCGTAGTGCGTCAATGCCGGCTCTTTGGCCGATTTATTGCCAAAGCGCTCCATGCTGCGGGCAATCATGTCCAGCATCGGGTACGGCACCGAGCGGATCCGACAGTGAATATTCAGCTCATCAATCAGCCGCTGCACAATATTGCGCAGCATTTGCGGCTCGCCGTTGGTGATGTTATACGCGCGGCCAGACGCCAGATGGTCGCAGTGCGGCTGGCTCGCCAGCCACATGGCATGCACGGCGTTCTCGTAGTAAGTCATATCCACCAGCGCATCGCCACCGCGCGGCAACAGCACGCTGCCGTAATGGTGCATCATCTGCGCCAGTCGCGGAATAAAGACTTTATCGTGCGGGCCAAACAGGCTTTGCGGGCGCAGAATCGTAAAGCGGGTATGCGGATTCGACTGGGCCAGCAGATCGATCACCTCTTCGCTGGCGGCTTTGCTGCGAGCAAACTCGCAGGCGAAACGCGCCGGGCGGAAATCTTCCTGGATATCACGATGATGGTGATAGTCAAAATAGAGCGACGGGGAGGAGATATGAACGAAATTTCTTACGCCCCATGCGACGGCCCATTCGCCGAGACGGCGGGTGGCGCGGACGTTGGCAAGGTCAAACGCTTCCTGGGTGCCCCAGGGAGAGGTAAAACTGGAGCAGTGCCACAGCGTGTCAATTCCGGCGAGCATCACTTTGGCCTGTGATGAAACCAGTTCCGTCAGGTCGGCGTGGATAAATTCAGCACCCATTTTTTGCAGGAGCTTGCCCATCGCTTCGTTGCGACCGGTCGCTCTGACGCTGATGCCTTTGTTGCGCAGAAACTCGACCGCATTTCGGCCTAAGCCGCTGGTGGCGCCGGTAACCAGTACCTTCATATCAATCCACTGTGTTGAAAAGAATTTCGTGCGCATTCTTCCGTGAATTACGCCACGATGCAATGGGAAAGGAGTAAGAATCAGCGTTTAAATGAGATTTTTTCTGTGATGTGTTCCGCAAGCTGCGCAATCCGTTTTGCCATACCGCGAAAGATAAACAGATGTGCCGGGATCATCAGAAGCCAGTAAAACAGCCCTGGCATTCCGTGAGGATGCCACCAGGCGCGGACGTCCAGTTCACGGTGATCGCCTTTGTCTTTAAGAGTAAAGCACAGTCGGCCCAGGCCGGGCGCTTTCATACCAAACAGCAGCGCCAGCTGTTTTTCCGGCTCGACGATGATAACTTTCCAGCTATCAACGGTGTCGCCGGTTTGCAGCCACGGATGCGCCGGGCGACCTTTTGCCAGTTTATGCCCCACCAGCAGATCGAGCATGCCGCGCGTTTGCCAGAGAATATTGCCGAAGAAATAACGTTCTTTGCCGCCAATCTGGTTGATCACCTGCCACAGCGCCTGCAGGCTGGCGTCCGTTTTGACGGTGTAGCCAGCCTGTTTGGGGTAAAACCCGTATTCCGGCCGCCAGCGGGCAAAGGCCTGCGCGTCGTAACCCCAGTCGCTGGAGTGCATCAGCTTCTCTTCTTCTTTTAGCGTGAGGCGCACGGCGTCGTCAAAACGCATCAGCGTCTGCGGTATCAGCGCGCGTAGCTCGCGGTCATCTGCCAGCAGATCGTGCTTCAGCCCCTGGATCAACGCTTTTGCCGTCGTCGGGGGAACCGAGGTGATGACGTTTAAAAACCACACCGAGATCCAACGGGTCGGGAAGGGGATGGGTATCAGCCACCGTCGGCGACCGCTGACCGTCATAAAATGTTCAAATTGTTCCTGGTAGCTCAACACTTCCGGCCCAGCGGCTTCCAGCACGCGATGGTTGTCCGCCGGATGATTCAGCAGTTCGACCAGATAGTGCAGCAGATTCTGCAGTGCAATCGGCGTGGTGCGCGACCGGACCCAGCGCGGCGGCGTCAGCACCGGCAGGTTATAAACCATATCGCGCATCACTTCGAAGGCAGCGGAACCGGCGCCGACGATGATCCCCGCGCGCAGTTCGGTGAGCGGAATATTAGCGCTTCGCAGCGTTTCAGCCGTGAGCTGACGCGCGCGCAGATGGTCGGACTGTTCGTGTTCTGGAGCCTGTAATGAGCTTAAGAAAATCACCTGTTTGACCGGCGTTTCGAGCAGCGCATCGCGGACGTTCATCGCCACCTGGCGCTCATGAGCGATAAAATCACCGCCTTCGCCCATGCTATGCACCAGATAATAGAGCGTATCCACGCCTTCCAGCAGCGCTGACAGCTCTTTTGGCCAGTTGAGATCAATCGTATGACAGGTGACGTTAGGCAGATTCAGCTTCTGTAGCCGTTCGGTATTACGTGCCGCCGCCAGCACCTGATGTCCGTGCTGGCTTAATGCCGTTGTCAGATGCTGACCGATATAACCGCTGGCGCCCAACACCAGAATACGTTGCGGCACGGTGTGCTCCTTAGCGCTGTAAAAAGGCCTGCCAGTGTTTTACCACTTCAGCGAGCTGATCGCGGTTCACATCGAGATGCATCACCAGGCGGACCACCGGGGAGGCGTTGATCAACACCCCGTGGGACTTCATATGCTCACCCAGTGCGGCAGCATTTTGCTCACCGACGCGCACAAACAGCATATTGGTGTCATGACGCATGACATCGGCACCGATCTCGCGCAGCTGCGTGGCCATCCATGCCGCGTTATCGTGATCGTCTTTAAGACGGGCAACGTTATTTTTTAGCGCGTACAGACCCGCCGCCGCCAGAATGCCCGCCTGGCGCATGCCGCCGCCGGTCATCTTACGCCAGCGGTTGGCGCGCTTAATGTAATCGGTATCGCCAACCAGCAGAGAGCCGACCGGCGTGCCCAGCCCTTTGGAGAGACAAATGGTGAACGAGTCGCAATACCGGGCGATCTCTTTCAGCTCGCAGCCATATTCCACCACGGCGTTAAAAATACGCGCGCCGTCGACGTGCAGCCCCAGTTTACGTTCGCGGGTAAATTCCCATGCCGCTTTCAGGTATTCGCGTGGCAGCACTTTGCCGTTGTGGGTGTTTTCCAGACTGAGCAATTTGGTGCGGGCAAAGTGAATATCATCCGCTTTGATTTTCGCCGCGACTTTATCCAGCGGCAGCGTTCCGTCGGAGGCTGCATCGATAGGCTGGGGCTGAATACTGCCCAGCACCGCCGCGCCTCCGGCTTCATACAGATAGTTATGCGCACCCTGGCCGACGATATACTCTTCGCCGCGCTCGCAGTGGCTGAGCAACGCCACCAGGTTGGCCTGGGTACCGGTTGGCAGGAACAGCGCCGCTTGTTTGCCGCCTAATTCGGCGGCATAGCGCTGAAGTTCATTCACGGTAGGATCATCACCGTATACATCGTCCCCGACCGGGGCGGCCATCATCTCTTCAAGCATGGCGCGGCTCGGGCGGGTTACAGTATCACTGCGCAGGTCTATCATTTCACATCCCTATAGTTTGAAAGGCGATGTGAGATGTTTTACCTGAGCCAGTTGGTTTTTGCCAGTTCCATCACTTCGTCACCCCGACCGCTGATAATCGCGCGCAGCATATAGAGGCTGAAACCTTTGGCCTGCTCAAGCTTGATCTGCGGCGGGATCGCCAGCTCTTCTTTAGCGACCACCACATCTACCAGCACCGGACCGTCGATCGAGAACGCACGCTGGAGCGCTTCGTCCACTTCTGAGGCTTTTTCCACGCGAATGCCGGTAATACCGCAAGCCTCGGCGATGCGGGCGAAGTTGGTGTCGTGCAGCTCCGTGCCGTCGGTCAGATAGCCTCCGGCTTTCATCTCCATCGCCACAAAGCCCAGCACGCTGTTGTTGAACACCACAATTTTTAGCGGCAGCTTCATCTGCACCACGGAGAGGAAATCGCCCATCAGCATGCTGAAGCCGCCGTCGCCGCACATGGCCACCACCTGGCGTTCCGGCGCGGTGGCTTGTGCGCCCAGCGCCTGCGGCATGGCGTTAGCCATCGAGCCGTGGTTGAACGAGCCGAGCAGGCGGCGTTTCCCGTTCATCTTCAGATAGCGGGCCGCCCAGACGGTTGGAGTACCCACGTCGCAGGTAAAAATGGCATCGTCGCTGGCGAAATGGCTGATCTGCTGCGCCAGATATTGCGGGTGAATGGCTTTTTCGCTCGGTTTGGCGAGATCGTCCAGCCCTTTGCGCGCATCGCGGTAATCGCTCAGCGCTTTGTCGAGGAACTTGCGATCGGTTTTCTCTTCCAGATGCGGGAGCAGCGCGGTAAGGGTGGATTTGATATCGCCGATCAGCGCCATATCCACTTTGCTGTGCGCGCCGATACTGCCGGGGTTGATATCGATCTGAATAATTTTCGCGTCGGTCGGGTAGAAGGCGCGGTAAGGGAACTGAGTGCCGAGCAACACCAGCGTGTCGGCATTCATCATGGTGTGGAATCCGGACGAGAAGCCAATCAGTCCGGTCATACCGACATCGTAGGGGTTATCGTATTCCACATGCTCTTTGCCGCGCAGGGCGTGAACAATCGGAGCTTTCAGCTTAGCGGCAAACTCTACCAGCTCTTTGTGCGCGCCCGCACAACCGCTGCCGCACATCAGGGCGATATTGCTGGAGTAGCGCAGCAGTTGCGCCAGCTTTTTCAGCTCCTCTTCTGCCGGCGTCACCACGGCCTGCGGCGCGTGATACCAGTGGGTGCTTGCGCCCTCCGGGGCCGCTTTTAACGCCACGTCACCGGGCAGCACCACCACCGACACGCCGCGATTAAGAATCGCTTTACGCATCGCAATCGCCAGCACCTGTGGGATTTGCTCAGGGCTGGAAACCAGCTCACAGTAGTGGCTACATTCACGGAACAGCTCCTGCGGGTGCGTCTCCTGAAAATAGCCGCTGCCGATTTCGCTTGACGGAATATGCGCCGCAATCGCCAGTACCGGAACATGGTTACGGTGACAGTCGAACAGACCGTTAATCAGGTGCAGGTTGCCCGGCCCACATGAACCGGCGCACACGGCCAACTCGCCCGTCAGCTGTGCCTCTGCGCCTGCGGCAAATGCCGCCACTTCTTCATGGCGTGTAGGCATCCATTCAATGGTGCCCATCCGGTTGAGGCTGTCGCTTAAGCCGTTCAGCGAGTCGCCGGTCACTCCCCAAATGCGTTTTACCCCGGCTTGTTCCAGCGTTTTTGCAACATAAGCGGCCACAGTCTGTTTCATGGTTGTCCATCTCCGTTTTGTGATAACGCTTACAAGCTTAGAAGAAACTGGCCGTTATGCCCGTTAATTTCCCCTGATTACCAGGGAGTTTCATTGTGTAACTATTCGTCATATCCTGACAAAACCTCGGGTAAAAACAGGAATTATTTCAAATGGTTAAATCATTGTTAATCACTGTTAATAAAACGCTAATGCACGAAGATTTTGGCAAGCTGTTATTACGACTGGCTGTCGGCGGGCTGATGCTTTTTCATGGCTTGCATAAGTTGTTTGGAGGCGTCGGTTTTATCAGCGGGATGCTGGTGGCAAAAGGTTTGCCGGGATTTATCGCTTACGGCGTGCTGATCGGCGAAGTGGTTGCGCCAGTGCTGATTGTGTTGGGGATCCTCACACGTCCGGCGGCGCTGGTGCTGGCATTTACCATGGTGGTGGCGTGGCTGATGGTGGGGACGGGTAAAACCTTCGCACTGGATGCGGTGGGGGCATGGGCAATCGAAAGCCTGGTTTACTTCTTCATCGGTGCGCTGGCCGTGGCGTTTATCGGCGCAGGGCGGTATGCGCTCGCCAACGATCCGGCGTGGAAATAAAATAAAGCCCGGTGATGTTTCACCGGGCTTTTCATCAGGCCAGTACCAGGTCACCCTGCGGATGACAGGAACACGCCAGCACATAACCGTCGGCAATTTCGGCTTCCGTCAGCGTCATGGTGCTGCTGACGGTGTATTTGCCGGAAACCACTTTCGTTTTACAGCAACCGCACACTCCCGCGCGACAAGCCGCGACGACCGGAACCTTATTGCTTTCCAGCGCGTCCAGCAGCGTCGTGCCGACGCGTCCGAAGAAGGTCTGCGCAGGCTGCAGTTTGGTGAATTTCACCCCGCTGGTGGCGGCTTCGGCTACAGGCGTAAAGAACTGCTCTTTAAAGAAGCGGGTGACGCCAAGCGCTCGTACCTCTTTTTCCACGATCTCCATATACGGCGCAGGGCCGCAGGTCATCACGGTACGTGAGGCGATATCCGGCACGCTTTGCAGCAGCTCGCGGCTCAGGCGACCGGCGACAAAACCAGCGGTGGCATTGTTTTCCGCCACCAGGGTCACCGGATAATCACGCCATTCGTCAGCAAAGATCACATCCTCTGGCGAACGGACGCTGAAAATCACCTGCACGTCCGCCTGCGGACGATTTTTCGCCAGCCAGCGACGCATAGACATCACCGGCGTCACGCCACACCCGGCCGCCAGCAGCAGAAATTCATCATCTGCTTTGTCATCGCAGACGAAATCACCCTGCGCGTCGGACAGCCAGATATAGTCACCCCGTTTCACCTCGCGCGTTAGCCACTGAGAGCCGGCACCGTCATCAATGCGGCGAATGGTGAGCGTAATGTACTCGCTCACGCCCGGTGTCGATGACAGCGTGTAGGCGCGCAGGGTCTCCGCCGAGTTGCGGATGCTCACCAGCGCATACTGGCCGGCGCGGTACGGATAGTAATCATGGCATAGCAGCGACAGCGTCCACACATCAGGCGTCTCCTGATGGATGTGGTGAACCTGCATCCGCCACGGACATTGTGAGGTTGGCATCGTCATCAGTGGCTCCTTACGCGCTCAGCAGTTGCTGCATGTCTTCTTCTACGGTAGTCACAGAACGCAGGCCAAATTTCTCGTTCAGGACGGCCAGCAGATCCGGTGTCAGGAAGCCTGGCGCCGTCGGGCCGGTGACGATGTTGGTCACGCCCAGGGACAGCAGGGTCAGCAGGATCACAATCGCTTTTTGCTCGAACCAGGAAAGCACCAGCGACAGCGGCAGGTCATTCACGCCACAGCCCAGTTTTTCTGCCAGAGTGACGGCGAGAATAATGGCGGAGTAGGCATCATTACACTGACCGGCATCAACCAGACGCGGCAGGCCTTCGATATCGCCGAAGTCCAGCTTGTTGAAGCGATATTTACCGCACGCCAGAGTCAGGATCAGGCAGTCCTGCGGAACGCGGGTGGCGAAATCGGTGAAGTAATTACGTTCCCCGCGCGCGCCATCGCAACCGCCAATCAGGAAGATGTGACGCAGTTTTTCGCGGCTGACGAGATCGATCAGGGAGTCCGCCGCACCCAGCAGCGTTTCGCGGCCAAAGCCCACGGTGATCAGATGTTCGATTTCGCTGAACGGGAAGCCTGCCATCTGTTGGGCCTGAGTGATAACCGGACCAAAATCATCGCCTTCAAGATGGCTCACGCCCGGCCAGCCGACGATGCTGCGCGTCCAGATACGATCGTCATACGAGCCCACGGTCGGGTCGATGATGCAGTTAGAGGTCATAACAATCGGGCCCGGGAAGCGCGCAAATTCGACCTGTTGGTTCTGCCAGCCACTGCCGTAGTTGCCGACCAGATGCTTAAATTTACGCAGCTCCGGGTAGCCGTGAGCGGGCAGCATTTCGCCGTGGGTATAGACGTTAACGCCAGTGCCTTCAGTTTGCTGCAGCAGGTTGTAGAGATCTTTCAGGTCATGACCGGAGATCAGAATACATTTGCCTGCGGTGGCTTTAACGTTGACCTGAGTTGGCGTCGGATGGCCGTAGGTGCTGGTTTCACCGGCATCCAGAATGCTCATCACCTTGAAGTTCATCTGGCCGATTTCCATCGAACACGCCAGCAGCGCGTCCATATCGGAAGGCCAGGTGCCCAGCCACGCCATGATTTTGTGGTACTGCGCGTAAATATCGTTGTCGTATTGACCGAGCACGTGGGCGTGTTCCATATAGGCCGCAGCCCCTTTCAGGCCGTACAAACACAGAAGGCGCAGGCCAAGAATGTTTTCGCCAATCGCTGCTTTATCTTTGTTCGGGGTAAATTCTGCCGCCTGACGCTGCAACTCTCCCAGATCGTTGCTCACCAGCTGCAGACTGGCCATCGGATTATCCACAGCGGCGTGAGGATCCTGACTCAGGCTTTGCGCTTTCAGCGCTTCGCGCAGGGCGATAGCTTCGCGGGCGTAGCCCACAATACGCGGGGAATCGAAGTTAACGTTGGTCAGGGTCGAGAAAAATGCGCGCGGGGCAAAATTATCCACGTAGTGGTCAACAATGCCGTATTCGCGTGCTTTTGCCGCCCAGGCGGATAAACCTTGCAGGGCCGCAATCAGGAGATCTTGCAGGTCAGACGTTTCTGCGGTTTTACCGCACATACCCTGCGCGTAAGAGCAGCCGTTCCCGGCAGGGGTACGGATGGTTTGTTCACATTGCACACAAAACATAATCACACCTGTTAAAGTTATATTTGATATACATGTTTAAGGTTATGCCTGTGGATGGGGAGAGAAAAGCGCTTTTTGCCACAAAATAGAGGGTTATTGATTTAACGCAATTTTGGCGGTAGAGGTCTACCGCCAGAGAGGTATCAGGCGGAGAAAAATGCCATCAAAATCGGGACCAGCAGGCTTAAAATGAAGCCATGAACGATAGCGGCAGGAACCAGTTCAAGGCCGCCTGAGCGTTGCAACACGGGCAGGGTAAAGTCCATCGACGTGGCGCCACACAGGCCGAGCGCCGTAGAGCGACTCTGACGTACCAGGCCGGGAATGAGCATAATGGCGATAAGCTCACGCCCCAAATCATTGAAGAACGCCGCGCTGCCGATGACCGGACCAAAAGACTCCGTCAGCAGAATGCCTGACAGGGAGTACCAGCCAAAACCCGATGCCATCGCCAGACCGGTTTTCAGTGGCAGATCGAGAATAAAGGCATTAATCACGCCGCCCACCAGCGAGCTGAATACCACCACCACCGCGACAATCATTCCCCGGCGATTCAGCACGATTTGTTTCAGCGTCATGCCGTTATTGCGTAACTGAATGCCGATCAGGAACAGCAGGAAGATTAAGGTGTATTCGCTGGCTTCTGTCGCGTGTTGCAGAAAATCCAGGCCCGTCAGGCCAAGCAAAAATCCGAGAACAACCACACCGCAGAGCTTTAATGATTCCAGCGCCATGGCGATGCGCGACGGGAGTTTTTCCTGCTGGTGCTGATTTTTCCACGGCAGGCTGCGTTCGAGCCAAAACAGCGCGGCGATATTACACAGCAGAATAACGACAATGGTGACCACAGAATAATGAAGAATAGAGAGTAAATTGGCGGCCAGGTTATCCAGGAACGCGAGGCTTATTCCCATGAAAAACAGGATGACGTAGACAATCCAGCTGAGAAAGCGATTAATGAGCTTTAATGCCGACTCATGATGAAGGGGAATAAGATAGCCCACTACCAACGGCAGCAGAATGATTAAGAGTCCTGAAAACATGAACAGCCGGGTCCTTTTTAGAATGTCTGAATAGCGCCACTGACACTACCCAATTCCCGCTGTACAGTCAAAGAAGCAATCAAATATGCGTTGCTGCTTTATATTGCGTGTCGCCCGTAAAAAGTGGGCATAAACGAAAAACGGCAACCAGAGGTTGCCGTCGTGCAATTAATTATCGCGTTTTTCAAGCAGGGTACGATACAACAGACCGCCGAGAATACCGCCAATAACCGGCATCACCCAGAACAGCCACAGCTGCTGAAGCGCCCAGCCACCCTGGAAGATCGCCACCGCGGTGCTACGCGCCGGGTTAACAGAGGTATTGGTCACCGGAATGCTGATCAGGTGAATCAGGGTCAACGCCAGGCCGATAGCGATAGGGGCAAAGCCCGCTGGCGCATGTTTATCGGTTGCACCGTGAATCACCAGCAGGAAGCCTGCGGTCAGTACGATTTCAATCACAATAGCGGACAGCATGGAGAAACCACCCGGAGAGTGTTCGCCAAAACCGTTAGAGGCAAAACCGCTCGCCGCCGCGTCAAACCCAGCTTTACCGCTGGCGACAACGTACAGAACCGCAGCGGCAATAATCCCGCCAACCACCTGTGCAATAATATAGCCAATGATGTCTTTTGCCGGGAAACGACCGCCCGCCCAAAGACCCAATGTCACAGCAGGGTTAAAATGACCGCCGGAAATATGGCCCACGGCATAAGCCATGGTTAATACGGTTAAACCAAACGCTAATGCCACACCCACAAAACCAATACCTAATTCCGGGAATGCTGCTGCAAGAACGGCGCTACCGCAACCACCAAACACCAGCCAGAATGTGCCAAAGCACTCTGCTGCTAATTTTCTAAACATAACCACCTCGTTAATTTCCGCGGGCTTTCCTGCACACGGGCTATTTGTCGTCGAAAAGGATGACGACGCAAAGAGCCATTATTTTAAAAAGCAACAACATCGCTTCGCTACTTAAATAAATTGGGTAAATTTGATTTAAGGCAATGTGATGTCAATCCTTGTTCGAACTGGATGGAATTAAAGCATAGACCAATTCAGGTGGCGTAGTATCTTCCTCTGTTGGCTGTGTTTCAAACAAAAGTCGTGGAGTAAATTCTGATTTTTATGGCCTGTGTTCGTCTGTTCAAACAGCGGAAATGTGTCCTGGGACGATCCCTGACGCTATACTGCTGATAATATGCAGGAAAGCGTGAGTATTTTGCGGGAGGATTTATGTTTCTCGAACGTGTGGAGATCGTCGGATTTCGTGGCATTAACCGTTTATCGCTAATGCTGGAGCAGAACAATGTCCTGATTGGCGAGAATGCGTGGGGTAAATCCAGTCTGCTGGATGCCCTGACGCTGTTGCTGTCGCCTGAAGCAGACCTTTACAGCTTTGTACGGGATGATTTCTGGTTTCCGCCGGGAGATGTTCTGGGGCGCGAGCACCACCTGCATATCATTCTGACCTTCCGCGAGCTTGAACCCGGACGCCATCGCGTTCGCCGCTATCGACCGCTTTCGCCCTGCTGGACGCCCTGTGATGACGGGTATCAGCGGATTTTTTACCGTCTGGAGGGCGAGCTGGCGGAGGATGAGACGGTCATGACTCTGCGCGGATTTATTGATGCTACCGGGCATCCTATTCCGCTTGATGATATCGACACCTTTGCCAGCCATCTGGTGCGCCTGATGCCGGTGCTACGCCTGCGGGATGCGCGTTTTATGCGTCGGATCCGCAACGGCGCGGTCCCCAATCTGCCTGATATTGAAGTTACCGCCCGAGAGCTGGATGTTCTGGCGCGCGAGCTGGTGGCGCGTCCGCAAAATCTGACTGACGGGCAGATTCGTCAGGGCTTGTCAGCGATGGTGCAATTGCTGGAGCACTACTTCTCCGAACAGGGGGGCTCCCAGACTCGCCACCGGCTGATGCGCCGTCGCTCTCACGATGAACAGCGCAGCTGGCGCTATCTGGATATTATCAACCGCATGATCGATAAACCCGGCGGGCGCGCCCATCGGGTCATCTTGCTGGGGCTGTTCTCCACGCTGCTTAAGGCGAAAGGTTCTGTTCGTCTGGACCCCGATGCGCGTCCATTACTGCTGGTGGAAGATCCTGAAACACGTCTACACCCGATTATGCTTTCGGTGGCGTGGAATCTGTTAAATCTGCTGCCTTTGCAGCGGATCACGACCACCAATTCTGGCGAGCTGTTGTCTCTCACGCCGGTCGAATATGTCTGCCGCCTGGTCAGAGAGTCGTCCCGCGTGTCGGCGTTTCGTCTCGGGCCTGGCGGCCTAAGCGCCGAAGATGCCCGCCGTATTGCCTTTCATATCCGCTTTAACCGTGCGTCATCGCTATTTGCCCGCTGCTGGTTGCTGGTGGAGGGAGAGACAGAAACCTGGGTGATTAACGAGCTGGCGCGCCAGTGCGGCCATCATTTCGATGCCGAAGGGATCAAGGTTATCGAGTTTGCGCAGTCGGGATTAAAACCGCTGATTAAGTTCGCGCGCCGGATGGGTATCGAATGGCACGTGCTGGTGGATGGCGACGAAGCGGGGAAAAAGTACGCCAGTACCGTGCGCGGTCTGCTGAACAACAACCGTGAAGAGGAGCGTGAGCACCTGACTGAACTCCCGGCGATGGATATGGAACACTTTATGTATCGCCAGGGTTTTGACGATGTCTTCCATCGCGTCGCGATGATCCCGCCGGGTATCCCGATGAACATGCGGCGGGTCATTGCTAAAGCCATTCATCGCTCCTCTAAGCCCGATCTGGCGATCGAAGTCGCGGCCGAGGCGGGAAGAAGGGGCGTCGAATCGGTACCGGTGTTACTGCGAAAAATGTTTTCCCGCGTGCTATGGCTGGCACGCGGGAAGGCTGATTAACGATGCGTGGCGTGATTCACCTGCTCGATCAGGCTATCGAGCAGTTCATAGCGGCGGCGATATTCGGAGCGTTTTTTGCTGGCAATATCTTCCATTGGCTTGCGCGGCATAACCAGCGGCAGCAGGAAGTGACCTTTCGCCTCCTGTTCTCCACCCATTGAGCGCCAGAAACTGTCGTAATCGGCCAGCAATTTCCCCTCTTTTTTCTTGCGGTAGCGCCAGCTGCGATAAATATGGGTCGCGTTACTGACCGCCACAATCTGTTCTACCGGGAATGCCGCGCCCAGCGTCATGGCCGCTTCCACCAGCAGACGTTTCGGGAACAGTCCGTGACAGGCTTTGGTCGCGCCCTGGATCAATTCATGCGGAACAAAGGATTTTGCCCCCTGCAGGCCGCCAATAAACAGCGTGGTTTTTGACTCATACTGACACAGCGTGAAGGTCATCTCTGCCAGCACGGTGTTTTGATGATCGCAAAAGGCCAGCGTCGCCTCGCCCTCTTTATCGAGAAACGCATCGGCGCACAGTCGGATCGTGAACTGCTGCTCGTCTTTTCCGCTCAGTGTCAGTAACGTCACCCCTTTTTTGGAAAGATATCCGTTCATTAACGTTGCCGGGAGCACCGCATTCATGGTCTGGTAGTGGTAGCCCAGCGCGTTCAGCGCTTGCTGACGATTCATATCCACAGACAACCACGGGCGATGCAAACGGCACGGTAATCCCGGCTGCACCTGCAACATCTGGATCAGCCGTGGCTGTTTTGCCAGGCTTGCAAGCAGGCGCGCGGTGCTGAACGGCGCGGCAAGCGAACGCAGCATGAATTTACGGCGGTAGGCAGGATTCTGCCAGGCAAGCCCCGGGGTAAATTCACCTGAGGCAAGGCGCTGAAAAAGCTGCCAGCCAGACTTAAGCTGTAGCGTTTGAGAAGAGGGTGTGTCAACGATGGAAGACATGAGCAGTCCCGGCTTTTGGATAAGAGCGTTATTTCAGCAGGGGTTTAATCAACATCACCTCAACAACCGCGCGGTGATCCAAAAAACGGGGGTTTCGTTGAGGAACAGTTTAGATAGAATTAACGTTTATCATTGCCAGAACATTTATTTGGAATATTTATGAATCTCAAGGGAAAACGCAGGAAGCTGTTTTTGCTGTTAGCCGTCATCGTGCTGGTGGGCGGATTCTGGCTGTGGCAGGTGCTGAATGCACCGGTACCGCAATACCAGACGCTGATAGTGCGACCGGGCGAGCTGCAACAAAGCGTTCTGGCAACAGGCAAGCTGGATGCGCTGCGTAAAGTTGACGTCGGCGCGCAGGTGAGTGGCCAGCTTAAAACACTGTCGGTTGAGATTGGCGACAAAGTGAAAAAAGGTCAGCTGCTGGGGGTGATCGATTCCGAGCAAGCGGAAAACCAGATTCGCGAAGTCGAAGCGACACTCATGGAATTACGCGCCCAGCGCAGCCAGGCTCAGGCGGAACGCCAGCTCGCTCAGGTCACGCTTGGACGTCAGCAGGCGCTGGCTAAAACGCAGGCCGTTTCTCGTCAGGATCTGGATACGGCGACGACCGAACTGGCGGTTAAACAGGCGCAGATTGGTACGATTGACGCGCAAATTAAGCGTAATCAGGCGTCGCTCGATACCGCGAAAACCAACCTCGATTACACCCGCATTGTGGCGCCGATGGCAGGCGAAGTGACGCAAATCACCACGCTGCAAGGACAGACGGTAATTGCCGCACAGCAGGCTCCGAACATCCTGACGCTGGCGGACATGGGCACGATGCTGGTCAAAGCGCAGGTTTCCGAGGCCGACGTTATCCATCTTAAACCCGGCCAAAAAGCCTGGTTTACGGTGCTGGGCGATCCGCTCACGCGTTATGAAGGCGTCCTGAAAGATATTCTGCCAACGCCGGAGAAAGTGAACGACGCTATTTTCTACTACGCGCGCTTTGAAGTGCCGAACCCGAAAGGCGTCCTGCGACTGGATATGACCGCGCAGGTTCATATTCAGCTTACCGGGGTAAAAGATGTTTTGACCGTGCCGCTGGCGGCGCTGGGCGATCCGGCGGGGGTTAACCGTTATAAAGTGAAAGTGCTGCGTAACGGTGAAACCCGCGAGCGTGAAGTGGAGATTGGCGAGCGCAACGATACGGATATCGTCATCGTGAAAGGGCTGGAAGAGGGCGATGAAGTCGTCATTGGCGAAAGCCAGCCAGGGGCGACTAAATGACCGCGTTGCTGGAGCTGAATGATATTCGCCGTAGCTATCCTTCCGGGGATGGCGCAGTGGAGGTGCTGAAGGGCATTACCCTGCGGGTGGAAGCCGGGGAGATGGTCGCTATTGTCGGGGCCTCCGGTTCCGGGAAATCCACGCTGATGAACATTCTTGGCTGTCTGGATAAACCCACCAGCGGAACCTATCGCGTGGCGGGAACGGATATTGCCACTCTCGACAGCGATGCGCTGGCTAAACTGCGCCGTGAACATTTTGGTTTTATCTTCCAGCGGTACCATTTGCTGTCGCATTTGACGGCGGCGCAAAACGTCGAAGTTCCGGCGGTGTATGCGGGCGTCGAGCGTAAAAAGCGTCTTGAGCGCGCGCAGGCCCTTTTGACGCGGCTAGGGCTGGCAGAGCGTGTGGATTACCAGCCGTCGCAGCTTTCTGGCGGTCAACAGCAGCGTGTGAGTATTGCCCGCGCATTGATGAACGGCGGCCAGGTGATCCTCGCCGATGAACCGACCGGGGCGCTGGACAGCCATTCCGGTGAAGAGGTGATGGCCATTTTGCATCAGCTTCGCGACCAGGGTCATACGGTGATCATTGTTACCCACGATCCGCAGGTGGCGAAGCAGGCCGAAAGGATCGTGGAGATCCACGACGGTGAGTTAGTCAGTAATCCCCCGGCGCGGAAAAATCATACCGGCGTTCAGAAAACGATCCTGCCTCCGCCGACGGGATGGGGACAGTTTGCCAGCGGGTTCCGTGAGGCGCTCATGATGGCCTGGCTGGCGATGGCGGCCAATAAAATGCGCACGCTGCTGACCATGCTCGGCATTATCATCGGTATCGCTTCGGTGGTGTCAATTGTGGTGGTGGGTGACGCGGCCAAACAGCTGGTGTTGGCGGACATCCGCGCTATCGGCACCAACACGATTGATGTCTATCCGGGGAAAGATTTTGGTGACGATGAGCCGCAATATCAACAGGCGCTAAAGTATGACGATTTGGCGGCAATTCAAAAGCAGCCCTGGGTCGACTCAGCGACGCCTGCGGTTTCGCAAAACCTCCGCCTGCGCTACGGCAACATTGATGTCGCTGCCAGCGCGAACGGCGTAAGCGGCGACTATTTTAACGTATACGGAATGACCTTCAGCGAAGGCGCCACCTTTAACGCCGAACAGCTGGCAGGCAGGGCGCAGGTGGTCGTGCTGGACGCCAACTCGCGTCGCCAGCTGTTTCCCAATAAACCTACCGTGGTGGGCGAAGTGATTCTGGTGGGCAACATGCCGGCGACGGTAATCGGCGTGGCAGAAGAGAAGCAGTCGATGTTTGGCAGCAGTAAAATTCTGCGCGTGTGGTTGCCCTATACCACCATCTCCGGGCGCATTATGGGACAGTCATGGCTCAACTCCATTACCGTGCGGGTGAAAGAAGGCTACGACAGCGCACAGGCTGAAAAGCAGATTGAGCGCTTGCTTACGCTGCGTCACGGCAAGAAAGATTTCTTTACCTGGAACATGGACGGCCTCTTGAAAACCGCTGAAAAGACCACACGTACTCTTCAGCTGTTTCTTACGCTGGTGGCGGTTATCTCTCTCGTTGTCGGGGGGATTGGCGTCATGAATATTATGCTGGTTTCTGTCACGGAGCGTACGCGTGAGATTGGCATTCGCATGGCGGTTGGGGCGCGAGCCAGTGACGTGCTTCAGCAGTTTTTAATCGAAGCGGTGCTGGTCTGTCTGGTGGGCGGGGCGTTGGGTATTGCGTTGTCGATGCTTATCGCCTTCACTTTGCAGCTTTTTTTACCCGGATGGGAGATCGGTTTTTCACCCTTCGCGCTGCTGACGGCTTTTTTATGTTCGACCGCGACTGGCGTTTTGTTCGGCTGGCTTCCGGCACGCAATGCGGCGCGGCTGGACCCAGTGGATGCGCTGGCGCGCGAGTAAGGAAAATAAAAATGCCAGCCGATCGGGCTGGCATTTTGTCTGAGGGATGTACACAATGAATCAGAGGGCTATGCAACAGCTTCTGCTTCGATGGGCACAATGACACTGGCATGATTGCCTTTTGGCCCCTGGTGAACATCAAAGCGGACCGACTGCCCGGCTTTTAGTGTTCTGTATCCATCCATTTGAATGGTGGAATAGTGAGCGAAGATATCTTCGCCGCCGCCTTCAGGGCAGATGAACCCGAACCCTTTGGCGTTGTTGAACCACTTAACAGTACCCATTTCCATGCTTCGACATCCTTCGTATCTTTTATTAAGTAAGATGGAATGAACCGGTGGTGGAGTGGGGGCTGTTCAAAACCTCGCCAACTCACGCTTGTACAATTTAGATAAACCAACCCTATCGTCAAGTGTCAGGCGCTGGAGTTGGGACAAGAATCAACCAAAATTTGAAGCAGTTAACGCTATTGACGGGAATGTGACAGACATCGCGAATGGCAGTAATAGATGTTTGTTATCTGATATCTGAGGTAGATTCAGAAGAGAGAAAGCCTCCTGTCAGCGGGAATGTTCTGCCGGAAACCGTAACCGATGATGACTGACAATGGGTAAGACGAACGACTGGCTGGATTTTGACCAGCTGGCGGAAGACAAAGTGCGCGACGCGCTAAAACCGCCATCTATGTATAAAGTTATGTTAATGAACGATGATTACACGCCGATGGAATTTGTTATTGACGTGCTACAAAAGTTCTTTTCTTATGATGTAGAACGTGCAACGCAACTGATGCTCGCCGTTCACTATCATGGCAAAGCCATCTGCGGGGTTTTTACTGCAGAAGTTGCCGAGACGAAAGTCGCAATGGTGAACGAATATGCCAGGGAGAATGAGCATCCGTTGCTGTGTACGCTGGAAAAAGCCTGATAAGGCATAAAATTGGGGGAGGTGCCTATGCTCAATCAAGAACTGGAACTCAGTTTAAATATGGCTTTCGCCAGAGCGCGTGAGCACCGACATGAGTTTATGACCGTCGAGCACCTGCTACTCGCACTGCTCAGCAACCCATCTGCCCGCGAAGCGCTGGAAGCGTGTTCTGTGGATCTGGTGGCGCTGCGTCAGGAACTCGAAGCCTTCATCGAACAAACCACACCGGTGCTGCCTGTCAGTGAAGAGGAGCGCGACACTCAGCCGACGCTCAGCTTCCAGCGCGTGCTGCAGCGTGCGGTGTTCCACGTCCAGTCCTCTGGCCGTAGCGAAGTGACCGGTGCAAACGTGCTGGTTGCCATCTTTAGCGAGCAGGAATCGCAAGCGGCGTACCTGCTGCGCAAACACGAAGTCAGCCGACTCGACGTGGTCAACTTTATCTCTCACGGAACGCGAAAAGACGAGCCTAACCAGGCCTCGGATTCCAGCAATCAGGCGAATAATAATGAAGAGCAAGCAGGCGGGGAGGATCGTATGGAAAACTTCACCACCAATCTTAACCAGCTTGCTCGCGTTGGCGGTATCGACCCGCTGATTGGTCGCGATAAAGAGCTGGAACGCGCGATTCAGGTGCTGTGTCGTCGTCGCAAAAACAACCCGCTGCTGGTGGGTGAGTCTGGCGTGGGTAAAACCGCGATCGCTGAAGGGCTGGCCTGGCGCATTGTGCAGGGCGACGTCCCTGAAGTGATGGCCGATTGCACCATCTATTCGCTGGACATTGGTTCTCTGCTGGCAGGCACCAAATACCGCGGTGATTTTGAAAAACGCTTTAAAGCGTTACTGAAACAGCTGGAGCAAGACACCAGCAGCATCCTGTTCATTGATGAAATTCATACCATCATTGGTGCAGGGGCCGCGTCTGGTGGCCAGGTGGATGCGGCTAATCTGATTAAGCCATTGCTTTCCAGTGGTAAAATCCGGGTAATGGGCTCTACCACCTATCAGGAGTTCAGTAACATTTTCGAGAAAGACCGTGCGTTAGCGCGTCGCTTCCAGAAAATTGATATTACTGAGCCGTCCGTCGAGGAAACAGTGCAGATCATCAACGGTCTGAAACCGAAGTACGAAGCGCACCACGATGTGCGTTACACCGCGAAAGCGGTGCGTGCTGCGGTGGAGCTTGCGGTGAAATACATCAACGACCGTCACCTGCCGGATAAAGCAATTGATGTGATCGACGAAGCGGGCGCGCGTGCGCGTTTGATGCCGGTCAGCAAGCGCAAGAAAACCGTCAACGTGGCGGATATTGAATCCGTGGTGGCTCGCATCGCGCGTATCCCTGAGAAGAGCGTCTCTCAGAGCGACCGCGACACGCTGAAAAACCTTGGCGACCGCCTGAAAATGCTGGTATTTGGCCAGGATAAAGCCATTGAAGCATTAACCGAAGCTATCAAGATGGCCCGTGCCGGACTGGGGCATGATCATAAACCGGTGGGTTCTTTCCTGTTCGCTGGCCCGACCGGCGTGGGGAAAACCGAGGTCACTGTTCAGCTTTCCAAAGCGCTGGGTATTGAACTGCTGCGTTTCGATATGTCCGAGTATATGGAACGTCACACCGTCAGTCGTTTGATTGGTGCGCCTCCGGGATATGTGGGCTTTGACCAGGGCGGTTTGCTCACGGATGCGGTGATCAAGCATCCTCACGCGGTATTGCTGCTCGATGAGATTGAGAAAGCGCATCCGGACGTCTTCAACATCCTGCTTCAGGTGATGGACAACGGGACGCTGACAGATAACAACGGGCGCAAAGCAGATTTCCGCAACGTGGTGCTGGTGATGACCACTAACGCCGGGGTTCGTGAGACGGAACGTAAATCGATCGGCCTGATCCATCAGGATAACAGCACCGATGCGATGGAAGAGATCAAAAAGATCTTTACCCCTGAATTCCGTAACCGTCTGGACAACATTATCTGGTTCGATCACTTGTCTACCGAGGTGATTCATCAGGTGGTGGATAAGTTTATCGTCGAATTGCAGGTTCAGTTGGATCAGAAAGGCGTGTCGCTGGAAGTGAGCCAGGAGGCCCGCAACTGGCTGGCTGAGAAAGGCTACGACCGTGCGATGGGCGCACGTCCGATGGCGCGAGCCATTCAGGACAACCTGAAAAAACCGCTGGCCAACGAGCTTCTGTTTGGCTCGCTGGTGGATGGCGGCCAGGTGACCGTCGCGCTGGATCAGGCCAAAGGCGAGCTGACGTATGATTTCCAGAGTGCTCAGAAGCATAAGCCCGAAGCGGCACACTAAGATTGATATTTGTTAATGGAAACCGGGCGAAAGCCCGGTTTTTTTATCCCTGTCGTTTATCCCTCTTGCTGAAATTTTGCGAGGCGTTATCCAGAATTGAGAAAAATAAAATACTGTATATAAATACAGTTATAAAATTGAGGTGTATCCAAAATCAGATGTCAGGATTGGCGTCCTGCAATGTGTGAAGGAATTACCCAATGAATCCAGAAACCAGTATTAATCCGCTCTACAGCGAACTGAGCCACGATACTCTCGATCTTGCAATGCTTGCCAAACGCTGCAATCTGCTGACCGAAATCCTTGTCGACTGCAATTCCCTGCCACAAATTCAGCCTGTTTGCCGCTGTCTTGACGCCTATCTTGATGTTGTAAAACAAGCGCTGGTTGAGTCGATGAGCGATTTTTACGTCGTTGAAATGGATGAAGAGCCGGAAAAACCGAAAAAAAGAGAAGGGTTGCTGAAAGAGACGGAAACGAAATGCGATTACTGCCGAGCGTTAAGCCACGTTTTGCTGGTTTCTCACTTTGATCGCGAAATGCTCCCGTATCTGACGGGCCTGCTTCACGATATAACCCATGACATGGCGGGCGATTTAGTTGTACCTCCGCCACAGCAGGTTGTAATACATTTACCGGCTCAGCCCAATTAATCGCGGGAAATAAAAAAGGCCGGGGATTTTCCCGACCTTTTTATATATCTCTATGCCATTAGAGGCGAATACAATTAGCGACTACGGAAGACAATGCGGCCTTTGCTCAGGTCGTACGGGGTCAGCTCAACAGTCACTTTGTCGCCCGTCAGGATACGGATGTAGTTTTTGCGCATTTTGCCGGAGATGTGCGCGGTTACCACGTGACCGTTTTCCAGTTCTACGCGGAACATGGTGTTAGGCAACGTATCAAGTACGGTACCCTGCATTTCAATATTGTCTTCTTTGGCCATCTAATCCTCTGGGGTATCACTACCAAGTTTTGAACCGGCAAGATAATGCCGAAATTCATCAATTAAGTAAAGAATTGTGCGTTTAAAACGCAACAAAACAGTTTCGGCGTATTGCCCAGTCGTCACGGTATAACCGTACGAGAAGCGCATTCGTAAAGGGGTGGCGACAGGATAAACGCAAGGACGTTATCTGATGCGAAGGATTCCCAAACGGCGGCGGGGCAACAGGCAGAACCTACTCTGCGGCACCAATTATAACACTCCTGATCCAAAATGGGCGGAAAACATTTATGCCTGGGACATAAAGAGTGTCCTGGGGACCCAAAAGTTCTGAGGGAGCTTCTGTAAACGGAGTGTATCCAGCTCTTCGAGATAATGACGACGTGAGATCTCTACGGCTCCCAGCGATGCGGTGTGCTCGTTGAGCACCTGGCAATCCAGCAGTTGACCACCGCGAAGGGCAAACTCCTGGCAAAATACCAGCAACGCCGTTTTGGATGCGTTAATCGCGCGGCTGAACATCGACTCACCGCAAAATAACGTCCCTTGCGCCACGCCATACATTCCGCCCACCAGTTCGTCTTTTTCCCACACCTCGATGGAGTGTGCGTGGCCCAGTTCATGTAAGCGATGGTATGCGTCGATAATATTGTGCGTGATCCAGGTGCCCTCATGACGATCGCTGGCGCAGCCGTCGATCACCTGGCCAAAAGCATGATTGAGTGTGACGCGATAAGGGGATTTGGCGTGAAAGCGCTTCATGCTCCGGCTGAGATGAAACTGCGCGGGTAAAAGGACCGCGCGCGGGTCGGGCGACCACCACAGGATCGGGTCTCCGGGCGAAAACCACGGGAAAATTCCGCGTTGATACGCCATCAGCAGCCGCGCCGGGCTTAAATCACCGCCAAGCGCCAGCAGCCCATTGGGTTCACGCAGCGCTCCCTCTGGCGAAGGGAACGCAATATTATGACGAGAAAGCTGGACCAGGCGCATGACTGCAAAACTCCAATACGCGAGTAGGGAACGGTTCAAATATAGTCTACAGACGTTGTTTAAACTGGTAATAACGACCCTGTTTCGCTAACAGCTCTGCGTGACTACCTTGCTCAATAATCTGCCCGTTGTCCATCACAATTATTTGGTCAAAATTCGCCAGTCCGCGCAGGCGATGAGTCACCATCAGCACGGTTTTGTTTTTCATGACATCGGCCAGTAAATCAAGGATTTGACTCTCCGTTGTTGCATCCAGCCCTTCGGTAGGTTCATCGAGCAACATCAGCGGCGCATCATGCAGCAACGCGCGAGCCACGGCCAGGCGACGTAACTCTCCGCCCGACAGTTGACGGCCCCCTTCACCCAGCCAGCCATTTAATCCGTCATCTTCAAGCAGTTTGTGCAGCCCAACCTGCTCCAGCACGGCGCGCAAATGTTCGTCCGCGGCACCAGGCGATGCCAGCAGCAGGTTATCGCGCAGAGTGGCGCTAAACAGATGCACGCGCTGCGGTACGACGCTCATCGACTGGCGTAGCGCCTGCTCGCTAAAATCGGTGAGAGGGGTGTCGTTGAACAGGATCTGACCCTCCCGAGGGTCCCAGGCACGGGTAAGTAATTGCAACAGCGTAGACTTACCGCAGCCGGTTTTCCCCAGAATAGCGACACGCGCACCTGCCGGAATCGTCAGGTTGAGGCCGTCCAGGGCATTCTGTGCTTGCCCGTCATAGGCAAACGTCACGTCGTGCAGTTGCAGGGCAATATTCGCAGGTGAGATCTGTTCCTGCGCCGTAAACTGCACTTCGGGTTGCTGCTCGGTGATCTGCGTAATGCGCACGGCAGAGGCAATCACCTGACCTAAATGCTGGAATGCTCCCGTCACCGGGGCAAGCGCTTCGAATGCAGCCAGAGCGCAAAAGACAAACAGGGCAATCAGCGCACCGGGTTGGGTATGGCCTCCGACGCCGCCGGAAGCCATCCACAGCATGACGATGACCGCGATCCCGCCAATGAGCATCATCAGGGCCTGAGATAACGCCGTCAGTTCGGACTGTCTGCGCTGTGCCTCGTGCCAGCTGAATTCAGTGCTTTCCATCCGGGTGCGGTAGCGTTGGCTGGCGCCATAAATAGTCAGCTCCGCCTGGCCCTGTAACCAGGAGGTTAATTGCTGACGATACTCACCGCGTAAACGGGTCAGATTCTCGCCGGTTGATTTTCCGGCGCGATAGAACAGCGGTGGCAAGAAGAGAAGGGTGCACAGCATAATACCCCCGAGCGTGAGAGCAATCGGCACATCGAGGACGCAAAGCCCCAGCGTGACAGTGACGATCACGACGAACGCCCCTACCAGGGGAGAAATAACGCGCAGATACAGGTGATCCAGCGTATCGACGTCAGCCACCACGCGGTTTAGCAACTCGCCCTGACGAAAACGTGCCAGCCCGGCAGGGGAGAGCGGTAGCAGCTTGCTGAACGTGAAAATTCGCAGATGTTGCAATACACGGAAAGTGGCGTCGTGACTGACCAGTCGTTCAAAATACCGACCGGCTGTACGTGTAATCGCGGTGCCGCGAACGCCGGCGGCGGGCAGCATGTAGTTAAAACTATAGAGCCCGGCAAAACCTGCCACCGCAGAAGCTGACAGGAACCAGCCGGAAAGTGTCAGCAGGCCAATGCTCGCCAGAAGGGTGACAATCGCCAGCACAATGCCCAGGGTCAGCATCCATTTGTGGCGTTTATAAAGCGCCAGATACGGCAGTAAGGCACGCATTAAATATCCTCCTGACGATTTGCCAGCAGAGCGGCAAACGCCCCCTGCGCGGCGGCGAGCGTCGCGTAATCGCCTTGCTCAACAATACGCCCGTTGTCCATTACCCAGATCTGATCCCAGTCGGCGATCCCTTCCAACTGATGAGTCACCATCAGGGTGGTCTGCTGCCGCGAGGCATCATTCAGGGCCTGCATCACGCGCTGTTCACTATGCGCGTCAAGGCTGGCAGCGGGTTCGTCCAGTAACATCAGTTGACTCGGATTAAGCAAGGCTCGCGCGACGGCGATGCGCTGTGCTTGCCCAACGGAAAGCCCCGCGCCCTGATCGCCCACCACCGTGTCCACACCATTCGGTAGCAGCGGCAGGAATTCGCTAACCCAGGCGCGATCGAGCACCGATTGCAGTTCGGATTCATGCGCATCCGGACGCGCCAACAATACGTTTTCACGCAGCGTCGAGGCTGGGAGCTGCGGGTTTTGCCCCACCCAACTTAGCTGTTTGCGCCAGGCGTCGGGCTCCAGTAAACGCAATTCCGTTCGGTTAATTTCTAAGGAGCCGGTGTAGGCCATAAACCCGGACAGCGCGTTCAGCAGGGAGCTTTTTCCCGAACCGCTGGTGCCGACTAATACCACTCGCTGGCCTGCAGAAAGTGTGAAGTTGAGCGGTCCGGTCAGCACTTTGCCTTCTGGCGATAGAATCGAAAAGTCTTTTGCTACAATCGTAACCGGCTCTTTGCTGTTGAGTGTCACCTCACCACGCTCAGGGTGGGCCAGAGGCGTTTCCAGGAACGTTTTCAGGCTATCGGCTGCGCCAACGGCCTGAGCTTTTGCGTGATAAAACGTGCCCAAATCACGTAGCGGCTGGAAAAATTCCGGTGCGAGAATCAGCGCCAGAAAACCAGCTGACAGCGTGACCGCCGTGCCATAGTGACCAAAATCGAGTGCGCCGAGATATGAGAAACCAAAGTAAACGGCGACAAGGGCGATGGATAGCGAGGTAAAGAATTCCAGCACGCCAGATGAGAGAAACGCCAGGCGCAACACTTCCATGGTCCGCTGACGAAAATCCTGAGACGCCTGACGAATGTTTTCGATTTCGGCTTCGCCACGCCCAAAGACGCGCAACGTTTCCATTCCACGAAGACGGTCAAGAAAGTGTCCACTCAGACGCCCAAGGGCAAGGAAGTTACGACGGTTGGCATCCGCCGCTCCCATTCCCACCATCGCCATAAACATTGGAATCAGTGGCGCGGTTCCCAATAAAATCAGGGCCGCCACCCAGTTGGACGGGAAAATCGCGAGCACAATGAGCAGCGGAACGAAGACCGCCAGCGCCATCTGAGGCAGATAACGGGCATAGTAATCATGCATGTCGTCGATTTGTTCAAGGATAAGCGTTGCCCAGCTTCCGGCGGGTTTTCCCTGAATCCAGGCCGGCCCGGCTTCCTGAAGCCTGTCCAGTACCTGACGGCGGATTTCATAGCGTATATGCTGGCCGGCGTGAAAACCTACGCGTTCACGGAGCCAGACAACCCATGCGCGAAGGATGAAGACCAACGCCAGCACGATAAACGGCATAATCAACGCCTCGCGCGGGATGTTCTCCATAATCATATGGTTAAGAATGCGGGCCAGCAGCCATGCCTGGGCAACAATCAACAAACCGCTGATAAATCCCAACAGACGGGAAATATTCAGCCAGCGGCGCGAAAGAACGCTTTGCTGTTTCAGCCAGCGAGTTAACTCTTGTTGACGGGTTTTTTCCATTGCTTGCTTTGCAGGTGAGTTATTAGAAATTCGGCACCGCAATGGTACATGCCAGGCAAAATAAAGGCGACCTGTCGTCGCCTTTATTTACGTTTGTTACTGACTTGTAAAGATTATTTACCGAGTTCAGCCAGTCCATCGAGGTAACGCTCTGCATCCAGCGCGGCCATACAGCCTGTACCCGCAGAGGTGATTGCCTGACGATAAATATGGTCCATGACATCGCCCGCAGCAAACACACCAGGGATGCTGGTCTGGGTCGCATTGCCGTGGATCCCAGACTGCACTTTGATGTAGCCGTTTTCCAGCTCCAGTTGACCATCAAAAATGCCGGTGTTAGGGCTGTGACCGATGGCAACAAACAGGCCCGCCACTTCCAGCGACTCAATGTTATCCGCATTCTGGGTATCGCGCAGACGCAGGCCTGATACGCCCATCTGATCGCCCGTCACTTCTTCCAGCGTGCGGTGGGTATGCAGCACAATGTTGCCACTGGCCACTTTATCCATCAGACGTTTGATCAGAATTTTCTCAGCGCGGAAAGTGTCGCGACGGTGAATAAGGTGCACTTCTGAGGCGATATTGGCCAGATAGAGTGCTTCTTCAACGGCCGTGTTGCCGCCACCGATAACCGCTACTTTCTGGTTGCGATAGAAGAAGCCATCGCAGGTTGCGCATGCGGAGACGCCGCGGCCTTTAAACGCTTCTTCAGACGGTAACCCGAGATAACGCGCGGAGGCGCCGGTCGCAATAATTAGCGCATCACAGGTGTATTCGCCGTTATCACCGATCAGACGGAACGGACGATTTTGCAGATCAACTTTGTTGATGTGGTCGAACAGAATTTCGGTATCGAATTTGGTCGCATGTTCATGCATGCGCTCCATCAGCAGCGGCCCGGTCAGGTCATTCGGGTCGCCTGGCCAGTTTTCTACTTCAGTGGTGGTGGTCAACTGACCGCCTTTTTCCATGCCGGTGATTAAAACCGGTTGCAGGTTAGCGCGTGCAGCATAGACCGCTGCGGTGTATCCCGCAGGTCCAGAACCAAGGATTAGCAGCTTACTGTGTTTGGCCGTGCCCATGAGATCCCCATTGTTGTTGGCAGACATTTGCTCGGATTGTAGGGAATTTGTTGCCGTAAAAAAAGAGCACAGCAATGTTGTAAACGATTTGTGTCATAGCCGTCAGCGATGAAGCCGGAGGTTAATGCGTAATAACATAACGGTTTACGATGAAAAACGGTCGTTTATACACCGACAAAATGAGGATTAATCCCCGGTCGTAATGAATAACTGGCACGTTGTACTAAAAAACGATGTTTTGCTTTGACAATCCCCTGCGCTTTTGCGAAAACATTGAAGGAAGAAAAAAAGCCGCGCTAGCTGTGTGCCGCATAGGCATGCAGCTAAACGCCATTTTTACCGGGTCAGCGAAATCTACGCATGGTGTGGACAGATGCCATGCGTGATGTTGGTGACAGCCTTTGGGCAACGGTCTTCTTACCGTAGAACCCGAATTCTCATCGCGCACATATTATAAAAGCGATGTGATGAATAACGGGTACAGGCTCTGAACAGTGATGTGCACAGGGTCCAGGCAGGAGTAGGGAAGGAATACAGAGAGACAATAATAATGGTAGATAGCAAGAAGCGCCCTGGCAAAGATCTCGACCGTATCGATCGTAACATTCTGAATGAATTGCAAAAGGATGGGCGTATTTCCAACGTCGAGCTTTCAAAACGTGTGGGACTTTCACCGACGCCGTGCCTTGAGCGTGTGCGTCGACTGGAAAGACAGGGTTTTATTCAGGGCTATACGGCTCTGTTAAATCCGCATTATCTGGATGCCTCACTTCTGGTTTTTGTTGAGATTACTCTGAATCGTGGCGCGCCGGATGTGTTTGAACAATTCAATACCGCGGTACAAAAACTTGAAGAAATTCAAGAGTGTCATCTGGTTTCTGGCGATTTCGACTACCTGTTGAAAACCCGCGTGCCAGATATGTCAGCCTATCGTAAATTGCTGGGTGAAACCCTGTTGCGACTGCCTGGCGTGAATGACACCCGTACCTACGTGGTCATGGAAGAGGTCAAACAGAGCAATCGTCTGGTTATTAAGACGCGCTAATACGGAACAGGTGCAAAATCAGTGTAATTTGATTACACTCCTGTTAATCCATACAGCAACAGTGCCGGGTATCCCGGCGCTGTTGTCCGTTTTAGCAAACAGGCAGGAAATGCCTGGTACCTGGAGAGCCTTTTTTGAGCCAGGAATATACTGAAGACAAAGAAGTCACTTTAACGAAGTTAAGCAGCGGGCGCCGACTCCTTGAGGCGTTGCTGATCCTTGTTGCCCTTTTTGCCGTCTGGTTGATGGCTGCCTTACTCAGTTTCAATCCTTCTGACCCCAGCTGGTCGCAAACGGCATGGCATGAACCTATCCATAATTTGGGTGGCGTTCCTGGTGCATGGCTGGCGGATACGCTCTTTTTCGTCTTTGGCGTCATGGCCTACACGATCCCGGTCATTATTGTCGGCGGATGTTGGTTTGCGTGGCGTCATCGTCAGAACGAAGAGTACATCGATTATTTTGCCGTTTCGCTGCGTCTGATTGGCGCTTTGGCGTTGATCCTGACGTCATGCGGTCTGGCAGCGATCAACGCCGATGATATCTGGTATTTTGCCTCCGGTGGCGTGATTGGTAGCCTGTTAAGCACCGCGCTTAAACCCATGCTGCACAGCAGCGGTGGGACGATCACGCTACTCTGTATCTGGGCCGCGGGTCTGACATTATTCACCGGATGGTCCTGGGTTAGCATTGCCGAGAAACTGGGCAGCTTTATCCTCAATCTTTTGACCTTCGCGAGTAATCGCACCCGCCGTGATGACACGTGGGTCGATGAAGACGAGTATGAAGATGACGACTACGAAGATGAAACGGCATCTGCCAACCGGACTGAATCCCGCCGTACCCGCATTATGCGTGGTGCGCTGGCGCGTCGTAAACGCGTCGCTGAAAAATTCGCCAATCCGCTGGGCCGCAAAACGGACGCCGCGCTTTTCTCCGGCAAACGCATGGATGACGATGAGCAAATCGCATATAGCGCAGGCGGCGTGCCCGCCGATCCCGATGATGTTTTGTTCTCAGGGAACCGCGCGGCGCCAGGCGATTACGATGAGTACGATCCGTTATTAAATGGTCATTCTGTAACGGCTCCCGTTGCGGCAGCGGCAGTGGCCACGACGGCAGCGCAAGCATATGCTGCGCCTGCCGAAGCGGTGATGCCCGCAGCCCCCGTTTACGCTCCTGAGCCGGCTATGCAGCAGCCGGTGGTTGACTGGCAGACTGCCCCTGGCGTTCATACGCCTGAACCGATTATTGCCCCTGAACCTGCAAGCTATGTGCCCGTGCAGCAGGAGCAATGGCAGCCGCCACATCAGCCAGAGCCATTCTACGAACAGCCAGCGTATCCGCAACACGAAGAGCCTGTCGCCCAACCGTATCAGGAATACACTCCGGAACCAGTGCCTGAGCCGCAAATTGAAGTTGAAGAAGCGAAACCGGCTCGTCCTCCGATGTACTATTTTGAAGAAGTTGAGGAAAGACGCGCGCGTGAGCGTGAGCAGCTTGCGGCCTGGTATCAGCCCGTTCCGGAACCAGTGCAAGAGCCTGCAGTTGTTCAGCCTGTAACCCCTGCGTCCTTTACTGCACCGGATCTTGATCCAATTTCTTCCGTTGCTCCTGTTGCAGCCAGCGTGAAACAAGACACAGTATCAGCGGCGGCCGCTGCGGCGGCGACAGCGCCGGTATTCAGCCTGGCAGCAGGTGGTGCGCCTCGTCCGCAGGTCAAAGAAGGCATTGGACCACAGCTACCGCGTCCAAATCGTGTGCGCGTCCCGACGCGTCGTGAGCTGGCTTCCTACGGTATCAAACTCCCTTCTCAGCGGATGGCTGAAGAAAGAGCGCGTGGGGTTGACGACAGCGATGATGCGGAAGAAATGCATCAGGATGAGCTGGCTCGTCAGTTTGCTGCGCAGCAGCATCAGCGCTATGGTGATGAGTATCAGGATGACACGCCTGCTTATAATGCGCCGGGCATCCAGGATGATGAAGACGAAGCGGCACAGGCCGAACTCGCTCGCCAGTTTGCTGCCTCTCAGCAGCAGCGTTACGCGGGCGATCAGCCTTCGGGGGCGAATCCTTTCTCGCTGTCAGATTTTGAATTCTCACCGATGAAAGATTTGGTTGATGATACGCCGAGCGAGCCACTCTTTACTCCGGGCGTAATGCCTGAACCGGAACCACCGCGTCAGCAATTTGCTCCGCAGCCCTATTCGCAGCCGCAGCAGCCGCCTGTTGCTCAGCCGCAATACGCTCAGCAACAGCAACCGCCTGCTGCTCCGCCGCAATACGCTCAGCCACAGCAACCGCCTGCTGCTCCGCCGCAATACGCTCAGCCACAGCAACCGCCTGCTGCTCCGCCGCAATACGCTCAGCCACAGCATCCGCCTGCTGCTCCGCCGCAATACGCTCAGCCACAGCAACCGCCTGTTGCTCCGTCGCAATACGCTCAGCCACAGCAGCCGCCTGTTGCGCCTCAGCAATACGCTCAGCCGCAGCAGCCGAAAGATAGCCTGATCCATCCGCTGCTGATGCGCAACGGCGATAGTCGCCCTGTGCAACGACCTACCACGCCGCTGCCGTCACTGGATCTCTTAACGTCACCTCCGACGGAAGTTGAACCGGTGGATACCTTTGCTCTTGAGCAAATGGCGCGCCTGGTTGAAACCCGTCTGGCTGATTTCCGTATCAAAGCGGACGTCGTGAACTATTCTCCAGGCCCTGTGATCACTCGCTTTGAGCTTAACCTTGCGCCAGGGGTAAAAGCCGCACGTATTTCGAATCTGTCCCGCGATCTAGCGCGTTCTCTGTCGACCGTCGCCGTGCGCGTGGTTGAAGTGATCCCTGGTAAACCGTATGTGGGGCTGGAACTGCCGAACAAAAAACGCCACACCGTTTATCTGCGTGAAGTGCTGGATAACGCGAAGTTCCGCGACAATCCATCGCCGCTGACGGTGGTACTGGGTAAAGACATCGCGGGTGAACCGGTAGTAGCTGATTTGGCCAAAATGCCCCACTTGCTGGTGGCTGGTACAACCGGTTCAGGTAAGTCCGTGGGTGTGAACGCCATGATCCTGAGCATGCTTTATAAAGCTCAGCCTGAAGATGTGCGCTTCATCATGATCGACCCGAAAATGCTGGAACTGTCGGTCTACGAAGGCATTCCTCATCTGCTGACAGAAGTGGTCACCGACATGAAAGACGCCGCCAACGCATTGCGCTGGAGCGTCAATGAGATGGAGCGTCGCTACAAGCTGATGTCGGCGCTGGGTGTGCGTAATCTCGCAGGCTATAACGAAAAAATTGCCGAAGCGGCAAGGATGGGCCGTCCTATCCCGGATCCGTACTGGAAGCCTGGTGATAGCATGGATGCCCAGCATCCGGTACTGGAAAAGCTGCCTTATATCGTCGTACTGGTGGATGAATTCGCCGATCTGATGATGACGGTAGGTAAAAAAGTCGAGGAGTTAATTGCCCGACTGGCGCAGAAAGCGCGAGCCGCAGGTATCCACCTGGTGCTGGCGACGCAGCGTCCGTCTGTCGATGTGATTACGGGTCTTATCAAAGCGAACATTCCAACGCGTATTGCTTTCACCGTCTCAAGTAAAATTGACTCACGTACTATCCTCGATCAGGGTGGTGCGGAATCGCTGCTCGGCATGGGTGATATGCTCTATTCGGGCCCGAACTCCACCACGCCAGTGCGTGTTCACGGTGCGTTTGTTCGCGATCAGGAAGTCCATGCGGTCGTCCAGGACTGGAAAGCGCGTGGTCGTCCGCAGTACGTTGACGGCATCACTTCTGAAAGTGAAAGCGAAGGCGGTGCAGGTGGATTTGATGGTGCAGAAGAGCTGGATCCTCTGTTTGATCAGGCAGTGAATTTTGTGACCGAAAAACGCAAAGCCTCTATTTCTGGTGTTCAGCGTCAGTTCCGCATCGGCTATAACCGTGCAGCGCGTATCATTGAACAAATGGAAGCGCAGGGGATTGTGAGTGAGCAGGGACATAATGGTAATCGCGAAGTGCTCGCACCACCTCCGTTTGAATAATTTGCCGCCGATTGCAAAGATGGGTAAATCAGCAAAATTTAAGTATTTTCTTCTGTTGCCTGCCTTCGGGCAGGTTCAGAATAAACGCCAGAACCCCCATTTCGGGATGACGAATTTTAAGGATTGATAATGAAAAAAATCGCAATCGTCGGAGCATTACTGACCAGCTTTGTTGCCAGCAGCGTCTGGGCCGATGCCGCCAGCGACCTTAAAAGCCGCCTGGATAAAGTCAGCAGCTTCCATGCCAGTTTCACCCAAAAAGTGACTGACGGCAGTGGAAATGCGGTGCAGGAAGGTCAGGGCGATTTATGGGTGAAGCGTCCAAATCTGTTCAACTGGCATATGACTCAGCCGGACGAAAGTATTCTGGTTTCTGACGGTAAAACACTGTGGTTCTATAACCCGTTTGTTGAGCAAGCGACCGCCACGTTGCTGAAAGATGCCACAAGCAATACCCCGTTTATGCTCATTGCGCGTAACCAGACCAGCGACTGGCAGCAGTACAATATCAAACAGAATGGCGATGATTTTGTGCTGACCCCGAAGGGCAGTAATGGCAATCTGAAGCAGTTCACCATTAACGTGAGCAGCAACGGAACGATCAATCAGTTCAGCGCCGTTGAGCAGGATGAGCAGCGTAGTAGCTACCAGCTCAAGTCCCAACAAAATGGCGCTATTGACGCATCGAAATTCACCTTTACCCCGCCGCAGGGCGTAACGGTGGACGATCAACGCAATAAGTAAGAGGCATGAGTGGGCAACCTGTCGCTCGATTTTTCTGATAATGCGTTTCAACCTCTGGCCGCGCGTATGCGGCCAGAAAATTTAGCGCAGTATATTGGCCAGCAGCACCTGCTGGCTGCCGGTAAACCGTTGCCCCGGGCGATTGAAGCCGGGCATTTGCACTCCATGATCCTATGGGGGCCGCCAGGTACCGGCAAGACCACTCTGGCAGAAGTGATCGCTCGCTATGCCAGTGCAGATGTCGAACGACTCTCCGCCGTGACTTCTGGTGTCAAAGAGATCCGTGAAGCCATTGAGCGTGCTCGTCAGAACCGCAATGCTGGTCGCCGAACCATCCTGTTTGTTGATGAAGTCCATCGTTTCAATAAGAGTCAGCAGGACGCGTTTCTGCCACATATTGAAGATGGCACCATTTTCTTTATCGGTGCGACGACCGAAAACCCCTCCTTTGAACTCAACTCGGCGCTGCTGTCGCGCGCACGCGTATACCTGCTGAAATCGCTCACGACGGAAGATATTGAGCTGGTGCTCACCCAGGCGATGAACGATAGCGCGCGCGGTTATGGCGGCCAGGACATCGTTCTTCCTGACGAGACGCGACGAGCCATTGCCGAGCTGGTCAATGGTGATGCGCGCCGGGCATTAAACACGCTGGAAATGATGGCCGATATGGCCGAGCTGGATGAGGCCGGAAAGCGCGTGCTGAGAACCGATCTGCTTAGGGAGATTGCCGGGGAGCGTAGCGCGCGTTTTGATAATAAAGGCGACCGCTTTTACGACCTGATTTCTGCGTTCCATAAATCGGTGCGTGGCAGCGCGCCGGACGCCGCACTTTACTGGTATGCCCGCATCATTACCGCTGGTGGCGATCCTCTCTACGTGGCGCGTCGCTGCCTGGCGATAGCGTCTGAAGATGTAGGCAACGCCGATCCGCGGGCAATGCAAGTCGCTCTTTCTGCCTGGGATTGTTTTACCCGCGTGGGACCGGCAGAAGGGGAACGTGCGATCGCGCAGGCGATTGTCTATCTGGCTTGCGCACCGAAAAGTAATGCCGTCTATACGGCGTTTAAAGCAGCGATGGCTGATGCGCGAGAACGTCCGGACTATGACGTGCCGGTTCATTTGCGTAATGCGCCAACCAAACTCATGAAAGAAATGGGTTACGGCCAGCAATATCGTTATGCGCACGATGAGCCGAATGCCTACGCCGCAGGTGAGGAATATTTCCCGCAAGAAATGGCACAAACGCGCTATTATCGCCCGACTAACAGAGGTCTTGAAGGAAAGATCGGCGAAAAGCTCGCCTGGCTTACCGGGCAGGATCAAAATAGCCCTATAAAACGCTACCGTTAGTGCGATCGTTGCGGTAATGTTGGCACTGTATCCCTGTGACCGCAGGCTGTGGTCACTTTCCTATTTTAATTCGATAAGCACAGGATAAGCATGCTCGATCCCAATCTGCTGCGTAACGAGCCAGACGCAGTCGCTGAAAAACTGGCACGCCGAGGCTTTAAGCTGGATGTAGATAAGCTCCGCGCTCTTGAAGAGCGTCGTAAAGTTCTGCAGGTACAAACTGAAAATCTGCAGGCTGAGCGTAACTCTCGATCGAAATCCATCGGCCAGGCGAAAGCACGCGGGGAAGACATTGAGCCATTGCGTCTGGAAGTGAACAAACTGGGTGAAGAGCTGGATCAAGCGAAAGCGGAGCTTGATGTTCTTCAGGCCGAAATTCGTGATATCGCTCTGGCGATCCCGAACATTCCTGACGATAGCGTTCCTGTCGGTAAAGACGAAAACGACAACGTCGAAGTGAAACGCTGGGGTACCCCGCGCGAATTTAACTTCGAGGTTCGCGATCATGTGACCCTGGGCGAGATGCACGCCGGTCTGGATTTTGCGGCGGCGGTTAAACTGACCGGCTCTCGCTTTGTTGTGATGAAAGGGCAAATTGCCCATCTTCACCGTGCTCTGGCGCAGTTCATGCTGGATCTGCACACAGAACAACATGGTTACAGTGAGACCTACGTTCCGTATCTGGTTAACCACGATACGCTGTACGGTACGGGCCAGTTGCCTAAATTTGCGGGCGATCTGTTCCATACGCGTCCACTGGATGAAGAAGCTGACAGCAGCAACTATGCGCTGATCCCAACCGCAGAAGTTCCGCTAACTAACCTGGTCCGTGACGAGATCATTGACGAAGACGACCTGCCTATCAAACTGACTGCACATTCGCCGTGCTTCCGTTCTGAAGCGGGTTCTTACGGCCGTGATACTCGTGGTTTGATCCGTATGCACCAGTTCGACAAAGTCGAGATGGTACAGATTGTTCGTCCGGAAGAATCGATGGATGCGTTGGAAGAGATGACCGGCCATGCTGAGAAAGTGCTGGAGCTGCTGGGTCTGCCATATCGTCGTATGGCACTGTGTACCGGTGACATGGGCTTTGGCGCATGTAAAACCTTCGATCTCGAAGTTTGGGTCCCGGCGCAGAATACCTACCGCGAGATCTCTTCCTGCTCGAACGTCTGGGATTTCCAGGCGCGTCGCATGCAGGCGCGTTGCCGCAGCAAGTCTGACAAGAAAACCCGTCTGGTTCATACCCTGAATGGTTCTGGCCTGGCTGTAGGCCGTACGCTGGTTGCCGTGCTGGAAAACTACCAGCAGGCTGACGGTCGTATTGAGATTCCTGAAGTGCTGCGTCCTTATATGAAAGGGCAAGAGTACATCGGTTAATTTGTCTTTAAACAAAAAAGCGCCTGTTGGCGCTTTTTTTATGCCTGTGTTTTGACTCGAAGCAATATCGCCTGCCCCTAAAGTAGTAATACTCCTCCGAATGAAAGTCAGCATAAAAAATGGCTGACAATGCATTTCCCTATATAAATAACTATATAACGGTTTGTACCGCCTCTTTTTTGTGAGCAAACAGAGTGAGTTTCTATGAAAATCAAAGCGCCCGATGCTTTACTGGCTGCCGAGGTGAGTCGTCGCGGACTGGTTAAATCCACCGCGATTGGCGGCCTGGCAGTTGCCAGCAGCGCGTTCTCATTACCCTTTTCACGTATGGCATCGGCAGCAGAAGCTATCGCGCCAGCCAACTCCCCGGAAAAAGTCGTCTGGAGCGCCTGTACCGTAAACTGCGGCAGCCGCTGTCCGCTGCGCATGCATGTGGTTGATGGTGAAATCAAATACGTCGAAACCGATAACACAGGCGATGATAACTATGAAGGGTTACATCAGGTTCGTGCCTGTTTGCGTGGACGTTCGATGCGTCGTCGCGTGTACAATCCGGATCGTCTTAAGTATCCAATGAAACGCGTTGGGAAACGCGGCGAGGGGAAGTTCGAGCGCATTAGCTGGGAAGAAGCTTTCGATACCATCGCGGCGAATATGCAGCGACTGATCCAGCAGCACGGTAACGAATCCATTTATCTGAATTACGGCACCGGTACGCTCGGGGGCACCATGACCCGTTCCTGGCCGCCAGGGAAAACGCTGATCGCCCGCCTCATGAACTGCTGCGGCGGTTACCTCAATCACTACGGCGACTACTCCTCCGCGCAAATCGCCGCGGGGCTAAATTATACCTATGGCGGCTGGGCCGACGGTAATAGTCCGTCGGATATTGAAAACAGCAAACTGGTCGTGCTGTTTGGTAATAACCCAGGCGAAACGCGCATGAGCGGCGGCGGGGTAACTTACTACCTTGAACAGGCCCGTGCAAAATCAAACGCCCGGATGATTATTGTGGATCCTCGCTATACCGATACTGGCGCGGGACGCGAAGATGAGTGGATCCCTATTCGTCCAGGAACTGATGCGGCGTTGATCAACGCGCTGGCGTGGGTAATGATCGATGAAAATCTGGTGGATCAGCCCTTCCTGGATAAATATTGCGTGGGCTATGACGAGAAGACGCTGCCTGCCAGCGCTCCGGCTAACGGTCACTACAAAGCTTATATCCTTGGGCAGGGCAGTGATGGCATCGCGAAAACCCCGCAATGGGCCTCCACGATTACGGGAATACCCGCAGAGCGCATTGTGCAACTGGCACGAGAAATTGGCTCGGCTAAACCCGCTTATATCAGCCAGGGCTGGGGGCCACAGCGTCATGCCAATGGTGAGATTGCGACTCGCGCTATTTCGATGCTCTCCATCCTGACGGGAAATGTGGGGATCCACGGAGGCAATAGTGGCGCGCGCGAAGGCTCGTATTCACTCCCTTTCGAACGCATGCCGACCCTCGAAAATCCGGTGCAAACCAGTATCTCCATGTTTATGTGGACTGATGCAATCGAGCGGGGACCGGAAATGACGGCCCTGCGTGACGGTGTTCGTGGAAAAGATAAGCTGGATGTCCCGATCAAGATGATCTGGAACTATGCCGGTAACTGCATTATCAACCAGCACTCTGATATCAACCGTACCCATGAGATTCTTCAGGATGATAAGAAGTGCGAAATGATTGTGGTGATCGATTGCCACATGACCTCGTCAGCAAAATATGCCGATATCCTGCTGCCGGACTGCACGGCCTCTGAGCAAATGGACTTCGCGCTGGATGCCTCCTGCGGCAACATGTCGTACGTCATCTTTGCCGATCAGGCAATCAAACCGCGCTTTGAATGCAAAACCATTTACGAGATGACGACGGAACTGGCTAAACGTCTCGGCGTTGAGCAGCAGTTCACGGAAGGCCGTACTCAGGAAGGGTGGATGCGTCATCTGTATGAACTCTCCCGCAAGGCGATGCCTGAACTGCCTGATTTTGACACCTTCCGTCAGCAAGGGATGTTCAAACAGCGCGATCCGCAAGGGCATCATGTGGCCTATAAAGCGTTCCGCGAAGATCCGCAGGCCAATCCACTGACTACGCCATCTGGCAAAATCGAGATCTATTCTGAAGAGCTGGCGAAAATCGCCTCAAGTTGGGAGCTGCCTGAGGGAGACGTCATCGATCCATTACCTGTCTACACGCCAGGTTTCGAAAACTATAACGATCCGCTGACGGCAAAATACCCGCTACAGCTGACCGGTTTCCACTATAAAGCCCGCGTTCACTCCACCTACGGTAACGTCGATGTGCTGAAAGCCTCGTGCCGCCAGGAGATGTGGATTAACCCGATGGATGCGCAGAAACGGGGTATTGCCAACGGCGATCGCATTCGTATTTTCAACGATCGCGGTGAGGTGCATATCGAGGCGAAAGTGACGCCGCGCATGATGCCTGGTGTGGTCGCGCTGGGGGAAGGGGCCTGGTATAACCCGGATGCCAATCGCATCGACCAGGCAGGCAGCATTAACGTGCTCACTACCCAGCGCCCGTCGCCTCTGGCGAAAGGTAACCCGTCCCACACGAACCTTGTTCAGGTTGAAAAGGTATAAGGAGTAACCGATGACAACCCAGTATGGATTTTTCATTGATTCCAGTCGTTGCACCGGTTGCAAAACCTGCGAACTGGCCTGCAAAGATTACAAAGACTTAACCCCGGACGTCAGTTTCCGCCGTATCTACGAATACGCTGGCGGTGACTGGCAGGAGGACAACGGCGTCTGGCATCAAAATGTGTTTGCTTACTATCTGTCGATTGCCTGTAACCATTGCGAAGATCCGGCCTGTACCAAAGTGTGCCCCAGCGGAGCGATGCACAAGCGTGACGACGGTTTTGTGGTGGTGGATGAAGATGTCTGCATCGGCTGTCGCTACTGCCATATGGCTTGCCCGTACGGGGCGCCGCAGTACAACGCCGCAAAAGGCCATATGACCAAATGCGACGGCTGCCACTCCCGCGTGGCGGACGGTAAAAAGCCGGTTTGCGTGGAGTCTTGTCCGTTAAGAGCGCTGGATTTTGGTCCGATTGAAGAGCTGCGCCAGAAGCACGGTCAGCTTGCAGCGGTGGCGCCACTGCCGTCTGCGCACTTTACCAAACCGAGTATCGTCATTAAACCGAATGCCAACAGCCGACCGACGGGTGACACCACCGGCTATCTGGCCAATCCGAAGGAGGTGTGAAATGGGTAGTGGATGGCATGAATGGCCGCTGATGATCTTCACCGTCTTCGGACAGTGCGTGGTGGGCGGGTTTATCGTTCTCGCCCTGGCTCTGCTGCAAGGGAATTTACGCGCTGTCCAGCAGCAGCGACTGATTGCAAGTATGTTCGGTTTATGGGTGTTGATGGGGATAGGTTTTATCGCCTCGACGCTTCATCTGGGATCGCCATTACGCGCATTCAATTCGCTGAACCGTGTAGGGGAATCTTCACTCAGTAATGAAATTGCCAGTGGGGCAATCTTCTTCGCGATTGGCGGACTGGGGTGGCTACTGGCGGTGGTAAAAAAATTACCGGTGGGCATCCGGAGCATCTGGTTGATTCTGACCATGGTGCTTGGCGTGGTCTTCGTGTGGATGATGGTTCGTGTTTACAACACCATTGATACCGTTCCAACCTGGCATACCGTCTGGACACCCGCGAGCTTCTTCCTCACGATGTTTATAGGCGGACCGCTTTTGGGTTGTTTGCTCCTGCGCGTGGCGGGCGTTGATGGCTGGGGGATGCGCTTGCTGCCTGCGGTTTCTCTCCTGGCGCTGGTCGTGAGTGCGATGGTTGCTCTGTTACAGGGAGCAGAGCTGGCTGGTATTCACAGTTCTGTCCAGCAGGCTTCTGCGCTGGTACCGGATTATGGCGCGTTGATGTCCTGGCGTATCGGGTTGCTGGTGGCTGGACTGATCCTCTGGATATTACCGCAACGGAGAGGATACCCGCCCGCGCTGCCTTTGCTCTCGCTGGCGTTCGTTATGGTCCTGGCAGGGGAGTTGATTGGGCGTGGAGTGTTCTACGGTTTACATATGACAGTTGGAATGGCTGTCGCGGGTTAAATAATTTTTTTTGTTATATCAAGCCGGGACTGTGTGCCCGGCTTTTCTTTTTTAATGATGAAATTTTTCAACCGTCATTTCTGGATCATTCAGAGCATAAATAAATAAAAACAGGGACATAATATCTGTTTCTCTGTTAAGCGAATTGTTGAAGATTAGTTTTTTAAATCGACGATGGACAAATCGTGCGAGCGGCAGAAATCAGTGGATTGACTTTGTTTTTACTGGTGGCATGATGCGCTCGAAATCTTTACTTCCTCACGGTTAAAATCCATGACCACCTACACCCGCCCAGTGCTGCTCTTGCTCTGTGGCCTGCTTTTGTTGACCCTGGCGATAGCGGTATTAAATACGCTCGTCCCGCTTTGGCTCGCCCATGAGAACCTGCCAACCTGGCAAGTAGGGATGGTTAGTTCGTCCTATTTCACCGGCAATCTGCTGGGAACACTGCTGACCGGTAAATTAATAAAGCGTTTCGGTTTTAATCGCAGCTATTATTTGGCTTCGATGATATTTGCCGCCGGCTGTGTGGGACTGGGGCTGATGGTCGGTTTCTGGAGCTGGATGACATGGCGATTTATTGCGGGCGTCGGCTGCGCAATGATCTGGGTTGTGGTGGAAAGTGCGCTGATGTGTAGCGGAACATCCCGCAATCGAGGCCGCCTGCTGGCCGCCTACATGATGGTTTACTACGTGGGAACCGTACTGGGCCAGTTGATGGTCAGCAAGCTGCCAACCGACCTGATGAGCGTTTTGCCATGGGTAACCGGTATGGTACTGGCCGCTATTCTGCCATTGTTGTTTACGCGCATTGTAAATCAAAGCAGCGAGCACCACGAGGCAACGCAGGTATGGCCAATGCTCAGACTGCGTCAGGCTCGCCTGGGGATTAACGGCTGTATTATTTCCGGTATCGTTCTGGGGTCGCTGTATGGCCTGATGCCGCTGTACCTGAATCATAAAGGTGTGAGTGATTCAGGTATTGGATTCTGGATGGCGGTGATGGTGAGCGCGGGTATTGTGGGTCAATGGCCCATTGGAAAGCTGGCCGATCGTTTTGGCCGCCTGCTGGTGCTGCGTGTTCAGGTATTCGTGGTTATTATGGGCTGTCTGGCAATGTTGGGTAACGCCGCGATGGCTCCTGCGCTCTTTATTCTTGGTGCAGCGGGCTTTACCCTCTATCCTGTCGCGATGGCATGGGCCTGTGAGAAAGTTGAGCATCACCAGCTCGTGGCGATGAATCAGGCGCTGCTGCTCAGTTACACTATCGGCAGCCTGCTCGGACCAACCTTCACGGCGATGCTGATGCAGAATTATTCCGATAATCTCCTGTTCATCATGATCGCCAGCGTGTCGTTTATTTATCTGTTGATGCTTCTGCGTAAAGCAGGGGAGCATCCCACTCCGGTGGCACATGCCTGACATAAAAAAGCCCGGTGCAAATGCCCGGGCTTTTTGTCACTTTAGTACATGACCTTGTGACCGTACTGTTCGAGAATGCCTTTCACGCGCTCCATGGTCTCTTTTTTAGGTGGTTTAACACCATCGAGCTTGTATTCTTCACCCATCGCTACCCATTTGTGCTTGCCGAGCTCGTGATAAGGCAGCAACTCAATCTTCTCGACGTTGCCCATGTCACGGGTAAACTCACCAAGACGATGCGCAGAGTCATCGTCATCTGACCAGCCCGGCACAACCACATAGCGGATCCAGGTTTTGATCCCTTTGTCGGCAATGTATTTGGCAAATTCCAGCGTGCGGTGGTTCGAGACACCCACCAGATTCTGGTGGATCTCATCGTTCATTTGCTTCAGATCGAGCATCACCAGATCGGTAACTTCCAGTAGTTCATCAATTACCGGATCGTAGCGACGGACAAAGCCGTTCGTATCCAGGCAAGTATGAATGCCTTCTTTGCGGCAGGCGCGGAACCAGTCGCGGACAAATTCAGCCTGAAGGATCGCTTCGCCACCCGATGCCGTGACACCACCGCCCGACGCATTCATAAAGTGGCGATAAGTGACCACTTCTTTCATCAGTTCTTCGACAGTAATTTCTTTGCCGCCGTGTGTATCCCACGTATCACGGTTATGGCAGTAAAGGCAGCGCATCAGGCAGCCCTGGAAGAAGGTGATAAAGCGGATACCCGGGCCATCGACAGTGCCACAGGATTCAAAGGAGTGAATACGACCAATAATTGACATTGCGGTGATATCTCCAGATTCGGCCCGTCCAGGACCTGTTTATATGCATAGCTCATCGGCTATGTCGAGTCTGTTTTGGCGGCTATCCATTAAGTATAGATATCTGACAAAAGAGACTGCATCGGAGAGGGTGTTAAAAAGGCCCCACTGATGTGGAGCCTTTATTGTACGCTTTTTACGGCGTGATTTCAGTCAATTCCAGTTACATGGATTGAGTGAAGGTACGGGTGATAACGTCCTGCTGCTGTTCTTTAGTCAGGGAGTTAAAACGTACTGCGTAGCCAGATACACGAATGGTCAGCTGCGGATATTTTTCCGGGTTTTCCATTGCGTCGAGCAGCATTTCACGGTTCATCACGTTCACGTTCAGGTGTTGACCACCTTCGATGGATGATTCGTGATGGAAGTACCCGTCCATCAGGCCAGCCAGGTTGGTTTTACGCACCTCGTCGTCTTTACCCAGCGCATTCGGAACGATGGAGAAGGTATAAGAGATACCATCTTTAGCGTAAGCGAACGGCAGTTTAGCAACGGAGGTCAGAGAGGCAACAGCACCTTTCTGGTCACGGCCGTGCATTGGGTTAGCACCTGGACCGAATGGCGCGCCAGCACGACGACCATCTGGGGTGTTACCTGTTTTCTTACCATACACAACGTTAGAGGTGATGGTCAGAACAGACTGAGTTGGGATCGCGTTGCGGTAAGTTGTCAGTTTCTGAATTTTCTTCATGAAACGTTCAACCAGGTCAACGGCCATGTCATCTACACGAGAGTCGTTGTTACCAAACTGCGGGTATTCGCCTTCGATTTCGAAGTCGGTCGCCAGACCATCTTCGTCACGAATTGGTTTAACTTTCGCATATTTGATTGCAGACAGGGAGTCAGCCGCAACGGACAGACCTGCGATACCACATGCCATGGTGCGAACCACGTCACGGTCATGCAGAGCCATCAGAGAGGCTTCGTAGCTGTACTTGTCATGCATGTAGTGGATGATGTTCAGGGCGGTGACATACTGCTTAGCCAGCCAGTCCATGAAGTGATCCATACGATCCATCACTTCGTCGAAGTTCAGAACGTCGCCTTTGATTGGTTCAGATTTAGGACCAACCTGGATTTTCAGTTTTTCGTCCACGCCGCCGTTGATTGCATACAGCATGGTTTTCGCGAGGTTAGCACGCGCACCGAAGAACTGCATTTGCTTACCAACAACCATTGGGCTTACGCAGCAAGCGATAGCGTAGTCGTCGTTGTTAAAGTCAGGACGCATCAGATCATCGTTCTCATATTGCAGAGAAGAGGTATCGATGGACACTTTAGCAGCGAATTTCTTGAAGTTCAGAGGCAGTTTTTCTGACCACAGAACGGTGATGTTTGGTTCCGGAGACGGGCCCATGGTGTACAGGGTGTTCAGGAAACGGAAGCTGTTTTTGGTAACCAGAGTACGGCCATCAACGCCCATACCACCGATTGATTCTGTTGCCCAGATTGGGTCACCAGAGAACAGCTCATCATATTCTGGGGTACGCAGGAAGCGAACCATACGCAGTTTCATGACCAGGTGGTCAATCATTTCCTGTGCGTCTTGCTCGGTGATTTTGCCTGCTTTGATGTCGCGTTCGATGTAAGCATCCAGGAAGGTGGATACGCGACCGAAGGACATTGCTGCACCGTTCTGAGACTTAACAGCAGCCAGGTAGCCGAAGTAAGTCCACTGAATAGCTTCCTGAGCGTTGGTAGCAGGACCAGAGATATCGCAGCCATATTTAGCCGCCATCTCTTTGATCTGACCCAGTGCACGGTACTGTTCAGAGATCTCTTCACGCAGACGGATAGTCGCTTCCAGGTTTACGCCGTTTTCCAGATCGGACTGCAGAGAGACGAACTGAGCGTATTTGTCTTTCATCAGGAAGTCGATACCGTACAGCGCAACGCGACGGTAGTCACCGATGATACGACCACGACCGTAAGCATCTGGCAGACCAGTCAGTACACCAGATTTACGGCAGTTCAGGATGTCTTTGGTGTAAACGTCAAACACGCCCTGGTTGTGAGTTTTACGGTATTCGCTGAAGATTTTTTTCAGCATTGGGTCCAGTTCGCGATCATACGCTTTGCATGAACCTTCAACCATTTTGATGCCACCGAACGGAATAATCGCACGTTTAAGTGGTTTTTCAGTCTGCAGACCAACGATTTTCTCAAGGGCTTTGTTGATGTAGCCAGCGTCGTGAGAAGTGATGGTAGAAGCAACGGTAGTGTCGAAATCAACTGGCGCATGAGTGCGGTTTTCCAGTTTAACGCCTTCCATTACGTTGTCCCACAGCTTGGTGGTTGCGTCAGTTGCACCAGCCAGGAAGGATTCGTCACCTTCATACGGGGTATAGTTTTTCTGAATGAAGTCGCGTACGTTGACTTCTTTCTGCCAGTCACCTTTCGCAAAACCTTCCCAGGCTGTGGCTAACTTTTCATTAAGCTCGGACATGTGATACCTACCTTCTTAAGTGGATTTTTTATTTACTGCCTGAGAAACCATCAATGATGATTGTCGCCACGCAGGTAAATGACCCAGTATGTCAACCCAACCAGCAGACCCCCACCGATAATGTTCCCAATGGTGACAGGGATCAGGTTATCTGTGATGAAATTCATAATGGTCAGATGAGAAAAACTTTCCGGGGTTGAACCGATAGCAGTCCAGAACTCCGGGCTCGCAAAGTTGCGGATTACAATACCCATCGGGATCATAAACATGTTTGCGATACTGTGCTCAAAGCCGCTGGCGACGAACATCGCTACTGGCAGAACCATGATCATGGCTTTGTCCATCAGGCTGCGTCCGGAGTAGCTCATCCAGACCGCCAGGCAGACCATCAGGTTTGCGAGGATGCCAAGAGCAACAGCTTCGATAAAGGTGTGATGCATTTTGTGTTCAGCGGTTTGCAGGACGTTAAGGCCCCAGCCACCGTTGGCGGTCATATACTCGCCCGACAACCACATAAGCAGAACAAAGAGCAAACAGCCAATCAGGTTGCCAACGTAGACATTAATCCAGTTGCGCGCTAGCTGGCCCCAGGTGATTCTTCCGCTCGCTTTCGCTACCACGATCAGCACCGTCGAGGTAAAGAGGTCGGCGCCGCAAATGACGCACAGAATCAAACCCAGTGAGAAGCAGATACCACCAATGAGTTTCGCAATACCAAAAGGCATCGCAGCAGTACCGGTAGTCGCAGTGATGTAGAACACAAAAGCGATGGAGATGAACACACCAGCGGTAATCGCCAGATAGAACGTCGTCATCGGGTGTTTCGTTGCTTTATAGACACCCGCCTCTTCGGCAACTTTGGCCATCGCAGCTGGGAGTATTAGATCAAAAGGGTTGTCAGCTTTCACACTAACTCTCTCTTTATTAAGTCGGCGACGAGATACTAACAAAGCATTATAGAAGAGAAATTGATATAGATCATATCTCGCCTGGCTTATAGGCCCGCAAAGCGCATGGTTTTACAGCAATTGCGGCGTAAGTTTTTGATTATCCGTATAAAAATAAATTTTAAAAGTTGTGAAAAGAGTTGAATTATTTCCTGGGACCTCACCAGTAGCAGTTAATTAAAATGGAGTAATTACCCTAAAAAGTAACAGTAAAGCCCAGGTAAACATAATTATATTTACCTGTATTTAACTTTATTATTACATTCAATATTTATTGCCAGCGAAATAATAAAACGGGGCAATGAAATTGCCCCGTAATATAGCCCAGACACGTAAGTACGCCTACTATCTGTAATGCTATGTGCGCTTATTTTGACCAGTGAGCCGTTTTAGCGCGCTGCAGTTTTTCGTAGGCCTTGAGCAGTGACTGATGTGCCGGGAAGGCTTTCAGATCGCTGTCCACAGCCTGAAGACCATAGAACGGCGCTTCTCCACTCAGAGCGGCACTTGCCGCTTCAACTGCCTCTGCGCCATACATTCGTACGAAAGCGTTCAGATATTGCAGCGGCTGACGATCTTCTTCCTGAGACAGCAGCAGCAGAGTTTGCAGACAGCGATAGTAATTCGCCCGCTCTGCGCTGAAGACTGACTGGTTATATTCGATTGTCCATTCCGTCCAGGCCAGAGCCTGATCCAGGTCGCCGCCCGCCAGCGCCAGCATGGATTTCAGTTCGCCGATACGCAGGGTGTACCAGCCATTATCTTTACCGGTCGCCAGACCCAGCAGCTCACGCACGCGGGTAAGATCGTCATGGCCTTCATCATCCAGTTGGGCGATGAGGTTCAGATAATCATCTTTTTCCCACTCACTGCCTGGCAGCGCCAGCAGCGTCTCGCGCAGATGGCTACCCATACTGTTATTTGCCAGCCACAGATCTTCTGCAGGGTAAATATCAGACATGCCTGGGACGATAATACGGCAAGCGTAGACGCTCAGATGCTCGTAATCGGCGATGTAAACTTCTTTATCTTCAGCTTTGAAGATCGCCATCAACGTCGCGAACTCTTCTTCCGTCGTGCCAGAGAAGTTCCAGTCAACAAACGGGTAATCAGCGTCCTGTTTGAACATATCCCATGAGATCAAACCGCTGGAGTCGATAAAGTGTGTTTCCAGATTAGTGTGCTCACCCACTTCTTCGTCATCGAAGGTCGGCGGAGTAAAGACGTCAAGATCTTTCAGGCTACGGCCTTGCAGCAGTTCGGTTACGGTACGTTCCAGCGCCACGCCAAAGTCCGGGTGGGCGCCAAACGAAGCGAAGCAGGTACCGTTAGCTGGATTGAACAATACCACACAGATAACCGGGTATTTGCCGCCCAGAGAGCCGTCATAAGCGAAGATCGGGAAGCCTTCAGCTTCCAGTTTGGCGATGGACTCGACCACGCCCGGGTAGCGCGCCAGCACGTCGGCCGGAATTTCTGGCAGGCTGATCGATTCCGCGATAATGCGATTTTTAATATGACGCTCAAACACCTCGGAAAGACCCTGAACCCGGGCTTCGTTGCGGGTGTTACCGGCAGACATACCGTTGGAAACGTACAAGTTACCGACAATGTTCATCGGGATGTAAATGGTTTTTTCGTCAGACTGGCGGGTAAATGGCAGAGCGCAAATACCGCGTTCGTCGTTGCCCGACTGCAAATCAACCAGCATGCCCGCGGTCAGTTCGTTATCAGGATCGTAGAACGCGCGCAGGCGCTCATCGAGAATACCCTCTGGCAATTCATCATCTTCAGTCAGCGGGAACCATTTTTCGTTCGGGTAGTGAACGAATGGACCATTTGCAATCGTATCGCCCAGCCAAAAATCGGCGAAGAAATAGTTAGTCGACAGACGTTCGAAATACTCGCCCAGCGCAGAAGCCAGAGCCGCTTTTTTAGTCGCGCCTTTACCGTTGGTAAAGCACAGCGCGCAGTCGGTATCACGAATATGGACAGACCAGACGTGTGGTACCGGGTTGAGCCAGGAGGCTTCTTCGATATTAAAGCCCAGGTCGGTCAGTTTTTGCTGGAAGCGAGCGATGGAATCTTCCAGAGCGGCGTCTTTGCCGGGGATAAACGTTTGAGTCATGGCGGTCACTTTTATCGTACGTAAAGCGCGCAATGATACGGGTTTTGCGTGACAGGCGCTATCTTCGCGAGGGCTGCGGCGAAAATAAAAGACTCAGCTATGCTTATGAGCACTAACCTACTGTTAAGGCATATAAAAATGAAAGCATTCGATCTCCATCGGATGGCGCTTGATAAAGTTCCTCTCGAATTTTTAGGGGAAGTGGCGTTGCGCAGCCTCTACACCTTTATTCTGGTCTTTCTGTTTCTCAAAATAACCGGACGGCGCGGTGTGCGTCAGATGTCGCTGTTTGAGGTTCTGATCATCCTGACTCTGGGCTCTGCGGCGGGCGACGTGGCTTTTTATGATGACGTGCCGATGATTCCGGTATTAATCGTCTTTATCACCCTGGCGTGCCTTTATCGTCTGGTGATGTGGCTGATGTCGAAAAGTGAAAAACTCGAAGATCTGCTGGAAGGCAAGCCGGTGGTGATTGTGGAAGAAGGGCAACTGGCCTGGGAAAAGGTGCGTAGTGCCAATATGACCGAGTTCGAGTTTTTTATGGAGCTTCGGCTTAACAGCGTCGAGCAACTTGGACAAGTGCGGTTGGCCATTATGGAAACTAACGGGCAGATCAGCATTTATTATTATGACGATGAGGATGTAAAACCGGGGCTATGTATCCTGCCTGATGAATGCGTAAAGCGCTTTACCCGGGTTCCGGAATCTGAAGAGTACGCCTGTATTCGTTGCAGCCATGTTGTTGCCATGCAGGCAGGAGAGCATCAATTATGTCCGCGATGTACAAATCCAGAATGGACGAAGGTCAGCAGAGCAAAAAGGATCGCCTGACAGCTATTTTGTCGGTTTTGTGACAGCGAGCTGGCAGAATGTATTGTGTGACAGGGGGCACATTTCTCCGGCCATAAGTTTTAGACATTGCGGCGCGTGTCACTGAATGATAAAACCGATATCCACAGTTATAACTTATTGCTTTTAGCGTGGTGAGGGTAAATGGCTCAGGTCTTCAATTTCAGTTCAGGTCCGGCAATGCTGCCGACGGATGTGCTTAAACAGGCTCAGCAAGAGCTTTGCGACTGGCAAGGTCTTGGTACATCGGTGATGGAAATTAGCCATCGTGGAAAAGAGTTTATCCAGGTGGCGGAAGAGGCAGAAAAGGATTTTCGCGATCTGCTGAATATCCCCGCTAACTATAAAGTATTGTTCTGTCACGGCGGCGGACGCGGCCAGTTTGCGGGTATTCCGCTGAACCTGCTGGGCGACAAAACCACGGCGGATTACGTGGATGCCGGTTACTGGGCTGCCAGTGCGGTGAAAGAAGCCAAAAAATACTGCGATCCCAATGTGATCGACGCCAAAATCACCGTGGATGGTCTGCGCGGTGTGAAACCGATGAGCGAATGGCAACTTTCTGATAACGCAGCTTATCTTCACTACTGTCCGAACGAAACAATCGACGGGATCGCCATTCACGATACCCCGAATTTTGGCGACAACGTGATTGTGACTGCCGATCTTTCATCCACCATTCTTTCTGGCCCGCTGGATGTCAGCCGTTACGGGGTCATTTATGCGGGTGCCCAGAAAAACATCGGTCCGGCAGGACTGACGCTGGTGATCGTGCGTGAAGATCTGCTGGGGAAAGCGCATGTCGCTTGCCCATCTATTCTGGATTACACCGTGCTGAACGAGAATGACTCCATGTTCAACACGCCGCCTACGTTCGCCTGGTATCTCTCCGGCCTGGTCTTTAAATGGCTGAAGAAAAATGGCGGTGTGGCGCAGATGGACAAAATCAATCAGCAAAAATCTGACCTTCTGTACAGCGTTATTGATGGCAGTGATTTCTATCGTAACGACGTGGCTAAAGCCAACCGTTCTCGCATGAATGTGCCGTTCCAGCTTGCCGACAGCAATCTCGACAAACTGTTCCTCGAAGAATCGTTTGCCGCGGGACTGCATGCGCTGAAAGGCCACCGGGTCGTCGGTGGGATGCGCGCCTCTATCTATAACGCGATGCCGCTGGAAGGCGTGACCGCGCTGACTGATTTTATGGTCGATTTCGAACGTCGCCACGGTTGATTGTGCGTTTTTTCACCCCCGTAGCACTGCTGCGGGGTTTTTATTATGTTGATTTGAGAGTTAAGTTTCATGGAATCCCTGACGTTAAAACCGATCGCGCGGGTAGATGGCACCATTAATCTGCCTGGTTCAAAAAGTGTCTCGAACCGCGCTCTGCTGCTTGCAGCTCTGGCAAACGGCACCACTGTCCTCACCAATTTGCTGGATAGCGATGACGTTCGCCATATGCTCAATGCGCTAAAAGCGTTGGGAGTTCACTATCAGCTGTCCGCCGATCGTACTCGCTGCGAAGTGACGGGGAATGGCGGGGCGTTGCAGGCAGCCGGTGAACTGGAGCTGTTTCTTGGCAACGCGGGTACCGCGATGCGCCCACTGGCCGCTGCACTCTGCTTAGGCAGTAACTCTATTGTGCTGACCGGTGAGCCGCGGATGAAAGAGCGTCCGATTGGCCATCTGGTTGATGCTCTGCGCCAGGGCGGCGCAAAGATTGACTATCTCGAGCAGGAAAACTATCCGCCAATTCGTTTGAACGGCGGCTTTACCGGCGGTGAAGTGGAGGTCGACGGCAGCGTTTCCAGTCAATTCCTGACCGCGCTACTGATGACTGCGCCGCTGGCACCGCAGGATACGGTCATCACCATTAAAGGCGATCTGGTCTCTAAGCCTTACATTGATATCACGCTGCATTTGATGAAAACGTTTGGTGTTGAGGTTGAAAATCAGGCGTATCAGCGCTTTGTGGTTCGCGGCGCTCAGCAGTATCAATCACCGGGAAATTATCTGGTTGAAGGCGATGCATCCTCTGCGTCCTATTTCCTTGCTGCGGGCGCGATCAAAGGCGGCACGGTGAAAGTGACGGGTATTGGTCGTAACAGTGTGCAGGGCGATATCCGTTTTGCCGATGTTCTGGAAAAAATGGGTGCCACAATCGTCTGGGGGGATGATTTCATCTCCTGTACCCACGGTGAACTGAATGCGGTGGATATGGATATGAACCATATCCCTGATGCGGCGATGACTATTGCCACCGCGGCGCTGTTTGCCAGAGGCACAACAACGCTTCGCAACATCTATAACTGGCGCGTGAAAGAGACCGATCGCCTGTTCGCGATGGCGACTGAACTGCGTAAAGTGGGTGCTGAAGTGGAAGAGGGTGAGGACTTTATTCGCATCACTCCGCCTGCAAAACTGCTGGAGGCTGAGATTGGCACCTATAACGATCACCGTATGGCGATGTGTTTCTCGCTGGTGGCGTTATCGGATACCCCGGTGACCATTCTTGACCCGAAATGCACCGCGAAAACCTTCCCGGATTATTTCGAACAGCTGGCGCGTATCAGCACGCTTGCCTGATAAAATCATGCCGCATCAACGGATGCGGCATTTGCTTACGCTTCCTGACGTTGTTCCCGCCCATTTCTTCTACACTCTGCTTCATTAATTCCGTAATTTGCACGCAAAGATAACAGTTGCGCACTTTGGCGCGTATAATGCGCGGCGTTCATGTTAACGGTATGCCTTAATGAAGGAGAAAAAGATGACGGCAGCTGCCCCGGTAATCACCATTGATGGGCCAAGTGGCGCAGGGAAGGGTACTCTGTGTAAGGCGATGGCGGAAGCATTGCAGTGGCATCTTTTAGACTCGGGAGCTATCTATCGCGTACTGGCTTTAGCGGCATTGCATCATCATGTGGATGTCGCTTCAGAAGAAGCGCTGGTGCCTTTGGCTGCACATCTTGACGTACGCTTTGTTTCAACCAACGGCAATCTGGAAGTTATCCTCGAAGGGGAAGACGTGAGCGGTGAAATCCGCACCCAGGAAGTTGCCAATGCTGCTTCTCAGGTGGCTGCGTTTCCGCGCGTTCGAGAAGCGCTTTTACGTCGACAGCGAGCATTCCGTGAAGCACCCGGTTTGATTGCCGATGGACGCGACATGGGCACAGTGGTCTTCCCTGACGCCCCTGTTAAAATTTTCCTTGATGCCTCATCGGAAGAACGCGCGCAACGCCGCATGCTTCAGTTGCAGGAAAAGGGGTTTAGTGTTAACTTTGATCGCCTTTTATCCGAGATAAAAGAGCGCGACGACCGCGATCGTAATCGTGCTGTAGCGCCACTTGTTCCGGCAGAAGATGCCTTAGTACTCGATTCGACTCGTTTAACTATTGAGCAAGTGATTGAAAAAGCGTTACAATATGCGCGCCAAAAACTGGCAATCGCATAATCGCGACAGATTTGAAGTACCCCGCTGCAATGGATTGACGGTGGGTATGTGAAACAACCCCATCCGGCACGGAGCCAGGTGGACGTTATATTAACCTGAAGATTAAACATGACTGAATCTTTTGCTCAACTATTTGAAGAATCCTTAAAAACAATCGAAACCCGTCCGGGTTCCATCGTTCGTGGTGTTGTTGTTGCTATCGACAAAGATATCGTACTGGTTGACGCCGGTCTGAAATCTGAGTCTGCCATTCCGGCAGAGCAGTTCAAAAACGCCCAGGGCGAGCTGGAAATCCAGGTTGGTGACGAAGTTGACGTTGCACTGGATGCAGTAGAAGACGGCTTCGGTGAAACTCTGCTGTCCCGTGAGAAAGCTAAACGTCACGAAGCTTGGATCACGCTGGAAAAAGCTTACGAAGAAGCTGAAACTGTGGTCGGTGTTATCAACGGCAAAGTTAAAGGTGGCTTCACTGTTGAGCTGAACGGTATTCGCGCGTTCCTGCCAGGTTCTCTGGTAGACGTTCGTCCGGTTCGCGACACTCTGCACCTGGAAGGCAAAGAGCTTGAGTTCAAAGTCATCAAGCTGGACCAGAAACGCAACAACGTTGTTGTTTCTCGTCGTGCCGTTATCGAGTCCGAGAACAGCGCAGAACGCGATCAACTGCTGGAAAACCTGCAGGAAGGCATGGAAGTTAAAGGTATCGTTAAGAACCTCACTGACTACGGTGCATTCGTTGATCTGGGTGGCGTTGATGGCCTGCTGCACATCACCGACATGGCGTGGAAACGCGTTAAGCATCCAAGCGAAATCGTAAACGTTGGCGACGAAATCACTGTTAAAGTGCTGAAGTTCGACCGCGAGCGTACTCGTGTATCTCTGGGCCTGAAACAGCTGGGCGAAGATCCATGGGTCGCTATCGCTAAACGTTACCCAGAAGGTACTAAACTGACTGGTCGCGTTACCAACCTGACCGACTACGGCTGCTTCGTTGAAATCGAAGAAGGCGTTGAAGGCCTGGTTCACGTTTCCGAAATGGACTGGACCAACAAAAACATCCACCCATCCAAAGTTGTTAACGTTGGTGATGTAGTGGAAGTTATGGTTCTGGATATCGACGAAGAACGTCGTCGTATCTCCCTGGGCCTGAAGCAGTGCAAAAACAACCCATGGCAGCAGTTCGCGGAAACCCACAACAAGGGCGACCGTGTTGAAGGTAAAATCAAGTCTATCACTGACTTCGGTATCTTCATCGGCCTGGACGGCGGCATCGATGGCCTGGTTCACCTGTCTGACATCTCCTGGAACGTTGCAGGCGAAGAAGCCGTTCGTGAATACAAAAAAGGCGACGAAATCGCAGCAGTTGTTCTGCAAGTTGACGCAGAGCGTGAGCGTATCTCCCTGGGCGTTAAACAGCTCGCAGAAGATCCGTTCAACAACTGGGTTGCACTGAACAAGAAAGGCGCAATCGTAAACGGTAAAGTGACTGCAGTTGACGCTAAAGGCGCAACCGTAGAACTGGCTGACGGCGTTGAAGGTTACCTGCGCGCTTCTGAAGCTTCACGTGACCGCGTTGAAGATGCAACTCTGGTTCTGAGCGTTGGTGACGACGTTGAAGCTAAATTCACCGGTGTTGACCGTAAGAACCGTGCAATCAGCCTGTCTGTTCGTGCTAAAGACGAAGCTGATGAGAAAGATGCAATCGCAACTGTTAACAAACAGGAAGATGCAGGTTTCTCTAACAACGCAATGGCTGAAGCTTTCAAAGCAGCTAAAGGCGAGTAATTCAAGTACGCTAAGTCATTTGAGCGGTAACGAGGCAACGAGCCTGACAATCCCCAGGAACTTACTCAAGTAGGTGACTGGGGTTAACAGACGAAGTTAACGTAGTGACCGCTTGAAGGATAATGAGCAGACTTGACAGATTGCAGGATTCGTTCTGTAATCAATAACAAAGGGCGGCTATGGCCGCCCTTGTTTAATAAGCTGTTAAGCTAAATGGTTTGAAGGAACCGGAGGAATCATGACCAAGTCAGAATTGATTGAAAGACTTGCCAGCCAGCAATCGCACATCCCTGCAAAAGCAGTGGAAGATGCAGTGAAAGAGATGCTGGAGCATATGGCCTCGACTCTTGCACAGGGCGAGCGCATTGAAATCCGCGGTTTCGGTAGTTTCTCTCTGCACTATCGTGCACCACGAACCGGGCGTAACCCGAAGACTGGCGATAAAGTCGACCTGGAAGGTAAATACGTTCCGCACTTTAAGCCGGGTAAAGAGCTGCGCGATCGCGCCAATATTTACGGAAACTGAGTGCCGCCTGCGGGCGAAACTGGGTTATCTCATGAAAAGCACCTACGGGTGCTTTTTTTATTGCCATTTTATGAGTTCTGAATCCGCGCCGTATTTTTAGTTTGCTGTTGCTGCAAACAGCCATCATCTTTTGAGCCTTGCTCGTAAACTCATTAATTCCCGGCTGACTCTCTGACTGTGCCACTGCACACTTGCGCAAAACAGGGAGATGTTCATGGGGATTCCATCACTGGGTGTGTGTCTGATTGCGGCCATAATGCCGCTGCTATGGCTACCATCGTTACCTGGTTTGGCGGTGACCTGGCTTTGCATCACTGCCGGTTTTTTGTTGGCATTACAGCGAGTAATGTACCTGCGCTACATCGGCATGTGGATGATTTTCTTCGCCTGGGGAGTGTTGGCAGCGCTGGAGTCCGTCTGGCCCATGCAGCATCTGACGGCCGGTCCGCAGCGTGCTGAAGTGGTCATCACGACAACCGATGGGGCGACAACCCATCAGGGCAGGATCATTCGCCTGAATGGCAAACCCTGGCGTTCAACAACGGGGATAACTCTTTACGGAAACTATCTGCCACAAGTGCCTTGCGCAGGGCAGCGTTGGGCGATGACGCTACGCCTTCGCGCCGCACATGGTGAGCTAAACGACGGCGGTTTTGACTCGCAGAGAAATGCTCTTGCCACTCACCAGCCGCTGAATGGCCGGTTTACGCATGCGCAAATCATAGATGCAACCTGCAGTATGCGGGCGCGTTATCTTTCATCGCTCACCTCAACACTCGCTTCTTACGCGTGGGGCTCAGTGATGCTCGGATTGGGCATGGGAGAGCGGGTTGCGGTTACGCAGGAGATAAAAACGCTAATGCGGGAAACCGGCACGCTGCACCTGATGGCAATTTCGGGATTACATATCGCGCTCGCCGCATCAATGATCTGGTTTATTGCACGCGGTATCCAGTTTTTTCTCCCGGCGCACTGGATTGGCTGGCGCTTCCCGCTGCTTGCCGGAATGTGCTTTGCTGCATTTTATGCATGGCTAACAGGAATGCAGCCGCCAGCGTTGCGTACTGTTGTATCGCTTGCTGTCCTTGCCATGCTGCGCCTAAGCGGCAGGCAGTGGTCACCGTGGCAGGTTTGGGTATGCTGCGTGGCAGCGATACTGTTTGTTGATCCCCTGGCTGTTCTCTCACAAAGCCTGGCATTATCGGCGTTTGCCGTTGCGGCACTCATCTTCTGGTATCAGTGGCTACCTTTGCCCGCGATCATGTTACCCAGATGGCTTAAACCGCTGGTTAATCTACTGCATTTGCAGCTGGGTATGCTGATCCTCCTGCTGCCGCTACAGATCATCATTTTTCACGGGTTCAGTCTCTCATCGGTGGTTGCCAATCTGTTCGCCGTACCGCTTGTCACGTTTATCTCTGTTCCGCTGATCCTGACTGCCATGTTGCTGCATCTTTTTCCATTGGCTCTGGTCGAGGCAAAGGTGTGGTTTTTAGCGGATCAATCGTTGGCCGTGCTGTTTCGGGGATTAAAAGCATTACCGGACGGATGGATTGATATTGATGAGCGCTGGATATTTGTCACCTTAATTTCATGGCTGGTGATTATTAGCTGGCGTTTACGCGCCTGGCGGGCAGTTCCTGCATCCTGCCTGGCAGGGAGTCTTCTGCTGACTTTCCCACTATGGCGGAGCGAGAAAACAGAAGGCTGGACGCTCCATATGCTGGACATTGGCCAGGGCCTGGCAATTGTTATTGAGCGTCACGGAAGGGCGATTATGTACGATACAGGGCTAGCCTGGCCGGGCGGCGACAGCGCAAAGTTACAAATTATTCCCTGGCTACGTTGGCATCATCTGACCCCGGAAGGGGTGATTATTAGCCATGAACATAGCGACCATATTGGCGGTTTACATTCGCTACAGGAGGCATGGCCCTCTATTTGGATCCGCAGCCCGTTAGGCTGGGCAGGACATCAACCCTGTTTTCGAGGCCAGCGCTGGCAATGGCAAGGCTTGACCTTCACGGCTCACTGGCCACCAAGGGAATATCAGGCGCAGGGGAATAACCGCTCGTGTGTTGTAAAAGTTGATGACGGCCAACACAGCGTCTTGTTAACCGGAGACATTGAAGCGAAGGCCGAGCAGGCAATGTTAAGTCATCACTGGCAATTTCTAACGTCTACACTTATCCAGGTGCCGCATCATGGGAGTAATACCTCTTCATCATTGGCGCTAATACAGCGTGTGGAGGGGAAAATCGCACTGGCTTCAGCAGCACGATATAACGCATGGCGGTTTCCGTCAGCGAAAGTGGTCAAACGTTATCGAAAGGAGGGCTATTCTTGGTTCGATACACCGCGATATGGGCAGATATCGGTAAGTTTTTCCTCGCATGGCTGGCAAATCCGCCGCTTACGAGATCAAATTTTACCTCGTTGGTATCATCAGTGGTTTGGCGCGCCCGTAGATAACGGGTAGAATATGCGGCTATTTCAACAAATGCTGGTTTTTTGAATGCATAACGACAAAGATCTCTCCACGTGGCAGACCTTCCGCCGACTCTGGCCGATGATTGCACCCTTTAAAGCAGGTCTGATGGTGGCGGCTGTCGCATTAATCCTCAACGCAGCCAGCGATACATTTATGCTATCGCTCCTTAAACCGTTACTGGACGACGGTTTTGCTAAAACGGATCGCTCAGTGTTGCTATGGATGCCTCTGGTGGTTATCGGACTGATGATCTTACGTGGCGTCACCAGCTATATCTCCAGCTACTGTATCTCCTGGGTATCCGGCAAAGTGGTGATGACCATGCGTCGTCGTCTCTTCAGCCACATGATGGGAATGCCTGTCGCGTTCTTTGACAAACAGTCCACTGGCACACTGCTGTCTCGTATCACCTACGATTCCGAGCAAGTCGCCTCGTCATCTTCCAGCGCGTTGATTACGGTGGTGCGTGAAGGCGCATCTATCATCGGCCTGTTTGTTTTGATGTTCTACTACAGCTGGCAGCTGTCTATCATTCTTATCGTACTGGCTCCGATTGTCTCGATTGCCATTCGCGTGGTCTCAAAGCGTTTTCGTAGCATCAGTAAGAATATGCAGAATACGATGGGGCAGGTGACCACCAGCGCGGAGCAGATGCTGAAAGGGCATAAAGAAGTGCTCATTTTTGGCGGTCAGGAGATTGAAACCAAGCGCTTTGATAAAGTCAGCAACAAAATGCGTTTGCAGGGGATGAAGCTGGTGTCGGCCTCATCTATCTCCGATCCAATCATTCAGCTGATAGCTTCTCTGGCTCTCGCATTCGTGCTTTATGCCGCAAGCTTCCCAAGCGTGATGGAAACATTGACCGCAGGTACCATCACCGTTGTCTTCTCGTCGATGATTGCGTTAATGCGCCCGCTTAAATCGCTGACCAACGTTAACGCTCAGTTCCAGCGCGGCATGGCAGCGTGTCAGACGCTGTTCAGTATCCTGGATTCTGAACAGGAAAAAGACGAAGGCAAACGTGTCATTGAACGTGCAGAGGGCAATGTTGAATTCCGCAATGTGACCTTCACCTATCCGGGACGCGAAGCGCCGGCTCTGCGTAATATCAGCCTGAATATTCCGGCGGGTAAAACGGTGGCACTGGTCGGGCGTTCGGGGTCGGGTAAATCCACCATCGCCAGTCTGATGACCCGTTTCTACGACATTGATGAAGGTGAAATCCTGTTAGACGGCCATGACCTGAGGGAATATACCCTTCAGTCGCTGCGTAATCAGGTGGCGCTGGTCTCCCAGAACGTCCATCTGTTTAACGATACGGTGGCGAATAACATCGCTTACGCGCGTACGGAAGAGTACAGCCGCGAGGCGATTGAGAACGCTGCGCGTATGGCCTATGCGATGGATTTCATCAATAAGATGGATAACGGTCTTGATACTATCATTGGTGAAAACGGTGTGCTGCTTTCTGGTGGCCAGCGTCAACGTATTGCCATTGCCCGTGCGTTACTGCGCGATAGCCCGATTTTAATTCTGGATGAAGCTACCTCCGCACTCGATACCGAGTCCGAACGAGCCATTCAGTCGGCACTGGATGAGCTGCAGAAAAACCGCACCTCGCTGGTTATTGCTCACCGACTGTCGACTATCGAACAGGCCGACGAAATCGTTGTTGTGGAAGATGGTGTAATCGTTGAGCGTGGCAGCCATGCGGATCTGATTGCCCATCGTGGCGTCTACGCCCAGCTCCATAAAATGCAGTTTGGCGCATGATTGCACGCATCTGGTCCGGAGAATCGCCTCTGTGGCTGTTGCTGCTGCCGCTTTCCTGGCTGTATGGCCTGGTGAGCGGCATCATTCGCCTGAGCTATCGTCTGGGGATCAAGCGCTCATGGCGTGCGCCCGTGCCGATCGTGGTGGTGGGGAACCTCACCGCGGGGGGCAATGGTAAAACCCCGGTCGTTATCTGGCTGGTGGAACAACTGACCGCCCGCGGTATCCGTGTCGGTGTGGTTTCACGGGGCTACGGCGGTAGAGCGGAGCACTATCCGCTTCTGCTGACGTCTCAAACCTCTACCGCAGAAGCCGGAGATGAGCCGGTCCTCATTTTTCAGCGAACCGGCGCGCCTGTCGCGGTATCTCCGAACCGTAGCGAAGCCGTGCAATCCCTGTTGGCTGCCCATCCTGTACAGCTCATTATCACTGACGATGGCTTACAGCATTATGCGCTCGCGCGGGACAAAGAAATTGTGGTTATCGACGGTGAGCGCCGTTTCGGCAATGGCTGGTGGCTACCTGCCGGGCCAATGCGTGAACGCGCGTCCCGCCTGCGCTCAGTCGATGCCGTGATTGTGAATGGCGGCGTTGCCCGAGCGGGTGAAATACCGATGCGTTTAAGCCCGGGTCAGGCAGTGAACCTTCTGACTGGCGAGCGTCGGGATGTGGCTCAGCTGCCTGCGCTTGTTGCAATGGCGGGTATTGGTCATCCGCCTCGCTTTTTTGCGACCCTGGAACAATGTGGTGCCCGCCTGGAAAGCAGATTTCCGCTGGCCGATCATCAGGCATTAAGTCCTGAAAGGGTTGAGCCCCTTGCAGCCTTGCATCAAAACCTGATCATGACCGAAAAAGATGCGGTCAAATGCCGCGCTTTTGCCAGAGACAACTGGTGGTATCTGCCGGTCGATGCAGAATTGAGCGGTGAGCGGCCAGAACATTTGCTCCAGGAACTGCTCGCGCTGGTGCGCTAAAGACAGTGCGGTTCCGGTAGCGCGATAAAGAACAGGAAAACGCATGCCCATACCGCAACTTTCACTTTCTGCTGCACGACATCTTCATCTTGCCGCGCAGGGGCTTTTGAAAAAGCCTCGCCGACGTGCACAACCCGCCGATATTCTCTCAACCATTCAGCGCATGTCGCTGTTGCAAATCGATACGATCAATATCGTTGCCCGTAGTCCCTATCTGGTGCTTTTTAGCCGCCTGGGAAATTACCCATCCCAGTGGCTTGATGATGCGCTCCGTCGCGGTGAACTCATGGAGTACTGGGCGCACGAGGCGTGTTTTCTGCCGCGCAGTGATTTTGGCCTGGTGCGCCATCGGATGCTCGCGCCGGAGAAAATGGGCTGGAAATACCGTCAGGCGTGGATGCAGGAAAACGCAGACGAAATCGAGCAACTCATTGCACACATCCAGGACAAGGGGCCGGTCAGGTCCGCCGATTTTGAACATCCCCGCAAAGGCGCGAGCGGCTGGTGGGAGTGGAAACCGCATAAACGTCATCTGGAAGGCCTTTTTACCTCAGGAAAAGTCATGGTAGTGGAGCGTCGTAATTTCCAGCGCGTCTATGATCTCACCCATCGCGTGATGCCTCACTGGGACGATAATAACGATCTGCTCAGTCAGGCGGCCGCAGAGGCCATCATGCTGGAGAACAGCGCAAGAAGCCTGGGCATTTTCCGCGCGCAGTGGCTGGCAGACTATTACCGTTTGCGCCAGCCAGATCTGAAACCGGTGCTTAAACATTGGCAGGATAACCAGCAGGTGTTGCGCGTTGAGGTCGAGGGGCAAGGTGAGATGTGGTTGCATGAGGACCTGTTCCCGCTGCTGCCTCTGGCTCTGGCAGGCAAGCTTACTGCGTCGCACAGCGCCGTGTTATCGCCGTTTGATCCCCTTGTCTGGGATCGCAAGCGCGCAGAACAGCTGTTTGATTTCACCTATCGCCTGGAGTGCTATACCCCCGCAGCGAAACGCCAGTACGGATATTTTGTCCTCCCTTTGCTGCATAAAGGCCGGCTGGTTGGGCGTATGGATGCCAAAATGCACCGCAAGACAGGCGTGCTTGAAGTGATTTCGCTCTGGCTGGAAGAGGGTGTCAAAGCCAGCGCGACGCTGGAAAAAGGACTCACCCAGGCACTCAATGAATTTGCTGCCTGGCAGGGGGCCCGTCGGGTCACGTTAGCGCGATTGCCGGACGGACTTTTTGCCGGATGTCGGAGTGGTTGGGAAATAGACATAGCCTGAAAAAGGAATGTGATAAGCTTTAGTGATTACTGATACGGAGGAACTATGGATCACCGTTTACTTGAAATCATTGCCTGCCCGGTGTGCAACGGCAAACTCTATTACAGCCAGGATAAGCAAGAGCTGATTTGCAAACTGGATAACCTGGCATTCCCGCTGCGCGAGGGTATTCCTGTCCTGCTGGAAACCGAAGCCCGGACGCTTGCGGCAGAAGAGAGCAGGCCATGAGTTTCGTTGTCATTATTCCTGCGCGCTATGCATCAACCCGTTTACCGGGTAAGCCTCTGGTCGATATTAACGGCAAACCGATGATTGTTCATGTCCTGGACAGAGCGCGCGAATCAGGTGCCGCGCGTGTGATTGTTGCCACGGACCATGAAGAGGTCGCTCGTGCGGTCGAAGCCGCGGGTGGCGAGGTGTGTATGACGCGCGCCGATCATCAGTCAGGTACTGAAAGGCTGGCTGAAGTCGTCGAAAAGTGCGGTTTTAGCGATGATACGGTGATTGTGAATGTGCAGGGCGATGAGCCGATGATCCCGGCGGTCATCATTCGTCAGGTCGCCGAAAATCTGGCACAGCGTCAGGTAGGAATGGCAACTCTCGCTGTGCCTATCCACCATGCCGAAGAAGCGTTTAACCCTAACGCTGTCAAAGTGGTGATGGATGCTGAAGGTTATGCACTCTATTTTTCCCGGGCGACGATTCCATGGGATCGCGACCGTTTTGCCGAATCTAAAGAAGCGATTGGCGATACTTTCCTGCGACATCTGGGAATTTACGGCTATCGTGCCGGTTTTATTCGCCGCTACGTCACCTGGGCCCCAAGCCCGCTGGAGCAGATCGAAATGCTCGAACAGCTGCGTGTGCTCTGGTACGGTGAAAAGATCCATGTCGCGGTTGCTCAACAAGTTCCCGGTACTGGCGTGGATACCCCGGAAGATCTCGAACGCGTGAGAGCTGAATTGCGTTAATTGCCCAACATCCTCTCATTCGGGAGGATGTTTTTTTATGTCTCCTTTCCCATTTTTCTTCCCTCAAATTGATCTTATCAGGGTGACATCCCCTCACGACGCGCTCATTATAAAATCAGTAGTCTTGATGGGGGTAATCTCATATGGAACAGTTGCGTGCCGAGCTTAGCCATCTGCTTGGGGAAAAACTCAGTCGGGTGGAGTGCGTAAACGAGAAGGCGGACACGTCGTTATGGTCGCTGTATGACAGTCACGGCAACCCGATGCCTTTAATGGCGAGAAGCTTTACCTCCCCGGGCGTGGCCAGGCAGCTGGCGTGGAAGATGTCCATGCTGGCGAAAAGCGGTACGGTCCGCATGCCCACGGTGTATGGGATCATGACCCACGAAGAGCATCCAGGGCCTGATGTGCTGTTAATTGAGCGCCTGCGTGGCGTTCCGGTGGAAGCTCCCGCCCGCACCCCGGATCGATGGGAACAGCTGAAAGATCAGATCGTCGAAGCGCTGCTGGCCTGGCACCGACAGGACAGCCACGGGCTGGTGGGCCCCGTAGACAGCACCCAGGAAAATCTCTGGCCGCTCTGGTATCGTCAGCGGGTTGAAGTGCTGTGGGGTACGCTAAATCAGTTCAATAACACCGGTCTGAGTATGCAGGATAAACGTATTCTGTTCCGTACCCGGGAATGTCTGCCTGTGATGTTTGAGGGCTTTAACGATAACTGCGTGCTGGTGCATGGCAATTTTACGCTGCGTAGCATGCTGAAAGATGCTCGCAGCGATCAGCTGCTGGCGATGGTCGGGCCGGGTATCATGCTGTGGGCACCTCGCGAGTATGAATTATTCCGCTTAAGCGAGAGTGGTCTGGCAGAAAGTTTACTCTGGCATTATCTGCAGCGTGCGCCAGTCTCGGAGTCTTTCCTCTGGCGACGCTGGCTGTATCTCCTGTGGGATGAGGTGGCGCAGTTAGTAAATACCGGGCGGTTTAACCGCGCCAACTTTGATATGGCTTCAAAATCACTTTTGCCCTGGCTCGCCTGACCGACCTTTAAGCCACTGCCAGAGTCGCCCAAGTGTTTCATAGCCTACGCGATCGCTGTGCATCAGCCATACTGGTGACGGGATCGCGCGTTCCCACGGGTTGAGTGGGGCATCTATCGCCAGCTGGTTAGCTGGCGCAGGTAACGGATGCAACCCGGCCTGTTCAAAGAAAATCATTGCTCGCGGTAAATGTGAAGCGGATGTCACCAGCAGGAAAGGGGCGTCGCCGATGGCCTGTTTCACGGCCGCAGCTTCTTCTTCCGTATCTTTTGGGCTGTCGAGCGTGATAATCGCCGATCGCGGAACACCGAGCGATTCCGCCACGCGCGCGCCCGCTTCAGCCGTGCTCACTGGATTAGTTTTTGCCGCTGCGCCCGTAAAAATCATCGTTGATCCTGGATTCGCCAGCCACAGACGAATGCCCTCGTTGAGGCGCGGAAGACTGTTATTGATCAAGTTTGAACTGGGAGCCCATGAGGCGTCCCAGGTATAGCCGCCGCCGAGCACCACGATGTATGCCGCTTTTTGATTTCCCTGCCATGTCGGGTACTTATCTTCAATCGGGCGCAACAGTCCGTCAGCAACGGGCTGCAGACTTAACAGCAGCAGAATCAGCCATCCCGTCGTGATGACCAGTTTTCCACTTTTCTGAAAGCGGGTGAACCACACCAACAGCAGCCCCAATCCGATGAGCAGCAGCAGGAGAGGAAGGGGAAGCATCATGCCTCCGATATATTTTTTTAGGGTAAAAAGCATCCTTTTTGGTTCCTTTTTTAACCATACAGCAGGTGATTACACGCGATATTACACCAGAGAGGTTCATTCTCCGCGCGGGTGTGACAAAATAGCGGTTTTGCTGCTAGCGGATGGAACTCTCCCAATGCGGGATCGCAATTTTGATGACATCGCGGAAAAGTTTTCGCGGAACATTTACGGTACAACCAAGGGGCAGTTACGTCAGACGATCCTCTGGCAGGATCTCGACAACTTGCTTGCCGACCTGGGTGACCGAAAGTTGCGGGTTCTGGATGCAGGCGGCGGTGAAGGTCAGACGGCCATTTTGATGGCGCAGCGCGGCCATCACGTCACGCTTTGCGATCTTTCTGCGGAGATGGTTGCGCGAGCAAAACGCGCAGCTGAAGAGAAAGGTGTGAGCGAGAACATGCATTTTATACATTGCGCCGCTCAGGACATTGCGCAGCATTTGGAAACTCAGGTTGATCTGATATTGTTTCATGCTGTGCTGGAATGGGTTGCCGAGCCTCAGGACATGTTAAAAACGCTGTGGTCGGTGCTCTGCCCCGGCGGCGCATTGTCGCTGATGTTCTACAATGCAAACGGCCTGTTGATGCGCAACGTGCTGGTGGGCAATTTTGGCTATGTGCAGCAGGGAATGTATAAAAAGAAACGACGCACGCTTTCACCGGATTTTCCCCGCGACCCACAGCTGGTGTATGGATGGCTGGAGGCCATTGGCTGGGAGATCACCGGCAAAACGGGCGTAAGGGTGTTTCATGATTATCTGCGCGATAAACAAAAGCAGCACGACTGTTTTGACGCCTTAACAGAAATAGAAACGCGGTATTGTCGCCAGGAGCCGTTTGTCAGCCTTGGCCGCTATATTCATGTCACCGCGCGCAAGCCGCAGATGCAAGGATAACCTATGAGTGAATTTTCCCAGACAGTCCCCGAACTGGTTGGCTGGGCCAGGAAAAACGATTTCTCCATCTCGCTGCCGGTCGACAGACTTTCATTTCTGCTGGCGGTCGCCACGCTGAACGGCGAGCGTCTGGATGGAGAGATGAGCGAGGGTGAACTGGTGGACGCGTTCCGCCACGTCAGTGATGCGTTTGAGCAAACCAGCGAAACCATTAACGTGCGTGCCAACAACGCGATCAACGATATGGTGCGTCAACGTCTGCTGAACCGCTTTACCAGCGAGCAGGCGGAAGGAAACGCCATTTATCGTCTGACGCCACTGGGCATCGGTATCACCGACTATTACATTCGCCAGCGCGAATTCTCCACGCTGCGCCTTTCCATGCAGCTGTCGATTGTCGCAGGCGAGTTGAAGCGCGCGGCGGATGCGGCGGACGAGAATGGCGATGAATTTCACTGGCATCGCAACGTCTATGCACCGCTGAAATATTCAGTCGCAGAAATTTTCGACAGTATCGATCTCACCCAGCGTCTGATGGACGAGCAGCAGCAGCAGGTAAAAGACGATATCGCGCAACTGCTGAATAAAGACTGGCGTGCCGCTATCTCCAGCTGTGAACTGCTGTTGTCCGAAACCTCCGGTACGCTGCGAGAACTGCAGGACACGCTGGAAGCGGCGGGCGATAAACTTCAGGCAAACCTGCTGCGCATTCAGGATGCGACCCTGGCGCACGACGATCTGCATTTTGTCGATCGTCTGGTGTTTGATCTGCAAAGCAAGCTCGACCGTATTATCAGTTGGGGCCAGCAGTCGATCGATCTGTGGATTGGTTATGACCGTCACGTGCATAAATTTATCCGTACCGCCATTGATATGGATAAAAACCGGGTGTTCGCCCAGCGTCTGCGTCAGTCGGTACAAACTTATTTTGATGCGCCGTGGGCACTGACCTACGCCAACGCCGATCGTCTGCTGGATATGCGCGACGAAGAGATGACGTTGCGCGATGAAGAGGTGACCGGTGAACTGCCACCGGATCTGGAGTTTGAAGAATTCAACGAAATTCGTGAACAACTTGCGGCCATGATCGAAGAACAGCTGGCGGTCTATAAAACCAGACAAGTGCCGCTGGATCTCGGACTCGTGGTGCGAGACTATCTGGCGCAATATCCACGTGCGCGCCATTTCGATATTGCCCGCATCGTCGTCGACCAGGCCGTGCGTCTGGGCGTCGCGCAAGCAGATTTCACCGGACTGCCGCCGAAGTGGCAGCCGATTAACGATTACGGAGCCAAGGTACAGGCGCATGTCATTGACAAATATTGAACAAGTGATGCCAGCCAAACTGGCCCAGGCGCTGGCAAATCCGTTATTTCCGGCGCTGGACAGCCAGCTGCGTGCCGGTCGTCACATTGGTCTTGACGAGCTGGACAACCACGCTTTTCTGATGGACTTCCAGGAATATCTGGAAGAGTTTTACGCCCGCTATAACGTCGAACTGATTCGCGCACCAGAAGGTTTCTTCTACCTGCGTCCGCGTTCCACCACGTTAATCCCGCGTTCCGTTTTATCTGAACTGGACATGATGGTCGGCAAAATTCTTTGCTATCTCTATCTGAGCCCGGAGCGTCTGGCCAACGAAGGTATCTTCACGCAGCAAGAGCTCTACGATGAGCTGTTGAGCCTGGCGGATGAAGGTAAGTTGCTGAAACTGGTGAACAACCGTTCTACCGGTTCGGATCTGGATCGCCAGAAGCTCCAGGAAAAAGTGCGCTCTTCCCTGAACCGCCTGCGTCGTCTGGGCATGGTCTGGTTTATGGGCCATGACAGCAGCAAATTCCGCATTACCGAATCGGTGTTCCGCTTCGGTGCGGATGTGCGTACGGGTGACGATCCGCGTGAAGCGCAGCTGCGCATGATTCGCGACGGTGAAGCTATGCCGGTAGAAAACCATTTGCAGCTCAATGATGAGCATGAAGACAATCAGCCGGATAGCGGGGAGGAAGAGTAATGATTGAACGCGGTAAATTTCGCTCACTAACGCTGATTAACTGGAACGGCTTCTTTGCCCGAACCTTCGATCTGGATGAGCTGGTCACCACGCTCTCCGGCGGTAACGGGGCGGGTAAATCCACCACCATGGCGGCGTTCGTGACGGCGCTGATCCCCGATTTAACCCTGCTGCATTTCCGTAACACCACTGAAGCGGGCGCAACAAGCGGTTCCCGTGATAAAGGTCTGCACGGTAAGCTGAAAGCGGGCGTCTGTTATTCGGTTCTGGACGTGATTAACTCGCGTCACCAGCGCGTGGTGGTTGGTGTGCGTCTGCAACAAGTGGCAGGCCGTGACCGAAAAGTCGACATCAAACCGTTCGCTATCCAGGGGCTGCCAACCTCCGTTCAGCCAACCGCGCTGTTGACGGAAACGCTCAACGAGCGTCAGGCTCGCGTGCTGACGCTTCAGGAGCTAAAAGACAAACTCGAAGAGATTGAAGGCGTTCAGTTTAAACAGTTCAACTCGATCACCGATTACCACTCGCTGATGTTCGATCTGGGCGTTGTGGCGCGCCGCCTACGCACTGCGTCTGACCGTAGCAAATACTATCGCCTGATTGAAGCCTCGCTGTATGGCGGTATTTCCAGCGCGATCACTCGCTCACTTCGTGATTATCTGTTGCCGGAAAACAGCGGCGTGCGCAAAGCCTTCCAGGACATGGAAGCGGCCCTGCGCGAAAACCGGATGACGCTGGAAGCGATTCGTGTCACCCAGTCTGACCGTGACCTGTTTAAGCATTTGATCAGCGAAGCCACCAACTACGTGGCCGCAGACTATATGCGACACGCCAACGAGCGTCGTATCCATCTGGATAAAGCGCTGGAGTATCGCCGCGAACTTTTCACCTCGCGCAAACAGCTGGTGGCCGAGCAGTACAAACACGTTGAGATGGCGCGTGAACTGGGCGAACACAACGGTGCAGAAGGCGATCTGGAAGCTGATTATCAGGCGGCCAGCGATCATCTGAACCTGGTTCAGACCGCACTGCGTCAGCAGGAAAAAATCGAGCGCTACGAAGCGGATCTCGATGAGCTGCAAATTCGTCTTGAAGAACAAAACGAAGTCGTGGCCGAAGCCGTCGATAAACAGGAAGAGAACGAAGCTCGTGCCGACGCCGCAGAGCTGGAAGTGGATGAGCTGAAAAACCAGCTTGCCGACTACCAGCAGGCGCTGGATGTCCAGCAGACGCGGGCGATTCAGTACACCCAGGCCCTGCAGGCCTTGCAGCGTGCCAAAGAGCTGTGTCACCTTCCGGATTTGACCCCGGAAAGCGCCGACGAGTGGCTGGAAACCTTCCAGGCAAAAGAACAAGAAGCGACGGAGAAATTGCTCTCCCTCGATCAGAAAATGAGTGTGGCGCAGGCCGCGCACAGTCAGTTTGAACAGGCGTACCAGTTGGTCGCGGCGATCAACGGCCCTCTGGCGCGAAGCGATGCCTGGGAAGTGGCGCGCGAGTTGCTGCGTGACGGCGTGAATCAGCGCCACCTGGCGGAACAGGTCCAGCCGCTGCGTATGCGCCTGAACGAGCTGGAACAGCGTCTGCGTGAGCAGCAGGAGGCCGAGCGTCTGCTGGCTGAGTTCTGCAAACGTCATGGGAAGAATGTCGACATCGACGATCTGGAAACGCTGCATCAGGAGCTGGAAGCGCGTATCGCTTCGCTGTCTGACAGTGTCTCCAGCGCCAGCGAGCAGCGGATGACGCTGCGGCAGGAACTGGAGCAGCTTCAGTCCCGCACTCAAACCCTGCTGCAGCGTGCCCCAGTCTGGTTAGCCGCGCAAAGCAGTCTGAATCAGCTCAGCGAGCAGTGCGGTGAAGAGTTTGAATCCAGCCAGGATGTCACTGAATATCTGCAACAATTACTCGAGCGCGAGCGCGAAGCCATCGTGGAACGCGACGAAGTGGGTACGCGTAAACGTATCGTTGACGAGGAAATTGAACGCTTAAGCCAGCCAGGCGGCGCTGAAGATGCCCGTCTTAATGCGCTGGCGGAACGTTTTGGTGGCGTGCTGCTGTCCGAAATTTACGACGACGTTAGTCTTGAAGATGCCCCTTACTTCTCAGCGCTGTATGGCCCGTCGCGTCATGCGATTGTGGTTCCGGATCTCTCGCTGATTGCCGAACAACTGGAAGGTCTCGAAGATTGCCCGGAAGATCTCTATCTGATCGAAGGGGATCCGCAGTCCTTTGACGATAGTGTCTTCACCGTGGATGAGCTGGAAAAAGCGGTGGTCGTCAAAGTTGCCGATCGCCAGTGGCGTTACTCGCGCTTCCCAACGCTGCCGCTGTTTGGGCGCGCAGCGCGTGAAAACCGTATCGAAAGCCTGCACGCCGAACGTGAAACCTTGTCAGAGCGGTATGCGACGCTGTCATTTGACGTGCAAAAAACGCAGCGCTTACACCAGGCGTTTAGTCGCTTTATCGGCAGCCACGTTGCGGTGGCGTTTGAGGCCGATCCTGAAGCCGAGATTCGCAAGCTCAACACCCGTCGTGGTGAACTTGAGCGCGCCCTGAGCAATCATGAAAATGATAATCAGCAGAGCCGCGTACAGTTTGAACAGGCGAAAGAGGGCGTCGCTGCCCTGAACCGTATCCTGCCGCGTCTGAATCTGCTGGGTGACGAAACGCTGGCCGATCGCGTGGATGAAATCCAGGAACGCCTGGATGAAGCGCAGGAAGCGGCCCGCTTTGTGCAGCAGCACGGGAATCAACTGGCGAAGCTGGAGCCGGTGCTGTCGGTTCTGCAAAGCGATCCGGAACAGTATGAGCAGTTGAAAGAAGATTATGCGTACTCGCAGCAGATGCAGCGTGATGCGCGTCAGCAGGCGTTTGCGCTGACGGAAGTGGTCCAGCGTCGCGCTCACTTTGGCTACAGCGATTCGGCAGAAATGCTGAGCGGTAATAGCGATCTGAACGAAAAACTGCGCCAGCGTCTGGAGCAAGCGGAAGCGGAACGTAGCCGTACCCGTGAAGCTCTGCGCAGCCACGCGGCACAGTTGGGCCAGTACAATCAGGTTCTGGCGTCGCTGAAAAGCTCATTTGATACCAAGAAAGAGCTCTTAACCGATCTGCATAAAGAGTTGCAGGATATCGGCGTTCGCGCGGACAGCGGGGCAGAAGAGCGTGCACGAATTCGTCGCGACGAACTCCATAGCCAGTTGAGCAATAACCGCGCACGTCGTCATCAGCTGGAAAAAGCCCTGACGCTGTGCGAGGCGGAGATGGATAACCTGACCCGTCGTCTGCGCAAGCTGGAGCGTGATTATCATGAGATGCGCGAACAGGTTGTCAGCGCGAAAGCGGGCTGGTGTGCCGTAATGCGCATGGTGAAAGACAACGGCGTCGAGCGTCGTCTGCATCGCCGCGAGCTGGCCTATCTTTCCGGTGATGAACTGCGCTCTATGTCGGATAAGGCGTTGGGTGCGCTGCGTCTCGCGGTGGCGGATAATGAACATCTGCGCGATGTACTGCGTATGTCTGAAGATCCAAAACGTCCGGAGCGTAAAATTCAGTTCTTCGTGGCGGTTTATCAGCACCTGCGTGAACGTATCCGCCAGGACATTATCCGTACTGACGATCCGGTTGAAGCGATCGAACAGATGGAGATTGAACTGGGACGCCTGACGGAAGAGTTGACGTCTCGTGAGCAGAAGCTGGCGATCAGCTCCCGCAGCGTGGCGAACATTATTCGCAAAACGATCCAGCGCGAGCAGAACCGCATCCGCATGCTAAACCAGGGCCTGCAAAGTGTTTCGTTCGGCCAGGTGAACAGCGTGCGTCTGAACGTCAACGTTCGCGAAGCGCACGCCACATTACTGGATGTTCTTTCTGAACAGCACGAGCAGCATCAGGATCTGTTCAACAGCAATCGTCTGTCCTTCTCCGAAGCGCTGGCGAAGCTGTATCAGCGCCTCAATCCGCAGATTGACATGGGACAACGTACGCCGCAAACCATCGGTGAAGAGCTACTCGATTACCGTAACTATCTGGAAATGGAAGTTGAGGTTAACCGTGGCTCTGACGGCTGGCTGCGAGCGGAATCCGGTGCATTGTCGACCGGTGAAGCGATTGGTACCGGTATGTCAATTCTGGTGATGGTCGTGCAGAGCTGGGAAGATGAAGCGCGTCGTTTGCGTGGCAAGGATATCTCGCCGTGCCGTCTGCTGTTCCTCGATGAAGCCGCTCGTCTGGATGCCCGCTCTATCGCAACGTTGTTTGAGCTTTGCGATCGCCTGGATATGCAGTTGATTATTGCCGCACCGGAGAACATCAGTCCTGAGAAAGGGACGACGTACAAACTTGTGCGTAAAGTCTTCCAGAATACCGAACACGTTCATGTGGTTGGGCTGCGCGGTTTTGCTCCGCAACCGCCCGAGTCGTTGCCGGGAACGGCTGACGCTTCTTAACGCGTTTTGATGAAAAGGGCGGCACAAGGGTGCTGCCCTTTTTATTTGCTTAACTTGTGGGTGTGGCTGCGTTATCTTTAAACTTCTTTACATAAGGTCAGGCAGTTACGTGTAGGCCTTTCTATACTGAAGAAAAGCCCCGGTGTTGTGGGCAGGTCGTAAACCAAACAGGGGGCAAGGGATGTTGCTAAAGAAAATTCGTGGTCGTCAGCTATCCGCAGTGAGCGTGTGTCTGGCGTTAATATTTGCTCCGCTGTTTACTGCTCAGGCCGATGAGCCTGAAGTGGTGCCGGTTGACAGTTCCGCTACGATGGGGGCACAGCCGACGTCGCTGTCGCAACCCTTAGAACAGTCCTCCGCTACCGCCATCATGGCCGGCATACAACCGTTGCCCGCTGATGTGAATACCGAAACGCTGCGCCAGCAGCTGCAATCCGGGCTGCCGTCTGGCTATTCGCCTGTCTATCTCAACCAGTTGACTCTCCTGTACGCGGCACGCGACATGAAACCGATGTGGGATAACCGTGATGCCGTGCGGGCATTCCAGCAGCAGCTGGCTGAAGTTGCTATCGCTGGTTTCCAGCCGCAGTTTACGGCATGGGTCGAGCTGTTGACCGATCCCACCGTGACAGGTACGGCGAGAGACGTGGTCCTCTCGGATGCCATGATGGGTTATCTGCATTTTGTCGCGGGTATTCCGGTCTATGGCAATCGCTGGTTGTACAGTGAAAAACCGTACAAACTGGCAACACCGGCACTCTCTGTGATTAATCAGTGGCAAGTCGCATTGGATCAGGGAACGCTACCGCGTTTTATCGCCAGCCTTGCGCCAGCGCATCCGCAATATGCCACGATGCATCAGTCGCTGCTGACGCTGGTGGCCGATACCCGACCGTGGCCACAGCTCAGAAGTACCACAACGCTTCGTCCGGGTCAGTGGAGCAGTGATGTTCCCGCCTTGCGCGAAATCCTCCGGCGTTCCGGCGTTTCCGATAAAGAACCGAAAATCGCGCTTCCAGGCGATGATCCGCAAAGCGTGGTTGTCAGTCCTTCTGCTCCACCGTTAAAGAAAAAAACAGCTATCGCTGCCGATAAGCCCGCAGCTTACGATCGCGAGCTGGTGGCGGCGGTGAAAGCCTTCCAGTCTGCACAGGGGTTAGGCGCGGATGGTGTGATTGGCGCGTCAACCCGCGACTGGCTGAATGTCTCGCCGGCGCAGCGAGCGGGTGTGCTGGCGTTGAATATTCAGCGTTTGCGTCTGCTCCCCGGGACATTATCAACAGGCATTATGGTTAACATTCCGGCCTATTCGCTGGTCTATTACCAAAACGGGAGTGAGGTGCTGGCATCGCGGGTGATTGTTGGGCGGCCGGACAGAAAAACGCCGATGATGAGCAGTGCGTTGAACAACGTGGTGGTTAATCCACCGTGGAATGTCCCGCCGACGCTGGCGCGCAAAGATATTTTGCCGAAGGTCTGGAACGACCCCGGTTATCTGGAACGACACGGTTATACCGTAATGCGGGGCTGGAACAGTAACCAGGCCATCGATCCGTATCAGGTCGACTGGTCGACGATTACGCCATCTAATTTGCCTTTCCGCTTCCAGCAGGCGCCGGGTGTACATAACTCGTTGGGACGCTATAAGTTTAATATGCCGAGTTCGGATGCCATCTATTTGCACGATACACCAAACCATAACCTGTTCCAGAAAGATGCCAGAGCGCTGAGTTCAGGCTGTGTTCGCGTAAATAAAGCATCGGAGCTGGCGAATATGCTGCTGGGTGATGCGGGGTGGAACGATACGCGTATCTCTGATGCGCTGAAAGAAGGGAATACCCGCTACGTGAATATCCGGCAAAATATTCCGGTTAATCTTTACTACCTGACCGCGTTTGTTGGCGATGACGGGCGTACCCAATATCGTACAGATATTTACAATTACGATCTCACGGCGCGATCCGGTGCACAAATTTTGTCAAAAGCTGAACAATTAATCAGGTAAATGAAGTAGTTCGGGAAAATTGATTGTCGTAAGTTATGGTGAATAGGGGGCGATATCGCTACAAGCCCCGTATTTGCTGGGGTTGGGCGTCTTGACGCAGGCTAGCTAGCCAGTTAATGTGCCCTTCGTGCGCTAAGCATATTTACGATAACATTGACCTGTAGACCTGATTATCATGGACAAATTTGACGCTAATCGCCGCAAGCTGCTGGCGTTAGGTGGTGTTGCGCTCGGCGCAGCGGCCATCTTGCCGACGCCAGCATTTGCCACCCTCTCGACACCTCGTCCGCGTATTTTAACGCTCAATAACCTTCACACTGGTGAGAAGTTGAAGGCGGAGTTTTTCGATGGCAGAGGCTATATTCAGGATGAATTAGCAAGACTCAACCATTTCTTCCGTGATTACCGCGCGAATAAAATAAAAGCCATCGACCCTGGATTGTTTGATCAGCTTTTCCGTCTTCAGGGCCTGCTGGGAACCCGCAGGCCTGTTCAGCTCGTTTCCGGTTATCGCTCTGTTGATACCAATAATGAACTGCGCGCCCACAGCCGTGGGGTAGCCAAAAAAAGCTATCACACTAAAGGACAGGCGATGGATTTTCACATCGAAGGCGTTTCATTAGCCAATATTCGCAAAGCTGCGTTATCTATGCGCGCAGGTGGTGTAGGATATTACCCACGTAGTAACTTTGTGCATATTGATACCGGGCCAACAAGGCACTGGTAATAATGAAGGAGCAGTATGAACTATCGTATTATTCCGGTGACTGCGTTCGCCCAGAACTGTTCGCTTATCTGGTGTGAACAAACCAAACTGGCCGCGCTTGTCGATCCTGGCGGAGACGCTGAGAAGATCAAGCAGGAAGTCGATGCGTCTGGTGTGACGCTGATGCAGATTTTGCTGACCCATGGCCATCTTGACCATGTGGGGGCTGCGGCAGAGCTGGCACAACACTTCGGTGTGCCGGTCATTGGTCCGGAAAAAGAAGATGAGTTCTGGCTGCAAGGGTTGCCTGCGCAGAGCCGTATGTTTGGCCTCGATGAGTGTCAGCCCCTGACTCCCGATCGCTGGCTGAATGAAGGGGAGAGCGTTAACGTCGGAAACGTGACGCTGCAGGTGCTGCATTGTCCCGGGCATACGCCGGGGCATATCGTCTTCTTTGATGACAAATCGCGTTTGCTCGTATCGGGTGATGTGATTTTTAAAGGAGGCGTGGGACGCAGTGATTTCCCGCGTGGCGACCACGGTCAGCTGATCCAGTCGATTAAGCAAAAGCTCTTACCGCTGGGTGATGACGTGACCTTTATTGCGGGGCATGGCCCGATGTCGACGCTAGGATATGAGCGTTTGCACAACCCATTCCTGCAGGATGAAATGCCTGTCTGGTAAACGCCATTAAAAAAGCCTGCTTAAAGCAGGCTTTTTTGTCAGTCTGTTAAAAAGGGAATTTACAGCACGGCGACAATCGCTTCGCACAGTGGTGCCATGTTGTCAGGCGTCATTCCCGCCACGTTAACGCGACCAGAAGCTACTGCGTAAACGCCAAACTCTTCACGCAGACGCAGAACTTGCTCTTTCGTCAGGCCGCTGAACGAGAACATCCCGTTCTGCTTGATGATAAAGCTAAAATCGCGATCCGCGCCTTTCTCAGCCAGGGTATTCACGAATAGCAGACGCATGCGCTGGATGCGCTGACGCATATCGTTCAGCTCTTGTTCCCAGATTGCGCGCAGCGCATCGTTACTGAGAATCGTCGCCACCACGGATGCACCGTGCGCAGGTGGGTTTGAGTAGTTAGCGCGAATAACCGATTTCATCTGGCTGAATGCGCGGTCAACGGTTTGTTCGTCGGCTGCAACCAGCGTACAGGCGCCAACACGCTCGTTGTACAGGCCAAAGTTTTTAGAATATGAGCTGGCAACGATCAGTTCCTGATGCACAGCGGCAAAGGCGCGCAGGCCCTCAGCATCTTCTTCCAGACCACGAGCAAAGCCCTGGTAGGCGAAGTCGAACAGCGGCAGCCAGCCTTTTTCTACGGAGAGTTTTGCCAGCTGTTCCCATTGCTCAAGCGTTGGGTCGATACCGGTTGGGTTATGGCAGCAGCCGTGGAACAGAACCACATCGCCCACCTGTGCTTCGTTCAGGCTGGTCAGCAGGCCGTCAAAATCCAGAGTGTGATTCGCCGCGTCATAATAAGCATATTCCCGCACTTCCAGGCCCGCAGAGTTAAACACGCTCTTATGGTTCGGCCAGCTTGGGTTGCTCACCCAGACGCGTTTCACGGAGGTGTTTTTCGCGAGGAAATCCGCCGCCACGCGCAATGCGCCTGTACCGCCTGGCGTTTGGGCTGTGCGTGCACGTTTGTCGCTAATGATCGTGCTGCCTTTTCCAAACAGCAGTTCCTGAGTGCAACGGCCAAATTCCGGAATACCATCAATACCGAGGTAGTTTTTGGTGTTTTCATTTTCCAGCAGATACTGCTCAGCTTTTTTTACGCTGGTCAGCACCGGAGTTTTGCCGGTTTCATCTTTATATACACCAATACCCAGGTTGATTTTTCCAGGGCGGTCATCGGCACGAAACAGATCGGCCAGGCCCAGAATAGGGTCGGCAGGAGCGGCGGTAATGTTCTCAAACATGACGAGGTTCCATTGTGATTACAGAAGTGAAATCCGCTATCAGGTTAACGGTAGATTTACAAAATGCCAACCGTTTGCGACAAAAAGCGTGCGCCTTTTCAAAAGTCGCCATTTTTTGCTTTCAGACATAAAAAAAACAGGACCGAAGTCCTGTTTTCTAGGCATTTAGCAGAGAGGGCTGCTTGCTTATTAGAACTGGTAAGTTACACCAACAGTTGCCTGGTTGTCAGAACCAACCCAGCTGGTCGCTGCGTCTTTGTCATCCAACAGGTTGAAGCGGTAGTCACCGTACACGTTGAAGTTCTTGTTGAAGTAGTAAGTCGCGCCAGTGGTGATGTATTTCGCCAGGTCACGGTCGCCGATGCCGTTCAGGTCTTTGCCTTTAGACTGAACGTAGGAAACGGATGGACGCAGACCGAAGTCGAACTGGTACTGTGCAATCACTTCAAAGTTCTGAGTTTTGTTAGCTACGTTGTACAGTTTTTTGTCTGCGTCGTCTGGATCCAGAACCAGGTCGTCGCCGCTGTTGCCCAGGATGCTCATGTTGCGGGTTTCAGCATAAACGGTTGCCAGGTAGATGTTGTTAGCGTCGTATTTCGCGCCCACAGCCCAGGATTCAGCCTGATCACCTTTACCGTCTTTTTTCTGCTCGATAGTACGGTTAGCGGTGCTGTATGCGCCGATCAGACCGAAGCCTTCACCGAACTCGTAACCCAGAGACATGCCTACGCCGTCGCCGTTAGCTTGTTTCAGGTTATCACGGTCGTTTTTACCCTGATACTGAACACCAAAGCTCAGACCATCAACCAGACCGAAGAAGTTGCTGTTACGGTAGGTCAGCAGGCCGGTAGAACGGCTGGTCATGTAGTTGTCAGTGAAAGCACCGCCCCAGGTTTCGCCGGAGAAGGATGGAGCCATATCGGTGTAAGATTCTACGTCATAAACGATACCGTAGTTACGACCGTAGTCCAGGGAACCCGCGTCAGATACTTTGATACCAGCGAATGCCAGACGAGTTACGTTGTCCTGATCGCCTTCAGCTTTACCAGCCTTAGCACGGTATTCCCACTGACCGTAGCCAGTCACCTGATCGTTAACCTGAGTTTCGCCTTTGAAGCCAATCTGGCCGTAAGAGGAGTCAGCGTTTTTGTGTTCACCGGAAGTGGTGAAACCATGTTCACCAACAACTTTGCCGTAGAAGTCCAGTTTGTTGCCGTTTTTGTTATAGATTTCTGCAGCGTTTGCTGCACCGGCTACCAGCAGGGCAGGGATAACCACTGCCAGGATATTGCGCTTCATCATTATTTATTACCCTCATTGGTTTTTTTATGACACTCGCCACTGCCCACAATAAATTCTGTCAATAAATATTTCCGGAACTATTGATGAGAGTTTGGTGTCTTTATGTATCTGACAGGCATCTTTCCATTCATATAATCGTTTCGCTAGCCTGAAAGTGCTACAAACCTAAAGATTGAGTAACAAAAAGAAATAATGTGTAACTAAGTGTGTATTATTGGGAACTTTGTGAACCACCTCAAATTTCAGAACTGATTGCTGAATAAAAAGACATATCCATTACTATATATATGAATTGCTTATGTTTAATTTTGATAAAGGCATTTCATATCAACAGAAGCTAAACAGCTTGCTTTTTCTTATTGTAAACATTAGCCGTCTGGAGGGCTGTGTTTGTGATTGAATTTTGTGCTAAAGCCGTCACTCTGTAATATACGCAATAAGACTACGGTTTATTTTTTGTTCGTAGATATTTCATGGAAATAAAACGTAACAGCTGGAATATTTGGCGGGGTTGCATATTGAGGATGCTGACTTTCTGCTGACGTAAATTGACAGAGCAGAATAAAATAATGGCCAGCAGATGCTGGCCATGACGAACGGGAAGATTAGAAGCTTGCGTTACGCGGTGTGCGTGGGAACGGAATAACATCTCGCACGTTCTGAACGCCGGTGACGTAGGCGATCAAACGTTCAAAGCCCAGACCAAAACCGGAGTGCGGCACGGTGCCGTAGCGACGCAAATCGCGATACCAACTGTAGTCGGCCGGATTCAGACCCATCTCTTCCATACGGGCGTCCAGCACGTCCAGACGCTCTTCACGCTGAGAGCCGCCGATGATTTCGCCGATACCTGGAGCCAGCACGTCCATCGCCGCAACGGTCTTACCGTCTTCGTTAAGGCGCATGTAGAAGGCCTTAATATCTTTCGGATAGTTTTTAACCACCACTGGCGCTTTGAAGTGCTTCTCGGCCAGATAACGCTCATGTTCGGAAGAGAGATCCACACCCCAGTAAACCGGGTTCTCGAATTTCTCACCGCATTTCTCCAGAATCGCCACTGCGTCGGTGTAATCCACCTGAGCGAAGTCTGCTGAGACGAAACGCTCCAGGCGAGCAACTGCATCACTGTCTACGCGTTCAGCGAAGAATTTCATGTCGTCAGCGCGCTCTTCCAGAACCGCTTTGAAGACGTATTTCAGCATGGCTTCAGCCAGACCCGCAACATCGTTCAGATCGGCGAAAGCCACTTCCGGCTCCAGCATCCAGAATTCCGCGAGGTGACGGCTGGTGTTCGAGTTTTCAGCACGGAAAGTCGGGCCGAAAGTATAAATTTTAGAAAGCGCACACGCGTAGGTTTCCCCGTTAAGCTGGCCTGATACGGTCAGGAAGGCCTCTTTGCCAAAGAAATCTTTGTCAAAATCGACTTTACCTTCTGGCGTACGCGGTAAGTTTTCCAGATCCAGCGTCGATACGCGGAACATTTCACCGGCACCTTCGGTATCAGATGCGGTAATTAATGGGGTTGAAACCCAGAAATAACCCTGCTCATTAAAGAAGCGATGCAGCGCTTGCGCCAGCGTGTGGCGTACGCGCGCTACTGCGCCGATCATATTGGTACGCGGGCGCAGGTGGGCCACTTCGCGCAGATATTCAATACTGTGGCGTTTCGCCGCCATTGGATAGGTATCAGGATCTTCAACCCAGCCAGTGACTTCTACGGAGGTTGCCTGCAGTTCGAAGCTCTGGCCCTGACCCGGAGACGCGACGACCACACCCGTCACGATCACGGAGCAGCCAGTGGTCAGGTGCAGAACCTCGTCATTGTAATTGGGCAGAGAATTATTAATAACGGCCTGTACAGGATCAAAGCAGGAACCGTCATAGACGGCAAGGAAGGAGATGCCAGCTTTAGAATCTCGGCGGGTACGTACCCATCCGCGCACGGTGACTTCCTGGTCAACGGCAACACGGCCATGGAGTACGTCGGCTACAGGCACAACGCTCATAATATTCTCTCTGTTATTAGTCGGAAAAAATAGACACTTGTCCGCCCTTATCGGGGGATATCTATGTTACCTGGCATCCGCCATCAGACAAGCAGATTTCGCAGAGAAAAGAGAAGAAAGTGGAAAAAAAGAGCGAGAAGGGAGCCAGGAAGGCTCCCGAATACCCTTAACTGGCTTTTTTGATTTGCGGTAAATCGAAGGCTTTGCGCAGTGCGCGCACGAATGCTTTGTCATGACAGATGGTTTTGCCCGGGCTGTCGGACAGTTTTGCCACCGGCTTGCCGTTACATTCCACCAGTTTGATAACAATATTCAGCGGTTTCACCTGCGGTATGTCACAGGTTAAACGGGTGCCAATCCCGAAGCCCAGGTTCACCCGCGACGAAAACTGGCGATACAGGTCGACAGCTTTCGACAAATCGAGATTATCCGAGAAGACCAACACTTTCGTCATTGGATCGATTCCGAGTTTCTCATAATGAGCGATGGCTTTTTCACCCCATTCAACCGGGTCACCGGAGTCATGGCGCAGGCCCTGATAGCGGGTGGCAAATTCGGGGCCGAAATCACGCAAAAAAGCATCCATAGTGATGCAATCCGTCAGCGCAATGCCCAGTTGGTCGGGATACTCATCCAGCCATGCTGCCAGCGCCGCACGCTGGCTGTTTGCCAGTACGGGGCTGATTTGCTGATGTGCCTGGAACCATTCGTGAGCTTGTGTTCCCATCGGCGTGAGGTTTTGGCGGCGCGCTAAATCATAATTACTGGTGCCGACAAACCACGGTTCTTGTTGCAGACGTTGAACGATTGCCTGCTGCACTTCGCGCGAGAAACGACGGCGTGTCCCGAAATCCATCAGCCGGAAGCGTGACATATCCACGGATTCGGTCATCTGAGCGAAATCAATCAGTTTGCTTTCAAGCGTGGCCAGCGCCTGTTCAACGCCGGTATCGGGAGAGCGGTAGCGGTGCACAATCTCGCTAATCACCGCCAGCAGCGGCACTTCCCACATAATCACTTCACGCCACGGCCCGGCGAGACGAATATTCAGCTTGCCGTTGTCATTGGTGATGGTGACTTGTTCGGGATTAAAGCGGAAATCGCGAAGCCAGTTTAAATAGTCAGCTTTAAAGAAAGGCAGGCCAGAGAGCCACTGGTATTCGTCGTCCTGCAGCGTCAGATGCTGCATAGCATCGACCTGTTCACGAATGGTGTCAGCGTAAATACCGAGCAAGTCATCACCACGGCAACGGAACTCCGCCGCTACCTGTACGTCGTAGTAATGGTGAAAAACGGCTTGCTGCATGTGTAGCTTATACGCATCGGTATCCAGCAACGTATGCAGAACAGGTGAAGCGAATCGAGTCATAGGTGCGCAGTAGCATCCTCTCACGGGAGCGTTTAGTACAATAAACAACTATTGAAACCGCTGGAGTATACCTTGTTTAGCGATTTATTGAACCCCGATCACAACATAAGCTGCCGTTAGGGTCGAGAGCATTTTGTGCCTCGTGTTATACAAATGTAGCAAAAATGGGGTTTGTACCTGAAAAGATGAAGATTCTGCGTAGCGAGTTTTGCGCAACAGGAATAGACTGGATTCGTTATTCGACAAACGATGCATAAGGTTTTCTATGACACAACAGCCACAAGCCAAATACCGCCACGACTATCGTGCGCCGGAATACCTGATTAGCGATATCGATCTGACTTTTGACCTGGATGCCACCAAAACCGTTGTCACGGCCTTAAGCCAGGTCACACGCCAAAGTGCGACGGCTGTCCCGCTGCGTCTCGATGGCGAAGACCTGACGCTGGTATCTGTACATATTAATGATGAAGCGTGGTCTGACTACAAAGAAGAAGGAAGTCAGCTGGTCATTAACAACCTGCCAGAACGTTTCTCGCTGCGCATCGTTACCGAAATCAGCCCGGCGGCTAACACCGCGCTGGAAGGACTCTACCTGTCTGGCGTTGCGCTTTGTACCCAATGCGAAGCGGAAGGTTTCCGCCATATTACCTGGTATCTGGACCGCCCTGATGTCCTGGCGCGTTTCACCACCAAAATCATTGCCGATAAAAAGCGTTATCCGTATCTGCTCTCCAACGGTAACCGCGTAGGGCAGGGCGATCTGGAAAATGGCCGTCACTGGGTCCAGTGGCAAGATCCGTTCCCAAAACCGTGCTACCTGTTTGCGCTGGTGGCGGGCGACTTCGACGTGCTGCGCGATACGTTTAAAACGCGTTCTGGCCGCGATGTTGCGCTGGAGCTATTTGTCGATCGCGGCAATCTTGATCGCGCTCCGTGGGCGATGACCTCACTGATTAATTCCATGAAGTGGGATGAAGAGCGCTTTGGCCTGGAATACGATCTCGACATCTATATGATCGTCGCCGTCGATTTCTTCAATATGGGCGCGATGGAGAACAAAGGCCTGAACGTCTTTAACTCCAAATATGTGCTGGCCCGTACCGATACCGCGACCGATAAAGATTACCTCGATATCGAGCGCGTGATTGGTCATGAATATTTCCACAACTGGACCGGCAACCGCGTCACCTGCCGCGACTGGTTCCAGTTGAGTCTGAAAGAGGGCCTGACCGTGTTCCGCGATCAGGAGTTCAGCTCCGATCTGGGTTCCCGCGCCGTTAACCGCATCAATAATGTTCGCACCATGCGTGGCCTTCAGTTTGCTGAAGATGCCAGCCCAATGGCGCATCCAATTCGCCCGGACAAAGTGATTGAAATGAACAACTTCTACACCCTGACGGTGTATGAGAAGGGTTCAGAAATCATCCGTATGATCCATACGCTGCTCGGCGAAGAGAATTTCCAGAAAGGGATGCAGCTCTATTTCGAGCGTCACGACGGCAGCGCAGCCACCTGCGATGACTTCGTGCAGGCGATGGAAGACGCTTCAAACGTTGACCTGTCGCATTTCCGTCTCTGGTACAGCCAGGCCGGCACCCCGATTGTCAGCGTGAAAGATGATTACAATCCGGAAACGGAGCAATACACCCTGACCATCAGCCAGCGCACGCCGCCGACTGCCGAGCAAGAAGAGAAGCATCCGCTGCATATTCCGTTTGATATCGAGCTCTACGATAACGAAGGAAACGTGATCCCGCTGCAAAAGGGCGGCCACCCGGTGCACCACGTGCTGAACGTGACCCAGGCGGAACAGACATTCATCTTTGATAACGTCTACTTCCAGCCGGTTCCTGCGCTACTGTGCGAATTTTCCGCGCCGGTCAAACTGGAATACAAATGGAGCGATCAGCAGCTGACCTTCCTGATGCGTCACGCGCGCAACGATTTCTCCCGCTGGGATGCGGCGCAGAGTCTGCTGGCGACCTACATCAAGCTGAATGTTAACCGTCATCAGCAAGGACAGCCGCTGTCCCTGCCTGTGCACGTCGCCGATGCGTTCCGCGCCATTCTGCTGGATGAGAAAATCGATCCGGCGCTGGCCGCAGAGATTCTGACGCTGCCGTCAGCTAACGAAATCGCCGAGCTCTTCGATATCATCGATCCTATTGCGATTACCGCGGTACGTGAAGCGCTGACCCGCACGCTGGCTACCGAGCTCGCCGACGAGTTCCTGGCAATTTACAACGCCAATAAACTGGATGAGTACCGCGTGGAACATGCCGATATCGGTAAACGTTCGCTGCGTAACACCTGTTTGCGCTACCTGGCGTTCGGCGAAACGGAGCTGGCGAATACGTTGGTCAGCAAGCAGTATCACGAAGCTGATAACATGAACGATGCGCTGGCGGCTCTGGCGGCAAGCGTGGCGGCTGAACTGCCGTGCCGTGATGCGCTGATGCAGGAGTATGATGACAAGTGGCATGAGAACGGTCTGGTGATGGATAAGTGGTTTATTCTGCAAGCCACCAGCCCGTCTGCCGATGTACTGACTACCGTGCGCAGTCTGCTTAAGCACCGTTCCTTTACCATGAGCAACCCTAACCGCGTGCGTTCGCTGATTGGCGCGTTTGCCGGCAGCAACCCGGCAGCCTTCCATGCAGAAGACGGTAGCGGCTATCAGTTTATGGTAGAAATGCTGACCGAGCTAAACAGCCGTAACCCGCAGGTGGCATCGCGTCTGATTGAGCCGCTGATTCGCCTGAAACGTTACGATGCAAAGCGCCAGGAGAAAATGCGCGCGGCGCTTGAGCAGTTGAAAGGGCTGGAGAATCTGTCGGGCGATCTGTTCGAGAAGATCGCCAAAGCGCTGGCCTGATCCTCATGCCCACGGGCGCATAAACTCAACGCAAAACGGCAATCTAAATTGCCGTTTTTTTATGCTTATAGCGCCATGAAGGAATGTCTTTGCCGCCTGGCGGTGTTATCCGTGACGACGGATCGGCTCTTCGGTTGTCCCGCGTTTCATCACGCGATTCAACACTTCGGCTTCCAGTTCTGCCAGCCTTACGGTTCCCACCCGGCGCGGACGAGGAATATCAACCGCCAGATCCAGCCCGATTTTGCCATCCTCAATTAACAGCACCCGGTCAGCCATTGCGACTGCTTCGCTCACATCGTGTGTCACCAGCAGAACGGTAAAGCCATGCTCCTGCCAGAGCGACTCAATCAGATCCTGCATTTCAATGCGCGTCAGCGCGTCGAGCGCCCCGAGTGGTTCGTCCAGCAGCAGCAGTCCAGGACGATGGATCAGCGCGCGCGCCAGCGCCACCCGCTGTTTTTGCCCGCCGGAAAGCGCTGCAGGCCACTCGCCCGCCCGATTTTCCAGACCAACCGCCGCCAGGGCCTGACGAGCGTTATCCCGCCAGTTGCCTTTTAATCCCAGCCCCACATTGTCGATAACCGATTTCCACGGCAGCAGGCGGGCATCCTGGAACATCATCCGCGTATCTTCCTGAATGTCGGCCAGCGGCGTGTTGCCGGCCAACAGTTCTCCGCCGTTGGGGGCTTCTAAACCTGCGAGCAGGCGCAGTAGCGTGCTTTTTCCGCCACCGCTACGCCCGACGATGGCAACAAACTGTCCGGCGGGAATATGCAGATCGAGTGCGTTCAGAATGGTGTTATCGCCGTAGCGTTTGGTCACGCCGTTAAGCAGTAACGGGGTACCCTGGGTTAAGCGAGCCGTGTTCATGCATTGGCCTCCTTCGTGGAATAGGCTGGATTCCAGCGTAACCAGCTACGTTCCAGCCACTGGGCGCTGATATCGGCGAGTTTACCCAGCAGGGCGTAGAGAATAATGGCGACCACCACCACGTCGGTTTGCAAAAATTCACGCGCGTTCATGGCCAGATAGCCGATGCCAGAGTTGGCGGAGATGGTTTCCGCCACGATCAACGTCAACCACATCAGGCCAAGCGCAAAACGTACCCCCACCATAATCGACGGCAACGCGCCGGGCAGAATCACATGAAGAAACAGGGCAAATCCTGACAGGCCATAGCTGCGGGCCATTTCGACCAGCCCGCGGTCAATGTTACGAATGCCGTGCCAGGTGTTGATATAAATGGGGAACAGCGTGCCGAGAGCGACCAGGAAAATCTTGGCGCTCTCGTCGATGCCGAACCACAAAATGACCAGTGGGATCAGGGCTAAATGTGGCACGTTGCGCAGCATCTGAATCGACGTATCCAGTAACCGCTCGCCCCAGCGGGAAAGGCCGCTAATCAGGCCCAGCGTCAGGCCAATTGACCCGCCGATGGAAAAGCCAATCACTGCGCGCCAGGAGCTGATCGCCAGATGCTGCCACAGCTCGCCGCTCGAACTAAGCGACCAGAACGCCTCCACCACGCCTTCCGGAGAGGGCAGAATTCGGCTCGACAACCACCCCGACGAGGACGCAATTTGCCAGATAACCACAATGCCGACCGGCAGAAACCAGGGGGCCAGTCGCATCAGCCATTTATGAGACGGATTTGCCATACGTGCCTCTTCAGCTCTGTGCGACTTTTCGCGGTATAAACTCATTCGCTACGGCTTCGCCCTGAAGCTGGAGCGTGCGCGGCTGCGGGATTTCCGGGATTGCTACATCCAGATGCGGGAACAGCAGCTCGCCGACTTTGTATGCTTCTTCCAGATGCGGATAGCCAGACAAGATAAAGCTGTCGATACCCAGATCGGCATACTCGTTGATCCGCGCCGCGACCGTAGGGCCATCACCCACCAGCGCCGTACCCGCGCCGCCGCGAACCAGGCCAACACCCGCCCACAGATTCGGACTGATTTCGAGGTTGTCCTTGTTTCCTTTATGCAGCGAGGCCATTCGGTGTTGGCCCACCGAATCGGTTTTGGCGAAGGCAGCCTGCGCTTTAGCGATGGTCTCATCATCCAGGTGGGCGATCAGACGATCGGCGGCCTGCCAGGCCTCTTCGTTGGTTTCACGAACGATCACATGCAGACGAATGCCGAAACGGACGCTGCGGCCATGCGCAGCCGCTTTGGCGCGTACCTGCTCAATTTTCTCTTTTACCAGCTCCGGCGGTTCGCCCCAGGTGAGATACAGATCAACCTGTTCGGCGGCCAGATCCTGCGCAACGTCCGATGATCCGCCAAAGTAGAGCGGTGGCCGGGGTTGCTGGACCGGGGCAAACAGCAGTTTCGCATCACGCACGCGAATATGTTTGCCTTCATAGGTAACGGTTTCACCTTCCAGCAGACGACGCCAGACGCGGGTGAATTCTGCGGAAGCCTCGTAGCGTTCCGTGTGATCGAGGAACACGCCATCTCCGGCCAGCTCTTGCGGGTCGCTACCTGTTACCAGGTTAAATAATGCCCGTCCGTTTGAGAGCCTGTCGAGGGTGGCAGCCTGACGAGCGGCAACGGTAGGCGAGATCACGCTCGGGCGCAGGGCGACCAAAAACTTCAGACGCTGGGTGACGGGGATCATGGATGCCGCCACCAGCCAGGCGTCCTCGCAGGAGCGCCCGGTTGGGATCAATACGCCAGTAAATCCGATTCGGTCGGCAGCCTGAGCGATTTGCTGCAGATAGCCATAGTCAACCGGGCGAGCACCCTCTTCGGTGCCAAGATAGTGGCCGTCACCATGGGTGGGTAAAAACCAGAAAAGATTCAGACTCATGATTTCGATCCTTCTTTGTTAGCGGGTTGCCAGATGCGATCGCGAATATCAATTTTCTTTGGTACGAGGCGATTTTCGTAAAACAGATCCGCTGTCTGTTGCTGCAGAACCGCGGTTTTAGCGTCAACCGGTTTGATAACGGTTGTCGGACGATGGTCCAGATAGCTGGCAATCACCGGCTCCGGCAGGCCCATCGTTTTGGCCAGCAGGGCGATGCTTTCCTGACGTTGACTCTGGGTCAGAGCGTCTGCTTCGCTGAAGGTATTCAACACGCCCTGGACAAACTCACCGTTCTTTTCAGCATAGGGACGGGCGGCCAGATAAAATGAACCGGTCTGTTTTAGCGTTTCGCCATCTTTGAGAACGCGCACACCGCCCTGCAATAAAGCTGCTGAGTAATAGGGATCCCAGATGGCCCAGGCGTCGACGTTATTTTGCTGGAAGGCCGCGCGTGCATCAGCGGGACTTAAATAGATGGGCTGAATATCGTTAAACGTCAGACCGGCCTGCTGGAGCGCACGCAGCAATAAATTGTGCGAGCTGGAACCTTTCTGGAACGCGACTTTCCGGCCTTTCAGCTCCGCCACGGTTTTGATCGAACTGTTTTGTGGAACCAGTATGACTTCGGCTTTAGGTTTCGGTGGCTCAACGCCTACATAAACCAGGTCAGCCCCGGCGGCTTGTGCAAAAATAGGGGGAATGTCGCCAGTACTGCCGATATCAATGCTACCCACGTTCAGGGCTTCCAGCATTTGCGGTCCGGCAGGGAACTCAATCCATGAGAATTGGGTTTGCGGATAACGTTTCTCCAGCAGCTGATGGCTTTTTGCCAGCACCATACTGACGCTCCCTTTTTGATAGCCAATACGCAGACTCTCCGGGGCAGGGGAGGCGGCATGCGCCAGCGCTGAAAAGGCGATAAATCCGGCAAAAATGTATTTAAACATGGGCGACTCCTTTCAGACGGCCAAAGGCGGGGGCCTGAACGTCCCGTCGATGCAGTGCGTGCCAGAATGTTTCCAGTGCGCCATCGAGACGTAAATGCAAATTAGGGGTGAACTGCGGCTTATGCTGGTAATCGATCACCTGCGAGTCGTCGGCAAACACACCGTGCAGGATCTCCTGTGCTTTCAGCGCATTCAGAACGGGCTTAAGGGCATAATCGACCGCCAGCATGTGTGCAACCGTGCCGCCGGTGGCCAGCGGGAGAACCACTTTGCCCTCCAGCGCGCGTTCAGGCAGCAGATCGAGTAGGGTTTTCAGTGCACCGGAAAAAGAGGCTTTATAAATGGGGGTCGCCACGATCAGACCGTCGGCACCGTTAAGTTGCTCGATCAACGCCTTCAGAGCCGGGCTGTCAAAGCGGGCATAGAGAAGATCTTCTGGCTCAAAATTGTGAAGATTCCAGTGGCACACTTCGATATCCAGCGAATTCAACTGCTCGCGGGCATACTCGAGCAGGGCGCTGGAACGTGAAGGAAAACGCGGACTGCCAGCCAATGTGATGACGCGCATGCTTGCTCCTTATAACCATTTGTTTTCTTTTATCTAACATTAATAACAATTTTCACGAGTGTGACATTGCCTGGTTATTCCACTAAATGATTTATCTGAAATTAAAAAGCCGGAAATTGCATAAGAAAGAAGCGGAAAGGAAAACGATTGCGCTTAACGAGGTTTTTTTGCCACAGGTCAATTCCCTTTCCTGACGCGATCGCTGATAATCCGTTTCCGGTTTGCACACCGGAATCCAGGAGAGTTCATGTACTACCCCTTCGTTCGTAAAGCCCTTTTTCAGCTCGATCCAGAGCGTGCTCATGAATTGACATTTCAGCAATTACGCCGCATTACAGGTACGCCTTTTGAAGCGCTGGTGCGCCAAAAAGTGCAGGAAAAACCTGTGCAATGCATGGGCCTGACCTTTAAAAATCCTCTGGGGCTGGCAGCCGGTCTGGACAAGAACGGCGAATGCATCGATGCATTGGGCGCGATGGGATTTGGATCCATCGAGGTCGGCACGGTGACGCCTCGTCCGCAGGACGGAAACGATAAGCCACGTTTATTCCGTCTGGTTGAAGCCGAAGGTTTGATCAACCGTATGGGGTTCAATAACCACGGTGTCGACAATCTGGTTGAGAATGTCAAAAAAGCGCACTTTAACGGTGTGCTGGGCATTAATATTGGCAAAAATAAAGCTACGCCGGTTGAGCAGGGTAAAGATGACTATCTGATTTGTATGGAAAAAGTCTACGCCTATGCGGGCTATATTGCGGTGAATATCTCTTCACCCAATACCCCTGGTTTGCGTACGCTGCAATATGGCGAAGCGCTCGATGATCTGTTAAGCGCGATTAAAAATAAACAGAATGAGCTGCAGACCACTCACCATAAATATGTTCCGGTAGCGGTAAAGATCGCGCCCGATCTTTCTGTGGAAGAATTGATCCAGGTCGCCGACAGTTTGGTTCGCCATAATATTGATGGTGTTATTGCCACCAATACCACTCTCGATCGATCTCTGGTTCAGGGAATGAAAAACTGTGACGAAATGGGTGGGTTAAGTGGTCGTCCGGTACAATTAAAAAGCACCGAAATTATTCGTGCACTGTCGGCGGAATTAAAGGGTCGCTTACCCATCATTGGCGTGGGTGGCATCGACTCTGTTATCGCTGCACGCGAGAAGATGGCGGCAGGCGCATCGCTGGTGCAAATCTATTCCGGCTTTATTTTTAAAGGCCCACAATTGATTAAAGAAATCGTTAATCATATCTAATCTTTTCTCTTTTACAGACAACCAGGGCTTTATTTCCGGCCCTGGTTGTTTTATATTCCGTCTTTGTTGCTTATTTAGACATTATAGTCTTTTATTATTGATGTTATAAGCGAAGCGATAATTCGGACATTTTTAGAACAGGAAGTTGAGGGAAAGGAGAGGAAAATGCGAATAAAACCTGACGATAACTGGCGCTGGTATTTTTGCGAAGAGCACGATCGTATGATGCTCGATCTCGCCAATGGCATGTTATTTCGTTCACGTTTCGCGCGCCGAATGCTGACTCCGGATGCCTTTGCACCGTCGGGCTTTTGCGTTGACGATGCAGCCCTCTATTTCTCTTTTGAAGAGAAGTGTCGCGATTTTATGCTGTCAAAAGAACAGCGTGCCGAGCTGGTACTCAACGCGCTGGTGGCGATTCGTTTTCTGAAACCGCAAATGCCGAAAAGCTGGCATTTCCTGGCTCACGGTCAGGCGTGGACACCGATCACCGGCGATGCAGCCTGTGTGAATTTGAGCGATACCTCAGAAGAAGTCAGCCTGCTGGTGGTTGAACCGGGTGACAACGCCGCGCTCTGTTTGCTGGCGCAACCCGGCGTAGTGATTGCCGGGCGCACAATGCAGCTTGGCGATGCGATTAAAGTGATGAACGATCGACTGAAACCGCAGCTGCGGATGGATTCCTTCAGTCTCGAACAGGCGGTTTAAAGTTCAAGCTGTACAGATGTCTTAGGAATACAGCTACAGCACAGAATCGTTCCGTCATCGCCCACCGCTGATTTCTTCAGCGCCGTCACCTCGCCATCGACCAGCTTAATTCGACAGCATCCACAAATCCCCGCACGGCATGAATAGGGCACACGGATCCCCGCTTGTTCCAGCTGCTCCAGCAATACCTGCTGATTATTTCCGGCCAGCGTTTTTCCCTGCCATTGAATGGTGACTGCGGTTGCCGGCTGCGTTTCCACTTCCGCCTCTTCTTCTTCAGCACCAGAGCCATAGATCCGGCCTGGTCCGGTCGAGAGGATTTCGACTTCGTCACCCACGCGAATCACGCCGCTTGAGCGCGGAATCAGGTTTTGCCCAAAGTCGACATCGCCATTATCCTGGGCGGTACGGAAAGATTGCAGGGTTTTGAGTGGCTCACCGGCGGGATGCTTTTGCCCTTTTTCCGGACTGATGGTGGTGAAAATGCAGCGGCTACAGGGTTTCACCACATCAAAGATGACGTTGCCAATGCGAATGACTTTCCAGGTGTCCTCTTCCCAGGCCTGAGCGCCCGTGACGACCAGATTGGGGCGAAACTGTTCCATCTGCACACTGGCGGAACAGCGGTTCTGGAGATCGCGCAGCGAAGCGTCGTTAGTGAGCAGGAAGGGGAAACCATCGGCAAACGAGAGCGGAACTGCTTCAAAACGCTTAACGCGGCGTGTCGGCTCTGGCCCTACCCAGCGCAGCTGTACCGGGCGTGAAAAGAAGCTGCTCAGCCAGGTGTTAATCTCTTCCGGAGCGATACGCGCCGTAAAGTGATTGCCCCAGACTTCAGTGGGGGCATCAACCGGCGCAAAGTCGCTAAAGCGGGCAATGCTGCTGGAGCCATCCGGTGCGGTGAGATGCAAACCGTCATGCAGCGGGGCGGGAATAAAACGCACCATCTGCGGAAACTGACGGGCAGTGATAAACGTTCCGTCTGGCTCGGTGATCATAAAAATGCGATCGAAGGCAAAACCGCTGACATCTGCCAGCGCATGCGTCAGGCCAATCCCTCGCATTGATTTGACCGGATGAATAAAAAGCCTGGATAACGTCGCCACTGTTCATACCCTCGAACGAAAGAAATAGCCCTCAACTGTATGACATATCACTCATATTGGCTATATCCAGTTCGTCATTCAGCCTGCGTCTGCGCCGGGGCGTCAGCCCATTCTCCATTGCGTTCAGTCTGTTCCCGAAAGATTAAGCAAAAGATGTCAGCCGCAGGCGCTTTACACGCTCGCCACCGCGAGGCAATACGGCTGATATTGTGTATAATGCGCAGCAATTTTCTTAGAGTAATAAGTGACGATATGAATTCTCTGTTTGCCAGTACGGCCCGTGGGCTGGAAGAGCTGTTAAAAACTGAACTGGAAAGCCTTGGCGCGAGTGAGTGTCAGGTGGTTCAGGGTGGTGTCCACTTTGAGGGCGACACGCGGCTTATTTACCAGAGCCTGATGTGGAGTCGCCTGGCGTCGCGCATCATGCTGCCATTGGGTGCCTGTAAGGTCTACAGCGACCTTGACCTGTACCTTGGCGTGCAGGCGATTGACTGGACAGAGATTTTTGCACCAGGCGCGACCTTTGCCGTGCATTTCAGCGGGCTGAACGATGAGATTCGTAACAGCCAGTACGGCGCGCTGAAAGTGAAAGATGCGATTGTGGATAGCTTCACGCGTAAAAATCTTGAGCGCCCGAACGTCGATCGCGAAAACCCCGATCTGCGGATCAACGTTTGGCTCAATAAAGAGACCGCGAACATTTCGCTCGACCTTTGCGGCGAAGGCTTGCATCAGCGCGGCTATCGCGATCGCGCCGGTATTGCGCCCATCAAAGAAAACCTGGCTGCGGCGATTGTGTTACGTTCTGGCTGGCTGCCGGGGACGCCGCTGCTGGATCCGATGTGTGGTTCTGGCACGTTGCTTATCGAAGCAGCCATGCTGGCGACCGATCGTGCGCCAGGCCTGCATCGTGGCCAATGGGGCTTTAGCGGTTGGGCACAGCATGACGACGCGATCTGGAAAGAAGTTAAAGCTGAAGCACAGGTTCGTGCGCGTAAAGGCCTGGCTGATTACACCTCCCGTTTCTATGGCTCCGACAGCGATGCCCGCGTAATTGAACGGGCGCGCAGTAACGCCCGCCGCGCCGGTATTGGCGATCTCATCTCCTTCGAGGTGAAAGATGTCTCAAACTTAACTAATCCGCTGCCGAAAGGCCCGTATGGTACGGTGATCAGTAACCCGCCGTACGGCGAACGTCTGGATAGCGAACCGGCGCTGATTGCTTTGCACAGCCTGCTCGGCCGCACCATGAAAGATTATTTCGGCGGCTGGAATCTGTCGCTGTTTAGCGGATCGCCGGAGCTGCTGAGCTGCCTGCAACTGCGCGCCGAGCGTCAGTTTAAAGCCAAAAACGGCCCGCTGGACTGCGTGCAGAAAAACTATCATCTGACGGAAAAAGATGGCGACAGTAAACCGTCCACCGTGGCGGAAGACTATGCCAACCGTCTGCGTAAGAATCTGAAGAAATTCGAAAAATGGGCGAAGCAGGAAGGCATTGAATGTTATCGCATTTACGATGCCGATCTGCCGGAATACAACGTCGCGGTTGACCGCTACGCCGACTGGGTGGTGGTACAGGAATATGCGCCGCCCAAAACCGTTGATGCCCAAAAGGCGCGTCAACGCCTGCTGGATATCATCGCCGCCACCATTGGCGTCATGGGAATTGCACCTAATAAGCTGGTGCTGAAAACCCGTGAACGTCAGAAAGGGACCAACCAGTATCAGAAGATGGGCGATAAGGGTGACTTTATCGAAGTGGGCGAATATAACGCTCGCCTGTGGGTGAACCTGACGGATTACCTCGATACCGGTCTGTTCCTCGATCACCGTATTGCGCGTCGGATGCTGGGCCAGATGAGCAAAGGGAAAGACTTCCTGAACTTGTTCGCCTATACCGGCAGCGCCAGCGTGCATGCGGGCCTCGGTGGGGCGCGTAGCACGACCACAGTGGATATGTCGCGTACGTATCTGGAGTGGGCGGAGCGTAACCTGCGCCTTAACGGTCTGACCGGGCGTCAGCATCGTCTGCTGCAGGCGGACGTTCTGGGCTGGCTGCGCGATACCGACGAGCAGTTTGACCTGATCTTTATTGACCCGCCGACGTTCTCTAACTCCAAGCGTATGGAAGAGAGCTTTGATGTACAACGCGACCATCTGCGTCTGATGACTGATTTGAAGCGTCTGCTGCGTAAAGGCGGCACCATCATGTTCTCGAACAACAAACGCGGGTTCCGCATGGACAATGAAGGGCTGGAAAAACTGGGATTAAAAGCACAAGAAATCAGCCAAAAAACATTGTCCCAGGACTTTGCCCGTAACCGCCAAATTCACAACTGCTGGTTAATCACCGCAGTCTGACAGGAAATAGATATGTCATTAATTAGCATGCACGGCGCCTGGCTGTCATTCAGCGATGCGCCTCTTCTCGATGATACCGAACTGCACATCGAAGATAACGAACGCGTTTGTCTGGTTGGCCGCAATGGCGCAGGCAAATCAACGCTGATGAAGATCCTTAATCGTGAGCAGGGGCTGGACGATGGCCGTATCGTTTACGAGCAGGATCTGATTGTTTCGCGTTTGCAGCAAGATCCGCCGCGCAATGTCGCGGGCAGTGTGTATGATTTCGTCGCCGAAGGGATCTCCGAGCAGGCCGAATACCTGAAGGGGTATCACGATATTTCGCATCTGGTGATGACCGATCCGAGCGAAAAAAACCTCAACGAGATGGCGCGCCTGCAGGATTTGCTGGATCACCACGGCCTGTGGCAGCTGGAAGACCGTATCAACGAAGTGCTGGAGCAACTCGGTCTTGAGGCTGATATGGCGCTGGCTTCGCTGTCGGGTGGCTGGCTGCGTAAAGCGGCACTCGGACGCGCGCTGGTCAGCGGACCAAAAGTGTTGCTGCTCGATGAACCGACGAACCACCTGGATATCGAAACCATCGACTGGCTGGAAGGGTTCCTGAAAACCTTCAACGGCACGATTATCTTTATCTCGCACGACCGTTCATTCATCCGCAATATGGCTACGCGCATTGTCGATCTCGATCGCGGCAAGCTGGTCACCTATCCGGGTGATTACGATACCTATCTTCTGGAAAAAGAAGAGAACTTGCGCGTTGAAGAGCTGCAAAATGCCGAGTTTGATCGCAAACTGGCGCAGGAAGAGGTGTGGATCCGTCAGGGCATCAAAGCGCGCCGTACCCGTAACGAAGGCCGCGTGCGTGCCCTGAAAGCGATGCGTAACGAACGCAGCGAGCGCCGTGAAGTGATGGGCAGCGCGAAGATGCAGGTCGAAGAGGCCTCCCGCTCCGGCAAAATTGTCTTCGAAATGGAAAACGTCAATTACCAGGTTGATGGCAAAGTGCTGGTGACCGATTTCTCCGCGCAGGTTCAGCGCGGCGATAAAATTGCGCTGATCGGCCCGAACGGCTGCGGTAAATCCACGCTGCTGAAACTGATGCTGGGCCAGTTACAGGCTGACAGCGGCCGCGTTCACTGCGGGACCAAACTGGAAGTGGCCTATTTCGATCAGCACCGTACTGAGCTTGATCCAGAAAGAACAGTGATGGACAACCTGGCCGAAGGCAAGCAAGAAGTCATGGTGAACGGGAAACCGCGCCACGTACTGGGTTATCTGCAGGACTTCCTGTTCCACCCTAAACGCGCCATGACCCCTGTACGAGCGCTGTCAGGCGGGGAGCGTAACCGACTGCTGCTGGCACGTCTGTTCCTGAAACCCAGCAACCTGTTGATTCTCGATGAACCGACCAACGATCTGGATGTCGAAACACTGGAATTGCTAGAAGAGCTGATCGACGGCTATCAGGGCACGGTAATGCTGGTCAGCCACGACCGTCAGTTCGTTGATAATACAGTTACCGAGTGCTGGATTTTTGAAGGCGAAGGCCGCATTGGTCAGTATGTCGGCGGTTATCAGGATGCTCGCGGGCAGCAAGCGCAATCTCTGGCGCAAAAACAGTCTAAATCCAAAATTGGATCAGCTGCCGCTGTCACTAAAGCTGAAACTGTCAAAAAATCAACGGCCAAAATGAGCTATAACCTGCAGCGCGAACTGGAAGGGCTTCCGCAGCGTCTTGAAGAACTGGAAGCAAATCTGGGAGCGCTACAGGCTCAGGTTGCTGATACGTCCTTCTTTAGCCAGTCGCACGACTATACTCAAAAAATATTGGCAGAGCTTTCCCAGGCCGAAAAGGCGCTGGAAGAGGCATTTGAGCGCTGGGAGTACCTTGAGGGGCTCAAAAACGGCGCATAAACAGGGATACAACATGTGTGATCAGCACCATGCCGACCGGCATATATTATGCTCGCAATGCGATATGCTCGTGACGCTACCAGAGCTGGGTCACGGACATAAGGCCGCATGCCCCCGCTGTGGGGCAACGCTGACAACGGAGTGGGACGCGCCAAGGCAGCGTCCCACTGCTTATGCACTTGCAGCGCTGTTTATGCTGTTGCTCTCAAATCTCTTTCCTTTTATCTATATGAAAGTCGGCGGGATGACCAGCGAAGTGAAATTACTGGAAATACCTGCTGTGATGTTCTCCGAAGATTACGCCAGCCTCGGCTCGTTTTTCCTGCTCTTCGTACAAATTGTTCCGGCGTTTTGCCTGATCGTGATTTTGCTGCTGGTTAACCGCGTGCGGATGCCCCTCAGGCTTAAAATCCTGCTTGCCAGAATCTTCTTCCAGCTGAAAAGCTGGGGAATGGCGGAGATTTTTCTTGCGGGTATCCTGGTCAGCTTTGTGAAGTTGATGGCTTATGGAGACGTAGGCGTAGGTAGCAGTTTTATCCCCTGGTGTCTCTACTGCATGCTGCAGCTCCGTGCCTTTCAGTGTGTAGATCGCCGCTGGACCTGGGACGATATTGCACCTGCGCCCGTGCTAAAAGAGCCGGTGAAAGCTGGTGTACCGGGTATTCGTCAGGGGTTACGCTCCTGTTCATGCTGTACCGCGATTTTACCTGCCGATCTTGAGGCGTGTCCGCGTTGTGACACCAGAGGGCATGTGCGGCGCAAAAACAGTCTTCAGTGGACAATGGCGTTACTGGTCACGTCGATCATGCTGTATCTACCTGCCAACATTTTGCCGATCATGATAACCGATCTGCTTGGCGACAAAATGCCATCGACCATTCTCGCCGGTGTGGTTCTGTTATGGGGAGAAGGTTCTTATCCGGTCGCGATGGTGATCTTTATCGCCAGTATTATGGTTCCCACCCTGAAGATGATTGCGATTGCCTGGCTTTGCTGGGATGCAAAAGGGCATGGTCATCGCGACAGCGAACGTATGCATCTGATTTATGAAGTTGTCGAATTCGTCGGGCGATGGTCAATGATTGACGTGTTTGTGATTGCCGTTCTCTCTGCGCTGGTTCGCATGGGGGGGCTGATGAGTATTTACCCCGCAATGGGTGCATTAATGTTTGCGTTAGTCGTTGTGATGACGATGTTTGCGGCCATGACCTTCGACCCTCGTTTATCGTGGGATCGTGAGCCAGAGTCAAGCCATGAGGAAGAGTGAGAGCATGGAAAATAAGAGTGGAGAGGCGAAAGTGCAGAAGGTCAAAAACTGGTCGCCGGTGTGGATCTTCCCCATCGTGACAGCGTTGATCGGTGCATGGATCCTGTTTTATCACTACAGTCATCAGGGACCTGAAGTGACGCTAATCACCACTAACGCTGAAGGTATTGAAGGGGGTAAAACCACTATCAAGAGCCGTAGCGTAGACGTGGGCGTCGTAGAGAGTGCAACTCTGACCGACGATTTGACGCACGTGGAGATTAAAGCTCGCCTGAATTCAGGTATGGAGAAACTGCTCCATAACGATTCCGTATTCTGGGTGGTTAAACCGCAGGTTGGCCGCGAAGGGATCAGTGGGCTTGGAACCCTGCTTTCGGGCGCTTACATCGAATTGCAGCCTGGCTCTAAAGGGAGTCAGCCGGGGCGTTATCAACTGCTCGATGCACCGCCACTTGCACCACCAGATGCAAAAGGGATCCGGGTCACGCTCGACAGTAAGAAAGCAGGACAACTCAGCCCCGGCGATCCGGTGCTGTTCCGCGGATATCGTGTTGGTTCAGTTGAGACCAGCAACTTTGATGCGCAAAAACGGACGATCAGCTATCAACTCTTTATCAATGCTCCCAACGATCGTCTGGTGACCAGCAATGTGCGTTTCTGGAAAGACAGTGGCATTGCGGTCGATCTGACTTCAGCGGGGATGCGCGTTGAAATGGGATCCTTAACCACGCTGTTTGGCGGCGGGGTGAGTTTTGACGTACCGGAAGGGATGGAGCTTGGTCAGCCCGTTGCGGCAAAAACAGCTTTCAGGCTGTTTGACGATCAGAAAAGCATTCAGGATGCGCTCTATACCGACCATATTGATTACCTGATGTTCTTTAAAGATTCGGTTCGCGGCCTGCAGCCTGGTGCGCCGGTTGAGTTCCGTGGCATTCGTCTGGGGACCGTCGGTCAGGTACCGTACTTTGTTCCGGGTCTTCATCAGGTACTCGATGATGATTATCGAATTCCGGTCCTGATTCGAATTGAGCCTGAGCGCTTAATCAACCAGATTGGCCAGAATCAGGATATCGGTGCGCATATTTCTGAACTAATGAACCGTGGACTGCGTGGATCGCTTAAAACCGGGAATCTGGTCACAGGGGCGCTGTATGTTGATATGGACTTCTATCCGAAAGCACCTGTGGTGACCGGCGCTCGCGAGTTTGGTGGTTATAAAATTATCCCAACGGTTAGCAGTGGCCTGGCGCAGATCCAACAGCGTCTGATGGAAACGCTGGATAAAATTAATAATCTGCCGTTGAACCCAATGCTTGAGCAAGCGACAAACAGTCTGACTGAAAGCCAGGCAACGATGCGTCGTCTGCAAACAACGCTGGATAATATCAACAAAATCACGGCCAATCAGTCAATGCAGCAACTTCCGCAGGATATGCAGAAAACGTTGCGTGAACTGAACCGGAGTATGCAGGGCTTCCAGCCGGGGTCAGCCGCATATAACAAGATGGTGGCGGATATGCAGCGTCTGGATCAGGTCTTGCGCGAACTGCAGCCCGTGTTGAAAACGTTGAATGAGAAGAGTAACGCGCTGGTATTTGAAGCGAAGGACAAGAAAGATCCTGAGCCGAAGAGGGCAAAATAATGAAAAAATGGCTATTGATCGCCGGAGCAGTGGTTTTAACGGCCTGTAGTTCAGGAAGCGATAACAAGAGTTACTACCAGCTGCCGTTGGCAACCCAGGCGGCAGGGCAAAGTTCTGCCAGCCAGGGGAACCGTCTGCTTTGGGTTGAGCAGGTGACGATACCTGATTCCCTCGCCGGAAACGGCGTGGTGTATCAGACCAGCGAAGTGCAGTATGTGATTGCGAACAACAATCTGTGGGCAAGCCCACTGGATCAGCAATTGCGCAACACGCTGGTGGCCAATCTGAGCAGTCAGCTGCCGGGTTGGGTTGTCGCTTCTCAGCCGCTGGGTAGCGATCAGGATACGCTGAACGTGAACGTCACCGGGTTTCATGGCCGTTATGATGGAAAGGTCGTGGTCAGTGGTGAATGGCTGCTGAACCATCAGGGGCAGCTTATCAAGCGTCCGTTCCATCTTGAGCTGAAACAGCAGCAGGACGGCTACGACGAGATGGTGAAAGTATTGGCTCAAGCCTGGGCTCAGGAATCGGCGAGCATTGCGCAAGAGATTTCCCGCCTGCCATAAGTAAAATTCATCACTTCAGGCCGCAATCAGTATATTGCTGATTGCGGCCTTTTTTTCGTTTTGACTTCAGGTTGTTACTTGTGCCAGTTCACATATTTTGTACAAATGAACTTCTGTGTAGTTCACAAATATGACATTGGCGTGAATTTTGCGCATTGACGGTAGGAGTGATTCGGGTTATTCGTTATCTGTGTTTGCACATTTTGCATTCACTGTTTTCTTTCCACCAGACCAAAGAATGAGGGAAACGAGGCATGAAGAGACAGAAACGAGATCGCCTGGAAAGGGCTCATCAACGTGGTTATCAGGCTGGCATCGCTGGACGCTCAAAAGAAATGTGTCCTTATCAGACGATAAATCAAAGGTCACAATGGCTGGGAGGCTGGCGAGAAGCCATCGGAGACAGGGTACTTCTTGCTTGATAACGTCTCTTTAGAAACAGAAACCTCCGCATCGCGGAGGTTTCGCCTTTTTGCCTCAATGAAAGCAAAATCAGAAGGCAGATGTGTCCTGGAACAGACCGACTTTCAGGTCGTTTGCGGTGTAGATTACGCGGCCATCTACCAGAACTTCGCCATCCGCCAGACCCATTACCAGGCGACGGTTAACAATACGTTTGAAGTGAATACGATAGGTGACTTTCTTCGCGGAAGGCAGAACCTGACCGGTGAATTTCACTTCACCCACGCCCAGCGCGCGGCCTTTGCCTTCACCGCCCAGCCAGCCCAGATAGAAGCCAACCAGCTGCCACATCGCATCCAGACCTAAACAGCCAGGCATTACCGGATCGCCGATAAAGTGACAACCGAAGAACCACAGGTCCGGGTTGATATCGAGTTCCGCTTCTACATAACCCTTGTCAAAGTTGCCGCCGGTTTCGGTCATTTTCACGACACGGTCCATCATCAGCATGCTTGGAGCCGGTAACTGCGGGCCTTTAGCGCCAAACAGTTCACCACGACCAGAGGCAAGAAGGTCTTCTTTTGTATAGGATTCGCGTTTATCTACCATGTTCTCAGTAAGCCTTATTTTATTGAAGCACGCAGGATAGCTAACACGTGTACGCTGAACAAGTCCGATCAGTTCGGGTTAAACCAGCTCAGCCAGCGCAACGGCCACGGGTAACGATGACGAGCATCCTGTTGCATAGCCTGAGCGATGCGTTCCTGGATAGTTTGCATCAGCGTCGTTTGCACTTCGCCATCCCAGACCTGATTTGTCAGTAAGGGTAGCGCATCTGTAATATCTTCGATTGCCCAGATAGAAAATTGCTCAGCTTCAACAGCATCAAGCACGTCCTGACTCAAACTCAGATGGCGCGCATTTGGCGCAGGAATAATGACACCTTGCTTGCCACTAAAACCACGCTGCTGGCATATGGAGAAGAATCCTTCGATCTTTTCATTCAGTCCGCCTACGGGTTGAGCGCGCCCGAATTGATCGACAGAACCGGTAATCGCAATGCTCTGATTGACCGGAACATCTGCAAGCGCACTAATGAGCGCACAAAGTTCGGCCATAGAAGCACTGTCACCGTCCACTTCACTGTAAGACTGCTCAAACGTCAGCGAGGCAGAGAAGGGGATCTGCTGCTCCAGCTGAAGCTGCGACATCAGGAAGGCCTGCATAATCATCATGCCCTTGGCGTGGATATTCCCACCAAGTTCAGCCTTACGCTCAATGTCCGTAAATTCCCCATCGCCAATGTGCACAACACAAGAGATGCGAGAAGGCTCGCCAAAGGCGCGTGGGTGGCCGGGAAACTCAATGACCGACAGCGCGTTAATTTGTCCAACGCGTTCGCCTTCAGTTTCGACCAAAATCTGTTCAAGCAGGATCTCATCCTGCATCCGATCGGCCAGATAACCTTCGCGCCATTCACGCTGCGCCAGCATCTGCGTCAGTTGCTCACCAGTAAACGATCCCTGACCGCTAATCACGCCGACTTCGCGCAGCTGTTTGCTTATCCATAGTGGGCACAGTGGCAGCGTTTCCTGATCGCCTGTGTAGCGTGTTGCTTCGCGGATCAACCCGGTCCACGCATCAGCAGCAGGGGTCGGTAGCTCGTCACGCCCGGCGATATCCACCACCCACTGGCACCATTGAGCCATGTCATCCGCATCAGCAATCTGAATGTTTTCTTCAAATTCTGTATAAACCGCCTGTCCGGAAAGCTCTGGCTCCATTTCCTGGAAATCAGCCAGCGACTCGCGATCGCCAGTCAATATCACTTTTAGCGAGACAGGCATCGGCGGAATTGCGACAGGCAGCGGGCGTGATTCATCCCAACCCACCCAGTCAAAACGCTGGTGAGTGACAATCGTCTTCAGGCGCATCCACAGCAGCGGTTGTGCGAGAAGAGTGCGCAGAGAGATAATCAACACTCCACCGTTGGCTTTATGCACAAGGCCTGGTTGTAAGCTTAGTTGGCCATTAAAGTGGCGAAGACAACCAAAGAGCTGCTCAGCTTCAGCCCACTCCGCAGTAATAACTTCACCGGTAGCGGCGAAATTATCATCAGCCGTTTTAGCGGGTTCGAAAGTGACATCACTTCCCACGATACGATATTGGCCGCCAAAAAGCGTGTTCTCTTCTGGCTGCAATTGACGCACGGCATCGGCCATTAAAGCTAAATATTCAGCTTCTTCTGGCGCCTTCAGGAGCATGAAGGGGGAGGTTGTCCATGGACTTAACGTCTGCTCAAGCGCGTAATGCAAACGCGGTTGTGTATCGCTAAGGATGGAGTCGTGTTCTTTTGCGAGGTCTGGTCGTACAAATAGTTCCTGATAGCTTTCCGTATCTGGAACCAGGTCACGCCATGCTAGTTTCGTAATGGTCAAAGTGGATGTTTTTTAGTTAGATGTAAAACGGTGGATTATACCGCAAGCCTTGACCCATTCCCATGCAGTATTGGGTATTTCAGGCGCGGAATGCGACGCAGCAGCGTACTGGATATGATTTCTTTTCAGCAGATTGCGAAAAAACTGATATTCTGAACTGAGTTACGAGGTAACACTGAGATCGCAATGAAATATCAACAACTGGAAAATCTCGAAAGCGGCTGGAAATGGAAGTATCTGGTCAAAAAGCACCGGGAAGGGGAGCTGATTACCTGCTACATCGAAGCCAGTGCTGCAAAAGAAGCGGTAGATTTATTGCTGACGCTCGAGAATGAACCCATTCAGGTTAATAGCTGGATAGAAAAACATATCAATCCGGCCCTGATGAACCGCATGAAACAGACTATCCGCGCTCGCCGTAAACGGCACTTTAATGCGGAGCATCAGCATACGCGTAAGAAGTCTATCGATCTTGAATTTATGGTTTGGCAGCGATTAGCCGGGTTGGCTCAGCGACGAGGAAAAACGCTTTCGGAAACCATCGTACAGCTGATTGAAGATGCGGAACACAAAGAGAAGTATGCCAGTCAGATGTCCACGTTGAAGAACGATCTTCAGGCTATGTTAGGCAAAAAATAGTCTCTCACTTTTCTTCAGGCAATAAAAAACCCCGCATTGCGGGGTTTTTTTTAGACGATAACTTATGCCGCAGGCTGAGTTACAACGTCTTTGATACCTTTAACTTCGATCTCTACGCGACGATCTGGTGCCAGGCAGTCGATCAGTGCAGCGCGAGGTTTCACGTTGTCACAGGTATTGCCAGTCACTGGGTTGGATTCGCCCATACCACGTGGAGAGATCTTGTTAGCAGGGATACCTTTAGATACCAGGTAATCTACTACAGACTGAGCACGTTTCTCGGACAGACCCTGGTTGTAAGCGTCAGAACCGATACGGTCGGTGAAGCCCAGAACCACTACTGAACCGTCTTTCGGGTCAAGGTTGCTCAGCTGGGTGTACAGCTGATCCAGTGCCTGCTGACCTTCTGGTTTCAGAGTCGCTTTGTTGAAGTTGAACAGAACGTCAGACTTCAGAGTGAAGTGCTTGGTCTGTACTTCTGGAGCTGGGGCTGGAGCAGGAGCAACGATCGGAGCTGCTTCTTCCTGCTGGCCAAAGCGGTAGGAAACACCCACGCTCAGCATGCCGTTGTCAGGACGAACGCCAACGGTGTTACCGTCGCCGATGTTGTTAACCCACTGGTATTCCAGACGGGTAGCGATGTCACGGGTCATAGCCCACTCTACGCCGCCAGCGAATACTGGAGATACGCCAGTGTCGTGGTCGTCGCCAGCAATGCTGTTGCTGGAGTCAGCGCGCCATACCATGCCGCCCAGACGGGTGTATACGTCCAGATCGTCAGCAACTGGGTAACCCAGTTTAGCGGTCAGCTGTACGCCTTGAGCTTTGAATGCGCCGTTAACGTTGTCGCCTTTGTATGGCATACGACCTAACCAGTCGTAACCCATTTCAAAACCAACATACGGGTTAACCTGATAGCCACCAAACGCACCTGCACCGAGCTGGCTTTCGTGAGTTGGACCATCGTTGTTCAGCTGGCTGTTGTACCAGCCAGTGTCGTGGAACTGAGACCAGCCCAGTTTGCCACCTGCATACCAGGTATTATCTTTCGGAGCGGCCTGCGCTACGGTAGCGAAGCCAGCCAGTGCCACTGCAATCGCGATAGCTGTCTTTTTCATTTTTTGCGCCTCGTTATCATCCAAAAATCGCCATGAAGATCTCGTCGAGAAATCACGGTTAAATCCTTCACCGGGGGGCGAGCTCAAACTAGTAACTCTACCGATATCTTCGGCTTAGACCGAGCACCCCTGGCGATGTAAAGTCTACAACGTACTTGAAAACTTACAAGTGTGAACTCCGTCAGGCATATGAAAAAAAAATTTCCGTATACATAATATTTAACATTTCGAGGGCAGATTTTATGCAGTAAAATTAACGGGAACCGCGCCACACAAGCTTTGTCGATGTTTTCAGTTATGGAACCAATTGTGTGTCTGGATGTCGAAAAAAAATTCCAGGAATACTCTTAAATTTGCTCAATGATACAAATTAGAGTGAATTTTTAGACCGGACAGCTGTCCTCTGCCGAAAGAACCAGGGCGAACTGGACGCATAATGAAACCGATCGCGTCACCTTCCTCAGCCGCTTCTGCCAGTCGAACATGTTCCTCTTCCGTCAAATCATCTGACAGCCAGCCGATCACTACGCTGTAATTCCCTGTGCGCAATGCGCGAACCATGGAGTCGACGGTATGGCAGGGCGCAATTTGGCTGATTTGCATTACCTTTGTGAGCGGCAAACCCGCTGACTGGACCCATTCGCGACTCAATTTTTGCTGCGGAGTCAACCAGAGCTGCCAGCGAGATTGCTGTCCAAGCTGCTGTAAAAGCGGCAAAAGTAGCAATTGTGTCATCATGGGCTGGTCTTCACGATATACCACCTCACTAATCAACCCGGTAGAAACACGCCCGGAAGTATTTTGCGTGCCATTGCCAGTGGAAGAAGAAAAAGATGTTGAGCGATTTGCATAGCCTGAAGTGTGCATAATCATTCCAGCCCTGTAGTTACTGTATGGATATACAGTAACCCCTGTCCGACTAAAGATCAACCTCATTTTCTGAAAGCGTCTCGCAAATTTCGTTTTAGATCGGCCTATCACGAAAAATCATCTTGCCGTATGACGATAAGTTGCCTATTTTCCTGCTAACGGATCCGGTAGTAAGAAAAAATGGTTGTTACTCTATGATTTATATGGTGAATATCATGAAAAAGATATCTTATGAACGGATCTATGCATCCCAGGAATACCTCTCTCCATTAGGGGAAATACATCATCGTGCCCTTTTTGGGGGATATACATTGGCTATTGATGAGGCCGTCTTCGCGATGGTGGCCAATGGGGAGCTCTATCTGCGAGCCTGTGAACAAAGTGCCCCGTACTGTGTGAAACATGCCTCTTCCTATTTAACGTTGGTAAAACGTGGTCGGCCAATACTGCTGAACTACTACCGTGTTGATGACGGTTTATGGCAAGACCGTTCGCAACTACTGCAACTCTCAAGTTTCGCTCTGGAGGCTGCCCGAGAGGAGCGCTACCAGCGTCATCAGCGGCTTCGTCTTAAAGATCTGCCTAATTTGACCTTTCAAATTGAAGTCCTTCTTTGCGAGGCAGGGATTACCAGCGAAGCCATCCTCCGCACGCTGGGTGCCGAGGAGAGCTGGTTGAAACTCAGAGCCAATAATAAACATCTCAGTATCAAGATGTTGTTTGCACTGGAGGGGGCGATTGAAGGGTTGCATCAGGCAGCCCTCCCGACAGGCAGGCGTCGGGAGTTAACTGAGTGGTTTAATGCGCTTCCTGTTCCGACTGATAGTCATTCCGGTAGGCAGTAATTTGCTGCTGTAATCGGCAAATTTCAGGCAACAGTGCGATGAGCAAACCTATTTGCTGCAGCACAAGTGGCGCTTTGTTGTCTGTTCCGGGATCGAAATGAGCAATACGTTGACTCAGCTCATCAATTGCCTTTCGGACGCGTGGCTCATCGACAGGACGATGATGAAGGGCATCATCGACGTAGCATACGGCGTCATCCAGCAGCGCGAGGATGCCAGGATGGCTTAGTTGCTCACGATGAGCCCCTAATGTAGAAATATAACTGGTGAAGGTATGGTTCAAACAGAGCAGGCGAAACGCGACTTCACGAATTTCTGCGGTCGCTCGCGGCTCCGTTGACATGTTTGAAACCACCGACGCCAGTTCCGCATCGCGGTTATGCGCGTCACGTCTGGCAATGCGATAGGCCAGACGATTGTCGCGGCCCTGGTGATATTGCTCAAGGATCGCATCCAGATACCGACAGTTGGCATTGGTAGCGAGTTCCAGCGCGCGTGGCAAATTGCGAAAACGCCAGTCCGGCCAGATAAAACTCACCGCCGCCCAGGCAATCCCGCAGCCAATCAGCGTGTCGAAGACGCGCGGCAGAGCGACTTCAAATCCTTCGCCCAACAGATTGAAGCACAGTAAAACCAGCAGCGTGATAAACATGGTGGCATGAGCATATTGAACGTTACGGAATGCGAAGAACAGCACGCCGGTAATGACGATCAGGATCAGTTGCCCTTCAACTGAGGGAACAAAGAAGAGTACGGGAAGACCGATAGCAACACCCACCAGTGTGCCGATAACGCGTAGCGCCAGCCTGTGGCGGGTTGCGTTATAGTTTGGCTGACAGACAAACAAACTGGTGAGCAAAATCCAGTAGCCGTGGTGCAAACCAGTAATCTGGATAAAAGCGTAACCTACGCATAGCACCGCAGACATCCGCACGGCGTGGCGAAACAGCGCCGACTCCGGGGTGAAGTTTCGGCTGAGACGCAGCCACATATCCGACGCGCTATGCGGACTATCATCGGCAAGCTGGTTTTCGGCATCGTTACCTGAAATCACCAACGCATGTTCAGACTCGATAGTGGCAAGCTGCGCATCTATCGCTCGTAAGTTATTCAGTAAGAACCCCAGCGCTTTCATTTGTTCTGGTGATGTTCCGCTGGCCTGAACGCGATCCAGCGCCGCATCAAGATGAGTAAACGCGCGCTCAAAGCGGGGATCGTGCTGGTAAGGTGTTCGGAGCAAAATAGAGCGGGCCAGTTGCTGGCAGGCCTGGGACTGCATCGACAGCAATCGCTGAAAACGGAACATCACGTCGCTGTAGCGAAATTTCTCGCGCAGCGCAGCGTACTGGATGTGCGAAGAGCTGGCGCGTTCATGAATATCCTGAGCAACAAAGTAGTAATGCAAAGTTTGTCGTGTTCCGCGCTGACCACGATCGCCACGCAGGCGCGTGAGCAGTGACGCTTTAGTCTGATTTAACGTCGTGACCAGTTGCCCGTTTGCCAGCGCCAAATCGTAAAGCGGTGCCTGACTCTCTTCTTCAATGTCGGGATCGAACAGTCGGGATTTTAGTTCAAGATAATGCGCCAGCTGTTCGTAACTTCTGGCGAGGTTGTCCTGCAGAGGGCGAATTGGAAAAAGAAGATGCCCGGTTAAAGTGAGCAGGTTATACCAGATAGCCCCCAGCAAGAGCAGTAGCGGTTGTTGATACCACTGGTCGTAAAGTGAGACCCCCAGCATGGTATAAATCGCAATCAGAAGGGCGCCAAAGGCGATGGTGGCGTAGCGCTGTCCAAGCCCACCCAGCAGGATGAAACCGCTGGTAGAAATCATCAACCCCAGGGCAAACAGCCACGGCCAGGGGAAGAGCAGTTCCACCGAGGCGGAAGCGATGAAAAAACAAACCAGCGTAATCACCAGATTGCGCAGACGCCCGGCCAGCCGGTCGTCAAGATCGGCAAGCGCGCCCGCCACCACTCCAAGCGTGAGCGGAATGGTCAGCTTCACCTCGCCGAGCCACCAGGGAAGGGCTGCTGCGCCGCAAAGCGCAATGAAAATCCTGACGTTGTAGAGCCAGGCACTGTTCCATGTGTATCTGCGAAGCAATGGGCTTAGCATGAGAGCCGCTTATCCTTATTTACTGAAAACGAGCGCGAGCACTGGCTTCGCGTGCTGCCTGGGCGACTTCCACAGCGACCACCCGGCGACCGACGGGCCACAGCGCAATAGCCGCAATCTTGAAGTTAGCAATGCCCACCGGAATACCAATAATCGAAATACATTGTGTAATACCCACCGCGATGTGCATCAGGCATAACCACCAGCCAAAGAAAATCAGCCATAAAATGTTCAGTAATGTACCACCGGTATTCATCAGAGCGCTTTTATTGCCGGGGTTGAGTTCATCAACATGAACGGCTTCGTTACCGTAGGGGACAAAAGAAAGTTTGGTAATTTCCCAGCATGAGCGCGTTAGCGGAAGCGTAAAGATCAGAACGACGCTCACCAGCGTGGCGAAAAGCCAGGAAAGCGTGGTGGCAAAACCGCCAAGGACAAAATTCAAAATATTCAGAACGGTACGCATATACTTTCACTTCCTTTCGATATGATTAACGCCTGATGATTGTAACGTTTTTTTAGGCTGGAGCACCTGAAAACTGGCGGTTAAACTAATGAACAAAATATCACTTCGTGGATCAGGCTGGACATGGAACTAAAAGCAACATCATTAGGCAAGCGCCTGGCGCAACATCCGTACGATAAGGTTGTGCTGCTTAACGCCGGCGTGAAAGTCTCAGGCGTTCGCCACGAATATCTTATTCCTTTCAATCAGTTGCTGGCTATTCATTGCAAACGCGGTTTGGTATGGGGCGAGCTGGAATTCGTTCTTCCGGCAGAGAAAGTGGTTCGCCTGCACGGGACTGAATGGGCTGAAACGCAGCGCTTCCATCATCATCTGAATATGCTCTGGCAGCAATGGAGCGACGAGATGAGCAAGGTCGCTGAGCAGGTTCTCCGCCAGGTCTTAGACGATATAGCCCAAAGTCATGAACAAAAGAAATGGCTCACTCGTGCGCAGACCGCCGGGATGCAACAGCGTATTCAGCAGGCATTGACTGCGCTGCCCTTGCCTGTTTCACGACTTGACGAGTTTGAAAATTGTCGCGACGCATGGCGTCAGTGCAAAGCATGGTTGACTGATATTGAGCGCAGCAGGCTGGAGCATAATCAGGCCTGGACCGATGAGATGCTGACTCAACATGCGGATTTCTTTAGCCATATCGAATCGTCACCCTTGAATCCGGCTCAGGCGCGTGCGGTGGTGAATGGTGAGCACTCGCTTTTGGTGCTTGCCGGGGCGGGCAGCGGCAAGACCTCGGTGCTGGTGGCGCGTGCTGGCTGGCTATTGGCCAGAGGTGAAGCCACACCCGAGCAAATTTTATTGCTGGCATTTGGCCGAAAGGCTGCGCAGGAAATGGATGAGCGAATCCAGTCGCGGCTTCATACCAACGACATTTCTGCCAGAACGTTTCATGCCCTCGCACTGCATATTATCCAGCAGGGTAGTAAAAAAGCCCCGGTAATCAGTAAGCTGGAAAATGATACCGGAGCCCGACTGTCGCTGTTTATTAAGACATGGCAGCAGCAGTGTAGTGAGAAAAAGGCTCAGGCGAAGGGCTGGCGTCAGTGGCTGGAAGAGGAGCTGGAGTGGACGGTTCCGGAAGGCAGTTTCTGGCAGGACGAGAAACTGGCGCGTCGGCTGGGCCCACGCCTGGATCGATGGGTCAGTCTGATAAGAATGCACGGTGGTTCGCAGGCCGAGATGATCGAGAGTGCGCCAGAAGACGTGCGTGCGCTGTTCTCGAAACGCGTCAAACTGATGGCGCCGCTACTGAAAGCCTGGAAAACAGCGTTAAAAGAAGAGAATGCGGTCGATTTTTCCGGCTTAATTCATCAGGCTATTCTCCTTCTGGAGAAAGGGCGTTTTGTCAGTCCGTGGAAGCATATTCTGGTGGATGAGTTCCAGGATATCTCTCCGCAACGCGCTGCGTTACTGGCAGCCTTACGCGCGCAAAACAAACATACTTCACTCTTTGCCGTGGGCGATGACTGGCAGGCGATCTATCGTTTTAGTGGCGCGCAGCTTTCGCTGACAACCGCTTTCCACCACTACTTTGGTGAGGGCGATCGCAGCGATCTTGATACCACATATCGCTTTAATTCCCGCATTGGTGAGATAGCGAACCGGTTTATTCAACAGAACCCGCATCAACTGGCAAAACCGTTAAACAGCCTGACCGCTGGCGATAAAAAAGCAGTCACAATGTTGCCAGACGATCAGCTGGAGGCGTTACTTGATAAGCTCAGCGGCTTTGTAAAAGCAGAGGAACGCATCCTGGTGCTGGCGCGTTATCACCACCTCAAACCCGCTATGCTTGAAAAAGCGACCACGCGCTGGCCTAAGCTACAACTCGATTTTATGACGATTCACGCCAGTAAAGGACAACAGGCAGACTATGTCATTGTGGTCGGATTGCAGGACGGCAGCGATGGCTTCCCGGCCCCGGCGCGTGAGTCAGTGATGGAGCAGGCGCTGCTTCCGGGCGCGGAAGACTTCCCGGATGCCGAAGAGCGTCGGCTGCTTTATGTCGCGATGACCCGGGCGCGTCATCGGGTCTGGCTACTTTTCAGTAAAGAACAGCCGTCGCGCTTTGTGGAAATACTGAAAAATATGGATGTTCCGACAGCTAAAAAACCGTGATTTTGCCGGGCGAATATCCATGCCCGGCATCCTGGTTACTTCAAACGCTCAGCCAGATAGCGCGGGTAATCGGGGATCAGGATCTCAACCGGCGTGTTGAAATGGGGCGATTCGATAATAAAGTCTGCAGTCGAGAGATTAGTGGCAACCGGAATATTCCAGACGGTTGCCAGGCGCAGCAGGGCTTTCACATCCGGATCGTGCGGAACCGCATTGAGCGGATCCCAGAAGAAAATCAGCACATCAATTTTCCCTTCTGAAATCTGCGCGCCCACCTGCTGGTCGCCACCCATCGGGCCACTCAGCATGGCGTTCACTTCCAGCCCCGTTTCGCGATGAATGAGGTTGCCGGTCGTGCCCGTTGCCGAAAGGATGTGTTTTTCCAGCAAGGACTGGTGGCGCTGAACCCAGTTCAGCAACATTTTTTTGCAGTGATCGTGTGCGACAAGGGCAATGTGCTTGCGCTCAGGTAGTGTACGTGTCGTCAGTTCCATCATCTTTTCCGTCAAGTTAACTCGTTACAAGATGACGGGAAGCGCCTGATGCTGCAAGAGAAAGGGCAAAAAAATGCGGCTTACGACGAAGGTTGTTGCTTAGCCCACTGTAAAAATCGCGTGCGAGTGTCGGGGTCAGCCTGCTGGAACCAGAATTTGAGGCGCTGTTCAGTGAGCGTCTGGGACTGCGGGGGGATCACATCCAGTTCAGAAACGCCGGAGAGAAGCGTACTGTCGTCGGCCATCATGGTGGCGAAACGGGGAACCGATGCGCTTTTACCCGCTTTGTTGTAACGCTCGGTATCCGCTTCATAGTCCAGCCCTTTCGGGGTTTTGGTCAACGCCAGAATATCCAGCTTCACCGGAATCGGCATGGCATCGCCATCCAGTAACTCCATTCGCGGCGAGTCGTCAAACGCTTCGGACTCTTTTTCCGTTTCTAGCCTGGGCAGACTAAAATTAACAAGATTGATTTTTTGCGTATTAAAGCTCACGACCAGCGGCGGAGAGATATAGAGTCGCTGTTCGTGGTTTGACAGACGAATATTTTTTTCGATGCGAAACACGATTTGATGCGGCCCGTTATCCAGCTCAATGCTGTCTGCTCCACGCAACAAAGAACTGGACACTTTTTTGCCATCCAGAACCAGCAGGTCAATGTCCGTGGATAACCGCAGCGTGGTGGCAAATACGCAAACCGGCATCACTAACGCAATTACAGCAGAGACAATGCCGGTTCTCATAGGAGGCTCCTGTCGAAAATACTTTCGCCGCAATAATGTATCTAAATTTTTCGATAAACACGTTTACTAACATATAGACATATTCCGACGTTTTGCACTCATACAGATGTATGGGATGAATGGTTGCCTGATATTCTTTGGCGTACACTTAAAAAAAAGCCAGGAGAAACACGATGAAAGAGAACGATATTATTGGCATTCTGACCTCAACGCATACCATCGCGCTGGTGGGGGCAAGTGATAAACCGGATCGTCCAAGTTATCGGGTAATGAAATATCTTCTGGATCAGGGCTATCACGTTATTCCTGTTTCGCCAAAAGTGGCGGGGAAAACGCTGCTGGGGCAACAGGGTTATGCCACCCTTGCGGATGTTCCGGAAAAAGTCGATATGGTTGATGTGTTTCGCAATTCGGAAGCGGCCTGGGGCGTGGCGCAAGAGGCTATCGCTATTGGTGCTAAAACGATCTGGATGCAGCTTGGGGTGATAAACGAACAGGCGGCCGTGCTGGCGCGCGAAGCGGGGCTGAACGTAGTGATGGATCGCTGTCCGGCGATTGATATTCCGCGTTTAGGTCTGGCGAAGTAAGAAAAAGCCCGAACATTTCGGGCTTTTTTGATCAGTTCCGCAGGCGCGGAGCCTGGAGCTGTTTACGTATGGTTTGGGCAAGCTCATCCATCGACGGCTGTTCCGGGTGCTCGTCCTGCGGCTCGCTGCTCAGCTGTGCCTCGGCGAGATAGGTATGAACAGGCTGGCCGTCATCATCTTCCATCACCACATGATACCAGGGCGTGGCACGCAGTTCTGCGTTAACCGCCAGCTCATCGGCTGACGGTTCTTCAAGGGAGTATTCCGGATCAATATCCACCACCACACCCAGATAACCTAACAGGGAGTGGCGAACCTGCTGGCCGATTCCGTATTTGCTGGCAATCATAGTCACCTCCCGGGAAACATTACTTACACCTTAAGTGCGGGCAATATTCCACTTTTCAAGTTACATGACGCGACAGGCAAACCCTTTCAGATACAACCCTTCCGGATAGGTAGCGATCACAGGATGATCGGCTGCCTGACGGAACTGCTCTATAAATTGTACATCACGGCCAGCATCTACAGCGGCATCGGCGATCAGTTTCTGAAATAAATCGGTGGTCATCAGGCCGGAGCAGGAGAAGGTCAGTAAAATCCCGCCAGGGTTGAGCAGCTGGATGGCGAGCATATTAATGTCTTTATAACCGCGGCAGGCGCCCATCAGCTGGCTTTTGTTTTCCACAAACTTTGGCGGATCCATCACGATGACGTCGAATTTTTCGCCCTGGTCGCGGTATTTACGCAACAGCTTAAACACGTCATCGCGCACAAATTCCGCTTTGCTCAGATCCAGTTTGTTCAGCTCGACGTTTTGTTTAGCGATGTCCAGTGCCTCCTGAGAGGTATCCACGCTGACAACCTGGCTGCAACCCCCCATCAATGCCGAAACCGCAAAACCACCGGTGTAGGAGAAACAGTTCAGTACGCGTTTATTGGCAACGTACTGACGCGTGGCCAGGCGGCTGTCGCGCTGATCGAGGTAGTAACCCGTTTTATGGCCACCCTGAATATCGACGTACAGCTTCATACCGTGTTCTTCAATCGGCAGAAGGGCAGGGGGCAGTTCGCCAGTCACTGTTCCTTGCGTGAGTTCCATTCCCTCTTTCTTACGCACTGCCACATCGCTGCGATCGTAGATAGCACATTCCGGATAGAGCGTTTGCAGGGCGCTGATTAACGCCGCACGCTGATATTCAGCGCCTGCGCTCAACAGCTGCAGCACAAGAAAGTTGCCGAAGCGATCGATCGTTACGCCCGGCAGACCGTCGGATTCACCTGCAATCAGACGATAGCTGTCCAGCCCGTCACGTTTTGCCAGCCAGTCACGCCACTGCTGAGCCTGCTGCAAACGGCGAGTGAAAAAGGCGATGTCGATGGTTTCATCTTTTTCGAAAGACCAGACGCGTGCGCGGATCTGTGATGCCGGCGAGTATGCGCCGCGTGCCAACCATTTCCCCTGATGGTCAACGATATCGATGGTTTCACCGAGGCTGGCTTTACCTTCCATGCGTGCAACAGCACCGGAAAATACCCAGGGATGACGGCGCAGTAATGACTTCTCGCGCCCTTTGGCTAACACTAAACGTACACTCATAATTTGCTATTCTGTCGATTCAATAAATTGGCCGCCATTTTCCCGAGTTCAGTGAGGAAATGCAACGCGCCAGAGCGATAAGGGGAATGATGATGTCAAAAGTCTGCACAATCGCATGGGTATACGGCACAGTTCAGGGCGTCGGGTTTCGCTACAGCACGCAGCGAGAAGCCTTACAGCTCGGGCTTAGGGGATATGCGAAGAACATGGATGATGGCAGCGTAGAGGTTGTTGCCTGCGGCGAAGCCGAAAAGGTGGAGAAATTGATCGCCTGGCTGAAAGCGGGTGGACCGCGCAGTGCGCGGGTTGAAAAGGTCTTAACAGAACCGCATCAACCCGGTCAGGAATACGCCGACTTCGGGATTCGTTATTAAATGCATTTCACCGGTTTGGGCAAACCTGCGATTTTAGTCGCCTGCTTTGCCGGACCTTTCGGGAAAAGACGATACAGATAACGACTGTTCCCTTTCTCTTCGCCAAACTTATTGGCCATCGCTTTAACCAGCATGCGAATCGCGGGCGAGGTGTTGAACTCCAGATAAAAGTCCCGCACAAAACGCACCACTTCCCAGTGTTCTGGCGTCAGGGTGATGGATTCTTGTTCCGCGATCGCTTCCGCCAGCCCTTCACTCCACTGGCTGCTCTCTTTCAGATAGCCGTCGTTATCGGTCGCTATCTCTTTACCTTCAAAGCTCAACATAATAATTCACACGTCAATCAATAACCCGCGCAGTGTAGCAAAAAACAAAGCCCCGCATAAAGCGGGGCTTGATTCAGGCGATACCGTGTTAATCGCGGCTTGCGAAGCCCAGAATGCTCAGCAGGCTGACAAAGATATTGTACAGCGAGACATACAGGCTCACGGTGGCACGGATGTAGTTCGTTTCGCCGCCGTGAATGATGTTGCTGGTTTCATACAGAATGGCACCTGAAGAGATCAGGATGAACACTGCGCTAATGGCCAGGTGCAGCGCTGGCAACTGCAGGAAGATGTTCGCCACCATCCCAACCAGAACAATCACGATACCGGCCATCAGCATGCCGCCCAGGAAAGACATGTCTTTACGCGTGGTAAGGACATAGGCCGAGCAGCAGAAGAACACCAGCGCAGTACCGCCCAGCGCCATACCGATAACATCCCCCATGCCCGCAGACAGATAGGCATTGAGGATTGGCCCCAGGATATAGCCCAGGAAACCGGTAAAGGCGAACGCAGACAAAATGCCAACTGGCTTATCCGCCGTTTTGTAGGTCAGGAACATCAGACCATACATGCCGACCAGGGTCAGAATTAAACCCGGAGAAGGCAGCATCAGTACGGTACTGGCTGTCGCGGTGATCGCGGAGAATGCCAGCGTCAGGCTTAACATGAAATAGGTGTTTCTCAACACTTTATGGGTGCTGAGTAGCGATGTGCGGTCGCGTGAAGAACTAATAATACGATCCATGAGTCACTCTCTTATGACAGATGTAATTAACGGCAAGAATAGAAAAGGTCGCGCCGGTTACAAAGTGGTTTTACCCATCTTTACTCAAAGCGTTAGCGCAGACGCTGGTGCTTTCTTTCAAAGAAATCCTTTTCAACAGTATGAATGTTGGTATCGCAAAATTATTCAGATCGACATCTTATAGGTTACTGAAAAGTATTGCCTTATTAAAATTAGAGCGCTAAGAGTGAGTGCGTATTGTCAGAAAACAAACAATAAGGCGTATAAAATGAAATTACCCTCACGAACTCACTTTACGCTCTCTTTACTGACAGCGGGCATTTTGTGTGCAAGCACAACGGCTCTGGCTGCCAGTGTGCCAGCAGGAACACAGCTGGCAGAGAAGCAGGAGCTGGTCAGAAATAATGGCAGTGAACCGGCATCGCTTGATCCGCACAAAGTCGAAAGCGACGTCGAATTCAATATTATCAGTGATATGTTCGAAGGACTGGTGAGCGTCTCTCCTCAAGGTGAGATCCAGCCGCGACTGGCGGAAAAATGGCAGAATAAAGACAATACCATCTGGACCTTCCATTTACGTCCGGGCATCACCTGGAGTGATGGTACTGCCATTACGGCTCAGGATGTGGTCTGGAGCTGGCAGCGTCTGGTCGATCCCAAAACGGCGTCACCCTACGCCAGTTACCCCGGTAACATGCACATTATGAATGCCGCTGATATCGCACAGGGCAAAAAAGCACCCGCCACCATGGGAGTTAAAGCCATAAACGATACCACCCTCGAAGTGACGTTGACCCAGCCTAACGCGGCGTTTCTGGCGATGCTGGCGCACCCCTCGCTGGTTCCGGTAGATAAAGTGCTGATTGGTCGCTTCGGTGAGAAATGGACCAAGCCGGAGCATTTTGTCAGCAGCGGCGCGTACAAACTCACGCAGTGGGTTGTGAACGAACGCATAGTGGCGGAGCGTAATCCACGTTACTGGGATAATGCCCATACCGTCATCAATAAAGTGACGTATCTGCCTATTACCTCCGAAGCCTCGGACGTGAACCGTTACAAGGCGGGCGAGATCGACATTGCGTATACCGTGCCGATCAACCAGTTTGGCCAGTTAAAGAAAACCCTGGGCGATGAACTGGATGTTTCACCGCAGCTGGCTACCTATTATTACGAATTCAATACAACCCGACCGCCATTTAATGATGTGCGCGTGCGCAAGGCGCTGAATATGGCGCTGGATAAGGACATCATCGCCGGGAAAGTTCTCGGGCAGGGTCAACGTCCGGCATGGGTCATCAGCCAGCCTGATATTGGCGGCGTCAAATTGCACGGACCTGAATATGCCAGCTGGCCGATTGATAAGCGCATCGCCGAAGCCAAAAAGCTGCTCAATGAGGCAGGATTCAACGACAGCCATCCTTTGAGCTTTAATCTGCTCTATAACACTTCAGAATCGCATCAGCGCATCGCCATCGCGGCCAGTTCGATGTGGAAGAAAAACCTCGGCGTGGAAGCAAAACTGCAAAATCAGGAATGGAAAACCATGCTGGACACCATGCACACGCATAATTTTGACGCCGTGCGTTATGCCTGGATTGCAGATTATGACGATGCCGCTACGTTCCTGAATAACTTCCGCACTGGCGACAGCGAAAATACCAGCCAGTACAGCAACCCGGCGTATGACAAAGCGCTTGCCGATGCCGCGAAAGCCAAAACAACCGAGGCGCGCGGGCAGTTGTATCAGCAGGCAGAAGATCTGCTGGGCCAGGATGTACCCGCTATTCCGGTTTACCACTACGTTCGCACACACCTGGTTAAACCGTGGGTGGGGGGATTCACGCCAGATAAACTGGGTTATTACTTCACGAAAGACATGTACATCAAAAAGCACTAGGTCGTTAATCTAAGATTTTGTGCTGATAAAATGGCCATTCCGTTGTTATTTCAACCGATTGATAGCGTTTTGGCTATTTTTAAAGCAAACGAACACATTGATGCTTTACACGAAGAACCGAGGTGTTTATAGTGCGCCCCATACCGGAAGCGTGGCCGAGCGGTTGAAGGCACCGGTCTTGAAAACCGGCGACCCGAAAGGGTTCTAGAGTTCGAATCTCTACGCTTCCGCCAAACATAACAAGGGCTTACAGAAATGTAAGCCCTTGTGCTTTTGGGGGGTTGGAATATTCTGTTGGTATATTCCCGATGGATCAGTGTTGCGAAAGCAGCATATTAATTTCCGCGATCGTCATTTTTTTCAGCTCTATCCGCGTAAAATAACAGCCCCTGCTTTTCCAGCCACTTATAATCCTGACGCCATTCGCTAATGGTCTTCCTGGCATGACTGACGTCGCTGAACCCGTGCTCATTCAGGCATGCATCGCGAAAGCGTCCGTTAAAACGTTCAATACATACGTTCTGTGTCGGCTTGCCGGACTGGATAAGCCGCTGCTCCACGTCATGCTCATAAGCCAACTGGTCATGTGCTCTGCAGGTAAACTCCGGCCCTGATCGGTCCTGTCGTATCGTAGCCCAATAGCCGCGAAACAGCGCAATGCTGGCCCCCCAAACACTTTCTTCGCTCCAGCGCCCCAATACAGTGCACTTATCCCAGTCTCTCTCCCTAAAACAGTGAAACCCAACCCCCACAAACTCTCAACTCATTAATATTCAACAAATAAAATTCTGGCACATACCTTGCTTAATTAAACCTGAAAGGGCAGCACCACACAATTTGATCAATAGCTGGCTAGGGTTCCGGTTCACTGCGGTGAATGGCTGGTCCAAGAGCTGGCGACCTCTGAGAGGTTACACGGCGGGACAAAAGCCCGGGAGACAGCAGCACCAATTGGTGTCGCGCTGCCCCCTAATTTTGTGCCACTCAGAGGTCAAGCATGAAGAAAACGTCCTTACTCCGCACTCTCGTACTGTCGCTGGCGATGCTTGTCAGTCTCCCTACCGTTGCGGCGGTGAAAAAAGAGTTCAACATCTGCTGGACCCTCTACGCAGGGTGGATGCCCTGGGGCACCATCAGCAGCAACAAAATCATCGATAAATGGGCTGACAAGTACGGTATCAAAATCAACGTCGTGCAGCTCAATGACTACATCGAATCCATCAATCAGTACACCGCGGGCCAGTTCGACGGCTGCACCATGACCAATATGGATGCGCTCACCATTCCGGCGGCGGGGGGAGTAGACACCACCGCGCTGATCCTCGGCAGCTACTCGGAAGGTAACGATGGTGTCGTCATGAAAGGCGAGGGCAAAACCCTTAATGACCTGAAAGGGATGAAGATCTACTTGCCCGAACTCTCCGTCTCTCACTATCTGCTGGTGCGTGGCCTGGAAAAAGCCGGGCTAGCGGAGAAAGACGTCACTGTGGTTAATACCTCAGACGCGGATATCGTTTCGGCGTTCGGCACCTCTGGCGTGCAGGCCACCGTAGCCTGGAACCCGCAGCTCGCCGTCATAAAAGGTACGCCTAAAACCACCGAAGTTTTCAGCTCCTCGCAGGTGCCGGGCGAGCTTATCGACATGATGGTGGTTAACAGCGAAACCCTGAAAGACAACCCGGCGCTCGGCAAAGCGTTGACCGGGGCATGGTACGAAATGATGGGCCTGATGAAAGCCCACGACGCTAACGCATTAAATGCAATGGCCGCCGCCTCTGGTACCGATCTGGCCGGGTATCAGGCGCAGCTGAAAACTACCCACCTGTTCTATACCCCCCAGGACAACCTGGCCTTTATCACCTCGCCAGAGCTGGCGAAAACCATGCAGCGCGTGGCTTCGTTCTCTTTTGATAAAGGGCTGCTGGGCGACGGAGCGCAAAGCGCGGACTTTATCGGCATGAGTTTACCTGGAAATGTCACGCAGGGCGATGCCGACAACGTCAAGCTGCGATTTGACGACAGCTTCGTGAAAATGGCTGCCGCGGGCCAGCTGTGATGAGTGGCGGAGTCTCCATGCGACAGATTAATCGCCATCCTACTTCAGGCATGCGGCTGATACTGGTGATGCTGCCATTCGTTCTGCTGCTTGCCACGTACTTCTTTGGCTCTGCGGTGCGGCTAGAGGCCAACCCGCACGACAAGCTGCTGCCCGGCCTGCAGCAGATGCTGGACGCGCTCTCCCGGATGGCGTTTACCCCGGATAAGCGCAGCGGTGAGTACCTTTTCTGGGTTGATACCCTGATGAGCCTGGCGCGCCTGCTGGTGGGGCTCGCGATTGCGTCGCTCATCGGCCTCTGCATCGGCGTCAGCTCCGGCGTCTTACCTCTGTGGCGCGCGTCGCTGTCGCCGCTGATGACGGTGCTGTCGATGATCCCGCCGCTGGCGATTTTACCGGTACTGTTTATCGTTTTCGGGCTGGATGAGCTGTCGAAGGTGATGCTGATCGTTATCGGCATCACGCCGATGCTGGCGCGTGATCTGGAGCATCGTGCCTGCGAAATCCCATCGGAAATACTGATTAAAGCCCAGACGCTGGGTGCGAACAGCTGGACGCTGGTGCTGCGGGTGGTGCTGCCACAGCTGCTGTCACGCCTGCTCACCTCGCTGCGTCTGCTGCTGGGATCCGCGTGGTTGTTCCTGATCTCGGCGGAGGCAATATCCTCAACGGCCGGGCTGGGCTACCGCATTTTCCTCGTGCGTCGCTATATGGCCATGGACGTGATTATTCCGTACGTCCTGTGGATCACGTTGCTGGCCTGGTTAATGGATCTGTCGCTGCGCAAGCTGCATAAAACCTGTTTTCCCTGGTCGGAAGGAGGGAAGGCATGAGCTTTATTACCATCAACAATATCTGGCAAGAGTACGGCGACCATGTGGTGCTGGAGCGCTTGAGTCTGCAAGTGAAAGAGGGTGAGTTCTGCTCGATGGTTGGCGCGTCTGGCTGCGGGAAATCGACGTTTCTGCGTCTGCTGCTCGGCCAGGAAGCACCGAGCCGCGGGTCAATTACGCTGGACGGCAAGCCGTTGCGCCCCGAACCGGACAGCAGCCGCGGCGTGGTGTTTCAGCGGTACTCTGTTTTCCCACACCTCAGCGCGCTGGATAACGTCACCATTGGCCTCGAACTGCCGCAATCACCGCTATTCGGGCGGCTGTTTGGCGCCCAAAAACGCGCCGCGCGCGAGCGGGCTGCGGAGATGCTGGAAACAGTCGGCCTCGGGCACGCGATGGATAAATACCCGGCGCAGCTCTCCGGCGGTATGCAGCAGCGCTTAGCCATCGCCCAGGCGTTCATTATGCAGCCGCGCGTGCTGCTGCTTGATGAGCCTTTTGGTGCGCTGGATCCTGGCATCCGTAAAGACATGCACGCGCTGCTGCTGCAACTGTGGGGCGAAACCCGGATGACCGTCTTTATGGTCACGCACGATCTGTCTGAGGGCTTCAACCTCGGCACCCGCCTGCTGGTGTTCGACAAAGTGCGCATCGACCCGCAGGCACCGAATGCTTTTGGTGCGCGCATTACCTATGACATCCCGCTCAACGAGACGCGGCTTTCCGCGCTGAGCGGCGCAGCTCACAATAACGTTTATGCCTTAAGAGGTTAATCCAATGAATACGAAAACACTGTTGCGCGAAGAGATCCTGCCCGGCGGCGGACACCTCTCGTTCGTGCTCAAGCGCGGGCAGATCCTGCGCATGACGGACACGGACGGCGGGGCGAACGTCAGTCTGCTGATGCTTAACCCGCTCCACAAAAGCGAGCGACTTAACCTGCCCGATACGCTGAAAGGTCAGCACACCGCGCGGCTGACCACCGGGCACTGCTTTTACTCCGACATGGGCTGCGTGCTGGCGGGCATTATCGCCGACACCAGCGGTTGGCACGATCCGTTTGGAGGCGTGTTGAATGCGCAGGAAGTGGCGGAAAAATACGGCCAGGGGCGCTATCAGGAATTGCGTAACGTTTTCTATCGCAACGGAACCGACAACCTGCTAGTGGAGATGGGCAAGTGGGATCTCAACCTTGAGGACCTGCTAATGGTGGTCAACTTCTTCAGCAAGGTCACGGTGGATGTCAGCGGGCAGTTCAGCTTCCACAGCAATCATTCGCTGCCGGGCAGCTACGTCGAGCTGTTTGCACCGATGGACACGCTTATCGTGATGACCGCGCTGCAGCACCCGATGGATCCGTCCCGAGAGTATGCCCCGCGCCCGGTGCAGCTGAGCTGGCGACAGGCGGAGGATGAAGAGAGCGCAATCAACGCGCTGTGCACGCGCCCGGAAAACGAACGCGCCATCGCCAACACTCACCTTTTTGCCCTGTAAGGAGCCGCAGATGACCGTAGCCAGCGAGAAAAAAACCGAGAACGCCAGCTTTCGCCACGTGATCCCGGCGGGTGAACCCTACCTGTTTGAAGTGAAAAAAGGGCAGACCCTGCGTCTGCTCGATCTGGAAGGCAATCAGGCGGTGGATACACTGTTCTATAACGCCGATAACACGCGCGAGCGCTACGATGCACAGCGAACCCTACGCCGCCAGAACAACGCCTATCTCACCCACGGCAGCGTGCTGTATTCAAACCTCGGCAACCCGCTGCTGACCATTGTGGCGGATACCTGCGGGCGTCACGACACGCTCGGCGGAGCCTGCGCGCAGGAGAGTAATACCGTGCGCTATGCCCTCGACAAGCGCCATATGCACAGCTGCCGGGATAACTTTCTCTGCGCCTGCCTGCATGATGGCCGTCTGCAAAAGCGCGATATTGGCGCCAACATCAACTTCTTTATGAACGTACCGGTGACATCGCAGGGCGGCCTGACCTTTGAGGACGGCATCTCCGCGCCGGGGAAATACGTCGAGCTGCGCGCAGAGTGCAACGTCATTGTATTGATCTCCAACTGCCCTCAGCTGAATAACCCCTGCAACGGCTGGAATCCGACGCCAGCGGAGGTGTTGGTATGGAACTGACGCCCACTCGCTGGCAGCGCCTGCGCCAGATGATTTATCGCCTGTTTGAAGTTCGTGCTGGACGAATCCTGCCGTAAACACTTTTCCCCCATGGACGACCATGGGTGAGCCGATTTTCGGCGGGACGACCCGCCACGATTGAGTCTGACCTATGTTGACGACACTTCTGATTGCGAACCGCGGGGCGATTGCCTGCCGCATTCTGCGCACCCTGCGCGCCATGAGCCTGCGCGGCGTGGCGGTCTATTCCAACGTGGATATCAGCAGCCTGCATATCCGCGAAGCCGATGACGCCATCAGCCTCGGCGACGGCCCGGCGGCAAACACTTACCTGGCCACTGAAAAAATCATTGCCGCTGCGAAAGCCTCCGGTGCGCAGGCCATTCATCCGGGCTATGGATTTCTCTCGGAAAATGCCGCCTTTGCCGAAGCTTGTGACGCCGCAGGCATTGCGTTTGTAGGCCCCACGCCGGAGCAGCTTCGCCTGTTTGGCCTGAAGCACACCGCGCGTGCGCTGGCGAAAGCCCACGGCGTGCCGATGCTGAAAGGTACTGAACTGCTGGTCGATGTGCATGACGCGCTGCACGCCGCTGAACGCGTCGGCTATCCGGTGATGCTGAAAAGCACGGCGGGCGGGGGCGGCATCGGTATGCGCGTTTGCTATAACGCAGAAGAACTCCACGACGCGTTCGATGCCGTGGTGCGTCTGGGGAAAAATAACTTCAGCGACGCAGGCGTATTTATCGAGAAGTACATCGAGCGGGCGCGCCATCTTGAGGTGCAGCTGTTTGGCGACGGCCTGGGCGAGGTGATAGCCCTCGGCGTGCGGGACTGCTCCGTACAGCGCCGTAACCAGAAGGTGCTGGAAGAAACCCCCGCGCCCAACCTGCCTGCGGGCATGGAACAGGCACTGTGCGAAGCGGCGATAAAGCTTGGCAAAGCGGTTAACTACCGCAGCGCGGGGACGGTGGAGTTTGTCTACGACAGCGATGCGGCGCAATTCTATTTCCTTGAGGTGAATACCCGCCTGCAGGTGGAGCACGGCGTCACCGAGCAGGTGTGGGGCGTCGATCTGGTACGGTGGATGATCGAGCTTGCGGCAGGAACGCTGCCACCACTGGCGGAATTATGTGAAGATCTGAAGCCCAACGGCCACGCTATTCAGGCGCGCGTTTATGCCGAAGATCCGGGGCGTCAGTTCCAGCCGTCACCGGGGCTGCTCACCGAGGTCGTTTTCCCGGTGAACGATCGCCGTACGCTGCGCATCGACAGCTGGGTCGAGTCTGGCTGCGACGTACCGCCGTTTTTTGACCCGATGCTGGCGAAAATCATCGCCTGGCAGCCGACGCGTGATGCTGCAATCCGCGCCTTATATACCGCGCTGGACAAGACGCGTCTTTACGGCGTGGAAACCAACCGCAGCTATCTGCAGCAGATTTTAACCTTTACGCCGTTTGCGAGCGGCAAGCCGTGGACGCGGTGCCTGGACGGCCTGAGCTATCAGGCCTTCACATTTGAAGTGCTCAGCGCGGGCACGCAAACCACAGTGCAGGATTATCCCGGACGTACCGGCTACTGGGCGGTGGGTGTTCCGCCATCTGGCCCGATGGATAGCAACGCACTGCGTCTCGGTAATCGCCTGCTGGGCAATGACGACAGCGCCGCCGCGCTGGAAATTACCCTCAGCGGCCCGACGCTCAAATTTAACTGCGATGCACAGCTGGTGGTCACCGGTGCGGATATTGCCCTGACGCTCAATGGCGAACCGCTGACGATTAATCGCGTTTTCAACGTGCGTGCAGGCATGACGCTACGCATGGGGGAAATCGCCGGACAGGGCGTGCGTAGCTACCTGTGCCTGCGCGGCGGAATTAACGTGCCGGATTATCTCGGCAGCAAAAGTACCTTTACGCTGGGGCAGTTTGGCGGCCATGCCGGACGGGCGCTGCGCACGGGGGACGTGCTGCATCTTGAACCGCTAACGGCCCCGGTCGCAGAGCGTGAACTGCCGCAGGCGCTGCACGCTACGCTTGGCGCAGTGCGCGAGCTACGGGTGATCTACGGTCCTCACGGCGCGCCGGAGTATTTCACGCCGGGCTATATGACGACGTTTTTTGCCACTGAGTGGGAGGTGCATTTTAACTCCAGCCGGACGGGCGTGCGCCTGATTGGGCCGAAGCCAGAGTGGGTGCGAGAGAGCGGTGGAGAAGCGGGTCTGCATCCGTCAAACATTCACGACAACCCGTATGCCATCGGCGCGGTGGATTTTACCGGCGATATGCCGGTGATTCTCGGCCCGGATGGCCCGAGTCTGGGCGGATTTGTCTGCCCAGTCACTATTATCGAGGCGGATTTACCTGCGGTCGGGCAGGTAAAAGCCGGGGACAAAATTCGCTTTGTGCCCGTTGATATCGCCACCGCGCGGCGTCTCGCACAGGCGCGGGAGGCAGAGATTGCCAACCTGCATCCGCAAGTGGTTCCCTGGCAGCCCGCTGGGCTGGCCTCGCCTGTGGTGCTGGAGCAGGGGAGTGCTGACAAACGCCTGGTGGCACGGCTCTCTGGCGATACCTATTTGCTGCTGGAGATAGGTGATCCGGAGCTGGATCTGGTGCTGCGTTTTCGCGGTCACGCGCTGATGCAGGCACTGGAAGCGAAAGCGCTTTGCGGGATTATTGACCTCACTCCGGGGATCCGCTCGCTGCAAATTCACTACCAGCCGGAAGCGCTGAGTCTGGCGACACTGCTGGAGGTGGTGGCCGGGCTGTGGCGGGGCGTTTGCGAACAGGATGCGCTGGAAGTGCCGTCGCGCGTTGTCTGGTTGCCGCTCTCCTGGGATGATCCGGCGTGTCAGAAGGCCATCGACAAATACATGACGACCGTGCGCCGCGATGCGCCGTGGTGCCCGAGCAATCTGGAGTTTATCCGCCGCATCAACGATCTGGCGAATATTGATGAAGTCTATAAAACGGTCTTCGACGCCCGCTATCTGGTGATGGGGCTGGGGGATGTGTATCTCGGCGCACCGGTCGCCACGCCGCTCGATCCACGTCATCGTCTGGTGACGACGAAGTATAACCCGGCGCGCACATGGACGGCAGAAAACTCGGTGGGCATTGGCGGAGCGTATCTGTGTGTTTACGGTATGGAGGGGCCAGGGGGATATCAGTTCGTCGGGCGCACGCTGCAGATGTGGAATCGCTATCACGCGGTTGACGATTTTGGGGACAAACCGTGGCTGCTGCGTTTTTTCGACCAGATTCGCTTCTATCCGGTTTCTGCCGACGAGTTGCTGACGACCCGTCGAGATTTCCCGCTGGGACTTTATCCGCTGCGTATTGAGCACACCACGCTAAAACTGGCCGACTACCAGCGGTTCCTCGCCTACGAGGCACCGGAGATTGAGGCCTTTCGCGCGCATCAGAAGGTGGCCTTTGACGCGGAGCGTGAGCGCTGGATAGCCAACGGACAGGCGCACTTTGACAGCAGCGATGTGCTGGTAGACGAAGGTGACGATGTGCCGCTACAACCCGGACAAGAGGGCGTTGACAGCCCGGTGTCGGGCAATCTGTGGCAGGTGAACGTCGGGGTCGGTAACGCCGTGCGCGAAGGGGATGTGCTGGTCGTGCTGGAGTCAATGAAAATGGAGATCCCGCTGGTGGCCCCGCACGACGGCGTGGTCAGCCAGGTACGCGTTCAGCCGGGCTCGTCGGTACGCGCGGGTCAGTGTGTCGTGGTTCTGGAGAAAACAGCATGAAGCATCCTTATGATTTAAGAATTGACATGCTGACGCAGGCTTATCGCGACGGCCAATTCACGCCGCGAGAGGTAATCGCAACACTACGCGAGCGCGCGCTGGCGCTGAACCCTGAGTTCAATGCATTTATTCATATCCTTACGCCGGAGGAGCAGGAGCCGTATCTGGCGGCGCTGGAAAACGTGCAACCTACATCGCTGCCGCTTTACGGTGTGCCATTTGCCATCAAAGACAATATTGACCTGGCAGGCATCGACACCACTGCCGCCTGCCCGGCATTTGCCTGTCGGGCTGAGCAGGATGCGACCATTGTTGCCCAGCTGATAGCGCTGGGGGCGGTTCCGATGGGTAAAACAAATCTTGACCAGTTTGCCACGGGCCTGAACGGCACTCGCTCACCTTATGGCCCGTGTCGTAACAGCGTGCATGCGGATTATCCGTCCGGCGGTTCTAGCTCCGGGTCATCGCTGGCGGTGGCGCTCGGGCTGGCAAGCTTTGCCCTCGGCACCGATACCGCCGGAAGCGGGCGTGTTCCGGCCTCGCTCAATAATCTGGTCGGGCTGAAAGCGACCAAAGGGCTGATCTCGACGGCGGGCGTGGTGCCAGCCTGCCGCACGCTGGACTGCGTAACATTTTTCACCACCACGGCGGCAGAAGCCAGCCGTCTGCTGGCGCTAACGGCGGTGAAAGACCCGCGCGACGAATACAGTCGATCCAATCCGCTGTGGAACGGGCCGCAGGCCTTTGGTGTGCCCGCCGCAGGGTTTTGCTTTGGCGTGCCGGACAGACTGGAATTTTTGGGATGTGCAGAGAGTGAAATGCTCTATCACACCGCGAAGGCGCGGCTTATTGCGCTCGGGGGGGTGCCATTGACCATCGACTTTTCGCCGTTTCTGGCGGCGGCAAAATTGCTGTACGACGGCCCGTGGGTGGCAGAGCGTTATCATGTGGCGGGCGCGCTGATTGAACAGCAGCCGGAGGCGGTGCTGCCGGTCATTCGTGATGTACTGCAACATGCGTCATCCGCAACGGCAGTCGCGGCCTTCGAAGCTCAGTACTCGCTTCAGCGCTTTAAGACAGAGTGCGACGCAATTTTGGATAAGCTGGCGTGCGTGTTAACGCCAACCTACCCGCGCCCCGTAAGTCTGGCTGAGCTGGCCGATGAACCGGTCAAAAGTAATGCCGAACTGGGCGTCTATACCAACTTTATGAATCTGCTCGACTACGCCGCCGTGGCGGTGCCTGCAGGGTTTATGGTGAATGGATTGCCTTCCGGCGTCACGCTGTTCGGGCGCGCATTTACTGACCAATATCTGCTGAGTCTTGCCGATGCGTTACAGCGTCAGAGTGCTATACCTCTGCCCGGAGAGCGCACGATGCAGGAGGATGCGCCTACCGGGACGGCGACGAACGACCGTCTGCAGTTGATTGTCTGTGGTGCACACCTGGACGGCCTGGCGCTAAGTTTTCAGCTACGCCAGCGTGGGGCAACGCGTGTTCAATCCACGTTCAGCGCGCCGCATTATCGACTCTATGCCCTGGCAGACGGTAAACGGCCAGGGCTGGTGCGCGACGCTGAACAGGGGGCCGCGATTGCGGTTGAAGTGTGGGAGATGCCGCATGCTGAAGTGGGATCGTTTCTGGCGGGCATTTCGGCCCCGCTTGGTCTGGGGAAGGTGGAGCTGCAGGATGGGCGCTGGTTAACGGGCTTCATCTGTGAAGGCGTGGGTTTGCAAGGCGCGCGCGAAATAACAGAGTACGGCGGGTGGCGAGCCTGGCTTGCTCAACAACAGTGAGCAAGCAGAACCCGCTTAAAGGTAGCGCGTCTTGTCAGCAACAGCCGTGAGCAGCCTGGATTGCCAGTTTGCCCAGTGCGTGGGAGGACGGGGCCCGACGTTCTCGGGAAAGACGGCGAGAAGCCAGTCACATTCGGTATCGCGGGTGTTCATGCCATTCACTTCCCCTCTCACCCCTCCTTCGGGTTTGAGAGGTAGCCAGTGGTCTTAAACAAAGGGTTACCGAAAGGTGGCCCTTTGTTGCTTTAGGCTGTGTACGTGGTCTTCCCGTAAACGGCGTCGTAGTCATTTAGCCCGCTGAAATGACCACCTCAATCAGATTCGTCTTCCCGCTCGCTATGCCGGTTCTGACCGCCGCTGCGACATCCGCCGCCTGGGTTACACGGCAGGCCCGGACCCCCATCGACGCCGCCAGCGACTGGAAATCAATGCAAGGATTCACCAGATCCATTCCAATGAAGGTTCCCAGGGCGACGGAGCTGTAAGACGGCTGATTTTTCATAAAGTTTTTTAGCACGTTGTACTCAAAATTATTCATGACGATAAAGGTCACCGGGAGATCCTCATGCGCGGCGGTCCACAGCGCCTGCGGCGAATACATGGCTGCGCCGTCCCCCACCAGACAGACCACCGGCTCGCGCCCCAGCCCCAGAGAATGCCCCACCGCAGCAGGCATTCCCCATCCCAGACCACCGCCGCGCATAAAGTAATAGCGCTGGTACTGCTGATCTGAAATGAATTTTCTGATGTGGTTTGTCGTCGCAATAGCCTCATCAACAATGGTGACGCCCGGTGGGATAGCGCGAAGGACTTCATGGGCGGCGACCAGCGGTGAAATAACCGGGTGTGCAAATTCAGAGGCGAAGTAAGCTTCAAGCTGCTGCTGATTTTTTTCACGCTCACTTTTCGCTTTGTTAAGGTGCTTCAGATAAATCTCTTTCTTGCGAGAGGTGATGCGTTCAAGTTTAGGTAATAGTTGCTCAAGCGAAATTTTGATATCACCCATCAGCGACAGCCTGGTGGGATAGGTTCTGCCCAGTTCGTTCATATCCGACGAGAGCTGATAGACAACACAGTCCTGCGGAATGGATTCGGTTTCGCTGTAGAGGATGGTGATTAAACTTTTGCCGCCCAGAATAAAGACGGCGTCGTAGTTCATGATGATTTTTGCAATATCCCGCGACGTGGTTGGCATATTTCCTCGCCAGAGCGGATGATGAGGCGGGAAGGGCAGGTTTAACGGCCATGACGAACCATAGACATGCGCCCCCAGCATTTCAGCCACCAGAACGGTTTCTTCTGTGGACTGGCTACTGTGGATTTCGTCGCCTGCAATCATCATCAGCTTACCGGGCTGCACGTTACTTAACTCGATCGCCAGTTCATCCAGCAAGCTGGCCACGGTGTGATAATTCACCCGCGAAGAGGCAAGAATGCTGGCATCGTGCATCTCTTCCATCACGTCCATAGGCAGAGACAACAGGACCGGGCCCGCCGGAGGATAGCTGGCATCGTGAAAAGCCCGCCTGACCAGGACCGGAAGCTGCGCGGCGCTGGTCACTTCTTTTGTCCACTTCACGACCGGGGAGGCAATAGACACCACGTCATCATAGAGCAGCGGCTCGCGGACGTAGTGCCGGGTATCCTGCTGTCCGACCGTCACAACAAGCGGGGTTTTCATAATTCTTGAGTTGATCAGGTTACCCATGCCGTGACCTAACCCGCTGGCGGTATGCAAATTCAGAAAACCTGTTTTGCCCGATGCTTTTGCATACCCATCAGCAATGGCTACCGCGCTGCTCTCCTGTAAAGCCAGGACATAATGAATATCGTCGTGGCGAAGCAGGGCATCAATAAGCGGTAATTCAGTGGTTCCCGGATTACCAAAAATATACTCCACACCTTCACTTTCAAGGACTTCGAGCAGAATATCCGCACCCGAACGCAGCGCGAAATCCGTCAACGTATTGATAGCTTTCATGGCCAGTTACCTTATTCATAGGAACGTGATACGGCGTCAGAATTCTTCACGAGTGGGGCGAATGACTATCTCATTTACATCAACATCTTCAGGCTGTTCTATAGCGTAAGCGACCGCTTTAGCAATAGCCTGAGCCGGGATCGCCTGCTTATAGAATTCATTCAGAAACGCTTTGCTTTCGGGATCTGAACTGCCGTGCTGCAGGTCGCTTTCAACCGCACCAGGGGATATCAGCGTGGTGCGGATATGGCTGCCTGCTTCATATCGCAAACCTTCGCTAAGAGCTCTGACGGCAAATTTTGTCGCACTATAAACCGCGCCACCTGGGCTTAGCACCTTGATCCCCGCGACCGAGGCGACGTTGATGAAATGGCCCGCTTTCTGGCTTTCAAAAACCGGCAGCGCCGCAGCGATACCGTTAAGCACACCTTTGATATTGGTATCAATCATTTGCTCCCACTCATCTGTTTTCAGTGCGGTTAAGGGAGCAATGGCCATGTAGCCCGCGTTGTTAATAAGCACATCCACACGTTCAAATTTTGAAACGGCGGTGCTCACGACAACGTTAACTTCGCTGAGTTTTGTGACGTCAGCTTTGATGGCTATCGCTTTTCCACCGGTTTGAGTAATGTGGTCGACAAGAGAATTAATACGCTCCAGGCGCCGGGCAACAAGGACCAGCGTTGCGCCTTTTTCAGCTAGAAAAAGAGCAATCGCCTCACCAATTCCGCTGCTTGCTCCGGTAACAATAATAACGCGTTCGTTTAGATGACTCATAAATACACCTCTGACAGATTAAATAAATCAGGTTATTAACGTCTGAATTAACATGCTGAAATGCTATTTTCTTAGGCAGGTAATTTTTCGTCTAAGACTGAAGTTAAAATTTCTTCGGCGGTATTTAAAAAATCAGGTAAAGGTTTATAGCTGGTGTGAATTAAATGAATAGTATCATGTAATGTGGCGACACCGATGGTTTGCTCCCCTTCTGTGCCTATTAATACATTCGGTCCCCAAACCGATTCTAATGTTAATTCGCCGAATTGAGAGGAAAAAGGTAAAATACCCAGGTTTGATATTAAAATATCCGGGGCACAGCTTTGTTTATCAAAGTTAATGAGTCTGTTTAGTTCAGGATTATTCATAAAATCCTGGAATTGATTAATCACTGTCGCCATGCCTTGCTGAGTGCGAACAGGCTGAAGATCATCCGTCACCGCGCGAGCCAGATCCCAGAATTTCGTGGTCAGGCGGGCGTCGTAGCCGTAGGTGGGGAAAAGTTCAGAAAAGCTCAGCCCGTAATCCAGAGCGAAAAACTTGCGTGCATCAATCGGTGTACATATACGGACAGGGGTATTTGAATTGATTGCGGTTGAGGTACGGGTGAAGGCAAGGGCGAAGGCGGCAGCCAGGGCACCATGTACCGTTGTGTTCTCTTTTTTTGCCCGCAGACGAATGCCGGAAGAAAGCTCCGGTGAGAGCCTGCGTCTGAAGATGTTGAGTTTTGCCAGACTGCGCTCGGTATAGGGTACAGGCGTCGAAGTCCCGGTTGGAATATTAATACTGGCTACAGGCGTGTCAGCCTTAATGCAAATATCCTCGACAGTAGGCTGCAAGGGCAGGGTAACCAGCACCTTACCTGCCAGCGAATCCAGCACGTCACGAATAAAATGGGTGAGTGAAAGACCATCAGCAATTGAATGGTGGGAAGTCATGATAATGACGCAGCGGGTGTCGCTGTAAAGCAGTGCCGCCCTGAGCAAAGGAATATCACCGGTACCGAATGGGGCGGAGAATTCTCGTTTAATCTCTTGTTCAATATCGGTTAATTTATCCAGCCTGACAACACGCAGTGGAATTTTAGCTGAGGAGTCATAGACAAAATGCAGAGGCTGGCTGCTGTCAGTATTAACGCGTGCGTTAATTAAAGGGTGGCGCGATTGTACAGCATGAAGTGCTGCGGCCCAGGCATCCACAGAAGTCGAGCCTGTGACCTCAGCGGTTATTGTGAAATGTTTTGGGCTAATGGGATCGATTAGCCATGCATAGCTTTCCAGTGGGCCAAGCGCCCGAAGAAAGGATCCGCTTTGAGTATCTGTATTCATAAGTCCTCACAAGTATATGATCTACTGTAGAAAGTATCTGATATAAATG
>WJYB01000009.1 GCA_009668015.1 Enterobacteriaceae bacterium RIT714
AGTCAGGGTAGTTTTACCATGGTCAACGTGGCCGATAGTACCAACGTTGACGTGCGGTTTTGTACGTTCAAATTTTTCTTTAGACACGGCTATATTCCTTACTATAGTGCCCCCTCACCGAGGGGACACGGGATTTTGGTTTTTAACCCTACGGCTTATTTGCCACGGGCTTCGATTACGGCCTGAGCAACGTTGTTCGGCGCATCATCATACTTCAGGAATTCCATGGAGTAAGAAGCACGACCTTTGGTCAGAGAACGCAACTGAGTTGCGTAACCGAACATTTCAGACAACGGAACTTCAGCATGAATCTGAACACCAGTAGCGTTAGATTCCTGACCTTTCAGCTGACCACGACGACGGCTCAAGTCACCGATAACGTCACCGGTGTTCTCTTCCGGAGTTTCTACTTCAACCTTCATGATAGGCTCAAGCAGAACTGGTTTCGCTTTCTTAAAGCCATCTTTAAAGGCAATAGAAGCCGCCAGTTTAAACGCCAGTTCAGAGGAGTCAACGTCATGGTAAGAACCGAAGTGCAGACGCACACCCAGATCTACTACCGGATAACCAGCCAGTGGACCAGACTTCAGCTGCTCCTGGATGCCTTTATCAACGGCAGGGATGTATTCGCCAGGAATTACACCACCTTTGATGTCGTTGATGAACTCGTAACCTTTCGGATTTGAGCCCGGCTCCAGTGGGTACATGTCGATAACAACATGACCATACTGACCACGACCACCAGACTGCTTAGCGTGTTTACCTTCAACATCGGTAACTTTCGCACGAATCGCTTCGCGGTAAGCAACCTGAGGTTTACCCACGTTAGCTTCAACGTTGAATTCACGCTTCATACGGTCAACGATGATGTCGAGGTGCAGTTCACCCATACCAGCGATGATGGTCTGGTTAGATTCTTCATCAGTCCATACGCGGAATGATGGATCTTCTTTAGCCAGACGGCCCAGAGCCAGACCCATTTTTTCCTGGTCAGCTTTGGTTTTTGGTTCAACGGCGATAGAGATTACTGGCTCAGGGAATTCCATACGCTCCAGAATGATCGGGTGATCTGGGTCACACAAGGTGTCACCAGTAGTCACGTCTTTCAGACCGATAGCCGCAGCGATGTCGCCTGCGCGAACTTCTTTGATCTCTTCACGTTTGTTCGCGTGCATCTGTACGATACGACCGAAACGCTCACGTGCAGCTTTCACGGAGTTCAGGATGGTGTCACCGGAGTTAACCACGCCAGAGTACACGCGGAAGAACGTCAGGTTACCCACGAACGGGTCGGTAGCGATTTTGAACGCCAGCGCAGCAAACGGCTCTTCATCACTTGCGTGACGTTCTGCCGGAGTGTCTTTACCGTCGTCCAGGATACCGTTGATCGCAGGAACATCTACTGGAGATGGCAGGTAATCAATTACCGCATCCAGCATTGCCTGAACACCTTTGTTCTTGAACGCAGAACCACAGGTTACCAGGATGATTTCGTTGTTCAGAACACGCTGACGCAGAGCTTTCTTGATCTCTTCTTCAGTCAGTTCTTCACCACCCAGGTATTTCTCCATCAGCTCTTCTGAAGCTTCTGCAGCGGACTCGATCAGGTTCTGGTGCCATTCTTCGGCCAGTTCCTGCATGTCAGCTGGAATATCTTCATAAACGAAGGTGACGCCTGCATCTTCTTCGTTCCAGTTGATGGCTTTCATTTTCACCAGGTCAACAACACCGGTGAAACCTTCTTCAGCACCAATTGCCAACTGCAGCGGAACCGGAGTCGCGCCCAGACGGGATTTGATCTGACCAACAACTTTCAGGAAGTTAGCACCCATACGGTCCATTTTGTTAACGAACGCGATGCGTGGAACTTTGTATTTATTAGCCTGACGCCATACGGTTTCAGACTGTGGCTGAACACCACCAACTGCGCAGTAAACCATTACTGCACCATCAAGAACACGCATGGAACGTTCTACTTCGATAGTGAAGTCAACGTGGCCCGGGGTGTCGATGATGTTTACGCGATGCGGTTCATACTGCTTAGCCATACCTGACCAGAATGCAGTAGTCGCTGCGGAGGTGATAGTAATACCACGCTCCTGCTCCTGTTCCATCCAGTCCATGGTAGCTGCGCCGTCATGAACTTCACCGATTTTATGGTTTACACCGGTGTAGAACAGAATACGTTCGGTAGTAGTGGTTTTACCGGCGTCGATGTGCGCACTGATACCGATGTTACGGTAGCGTGCGATGGGTGTTGTACGAGCCATTTGATTCCTCGTTTGTTTCTTTGGCGTTCAGTTAAGTAACCCAGAGCGGGCGGCTTCTCTGAAGCGCCCGCCTGGTGACTATGACTCCGAAGGGATTACCAACGGTAGTGTGCGAACGCCTTGTTGGCTTCTGCCATACGGTGAACGTCTTCACGTTTCTTAACTGCAGTACCTTTGTTGTCTGCAGCATCAGAAAGTTCGTTCGCCAGACGCAGAGCCATGGATTTATCACCGCGTTTACGAGCAGCTTCAACGATCCAACGCATTGCCAGGGCATTACGACGAACCGGACGAACTTCAACTGGAACCTGATAAGTAGAACCACCAACGCGGCGGGACTTAACTTCTACAGTTGGGCGAACGTTGTCGAGAGCGACTTCGAAAGCTTCCAGTTCATTTTTACCAGAACGCTGAGCCAGGGTCTCCAGCGCGCTGTATACGATTGCTTCTGCAGTAGATTTTTTACCATCTACCATCAGGATATTTACAAATTTTGCCAGCAGTTCTGATCCGAACTTAGGATCTGGAAGGATTTTACGCTGACCAATGACGCGACGACGTGGCATGGGAATACTCCGTTGTTAATTCAGGATTGTCCAAAACTCAAAGAGTTTAGTTTGACATTAAGATAAATCAGTTTGGCCTTACTTAACGGAGAACCATTAAGCCTTAGGACGCTTCACGCCATACTTGGAGCGAGCCTGCTTACGGTCTTTAACACCAGAGCAGTCAAGCGCACCACGAACGGTGTGATAACGAACACCCGGAAGGTCTTTTACACGACCGCCACGGATCAGGATCACGGAGTGTTCCTGCAGGTTGTGACCTTCACCACCGATGTAGGAAGTCACTTCAAAACCGTTGGTCAAACGCACACGGCATACTTTACGCAGTGCGGAGTTTGGTTTCTTAGGAGTGGTGGTATATACACGAGTACATACGCCACGTTTCTGCGGGCAGGCTTCCAGCGCAGGCACGTTGCTTTTTGCAACTTTGCGAGCGCGTGGTTTGCGTACCAGCTGGTTAACTGTTGCCATTAAATAGCTCCTGGTTTTAGCTTTTGCTTCGTAAACACGTAATAAATCGACCTCATACAATATGAGGACGCGAAATTTTAGGGCCATGCCGAAAAGGTGTCAAGAAATATACAGCGATCTCGCATCACCAGCTCATCTGACTGGCGTGCTCTACTGCAAGATTGACGAAATCAGTATAGCTAACCACATCGATTTTGGTTGAAATTTGACCACCAAGACCACGCGCATCAACATCTTCCTTTAGCGCTGAGACCTTAATGGGGGCATTGTTGAGAATTTCAACAAATCGGCTGCCTTCAATTGCCGCAAGGACACCGTCCTGAATGAGAAGCAAATCATCACCTTCGCTCAACATTCTCAACAATCCTTCGATATCGCATTGCCACGGTGAATGGCTCAAGGTATGGAGCATGACAGCCTCAAAAAGTCAGAACGGTTTGATAATGTGCGAGATGTTCGCGCAAGACATCGGGCGTTATGACTGTCGCATCCAGCACCATCAGGGTCTTTTCATCGAGCCCGCGCTCTTTTAAAGAGGCAGCACAGACCCAAAATGTTTCGATGTCATAAAGAGGCAGGACTTTAAAAGTGGCGATATAGTCCCGCGCCAGGATCTTTTGCGGTTGTTGTCCGGCCAGGATCTGGAAAACACCGTCTCCGATAAAGAAAACGCCAATATCCTCCGTCAGAGCCGACATCGCCAGTAGCGCATCCAGCCCTTCCCTGCCCGACGCACTGCCATGAGGCGCGGAAGAAAACACAAAAGCGATACGGTTCATCAGAATTGCACCATCCGGTCGCAGGTCAATGCCGCTTGCGCCAGCGCCCCTAAACCACTGAGAGAAAAGCCGGGCTGCAGATTTGCCGCTGCCAGCCCGAGACGTTCCGCTTCCGTTTTATCCGTCACGCCACGACGCAGGGCCGCCGCGACGCAAATGTGTAGCTCAACACCATACTTATCGTTAAGCGCCTGCCAGCCGCGAACCAGATCGTATTCATCAGACGCCGGAGAGGTCAATTGATTGGCGTTATAGACCCCTTCGCGATAGAAAAAAACGCTGGTCAACTGATGCCCGGCTGCCAGTAACGCTTCTGCAAACTGCAATGCGCTGCTGGCCTGTTGAGTACCGTAGGCCGGTCCTGTCACCATCAGGGCAAAACGCATTACTTATCTTGCCCCAGGAAATCGCCGCTTTTGAACTGACGAATATAGAGATAGACCGTGTGCTTAGAGATATTCAGACGATCGGCCACCTGGTTAATCGCATCTTTGATATCGAAAATGCCTTTTTCATAGAGGTTCAGCACAATCTGGCGGTTCTTGGCATTATTCGATACGTTGCGATCGGCATTCACCTCTTCAATGGTGAACTCCAGCGTTTGGGTAACGAGATCTTCCACCGAAGAAGCGAAGTTAACAGAGGAGTTCACTTCCGGTGTTTCAGGTGGCACAAACGTACTCATGATTTGTGAGAACGGCACATCAAGGTTCATGTTGATGCATAATAATCCGATCACCCGATGTTCACGGTTACGAATGGCGATGGTTTCTGATTTCATCAGAACGCCGCTTTTGGCACGGGTAAAATAGCATTTGGAGACGCTGCTGTCCGCGCCGGTCATGTCGTGCAGCATACGCAGTGCAAGGTCAGTAATTGGCGATCCAATTTTGCGGCCAGTATGCTCGCCATTAGCAATACGGATGGCGGAACATTTCAGATCTTGCAGGGAGTGCAATACGATTTCGCAGTGGGAGCCAATGAGCATCGCTAACCCGTCCACCACCGCTTCGTAGGATTTGAGAATATCGAAGTCGGTCTGATCGAAAGGACGTTGATCCAGCAAATCGAGTTCGCTGGTTTCGTTGGTTAAAAGCGACCTGGACATGAAAAAAACACTCCTTTTCAGGAGCCTGTCATTAGGTTGTCAGGGCAGGCTCATATTTACACGGACAACTAAATTAATACAGCGTAGGTAACGCTTTCCAGTGTTAATTATATCTGCCCCACAATAAAAAAACCGCCGCCTTAAAGGCGGCGGTTTTCAGCGTTTTACTTCTTAGCTGCGTCGGCAGCTTTGTCATCTGCTGCAGCTTCCGGTTTGGCATCTGCCTTCGGTGCTGGTTTGATATCCAGCAGCTCGACATCAAAGACCAGCGTGGAGTTAGCCGGGATACCCGGAACACCGGTTTTGCCATAAGCCAGATCTGGCGGGATCACCAGCTGAATTTTGCCGCCTTTCTTGATGTTTTTCAGGCCTTCGGTCCAGCCAGGAATAACACCGTCGAGACGGAAGGAGAGCGGCTCACCGCGGGTGTAAGAGTTATCGAACTCTTTACCGTCGATCAGCGTACCTTTATAGTTCACCACAACGGTATCGCTATCTTTTGGCGCATCGCCCGTACCGGCTTTCTCTACTTTATACAGCAGACCGGTAGTGGAGGTTTTCACACCTTTCTCTTTAGCAAAAGTATCGCGGAAGGCTTTGCCCTTCGCTTCGTTATCTTTTGCATCTTGTTCCATTTTACCCTGTGCAGCACCCTTCACGCGGGCTTCAAATGCTTGCAAAGTCTGTTCAATTTCCTGGTCAGACAGTTTGCTCTTATCTGCAAATGCATCCTGAACACCGGCGATCAGCTGATCTTTATCCAGCTTGATACCCAGTTTTTCCTGCTCTTTGAGAGAGTTTTCCATGTAACGACCCAGAGACGCGCCCAGCGCATAGGCTGATTTCTGGTCGTCATTTTTGAACGCAGCTTTGCTGTCTGCGCTGGCAGCTGGCTTCGCCGCGGTATCAGCAGCAAAGGACATCGGCGCATTCAGTGCGACAGCCATTGTGGTCGCCAGCAGCGTTACTTTAAACAGTGATTTCATCCATTTCTCCAGGTCCGGGGCCTCTCACCCCAGCGTTAAACGTATATGAGAAGCGTACTATAGAACGTTGCAGAAGAAATCTACAGACAGACTCCCCCTATTCTCGTCTCTTTTAAGACTATTTTTGTTTAAATAAGTTTCTTGCCATAGGGTTGGATACTGCATACCGGGGTAAACTCGGGTAAAATTTACTGCCGTTAATGCCTGATGGCGCAAGAACCACAACGAGGTCAATCATGCACGAAACAACGATGGAAGCGCGGCTGGCCGAGCTGGAAAGCCGCCTGGCTTTTCAGGAAGTGACGATAGATGAGCTTAACCAGACCGTCACTGCTCACGAACTGGAGATGGCAAAACTACGCGATCTGCTGCGTCTGCTGACGGAAAAAGTGAAAGCGACACAATCATCGCACATCGCCTCACAGGCGGAAGAAACGCCACCGCCTCATTATTAAGGCGTAAAAAAAGCGGGAAATATTCCCGCTTTTTTGTGCCTGCGACACAGCTAAATACCTGGCTATTTCGGGTTGCAGGAAGGCGCAAACAACGCCCAGCGACCCGAAAGGCGTAGGTTATTTAGTGGCAGCCGCAACCGCCGTTACCGCCACAACCGCCTTTACCATGCTCATGACCGTGATCATGATCGTGGCCGTGACCACCGCAGCAACCGTCATGGTCGTGATCGTGGTCGTGACCGTTCGCGCCGTGAACATGGCCATGAGCCAGTTCTTCAGCAGTGGCTTCACGGATCGCAATCACTTCTACGTTGAATTTCAGATTCTGGCCAGCCAGCATGTGGTTGCCGTCAACCACAACGTGGTCGTCTTCAACTTCAGTGATTTCAACAGGTACTGGACCCTGGTCGGTTTCTGCCAGGAAGCGCATGCCAACCTGCAGTTCATCAACGCCCATGAACACGTCTTTAGGAACGCGCTGAACCAGGTTATCGTCATACTGACCGTATGCGTCGTTCGCGCCTACAGCAACGTCAAACTTATCGCCAACATCGTGACCTTCCAGCGCGTTTTCCAGGCCGGAAATCAGGGAGCCGTGACCATGCAGGTAGTCCAGCGGCGCACTCACCGGAGACTCATCAACCAACACACCGTCTTCTGTACGTACCTGATAGGCCAGGCTGACCACCAGGTCTTTTGCTACTTTCATGATATCTCCTGAGCGTGGGAAAATTGCTGGCGCAGATTGTAGCGGAAATCTGCACCCGTGTACCCTTTAGCTTAAAAAAACTCAGGGCATATCGCTAGTCCGGATGAAAAATGCCGATGACTTGTTCTTCTTTGCGAACATGCTCGCGCGCTTCTTTATCCGCTTCGCGCATCTGATGTCCGCACTTAACACACTCAACAATATCAATATTATTCTCGCGCCACATGGCCAGCGAATCCTGCGCCTGGCAGGCCGGGCATTTTGCGCCTGCAATAAAACGTTTACGAACTGCCATACTTTTTCCCCTATTCAAATTCATCCCAGCCGTCCAGCTGACGTCGCTCCTGCTGCATCTCACGCTGGAAAATCTCCTCCAGCTCGCGGCGCGCTTCCCGCACGCGGGAGATTTGCGCGGTATCGGAATGTACCGGCATCAGTTCACGCAGCATGCGCATATCAAGACGGCGGAAGTGCAGCTGCGCACGCTGTGCCTGATGGGGATGCATCCCCAGAGACACCAGCGTTTTGCGGCCTAATTCCAGCGCGCTGGAGAACGTTTCACGCGAGAAGCGCGTCACGCCCGCCTGCAATAACTCATGGGCCTCAACGCGCCCCCGCGCCCGCGCAAGAATATGCAGGTGCGGAAAATGCTGCTGACACAGCTCGACCAGCTTCATCGTGTCTTCTGGCTCATTACAGGTGATCACAATCGACTCTGCCGCTTCGGCGCCTGCGGAACGCAGCAGCTCAAGCTGGGTGGCATCGCCGTAATACACTTTGTAGCCATACTTACGCATCAGGTTGACCGCGCTGATATCACGCTCGAGTACCGTGATCCGCATCTTGTTGGCCATCAGCAAGCGACCAATCACCTGACCAAAACGCCCAAAGCCCACCACAATGACCTGCGGTTTATCGTCTTCCACCCACGGCGTCTCATCCTCGTCTTCCGGCTGGTTGAAGCGGCGCGCAAGCAGCTTATCAATCAGCTTCATCAACAGTGGCGTGGTCATCATGGAGAGCGTTACCGTCACCAGCAGCAGCGCCATCTGGTCATGCTGGAACAGACGCTGAGAAGATGCTGTGGAGAAGAGCACAAAAGCAAACTCTCCCCCCTGGCTCAATACGCCCGCGAACTGCATCCGTTCAGCGCTTCGCAGGCGATACACCCGCGCCAGGGCGTAGAGCACCAGCGTTTTCACCGCCACCAGCACCGCGACGCTCATCACCACCCACAGCAGATGGGTATACAGCACCCCCAGATTCAGGGCCATGCCGACGGAGATAAAGAACAGCCCTAACAGCAGTCCTTTAAACGGATCGATGGCCGTTTCCAGCTCGTGCCGGTACTCACTCTCCGCCAGCAACACGCCGGCAATGAATGTCCCCAGCGCCATCGACAGCCCGAGCGCGTCCATAAACAGCGCGGAACCCAGCACCAGCAACAACGTCGCGGCGGTAAACACTTCGCGCACCCCCGATGCTGCAATAAAGCGAAACACCGGACGTAACAGATAGCGCCCGCCAATCAACATCCCGGCGAAGGCCAACACTTTCATGCCAATCTTCATCCAGTCAAAATGATCGTCGCCCGATCCGGCCAGCAGCGGCACCAGCGCTAACGCCGGGATCACGGCGAGATCCTGGAACAGCAGCACCGAAAAACCAAGCTGTCCCGACTCGTTGCGATTCATGCCTTTATCACGCATCAGCTGAATCGCCATCGCCGTCGAAGACATCGCCAGCCCGATACCACCAATCACTGCCGCCTGCCAGGTGAAGTCGGTCAGCATGAGCAGACCGCCCAGAATCAAGGCGCTGAAAGCGACCTGCGCCGCCCCGACGCCAAAAATAGATTGTCGCAGTTGCCACAGTTTGGCGGGGTTCAGCTCAAGCCCGATGATAAACATCAGGAACACGACGCCCAGCTCAGAGAAATGCAGAATTTCATCCACATCGCTGATAAACCCCAGCCCCCACGGGCCGATAGCAATCCCGGCCAGCAGATATCCCAGTACCGCGCCAATCCCAAGTCGGGCCGCCAGCGGCACAGCGACGACCGCCGCAAACAGGAACAACACGCCGGCCAGTAACAGATCCGATCCTTCCATCAGCGGCCTCCGGTGGGAACAGGTGAGGCCAGCCATTCACCGTAGGCTCTGGCATGATTTTCCAGCTCTTGCGGTGGCTGACGACGCGCCCAGTAAACAACGATGGGGCTCATCCATTGCATGCGGCACATAGCCGCCGTTAATTCAAAAGGGCGCAGGATATCGCTCATGGGATAACGGTTCAGACCGTCGTGACGATAAGCGCTCTCTGGCTCACCGGTCGTAATGACACTCCGCCAGTACTTTCCCGCCAGCTGGTTCCCCCCGACACCACTGGAAAAACCCCGGCTTAACACCCGGTCCAGCCACTCTTTCAGTAGCGCCGGACAGCTGTAGGTATAAAGCGGATGCTGGAACACAATCACGTCATGCTGACGCAATAGCTCCTGTTCACGAGGGATATCAATAAAAAAATCAGGATAGTGCGCGTAGAGATCGTGCACCGTCACGTTGCTCTGCTGTTGAGCCGGTTTAAGCAAAACCCGGTTGGCGACCGAGTCCTGGGATTCCGGATGGGCATACAGCAGCAGCACTTTCGCTGTCTGGGACATCATTCCCCTCCCGGGTCGTCATCACTGCCATTTTGGGCTAACATGGCACTCCCGCGCCATGCGCGGTACAACATTTAACTCCATTATAATGACAACTTAACATAGTCGGAACACACGGCGCTCTATGATTGTTTTCTCCTCGTTACAAATTCGTCGCGGCGTACGCGTCCTGCTGGACAACGCTACAGCCACTATTAATCCTGGCCAAAAAGTCGGCCTGGTAGGCAAAAACGGCTGCGGCAAATCCACTCTGCTGTCGCTGCTGAAAAACGAGATGAGCGCCGACGCAGGCAGCTTCACCTATCCGGGTAACTGGCAGTTAGCCTGGGTCAACCAGGAGACGCCGGCCCTGAGCGTCCCCGCTCTCGATTACGTCATTGACGGCGACCGCGAATATCGCAAGCTCGAAGCCGAGCTGAACGCTGCCAACGAGCGCAACGACGGCCACGCCATCGCCACCGTTCACGGTAAGCTGGATGCCATCGACGCCTGGACCATCCGCTCGCGCGCCTCCAGCCTGCTGCACGGTCTGGGCTTCAGCAACGAACAGTTAGAACGCCCGGTGAGCGACTTCTCCGGCGGCTGGCGTATGCGTCTGAACCTGGCGCAAGCGCTGGTCTGCCGATCTGATTTACTGCTGCTTGATGAACCGACCAACCACCTGGATCTCGATGCGGTGATTTGGCTGGAAAAATGGCTGAAGAGCTATCAGGGCACTCTGATTCTGATTTCCCATGACCGTGACTTTCTCGATCCGGTGGTGGATAAAATCATTCATATCGAACAAGAGTCGATGTTTGAATACACCGGCAACTACAGCTCATTCGAACGCCAGCGCGCCACACGCCTGTCACAACAGCAGGCGATGTACGAAAGCCAACAGCAGCGCGTGGCCCATCTGCAAAGCTTCGTCGATCGCTTTAAAGCCAAGGCGTCTAAAGCCAAGCAGGCGCAAAGCCGCATCAAAATGCTTGAGCGCATGGAGATGATCGCCCCCGCGCATGTCGATAACCCGTTCCATTTCAGCTTCCGTGCGCCAGAGAGCCTGCCCAATCCCCTGTTGAAAATGGAAAAGGTCAGCGCGGGTTATGGCGAGCGTATTATTCTCGACTCGATCAAACTCAATCTGGTGCCGGGTTCACGTATCGGCCTGCTCGGGCGTAACGGCGCGGGTAAATCCACGTTGATTAAGCTGCTGGCGGGTGAACTGGATCCGGTCAGCGGAGATATCGGCCTGGCTAAGGGCATCAAGCTCGGCTACTTCGCCCAGCATCAGCTGGAATTTTTACGCGCGGATGAATCGCCGATTCAACACCTGGCGCGTCTCGCCCCGCAGGAGATGGAGCAAAAGCTCCGCGACTATCTCGGCGGTTTTGGCTTCCAGGGCGATAAAGTCACCGAAATCACCGAACGTTTCTCCGGCGGTGAGAAAGCCCGTCTGGTGCTGGCGCTGATCGTCTGGCAACGACCCAACCTGCTGCTGCTCGATGAACCGACCAACCACCTCGATCTCGATATGCGCCAGGCGCTGACCGAAGCGCTGATTGAATTCGAGGGCGCGCTGGTTGTGGTCTCGCACGACAGACACCTGATTCGATCTACCACCGACGATCTCTATCTGGTTCACGATGGCAAAGTGGAACCGTTTGACGGCGATCTGGAAGATTATCAGCAGTGGCTGACCGACGTGCAAAAGCAAGAGAACCAGCCTGCAGATGACGCCAAAGACAACGCCAACAGCGCGCAGGCGCGTAAAGATCAGAAACGCCGCGAAGCAGAACTGCGCACGCAGACTCAGCCGCTGCGAAAAGAGATTACGCGTCTGGAAAAAGAGATGGAGAAACTACATGCCCAACTCGCAGCGGTTGAAGAAAAACTCGGCGACAGCGAATTGTACGATCAGAGCCGAAAAGCAGAGCTGACCGAGTGTTTACAGCTCCAGGCGAAAAGTAAATCCGGTCTCGAAGAGTGTGAAATGGCATGGCTGGATGCGCAGGAACAGCTGGAAGGAATGCTGCAAAACGACTAAGGCGGTCAGGATTATGAGTATCGACATCACCAGTGATATTACGTTTCGTAAACTCAGTATTTTCATGACCTTTATGGAGAAGGGCAATATTGCTCGTACCGCCGAGGCGCTGGGGTTGAGCGGCGTGAGCGTGCATCGCGCGCTGCACACCCTCGAAGAGAACGTTCGCTGTCCGCTGTTTACTCATAAAGGGCGCAATCTGATTGCCTTACCGTCCGCCTGGACGCTGCTGGAGTATTGCCAGGAGGTGATGCAGGTGATGGAGCGCGGGCTGGAAGAGTCGCGCAAAATTGCCGGTATCGGCCAGGGGCGCCTGCGCGTCGGCACGCTTTACTCGCTGACCATGGAAACCGTCCCGCGACTGATCATGGGAATGAAGCTGCGTCGCCCGGATCTCGAAATGGATCTGACGATGGGTTCTAACGACACCCTGCTCCATCTGCTCGATGAGGGATCGCTGGACGCGATCCTGATCTCCATCTCCGAGAGCGATATTGACCGCAATAGTCTCGAAGTGCTGCCCCTGTTCCACGATGATATTTTTCTTGCCGCGCCCGCGGCAGCAAAACTCAACAGCAACGGTCTGGCCGATCTGCGCGATTATAAAGATCAGAAATTCGTCTCGCTGGCGGAGGGATTTGCCACCTATGCCGGTTTTCAGGATGCATTCCAGATCGCCGGCTTTGAACCCGAAATCGTCACTCGCGTTAATGACATCTTTTCGATGCTCAGTCTGGTACAGGCAGGGGTGGGATTTACGCTGATGCCGGGCAGAATGAAAAAAGTCTATGAGAATTCGGTACAGTTACTGAAGCTGGCCGAGCCGTACCAGATGCAACAGCTGATCGCGATTGTTTTCGCTCGTAACCGCGAACAAGATCCGAGCCTGCGGGCGCTGGCGGCCGAGGGTCGGATGTATGCCCGCAGTCTGGAACAGAACGCTACTTCCTGAGACGCTGCGCCAGATGAACGGCCACATCAATGCCGCTGCGCTCCAGCGAAACAGACTCGCCTTCCCAGGCGGCCTGCCGCGTCAGACAGGTCAGCACGCCGCCTGGCGGCATCTCAATCGCCAGCCGCGCCTCTCGCTCGTTGGCGGAAATAACCGCTTCCTGCCAGCGCACCATCCGCGCCATGTTCAGCGCTAAATCCTCGGCAATCTTTTCCGGCTGCCACAACACGCGCCCGGTGCTGCCACTGAGCCACGCGCAGCGCGGACGCGAAAGCGTTACGCGACGAAAAGCATCAGCCAGTTTTTTAGCGGGCTCTGCCAGCAGTTCACAGTGTGAAGGAACGCTTACCGCCAGCCGATGGGCTTTATTTGCCCCCTTCTCCAGCGCGCGTTTCGCCACCTGCGCCATTCCTGCATCACTGCCGGCAATCACAATCTGCGTTTCCGCGTTCAGGTTAGCGATGTACGTGCCGGTGCCCGCGAGGAGCGCCTCCACCTGTGGCAGCGTCAGCCCCATGATGGCCGTCAAACCGTAGCCGTGGGGATACGCCTGCTCCATCAAATCACCGCGCAAGGCCACCAGCCGAAGCGCGTCGGTAAACGTCAGTGCACCGGCGATCACGGCAGCAGGATAAGCACCAATCGACAGACCGCTGACAATATCCGGTGACACCCCACGGCGCTCAAGCTCGCGCGCCCATGCCACGCCGGTAATCAGCAGTGACAGCTGCACTGCCCGGGTATGTTGCAACGCCTCTACGGTGTCCAGGGTGTCAATTTCTGCGCCAAGCACGTCGCGTGCCTGCGCCCGTTCCGTTCCTGGCAGGTCTTTCAGCATGCCCGCATGCTGAGTCCCCTGCCCCGGAAAGGTAAACAGAATTTTCATCACTCCTCCCTGCGCCACGGGTCGACCACCAGGCGCGGCCCACGGCATGTTTTTAGCAGCGTTTTTCCATCGCGTAACCATTCAGCCAGCGCAAATCCGCCCTCCGGCGTATCAACCTGCGTATCCACCCGACACAGGGCCTGGCGGAGTTGACCCTGCCAGCGTTCAAACACTTCCGTCGGCAAAGGCTGCGGGGCGCGGATCAGCAGATCGAGATCGCTGTCGGCATGAATCACCGGAACGCCCGTCGCCAGCGCATAGCCAGTACTGCCCGTCATTCCCCACGTCCAAGGCCATGTCTGCTGCGCCAGCTGAAACGCCACCTGCACGGGCGGCTGGGTGATAAACGGCGAGCGCAGCAGATCGGTCTGTACGCTCAGATCTTCCGGAGACACCACGCGCACGACGTTCTCAGGCTTAACCCAACCGGCCGCCCGCTGATCGCGCTTCAGACCGCGCACGCCAACGGGGATACGTCCTTCACTCTCAACATCACGCCGCACCACCACAGGCAAACCGGTATGCCACACGCCATCCACCCAGGATTCGGTGATACCTTCCAGCGCATCGCGCGCATTAAGCCAGATAAGATCGTGCGGTCGTAATGTTGGAGTCATAATTACATTCCTGATGTCAGCGAAATAAACAGCGGCAGAGACAGGATACACAGGACCGAGCTCAACAGCAGCACCGCTTCTGCATCAGGTGACTGCACGCCAAAGCGGTTGCCGAAGACCACACCAAAGAAACCGGCGGAGAGCGCAATCATCAGGATGGCGGTGATCGCCACGGATCCATGCAGGCCGAAAATCAGCACCAGACCCCAGGCAATCGCAGGCTGAATCAGCAGCTTGGCGATAGTGGCGGTAATCACCATAGTGTTGATCTGCAGCTTACGTGCAGAGAGAATCACCCCGGTCAGGAACAGCGCAGCAGCCGTTGCCGCCAGGCCCAGCGGTTTGATCGCCGCCAATACCAGCTCCGGCATTTTGATGCCGATAGCGGACAAAATCACCCCCAGCAGCGGGCCCATCACAATCGGTTTTTTAATTGAACGCCACATCAGCACCGGGAGCATCGCCAGCGTAGAGCCGCTATTGCCGCCTTCAGCACGCGCTTTCTCGCGCTCCAGAATCAGCAGACAGAACGGGGTCATCAGCACGGAACCGCAGGCGATGGAGACCGCCACAGACAATGAGGTGGATGGCCCTTCACCCAGTACGCTGCCGAGGATCGGCAGCCCCAGCGCGGCATAGTTAGGCAGCGCTACCGTCAGGGTCAGCACGGCGGCATCCTGCGGCGATTTTTTAAAGACCTTAGTGGCCAGGAAATAGATCGCCGCGTAGGTGATCCACATCGCCAGCGTCAGCACCAGAATCAGCGGTGACTGAGCGAGGATCCCGGTCCACGGAGTTTGAACCGTTGCGCTAAAAAGTGCGGCAGGCAGCGCAAAATCCATGACGAAAATATTGAGCAGGGAAACATTTTTGTTATCGACCATCTTTGCCTTACCGGCCCAGAATCCCAGCAGCATGATGACGAAAATCGGTGCAAGAGCATGAACAATTACGTAAGTCATATATCACCTGTAATAAATAAGATTTAGCACTGGCGCGATGATTATTATTTTTCAGGATGCAGCTTCCCGCGCGGGCGCAGAGACAGCGCCCACGGGGTGATACATCTGGCAGGTCTATTGTTCGTTACCAGCTTGCTCGCATACGTTCGCGTACCAGAGCAGAACTGCGGCGGTTATCAGCACCCAGGCGGTTTTTCAGCGTGGTGTCCTGACGGGCATCGTTGATGGCCTGCTGCAGCGTGGTTTTCACCTGGGACAGATCGCTTGCAGAAGGCGCATCCGGATTGCTGATATCCAGCAGGCTGGAGAGCAGTCCCAGGGTGGCGTAGTTACTGATGTCATACGCCATCGGAGGGATCGTCGCCGCCAGTTTTTCCAGCGCCTCAACGGTCCGGAGCGTGATACGCGCGGCGGACTCTTTGCCCATCGCATGGATCAATACGCCTTTGTCGTTGAAGGCAATCAGACGGTTGGCTTGGTAGCCGTGCGCCAGAAATGCGCCGGACATCGCTTTCCCGACGATCAGACCAATCACCGGATGACCGGCCAGACGCGCACTGGCGTACGCCGCAGCCGCACCGGCCAGCGCCTGGTGAATACCGAACGCCTCTTCACGGCGGCCATACGCCTGGCTTGGGACATCAATCACCGCCACAATCGGACGCTTCACGGTTTTATCGGCATCGGCGGCAATGGTTTCATTGACCACTTTTGCCAATGTCCAGCCTTCGAGCAGGCCCACTTCACCTTGCGCTGCGCGCGGAAAATGGTTGTTGGCATCAGGAACAACGGCCACAAAACGCACCATTTCACCGTTAAGTTCGCTATCTGCGGCCTGGACGGACGGGCATAACCCTTCCAGACGTTTGGCATTCGGCGCGAGTGTTTCCAGCCATAATTCGCCGCGGCTTACTGAGTTAGTCATCATTTCACCTCCCGGGCAAAAAGCGCGTTAATCTGTTCGGTATCCGCCTGTTTGCGGGTGTCGAAATGGCTCAGACGATCCAGATAGTCATCGTAATTATCGGTACGATGTTTTGCCGGAACCCCTTTGGCGATGGCATCATTCATGGCCTGCTTCACCGCATTCACACCGTCGCCCACCAGCGCATCGACCAGACCGCTCTGATAGCGGATCTCGCCGCCGGTCATGCTCCAGATAAACGGACGATCGCGAGAGTCATACTCTTCAATCCCCGCTTCCTGCTCGATAACCTGCGGGCCGTTCAGACCCAAACGCGCTTCACGGGTCACAATTAAATAGCTGCACAGCGCTGCCGCGATAGACATCCCACCGAAACAGCCCACCGTGCCGGCGACAATCCCGACTACCGGGGTATAGCGACGCAGATCGACAATCGCTGCGTGAATATCCGCAATCGCCGCCAGACCGAGATTCGCTTCCTGCAAACGCACGCCGCCGGTTTCGAGGCACAGCACCGCCTGAGTCGGAATGCCGTTGCGGTTATCCTCTGCCGCCAGCTCCAGCGCAGCCGCCATTTTGGCACCTGACACTTCACCCATGCTGCCGCCCTGGAATGCGCCTTCGATGGCCACCACCACAGCGGGTTGACCGTTGATGGTGCCTTTAGCCACCACCATGCCGTCGTCCGCCTGCGGAACAATGCCCTGCGCGCCGAGCCACGGCGAAGCGATCTCTTCAAAAGGATCCAACAGTTCGCGGTAGCTTCCGTCGTCCAGCAGCGCATGCGCCCGCTGACGTGCTTTTAATTCGATAAAACTACGGTCATTACGCATAGCTCACCTCTTCAAATACCTGTTCGATACGAATGCGTGCCACACCGGGCGTAGCGCCGAAGTCGTGAATGGTCAGCGTCCCGGCGGGCAGGCTGCTCACGGTTTGCAACCGATTGAACAGCGCTTCCCAGCGACCACGGCTGTTATCGACAGAAGTGGTGATATCAATGGTTAATGTCTGGCCCTGGTCGGCGGTGAATAACACCTCCATATCGCCGGAGCCGACAACCCCTGCCAGCGCCCGGCCGCTTAATGTGCGACTGGCTGGCATGGTCAATGTGATTTTTTCCATAACATCCTCTTAATGCTTTGAATAAGGCGTCTCGACACGGTCGAGGAAAAGCGTAGCGGCGAGCAGATCGGCGGCTCCGCCAGGCGAGGCGTTGAGCGCCAGCATCTGGCGATCGAGAACCGCCAGCGCGCGCTGGCCCGCAGGCAATGCCGTTCCGCCCGCATTCAGCACGGCGCGAGCGCCATCCTGCATCACCTCCAGCCCTTCCATTCCGGCGCGCGACAGCACGCAGGTATCGGGAAGCGAAGTCATAATGGCCATCAGCGCATCGAGTCTGGCGTGCGCTTCATCGCTGCCATTCAGACGGCTCAGGCGAAGCTGGGGCAACGCCCGCTGTACCACATGCGGAAAACCCTGCTGCGCTTCTTCACGCGCGCCCGGCACCCGATATCGGCGCGTGGCGCGCAGCCCTTTGCTGAAGACTTTGGGCGCGACGTCATCCGGCAGTTTCGCCAGCGCCGCCGCCGTCGAGACGATGGCCTGCGCTTTGGCATCGCCGCCCAGCATCGCCACGGCACTCACCAGCAATCCCAGCGCCCAGATTGCGCCGCGATGGGTGTTCACACCCTGCGTGGCCTCCATCATGCTCTGTTCGCCTTCACGACCCAGTCGCCCGATGGTCTGTCTGAGCGCAATGTCGGCCGGACGCTGCCAGCTTTGCTGCGCCAGCGCCTGAAACGTGGGGGTCAGGCTATGGGCGGATCGCTCCATTAACGCCAGCGAGAGATCGCGGTGCGCGCCGTTCCCCCGACTGTCCACCAGACCGGGTTTCGGGCTTAACCTTGCTTCGTCAATCAGACACTGCGTGGCGGTTCTCGCCAGCCATTCGGCACCGCCTTCAACCTGAATCCGGGGCAGAAGTTTCATTACCAGCTCCGGAATTTCGCAGGTGGGTTGTAAAGTCCGTCAGACCATTCAACCAGGTCAGACACGCTGCCGGCAGCCAGCAGAGAACGCGTCGCGTCGGTACGACGAATACCCATATCTTCCGGATAGACCACTTTGCCGCTCTGACGCAGCGCGGCGATACGTTTGGCGTCAACACCCAGACCGATATCCGTGATCCCGGCGACCGCGGCGACCATTGCACGGCGCTCTTCGAGATTTTCCGCGCGATACAGGTAGGCGATCCCCTCTTCGGTGAGAACATGGGTCACGTCATCGCCGTAAATCATGACCGGAGCCAGCGGCATCCCGGAACTTTTCGCCACATCAACCGCGTCGAGTTTTTCCACGAAGGTCGGTTTAACGCCCGCCTGGAAGGTTTCAACCATCTGCACCACCAGTTTTTTACCGCGCTGCATTGGGTCAGGTTCGGTGATCATATTGAGCCAAGCTGGGGTGGCGTGGCGACGACCGTGCGGATCGTGCCCCATATTCGGCGCGCCGCCGAAGCCAGACAGACGGCCACGGGTGACGGTAGAGGAGTTTGCGAAGGCATCCACCTGCAGGGTAGAACCGATAAACATATCCACCGCGTACTGACCTGCCAGCTGGCAGAAGGCGCGGTTAGAGCGCATGGAGCCGTCAGCGCCGGTAAAGAACACGTCCGGACGCGCACGAATGTACTCTTCCATCCCCAGCTCACCGCCGAAGCAGTGGACACTTTCGACCCAGCCGCTTTCAATTGCCGGAATTAAGGTTGGGTGAGGGTTGAGGGTCCAGTGCTTACAAATTTTGCCTTTCAGGCCAAGCTGTTCACCGTAAGTCGGCAGCAGCAGCTCAATAGCCGCAGTGTTAAAACCGATACCGTGGTTGAGGGATTGCACCTGATGTTCTGCGTAGATGCCTTTAATCGCCATCATCGCCATCAGGATGTGTTCTTGTTTGATCAGACGCGGGTCACGGGTAAACAACGGCTCGATGAAGAAAGGCTTGTCAGCCACGACCACGTAGTCAATCCAGGAGCCGGGAATATCCACGCGCGGCAGATCGCATTCGTCGTCCACCAGCTCATTCACCTGCGCAATCACGATACCGTCGTGGAACGCGGCGGCTTCGACCAGTGCTGGGGTATCTTCGGTACTGGCCCCGGTGTACAGATTACCTTTGCGGTCGGCTTTGAATCCGGCAATCAGCGCGACGTTAGGGGAGAGATCGACATACAGACGGGAGTAAAGCTCAATGTAGGTGTGTATGGCACCAATTTCGAGCTGGCCGTCTTCCAGCAGCTGCGAAATACGCAGGCTTTGCGTACCCGAAAACGAGAAATCCAGCTTGCGGGCAATGCCTTTTTCGAAGATATCGAGATGTTCACTGCGGCCCACGCTCGGCATGATCATATGCAGGTCATGAACGATTTGTGGGTTCACCTCTGCCAGCGAGCGGGACAGAAAATCGGCCTGCTTCTGATTGTTGCCTTCCAGTACGACTTTGTCGCCCGGAGCGATCAGTTTTTCCAGCATCGCGACGAGATCGTCGGTTGGCAGGACCTTGCCTTGCACCGGGACAGAAGCCAGACGGCGCGCTTTTTCGCTGCGTCGAGTGTTCCAGACCCGGGCGGTTTTTTGCCCAGATAACATTATTAACCTCCTGATTCAGCACATCATTCTGATTTGCTTAACGCTGAACAAAGTGTGCGCTCTGGTGAGAAAGGCATCAATTAAGCGTAGAGCGGAATCATTAGCCTGAGAGTAATAATCCTGGTAAAGATTTGTGATCGAGATCAGTTCGCGCAGCCGGAAAACAGGCTAGATGAGACAGAAAGGGCTGAATCAGAGGTAAACACCCCTCGTTTTTCTTAAACAGAGTACACTTCGGCAGGTATAGTAAACGGCTGACAAGAATGAATATCGCATCGTTATGACTCACATCATCCCATCTGACTTCGACATCGCGAGTGACGAAAGCACTGCATTTGTTCCTATGCGCGGTGTGGCTAACCCGCACCTGCAAACCATGCTGCCGAGGCTGCTTCGTCGTCGATTGCAGTTTACCCCTCACTGGCAGCGCCTCGATTTGCCTGACGGCGATTTTGTCGATCTGGCCTGGAGCGAAGATCCTGAACAGGCGAAGCAGAAACCGCGTCTGGTGGTGTTTCATGGCCTTGAAGGGAGTCTGCACAGCCCGTACGCCCACGGCTTGATCCATGCGGCAAAACAGCGCGGCTGGCTCGGCGTGGTGATGCATTTTCGCGGATGCAGCGGCGAGCCCAATCGCCAGAAACGGATTTATCACTCCGGCGAAACCGAAGACGGGACCTGGTTTTTACGCTGGCTGGCCGACAGCTTTGGCCCCGCGCCAACGGCTGCCGTCGGCTATTCGCTGGGGGGCAACATGCTTGCCTGTCTGCTGGCAAAAGAGAGTGACGATATCCCGCTGGATGCGGCGGTGATTGTCTCTGCGCCCTTTATGCTTGAGCAGTGCAGTTACCATATGGAAAAGGGATTTTCGCGGGTCTATCAGCGCTACCTGCTGAATTTGCTCAAAGCCAATGCGGCGCGTAAGCTCAAAGCCTATCCGGACACGCTGCCAATCAGCCTGCAACAGCTGAAGCGTATGCGCCGTCTGCGTGAATTCGACGATCTGATTACGTCGAAGATCCACGGCTTTGCCGACGCGATAGACTACTATCGTCAGTGTAGCGCCATGCCGTTGCTGAATCAGATCACCAAACCGACGCTGATCATCCATGCCAAAGACGATCCGTTTATGGATCATCACTCCATTCCGGCGCCGGAACATCTGCCCGCCAACGTGCAGTATCAATTGACTGAGCATGGCGGCCATGTCGGCTTTATCAGCGGCACATTACGACGGCCAAAAATGTGGCTGGAAGCGCGGATCCCCGACTGGTTAACCCCCTACCTGGAAGGCAAAAAATGATGATTCCCTGGCAGGATCTGGCTCCCGAAACGCTGGATAGCCTGATTGAAAGCTTTGTATTACGCGAAGGCACCGATTATGGTGAACATGAACGTTCGCTTGAGCAAAAGGTCGCCGATGTAAAACGGCAGCTACAAAGTGGCGAGGTGTTGCTGGTGTGGTCTGAACTGCACGAAACCGTCAACATCATGCCGCGCAATCAGTTTCGCGGTTGATTGTTCCATCTTTCCAGTCAGGGAGTTGCTATGTCCGCCAGACATCCGGTTATTGCCGTTACGGGTTCAAGTGGTGCGGGAACCACCACCACCAGCCTCGCTTTTCGCAAGATCTTCGCCCAACTCAATTTGCATGCTGCCGAAGTTGAAGGTGACAGCTTTCACCGCTATACCCGTCCGGAAATGGATATGGCGATTCGCAAGGCCCGCGATTCAGGGAAGCACATCAGCTATTTCGGCCCTGACGCGAACGATTTCGGCCTGCTGGAACAAACCTTTATTGATTACGGCCACACCGGTAAAGGCCAGTCGCGCAAGTATCTGCATACCTACGATGAAGCCGTCCCCTGGAACCAGGTTCCGGGTACGTTTACGCCGTGGCAGCCGCTGCCGGAACCCACCGATGTCCTGTTCTACGAAGGATTGCATGGCGGCGTAGTGACACCCCAGCATGACGTGGCGCGCCATGTTGATCTGCTGGTGGGCGTGGTGCCGATTGTCAATCTGGAGTGGATCCAGAAGCTGACCCGTGACATGAGCGAACGCGGCCATTCCCGTGAAGCGGTGATGGATTCTGTCGTGCGCTCAATGGAAGATTACATCAACTATCTGACACCCCAGTTTTCACGCACCCACATCAACTTCCAGCGCGTTCCGACGGTGGACACCTCAAACCCGTTCGCAGCAAAAACCATTCCGTCACTGGACGAGAGTTTTGTGGTGATCCACTTCCGCAATCTGGAAGACATTGATTACCCCTGGCTGCTGGCGATGCTGCAGGGCTCATTCATTTCCCACATCAATACATTGGTGGTCCCGGGCGGGAAGATGGGTCTGGCGATGGAGCTGATTATGATGCCGCTGGTGCAGCGACTGATGGAAGGCAAGAAGATCGAGTAACCCTATTCCCTCTCCCCGTGGAGAGGGTCACGATGAGGGCATCGGTGCGCACGATGCCCCATCAATCAGCCTTCGATCACCTCATACGAATGCGTGATTTTCACCGCTTTTTCCAGCATTAACGCCACAGAGCAGTACTTCTCGGCAGAGAGATCGACCGCGCGGGAAACCGCCGCGTCCTTCAGCTCTTTCCCGGTCACGATAAAGTGCAAATTGATATGCGTGAACAGGCGCGGGGCCTCTTCGCGACGCTCGGAGGTCAGCTTCACTTCGCAGTCCGTCACCTCATGGCGACCCTTTTGCAGAATCGAAACCACGTCGATTGCGCTACAGCCGCCGGCGGCCATCAGCACAACTTCCATCGGGCTTGGCGCTTTATCACCGGAGTTACCATCCATCAAAATCTGGTGTCCGGAAGCGGATTCACCGAGGAACGTTAAACCTTCAACCCATTTCACACGCGCTTGCATATTCATTAACTCCGACGTTGCAATTTTCCGAACAGATTACGCGCGCGTTACAATTCTCGCAACGGAAGACGACCTGCGTCATGCTGAAGCGAGACACCAGGAGACACGCGGCGAAAGCTATGCTAAAACACTCTGGATGCTACAGTAATACATTGACGTTACACATGTATGCAGAGGACATCAAACATTACTGGCTGCGAAACAAAATGACAGCCGCATTCCCAGGTATGGGGAAGAATTCGATTGCAACCCCAGAGTCAGGATGCGATTTATGACTCTGGTGACAGCTTATAACAGAGGATAACAGCGCATGGTGCTTGGCAAACCGCAAACAGACCCGACTCTCGAATGGTTCTTGTCTCATTGCCACATTCATAAGTACCCATCGAAGAGCACGCTGATTCACCAGGGTGAAAAAGCGGAAACGTTGTATTACATCGTCAAAGGCTCGGTGGCAGTGCTGATTAAGGATGAAGAAGGGAAAGAAATGATCCTTTCTTATCTGAACCAGGGTGATTTCATCGGTGAACTGGGCCTGTTTGAAGAAGGCCAGGAACGTAGCGCCTGGGTACGTGCAAAAACCGCGTGTGAAGTCGCCGAAATCTCCTACAAGAAATTCCGTCAGTTGATCCAGGTGAATCCGGATATTCTGATGCGTCTTTCTTCGCAGATGGCTCGCCGCCTGCAGGTCACTTCCGAGAAAGTGGGTAACCTTGCCTTCCTGGACGTGACAGGCCGCATCGCACAGACATTGCTGAACCTGGCAAAACAGCCTGACGCCATGACCCACCCGGACGGTATGCAAATTAAAATTACCCGTCAGGAAATTGGTCAGATTGTCGGGTGTTCTCGTGAGACCGTTGGCCGTATCCTGAAAATGCTGGAAGATCAGAATCTGATCTCCGCCCACGGTAAAACTATCGTGGTTTACGGAACGCGTTAATTCCGGTCAGACGGCGTGCCATCGCAAGGTGTCACGCCGTTTTTGTCTCTGGCAACCATGTGGCGCAGGCTGATTTATCACCCGGAAGTTAACTACGCACTTCGGCAAACGCTGGTGTTATGTCTCCCCGTGGCTGTCGGTCTGATTCTCGGCCAACTGCAACATGGTCTGCTGTTCTCTCTCGTGCCTGCCTGCTGTAACATCGCCGGTCTGGACACCCCGCATAAGCGCTTTTTCAAACGTCTGATTATTGGCGGCAGTTTGTTTGCCGGTTGCAGCCTCGCCGTGCAGCTCTTACTTGCCCGCGACATTCCTCTGCCGCTGATTTTAACCGTGCTGGCGATGACGCTGGGCGTCACGGCGGAGATCAGTTCGCTTCATGCGCGTCTGCTGCCCGCATCGCTCATCGCCGCGATTTTCACCCTCAGCCTTGCCGGAAATATGCCCATCTGGGAGCCGCTGCTCATCTATGCCCTCGGCACGTTGTGGTACGGATTGTTCAACTGGTTCTGGTTCTGGATGTGGCGCGAACAGCCCTTACGTGAATCCCTGAGCCTGCTGTACGTCCAGCTCGCGGAGTATTGCGAAGCAAAGTACACCTTGCTGACGCAACATACCGATCCGGAAAAGTCGCTGCCGCCGCTGCTCACTCGCCAGCAAAAGGTGGTGGATCTGATTAGCCAGTGCTACCAGCAGCTCCATATGCTGGCCGCCAATAAGAATCATGAATACAAGCGGCTGCTGCGGACGTTTCAGGTCGGGCTGGATCTTCAGGAGCATATTTCCGTCAGCCTGCATTATCCTGCCGAGGTGCAAAAACTGGTGGAGCGCAGCCACGCCGAAGCGGTGATCCGCTGGAATGCGCAAACGGTCGCCGCGCGCCTGCGGGTACTGGCTGACGATATTCTGTATCACCGCTACCCGACGCGCTTTACGATGGAAAAACAGCTGGGCGCGCTGGAGAAAATCGCCCGTCAGCATCCGGACAATCCGGTCGGACAGTTCTGCGCCTGGCACTTTAGCCGCATCGCGCGCGTGCTCCGCACCCAGCGCCCCCTCTATTCCCGCGACCTGATGGCCGATAAGCAAAAACGCCTGCCGTTGCTGCCAGCGTTAAAAAGCTATTTGTCCCTGAAATCCTCGGCGCTGCGCAATGCGGCGCGGATCAGCGTAATGCTCAGCATTGCCAGCCTGATGGGCGTGGCACTGCATCTACCGAAACCCTACTGGATTTTAATGACGGTGCTGTTTGTCACGCAAAATGGCTACGGCGCCACCCGCGTGCGGATCCTGCACCGGGCAGCGGGCACGGTCGCAGGACTGGTGATTGCTGGCATAACGCTGCACTTCCACGTACCGGACGGCTTCGCCCTGGCAGGAATGCTGGTGATCACCCTCGTGGGTTATCTGATTATCCGCAAAAACTACGGCTGGGCGATGGTCGGATTTACCGTCACGGCGGTGTATACCCTGCAATTGCTCACGCTGAACGGCGAACAGTATATTGTCGCGCGGCTGGTCGATACGCTGATTGGCTGTCTGATTGCCTTTGGCGGCATGGTCTGGCTGTGGCCCCAGTGGCAGAGCGGGTTATTGCGCCAGAATGCGCACGATGCGCTGGAGGCCGATCAGCAGGCGATTCGCCTTATTCTGAGCGACGATCCGCAGCCTTCCCCGCTGGCCTATCAGCGCATGAAGGTCAATCAGGCCCATAACGCGCTGTTTAACTCCCTCAATCAGGCGATGCAGGAGCCGGGCTTTAATTCTCATTATCTGGCGGATATGAAGCTGTGGGTCACCCATAGCCAGTTTATCGTCGAGCATATCAATGCCATGACCACGCTGGCACGCGAGCATGCGATGCTGACGCCGGACCTGGCGCAGCGCTATTTGCAGTCGTGTGAAATTGCGCTGCAGCGATGCCAGCAGCGTCTGGAGTATGACGCGCCAGGGGAATCCGGAGACTCTAACATTCTTGAAGCACCGGAAACGCTCACCTGGGGCCCTATGAGCACGCTGGAACAGCATTTACAGCGCGTTCTGGGGCATCTGAACACCATGCACACCATTTCGTCGGTCGCATGGCGTCAGCGCCCGCATCACGGCATTTGGCTAACGCGGATTATGCGCCGTAAGGCGTCGTAAGTTTTGCGGCTCCGTATTCCGGGACAAAACCAAGCCGCTACCTGGCGACTCCATTAGCCCTGAACGATCTTCTTCACCGCACTGGCAAAACGCGTCATCCCGGCGTCGATATCCTGCTCTTCCACCACCAGCGACGGCGCAAAGCGCATCACATCTGGGCCGGCATTCAGTACCATCACCCCTTCGTGCGCAGCCGCATGGAGGAAGTCACGCGCGCGGCCTTTATACTGCGGCTTCAGTTCCGCACCGACCAACAATCCCATGCCACGAATATCGCTGAACACGTCGTACTGTGCGTCAATCTTCTGAAGATGCTGCACAAACTGCTCGCGCTTCGCGTTGACGCCGTTCAGCACTTCCGGGGTGTTGATAATATCGAACGCCGCTCCGGCAATCGCGCACGCCAGCGGGTTGCCGCCATAAGTGGAACCGTGAGAGCCGACGTGGAAGGCTGATGCGATCTCTTGCGTCGTCAGTACGGCGCTCACCGGGAAACCGCCGCCCAGGGCTTTCGCACTGGTCAGAATATCCGGCGTTACGCCATAGTGCATATACGCAAACAGGTCGCCGGTACGCCCCATTCCACTTTGCACCTCATCAAACACCAGCAGCGCCTGATGCGCATCGCACAGCTCGCGCAGGCCTTTCAGGAACTCTGGCGTTGCGGCGGTTACGCCGCCCTCACCCTGGATCGGCTCCACCACTACCGCGCAGGTGTGATCGTCCATCACGGCTTTTACGGCATGCAGATCGTTAAATGGCACATGGATAATATCGGCAGGTTTTGGACCGAAACCGTCAGAGTATTTCGGCTGCCCACCCACGGAGACCGTGAACAGCGAACGGCCGTGGAACGCATTGTGGAACGCGATGATTTTGCTTTTATAGGGGCTGTGGCGAGTGGATGCGTAATAGCGCGCCAGTTTGAAGGCGGTTTCGTTGGCTTCGGTGCCGGAGTTCATAAACAGCACGCGCTCGGCAAACGTTGCGTCGATCATCTTGCGGCCCAGACGCAGCGCCGGTTCATTGGTAAACACGTTGCTGGTGTGCCACAACGTTTCGCCCTGGGTTTTTAGCGCCTCGACCAGGGCAGGATGACAATGCCCCAGCGCCGTCACTGCAATACCGCCCGCAAAATCCACGTACTCTTTGCCCTGCTGATCCCATACCCGGCTACCTTTGCCTTTAACCGGGATAAACTCCGCCGGTGCATAAATTGGCAGGATCACTTCGTCGAATGTTGCGCGTGTAATTGCAGATTGCTCAGTTGCCATGTCATGCCCATCCATTTTATGTCACATTTTTAGTGAGAATATAATCACAAAATATGCATAAAAAATCACAGCAAGGCAATAAAAATTCAGCGATTGAGGAAATTGGCGAGAAGCTGGTGGCCCTGTTCGCTCAGTATGCTCTCCGGGTGGAACTGCACCCCTTCGAGATCCCATTCGCGATGGCGAATGCCCATGATCTCCCGGGTGTCGCTCCAGGCGGTAACCTCAAAGCACTCAGGCAGCGTGGGCGGATCGATAACCAGCGAGTGATAACGCGTGACGGTAAGAGGATTATTCAGGCCAAGGAACACCCCCGTTCCCGTGTGAGTCACCGGGGATGTTTTGCCGTGCATCACTTTCGCAGCGCGAACAATCGTGGCGCCGAAGACCTGGCCGATGGCCTGATGCCCCAGACAGACGCCAAGGATCGGCAATTTACCCGCGAAATGGCGGATAACATCCATGGAAACACCGGACTCATCGGGCGTGCAGGGCCCCGGCGAAATGACGATTTTCTCTGGCGACAGCGATTGAACGTCAGCCAGCGTCAGCTCATCATTGCGCCGCACCATCACCTCCGCACCCAGTTCACAGAAATACTGGTAAAGGTTCCAGGTAAAGGAATCGTAGTTATCAATCAGCAGAATCATGGCGGCTCCGGGACAAAAAGGCCGCCCTATTCTACTCAGTTTCCCGCGCTTCACTCACTACTTTGGCAAAGATGGTATTGAGTGGGGTCAAATCCCCCATCGCGCCACTTTGGTTAGCGTCAGACCACGCCTTTGGATCGATATCCTGCCAGCTCAGCTGGTAGCCCGCGTGGATCGCCAGCTGTTCAAAGAACACGCGCTGAGCAATGCCGTTGCCAATGCGGAACGGGTGTAAAACGTTTATTTCACAGTAGTAGTGGCTGAGGCGGGCGATAAATTCGTCGCGCTCAAGACCCGTCAGATAGCCTTCGTCTTCGAGATCCTGCATCAGCGCATTGCCCTCTTTCTCGATGTAAGCAAAGTGGCAAAAACGCGTGTCGCCCTGGTAGATATCAACCTCACGGAACTCGCCAGCCCAGCTAAAAATATCCTGATAAAGATGGCGATGGATAGCGCACAGGTGCGGCAATCCGCGGGCGGGAGGTCCGAGCGGCAACGTGGCGGCACGCAGCGCGGTCAGCTCATAAGCGGCCTGCGCCAGACGCTCCGCCTGACGGATACTGAGCTTGTTACGCATCACATTGAGACCGGGATAGAGATACGGGTCGCGATCGTCACCAATTTTATCGCTCATAGTGCCTCCTGAGTTCCTCAAGACGCGCCTGCGCCGCTTCCGCGTTAAGCTCAACTAACGGGCTATCAATGCCTTCCAGACGTCGGCTGGCCTGAAAATTAATATTTCGCTGCTGCTCCCAGAGACGGGATTTTTGTTTATCGGTGAGTTTTTTCACTTAACGCCTCCCTGATGTGCCCATTTGCCACAAGTATAAGCAGCAAAACGCGCTTTCGCAGGGAGGTGTCAGCCGTGCGGGCGAGAAACGCCCGCCGAAGAGAAGATTAAGGCAGTACTTTAGCGGAGAGGATAACTACCGGTTTTGTCGGGACATTCTGGTAAGGACCGACGTCGTGGGTCTGCACCTGAGAGATCTTGTCAGCCACGTCCATCCCTTTCACAACTTTACCGAAGACCGCATAACCGAAATCACGCTGGCCGTGATCGAGGAAAGCGTTATCAGCCACGTTGAGGAAGAACTGGCTGGTTGCGCTGTCTTTATCGGCGGTACGCGCCATAGAGATGGTGCCGCGGGTGTTACGCAAGCCGTTATCGGCTTCGTTTTTGATTGGCGCGTTCGGCTGCTTTTGCTGCATTTGCTCGTTAAAACCACCGCCCTGCAGCATAAAGCCCGGGATCACGCGGTGGAACGTGGTGTTGTTATAAAAACCGCTGTTCACGTAATCGAGAAAGTTTTTCACAGAAACAGGAGCTTTCTGGCTGTTCAGTTCCAGCTCAATATTTCCGGCGGAGGTTGTCAGCAAAACATGGGGGTCGCCTTTCGCTGCCAGAACGGCAGGGGAGACTGCAGAGAGAGCAAACACAGCTGCGACAGCCGCCAGAGTTGATTTGAGCATGAGAATTCCTTAACAAAGCGCAGTAAAGAAGGCAAGTGGCTTGATTCTAAAGAGCAGTATGAACGGAGGCCAGCCTTTTACCTAATTTTACGAATTTGAAACAGTTGTAACCACGCAAACGGTTGTCTTTAGCGCTGCTTAACGTGATCAAGATCACATCAAACTATGCAATGACGATCATATTTCGCAGAAAAGATTTAAATGGATCACTTTAATGACTAAAATCTGCCCGCACTCAGCGCGTCAATGCGCTTTACATTCTTATACCCTGAATTATTCACGATGCAGGAGCGCGGCAAACGACGCACTCCCGAAGCTGACTCAACTCAGTGGCGGGGTGAAGAAGTGTCGCCAGCGCATCGGCGTCCTGAAGAATGACGGGTAACACACAGGCCAGACATGACTAACAGCAACCGCATCAAGCTCACATGGATCAGCTTCTTCTCGTACGCCCTGACCGGCGCACTGGTAATTGTCACCGGGATGGTGATGGGAAATATCGCAGACTACTTCCAGCTGCCCGTTTCCAGCATGAGTAACACCTTCACCTTCCTTAACGCCGGGATCCTGATCTCCATTTTCCTGAATGCCTGGCTGATGGAAATCGTTCCCCTGAAAACGCAGCTGCGTTTCGGTTTTGTGCTGATGGTGGCAGCCGTCGCAGGCCTGATGCTCAGCCACAGCATTGCCCTGTTCTCGGCTGCCATGTTCGTGCTTGGCCTGGTGAGTGGGATCACCATGTCCATCGGTACGTTCCTGATCACCCACATGTATGAAGGGCGTCAGCGCGGCGCGCGTCTGCTGTTCACCGATTCCTTCTTCAGCATGGCCGGGATGATCTTCCCGATGGTTGCCGCGGTTCTGCTCGCGCGCAGCATCGAATGGTACTGGGTATATGCCTGCATCGGCCTGGTCTATGTGGCGATCTTTATTCTGACCTTCGGCTGTGAGTTTCCGGTTCTCGGCAAAAAGGCGCAGTCCACCGCTGAGCCGGTCGCAAAAGAAAAATGGGGTATCGGCGTGCTGTTCCTGTCCGTTGCCGCGCTGTGCTACATCCTCGGCCAGCTGGGCTTTATCTCCTGGGTGCCGGAATACGCCAAAGGTTTGGGCATGAGTCTGAACGATGCGGGTAAACTGGTGAGCGATTTCTGGATGTCGTACATGTTTGGCATGTGGGCGTTTAGCTTCATCCTGCGTTTCTTCGACCTGCAGCGTATCCTGACCGTTCTGGCAGGCCTGGCAACCGTGCTGATGTATCTGTTCATCAACGGCTCACCGGAGCATATGCCGTGGTTTATCCTGACGCTTGGCTTCTTCTCCAGCGCGATTTATACCTCGATTATCACGCTCGGATCGCTGCAAACCAAAGTGGCATCACCAAAACTGGTTAACTTTGTCCTGACCTGCGGCACCATCGGCACCATGCTGACCTTCGTGGTGACGGGCCCGATTGTGGCGCACAGCGGCCCGCTGGCAGCGTTACATACGGCAAATGGCCTGTATGCCGTGGTGTTTGTGATGTGTCTGGTACTGGGCTTTGTGACCCGCCACCGTCAGCACAACACGGTAGCGGCTTCACATTAATGCGCTATGCCCCTTTGCGCTCGGCGAAGGGGCTGTTTCGACTGAAAGAGACCTCTTCTCCCCCGCTGTCTGTTTGTATCCACGTCTGCGCCAGCTGCGTCGTGGCAATCACCCTTCCCTGCCGAATTGACCAGCGCACCGGCACCTGGCAGCGCACCGCTTCAAATCCGCTTTCCGCTGGCAGAATAATCAGGTTCGCCGGGTTGCCCGTCTCAATGCCGTAATCGCTCAGGCCAAAGGTTCTGGCGCTGTTATGGGTGATCAGATTAAGTCCGCTATCAATCTGCGAATAGCCCATGAGCTGGCAGACGTGTAAGCCCATATGCAGCACCTGCAACATATTACCGGTACCCAGCGGATACCACGGGTCAAAGACATCGTCATGACCGAAGCAGACATTGATACCGGCTTCCTGTAACTCTTTCACGCGGGTGATTCCCCGGCGCTTTGGATAATCGTCAAAACGGCCCTGCAGATGAATATTCACCAGCGGATTAGCAACAAAGTTAATCCCGGACATTTTTAACAGACGGAACAGGCGCGACGTGTATGCCCCGTTGTACGAGTGCATCGCCGTGGTATGGCTTGCCGTCACGCGCGGACCGATGCCGGCTTCGAGGGCCAGCGCCGCCACGGTTTCAACGAAGCGCGACTGTTCGTCATCGATTTCATCACAATGGATATCGAGCGGACGGTCGTATTTTTTCGCCAGCTCAAAGGCGATATGCAAAGACTGCACACCGTATTCACGGGTAAATTCAAAGTGCGGTATCGCCCCCACCACATCGGCCCCCAGCTTTAAAGCCTCTTCGAGCAGCGCGGCCCCGTTGGGATACGAAAGAATGCCCTCTTGCGGAAAGGCAACGATTTGCAGGGTGATCCACGGCGCGACTTCTTGCTTCACTTCCAGCATCGCTTTCAGCGCGGTGAGGGTCGGATCGGACACATCAACGTGGGTGCGTACAAACTGAATACCGTTGGCCATTTGCCACTTTAACGTCTTCCACGCCCGCGCTTTAACATCCTCATGGCTCAACAGCGCTTTACGTTCTGCCCAGCGCTCAATCCCTTCAAACAGCGTTCCGGACTGGTTCCAGCTCGGCTCACCGGCGGTTTGCGTCGTATCAAGATGAATATGAGGCTCGATAAATGGCGGGATCGCCAGCCCACCGCGAGCGTTAAGCACTTCATGGCTTTCGTCATGGGCGTCGCTCATCGGGATGATCTCTGCAAAACGACCCTTCTCAATGCCAATTTGCCATAACCCCTCCCGACCCGGTAAGCGGACATTCTGGATAAGCCAAAGCGGTGTTGTTGTCATACCTTTCTCCCGAAAAGCGCTGCTGAAATTTAGGAGTACGTTGTTTCCACAATTTGCCCCCTGATTTGTACACAAAATCGACGACGGCGAAAAGCCAGCTATTTCCATGACTTATAAAAATCCTGACAAATCAGCGATATACCCACTAAGTGGTAGGTTAAGGCGTATTTGATTTGCATCAATAAGTGCCCCTGCTGAATCGTTAAGGTAGGCAGTAATAGAAAAGAAATCGAGGCAAAAATGAGCAAAGTCAGACTCGCTATCATCGGTAACGGCATGGTCGGCCACCGCTTTATTGAGGATCTCCTTGATAAAGCTGACGCTGCCCAGTTCGATATTACCGTCTTCTGTGAAGAACCCCGCATAGCATACGATCGTGTACACCTCTCTTCCTACTTCTCTCACCACACCGCCGAAGAGCTCTCTCTGGTCCGTGAAGGTTTCTACGAGAAGCATGGCGTCAAAGTGCTGGTGGGCGAACGCGCGATCACCATCAACCGCCAGGAAAAAGTGATTCACTCCAGTGCCGGACGCACGGTTTTTTACGATAAGTTGATCATGGCGACTGGCTCTTACCCGTGGATCCCGCCGATTAAAGGCTCAGAGACACAGGATTGCTTCGTTTATCGTACCATCGAAGACCTCAAAGCGATCGAATCCTGCGCCCGTCGCAGCAAACGCGGCGCGGTAGTCGGCGGCGGTCTGCTGGGCCTCGAAGCCGCAGGTGCGCTGAAAAATTTAGGCGTCGAAACCCACGTCATCGAATTTGCCCCGATGCTGATGGCAGAGCAGCTTGACCACATGGGCGGCGACCAGCTGCGCCGTAAAATCGAAAGCATGGGTGTGAAAGTTCACACCAGCAAAAATACCAAAGAGATCGTGCAGGAAGGCACCGAAGCGCGCAAAACCATGCGCTTTGCCGACGGTAGCGAGCTGGAAGTCGATTTTATCGTCTTCTCCACCGGTATCCGCCCACGCGACAAAATGGCTAACCAGTGCGGTCTGGCCGTGGCTCAGCGCGGCGGGATCATGATTAACGATGCTTGCCAGACATCCGATCCAGACATCTACGCTATCGGCGAATGCGCCAGCTGGAACAACCGCGTGTACGGTCTTGTCGCGCCAGGATATAAAATGGCGCAGGTCGCCGTTGACCATATCCTCGGCAATGAAAACGCCTTCACCGGTGCGGATATGAGCGCCAAGCTGAAACTGCTCGGCGTGGACGTCGGCGGTATCGGCGATGCGCACGGTCGCACCCCAGGCTGTCGCAGCTACGTTTATCTGGATGAAAGCAAAGAAGTCTACAAACGCCTGATCGTCAGCCAGGACAATAAAAACCTGCTGGGCGCGGTGCTGGTGGGAGATACCAGTGATTTCGGCAATCTGCTGCAGCTGGTATTGAATGCCATCGAACTGCCGGAAAACCCGGATGCATTGATTCTGCCGGCGCATGCCTCCAACGGTAAGCCATCCATCGGCGTGGATAAACTGCCGGACAGCGCGCAGATTTGCTCCTGCTTCGACGTGACCAAAGGCATGCTGATCTCGGCGATCAATAAAGGCTGCCATACCGTTGCCGCGCTTAAAGCCGAAACCAAAGCCGGGACCGGCTGCGGGGGTTGTATTCCGCTGGTCACTCAGGTGCTGAACGCCGAACTGGCGAAACAGGGCATCGAAGTGAACAACAATCTGTGTGAGCACTTCTCTTACTCACGCCAGGAGATTTACCACCTGATTCGCGTGGAAGGCATCAAAACCTTCGACGAACTGCTGGAAAAACACGGTCAGGGCTACGGCTGTGAAGTGTGTAAACCGACCGTCGGTTCACTGCTGGCTTCCTGCTGGAACGATTACATTCTGAAACCGGAGCACACGCCGCTCCAGGATACCAACGACAACTTCCTGGCGAACATCCAGAAAGACGGGACTTACTCAGTGATCCCCCGTTCTGCAGGCGGTGAAATTACCCCTGAAGGTCTGGTAGCCGTGGGCCGCGTGGCGCGCGAATTTAACCTGTACACCAAAATCACCGGTTCCCAGCGTATCGGTCTGTTTGGCGCGCAGAAAGATGACCTGCCGGAGATCTGGCGTCAGCTGATCGAAGCGGGCTTCGAAACCGGTCACGCCTATGCCAAAGCGCTGCGTATGGCCAAAACCTGCGTGGGCAGCACCTGGTGCCGTTACGGCGTGGGCGATAGCGTGGGCTTCGGCGTTGAGCTGGAAAACCGCTACAAAGGCATCCGTACCCCACACAAAATGAAGTTTGGCGTCTCGGGCTGTACCCGTGAATGCGCAGAAGCCCAGGGCAAAGACGTGGGGATCATCGCCACCGAGAAAGGCTGGAATCTGTACGTTTGCGGTAACGGTGGGATGAAACCGCGTCACGCCGACCTGCTGGCCGCCGATCTCGATCGCGAAACTCTGCTGAAGTACCTCGACCGCTTCATGATGTTCTACATCCGTACCGCCGATAAACTGACCCGTACGGCTTCCTGGCTGGATAACCTCGAAGGTGGCATTGAGTATCTGAAATCAGTGATCATCGACGACAAACTCGGTCTGAACGAACATCTGGAAGAAGAGATTGCCCGCCTGCGCGAAGCGGTAATTTGTGAGTGGACTGAAACAGTGAACACGCCAGCGGCACAGGTTCGCTTCAAACACTTTATCAACAGCGCCCAGCGCGATCCAAATGTACAGGTTGTGCCTGAGCGCGAGCAGCATCGTCCGGCGACCCCATACGAACGCATTCCGGTGACTCTGGTGGAGGAAAACGCATGAGCCAGTGGGTAAACATCTGCAAAATCCAGGATATCATCCCGGCGACCGGCGTCTGTGCGCTTTTGGGAACCGAACAGGTTGCCATTTTCCGCCCTCGTCATGATGAACAGGTCTTTGCAATCAGCAATATTGACCCGTTCTTTGAATCCAGCGTGCTGTCCCGCGGCCTGATTGCGGAACATCAGGGCGAGCTGTGGGTTGCCAGCCCGCTGAAAAAACAGCGTTTCCGTTTAAGCGATGGATTGTGCATGGAAGATGAAAGTCATTCCGTGAAGCATTACGACGTGCGGGTAAAAGACGGTCACGTACAGCTGCGGGGATAATCCCTTCAAATTCCTCGCCTTTTCAATAAGAAAGGCTTATGACCCCTAATGGGTAACGGCAGGAAAATCCGTATGTTTTATGCGGCTCCTGCTGTTATCCTGACGTCAAATTATTCCCCTCTCTCTACCCGTTACTGCTGTGAGGTCAAGTCGTGGAACATCTGCCGATATTTTGTCAATTACGCCATCGCGACTGCCTGCTGGTTGGGGGCGGGGATGTTGCCGAGCGCAAAGCACGCCTCCTGCTTGATGCGGGAGCTCGTCTGACCGTTAACGCCCTCGCCTTCGCCCCACAGTTTGAAGTCTGGGCACAGGAAGGGATGCTGACGCTGGTGCAGGGAGAATTCAACGAATCCCTGCTGGATACCTGCTGGCTGACAATTGCCGCAACGGACAATGATGAAGTCAATCAGCGCGTCAGCGACGCCTGCGAAGCTCGCCGCATTTTCTGTAACGTCGTGGATGCCCCGAAAGAGGCCAGCTTTATCATGCCGTCAATCATTGACCGTTCGCCGCTGATGGTGGCGGTCTCTTCCGGCGGTACATCGCCGGTGCTGGCGCGTTTACTGCGTGAAAAGCTGGAAGCGATTTTACCCCAACACCTCGGCCAGGTGGCGCGCTACGCGGGCCAGCTCCGCGCGCGCGTCAAAAAAACCTTCGCTACCGTGGGCGAACGGCGTCGTTTCTGGGAAAAATTCTTTGTTAACGATCGGCTGGCGCAGTCGCTGGCCAATCAGGATCAGAAAGCCGTCGCCGAGACAACCGAGCGCCTGCTGGCTGAGCCGCTTGACCATCGCGGAGAAGTCGTTCTGGTGGGCGCAGGGCCTGGAGACGCGGGACTGTTAACCCTCAAAGGGCTGCAGCAAATTCAACAGGCGGACATCGTGGTGTATGACCGCCTGGTCTCTGACGACATCATGAATCTGGTGCGCCGTGACGCTGACCGCGTATTCGTCGGCAAGCGGGCTGGCTATCACTGTGTGCCGCAGGAGGAGATCAATCAGATCCTGCTGCGCGAAGCGCAAAAGGGTAAACGCGTGGTGCGCCTCAAGGGCGGCGATCCGTTTATCTTTGGTCGCGGCGGCGAAGAGCTGGAAACCCTGTGTCATGCCGGCGTGCCGTTCTCTGTGGTACCTGGCATTACCGCCGCGTCGGGCTGTTCGGCCTATTCCGGTATCCCGCTCACCCATCGCGATTATGCGCAAAGTGTGCGTCTGGTGACGGGACACCTGAAAACGGGCAGCGAGCTGGACTGGCATAATCTGGCCGCGGAAAAACAGACGCTGGTGTTCTACATGGGGCTGAACCAGGCGGCCACCATCCAGGAAAAACTGCTGGAACACGGTATGCCGGAGGATATGCCGGTGGCGCTGGTGGAAAACGGCACGGCAATTAAACAGCGTGTCGTGAGCGGGGTATTAACCCAACTGGGCGAGCTGGCGAAGCAGGTCGAAAGCCCGGCGCTGATCGTGGTTGGCCGCGTTGTGGAACTGCGGGAAAAGCTGAACTGGTTTTCCAACCACTAACAATAACCTGTAACAAGAGCCTGCATAATTCCCCTTCAAAGAGTAGTCCTTAACTGGACTACTCCCCTCTTACTCCTGTCGATAACATACCGCCTGCGAAATGGAATTTTTCCATTTAATCCCTCGTGTTACATCCAAACTGAGTTCATAAGACAAGGAAAGAGTATGTTCAAACTGGCGAAGGCCGCTATTTTAGTCGGCGTATTATCGACCCTTACTGCTTGCACCGGACACGTTCAAAACACCAAAAATAACTGTAGCTACGATTATTTGCTGCACCCGGCGATCTCGATTTCGAAAATGATCGGTGGCTGCGGCCCGGCGGCCGATCAGTAAGCGTTTTGCAGGCATAAAAAAACCGGGAAAATCCCGGTTTTTTTGTTTGGGTGGTGCATGGGTTGTTTGGCCTGATGCCCTGGCCCTCTCTCTGTGGGAGCGGGAACAAACCCTAAAAACGGTAACGTGGTTACCGTTTTACTTTTACCTACGGCTTAGCGACAAAGCCAATCGCTTCGTAGACAGCTTTCAGCGTTTCAGCAGCACGCGCGCTGGCTTTCCCGGCGCCGTCTCTCATTACCTGCTGCAGGAATGCTTCATCGTTGCGGAAGCGGTTGTAACGCTCCTGCAGCTCGGTCAGCATGCCAGACACCGCATCAGCCACTTCACCCTTCAGGTGGCCATACATTTTCCCTTCAAAGTGCTGTTCCAGTTCCGGGATGCTCTGCCCGGTGACACCGGAGAGAATATCCAGCAGGTTAGATACACCCGCTTTATTCTGCACATCGTAACGCACGACAGGCGGCTCATCGGAATCCGTCACGGCACGTTTCAGCTTCTTGACCACCGATTTTGGATCTTCCAGCAACCCGATAACGTTGTTACGGTTATCGTCAGACTTGGACATCTTTTTGGTTGGCTCAAGCAGAGACATGACCCGCGCGCCTGATTTCGGGATAAATGGCTCAGGCACTTTGAACACGTCGCCATAAATGGCGTTGAAACGCTGGGCGATATCGCGGCTCAGTTCCAGGTGCTGTTTCTGGTCTTCACCGACAGGAACCTGGTTGGTCTGGTACAGCAGAATATCTGCCGCCATCAGCACCGGATAGTCAAACAGACCGGCATTGATGTTTTCGGAATAGCGCGCTGATTTGTCTTTGAACTGCGTCATCCGGCTCAGTTCACCGAAATAGGTGTAGCAGTTCAGCGCCCAGCCCAGCTGTGCGTGTTCTGGCACGTGAGACTGGACGAAAATAGTGCTTTTCTCAGGATCAATACCGCAGGCCAGATAAAGCGCCAGCGTATCGAGCGTTGCTTTGCGCAGTTTTTCAGGGTCCTGGCGCGCGGTAATCGCATGCAAATCAACGATACAGTAGATGCAATGGTAATCATCCTGCATGTTCACCCACTGACGCAACGCACCCATGTAGTTGCCAATGGTCAATTCACCTGAAGGCTGTGCGCCACTAAAAACGATGGGCTTAGTCATTTTTCGATTCCTGATTTTCACTGTGCGAAAGCCCGAGCGCGGGCAGTAAATCTTTGAAGTGATCGAACACGACGTCCGGCTCACTCAACGTGATGGCTTCACCGTAGTTGTAGCCATAGGTTAATCCAACGGAGGGCGATCCCGCCGCTTTGGCAGCCAGAATATCATTACGCGAATCACCGACAAAGAGCAGCTGTTCAGGCGTTAAGGATAATTTTCCGGCCACCAGTAAGATCGGTTCCGGATGCGGCTTTTTATTCTTCACATCGTCGCCGCCGACAATCACGGAGAAATATTTCGCGATATCTAACGCCTCGAGCAGCGGCGCAACAAACGGCGTTGGCTTGTTCGTCACCAGCGCCAGCGGCATGCCTTGGGTATGCAAAGCGTTCAGCGTTTCGACAACATCCGGGAACAGAAAACTCCCCTCTTCCACGGTCTCTTCATAATAGCGATTGAACAGCTTACGCAGAACACGCAGCTGTTCGTCCTGAGGGATATCCGCATGGTCGACGCCCGGCTTGCCCTGCGCAGCACGCTGTATCGCGCGCTCCTGGCGTGCCCAGGTCAGCGCACGCTCCATCAGTACGTCGGCACCATTACCAATCCAGGTTATAACACGTTCTTCGCCTGCGACCGGCAGCTCCAGCGCATACAGCGCCTGATCGACTGCGCTGGTTAAACCTGGCGCGCTATCCACCAGCGTGCCGTCGAGGTCGAACGCCACACCCCGAATTGCCTGCAATTTATTCATGACTTACCTTTGCCAGTTCACCGCGCATTTCATCAATGACTTTTTTGTAATCGGGCTGATCGAAAATCGCCGAGCCTGCCACAAACATATCGGCTCCCGCTGCGGCGATTGCGCCGATGTTGCTCACCTTCACGCCGCCATCCACTTCGAGGCGGATGTCATAGCCAGACTCGTCAATGCGACGACGGACTTCACGCAGTTTGTCCAGCGTTTGAGGAATAAAGGATTGGCCGCCAAAGCCTGGGTTGACGGACATCAGCAGGATCACATCCAGCTTATCCATTACGTAATCAAGGTAGCTGAGCGGGGTTGCCGGGTTAAACACCAGACCCGCTTTGCAGCCGTTTTCTTTAATCAGCTGCAGCGTGCGATCGACATGTTCGGAGGCTTCAGGATGGAAAGTGATAATGCTGGCGCCCGCTGCGGCAAAATCCGGCACGATGCGATCGACCGGTTTAACCATCAGATGAACGTCAATCGGTGCGGTGATGCCGTAGTTGCGTAGCGCTTTAAGAACCATCGGTCCGATGGTCAGATTTGGCACGTAGTGGTTATCCATGACATCGAAATGAACCACATCCGCACCGGCAGCCAGCGCTTTTGCCGTGTCTTCACCCAGGCGGGCAAAATCGGCTGACAGAATTGAGGGAGCAATCAAAAACTGTTTCATCCGCATCTCCTTGAAGTGTATTTGCCGACGGGCGAAACGGCTCAGGGTCGATAAAGAGCCAGCAGTTCGTCCACCTTTTTACGTGTGCCGCCGTTGCTGCTGATGCTGCGCCGCACTTTAACCTTGAAATGGTGCTTCGCCGCTTTGTACCACTCGCGGGTATCCGGCGTGTCATGGTTCGAAATTAACACCGTGATTTGCTTACTGACCAGTTTTTCCGCCATTTCAGCCAGATGAGCCTGCTCTAAGGGGCTGAAGCTATTGGTGTGGTAGGCGGTAAAATTCGCGGTCGCAGACAAAGGGGCATACGGCGGATCGCAATAAACCACCGAATCCGCGTTAGCCATTTCCATGCACTTTTCATACGAAATGCAATGGAATTCCGCTTTCTGTGCCTTTTCAGCAAAATGCAGCAACTCGGCCAGCGGGAAGTATGGGCGCTTGTAGCGGCCAAACGGCACGTTGAATTCGCCACGCAGATTATACCGGCACAGGCCATTGTAGCCGTGTCGGTTCAGATACAGGAATAACAGCGCCCGCCGGAACGGATCCTGGCTCTGGTTGAACTCTGCGCGAAACTGATAGTAAGCGTCCGGGTTGTTGTTCTCTGGGGTAAAGAGTTCACGCGCCGCATCGATATACTCATTTGTCTGAGTCTTAACGATGTTGTAGAGGGTAATGAGATCGCTGTTGATATCCGCAAGGATATAGCGAGAAAAGTCGGTGTTCAGGAACACCGACCCTGCGCCCACGAAGGGCTCGATAAGACACTCGCCTTTCGGCAGATGTTTATTAATATCGTCGAGCAGGGGGTATTTCCCCCCCGCCCATTTTAGAAAAGCGCGATTTTTTTTCATGCTGACTAACTGATTACACCTTCTCCGGCTGTGGAGAAAGCTCCGACAGCAACCTGCGCTTTAACCATTACTTCAAATCGGCCTGAACCTGATGAATCGGTTTCGCCCACGGATTTTTTGCCTGCACATCAGCAGGCAGCGCCGCAACGGCACGTTTCGCTTCGTCTTTAGAAGCGTACACGCCGCTCACCAGCACATACCATGGTTGCCCATTGCGGGTCGTCTGATAAACCACATAGTTTTTCAGATTCGATTTCTTCGCCCAACCGTTCAGATTGTCATAGCTCGAAGAGCTACTCAGCTGCAGCGTGTAGTTGCTCGATGGTGCTGATTTCAGCGACCCCACGTTGCCTGCCGTTTTACCCGTTGTCGCAGAGCTGGCTGATGCCGTTGCTGCTGGCGCTGGCGTCGCAGCGGGTGCTGTGGCCTTCGGTGCAGCGGTGGTCGCAGCAGGCGCTTTCGCGGCTGCGGTTTCAGTTTGCTTCGGCTGTGTAACAGGTTTCGCTTCCGGAGCTTTCACAACGGCCTGTGGCTTAGTTTCACGCTTCGGCTCAATGACGGCCTGTTTACGTTCCTGACGAGGAGCCGTTTGTGTCTGACGCGGTTTGGTTTCTGTTGCGGCTGTCTGCGGCTGAGCCGCACCGCCGCGAATCGGCGCCACGGTAGCAGGTTCAGTTGGCAGCGTGGAGCTCGCCACCACGTTGTTCACTTTATCCTGATTCTGCGGCTGCGTCAGGGCATTGTTCAGATCACCCTGAACCTCAACACGTTGCTGGCCTTCAGGAGCGGCAGTCGCCTGGCCCTGAGTCGGTGTCGAAGAAACCGGCGGCAGAGAGACATCCTGCGGAGACTGAGTGGTGTTACCCGCCGTCTGTTCAGCCGAGGTCGTGCCAGGGGCTGGCTGCGCACCGTTGGCCTGATCGGCAGCATCGTTACCCGAAAGATTGATGCTCTTTTCGGCAGGAGCGGTCTGCTCATTTGAGTTGGTTGACGGAGCCTTCAGCGCGGAACCAATGCCGATAATCAGCAGCAGCAGAACAAATACACCAAGACCCATCATAATATACTGACGAGAAGCGGGTTTTTGGGCCGACGCTTTTTTTCGTTTGCGCGGGCGAGGCTCTACTGGCTCTCCGTCCATTGAATCATCAGACTCATATTCCTCTTCTTCTCGCTCATCGCGCGCATTGCGGCTACGTGACGGGCGACGATCGTCCGCATCCAAATCAACATCGTCAAAGTTGATTTGTGGCTCATTATCGCGTTCAGAAGATTGACGAGAACGACCAGTACGACGATCGCTGGGATCGGGTTTCAGCTCGTCTTCTGGTTTGAATTCATCCATTTAACACCCCACTCAAAGGCTCATGCTTACGACGTTGCATTTCACCTGAAGCTAAATAGCTACGTTTAACCGTAGCCTGACCTTTCTAGTTTTTACGCCTGCTGGCAATCAGCAATAGCGCCAAGAACGACATCGTGCGACACACCGCCGCGTACTTCACTCTTTCCTATCGCCAGCGGGAGGACCAAACGCATCTCGCCAGCTAAAACTTTTTTATCGCGCATCATGTGGGGTAAATACGCTTGCGAAGACATTTCGCGCGGTCCCGCCACGGGTAGACCCGCTCGCTCAAGGAGCGTAATGATGCGTTGAGTCTCTTCTTTACTGAATTGACCCAGGCGCTCTGACGTCCGTGCGGCCATCACCATACCTGCCGCAACCGCTTCGCCATGAAGCCAGTTGCCGTAACCCATTTCGGCCTCGATCGCATGACCGAACGTATGCCCAAGATTGAGTAAAGCACGTAAGCCGGTTTCACGCTCGTCTGCTGCCACGACTTCTGCTTTCAGCTCACAACAACGGCGGATGCAATACGCCAGTGCTTTCTCGTCGAGCTTCAGCAAGGCATTCATATTTTCTTCCAGCCAGGCGAAGAAATCACCGTCCAGAATAATGCCGTATTTGATCACTTCGGCAAGCCCGGAGGCCAGCTCACGCGGTGGCAGCGTTTTCAGACAGTCGAGATCCACCACCACCGAAGCAGGCTGGTAGAAAGCGCCAATCATGTTTTTGCCGAGCGGATGGTTAACAGCTGTTTTGCCGCCAACGGAAGAATCAACCTGAGATAATAGCGTGGTAGGAATTTGAATAAAACGCACACCACGTTGGTAACTTGCCGCAGCAAAACCGGTCAGATCGCCAACAACACCACCGCCGAGGGCAAGTAGTGTCGTATCGCGACCATGCGGTTTTTGCAGTAATGCGGTGAAGACGGTATCCAGTACCGCCAGGCTTTTATACTGCTCGCCATCAGGCAGAATCACACTGTCGACTTTCACACCCGCCTGTTCAAGCAGATGACGAATTTTGTCGAGATAAAGCGGAGCCAAAGTCTCGTTGGTGACAAGCATTGCTTGATCACCCGCTTTCAGTGGTAAGAAGGAAGCTGGATCGTTAAACAAACCAGCCGCGATGGTGATAGGGTAACTACGTTCCCCGAGAGTAACTGTAATCCTCTCCATGACGCGACATCCACCTTAAATGCTTATACCCGCGGGCGAGTGTATATAAAGCCAGAATCAGTTGCTTTCCAGCATATGAATAATCTGGTTTGCAACCACTTTAGCGCTCTGATCGTCGGTACGAATGGTCACATCAGCAATCTCTTCGTACAGTGGATTGCGTTCTCCAGCCAATGCTTCCAGAACTTCACGTGGAGGCGTTTCAACCTGCAGTAACGGGCGCTTTTTATCACGCTGCGTACGTGCGAGTTGTTTTTCAATGGTCGTCTCAAGATAGACCACAACGCCGCGGGCGGAGAGACGGTTACGGGTTTCGCGAGATTTTACAGAACCACCGCCTGTTGCCAGCACGATGCCCTGTTTTTCCGTAAGTTCATTGATAACTTTTTCTTCACGGTCACGGAAACCTTCTTCGCCTTCTACATCGAAGACCCAGCCCACATCAGCTCCGGTTCGTTTCTCAATCTCTTGATCAGAATCGTAAAATTCCATATTGAGTTGTTGAGCTAACTGGCGCCCAATAGTGCTTTTGCCGGCACCCATAGGCCCAACCAGAAAGATATTGCGTTTCTCTGCCATTTTTTCGGTACTACTAAGACTATTCGTTAATGGTAATTCCCGCTTCGCAGACACCCAGCGTAGCAGGACATGAACTGAAACCTCATATGCGATAGTGCGAGAGTCAGACTAAAAATTATCTCAGTAGTCCTGCTTGTTTGGCAACTGATTAAATCACCACGCCAGATGCTTAAGGCAATAACAAGAGGAAAGACAGGATAAGCTGAAACTCAAATCGGTACTCCTTGTATGCTAATTCATGCCCCACGTCAAACATCTGCAACAAACTGGATGCAAAATCCTGCCGCCAGATCGCTTCCATTATGGAATACCCGTCAGGCGTGGCGTAATAAACACCACCAGCTCGCGTCGCTCATTATCTTTTCCATCGTGGCGAAAGAACTGTCCAAACCACGGAACCTGGCTCAGTCCCGGGACGCTATCCGTGCCCGACTTGTTTTTTTGTGAAAAAATGCCGCCCAGTGCCAGAGTTTCGCCGCTTTTCACTTCCACCTGCGTCTCAATTTCCTGTTTATCGATAGCCAGAGTTTCCCCATCGGCCTGCTGTAAAACCTGCCCGGGCATGTTTTCGCTGATATGAAGTTTCAGACGCACTCGACCATTCGGCAAAACGACAGGCGTCACCTCCATCCCAAGGACGGCCTCTTTAAACTCCACCGATGTTGCGCCGCTCTCTCCGCTGGAAACCTGATAAGGAATTTCACTACCCTGCTTGATGCTCGCGGGTTGCATGTGCGAAGCCAGAAGTCGAGGACTGGCGATGATCTCAAGCTGTTGCTTTTGTTCGAGAGCCGAAAGCTCCATATCCAAAAGCCTGCCGTTGATTCGGCCAATGTTAAATCCCACATGTGTGGTTGCGTTAGCCACGGACAGATCGGCCCCCATGGTGGTCACTTGCCCGGGAGAACCGCCGCCGCTCCCTTCTGCCAGACTCCATTTCACCCCTAATTCACGCAGGCTTTTTTCATTAATGGTGACGATATGCGCTGCCAGTTCTACCTGAGCCACGGGCAAATCCATCTCTTCGACCCAGTGCTGAAGATTATCCAGCGCGGAAGGGATATCCCGTGCCAACAGACGATTGGTGCGTTTGTCGACGGACAGGCTTCCCTTAGGGCTGAGCTGTTTTTCAGCGGCTTTCTGCAATTCTGTCGCATCGGCATACGCCAGCGACAACGTGCGCGACGCCAGCGGTACGTTCAGCTGTCGGCGAGTCTGCTCCTCCTCACTGCGTGCCTGTTGTTCACGCAGCCCAGAGACAGTGTGCACATACAGAATCCCACCCTCCTCCCGCAGCACCAGTCCGGCACTGGTGACTACCGTCTGCAGCGCCTGTCGCCATGGCACCTGAGACAGATGTAGCGACAGCGTGCCGTTAACATCAGGAGACACAATCAGATTCCGGTTCTCAAGCTCCGCCAGTGATTGCAGCACCTGAATCACCGGAACATCATCTATTGCCAGCGTCACCGGCCTGGGTTTGGGCGTGGCGCTCCACGCGCTCAGGCTGAATATCATTAGCAGGACGGCTATCCCTGTGTGTCTCATTTTTCGCTCCTTCTCGTTGCCATCGCCACTCCTTCGGATCACACCCTTCACCGACCTCGACGACCATCTCAGTTTCATTGACCACAAGCACTCGCCAGCCCTCGGGCAAGCGATCTGCCTGCCGGACACGATGCCAACGATCTTGTTCATCCTTCACCATGCCCACGGCGTCTACGCTGCGAACAGCCCCTTGGTACCGCCAGCGATCGAGCTTTCCGATTGCGCAGCGATCGTCCGGTGGGCGAAAGGGGTCACGCATGCCGGTAAGAAGCACCAGTGAGCAGAGGATTAAGCCGCGCAGTTCAATTCGCATTAACGCTCTCCACCTGCACTATCAGCTTCAATAGTGATTCACCGGGCTCAATCGAAAACGCCGTGATCTCCATACCGCCGCGCGTAAAACGCTCAAACAAAGCCGGGACCTGAGCCCAGTCTGCATCAAGCGTTAATTCTCCGCCCCGCGCATCGGGCGACCAGCGGACCAGGCGGACGTCGCGCGTTTGAAAATCCAGCGGAGAGAAAGGAACGGCCGCAACACGCTCTGATTCTGAGGCGCTAAGATGTGGCCGCCGTACCTCGCTATGCCAAAGCGCCGTCATCGCAGCCGAGGTCGTCTCTCGCTTCGCCTCAAACTCCGATAACGCCAGCGATACCGGACGCGCCAGCGCCAGCCAGACCCCTAACAGAATCACGCCTGTGCTCATACTCCAGTAGAGAATGCGGGTGCGCGGACGAAACGAATACCAGCGTTCAAATAAGATGCCCACGCTTCACCCCTGACTCTGGAGCCTGAAACTAAACATCCAGCGCCCCTGGCTTTCCTGCTGCATTTCACCTGCAGGCCCAAGGACAAACCCAGGCACTTTTTTCAGGGATTCCGCCAGCGTTGAGAGCGCGGAAAACGTCGCGGTATAGCCCGTCAACTCCAGACTGGAGTGCTGATAACTCATCTGCGTGAGCCACGCCTGCTCAGGCATTGAGGAAGCCAGTGAAACCAGCGCGGGTTGCCAGGCGTGGCTTTTCACGCGCGCGGATCCGGCTTGTTGTGTTAACTGCTGCTCATGCTGCGCGCGCCACTGCGCACGATGTGACTCAAGCTGATGCAATATCGCCGTGTCGCCCTTCAGTCGTGCCTGTAGCGCTTGCGCCTTAACGCTGTAGAGGGAGCGCAGGCTTATCATCGCAGCGAGCGAAATCATCAATGAGCCGACAATGAGCAGTGCCCAAAAACGCCCGCAGCGCTGTCTTCGTTGCTGCCTCCAGGGCAAAAAGTTGGTCATTTTCACTCCAGTATCTCCCCCATCGCGAGGGCCAGAGCGACGGTGAAGTCAGCGCCGTTTTCGGGTAACGGCGGCTGATAGCGCGAAATCAGGCTAAAGGGATCGTGCTGCCGGGCATCGAAGAGGGCAATTTCCTGCGGGTTAAGCGCCAGTAGCGCTGCCAGATCTGCCACGTTTTCCGCCTCATCGCGTCTCTTTCTTCCCCACTGGTGGCGCATGGCCCACAGCCATTGATTGCTGTCGCACCAGGCAACGCACTGAACCGGAGCCGCGAGCAGAGGTAACAGATTCGTCAGCGCACCGGCATCCGGCGTGATCGCAGTGAGATTCAGACGCAGCGTTTTTGCCAGCATCAACAGGTCCGCAACCTCTTTGTTTTGTGCGGCGGTGACATGGAATGCCTGGGTCAAGGTATCTTCCACATAGTCAAAACAGAGCGCATCAGGCGCCATCTCAAGTTCACGCGACATCGCGGAAGCAATCCAGGAAGCCTGCTCACTGTCGTTCAGCCGCATCCCCGGGCGCGGGAGGGCTTTTTGCAACGTTCGGGCGGCGGGAAAGGCGAGAAATATCCGATGGTAACGCGGCAATGCCCGACTCCACTCACTCAGCGCGGCCACGACCTGTTCCTGATTGACGATTTGCCCGTCACGTATGGCATCCGGCAGCAAGGGAATTTGCCACCAGCGGCGCAGATACCATGCGGAACGCTCTTTGGTGAGGGCGACGGCTATCACCCTATCTTGTTGAATGTGAACACCTGTTCGCCATGTTTTGAAAGCCATGCGTCACGATCTCCTTATCGACCATCAGGTTGACGGCTATATCAATGAATCAGGCTTGCCTTTATACTACCGCGCGATTGTTTAGAAACTGCCCAAGTGAAACTAAATGGGAAATCTCCAGTGAAGTTCGTAAAGTATTTATTGATCCTTGCAGTCTGTTGCATTCTGCTGGGAGCAGGCTCGATTTACGGTTTATACAAATATATCGAGCCGCAACTACCCGATGTCGCCACACTCCGTGATGTGCGACTCCAGATCCCAATGCAGGTCTATAGCGCCGATGGCGAGCTGATCGCCCAGTATGGCGAGAAGCGTCGTATCCCATTGACGTTAAACCAGATCCCGCCGGTGATGGTGAAGGCCTTTATCGCCACAGAAGACAGCCGTTTTTATGAACACCACGGCGTTGATCCGGTGGGGATATTCCGTGCCGCCAGCGTCGCGTTGTTCTCCGGTCATGCGTCTCAGGGGGCGAGTACCATTACGCAGCAGCTGGCGCGTAACTTCTTCCTCAGCCCGGAAAAAACGCTGACACGTAAGATCAAGGAAGTGTTCCTCGCTATCCGCATCGAGCAACTGCTGAGCAAAGACGAGATCCTTGAGCTGTACCTGAATAAGATCTACCTGGGGTATCGCGCCTATGGCGTCGGTGCTGCCGCGCAGGTCTATTTTGGTAAGCCGATTGAACAGCTCACGTTGAGTGAAATGGCCACCATTGCCGGTCTGCCGAAAGCACCGTCAACGTTCAACCCGCTTTACTCACTCGACCGGGCGACTGCGCGCCGCAACGTGGTGCTGTCGCGTATGTTGAGCGAAGGCTATATCAGCCAGGCTGAGTACGATCAGGCCCGCAACGATGTTATCGACGCCAATTATCACGCGCCAGAAATCGCCTTCTCAGCACCGTATCTCACCGAGATGGTGCGCCAGGAGATGTTTAGCCGCTACGGCGAACAGGCGTATGAAGATGGCTATCGCATCACCACCACCATCACCCGCAAAGTACAGCAGGCCGCGCAGCAGGCCGTTCGTAACAATGTGATGGATTACGACATGCGCCACGGCTATCGTGGCCCGTCGAACGTGCTGTGGAAAGTGGGCGAAAGCGCATGGGACAGCAAAAAAATCATCGACTCACTGAAAACCCTGCCGACCTACGGGCCGTTGTTACCGGCAGTGGTCACCAGCGCGGATCCGCAGGAAGCCACCGCGATGATGGCCGACGGCACCTCCGTATCGCTGCGCATGGACGGGATCCGCTGGGCTCGCCCGTATCGCTCCGATACGTCGCAAGGCCCGACCCCGCGTAAAGTGACCGATGTGGTGCAAACCGGGCAGCAAATCTGGGTTCGTCAGGTCAATGATGCCTGGTGGCTGGCACAGGTTCCTGACGTGAACTCCGCGCTGGTGTCGATCAATCCGCAAAACGGTGCCGTTATGGCGCTGGTGGGTGGGTTTGATTTCAACCAGAGCAAATTTAACCGCGCCACTCAGGCGCTGCGTCAGGTCGGTTCGAATATCAAACCGTTCCTGTATACCGCGGCGATGGATAAAGGTCTGACGCTGGCGAGTATTCTCAACGACGTACCGATTTCGCGCTGGGATGCCGGTGCTGGCTCCGACTGGCAGCCGAAAAACTCCCCGCCAGAGTATTCAGGGCCAATCCGTTTACGCCAGGGTCTGGGGCAATCCAAAAACGTGGTGATGGTACGCGCCATGCGCGCCATGGGCGTCGATTACGCGGCTGAATATCTGCAACGCTTCGGCTTCCCGGCGCAAAACATCGTGCATACCGAATCGCTGGCCCTCGGCTCCGCCTCCTTTACGCCATTACAGGTGGCGCGCGGCTACTCGGTAATGGCCAACGGCGGTTTCCTGGTCGATCCGTATTTCATCAGCAAAATCGAGAACGATCAGGGCGGCGTGCTGTTTGAAGCGAAGCCAAAAATTGCCTGTCCTGAATGTGATATCCCTGTGATTTACGGCGATACGCCGAAATCTAACGTTCTGGATAATAAAGACATGGAAGACGTTGCCATGTCGCAAGAGCAACAGAATGCCATCGTTCCGAAGCCGCAGCTTGAACAGGCCAACCAGGCGCTGGTCGCTCAGAGTGGTGCGCCGGAGTATGCTCCGCACGTGATCAATACCCCGCTCTCATTCCTGATAAAGAGCGCTCTGAATACCAACATCTTTGGTGAACCGGGCTGGCAGGGTACGGGCTGGCGTGCAGGCCGCGATTTACAGCGCCATGATATCGGCGGTAAAACCGGGACCACCAACAGCTCGAAAGACGCCTGGTTCTCAGGATACGGGCCGGGTGTGGTGACGTCCGTCTGGATCGGTTTTGACGATCACCGCCGTGACCTGGGTCGTACCAGTGCTTCCGGGGCGATCAAAGACCAGATTTCGGGTTACGAAGGCGGCGCGAAGAGTGCGCAACCGGCGTGGGACGCTTACATGAAAGCCGTGCTCGAAGGCGTTCCGGAGCAGCCACTCACCCCGCCGCCGGGCGTCGTGACGGTGAATATCGATCGCAGCACGGGTCAGTTAGCGAACGGTGGCAACAGCCGGGCAGAGTATTTCATCGAAGGCACGCAGCCGACCACTCAGGCGGTGCATGAGGTGGGAACCGAGCTTATCGACAACGGCGAGACGCACGAGTTGTTCTGACACCTGCAAAAAGCAAAAACGGTAACCAGTGGTTACCGTTTTTTTTGCCTGCTTACGGGGAAATGAGTGGGGAGAGGGCATCAGCCAGCTATAAACGTCCCTGCCCTTTCAGCCATTCACGCACCAGGAAAAGCGCGCTCACGTTCCGGGCTTCGTTAAAATCAGGGTCTTCCAGCAAATCCATCAAATGCGCAAGCGGCCAGCGAACCTGCGGCAGCGGCTCGGGTTCATCCCCTTCCAGTGATTCCGGATAGAGATCCTCAGCCACAACGATATTCATTTTGCTGGAGAAATACGAGGGCGCCATACTCAGCTTTTTCAGGAAGGTCAGTTCGTTCGCACCGAATCCCACCTCTTCTTTCAGCTCGCGGTTAGCGGCTTCGAAAACCGTTTCACCCGGATCGATCAATCCCTTTGAGAACCCCAGTTCATAGGACTCTGTCCCCACCGCATATTCCCGAATCAGGATCAGATGATCGTCCACAATCGGGAGAATCATGACGGCTTCGCGCGTGGACGGACGCATGCGTTCATAGACGCGACGCACGCCGTTGCTGAATTCAAGATCCACACTTTCGACCGTGAACAGACGCGATTTGGCGACGGTTTCAACGTTCAGAATAATGGGTTTTTGTAAGGGTTTGCTCATCTTGACGGGTCTTTGCTGTGTGAACTGAGTGCATTGTGCGATACGCCGCACGGTTTCGGCAATGTCAATTGCGCTTTATTTACATTTATGCAACTTATCTTAAATCAATCATCATTTCAAAACAAAAGTCAAGAGGTTGAAATAACTCCAGGAATTTGCTGATATCGCGCCTGGGTTGCCTTTGCTATTATCTCCGGTCACTGGGATGCGCTTCAAAATGCTCAAGTTCGACTCCATACTTGCCGATAGCCAACCACAGAGACTCATTCACGGTAGAAGGTGCAACTGACTACACCTGAAGATAAGTAAGATGGGGAAAGCATGAGCACCATTTTTATATTTCTCGCGGCCATGCTGGTCTGCGCATTTGCTGCAGGATGGTTATACCGGCGTCGGGCCCAACGTCGATATCGGCTGCCATTTTTAAATGCCTTTGCCGGTGCGACGACGCGTAAACTTGCGCCCGAAGAACGCAGCGCGATCGAAAATTACCTCGATACGTTAAACCGTATTCAACTGACGCCTGGACCAACCGGCGCCAGTACTGCCCCTGTGTCAATTACGCTTAACGCGCAAAGCGATACCGTGCTGTGCGTGACGCGCTCGATCACCCGCTATGGCATCAATACTGACGATCCCAATAAATGGCGCTACTACCTCGATTCGGTCGAGGTGCATCTGCCGCCATTCTGGGAGCAATATATTAATGATGAAAACAGCGTTGAACTGATCCATACCGACTCTATTCCTCTGGTCATCTCCCTCAATGGCCATACCCTGAGCGAATATGTGCAGGAAGCGCCGCGCTTTGCACTGGAGCGCACAAGCGCCACTCAGGCATCCATTCGTGGTGAAGAGACCGAACAAATTGAGCTGCTTAATATTCGCCAGGAGACGCATGAAGAGTACGCGCTCAGCCGCCCGGATGGGATCCGCGAAGCGGTACTGATCGTCGCCGCCTTCCTGCTCTTTTTCTTCTGCCTGATCACCCCGGACGTTTTTGCTCCGTGGCTGGCGGGCGGCGCGCTCCTGCTGCTTGCCGCCGGGCTGTGGGGGCTGTTTGCCCCACCGGCTAAAACCGCGCTACGTGAAATCCACTGCTTACGCGGTACGCCAAAGCGCTGGGGCCTGTTCGGCGAGAACGATCAGGAACATATCAACAACATCTCGCTCGGCATTATCGATCTGATCTACCCGCGCCACTGGCAGCCGTGGATCGCCCAGGATTTGGGGCAAAAAACCGATATTGATATTTATCTCGACCGCCAGGTCGTGCGCCAGGGCCGTTTCTTATCACTTCATGATGAGGTGAAGAATTTTCCGCTCCAGCACTGGCTTCGTAGCACGGTGATTGCCGGAGGCGCGGCCATCGTGCTGGCAATGCTGGTGTTCTTTGTTCCGCTCGATATGCCTATCAAATTCACTCTTTCGTGGATCAAAGGCGCGCAAACCGTGGAGGCCACCAGCGTTAATCAGCTGGAAGAGGCCGGGGTTCGTGTGGGTGATACGCTGCAGCTGAAAGGCACCGGCATGTGTAATATCCACGCGCCAGGCACCTGGAACACGCGCCAGAACTCACCGTTCACGCCGTTCGATTGTTCACAGATAATCTGGAATGATGCCCCGCCGTTACCGCTGCCAGAATCTGATACCGTCAGTAAAGCGACGGCGTTGACGCAGGCCATTAACCGTCAGCTGCATCCCAAACCGGAAGATAACTCCCGCGTGAGCCAGTCTCTGCGTTCCGCCATTCAGAAATCCGGGATGGTGCTGCTGGATGATTTTGGTGACATCGTGATGAAAACACAGGATTTATGTTCTGCGGAAGATGAGTGTGTGCGCCTCAAAAATGCACTGGTTAACCTCGGCAACAGCAAAGACTGGGAAGCGCTGGTCAAACGAGCCAGCGCAGGCCGACTTGATGGCGTAAACGTGTTACTGCGCCCGGTCAGCGCCGAGTCGCTGGAAAACCTGGTGTCCACTTCCACTGCGCCATTCGTCATGCGTGAAACCACTCGTGCAGCGCAGGCTTTAAACAGTCCGGCTCCGGGCGGTTTTGTGATTGTGAGCGATGAGGGTAGCGATTTGGTCGATCAGCCCTATCCTCCCGTCGCCCTTTATGATTATCCGGCTCAGGAGCAATGGGGTGAATTCCAGCGCCTGGCGCAAATGTTGATGCAAACGCCATTTAGCGCAGAAGGGATTGTGACGGGCATCGTTACCGATGCCAATGGCACTCGTCATATTGACCTTCACCGTATGCCGGACAGCGCAGGCTTATGGCGCTATATCGGCACCACGCTGCTGATGTTGGCGATGCTGATGTGTGTTATCTGGAACGGTGTCGCGGCGATTCGTCGCTATCAACGCTCCCGCACGCGTCTGGCTGAAATCCAGGCCTATTACGATAGCTGCCTTAATCCCAAACTCATCTCCGCGCCGGAGAGCCTGATCGGATAACGCCTCTGCGCGACAAGTTGTGCTACCCTGTCGCGCACGTTTCTTCTGGCTGGAGAGTTCTCCTCATGCATCTTGATATCGCCTGGCAGGACGTTGATACCGTCCTGCTGGATATGGACGGCACGCTGCTCGATCTCGCATTCGATACCCATTTCTGGCAAAAGCTGGTACCTGAAACCTATGGTGCGCAGCAGGGCATTTCTCCGGCAGAAGCGCAGGATTACATTCGCCAGCAGTATCACGCCGTCCAGCATACGCTAAACTGGTACTGCCTGGATTACTGGAGCGAACGTCTGGGTCTGGATATTTGCGCCATGACCACCGCCCAGGGGCCACACGCGGTTCTGCGCGACGATACCGTGCCTTTTCTGGATGCGCTGAAAGCGAGCGGTAAACGCCGTATTTTGCTGACCAACGCGCATCCGCATAATCTGGCGGTGAAGCTGGAACATACCGGATTATCGTCGCACCTTGATTTATTGCTTTCCACCCACACATTTGGTTATCCGAAAGAGGATCAACGATTGTGGCAGGCCGTCGCGGAAGAGACCGGTTTACAGCCAGAAAGAACGCTGTTCATTGATGACAGCGAACCAATTCTGGATGCGGCGGCGACATTCGGTATTCGCTATTGTCTGGGTGTAACCAACCCTGATTCTGGCCAGGCTGAAAAAAGCTATCTGCGACATCCGGCGCTGAATGACTATCGCCGAATGATCCCCTCACTCAGCGTGAAGGAGAAGCCATGAAAGAGAAGCCCTCTGATGGGGTAAGACTGGATAAATGGCTATGGGCGGCCCGTTTTTATAAAACCCGAGCCCTTGCCCGCGAAATGGTTGAAGGCGGAAAGGTGCATTACAACGGGCAGCGCAGCAAGCCGAGTAAACTTGTCGAGCTGAATGCCACCCTGACATTGCGTCAGGGTAACGATGAAAAAACAGTCGTGATTAAAGCCATTACTGAGCATCGTCGTCCGGCAACCGAAGCTGTTGAACTGTACGAAGAGACTGTCCAAAGCGTTGAAAAGCGCGAAAAAGTGGCGCTGGCACGCAAGATGAATGCCCTCACCATGCCGCACCCCGACAGACGACCGGACAAAAAAGAACGTCGCGATCTGATGAAATTTAAATACGGCGAAAATGAATAGTCGCCGTTTGAAGAGAGAAAATTATGGCCCAACACGACCAATTACACCGCTATCTGTTTGAGCAATTTGCCGTTCGTGGCGAACTGGTAACCGTCTCTGAGACCTGGAAACAGATCCTCGAAAACCACGCCTATCCGCAGCCGGTAAAAAATATCCTCGGCGAACTGCTGGTGGCCACCAGCCTTCTGACCGCGACGCTGAAATTCGCCGGTGATATCACCGTACAGCTGCAGGGCGATGGTCCGATGACGCTGGCGGTCATTAACGGCAATAACCAGCAGCAGATGCGGGGTGTTGCGCGCGTGCAGGGCGAAGTCCCGGAAGGCGCCGATTTGAAAACGCTGGTTGGCAATGGCTTCCTGGTGATCACCATTACCCCTGAAGAGGGCGAGCGTTATCAGGGCGTGGTGGGTCTCGAAGGCGACACCCTCGCGGCTTGCCTGGAAGATTACTTCCTGCGCTCCGAACAGCTGCCAACGCGCCTGTTCATCCGCACCGGAGAAGTGGACGGTCAACTGGCGGCTGGCGGTATGCTGCTGCAGGTGCTGCCCGCGCAGAACGCCCAGGGCAACGATTTTGAACATCTGGCGACGCTGACTGAAACCATCAAAGCGGAAGAGCTGTTCACGCTGCCAGCCAACGAAGTGCTGTGGCGTCTGTATCACGAAGAAGAGGTCACGCTTTACGATCCGCAGGACGTGGAGTTCAAATGCACCTGTTCCCGTGAACGCTGCGCGGGCGCGCTGCGTACGCTTCCGGATGAAGAGATCGACAGCATCATGGCAGAAGATGGCGAAATTGATATGAACTGCGATTACTGCGGTTCGCATTACGTCTTCAACTCGATGGATATTGCCGAAATCCGCAATAACGCCTCTCCAGCCGATCCGCAAGTGCATTAATCTTTTTTCCCTTACCCCTCACAGCCTGCTGAGGGGTAAAAATTCCCTTCTTGCTGAATCGTTTTTCGCGATGTAACTCTTACGTAATTTTCTTACATGTATGCGATTACATTCACATTCTTCTGGTTAAATTCACTGGCATTTAACCTTTTAAGAACATTTCCCCCAACTAAAAAGCGATTCCTGCGATAATCCGCCCTGCTTCGTGACAGGAGTCACAGCGTTTTCCGTTAGTAAGGGTTTTGCCCGGATACGTAAATCTATGAGCCCCGTCGCGGTTAACATCCTAAGAAAAACCCTACAATTTCAGGCAGTACATATTGGCTAAGGAGCAGTGATATGCGTGTTAAAGGTTTAACCCCGCAAGATCTCAAGGCTTATGGTATCAACGACGTCCAGGAAATCGTCTACAACCCCGATTACGATACGCTGTATCAGGAAGAGCTCAATCCAGCACTGGAAGGATACGAGCGAGGTGTGTTGACGAACACTGGTGCTATCGCCGTGGACACCGGTATTTTTACCGGCCGTTCGCCGAAAGATAAGTATATTGTCCGTGACGACACCACCCGCGATACGCTGTGGTGGGCTGACAAGGGTAAAGGGAAGAACGACAACAAACCGCTCTCCCAGGACACCTGGCAGCATCTGAAAGGACTCGTCACTCATCAACTTTCCGGCAAGCGTCTGTTCATCATTGATGCCTTCTGTGGCGCCAATGCCGACACCCGCCTCTCCGTTCGCTTTATTACCGAAGTCGCCTGGCAGGCGCATTTCGTGAAGAACATGTTTATTCGCCCTTCCGATGAAGAATTACAGGATTTCGAACCGGATTTCATCGTGATGAACGGCGCAAAATGCACCAATCCGCAGTGGAAAGCGCAAGGCCTGAATTCGGAAAACTTTATCGCCTTCAACCTGACCGAGCGCATCCAGCTGATTGGCGGCACCTGGTACGGCGGCGAAATGAAGAAAGGTATGTTCTCGGTCATGAACTACCTACTGCCGTTGCAGGGCATTGCGTCGATGCACTGCTCCGCTAACGTGGGCGATGACGGCGATGTGGCGGTGTTCTTTGGCCTGTCTGGTACTGGCAAAACGACCCTGTCCACCGACCCGAAACGCCGCCTGATTGGCGATGACGAACACGGCTGGGACGACGACGGCGTGTTCAACTTCGAAGGCGGCTGCTACGCCAAAACGATTCGCCTGTCACCTGAAGCCGAACCGGATATTTACAATGCCATCCGCCGCGATGCGCTGCTGGAAAACGTCACCGTGCGTGAAGACGGAACGGTCGATTTTGACGATGCCTCGAAGACCGAAAACACCCGCGTGTCTTACCCGATTTATCACATCGACAACATTGTGAAGCCGGTGTCAAAGGCGGGCCACGCCTCGAAAGTGATTTTCCTGACCGCTGATGCCTTTGGCGTGCTGCCGCCGGTATCGCGCCTGACGGCAACCCAGACGCAATATCACTTCCTGTCTGGCTTTACCGCAAAACTGGCGGGAACCGAGCGCGGCGTGACTGAACCGACCCCAACCTTCTCAGCCTGTTTTGGCGCGGCGTTCCTGTCGCTGCACCCGACGCAATATGCCGAGGTGCTGGTAAAACGCATGCAGGCTTCAGGCGCGCAGGCCTATCTGGTGAATACCGGCTGGAACGGTACGGGCAAACGTATCTCAATTAAAGATACGCGTGCCATTATCGACGCCATCATTGATGGCTCGCTGGACGATGCCGAAACCTTTACTCTGCCGATTTTCGATCTGGCGATCCCAACGGAACTGCCGGGCGTTGATACACATATCCTCGATCCGCGCAACACCTACGGCTCACCGGAACAGTGGCAGGAAAAAGCGGAAACACTCGCGAAGCTGTTTATTGAGAACTTTGAGAAGTATACCGATACGCCAGCAGGCGCTGCGTTAGTCAGTGCCGGACCACGGTAAAAGCAAAACGGTAACCCAAGGGTTACCGTTTTTTTATGTTTTCTTCCTCAGGGGAGAAAGGATTGTTCGATGCGGCTTTGTTAACTCTCTTTCACCTGTCCGCGCGTCACCGGTACAGGCAACCATGCGCGAATGCTCAAACCGCCCCGCTCGCTGGTGCCAATTTCCAACAGGCCGTTATGGTTATCAATAATTCGCTGCACAATCGCCAGCCCTAATCCGGTCCCGCTGGTGCTGCGCGCGCTGTCGCCGCGTACAAATGGCTGGAACAGGTGCGAACGCTGTTCAGGTTTGATCCCCGGACCGTCATCCTCAACCTGGAACCAGGCGCGATGAAGCTCCGCACCGCTGCTGACTTTAATCCAGCCGTTACCGTAACGGGCGGCATTCACCACCATATTCGCGACCGCACGTTTGATGGACAACGGGTGCATGCGCACCTGGATTTCGCCCGCTTGCAGCGCCGTGTCGATTTCACGTTCATAGCCGCTTTCCGCTGCCACCACTTCACCCAGCACGCCGTTCAGATCCGCCATCTCCATTGGCATCTCCTGCCCGGTGCGCAGGTAATCAATGAACTGCTCGATGATGGCGTTACACTCTTCGATGTCCTTATTAATGGACTCCGCAAGATAACCGTCTTCTTCGCCCATCATCTCTGTGGCCAGTCGAATGCGCGTCAGCGGCGTTCGCAGATCGTGACTCACCCCGGCCATCAGCAGCGTACGATCGTCTGCAAGCTGCTTAACGCCCGCTGCCATATGGTTGAACGCACGGGTCACCGAGCGCACCTCAGACGCACCGTATTCACGGAGCGGAGGCGGAATAATACCTTTCCCCACCTGCAAAGCAGCGTGCTCAAGATCGACAAGGGGTCGGTTTTGAATACGGATAAATAGCCATGCGCCGCCTATCGCCATCAGCATAATCGCCAGGGTATAGCGAAATAACGGCGAGAAGTCGCCCTGATGGATTTCGGTTAGCGGGACACGCACCCAGATATTGGGTGACAGCCAGGTTTTCAGCCAGACAACCGGCGAGCTTTTGTTGACCTCAACGCGCACTTCCGTTGGGCCACCCAGCTGCTGCGCCATCTGGTGACTTAAAAATTCGTAATGTTGCGCCCACCGCAAACCTGCGTCTTCTGCCGCCTCATTCGAGTAGAGCGAAATGCCCAGCTCGCGGTAAATCTCACGACGAAACGCAGGAGGGACGACCAACTGCGTGCCGTCCTCCAGCTGCAGTTTATCGGTCATCAGCATACGCACTTCGTAAGCCAGAACCTTATTGAACTGCTGGAGACTCGGCAAAATCGCGAAGTTCAGTACCACCAGATACGTCGTCACCAGACTGACGAACAGCAAGGTGACAATCAGTAACAGCGTGCGGGCAAAAGAACTGCGCGGTGAGAAGCGCATTCGCCTCATGCTTTAGAACCGTCCGGCACAAATACGTAGCCCAGACCCCAAACGGTCTGAATATAGCGAGGATGCGCAGGATCTTCTTCCACCATGCGGCGCAGACGAGAAATCTGCACGTCGATGGAACGCTCCATTGCGGAGTATTCACGGCCACGCGCCAGATTCATCAGTTTATCGCGGGACAAGGGCTCACGCGGGTGGCTGACCAGCGCCTTCAGGACCGCAAATTCACCGCTGGTTAATGGCATAGGCTCATCTTCGCGGAACATTTCGCGCGTGCCGAGGTTCAGCTTGAACTTACCAAACGCGATGACCGCTTCTTCCTGAGACGGTGCGCCCGGCAGTTCGTTAGCCTGACGACGCAGCACAGCGCGAATACGCGCCAGCAGTTCGCGAGGGTTAAACGGTTTCGGGATGTAGTCGTCGGCACCAATTTCCAGGCCCACGATACGGTCAACTTCTTCCCCTTTCGCCGTGACCATAATGATCGGCATCGGGTTGCTCTGGCTGCGCAGACGGCGGCAGATGGAGAGCCCGTCTTCGCCAGGGAGCATTAAATCGAGCACCATCAGGTGGAACGATTCACGAGTCAGCAGGCGATCCATCTGTTCGGCGTTCGCCACGCTGCGAACCTGGAAGCCCTGCTCGGTCAGATAACGTTCAAGCAGCGCACGCAGGCGCATGTCGTCATCGACCACCAGAATCTTATAATTCTCTTGCATATGTGTACTCCCAAAGGTCCGGATTCTATTTCAGTACGTATTCTAAAAAAGTCCGCGTCTACGACCAGCTAATTCTGGTATAAATTCTAGTCGAAATTGTTACAAAGCATATTTAACAGAAGCTTATCTGCACATTTCATCACATAACTCATTATTAATCTTGTCTGTTAAGCTAAGGGGTACATATTGTGCGCAAGGCAAGTTACTGAGTTAAGTCTTAAGGTCATACCATGAAAACGCAGCTGATTACCCGTGAAGGGTACGAAAAACTGAAAAAAGAGATGGACTACCTGTGGCGAGAAGAACGCCCTGAGGTGACCAAAAAGGTGACATGGGCGGCGAGCCTTGGCGACCGCAGCGAAAACGCCGACTATCAGTACAATAAAAAACGTCTGCGCGAGATCGATCGCCGGGTACGCTATCTGACCAAATGCCTTGAGAACCTGCGAATTGTTGATTACTCCCCTCAACAGGAAGGCAAAGTCTTCTTCGGCGCATGGGTCGAAATCGAAAACGATGACGGGGATACCCGGCGTTTTCGCATCGTCGGCTACGATGAAATTTTTGGTCGTAAGGATTACATCTCCATTGACTCTCCGATGGCCCGCGCGCTGCTGAAAAAGGAGGTGGGCGATTTAGCTGTCGTCCAGACGCCCGGCGGCGAAGCAAGCTGGTACGTCAACGAAATTACGTACGTAAAATAGTCCGAGAGCGGCCTCCGTGGCTGGTATTTTTGCCAGCCAGTCCGTATAACTATCCCCCTTATTTTCGATCCAGTAGATGATAAAGCCATGATGAAAGATTCGCTCTGCCGCATTATTGCGGGTGAACTTCAGGCCAGGGCCGAACAGGTAGAAGCTGCCGTTCGCCTGCTTGATGAAGGGAACACCGTGCCGTTTATTGCACGTTATCGTAAGGAAGTCACCGGCGGTCTGGATGACACGCAGTTGCGTAACCTGGAAACCCGTCTGGGCTACCTGCGTGAGCTGGAAGATCGCCGCCAGGCTATTCTCAAATCTATCGGCGAACAGGGTAAGCTGACCGACGCGCTGGCGAGTGTCATTAACGGGACGATGAGCAAAACCGAGCTCGAAGATCTCTATCTGCCGTACAAACCTAAACGCCGCACCCGCGGGCAGATTGCGATTGAAGCGGGGCTGGAGCCACTGGCCGATCTGCTGTGGAACGAGCCTTCTCACGATCCAGACACCGCAGCCGCAACCTTCATCGACGCTGATAAAGGCGTGGCAGACACCAAAGCCGCTCTCGATGGCGCACGCTATATCCTGATGGAGCGCTTTGCCGAAGACGCCGCCCTGCTGTCAAAAGTACGTGATTATCTGTGGAAGAACGCGCATATCGTCTCCCAGGTCGTCAGCGGAAAAGAGGAAGAAGGCGCGAAATTCCGCGACTACTTCGATCATCATGAACCGATCTCAACCGCCCCATCGCACCGCGCGCTGGCGATGTTCCGCGGCCGCAATGAAGGCGTGCTGCAACTCTCTCTCAATGCCGATCCACAGTTCGATGAGCCACCGAAAGAGAGCTACTGCGAACAGATTATTACCGACCATCTCGGCCTGCGGCTGAATAACGCCCCCGCCGATAGCTGGCGCAAAGGCGTGGTGAGCTGGACCTGGCGCATTAAGGTGCTGATGCACCTCGAAACCGAACTGATGGGCACCGTGCGCGAACGCGCTGAAGACGAAGCGATTAACGTCTTTGCCCGTAACCTGCACGACCTGCTGATGGCCGCTCCGGCGGGCCTACGCGCGACGATGGGCCTCGATCCGGGCCTGCGTACCGGCGTGAAAGTGGCCGTCGTCGACGGTACTGGCAAGCTGGTGGCCACCGACACGATCTACCCACACACCGGCCAGGCCGCGAAAGCAGCGGTCGCGGTGGCCGCACTGTGCGAGAAATACAACGTCGAGCTGGTGGCGATTGGTAACGGCACGGCGTCCCGCGAAACCGAACGTTTCTTCCTGGACGTGCAGCAACAGTTCCCGAAAGTCACCGCCCAGAAAGTGATCGTCAGCGAAGCCGGCGCATCCGTCTACTCCGCCTCTGAGCTGGCGGCTCTGGAGTTCCCGGATCTGGACGTCTCCCTGCGCGGCGCAGTCTCCATCGCGCGTCGTCTTCAGGATCCGCTGGCCGAGCTGGTGAAAATCGATCCGAAATCGATCGGTGTAGGCCAGTATCAGCACGACGTCAGCCAAACGCAGCTGGCGCGTAAACTCGATGCCGTGGTGGAAGACTGTGTGAACGCCGTCGGCGTGGATCTGAATACCGCCTCCGTTGCGCTGCTGACGCGCGTGGCCGGATTAACGCGCATGATGGCGCAAAATATCGTTTCCTGGCGCGATGAGAACGGCCAGTTCCAGAACCGTCAGCAGCTGCTGAAAGTCAGCCGTTTAGGGCCGAAAGCCTTCGAACAGTGCGCAGGCTTCCTGCGTATTAACCACGGTGACAACCCGCTAGATGCTTCAACCGTTCACCCGGAAGCTTATCCGGTCGTGGAGCGTATTCTGGCTGCCACGCAGCAGGCGCTGAAAGACCTGATGGGCAACAGCACCAACCTGCGCGATTTGAAAGCGGTCGATTTTACCGACGAGAAATTCGGCGTGCCGACCGTTTCCGACATCATTAAAGAGCTGGAAAAACCAGGCCGTGACCCGCGCCCTGAGTTTAAAACGGCGAAGTTTGCCGAAGGCGTAGAAACGATGAAGGATCTGCTGCCTGGCATGGTGCTGGAAGGCGCAGTGACCAACGTGACCAACTTTGGCGCGTTTGTGGATATTGGTGTGCATCAGGATGGTCTGGTACATATCTCCTCCCTGGCCGACAAGTTTGTTGAAGACCCCCACACGGTGGTTAAAGCTGGCGATATCGTGAAGGTAAAAGTGCTGGAAGTGGATATGCCGCGTAAGCGTATCGCGCTGACAATGCGTCTTGACGAACAGCCAGGTGAAACCAATGCCCGTCGCGGCAACGCGGGTGGCGGACGCGAGCAGTCTCGTCCGGCAGCAAAAGCGGCCAAACCGCGCGGACGTGAAGCCCAGCCTGCGGGCAACAGCGCGATGATGGATGCGCTGGCGGCGGCAATGGGTAAAAAACGCTAGTCCTGTCACCAGGTTTGCCCGGTAGCCTTACGCTTACCGGGCAAACGCCACTTCTCACTGACATCCAGCATTAAGAGAAATAAATAAGAACGTACTCACTCATTTAATGAGAAAGGATGGAACCGATTGCATATCCATATTTAAACCGTCGGTTATCACTTAGTTAACAAATTAATTATCTATACCTTATTCACCATTTCAATAAATATTGAGCAAGGTCAAACACTGCTCTGATTAATAGCCATATGAACATTCCGTCACATTTTATATATTGCCGATAGAAACCATTCTCATTATCATCAGATCTGTTGATTATTTAACCTTTGGTCAAAGTGGTCTCTATGCAATTCACTCCCGACAGTGCCTGGAAAATTACCGGCTTTGCCCGCGAAATTAGCCCGGCGTATCGTCAGAAACTGCTGTCATTAGGCATGCTGCCAGGCTCTTCTTTCCAGGTGGTTCGCATTGCGCCGCTGGGCGATCCGGTACATATCGAAACCCGACGCGTCAATCTGGTATTACGTAAGAAAGACCTCGCCTTATTAGAAGTCGAAGCGTTGATCCGATAAATCGCCAGCCGTTATTCCGAGTCTAAAACAATGAAAAAATTAACCATTGGCTTAATTGGTAATCCTAATTCCGGCAAGACAACCTTATTTAATCAGTTAACCGGCGCACGTCAGCGCGTGGGAAACTGGGCAGGTGTGACGGTAGAAAGAAAAGAAGGTCAGTTCCCGACAACAGACCATCAGGTTACGCTGGTCGATCTGCCCGGCACCTATTCACTGACCACCATATCTTCGCAAACCTCGCTCGATGAACAGATCGCCTGTCACTATATTCTGAGCGGCGACGCCGATTTACTGATTAACGTGGTGGATGCTTCCAACCTTGAGCGCAATCTCTATCTGACGCTGCAACTGCTGGAGCTGGGTATTCCGTGTATCGTCGCGCTGAACATGCTTGATATTGCTGAAAAGCAAAAGATCCGCATCGACATTGACGCGCTTTCCGCCCGACTCGGTTGCGCGGTTGTCCCGCTGGTCTCCACCCGCGCTCGCGGGATTGATGCGCTGAAACTGGCGATCGACCGTCATTCAGCCAATACCGATATCGAACTGGTGCATTACGCCCAACCGCTGCTGCGCGAAGCCGAATATCTGGCGCAGGAGATGTCCCGGACCATGCCGCCAAAACAGCGACACTGGCTTGGCCTGCAAATGCTTGAAGGTGATATTTATAGCCGCAGCTATGCAGGCGACGCCGCAGATAAGCTGGACATCGCCCTGGCGCGTCTCAATCAGGAGCTTGACGATCCGGCCCTGCACATCGCTGATGCCCGCTATCAAAGCATCGCGGCCATTTGCGACGTGGTGAGCAATACCCTGACCGCCGAACCGAGCCGTTTCACTGCGGCAGTGGATAAAATTATTCTCAATCGCTTCCTTGGCCTGCCCGTCTTCCTGCTGGTGATGTATGTGATGTTCCTGCTCGCCATCAATATCGGCGGCGCGCTACAGCCGCTTTTCGATGTGGGTTCGGTGGCGATTTTTATTCACGGCCTGCAATGGCTCGGCTACACGCTGCACTTCCCGGAATGGCTGACGATCTTCCTCGCGCAGGGGCTGGGTGGCGGTATCAATACCGTTCTGCCGCTGGTGCCGCAGATCGGGATGATGTACCTGTTCCTCTCCTTCCTTGAGGATTCCGGCTATATGGCCCGCGCGGCCTTTGTGATGGACCGCCTGATGCAGGCGCTGGGTCTGCCCGGTAAATCCTTTGTGCCGCTGATTGTTGGCTTTGGCTGTAATGTGCCATCCGTGATGGGAGCGCGTACCCTTGATGCCCCGCGTGAGCGGCTGATGACCATCATGATGGCGCCGTTTATGTCCTGCGGCGCGCGTCTGGCGATCTTTGCCGTCTTTGCAGCGGCATTCTTCGGCCAGGAGGGGGCGCTGGCCGTCTTCTCGTTGTACGTACTGGGTATCGTCATGGCGATCCTCACCGGGCTGATGCTCAAACACACCATCATGCGCGGCGAAGCGTCTCCGTTTGTGATGGAGCTGCCGGTCTACCATGTGCCGCATATTAAGAGCCTGCTGATTCAGACCTGGCAGCGCCTGAAAGGCTTTGTGCTGCGCGCCGGTAAAGTCATCGTGATCGTCAGTATTTTCCTTAGCGCACTGAATAGCTTTACGCTAAACGGTGACGCCGCCGATAACATTAACGACTCTGCGCTCGCCTCTGTCAGCCGTGTCATTACGCCGCTGTTCAAGCCGATTGGCGTACATGAAGATAACTGGCAGGCCACCGTCGGTCTATTCACCGGTGCGATGGCGAAAGAAGTGGTCGTCGGGACGCTGAACACCCTCTACACCGCAGAAAATATTCAGGAAGAGGCGTTTAATCCGGCTGAATTCCATCTCGGCGACGAGCTGGTCAGTGCCGTTGATGAGACCTGGCAGAGCCTGAAAGATACCTTCAGCCTCAGCGTGCTGGCCAACCCCATAGAAGCCAGTAAAGGCGATGGCGAAATGGCGACGGGTGCGATGGGCGTGATGAGCCAGAAGTTTGGCAGCGCCTCGGCGGCCTACAGCTATTTGATCTTCGTCCTGCTCTACATTCCCTGCATTTCGGTGATGGGGGCGATTGCGCGCGAATCCAGCCGCAGCTGGATGGGCTTCTCGGTGCTGTGGGGACTGAACATCGCTTATTCACTGGCCACCGTGTTCTATCAGGCCACTAACTTCAGTCAACACCCGCGCTACAGCCTGGTGTGCATTCTGGCGGTGGTGTTGTTTAACGTGGTTGTGCTGGGGTTACTGCGCCGGGCGCGAAGCCGCATTGACGTCAATCTGCTGGCAACGAATAAAACGGCGGCAACCTGCTGCAACAGCCCGGCAGGCGACTGTCACTAAGAGGTGGAAAATGGCATCAATCATTCAGGTTCGCGATTTACTGGCGCTGCAGGGAAGAATGGAGGCGAAACAGTTAAGCCATTCCCTGCATACCCCGCAGCCGATGATCGATGCCATGCTCGAAAGACTGGAAGCCATGGGTAAGGCGATGCGTATCAGGGAAGAGGCTGACGGCTGTCTGTCCGGTAGCTGCAAAAGCTGCCCGCAAGGGAAAGCCTGTCTGCGCGAGTGGTGGACACTGCGCGGATAAAAATGACCGGGTGAGCACAGCCTCACCCGGTGTTATCGGATTACTTATAAACATCCGCGGTGGCGCGAACGTCTTTCTCCATTTTTTCTGCGCTGGTCACCACATAGTACGTTCCGCCCAGCTCATCCGCTTTTTTCGACAACTCTTTGCGGGCATCCATCGGGGCCGATGTACTTGAGGTGGAGATTTCACCCAGTTTCGTCAGGTTCATCTCTTTCACTTTATCTTTTTCCAGTTCTTTCGCTGCAAACACGCCAAATGAAATCGATCCGATAACCAGAGATGTGACAATACCTTTAATCAGTTTCATAACAATGACTCTCCATAGGATTGTTGTTTTGATCATCGAAGGCTGAATAGCCGCAACGATACTTTGAGTATTGTTGCGGTATGTCACTTTTTCCAGCGGAACAGATAATAATTAAGCAAAACGCTGACTTAACGCCGTCAGGGCAGCGCAAAACTCTGTCGGATGCGAAATGAAAGGCGCGTGTGCCGCTTTGGCGATCACCAGTGATTCACTCTGCGGCCACAAATCATCCAGCAGGGGAACGATTTTGCGCGGAACCAGCCCGTCCAGATAGCCATAAATGCGCAGATGCGGCATCGCAAGCGCAGCCAGCGGTTCGCGCAGGTCGACGGTTTTCAGGATCTCAAGACCGCCGTTGAGCACGTCAACCTCCGGCATGGGCAGGGAAAGCACCGTGTTTTTCAGCATTCGCGCATCCTGCCGCGCCGTTTCCGTTCCCAGAGTTTGCAACGCCAGAAAGCGCTCAACCGTGCGCTGGAAATCGTCACTGAGCTGCTGCTGAAACCCCGCCAGAACCTCTGGCTTAATGCCAGGCCACTCATCACGCGCGCTAAAGCAAGGAGATGACGCGACGGTCACCAGCGCCTGAACCCGCTCCGGGTACGTGAGAGCAACCTGGCTTGCCACCAATCCCCCCAGACTCCAGCCGAGCCAGATCGCCTTTTGCGGCGCGTGCTCAAGAACGCGTTGCGCCATCTCATCGAGCGGCATGGCATCAAAACCACGGCTGCGCCCGAATCCAGGCAAGTCCACCAGATGCAGGGTAAAATGCGAGGCCAGTTCCGCTTTTACGCAATGCCACACCTCAGCGTTCAGTCCCCATCCGTGCAGCAGCACAAGATGACAATTTCCCGTCCCCACGGTCTGCCACCAAAGATTCTTCATCGGTTATTGTTCTCTTTTTAATAAGGAGGTTGCTCATGCTAACAGTGCCCGGCTTATGCTGGCTATGCCGAATGCCGCTCAGGCTAAGTCGCTGGGGAATTTGCTCAGTCTGCACGCGGGCGGTCAAAAGCCGCATTCGCTGTTGTCCGCAGTGCGGTTTACCCGCCAACAATGAAAAAATGCCCTGTGGAAGATGCCTGCAAAAACCCCCGCTCTGGAGCGATTTGGTGGCGGTGAGTGACTATATTCAGCCTCTGAGCGGCCTGATCCACCAGCTCAAGTTTTCCGCTCAAAGCCAGCTGGCCCAGCCGCTTGCACGCCTGTTATTGCTGGGGGTTATGCACGCAAGGCGGACGCGGGCCTTGCCACGGGTTGATCTGCTCATCAGCGTGCCGCTCCACTCTCGCCGTCACTGGCGTCGCGGCTACAATCAAAGCGACCTGCTGTGTCGTCCCCTCGCCCGCTGGCTGCGCTGTGCATGGCATCCGCAGACGCTGAAACGGATCCACGCCACGGCGATCCAGCACCAGCTCAGCGCGCGATTACGCAAAAGGAACCTTAAAAACGCCTTTCGCCTTGAATTGCCGGTAAAAGGGCGCCATATCGCGATTGTGGATGATGTCGTTACGACCGGCAGCACCGTGGCGGAGCTTTCCCGACTGCTTTTGCAAAGCGGCGCGGCGTCGGTTCAGGTATGGTGTTTATGTCGTACCTTGTAGCCCTTTTCCGATGGGCGTATTATTATACCCAGGTAATTTAGTCAACTATTAGGCCAAAGCTATGATCCGTATTTCCGATTCTGCACAATCACACTTTGCCAAACTGCTGGCAAATCAGGAAGAAGGGACGCAGATCCGCGTGTTTGTGATTAATCCAGGCACTCCGAATGCAGAATGCGGTGTCTCTTATTGTCCTCCGGACGCTGTGGAAGCATCTGACACTGCCCTGAAATTTGAGCAGCTCACCGCCTATGTCGATGAGTTAAGCGCGCCGTATCTTGACGACGCGGAAATTGATTTTGTAACTGACCAGCTGGGCTCTCAGCTGACGCTGAAAGCACCGAACGCCAAAATGCGTAAAGTGTCTGAAGACGCACCGCTGATGGAGCGTGTGGAATACCTGCTGCAATCCCAGATCAACCCGCAGCTGGCGGGCCACGGCGGTAAAGTCACGCTGATGGAGATCACCGAAGACGGTCTGGCGATTCTGCAATTCGGCGGCGGCTGTAACGGCTGTTCCATGGTTGACGTCACGCTGAAAGAAGGGATCGAGAAGCAGATGCTGAGCGAATTCCCTGAGCTGAAAGGCGTACGCGATCTGACCGAACACCAGCGCGGCGAGCACTCGTACTACTAAGTTCCTGTCTGTTCGTGCCCGGAGGCCCTGTCCTGCCGGGCATGCTTTGCCCCTTCCCCGCCATAACATGACCTGCGTCTCATAATTCAAATTTTGCGCGTCCGGGTGATTCTCAATCGGCCTATGTTACCCGTATCATTCACGTGGGCACTAAGCACCCTCATAACAGCCGTCTAAACTTAACCGTTTAACAGGCAAACAGCATGAGTGCCGTTTCTTCTCTGTTCCCAGTTGGGACAACCGGAAAATTGTCGTTGAAACAATGACGTTACCCATAACAATTCATAGGCCAGGTTAATCATGCCATTAGTTATCGTCGCTATCGGTGTTGTCTTATTACTGCTCTTGATGATCCGTTTCAAACTGAACGGCTTCATCGCTCTGGTTCTGGTGGCACTTGCAGTCGGTTTGATGCAAGGCATGCCGCTGGTGAAAGTCATCAGCTCAATTAAAGCAGGTGTGGGCGGAACGCTCGGCAGCCTGGCGCTGATCATGGGCTTTGGCGCCATGCTCGGAAAAATGCTGGCAGACTGCGGTGGCGCGCAGCGTATCGCGACCACGCTGATTGCCAAATTTGGTAAACAACACATTCAGTGGGCGGTGGTATTAACCGGTTTTACCGTCGGTTTCGCGCTGTTCTATGAAGTCGGTTTCGTGCTGATGCTGCCGCTGGTCTTCACCATCGCGGCGGCGGCTAACATCCCGCTGCTGTATGTGGGTGTGCCAATGGCTGCTGCGCTTTCGGTTACTCACGGCTTCCTGCCGCCGCACCCGGGTCCAACCGCTATCGCGACCATTTTCCACGCGGATATGGGTAAAACCCTGCTGTTCGGTACCATTCTGGCGATCCCGACGGTTATCCTGGCCGGTCCGGTGTTTGCCCGCTGCCTGAAAGGCATCGACAAGCCGATCCCTGAAGGTCTGTACAGCGCGAAAACCTTTACCGACGAAGAGATGCCGAGCTTTGGCGTCAGCGTCTGGACCTCTCTGGTACCGGTAGTGCTGATGGCGATGCGCGCCGTGGCGGAAATGGTGCTGCCGAAAGGTCACGCATTCCTCTCCGTTGCAGAGTTCCTCGGTGACCCAGTAATGGCAACGCTGATTGCCGTTCTGATTGCCCTCTTCACCTTCGGCCTGAATCGCGGTCGTTCGATGGATCAGATCAACGACACGTTGACCTCCGCCATCAAGATTATCGCCATGATGCTGCTGATCATTGGCGGCGGCGGTGCGTTCAAGCAAGTTCTGGTGGATAGCGGCGTTGATAAATACATCGCTTCCATGATGCATGAAACCAACATCTCGCCGATTCTGATGGCGTGGTCTATTGCTGCGGTTCTGCGTATTGCTCTGGGTTCCGCGACCGTTGCGGCCATCACCGCGGGTGGTATCGTTGCGCCACTGATTGCGACAACAGGCGTTAGCCCGGAGCTGATGGTTATCGCGGTGGGTTCCGGTAGCGTGATTTTCTCTCACGTCAACGATCCGGGCTTCTGGCTGTTCAAAGAGTATTTCAACCTGACCATTGGCGAGACCATCAAGTCCTGGTCAATGCTGGAAACGATTATTTCGGTGTGCGGCCTGATAGGGTGTCTGCTGCTGGGAATGGTGGTTTAAGCCAAAAAAAACCCGCCGGTTGGCGGGTTTTTTGTTTTATGGCTTCCTGACGACGGCCTTTCTGCGCTTATCCAAATCCTTAATCAGCTTGTTCACCCCTTCATCGGCAAACATCTTCTCAAGCGTGGCAGATAATTTGCGCCGCCAGTTCTTGTACTGATAGCTGGTTCCAGGAATGTTGACTGGCTCCGCCATTCCCAGCCAGTCCTCCGGTTGCAGACCGAGCAACGCACTGTTGCTGTCGGCGATATAACGCTGCATCCCACGGTTTAACGTCGCGGTCATTGCCATTAGCGAGGCCTTACGCCCGGTGCGTTTCGGCAAACAGCCATATTTGTGCAGCGCATCCAGCAAACCTTGTTTCGCCAGCTCGCGATCCTGATATAACCCGCGCAACACCACTTCGTCAGGATACAGCCCTAGCGTTTTGCCGAGCGTGAGATCACCGCTTTCCCAATAGCCTCGCAGCGTAGGAAGATCATGCGTTGTCGCGACAGCCATTGATTGTTCAGGATACGCTTTCGGCGAACGGAACGTCTTCTCATGGTCACTTTCAAAATAGAGTACTTTGTAGGAGTAAACGCCACTGTCGCGCAGTTTGCTGACAATTTCAACCGGCACGGTGCCGAGATCTTCACCAATCACCATGCAGCTGTGACGCTTGCTTTCAAGCGCGAGGATGGAGAGCAGGTCATCCACCGGATACTGGACATAGGCCCCATGATCCGCCGTTTCACCGTAAGGGATCCACCACAGTCGCAGCACAGACATCACGTGGTCGATGCGCAGTGCGCCGCAGTTTTGCATGTTGGCGCGCAGCAGATCGATAAACGGTTCGTAAGCCCGCGCGACCATGACATGAGGGTCAATCGGCGGCAGCCCCCAGTTCTGACCCAGCGGACCGAGGATATCCGGTGGCGCACCGACCGAGGCTTTCAGGCAGTATAATTCGCGGTCACACCAGGTTTCCGCCCCGCCTTCCGCCACGCCAACCGCCAGATCGCGATACAGGCCAATCGGCATCTTATAGCCCTGGCTGACCTGCCAGCAGTCTGCGAACTGGCTATAAGCCAGCCACTGCAGCCACAGATAAAAATCCACTTCATCCGCGTGCTTTTGACAAAAGGCTTTCACTTCTGCGGAATCGACCGACTGATACGCTTCGGGCCACACCGGCCAGCCCCAGCGCATTTCATCCTCTTTCACCTGATACGCATGCAGCGCGTCAAACGCCGCCTGCCAGTAAAGGCTTTCGCCTTCCTGAAGGGCGAACTGGCGAAACGCTTTCATCTGGTCGTCGTCGCGTGTTGCGAAGCTTTTCCACGCCATGCGCAGTGCGGCCATTTTAAGCGCCGTAACGGTGGCGTAGTCCACCCAGTCGGTATCGCGGGCTTGTTTCAGCGCCTGCTGCGTGGTGCTCAACGTCCACCACTCCTGGGCCTGCGGGTTGTGCTTAAAATCATCGAGCGCGTTGACGTCGATATAAATCACATTCAGCCAGCGGCGAGACGATGGGCTGTACGGGCTGGCGCTTTCCGGATTCGCCGGATAGAGGGCATGAATCGGGTTCAGGCCGATAAATGCGCCGCCGCGCTCCCCGACGTCGGCCAGCATCTTTTTTAGATCGCCAAAATCGCCAATCCCCCAGTTGTCGTCAGAACGCAGCGTATACAGCTGGACGCATGCGCCCCACAGTTTTTTACCTTCACGCAGCGCCTGCGGTTCGTAGCAGCGTTTCGGCGCGACAATCACCCGGCAATGGAAACGCCGATCCTCCTGAGTGAGCGTCAGCGTGTGATAGCCTTCGGGCAGTTTTGTCGGCAGGTTGAGCGTCTTTCCCCCCGTCGCGAGACCTTTATGCAACTGCCCGTCTTCGGTGGTCAGCAGCCAGCTAAACTCGCCGCGGCCTTCCACCATCAACGGCATTTTTTTACCCGCGGTGTACACCTTCACCACCGGGATGGGCGCTACCGCCGCTTTCGCGACGGGTTTTGCCGTGTGCATAGCGTCCAGCAAACGTCTTTTGGTTTCAGCGCCAATTGACTGTGGTTTGCCGTGAGCATTGATGTAACTGGGGCTGATCCCCGCCGCCAGCGCGGCATTATCCAGACGTTTGCTATCCATCGCGCTTCCTTAGCGTTTTGCCTGCCAGATACGAGCCTGATAATCACGGATTGAACGATCCGAGCTGAACATCCCGCAACGGGCAGTATTCAGAATGCACGCCCGGGTCCAGGCCTCCTGATCGCGGTACAACACATCGACCTGCTTCTGGGCTTCGACATAGGCGGTAAAATCGGCCATCACCAGGTACGGATCGCCGCCCTGTTTGCCGATGCTGTGCAGCATCTGGTCAAAGGCATGTTTATCGCCATCGCTGTATTTGCCGCTTTCCAACTCTTTCAGCACCGCATCCAACACTTTGTCTTTCTTGCGCCATTTCAGCGGATCGTAACCTTTGGCTTTAAGCGCTTTTACCTGCTCCACGGTATGCCCGAAGATAAAGATATTTTCCTCGCCGACCTGCTCGGCAATTTCGACGTTTGCACCATCCAGCGTGCCCACGGTCAGTGCGCCGTTAAGCGCCAGCTTCATGTTGCCAGTGCCGGACGCCTCTTTGCCCGCAGTGGAAATCTGCTCGGAGATATCCGCCGCCGGGATCAGCATTTCTGCCGCAGAGACGCAGTAATCCGGCAGGAACACCACTTTCAGCTTATCGCCCACGCTCGGATCGTTGTTCACCGCTTCGGCGACTTTGTTGATGGCCAGGATAATATTCTTCGCCAGGTAGTAACCCGGGGCGGCTTTAGCACCAAACAGGAACACGCGCGGCACGCGGTCGGCATTCGGGTTTTCGCGGATCTCTTTGTACAGCGCCAGAATGTTCAGCAGATTCAGGTGCTGGCGTTTGTACTCGTGCAGGCGTTTGATCTGGATATCAAAAATGGCGTCCGGATTGATTTCAATCCCGGTGCGCACTTTCACAAATTCCGCCAGACGAACTTTATTCTCCAGCTTGATTGCACGGTATTTCGCACGGAACTTCGCGTCGTCAGCCTGTTTTTCCAGGTTGATCAGCTGGTCAAGATCGTTCGCCCACTCTTTCTTCAGCGTTTTATCCAGCAGCGCGGCGAGCGCCGGGTTGCACTGTTTGATCCAGCGGCGCGGCGTAATGCCGTTGGTGACGTTATGGAATTTATTCGGCCAAAGCTGGTGATATTCCGGGAACAGATCTTTCACCACCAGGTCGGAGTGCAATGCCGCCACGCCGTTCACCGCAAAACCACTCACCACGCACATGTTCGCCATGCGCACCTGTTTGTCGTGCACCACCGCCAGCTTCGCCCAGACCGCGTTGTCGCCGGGCCAGGTTTTGCTCACCAGGACGTGGAACCGATCGTTGATCTGATTGATGATCTGCATATGGCGCGGCAGCAGCGCTTTCACCAGTTTCTCATCCCAGCACTCCAGCGCTTCTGGCATCAGGGTGTGGTTGGTGTAGGCGAAGGTTTTGCTGGTGATTGCCCAGGCGTCATCCCAGCTCAGCTGGTGCTCATCGATCAATACGCGCAGCAGTTCCGGAATGGCGATGGTCGGGTGCGTATCGTTGAGCTGAATCACCTCGTAATCGGGCAGTTCCGCCAGCTTGCGGCCCGCCAGATGATGACGACGCAGAATATCCGCGACCGAGCAGGCGCACTGGAAATACTGCTGCATCAGGCGCAGCTTTTTGCCCGCCAGATGGTTGTCGTTCGGGTAGAGCACTTTGGTGAGTTTTTCGGCGTCGATGCCCTGCTGTTCGGCACGCAGGAAATCGCCGTCGTTAAATTTGGTCAGATTAAACGGATGCGCGTGCTTCGCCTGCCATAAACGCAGCGGCTGCGCCACGCCGTTGCGGTAGCCCAGCACCGGCAGATCCCAGGCTTCACCGGTGATCACAAAACCCGGCTCCCAGTGGCCCTGTTTAGACACTTTCCCGCCGATGCCAACGTGGACATCGAGCTGCGCGTTATGGCGGAACCACGGATAACTGCCGCGATGCCAGTCGTCAGGCGCTTCAATCTGGTGGCCATCAGCAAACGACTGACGGAACAGGCCGTACTGATAATTCAGCCCATAACCAGTCGCCGATTGCCCGACGGTGGCCATCGAATCCAGGAAACAGGCCGCCAGACGACCCAAACCGCCGTTACCTAATCCCGGATCGGTCTCTTCTTCCAGCAGATCGGTAAGATTCATTTTGTGCTCGTTAAGCACTTCGCTCACCTCCTGATACCAGCCGAGGTTGAGCAAATTGTTACCCGTCAGGCGACCGATCAGGAACTCCATCGAAATGTAGTTCACATGGCGCTGGCCCTTCACCGGCTTCGCCGCAGGCTGTGCGCTGAGCAGTTCGGCAAGCGCACCGCTCACTGCCTGCCACCACTGATGAGGCGTCATCTCCTCTGCAGCGTGTAAACCAAAGCGCTGCCACTGACGCGTCAGGGCAGCCTGAAATTGAGCTTTATTGAAAGTAGGCTGTGACATAGGGAATCGGCATCCTGTAGAGAAAGTAAAGATATTGACGCTAGTGTGCCAGGCTCATTCCGGCTCTTCCTCCTCCTGCCGGGGATTAGGCAGGGAGGAGTAGCGGGGATGAGCGCAAAAGTGTGATCAAGGCCACTCTCAGAGCATAGAACGAGTGTGCCAATACAGCTCAGAGATAAACCGGAAGAGTGTCAAAAAAATGAAATGCAGTTTCGAATGTAATTAATAGCAGCATAAATGATGCGTTAGCAGGAATAATATTTATGCTTCAAGGTGTTTCTCAGCGATTTATTTTAGTGAATTAACTATACCGAGACTTTATTAATATTACGCTGAACATCCCCTCCTGAAACTCCATTCAGTTTAAACGCACTAAATGCATACAAGCCAGCATCCATGCGGGATGTAAGGCATTCAGAAAAGTTCCCCGCACCGTCTAAATAATTTTGTGACAGAGTGCAAATTAAGGGATATAAAAGACGGACATAACTTGCAATAGTTCTCTTTCTGGCCGACCTTATATCCATTAATTACGAAGCGCAAAAAAAATCGTTTTCCTCGTTTCCCCACAGTGAAGTGAAAAAACTTATGTTGATTCCGTCTAAATTAAGTCGCCCGGTTCGTCTTGACCATACTGTGGTCCGCGAACGTCTTCTGGCGAAACTTTCCGGCGCGAATAATTTCCGACTGGCGCTGGTTACGAGTCCTGCAGGTTATGGAAAAACAACGCTCATCTCACAGTGGGCCGCCGGCAAAAGCGATCTGGGCTGGTACTCCCTTGACGAGGGCGATAATCAGCAGGAGCGCTTTGCCAGCTATTTGATTGCCGCGGTTCAGCAGGCGACAAACGGACACTGCGTCACCAGTGAAGTGATGGCGCAAAAACGTCAGTACGCCAGCCTGTCATCGCTCTTTGCCCAACTCTTTATCGAACTGGCTGAATGGCATCGTCCGCTCTTTCTGGTGATTGATGATTACCATTTGATCAACAATCCGGTGATTCATGAATCCATGCGCTTCTTCCTGCGCCATCAGCCGGAAAACCTGACGCTGGTGGTGCTATCGCGCAACTTACCGCAGCTGGGTATTGCCAATCTGCGGGTACGCGATCAGCTGCTGGAAGTGGGCAGTCAGCAGCTGGCGTTTAACCATCAGGAAGCCAAACAGTTCTTTGACTGTCGGCTCACTTCGCCCATTGAGGCCGCGGAGAGCAGTCGCCTGTGTGACGATGTGGCCGGCTGGGCGACCGCCCTGCAGCTGATCGCGCTGTCAGCACGACAAAATAACAGCCCTACGCATCAGTCAGCGCGCCGTCTGTCGGGAATTAACGCCAGCCATCTCTCCGATTATCTGGTCGATGAAGTGCTGGACAGCGTCGATGCGTCCACGCGTCAGTTCCTGCTAAAAAGTTCGCTGCTGCGCTCGATGAACGATGCGTTAATTGTGCGGGTGACCGGCGAAGACAACGGGCAAATGCGTCTCGAAGAGATTGAACGTCAGGGTCTGTTCCTGCAACGCATGGATGACTCTGGTGAATGGTTTAGCTTCCACCCGCTGTTCGGCAGTTTTTTGCGCCAGCGCTGCCAGTGGGAACTGGCTACCGAATTACCTGAAGTCCACCGCGCGGCGGCAGAAAGCTGGATGGCGCAAGGCTTCCCCAGCGAAGCCATCCACCATGCGCTGGCGGCTGGCGATGCCAGCATGCTGCGCGATATTTTGCTCAACCACGCATGGGGTTTGTTCAACCACAGCGAACTGGCGTTACTCGAAGAGTCGTTACGCGCCCTGCCGTGGGAAAGCCTGCTGGAAAATCCGCGTCTGGTATTGCTCCAGGCGTGGCTCATGCAAAGTCAGCACCGCTACTCTGAGGTGAACACCCTGCTGGCGCGCGCTGAACAAGAGATGAAAGGCGAGATGGATGGCACGCTGCACGGCGAATTTAACGCGCTGCGGGCACAGGTTGCCATTAACGACGGTGACCAGGAAGAGGCCGAACGTCTGGCAATGATCGCGCTTGATGAGCTGCCGCTGGCGAATTATTACAGCCGGATCGTTGCCACGTCGGTACACGGCGAAGTGTTGCACTGCAAAGGCGATCTCACCCGTTCGCTGTCGTTGATGCAGCAAACGGAACAGATGGCCCGTCGTCACGATGTCTGGCATTACGCGCTCTGGAGCATGATCCAGCAAAGCGAGATTTTATTTGCCCAGGGCTTTTTGCAGGCGGCCTGGGAAACTCAGGAAAAAGCGTTCCAGCTGATCCACGATCAGCATCTGGAACAGCTGCCGATGCACGAGTTCCTGCTGCGTATCCGCGCCCAGTTGCTGTGGGCCTGGTCGCGTCTGGATGAGGCCGAAGCCTCTGCCCGTCATGGCGTAGACGTTCTTTCGGCTTTCCAGCCGCAACAGCAGCTACAGTGTCTGGCGCTGCTGGTGCAATGCTCGCTGGCGCGCGGCGATTTGGATAACGCCCGCAATCACCTGAACCGTCTTGAAAATCTGCTCGGCAATGGCCAGTACCATAGCGACTGGGTCTCCAACGCCGATAAAGTGCGGGTGATTTACTGGCAAATGATCGGCGATAAGAAATCTGCCGCCAGCTGGCTGCGTCAGACGCCAAAACCGGAATTTGCCAATAACCATTTCCTGCAAAGCCAGTGGCGCAACATCGCGCGTGCGCAAATCCTGTTGGGTGAATTCGAGCCTGCGGAAATCGTGCTGGAAGAGTTGAACGAAAACGCCCGCAGTCTGCGCCTGATGAGCGATCTGAACCGCAATCTGCTACTGCTCAATCAGCTCTACTGGCAGGCGGGGCGTAAAAATGATGCGCAGCGCGTCTTACTGGAAGCGTTACAGCTGGCGAACCGCACCGGGTTTATCAGCCATTTCGTGATTGAGGGCGAAACCATGGCCCAGCAGTTGCGCCAGCTTATTCAACTCAATACGTTGCCAGAGCTGGATCAGCACCGCGCCCAGCGCATTCTGCGTGAGATTAATCAGCATCATCGCCACAAATTTGCGCACTTTGATGAGAACTTTGTCGAGCGCCTGCTGACGCATCCGGAGGTTCCGGAACTGATCCGCACCAGTCCGCTCACCCAGCGCGAATGGCAGGTTCTGGGGCTGATTTACTCGGGCTACAGTAACGAGCAGATCGCCGGTGAACTGGCAGTGGCGGCGACGACCATCAAAACACACATTCGTAATTTGTATCAGAAACTCGGCGTCGCGCATCGCCAGGATGCAGTGCTGCACGCGCAGCAGTTGTTGAAAATGATGGGCTATGGGGTGTAAGCCCTCTGCGGTCTGACGCCCTCACCCCGGCCCTCTCCCTTAGGGAGAGGGAGAATGGCTTCTCAGCACAACTCTAACTGCAGATTATTATCTTTGATCACCTGCAACACCCCTGCTGGCGGCATGATGTCGGTATAAACCGCATTCACCATGCTGATGCTGCCCATGTTCACCATCGCATTTCGCCCGAATTTCGAGTGATCCACCACCAGCATGACGTGGCGAGAGTTCTCGATAATCGCCCGTTTGGTGCGAACTTCGTGGTAATCAAACTCCAGCAGTGAGCCATCGCTGTCGATGCCGCTGATCCCCAGGATGCCAAAGTCGAGACGGAACTGGGAGATAAAATCGAGCGTCGCTTCGCCAATGATTCCACCATCGCGGCTGCGCAACTCGCCGCCCGCCAGAATGATGCGAAAATCTTCTTTCTGCATCAGGGTATTGGCGACGTTGAGGTTGTTCGTCACCACGCGCAGATTTTCATGATTGAGCAGCGCGTGTGCCACCGCTTCCGGCGTGGTCCCGATATCAATAAACAGCGTCGCGCCGTTGGGGATTTGGCTCGCCACTTTGGCGGCAATGCGCTCTTTTTCTGCCGTTTGCGTGGCTTTACGATCGTGCCATGACGTGTTCACGGAACTGGACGGCAGCGCCGCGCCGCCGTGATGGCGCAGAATACGATTCTGATCGGCCAGATCGTTGAGATCGCGACGGATGGTTTGTGGGCTGACGGCAAACTGCTCGACCAGCTCCTCGGTGCTGACGTATCCCTGCTTTTTGACCAGTTCGATAATGGCGTCATGACGCTGTGTTTGTTTCATGAAATATCCCTGGAAATTATGTTCGTTTTCGCGCATTCAGCGTATCAGCAAAGGCCATCGCCAGCCCGACGGCCAGCCCGGTCACGTGTGCGCCATTGGCGATAGACATACCAAACAGATCAAACCATCCGGCAATTAGCCATACTAAAGCAAAGGTTATTAATCCGCGTTGCAGATAGATGCCGCTCTCCGGATCGCGCTCGCCGCGCAGCCAGACATAGCCCATCAACGCATACACCACGCCCGATAATCCGCCAAACCACGGGCCGCTGAATTTATGCTGCACATAACCGCTCAACAGCGCGCTGATCACCGTAATAACGATCAGTTTTCCGCTGCCCAGACGCTTCTCGACCGCGCCGCCCAGATACCACCACCACAGCAGGTTAAAGAGAATATGCAGCACGGAGAAGTGCATCAGCGCGTGGGTAAAGTAGCGCCAGACGTCGAATTGCAAAGAGGGATCGTACGGCCACGCCAGCGCGATCATGACCTGCTGGTCGCCCACGACGTTCATGATGATAAACACCAGAATGCAGGCCGCCATCAGCAGCAACGTAAACGGCCCGGCCCGTTCGCGGACAGTGGCTAAGAAAGGGAAACGTTGATAGTGCAACCCACTATCCGTCTGGCCGGAAGTCCAGCTTGCCGCCAGATAGCGTGGATCGGCTGGATTCTCAAGAAAACGCGCCAGCTCCGTATTGACTCGCCCGGCCTGGCTTTCGTCAGCCAGCCAGACATCGGTTTGCGTATGCTGCTGAATCGTCAGGACAACACCCTGCGTCGCCATATAATCGACAAACGCCTGAGCCACGCGCGGGTTGGTAAAAGAAGTAATCATTAACATGGGCGGCAGTCGCTCAATTCCATACAAAAGAGGACAGTATAGAGGTATTAGCCCCCAAAGGCGTGCTCAACTTCTGCCGGAAAATGACGATGCCAGGCATCGAAGCCCCCGTCGACGCTGTATACCGCGTCATAGCCCTGCTGGAGCAGATACTGCGCCGCGCCTTTGCTGCTGTTCCCGTGATAGCACATCACCATCACTGGCGTTTCAAAATCATTATCGCGCATAAACACGCCCAAAGAGTCGTTGGTCAGATGGAAAGCACCCGGCGTGTGTCCCACGGCAAAACTTTGCGGATCGCGGATATCCACCAGCACGGCCTTGCCCTGATGCATCTTCTGATGGGCTTCTTCAACGTTAATACATTCAAACTGATCCATGGTGTTCTCTTTCGTTTTAGCGGGTCTGGTGCGGTCTGATGCCCTCACCCCGGCCCTCTCCCGCGGGGAGAGGGGGAAACTATTTTACCGCGTAGTGTACGTCCTGACGGCGGCGAAACGCCATTATGTTATCTCTATCACTCAAAAATGTTTTTTTGATGTTACCAAAAGCGCGTTCATTTGCTATTATGAGCGATATCGAACATTTATGAGCTTTAACGAAAGTGCGTGAGGGTGATATGGAAACCAAAGATCTGATTGTGATAGGCGGTGGCATCAACGGTGCCGGTATCGCGGCAGATGCTGCAGGACGCGGACTATCTGTGCTGATGCTGGAAGCCAACGATCTTGCCTGTGCGACATCGTCCGCCAGCTCCAAACTGATCCACGGCGGCCTGCGCTACCTGGAGCACTACGAGTTCCGCCTGGTCAGTGAAGCGCTGGCCGAGCGTGAAGTATTGCTGAAAATGGCCCCTCATCTGGCCATTCCGATGCGTTTCCGTCTGCCGCATCGCCCGCATCTTCGCCCTGCCTGGATGATTCGCATTGGTTTGTTTATGTACGATCATCTGGGTAAACGCACCAGCCTGCCGGGCTCTACCGGTTTGCGTTTTGGCGCAGAATCGGTCCTGAAGCCAGAGATCGTGCGCGGATTCGAATATTCCGACTGCTGGGTGGACGACGCTCGCCTGGTGCTGGCGAACGCCCAGATGGTGGTGCAGAAAGACGGCGAGGTGAAAACCCGCACTCGCGCGACCTCGGCACGCCGTGAAAACGGGCTGTGGATCGTTGAAGCCGAAGACATTGATACCGGTGAGAAATTTAGCTGGCAAGCGCGCGGCCTGGTCAATGCCACCGGCCCGTGGGTGAAACAGTTCTTCGACGATGGTATGCATCTGCCTTCGCCATACGGTATTCGCCTGATCAAAGGCAGCCATATTGTCGTGCCACGCGCACACACGCAGAAGCAGGCTTACATCCTGCAAAACGAAGATAAGCGCATCGTGTTTGTGATCCCGTGGATGGATGAATTTTCGATCATCGGTACGACAGACGTCGAGTACAAAGGCGATCCGAAAAACGTCGAGATCGACGAGAGCGAAATTGGCTACCTGCTGAAAGTGTACAACGCGCACTTTAAGAAACAGCTTGGCCGCGATGACGTGGTCTGGACTTACTCCGGCGTGCGTCCGCTGTGCGATGACGAATCCGATTCGCCGCAGGCGATTACGCGCGACTACACGCTCGATATTCACGACGTTGACGGTCAGGCTCCTCTGCTGTCCGTCTTCGGCGGTAAACTGACCACCTATCGTAAGCTGGCTGAACACGCGCTGGAAAAACTGACGCCATACTACAAAGGCATCGGCCCGGCGTGGACGAAGGACGCCACGCTGCCTGGCGGCGATATTGGTAGCGATCGCGACGACTTTGCGGCAAAACTGCGCCGTCGTTATCCGTTCATTACTGAATCCATGGCGCGCCATTTTGCCCGTACCTACGGCAGTAATACGGAGCAGGTCCTGGGCGAAGCCAAAACGCTGGCCGACCTCGGCGAACATTTTGGTCATGAGCTGTACGAAGCGGAGCTGCGTTACCTGGTTGAACACGAGTGGGTCCGTCGTCTGGACGATGCGATCTGGCGTCGAACCAAAGAGGGGATGTGGCTGGATGCGGAACAGCAGTCGCGCGTAGCCCAGTGGCTGACTCAGCATGCCGGCAAACGTCAGCTGTCGTTAGCGTCGTAATGGTCGTGGGCCTGTGCGGCCTTTTGCCCTCACCCCGACCCTCTCCCAGAGGGAGAAGGGGAAAATAGAGCCCTCTGCTGTTTCAAACCCGCTCTCCCGCAGGAGAGGGTGCAAACACTAAAAAGGCAACCTTCGGTTGCCTTTTGCTTTTATAACCGCACGGGATCGATATGCCAGATGGTTTCGGCGTACTCTTTGATGGTCCTGTCTGATGAGAAATAGCCCATGTTGGCGATGTTATGCATCGCTGTTGTGGCCCACTCCTCCTGATGGCGATAAAGCTCGTCCACCTTATCCTGACAATCCACGTAGCTGCGATAATCCGCCAGCACCTGATAGTGATCGCCAAAGTTAATCAGCGAATCGACCAGATCGCGATAGCGGCCAGGCTCTTCAGGGTTAAACAGGCCGGTGGCAATCTGGGTTAGCACCTGGCGCAGCTCCTCATCCTGCTCGTAGTACTCGCGCGGTTTGTAGCCCTGCTTGCGCAGTTCCTCCACCTCTTCCGCGGTATTGCCGAAGATAAAGATATTATCCGCCCCTACGTGCTCCAGCATCTCGACGTTTGCACCGTCCAGCGTACCAATCGTCAGCGCGCCATTCAGCGCAAACTTCATATTACTGGTCCCGGATGCTTCCGTACCCGCCAGCGAGATCTGCTCAGAGAGATCGGCCGCCGGAATGATCAGCTGTGCCAGGCTGACGCTGTAATTAGGGATAAAAACGATCTTCAGCTTGTCGCCAATCAGCGGATCGTTGTTGATCACCTTCGCCACGTCATTGATGAGGTGAATAATGTGCTTCGCCATGTAATAGGCCGAGGCGGCCTTACCGGCAAAAATGTTCACACGCGGAACCCATTCCGCGTTCGGGTCGGCTTTAATACGGTTGTAACGGGTGATCACATGCAGCACGTTCATGAGCTGGCGCTTGTACTCATGGATACGTTTGATTTGCACATCGAACAGCGCTTTCGGATTCGCCACCACGTTGAGATGCTGTGCCATGTACACCGCAAGACGCTTTTTATTTAATAGCTTGGCGTCGCGTACCGCTTTGTTCACCAGCGGGAAATCAGCGTGCTGTTCCAGCTCGCTCAGTTGACTTAAATCGGTACGCCAGGTGCGGCCAATATTCTCATCCAGCACTTCTGACAGCGCCGGATTCGCCAGCGCCAGCCAGCGACGCGGCGTCACGCCGTTGGTCACATTGCAAAAACGCATCGGGAAAATTTTGGCGAAATCTGCAAACAGCGACTGCACCATCAGGTTCGAGTGCAGCTCGGAAACGCCATTCACTTTATGGCTGATCACCACCGCCAGCCACGCCATACGCACGCGGCGACCGTTGGATTCATCAATAATCGACGTGCGGCTGAGCAGCCCGGTATCGTTGGGATACTGTTCCTGCAAGGTTTTCAGGAAGTAGTCATTAATTTCAAAAATGATTTGCAGGTGACGCGGCAGGATCTTGCCGAGCATATCGACCGGCCAGGTTTCCAGCGCTTCGCTCATCAGCGTGTGGTTGGTATACGAGAACACCTGACACGTCACTTCAAAAGCGTTATCCCAGCTGAACTTATGCTCGTCAATCAGCAGGCGCATCAGCTCCGGAATCGACAGCACCGGATGGGTGTCGTTGAGGTGAATGGCGGTTTTCTCGGCGAGGTTATTGTAGGTTTTGTGCAGCTGATAGTGACGGTTCAGGATATCCTGAATGGTGGCCGATACCAGGAAGTATTCCTGGCGTAAACGTAACTCACGCCCGGAATAGGTAGAGTCATCCGGATACAGCACGCGCGACACGTTTTCGGAGTGGTTTTTATCTTCCACCGCCGCGAAGTAATCGCCCTGGTTGAATTTACCGAGGTTGATTTCGCTACTGGCCTGGGCGTTCCACAGACGCAATGTATTGGTGGCGTCAGTGTCGTAGCCGGGGATAATCTGATCGTAAGCGACCGCCAGAATTTCCTCGGTCTCCAGCCAGCGGCTCTTTTTGCCTTCCAGTTGTACACGCCCGCCAAAGCGCACTTTATAACGCGTGTTGTGGCGTTTAAATTCCCACGGATTACCGTATTCCAGCCAGTAATCCGGCGACTCTTTCTGACGCCCGTCAACGATGTTTTGCTTGAACATACCGTAATCATAGCGAATACCGTATCCGCGCCCCGGCAGCGCCAGCGTCGCCAGCGAATCAAGGAAACATGCTGCCAGACGCCCCAGGCCACCGTTGCCTAAGCCGGGGTCGTTTTCTTCATCAATCAGCTCTTCTAAATCTAACCCCATCTCTTCCAGTGCGTTTTTCACGTCGTCATAAATCCCGAGCGACAACAGCGCGTTGGAAAGTGTGCGGCCAATCAAAAACTCCATCGACAGATAGTACACCTGGCGCGTCTCCTGCGAGAGCTGCGCACGGTTTGAACGTAACCAGCGTTCCACCAGCCGGTCACGCACGGCAAACAGCGTGGCGTTCAGCCACTCGTGCTTGTTGGCGATCACCGGATCTTTCCCGATGGTAAACATCAGCTTGTAGGCGATGGAATGCTTTAGCGCCTCTATGCTGAGCGTCGGGGATGCATAACTAAAAGGTGCATTCATATCAGTGACTCCGCCTTATGACATCAAGCGTTGATAAAGATCGCGGTAGGACTGCGCCGCAACATGCCAACTAAAGTCCATCGCCATCGCCTGACGTTGTACAAAACGCCATAACGATGGGCGCGACCATAATACAAATGCTCGCCGGATCGCCCGTAACAGCGACCAGGCATTGCTGTCTTCAAAGGCAAATCCGGTGGCAACGCCGTCCGCCAGGTTTTCCAGTGACGTATCTGAAACAGTATCCGCCAGTCCGCCGGTGCGACGCACGAGCGGCAGCGTGCCGTACTTGAGTCCGTACAGCTGGGTTAAGCCGCACGGCTCAAACCGGCTCGGCACCAGAATCACATCTGAGCCGCCCATAATGCGGTGGGAAAACGCCTCGTGATAACCAATCTGAACGCCGACCTGACCCGGGTGTTCGGCTGCCGCGGCAAGGAAACCTTCCTGCAACACCGGATCCCCCGCGCCCAGCAGCGCCAGCTGGCCGCCCTGCTCCAGCAATCCCGGCAGGGCTTCCAGCACCAGATCCAGCCCTTTCTGGCTGGTCAGGCGGCTGACCACGGCAAACAACGGCACTTTGTCGTTTACCTTTAGTCCCATCGCAATCTGCAGCTGGCGCTTGTTCTCGGCTTTGTCTTCCACCGAATCGCGGTTATAGCGCGAGGCCAACAGAAGATCGGTTTCCGGGCTCCAGATTTTTTCATCCACGCCGTTAAGAATGCCCGACAGGCGCCCTTCTCGGTGTCGCTGACGCAACAGCCCTTCCATGCCGTAGCCAAATTCTGGTTCGGTAATTTCCCGCGCATAGGTCGGGCTGACCGCCGTAATGTGATCGGCGTAATACAGCCCTGCCTTCAGAAACGAAATCTGACCGTTAAATTCCAGCCCGTGCATGTTATAGAACGACCATGGCAGATCGATGTCATTCATATGATGGGCGTAATACATGCCCTGATACGCCAGGTTATGAACCGTAAAGACCGACTTTGCCGGGTGACCGCGCGCCGCCAGATAAGCCGGTGCCAGCCCGGCGTGCCAGTCATGCGCATGCACAATGTCGGGCCGCCAGAACGGATCAAGACCGACCGCCATTTCGGCCCCCACCCAACCGAGCAACGCAAAACGCAGCACGTTATCGGTATAGGCAAATAAGTTGGTGTCGTGGTACGGGCTCCCTGGACGATCGTATAAATGCGGCGCATCTATCAGGTAAATGCCGACGCCATTGTAGTGTCCGTACAGCAACGTGATACGCCCGGCGAACGTATCGCGGCGGCTGACGACCTGAGCATCAGGTATGCCACGGCGGAGATCGGGAAAAGCGGGCAATAACACGCGCGTATCAATGCCCTCTGCAATTTGTGCCGCCGGTAACGCACCGAGTACATCCGCCAGCCCGCCCGTTTTCAGCAGCGGGAACATCTCAGAACATACATGTAAAACCTGCATCATCGCTCCTGTTTGACCTGCAGTTTGCGCAGCATTTCGCGCGTAACCAGTACGATGCCTTCTTCTGAGCGGTAGAAACGGCGAGCATCTTCTTCCGCATTCTCCCCAATCACCATGCCTTCCGGAATAATGCAGGCACGGTCGATAACACAGCGGCGCAAACGACATGAACGCCCGATCCATACATCCGGCAGCAGCACCGACGAATCGATATTGCAGAAGGAGTTCACCCGCACGCGCGGGAAGAGGACCGATTGCACCACCACAGAACCCGAAATAATGCAGCCACCCGACACCAGAGAGTTCAGCGTCATACCGTGGCTACCTGAACGATCCTGCACAAATTTCGCCGGCGGTAGCGACTCCATATGGGTGCGAATCGGCCAGTTCTGGTCATACATATCAAGTTCTGGCGTAACGGAGGCTAAATCCAGGTTGGCCTTCCAGTACGCTTCCAGCGTGCCAACATCGCGCCAGTAAGGCTCGGCATCCGGATCCGACTGCACACAGGAGAGCGGGAAAGGATGTGCATAGGCCATGCCAGCTTTGGTGATTTTGGGAATGATATCTTTGCCAAAGTCGTGGCTGGAATTTTCATCCTTGTCGTCTTCTTCCAGCAGCTCGTAAAGATAATCAGCATCAAAGATATAGATCCCCATGCTGGCGAGCGATTTGGTGGCATCCGTCGGCATGGTCGGCGGATTGGCGGGCTTCTCGACAAAATCAATAATCTTGTCATTCTCGTCAACGTCCATCACGCCAAATGCCGTCGCTTCAGCAACGGGCACTGGCATGCACGCCACGGTGCAACGCGCCCCTTTTTCGACGTGATCGATAAGCATGTACGAGTAGTCTTGTTTGTAAATATGGTCACCCGCCAGGATGACGACGTATTCCGCGCCGTAGCGGCGAATGATGTCGAGGTTTTGCGTCACCGCATCGGCCGTCCCGCGATACCAGTTTTCGCCATGCACGCGCTGCTGCGCCGGAAGCAGATCAACAAACTCGTTCATCTCTTCGCTGAAAAATGACCAGCCGCGCTGGATGTGCTGCACCAGCGTGTGCGACTGATACTGCGTGATCACACCGATACGGCGGATCCCGGAGTTAAGACAATTAGATAACGCAAAATCAATAATGCGGAACTTACCACCAAAGTGAACGGCAGGCTTGGCGCGCTTGATGGTCAAATCTTTCAGACGGGTACCACGTCCGCCAGCCAGTATCAGCGCGACCGTTTTTAAGGGTAACTGGCGCGCCAACATCAAGGGATCGTTCTTCTCTAATCTCACCATGACTAACTCCTTTTTTATCATCTTTGGAAAACGCACACTCCCTGTGCAGGCCCATGCCAGACAGCCATTACCACCGGATTATCCTCTCCGGCAAATGGAGGAATAGAGCGCCATTCCCCGTCAGGTAGAACAAACTCCACGACCTCGTGCGTCGCGTTTAACGTGATAAGCCAGTTATCCGAAAGCCGGATTTGCAGACATGGGATACCGTTCTGCCACTCTTGCGCACTGAGCGGTTGCGCCGCTTTATTTAACCACTGGACGTTCCCGTCCCCCTCCTCCCACCACTGATCCGCAGTGAGCGCAGGAATGGTCTGCCGGAGGTGAATCAACGCAGCGGTAAAGTGAGTTAATCCGCTGTTGCACTGCGCCCAGTCAAGCCAGGTTAACGCGTTATCCTGACAGTAGGCGTTGTTATTGCCGTGCTGACTGTGGCCATGTTCATCACCCGCCAGCAGCATCGGCGTCCCTTGCGAAAGCAGTAATGTCGTCAACAGCGCATGCATGCTGGCGCGTCGCCGCTCAATGACATCCTCGCTTCCCCCTAACCCCTCTATACCATGATTAAAGCTATGGTTATTGTTAGTCCCATCGCGGTTTTCTTCGCCGTTTGCCTCATTGTGTTTCTGATTGAAACAAACGCAGTCACGAAGGGTAAATCCGTCGTGCGCCGTCACCAGATTGACGGTGGCGGACGGTTTTCTGCCGTTGTGTTTGAACACATCGCTGGATGCAGAAACGCGCCCGGCCAGCTCGCCCAACGGCAAACTTCTTTCGAGCCAAAAACGGCGTGCCGCATCGCGAAATTGATCATTCCACTCCGCAAACGGCGGCGGGAAATTCCCCACCTGATAACCACCATCCCCGATATCCCACGGCTCCGCGATCAACTTCACGCGCGATAACACCGGACAGTTTTTAATCGCCTCAAACAGCGGAGCCTGCTGGCTAAACGTCGGCGTACGGCCCATCACCGAGGCCAGGTCAAAACGAAAACCATCAATATGGTAAGTCTCGACCCAGTACTTCAGGCAGGCATGCGCAAAGTCCGTTACAGCAGGATGGCTGAGGTTGAGCGTGTTACCGCAACCGGTCCAGTTGTGATAATCACCATCTTCCCTGATCCAATAATAGCTACGGTTATCGATTCCGCGCATCGAGAGCGTAGGCCCGTCGAGATCCAGTTCCGCGCTGTGGTTCAGCACCACATCAAGAATGACCTCAATTCCGGCCTGATGGAGCGCTTTCACCGCATCACGGAATTCATCCCGGGCTTTATCAGGATGCGAGGCATAACGGGGATCGAGCGCGAACATGGCCAACGGGTTGTAGCCCCAGTAGTTGGTCAGCCCAAGCCGCAGCAAACGGGGTTCGGAGGCAAAATGCGCCACCGGCAGCAGCTCCAGGGCGGTGATACCGAGATGCTTCAAATACGCAATCATCACCGGATGAGCGAGCGCTTTATAGGTTCCGCGGATCTCCTGCGGAATAGACGGATGCAGGTAAGTCAGGCCTTTAACGTGGGCTTCATAAATCACGGTCCGGCCCCACGGCGTGGCGGGCGGCGCGTCATCTTCCCAGTTATACGTATCACTCACGACCACGCCTTTTGGCGCAACAGTCGCACTGTCGCGAGGGTCGGGGGCGTTATCGCCATCCAGGAAAAGGGGGTCATCTTTTACGTCCCCTTCCACGCGATGCGCGCAAGGATCAACGAGCAATTTTGCCGGATTGAATCGCAGCCCCCGATCCGGCTGCCAGGGCCCATGTACGCGAAAACCGTAGCGTAAACCCGGTCTGCCATCCGCCAGATAGCCGTGCCAGATATCCCCGCTGCGCTCTGGCAGGTCGTAGCGATATTCATTGCCTTCGCCGTCAAACACACAAAGCTCTACCCGTTCCGCATGGGAGGAAAACAGGGTGAAGTTGACCCCTTGACCATCGAAACTGGCTCCGGGCGGTGCGGATTTACCGGCCGTGAGTTGCGTCATTCGCCCTCCCGAACCAGCCACAGCGTTGAGAGCGGCGGTAGCGTAATACTGAGCGAGTGCTGGCGACCGTGGCTTTCCTGCTCGTCGCTATGCACAATCCCACCATTACCCGCGTTGCTGCCGTGGTAATGGCTGGAATCGGTATTCAGGATTTCCCGCCATCGGCCTGGCTGATTAATGCCAAAGCGATAATGCGGACGCGGCACTGGCGTAAAGTTGCAGGCGACAATAATTTCGTTACCGGCTTTATCACGACGCACAAAAATCAGCACCGAACGCTCGTGATCGTCGACCACCAGCCATTCAAAGCCATACGGGTCGAAATCCAGCTCGTGCAGCGCTTTGTGATGGCGATAAGTCAGGTTGAGATCGCGCACCAGGCGCTGAACGCCATGATGCCAGTTGTCACCGCCCTCCAGCAGATGCCAGTCGAGGCTGGCATCATGATTCCATTCACGACCCTGAGCGAACTCATTCCCCATGAACAGCAGTTTTTTGCCCGGGAAGGCGAACAGCCAGCCGTAATAAGCACGCAAGTTGGCGAACTTCTGCCACGCGTCGCCCGGCATGCGGTCAAGAATGGATTTTTTGCCGTGGACCACTTCGTCGTGCGAGAGAGGCAAGACAAAGTTTTCGGTGTTGTTGTAGAGCATCCCGAAGGTCAGCTTATCGTGGTGATACTGGCGGTGGATGGGGTCGAGCTTGAAGTAATCGAGCGTGTCGTGCATCCAGCCGAGGTTCCACTTGTACCAGAAGCCCAGGCCCCCCATTGACGGCGGGCGCGAAACGCCGGGGAAATCGGTCGACTCTTCCGCCATCGTCACCGCACCTTCGACCTGTTCACCCAGAATGCGGTTGGTGCTGCGCAGGAACTCAATGGCTTCGAGGTTTTCGCGACCACCGTATTCGTTCGGGATCCACTCGCCCGCTTTGCGGCTGTAGTCGCGATAGATCATCGACGCCACGGCGTCGACACGCAGGGCGTCGATGCCGAAGCGTTCAATCCAGTACAGGGCGTTGCCCACCAGATAGTTTGCCACTTCGCGGCGGCCATAGTTATAGATCAGGGTATTCCAGTCCTGATGGAAGCCTTCGCGCGGATCGCTGTGCTCGTACAGGTTGGTGCCGTCAAACTGAGACAGACCAAAATCATCCGACGGGAAGTGGCCCGGCACCCAGTCGAGGATCACGCTCAACCCGGCGGCATGGGCGGCATTGATGAAATAGCGGAAGTCATCGCGCGTGCCGAAGCGGCGCGTCGGCGCGTAAAGCCCGGTCGGCTGATAGCCCCAGCTGCCGTCGAACGGATGCTCATTAATCGGCAGCAGTTCCAGATGGGTGAAGCCCATCCATTTGGCATACGGCACCAGCTGATCCGCCAGTTCGCGATAGCTGAGCCAGAAATTGTTGTCCGTGTGGCGACGCCACGATCCCAGATGAACTTCATAAATTGAGATCGGCGCATCAAAGTCGTTAGCCCGCTTGCGCGCTTCTGTCTGGGTGACTTTCTCCGGCAGACCGCAAATCAACGAGGCGGTATCCGGGCGCATTTGCGCTTCAAACGCATACGGGTCGGCTTTAACACGTAGCTTGCCATGGGCATCGATCATTTCAAATTTGTAGAGCTGGCCGTTATGCGCGCCGGGGATAAACAGCTCCCAGATACCGGATTCACGGCGCAGGCGCATCGGGTGGCGACGCCCGTCCCAGTAGTTGAACTGCCCAACCACCGACACCCGCTGCGCATTCGGCGCCCAGACCGAAAAACGCGTACCGGTGATGCCATCCATCGTGTCGGCATGCGCACCCAGCGTTTCGTACGGACGAAGATGCGTGCCTTCGGAGAGCAGCCACGCGTCCATCTCTTGCAGGAGCGGGCCAAAACTATAGGGATCGTCAATCAGGTTTTCATGACCATGCCAGAGCACAGCGAGCTGATAGCGGAACAGGTTTTTACGGCGAGGGATCACGCCAGAAAAGAAACCGCGCGAATCGAGGCACTCCAGCTTGCCTACCTTGCGACCGGTTTTAAGTTCTATCACCCACACCTCGGTGGCGTCAGGTAACAGCGCACGGACCTCCAGTCCGTCTTCTGTACGGTGCATCCCCAGCACAGAAAATGGGTCAGCAAAATGACCCGCAATTAGCGCATTAATCACGTCTCTATCAATACGATCGGACATGGTGTTCATCCTGTTTTTTTAGTGTCGCCCTGTTTAGCGCTCCGGTGCGACTTTTGATGTGACCTGAACGGCGCAGCCTATCCTCCTTCTGCTCCGTCCTACCCTCAGGTAAGAAATGACTCTCCCTTAAAGCATAGCCAACGACGAAATGACTCCTGATAAAAATTGACCCCTTTGCGCTTACTCCCTGTAATACGCAAAAAAAAGGGGGTGAAAATCACCCCCGGTATTGAACTCGTTATTACGCCAACTGCCGCAACATGCGGCGCAGCGGCTCGGCTGCGCCCCACAGGAGCTGGTCGCCGACGGTGAAGGCCGAGAGATACTCCGGCCCCATGTTCAGCTTACGCAGACGACCAACCGGCGTGGTCAGCGTGCCGGTCACGGCGGCTGGGGTCAGCTCGCGCATCGTGATATCGCGATCGTTTGGCACGACTTTCGCCCACGGGTTGTGCGCAGCCAGCAGCTCTTCGACGGTCGGAATAGACACCTCTTTTTTCAGTTTAATGGTGAAGGCCTGGCTGTGGCAGCGCAGTGCGCCAACGCGCACGCACAGACCGTCAACCGGGATCACGGAAGAGGTGTTGAGGATTTTGTTGGTCTCAGCCTGGCCTTTCCACTCTTCGCGGCTCTGGCCGTTATCGAGCTGTTTGTCGATCCACGGGATCAGACTGCCGGCCAGCGGCACGCCGAAGTTATCGACCGGCAGATCGCCGCTGCGAGAAAGCGCTGTGACTTTACGTTCGATATCCAGAATGGCCGATGCCGGGTTCGCCAGCTCGTCAGCGACGTGGCTGTGAAGCTGCCCCATCTGCGCCAGCAGTTCACGCATATGACGCGCGCCGCCGCCGGATGCCGCCTGATAGGTAGCCACGGAAACCCACTCGACCAGGTCCTGTGCGAACAGGCCGCCCAGCGACATCAGCATCAGGCTGACGGTACAGTTACCGCCAACAAAGGTTTTCACGCCGTTGTTCAGGCCGTCGGTGATCACGCTCTGGTTTACCGGGTCGAGAATAATGATCGCGTCGTCTTTCATACGCAGAGAAGAAGCGGCGTCAATCCAGTAACCCTGCCAGCCGCTTTCACGAAGCTTTGGATAGATTTCGTTGGTATAATCGCCGCCCTGGCAGGTCACGATAATATCGAGAGCCTTCAGCGCTTCCAGATTAAAGGCGTCCTGAAGCGTGCCCGTAGACGCGCCGCCAAACGCGGGCGCTGCTTGCCCGAACTGGGAAGTGGAGAAGAAGACCGGGCGGATGGCGTCAAAATCGCGCTCTTCAACCATGCGTTGCATGAGTACAGAGCCGACCATACCGCGCCAGCCGATAAAACCAACGTTTTTCATAGCGTGTGTTCCTGCAGAGGTGTGTGCTGTTTATGTCAACCCGTATCCAACGGGTGTAACCTTCACATTACAAAATGCTGCCAAAGTCGCAAGTGAAATTAATCAATGATTGCGCTGCGATCAGTAATACCACTAATTACGACAGAAACCACAGAGTTTATCAGGGATAAATAAAATGACTGAAATCCTTTCCGCAGCGGTGCTTTTGATCCTGATAATGGACCCGCTTGGGAACCTGCCTATCTTTATGTCGGTGCTGAAACACACCGAGCCAAAGCGTCGTCGGGCGATCATGATCCGCGAGCTGCTTATCGCGCTGCTGCTGATGTTTATCTTCCTGTTTGCGGGCGAAAAGATTCTGGCATTCCTGAACCTGCGCGCTGAAACCGTCTCCATCTCCGGCGGCATTATTTTGTTTCTGATTGCGATTAAGATGATTTTCCCCAGCGCTGACGGGGGCAGCAGCAGCGGTCTGCCTGCGGGTGAAGAGCCGTTTATCGTGCCGCTGGCGATCCCTTTGGTCGCCGGGCCAACCATTCTTGCCACATTGATGCTGCTGTCGCATCAGTACCCTAATCAGATGGGGCATCTGGTGATCGCTCTGCTGCTGGCCTGGGGCGGGACGTTTGTCATTTTGCTGCAATCGTCACTGTTCTTAAGACTGCTGGGCGAGAAAGGGGTTAACGCGCTGGAGCGTCTGATGGGATTGATTCTGGTGATGATGGCGACGCAGATGTTCCTGGACGGGATTCGGGCGTGGATGAAAGGCTAGGTAAAAGCAAAAGGCAACCGCAGGGTTGCCTTTTTAGTGTTTGCACTCTATCCCCGTGGGAGAGGGCCGGGGTGAGGGCATCAGCGTGGGCATTTCCCCCTCTCGGCCCTTTGGGGAGCGAGCCACGCTGAGGGGTTTCTGTCCCCTCGCCCCTTTGGGGAGCGAGCCAGGCTGAGGGGGTTTCTTTCCTCTCGCCCCTTTGGGGAGCAAGCCGGGCTGGGGGGGATCTATCCCATCGACCCTTTGGGGAGCGAGCCAGGCTGAGGGGTTTTATATCCCCTCGCCCCTTTGGGGAGAGGGCAAGGGTGAGGGGCATATACGGCTCAGAAGCCTGTTCCGTTCACCTTACGAACTCAGCTTCTCTGTCATTACAAAATCCGTGAACGTGTTAAGGGGGCTATCGCCGCCCCCTTAACAATCCCGGCTCCCGGCAAGAAAATCGCCGCTTCGCGGTTCCTTCGTCTTATTCCCTCCGGCTTCGGGTCGGGCGCGATCCTGCATCCATGCAGGTCACGCCCTCTCCGCGCATCCCTGCGCGTCGCCCCGGCCTTTGGTCAACGACTCAGCGATTTACAGCCGGACCAAAAGCCCCGCTGACGGTTGATTACACACCTGGCTACCCGCATTGCTGATATTAAATTCCCGTTTCTGCGAGCCGCCTTCCAGAGCCTCTCTTGCCACCCAATCAGCAAAGCAGTATCTTCTCGCCACGCCTGCAAAATCAGGCGTCAGGGTTGGTCCCCTGAATAACCTCATCATCACTTCTCACTTGAGGATTATTATTTATGGGATACGCCTTTTCTCACGCTTTATTCACCACCTCATTCAATTATCACACCGATTTCATCGAGCTGGCCGATAACTGCGAGCGGTTTGTTGAAGCGCTGGTAGAGTGCGGCGATACGGCGCAAAAGCTGGCGCTGTGCGGGCGCTTATCAGCCTGCCTCGCCCTGCTGCAACCGACGCTGCTGGAGCCGGTTCCGCAACATTTGCAAGCGAGCCTGACGGTGGATGACCTGCCGCTGGATCCGCCCGTCTTCGAGCCGGAAAGCGATCAACTCGGGCGTTACTGCCAGCTGTTAACGCAAATGCTGTTGGCTCATTCGTTATCAGAAAGTGATGAGAGAGTGGCGGGAGATTTACTGCTGGATTTGGTGGGGTTTTACAGTGACAGGCTGAAAGCGCCGCGCTGGCTACGGACTGAAGAAGGTTTAGAGCCGCTGTAAAAAAGCCGGGTAGTGCTTGCGCTTACCCGGCCTGTATGTCACGGATTTATTGGTCGGGTAAGGCGTAGCCGCCTTCCCGACTAACATCGCACTTAACTCAGCAGCGAAAACGCAATCATCCCGACAATCGCCCCTGTCGTGCCGAGGATGGTTTCCATCAGCGTCCAGGTTTTGAGGGTTTGTGCTTCGGTCGCGCCGGTAAATTTACCGAACAGCCAGAAGCCGGCGTCATTGACGTGGGAGACCACGATAGAGCCGCCCGCGATACAGATAGACAGCGCCGCCATCTGCGCGCCAGTGTAGTTCAGCTGTTCAATCACCGGCATCACCAGGCCGACCGCAGTCAGACAGGCTACCGTGGCAGAACCCTGAATAATACGCACCGCGGCGGCCAGCACAAAGCAGGTCACGGCGATCGGTAAGCCCATTCCCGTCAGCGCTTCGCCCAGAGCCGGACCCACGCCGGAATCAACCAGCACCTGCTTGAACACGCCGCCCGCCCCGATCACCAGCAGAATAATCCCCGCCGGTTGCAGCGCCGCGCCGCAGATCTCCATCACGCGGTCTTTTGGCATCCCCTGACGCATCGCCAGGCCATAAATCGCCACCAGACACGCCACCAGAATCGCGGTGAACGGATGGCCGATAAACTCAAACCATTCGTAGGCGCTGGAACCGACCGGCACAAAGCGCGCGGCGATGGTTTTCAGACCCACCAGCACCAGCGGCAGCAGAATCAGCGACAGGCTGAAACCGAAGGACGGCATTTTGCCTTCGCCAAGGTGCGGCTCGGTGATGTCGTCAGGAATGTGCAGCTCAACGTAACGGCTGATAAAGTTGCCCCACAGCGGCCCGGCGATAATCATGCCCGGGATCGCGGCGCACAGGCCAATCAGGATCATCCAGCCAAAATCGGCGTGCATCTGGGACGCCAGCAGCATCGGCGCAGGCCCCGGCAGCAGAAACGCTGCGGCCGCCGCCACGCCCGCAAACAGCGGAATGACCAGTTTAACCAGGTTGGTGCCCGTGTGGCGTGCCATCGAAAACGCCACGCTAATCAGCAGCACCACGGCCACTTCGAAGAACAGCGGCAGCGCGCAAATCAGACCGGCCAGACCAATCGCATAATGTGCGCGGCTGTGACCGAATGACTTCAGCATTTTGACGGCAATCTGATCGACCGCGCCCGTCTCATGCAAAATCTTGCCAAACATGGCACCCAACGCGACCACAATCGCCAGGAAACCCAGCGTGCCTCCCATCCCTTTTTCCATCGTCGCGGCGATTTTATCGAGCGGCATACCGGAAAAGAGACCTGCACCAATAGAAACCACCATCAACGCAACGAAGGCATGCATACGCGCCTTCATCACTAAAAACAGCAGCAGCAAAACGGAGCCGACTGCCGTTAACACTAACGTTAAAGTACTCAAAACTTACTGCCTTTTATTAATGACCTCAATGGTGCTGGCAACAACACCGTCCAGCGGCTGATCGATATCGACGATCAGAACATCGCTTTCATCCGCGCCCGGCTCTTGCAGCGTGTCGAATTGCGTAACCAGCATCTGAGTTTTAAAGAAGTGGCCTTTGCGCGCTTTCAGGCGGTTTTCAATCACCTCGAAATCCCCTTTCAGATAGATGAAGGAGAGGTTCGGGTTACCGTCACGCAGCAGGTCGCGATAGGACTTTTTCAGCGCGGAACAGACGATCAGCGACACTTTATTGGTGCGCTGCATCGCGAAAGCGGCATCGTTGAGCGCCTGCAACCACGGTTTACGATCGTCGTCGTTCAGCGGTTCGCCTGCGGCCATTTTGGTGATGTTGCAGCGCGGATGGAGAAAATCGCCATCAAGAAATGCGGCATGAAGCTGGTGAGCCACTTCGCTGGCAACGGCTGATTTACCGCTACCGGAAACGCCCATCAGGACGTAAACGTGGTGATCGTGATTCGTCGTGCTCAAAGGGTGTCCCTCAGTCAATTGTTACGGGTAACAGTTATCGGTAACATTGTCCTGCCGGGGCATAAGAGAAGCAATATCCAAACGTGCGCGAAGTGAATAAGTGTGAGCTAGTTCAAACTTGTCAGACTAAATTGATCCACCTGGTGACAAGGTGAAACCTAAATCTAACATTTTGGGCGTCACCACCTCGCCACGAATACGCGCCAGCAGGCGTTCTGCACCGATGCGACCCATGCGTTCACGCGGCGTCAGGACGCTCGCCAGGCGAGGTTCCATCACCTGACCGATGTCGTGGCCATGGAAACCGGCAATCGCCATATCGTCAGGGATTTTCAGCCCCAGACGCTGGCACTCAAAGGCAGCGCCCACCGCAAGATCGTCGTTGGTACAGAAGATGCCATCAAGCTGTGGATACTCGCGACGCGCCTGGCGCATCAGCTCAATGCCAGACGAATAGGACGACGATTGCTCCACCATCACGCTGTACGGCGTTAAGTTTGCGTCGAGCATCGCCTGCTCGTATCCCTTCTGTTTGATAATAGTACGTTCGTCGAGACGTGCGCCAAGATAGGCGACATGGCGGTGGCCGCGGGCGAGAATGGCGGCGGTCATCTGACGCGCGGCTTCAAAGTTATCAAAGCCAACGGCGATATCCAGGCAAGGCGACTGGCTGTCCATCAGCTCAACCACCGGGATACCGGCGACTTCAATCATCTTCAGCGTTCGGGGAGTGTGAGTACGTTCCGTTAAGATCAGACCGTCGATGTTCCAGGAAAGCATTGATTCAAGACGTTCTTCTTCCAGTTCCGGCTTGTACCCATAGTGCGCGAGCATGGTCTGATAACCGTAGGCGTCAGTAACGCTTTCGATTCCGCGCAGCACTTCGGCGAACACCTGATTGGTTAAGGAAGGAAGCAGAACACCGACCGCGCGGCTGGTGGCATTGGAGAGAATATCGGGCGCGCGGTTGGGGATATAACCCAGTTCATCAAGAGCCGCGGCAATTTTGCCACGCAGCGCCACGGAAACTTGTTCCGGATTACGCAAGAAACGGCTGACCGTCATTTTGGTCACACCGACGCGATCGGCGACATCCTGAAGTACGGGTCTTTTCTTTTTCATCGTCCTGAGAGAAATAGTGAATGAAACATTTTCTCAGTTTATCACGGACAAAGCCCAACCTTCCCCTGCCAAATGGGGAAGGTTGGGCTTTTATCATAATAAATACATAAAATCATTCGCGTCGCATCGCAGCGGCGAGGAGACGAATCCCCGGAAGCGGACATAAAGTACGCGACCGGGGTGAGTGAGGAAAGCCAACAAAGAGGCGGCCTGAAGGATGACGTGTATTCAGACGGGCGGCAGATCGAAGAGCAGAATTTCGCTCTCGCTGTCGGCATGAACGGACAGCGCCTGCTCATCCCAAATCGCCAGACCGTCGGCGGTGGTGGCTTTGGTGCCGTTGATTGTCACTTCGCCTTTGACCACCTGGATCCACACGCGGCGATTGGCGGCAATCTGATGCACAGACTGTTCGTTTTTCGCCAGCGCCCAGCGGTACAGCTCCATATCCTGATGCACTTTCAGGGAGCCATCACGCGCATCCGGAGACAGCACCAGCTGTTTGCCCTGCAGGGCGTCAAAGCGGCGCTGCTCGTAGCGCGGCGTGATGCCGGTTTCTTCCGGGATGATCCAGATTTGATACAAATGCAGTTTTTCCGTGTTGCTCGGGTTGTACTCGGAATGACGTACGCCCGTGCCTGCACTCATAATCTGGAACTCACCGGCCGGAACCTGCTCTTCGTTACCCATGCTGTCTTTGTGCGCTACAGCGCCTTCCAGCACATAGGTCAGGATTTCCATGTCTTTGTGCGGATGGGTGCCGAAGCCCTGGCCTGCGTCGATCACATCATCGTTAATCACGCGCAGTGCCGAGAAACCCATGAAGTTCGGGTCGTAATAGTCCGCGAACGAGAAGGTATGCCATGAGTCCAGCCAGCCATGATTTGCGTGACCACGATCGCCTGCTTTACGTAAAAAGATCATTGTTTTTCACCCCAGTTCGTTTCGATGGAATTAGTGTGGACGCAATTGGCCTGGGATCATAGAGGGTGAAAATTGACTCCTCTGTTCAAAAATTATGAACAAGCACAGAGGAGTCGACAGGGCTTACTTCGCGAGGGTAATCGTGGCGGGAGAAGCCTGCTCGAAAGCCCGTTCAAGGATTTCCAGATTGGTGAGAACGTCAGATTCCTTGACGTAATTCGGCGTGCCGCTGGTGAGGGTGTCAAACAGTGCATCGTAGACGCGGCCATAATCGCCGGTTTCTGGTTTCACCTCTTCTTTTACCGTTACGCCTTCAGCATTGACATACTCCAGCAGGCCGATGGAGTCATCCGCCGCGAATCCCGGTTCGCCCGGCATGACGTTCGCCTTGAGGCTGGTCTCCTGCTGGTCGATACCGTATTTGATAAACGAGCCGTTGCTGCCATGCACGATAAATTTCGGGTAGTCGGTTTTCACCAGATGGCTGGTTTTGACGATCGCTTTCAAATCGCCATAAAACAGCTGTGCTTCAAAAATATCGTCAGGATTCGCTTTATTGCGCAGGCTGCGAATGTCGTACGCCACATGATCAGGACGACCAAACAGCGAGATGATTTGGTCCATCGTATGAACGCCCAGCCCGTAAAATGAGCCGTCCTGCGGCAGGCCGGGTTTGGTTTCTGCTATCGGGCGGAAGTAATCGAAATGGCTTTCAATTTCAACGATATCGCCAAGCTTACCGCTTTCAATCACTTTTTTGGTGGTCAGGAAGCAGGAGTCAAAGCGGCGGTTTTGATACGGCGTAACGGTTAGCCCTTTACTTTTTGCCAGCGCAAACAGCTCGTTGGCCTGAGCAATTGTCGGGGTAAACGGTTTTTCCACCAGCACGTTTTTGCCCGCTTCCAGCGCGCGTTTAGCGTAGTCGAAATGGCTATCAGCATGCGTACAGACGATCACCAGTTTGACCTGCGGATCGTTTAAGACTTCATCCAGATCGCTGGTGAAGTGAATATGAGAATACTGTGGGGATTGCTCTTCAGGTTTGGCGTGACGGCGGAAGATATGCGCCACGTGCCAGCTGTCTTTACGGTTGAGAACATACGGAAGGTGATAGCGGGTGGTGCTTTTACCAAATCCAATAAATGCGCAATGTAATGTCATGGCTCAGTCCTTGTTAAGGTTGCTGTGACTACCATAGCGTAAGTTTTGCCCTCACCCTAGCTTTCAAGATGCTGGCGCATCAGCCGTCGGTGTCGCAGCCAGTTTGCTCACGGCAAGCGCGCAGCAACCGGAGCGTACACAGAGTACGTGGGGATTGCGAGCACTCCCCGGGGGCAAAATGGCAAGTCAGCCAGGGTGAAAAAAAACCAAAAAAAAGCCAGCTATAAGCTGGCTAAAGTAATACTGGAAGCAATGTGAGCAATGTCGTGCTTTCAGGTTTCCGTAGAGGTCTTCCTGAACGCGAGACAATAATAATCATTCTCATTCGCACTTGTCCAATACTTTTTGCAAAAAAAAAGGGAGTTGACTCAAATTTCAAAGTCAATGATGTTGAAAGGGATATTAACCCAACGAGGACAAAAGAATGAGTGAGATAGTGATACGCCACGCTGAACCGAAAGATGCCGAAGCCCTGCGCCAGAATTACATGCATCCAGAGGTGTATCACGACACGCTACAACTCCCTCATCCTTCCCTTGAGATGTGGCAGGAACGCCTTAATCCGAAAGCTGGCCTAAAACGTCTGGTCGCCTGCATGGATGAGAACATTGTCGGCGATCTGGCGCTACAGGTCGAAGCCAGCCCGCGACGCAGCCATGTGGCTACGTTTGGTATCAGCGTTGCGGCTCATGCTCAGGGACGTGGCGTCGGAAGTGCGCTCATGCGTGAGATGCTCAACCTGTGCGACAACTGGATGCGCATCGAACGTATTGAACTCACGGTTTTTGCGGATAATCGCGCTGCGCTGGCGCTTTACAAGAAGTTTGGCTTTGAAATCGAAGGAACCGGAAAGAAATTCGCCCTGCGCAACGGCGAGTTGGTGGATGCCTATTATATGGCGCGGATGAAGTGACACACTCCCCTCACCCCGACCCTCTCCCCATAGGGGCGAGGGAGAAAAGCCCACACTGTGCAATCCCCTCTCCCCGACCCTCTCCCCATAGGGGCGAGGGAGAAAAGTCCGCACCGTGCAATTCCCTCTCCCCTACGGGGAGAGGGTTAGGGTGAGGGGAATAATCAATACCCCGCCGTTAAATCATCCACCGAACGCGGATCCGACGCGCCAAACAGCGTACCGTCCGGCCCGACCATAATGCTCTGGGTGCTCCCCATCGCCTCTTTCAGCACCACTTTCTGACCGCGCTGTTCGAGCAGTTTGAGGGTATCCGGGCTGAAGCCTTTCTCCACGCGCAGTTCGTCCGGCAGCCACTGATGATGGAAGCGCGGCGCGTTGGTGGCTTCGGCTACGTTCATCCCAAAGTCGATACTGTTCACCACCATTTGCAGCACGGTAGTGATAATTCGGCTCCCGCCAGGGCTGCCCGTCACCAGCCAGGTTTTGCCGTCTTTCACCACGATGGTCGGAGACATCGACGACAGCGGACGTTTTTTCGGCCCGACGGCGTTAGCATCGCCCCCCACCAGCCCGTAAACGTTCGGCACGCCCGGTTTGGCGGAGAAGTCATCCATCTCGTTATTCAGCAGAATGCCGCTGTTACCCGCCACAATCCCGGTGCCGAACACCGTATTCAGCGTATAGGTCACCGCCACCGCGTTACCGTTTTTATCCACCACCGAGAAGTGGGTGGTCTGATTGCTCTCGTACGGCGCCAGTTTGCCGGGGCGGATCTGGCTGGACGGCTTCGCTTTGTTGATATCAATCTGATCCGCCAGCGATTTGGCATAGGCTTTGTTGGTCAGCGCCTGCCACGGCACTTTGACGAAATCAGGATCGCCGAGATACTCCGAGCGATCGGCGTAGGCATATTTTTCGGCCTCTGCCATCACCTGCATCGCATCGGCGCTGCCAAAGCCGAATTTGTGCATATCGAAGTTTTCAAGAATATTGAGGATCTGCACGATATGGATCCCACCGGAGGACGGCGGCGGCATCGAGAACACCTGATAGCCGCGATAATCGCCGCTGACTGGCGTACGCTCAACCGCTTTGTACTCCGCCAGATCCGCTTTGGTGATCAGCCCGCCGTTCTTCGTCATCTCCTCGGCAATCTGATCGGCAATCGCCCCTTTGTAGAAGGCATCCGGACCGTTTTCTGCAATCAGCTCCAGGCTTTTTGCCAGATTCGCCTGCACCAGCTTGTCGCCTTTTTTCAGCGGCTCGCCGTCTTTCCAGAAGATCGCTTTGCTGTTTTCATGGTTCGGAATCACTTCGCTGCCGTAGGTTTTGAGATCGTCCGCCAGCGCGTCATTGACCACAAACCCGTCGCGCGCCAGCTTGATGGCTGGCTGCACCACTTTGTTCAGCGGCAGCGTGCCGTATTTATCCAGCGCCAGAGAGAACCCCGCTACCGTGCCCGGCGTGCCGCTGGCCAGATGCGAAGTCAGTGATTTTTTACTGTCCGGATTGCCTTGTTCATCAAGGAACATGTCGCGGGTCGCCTGGTTGGGCGCCATTTCGCGGAAATCGATCGCCGTGGTCTGGCCGTCTTTAGTGCGCAACATCATAAAGCCGCCCCCGCCGAGATTCCCCGCCTGCGGATGCGTCACCGCCAGGGCATAGCCCACGGCCACTGCGGCATCCACCGCGTTCCCCCCTTGCTTCAGAATATCCACGCCGACCTGAGTGGCCATCGCGTCAACCGAAGCCACCATCCCCTGTTTCGCCCGCACGGGATGGAAAACATCCTCTTCCACGCCGTAGGACACTGGCGGAGCCGCAGGAGGGTTAGCCGCCACGCTAAATGTGCCGCCTGCCATCAGCGCGGCGATCGCTACCCAGCGTAAAAAGGTTGGTTTTATCATCGTTGTTCTCCAGGTGATGGGACCCATATTCCCGCTTAAGCCTGGTTCACAACTCCTAAAAAATCATCGTTGTGGCGGAATCGAGATAAACTTAAGAAAAGCCTCACAAGGAGGAAATGACAATGAAACGACTTTTGATTCTTACGGCGCTGCTTCCGTTTGCCGCGCTCGCACAGCCCCTCAACACCATGAACAACCCGAATCAACAGGGTTACGTCATCCCCAGTCAGCAACGGATGCAGACCGAGATGACGGGCCAACAGCAGCAGCAAAAAGGGATGCTAAACCAGCAGCTGAGAACTCAGACGCAGCTTCAGCAGCAGAATTTACAGACACAGATGAACAACAACACCCAGCGCATTCAGCAGGGTCAGCCTCGTGAGCAGGTGTTGCCGAATACGAACGGCGGGATGTTAAGCGGTGGGATGTCTCAGGAGAGCGGGCAGCAGCACATGCTGCCACCGCGTACGAATGGCGATATGCTCAATAATCCGCAGAATTAAAGTTCGGGCCAATCACGTCTATCGCATCAGTACAGATGCAGTCCACGCCCCAGCGCAGTAGCTCTGCTGCCCGCTGGGGTTTGTTGACCGTATACACCAGAATATGCAACCCGGCGTCCTTGAGCATCCTCACGCGCGCTTCATCCAGTAGCCGATGATTAAGATGGATCGACACACAGGCCAGGCGAGTGGTCAGCTCGCGCCAGTCGTCACGCCATTCATCCAGCAATAAGCCACGCGGCAGTTCCGGTGCAGCGGCCTGTGCCGCTTCCAGCGCGTCAATTTCAAACGACGACAGCAGCGGCGCGGTCATCCCTTCCCACAGCTCACGGGCCGCGAGGGCAATCACTTTACCGGTGAGCGGTCCGGTGCCGGCCGTCGGTTTGATTTCGATATTGGCCATCATCCCGTGCTGGCGACAGCGATCGGCCACTTCCGCCAGCAGCGGCAGCGGCTCGCCTTTGAATTTTCCGCTGTACCAGCTTCCGGCATCCACTTTCAGCAGATCGTGCCACGGCAAGTCGCCCGCCACGCCCCAGCCGTTGCTGGTGCGTTCGAGGTTATCGTCATGCAGCAAAAAAATTTCGCCGTCTTTCGATAATTTAGCGTCAAACTCAATCATCAAATGCCCGAAGTGCGCGCCAGCGTCAATTGCCGCCAGCGTATTTTCCGGTGCCAGTTTACCGCCGCCGCGATGGGCGACGATGTGAGGATAGGGCCAATGACTCATACGCGTTGTCCTGTTTCACCATCAAATAAGTGCAAGTGATTTTCCGGCAGATGCAGCCACAACGTGCTGCCCGCCTGCGGGCGCTCCTGATGCGCCAGACGCACCACCAGCTTTTGCTCGCCCCAGCGTCCGTGCGCCAGGTTGTCCGCGCCCAGCATCTCCAGCGTGTCCATCACCAGAGGCACACCGCCTTCCGCCTGCGAGCTTAGCGCAATATGCTCTGGCCGGATACCGAGCGTCATTTTACGCCCGGCGTAGCCGCGATAAAACCAGTTCACCGGCAGCGCCATCCCGCTCTCCAGCTCAAAATGCGTGCCCGCGTTGCTGATACGCCCTTCCAGCAGGTTCATCGCCGGACTGCCGATAAAGCTCGCCACAAAACGGCTGGCGGGCTTTTCATATACCTCCACCGGCGTGCCGATCTGCTCGGCGATACCTTTGTTCATCACCATCACGCGCTGCGCCAGGGTCATGGCTTCCACCTGATCGTGAGTCACGTACAGCGAGGTGGTTTTCAGGCGGCGATGCAGATGTTGCAGTTCAAGACGCATCTGCACGCGCAGTTTGGCGTCGAGGTTAGAGAGCGGTTCATCGAACAGGAACACCGCCGGATCGCGCACTATCGCACGGCCCATCGCCACGCGCTGACGCTGGCCGCCGGAGAGCTCACGCGGACGGCGTTTTAACAGGCCGTCCAGCTCCAGAATACGCGCCGCTTCTTTGACGCGTTCTTCGATATGCCCTTTGCCCATCCCGCGGATTTTCAGCCCCCAGGCCATGTTCTCTTCCACGCTCATGTGCGGGTAGAGGGCGTAGTTCTGGAACACCATCGCGATGCCACGATCTTTCGGTTCCATCTCGGTCACGCGCTGGCGGTCAATCCAGATATCACCGCTGGTCACGCGCTCAAGCCCCGCCACCATGCGCAGCAGCGTCGATTTTCCACAGCCGGACGGACCGACCATGACGATAAATTCGCCGTCTGCCACGTCGAGCGTCAGGGGTTGAATCACCTGGGTTTTGCCGTCCCAGCTTTTGGTTACTGCCTGTAATTTTAATCCAGCCATCTTATTTCTCACTGTCTACTAAACCACGCACAAAGGCGCGCTGCATGGCTAAAACGATAACCACCGGGGGGATAAGCGTGAGCAACATCGCCGCCATCACCTGGTTCCAGAGGGTGGTGCCTTCGCCGGTGGCGATCATGCCTTTGATGCCCGCCACCGCGGTGCCAAGATTCACATCCTGGACAATCAACAGCGGCCACAGATACTGATTCCAGCCGTAGATAAAGGTGATCACGAACAGCGCCGCGAGGTTGGTTCTGGAGAGCGGCAGCACGATGTCGCGGAAAAAGCGCATCGGCGATGCCCCGTCGATGCGCGCCGCCTCAATCAGTTCATCCGGCAACGTCATAAAGAACTGACGGAACAGGAATGTCGCGGTGGCCGATGCCATCAGTGGCAGCGTCAGGCCCGCGTAGCTGTCGAGCATCCCGAGATTGGCGATCACCTCGACGGTCGGGAAAATACGCACTTCGACCGGCAGCATCAGGGTGATAAAGATCATCCAGAAGAACAGGTTACGCAGCGGAAAGCGGAACCAGACAATGGCAAACGCGGAGAGCATCGACACCACGATTTTGCCCACCGTAATGCCAAACGCCATGATGAAACTGTTAAGCATCATCAGCCAGAACGGCGCACTGTTCGCGCCCACGCCCTGAGTCCAGATGGTGACCATGTTTTCCAACAGATGGCCGCCGGGGACCAGCGTCATGGGGGTGTCAAAGACGGCCTGGGTGTCCAGCGTGGCGGCGACAAACGCCACGTACAGCGGGAACAGGATGACGATAATCCCCAGAATCAGCATGGTATGGCTGAAAATCGTCAGCCCGGGGCGGTTCTCAATCATTGGTAGCGCACCTTACTTTCGACATAACGGAACTGAACCACCGTCAGCACAATCACCAGCCCCATCAGCACCACCGACTGCGCGGCAGAGGCCGACAGATCGAGCCCGGCAAAGCCTTCACGGTAGATCTTGTAAATCAGCGTAGTGGTCGCCTGCACCGGGCCACCGGCGGTGGCGGCGTCGATCACCGGGAAGGTGTCGAAGAAGGCGTAAACCAGATTCACCACCAGCAGGAAGAAACTCACCGGCGCAATCAGCGGCAGCGCCAGTTTGAAGAAGCGGCGAATCGGCCCTGCGCCGTCAATCGCGGCGGCTTCGACCAGCGAGCGCGGGATGGATTGCAGCGCGGCGAAGAAAAACAGGAAGTTATAACTGATTTGCTTCCACACCGAGGCGAACACCACCAGGAACATCGCCTGACCGCTGTTCTGGGCGTGATTCCAGTCATAACCGAATTCCCCGAGAAAATGGGTAATCAGCCCGCGTCCGGGGTTGAAGAGGAAAATCCACAGCACGGCGGCGACGGCAGGCGCGACGGCGTAGGGCAGCAGCATTAGCGTCTGATACAGACGACTGCCGCGCACGACATAATCGACCAGCGCAGCAAAAAATAGCGAGACGACCAGCCCGCTGACCGTCACGAGGGCGCTGAATCTAATCGTCGTCCAGAAGGAGTCGAGGTAATAGCTGTCGTGGAACAACGCGGTGAAGTTGTCCAGTCCGACGAACTGACTGGAAAGACCAAACGGATCGACGCTTTGAACCGAATACCAGAGCGCTTCGCCCGCAGGCCAGATAAAAAAGATAACGGTGATAATCAGTTGCGGCGCGACCAGCAGATACGGCAGCCAGCGCGAACGGAACACCGGACGGGATGATGACATAGTTTTGCTCAATGTTAGGTAGCCCCTCACCCCTGCCCTCTCCCCAAAGGGGCGAGGGAGAAAACCGCAGCGTATAGTCCCTTCCTCCTGTCGAGAGAGGAAAAAACCGCATCGGGCAATCCCTTCTCCCTGTCGAGAGAGGGAAACCGCACCGGCACTCCCTTCCTCCTGTAGAAAGAGGAAAAACCGCACCGACAATTCCTTCTCCCTGTCGAGAGGGGAAAAACCGCACCGGGCAATCCCCTCTCCCCTTTGGGGAGAGGGTTAGGGTGAGGGGTGAAGGCGAGGGGTCAGGTTCAATTTACGATTTAGTCGACTGCTCAAAGCGGCGCAGCAGTTGGTTACCACGCTCTACCGCGGAATCCAGCGCCTGTTGTGGCGTTTTCTTACCGGTCCACACGCTTTCCAGCTCTTCGTCTACGATGGTGCGGATCTGCGGCATATTGCCCAGACGCAAACCTTTAGTGAACGGTAACGGCGGCTTGTTCAGCATCTGACGCGTTGCGATATCTGCACCCGGGTTTTTGTCATAGAAACCCTGCTCGCGCGTCAGGTCGTAAGCGGCTTTGGTGATCGGCAGATAGCCGGTCTTTTGGTGCCATTCGGCGGCATTCTCTGGTTTGGCGAGGAAATCGAGGAACTCGGCAACGCCTTTGTAGGTGCCATTATCTTTGCCCTGCATCACCCACAGGCTCGCCCCGCCGATGATGGCGTTCTGCGGCGCGCCTTTGGCATCCGCATCGTAAGGCATCATGCCCACGCCGTAGTTAAATTTGGCGTAGTGGCGGATATCCGCCAGCGATCCGGAAGACGCGGTGGTGATCGCACAATCTCCGCTGTAGAACTTCTCGGTGGATTCGTCTTTACGCCCGAAGTAGCTGAAATCCCCTTTCTTATTCAGCGCTTCCAGCAGAGCGATGTGTTTCACCTGCTCTGGCTTATTGAATTCCAGCACCGCATCCGTACCGTCGAAGCCGTTGTTTTTGGTCGCGACCGGCAGACCATGCCAGGCGCTAAAGTTTTCAATCTGGATCCAGCCCTGCCAGCCGCTGGCGTAACCGCATTTCATGCCTGCCGCTTTCAGCTTCGCCGTGTACTCCGCCAGATCCTGCCAGGTTTTCGGCGGTTGCTCCGGATCTAAGCCGGCTTTTTTGAAGGCGTCTTTGTTGTAGTACAGAACAGGCGTTGAGCTGTTAAATGGCTGAGACAGTAAATGTCCGGTTTTAGAATCGGTGTAGTAACCCGAGACGGTTGGTACGAACTGAGACTCGTCGAAGTTAATGCCCGCCTCTTTAAACACCTCATACACCGGTTTAATCGCTTTAGACGCCATCATGGTCGCGGTGCCGACTTCGTAAACCTGGAGCAACGCCGGGGCGTTACCGGTGCGGAATGCGGCAATGCCCGCGCTCAGACTCTGCTCGTAGTTACCTTTGTACACCGGCACAATTTTGTAATCCGGATGGGTGGCGCTAAAACGTTGCGCCAGGGAATCCACCTCTTTACCCAACTCCCCTTCCATGGAATGCCAGAACGGAATCGTGGTGACAGCCATTGCGTTCGTCGCAAAAGCCAGACCCAGTGCCAGACCCAAAGCTGTGTGTCGTAACGATGTCATTGTCATCTCTCTTATTGTGCCGGATGCGCGATATCACGCGTTTTATGCTCGCGAGGTAACATGACATGCTCGAATGACAGAAAAATAACTTTTTAATTACAAATAGATTACAAAGGGGCTTCAGGCAGATGATGGCGAGGTGAAGGTAATATGGCGGAAAAAAGCGGGATGCGGTTTTATGCCCTCACTCCGGGCCTGTTCCACAGGAAGAGGGCAAATGGCTAGCCACGTAAACGCTGAACGATCTCGTCTAGCGACAAACGGCCCGCAGCTGCCTCAACCGTCATCGCCACATAATCAGGATTGGCGATTAAGGAGATGCCGTTACGTTTGAGAAATAGCAGCGTGATAAATAATGCTGTTCGTTTATTACCATCATTGAAAATATGGCCCCGAGAAATAGCCAGCAAGTGCATCGCTGCCAGGATCCAGACATCCGTTACGCCTTCGTATTCGTACTTATTCAACACACGATACAAAAGCGCTTCCGCCCGCCCCGAATCCGCCATCCCCGTTACACCGGGCGTGACGCACAGTAATTTGTCATGGAAGCGAATTATCTCTTCCGCTGAGATAAATTGCAGGGTCATTTGTCAGCCAGTTCTCGTATTTCGTTGCCGTGAACGCCCATGATGGCATCAAATTCAGCATCCAGTTTTGCCGCCTGATAACGCTCAAACTCGTCTGCGCTAATGATCACGGCGGGCTTATGCCCGCGACGGGTAATAGTGACAGGCGTCCCGGTGGCGGCTGTATCTAACGCTGATGCCAGATTTTGACGTGCTTCACTGTAGTTCATTGTACGCATATTGCCCCCTTTTCTGTACGTATTAATTGTACAACTTAAACGTACAGAAAACAAAAAAGCCGGGTGGCAGCTTCGCCTTACCCGGCCTTTGGATGATGAACGCTGATACCCTCATCCCGACGGGAAGAGGGAAAAACCTATCTGGCCTAGCCGCCCAGGTATGCACTCCGCACCGCTTCGTTTGCCAGCAGCGCGTCTCCGGTATCTTCCAGTACCACGTGACCGTTCTCCAGCACATAGCCTCGGTCCGCGAGCTTCAGCGCCTGGTTGGCATTTTGCTCAACGAGGAAGATGGTCATCCCCTCTTTGCGCAGCTGCTCGATGGTGTCGAAAATCTGCTGGATGATGATCGGCGCTAAACCAAGCGACGGCTCATCCAGCAGCAGCAGACGGGGCTGGCTCATCAGCGCACGGCCAATCGCCAGCATCTGCTGTTCACCGCCGGACATCGTGCCCGCACGCTGGATACGCCGCTCGTACAGACGCGGAAAGAGTTCATACACGCGCTTGATGCGGGTTTGATACTGGTCGCGTTCGGCAAAGAAGCCGCCCATCGCCAGGTTCTCTTCCACCGTCATACGGGAGAACACGCGGCGGCCTTCCGGCACTATCGCCACGGCTTCGCGCATGATTTTCGCCGTCTGCCAGTCGGTAATATCTTTTCCATCGAAGACGATACGTCCGCTGGACGCACGCGGGTCACCGCACAGCGTCCCGAGCAGCGTGGTTTTGCCCGCGCCGTTTGCGCCAATCAGCGTCACAATTTCGCCCTGATTGATGTGCAGACTGACGTCGTGCAGCGCCTGAATTTTGCCGTAGTGGGCATTCACCTTGTCAAAAGATAACATCGCTTTTTCCATTTTATGACTCGCCCCCATCATGCTTCACCTAAGTAGGCGCGGATCACATCCGGGTTATGACGAATTTCATCCGGTGTGCCGTTCGCCAGCGGCGTCCCCTGGTTAACCACGTAAATACGATCCGAAATGCCCATCACCAGCTTCATATCGTGCTCAATCAGCAGAATGGTGGTGTCGTGATGGTTACGCAGCTCGACAATCAGCTCGTCCAGCTCTTTGGTCTCTTTCGGGTTCAGACCGGCGGCAGGCTCATCGAGCATGAGGATTTCCGGCTGCGTCACCATGCAGCGAATAATTTCCAGACGACGCTGATCGCCGTACGCCAGATTGCTCGCCTGACGGTTCGCATGCTGAAGCAGACCGATACGCTCAAGCCAGGTCGCCGCGCGATCCAGCGCCTCGCTCTGGGCGCGACGGAAAGCCGGGGTTTTCAGCAGACCGGAGAAGACCCCGGTTTTCAACTGCTGATGTTGCGCCACCAGCAGATTTTCAATCACCGTCATCTCCCGGAACAGGCGTACGTGCTGGAAGGTCCGCACCACGCCCATACGGGCAATTTGCTGACCCGGCAGCCCTTCAAGATGCTGATCGCGCAGCATGATGGTCCCGCCCGTCGGTTTGTAGAAACCGGTCAGGCAGTTGAACACCGTGGTTTTCCCCGCGCCGTTCGGGCCGATCAAGGAGACAATCTCTTTCGGGAACAGGTCCAGCGACACATTGTTGACCGCCAGCAGGCCGCCAAAACGCATCATCAGGCCGTTAACGGATAATAATGGCTGACTCATGCCTGCTCTCCTTTCGCTTGCCCGTTCTTCAGCTTCAACTGCGGACGGGTCATCGGCAGTAAGCCCTGCGGACGCCAGATCATCATCAGCACCATCAAACCACCCAGCATTAACATGCTGTATTCGTTAAAGTCACGCATCAGCTCGCGGGAAACCACCAGCAGAATGGCCGCAAGGATAACCGCAAACTGCGAGCCCATCCCGCCGAGCACCACGATAGCCAGCACGAAGGCCGATTCGGCAAAGGTGAAAGACTCGGGGCTGACGAAGCCCTGACGCGCAGCAAACAACGTTCCGGCGAAACCGGCAAACGCGGCGCTGATGGTAAACGCGGTCAGCTTGATGCGGGTCGGATTCAGGCCCAGAGAGCGACAGGCGATCTCATCTTCGCGCAGCGCTTCCCACGCGCGGCCCAGCGGCATGCGCAGCAGACGGTTAATCACGAACAGGGTCAGGACCACCAGCAGCAGCGCCACCAGATAGAGCCAAATCACCCGGTCGGACGGATCGTATTTCACGCCGAAGAAGTTGCTGAAGGTATCCCAGCCGCCTTCGCGGGCAGAACGGCTGAACTCCAGCCCGAAGAAGGTCGGTTTCGGGATCTGGCTGATGCCGTTCGGACCGCCGGTCACTTCGGTGTTATTGAGCAGCAGAATACGGACGATCTCGCCAAAGCCCAGGGTAACAATCGCCAGATAGTCCCCGCGCAGACGCAGAACCGGGAAGCCGAGCAGGAAACCCGCAGCGGCAGAAACCAGCCCCGCCAGCGGCAGACAGGTCCAGAAACCGAGTCCGTAATAGTGGTTCAATAGCGCAAAGGTGTAGGCGCCGATAGCGTAAAAACCGCCATAACCCAGAACCAGAAGGCCAGACAGCCCCACCACCACGTTCAGGCCGAGACCCAGAATCACGTAGATCATCGTCAGTGTGGCGATATCCACGGTCCCGCGCGACACCATAAATGGCCAGGCCACGGCAATCACCAGCAGCGCGACCAGGAACAATTTCTGCTTAGCGGTAGAACCGTCAATCGCAGGCAGGACGAACTTCGGCCCGGAGACATTTTTCAACGTTTTCTGGAATACCGGACGTAACAGCTGGAACAGGAAGACCACCGCCGTGCCGACAAACACCCACTGCCAGCGGATATCGGCGGCGGTATCCACCACCAGTTTGGTGCCGTTAAGTTCTAACTGCACGCCCATAAAGACGCCCGCGAGAACAAAGAACATCGCCGCGGAGAGCAGCGCCATCGCAAAGTGCATCGGTTTCATACTTTCTCTACCTCCGGACGGCCCAGAATCCCGGTAGGCATCACCAGCAGTACCAGAATCAGCAGCGCAAACGACACCACATCTTTATATTCGGTACTCAGATACGCCGAGGAGAGCGCTTCGGCAACGCCCAGAATCAGGCCGCCGATCATCGCGCCAGGGATACTGCCAATCCCGCCGAGAACCGCTGCGGTGAAGGCTTTCATCCCGGCCATAAAGCCGATGTACGGGTTGATCACGCCGTAGAACTGACCGAGCAGCACCCCCGCTACCGCCGCCATTGCCGCACCGATCACAAAGGTCAGGGCGATTACGCGGTCGGTGTTAATCCCGAGCAGACTGGCCATTTTCAGATCCTCGGCACAGGCGCGGCAGGCGCGGCCCATGCGCGAATAACGGATAAAAATGGTCAGCGCCAGCATCGCCAGGAAGGTCACAATCCAGATAACCAGCTGCATGGTGGTTATCGAGGCCGAGAAGTTTTCACTCGCGCCGACAATCCACTGCCCGTTGAACAGGCTTGGCAGCGCGACATCGCGGGAGCCTTCCGTCAGGCTGACGTAGTTTTGCAGGAAGATGGACATCCCGATGGCGGAGATCAGGGCAATCAGACGTTTGGAGCTGCGCACCGGCCGGTAGGCCACGCGCTCGATGCTCCAGCCGTAGGCGCTGGCGATCACAATCGCACCGACAAATCCTGCACCCACCAGCAGCCAGCTGCTGTCGATACCCATCATCATCAGCGCGGCAATAATCATAAAGGAGACATAGCTGCCGATCATGTAGACCTCGCCGTGGGCGAAGTTGATCATGCCGATGATGCCGTAAACCATCGTATAGCCGATGGCGATCAGCGCGTAGGTGCTTCCCAGCGTGACGCCGTTAAACATCTGCTGCAAGAAATAGAGAAACTGCTCGGACATAAGGAAACCTTTTTAAATCCGCCCGTTTTGCGCGGGCGGCGGGATAACTTGTCTTCAGGCGTTATTTCGCGACGGTGGAAGAACCATCGGCATGCCACTGGAAGACACCAAATTCAAATCCCTTCAGATCGCCTTTCTCATCCCAGTTCAGCGGCCCAATCACGGTGTTCGCACCGTGTGCTTTTAAATCTTTGATTAAATCCAGCGGCGCTTTGCTGCCGGTACGATCCATGGCTGTCGCCAGAGACTGCACAGCAGCATAGGTGATCCAGACATACGGACCGCTTGGATCTTTCTTCTGCGCGTTGAGCGCGTCCACGATAGCCTTATTTGACGCTTCCTGGTCATAGCGTTTTGGCATCGTCACCAGCATGCCTTCGCCTGCGTCACCCGCAATATTGGACAGCGAGGCGTTACCCACGCCTTCCGGGCCCATAAACTGCGTTTTCAGGCCGGTTGAACGCGCCTGGCGCAGCATCTGTCCCATTTCCGGGTAATAGCCCCCGTAGTAAACGAAGTCGATATTCTCTTTTTGCAGACGGGCCAGCAGAGCGGAGAAGTCTTTCTCGCCTGCGGTGATGCCGTCGAAGAAGACCACGTTCGCGCCGCCTTTTTTCAGGCCATCCTGTACGGAGCGCGCCAGGCCTTCGCCGTATTGCTGCTTATCGTGAATGATTGCGATACGCTGCGGCTTCACTTTTTCCAGAATGTACTTCGCGGCTGTCGGCCCCTGCGAGGAGTCCAGACCGGCCGTTCGCATGATGTACTGATAGCCACGTTGAGTCAGCTCGGGGTTGGTGGCGCCCGGCGTGATCATCAGAATGCCTTCGTCTTCATAAATATCGGAAGCGGGCTGCGTGGAGGATGAGCAAAGATGACCGATGACGTACTGGATACCGTCGTTAACGATCTTGTTGGCGACGGCGACGGCTTGTTTCGGATCGCACGCGTCGTCGTATTCCACGCCGACCAGCTTATCCCCTTTGATCCCGCCTTTGGCGTTGATGTCTTTGATCGCCTGACGCGCACCGTTGAATTCCATATCACCCCACTGGGCAACCGGACCGGACATCGCACCGACAACGGCAACTTTAATCTCTTCCGCCATGGCAGCCTGCGAAATCGACAGTGCAACCATTCCCGCGATAAATGCTTTCGCGTTCCTTTTCATCTCTGAATCCCCATTCGTGACGTGTTGTATATATTTTGTTTTATTATGGTTAAAAAGCATTCTGTACTTTTAATGAACAACGCTATTTTTACCAGTGCCTTTAATGGTTTAGCGCAGTTTTTTGACAAAAACCAGACTAAAATCTCTATTTTTCAGGCGATTAAGCAAAGATAATATTCTGAATTCAGACAGAGATAAACAAATAAAAGCGCACTTTGCAGCATAAAATAACGGTACAAAGCGCCGAATAAATCACTACCCTTTAGGTTAAAATTCTGCTTATTTTTCGATCCCTGTATTTTCGCACTGCACATTGCGCTGCTAAAAAAGTAATCACCTGGAGAATGAGTATAAAAAGTGGAAGCCGCTGGTGAGATAAATTGAGTACACTGCCTTACTCTTTTTGATTTGGACAAGCAGCTAATGAAACTGACTATCCTTCGTCTGGTGTCCTTTAGCGACCAGGATCGTATCGACCTGGGCAAGATCTGGCCGGAATATTCCCCGTCATCACTGGCCGTGGATGAAACCCATCGTATTTATGCCGCCCGCTTTAACGAGCGTTTGCTGGGTGCGGTACGCGTGACGCTGAGCGGATCGCAAGGGGCGCTGGACTCACTGCGCGTGCGTGAGATCACCCGTCGGCGCGGTGTGGGACAGTATCTGATTGAAGAAGTGGTTCGCGATAACCCGGACATCACCTCGTGGTGGATGGCCGATGTGGGCGTTGAGGACCGCAGCACGATGGCGGCATTTATGCAGGCGTTGGGCTTTACGGCGCTGGAGAAAGGGTGGGAGAAGCATTAGGTTTGCTGAATGCGGGCTGATTTGTGCGGCCTGATGCCCTCACCCCGGCCCTCTCCCACCGGGAGAGGATGCAAACACTAAAATGGCAACCTTACGGTTGCCATTTGCGTTTATTTTGCGTCAGTCGCAGAACCATCTGCATGCCAGGTAAACACACCAAACTCAAAGCCCTTCAGATCGCCCTTCTCATCCCAGGACAGCGGTCCCATCACGGTATCGACGGAATTCGCTTTCAGCCAGGTCGCGATTTCAGCCGGATCGGCTGACTGGTTCAGACCCGCCTGCAGCGATTGCAGCGCCGCGTAGGTGGTCCACACGAACGCACCGCTCGGATCCTGTTTCTTCGCTTTAATTGCGTCTACGATCGGTTTGTTTGCCGGAACCTGGTCATAGTTCTTCGGCTTGGTCACCAGCATCCCTTCAGCCGAGTCACCTGCGATGTTAGACAGGGAAACGTTCGCCACACCTTCTGGACCCATAAACTGCGTTTTCAGGCCGGCTGCGCGCGCCTGACGCAGGATCTGACCCATTTCCGGGTGGTAACCGCCGTAGTACACGAAGTCGATATTCTCTTTCTTCAGACGCGCCACCAGCGTGGAGAAGTCTTTTTCACCTGCGGTAATGCCGTCGAAGAAGACCACTTTCGCATTCGCTTTCTTCAGGCTGTCCTGCACGGAGCGCGCCAGGCCCTCACCGTATTGCTGTTTGTCGTGAACAATCGCGATGCGCTGCGGTTTGACGGTTTCGAGGATATATTTCGCAGCGGTTGGGCCCTGGTCAGAGTCCAGACCGGTGGTACGCAGAATCAGTTTATAACCCCGCGCGGTCAGCTCTGGTGCGGTCGCCGCCGGGGTGATCATCAGAATGCCTTCGTCTTCGTAAATATCAGACGCTGGCTGGGTGGAGGAGGAGCACAGGTGGCCAATCACGTATTTAATCCCGTCGTTGACCACTTTGTTCGCCACGGCAACCGCTTGTTTCGGGTCGCAGGCATCATCATATTTTACGATCTGCAGTTTTTCGCCTTTGATGCCGCCTTTAGCATTAATATCTGCAACCGCTTGTTCTGCGCCCGTAAATTCCTGGTCGCCGTACTGCGCTACCGGACCGGACATTGCACCCACCACAGCAACTTTAATATCAGCCTGAGCCATGGTGCTGAATGCCAACGCGATACATCCTGCCAGTAACGCTTTACCCTTCATATTCATCCTGAGATTCCCCATTATTATGGTTATTACGATTGTTGTGATGTTGTTGTGTAGCGCTTTATTTCAGTTATAGGTCTGCTGCCCGCGCATTTTCAGCACACTCTGCTAAAACATACCCCATTTTTATGGTTTTGGAATAGCTAATTTGAAATGTATATATGCTACGCCCGGCGCGTGTTTGCCGCCGGGCGAATGGCTTTAACGAGTCAGCGCGGCAGAGATAATATCCAGCGCTTTGCGGAACTGAGCTTCCGGGATGGTGAGGGGATAGAGGAAACGAATCACATTGCCGTGAACGCCACAGCTGAGAAGCAGGAGTCCTTCGGCCAGCGCGCGCTCCTGCACCTGACGGGTAAATTCCGGTGTAGGTTGTCCGGTCTGCGGATCGTTAAACTCCACCGCCACCATCGACCCTTGCGAACGAATATCGGCAATAAACGGGCAGCCGGACCTGGCTTTATTAAGCACTTCCACCAGATGATGACCCAGATGTGACGCGCGGGTACACAGATCTTCTTCGTCAATGACATCGAGCACCGCCAGTGCCGCTGCGATCGCCAGCGGGTTACCGGCATAGGTTCCGCCCAGCCCGCCCGGCGCTGGCGCATCCATCACCTCTGCGCGGCCAGACACTGCCGAGAGCGGCATCCCGCCCGCCAGACTTTTGGCCATGGTGATCAGATCCGGTTTAACGCAGTGATGTTCCATCGAAAACAGTTTACCGGTACGCGCAAAACCGGTTTGCACTTCGTCAGCGATCAGCAAAATACCGTGGGTGTCGCACAGCGCGCGCAGACCCTGCATAAAATCGGCTGGCGCGACGTTGAAGCCACCTTCGCCCTGAACCGGTTCAACAATGATTGCCGCCACCTGATCCGGGGCAATATCGGCTTTGAAGATCCGCTCCAGGCTTTTCAGTGCCTCCTGGGAGCTTACACCGTGAAGCGTATTGGGGTATTGGGCGTGATAGACCGATCCGGGGAACGGGCCGAAGCCAAGTTTGTAGGGAGCGACCTTGCCGGTAAGCGCCATGGTCATGAAGGTACGACCATGAAAAGCACCGCCGAAGGTGATGAGTCCGGGGCGCTTTGTGTAAGCGCGGGCAATTTTGACGGCGTTTTCAACCGCTTCGGCGCCCGTCGAGAAGAAAGCGGTTTTGGCTGGCCCTTCAATCGGCACGCGAGCATTGATGCGCTCTGCAAGGGCGACATAGCTTTCGTACGGCACGATCTGGTACGCCGTGTGGGTAAAGGCCTGGAGCTGCTTTTCAATGGCGGCAATGACTTTTGGGTGACGGTGGCCGGTGTTGAGCACCGCGATCCCCGCAGCAAAGTCGATAACTTCGCGACCTTCCACGTCCCACAGCGTGGCGTTTTCCGCTTTATCGGCGTAGAAACCACACATCACGCCGATCCCGCGTGGCGTCGCCTGCAAACGCCGTTCATTCAGTTCGTTATTTTTCACCCTGTCCCCCTAAGAGATCCGCTTGCTTAGCGCATCTGTAAGTGTTTGCCAGGGGGGAAGAATTCGCCAGAGCAGGCGTTAAAAAAACAAAACCCCCGAATTTGCATTCGAGGGTTATCGGGGAAACTTCGCGAGAATTACGCTTCGATAGCGGCGCGAAGTTTTTTCATGGCGTTCTTCTCAAGCTGACGCACACGTTCAGCGGAGACGCCGTAGCGGTCGGCCAGTTCCTGCAGCGTGGATTTGTTGTCTTCATCCAGCCAGCGGGCGCGGATAATCGCCTGGCTACGCTCGTCGAGACCTTCCATCGCGTGGGTCAGTTTGTTGGCGGCCTGATCTTCCCAGTTGTCCTCTTCGATGCCGTCAGCAAAGTTAGAGGTTTTGTCCTGCAGATACAGTACCGGTGCCATAGGCTGGCTATCCTGCGCATCGTCGTCAGCAGACATATCAAATGTCATATCCTGAGCAGCCATACGAGATTCCATCTCACGCACGTCTTTACTGGTCACACCCAGCTCGCGCGCCACCATTTCGACTTCTTCCTGGTTGAACCAGCCCAGACGCTGCTTGGCTTTACGCAGGTTGAAGAACAGTTTGCGCTGTGCTTTGGTCGTGGCGACTTTCACAATACGCCAGTTACGCAGGACGTATTCGTGAATTTCTGCTTTGATCCAGTGCACGGCGAAGGAGACCAGTCGCACGCCCACTTCTGGGTTAAAGCGACGTACCGCCTTCATCAGACCGATGTTGCCTTCCTGAATCAAGTCTGCCTGCGGCAGGCCATAGCCCGAGTAATTACGAGCAACGTGAACAACAAAGCGCAGGTGAGACAGGATCAGCGTCTTAGCTGCTTCCAGATCGCCCTGGTAATGCAGCTTTTCAGCCAGCTCCTTTTCTTCCTCGGCCGTCAACATCGGCCAGGTGTTAGCGGCCCGGATGTAAGATTCCAGGTTACCAACAGGTGCTAACGCTAAAGATTGCATTTCTTTGGTCATTCATTCCTCTCAATTTCGTATCTTCTGGCGGTGGTTTGTCCCCATCAGGCAACAAGCATGCCAAAGCTTTTGAGCAGTGAGACTAACATTCACACTTTTATCAGACCGTGATTTTATCCACAAGTTCCATGTAACGCTGTGAATAGATTACGCACAAATTGTGACATGGATTAGCGATCGCGGGGGAGAGTCAACAGGGACTCTTTCCCTGCAAAGTGATGTACTCATTGCAGGGAAAGATTATACCAGAGATTTTTTACTGCGGGGTAAAGTGACGTAAATGTTGTACCGTGGCAAGCCACGCGGCTACCCAGCCAATCATTGAGCACACCAGCAGCAGTAACAGGCACTCATCGAAAGATAAGCCACTGATATCAAACTTGGTTCCGAAAACCTGCGCCACTTCGGTGACGGCAGAAGAGAGCCGCATCACCAAAATTTCTGACAATATCAGTGAAAGAAATGCGCCGGAAAAACCGAGCAGTGCGCCACCGTAAAGGAACGGACGCAGGATAAATCCATCCGTCGCGCCGATCAGTTTTTGCACGTTAATGGTGTCACGGCGGGCAAAGATGCTCAGACGCACGCTGTTACCAATCACGAGGAAGACCGCCGCGACCATCAGCACGCCGATCATCGCCGCCACGCGCCCTACCAGCCCCGTCAGGGAAGCCAGACGCGCGAACCAGCTATCATCCATGCGCACTTCATCAATGCCGTTGATACGGGTGATGCGGTCGCGCAGGGTGTTAAGCGAATCGGTCCCCTGGAAATCCAGTTTCGGGATCACCACTGCTACCGCAGGCAGCGGGTTCTCTTCGAGCATATCCAGCGCGCCACCAAACCCGGACCAGTTGCGGAATTCGCCCAGCGCCTCGTCGCGCGACAGATAGTTGACCTTCTCTACGCCCTGTTCAGACTGGAGCTGCCCCACGACCTGCGCCGCCGCGTTATCATCCAGCGCTTTATCCAGATACACCGTAATTTGCGGCGAAGGATAGTATTGCGAAGCCGCCTCATTGACGTTTTTGTAGACCATATAGCAAACGCTCGGCAGCGTCAGGGAGATAGCGATAACCATCACCGTCAGGAACGTCGCCAGCGGTTTACTCTTCAGATCCTGCACTGCGCCGTGGAAGGCGTAGCGTACCTGCTCGTTAAAGACGTTGGTCTTACGGGAGTTTGGCTTCGGCGACGCTTTTGCGCGCTTCGGGGCGTTGCGGTGCCCATCCCCGCCGCCCTGCGGCTTGCGGAAACGATCAAATCGGTTCCCGAACTGTCGAATCTGGTTTATTGCGTCGCGCTTATTCACCGTGGCCTCCGTGCAAATGACCGTCGCTCAGCGTCAGCATGCGGTACGAACGGCGGGAGATGAGCCCGATATCGTGCGTCGCCATCAATACTGTCACCCCCACGCGGTTAAATTCCTCAAACAGACGCAGGATCCCTTCAGAGAGCGCATCATCCAGGTTACCGGTCGGTTCATCCGCCAGCAAAACGGCAGGCTTATTCACCACCGCGCGAGCAATGCCCACGCGCTGCTGTTCACCGCCAGAAAGCTGAATCGGGAAGTTTTTCGCTTTGTCGAGAAGGCCCACTTTGTCCAGCGCCGCCGAGACGCGACGGCGAATGTCATCAAAGCTGGCACCCGCAATAATCAGTGGGATCGCCACGTTATCGAATACGGTGCGATCCATCAGCAGGTGGTGATCCTGGAAAATCATCCCGATCTGGCGACGCAAAAACGGCACCTCACGGTTTTTCAGACGGCTAATATCATGGCCGCCAAAAAAGATGTTCCCGGCGCTTGGCCGTTCGATCCCACAGATAAGCTTGAGCAGGGTACTTTTCCCCGCGCCGGAGTGGCCGGTCAGGAATGCCATCTCGCCCGGCTGCAGGTGGAATGTCACCCCCTGCAGCGCTTGTCTCCCACCGAGATAGGCCTTGCTGACGTGTTCAAAGCGAATCATTGTTAATCCTCTCGGGCAAATAGTGCCTCAATAAAGTCGCCCGCATTAAACGGACGTAAATCCTCGATACGTTCGCCAACACCGATGTAGCGAATTGGGATGCTGAACTGATCCGCGACGGAGAAGATCACCCCACCCTTGGCGGTGCCGTCCAGTTTGGTCAGCGTAATCCCGGTCAGCCCAACCGCTTCATCAAACAGCTTCGCCTGGCTGATGGCGTTCTGTCCGGTGCTGGCGTCAATAGTCAGCATAATCTCATGCGGCGCGTCTTCGTCCAGTTTCTTCATCACGCGGACGATTTTCTTCAGCTCTTCCATCAGGTGCGATTTGTTCTGCAAACGCCCTGCGGTGTCGGCAATCAGCACATCCACGTTGCGCGCCTTCGCCGCCTGAATGGCATCGAAAATCACGGAAGCGGAATCCGCACCGGTATGCTGCGCAATCACCGGAATATTGTTGCGCTGACCCCAGACCTGCAGCTGCTCAACCGCCGCCGCACGGAAGGTATCGCCCGCCGCCAGCATCACGGATTTACCCTGCTGTTCGAACTGACGCGCCAGCTTGCCAATGGTGGTGGTTTTCCCCACGCCGTTAACGCCCACCATCAGAATAACAAAGGGCGTTTTGCCTTCAATATTAAGCGGTTCGTCAACTTTTGCGAGAATTTCGCCCATCTCTTCTTTCAGTAGGCCGTACAACGCTTCGGCATCGCGAAGCTGTTTGCGGCTTGCGCCTTCAGTCAGATTGGCGATGATTTTACGGGTGGTATCCACACCGACATCCGCAATCAGCAGCTGTTCTTCCAGCTCTTCAAACAGATCATCGTCGATTTTCTTACCGCGGAACAGACTGATAAATCCGGAACCCAGATTTTCTTTGGTTTTAATCAGGCTACGTTTCAGACGCGCGAAGAAACCTTCTTTAGTCGGTTTTTCCTGCTCCTGGGCCACCTCTTCTGCCAGGGTCTGGTCTTCTGTTTCTTCGACCGGAACAACCATGACGGCTTCTTCAGCGGCCACCGCAGCCAGCGCCTGGGCTTCCAGCTCTTCGTCAGTCAGCTCCGGTTCGTTTTCGGCTTCTTCTTCAACGCCCTCAACGATTTCGACAGTTTCGGCTTCCGCCTGCCACTCTTCCGGGGCGATCGCTTCTGCTTTGACCTCTTCCGGCAGCGGCAGCTCTTCGTGTTCAATCACCGCCTGAGGCGCCTCAACGGCCACCGGCTCAATAACCTCTTCTGCGATAACGTCTGCAACCGGTTCAGCCACAACGGGTTCTGGCTCAACGGGCTGCGGTTTCTCGCTTTCCTGAACCTGCTCGGTCACATCCACAAGTTCTTGCGCGAAGGAGTCTGTCTCTTCTTTACTGTGCGCAGGTTCTTCCGCTTCTATCGCGGCAGCTGTTTCGACGGGCGTTTCAGGTTGTGATGGTTCTTCAGCCGCCTGCTGCTCTTCGATTTTCTGTTCTGTTTCCTGCTCTTTTTCACCGAAGCCCAGCCAGGAAAAGAAGCCACGTTTTTTTTGTTTTGCCATCTGCGACTACACTCCTCGCGGTACTATATACATGGAAGCTAAAAAAATGATGAAATAGTCTATCACTTTACCTAAGTAACATCACCGCCTGGAATCGCAGGCCAATTGTTAGCAGAGCTTTCCTGAAATGAAGAAAACGAACCGCCCGGCCGGACAAATTCGCATTATCGGCGGCCAGTGGCGAGGCCGCAAACTGCCCGTCCCCGATAGCCCCGGCCTGCGCCCGACAACCGATCGCGTCAGAGAGACGCTGTTTAACTGGCTGGCGCCGTCGATGGTTGACGCTCACTGTCTGGATTGCTTTGCCGGAAGCGGCGCACTGGGACTCGAAGCGCTGTCGCGTTACGCTGCCAGCGCAACGTTGCTGGAGATGGAGCGCGGTGTCGCACAGCAATTACAGCAGAATCTGGCTACCCTGAAGGCGGCGAATGCGAAAGTGGTGAATACCAACACGCTGGCATTCCTCGCGCAGACGGGCACGCCGCACGACGTCGTGTTTGTCGATCCCCCGTTTCGCAAAGGACTACTGGAAGAGACGCTGACGCTGCTGGAAAGCAACGGCTGGCTGGCGGATGACGCGCTTATCTATGTCGAAAGCGAAGTGGAACACGGCTTACCGCCAGTCCCGGTTCACTGGCGTCTGCACCGTGAACAGGTCGCAGGACAGGTGGCCTATCGTTTGTATCACCGTGAAGTACAAGGAGAGTCCGATGCCGGTACTGATTAATCTTGGGCGTTTGCTGATGCTGGGCGTCTGGGCGTTCTTAATCCTCAATCTGGTGCACCCGTTCCCGCGCCCAATGAATATTTTCGTCAACGTTGCGCTGATTTTCACCGCCTTTATGCACGCTCTGCAGATGGTGATGCTGAAAAACGGTCTGCCGAAAGACGGACCGCAGATGACCGGCTGGCAGCAGCTACGCGTCTTTATTTTTGGCGTGTTCGAACTGCTGGTGTGGATGAAGAAGTTTAAGGCGCAGGCGAAGAAATAAGCGGCCTGTTGCCCTCACCCTAACCCTCTCCCGGAGGGAGAGGGGACAGGACAGTGCCCCTTCGCCCCTCTGGGGAGAGTGATAAGACGGTGCGGCCAGTGCTCCCTCGCCCCTTTGGGGAGAGAGATAATACAGTGCGACCTGTGCCCCCTCGCCCCTCTGGGGATAGGGATAGTACAGTGCGGTCTGTGCCCCCTCGCCCCTTTGGGGAGAGGGCTGGGGTGAGGGGAAATCACGGCTGCGGTGTAAACCCTTCAAACCGCGACCCTTTATAGCTCAGCATCCCTTTATCCCCCACCGTCAGCTGATGGTACTGTTTCTCGTCCAGACGAAACGTCATCTCCAGCCCGCCGCTTTCGGGTTTAAAGCTTGCCTCATAGCGCATCGACGTGCCTGCGGGCGTCTCCTGCTGCTGGCGGGAGCGGCGATCGTTGAGCGGTTTCTCGCGCTTATGACTCACCATCACGCGTTTTTGCAGTAACGGCGCGGCGTCATTATCAGCCCTTTCGCGACGCTGCTGCACAAAGCGAAACGAGGCTGCAATCACGATGATCGCCACCACGATAATGAAAAAAAGCGGCATCTTGCTCATTGTTGAATCCCATCAGATTTTGCGGAAATCAGAATACCCCGTCCGATCCGGCATTGCCAAACGCCCGCTCGCGTCACTACACTGAATCAGAGAGTATTTATCCAAAAATAACAGATACAGGGAGTTAATATGCTTTGGTCATTTATCGCTGTCTGTTTTTCCGCATGGCTTTACGTCGATGCGTCCTATCGCGGCCCTGTCTGGCAGCGCTGGTTATTTAAGCCCGTGACCCTGCTTCTGCTCCTTCTGCTCGCATGGCAGGCCCCGATGTTCAACGCCGTCAGCTATCTGGTGCTGGCAGGTCTGTGCGCCTCATTGATCGGCGATGCGTTAACGCTGCTGCCGCGTCAGCGCTTGCTGTACGCTATCGGCGCGTTTTTCCTCTCCCATCTGCTTTACACCATCTATTTCGCCAGCCAGATGACCCTTTCGTTCTTCTGGCCGTTACCGCTGGTGTTGCTGGTGATAGGCGCGCTGCTGGTGGCGGTGATCTGGACGCGTCTGGAAGAGATGCGCTGGCCGGTCTGCACGTTTATTGCCATGACGCTGGTGATGGTCTGGCTGGCCGGTGAACTGTGGTTCTTCCGCCCAACGTCACCGGCGATGTCGGCATTCTTCGGCGCGACGTTATTACTGCTGGGAAATATTGTCTGGCTGGGCAGTCATTATCGCCGCCGATTCCGTGCGGACAACGCCATCGCCGCCGCCTGCTATTTCGCCGGGCATTTCCTGATCGTCCGTTCGCTGTATATTTAATTAACGCTTGACTCTGGAGTCGACTCCAGAGTGTATGCTGCGGTTAATGAGAAAATTATCATTACCGGAGAGTGCCATGTCGACTCCAGATACACCGAAAAAAGTGCCGCAATTCTCGGCACTTAAACTCAGTCCCGTTCCCGCAAAAGACGATTGCTGTGGCGATTGCCAGGCTGACACGCAAGCCTCTCCAGCCTTTGCTGGCAGCGGCGATCGTTACACCTGGATTGTAAACGGCATGGACTGCGCCGCCTGCGCCCGTAAGGTCGAAAATGCGGTGAAGCAAGTGCCGGGAGTCCATCACGTACAGGTGCTATTCGCTACCGAGAAACTGGTGGTCAGCGCGGACCAGGACGTTACCGCCCGCATCGAAGCCGCCGTGACAAAAGCGGGTTATTCCCTGCGCAGCGAAAATGCGCCTGCCGAAAAAACCGCTCCGCTACGGGAAAATCTGCCCCTCATCACCCTGATTATCATGATGGCGTTGAGCTGGACTTTGGAACAGTTTAACCACCCCTTCGGCAATCTGGCGTTTGTCGCCACAACGCTGGTCGGCCTGTTCCCCGTTGCGCGCCAGGCGCTGCGCCTGATGAAAAGCGGTAGCTGGTTCGCCATTGAAACGTTAATGAGCGTCGCGGCAATCGGTGCGCTGTTTATTGGTGCGACGGCAGAAGCGGCGATGGTGCTTTTGCTGTTTTTGATCGGCGAACGCCTTGAAGGCTGGGCCGCGAGCCGTGCGCGCAAAGGGGTGAGCGCGCTAATGGCGTTAAAACCGGAAACGGCGACGGTCGTGATCGACGGAGAACGAAATACGGTCGCCATCACCACGCTGCGCCCGGGGGATGTGATTGAAGTGTCCGCCGGAGGGCGTCTGCCTGCCGATGGCGCGTTGATGACCGCCGCCGCCAGCTTTGATCAAAGCGCCCTCACCGGCGAATCAATTCCAGTCGAACGCGCGACGGGCGAAAAAGTGCCTGCCGGGGCGACCAGCGTTGACCGTCTGGTCCAGCTGAAAGTGCTCTCCGAGCCTGGCGACAGCGCCATTGACCGCATTCTCAAGCTGATTGAAGAAGCCGAAGAGCGCCGCGCGCCTGTTGAGCGCTTTATCGATCGTTTCAGTCGGATCTATACCCCGGTGATTATGCTGATCGCTCTGCTGGTGGCGATTGTCCCGCCGCTGATATTCGGCGCGCCGTGGGAAAGCTGGATCTACAAAGGCCTGACGCTGCTGCTGATTGGCTGCCCGTGCGCTCTGGTGATCTCCACGCCAGCCGCGATCACCTCGGGTCTGGCAGCAGCAGCCCGGCGCGGTGCGCTCATTAAAGGCGGCGCGGCGCTTGAGCAGTTGAGCCAGATCCGGCAGATCGCCTTCGACAAAACCGGGACGCTGACCGTGGGTAAACCGCAGGTCACCGGGATTTATCCGCATGAGATCACCGAAGAGGCGCTGCTCACCCTGGCTGCCGCCGTTGAGCAAGGTTCCACGCATCCGCTGGCGCAGGCGATTGTGCGTGAAGCGCAGCGACGCGGGCTGAATATTCCGCTCGCTACCGCGCAGCGGGCGCTGGTGGGTTCCGGCATTGAGGCCGACGTTGAGGGTCAAAAAGTGCTGATTGGCGCAGCTGATAAATTCCCTGCGGGCGATTTCAGCCAGCGGATTGGCGAGCTGGAGCAAGCCGGGCAGACGGTCGTGACCGTTGCGGTAGACGGTGTGGTAAAAGGCGTGCTGGCGCTGCGCGATACGCTGCGTGACGATGCCAAAGAGGCCGTTGCCTCGCTACATCAGTTGGGGATTCAGGGGGTTATTCTCACCGGTGATAACCCGCGTGCCGCGGCTGCGATTGCGAATGAGCTGGGTCTTTCTTTCAGGGCGGGTTTGCTGCCTGCAGATAAAGTCCAGGCGGTGACCGGGCTGAACGCGCGCGCGCCGCTGGCGATGGTCGGCGACGGAATTAACGATGCTCCGGCCATGAAGGCTTCAACCATCGGAATTGCGATGGGGAGCGGCACCGACGTCGCGCTGGAAACGGCCGACGCGGCCTTAACCCATAACCGCCTGACCGGGCTGGCGCAGATGATCGGTCTGGCCCGCGCCACCCGCGCCAATATTCGTCAGAACATTACGATAGCCCTGGGACTGAAAGCGATTTTCCTCGTCACCACGCTGCTCGGGATCACCGGACTGTGGCTGGCGGTGCTGGCCGATACCGGGGCGACGGTACTGGTGACGGCGAACGCGTTGAGATTATTGCGTCGTCGGTAAAAAGTGGGGGGCGGTCTGATGCCCCGCCCCCACTCCAGCCCTCTCCCACCAGGAGAGGGCGAAAACACACCGACTACTGCATCCCTAACACCCGGGGCAGCCACAGCGAAATCGCCGGGATATACGTCACCATGGCCAGCACCACCAGCAGCATGCCGTAAAACGGCAGCATGGCGCGCACCACGGTTTCGATCCGCTGCTTACTCACCGCACTGGCAACGAACAGCACCGATCCAACCGGCGGCGTGATTAACCCGATCCCCAGATTGACCATCATGATCATCCCGAAATGCACCGGATCGATGCCCAGGGAGTTGGTGACGGGCAGCAGCACCGGCGTCAGGATCAGGATCAGCGGCGCCATATCCATCAGCGTGCCGACCAGGAGCAGCATGATGTTGAGATACATCAGGATGACGTACTTGTTATCCGACAGTGAGGTGAAAAATTCGGTGATACGCGTCGGCAGTTGCATGTAGGTCATCACCGCGCCAAACGCCGCAGCAAAGCCAATCAGAATCATCACGATCGTGACCGTTTTCACCGTGCGGCACATCAGTTTGGGAAGTTCTCGCCACTTGTAGTCCCGGTAGATGAACATGGTGACAAAGAAGGCCCAAAGACAGGCCACCGCCGCCGATTCCGTGGCCGTAAATATCCCCGACAAAATCCCGCCGAGAATAATAACTACCGTCATCAATCCCCACAGCGCGTCGAAGAAAATCTTCAGCGCCTGCTTGAACGGAATTTTCTCGCCCTTCGGGTAGCCGCGTTTATGGGCAAATCCCAGACACAGGATCATCAGACACAACCCCAGCAGCAGTCCAGGCAACACACCGGCGATAAACAGCGTGGCGATTGAGACCGTGCCGCCTGCCGCCAGCGAATAAATCACCGAGTTATGGCTGGGTGGAATCAGAATCGCCTGTACCGAGCCGCTGGCGGTGACTGCCGCCGCGTACTCGCGGGGATAGCCGTTCTTCTCCATCTCCGGGATCATCACGCTGCCGATCGAGGCGGTATCTGCCACCGACGAGCCGGAAATCGCGCCAAAGAACGTTGACGCGACGATATTCACCAGCGACAGTCCGCCGCGAATAAATCCGACGAAGATATAGGCGAAGTTGACCAGTCGCCGCGCAATGCCCCCTTCGGCCATGATCGCGCCCGCGAGGATAAAGAACGGGATCGCCAGCAGGGTGAATTTGTTTACCCCGCTGGTGATCTGGATCATCAGCGCCTCAAGCGGCAAATCAATCCATAGCGCCCCCGCAACCGCGCTTAACCCGACGGCAAAGGCGACCGGCATTCCCAGCGCCAGCAAAATGGCGAGGGTGAAGAGCAACACAAAAGCATCCATTGTTCACCCCTTAACTGTGGTTGCCGATCAGGACGACCGGACGATGTTCCTGCGAGCCAAACAGCAACCGCTCGAGGACAAAAAGAATCAGAATCGCTGAGCCTACCGGAAGCGGCAGATAGCTTTCGCCAGAGGTCAGAATGGGAAATTCTGCGACCGGTTGCTCCCATAAATCAATGCACAGCCAGAAGCTGTACCAGAACATGAGGGCCGAAATCAGCAGCATCAGCAGATCCACAATCCGCGCACACAGGTTTTTTAGCGTCTCGGGCAGTCGGTCGGTCAGCATATTCACCGCAATGTGTGACCCGGCGCGGTATCCCACCGCCGCGCCGATAAAGGTAAATGTCACCATGCAAATAATCGCAATCGGCTCCGGCCATGACTCACCGCGATTGAGCACGTAGCGCGAGAAAATGCCAATCGGGATCACGATGGTCATCACCAGCAGCGAGACGCCCGCGATGGCCATGGCGAGCAGGTACAGCCGGTCCATCCACTTCAGGTAGCGTTCGGACATATGTCCTCCACAGCGCGTTAGGTTTACTGGACGTCGGCGATGGCTTTCATCAGATCCTGATGTTTATCGCCATACTGGGCGCGCACCGGCTCTGTCGCTTTGACAAAGACCGCTTTGTCGATGTCGTGGAACTGCACCCCACCCGCTTTCATTTTTTCCAGCGCCTGCTGGTTATAAGTATTCCAGAGTTTGCGCTGTTCAAATTGCGCCTCACGCGCCAGGGTCAGGATTTTTTGCTGTTCGTCGGCGCTGAGCTTGTCCCATTTCACTTTGGAATAGAGCAGCATTTCAGGGGTGATGAAGTGGCCGCTGAGGGTATAGTTTTTAGCGACCGGCGTGTAGTTGTGGGCGATAAAGGTCGGCGGATTGTTCTCTGCACCGTCAATCACCCCCGTTTGCATCCCGCTGTAAACTTCGCTGACGCCCATCGCCACCGAGTTCGCACCCATATCTTTCAGCGTAGCCAGCGCCACCGGGCTCCCCTGGACGCGGATTTTCATGCCCTTCAGATCCTCGGGTTTAACCACCGGCTCTTTGGTGATGAGGTTACGCGTACCGGAATCCATCCAGCCGAGGAACACCAGACGGGATTTCGGGTTGGCGGTCAGTTTTTCACCAATTTGCTTACCGATATCGCCGTCGATGACTTTATGCATATGGTCTTCATCGCGGAAAACGTAGGGCAGCGTGAACACTTCAATATCCGGAAGAATAGCGGCAACCGGCGCCATAGAGACGCGAATGATGTCGATAGCCCCCATTTGTGCCTGCTCAATCATCTGCTTTTCATCGCCGAGCACGCCGCCGGGAAATACTTTGATCTCCAGCTTGCCGTCGGTTTGTTGTTTAAGCTTGTCACCCATATGCTGCACGGCGACCACGTTCGGGTAGCCCTCGGGGTGAACGTCGGCAGCTTTAATGGTTTGCGCTGTTGCAGTGGTGGCAAACAGCAGTGACGCGGTGGACAGGCACAAAGCAGCCATTAACGGCTTGAGGGTCGTTTTCATCGGGTCAACTCCAGGGTAGTGAGGTAAGCGTTAAAACGTTGTTTTAGTTTTACGCTTAAAAGCTAGACTACGGCCTGGAATACGGAGGTGAAGCGCCTCACAAAAGCGCTAAATGATGAAACGATGGTTCAAATTCGTAGATTCGATCACGCCAGAAGGTTAATGGCCTTTACGCAATAAATAGCGATACGGCAAGGAAGCGGTCTCTTGCGCCAGCAGCTCATGTTCCATAAAGGTACAGAAACCGGGGATATCACGGGTGGTCGCCGGATCGTCAGCGATAATTAACAGCGTCTCACCGGTTTGCATCGTTCGCACGGTTTTGCGCACCATCATGACGGGTTCCGGGCAGCGAAGGCCCTGGGCATCTAAAGTGTGGTCTGGGCTGGAAAACAGGTCGGTCATCTTCTTCTCGTTCATAATAAAACGGCTGTAGTTTACGCCGCGTTTTCAGCAAAGCAAACCAGGTTAACGATTGCGCGAAAATTAGCCGTTGCAAAGCGGAGTGAAAGCAGTATCATGCGGCGGCTTTACAGAATATCAGGATGCGTTATCCGCACAGATGTCCTACGTGCAAACTCTGCCCGGTTCCACACGGTCAGACAGATAGCGTGTCGCACTAATTGGGTTCCCTCACCCCAAAACACTAAAAAGGTCACAATATGACGCAGTTCTCTCAATCGCAGCGCGTAAGAGCGTTGTTCTGGCTTTCGCTATTTCATCTGCTGGTGATCACCTCCAGCAACTATCTGGTGCAGCTCCCGATCTCCATTTTTGGTTTTCATACCACCTGGGGCGCGTTCAGTTTCCCGTTTATCTTTCTGGCAACCGATCTCACGGTGCGTATCTTTGGCGCTCCGCTGGCCCGACGCATTATTTTTGCCGTGATGCTGCCCGCGCTGTTCATTTCCTACGTGATCTCATCGCTGTTCTATATGGGAAGCTGGCAGGGTTTTGCGGCGCTGACGCACTTCAACCTGTTTGTCGCCCGTATCGCGGCCGCCAGCTTTATGGCCTATGCGCTGGGACAGATCCTCGACGTTCACGTCTTTAACCGGCTGCGCCAGAACCATCGCTGGTGGATGGCGCCAACCGCATCCACGCTGTTCGGCAACGTCAGCGATACGCTGGCCTTCTTCTTTATCGCGTTCTGGCGTAGCCCGGATGCGTTTATGGCCGAACACTGGATGGAAATCGCGCTGGTCGATTACTGCTTCAAGGTGCTTATTAGCATCGTATTCTTCCTGCCGATGTACGGCGTGCTGCTCAATATGCTGCTGAAAAGACTGGCAGATAAATCTGAAATCTCCGCATTGCAGGCAGGTTAAGGGTTCGCTTTATCAGTTGTGATAAGATGAGTGAATGAGCCGTTATGGCCGTTTATCGAAAGGAAGAAGTCAATGCGCAATCTGGTTAAATATGTCGGGATTGGCCTGCTGGTAGTGGGTCTTGCGGCCTGTGATAACAGTGACACGAAAGCTCCTGCTCAGGGCGCTTCCGCTGAAAGTAATGCCACCGGACAACCGGTAAATCTGATGGATGGCAAACTCAGTTTCTCTCTGCCGGCAGAGATGACCGATCAGAGCGGCAAACTGGGCACTCAGGCAAACAACATGCATGTCTATTCCGATGCGACCGGGCAGAAAGCGGTGATTGTGATTGTGGGCGATGACACCAGCGAAGACCTGGCGGTCCTGACCAAACGTCTGGAAGATCAGCAGCGTAGCCGCGATCCGCAGCTTCAGGTGGTGACCAACAAGTCCATCGAACTGAAAGGCCACACCCTGCAACAGCTGGACAGCATTATCTCTGCCAAAGGTCAGACCGCTTACTCTTCTGTGGTGCTGGGCAAAGTCGACGGCAAACTGCTGACCCTGCAGATCACGCTGCCTGCTGAAGATCAGCAGAAAGCGCAAACCACGGCTGAAAATATTATTAATACCATCGTGATTCAGTAATTTTCCTCACGATTCAACGGCCTCCGCCGCTTGCGCCGGGGGCCGTTTTTTTAAGCGCAAAGTGAGTAACAGCGCCACCGCCACCAGCCCTGCTGCTGCAAGATAGATCACCGGTACGCCTGCCCAGGCCATCAGTATTCCCGCCAGCGGCCCGGTCAATCCCAACGACATATCCATAAAGACCGTATAGGTCGCCAGCGCCGACCCCTGATTTTGCTGCGGGACCGCTTTGACCGCCACCACGCCAAGCGCCGGAAAGACCAGCGAGAACCCGGCGCCCGCAAGGAATACGCCCAGTTTTGCCACCCACGGTTCGCTGGCAATGCCCGTCAGCAGCAGACCAACAATCTCCACGGCAAAGCAGATCATGGCCACGTTCAACCCGCCCAGACGGTTAATACCGTTCGGGAACAGCAAGCGCGTGCCGACAAACGCACAGCTAAACAGCGTCAGCGCGAAGGCCGCGCCATCCCAGCCTTTTGCATCATAGAACAGGGTGATGAAGGTCGCGATCACCCCAAAGCCCGCCGACGCCAGCGCCAGTGCCATCCCATAGGGCCAGACGCGTCCCAGAACCGCGCGAAACGGCAACGGCTTGCCTTTGCTGGCCTTCACTTTTGGCCGCGGTAACGCCAGCAGGATCGCCACTAGCGCGACGGCCATAATGGTCAATGCCAGACCCTGCAAACCGCCCCACGCGTAGCACAGCACACCCAGCGGCGCGCCGAGCGCCATCGCCCCGTAAGTGACAATCCCGTTCCAGGAAATCACGCGGCCAATATGCGGCGTTCCCACCACACCCACGCCCCACAGCGTGGAGCCGGTTCCCGCCAGGCTTTGCCCTATCCCCAGAATCACACGCCCAAGGCACAGCAGCGTCAGACTGATCATCGGCCAGCCGCTGGTGACGGCGGCCAGAAGATAACTTATTCCACTCAGGAAACAGCCGCACAGTCCAACGACGACAATGCTTTTGGGGCCAAACAGATCCGCATAGCGTCCCGACTGGGGACGGCTCAACAGCGTGGCGAAATATTGCAGGCTAATCACCAGCCCCGCCCAGAACGCGCTAAACCCCATCACGTCATGGACATAGCCCGGCAAAACCGCCAGCGGCAGACCGATAGTGAGGTAGCTTGCGAAGTTAAACATGACAACAGAAACAATGCGCAGATTGAGGCGCAATCCGCTGAGCGCCGGTTCGGCGGCAGGTACGGGCATGAATATCACCAGGATTTTTACAACAGTGTTTCACTATTACCACGTCACGAGGTGAAAATCAGCCATGACTTTCAGAATAACAGCGTCAGACGAAGCGCGGCCCACGCACTACACTTAACGGGCACACAACATAAGGAATCAGCATGACACCCACCCAGCCCGATAAAGCGGGTTTACACATTCTTCTTAAGCTCGCCTGTCTGGTGGTGATCCTCGCCGGGATTCATGCCGCTGCGGATATTATCGTGCAGCTGTTGCTGGCACTCTTTTTCGCTATCGTGCTTAACCCGCTCGTCACCTGGTTTATTCGCCGTGGCGTGAAACGGCCGCTGGCTATCACCATCGTGGTGTTGGTGATGCTGATCGTCCTGACCGCACTGGTCGGGGTGCTGGCCGCCTCCCTCAGCGAATTTTCCACCATGCTGCCGAAATACAACAAAGAGCTGACGCGAAAGATCGTCGATCTCCAGGAGATGCTTCCCTTCCTCAATCTGCATATTTCGCCCGAGCGGATGTTGCGACGCATGGACTCTGAAAAAGTCATGACCTTTGCCACCACGCTGATGACCGGGCTTTCCGGCGCGATGGCCAGCGTCTTGCTGCTGGTCATGACGGTGGTATTTATGCTGTTTGAAGTGCGCCACGTGCCGTACAAACTGCGCTTTGCGCTGCACAATCCGCAAATTCATATTGCCGGTTTGCATCGTGCTTTAAAGGGCGTTTCACACTATCTGGCGCTGAAAACGTTACTGAGCTTATGGACCGGGGCGATAGTCTGGCTGGGGCTTGCGCTGATGGACGTACAGTTCGCGTTGATGTGGGGCGTACTGGCGTTTCTGCTGAACTATGTGCCCAATATCGGCGCGGTGCTCTCTGCTGTACCGCCGATGATTCAGGCGTTTCTGTTCAACGGCATTTATGAATGTATGCTGGTCGGCGCGCTGTTTTTGGTGGTGCATATGGTGTTGGGCAACATCGTGGAGCCACGAATGATGGGGCATCGTCTGGGCATGTCGACGATGGTCGTCTTTTTATCGTTACTCATCTGGGGCTGGCTTTTGGGACCGGTGGGTATGCTGCTCTCCGTTCCGCTCACCAGCGTCTGTAAAATCTGGATGGAAACCACCAAAGGCGGCGGCAAACTGGCGATTCTGCTCGGGCCCGGGCGGCCAAAAAGTCGATTGCCCGGTTAATCCCTTCTGCGTTGGCTATTCGCGCAAGCATTGGTTTATAGTAGCGGTTTCGCCGCGTGACTTTGCGAATCCGACTGTTTTTGACTTAAGGCCAGACATCACTATGTACCAGGTTTTTCTGGGAAAAATTTCCACGCTCTGCGCGGACTCATGGACTTTAGCGCTCGCCGATCAGGCTCCGAAGAGCGCGCAACGCGACCGCTGGCTTGCCGGTCGCGGATTGCTGTCACGGGTGCTTGCGCCGCAAAAGTTGCCGGAAATCGTCTACGGCGAACAGGGCAAACCGGCGTTTGTTGACCACAAGCCGTACTGGTTCAATTTGAGCCACAGCGGTGACGATATCGTTTTACTGATCAGCGACGAAGGCGAAGTGGGCTGCGATATCGAGACTATTCGCCAGCACGATAACTGGAAAGCGCTGGCCAATGCCGTCTTTAGTCAGGGCGAGCATGACGAGCTGGAACGCGAAGCGCCGGAAGCTCAGCTCCCGGCTTTCTGGCGCATCTGGACGCGCAAAGAGGCGATCGTTAAACAGCGCGGCGGCAGCGCCTGGCAAATCGTCAGTATTGATAGCACCTTTAAATCTGCGCTGCATGTCAGCCATTATCAGCATGGCGCACTCAGTCTTGCCGTTTGCACCCCTACGCCGTTTACGCTGCACGCTGACGCCTTAAACATCGTTTAAGGCGCGTCCCTTCGACGAACCTGCAGGGTTACTGCAGGTTTTTAGGGAAATCAGCCGGCAGTTCGCTCGCCGCGCACGCAATCACCTCGTCGTTATCGCGACCGCAATCCCGCACAAAGGTAATGGTCGCAAATTCATCAATCACTTCGGTAGGATACGCCGGACCCGCATCGCGATAAGCGTTCATCAGCGGAATATGATCGTTCTGGAAACAAACGGTTTTTTCCGGATTGTTGATAACCCAGCGCGGGAAGAAAATCGTGCCGTGGAAGAGTTTATCGCCCAGATTCACAATCAGGCTGACGTCTGTCCCTGTCGGTTCAGTCCACGAAATTTTATAGGTACTCTCCCCGACGCGCACGATATACGCCTGCTGATCTTTGACCCAACGATTTGCCACAATCCCGCTGTGAATACGGTAATCCAGCGTCGTTTCATTTTTCACATAGATCTCGTAGTTCCAGCCATTATCGTAGGTATAAACCAGATGTTTGCCGACGAAGCCGCTTAAGTCATGTTTGTCAAAAGTGTTCATAATGTGTCTCCTTCGTTTTGATGAAGCTATCGTACCCCTTCAAAAAATAGATGAATAACGCTATGTTTTAATCAAATTCATCCACTTTTTAGATGTATCATGCACAAAACCACGCTTGAACAATGGACGCTGCTGGAAAAGGTCGTGAGCAGCGGAAGCTTTTCCAGAGCGGCAGAAGAGACCCATCGCAGCCAGTCCTCGGTCAGCTATAACCTGTCGGTGTTGCAGGAGCGGCTCGGCGTGGCACTGCTGGTGCAGGAGGGTCGCCGCGCCGTGCTGACGCCTGAGGGCGAGTGGCTATTGAGCCAGGTCAAACCGCTGCTTAAAGCCTTCTCCTATGTAGAGACGCGTGCCGCAACGCTGAAGAGCGGGATGCGTACGCGCCTCGATCTGGTGGTTGACAGCATCTTTCCGCGACGCCGCCTGTTTGCCATTTTGCGCCAGTTCCAACAACGCTATCCGCAAACGCAGGTTCGTCTGACCGAGGTGCTGGAAAATGCCAGCGATGAGGTTGCCAGCAGCGAAGCCGACGTGATGGTTCTCACCCGCCGCCAGGATATAACCGGGCTGGGGGAGTGGCTGATGAATATTGATTTTGTCGCCGTCGCCCATCGCGATCATCCGCTTTTCGCGCTCGACACGCCGCTGAATGACGAAATGCTGCGCCCCTGGCCACTGATTCAGATCGCCGACAACCATCCCGTCTCACCGTCTGCCAGCGAGGCGTGGACCTTCTCGACCATCGACGCGGCGATTGAGGCCGTGATGTATCAGGTGGGTTACGGCTGGCTGCCGGAGGAACGTATTCACACTCAGCTGGAACAAGGTGTGCTGCGCGTGTTGCCGCTCAGTCACGGAACCCGCCGCGCCACGCCGCTGCACCTGATTGTCAAGCGTACCCTCGCCCCGCTGGACGAACAGGTCGACACGCTGTTGAGCCTCTTTAGCCAACCGCCGGAGTAGGCAACTGCTACGCTTTAAGGTCTGAACTTTCATCATCATAAGGAGCAGACCATGAAAATCGATCTGACGGGGAAAGTCGCGCTGGTGACCGCTTCAACCGGTGGCATTGGATTCGCGATTGCGCGTGGGCTGGCGGAAAGCGGCGCAGAAGTCATTATTAATGGCCGCAGTACCGAGTCGGTCAATAAAGGCATACAACAGCTTCAGCAGGTGGTCCCGGGCGTTGAGGTTCGCGCCGCGATTGCCGATTTGAGCTCGCCTGAAGGGGTTGAGTCAGTGCTGAAAGTGGCAGCGAACGTCGATATCCTGGTGAACAACGCCGGGATTTACGGCCCCGAAGATTTTTACTCCACTGACGACGAGACCTGGAACAACTACTGGCAGACCAACGTGATGTCGGGCGTACGTTTGTCTCGCGCACTGCTGCCGGGCATGGTGCAAAAGGGCTGGGGTCGGGTGGTGTTTATCTCTTCAGAATCGGCCTGCAATATTCCCGCCGATATGATTCATTACGGTGTGACCAAAACGGCGCAGCTTTCGCTCGCGCGCGGCCTGGCGAAATTCGTCGCCGGCAGCGGCGTCACCGTAAACAGCGTGTTGCCTGGCCCGACAATGTCGGATGGGTTTGCCGCGATGATGCAGGACGAGATGGATAAAACCGGAAAATCGCTGGAAACCCTGGCGAAAGAGTTTGTCATGGCCAACCGGCCCGCCTCGATTATCCAGCGGGCCGCCACGGTAGAAGAAGTGGCTAATATGGTGGTCTATGTCTGCTCGCTCCAGGCATCCGCCACCTCCGGCGCGGCGCTGCGCGTCGACGGAGGCGTGGTGGACGATATTATTTAGGCCGCTTCACCCGTCACACGCCGGGCGGTGATGAAGCGCGAATGCCAGTAATTATTCGCCAGCGTCGATACCGTCACGCCCTGGCTCGTTGAGGCATGAATAAACTGGTGATTGCCAATATAAACCCCCACGTGGCGGCGGTGCGGACCGGTCTGGAAGAAAATCAGATCTCCGGCCTTGAGACGATATTCTGCAACCTGAATCCCGCGGTGGATCTGCTCACCGGTGGTACGCGGTAAGGAAAGCTGTGCCGCGTCGCTAAACAGATGTTGCATCAGCGCAGAGCAATCCACCCCACGATGGGTTGTTCCGCCCCAGACATAGTTTGTCCCTTTCCATTTCTGGTATTGCGTCAGAATACGTCCACGCAGCGGGCCGGAATCCTTTTGCTCAAGTGCCGCTTTGGCGGGAGAAACGGAGAGCTGATGACCCTGCGATAACATAGACGCAGGCAGCTGGAAACTGAATGCAGAAAACGAGGTAAAACTGATAAAGAGGAGTGAAATAAGAGATCTAAAAGTCATAACAATTCTAAGCAGTGAGTGAATTTTTCCTTACGGGTGAGGGGGCAATGTTCCCTCTAATCAACTTCTGATATGGCGATAATATAGACAGCTCACTTTTCATCCAATCATTACCATGTCCAAATTGGGACACCCCAGCCGGGTCGCAACTTTGTGAAAAAAATGTGCGTGTTTGCAGGACTGTGAGGCTAAAGCAGGTAAACTAATCAGCAGAATGTGTATTTCAGCTAAGACCTGTTTATGACCAATATGATTGCCGATGAGGCAGTGGCGAAATCCCACGTCCTCTCCGTTTTTGATTTTGACGGAACGTTAACGCTTCACGACAGCTTTATTCCCTTCCTGCGATTTGCTTTTGGGAAACGTTATTTTGCCGGACGTCTGGTGCGCATGGCGCTGCCTACCATCCACTGCGTACGCCGAAAACTGACGCGCGATGAACTCAAAGAAGTGCTAATCAGAACCTTTCTGACCGGGGTGGATGAACGCTGGCTGCGTCAGCAGGCCGAGCTGTTTTGCGAGAAATACTGGAGCAAGCTGATGCGCCCGGCAGGCGTGCTGGCGGTGGCCGCAGAAGTGAATTCCGGTGCAGAAGTCACGATCTGTTCCGCGTCACCGGCGCTGGTGTTGCAGCCCTGGGCCGATAAGCTCGGCATCAAGCTGATCGGCACGCAGCTGGAAGTGGTTGATGGCAAACTCACCGGGCGTATTACCGGCCATAACTGCCGCTGCGGGCAGAAGGTGGCGAGACTTGAGCGAGTCTATGGCAATCTGAACGATTACCACCTGCGCGCCTGGGGCGACACACGAGGCGATCACGAGCTGTTAGCGGCCGCGCAAGATCCGCACTGGCGGCATTTCCATCCGCCCAGAGCACGGCGCAATTCGCCGATTAAATAAATGCAAAACGGCAACCCCAGGGTTGCCGTTTTTGGTTATTTCACCCTCTCCCACACGGGGAAAGTCGGGGTGACGGCATCAGGCCGTACGCTTGCCCGGGAAAATGACGCTCGCAAGAATCCCCAGTGCCAGAACGCCCAGCACCACAAACAGACTCGCGGTTGCTGAAATGCTGAAACCGTGATGCCAGAAGTGGTCGGTGGCATTCAGCCCCAGCTTAAAGGCCACGAAGAACAACAGCAGCACCACCGATTTCTCCAGATGGACCAGATACTGTTTCAGCGCCTCAAGCACAAAGTAGAGGGTTCGAAGGCCGAGGATCGCAAACATCATCGCACTGTAGATAATCAGCGGTTCGCGGCTGACGGCGATAATCGCGGGTACGGAGTCAAAGGCGAACATCACGTCCGACAGCTCAACCACCGCCACACACAGTAACAGCGGCGTTGCGTAGCGTTTGGCTTTTTTTACGCGCCCTACCATCACATCCTGGTTTTCTGGCTTTTCCAGCTCCGCATCCACCTCTTTCTGAGTCAGGATAAACGCATTGCTGCTGATCTTCGGCCAGACAGGATAAAAGCGTTTCACCAGACGATAAGCCAGATGATGGGAATAATCTTCAACCTCATCGCTCTCATCGCGACGCTTAAGCATCATCAGAGCCGTCCAGCCCACCACCAGCGCGAAGATCACTTCAACATAAGGTCCAAGGCTTAACAGGCTGGTGCCGATCGCCACAAAAATGCCGCGGAAGACAATCGCCCCCAGCACGCCCCAGTAGAGCACGCGGTGACGATATTTATCCGGCACGCCAAACCAGGCGAAAATCGCCATCATCACGAACAGGTTATCGACCGAGAGTACCTCTTCCAGCGCATAGCCCGTGAGGAACAGGCTGGCCATCTCCGCGCCGTGATGAACGTACAGGAACCCGGCAAACGCCATCGCCATCATCACCCAGAAAATAGACCACATCGCCGCGCTTTTTAGCGACACAGGTTTGTCGTGACGATGCATGAAGAGGTCGACAAACATCGCCCCTACCGCCATCACCACGAATACAACAACGGTTTCCGTCGGGAAACCGAGATGAGCAGATGCCATTACACAACCCTTTTTAAGAACAAAACACACACCATGCAGAATCGAAAAAACGAACAAAGTTAAAAGTGGGCTTTTCAGCCCCAAAGAAGTTTATCACCGTCAGGTTGTGACGGGATAAACGATATTATCACTGGCCTTTCGCCTCATCCTCTACCGTGATTTTGTGCGGTTGTTCCAGCACCATGGTTTGAGTCTGGCTCAGACTAATGCCCGCAGCGCGAAGCATTTTGAGGATTTCATACAGCAAATCGCTGCGCGTTCCGCTGACCATACGCGGGCTATTCACATACCCGGTGACGCTCAGCACAATCCCGTTCGGGCCCAGCTCTTTAAAGCTGACCGACGGTGCAGGGGCCTCCAGAATAGATTCATGCAGGGTATAGGCTTCCAGAAGCAGATTACGCACCTGTTCCGGGTCGATATCCAGCGGGAACGTCAGCGCGATAGTCGCCACCCCCTGTGCATTCCCCATCGTCGCGTTACGCACATTCTGCGAAATTAACTGCGAGTTGGGCACGATCACCGTCGATTTATCGCTAAGCTGAATTTCCGTCGCGCGCACATTGATACGGCGAATATCGCCCTCAACGCCGCTAATACTCACCAAATCGCCGACTTTTACCGGGCGCTCGGTCAGCAGGATCAGGCCGGAGATAAAGTTTTTAACGATCTCCTGCAGGCCAAAACCGATCCCCACTGACAGGGCACTGACGATCCACGCCAGTCTGTTCCACTCAATACCCAGCATCGACAGGGTTAACATGATGAGGAGCACGTAGCCCACGTTGGTGAACAGCGTCACCAACGAGGCGCGAAGGCCCCTGTCCATCATCGTTTTCGGCAGGAATTCATTATCCAGCCAGCGGCGTGAAGAACGTAAAACATACCAACCGATCACCAGGCACAGCACGGCATTAACCGCATGAGCCGGGATGATGTTCATGCTCTCCAGCCCTTTACCGCCCCAGATATCGGCGATTTTACCCACCAGTTCGAGCGGAGTCGTGGTGCCAAACGTGCCGTTGAGCAGCGCCACGGCCGCCATCAGCAGCAGGCTGGTTTTGCCGAGCGCAGAGAATAAAGTGGAGGCCAGAGATAAATGGCGTTCATTCACGCTCAGCGTGCTTTGCAAAATTTTGCCGCTTTGCGTGGTGGGTGAGAACACGGCTTCGCACAGATCCACCACAAAGTGGATAAGCAGATAAAGACAGCTGACGACCAGCCCAATCCACAGCAGCTCGAAGGTGACAAAACGCGCCAGCGGAATATAGCCAATCAGCAGGGCAAGCAGAATCACGAACGCCGTCAGGCTGATAATTAAATGGATAAGGCCCGCCATTGTCGAGCGAGCCTCGGTTTGCTCGCCTTCAGCACGCATTTTACGGCGCATGCGATTGACGCGAACAGGCGCAATCAGGCAATTAATAGCCACCAGCAAAGCCGACAGTCCGTTACCGAAAAGCGTGACGGCAATGCTCGCCCCGACCAGTGAGTTTAGCTGCTCGATAATGCCAAAAATAAAAATGAACGCCGCAAGGAGAATCGGGAACGAAGCGAGCGTTTTCGCCAGCGGATCGGCTATGCCCGGTAAACGCCAGGAAGGATGGCTATTCGACAGCAACGCAATACCCAGTCCGGCAATCACCGCCGAGAAATAGGTGAGCTCCACCAGCTGTTCAGCAAACTCCGTCACCAGCTGGGTCGCATCCGGCAAACGCGTAAAGGTATAGCACAACAACTGCATACTGATACCCAGCGTCAACGTGGTGCTCAGCGTGGTGAAGCAGGCCAGGAAACTGCGGCGAAAACGCCCCTGAGGTAGCCAGCGCGGCAGTATCCAGTTCATTGGTTTATCCAGCGCTTTACGCCCAAACAGACCAATAACCAGCGCAAGCAGGAGATACAATCCGGAGCCGATGTACCAGTCCTCTTCCCATGCCTGATCCCAGGCCTTACCAATTTGCGCGCCGAAATTATCAAAACGCTGCGAATCTTCTTCGCTCGGGGAGATCAGCGGTGACCAGAATTTCTCACCCAAAATACTGCCGGTATTCAGGGCTATCTGCGTCTTAAGCGCATCACGACGCAAGCCATAGATTTGGGTCGACAGATTTTGAGCATTAACGGCAATGGCTTTGATCTGTTCGATCTGCGTAGTCAGCAAATTTTTGCTGTTATTGAGCTGCTTACGCTGATTTATCACCTGCGCCGTTTCAGTCACCGTGCCGGGAGCGGGAGCCGGGCCTAAAACGTCAAGCTGAGCCTGAATCTGCGTCAATTGGGGTGCGAGGAGCACCGCCAGTTTATTGGCATCCTCGGCGAGTTTGAGAGCATCGTCATTCAGCGCGGTGAATTTTTTGTCCGTTTTCACGGACGAAACCTGCTGCTTGAGCGCATCCAGGCGTTTTTGCAGCGCGGGCAAGGCCGTGCTGACGTTAACCTTTACGGGCTGTTCCGCAGCGGTTTGCGAGGGGCTGTCGTCCGCCTGAGAGAGAAAAGGCGTCATCATCAGACATGACAACAATGCCAGTAGCAGTGGCATTCTTAACATTTTTTGCATAGTAAGGTGATATCCGGGAATTCGAAAATTGACGATGCACAACAGATCGCTAAGGATACCTGTTAATCGCAGGAAGAATAGCGGGATTATCCCTATAAAGCAGGGCAACAGCCCGATATGCCTCCGGGCTGTTTTCTCGAATTAGCTTACTCTGTCAGCGCCTGCGCGCAAGCCCAGGCGCTCGCCCAGGCCCACTGGAAATTATACCCGCCCAGCCAGCCGGTGACGTCCATCACTTCGCCAATAAAATAGAGCCCAGGCACGTTGCGCGCCTCCATGGTACGGGACGAAAGTTCGTCGGTATCCACGCCGCCCAGCGTCACTTCCGCCGTGCGATAACCTTCGGTGCCGTTCGGCTGTACGCGCCAGTTTGTCAGCGTCTCAACCAACGCCTGCTGATCGCGCACGTTGAGCTGTTTCAGCGTCACATCCGGGATTTGCCCGAGCAATTGCAAACACTCAATCAGGCGCTTCGGCAGCTGCATCGCCAGCGTGTTTTTCAGGCTTTGATTCGGATGTGCCACGCGCTGTTCATCCAGGAAACTCGCCAGATCGCAATCGGGTAGCAGATTGACGGTCACAAACTCGCCTGGCTGCCAGTAGCTGGAGATTTGTAATACCGCCGGACCAGACAGGCCGCGATGGGTAAAAAGTAGGTTTTCGCGGAAAACGGTGCCGTCTTCCGCGGTAATGGTAGACGCCACCGAGACGCCGGAAAGCGTCTGAAGTTGCTCCAGCAGCGGTTTGTGCAGAGTGAATGGCACCAGTCCTGCGCGGGTTGGCAGTACCTTGAGGCCAAACTGTTCGGCAATCTTATAGCCAAAAGGCGTCGCGCCCAGCCCTGGCATCGACAGGCCACCGCTGGCAATCACCAGTTTGTCTGCGCTCACCGTGTCACCGTTCAGTTCAAGCGTATAGCCGCTCTCATCACGGGCAACATTCAGCACTTCGGTGCGCAGACGCATTATCACGCCGCCCTTTTCGCACTCCGCCACCAGCATATCGACAATCTGCTGCGCGGACTCATCGCAAAAGAGCTGGCCCAGCGTTTTTTCGTGCCAGGCAATTCCGTGTTTATTCACCAGATCGAGAAAATCCCACTGGGTATAACGCGCCAGGGCAGATTTGCAAAAATGCCGGTTTTGGCTCAAATAGGCCGCGGGTTCGACATACATGTTAGTAAAGTTGCAGCGACCCCCGCCAGACATCAGGATCTTGCGTCCAGGCTTCTTGCCATTATCCAGCAACAGCACGCGACGACCCGCCTGTCCGGCCATTGCCGCACAGAACATTCCCGCCGCACCGGCGCCAATAATTACGGCATCAAACCTTTCCACGTCATAAATCCTCTTGTTTAACCGGCGCGAATTGTAAAGTTTCCTATGTGGTCACACCAGCGTAAAAATCCCATATAGCTGTCATTTATTTGAAATATAAAATATATTTCTTTACCAGACGCCGACAAAGCAGAGGTTATATCAAAAAAAAGCTATATTTCACTTTGCCCGTTGCGCATTTGTCCTGGATAATGCGCCGCGTTCATGTCCTCCAAAATGGCGTAACGTCCTATGCTACATTTGTTTGCTGGTCTGGATTTACATACCGGGCTTTTACTATTGCTTGCTCTGGCATTTGTACTGTTTTACGAAGCTATCAATGGCTTCCACGACACTGCGAACGCAGTAGCAACGGTTATCTACACTCGCGCAATGCGATCGCAAGTTGCGGTTGTTATGGCGGCGGTATTTAACTTCTTTGGTGTTCTCCTCGGCGGTCTAAGCGTAGCCTACGCCATCGTGCATATGCTACCGACGGATCTCCTTCTGAACGTCAGTTCAGGCCATGGCCTCGCTATGGTGTTTTCAATGCTGCTCGCCGCGATTATCTGGAACCTCGGTACCTGGTATTTCGGTCTGCCTGCATCCAGTTCTCATACACTGATCGGCGCGATTATTGGCATCGGGTTAACTAACGCCCTGATGACCGGTACGTCTGTGGTTGATGCGCTGAACATTCCAAAAGTTATCGGGATTTTCGGTTCCTTAATTATCTCTCCTATTGTGGGTCTGGTCGTTGCGGGTGGATTGATTTTCATCCTGCGCCGTTACTGGAGCGGAACCAAAAAACGCGCCCGTATTCACCTGACGCCAGCAGAGCGTGAAAAGAAAGACGGCAAGAAAAAGCCGCCATTCTGGACCCGTATTGCGCTGATCATTTCCGCTATCGGCGTCGCCTTCTCTCACGGCGCGAACGACGGTCAGAAAGGTATTGGCCTGGTCATGCTGGTATTGATTGGTGTGGCGCCGGCTGGCTTCGTGGTCAATATGAATGCATCTGGCTACGAAATTACCCGTACCCGCGATGCCGTCAATAACGTGGAAGTTTACTTCCAGCAGCACCCTGAGCTTCTGAAGAAAGCGACGGGCGTTGACCAGTTGATTCCGTCTCCGGAAGCTGGCGCGGCCACTGCGCCCGGCGAGTTCCACTGCCACCCGGCAAATGCGATTAACGCGCTGGAACGCGCTAAAGGCATGCTGGGCGATATCGAAAGCTACGAGAAACTCAGTGTCGAACAGCGCGGTCAGCTGCGTCGTATCATGCTTTGCATCTCTGATGTGACCGATAAAGTCGCGAAGCTGCCAGAAGTGAGTTCTGACGACCAGCGTCTGCTGAAGAAACTGAAGGGCGATATGCTCAATACCATTGAGTACGCTCCAATCTGGATCATCATGGCCGTTGCACTGGCGTTAGGTATCGGTACGATGATTGGCTGGCGCCGCGTGGCGACAACCATCGGTGAGAAGATCGGTAAGAAAGGCATGACGTATGCGCAAGGTATGTCCGCGCAGATGACAGCTGCCGTCTCTATCGGTCTGGCGAGCTACACCGGGATGCCGGTGTCCACCACTCACGTACTCTCCTCGTCGGTAGCGGGTACCATGATTGTTGATGGCGGCGGTCTGCAGCGTAAAACCGTCACCAACATTCTCATGGCCTGGGTCTTTACGCTCCCGGCGTCGATTCTGCTTTCAGGTGGTCTGTACTGGATTTCACTGAAGCTGATTTAATTAGCGTGCAGAAATGAAAAAGCGGGTCAGGAAACTGACCCGCTTTTTTTTATGCTCTTGCCTTAAATACTCTCCACAACACACCTAAAGCATAAGGATAATCTGAGCTTTTTTTGTACAGAATCTGGAGTTGTGAACAGCCTATTCTCCTGAGTGAAAGCGTAAACCACTTAAGGATGAGATGAGGAATAATGGTTATTAAATGGATACACCGACTCGTAACGCTTTTACTGCTTGTTCTTGTAACAGCACTTTTGTGGCTCAATTATCCGCCTGATACTCGCGAAAGCGATGAGCTCCAGAGAACCTATAAGCTCTCTGATAACGTCTGGCTTTATATGACCGTAAACAGCAGTGGCGGCGCAACGGTGTCAACACGATACCGTTATTATCTGTCTAAAGAGATCCCTGGCAAAGAGAGGGAGATTATCAAGCAATTAAATACGATGACGCCTTTTCTTGAAGGTACGGGCAGCATTACTGATGCCCAAGTTGAAAAAGACGGAGGGGTCAACATTGCCTATAGCGGGCAAGTATTCTCACTGCGCGACACTGTTTCTGATCTCCGGTTTACGGTGAACCCCTGATGGCAGGATGGCGGGTATTATCCCCGCCTCCTGCTCACCTCAGTGCCAAATCATTAAAGCGACCATACTCACGACCACCAGCCCGCACAGGGCACTGGTTAACAGGAACTGACGACGAAGGCGCTCGCAACGACGAATAAACTCGTCGTCATGATGATCGCGATAGCGCTGGGCGTAGATATACCACACCAGACGCATCTGTTTGCTGGGCTGTCCATGCGAGGTGAAGAAACCACCACCATCCACATACTGATAAAGCAACGGATCGCAACCACGAAGTACCACTAATAGCGCGCGTAACGATGAGAAGTAGCGCGCCATATTCACTATGCAAACCACACATAACGCCCAAAACAATGCGACGGTGCTAATCATACTTCCTCCCCGGCGTCCGCCCACGAAGCAAGGCTTCTGGACAACCGCACCCCAATGCCCTGACAGACAGTTCAGTGAAAGAATGACGAAAGTCGATCGGGTTCACGTTTTCATATCCGAACGGCTCATTAAATAGTGTAGGAGATCCCTTAATTTTTTTGCCACAAGGTTAATCGTTATCAACACCAAAGCTTGATAAATTTGTTGAACTGAGCCGTAATGAAGACAGAAAGACGACGGCTTAACCGATAGTCATCGATAACTTAAGGAAGGAGTAACACTATGGCTTACAAACATATTCTCATCGCGGTAGACCTCTCCCCGGAGAGCAAAGTGCTGGTTGATAAAGCGGTATCCATGGCACGCCCATACAACGCGAAAGTTTCTCTGATTCACGTGGATGTGAATTACTCCGATCTCTATACCGGTCTTATCGACGTCAATCTTGGCGATATGCAGAAGCGTATCTCCGAAGAGACTCACCACGCGCTGTCTGAGCTTTCTACAAATGCAGGCTACCCGATCACCGAAACCTTAAGCGGCAGCGGCGATTTGGGTCAGGTGCTGGTTGATGCGATCAAGAAATACGACATGGACCTGGTCGTTTGCGGCCATCACCAGGATTTCTGGAGCAAACTGATGTCCTCAGCGCGTCAGCTGATCAACACCGTTCACGTTGATATGTTGATTGTGCCGCTGCGTGATGAAGAAGACGAGTAAGCGGTAAATTTCCCCTCACCCCGGCCCTCTCCCCAAGGGGCGAGGGGGAAAAAGAAGGCTCCGTGCAATCCCCTCTCCCCAAAGGGGCCAGGGGAAAAAGAAGGCGCCGTACAATCCCCTCTCCCCTATGGGGCCAGGGGGAAAAGAAGGCTCCGTGCAATCCTCTCTACCCTATGGGGCCAGGGGGAACGCAGGCTCCGTGCAATCCCCTCTCCCCTATGGGGAGAGGGTTAGGGTGAGGGGACCAGACCGCACTATTCCGGCGTCCCGGAATAAATATCAAACCGATGCCCTTTCGTAACCACCGCATTGGTCGTGGCGACGTCCGCCAGCGGCGGTGCATAGTCCGGGCGCTTCACCACTACCCGTTTTGTCGCCAGCTTTCGCGCCGGTTCAAGTAATCCGTCAGCGTCTAAATCCGGTCCAACCAGCGACTGAAACACCCGCATCTCCTTCTTCACCAGCGCACTCTTTTGCTTGTGCGGGAACATCGGATCGAGATAGACCACCTGCGGGCGGGGTGTGATATCCGTCAGCGCAGTCAGACTTGACGCGTGGATCAGCGTTAAACGCGCCTGCAACCACGGTCCGATGTCCGGATCGGCATAGCCGCGTCTCAGGCCATCGTCAAGGAGCGCGGCCACCACTGGGTTACGCTCCAGCATCCGCACGCGGCAACCTACTGACGCCAGCACAAACGCATCGCGCCCCAGCCCAGCCGTGGCATCCACCACATCCGGCAGATAACTGCCCTTCACGCCGACCGCCTTCGCGACAGCTTCACCGCGGCCACCGCCAAATTTACGCCGATGGGCCATCGCGCCACCGACAAAATCGACATAGATACCGCCAAGCTTTGGCTCATCACGCTTGCGCAGCTCAAGATGCGTTGTCGTCATCACCAGCGCCATCGGGTTATCGGCATCGTGTTCCAGCGCCCAACGGGCCGCAAGAACAGATAAGGCGCCGTCTCCGGCGCCTGATTCATCTACTAAACAGATTTTCACGTACGCTTCAGCCCTTGATGCCGTAATGCTCAAGCATCGCATCCAGCTGCGGCTCGCGGCCACGGAAGCGTTTGAACAGCTCCATCGGCTCTTCAGAACCGCCGCGCGTCAGGATGTTATCGAGGAACGACTGTCCCGTATCACGGTTAAAGATCCCTTCCTCTTCGAAGCGAGAGAAGGCATCTGCTGCCAGCACGTCGGCCCACAGATAGCTGTAGTAACCCGCCGCATAACCGCCGGCGAAGATGTGGCTAAAGGCGTGCGGGAAGCGTCCCCAGGACGGCCCAGGGATGAGCGCAACCTGCTTCTTGATCTCGGCCAGCGTTTCAAGAATTTTCGCCCCCTGCTCCGGACTAAACTCCGCATGCAGGCGGAAATCGAACAGGCCAAACTCCAGCTGACGCAGGATAAACATCGCTGCCTGATAGTTTTTCGCTGCCAGCATTTTATCCAGCAACGCCTTCGGCAACGGCTCGCCGGTTTCATAGTGACCGGAGATAAACGCCAGCGCGTCCGGCTCCCAGCACCAGTTTTCCATAAACTGGCTCGGCAGCTCCACCGCATCCCACGGCACACCGCTGATCCCGGAGACGCCCGCCGCTTCGATACGCGTCAGCATATGATGCAGACCGTGGCCAAACTCGTGGAACAGGGTGATCACTTCGTCATGGGTGAACAGCGCAGGTTTACCATTTACCGGGCGGTTGAAGTTACAGGTCAGGTAGGCGACAGGCTTTTGCAGCGAGCCATCGGCTTTGCGCATCTGCCCGACGCAGTCGTCCATCCACGCACCGCCGCGTTTGTTTTCACGCGCATACAGGTCCAGATAGAAACTGCCGCGCAGCTCGTTTTTCTCATCATACAGCTCGAAGAAGCGCACTTCCGGATGCCACACGTCCACATCGTGACGCTCTTTGGCAGTGATGCCATAAATGCGTTTCACCACTTCGAACAGGCCGTTAACGGCTTTGTTTTCAGGGAAATACGGGCGAAGCTGTTCGTCGCTGATGCTGTAAAGATGCTGTTTCTGTTTTTCGCTGTAGTAAGCGATATCCCACGGCTGCAGGTCGTCGACGCCACATTCTGCTTTCGCGAAGGCACGTAGCTCGGCCAGCTCTTTTTCGCCCTGTGGACGGGCGCGCTTTGCCAGATCGGTTAAGAAATCAAGTACCTGCTGCGGATTCTCGGCCATTTTGGTGGCGAGCGATTTATCAGCATAGCTGTCAAAACCGAGCAACTGTGCCAGCTCATGACGCAGCGCGAGGATTTCCGCCATGACCGGGCTGTTATCCCATTTACCGGCATTCGGTCCCTGGTCAGATGCGCGAGTGCTGTAAGCGCGATACATCTCTTCGCGCAGCGCCTGGTTGTCGCAGTACGTCATCACCGGCAGATAGCTCGGGATATCCAGCGTCAGCAGCCAGCCCTCTTGTTCTTTCGCTTCGGCCTGCGCTTTGGCAGCCGCCAGCGCGCTTTCTGGCATACCGGCCAGTTCGGACTCATCGGTGATCAGTTTTGACCAGCCCATCGTCGCGTCGAGCACGTTGTTGCTGTACTGATTGCCAAGCTCCGAGAGACGGGCAGCGATTTCGCCGTAGCGCTGCTGCTTCTCTTTTGGCAGGCCGATCCCTGACAGCTCGAAATCACGCAGCGCGTTATCCACCGCTTTCTTCTGCGCCGTATCCAGTTTTGCGTAGTTTTCGCCGTCGCGCAGATCGCGATAGGCATTGTACAGCCCTTCGTGTTGGCCGACCCAGGTGCTGTACTCGGAGAGCAGCGGCAGGGTTTGTTCATAGGCTTCGCGCAGTTCAGGACTGTTTTTCACCGAATTCAGGTGGCTCACCGGCGAGAAAATACGGCCGAGCACGTCATCCACTTCAGCCAGTTGCTGACACAGATTTTCCCATGTGTACGGCGCGCCCTGTGCAACCACACGCTCAACCGCTTCGCGACAGTTATCCAGCGACTGAGTAACAGCCGGGACCACGTGTTCAGGAAGGATTTTAGAAAACGGCGGCAAGGAGAAAGGCGTCAGTAATGGATTGGTCATAAGCGCTGTCCTGTTGAATAAGGTGAATGTAGCGCGCATCCGGCGCTGGGCATATTGTTCCAGTAATGGGGATAAGTGTAGTGAATTTCAATCCCAGGCGTTGCGCTTTCGCGGCGGCGGGGACTTTTCTGTATACTGTGTCGATACGCTTTTTTTTGCCGGACCGCACACAGCGATCCTGGCCTACGCTTCACTACTGGAACACGTTTACCCATGCTCAGTTATCGCCACAGCTTCCACGCGGGCAACCACGCCGATGTCCTCAAACACACCGTTCAGAGCCTGATTATTGAGTCTCTGAAAGAGAAAGATAAGCCGTTTCTCTATCTGGACACCCACGCGGGCGCGGGCCGCTATCAGTTAAGCAGCCAGCACGCTGAGCGTACCGGCGAATATCTCGAAGGCATCGCCCGTATCTGGCAACAGGACGATCTTCCTGCTGAACTGGAGCCTTACATCAGCGTGGTACAGCACTTCAACCGCAGCGGCCAGTTGCGCTACTACCCGGGTTCTCCGCTGATTGCTCGCCAGCTGCTGCGCGAACAGGACAGCCTGCAGTTAACTGAACTGCACCCGAGCGATTTCCCGCTGCTGCGTTCTGAATTTCAGAAAGATGAGCGCGCACGCGTGGAAAAATCAGACGGCTATCAGCAGCTTAAAGCCAAATTGCCGCCGGTTTCCCGTCGCGGCCTGGTGCTGATCGACCCGCCATACGAAATTAAAACCGACTATCAGGCCGTCGTAACCGGCATCAACGAAGGCTACAAGCGCTTCGCCACCGGCACTTACGCGCTGTGGTATCCGGTGGTTCTGCGTGCGCAAATTAAACGCATGATCAAAGAGCTGGAAGCCACCGGCATTCGCAAAATCATGCAGATCGAACTGGCGGTGCGCCCGGACAGCGATCAGCGCGGCATGACCGCCTCTGGCATGATTGTAATTAACCCGCCGTGGAAACTCGAAGCACAGATGAACAACGTGCTGCCATGGCTGCACAAAACGCTGGTACCGAGTGGTCATGGCCACGCGACCGTCAGTTGGATCGTGCCTGAGTAATCGCAGTCATTGGTGGAACCAATTGATTTCAGGTATACAATCGCGGCAATTAACGATTAAGGAAGAAGCTATGAGCAAGCATTATGACTACATCGCCATCGGTGGCGGCAGCGGCGGCATCGCCTCTATTAACCGTGCAGCCATGTACGGCCAAAAATGTGCGCTGATTGAAGCCAAAGAGCTGGGCGGCACCTGCGTTAACGTCGGTTGTGTACCGAAAAAAGTGATGTGGCATGCCGCGCAAATCCGCGAAGCCATCCATATGTACGGCCCCGATTACGGCTTTGACACCACCATCAATCACTTCGACTGGGATAAGCTGATCGCCAGCCGTACCGCCTACATCGACCGTATCCATACCTCATACGACAACGTACTGGGTAAAAACAATGTCGATGTGATCCGCGGTTTTGCGCGTTTCGTCGATGCGAAGACGATCGAAGTGAACGGCGAGACGATCACTGCCGATCATATTCTGATCGCCACCGGTGGACGTCCGAGCCATCCGGATATTCCCGGCGTTGAGTACGGTATCGACTCTGACGGCTTCTTCGAACTGCCTGCCCTGCCAAAACGCGTGGCGGTTGTCGGTGCGGGTTACATCGCCGTTGAACTGGCTGGCGTGATTAACGGTCTGGGCGCCGAAGCGCATCTTTTCGTGCGTAAACACGCGCCGCTGCGCAGCTTCGATCCGCTGATCGTGGAGACGCTGGTTGAAGTGATGAACGCCGAAGGGCCAAAACTGCACACCAACGCGGTGCCGAAAGCGGTCATTAAAAATGCCGACGGCAGCCTGACGCTGGAGCTGGAAGACGGACGCAGTCAGACCGTCGATTGCCTGATTTGGGCGATTGGCCGCGAACCGGCTAACGACAACTTTAATCTGGCCGTTACCGGTGTGAAAACCAACGATAAAGGCTACATCGACGTCGATAAATTCCAGAACACGAACGTCCCGGGCATTTACGCCGTGGGCGATAACACCGGTGCGGTTGAGCTGACCCCGGTGGCGGTTGCTGCGGGCCGTCGTTTGTCTGAACGCCTGTTCAACAACAAGCCCGATGAGCATCTCGACTACAGCAATATCCCGACCGTCGTCTTCAGCCATCCGCCGATTGGCACTGTCGGTTTAACCGAACCGCAGGCGCGCGAGCAATACGGCGACGACCAGGTGAAAGCGTACAAATCGTCCTTTACCGCGATGTATACCGCTGTCACGTCTCATCGTCAGCCGTGCCGCATGAAGCTGGTCTGCGTGGGCCCGGAAGAGAAAATTGTCGGTATTCACGGCATCGGCTTTGGCATGGACGAGATCCTGCAAGGCTTTGCGGTCGCGCTGAAAATGGGTGCAACCAAAAAAGACTTCGACAACACCGTGGCCATCCACCCGACGGCTGCAGAAGAATTTGTCACTATGCGCTAAGCATCATGCCCCTCTTTTGAGGGGCATTTTTTTAACATTCATAAATCGTTGCAAAACGAATGCTCTGAATTTCGCCCTTCGACCTTTCGCTTAAATTTCTGGCGAATAAATTAAAAATCAAAAAGATAGCGCCGTTAGTTCGCCACCCTGCTCCACAATAAAACGTGATCAACCGCACACTTCGTCCTTCACACACCGAAGCGAGTGTCTAAGCTTATTAGATGCCCGGGAAACACCCGTATTTGTTACGACGCAAACCGGAGGTCCTAACCACCATGTTCAACCAGAAACTACACGCTGCCGATATCGTTGAATTCGAGATTGCAGAAGAGCTGCGCTACGAGACCGATCCGTGCGAGTTGAAACTGGATGAGATGATCGAGGCGGAGCCGGAACCGGAGATGATCGAGGGGCTGCCCGCCTCTGATGCGCTGACCCCTGCCGATCGCTATCTGGAACTGTTTGAACACGTGCAGTCCACGCGGTTGTTTGCCGACAGCAAAACCTTCCCCGACTGCGCGCCGAAGATGGACCCGCTGGACATTCTCATTCGCTACCGGAAGGTCCGCCGTCACCCGGATTTCGACCTCAAGCGTTTTGTCGATAATCACTTCTGGTTGCCGGATAACCTGACGACCGAGTATGTTTCAGACCCGAGTCTTTCGCTCAAAGAGCATATTGATAACCTGTGGCCGGTGCTAACGCGCGAACCGCAGGACCATATTCCCTGGTCATCGCTGCTGGCACTGCCGCAGGCCTATATCGTGCCCGGCGGACGCTTCAGCGAAACCTACTACTGGGATTCCTATTTCACCATGCTGGGCCTGGCGGAAAGCGGCCGTAACGATCTGCTGAAGTGTATGGCGGACAACTTTGCGTGGATGATTGAGCGCTACGGCCATATCCCGAACGGGAATCGCACCTATTACCTCAGCCGCTCGCAGCCGCCCGTTTTTGCGCTGATGGTCGAGCTGTTTGAAGAGGATGGCGTGCGCGGTGCGAAACGTTATCTTGACCACCTGCTGATGGAATACGCTTTCTGGATGGACGGTGCCGATTCGCTGGTGCTGAACCAGGCCTATCGTCACGTGGTGCGCATGCCGGATGGTTCACTGCTCAACCGCTACTGGGACGACCGCGACACGCCGCGGGACGAATCATGGATCGAAGACGTCGAAACCGCCAAACATTCTGGCCGCCCGCCAAATGAGGTCTACCGGGATTTACGCGCAGGCGCGGCATCCGGCTGGGATTACTCTTCGCGCTGGCTGCGCGACTGTGGACGGCTCGCCAGCATCCGTACCACTCAGTTTATCCCCATCGACCTGAACGCCTTCCTGTTCAAGCTCGAAAGTGCTATCGCCAATATTTCTGGCTCAAAAGGCGATAAAGAAACCGAAGCCGCGTTTCGTCAGAAAGCAAACGACCGACGGGCCGCCGTGAACCGTTTCCTGTGGGATAACGAAAACGGCTGTTATCGGGATTACGACTGGCGACGCGAAGAGATGGGGCTGTTTTCAGCCGCCAGTATTGTGCCGCTGTATGTCGGCATGTCGACACATGAACAGGCTGACCGCCTTGCCGATACGGTAAAAGCGCGTCTTCTGACGCCTGGCGGTATTCTGGCCACCGAACACGAAACGGGCGAGCAGTGGGATAAACCTAACGGCTGGGCCCCGCTACAGTGGATGGCGATTCAGGGCTTTAAACAGTACGGCAATGATTCGCTGGGAGATGAAATCGCCTGGAGCTGGCTGCAAACGGTCAACCACTTCTACAAAACGCATCACAAGCTGATTGAGAAATATCATATCGCCAGCAGCACGCCGCGCGAAGGTGGCGGGGGTGAGTATCCGCTACAGGATGGATTCGGCTGGACCAACGGTGTGGTAAGACGTTTGATTGGCCTGTACGGGGAACCGTGATCCCGCTGCATTTTTTCATTGTAGCCAGATGAAGGATCAGCAGTAACAATCGCTTCATAAAATTCAGATGTGACAGCGATGCCCTGGTCCGGCTGTAAATCGTTGAGGCGTTTTCTGAAGGCCGGGGCGCCGCGCATGGACGCGCGGCGAGGGCGGATTTACAGGGACGTTACACCCGCCCGTCCCCGATAAGCCGGAAGAAATAAGACGAAAGTACCGCGTAGCGGCGATTTTCTTGCCGGGAGCCCGGGTGGTCAGGGCGGCGGCGATTGAGCCGCCCTGACACGTTCACCGGTTCTGGCGTGACAGAGGCGCGATGAACGTGAAGTGAACGGAACAGCCAACTGCGCCGCATATTCCCCCTCCCCCACAAAGGGAAAGGAGCTCGTCCGCGCCTCCATTAGCGAATCACATCATAAATAGCACTCTGAATAGACTGCCATTTTTTTGTACTGGCATCGGGCTGCGCCAGCGCGCGGCGCTTCGCCTGGTCGGCTTCATACTTCTGACGCTGCACCACCGCAGGCACAGTACAGAATGCCTGGAGATATTGCTTACGCATCGAGGTCAGCGATTCCCCTACCGACATCGCGTGGCTGACGGTGGCGATAAAGCGCCGACACGGCTTTTGCTCAACCATTTGCAGGCGATAGCGCATGAGCACCTCCAGCACCTCATCATGATTAGCCGCCATGGCCTGTTCGGTCCAGGCCAGTTTCCAGTCCATTCCGCCCTGCAGGAACAGCAGCGCCACGCGTGTGTCATTGCGATCGATAGCCGAACGGAAATTATTTTCATCCCAGGTCACTCCCATGCGGGTCAGGTTTTCCCGTGATGACGGGGTTTCGCGCATCTCTTTCGCAGGCGCTTGTACCGGAGCACTCACCGGAACCTCATGGGCCGCCGGTTGGCTGCTGGTGAACAACCAAAATCCGCCGACCAGAATAGCAATGACCATCACGCCAACTGCGCCCCAGAGCGTCCCAGAGATCAGCTGGTCGCGCTGTTCTGGCGTGCGGGGAGCTCGCTGCGTCGGCTTTTCAATGCTGTCACGAATTTCAAACAGATCGCCGCCGGTCTGCCTGTCCATTTTCTGGGCGTTTTCCCAGAAACTGTGCAGCTCGCTGGCATCGACCGCCATCAATCCCGCCGGGTTGATGCGCGTGCGCCCCTCTTCAAAAGCACGCTGAATCGGCCCGGCAATCTGCGCATAGTAGTTATCCAGCAGCAGAATTTGCGCGGAACTGAGCGGCTGCTGAACGGTCAGCGCATTACGGATCTGGCGGATATCATCAAGGAAAGTCTGCAACGTTTTGCGCGGCTCAACCAGCAACGTCAACATCGAGCGATCGTTAAACAGCGACGAGTAATAGCGGCTGAACTCTTTTTTATCGACCAGCATTTGCGCCATTTCGCTGAACATCATGCCGCTGAGAACATCGTTGCGATCGCTGAGTTTTAACCAGCGTCGGACGCGATCGGCATTAAAGAGCGTTTTAAGATGATTATTGAGCCGTACCGGATCAGGCCACGCCTGCATAATCAGCGATTTAATCATTAGCTCAATCGCACGCACCTGCTTATGGGCCTGCAATTGCTGCGACTCATTACCCGGCGCCAGGTCGGTGTTATAGCCCAATAAGGGCTGTTGTAAACGCAAATGTTCAAGCGCGGTGACAACACGCACGGCGGCAATAAGCTGATTTTGGCTGACATCCTGACCGCTTTCATACTGAGGTACGCGCTGCTGTAAAAGTCGCAGTTGCAGCGTGAAATCGGACATCTCGGCATCATTCAAATTCAGGCGTTTCGCTACCGGTCCCCATCCGCCCAGCCCCAGACGAGCGGTATCGAGTTGTTCCAGAAACCAGCGGGGATCTTTCCCTTCAGACTCGTGCACATCAAGGAGAAGCAAAATCTCCACGGATGCCTGCCGGATGATGCCAATACAATGTTCAAATTGTTCACGGATGTGATGTGATGTACTCGGTGTCATCATTTTCCTTAACGTACAACAAAGCAGAATAAACGGGCTAAAGAGAGCAATTTTTCTTTTATTTTATGTGCTGTTAAACCATAACTGAGATTATGGAGAAATAAAGTGACAGCTCTATAATCATTGAAAATTGTTATGGGAGAAAACGTATGCCAGTGCTCACTACGCCACGCCTGACCTGCTCACCTGTTAAGGAGCAAGACTGGCCGTTTTACCTGTCATTGCAACAACATCCCGATGTGATGCGATACATCGCCGATAAGCGCCCAATTGCCGTCATTCGGGAGGCTTTCGAGCCACGCCTTCAGAAGTGGGAGCCGGGCAGTGCGCATTGGCTATGTCTGATCGTGCGTGAAACCGCCAGCCAAACACCATTGGGCGCAACCGGATATATTCACAGAGAGAATGATTGTGCCGAGGTCGGATTTATATTCGCCCCTGAAGCACAGGGTAAAGGCTATGGCTATGAGTCATTACGGGCGGTGTGTGACTTTGCCTTTGAGCAGGGCGGGATCCGTCGTTTGACCGCGACCGTCACCGTGGGCAACCTCGCCTCCCGGAACCTGCTCGAAAAAGCCGGATTCATACTGGAAGGCGAGCTGCGTGAGAATTACTGGCTGTCAGGACGCTGGCACAACGACTGGATTTTTGGGCTGTTGAAAGAGGAATATGCGAGCAACCCGCGCTAATCGTTACAGGAACATGCCGCCTGAAACCTCAATGCGCTGCGCATTCATCCAGCCCAGTTCATCGCTCAGCAGGGCGGCAATCGCATCACCGATATCATCCGGCAGCCCGACGCGCCCAAGGGCAGTGTTCGAAGCCACCATCTTATTGATCTGCTCGTTGTCCCGCACGCGCCCACCGCCAAAATCCGTCTCAATGGCGCCGGGTGCAATAATATTGGCAGAAATCCCCCGCTCACCCAGCTCTTTGGCCTGATAACGGGTGAGCACTTCCATCGCCCCTTTCATCGCCGCATAGGTGCTGGAGCCTGGCTGGGCAAAGCGCGCAAGCCCGCTTGAGACATTCAGAATGCGACCACCATTTTTTATGATCGGCAGCAGGCGCTGCGTCAGGAAGAACGGTCCTTTGAAATGAATGTTCATTGCCTCGTCAAATTGTGCTTCTGTCGTCTGCGCATAAGGGGCATATAAACCGGTCCCTGCATTGTTCAATAAATAATCGAACGAATCGCGCTGCCAGACGTGTTTCAGCTGTGAGCGCACTTCCGTGACAAAACCCTCAAAGCTGGAGATATCACCGACGTTGAGCGGTAAAGCCACTGCTTTCACGCCTTTTTCCTCAATTTCGCGCACCACTTCCCGCGCTTCTTTCTGGCTACTGTGATAGGTGAGGATGATTCCGGTTCCCTTCGCCGCCAGCTTCAGCGCTGCGTTTTTACCGAGTCCGCGGCTACCGCCGGTCACTAATGCAATACGTTCAGTCATGAGAAACCTCGTTTCGGTTGTTCTGGAGATTGAGAAGCAGCTTATTAGGTGATAGAAAATCAATAAAGATGGCAAAAAACGCTTCACTGTTTCGGTGAAAACAACAATGAGCCAAACCTATGGATAAAATTCACGCAATGCAGCTCTTTATCCGCGTGGCAGAACTGGAGAGTTTTTCTCGCGCCGCGGACACCTTAGGTCTTCCTAAAGGTAGCGTATCGCGCCAGATTCAGACGCTGGAAAATGTGCTGGGAACCCAGCTGCTGCACCGCACCACGCGTCGCGTCAGCCTGACACAGGACGGCATGGTCTATTACGAACGGGCAAAAGATCTGCTGGCAAACCTCGATGAACTGGATGGTCTTTTTCAGCATGATCCTGCCAGTATCAGCGGACGATTGCGCGTCGATATGCCGGTTGGCGTTGCGCGAAATTTAGTCATCCCAAAACTGCCTGCATTTTTGCAGCAGTATCCCGGCATTGAGCTGGAACTGAGCAGCAGCGATCGCATGGTGGATGTGATCCGTGAAGGGTTTGACTGCGTGGTGCGCGTCGGCACGCTGAAGGATTCAGGGTTAATCGCCCGCTCGATTGGCAAGCTATCCATTATCAACTGCGCCAGCCCTGACTATCTGGCCCGCTTCGGCTATCCGGAAAATCTGGACGATTTGGCCTCACACGCGGTGATTCATTACGCACTCAATCTGGGAACCCGCCCGCAAGGGTTCGAGTTTTATAACGGCGATGCCACGCTGTGGGTAAAAACCGGCGGTATTTTAACGGTGAACAGCACCGAAACTTACCATACGGCATGCCTTGCCGGGCTGGGCATTATCCAGGTGCCTCGCGTGGGCGTGCGCGAGGCTCTGCGGGCGAAAAAAATGATCGAGATCCTGCCGCAATATCGCGCCGAACCGATGCCGGTCTCGCTGATTTACCCGCACCGCCGCAACCTCTCCCGCCGGGTTCATTTGTTCATGGAGTGGCTGACGACAATAATGAAAGCTTACGTTGATTAGCCACCAGCTATAATTCAATAACATCCAGCCAAACGAAAAGGAAAATGCGTGTGACGCCGGAAAACAACCAGCAGAGACCCACTCAGGAACTGGAATACGATCCCATCAAAAAAATGGAGACGGAACCCGAAAAAGACGCATCCCCCGGCAAAGCCACCAAAGCGCTGGAAACCGTGACAGGCACGGCGCAGAAAATTCAGCGCCGACCGATGGTTGCCCATCTGATACGCGCCACTGAACGCTTTAACGACCGTATGGGCAATCAGTTTGGGGCGGCAATCACCTATTTTTCGTTCCTGTCGATGATCCCCATTATGATGGTGTCATTCGCGGCAGCGGGGTTTGTACTCGCCTCGCACCCGACGCTGCTGCAGGACATCTTCAATAAAATCCTGGTCAACGTCAGCGATCCCACGCTGGCGGGCACGCTCAAAAATACCATCAACACCGCCGTTCAACAGCGCACCACCGTGGGTATCGTCGGGCTTTTGATTGCGCTCTATTCGGGCATTAACTGGATGGGTAATCTGCGCGAGGCGATCCGCGCCCAGTCCCGCGATGTGTGGGAGCGCACGCCGCAGGACCAGGAAAAAATCTGGATCAAATATTTCCGCGACTTCGTTTCGCTGATTGGCCTGCTTGTGGCGCTGGTGGTGACATTATCAATTACGTCCGTCGCCGGCTCGGCGCAGCAGATGATTATCTCGGCGCTGTATCTCGACTACATCGAGTGGCTTAAACCGGCCTGGCGTTTAATTGGCCTTGCGATCTCGATATTTGCCAACTATCTGCTTTTCTTCTGGATATTCTGGAGATTGCCGCGTCACCGCCCGCGTAAAAAGGCACTGATCCGCGGGACCTTTATCGCGGCGATTGGCTTTGAAGTGATCAAGATCGTGATGACTTACACCCTGCCTTCGCTGGTGAAATCGCCCTCTGGGGCGGCGTTTGGATCGGTGCTGGGATTGATGGCGTTCTTCTACTTCTTTGCGCGCCTGACGCTGTTCTGCGCCGCATGGATTGCCACCGCCGAGTACAAAGACGACCCGCGAATGCCGGGCAAAACGCACCGCTAAAGCCGCTATCGGGCTGAATAAAAATGTAAAATTTCAGTCCGATTCGGCATTTCAGCATATAAATCCAGCCTGTAACTTTTATTTAACCAAAAACCAGTTTTATTGACTGATATTAGATTTCTGTGAAGCATTTCATAGAAGTTATTTCGCCAGCCTGAATATTATCCGCTTTTTGCCGCTTTTATCACCACTCCGTGCATTTGTTACAGATTGAAATGTCGCTTTTGCTATGCGTAATATGATCTTTCGTCGGTCCAAAAATAAGAAAATTTTATGCAAGCCACAGCCACAACTCTCGATTCAGAACCGGAAAGCACGCCGGTTAACTCGCGTAACAAAGTCGTCGTTGCCTCACTGATTGGCACCGCCATCGAGTTCTTCGATTTCTATATTTACGCCACCGCCGCGGTCATCGTCTTTCCGCATATCTTCTTCCCACAGGGCGATCCGACGGCTGCCACGCTGCAATCGCTGGCAACGTTCGCTATCGCCTTTATCGCCCGCCCGATTGGTTCGGCAGTCTTCGGACACTTTGGCGACCGCGTGGGCCGTAAAGTCACGCTCGTGGCATCGCTGCTGACGATGGGGATTTCCACCGTGGCGATCGGCCTGCTGCCGACCTATGAAACGATTGGTATTCTGGCTCCGGTACTGCTGGCGCTGGCGCGTTTTGGTCAGGGCCTGGGGCTTGGCGGTGAATGGGGCGGCGCGGCGCTGCTGGCGACGGAAAACGCCCCACCGCGTAAACGTGCATTGTACGGCTCTTTCCCGCAACTGGGCGCGCCGATTGGCTTCTTCTTCGCGAACGGGACTTTCCTGCTGCTCTCCTGGCTGCTGACCGACGAGCAGTTTATGAGCTGGGGCTGGCGCATACCGTTTATTTTTTCTGCCGTGCTGGTACTGATTGGCCTGTACGTGCGCATTTCGCTGCATGAGACGCCGGTCTTTGCGAAAGTGGCGGCGGCTAAAAAACAGGTGAAAATCCCGCTGGGCACGCTGCTGACCAAACACGTTCGCGTGACGGTACTCGGCACGTTCATCATGCTGGCGACCTATACGCTGTTTTATATTATGACGGTCTATTCCATGACCTTCAGCACCGCTGCTGCGCCGGTTGGCCTGGGTCTGCCGCGTAATGAAGTGCTGTGGATGCTGATGATGGCGGTGATTGGGTTTGGCGTGATGGTCCCCATTGCAGGTCTGCTGGCGGATAAATTCGGTCGTCGCTCCAGCATGATCGTGATTACCTCGCTGATCATCCTGTTCGCCCTGTTCGTCTTCCCGCCGCTGCTGGGGTCTGGCAGTCCGGCGCTGGTGATGGCTTATCTGCTGATTGGTTTGAGCCTGATGGGTTTGACCTTTGGCCCGATGGGCGCGCTGCTGCCGGAGCTGTTCCCGACGGAAGTGCGTTATACCGGTGCGTCGTTCTCGTATAACGTCTCTTCTATTCTGGGGGCGTCCGTTGCGCCGTATATTGCGACCTGGTTACAGGCCAACTATGGCTTGTTCTATGTAGGTGTCTATCTGGCGGCGATGGCGGCACTGACGCTGATCGCGCTGCTGCTGACTCACGAAACCCGTCATCAGTCCTTATAAAAGCAAAATGGTAACCCTTGGGTTACCATTTTTTTATCTGTTCGCCCTCTCCCCATGGGAGAGGGCAACTGACAGTGCATTAATTACTTCTTCATCTGCGACAGTATCGTCCGACACTGATTGGCATCGCCTTCCGACGGAGAGATCAGCGCCAGCAAAGCTGCAGCAGGCGTGACAAGCGTTGCCAGCGCCGCAGCAACTGCACCACGGGCAATCAACGGCCCGGCTTTCACACCCGCCTGCGGATTTTTGAATGAACCGCGCACGTAAAGTGGTGAACGCAGCGTAATGATTCTGAACCCTTTACTCTCGGGATCGATGGTTAAATCGAGCTGTTCAGAAGCCATACTCGCCGTACCTGTCACGTTTATCACCGCGTTTTCAGTATCAAAGGCAAAAATCTGCGGACGGGCCACACCGTTGACCAGATCCAGATTTGCCGCTGCGCAATTCACGCGAACCTCATCGTCGCCAAAAATCTGGCCGATAATAAAGTTACCGACGTTCAATCCCAGAATTTCCATCAGGTTGCGGCTCACAAGCCCGTCATTCATCAACAGCTTCAGATTGCCGTTACTGCTACCGAGCAGCGCGGCAACGGAGTTGCCCACGCCACGAATATCCGCATCACCGTTCATTTCACCGAGGGTTTTCTGCATCAACTCGACGTTGGGCATCAGCTCTTTTAGCTTCAGCCGGCGTGCCTGGATATCCGCCCGCCCCTGCATCGGTTTTTTATCGCCTTCGAGGTGAATATTGGACGAGATCGTCCCACCAGCCAGCCCGAATTTCAGCGGCTGCAAACGCAGGTCGGCGTTTTTCAGGATGATATGGGTCGAAAGGTCGCTGATTGGCAAGGTGCTGCCGTGTTCGATTTTACGCCCTTTAAACCGGACATCGGCATCCATTACATCCCACTTATCGGTTTCGAAGCGGTCGTAAGGCAACACTTTGCCCGCTGGCTGAAGGTCTTTTTCACCTTTTTTCTGTTCAGAACGTTTCGCCTGCTGCGCGCCTTTTCCCGAATCGACGCCAATTAATGGCCCGAGATCGGCCAGACGCAGCTGACGAGACTCAACGTCGCCTTCCAGTTTCGGTCGCGGCTTGCCGGTGGTGTAGGCGAGCGAGCCGTGGATATCACTGTCGCCAATGCGACCATTAAAGTTGCGATAATCGAAAACGGACGATTTTTCGGTGTCTATTTTTGCCACCAGCCGACCGTCAGTTTCAAACGGCGGTGTATCCGGCAGCAGCACGCCGGTCAGGTCATAAAGCTCTCCCAGCGAGTCGCCGGAGAATTTCAGTTGCAGGTCTACGCCGCCCATTTTCATCGGATCGTTGACCGTACCGACAAACGCCACGCGCGTGTTACCGGAGCGGAAATCGGCCTGTACCGGGAACGGCGTTCCCTCGCTACGCAGCGCCAGTACGCCGCCAATTTTACCGGTCCCGCTTAACGGCTGATCGTTGTAGCGCCCCTTCGCCTTCAGGCCAAAGACGTAATCGCCCACGCGAGTTTTATCGTCCTTTCCTTTGGTGCCGGTGACTTCACTGAAGGGCAGCGGCTTGCCCAGCGGATCGACCAGGATCTCGATATCCGCCTTGCTGACCTTGTCATCAATGGCGATCCGCCCGCGATCGAAAAGAATATTATCGAGGCGGAAAGACCACGCAGACGGCTGCGCATTGGGATCTTTTTCTCCGTTATCTGCGAGATCAAACGTCCAGTTGTTGTTCTTTTCTGACAGACGGATCAGCCGTGCATCAGGCTGTTGCAGTTTGATCCACGGTAAATAGACGGTCTTCGTCAGCAGCGCCAGAGGGGCCAGCGTCGCTTCGACGCGCGGCAGATGAACCATGGTGACTGCCGGAATATCCGGGGGATTGCCGAGAATAATGTCGTTGGCATGAACATGCGGCCAGGGAACCCAGCTGCGCCAGCCGGTTTCGTCTTTCTGACGCTCCCAGACGACGCCCAGATCGCCGCGAATGGCGAAGGGTCGATTCAGTTCAGTTGAGACTTTCTGGTTGATGGTCGGTTTGAGACGGTTCCAGTCGAACGTCGCAATAATGATGATTGCCAGCACAATCAACAACAAGAAGATCCCTGCTACCCAGGTAATAATCCTGGCTGTTTTGGTCATTACTGTCCCCTTTTTTTATTACCTTGCCTTTCATGAATATAGCTCAGGCATAAAGAAAGGGGGCGGGCTGCTTCCGGGAATAGCGCATTTGCTCCAGGCGCTATTCCGGGAAACAGCAGGCTTTACAACTTGATAATGACGTTATCGAGGGTATCCATGGGCACCGGGCGGGAGAGAAAATATCCTTGAGCCGCCGCGGCCGGGGAGTTTTGCACATCGCGCCACTCTTCCAGTGTTTCCACGCCTTCCACAATCACGCCCTGACAATAGCGGTTCATCAGTTGCAGGAGCAGGGTAAATAAATTGCGACCTTCCGGGGTCTGACGCAGCATGATAAACAGATCGCGCGCCACTTTGATGTAGTCATAGCGCACTTCGCTTAACGCGGAGAAGTTTGCCATACCCGTGCCGAAATCATCCAGCCACAGCGGACCAAACTCGCACATCGAAGCAAACGACGAATCTTGCGGCAGACGAACGTGCTCCACCAGTTCAAAGCGCATCCACGGGAGTGAGGCGACGAGCTTTTGCAGCGCGGGATTCTGGCGCAATGCAATCAGGGTCGGGCCATCCACATTTACCGAGGCCAGAATGTCATGGCGAACGAAAAAGGCCTGCCTGGTCGCGAGCATGTCGAGTTGCTCTTCCAGCACATCCAGACGCTGACGCACGCTCACTTCCGCAAAATAACGGTCCGGGGCAATACGCTGTGTCGGATTCGACGGATGCGTTACGACGGTTAAAATTTCAATCGCCATAAGCCTGCCGTCAGTGCGGTAAATAGGCTGATAAGTATAAGCACGCTCACATTGCAGCCAATAGCGATGCTCCTGCAAGCTTTCAATACTTGCTTCCGGAGTAGTGCTTAGCCGCTGGATAACCTGCTCTGACTTCATTTCAGATGCCCTGTTGAAAATGAGATGACCTGTCTGGACTCGTCAAAAGGTTATCGGCCCTGGAATTGAGAACTTTATGTCCAGTTGGTGGGGAAAATGAAATTAAGATGACAGAATCTTTCTGGAACACGCGCTGGCTCAAAAAAAAATCTGGAACGGTGTTTTAATATAGTTGACCATAAATACCTCACAGCGCACACTTCCATTAATTTATCTGTTCAGGTTTATGACAATGTCTAAAAAAATTGCCGTGATTGGCGAATGCATGATTGAGCTGTCACAAAAAGGGGCGGATGTTCACCGCGGCTTTGGTGGCGATACGTTAAACACCTCGGTTTACATTGCACGTCAGGTGGCGCCTGAAGCGCTGGCCGTCAATTATGTGACCGCGTTAGGGACCGACAGTTTCAGTCAGCAGATGCTGGAAGCCTGGCAGAATGAAAATGTGGACACCTCGCTGATTCAGCGCATGGAAAACCGCCTGCCGGGGTTGTACTACATCGAAACCGACAGCACCGGCGAGCGTACGTTCTACTACTGGCGCAACGAAGCTGCCGCCAAATTCTGGCTGGAAAGCGAAGATTCTGCGACCATTTGCGAAACGCTGGCGACCTATGATTATCTCTATCTGAGTGGGATCAGCCTGGCGATTTTAAGCGCCGACAGCCGTGAAAAACTGTTCTCCCTGCTGCATGAATGCCGCGCGAACGGTGGAAAGGTAATTTTCGATAATAACTATCGTCCGCGCCTGTGGGCCAGCCGCGAAGAGACGCAGCAGGTTTATCAGCAAATGCTGCACTGCACCGATATCGCGTTCTTAACCCTCGATGACGAAGACGCACTGTGGGGCGAGAAACCGGTAGAAGAGGTGATCGAGCGCACTCAGAAAGCCGGTGTAGCAGAAGTGGTGATCAAGCGCGGCGCCGACTCTTGCCTGGTTGCCGTCACCGGTGAAGCGGTTGTCGACGTGCCTGCGATAAAATTAGCGAAAGAGAAAGTGGTGGATACCACTGCGGCGGGTGATTCGTTCAGCGCCGGGTATCTGGCGGTGCGCCTGACGGGCGGTACGCCAGAAGACGCCGCAAAACGCGGACATCTGACGGCCAGCACGGTGATTCAGTATCGCGGCGCAATTATTCCGCGCGAAGCGATGCCTGATTAAAAGAAAAAGCCCGGTGAGCGTTACGCGACCGGGCTTTTTTACGGGTATCTCTCCCCTGTCGGGGAGAGCCGGGGTTAAGGCATCAGCCCGCCCCTGACATCATTGCTGTCCTTGCGGAATATCTGACGCATCCTGATGTAAATCATCAGCCGCTGGCTGAGCGACCTGCCCTTCCTTCGTCATGATGCTATCCCACGTGGCCTGCAGCTCTTTCATGTTGTATTCCGGCTCGCCTTTCGGCTGCATCAGAACCAGGGCCATTTCCTGAGACAACTGCTGACGCAAATCCTGATTGATCATGTCGACGGTCAGGCTGTTAAGGAAATCCTGACGCAGCTTCTGATACTGTTCAGGCGCGATATCCACAACCTGATTTTGCAAAGAGCGAATACGCTGGCTGATCAGAACATCTGTGTCGGTACGCGCATAGGTGGCAAACAGCTTTTGCAGCTCAAGATTCTTTTGCGCGACCAGCGCGTTGAATTCCTCTTCTGTCAGCCCGTCTTTACGCACTTTGGCCAACTCTTTGGCCACCAGACCTAAATTGGCATCAAGCTTATCGCCGGGCGATTCAACGTTGATCGCACACTGCGCCCGCTGGAACAGCACGCGGCAGTCAAAGCCAATGCCGATATCCTTCGCGTTATTTTTGCTCAACGTCTGCTGAACGTGCCAGAACAGCGCTTCACGCGCTAAGTCCGCACGCCAGTAGCGCAACAGCGCGGCAGACTCACGAATCGGTTGCCACGGCGTATCCCACATCAGCGCCAGGCGATCCTGACGAACGGTGTCGGTCATAATGCTTACCGCTTCGGCACGCAGCGGCGACAGCGTAGGCACTGGCGCAGGAACGTCTCGTTTGCCTTTCAGCTCACCAAAGGTTTTACCGATCTGTTCAATGACAGCGCGGCTATCGACGTTACCCACCACGATCAGCGTCATTGCATCCGGGGTGTACCATTTTTGATAGAAGGATTTAACCTGTTCGATATCAACCGGTTGTTTGACAGGCTCTGCCGGGTCGTGTGCCAACAGCGTGGAGCCTTTCAGGCGATAGCGCCACCAGCCCTCTTTGGTATCAGCAGGCCAGGTGGCAACCATATCGCTGTTGCTCAGCGCGTAGTTGACGGTATCCGGCGTCATCGCCACGTTGCCCGCCGTATCGCCAAGCCAGGTCAGCGCTTCTTTCAGCAGATCGTTACGGTTATTCGGCAGGCTAAGGTTAAACATGGTGTAGTCGTAAGAGACAACGGCAGGTGGAAGTGGACGTTTTGGGTCAATACCCTGCTGCCACAATGAACGCACCTGCACGGCTTGCAAACTGCCGCTTTGGGTCAGCGCCAGTCGAGGAATAAAATGGCTAAGCCCGCTCTGCTGCGTGTTTTCAGTCAGCGAGCCGGTGTTAACAGAAAGACGGATCTCAATACGATCGCGGGGGCGTTGTGGTGTCGCCAGCACTTGCCACTGAAAACCATTTGCCAGAGTGCCTTGTTGCCATGCCGGATCGGGCTGGAGAGTTTCTGCCTGCACATAACTGGCTGCTGCCATCATCAGCAAACCGCCGGTTAAGAGTCGAATTTTTGTGCCCTGCATGTAAACCCCTGATCAACATTCCTGGTTAAAAAGAGTGTCTCACGACATGGAGCACTCTGAAGATAACGTTCAAACTCTTCGATTAGACCGCGTGTTCAGCTAAACGTCACGGCATGAAGTCAAATATACCCGAAAAAAATCTTATCGAAGTATGACAGGTATGAGGAGATATTATCCGCAGGAGCCCGCCCTCCGACAAGGGCAGGCGGGAATAAGTGCTGAATTTACGAGGATAAACCCTGGGTTTTGCTTTCTGGCACACGGTTATTCAACGTGTCGTCGAGCTTTTTATGGTCCAACTCTTTCACCCATTTAGCCACGACCACCGTCGCCACGCCGTTGCCGATCAGGTTAGTCAGCGCACGCGCTTCAGACATAAAGCGGTCAATACCCAGAATCAGCGCCAGACCGGCTACCGGCAGATGACCCACCGCCGAAATGGTGGCTGCCAGAACGATAAAGCCGCTGCCCGTTACGCCTGCCGCACCTTTGGACGAGAGCAACAGCACCACCAGCAGGGTGATTTGATGGAAGATATCCATATGGCTGTTGGTCGCCTGGGCGATAAAGACGGCGGCCATCGTCAGGTAAATCGACGTCCCGTCGAGGTTAAACGAGTAGCCGGTCGGGATCACCAACCCCACGACTGACTTACGGCAGCCGAGTTTTTCCATCTTATCGAGCATGCGCGGCAGTGCCGATTCAGAGGACGACGTCCCCAGCACAATCAGCAGCTCTTCGCGGATATAGCGGATAAATTTGAAAATACTGAAGCCCGTGGCGCGCGCAATACTGCCCAGGACCACCACCACAAACAGAATACAGGTGATGTAGAAACAGATGATCAGCTGACCGAGCTGAACCAGCGTACCCACGCCATATTTACCAATCGTGAACGCCATCGCGCCGAACGCACCGATGGGCGCCAGACGCATGATCATATTGATAATGCCGAAAATAACCTGCGAGAAACTTTCGATAACGTTGAAAATCAGCTGACCTTTACTGCCCAGGCGATGCAGCGCAAAGCCGAACAGTACGGCGAACAGGAGCACCTGCAGGATGTTCCCGCTGGCGAAGGCGCCTATCACACTGCCAGGAATTACATCCAGCAGGAAGGCGACAATGCCCTGGTCCTTCGCCTGCTCGGCGTAAACGGCAACCGCTTTCGCATCCAGCGTGGAAGGATCGACGTTCATGCCTGCGCCGGGTTGCACCACGTTGACGATAATCAGGCCAATAATGAGCGCAAGGGTACTGACCACTTCAAAATAGAGCAGCGCAACGGCACCGGTACGACCCACCGCCTTCATGCTTTCCATGCCAGCGATACCGGTCACGACGGTACAGAAAATGACAGGCGCGATAATCATTTTGATGAGCTTAACGAAGGCATCGCCAAGCGGTTTCATTTGAGCGCCCAGTTCAGGGTAGAAATGGCCAAGCAGGATACCAACGGCGATCGCGGTCAGAACCTGAAAGTAGAGACTTTTAAAGAGTGAGGTTTTCATAGGGTGTCCTTGGGAAGAAAAACCACAGGCTTTTTATGGGTAAGACTCACCTGCGGCTTTAAAATAACACCCGAAAAACAGGACAGAAATGAACTTAGATCAAATATGAAACATAAATGTTAAAAACTTTGAGCTGACTCGTAAAAGCCAGCAACAAAGTTAACGTATTACGCCAGGATTTAGTCGTTGAGGTAGCGTCTTTCGAACTCTTCGGCGGGAACGGCGCGCGCAAATAAGAAACCCTGACCACTTTCGACACCGGCCTGCGCCAGCCAGTCGCGCTGCGCTTCGGTTTCGACCCCTTCGGCAATGATGTGCAGATCCAGGCTGCGCGCCATCTGAATAATCGCCTCAACCATGCTGCTGTCGTCCGGCAAGCCGTCGACAAAGGTTTTATCGATCTTCAGGACATCCACCGGCAGCGTTTTCATATGCTGGAGTTGACGCAAACCCGCGTATCCCATGCCAAAATCATCCAGCGCGATACGGATACCGGCGTTGCGCAGCGGTTTCAGAATCGCCACCGCCTCGTTCGGATCGTCAATGCGACGGCTTTCCGTCACTTCAAGAATGAGCGTGTCCGGTTTGATGCGATAGCGATTGATCAGCTCCAGCATCTCCGACACCATCGTCGGATGCATCAGCTGCAGGGCGGAGAGATTCACCGACAGCGGCATGTCTATTCCGCGCTCCTGCCAGGCAGAGAGCTGGCGGCATGCCTCTTCCAGTACCCAATACCCCACGGTGACCATCAGGCCACAATTTTCAATCCGGTCGATCAGCCCTTCGGGTAGCTCCCAGGAACCATCCGGCTGCTGAATGCGTAACAGGGCTTCAGCGCTTTTCACTTCGCCCGTGACCAGGTTAACCTGCGGCTGTAGCCAGATAGCAAACTGATTGTTGTCCAGCGCGGAGAGAATATCGCTCTCTTCGGTCAGGCGCTGCTGCGCCTTTTCCATCTCCTGCGGTTCGAAGAACTGAATCTGATTTTTACCTTTACGCCGGGCCGTGAACGCCGCCGAGAAAGCGCGTCGATAAAGCTGCTCCGCCGTCAGATCGCCGTAATACATCGCCAGACCGATGCTGGCGCTCGGGCGCAGCTGAATCCCCTGAACGGGCAGGCGCTCATTAATAACAGTAAGTACTTGCTGACCTAATGTGATGGCATGCCACGGCTCTTTGACGCCGTGCGCAAGAATCACAAAATCGTAGCCGCTCACCTGAGTCAATACCATGCGCGGGGCCAGTACCGATTTCATTTTTTCCACCAGCGTTAACAGCAGCATTTCGCGCTGGCTCTCTTTCAGCACGCCAGCGGTATCCTGCAGCGTTTCACAGGCTACGACCATCAGCGCGGTGGTCTGCTGCCGTGCGACGGTTTGTTCCAGCAGAGCCATCAGGAAGGCTTTATTCGGCAATTCCGACACCGGGAAGCGGGTCGCATTGATGTTCAGCTCATCATGATGGCGCAGCAGACGTTGCTGATTAATGTTGTAGCTGCGCACCAGCATGCCGATTTCATCGTCATGATGCAGGCGCGGTAGCGGCAGTTGATGTCCCACCTGGTCCTGCGGCGAGAGATTATCCAGCTCACGGGCAATTTTGCGCAACGGATGAACAATCAGCCGGTTGATACACCAGGTCAGCGCGACAGTGAGGATCAGCGTTAAAAGTAAGTAAGTGGTTACTAACGTGGATATCCAGCTCATCACAAACTTATGCATGCGATAGGCATCCGCCTGTAGCACCAGATAAGCCAAAGGCTGCGGGTTAGCGGGCCGTTCAAGCGAATAGAGCGGCAGCGAGATTTGCACCGGCAGCTCAAACAACCGCATGATCATCATCGGTACCGGGCGCTCGGGGATAAAACTCATCCGCAATGCCTGGAACTGATTCGGCAAGACCACATCGGCGCGACTGACGATGCCCGCGGGCTGAATGCGCTTGATAATGGTCTCTGCTTCGGGGATATCCCCTTTTAGAATGGCGGCGGAAAGCGGTTCACGGACCGATCGGGCAATACTTTCCAGTTGCGAAGCCGTGTTGTAGCGATTCTGCTGTACAGAATGAAACAGCAAAATGACGCAAAAGATGAATACAAACACCATAGTGACGGCAGAGACCATCGCCATTTGTTTGATCGTTAAAGAACGGCTGACACGCAAATTGACTCTCCACAAAACCCGAAGCATAGGGTAACAAAACGTTACCCTATTGCAGCCAGAGTATACCCGATTGCGTCGAATTTAAGAGAGGCTAACAGGCCGATTAAAGATAATTCCGGCTACCAGTCCGCATAAGGAATAAGCGGTTGTGGCGGTAAATCCATATCGCCCTGCCATCCCGCCGCAGAGTAGCGCACATAAATCAGCGCATGGCTCGGGGTATAGTCTTTTGCCTCCTGAATATCGACGCCCATCCCGACAAACCAGTTCGAGGTCACACGACGCTCAATAATGGCTCTGGCGGTATAACCGGTCCCCTGACTGCTGCCCCCTGATTCCGTTTGTTCACTTGCCTCATCACGATATTCCTGAGGGATAAGGTTAAGCATAGGGTAGCGCGGCATCGTTTTGGTTCGTGAATGAGACCACGAAACCGAGCCGCCTAATTCCCACGACCAGTTTTCAGTTCGCTCACGCCACAAAACAGGGATGGAGAACGATAGATATTCCTGAGGGCTATAATAGCCACCCTGGCCGAGGGTATAGTGACTTAAATCCTTGTCATAATGCCAAATCATGTTGTTCAGCCCGACTGTCACCCGTCGGTTATTTTCATTGATAAGTTTGTAGTAATAACCGGTCATCCAGCGCACACGCCAGTTATCTTCGACGTTTTTCCCTTCGAGCGTATCGGCTCCAAGGCTGGCCCATACGCCATTGGCTTCACCTTTATCGTAACTGGCGCTAATGACGCCACCATTGGCTCTTACCCCACCCCAGGTTTTGCCCGTATTACTGCTGGGATCTTTTTGGCCACCAAAAGCCAATAATGAACTTGAGATCGGGCGACGGTGGACATTCAGCGTATAGCCGATGGGACCCAGATCATTGCTATAACTTAATCCACCTACAATATCGACAACGTCAAAGCCCATCGGCGTTGTGCCAATATCCATCTCCCAGGTGTCATTTTGCCAACCTACAGCGACGCTGGTACCACTGTCGGACTGACTAAGATCGCCACCCTCGCAAGAGACGTCATAGCAGGTGCCGAAACGCGGAGAATAGGTCCCGTCACTTTTTTTGCTAAAACTCCCGGCGTCCATATTCACCATATCGCTGCGGAAGAACATCCGGCCATCGGCCAGCGGCGCGTCAACGTGTAGCATGGTGGTATGTGCTTTCAGATCGGAATAGCCGCCCGTTCCGCTGGATCCCCAGTAGTCATGCTGTAGCGTAACGTTCACATCCTGCTGCTTGTAAAGATCGGCAGCATCGCTGCGCACGCCGCGTTTCAGCCAGTCGTCTTGCTCATTATTGCGCGTCAAACGGGTAAAGCTGTCATTGTCTTGCGGACGTGAGGTCGTGACACCTGATGCCACCATCGCGTCTTTATATGTCTCCAGCGCCTGCTGCGGCTGACCGTTTTTCGCCTGGAAGCCTGCCGCATCGCGCAACACCAGCGCGCTATCCATAGATGGCGGCTGCGATTTAGCCTGCGGAACCAGTTGGCTAAAGGTCTGCTGAGCAGCAGCGGTATCGCCGAGTTCCGCCTGCGCTAACGCCACGCGGCGCTGCATATTGATGGACGGCGGTTCTCCGCTCTGCCCGGCCGGCAGTTTCGCCAGTTGCGCCCGCGCAGCCTGTTTGTCACCTTCAGAAATATAAACTTCAGCAAGCCCCAGAATCGCATCTTCGTTTTGCGGCTCACGTTGCAGAACGGCGCTATACGCCGCTTTCGCCGACGCATAATCTCCACGCTGTTGCGCCCAGTCCGCCAGCGTTAAGTCGATGCGCGTTGAGGCGGGTTGCTGACGTAACAGCGTTTCGGCCTCACGTTCCTGACCGCTATCGCGCAGGCGACTGGCGGTTTCCAGCACCTGATCGCTTTGTAACCGGTCGGCCAGCTCCTGAATATTACTGTTCCACTTATCGCGCGGCAGGGTATTCAAATGCGCGAGCGCGGCGCGATCCTGCGCGTTGCCGGAGAGGTATAAACCGTAGGCATACACCTGTTCCGGATCGCCGGGTTTTTGGCTGGCCAGTTGACGCATCAACGTGTCCGCCTGGCTGCGCTGTCCGGCGCTGTAGAGATCGCGCGACAGGCGATAGGTAATCCACACATCGTCCGGCGAGAGCGCCAGACGGCGTCGCTGAATTTCTGCCGCCTGGGCAAATTTGCCCTCGTTCTCCAGCTGTTCTGCCTGCCGGGATAATCTGTCGTTGGTCAGGCTGCGCTCGATATCGTCGATACTGCGACGCTGGCTGGCCGAAAGTGAGCGGATAAACTGGTCGGCTTTTTCCGGCGATTCCGCGCGATAGATATTAGCCAGCCCGCGCACCGCGTTGCTGTTGTCGCTGTCCATGCGTAACGCCTGGCGATAAAAACGCTCCGCTGCCGCGTTGTCTTTGCGCGCCACCGCGGCGTCGCCTAATCCGAGCACGGCGTAGCTGTCGGTATTGTCGATATTTCTCGCCTGCTGGTAATACCGTTCCGCCTGGCCGACATTATTGGCCTTTAGCGCCGTATCGCCCTGCTGGATCAGCAACCAGTAGCGGTTTACCTTCAGCAAACTTTCCCATTTACCAAGATTGTCGCTCTGCGGATCGAGGGCGATCGCTTTTTCAAATTGCGCCACGGCGCGAGCGCGATCCCCGCGCTGCGAATACGCTTGTCCCAGTGCACCCACGGCTTCGCTGTCGGCATGGTTTGCGCTAACCGCTTTTTGCAGTTCCGCCACGGCTTTGCCACCCTGTCCTGCTTCCACGGCGGCAAGCCCTTCGGCCTTCGCGCGGAAAGCGGGATCGGCCAGCTGTTTTTGCTGTCCTTCAAGCTGCGAGCGCGCGGCGGTGACGTTATCGCCCGCGCTGAATACCTGCAGATAGTCCTGAAGCGCCAGAACGCTGGCGCTGCTCACCGGCATATCTTTGATTTGCTGATACCAGATATCAGAGGCGGCATCGCGCCCGGCATTTGATTTGGCCATCTGGCGAAGCACGGTAAATCCCTCGTCGCGGCGGCCGCTCTGAAAGAGCAGTTGCGCCAGCGAGTTTTGCAGTGCCGTATCGCCAGGGTTGTTCGCATTAATTCCTTTGAGTTGATTGATCGCTTCATTGCGGCGAGCCGGATTTTTGGCGACAACGGTCCAGTATTCCGTCGCCAGCGCATCGTTTGGCGGAGCGCCTGCGAAAATTTTGTCGTAAGCGTCGATCGCTTCCTGCGTATGACCGGTTGTGGCCAGCAGGCGCGCCTGTTGTAACGACTGACGCCCTTCAGGCGTTGAGAGCAGCATCGCGTTGCGCGAGGCTTGATAAGCGCTGGAGCTGGGGGCCAGACCTTTCAGGCGATCCAGCTCTTTTTGCGCCCCGGCGTTATCACCCTGTCGCAGCAGATAGCGGAAGCGTGCGGCAACGACATCCGGATTATTCGGGTCGATCAGCTCAAGACGATAAAGCGACTGGCGAACCAGATCTTCGCGTTGGGTCGCCTCGCCCAGGCGCACCTGCTCCAGCAGCTGTTTTTGCTGCGGGGAATTGGCGGCTTCCGCCAGCGGCATCAGCGTCAATCCAAGGGATAAACTGAGTAAACTTAATGAGAACTTGCGCATTCCTGGCCCCAGTCAGGTAGTAATTCACCCTGTGCGGTGAACCGAAAACGATGCTGATCCCATCCTTGTCCGAAAAGGGTCAGTACGTAGCTGTAATAGGCGTCGTTACCGGGGAAGCGATCGGCGACACGCTGGCGTTGAACCGCTTGTGCATTGCGGTCCTGTAAAAACGGCAGCAGCGAGGCGGAAAAACCAACCGGACCCTCGCCCGTGGATTTCCCGCTTGCGATATCCACCTTCTCCGGCGGCACGCCCTTTTTCGTTGTTTGCGTCGCCATAGGTTTAAAGCGTGCCAGCAGTCGTGCTTTCTGCGGGTCCCGGTCGTGCATCATGCCCACCCAGAGGTACACACGGATCGCATCGTAACTGCCGACAAACGGTTTTTCTGGCTTTAGTTGCCAGCCTTTATTTTTCTGATATTGCACCCAGTCAGGTGAGAACCCCTTCGGCGCGGTTTCCAGCAGCAAGCGCAGATTGGTTTCGCGCAGCGTGGTCCACGGAGCACCGAAGCGGGTGAAATAACTGGCCAGCTGCGGCGGAAGATAGCTGGGATTAAAACGCCAGGCGTTCGTCTGCGCAAAACCCACTTTGCCGGGCAGGAGCATCAGGCCCAGACCCGGCACTTTGACCACTTCTTCACTGGCGATGCGTTTGAGCAGCGCTTTTCCGGTGGCGGTATAGTGCGGCGCTTTCCACAGCCGTCCCGCCTCCAGCAGCGCCCAGGCAATCCAGATATCCGCATCGGACGCCGAGTTACTGTCGATAATCGTCCAGCGCGCTTTGTCCTTCTCCCCCCACAGCCAGGCGGGCAGATGCTGACCCAAATCACCCTGAGCCAGGTTATCGCTCGTCCAGTTCAACAGCCGATCAAACGTCTTGCGATCGTTGGCGGCAAGGGCAAAGAACAACGCATAGCTTTGCCCTTCAGAGGTGCTGATTTTGCGCGCGTCGCTGGGATCAATGACGCGTCCATCCTCACTGATATAGCCCTGTTTGAACTGCTCCCAGGCTGGCCAGTTACAGGCGGCACGGGCATTCACTGCCGCCAGAACCAGCGTGGCCATCGCACACCAGCGAAAGACTTTCATCACCCGTTACTCATGATCCGAATCAAGGCGACGACGGCTGATAATTCGCAGCAGACGCCACATCACCCACGCCAGCAGCACGACGCTGATGGCCGCAAACACCGCCAGCAGAACCGGATGGTTTGCCAGCGCGTACCACATGCGCTCGAACCACGGCAGATGACCGACGTAGTAAACGTCGCCGACGCGCAGACTGTTGACGCCAGACTCACGGATCACGGATACCGACCCGAACATCGCCGCGCGTTTGCCGCTGTCGTTCATCGCGTTATTCAGCAATTCGTAGCCACGTGGGCTGTCCGCCAGCAGAGCAATCACGCTGCGCTGGTCATTGTACGGGGACTGGAAGCCGACAATGGCAGCCATCGGGCCTTGTGAGCTGATAGAGGTTTTTACGCTGGGTTCGCGATCCGCTTTATCCGGCATGATGCTCGGGAAAGTGGTCTGGCGCAGCGGCGTGTTAACCCATGACTCGGTTGCCTTCACCAGCAGATCGATGCGTTTATCATCTTTCAGCTTATCGGGAATATTACCAATCACCATGATATCGGCGTCTTTGCCCTGAATCTGGCTGCCATCGTCCGTTAACGTGACGTTAATAGCCGGTAAGCCTGTTTGCGATCCCACGGACGCCATGGCATCCAGCAGCGTTGCCACCTGGCCTTCATCAGGTGTTTTTGGCATCACAACAATCGTTTCAGACAGGTCGGCCATACGACTGAACGGGAAGCTGGCATTGGCAAACGCGCGCAGATCCGGCAGGGCGATAAAGTGGTAATACTTCGAGAAGTCGATGGTCGAATCGTCACCGATCACCACATGGTTCTGCACCGGCTGGAAGGTAATACAGTTATCCACCGAGCCGCCCGGCATCGGGTTCATGTACTGGAAATCGAAGCGCAACTGGTTTACCGCACCCAGTTTCAGCGCCGGAATAGAGACGTCGGTTTTCCCGTCCAGTAATCCCTGCAGGACCGGCAGGCGCAGCAACAGCTTGTTAGTGTCCTGGCTGCTGGTAAGGGCAAAGGACTGCAGGAACTGGTTGTTCAGGCTGATATCCATCCGCGAACTGTCTTTTGTTGGCGGCGCGGTATAGCGGTAGTTCAGGTTGATATCGATCCCGTTACTGCGCAGCAGATACAGATCCGGCGGCAGATTCAGCGGCACATTGATGGCTGACGGCTCAAGCCCCGTGGACTGAAGCTGCTCTTCATAGGTTTTCAGTTCACCAAAGGTGACGGCACGATCGGTGCGGATCCAGTTTGGCGCGTCATACGGTTTACGCGCCAGTAATGGCTTCACCTCTCCGACAGCAACGCTATTGCCACGGAACAACACATTCCCCAGCGCAATGCCTTTTGCCGCTTGCACCAGATCTTTGTCGTCGCGACCGAATACCACTAACAGCTTCACATACGGTTTATCCGGATGATTAACCATTTCGACGGTCGGCCCTTTCACCTCCGGGTGGTCGCGCAGGAAGGCAGGACGCTTCTCGTTGGTGGCAAAGACAATGGCGTTTCTGTCCGGCAGCTTATCGAACAGAACCGGGAAGCTCTGCCCACGCCAGCCAGATCGCGAACCAAACCAGGAGGCGACGATCGTTGCCGCCTGCTGCTGCGCGATATCCGGCGAACCGGCAAACACAATCGGCAGATTCAGCTCACGGCCATCACGCGGATCAAAGAACGGTACCGGGAATGCAGAGAGGTCGTTTTTCACCGCCAGCGTCTGGTAGGTCATGCTCAGCGAGGAGCTACGGCTGACATCCATCCACAGCGTACTGCTGGCCGGGTTTTCACATACGTCGCGATAGTGGCCGACAAATTCCAGACGCACGCGGTTAAAGTCGGTGATGAAAAGCGGATTGATCGGCACTTGCGCGAGGGTTTTCTTGCCCAATTGCTCTTTGGTCACCGGCAGGACGCCCATCAACTCGTCGTTGAGATAGACCTTCAGCTGTGACTGTACCGGCAGCAATGACGGCGATGGCGTGTATTCAAGATTCAGCATCGCGTTCGAGACTACTTCATCGCTACGCATACCAAACTCGACGCCGCCGTTGGGGTTGATCCCGCGCAGAATCATGCTCCCCGGCGGCGGAGCGATCTGCGCAAAGGTCAGTTTCACATCACGTGACGGGGCATCATCCGCAACAATCGGGGCATTCGCCCCTTTCACACCCGGCATCACCTGCCCGACCGCTTGTGCTCCTGTCGGTGTCGCCGGAAGCGTGTTGCTCTCGGTGGGCTGATTTGGCATCACGTTTTCGGTTTGCGTGGGCGCCGCGGTGGCAACCGGATCGGTTGCTTGCGCGACGACAGGCATCGTTGGCGCAGGCGTTTGAGCCGTGTTTTCAGGCGCGGCTTGAACCATCATTGCGGGCAGCGCACTCATCCCAACCGCCACAGCACACATCCAGGAAAGTTTTCTTTTCATCGCGTTATCATCATTGTTGAGCCATAACCGGGTCCGGCTGTTGTTTCGTCTCATCCCGCTCGGCACGACGAGGGATGAACGATACGATCCAGGAAACCAGCGAGGTAAGTGACCGGAAAATTATTTTCACTGACGGCGGAGCAAATTCTGCAAGGTGGCGATAGCCACGGAACCCCAACTTCAGAATATCCAGCAGACTTTCCAGTGGTTTATCTTCCGGGAAGCTGTCCTGCCAGAGCGCCCACGTATCCGCGCGGGCAAACGTACACTGCACAAAATCAATATGTTGTTTCCTGGTGAGCGGCATCAGCTGCAGCCCAACTTCATCCCCCGACACGCGCACAACCTGCGTCGGGAAGACATATTCCTGCTGGCCTCGTTTGAGCAGTAACTTCACCTTTTGCCCTTCCAGCACTTTGGCCTGACCGTTGATCTTGATACCCAGGCCACCGTCGGAGAAGTCGTGGACGGTACAGGAGAAGAGATGTCCATCCTCACGCGCAATCGCGGCTGGCATGGATATTTCGACGCGATGCGCCCGGCGAACCTGCTTGCTTTCGACCGACACAGCGACCGCGCCGCCGAGAATAATCAGGTTATAAAACACCCACGCCAGGCTGACGAAGACGGTCAACACTTCGTCTTCCGGGCCGTAGAAGTAGCGCCAAATCCCCACCAGCACGCCAAAGATATTCAGTAACACGAGGAAGATGTACGGACGCGAGATGACCCAATCGACATACTCTTCTTCCACCAGCCCACCTTTGGCGGTGACGTTAAATTTGCCTTTATGCGGGTTAATCAGCGCCACCAGCGTAGGCGGTGCGATATACCAGGCCAGCACCGTTTCGTAGATTTCACTCCAGAACGAATGGCGATATTTGCCCTGAATCTTCGAGTTGGTCAGGCTGGCGTGGATCATGTGCGGCAACACGAAGAGCGCGATCATCAGCGCCGGGGCAAAGATGATGTACGCATGCAGCAACAGGAAGGCCAGGGGAGCCGTCAGGAAGATCAGCCGCGGAATACCGGACAGGAAATGGAACATCGCGTTCAGATAACACAATCGCTGCGCCATTTTCAGCCCTTTGCCGAACAGAGGGTTGTCGAGGCGGAAGATCTGAACCATCCCGCGCGCCCAGCGAATACGCTGACCGATGTGCGCCGATAAGGACTCGGTCGCCAGACCAGCCGCCTGCGGAATGCGCATATAGGCCGAAGTATATCCACGACGGTGCAGACGCAGAGAGGTGTGCGCATCTTCGGTGACCGTTTCCACCGCGATGCCGCCAATTTCATCCAGCGGTTTACGGCGGATGACCGCGCAAGAGCCGCAGAAAAAGGTGGCGTCCCACATGTCATTTCCGTCCTGCACCAGCCCGTAGAACAGGGTGCCTTCGTTTGGCGTTTTACGAAAACGCCCGAGATTGCGCTCGAAGGGATCCGGAGAGAAGAAGTGGTGCGGCGTCTGCATCATCGCCAGCTGTTTTTCTTTGAGGAACCAGCCCATGGTCATCTGCAGGAAAGAGCGGGTAGGCACATGGTCACAGTCAAATATGGAGACGAATTCACCCGTCGCATACTTCAGTGCATTATTGATATTCCCTGCTTTCGCATGTTCGTGGGTGGTACGCGCGATGTATTTCACCCCAACGCTTTGGGCAAACTGATGAAACTCCTCGCGCCCGCCATCGTCCAGAATCCAGATATTGAGCTTATCTTTTGGCCAGTCGATGCCCAGCGAAGCATAAATGGTGTTTTTCACCACGCTCAAATCTTCGTTGTAGGTCGGGACGAAAATGTCCACCGTCGGCCACTGGCTGGTGTCTTTCGGCAACGGAACGGGCTGGCGGTTGAGCGGCCAAACTACCTGGAAATAACCCAGTACCAGCACCACCCACGCATAGGTTTCGGCGAACAGCAGAATCAGGCCGCAGGTCAAACTCACCGGATCATCCCAGTTGAGCGTAGAGGTGTAGCGCCACCAGATATACCGACAGGAGACGGTTAACGACAGCACAATCAGCATCAGTGCCGAGAATCGCCCAGGAATACGCCGCACCAGCAGGGCGACGCCCCACAGCAGCATCAGGAAGATGAACTGCGCCAGTGGGTTGAACGGCTGGGTAATACACACCAGTGCCAATATGAGCGAGAAAACAACAATGATTCCCAGAATAAAACGCCGCAGTCCCGGATGGAGATGGCCCAACTCTTTATGGGATTCCAGGTGACTGGTTTGATCGCTGACCCGCCCGGGCAGATTTTCCAGCCATTGATGATAGCGGCCACGTAGATTCCTGAAACGGCCAAAACCGCGCCAGCGCGGTTCTGTTCTTTTCTGCTTAGCGGCGGTAACTATCAGCCATATCGCCTGAATAGCATAACGTGCGGGATCCAAAGGCCGGGGTCGGTCGGGATTCAGATGCGGATAGAGTTCGCTATGGCGCGCGCGGATGCGCTGCCAGCGCGGGTGTTCGAGCGGAATAAACATCCACGCGAGGATCATCCAGAAACAGCCCAGCGCGGCGCTAAAAGCAGATGCCCCGTGACGGCGATAATGGCGATATCGCTCGCTTAAGCGCGCGTTTACCGGCGGAATGAGTAACCAGGTGGAAAGGCGGCTCATGGATGGCTCCCGGCAGGCTCCGGACGTCCGGTGTAGTGCAGCAGGCACCAGTTCGCCAGCGTGAGGATCTCCTCCGCCGCCAGCGAATCGCTGCGGTATTCACCCAGAGGTTGTTTAGAGGCCAAACATTCGGCTAACGCTTCATCGCGGTGAACCACCATCGGCAGCAGCCGGCGCTGGCTTTGCAGCCAGACCTGATACAGATCGTCCTGAATTTGACTGTTGAGACGTAAATCGTTGATCAGAATATGCGCCCTGGCAGGCAAAGCCTGTTGATGGAGGCGAATATGGCAGTTGGCATCCGCGTTAACGATAGTCAGAGTGTGATCGCAATGTTCAATGAGCTGGCGGGTGAGCGGTGAAAAGCCGCTCGGCAAATCGAGCAAAATCCATTGGTAATGGCTTTTTTCCTGCAATAACTGCAGCGCATCCGCGAAATAGCCCAGCGTGCCAAATCGCACATGCAGCGATTCCTGTTCGCTGGCAGTCAGTTGACCAAAGGGCAAAATATCGAGCTGCGAAGTATAGCGTTGCGCGGAATCACGCCAGTCCCGGCCATCGAGAAGCGCGCGTGCCCAGCCTTCGGAGCAGTCATAATCAACGTTGAACGACATGCGAAGCAAATTATCGGGACAGGCATCTATCACCAGTACCGATTCACCGAGCAATTGTAATGACCATCCCAGCGCTGCTGTTATTGACGTGGTGCCAACACCGCCACGGATGCCCTGTAGTCCTAGTATGGCCATCAATGGCTCCCTTATTGTTGACGGGCAAACTCAGCTAATAAAGGCCAGCGTTTAATCGCTGCCGCCAACTGTTCGCGCTGGGAAATATCGGTGTAATCTATTTCAGGCAATGAGAAAGCCTGGCTCAACGCCAAAAAGTCGTTCTGGAATGTGTACCCCAGACTGGAATCAACCGGAGTTCCTGGTTCGTTATTATGCATTTTGGTTTCATTCCTTTAATAAATCTAAACGAACGACAGACGTAGCGAGGCTTCCTGCCTGCGAAAATTCATTCATATGCTAAATCTGATGCGCTTTAATTTCAATGTTAGGTTTATTTCTGTGCTTTCGCTAGTAAACTGAGATACAGGTAAATTAGTCGCAAAGAGGGACATCGTGAACCCCATATTTTCAATTGGTATCCAGTCATTATGGGATGAATTGCGTCACATGCCAGCCGGCGGAGTCTGGTGGATCAACACCGATCGCAATGATGATGCCATAAGTCTGGTAAATCAGACAATTGCAGCCCAGGCAAAAGACGCAAAGGTTGCGGTTGTCACCATGGGTGATGATCCTAAAAAAATCATTAGACTTATTGATGATCAAGGGCCTGATAAAGTTCGCTTATTTTCCATGCCCAATGAGGAAAATGGACTATACTTTTTGCCCCGTGATATTCAATGCAGCATCGATCCGCGACATTATTTAGTGGTGCTAAAATGCGCAAATAACGCATGGCAAAATATTGCGATTGAAAATTTGCAACGCTGGCTCGAAAAAACCAATAAATGGGCGCGAGCGCAAAATTGTACGCTGCTGGTTGTTAACCCTGGTATTAATAATGATAAGCAGTTCTCATTTTTAATGAGCGAATATCGTTCCCTCTTTGGTCTTGCCAGTATCCGCTACCAGGCCGACAGCCATCTTTACGATATCGCTTTCTGGTGCAATGAAAAAGGCGTCAGTGCGCGACAGCAGCTCTCGCTCAGGCATATTGACGACGAGTGGCATTTAGCGCATCTGGAAGAAACGGTGGTTCAGCCGCGCAACGATGAAAAAAGGATCCTGAGCCACGTCGCAGTATTAGAAGGCGCCCCTGCCCTTTCTGAATATTGGTCTTTGTTTGATACCAACGAAAGTTTGTTTAATGAAGCTCGCACGACGCAAGCCGCCACGCTTGTTTTTTCGCTCACCCAGAATAATCAAATTGAAGCCATTGCCCGGCAGATCCATACCCTTCGCCGTCAGCGCGGTAGCGCATTGAAGATAGTGGTTCGCGAGAATACCACCAGTCTGCGCGCCACGGATGAACGTCTGCTGCTGGGATGCGGGGCAAATATGGTGATTCCCTGGAACGCACCGCTCTCCCGCTGCCTGACGCTGATAGAAAGCATCCAGGGCCAGCAGTTTAATCGTCATGTGCCTGAGGACATTTCCACTTTGCTCTCCATGACCCAACCGATGAAACTGCGCGGCTTCCAGAAATGGGATACCTTCTGCGAGGCGGTCGGCAATATGATGAACAACACGCTGTTACCGGAAAATGGCAAAGGGATAATGGTCGCGTTACGGCCGGTTCCGGGAATACGTATCGAACAGGCGCTGACGTTATGCCGTCCGAACCGGACCGGGGATATCATGACCATTGGCGATAACCGGCTGGTGCTGTTTTTATCATTCTGCCGGGTTAACGATCTCGATACCGCCCTTAACCACATCTTCCCGTTACCGACGGGCGATATTTTCTCTAACCGTATGGTCTGGTTTGAAGACAACCTGATCAGCGCCGAAATCGTGCAGATGCGGATGCTCGAACCCGAACAATGGGGTAAACCGCTGCTGAAGGCGAGCGATGCAAAACCGGTGCTTAACGCCACTCACGACGGGCATACCTGGCGCCGGGTGCCGGAGCCGCTTCGTTTACTGAGTGATGTAGAGGAGAGAGCGTCATCATGAATAATAGCGATATCATTCAGCTGGTTATCCTCTGTGCGATTATCTTCTTCCCGCTTGGCTACTATGCGCGCCATTCATTACGCCGTACCCGCGATACGGTGAGATTGCTGTTTGCAAAACCTCGCTACGTTAAACCAGCCGGAACACTGAAACGGGCTTCACACGTCAAGGCAAACCGAAAACATGACTAATTCTACCTATACCGCCTCAGCCCCTTCGCCACTTTGGCAATACTGGCGCGGCCTTTCCGGCTGGAACTTCTATTTTCTGGTGAAATTTGGTCTGCTCTGGGCGGGCTACCTGAATTTCCATCCGCTGCTCAACCTGGTGTTTATGGCATTTTTGTTGATGCCCATTCCCAACGTGAAACTGCACCGTCTGCGCCACTGGGTGGCGTTGCCGATCGGTTTTGCGCTGTTCTGGCATGATACCTGGCTGCCCGGCCCGGAAAGCATGATGAGCCAGGGCTCGCAGGTAGCGGGCTTTAGCAGTGGCTATCTTCTCGATCTCACCGAGCGGTTTATTAACTGGCAGATGATCGGGGCAATTTTCGTGTTGCTGATTGCGTGGCTTTTCCTGTCACAATGGATTCGCGTGACGGTGTTTGTGGTGGCCATTATGATTTGGCTGAACGTACTCACGCTGGCTGGCCCAAGCTTCTCCCTGTGGCCTGCGGGTCAACCGACCGATACCGTAACGACTACCGGGGGCACAGCGGCACCGACTGTCGCAACGGCGGGAGCCACGACCGTCATTGGCGATATTCCGGCGCAGACCGCGCCACCGACCACCACCAATCTCAACGCCTGGCTGTCGAGCTTCTATAACGCAGAAGATAAGCGCCAGACGAAATTCCCGGATGCGCTCCCTGCCGATGCGCAGCCCTTTGAACTGCTGGTGATTAACATCTGTTCCCTCTCATGGGCAGACGTCGATGCCGCCGGATTGATGTCGCATCCGCTGTGGTCGCATTTTGATATTCAGTTCAAAGATTTCAACTCGGCCACCTCATACAGCGGCCCGGCGGCGATCCGTTTGCTGCGCGCCAGCTGTGGTCAGCCGTCGCATAAGAATCTGTACCAGCCGGCGGGTAATCAGTGCTATCTGTTCGATAATCTCGAAAAACTGGGCTTCACTCAGCACCTGATGCTCGGCCACAACGGCATCTTTGGCGGCTTCCTGAAAGAAGTCCGTGAAAATGGCGGGATGCATGCGCCGCTGATGGACCAGACCGGTCTGCCGGTTCCGCTGCTGGGCTTCGACGGCTCGCCGGTCTATGACGACACCGCGGTATTGCAACGCTGGCTGCAAACGGTCGGCAAAGAGGACAATTCGCGCAGCGCAACGTTCTATAACACGTTGCCGCTGCACGACGGTAACCACTACCCGGGAGTGAGTAAAACGGCGGATTACAAAGTCCGGGCGCAGAAATTCTTCGATGAACTGGATGCTTTCTTCACCGAGCTTGAGAAGTCGGGCCGGAGAGTGATGGTGGTGGTTGTGCCTGAACACGGTGGCGCGCTGAAAGGAGACAGAATGCAGGTTTCTGGTCTGCGCGATATTCCAAGCCCGTCGATCACCAACGTCCCGGCTGGCATCAAATTCTTCGGCATGAAAACGCCGCATCAGGGTGCGCCTGTCGAAATCACCCAGCCAAGCAGTTATCTGGCGATTTCCGAACTGGTGGCTCGCGCAGTGGACGGTAAGTTGTTCGTTGAAGACAGTGTGAACTGGAATCAGCTCACCAGCGGTCTTCCGCAGACGGCAGAAGTCTCTGAGAATGCGAATGCGGTAGTGATTCAGTACCAGGATAAGCCGTATGTTCGCCTGAACGGCGGGGATTGGGTGCCGTATCCGCAGTAACGGTTTCATCGTTACATTGCCTTCCCTCTTCCAGTGGAGGAGGGAAGGAACATGCGGCTTTAGCGGTTATTCTGTCAATCTTACGTTCCCGACTTCTGTGAACTAGTGAAAAGGTGAACGTATCCGAGAGGACTACAGCAACGTAGCCCTCTGCAGGCGCTTTAAATTATTCGGCACTTCGTAGCGAAATCTCACCGCCAACCCATGGCTTCAGAATGCCATCTTGCTCCAGCATGAGCGCACCTTGTGCGTTTATACCGCGTGAAATCCCGAAAATTTCCTTATCGCCAATAATCAGTTTCACCGGACGATTAATAAAGTTGTCCAGCTTCTCCCACCGGGGCAGGAAAGGTGTAAGTCCTTCCTGCTCGAAGAGCATCAGCGAGTCGCGTAGTTCTTTAATCAAACGAACGGCGAGCGTATTACGATCGATAGTGACGCCTGCTTCCTGCAGGGTGATCCAGCCCTGATTAATGATATCCGGCTGTACCTGACGCATAACCATATTGAGACCTGCACCGATCACGATTTGCGCTGCATCGCCGGTTTTACCGGTAAGTTCGACTAAGATGCCAGCCAGTTTACGATCCTTAAGATAGAGATCGTTCGGCCATTTTACGCGAACGTGATTTGCTCCGAGATCGTGGAGAACTTCAGCCATGACGATACCGATCACCAGGCTTAAACCGATCGCGGCAGCGGGCCCTTGCTCAAGCCGCCAGAACATCGAGAGATAGAGATTTGCGCCAAAAGGGGAAAACCATTTACGACCGCGGCGTCCACGCCCCGCCTGCTGATACTCAGCAACGCAACAATCCCCAGAGTGGAGCTCCGGAATACGATCTAACAAATACTGATTCGTGGAGTCGATTACGGGCAACACCGTCACTTTTCCCTGGTTAAGCTGACCGCAAATCACCTTTTCATCCAGTAACTGAATGGGTTCTGGCAGGCTGTAGCCTTTTCCCGGTACGGTAAAAACATCAACACCCCAGTCGCGCAGCGTCTGGATGTGTTTATTAATCGCCGCACGACTCATACCCAGGCGTTCACCCAGCTGTTCGCCAGAGTGAAATTCGCCGTCAGCAAGAATACTAATCAGGGTTAATGGAACGGTGTTATCTTTCACGCAATCGTCTCCACGGCGTTTACTTCGCCAGTACGACCAATAAAGCGGACCTCTGGCTCAAGCCAGACATTAAATTTATCGCCCACGCGCTGGCGGACATGATGTGCCAGATTGACCACATCTTCACTGGTCGCATTGTTTTCGTTAATTAATACCAGTGCCTGCTGGCGATGAACCGCAGCGCCCCCTTTCACTGTCCCTTTCAGCTGACATTGATCGATAAGCCAGCCAGCAGCCAGTTTGACGTTGCCATCAGCCTGCGGATAATGCGGTGCGTTTGGCCATTCTGCGAGCAGCGTTGTTGCCGTCTCGCGGCTCACCACCGGGTTTTTGAAGAAACTACCGGCGTTGCCATTCACTTTGGGGTCGGGGAGTTTGGTCATCCGCATGTGACATACTGCGTCGAAAACTTCACGCGCTGTCACCGTTTGGGGATCAAGCCGGATCAAATCACCGTATGTGAGGATCGGTTGCCACTGTTTTGCCAGACGCAGACCCACTGCAACGATGACGTAGCGATCCTGATATTCATGTTTGAAGATACTGTCACGATAGCCAAAACGGCATTGTTCCGCTGTCAGCCGACTGGGTTTGCCGCTCGCCAGCTCAATGCAATCGACATACTCACAAACGTTTTTTAATTCAATGCCATAGGCACCGATATTTTGAATCGGGGACGATCCTGCACAACCGGGAATGAGTGCCAGATTTTCTAGTCCAGCCATCCCTTTCTCAAGAGTGAATTGCACCAGCCCGTGCCAGCTCTCACCTGCGCCAATGTGCAAATGCCAGCTGTCGTCTGTTTCACTGATATCTTTACCCATAATGCGGTTAATAATGACCGTACCCGCAAAATCATCAAGGAAAAGAACGTTACTTCCCTCGCCGAGAATCAGGACGGGCTCATTATTTTCAGTGGCGTTTTTCCACGCATCAAGCAGTTGCTGAGTATTTTCAGCACGTACGATGTGATTAGCATTGCGTTGAATGCCAAAGGTATTCCAGGGCTTAAGGGTGTGATTCATAGACGCTATCCTGATGCAAAATCGGAGATAGTTTACCGTATATGTAGGGAGATAGGGGATTAGTTTGGCATCTGTGCAGAGAGATCTTATAAATGACAAAAACGCAAAAAGGCCATCCTTTCGGATGGCCTTTTCACTTAATTA